>NZ_CP146522.1:0-22048 GCF_051861805.1 Segatella copri | reverse complement strand
TGCTTTTGGCGGTTGTGCCATGAGGCGCTGACGTATATCTTCATTGAGTACAGTAGATTTTTCTGCTAGTTCTACAGCTCGTTTCTCACGAAACTCCTGACGTGCCAGGAAGGCTGCTTTTCGTGCAGCCTTTTCTTCGTTAGAAAGTTGTTTATAGCCACCTTTTCTTAACGTGCAGTTTTCTTGCAGGTTATTTTGTCGCTCTTCATACTGCAGTGTATCGCTATTTTTTAACTTGCAGTTTTGTTGCGGGTTATTTTTCGCAGAGTTTTTAGCATCTTCCTCAACCATATTTTTTCCTGTTAAAGCTACCGGTGTTGGTAGTTCTTCGGGAGTGAAGAAAATAGTCTTTGCATCTTTGAAGGCGTAGTTATAGACTGCATTCTGCAATACCAGGTTCTGCTTTTCAATGCTAACTTCTGAGCGTTGCGGATGAGAGTATAGTTCGCCCGTTTCGAGACCTAATACACCTATTTTCGATAGTGTCTCTGGGTGTTCGTTGTTCACCTCGACTATTTTTTCAAACGCATATTGAGTGAGATCATCAGGTACGGCAATGAAGAAGAAATCTGTCCAGCCAACATACTTCCATAACTTCTCGTCACGCATCAGGTCATCTTTAAACTCTTTTATCTCTAGGGCAATGGTAAAACAATGCCCTTGATTAAGAGCTCGATAACCTGGTTTAATGAATAGTATAACATCAGGAATTATCTGTAGCTTTTTGTCGAGTCCAATGCGTGTCTTTTCGCCTGTTGATTCACGTAAACGGAACTCTTCGAATATCTTATATTCCAAATATTCTACAGGAATGCGTTCTGTCCAGGGATAGGCATGCAAGCACATGTCTTTAACAAATGCTTGTATCTTCTTGCCTTTTAATAAGTTCTTTAATTCTGCATGAGCTTTCATACAAACTCCTTTCTTTATGTTTTATATTTGATTTATAATTTTGTCGCAAAGATACTAAAAAACATTTAATTTGCAAAATATCTGCATATTATTTTTCGGGCGTTAGATGTATTTAACTTGCAAACATCTTGCAAGTTATTGTCTGGTATTTTGAAATTATAAATGAAATAGCAAAAGTTTTGCTTTTAATATGTAAAATATAATAATCTGATATTCGTGTTTCCTGTAGCTTGGTTTAAAAGAGTGTTTTACTTAAAAAATACGTATAAAGGTGCCCTTAGTATACCTTCATACGTATTTTTTTTGAGTAAAACCCGGTTGGTTGAAAATATGATATAAGTAGGTGATTTCGTAAAAATGTTAATAAAAATACTTGTATAACAGAAACAATTTACCGAGTTGTATATATTGTGTCTGCAAGATGATCATATCGAAGAAGTTGCGAAGACGTGCCAGCTGTTATCGTTGTCTCTTCTTTGGATGTAACCTTTTTCTATCATGGCTCGCAATTGCTTTTTCACTGCTGTAACAACAATATCTGCTTCTTTACTTAACTCTTCTGTTGTTATGTATGGATTTTCTTGCATGGCATGAAGTAATTTATTACTGGATTCACTTCTGAACACAATTTTACTTCCGTCATACCACCATACTTTTTCAGATGTTTCTGTAGCGAAATCTATGTAGTATTTCAATTCCTTTTCAACAAGTCCATTAAAATATTTTGCAAAACGTTTAATTTGTGAGATTTTGGCATGTGCTCCTGCAGAAGGTGTAGGACCTACTACAACGTCTGTTTCATGTAAGGCATCTATATATTTGTTCTTGTTTTTGTTTCTGACAACAACCATTGGCCAATTATGGCGTGCAAGGATGTAGTTTACCATTAGTCTGGCAACTCGACCATTGCCATCCTCAAATGGATGAATTCGTATATAGCGGTAATGGAATAGCGACGCTAGTTCAACGGGAGTTAGAACTCCTGAAGCTTCTTCCTTGTTAAACCAAGTCACGAGATCAGACATTAGAGCAGGAGTTTCTTCTGGTGATGCGTACTCAAAATAATCTCCGTAGCGAGTCCTTACACTGTTTGGTCGGGTCTTGTATCGTCCTGCATGAACAGTATAGCTTGTTTGTATTCCACCTGGTAGTTGGTTATGTACTTCATAGTCCTCACGAAGTAATGTTTTGTGAAGTTGACGTATAAAGGTTTCTGTAAGTGGCATATTCAAGTTTTTGGCCTCTTCTTCTATCATTTTCAAGCTAACTTGACTTGCTTTCATGTCATTAAAATCTTTTAAGTCTCCCTCTCCGCTAACTTTCCCAAACAATAATAATAACTCAGTTTGGCCATACGTTAAAGTATTTCCTTCGATATGATTGCTATTGTAGTTATAATCAACCGTAAAGCGTTGACTCAAAAGATATTGCTTCCTTTCTGGTAGAGGTTGCAATGATTGCCATTTTTGATATAATATATCTATTTTGTTCATTTGTTCATTTTTTTGTTTAACCATGTTTTTGTCTCTCACTTCTTCTTGCAGATATGTGGCTTTCTTGTTGGTTCTATGCCTTCAATGCGCAAAAATCTGTAAATAGAAGATTTCGATTTTATACCTAGCTGTTTTTGGATTTCATCTATGGTCATGCCGTTCTTGTAAAGGGATACTGTAGCCTTGGCTTTTGTATGTCGCTTTAGCTTTGGCCTTCCCATTTTCTTGCCCTTTGCCATGGCTGCTTTGCGTCCGGCTTGGGTGCGCTCAACGATAAGGTCACGTTCAAATTCTGCAAGACTTGCGAAGATATGCATCATTAATTTGCCAGATGTGGATGACGTATCGATATTGTCTTTGAGAGATTGTATCGATACTCCTTTTTCGTGCAACTCTGAAATGATGTTTAGTAAGTCGCTTAAAGAACGTCCTAGACGGTCGAATTTGTACACGACTAGTATATCTCCCTTTCGAAGGTATTTAATCGCTTCTGCTAGCTCTAAACGGGCTTTTATGCCGCTTTTGTGCTCGGAATACACCTTCTCGCAACCAGCTTTTTCTAATTCTGCCAATTGCAAGTCCAAATTCTGGTCTTTTGTGGAGACCCTTGCATATCCGATTTTTGCCATATCTATATTTCTATTTAATTTCGATTGCAAAGATACAAAAAATCGAAATAACTACCAAGCTTTTTAGCAGTTATTTCGAGATTATTTTGTAGTTCGATTATATTTTAATTTAATCGAACTTTATTTTATTTTTACATTTCTGCAAAGCTAGTTGGATGTATTTTATGCCATTAGGACTATTATTCCTTAAGATATTCTTCCTTTAATTCTCTCTCTACGCTTAGAGATGGATGATTATATATCTGCAAACGACATACTTCATTTGGTATTTTTTCATAAGATGGTGTATTTTCTATCCATATAAGGTGATTATCATCTATAGAATAGAGGTATTTTGTATCTGGTGTAGTTATATAATCGCTAATATTTTTAATATAAAGTCTATTTGCTTTTTCGTTATACATATAAGGTAATATGACATGTCCTATTTTTTGTGGTGGAATAAAATATAATAATCTAAAAGAAGTTTTCTTACGAATTTTATAAAAACCAGTACATATATCTCCAACGATGTCTCCAACTTTTAAACTGTCTAATATTACATTTGGTTTGCCAATAATATATGTTTTCTCCCATTGCCAAATTCTTTCATTATCCATATATTTATTTAAAGAGCGTGAAGCTACTTTCGGTAAAATAAAATAGTTTTTGCCTTTATATACTTGCATTCTAAAATGAATATTCTCAGAAGGAATATCTATCTTTAAGTTTGTCTTTGAATACCTTTTAGAAAACGATTGAAAAAAAGGAATAGATATTATGCAAAGAGTGACAATCACTCTTTGCATAATATCTATTTTATTTTTTTGGAGAAATAATAACTTCTTCATTTTGATTTTGTTATATTTATCTATTTGCTTATGCTATTATCAGCTTGTTAGCTGCATCTATATCTACTTGACTCATATTGCACTGATCTGTTGTTGTGATGGCCTTGAAAGTGGGGCTGGTGGAGTTGAAAACTTACAAGCTGTTCTTAAGGCTTTCCGAACACGTTCATTTTTTGAAAAGAAGATAAAACTTTCTATAGAGCTATGTGTGTAGCCATTCCAATAATTTGCTTTATTGGAGTTGTTTCTAGATAATATCTTTCTTGCTAATCTTAGTTTCATTTGCAATATTGTTAATGTTGTGGGATTGGTCCGTCTTCTTTCTCCTGCTCCTTTTCCTTGATATCTTCAATATTGCTATCGCAAACATCGATGATGTCCTGGAGCTTCTGCTTGTCCTCTGCCTGGTCAAGCTTCTCTTTTGCCATAGCCTTGATGGTCTCAAACTCTTCTAGAGAGAACTCGTTATATGTCCTCTTTCCCTTCTTGCGAGCTGAAATCGTCACTTCGTAGCCATCTTCGCAGTCCATACTAAAGGAAGTAATAGCAGCATTGGAGTCCTTGCACATTCGAATTAAGCAATTTGCAACTCCTTCCTCTTGTTTAGTAGGAGCGCATTCTATGTTGTTTTGATTCTGTTTCATAATCTATGTGTTTTATTTGTTAATATCTAACCACAGCCACCTGTAAGCCTCGTTTGGTAGCCGTATCTATCATGTTCTTTGTTTCCCGACTTTTACCGTCCCAAAACGCTATGAGGGCGTGAGCCACGCTAGCCATTTGAGCGTTACGGATTGGTCCGGCTGCCCTACCATGGGCTTTCCAGTCTGCCGTGTATGTCTCCAGCTGCAAGTCTCGTTCCAGGGCATAGTGTTCACCTAGAGCATCAGCACCACTGGCATGACCGGAGACAATCACGATATCTTCCGGCTTCTGATTTTGCAGATAGAAGTCACACTCTTCCTTTAGCAACTCGTAATCTGCAAAGTCTCGGCATCCTGCTATGATGACTTTGTATTTCGTGATTGAATCTATTATCAGCTTGTTAGCTGCATCTACTTCTGCTTGACTCATATTATTTACTAAGTTTGTTAACCTTACAAAGTTACCTAAGTTAGTAATATTTACTATTTTTCAAACAAACTCTTTGATTTTTGGAGCGTTACGGCTTTTTTACCATGCACGGCCTCGATTGCTTCAAGTCCCTTTTGTATCAACTGCTCAGCAGAAGAAGATTCTGTTATTCCAAAGAACTGCGATACAGCTTTAATTTGCTCTATCATCTTTTGAGGCAGCATATACGTATGGCGTGTATATCCAACCTTGCAACCTGCAGCTGCACCTTTGACAGCCCTCTTAGAAGGTGTCTTTTCGGTTTTCTTCTCACCATGCAACTCCCCGATGCCACGATTAGAAGAATCTGGTGTAGTTCCCATGAGATCACCAAATCCTTCGATACTTCCAAACTCGCTCATATCTTGTGTTGTTGTTTTCTTCTTGTTCATATCTTATTAAATTTATTAAGTGTGCTAACTTTATTAACCTTACCAACTTTGCTAACTTTGCTAAGTTAGTAATATTTGTAATGCATTTATCTAACTACCTCATATATAGCATTAAACGCACCTGCCGTTGCTGCTTCCTGGTATTGATCTTGTGCATAAAGCGTAGATAATCGCTGAATCGCAACGCCATCTTTTACACGGAATGTAACTACGCCAGCTTTGCTGAACATTTCCGTAGCAGAGTCCTGGAGTGCATACCTAACACCCATCTTGATGATGTTTGGCACATAGATTTTCTTCGCCTGTGGTGCTTCCTTCATCAAGACTTTTGTGAAGGTGAATGTAGAATCAATCATAAAATCATCGTACCTAAAAGGAATAACCGCAGCATCAGCAGCCTGAAAGACCTTCAGCAGGGCAGGGTCGTTCAGTGTTCCCGGACAGTCTATCAAGACATAGCCTGGAAGCGTCTTTGCTCGTTCTATGACGGCATCAGTACTCGCAGCTGCATCTAGAGTCCAAACCTCCCAAGGCTTAACTGCATCTTTAACTTTGGCCAGTTCTCGTTGGCGCAAGTTATAGATGTTGTGGGAAAGGTCTGCATCTAGCACAGCAACTTTCTGGTTCTTTGCTACGAGGAAGTGGGCAAAGTGACAACACAAAGTACTCTTGCCAACGCCACCCTTCAGATTTGAAAATACAATGATCTTTGCCATATATTACTTGTTTTGTTATCATGCTGCAAATATACAAAGAATCTTGCATACCACAAAGAAACCTTTGTAAATTTAACTAAGTTTATACTTTTAGATAACTTTGCTAACTTAGTAAAGTTAATAAATATTCTGCAAACATATTTAGCACCTATATCTAATAGCACATAATATATTGATTATCAACTGCAAACATAGTATTCGCTTGAGCAAATATAATTCTAAGGGGCTTATCTCTCACAATTTTGAGACAGCAGTTCTTCTCCAACCTCCTTGTCAAATTGTCTCTGCTCATCAGTACGGATGTCTATCTGAAGAACCAGATTGTCATCACCTGTATCACTCACAAGAATGGCCTCTATGCGATATTTCTTGCGCAACTTCAACAGTTCATCAAAATCCAAGGACTCCTCACCTGTATTGACATATACAGTCTCGTCATCGAAGTCACAGACCTCACTGTCACACCCAAGTATCTTGTCAACCTCTAATGCTATTTCCTTTGCCCCTATTATATTCATACTATATCACATTTTTAAGTTTATTCAATTCCGCTGTTTTCTTTTCGTAAATGCTTCGAAATTCTGCATATCTGTTTTCCGAAATAGCTCGGTATATCTCTCTTAATGCGTCCACATTATCGATGCACTCAAAGAACCTTACGATGTAATTTGCCCATTTGCTAGTTTGAGCATCCCACGAAGAAGGGCAGTTTATACTTTTCCCCTTTTTCAAAAGGCTCTCTTCAACGAAAGTACCCTTCAGATTTGCATACCAAAGAGTATGATACATAGAATCTATAGTTTCTGGATTCAACGTACTGATCCAGTCCTCTTTTTCCATATACATTTTGAAATTCTTTCCAATGGTCTTCCATTTTTCGTTAAATGCCTTATACTTGTTCTCCTCCTCTGCTATCTGTCGATTGAGTTCTTGAATTTTACTTTCCCTATTGGCTTTGGTGGAAAGAGATCTAGCCAAAAGTCCCTTGAACTCACCAATAGCCTTAACGACTTTCTTTCTTTCTATATAGTCGTCACCATACTCCTTGAAATAATAGTCCATAGCTGGCTTTAACTGCTCGACAGGGAAGTCCGCTGGCATATTCTCGTTCACATATGATATGATGTCATTGAGGCGATCAATATCCTTGTTTTTCTTCTTGTTAAAGAAAAGATACTTTATAGCCTCTGTTACAGGTGTATCGAGTATTTCTTTGCTTATCTGGCGTGAAGGGTTCATTGCCTCGTTCTTGGCTGCTACAGGCTTGACAGATGGGGTAGGGGATGATGTAGGCTTTGACTGCTCGACATGAGCTTCCAGACCCTTATTTGCACTGTCATTGGTCTTTACCTGTTGCTTTGCCTGAGGATAAAGGTTCAAATGTATGAGCACACCTCTGTTTCCTACCCTCTTCACACGAGTGATGGCACCAATCTTTTCCAGTAACTTAAGCAGTTCCTTAAATCTCCATTGATTGCATTTCAACGCCTTTGCTACTTTCTCATACGAGAACAGGAAATCTCCAGGAGTAATTTGCTGGGCATGGCAACCAGTACCCACAATCCAAGTATTCTCATGCCAAGCATTGCATACCATATATGTATAGAGCTGAGCAAGATAAGGAGTTGACCAGAAATCAGCAACGTCAACAGGGAAATACATCTTGACGTATGGCTCGTTTGGGGTAGGTATGCCATTGACCGCCACACGGCTCACACAGTTCTTCGCATTATTTATATCCTTAGATATAACCTCTTGCTTAACAGCGATAGCTCCTGTACGTTTGAGACTGTCTGTGCTACTTTTTGCCATAGAATCTTTGATGCCCAAAGACTCTGAAAGATAGCTTCGTGTGCATATAGTCTCCCCCTCTGTAAGGTGAAACGTCTGTCCCTTGACCATAACATCGGCATCATAACGGGACATAAGGGCATTCCATGCGTAGAAGAACCACGCACGCACGGCATTCTCCCCCTTGAACCATCGCTTCTTGACGATGGAGAGAGGTACATTGATGTACTTTAAGTCCTTTTGAGACTGCTGATTATTTTGATTACGCTTCTCCATAGTAACCTCCTCTCTGCTGCAAACACAGAGAGGCGATTACGTCCTTTTGAGCCGTAACACAATCCAAGACTGGATATACCTGTAGGAAATGAATCCTTGCTGCTATTGCGTTCATATAACATTTTCTATTTAAATCATAAATAACCGCTGACGATTATATTTGGAACCTTCGTCATTGGCATTATCGGCGGCAAAGATATATCTTTTTTTTGAACTGACCAAATTTTTGCCCTAAAAAGTTCGCTTTTGGACAAAAAAAAGCGTGGGGGGTTCCAATCCTCACGCCTTCGATTAATTTAAATGAAAATTTTAAATGAACAGAAGGCGTGGTGCTTAAAAGCGATATTATCGCCTTCTTTCGGTTGCAAAATTACAAAGATTTTCTAAATCCACCAAATTTTTTAAGGAAAATCTTTCTTTTTTCTGCAATATTCTCTATTTTTTCTTTTTTCTTTACACATTTCTTTTTGCCTCAAAATAATAGCAAGCTATTATTACGCGCGCGTCTTCCCAGTTACTCGTATATTTGCTGACATTTTTTGCCCTTAATAACAGATTTTTGGTGGCAAATTCTATCATCACATCAACAAATCACCTCTCATTAGTTTCCTTTTATTAACATGTTTTCTACCAACATTAATTGGTATAACATACTGATTTTATGTAAATTATAAATATATGGTTTTATCAACGTCCTAAGAAATATCCAAAGAAGAATACAAAGAGAAAAACAAAGATACCTCCACAAAATAACTATTATTAAGAATAAAAAAGGAATACTCACACACATAGGTGTTCGACCGCTAGGTGTGTGTGTGAGAAGTTTTTGTTTTAGAGGAAGATAAGATTTAAAACATTTAGGGGTCGGGGCATAAAGCCCCTCGTCCTCATCCTTGCTTGAAATTGGCTTCAGGGTGGATGCTCGTTGCTTGAGTTTGTGGCAACGAACAGGAAGCATCTGTAGCAGGCATTTTTGGCGCCGTCAAGATTTTTTACTTTATCATTTTTAAAAAAGAGGTAAAATGTGCCATATAATGCAAATATGGATGGTTTTGTATTTTTATGAAGTGTAGAAAAAGCAAGAAGGGTGGTGGTATAGAGTCCGTCACCCTTCTTGCGCTATTTCTTTGGTGTGTAGTTGATTGCAAAGATTCTTTTAATCTTTGCAACTGTTCCTGGTGCCACATCACAAAGCTTTGCAACTTTGACTATGCTCAACCCTGCTTTTAGTTCTTTGATGACATGCTTGTATTCCTGTTCAAGTTGCTCCTTGGTCTTGACGCTTCCTTCTTTTCGACCAACCTTCCCTCCCTTGTCCCGGAAGTTCTTGTAGCCGCTCTGCAGTCTCTCCTTGATGGCTGTTCGTTCATTCTCGGCAAACTTGCTGAACATAGCAAAGAGCATAGTGAAAAGAGTATTCTCGCTGCTATCTTTGTTAAACATACTTAGGTTTTCTCGCAAGAAGTAAATGTTCAAGTGGTGGTCATGAAAGAACTTGGCCAGCTCGGTCATTTCCCAGACATCACGTCCCAATCTTGACACTTCCGACATTAAAACACAGTTTACGTTTTTATTTACAACTGTGCAGTATCTCAAACATTCCTGCAAGAATCGTCTTTCTGAGTTTGGGGTTGCTCCAGACTGATAGTCCTGAAAGACTTTTGCAATTTCGATGTTATATTCCTTTGCAAATTCTGTCAGTTCCTTAACTTGACGTTCCGTGTCCTGCTTTCCAGCTGACGTTGACACTCTTGCGTATATTACTGCTATCATAATCGTTTTATTATAAATTAATCCAAAGGATTTCTTTGTATTGTTTTATACCAAGAAAATACAAAGGTACAAAGATTTTTTTGTATTGCCAATTTTCTTATGTTATTTTTCTCAAAAAGACGAGGTCTTCTGTTTCCGCTTCAACTTGAAATGTTATTTTGGCATTTCAAGTCTTTCAAGCTCTTCCTGTTTCCCCTTTCTCTCTTCCTGTTTCTTTCTATCTCTTCTGGTCTTTCAGACAAGTTCTAACGAAGAAGTAACAACAAGTCTTAAAACGAAGCTCGCTATCTTTAATGATGCTTAAATGTTCGCTTTACTTAGAGAGTTTTCTTTGCTGATACAGAGAATTTTACTATCTTTGTAGTAAAGTTTTTATAGAGCAAAAGTAATGTACTATTGCAAGTTGGGGTATTGTTAAACAATTCTCTACGAGCATTGGTTTAAAATACAGAACTTGATTACTCGCAAGCTCGCAATAAAATGTATGAATAATGGAAGAAAAGAAAGAAACAATATATCGCTTCAACGGTGACGAGGCTTTACAGAAAGCTTCGCCTGGCAAGGCGTTTTACCTGGTAACAGAAGATGTTGCTTCTGGTAAATCCAAGAAGGTATTTATGCCTATATTGGTATTGGACGTTCATATTAGTGGAGGTCCAGAACGGTTCTACATACATGCTTTCATTTGCAAAAAAACGAAGAATGCTTATCAGGGATTGAAGTATGAAATAACAGCAGATGAGTATCAGAAGTTTCAGCAGTACAAAGGAGACAAGCGAAGAATAAATCTTCTCTTGAAAGCTTCTGGTGGTTCCCTTGTTGTGAAGAAAAATGCGGCAACCGTAATCAAGGGAATAAGAATGACTGCAGAACTTGCTGATGAGCTTACAGCGAATGCTGCTAAGTGCAATATGTCTTTTTCAGACTATTGTAGAACGTTGCTGCAAGGCAAAACTCCTACGGTGGCACTGACTCCTGACGAAATGGAAGTGATGAAAAATATTGTACAATATCGAACTGATGTAATGAAGTTTGCTGGAGCATACTTTAAGGTTCTTCGTGGTGTCCCAAACAGCGAAAGACCAAACTATATAGTCGCCGGAGAAAGCTTTGCCTTTTGGAGAACATATATACAGAAAGGGTTAAAGTGTTTGGATCGTCTCATTGATAAATGTAAGTGATATGGTTATTAAAATACAAACGGCAGATAGTAGTCATGGGCACAATGCCATCAACTATGCTATGAACAAAAAAGCGGATGATGGTCGGAAACCTGAATTTATCTCTTCTGCTAATATGCCATGGGATAATATTTTTGGTGACCCGATAGAGCCTCGTGCCGTATGGGACTATATGAAGATGAGACAGAAAAACTGTGGAAGGAAAATTGAAGATCCGTTTTTTCACATTGAACTTTGCCCATCAAAGGAAGAAAGTGCCGGCTTTACGAAGTCTGACTGGATAAAACTTATAGACGATTCTATTAGAAATTTAAGTACTCCTTTTGTTTCTAAAAGAAGAGGAAAGATAAAAGGATGGGATATAAAGAACTCGCAATGGGTTGCGTGTCTTCATACAGATACCGACAAGCCTCATATTCATCTGATATTAAATCGTATCACAGAGGAGAATAAAGTTCTTGATGATACTCAATATAAAGATAGAGCAAAGCAAGCTGCGAACAGACTTGCTGTTGAGCGAGGATGGACAAAGGCAGAGAGTGTTGGTGAGCGTGATGGAGCAGAACGAAAGAACAGAATACATAAAGATGCAATAGATGTATTGGCATGTATGAATAAGTTTAATCTGGAGAGATACTTTGAAGGCATGCGCTCTCGTGGTTGGATCATCGATGCTAAGTATGATTCAAAGGGAATCTGCCGAGGCTATTCCGTTGGAGAACGCCTATTCAAGGTTGATGGGAGTTTGTCTAGTACGATTCTTGTACAGTCTTCTAAGTTGGGCTTTGGACGTGATCTGATGGTATCGAAGCTTCAAGGAACCTGGAACATATTACATCGTCCGCAAATCCAGAGAATCGATAATGTAGTATCTGCTGGTAGAGGTTCCTTTACGCCTACATATAATAATGTAGAGAATAACCCTGCAAAGAGAGAAGAGCTTCCTAAGAAGCCTCAGTGGAAGTGCAGTAGCTATGATGCGATGCAGAACTGGAACGATGAAGAGATAATGAATGCTCGTATTCCTGATGCAGCATTTAGCCTTATCGATGAGCTGGTGAAGCCGCTCAATAGACTTGAATATTGGGATAGAGACGAAAACCTTCCTGCGAAGGCGCAAATTGTTGCTGTTGCAGTCTTTGAATTTATGACTGCTGCAAATGTGTATCCTTCTTCTTCTGGCGGCGGTGGTTCCAACGACAATGATCTTCGTTGGGATGGAAAGACGGAAGACGAATTGCAGCGGATGGCTGCGGCTGCTGCTCGTAAGGCAGTAGGGCGTTGTACGAGTCATTTGACGAAGAAGCGTGGCATGAGAAGATAATAGAGATAGAAGAATAAATGTAGTTGTGCTTTTTGAATTAAGGTATCATGCTTTTAAGCACAACTGCATTTGATAGTATAATTATAATAAAATAAATAAAGATGGCTAGAAATGATTATGATTTTGGTATGGAAGATGTAGCTGAGGATGTTCAGTCACCTCATGAGAAGGTTTCGTCTTCTGTAGAGAATAAAGATAATAGCAATGTTGACAATAGCTATGAGCGCAAACGCTTAGAAAGCAATCTTGCTCTTTTAAAGGAAGTTGAAGAACTTGCTAGAAGTATAAATGAGAAATATAATGAAATAAATGCTATGTATGAATCTGCAATTGGACATGAAAGAGATCGCTTGCAGGGACTAAAAAATATTCTGGAGCAATGTGAAAGCATGTATTCAAATATTTCTTCTTATATTGACAGCGCTAAGAATGCTTTAGCAAACATTACTGTTACAATTTCTGAAGAAGCACGTGACAACATCAAGGAAGGTGTGCAGAAGGGCGTACAGGAAGCTTATGTTGATGAACGTAAGAAACATATTGATGAGCTAGAAACATACAAGAAAGAGTTTCTTGTATGTTTCAAGAGAGACTTAAATGATGCTGCTTTAGAAGTCGTAGATGATGTAAGAAAGTCGTATAAAGGTATGTTTTGGAGAACACTCATTATTGCTACTGCATTCATGTTTATAACGCTAACTGCACTGATTAAAATATTTGGTGATGCTTATGCGTGGCTAGCCATTGTCGGAATGCTGCTTGTCGGTGTAGATTTTTGTGTTTGGGTATATCGTTATTTGAAGATGTTTGGTTCTAAATGATGTACATGATATGGAAAAAATGAATCAAGATATACCTTTTGAGCATCAGATGATGTTCATCATCCGAGATTACGACCGCAAGGTTGAAGAGAACATGGAGCTTCGCAGAGAAGTTGAAGAACTTTCTGCTGCCCTGGAAAAGCAGGGAACACAACTGCATGATGCGAAAGTTGATTTGAAAAATGAAATAAAAAAGGAAGAAGAGGTGGAAAAGGCTCTGAAAAAGAAGCCAACATTCGATGAGAAAGTTCTTCAGAAGCAAATGACAGATTTGAAGAAGAAAAACAAAATTCTGTCCAAGCAAGTTAATCAACTTCACAGAACCCTACAGTATGTACGTAACAGAACGTGGGCGTTGTTGGAAGAGAATTTTATTCCGGAGTTGGAAAAGCTGGAATTGCAAATGAGGGAAACTTTAGAGAAATATGAAGAAATGGCTTGGGATCTTCATCAGAAATAAGTACCTTTGCAGTCAAGTAAACGCAGGCGTTCACAGAACTTATTCTATGTTCGTTAATGTTTCTTGAAAAACCGCCAAACAAGAGGGGGAGAGGTGGAGAGTGTTCTCCACCTCTTTTTATAAGCCATGTATGAGCATTGTCATAAAGGGTGAAAACCGAATAAAGCCTAATTGAAAAAAACAGCTGATTGTGATGGTATTCATCATGAGATGAAATCCGAAGAAAGTCAGTAATAAAGTAAGGAAACTTGAAAGATAAAGGATTAAGCATTAGAATAAGTGTATGTTGCTTTATGTGGTTAAATGTCATATTAAAAAATAGTATAATTGTTTATACGAGAATAACTTACGCAATTATGTTAAAAACGAGTTTGGACGATAAGAAAAGCTTTCTGATATTAATAGCTTTGTAGAAGTTTCTGATGAGAGCTGTCATAAGCAGGAATAAAGTATTCTGTGCCATGAACGATTTTGGCAATCGATTCCAGCCAAAGCCATTGTTCATGTCATCGAAGATGCGTTCCTTGCCACCACGAAGATTGTAGAATTCCACGATGTCTCTTGCACTCGACTTGTAATCGTTAGCCAGTATACATCTGTAGGTATATTCGCCTTCCCAAATGTCAAGGTCTCCATCTATTCGCCTTTGTCTCTGTATGACAAGACGATACGGTTTTCCTTTCCATTTCTCAACAAGGATAGAATTCAACTCAAACTCAATACCGTTGATTTCAACAGTTTTCCATCCAGTTAAGGCAAACATGGAATCGTAGAAAGAAGAGCATCTGTTGGCACGAATATAAAAATGCCTGCAATGAGCCTCTACCATATCTACGATTTCCTCCGAACATGAGCCGCAATCCATGCGGGCACGAGAAATATATATTTCCGAAGCCTCCAATCGCTTGAAGATTCTTTCCAAAGTTTCTTTTTGGTTGAAGCGTACGTTTGTGTTGCCGTCTCTATTTTCAATACCAACAATCATGTCGTTAATGACAGCTACGCCTGGACTATAGCCCAAGAACTTCTTGTAGGTTGGTTTTGCATCATACTTCTCTGTTTCAATGAACTGATGGTCAAAGTCAAAATCATACTCTTGACCGAATTTCAATTGACCAGTAGCAAGCAGGGCATTGACCAGTAAGCAGTTCATCTTGTCTGCAGTATTGAAATCATAGGATTTGCCAGAAGCAGACTTATAGGTGATGCTCTTAAAAGTCAGTTCTTCGATAGCACGTAATATGGTGTCTGCGCTGCAAGTGCGAAGAGTTGGATGAAGAGACAAATGTTTCATCAAGTGAGTTGTAACATCCTCAATACATGAGCCACCACAAAGATATACGCACATCAGAGAGCGTAGAATCTCGCTATATTGATAACCAAACATAGTGCATCTCAATCCCAAGGAGGAATCTATGGTTTGAGCTAAAAGAGCATCAAATTGCTCCATAATAGAAAAAAATCCCCCAAAAGGAGTGAGTTTCTCAGATTTTATTTGTATCTTTGCCATGTCATATTAGAGTTTTGCTTGTCTTCTTTTCGCAACACTAAGGTAAGTGAAAATTCTGACATGGCAAAATCCTGGGCAACTTTTTGTTGCTCAGGCACTTATAAATAATATTAAACTATAGTGTTGCGGAATTAAGAAACATGAAAAAAAACAGAAAAAAGCAAATCGTAGTTTTGTGTATAGCTTTAGTTTGCATCTTCATCTTGGTGTTCTCATTGTCCCATAAATCAGCTACAAAAGGTAGCGCGAATCCTCCATTAACAGATGTTTTGACTGATAGCATTTCTCAGATTGTCTCGGCTTGTCCTGGTGAAATTGGTGTGGCGGTTATTATTAATAACACAGATACGGTTAGTGTTAATAATAAAAGCATTTATCCTATGATGAGTGTATTTAAGGTTCATCAGGCATTAGCTCTTTGCAATGATTTTGACAAAAAAGGCCTTTCCCTTGATACCTTGGTAAAGATAAATAGGGAAAAACTTGATCCAAAGACATGGAGCCCTATGATGAAAGATTATTCAGCACCAGTTATATCGTTGACAGTAAGAGATCTGTTGCGCTATACTCTTTCCCAGAGCGACAATAATGCAAGCAATATCATGTTTAAGAATATGCTCAATACTGCACAAACAGACAGTTTTATAGCGAAACTCATACCACGTTCGAGTTTTCAGATAGCTTATACAGAAGAGGAAATGTCCGCTGACCATGACAAAGCTTACTCTAATTACACATCTCCTCTTGGTGCTGCAATGTTGATGAATCGTTTGTTTACAGAAAGTCTTATCAGTAATGAGAAACAAGATTTCATTAAGAATGCATTGAAAGAATGTAAAACAGGTATAGATAGGATAGTAGCTCCACTTCTTGATAAAGAAGGGGTTGTAATAGCACATAAGACAGGTTCTGGTGATGTCAATGAAAATGGTATTCTTGCAGCTCAGAATGATGTAGCCTATATATGTCTGCCTAATAAGGTCTGCTATACCTTAGCTGTATTTGTTAAGGATTTCAAGGGAAATGAATCACAAGCGTCACAATTTGTTGCGCATATATCAGCGGTAGTATATTCTTTATTAATCAATACTGCGTTAAATTAATATTTAATCGTCTGTAAATCAATAACTTATATTAAGAAATGCTTATGAAAACTTAACTGTAAAAAGTTGGTCAAGTCGCTGATTTTCAGTAACTTTGTAGATCACGACAAATACAATATTACATGAATACAGGACTTGACCAATATATGGATATCTTTAAAGATGCAGTTGAAGATTCAGCTGCAAAGATAACAAAAAGTTTCGAGAAAATACTCATCGAGGTGATAATTTTGTTCATGGTAATACCAAGAAAGATAAATTTCACCCAAATGGGGAGGTATGGCTTGCATGTTGAGCAAACCTATCGCAACGCATTCGGCTTGAAAAAGTCGAAGTGCATTGATTGGCTCAAACTTAATGTCTCACTTGCCAAGCGCTTCTTGGGTAAACAGGGAAGATGGGCTATTGCCATTGATCCCAGCTACATCAGTAAAGCTGGCAAGAAAACACCACATATCGGTCGTTTTTGGTCAGGATGTGCTCAGTCTGTTAAACATGGTCTCGAAATCATGGGTATTGGACTCATTGATATTGATACCAAAGACTGCATGATGTTAAGAGCCCACCAGTCGCTAAATAATAAAGAACTGAGTCTTAGAAACAAGACTATGGTAGATTTCTATATCAGCGTCATTAAGCGTTACCGCAAGGAACTTCTTAAACTCTCAACCCTCATAGTTGCAGATGCTTACTTCTCTACAAGTACATTTGTTAATGGGATAAAGAAAGAAGGGTTCTCTTTGATAAGTCGCTTTCGTGACAATGCTTGTCTCTTTTATGTCTATACTGGTCCACGTACAGGAAAACGTGGTCGCCCCAAGACCAAGGATGGCAAGATTGATATGAAGAATCTTGACCTCACTCGAATGGAGAAGATGGAGATGAAAGATATAGAAGGAACAGCTTATACTTTGATAGCCTATTCCAAGGCACTCCGGTGTAAAGTTAGACTTGTCATCTGGCAGATGCCGAATGGCAAGAAGAAACTATTCTTCTCTACAGACACCTCACTTTCGGGTGAAGAGGTACTTCTTTATTATAGAACCAGGTTTCAGATCGAATTTTGCTTTCGTGACGCCAAAGGCTATACTGGTCTTATGGACTGCCAGGCTCGCGATAAGTGGAAACTCGATTTTGCTTTCAATGCTTCGTTCACATCACTAAATGTTGCCAAGGTAACTATGAAGGAGATGGGAATGGAATATTCTATGTCTTCATTCAAGTCACTGATGACCAACATTTATCTGGTGAAACGAATTTTTAAAGCAAGCGGGTACACCCCGAACCGAACTTTAATTAGCAAGATTTTCAAAGATCTCTCGTGCTTACAGCGTATAGCTGCTTAGCACATTATTGAATTATTAACGAACTATTGATATATACGAAATAAAAATATTAATTGTAACTTTGCATCATCAATGCAATTAATTAATTAAAATACAGGTTATATGGAATTAAGAAAAATATCAAAGATTATGTCTATGGTCTGTTTCCTGTTTTATTTTACTGGTTGCCAGAATGATTTTACAGAGGTGATGGACAGTAATGCACCTATGGAACAGCAAGTGAAAGATCAAAAATTGCAGTATTTCTATGAGAAGTATAAAAATACTCCAATTCAGTCTCTTTTTAATACAACAAGAGCTACACAAGAGGTATTGAATGGTGAATGTGTCATTGGAGCAATACAATATTGTGGGAGTCATTTCAACAACAATATATCTAAAGATGAAATTGTAACATACTTTGGGGACAAGGTACAAAAAGACAGCAAAGGAAATATCACGGGAATTGCACTCAATTCTTCTGATTGGGATGATGCATGGAATCACTGGTTTACAGCAATATATCCTAATGGCCAATGGGATTTGATAAACAAGGTAAATGCTGGAAATATCGCATGTTGTAGACTTGGCAGTAGTAGAACTCATGCTATTGTCTTAATTGGGGTTGATGAAAATTCAGATGCGTTCATTTATTATGATCCTGTTTTAGGGGGAGAAAATCACAAAGCATCTTTTACGGAAATATATGACCCAAGAATTATAACAGAAAAGTAATAAAAGAGAAATAGAATTGTCATTAGGGAAGGTTCTAATCACTTAGACATTAAAGAGTCATGAAAGTCCAACAAACTTTCGTGGCTCTTTATTAATTGTTTATTAATTATGATAAATCAAGTTACTTCATTAAAATTGATTTATTATTGTAGCCATAGCCGATAATCTTGACATCTACTTTTGAATGGATTAAAGTTGGTGAACCTTGTATCTTGTATTGGAAGTAGATTGTATCTATTTTCTCTGTTGTGGCTATTTTGAGAGTTTTAACTTCGTCGAATATATCCAATGTTATCTTTTTGAATTTTTTGTTGTCGCAAGCAACCACTCTTTTTTTTACAATATATCCTCGTTGGTCTGTCTTGTATTCAACAGCAACGTATGCTTCCAAATTGTTTTTTTGAAACTCAATAGGATATTTACACTTTTTTTCCAATTCGTTTATGAACAACTCTCTATTTCTATAGTCAAGATTACCTGAGCTTACTTGGCGTACACCAAATAGTTGCGGAGATGTTTCCACAAGAGACACATCTGTATTGGAGTTGCGTGAACCAAGTACTACCAATACTGTCAATAATATAATACCCAATAATTCCTTCATCTTATTTATTCTATATAATTTTATCTATTAATTTCTTTACATATTTAGCCTGGGAAGATGCAAGTTTCTTACACTATGTTTTTTTTATTTTCGCTGCAAATATAATGCAAAAATGCGAGCAAACAAAAAAATGCCGATATTTGTCATTGTTTTTAATGTTTTTATAACAATCTTGGCTTGTAAATTACTTCTTTTTAGTATTTTGCAGCCAAAGAGTGTTGCTTGATGGTGAATGCAAAAACCCTCGATACCAAGAGGTACCGAGGGCAAGCCTATCTGTCACGTCCAGTCTCAGTAATGAGACAAAAACTAACTTAATAGCACATAACAACGAAGGCTTCCGCTGAGGACGTCCAGCCTCAGTGAAGAGACTAACACTAACTTAATAGCACATAACAACAGCGGTTATTCTTTACGCTCCTTTCAAAGAGAAACTTACTTTGCAAAAGGTCCTTTTCCTCCATGCTCTTTTAGATATTTTCGTGAACGTTCCATCATTCTATCAATATCATCAAACGAGAAAAGCAATTTTCTCCTTTGTGGATTTCTCTCATTCTCCTCCGCCTCACGTACAAAACGTTCTGCGTCTTCACCTGTCAGCACAGGTGTGCTTCTTATTTCTAATGCCATAATTTTACGAAAGAATTATTCCTGCAACAAGCAGCAATACACAAGAACCCATAGTAAGAAATATGGGAGCTTTTATATCCTGCATTCTTTTGACTCTGCGTATTACTTCGATTGCACCGATGATGGCAATGGTTCCTGCTAACAGAAAACATTTGTTACTCATTATCGCCCATTATGTTTGTCATGCAGCCATGCCTTCTGTTCGTAGCTGAGTCCATCCCAGCTTTCCTTGCGTTTCTTGCCGCCTGAATGTGTCATAGCCTTACCGAAGCCCTTGAAGAGCCATGCCATGAATAACCATAAAAATACTGTTCCCATATCTATAAACTTTAACTGGTTCTACAAAATGATTTCTACTTCACTGAGAATGTGGCGATACTGTCAAAACCGTTAGCCACCACTCCATATTCTCCTGCTGGCAGGTCATGGAGAGTTACGAGGTATGATGAAGTTCCATACTTCTTCACCTCATAATCCACGGTGGTGAAATTGGTGGTAGCCGATGCGCTTCCGAAGCCGATGTCTGCCATCTTGAATCTGCGTTCCTTCTTCTTGGTTTCGAACTTGAAGATGCCGAAGGCATTCTTTGGCTCCTCGCTGTTGTCCTTCACACGGATGATGAGGGAAAACTTCTTGGAGGAAATCTTGTTAGGGCTTTCTGCTCCCTTCACAGTGAGGTAAGCTTTTGTTCTGTCAAGAAGGGAAGCTCCTGGAATTGGAACCAGGGCGAAAGCTGAAGACTTTGCCTTGTGTTCTCCAGTTTCCTTCTGGAGAAGCGTTGTAGTGCTGTCTGCGTTAATGACAGCTACCTGTCCTTTATACTCTGGTTCAGGAACCGTTACTTTTTGTGCTTGCGCTGATGCCATGCAGCAAAATACTGCGATTGATAGCAATGTTGTTTTCATTTCTTTTCTTTAAAACTTAGTCTGGCTCCTGACTATATAGAGTTTATTTTGAAGATGTGTACGCTTGCATGAAGGGGTGGAGCCAAGCTGAAATCTTCACTCTAGGCCTTCGCATTGCCATCCGCAAGATTCACCCCAGTCCACCCCAATTGTGTATATACGATAACTTTCACGGCCAAGAAAACTCGGTCGTGAAAGTGTACAATTCACCCTATGGGGCATCCCTGTTGATTATCGGGCGGATGAAGTTGCGAAGTTCAGAGTGCCGATGAAACAGTTACGCCTTATGCTGTTGTACTTTGAGAGTGCATTGCTGCATCTCGCTTGCAAAGGTAGGTATTTTTTTTGAAAATCAGCAACTTTTTTGCAACTATTTTTAGGCATAAAAATAACCGCAGAGTATTAATATTTACAGTCGTTTTGCTTTTCTTTATAATCGCGCGCGATGATTTTTATTTTAAAAAAAATATTTCTAGGCTATTTTTTGCAGTTTTTTATATCTGTTTTTATTAAAAAGTATTCTTTTGGATACTTTTAACGCAGATATGTGTGCTAAGAGTATTATTTTTTATACCTTTGCTGCAAAAATGACTAATATGAAGCAAATAACTATTAAGGTCGCTTGGAATAATTCTGCATTCGAAGGATTGGTATCAAGCGAAACATCATATGGTGAAATGAAAATTGTTACCAAAGATTTTAATGATATTATAGATATGGGTGAAGCTGAATTGAAAATTGGTTTTGATGGATATACAGAATTTGGATTAGAACTTCCTGAATGGTACAAAAACAAAGAATATGAATTTGTATATAAGTTCCAAGATGTAACTGCCATGTTGAAGGCATATTCTTCATACGTATCGCTCGCAGCGATTAGTAGGGAGACTGGAATCAATAGTGCATTGCTATCCCATTATGCAAATGGCCTAAAGGTTCCTCGGAACAAGCAGCAAAAGATAATTGTTTCAGGACTGCACAGGATAGGAGCGTTGTTAAGCAAATGCACTATTGACGATGAACGTAAAACTCAACTCAATATAGAGCGTAAATAGAAAAGGATAAGCATACTTTCTATTTGATGTTTTGTTAGTAAAGCGAAAGTCTGTTAACTTTGTGGTTAGCAGACTTTTGATTTATTCTATATATTCTTTATTAAATAGTATCTTTATGCTTTAATAAATAATTTTTATTGTATTTATTAAATACTATATGTTTGTTCTTTGGCTTTGTCAATTTCTACTTGACAGACTATCACGACAAGATTTGGAATGGAATGTTATACTGGTTTGTAGTCTTTGCATTGAAGAGCTATTGAGCAAGTTGCACACGTTGTGTTGCATGCTGCTACGTCTGTGACAGTGTAGGCTCCTGTTTTACGGCTTCCGTCACGTTTGATCAATCCGGCAGAAGTGAGACTGGCAAGTCCGTAAGCGGCTGTTCTTTGAGAATAGTCAAGTTCTGATACTATATCTTGAAGTTGCTTGCCGTTCTTGGATTCACGTATTTTCCAGAACACTTCCTG
>NZ_CP146521.1:0-40375 GCF_051861805.1 Segatella copri | reverse complement strand
CCTGCCAGATAGAGCTTGCCTTTCTGATAGGCCATCTCGTCGATGGTGTTCAGAGTGTTGGAATTATCTGTGGCTACAGAATGATAAACCTGGGTAGTTACCTGGTCGCCATCGATGGCTGCCAATACGTAGGCATGCTCAGTAGCACTCGCTTCATAGGCTGTCTCAATCTTGGTATCCTTGCCGGCAGCAGTAAGGGTCATGTCCTTACCGGATGCTACGTAAGCTACGTAAATCTTGCCGTCGTTGATGGCGAAGTTAACGTCTTCTGTATTGTATGTAGCCTCTTTTGTCAACTGCTCTGTAGCGCCAAGCACAGAAACGATGCTGGCATTTGCCAGGTCGGCTGCATCGAAAGAGAGCACGCACATGGTGGTTTCATCACTATACAACCAACCATCTGAACATGCATATTTACCCTGCAGGGTAACACCATCCAAGGCTACATTGCCCTTGTAAGAGGCAGAAAGATAGAGCTTGTTGCCATCAACTACCAGTTTCTTGGCTGTGAAAGAAGGGCTCAGCACGCCAATCTCATCCAAGGCTGCAATCTCTGCATCGTTCTCGGCAAGGATGGTCTTGGAAGCTACATACGCACCCTGCTTGTCGTACTTCACGATGAAGCCGGATACCTGTTTTACATTGTCGGCCATACCGGTGATGGTAGCCTTGGTTTCGCCGCTGGCATCCTTGATTGCTACCTGATCAGCAAATACGCCGGCTGCATAAACGTTACCTTCGGCATCGGTAGCCACTGTGGTGACGGTGGCAGCACCAGCCAGACCGGCAGCCCACTTCTTGGCACCAGCCTTATCATACTTGGCAATGAAGGCACTGTTGGCCACTGGTTCCAGATAGCTGTCAGCGAACTCCAGATCCTTGGTAAAGCTACCGGTTACGATGGAGTTACCCTCGTTGTCAACTGCCATGGCTGCAGCACGGGTCAATTCCTTGGCTTCTGTTGTGGTGGTAAGGTTGTCTGTCCAGGTAGGAGCATCCAACACATCCTTGGCATTGGCAGCAACCGTTGCCAGCGCCAGCATCATTGAAAATGTAAATCTTCTCATGATCAATTAATCTTTATGTGAAACAATTATCTTACTTGCCCTCCCATTTCTCGATATTCGGATTCGCCTCTACTGCCTCGATTGGGAAGCGGAGGGTATATCGGGAATCGTTGGCTTCAAGTACATAGCTATTCTCACCGTAGGTCTTGCTCAACTGCGGACGGGTGGTACGACGGAGGTCGAACCAGCGATGTCCCTCGAAGGCAAGCTCGCAGGTGCGCTCGCTGTAGATGGCTTTGAGCAAGTCCGCCTTCTGCATGGTATCAAGCTCGGCTGCATACTGGTTGTATTTAGCTGCTGCATATCGCTTGGCCATCAACGCCTTGAGATAGGTGCGAGCCTCAACCAGATTAGCATCATCGGCTGCGGCGTTGTCAGCTGCATTCTGGGCTGCAGCTTCGGCAGCAATGAGGTAGGCCTCGGCAGAACGGAAGGAGCAGCGATAGCCGTCGTTGCCCTTGTCGCCATATTTAATCAGACTGTAGACGCTGGCGGTCTGTGCCTTGAAATAGAGCGCCTTGCGCTTGTCGCCCGTGCGATAGGAATCAACCAGTGCCTTGCTAGGTACGCCCATCTTCACATAGCCGGAAGTCATCACCTGCTCCAGGGCAACGATGCTCTCCACCGACTTATAGTAGTTTGGCAATACCTTTGAATCGGTCAGATCTTCCAGGTCGCCATGTTTCTCCATCACCACTTTCGCTTCTGCCAGGGCATCCTGCCAGTCGCCCTTGTAGAGATAGACTCTAGCCAGCAGAGCATCGGCAGAAATCTGGTTGAAGCGGTAGGTGTAGCCCTCGTCCCAGGCAGCCACCTTCAGACGGGTCTTTGCCTCCTTGATGTCGGCAATCACCTGCTGGTAAACCTGCTCCACGCTGCTGCAGGTGAGCACGTTGTTGACATTTGCCTCCAGCGAGAGCGGGATGCCGCGGGTGGTAGCCGGATTGCAATGGGTATAGGCATCGGCATAGAGATTGACGAGCAGGAAGTGGCAGTAGGCTCTCATCATATAGGCCTCGCCCACCAGCTGACTGATTTCATCCTGTGTAGCCTCGGTAATCTTGTTCTGATTCTCGATGATGTAGTTGGCGATGTAGATGGCATGATAGTAACGGCGCCAGCCGAAAGAAGCCGTGGTGCTCTGCTGGTTGAGGTCGTTCCATGCCCAGATGTCGAAGTAAGAATCGTAATCCTCGGTAGAGGTGGATGCCTTGCTCAGGGTCATCTCGTCGCTTCGCAGGGTGGCGAGTCCACGGTCTTCCGGGAAATTCTTGTATTCGTAGGTGAGCAAGGCTCTGTATTCCTTGCCCGTCTTGGCTATCACCTTTCCGGTTGGGGTGATGTCGAGGAAATCATCGCAACTGGTGAATCCTATCATCGCCAACATCATGACGATGCCCATCAAATATCTTCTTTTCATTGTCTTCATTCTTTTAGAAATTTACGTTTACGCCAAATATGAAACTCTTCGGGATAGGCTGCGCGTATGGGTTGCCCATCGTCTCCGGGTCCAGATAGTTGCTGTAGTTGCTGGCGATGACGAGCAGATTGCGTGCCTCAAGAGAGAGGGATGCACTCTTCACGCCGATGCGGCTCAGCCACTGGGTTGGCAACTTGTATCCCAGGCGCAGGCTCTGAAGGCGAGCGTAGTTGCAATCCTTCACCCAGGTATCGAGCATGCTGTAGAGGTTGTACTCGTTATACTGCACGTACTCGCGTGGGCGCTCGGTGCTGACCATCAGCTTGGTGAAACTGCCGCTGGTGTTATCTGCCGTCCAGCGGTTCAGAATGTCGTGGTTCACATTCAAGCCTCTGTCGTAATTGGCTGGCGAGTAGCTAGGCTGCACGCGCACCTTCATGCCGAAGTTGAAGGTGAAGTTGATGCCCAACTGCCAGTTCTTGTAATCGAAGGTGTTGATGAAACCACCCGTCCACTTTGGATCGGTGCTGCCCATGTAGGTATACAGGTTGCGCTGCTCCTCGGCGGTGAGGGTGCTGGCGCCATGGGCATTGAGCTTCAGGAATTCGGTGGCAGATACCTTCTCGCCATTCTTGTTGACGAAGAGCGGATAACCGTCGGCGTCGAGTCCGGCTGTCTTATAGGCGAAGAGTGCTCCCACAGGATAACCTTCACGGCCTGGATAGGTGGCATTCTGAGCCACGGTTTCCTGAATCACCTTGTTCTCGTTGTAACCGATGTTGAGATTGGTGGTCCAGTTGAAATCCTTGGTATGGATGTTTCTGGTGCCCAGGGCTATCTCCACACCCTTGTTGTTCATGCTCGCCCAGTTGATGGTGGTTGAAGAGAATCCACTCTCCAGCGGCAGCATCTTCAGACCGATGAGGTCGGTGCTGTGGCGATAGTAGTAGTCTACAGAGAGGGTGATGGCATTGTGCAATACGGCGAAATCGATTCCGGCGTTCACGTTCTCCGTCTTCTCCCATTTCAGGTTAGGGTTCGGAGCGGTCTCGCTGTTGATGATGTCCTCGCTGATGCCTGGCAGGATGGTGCCCTTCTTCAGTGTACCTATCAAATAAGGAGATGTATTCTTGTCGATGTTACCCTGCAAACCGTAAGAGGCACGGAGGCAGAGGTTGTCCATCCACTTCACGTCCTTGAGCCAATTTTCCTCCTTCGCTCTCCAGAGTCCACTCACGGAGTAGAGAGGCAGATAGCGGTATTTCTTGGCTACGCCGAAGACGTCTGAACCGTCGAAACGAACGCTTCCACCGATGGTATAGCGGTTGAGAAGCGAATAAGAACCTGTGGCATACCAGGATACGTAGGCATTCTCCGACTCTGTCTCCTGATGCAGCGGATAGGAATCTGCCCAGGTCTGGCTAGGGAAGATGACCGGCTGGGTGGTGAGGGTGCGGGAATCATATCCGTAAGCCACGCTGTAGATGGAATTTGACTTGGCATGGCGAACCTCGGTACCCAGCATGAAGTTGACATCGTGGATGCGGTTGAAGGTCTTCACGAATTCAGCCATCGCCTTCCAGGTCCACTGGCGGTTGTGATACTCCGTGGTCTTGTGCATACCTCCATCCGGCAGGAAGCTCTTCTTCACGCCGTCGGCACCCTGGTATTCTGTGAAGAGTTTCTCCTTGCGCATGGCGTAGGTGTTCTCGTTGGCATATTTGCTCAAGGAATAGGAATCCTCCTGCAAGCCAAACTGCGAGGTAATCTTCAGATAGTCAGTGAGGCGCAGCTCGGCATTGAGAATTGCCATCATCGAACGGTCGCGGCGCTTGGTGTTGGCATTGGCTCTCTCCTCGAAGATATTGAAGTTGAGTGAGGAATCCTCCTTGCCCTGCACGTTGGTATCGTAGTTGTAGTTACCGTTCTCATCGTATGGAGTGAAGTATGGGTTTGCCAATCGGGAATAATATACCGGGTTGGTAAAGCCGTTGCTATCAGTGAGATAGGTATTCTGCTTACGCTCGTTGGCATATACGGAAGCGCCCACCTTGAGGAGTTTGTTCACCTGGTAGTTGGTCTTCAGGGTGATGTTGTATCGGGTGTTTCCCACGCCCTTCACGTTACCCTGCTCGTCGGTATAGCCCACGGATGTATAGTAATCGCTCTTGTCGCCGCCACCCGAGATGCCGATGTTGTACTCCTGGGTGAGTGCATTGCGGAAGAGGATATCATTCCAGTCGGTATTGGTGTTGCGGAGCTGGTTAATCTGGTTCTGGGCTGTCTGGCTCAGCGCATTCCATCCGCCTGCCTTGTAGGCGCTGGTTTCGCCCAGGCTGTTGAGGATGCCTGCTACCCCACCCTTGTTCTGGCGATAGGTGTAATCAGATGCCAGCAGACCGAGTTCCAGGTCTACCTTCTCATTGCTGTTGAGCAGGTTGAGTCGGTCGATATCCGTCTTAGGCATGAAGGTCATCTTGCCAGAGAAGTTGATGACCGGTGCTCCAGCACGTCCCTTCTTGGTAGTGATGACGATGACACCATTGGCTGCTCTCGCACCGTAGATGGCGGTGGCTGCAGCATCCTTGAGCACGGTGATGTTGTCGATATCGGATGGATTCAATCCGGCGATGGAAGTCTGGTAGATATTGTCGATATCCTTCAGATCCTCCATGCTTGGGATATCGGTGCCATCCATCGGGATACCATCGAGCACCCACAGCGGTTCCTGGGTACCGTTGATGGAAGCGGTACCACGGATGCGGATCTTCACCGGCGCACCCGGTGCACCCGAAGAAGTGATGGAAGAAAGTCCGGCAATCTGTCCGGCAAGTGCCTGGTCGATGTTGTTGACGGCACCGATTTTCTCATCGCTGATTTTCAGGGTGGTTACCGCCGAAGTCAGCTTGCGTCGGTCCAGTTCCTGATAACCCGTCACCACCACCTCACCAATCTGCTTGGCGTCAGATTCCAAAACCACCTTATAGTCGTTTTTTCCTGGTTCGATGTTGACATCCTTGGTTTCGAATCCCATGAATCTTACGGAGAACGACTTATCCTGTGCATCCACCTTGAGGGTGAACTTGCCTTCGTAGTCGGTCACGGTGCCATGTGACACCTTCTTGTTCGGACCTCTCACCACAGAGATGGTAGCGCCTGGCAGCGGGTCGTCGCCCATGCTGCCATCCACCACGATACCCGTGATGGTGCGCTCCTGTGCTGAGAGAATGTTCATGGCGAAAACCATGATTAAAAGCATGAATGTTCTCATTCTCATATACAATCTCTCTATTTTTTTTGTTTACCTTAATTACTTAATCCCTTAATTATCAATTATAAATTATTAATTGTTAATTATCTAATCTCCTGCCCCAAAGCCGTCTGGATTCTCATGATCACGTCCTCGTAGTGGAACTGGGTGGCAGTATCGCCCGAACGGCGCTTGCCCTTCAGCAGGTTGAGGATTCTCACGAGTTCGCCGCGCTTCACGCTGATGGCATCGCTCACACGTGCCGTCTGGGTGCCGCCCATGTCGATGGTGCGGGGAGCCGAACTGAGGCTATGGCATGGCATGTTGAAATCCGGCGAGTCGATGATGGCAGGGGAATCGAAAATCTTCTTGTTGATCTTCACGCCCTCCTGCTGAGCGGCAGCCGTGATGAGCGCATCCACGAAGTTCTTCTGCAACTGGCGGTCGTCTACGCTGAGCGACTTGCCTGCCAGGGTCTTGCCGAAGAAGTGCTTATGCAGCATATCCATCATCTCTACGGCTGTGAATGCATTCCTGCCGTTGTTCTGCTCGTTGGCAAACATGCGCATGATGCGGCTGTTGTCGAGCATATCCCAGAGCATGTAGCTCTGCTGGTTCTGCAGTGCATAGTCTGGCGACTGCTCCTGCACGCCCAGCGGCGTATTCTTGTTGATGAAGGTATACTTGTTGAGCTCGCTTCTGAAGAGCCACTTCGGACAGGTGAACACCTCGTCGATGAGGAACTGTACGGCTCGCTTCTGCTTGTCCTTCTCCACGAAGGTGAAGGTAGGCTTGCCATCGTCGATGGTGGTATTGTCGATGTACATGCCGCCCACATTGGCGAGCACATGGTAGAGGTAGAGACTCCACTGGAAGATGACGCCCTGGTAGAGCTTCGAAGCCTCATCGTAGGTCTGACCCGGTTCGCCTGTGCGGGTCCAATCGATGATGTTAGGCATCACGCGCTTCAGGTTGGCGATGCCATAGGCAGCCGACTTCATGGCGTCATCGCCCAAATCCTCGCTCAGGGAACGTGGGTCGATGGCGGTGCGCTGGCTCTGCGTCTCGCTGTATCTGAATTCCTTTCCGCTGTGCTTCTTCAGGAAATCCTGCTGTGCTGAAGCGGCCTTCTTCTCATCCGGGAACCAGCGGTAGCCCCACTCTATCGCCATCAGGTCGTAAGGACCTATTTGCGGAGAAATCTGCTGGATGCCATCTCCCGGCTGTGCCACATAGTTGAAACGGGCATAGTCCATGATGGATGCTGCAGTGCCGCATACATGGTCGGTGAACGACTTGGAACGGAGGGAATCCGTAGGGTATGCATTGGATGCAATCATGTTGTGGCGCAATCCGAGCGAGTGGCCCACCTCATGGCAGGCTACGAATCGGGCTGCATCGCCTATCAAGGCCTCTGGCAATTCATACTGGCGTGCCTCCTTGTTGTAGGCTCCTGTCTGCACCATGATCCATTCGCGCAGGAGCGACTTCACGTTGTGCCACCAGATGATGTCTGCCTCTAGAATCTCGCCTGTTCGAGGGTCGATGACGGAAGGACCCATGGCGTTCGCCTTCTCTGAAGCATCGTAGGTCAGCACAGAATACTTCATGTCGTCGCCTTCGGCAGCAATGCTGTCGGTGAGGTCGAACACCTGTACGGCATTCTTGAATCCTGCCTTCTCGAACGCTGCGTTCCAGTCGGTCATACCTCTTTTAATATAAGGGCGCAGGAACTCCGGAACGGCTGGGTCGATGTAGAAGACGATAGGCTTCTTAGGCTCTACCAGTTCGCCACGCAGATAGGCCTGCTCATCCTTAGGTTCCAGGCGCCAGCGGGTGATATAGTTGTTGCGGGTCACCTCCTGCTGGTGGTCGCCATACTGCAATCGGCTGGTGGTGAAATAGCCCACGCGCTGGTTTTCCTTGCGTGCCACCATCGGGGTTTCAGGAAGGAGGACCAGCGAACTGCTTACCTCTACGGTGATATTGGTCTTGCTCTTACCCTCGTGTACCACGGTGGTAAGTTCAGATGTTGCGGTGATATTATTGCTGAAAGCCTTGATATCGATGATGCGCGACAAATCGGAATCGGCAGAAGTGCCGAGGTTGATGAGGTTGAACACATCATTGAGATAAGTCTTCTTTCCGTTGAAGAGGTCGTTCACCTTGAAGATGATGGTGGAAGAATCCTTGGCCACCGCCTCTACCTTGAGGCTTGCGATGAGCGGATCAATGTAATTGCTTTCAACGGATGCCGCCATGGCATCCTTAGAATCTACTTCGGGAGTAAGGCGCTGCTGGCGCACAAAAACGGTCTTTTTATCCTGATTCCATTCAAAACGGATACACTGGTTTTCGTAGTTGATACCACGGTTTACACCTGCCTCGTTGAGTTCGGAAGGCACACGCTGCAGTTTGTTGGAAACGAGGAACACTCTTCCCATCAGTTTGGTAGGCATTTCAAGGTAGAAATCCTGTTCCTTCTTTACTACATTCATGACTCCTCGTACATTCACAGAGTCGCTGCCTACTATTTTCTTATAATCCGATGTAGGTTGCTCTGTTTTTTTCTTTTTCTTCTTGAACAATCCCATCTCCGGTGCAGCTTCCATGGAGATGGCATAGCAAGAACTTCCAATCAGGGTGGCAGTGATTGCCCCCAGCAAGAATCGCTTTTTATTCATTTAAAATCGTATATTTATTCCAAATATTATTGAATAATCTTCTATAACCTTGCAAAGGTAAGGACAAAAAGTCATGATACACAATTAATTATGTATTTTTGGAAAGTTCTTAATGGTTTTTAACGTTATTTTGGAAATGAATAAGAAATAGAAACGGCACCAGGGGGTTCCTGATGCCGTTTCTTGATTTCATTTATCTTCTATTATTTCTTCACAAACTTCACGGTTCTGGTCTTGCCGTTGCCATAGTTGACTACTGCGGCATAGACGCCCGACTGCAATGAAGAGATGCTTGCCTCATTGCCATTTACATTCATCACGGTTCTGCCGCTTACATCAACGATGCTGATAGATGCGGCGCCGGCTGCAGCGAAACTGTTACTGTCGAAGGCAATCACCTCGTGGGCATCACTGGCAATATCCTTGATACCTGTGGCTACCTTCTCTATTCCACCATAGAATCCGAGGTTGTCGAGGCAGAGTGCCTCACCCTTCTTGGAAACAATGTTGAAGGCCACGGCGATATTCTTGCCATTGTACTTGCCAAGGCTGATACCGCGAGTCTTTGGAGTAGTGCTCTCGTTGGAAATCTTTGCCTCAGAAGTATACCAGTAATCTGCAGGATTGGTAGAACCATCGGAAACCTTCACATTGTAGCTATCCAGGTTGCCATAAGCGTTGAATGAGTTTGCATCCCATGCAAAATAGGTGTTCTCATCGGTAACCTTCACCTGTGGAAGAATAATCCAGCGGTCTGGTGTTGCGCCATCAATCCAGGATGTACCAGCCAGAAGGTGTTCGCCCAGCATCTCGTGATTGCCAAGGTTGAAGATACCCCAGCCCTGCTCGTTGAACTCTTCACCGGCATTAGGGTTTACAGTACCCTTGTCGCCTACATAAAAACTGAAATCCTCAGGAATCTTCGCATCCTCGAAATCATAGAGGATGGCTGGTGTGACGAGTGATACAAACTCCTTCTCAATCACGTTGTTATCAGTAGAGCTGTCATCAGCACTCTGAATCTCAATCTTCAGCTTGTGCTTGCCCTGTGGCAATCCTGCAATGACATCCTCGGCTGTGAAAGTAGTGATCTTCTGCGCCTTCATATCGAGGGCGATTTCCTTCTTCACCTCACCATCTACAGAGATGATGGCCTTACCCTCTGCATCCTTGATGCCTACATTCTGAACCTCGAACTCCACATTCTTGTCGTTAGGAGTGCGGGCATAATCGAATGGCTTGGAAATACTGCTGATACCCAGGTCGGATGCATTGCTGGATGCCTTGTAGAACTGCACATCGTCGATGGTGAGCCAGTTCTCATCCTTGTCGCTGAAGGCATAGAAGCCCAGATAGATGGTCTGTGGCTTGTCGAACTTGATTACCTTGAACGCTTCCTGGTAAACACCCTGCTGAATGGTCTGCTCATCAATCTTGTTGGTCATATCGGCAGGGGTGTTGCCATTACCATAATATACGCCCAACTTCTCGGTATGGCCGTTGGAACCGGAATACCAATAGCGCAATACGTAGTAGCCAGCCTCTACCTTCACTGGGTCGAGAACTGCCCAGTCGTTGGCATTGTTCTCCTTATTATAATTATAGGCGAGACAGGTTACACCTGTGCGTGCCATATTCATCCAAAAGTCTGAATGCAGGGTCCAGTTGCCATCATCCTCATTGAGGTTGTAGTATTTAAACTGCACATTGTCCTCTTTAGGCTCAAATCCCCATGTGCATGGAGGAGTGAGGGCACCATTGTGGCGCACGGCTACCTGGCAGGTATCGTTGGCCATGTTGTAATCATCTGCATCGATGGAGTAGACCTTGACATTGTAGTTGTGGCGTGGCTCTGAGAAATCAGCCTTGGTATTGAAGGTATATTCCATGCTCTCGCCAGCCGCCAGGGTGGCATTCACATCCTCTACCACTGGCTCACGGTCGTCAATCTGATAAGCTACCTTGAAGTTCTGGCTGGCATCGAAGCCGATATTGGCAACTCTGATCTTCACGGTTTCTGCATCCGTAAGATTATCACCTGTTTGAGGGGCAAGCAGGTCGGTGGCCTGCAAATCGATTGCCTTGTCGATTTCAGTAACACTGAAGTTGCACATATAGAACTTCCACTGGTCGGCAGGACTGAAGCAGCGGAATCCTACATAGAAAGGCTCGCCTTCCTTGGCACTGTAGATGAATGATTCCGTGGTAGCCTGACCCTTGACAGCATCGTTGAGATTCTGAAGTTTCTTCAAAGCACTGACGGTTGGCTTTGAACCTGTGCGCACCTCGATTCTCTCACCATAGCTGGTACCATAGGTGGTATATTTCACCAGCAGGTTACCCGTTTTCTTTGGGGTGATGGCAGGAGAAACCAGCCAGTCGTCGGCTTGGTTCGTAGCCGAATAAGGGTAATAAACGTGTGACTGACTGCCCTCGGCATCGAATTTCCAGGTAGCTCCATCTTCGTTGGCATCGATAACCGTCCATTTCTGGAATTCTTCCTCCGTAGAGAAATCTGTCTTGTAAATGTCTTGTGCTGTTGCGGCAACGGTTGCGGCAGCAGCCATAAAAGTAAGTAATACTCTCTTCATAAGCATAAAATGTTATTTATTCTGCAAAATTAATAGATTTATGTCATTAATTAGCATCTTCATCTAACATTTAATGTATTTTAAGACAAATAAATACTAAAAAGTGATTATTTTATGGGCATTTTATAAGGAAACACATTTTTTTTATGTACCTTTGTAATCAGTTTAAAACATTTGTTATATCAGTATGAATAATATCAAAAACATCAAAGCAAAGGTTCTGCGAGTAGATGAAGAAGAACACAAGTTCGTCATCGAAGTGGAAGACAGAATTTACAAGGTGGCACAGGTTGACTTCCAAAGAAGGCAACCCGCTCCGGAAACGCTCAACTGCCTGATGATTACCACTCATCTGGGCAAGGTTTTCATCGCTCAGGACATTGAGCACCTCATGAGAAAAAACTACAAGGAAAACGACGAGGTGAACTTTAAAATCAAGATGGCACTGGGCAACTTCTACCATCTGGAAGATGAGTTTGGCTTCACAGCCATGCTCAAGAGAGACACGGTGATCAATGCCGCACTCACACCTATGGTTAGATGCCGCATCCTGAAATTCCACCAGAAATACATGGACGTGCAGCTCGTGGAAGTGCTGGGTGCCGACAAATCGGAATTCTCACTGTCGGAAAAGGAATTCTATGATATCATAGGCGAGGAAAACTGGAATACGCAGGAATTCAGAAACCTGATGCTCGGAGATACTCCATCCGACATCTTCGACCTGGAATGCCACAGATGGATTGTGGGCCTATCCGACTCCCTGAACCAGGACGAACTGCAAATCCTGCTCCGACAAATACATACCCACTGCCTGGAAACGCTGGAAAGCGAAAATCTGCTGCCACGATGCAAGGAAGCCGAGCGCATTCTGCTAGAACAGCGCTTCACCGATGTCATCGAGCTGCTATCCTACTATATACAAGCCATTGAAATCCTGAGAAAAGGCAAGGCGGAAGATACCATCAGCCAAATCCTCTCAACCCTATCCACCTGCGCCTATATTTATCATCCGCGCAAGCAATTCTGCATCATGCAGTGCATCTTCATGCTCGACTTCACCATCATGGAGAAATTCATCGATTCCATCTTAACCACCATCAGAGGACAGGAAATGTATCTATGGAACAGAAAACCATTCCAGATGCAATGGATCAAACTGCTCCAGGGATACGTGGACAATATCTATAACCAGACCGACCGACTCACCAGCGACATCCATACCAAGGAAACGATGATACAGGTGCTCACCATCGAACTGATTCTGGGCAGACATGCTACCCATAAGATTTACGACAGTTCGCTGAACCAGGCACTACTCTACCGACTGGTATCGCTCATGAACGTGAGCGATCCGAACAAGACCCTGCAGAAATCATTCCTCTCACTCTTCACCCAATCGGAATTCGACGCCGCCCTGCCATACAACAGCGACGATGCCTTCGTGCTTTCCAACATGCTCTGCTCGCAGGAAAACGAAACCGTGGAGAATATCGAACCGGCTAAATATGAAAGCGATCTGGCTCTGCTCACCGTAAACGAACAGGCCATCACCATCCAACCCAAGAATCTGGATAAGGAAAATCTCTATCTGCCCCTATCGGCACGCATGGGACTATGGCATGGACTCTCCGTAAGACTCGACGAAAAGCCTCCGGTGAAACTGCGCGGAAAGGTGGGTACCACCATCGAGCACTTCAAGGAACTGTGGGGGTACATCAACGACTCGCTCTTCTCGAAAAAGAGAAAGACTTCCAAAAAGCAAAGCAAGAAACTCTATATCGATGACGAAACGGATATCATCATCACAAAGAAGATTGCAGGAAACCTGATGTTTGAATGCAAGGTGGTGGAAGACGGATATGAGGGAACGGGTACGCTGGATGTACTGAACGACGTGGTGCCTTTCTTCCCTGGCGATGTCAGTATGCAGTCGTTTGAATACCAGGGCATGCCGCTCCTGCTGCGTGCCTACGTAAAGAATGTGAAGAGCGACGGTACCTATGAATTTGCCATGCGCGACATGATCAGCGAATATGAGGACGACGTGAGAGTGAACGACCTGTTCTACAACTCCCGACTCACCTGTCTGGTTTTCAGTCAGGTTCCGGGTCTGACTAGAGTACCTGCCGTAAGTAGCGAGGGCTTCTCCGTATCCGTTTCGCCTGCACCGGGCATGACGGTAGACGACCTGAGACGAGGCATGGTCGTGGAGGTGGACAACATCACCGAGGGCAGCAGCGACTATCTCTATGGCACCTTCCTGCGCGAATCGCCGGAAAGCAGATTCAGTCTTGCCGAAGCCTTCCACAACCTGATGCTCGGCTATGCCAACCACGAGGTGTATAACCCGAAGGCAGAGAAAGACGAACTGGCGGATGCCATGGATATGGACAGCGTATATGTATCAGAACTGATGGGCATCATCGACGCCAAGGCTACCCTGGAAGAGGATAATATCAAGGCATATAACTATCTGAACTTCTGTCGACTGCTCGCCATCATGATAGACAGCAAGGAACGCACCAACTATTACGACAGCCGACTCACCCTGCTTGAACTGCTCAACGACTTTGCGGCATTAGACAAGGTGGATACCAAGAAGATAGATCTCATCGCAGAAACAGAGCCTGAGCTCTTTGAGAGAAATGCTATCCTGCGCCACGACTTCATGCAGCTGCGCATCATCGGATGTCTCGACAGCGATGATCATTACGAGGAACTCTACCAATGGAGCAGTCTGACGGAAGATCCGCAGCTGCAGCAGCTTGCATCCTTGGTTCTATCGCACAACTTCGTGAAGAAATCGGGACTCCTTACCCAGGCTGGCGATATCCTCGACAAGATCAGGGCACTGCTCAAGCTGCACAAGTCATCTTCCAACAAGAAGAACTATGGCAAGGAAGATTTCCATACGGAGTTCAAGACTTCTATCGTTTATCCGGAAAACTCGATGAAGGTGGACGTGCAGGCTCAGACCGTGAAGATCATGCAGGAAATCTGCGCCTTCCTCAATGCCGAGGGTGGACATCTCTATCTGGGTGTATCCGACATCGGTTACGAGATGGGACTGGAAGAAGACCTGAAGAATCCGCTCTTCAAGGGTTCAAGAGATAAATTCGAGGTGTATGTGAACAACCAGATTGTTTACTACCTGGGCCAGGAGGGTGCCCACTACGTGCACACCCATTTTGATAATGAAGTGAACAATGCCGTGCTCATCATCGACATCGAACCATGTCCGCATCCTATCGCCGTAAGTTCGGAATACTTCGAGCGAATGGGTACATCGGCACGAAAGGTGAACGGCAACTACAAGGACAAGTTCTTTGCCATCAGAAAGCAGTGGGCTGAGGAACATGTGCCTCATCTGGCTATCACGCAACCCGTCACTGCATCTGCAGCGGCTGAAGCACCATCAGGAGAAAAGGATGCCAAAGCTACCACCAAGCATGTGGAGTCGGCACCTATCACCGACCATATCCAGACCTCACGCCTGCGCAACAATGCGCTGCACGACTACGAGGAAGGCTATCGCCCAGTGACTGCCGTAATCTGTCTGCTTGACACCGATGAATATAAACTGCTCGACGAGGATGACTGGCAAGACTATCGCCTGAAGCTCGCCGTTCACGAGGACGAGGAAGAAGGCTGGCTCATCCTGGTATATGAAAGCGGAAGAGTCTGCAAGGTTTCGATGGCAGAGCTTCTGCAGCGAGAGAGAGGCAGGGTATTCAAGCGATATGCAGGTGAAAAACTCATCTTCGCTTCCATCGCCACCGATGAAGATTCGGTATGCGTAGGATTCGTTGACAGCAAGACCAACCGCTATGTGCGTTTCGACGACGTAGATAAATTCAATCACGAGAAGATGCAGGCAGAGGGCGTCCTGCCGATGGATGTGCCGAATGCCGGCGTTCACTATGTAGAAGTGATTCCGCAATCGCAGGTTCCTGTGAACAGAAATATCGGAAGAAAGACCATCGGCTGCATTCTGAAGACCGTAGAAGGAAAGAGATGCATGGCTGTATTGCCGGATTGCAAGATGAAATAAGATTATCATAAAACAAATGGGGTGTGCCTGCTAACGGGTACACCCTTTTTATTTATCAAAGAATCTGCGTCATCCCAGACCGAGCAGGTCTAAAATCTGTGCCCATCTGTGAAATCTGTGGGAAAAAAGGAAAAGCAGCAAAGAAAAAATCTGCGTCATCTGCGAAATCTGCGTGACAAAAAAAAGCCCCGACTACTTTCGTAATCGAGGCTTCCTGATAAAAGAAGGCGGCTACCTACTCTCCCGCATTGCATTGCAGTACCATCGGCGCAAGTGAGCTTAACTTCTCTGTTCGGAATGGGAAGAGGTGGGACCTCACCGCAATAACCACCTGAAATGGGTTATGACGTATTTGCACACAAGCAAAACAAGATAATGAACTGAAAATACAGTTGAAACTATGAACTTTCCTAAAGAAAGTGTTCGGGCAATTAGTAATGCTCGGCTTTGACATCGCTGTCTTTACACCTGCATCCTATCAACGTCATCGTCTTTGACGACCCTCAATGGAGTTCTCATCTTGCGGCTGGCTTCGCACTTAGATGCTTTCAGCGCTTATCCAATCCAGACTCAGATACCCAGCGGTGCGCCTGGCGGCACAACTGGTAAACCGGAGGTCTGTCCATCACGGTCCTCTCGTACTAGTGACGGCACCACTCAAAACTCCCACGCCCACGATAGATAGAGACCGAACTGTCTCACGACGTTCTGAACCCAGCTCGCGTGCCACTTTAATGGGCGAACAGCCCAACCCTTGGGACCTTCTCCAGCCCCAGGATGTGACGAGCCGACATCGAGGTGCCAAACCACCCCGTCGATATGAGCTCTTGGGGGGGATCAGCCTGTTATCCCCGGAGTACCTTTTATCCTTTGAGCGACGGAGTTTCCATACACATCCGCCGGATCACTATGCCCCAGTTTCCTGCCTGCTCGGCATGTCTGCCTCCCAGTCAAGCGCCCTTATGCCATTGCACTCTTTGAGGTCGGTTACCAATCGACCCGAGGGCACCTTTGGAAGCCTCCGTTACGCTTTTGGAGGCGACCACCCCAGTCAAACTACCCACCAAGCAGTGTCCGCGTAAACACGCGTTAGACCTCAGACAGCCAAAGGGCCGTATTTCAAGGATGGCTCCACGAAAGCTGGCGCTCCCGCTTCAAAGCCTCCGGCCTATCCTACACATCGGATGACCAAGGTCAATGCTAAGCTGTAGTAAAGGTTCACGGGGTCTTTTCGTCCCATCGCGGGTAATCGGCATCTTCACCGATACTACAATTTCACTGAGCTCATGGTTGAGACAGCGTCCGGATCATTACACCATTCGTGCAGGTCGGAACTTACCCGACAAGGAATTTCGCTACCTTAGGACCGTTATAGTTACGGCCGCCGTTTACCGGGGCTTCAATTCAATGCTTCCCATTGCTGGTGACATCTCCTCTTAACCTTCCGGCACCGGGCAGGTGTCAGGCTGTATACGTCATCTTTCGAGTTTGCACAGCCCTGTGTTTTTGTTAAACAGTTGCCTGGACCTATTCTCTGCGCCTCGCTATTCACGAGGACCCTTTATCCCGAAGTTACAGGGTCAATTTGCCTAGTTCCTTAACCATGAATCTCTCAACGCCTTAGTATGTTCTACCCGACCACGTGTGTCCGTTTGCGGTACGGGTGCCGCATGGGTTAAGCTTAGCGGATTTTCTCGGGAGTATGATTACCCACACTATCAGATTCCTCCGAGGAGGACTCCGTACTGTCAAGTTCAGCTCGGATGGTGGATTTGCCTGCCATCCTCAACACCTACACTCTTCAACGGGGACTTCCGTCGCCCCGCGGTGGTTTCACTGCTCCGTCTCCACGTCGCCCCATGCGGCAGTGACGGAATATTAACCGTCTCTGCCATCGCCATCGCCGTTCGGCTTAGACTTAGGACCCGACTGACCCCGGGCTGATTGGCATTGCCCGGGAAACCTTGGTCTTACAGCGGGAGGGAATCTAACCCTCCTTATCGTTACTTATTCCTACATTTGCTTTACTCACCGCTCCAGGATAACTTACGTACACCATTCGACGCTGTGAGTATGCTCCCCTACCGATACTTTTATAATTGCTATCCCGCGCCTTCGGTGTCTGCCTTATACCCGATTATTATCCATGCCCGGACCCTCGACTAGTGAGCTGTTACGCACTCTTTGAATGAATGGCTGCTTCCAAGCCAACATCCTAGCTGTCATAGGGACCAGACTTCGTTAGACTAACTCAGGCAGAACTCCGGGACCTTAGACGGCGGTCTGGATTCTTCTCCTCTCGGGGACGGACCTTAGCACCCGCCCCCTTACTGCCGGACTGCAAACCGTGAGCATTCGGAGTTCGTCAGGACTCGATAGGCGGTGAAGCCCTCTTGTCCTATCGGTCGCTCTACCTCTCACGGTGACCATCCGACGCGGCACCTAAATGCCTTTCGGGGAGTACGAGCTATCTCCAAGTTTGATTGGCCTTTCACTCCTACACTCGGCTCATCCAGAAGCTTTTCAACGCTTATTGGTGCGGACCTCCATCCCGTGTTACCGGGACTTCATCCTGGCCAAGTGTAGATCACTTGGTTTCGCGTCTACCCCCACTGACTGTGCGCCCTGTTCAGGCTCGCTTTCACTGCGGCTACGTGTCTCGTGACACTCAACCTCGCCAGTGACGGTAACTCGTAGGATCATTATGCAAAAGGCACGCCGTCACATCGTAAGATGCTCCGACCGCTTGTAGGCGCATGGTTTCAGGAACTATTTCACTCCCCTGCTCGGGGTTCTTTTCACCTTTCCTTCACAGTACTCGTTCGCTATCGGTCTCACGGGAGTATTTAGCCTTACCGGATGGTCCCGGCAGATTCGCGCAGGATTCCTCGTGTCCCGCGTTACTCAGGATACCGCTATGCTTGATTTGGCTTCGTGTACAGGATTATCACCTTCTGTGATGTAACTTTCCAGATACTTCCACTCACCATTTCAATACAATGTCGCGGTCCTACAACCCCAGCCACGCCTTGCGACGCCACTGGTTTGGGCTGTTCCCCGTTCGCTCGCCACTACTAGGGGAATCATTCATTTATTTTCTCTTCCTGCAGGTACTAAGATGTTTCAGTTCCCTGCGTTAGCTCTCTTACATTGGTAAGAGTAACCGTCCTTCAGACGGCTAGGTTGTCCCATTCGGAAATCTCCGGATCAAAGGTTATTTGCACCTACCCGAAGCTTATCGCAGCTTATCACGTCCTTCATCGCCTCCGTGAGCCTAGGCATCCGCCATACGCCCTTTCTTACTTTCTTTACGACTGTATTCTTGTTACTCGTTTCCGAATAACGAATAAGTAGCTCATACTTTCAGCTGTATTCTAACTTGTGAAATCTCATCTTGCGATTTGATTCACTTTAGTCTGAACTAAAGTTCATTACTTACAGTTTTGCTTGTGTCAATATGTCAAAGATCTTCTTGCCTTAAAAGGCATGGTGGAGATTGTGGAGTTGAACCATTTTGCTTGAGCCATCCCTATATATTATATAATGTATAAGGAATCCCAGTCTCCTGTATTTAATTAAACAGATGGTGCGTACAAGAAGAGAAGCGAACTTTAATCAGTCACTATCTCAATAAATATAAGTGAAGAGATAATCAATAATAATTAATCACTAATCACTAAACATATTCGTCTCTCCAGAAAGGAGGTGTTCCAGCCGCACCTTCCGGTACGGCTACCTTGTTACGACTTAGCCCCAATTACCAGTTTCGCCCTAGGCCGCTCCTTACGGTCACGGACTTTAGGCGCCCCCGGCTTTCATGGCTTGACGGGCGGTGTGTACAAGGCCCGGGAACGTATTCACCGCGCCATGGCTGATGCGCGATTACTAGCGAATCCAGCTTCGTGGGGTCGGGTTGCAGACCCCAGTCCGAACTGAGACAGGCTTTAAGGATTAGATGCGCTTTGCAGAACACCATCTCTCTGTACCTGCCATTGTAACACGTGTGTAGCCCCGGACGTAAGGGCCGTGCTGATTTGACGTCATCCCCACCTTCCTCACACCTTACGGTGGCAGTGTCCCCAGAGTGCCCAGCTTGACCTGATGGCAACTAAGGAGAGGGGTTGCGCTCGTTATGGCACTTAAGCCGACACCTCACGGCACGAGCTGACGACAACCATGCAGCACCTTCACAGAGACCCCGAAGGGCGTCATTGTCTCCAAATCCTTCCTCTGCAATTCAAGCCCGGGTAAGGTTCCTCGCGTATCATCGAATTAAACCACATGTTCCTCCGCTTGTGCGGGCCCCCGTCAATTCCTTTGAGTTTCACCGTTGCCGGCGTACTCCCCAGGTGGGATGCTTAATGCTTTCGCTTGGCCGCTGACCTATTCAGACCAACAGCGGGCATCCATCGTTTACCGTGCGGACTACCAGGGTATCTAATCCTGTTCGATACCCGCACTTTCGAGCTTCAGCGTCAGTTGCGCTCCAGTGAGCTGCCTTCGCAATCGGAGTTCTTCGTGATATCTAAGCATTTCACCGCTACACCACGAATTCCGCCCACTTTGTGCGTACTCAAGGAAACCAGTTCGCGCTGCAGTGCAGACGTTGAGCGTCTACATTTCACAACACGCTTAATCTCCGGCCTACGCTCCCTTTAAACCCAATAAATCCGGATAACGCCCGGACCTTCCGTATTACCGCGGCTGCTGGCACGGAATTAGCCGGTCCTTATTCATAAGGTACATGCAAAAGGAGTCACGACTCCCACTTTATTCCCTTATAAAAGCAGTTTACAACCCATAGGGCCGTCATCCTGCACGCTACTTGGCTGGTTCAGACTCTCGTCCATTGACCAATATTCCTCACTGCTGCCTCCCGTAGGAGTTTGGACCGTGTCTCAGTTCCAATGTGGGGGACCTTCCTCTCAGAACCCCTACTGATCGTCGCCTTGGTGGGCCGTTACCCCGCCAACAAGCTAATCAGACGCATCCCCATCCATCACCGATAAATCTTTAATCTCTTTCAGATGTCTTCTAGAGATATCATTGGGTATTAGTCTTACTTTCGCAAGGTTATCCCCAAGTGATGGGCAGGTTGGATACGCGTTACTCACCCGTGCGCCGGTCGACGCCTAGAAAAAGCAAGCTTTCTCTATCGTTTCCCCTCGACTTGCATGTGTTAAGCCTGTAGCTAGCGTTCATCCTGAGCCAGGATCAAACTCTCCATTGTAAAATATCATTTTTACGTCGTCACTTCCGAAGAAGTAACTCGGTGTTTGTTGTCTGTACTTAGGACGAATATCCTTTTCGTTTATTGAAGCTTAGTAAACCTGACTTGTCAATTTCTTGACGGTTCGTTTCTTTTACCCAGTCAACTTTCTTATTTCTAAGAAGTTAACCGCTTCTTGTACTACTTGTCTGTTTATGTAAAATCTTTCAAAGAACTCTTTCTTTATTGCTTCGAGTAATGCTTGATTTCTCAAAAGCGAGTGCAAAAGTACTAACTCTTTTCGAAACAGCCAAATCTTTTGAGGAAAAACTTTCATTTTTAGCTATATTTTAACAGTCTTAAACATTTAGAAGGCCTTAATATGCCATTTCTCATTAATATATATATACGCACATATACGCATGACGCATACATACGTGTTACGTGCACCTGTGCATGCACAATTACCTAAAGTGCATATACAGATGATTATCCCCATACATGCATAGATGAATAGGTGAATTTACATGCACAGCTACTTGTACATGAGTTATAGTAGTAATAAAACTCCAGCACTGGCTGAAGTCCCTCCATTCAAGCAAAAAATCTATACTTTTCAAAATGTAAAGAAATCACATATCTACGAAACCGTTTACCAAAAACTACGAAACCGTTTACCTAAATCTACGAAACCGTTTACCTAAATCTACGAAACCGTTTACCTAAATCTACGAAACCGTTTACTTCGAGCTTTGTAACTTATTGAAAATCAATATGTTGAAATTTCCGTAATTATAATAATAATCTAATTTATAATTATAAAAAGAAATTTACTTTTTTGAAGGAAAAATATAAAGTACTGATTACTAGACACATATAAGAAACCAGGTAAACGGTTTCGTAGATATGACAAGAGAGCAATGTAAAAATTACTTGTGTTTATCAGGCTTTTTAAGCATTTCCGCCCGGCAAATTCAGAAATATAAATGCTAACATGCAGTATATCAATAAGTTAACGTAAACCAGGTAAACGGTTTCGTAGATTATATATAGTAAATCCATCTTTTTAATCATGACATATTTTTATGCTCGAAAATGAAAAACGTAACAATCTGAACATCAGCGTATTAGTAAGTATAAGGTAAATGGTTTCGTAGATATGTAAGCTTTTTCAATCATTATATCTACGAAACCATTTACCTTGAATGATATAAACATCTGATAAACAGATAGATAGCGAAAATAAACTTTTGCATTTTTAAAGAGTTCTGTTTTTACCTTTATACCTTTTTGAGTGTATGTAAAGTGCTGAAATATAGTATGTTATGTGTTTTATAGTAAATGGTTTCGTAGATATAGCCAAAAGAGTCGCAAATAAAAGCCATATAAAGCTATATTTGCGACTCTTTATAGGTTTACCCCTCGTAGAAAGTTGGAGCGAAGGAGCCTACGCATTTAAAGTATTCCTGGGCAACTTTCTCCACTCCCAGTGTTTTGAGTAATTCAAAGTCTTCTTTTGAAGCCTTGACGCAGAACCTCTGGTTTTTCATACCGAGGAATTTCACCCTCTTGAGTAAGGCTGCTTGTGAAGGATCAATTATCATGGAGAGGAATTCTTTCCATTTGTCCTCCCCACCCTTTTCCATTTCTATCTTTGAATTTTCTGCCGTTGCTACATGGGCAAACAAGTCGCCCATTACAGGCTCCTTGCTCTGAGGCAGTCCTTGCTTATCCTTATCCAAGACATTGCCATTGATATGGGCTTTTCCCAAAGCAGTTCTCTTGATTTTGAATATCAGTGCTTCAGGATTGCCTCTTGACTGTCCCCTCTTATATACGGGTGTACAGTCGGTGAACATGATATCAACCTTGTCTTCCTTGCTTAATTTGGCAAAATCTTCCTGCACCGCATCCAATACTTGCTTTTTAAACTGCGAGAATTTCGGATACTGTTCTTCTATAACAGTTCCGTCTTCTGCAATTTTAGCCATGCCCAGGTATTCCTTCAATTGCATGAATGGCACCTTTATGGTCATTTTCCCATTGTTTATTCCCATTTGGCGCAGTAAGAACAGATATATCCTAGGAGTGTTCTGCCTGCTTGCATATCGTGCAATCAAGGCGATGTGATGGATGAATCCTTGGCTCATGTCGAAGGCATATTTGGCAACAACTGGGTCAATCTTCAGCTCAACCTCTCCTTTAGACCTGTCGTATGTGACACCCTGCTTGGTGGTATAACCATTGGTTACGATATCTTCTGTTATGTTAGAAAAGACGTGCTGTATGACGGCCTTGCCATCTATCTTGATTCTGACGCTGAAGTCCAGAAGCTCCTTCAGGGTTTTGCGCAGATCCTTATAGTGGCTTGATTCAATACCTAATTCATTCAACTTCAGTTTGATTTTAGGTACATTCATGGCAACATGTTCTTTATCTACTTCAAACATATAGTCTGAGCGCAGATTACCTTTCTCACGCTTTTCGTTGAAGAATCTCGTTACATATTCCTGTAAATGCGAGCTTACGCAAAACAATATATGCTGTTGTGCGAGCGTACATTGTTTATCTATCTTTGTGAAGCTGAATGGAGTATTAATCCATTGTTCACCTGCATTGGGCTTTGCTATTTCCTTTTTTTTATCTGCCATATCCGGTATCTTGTCTAAATGTACTTATGCTCTATATAAGTACTTATATTCTATATATTTGTTGCAAAAGTAAGTAAAATACCTGATATTAGAAAATATATCCACCTTTTTTTTATGTGAAGAGACAAAATCTTCAAGTTTTAACCAAAATATGCCTCATGTTTTGCATGCCATACCTCCAGTTGCCAGCCTCCAGTTTACCATGCCTCCAATTGATCGGCAATTTCGGGCATTTTATCCTTGGAGAACACAGGATTCTTGCCTTCCTTCTTCTGCTGGCGATAGTCTTGCAGCAGGAAAACGGCCTGGCGGGATAGCAAAACGATGGCCACAAGATTGCAGAGGGTAAGAAGCGCCATCGTGATGTCGGCAAAGCTCCATGCAAAATCCAATGATACCACAGCACCAATCATCACCATCGCTGCCACGGCAAGGCGATAGATGAATACGCCCAGTTTGGAATCCTTGATATATCTCACGTTTGTCTCGCCATAATAATAGTTGCCGATGATGCTACTGAAGGCAAAGAGCCATATCATCACAGCCACGAAAGGATTGCCGATGCTTCCTATCTCATGGGTCAGGGCATCCTGCGTAAGCTGGATACCATTGGATGCTGTGACGTCTACCCCACTCACCAGGATGATGAATGCCGTACAGGAACATACCACCAGGGTATCCGTAAACACGCCCAGTGCCTGGATGAGTCCCTGTTTCACTGGATGGCTCACCGTGGCCGCCGCAGCCGCATTAGGAGCACTACCCTCGCCTGCCTCATTGCTGAACAGGCCTCGCTTGATGCCCTGTATCACTGTTACGCCAAGCACTCCGCCAGCAGCCTGATTGAATCCGAAGGCATTCTCCACAATGGTGAGCAATACCTGAGGCAGGCAGGTGATGTTCCAGATTACTACGCCCACGGCTATCAGGAGATAGATGATTGCCATCACTGGAACCACCGTGGAAGAAAACTTAGCCACTCGCTGGATACCGCCGAAGATGATGAGCAGCGTGAGCAGCGTGAGCACGATGCCCATGGTGGCAGGATCGATACCGAAGGCCTTCTGCCATGCCAGACAGATGGTGTTGCTCTGCACGGAATTATAGGCAAAACCGAAGGTGATGATCATCAGCACGGCAAAGAGGATACCCATCCATCCCTTGCCCAATCCATACTTCATATAATAGGCTGGTCCGCCATAGAAGGAAGTCTTGCCCTTACGCTTGTAAAGCTGGGCAAGCGTGGATTCTATGAAGGCTGATGCGGAACCCAGCAAAGCCAGTATCCACATCCAGAACACGGCTCCCGGACCGCCAACACTGATAGCTGTGGCCACCCCCGCAAGATTACCCGTACCGATTCTGCTTGCCAATGCCACCACGAATGCCTGGAAGGATGAGATGTGCTTCATCTCTCCATCCACCTTCACATCCATCGACAGCTCATCCTGCCCTATCTCGTCGGGCTGAACCTTATCGGGATGGAGCAGCAGCCTCACCATCTCCCTGATGAGACGAAACTGAACGAAACGGGTTCGCCAAGTGAAAAACACGGCACAGCATATCAAAACGGCAATGATGATATACGACCAGAGAAAATCGCTAACCTGAACAAAGATGTTCTGAATTGAATCTATCATTTTTATCTGCTAATTTATCTGCTAAATATCTGTATATATTATCTTTCCGGCTGCAAAATTACTAATTTTCTCTCAATAAACGGGCCATAATGGGCAATAATCGGCAATAATCGGAGGAAATAGCTTATAATTTTGTCGCAGATACTTAGTTCAGCCATCTGAAGGCATACTTTTCATGCGTTTTAAAGCCCTTTTTAGAAGTCTGCAAACATGTTTGCATGCTTGCATGTTTGCTTGCAGGCATGTTTGTTAACCTACATGTTTGCATGTTTGTTAACCCGCATATTGAAAGCATTTATACTGAAAACCAATATATTCGTAATTCTGCAAACATGTTTGCATGCTTGCATCCAAACATGTTTGTGTGTTTGCATGCAAACATTTCGGCATATTTTCTTGGTTATTTCAATTAATTCATGTACCTTTGCACGCAGTTTAATATTTAAAAGTCAAAGACATGGAAAATAAACTGAAAATGATCTTGGCTATCGTCAATAATAAAGGTGGCGTAGGCAAAACAACAACAGTGCAGAATCTTGCCACTGGCATGTTACGGAAGGATAAGAATCTAAGAATCCTCGAGATAGACTTGGATCCTCAGTGTAACTTAACTCTTCTGAATCATGCGCCAGAAGATTGTGCCACTGTTTTTGATTCGATGATAGCCTGTAAGGGGTTGCCCATCTATAAAAATGGGGTAGGGGTGTATTACGTTCCAGGTTCTGCCAAGATGCAGGATGTGGATCCTTTCCTGCAGAACACGGGTGCACCACGCCAGGTATTGGGAGCTTGTCTCAACAGCGACTGCATGGATTTCACGGGCGAAGGCATCGGCAATCCTATAGATTATTTCGACTACATCTTCATCGACTGTCCGCCAGCCCTGTCACAATCTACCTATAATGCCATGGTGGTAGCAAGCCATCTGCTGGTTCCTGTACAGATGGAAGGACTTTCTGTAAATGGTTTGGCGGCAGTGCTGGCAGCCATGGAGGAGGTGAAGAACGGCAGGTTTGCCCTGAACAAGGAACTGGAACTTCTGGGCCTGTTGCCTGTTATGCTCGACGAGCGTCCACGCATCGTGCGTTCGGCAATGGAATATCTTCGAGAGAATTATGGCGAGAAGGTATTGTCGCATGGAATCCGCCGTTGCGTCAAGGTGAACGAGTCGCAGACTGAAATGACAGATCTCTTTCATTATGCGCCTTATTGCTCGGCAGCCATAGACTATGAATTGGTTATCAATGAATTGTTTAATATCTAGATAAATTAGGAAAAATGGGAAAGGATTTTCACGCAGCTTTCAGTAATATGAATAAAGCTGTTCGCCCAGGTGTTGGGCAATCTGCAGTTGTGCAGCCAGGTATAACTCAGTCAGGTGTAGCACAGCCTGGTGTGGCACAGCCTGGCGTTGTGCAGCCAGTAGGGGAGAAAGACATAAAGAAGGTAACTCAGGCAGAGAAGAGGAAATCGATGCATGGAGTTCAGACATATCTGTCGGACGAGGAGTATGAACAGCTTATGCTGGCGAAGGTTAGAACCAAAAAGAAATACGAGGATATCCTTCGGGAAGCATTGGTACAGTATATGAATAATCTATAGTCTGTTTGCTTTCAAACATGCTTGCATGCAAACATGTTTGAAAGCAAACATCTTTTCGTTATCTCTCCATCTTGGTAGGTTGTTAAGTATAACTCATAAAAAAAGTGCATTTCCAAATGCTCAATCTAGAACTGGAAAAGCTTGGTTTTTATGGAATTTAGGACGTAAGGAGTACTCGTTTTAGGTTGAATTTGGTATGACCGTACGGTCGTATGGCTACGACTGTACGGTTACACATGGTATGCTCGTACAGTCGTAGGGTTCTTAACCGTACGGTCGTAGAAATAAGAATTTATCCTATAAATTGTGCTTTTGCTAACTGCTTGATAGATAAGAATATACGGAATTTAGTCATATTTCCTGTTTTCCAGAAGAAATATTTTTAGATTGAAAAAATGGAAGATATAGAAGGCTTATTGGCATATTTTGTGTGTTTTTTTTGCCGTGTATCTCTTTTTTCATTCATGATTTGTGCTTCCACCTTGCATTTCCCCAATTTCTGGGGAATAATTCCCCACATATTCCCCAGTTTCCCCACTTTTGTTTGATGAGTGAAAAATGATAAGTGGCAGTAAATCAGTAGGATAACATGTTTTGCCAGCTTTTGGCACGTATGTTGCAACAATACATAGCGTGTTTGAATCAGATAAATTCGTTTCTCAACATAATGACAACGCATTTTGCAGTGCGTATATATAGAAATAGGTAAGAGTAAAAATAGTTTTCATCAGGTAAAAGTTTATATTTAGGTTTATCATTTGCATTTTATTGCATATCTTGAAAAATAGATGTAATTTTAGGTTCGGTTAATGAAAAGAGAAGTCTGCGAGCAGTGATGCTGGCAGACTTTTTTATTTCTTGTCACGCAGATATCGCAGATAATTGCACAAATTACTCATTGCATAAAGTGGAATTACATCTACATGACGAATGGCAGATAGTTTTTGCGATGTTTTCTTGCGGGTCTCGAAAAATTATCGTACTTTTGCTGCGTGATGAAAAGATATAACTATGATAGAAAGATATAACTATGATGAAAAGATATAACTGTATATTCATGGCGCTTGTGGCGCTAGCTTTGTTTGCCTGCCAGGGCAGAAAGACGGCATCTGGTGATGGGGACGGGGGTGATACGCTGAAGATGAAGTATGCCCGGTTGCTGACCATCGTAAGGCATGGTGAAGGGACTAATGATGAAGGGACTTATGATGAAGTGATGATAGCCAACCCCTGGAAGGTTGGCACCCTGCTGCATCGCTATATCCTCGTGCCGAAGGGCAAGGAGGGGGATGAGACCGTGGCGCAGCTTGCCAGGCGCAGGGCGTCGGGCGTAAGATGCACCACGGATACCGTGCGCACACCCGTAGAAAGCAGTGCCGTATTCATGGCTCCGCATTGCCAGCTGATGTATGAGTTGGGCGTGGGGAATGCCATCCGTGGCGTATGCGATCTGGATTATATCAATATTCCCGATATCAGGAAGCGCGTATCATCATCCTCTATCGTGGATTGCGGTTCCAGTATGGCGCCCGACTTTGAGCGCATCATCGCCATGAAGCCCGAGGTAATCCTTGTATCTCCTTTCGAGAACAGTGGCGGATATGGTAAGCTCGATAAGCTTCGCATCCCCCTGATAGAAGCAGCCGACTATATGGAGACATCGCCATTGGGCAGGGCAGAGTGGATGAAATTCTATGGCATGCTCTTTGGCAGCCGTCAGGCAGATTCGCTCTTTGCCGGGATAGAAAAGGTATATCAGTCGCTGAAGTCGGTGGCAGGGAAACTGCCCGAAGGTCTTTCGGTGTTGACCGAGCGCAAGACGGGTGGGGTATGGTATGTGCCGGGCGGCAGGAGCACGATGGCCATTCTTCTGAAGGATGCCCATGCCCGCTATGTTTTTGCAGATGATGACCACAGCGGAAGTCTGGCGATGAGTCCGGAGCAGATTCTGGCGAAGGGTAGGGAGATTGATGTCTGGGCATTCAAGTATTTCGGCGGTGCTCCCTTGGGCAAGGCCCAACTGCTTCAGGAGTATGAAGGCTACAAGGCATTGTCTGCCTTTCAGCGTGGCAGTATCTATGAGGTAGATACCTCCCGAGTTCCCTATTTTGAGCTGACGAGTTTCCATCCCGAGCTGCTGCTCCGTGAGTTCATCCTCCTTTCTCATCCCGCCACGGATGCCCGGTATGCCCGGAACGGGGAGTTGAGGAAGCTGGGAACACTCCGGTTCTATCAGCCTTTGTAGGGGGGATTGAGCATGTTTGCATGTTTCTTTATCGTTAATAATGCATAAATATTGGGGTCTGTATGCGTTTTTTAATGTATTACACCTTATCTTTGCTTATCGGAAATCATCCATAACCTAAAGTAATAGAAATAGAAAATGGCAAAGAGCAAAAAAGACTTTACATTACTTCTCATTGCGCTCTTTTGCAGTTCTTTGGCTCATGCACAAAAGCAAGTTCCTGCAGAACGGAAAGATTCCATTGACAATGGAAGTAATATAATAAAGATAGTTGGAAATCATTCCAACAAGGGTGCGGTCAACAACGCCCTTGACGTGTTGAGTGGTCAGGCTGCTGGTGTCAATGTGACATCCAACGGTCTTGATCGCATGGCTATGCTCAATAGTGTGCGAGTACGTGGTACAACCTCCATCATCGGTGGCAATGACCCTTTAGTGTTGATTGATGGGGTTACTTCTGACGTACTTACCCTATCAACCATCTATCCTGCAGACATCGAGAGTTTTCGTATATTGAAGAATGCTGCGGAGACCGCCATGTATGGTTCACGTGGAGCATCTGGTGTTATAGAGGTGAAAACCAAGAAAGGCACAGGACGAGGATTTCAGATCTCGTATGAGGGTAATGTGGGGTTCGAGCAGATGTACAAACACCTGGAGATGCTCAATGCTGCTGAATATGTTGCAACGGCAAAGTCATTGGGTATCTATTGCAACAACGGAGGTTTCAATACCGATAACTACAAGGTGATAACACGCACGGGTATGGTGAACAATCATTACCTTGCATTCAGCGGAGGTACGCCACAGTCAAACTATCGTGCATCTTTCGGAGTAATGGACCACAACACCATCATCAAGAAGATGGACTATAACGTTTTTGTTGCCAAAGTTGATGTAACCCAGAAAGCCTTCAATGACAGACTAACCGGAGAATTCGGAGTTTTCGGCTCTTCATTCAAGAACCATGACATCTTTGATACGCAGATGCTGTTCTATTCCGCAGCATGCCAGAACCCAACTTTCCCTGCTGGTACTGACGAGCATGGAAACTGGCTGAAAAACGAATCGGCAACGCATGTCAACCCACCCAGGATATTGCTTGAAGAGAAAAACGACTCCAAGGATTTGAACTTTGACGCACACATAAAGCTGAGCTACGATTTTAATAAGAACTGGCGTGTATCCACCTTCGGCTCTTACCTGTATGGCTCTACCGAGAACGGACAATTCTGTCCGACATTGGTATGGGCACAAGGCAACGTGTACCGTGGAGAGTTCAAGAAAGAGGAATGGCTCGGCAATGTATCTCTTGATTTCAACAAGGAGTTCGGCATACATAAGGTCTCTGCTGGAGTAAGCAGTGAATACAGAAAACTGAGAAAAACTGCTTTCTGGGTGTATGCCAAGGGAATACCTACAAACGATTTTCATTACGACAATCTCGGTGCTACGGCTGCCCGTCCATACGGTGGAACAGAAAGCACATACGAAGACCAGTCTCTGGCTTCTGTAATGGGAAGCATCACTTATAATCTGCTTGACAGATATACCTTAGCTGTAAATGCACGCGGTGACGGATCGTCAATGGTTGGTGACAACAACACATGGGGATTCTTCCCATCTGTATCATTCACTTGGGACATGAAGAAGGAAAGCTTCCTTGCCAACATAAAACCGCTGTCAATGCTCAAACTCCGCACGGGTCTGGGACAGGCCGGCAATCTTGGCGGTATCACAGCCTACACAACCATGAACACTGTAAGGCAGACAGGCATTGTTCCGGTCAAGAGTTCTCCAACAGTAACCCTTGGTATGGTAAGAAACAACAATCCTGATTTGAAGTGGGAAACGAAGACAACGTTTAACCTCGGTGCGGACATTGGTCTCTTTGCCAACAGGCTGATGCTTACAGCGGAGTATTACTATTCCAAGACCACCGACATGCTCTACGCCTATGAGGTTCCGGTTCCACCATTCGCATACAATACATTGCTGGCAAACATCGGTTCAATGTCAAACCGCGGATTTGAGCTGGGCTTGTCCGTGCAGCCAATAAGCAAGAAGGACATGGAACTTAACATCAATATGAATCTGTCGTTTCAAAGCAACAAACTCATCTCGCTAAGTGGAGATTACAATGGAATGAGCATGTCGGCAGCGAACATCACTGCTATTGGTTCATTGGATGGTGCTGGTCAAAACGGCGGCGACAACAACGTGGCCTATCAGATAGTCGGACAGCCGCTTGGCGTTTTCTACCTACCCCATTGCAAGGGACTTGTCAAGAACGAGAACGGCAGCTATTTTTATGACATAGAGGACCTTGACCATAATGGCAATGTGGACTTAAGCGATGGAGGCGACCGATACATTGCAGGACAAGCCACACCAAAGGTGATCCTTGGCTCAAACATCAGTTTCAGATACAAGAATTACTATATCTCCATACAGATGAATGGAGCATTCGGGCACAAGATTTTCAACGGAACAGGACTGGCTTACACAAGCATGGCTTGCTTCCCAGACTACAATGTCTTGAAGGATGCTCCAAAGAAGAACATCATAGACCAGAGAGTCTCTGACTACTGGCTTGAAAAAGGTGACTATCTGAACTTCGAACATCTGACAATAGGCTACAATGTGCCTTTGAGGAGCAAGCTTATTCGTTCCTTGCGTGTATCATGCAACATTAGCAACCTTGGAACAATCACCGGATATAAAGGTTTGACACCAATGATAAATAGCTATGTTGTCAACAGTACGATGGGTATTGACGACAAGCGCAACTATCCATTATACCGTACTTACTCATTGGGACTGAGTGTACAATTTTAAAACGAAAAGAGTATGAAGACTATTATTAAATACATATTAGCAGCACCGTTAATGCTTTGTTTCAGCAGCTGTCTGGATGAGCATCCCAAAGACCAGCTGGACCAGGAGGCAATCTACAACAATGCTGATAATATATACAAAAACGCAGTAGCTTCCCTGTACAACTACATAGGGAGCAATCAGGAGTCGGAAGGGCTTCAAGGAACTTGCCGGGGTATTTACGACTACAATACCTTGACCACTGACGAGGCAATGAATCCAATCCGTGGTGGAGACTGGTATGATGGCGGTTTGTGGGAGAACATGTATCAGCACAAGTGGAATGCCAATGATATTAATTTATATAATGTATGGAAATATCTCTTCAAGGTAATTGTTTTATCTAACCAGTCGCTTTCTATCATTGACAGCCATAAGACTCTGCTTTCAGCAGAACAGACAAGAGATTTCACGGCAGAGGTAAGAGCTGTACGAGCCTTGTTCTACTATTATGCGATGGATATGTTCGGGCGTGTTCCTGTCGTAACATCATACGACGTGAAATTGGAGCAGGTAACGCAAAGCGAAAGAAGTGAGGTATTCAAGTTTATTGTTGACGAGTTGCAGGATGTTGCCCCACAGCTCGCCGATGAGCATTCCAACAAAGAAGGTGACTATTACGGACGTGTGACACGCCCGGTCGCAAATTTCCTGCTTGCAAAGCTTGCCTTGAATGCGGAAATATATACGGATGATAACTGGACCGACGGCAAGCGTCAGGACGGGAAAAACATTTACTTCAATGTGAATGGCGAGAAAAAGAACGCTTGGGAAACCTGCATCTGGTATTGCGAGCAACTGCGGCAAGAAGGCTATGAGTTGGAGAGCGACTACGCATCGAACTTTGCGGTTCATAATGAAAATTCCAAGGAGAACATCTTCACAATCCCATTGGACAAGAACTTATATTTGAACGAATACCATTATCTTTTCCGCTCACGCCACTACAAACATGGTGGGGCTTATGGTGGTTCTTCCGAAAACGGCACATGTGCAACTGTTTCAACCGTCAAGGCTTTCGGTTACGGTACTGATCATGTTGACAATAGATTCAAGATAAACTTCTATGCAGATACCGTGCTTGTTGACGGAAAGAAGATATATTTGGACAACGGGAAGCCGTTGGTGTATATGCCGCTTGAACTGAAACTGAACCTCAGCGACAGCCCATATAAACAGACGGCAGGTGCCCGTGTAGGCAAATACGAGGTTGACCGAACCGCCTATTCGGACGGACGGCAGGTTGACAACGATATCGTCCTTTTCAGATATGGTGATGCGCTGTTGATGGAAGCCGAGGCGAAAATTCGCAATGGCGAGGATGGTTCAATAGAGCTGAACGCTATAAGAGACCGAGTAGGAATGCCTCATGTGGAAGCCACTTTGGACAACATTCTAAAGGAGCGTCTGCTGGAATTGGTTTGGGAAGGTTGGAGACGTCAAGATCTCATCCGTTTTGGCAAATATACCAAGGCGTATGATCAAAGAACTCCATTAGAAAAGGAGTCTACCGGTTTTACAACGGTTTTCCCGATACCACAAAGATGTCTGGATTTAAACAAGAAATTAAAACAGAATCCAAGTTATTGATATAGTTGCCATAAGCTTTTCATTCACATGTCGGGGGAATGGCTATCATGGCTCAGAATGGAACAAAGCGAATTTGTAATGATAAAAAAGAAAATAAGATATTAGGTATTATGGCAGAAAATAACAACATACCGCAGTTTGTGAACAGCGACTCATTCATGGCAGACAAGAACTATGTGAAGTGGTTGTCTGACTTGAAAAAGCGCTTTCGCGTGGCACAGCTTAAAGCTGCAGTCAAAGTGAATACAGAAATGCTCAAATTCTATTGGAGTTTGGGCGAGGACATTTGTGAGAAACAGAAACAATATAAGTGGGGGGCAAAAGTTATTGGCAGACTTAGTCTTGATTTGCGTGCGGAATTTCCTCAGAGTGAGGGATTTTCCAGAACAAACTTGTATGATATTAAACGTTGGTTTGCGTTCTATTCAAGTCAAATTGAATTTGTCCACCAGGCTGGTGGACAATTACAGAAAGTGGATTATGCCAATACACCAATGCCAGAAATCTTGCTTTTTGTGCCTTGGAGACATCAAACGGTTATTGTTTCTAAATGCGATACGATAAACGCAGCCTTGTTCTATCTTAATAAGGTTGTTGAAGACAACATGAGCCGTACAGAGTTGGAGCATGTTGTTAAGGCTCAACTGTATGAGCATACTGGCAAGGCGTTGAACAATTTTGAGGTTACATTGCCACAACCGCAAAACGTATTGGCTACAGAGATTATAAAAGATCCATATAAGTTGGATTTCTTCTCATTGCCGAGCAAGTTCAGTGAAATGGACTTGGAGAATAAGTTGGCTACCAATATTACTCGTTTCCTCTTGGAACTGGGTAAGGGCTTTGCGTATGTAGGTAGGCAGATGGAACTTGATACGCCAAGTGGAAAGGCGTACTTCCCCGACATGGTATTCTATCATACTCGGTTGAAATGCTATGTGGTGGTGGAGTTGAAAATCGTGGATTTTATGCCTGAGTTCATCGGCAAGCTGAATTTCTATGTTTCGGCAGCCGACGAGTTGCTTAGAGGCGAAGGAGACAATCCAAGTATTGGCATTCTTCTTTGCAAGGACAAAGATTCGTCTGTTGTAGAATGGTCTCTGCGTGGCATCACTACTCCGTTAGGTGTGGCAAGTTATCAGTTGCAGGAGGTGTATGAACGTACACTGCTTGAAATCAAGCAGGAAGCCGCAGAGGAAGAAGACTAAGCAATACAGAAATCGTAGATAGGGTTTACGATGCCTGTAAGTTTGCATGTTTGCATGCAAACATGTTTTGTTCTTTGTCACGCAGATTTATTCTTTGTTGTTTTGTCACGCAGATTTCGCAGATGACGCAGATCTTTCTTGCTACTGCGGATGTCGGCTGTACCTACCACTACTTCCAGAATATTATGGATTGTATTATTTTGTGCCATATTTTTCGATTAAACGTTTATTTTTCTGCAAAGATAGCCATATTTTTCGATTAAGAAGCATCTTTGTGCCATATTTTTCGATTAAGGCGCTATTTTTGTGGTGTTTGGGGGATTACATCACCAATCATCTGCGGTATCTGCGTGACTTATTCTTTGTCCCACAGATTTCACAGATTCACACAGATTCTTGGCTTGATAAAGTGCGTGGCTCCCAACTTTTTCTGTAACTTTTCCCCGAAATCTCTTGCGGGTTTGAAAATAAAACCGTAATTTTGCGGTATAGAAAGAAGCCCCACACGCCCTGAGGCAACGGTCACCGGCCAAAGGGAAAGGGCAGAAGCAAGTTTTTGGGCAGCACGCCCTGAAAGGGCAGAAGCTCCTAGCCCAGGGCAGCGCCCTGGGTATTAATGATACACAAACCAACGCCCTGTAAGGGCAAAAGCTTTAAAATTATGGCACAATCTTTATCAAAAATTTACATCCATTTGATTTTCCACATCAAATCAACGAGTCCACAAATCCGTGAAATAGATTTGGAACGACTCCATCGTTATATCGGCAAACTTGTAAAAACGGCGGGATGTACCGAGATAAAAGCAGGTGGTATAGGTGATCATGTTCATGTATTGTTCATATTATCAAAAGACGTCACGATTTCCCATATTGTTGAGGAAATCAAGCGAAACAGCAGTAGATGGATAAAGGATCTCGATCCGGTTTATTATCGTTTTTTTGCATGGCAGGGTGGTTATGCCGCATATTCCATCAGTCAATCCGTTGTAGATAAAACATTGCAATATATTGGCAATCAGAAAGAGCATCATGCCAAGCATTCGTTTGCCGAGGAATATAGAGCGTTCTTGGAATTATATCATGTGGAATATGATGAAAAATTCGTATTCCGGGATTAAGGTTGATGGATGTTGTAAAGCTTTTGCCCTTACAGGGCGCATGGCTGCTTGCTGTATACCCAGGGCGCTGCCCTGGGCTAGGAGCTTCTGCCCTTTCAGGGCGTGTGGGGCCAACTTGCGAAATCTTATTCTGAGCGTGTAGTGGAATCCTTCGGCATCCCTGATTCACAAAAAAGGGGCTATCATCACCAATCATCTGCGGGATCTGCGTGACTTTAAATCCAAACCAAGAATCTGTGGGAATCAGTGAAATCTGTGGGACAAAGAATAATGTAACTTTTGGGGGATTGTCAAGTATAGTCTTAAAAAAAGGAGCATTTCAAAACTTGCCATCCAGATGGTGATGAGGCTGGAAATCTATACTTTCATGATGGCTTGGGCTGCGATTTCGAGGCTGAATGGGCTACGAGTGTACGGTCGTAAACCTGCGACCGTACGGTTATATAGTGTATGCTCGTACAGTCGTTGCGCTACGACCGTACACTCGTAGGGTATTCAACCGTACACTCGTAGAAAAATGAATGTTTTTTGAATTCTTTACTTTCTGCTAACTCGTTGATTTGCAGCGAGAAATGGAATTTCTTCATATTTCCTGTATTTCAGATAAAATATTTCCCGACGGAAAATACGGAAATTACAGCACGTTTTAGTTGCAAATTTATATATATTTTTTCCTTTGATATTCTATTATCGTGTAAGGGCAGTTATGGTAAATAGAAATTAAAAATTACGCACGGATTTTAAACGGAAACTCGACCTGACGGTCGTGGCGATCCCCCCTATAGCTGGAAAAAGTCTGCCATTACTGTGCAATCGCAAGCCAGCCTATACGGCGCTAGCCCAATGGCCGTAAGGCCAAATCCGTTTAAATTCCGTGCGTAATCCGTGTTGCAGCTCATTAAAACTTATATATAGGCAAAACCTTGACCTTATATCCATTTTTCTCAATTACTCTTTCCTCATTCATCGTGACAATGATCAGATTGGAGCATTTGAGTTCTCCCGCACATTCTATGATGCTATCTATCTCTCGCTTGAGCGTTCGTTCGGAAGATAGGTCATAACATACTTGTATCAGACTTTCTACATGAGCACCATGCCTTGTAACAAAATCTGTCTCCTTGTCATTACGGGAGCGATAATAGAAAAGCGATGTTTCTGCATGATATCCCCTGCGAACCAACTCGATAAAAACCTGATTCTCCAATAACCTGCCTAAGTTCTCACTCACACTAAAAGCCTTGGCTTCTACAAAACCATTGTCAACCACATATACTTTCTGTGGAGCCTTCTTCATCATTTTCAACTTGTTGTTGTAACGTGGCAGATAATACAAGAGATAGGGTTCTCTTAAATATCCCATAAACTTCTTGGTGGTTGCTACGCTTGAAAATCCCAGCGCTTCTGCCAGTTCGTTGGCACTGAAAGGATTGCAGAAGTTGGAAACCAGATACATGGCCAGGTTGTTCAAATCCTCCACATTGCGTACTTTATGGCGCTTGGCAATGTCTTTCCAAATGATGGAATCAAAGAGTGTAGAGAGATAGTTTTGGGTCAGGCTTCTTGCTGCTACAGTCTCTGGATAACCACCATGGTGCAGATAGTCTGCCATAAGCGAGAGGTCTGATGAGCTATCTTTCATCTCTGATACTTCCGAAAGATTTCTGTGGTTCCAGATAAAGAATTCTGAAAGACTGAAAGGCAGCATCTCTATCTGGATATATCTGCCTGTGAGTAATGTTGCCATTTCGCTACTCAGCAGTTTGGCGTTGCTTCCCGTAATGATCATATTGATTCCCATGCGGTAAAGCTTGGAGACCCACAAATCCCAACCATCCAGATTTTGAATCTCATCAAGCAGAAGATACTCGAAGTCGGGATAAACGGCACGCAGTGTTTCCCAAACCAAGTCATCATCCCATGCACTTAGGAGTTTGCCGTCATCAAAATTCAGATAGGCAAAGTTCCTGCCTTTCAGCATCAGCAAAGCCTCTGTCGATTTGCCTGTTCTTCTAGGCCCCGTTATCAACTTGATTTGCGTGCTTGCCAACAGTTCATCCACATCATATTGGGTATGACGTGTAAGGTAAGGACGGGAAAGCAGGATATCCCGTTCCTTTTTCTGGTTATTGATAATTGTTCTCATTTCTCTTCAGATGAATTGATTAAACCATGGCAAAGATACAAAAAATATTCAATATATCATTCGTATTGAATAAAAAAGTACTGATTTTATTCAATACGATGAACAAAATGAATAAAATCAGTACTTTTTTGAAGTGTACTCAGTTAATAATTCATTCCGAAGTACCAGAGAGAAATGACATATTACAAGCGAAATATAGATAAAAACCTTCTGCTGTGCTCCCCCCATCCTATCTCGACTTGCACAGCAGATTGTTGATCTGCTTGCGGATATTGTTGATGCCGGTGGTGACATGGGGAGCAAGCGGAAGAAGAACACGGATGAACTCCTGCATCACCGCCGTATCGCGATCCACCTTCACGGCTGAATCCCACACCATGGCATCAACCACCAGTGCCAGCTCACGGGCACTGACACATACAGAGAGCTTGGCAACATACTCCTCCAAGGTCTCCACATTATTAATATATATAGCGAGATGAAGCTCTTCCTGGCGGAGCTTCAATAACGGAGTCTCGATTCTGGCTTCTTTTTCTACTAGCATATCCATTATTTTTTAGTTCTGTAAACGAGCAGTGAATCAGAAGTAAACCAAACAGAATGAATAGTAAACGCACTTGACTTTGCTCTTTTTTTGTTGTATCTTTGCAACGTCAATCAGACAAAAACTTAATTATTAACCTTTTAACAGTTTGTTTTATGAGTAAGAGTTACAAAGTTTTAAAGACAGTGGTCCACATGGGACCTAAGAATGGTAAGACACTCTACAGCGTTCGACCTTACAGCTACGGTACGCTGACCACCGATGAAGTAGCCAAGCAGATTTCCATGGAGTCTACCGCTACTCCTGCCGACGTAAAGGCTGTGCTCGACCGCTATGCCTACTATGTGAAGGAGAACCTGAAGAAGGGTTACGACATCGAGCTGCTCGGCTTCGGCAAGCTTTACCTCCGCTTCATCACCAGCGGTGCCGTGGAGGACGAGAAGAATGCCAACGCTAAGCTCGTGAAGAGCCTCATCCCTTCCTTCCGTCCTGCGTATAGCCTGCTCAAGAACGGAAGCCGTGTCTATAACCTGGTTCCTGACAACATCGAACTCGTGAATTACGATGACGAGAAGAAGAGCAAGACACCAGGTGATTCTGATGGCGGCGGTTCTACCGGCGAGAACAAGAACCCGGGATCGGACGATAACACCCAGGGCGCAGGCGGTTCGGGCAATACGGGCGGCACTGGAGACACCGACCAGGGTGGCAATACCGACCAGGGTGGCGAGAGCTCAGGCGGCAACGAGCACATTACTCTCTAACCGGAAAAAACATAACTGCCTATGAATCTGAATGATGTTCATAACAGGAAGATTTCCTGGACCAGTGTGCTGTATGCCGTGCTGCAAGCGCTGATTGCTGCTCTCACGGCACTGGGTGTGAGTTCATGCGCCCTATTGATGAACTACTAATTCCTTAACTACAAGATGAGCCTATGACTAAGGATCAGTTTCCTATGACGATTGGCGGGGAGATGGTTCGCAATGAGCGGACCCTCCTTGCCAGCGTGGAGGGCGGACGATTTATGATGTCGCCCAAGTCAGTGAAGTACCTTGTGCTGCATTGTTCTGCTACGAGGTGCAATCAGGATTATCCGGTGGAGCAGTTGCGGCGTGACCATCTGGCTCGCGGTTTTCGTGACATCGGCTACCACTTCTATGTGAGGAAGGACGGCAGTTGCACGCAACACCGTCTCCTGCTGGAGGTGGGTGCTCATGCCCGCCCCTATAACCGATGTTCTATCGGCATCTGCTATGAGGGCGGCCTGGATGAGGAAGGGAGACCTCAGAACACCCTGACTCCGGAGCAGTATTCCAGAATCTGTGAACTGGTTGCTGTTCTGATGAGGCTTTTTCCGAAAGCCGAATTTCTAGGGCATCGGGATTTGCCGGGCACCACCCCCAAAGAGTGTCCTTGCCTGGACACAAGAGAGACCTTTCCGTTGCAAAAATACAAAAAAATATGATTCGAACAAAAATATTTGCGTATTTTCATGGAAATAAATGATTGAAAACAAATAAATGGCATTAGAATATGGATAAGCTCCTATTCTAATGCCATTTTTTATTATTGAAGTTTCGCAAGTGGTTCAAGTACGGGCTGAAGGCCCAAAAGCTCCTAGCCCAGGGCATCGCCCTGGGTATAATAGCAATCAACAAGGCGCCCTGTAAGGGCAAAAGCTTTGTAAATTGCCTGATTCTTTTGAAGCTTTTGCCCTTACAGGGCGACAAACTTGCGTCCATGATTACCCAGGGCGCTGCCCTGGGCTAGGAGCTTCTGCCCTTTCAGGGCGTGTGGAGCTCACTTGCGAAACTTGAGTTATTATATTACTTTCTGGCGAAAGTTACTTCACAATCTTCAACGCCTGCTTGCCTACCTTTACCAGGTAGATGCCATGAGCTGCATCGGCGAGAGACAATGACTTCACGTTCTTGGCTGACTTCACTACTGCACCTGCGGCTGTATAAACCGTGATGTCGGCTGACTTGGCGAGTGTTACCTCATTGCCATCCCAATCGATGGTGTTGTCGTCGGCAAGAACCTTGCTGATGCCTGATGACTCTGCATTGTTATAGAAGATGTATGAGTAAGTGCCTTCAGTGGTCTTGTCCTCATCACTACCCTTCACATTATCAGTCTGATAAAGTGCATAGTTGCCGTTCTCGGCTACGGATGTGATCAGTACCTGCTCACCCTTCTGCATAGCTGGGGTCTTGGTGTTGATCTGATAGCCCAGAGGAGCCTCGATGGTGCGGTCAGAAGTTTTCTCTACCCAACCTACCAGAGTGACTTCATCCTCATCAACCAGCATGCCGCTGATGATTTCTGCCTTGTGCTTGGCATCACCCTCATCGAAAGCACTGGCTACTGCCCAGTTCTTGCTGAGACTTTCTGCATCCAGACAGGCTGCGTAGGCATCGCAACCTCCCAGATAAGAGATGGTGTTGTCGAAAGGAAGTGCCTGGTTGAAGGAA
>NZ_CP146520.1:3465000-3690832 GCF_051861805.1 Segatella copri | reverse complement strand
TACGCAAAGTTACAATATTATTTTGAGATATGCAATACGGCGTTGAGCGGATACTTACGGTACTGCTTATATGTGGATATACAATAAGATAAATGAGTTTGCGATAATAGCAAGAAAAATAGAAAAGTATGCATAGTGGAAATAAACCTACACAAACTCATTTAGTGTATGTAATGGGCTTTAAAAAACAAATATAAAAATTAGGAGGAATATTATGGTTTCTATATTAGTTAAAATAGTCGTTATAGTTGTGAGTGCTATCGCTGGTGGTTTCTTTGGAGCATGGTTTTCTTATCGATTTCAAAGCCGAAAAATCGTCAAGGTACGTCGTATAGCAATCAAGGCATTGGAAATCTTCTTGAATTATGCAAAGAAAAGACAGACTTATGACTTGGCTGCTTCGGAATTTAACAATAAGATTAACATAGTAGAGAAAAGAGCAATATTAGTTGCTTTATGTAAGCTTGGTATTCCTATTGTAAAACCTGTTGATGATGTGTTTTGTATTGAACATGTTCGGTTTGGGCACGAGGAAATTTACCGAGATACGATCAATTTGATGATAGAACAAATCAATAAGGGTAATTGTGATGAATTATTTTTCTCAGATGTTGAAGCCTATTTCTCTTCCAATTCTCGTTTGTTGGCAGTTAGGGCTGTAGCTAAAAAATATGTAGATATAGACTTTTCTAAATGTGATTATGACAAAACGAATAATGTCATTAATCATCCTAATTTTCCTATAGAGTTGTTTACCCCAGGTGAGTTTAATGTTATAAGCGTCTTTAGACTACGTACCAATTGGGATACTTATTTCGATGCTAATGGCAAGGCAATTCCAGAGAAAATGACTACTCTAAAGAAAGAGATAGATTTAGGTATTTGGGATACCTATCTATTTTGGGATTTGGAATCTTATCAGAATATGCAAAACCAAAGCAATATGGCAAATGTTTTTGCAAAAGTGATGTTGCAAAACATGGGTATTCAGCTAAATGCAACAGCCTCTAACGAGAAGTTTGATGGTCACTAAAATGCAGATAAAAGAAGATGTTGTCTGATTGCTTAACTATCTGATTATTAGTGTTTTAGTTGTAAAAAGCTTTGAAAAAACTTGCATATGTCAGAAAAAAGTAGTACCTTTGTAGGCATGAATGACGAAATGAAGTTACGTTTGGCTTATGCTGAGATAGCTCGTCTTAAGGATGAGATGGCAACAGCGTATCGTGGGCAGGTAGATTTGATAGCTCACGATCAAGTCTTGCGTGCCGATTTCGAACGTCAGCGTGAGGAGGATCGCCAGTTCTTCAAGGCTCAGCAGGACAATATGAAGGAGTTCTATATGCAGCAGATGAAAGAACAGACTGAGCGCCATAAGGAGGAACTTAAGCATCTGCGAGAGGAAAACCTGGAAAATGTAAAGCGTATTATGAAGGATAGCAACCTTGAGTTGTCTAACAACCTGGCAGAACAAATGATGAGACACATCAAGCTGAATCTTAAGAACTGTCTGAACATCGGCAGTGAAGATTCTGCGCTTGACTATGCCTTCATGTTTTCTGTCATAGAAAGCTGTAATATGAACAAGTTATCTCCTGGGTGTTATATCAAGGAGCTAGTTAGTCGTCTTACTGCCAAGCCTGTTTGTACAGCAGAAAAAGTGGTACTTTTGCCTTGCTTTATGCAAAAATAAAAGTTAAATCCAATCATTTTTTATTTTTAACATCTCTTGAATCGCCTTTAAATAAAGGCGGTTCAGAGGGTGTATGAAAATATAGATGGTTACTTGAACCCTATCTGTGGTCTTGTTTACGGCAGATAAAAGACTATCTCTGAATAACCCTTTAAATTAAGAATAGTATTATGGCAATATCTGATAAATATAAAGGAAAGTATGTCTTCCACTTTACTGATTTGCGAAATCTAGATTCCATCGTTAAGAATTCTTTGTTGAGCACTAACGAAAAGAAAAGATTAGGAATTAAGCATCATAATATAGCAAATCAGACTATACAGGCGCGTAGGGATGAAATGGACGTTACGGTAGGACCTGGTGGTAAGGTTCATGATTATGTGCCTTTCTATTTTTCTTCTATCAACCCGATGCTACTCTCTTTATTGAATCATAAAAATTGTGATCAGAATTTGATTATCTATTTATGTATCAATATAGAGCGGCTTGATAAAGATGATGCGGTATTTACCAATGCCTCTGCTAATACCACATCACCTCCTACTTTTTATGATGATACAAGTCATCTTGATGAATTGGATTGGGATTTGATATTAAGTAGGAAGTGGAAGATTGATCCTGATGAAGCCAAGCATAAGAAGATGGCTGAAGCTTTGATACACACTAAGGTTGATATTTGTGAAATCGATGCAATTGTTGTGTTCAATGAAGGTGTGAAAGAAAAAGTAGAAAAAGTGTTTAAACAGAATGGTTTAAAAGTTCCTGACATTTTATTTGATCATGATTATAAAATCCGCGAGTATGGATTTTACTATACAAAATTCTTTTTTGACAGCAGAAAAAATGAGACTCTTGTTTTTGGTCCGCAAACTCTTCTTTTTATGTTCCATGATCTATTGAAAGAAGTGAAAAAAGTCAGGCGAGTAAACCAAAAAGGGTATCAATATAAAACAATTGGGGAACTGGTTGAAGCTTTGAACCAAGATATAAACTGTCTTCCTGAGATGAGGGATGCTGTGAAAATTTCTCAGAACTATCCTCCACACAACGATACTGTTGGTGAACATACCCAAAGAGTAGTAGCTGAGATTCGAAAATGTAACTATTATAAAAATGCTTCTAGTCAGGTACAAAATGTATTGTTGCTGGGAGCTTATCTTCATGATATGGGGAAAGGACCTGCTAGTAAATGGAAAAATGGACAGATGAAATCCGCTTATCTTGACCATCCTGTTGATGCTATACCTATGCTCAGACGTATATTGACAGAAGAAATAGAGTCCGTAAGTGATGATGAAATACGCAGGCTTTGTATGCTTGTTGTTTATCATGATATCATTGGCGATTGTTTGTTGAAAGAACGTGAAAAGCAGCAAATTGCAGATATAATAGAAAATGAGGATGATTATGACATGCTTTCTGCTATATCAATTGCAGATTCAACATCTATTAATGATGCTTGGGGAAGAATGATTAGCAAGAATGCACCCGATATGAAAGCCGAAGTAATTAATCTAAAACATGGGTAATTATGGCAAATCAACTGAAATATGTTTTTCGACTGACGCATATAGACAATATTAAGTACATCATGAGTAAAGGATTGGTGCGTGCATCCTCTCCATTGCGAGATGAAAATTATGTATCAATAGGTGATGTTCAGGTTATTCAGGTTAGAAAAGACAGGAAGTATCAAGGTTATCAATTAAGTGACTTTATGCCATTTTATTTTGGCCCCCGTTCTCCTATGCTATATGTAATTCAACATGGATTCAATGGCGTACCTAAGGTGAAACCGGAGGATATTGTATATTGTGTTATTCGGATTGAAGATATTATAAAAAATGATATCGATTGTATTTTTACTGATGGCCATGCTTTAAGTTCTCTGACTAACTATTATTATAAGAGTAGTCTTGCGAATCTTAATAATATAGTCAACTATGACGATGTATATTCCACTTATTGGAATATTGAAGATGATCCTGACTTAAAAAGACGTAAGGAAGCAGAATTGTTGATTAATGAAGACCTTCCTGCACAATATATTCGGGGAATAGTCGTTTATAATGAAACGGCAAAAGAACATCTCATTAGTATCGGCGTTGATGCCAATCTGATAGTAGTTATGCCAGGGTATTATTTTTAAAAGCCAAACAATTATGATACATTACGTTAAAGGAAATCTGTTGGAGAGCGAGGCTGAAGCTTTGGTCAACACTGTAAATACCGTCGGTGTAATGGGTAAAGGGATAGCCTTGCAGTTCAAGGAAGCTTTCCCTGAAAATTTCCGTATATATAAAAAAACTTGCCAGAAAAAAGAGTTGCAGATAGGAAGCATGCTGATAGTTAAGGATTCCAATTTGACAAGCGGTCAGAAGCTAATTGTGAATTTTCCGACTAAGACCCATTGGAGATTACCTTCTGAGTATTCATATATAGAGAAGGGGTTACTGTCGCTGCGAAAGGAAATTGAAACCCGCCATATCCGTTCGATTGCTATCCCACCACTAGGTTCGCACAATGGTGGTCTTGACTGGCTGCGAGTAAAACAGATGGTAGAGCAGGCTCTTTCTGGGGTTGATTGCGATATTTATTTGTATGAACCGTCAGATGCTATTGTAGAACGGATGAAGACAGAACGTGTTAAGTTGACGCCAGCTAGAGCCATGCTCTTGTTGATGTTTGCCGATATGAATCGTGAAGGAGAGTTTGCTTCCGTCTTTGCTGCAGAGAAGCTGATATATTTCATGCAGCGCTATGGAGCCAAGAATTACTTCCGGATAGATTTTAAACCTTATCATTATGGTCCATATTCTGGAGGTAAGGTAGCACATGTTCTTTACTATATGAATGGTAGCTATGTGAAAGGAATGGGAGGCATGAGTGCACGCCCATTTGATTATATCTGGTTAACGGAAGATGCAGCATCTGAAGCACAGAAGTATATAGATAATTACAAGGACAGTAGTTTGCAAGAAATTTGTAATAAGGCTATGCATTTTCTGCGTGGCAATTATTCCAATTATTCATTAGAGCTGCTCTCTACGGTAGATTATTTGTTGGAAAATAGACCAGAGCTGAAAGGGTGGAAAGATGCTGATGAAGAAGAAGTTGTCGCCAGTCTTGTACATGATATGAAAGATTGGAGCATTCGTAAAGGTAAGATGTTTAAGGCTTCATTCATAACGATTGCTTTGAACAAAATAAAGGAATTGTAAAAGGGGGATTATTTTATCAAAGTGTAGAATGATGTCCTACATCTTGGATAGAATAGAAAATTACGTATAGCCATGAATAATCAGATTTTTGATTTCTTGAACGAATATGCAAAACTCCCATCTCCTCAGTATGCAGTCTTGCTACGGGGAAAGTGGGGATGCGGAAAAACTTACTTTGTGAAGAATTGGCTTGCAGAGTTTGACAAGTCTAACAAACTGCCAGCCAATGAAAACAGCATCGAACTGAAACCAATATATGTTTCACTCTTTGGTATGAGAGATATCTCAGATATCAAATCAGCCATTGATAGATGCGTGAATCCATTCTTCTATACCAAGGCTGGAAAAATGCTAAAGATTGCTGGACGTATTGCAAGCAAGATAATCTTCAAGACAGAACTTGATATAGATAAAGATGGAAAAAGTGAAACATCATTCTCTGGAGCGTTGGATTCTCTATCCATTTTTGAGAATGATAATAAAGATGAAGTTAAGGGTGTAAAGTTTATTATCTTTGATGATCTGGAACGATGTCAGATACCGATGAAGCAATTGCTCGGTTTCATAAACTATTTTGTGGAACATTGTGATTGTCATGTTGTTGTGGTAGGTGAGGAGAAATATCTGGATGATAAGACCCTGCATGATTTGCTCGAATTCAAGGAAAAGATAGTTGGTAGAGAGTTTGAAATACTCCCTGATATAGAAGCTGCCATAAAGCTATTTGTTTCAGAACCTATGATGGCAACTGATTTCCTGAGTAAAGAAACTGGGATGATTCAACTGTGCTTTGAGTGTACCGCAACTCATAATTTGAGGTTGTTGCGTCAGTCACTTCTGGATTTCAGTTCGTTAATCTCGGCTTTGCCAACCAGTCTGGTAGAGAATAATCATGACTATTTGCGTTCTTTGTTGTCTTGCTACATTGCTGTTTATGCAGAATATCGGAATATAGACAATCATGATTATATTGTCGATTGGGAAAATTGGGCAGTGAAGGCTTTTGTAGATACCAAGGATGAAGAATCGCAGAAGATTAGGAATCTGATGGGGAAATATAACAGAGTTAATAGCCTTAATCAGTTTGAAGCTTTGAGCAGTGAAATGGTTCCCAAGATAGTAGAACATATAGAAAAAGGACTTAGTCTGGCTCCAATGTTTGAAAAGATTCTGTCTCAGAAATCCAGGAAGCTTACGGCTTTGGAAAGATTAGGTTCATATTGGGATAAGACGAATGATGAATTCAATGAACTATATGACTCATTACTGGAGGAATTGAAGGATGGAACCATATCCGAGCCTGCTAATATGGGCAAATCTGTTGGCTTCCTTGGATATTTTGATGCCATGCACTTTCGTGAACTGCCAGAGGATGCCATCTCTGATATAAAGAACAGATTGTTGGATGTCTATCAATCTTGTACCTGTTTGAAGAATTTGTTCAAATGTCACTATTCATTTATACAGGGCTACAATTATGTAAGAGGATGTGACCATGATAAGATGAAGACAAAATGTATCATAGACTTTATAGCTAAACTCTTTGAGCAAAAGAAGGAAGAACTGCCCGATGATATGCAATTAGCATTGCGTCAACTATCTGATGAGAATGTAGAGAGTTTAGCTTATATAGATTCTGGAACTTATCCTGACCACTCTTCTAGTTTTAGGATGCGTCCTATATTTGCTAAGGAGAATCCGCAGCAGCTCTTTGATTCTCTGCGCAAGATGAGCAATAGGGGACGTAACGCTTTTAGTCAATTCCTGGCATACCATTATGAATTCCTTGTGAATTGTGATTTTTCAGATACATTCCTTCCAGACCATGATGTCTTGCTTAAGCTGAGAGATTTGGTTAAGGAAGAAGCAAAATCAAAAGTCTCGATAGAGAAATGGTCGTATGATGGATTGATAGAGGGATTGGATAAATCCATCAAAAGGGCGAATGGAGAGTCTAGGATAGAATAGATATATAATAAACTTTCTCCCTTTTTAAAGTGGGCTCTTTAATTGAAAAATAAAATCTACAAGTATTTGATGTACAAAGATATTCAAATTATAATCATGGCTGGCAGCGTAGTCAAGGACATCCGATAGTATGAATGCAAGAACTGCGTGGTTCATGCAGCCGATGAAAGCAAGGTGGTAGTTCAAGGCTTGGATGGCTAAAGCTTAGTTAGAAGAATGGGCAACTGCTTGTTTGTTCTTTGAAAGAGAAACAGAGAATCAATGATTTTAAAAAATAAACTTCAGTTTAAGCAAAGAAATGAATCATGAAAGGATTACTTGTTTTATCGTATGTTTTCCTATATAAACTTGTTTTCTAAGTGCATTAATTGATACAATTTAGCGTTATAATAGCAAGAGAATATTGTATAGCCTTTTGTGAAGGCTACTTCTACGCCCAATTAGGCGAGAAGCTAACAAATGGCAAAGTAACAGAACATACACTGGACTTAGCTAAGGAAACGGCTCAGACATGTATAGAGCAACAGATAGCCTATTCTGGTTTTGAGGAAAAGCAAAAGCAGGTGATGAAAGAAAACGTTCATGAATGGGCTGATACTGTGATGCAGGGTTTCAAGAAACGTTTGCGTGAGAGCGGCTGATAGAATTTTGATGATGCGCCAGCCGACAAATAATCGCAACTCTGTTGCGTAGACACTTATTGGCAGCCCTTTAGGGCACAGGCTCCGCTGACGATACCAGAACTCTGGCGGAGGCTATGGCGTAGACCTTTGATGGTCCGCCAACCTTAGAGCGTAGCGGTTCTGAGCACCGGAGGGCGGTTACATCCTTCCTTCTGAGGAGGAAGGCTTGGTTAGAGGTGGAGCTCCCTTTGGAAAGGGAGACGGAGGGATTCGAAAAAATCCTTCTTTAATGGGAAAAAGCGATGCCAGTGAGTGCAATGAAAACTCGCTTTCAAATTGCCGAGTGCAGCTCGCTTTATCAACAAGGAAGGACGGGATAATTTTAGAAATTCTTTTACTTATTTTATCCGAGACAGATATAATTTATCTTATAATGTGGGCAATTGGATACATGAAACGAATGATGATATCAAGCCATTGGATATGCATGCAAAGCCATTTTGACAATCATGTGATGTAATCAGAATGAATACAACGAACAAAGGGGAACGACCAAAGACAGGTTGTTTCCCTTTGTTCGTTTAGAGGCAATTGTATCAGGTGTATCTGTCATCTCTGATTTTCCCATCAATTATCGGCTTGCGGTAATTGGTGGTGAGGAGGGACTGGTAGATGATGCCAACGCCAGGATACTGGCTGCACTATAAGCCACAAAAGTGAATAAAAAAAGGGGATTTTGTAAAATGAACCAAAATGAACCAATTTTCCTGAATCTTTACATAGAAGACACAAAAATGCCGAAAACATTCGTTCAATCAACGACTTAGAAAAATGCGTACGAAAAGAATGCTAAAAAAATGTTGAATTTCGTAGAATGATGTTATTTTTTTAACACGCATAATTTGCTAGTTTCCAACAATTTTCGTATTTTTGCAGGGAGATTCTGTGTCTCTTATATCGAGATTCAGATAATCGACATCAAAATACGAACTTGATTCGCATGATGAAAGAGACAAATATACAATCACAGGTTACGTCCACTATTGCAGGGGACGACGGCGAAGCCATGGCAAAAAGTGAAGGATATGTAGCTGAAAATGGGATAGAAAATTCGCCTTGGAGACTTGGCTTCCTTTGGAAAGACGTATCATGATAAACTCCTTTTAGCTAGCAATGCCAGCCAAAAGGAGTTATAAGAGTTAATCAAGGCGGTGTCGAGCAGCCCAGCTTCCAGCATCCAGACACGGACACTCTTTGGGAGTAGTCCCAGGCAAGTCCCGATGGCCCACAATCTTTGCTTTCGGAAAGAGAATCTTCAGATTCCTGAAAAGATCTACGAGTCTCGTTTCCTGCTCAGCCGTCATGGTGTTGCAAGGTTTGCCTTCCTCATCCAAACCACCCTCATAGCAGATGCCGATAGAGCATCTATTATAAGGTCTGGCATGAGCCCCCACCTCCAGCAATTTACGATGCTGCGACATCGTACCATCCTTTCGGATATAGAAATGATAGCCGATGTCATAAAACCCACGAGCCTTATGGTCACGTCGCAGCTGTTCCACACTATAGTCCTGGTTGCGTCGGGTAGCCGAGCAATGCAGCACCAGAAATCTCACAGAGTCGGCAGACATCATGTATTTGCCGTTTTCAACTCCGGTGAGAAGCGTACGTTCAGATCGTACATTCTCCCCACCGATTTTCATAGGAAATAAATCATTCATCATCATGGCTCAATAGTCTTGTCCTTCTTTTCGTCACCGTACTTGACGAGTTCGATGGTATCGGGAATCAGGTTGTAGATGTGAGTACCATTCTTCAACTTGTGGTATGAAGGTCGGAAGGCAGGAATGATGCTCTTCACGAGTTTGGCATTCGCATCCTTCTCATTCTCCACAGCCTTGCCTGTAAGGAAACGGAGGTAGAGCTTGCCGAATCCAAGCAACTCGATGTCGTAACCCTTCTTCAGGTTCTCCTTCACGTAGTAAGCATAGCGGTCGAGTACCGCCTTGACGTCAGCAGGAGTAGCTGTAGACTCCACTGCGATTTGGGTAGCAACCTCCTCGGTGGTTAAGGTACCGTAACTGTAAGGTCTAACAGAATAGACTGTCTGTCCCTTCTTCTCACCCATATTCATGGTCTTCTTTGACACTTTGTAACTTTTACTCATAATAGTAATCATTTAAACGTTTATAAATAAGTTGCAGAGATAAAAGATCTCCATTGCGTTGTCGGATGATTCTGTTCATCTTTGAATGCAGTGCAAAGGTACTAAATTCTGGAGTCGAAAACAAGCGTCTTAACTGGCGTTCACTATGTGTTTACTTTTCATTCACGATACGTTCACTTTTGATAAAAATCATAGTAATGGAAGATAATAACAAGGCAAATATCGTCTTTAATATCTCAGGAGGTAACAATCAGATTCTGCCCAATGCTACCAAGGCTGAGCAAAACTTCTATGGCGATAAGTATATAGAGGAGATGATGAAGGCGAAGACCAAAAGTCAAGAGTCTGCAATCTCACCAGAGTCAACCCGCCTCTCCCTATATATTAATAATGTGGAAGCATTAGCAGAATATGTAGCCAAGCTTTCTGCATGTGCCAATGCCAAGGAGTTGGCTCAGGTGGTGATGGACATGGTGAATGATCCTGGTGTAAAGGTAGACCAATACAATATGGTGAAGCAGGAGTTCATAGAAGTCTTGCAACCCTTGGCTCCCCAGGTTACGACAGGAATTGGTAATATTCGCAAGTATATCAACGAAGCATGGTACAAGTGGAAATGACCACCAGAAAAGTAACGTGGGAAGAATATTGACGAAAGGCTCATTTACGCACTCCAAAATTTCAGAATTTTCTATCACTCCAAATTCTTTTTGTAGAATCGAAAATATGAAAGTATTCTGTAAGTGATTGATAATTAGAAGTATGTGTAAAATGGAAAATGTGGAAGACCTTCGGAAAATCTATAGTTGTACGACTATAACCTCTATAGTTGTACAACTGTAACTCCAGAGCTGTACAACTATAGCATGTATGGTCGTACAACCATAGCTTTACAGTTGTACAACTATAGAATTTTTAACTCGCAAAACTTGCGGATTGTGGCCAATAAATGCTAAAATAAGGCTTTTATTGATTCTAGATGGTTAGTTTAGTATGGAGGATAAATATTTGTACATGATACGACAGGCACAGGAGTTCATGAATGAGAACCACTATGCCGACATCTCCCGTTTGCATTGTCTGCTACGCAAGATGATGCCCAAGGAGTATCATGACCTCATTGATCAAATCAAGGAGTGCCAGGATCCTCATGTCATCTTCAATATCCATGGTGGAAACAATCTCATTGCGCCCAATGCCAGCCAGGCAGAGCAGAAAGTGGTAGAGAAGTATGTACTCTCTATCAATCCGGAATATCATACCAAACTGTTCCCAGATTCCATTTTGACAAATGAGCTAAAGTATGACCTCATACAAGATGTCTCTGAAACCAATAGTATCTATAAGATATATGTCTGTTGGATGGGTGGGGTTAAGTATTTAAAGAAGGGTGATAAACTCATTATCTATCGCACCAACGATTACAAGGGGGCTGCTGCTTATCGTAGTGTCTGTACCTCTGTTTGCACCGTCTGCGAGGTAAAGACAATCAAGGACTTTGCCAACGAGGATGATTTCGTAAAATATACGAATCGCTATTCCGTCTTTGGCGAGGAAGAATTAAGAGGTTGGTACAAGAATAAGGACTATTTTACCGTTGTCAAGATGGTATACAATATAGCTTTTACCAAAAAAGTAATCAATAAGGTAATGAAAGAGCAAGTCGGTCTGAATCCCAGATATTGGGGCTTCTTCAGATTGACCGATGTGCAGTTTGACAAATTATTAGAATTAGGAGAAATTAATGAACGTTATATTGTCGATTAAACCAGAGTTTGTTGAGAAAATCTTTTCGGGCGAGAAGCAATATGAATACCGCAAGATTCTCTTCAAGCAAAAGGTTGATACCGTATATATTTACGCCAGCCGTCCCATCAGCAAGATAGTAGGTGAATTTAAGATAGACGAAATCCTTTGTGATACTCCAGAGAATATCTGGAAAGAAACCAGATGCCAGTCTGGCGTTACCCGGAAGTTCTTTGATAAGTATTATAAGGGAAGGGAGAAGGCAGTAGCATTGAAGATAAAGGAGTGTAAGGAATATAAGGATGCAATTAATCCCGAGTCATTACTCCCAAACTTCAAGGTCCCCCAATCTTTCATCTATATAGAAGATAAGATTACTCCCCTGACCGAATAGGTCTAAGGAATCTGTGTTAATCTGTGAAATCTGTGGGACATTAGAGCACAAAGCAAAAACTCCTCCAAAAATTTGGTGGTTTCAAAGAAAACCCTTATATTTGCAGGAAAAAAGGAGATACAGTAATGAAGACAATAGATCAGATTTTGAAAATAAAGGCAGTAGTGCTTTATATACTGAAAGCATTCCCTGAAGGAGTTGATTATATTCATCTCTTTAAGGTAATGTATTTTGCGCAGCAAGATCAGTTGAAAGAGTATGGATTGCCAATCATGTACGATACCTTTGTTGCAAGAAAGCATGGTCCTGTACCAGCTTTAACCTATAAGGTGTTGCGTGGTATTGAAGGCAAGGCAGACCTTTCTTCGCCAGAATTGAAGGATTTTGCAGATTCATTGAATATAGCCATCTCTCAGGATGGTCATCAACTTGTTCTAGCTTCCAAGAATACGGAATGCGATATGGATGAACTGTCTGTAGCTGATGTGAAGATGTTGGATAAATGGATTGAAAAGTGCAAGGATGTAGAATCCTTTGACCTATCTGATAAGTCACATGAAGACAGAGCTTGGAAACGTGCAAAACGTCAGGCAGACAAAACAGGTGAGGACTCCAAGATAACCATGTATGATATGGCAGCTGCGGCAGGAGCAAGCAAAGACATGCTATGTATTATTCGTGACCGTCAATCTGTTCAAAAAGCATTGTCATGGATTTAAGGGAGTTAGTTCCATTTTGGAACATACTGCCTCTGATGGCAACTTCTCTAGAGGTAATCCTCTCAAAAGTAGTATAAAAACAATATTCCTCATTCGAGCGACGACAAGTGCAGAGCGATACTGCAATGAGGAACAATATATAAAATCATGAAATCTTATTTCTCAATAAAGCCAGGAGCAACCTTCTTTTTAGGTAGCTCCCGCACCCTCGTCTATCATAAAGACGATGTCGAGATCATTTACAAGACCAAGACACCATCCGTAAATCACCATTAGCCCGTATGGCGGTACCTATATAATATATTACCTTTGCATCCGTAATCAAAACAGTTTGATAATGGAAACAAGGGAATATTTCGAAAAAGTGATGCAGGAACTACAACCAAGATCGTAAAGGTTGTAGTTTGCGCAATTATTTCAGAGGATGTGTAAGTTCCTAAATAATAAATAAGGTGATTTTCCATCGATGACTTGCCGTTCTAAGTACTTGTTTTTTTCTCCAAGCGGTCCCATCCCGCACAACCTGGCGTAGACCTTTGATGGTCCGCCAATCTTAGAGCGTAGCGGTTCCGAGCACTGAGCAGGGCGGTTACATCCTTCCCTTTTCGAGAAGAGAAGGCTTGGTTAGGATGTGGAGCTCTCCTTGCAGGAGAGACGGAGAGGTAGAAATGTCAGCACTAAGGGCGGTTACTTCCTCTCGTCCCTGAGGGAAGAGAGGCTTGGTGAGAAAGGTGGAGCCTTCCTTAATGGTAAGGAAGGTCGGGTAGGTTTTCGAAAAACTCCTTTTTTAACGCTAAAGAAGGACGGGATGATTTTAGAAAAAATGGCAGGCGAAGTGCCAGAAGCTTATTTTATAAGCTACTTTTCGGCTCCTGGCATGGAGCCTGCCTCCTTATAGATATAGAACGATAATGGAAAATAAGGTTTATTACGGAGAATATACCCTGAAACATTGGATTAAGTTGATGCTATCTGGTAATATAGTTTTGCCGGAATACCAACGTCATTTTGTTTGGCGTGAACGTGATGTAAAACGCTTATTGCAATCATTGTCCGATGGACAGTTTGTACAGCCAGTTACAATTGCATTGTATGATGATAGTACCATAAGACAGAATTTGATATTGGATGGGCAGCAGAGGCTTACTTCTTTACTTTTAGCTTATCTCGGCTATTTCCCAGACAAAAAGAAATTTGAGATGGGGGATAGCATAAAAGTGGCAAATGAAGATGATAGTGCTGTTGATGATGGGGCCTCTCCATCTGAAGGCTTCCTATGGCAATATACAGATATACTAAAGTATGGCAAGGATAAGTTTGAAATTATTAGTAACATAAATACCAGTGATAAGTATAACAGAATAACAGATGACCTGATAAATGGTCTTACTGATGAATTCTTTGAGAAAACTTATTTAGGCTTCTCCTATGTCGTGCCTGAAACAAGAATCGCAACAGAAGTACAGAAAAACTTTTCGCAGCTATTTCGAAGTATCAACTATTTTGGTAAGAAGTTGGAACCTATGGATAGCCGCAAATCATTGTATTACCAGAATCAAAAACTTACAAACTTCTTTGAAGGCAAATGCGATGATGGCTCCGATGTGTTGGGTGATTTGAGGATTATGGAGGATTTGCAACCTGTTAAGATAGACTTTGTCAGGTATTTGGCTATTCTTTCTCAATATAGTTCTTCTAATCATGATACAGCTTGTGATGTTATGATGGGATATTCAGCATATAGCTCGCGAGAAAGTTATTATGCAGACTATGTCTCATATATTCTTGGCATAGAACAGGAAGACAGAATTGATAAGTTTGATAGATTCGATTTTGCAGCTACATTCCCTGACGATGTTTGGAAAGAACGTTTCAATACATTGAAAACTACTATTAGTCACATGAAACTTCGCATGGGATTGAAGGATAATACAATATTTTCCTCATGGTATGAAGCTGATTATTGGTTGTTCGGGTTAATGTACTATGTTTTGTTTGAAGGGCGTATGATTCGGGAGCAATATGTCGTAGTGAATGATAGAGGAAGGCATGTAACATTAAAGTCGGAGATAGGAACTGCAATAGAGAGGATGAGAAGAAATCCTTCTTTTCTCAAGAACTCAAATAGAGTGACATTTATACGTAAACGATTGGTTGAATCTTGTAACATTTATTCTTCTTATGTATATTAGTCAGCATTCCGATTTTATCCTTTCACCTTTAATCAAGATATTAAAGGATGGAATTGCAGCGAGTAGGGCCATCGGAGATGGTATCGATTCCTATCCCATGGGTGAATATTTGATGCAATCTTTGTTTTTGAAAATGACAGGTGCTCAAGAACAAAAGATGAAATGTATCTGCTGGGAACTGGCTACGCATGACTATGATTATAGGTATGATTTCCTCAACAGAAAAAAGTATGGTGAATGTTCGACCTATAGCAGTAAAAATGGGATATTCAATGATTGGATAGAGGTAATACAGAAGATGCAACCTTCTTTTAAACCCTCTACTTTGATAGATGCAGCATTCTTGAATAAGATACAGGATGATATAGAGCAATTGTATTCAACTTCAAACTTATGCGTCTGGCAGAACAGGGAATATCTCTTTTTCAAGTCAGAGTTTAGAGCTGTCTTAGATATTAGTCAACTAAATTATCCTTTAGGTCCAGTTAAGTCCTATAGTTTATTTCAATCAACATTGAGTAAAAGGTATGAAGAGTTGGTTTATAGGCATCGAAACCGTTGTGCGCATAATACGCTATCCTATCAAGTAAACAAGCCTGATTTCAGTGTTCTTGCCTCTACGGATTTCTCCTATCAGAGTTATTTCTTTAGATTTGCTTTGATAGTGCTGATAGATGAGATATTCATGGCATTATTTAAGAAATATGTTAGTTTGCAGAATTGATTCTGGAAAGATGGCAATGGTGCTGGATGATTTAAAGCGAGTAAATGGTAAGTTGAATCAACTGACGAATCATTTGATAGAGTTCTTTCATTTTCCAGCGGTTGAGGCTGATACCATTTGGGAGAATGATAGAAAGAGTTTTTTAAATCAATAGAAAAGAAAAAGTAAATGTCAAATCAAACATCAGATAATAATAAACGAATAGCAAAGAATACCTTGCTTCTTTACTTCCGAATGCTCTTTATGATGTTGGTATCGTTATATACGAGTCGAGTCGTATTGAATACATTGGGAGTAGTTGACTTTGGTATTAATAATGTTGTGGGTGGAGTTATAACCATGCTGGGATTTTTGACAGGATCTCTTGGTGCAGCATCCTCTAGGTATATCACTTTTGATTTGGGAAAGGGTAATATGAGTGTGATGAAAAGAACTTTTGGTAATATCAAGAGTATTCATTATATTTTGGCAGGAGTTATATTGCTTGTAGGAGAGACTTTAGGCCTATGGTTTATGACCACCCAGTTGCAAATTCCAGCAGAACGTGAAACTGCGGCTTTCTGGGTATACCAATTTTCCATACTTTCTGCAATGATTGCAGTTATCACTGTTCCCTATAATGCAACTATTATTGCTCATGAAAAAATGTCGGCTTTTGCTTACATTACGATTGTTGATGCAGTTTTAAAATTATTGATTGTTTATTTGTTGGTTGTTATACCATTCGATAAATTAATCATATATTCTTTTTTATTCTTCTGCATTCAAGCTTTTGATCAAATTGTTTATATGATATATTGCTCTCGGCATTTTGATGAAGTACATGCAAAATGCTGTTACGACAAGAAATTATTTAAAGAAATTTTTTCATTTGCAGGCTGGACTATGAACGGAAATTTAGCAGTAATGGGATTTACGCAAGGATTGAATATCTTGCTTAATATGTTTTTTGGTCCAGCTGTAAATGCTGCCAGAGGAGTTGCTGTTCAAGTTCAGAATATATGTCAGCAATTCTGTAATAATTTTCAGATGGCACTAAATCCTCAGCTGACAAAAAGTTATGCTCAAGGCGATTTGAAAATGATGCATGGTTTATTAATAAAGAGTTCTAAATTTTCTTTTTTCATTTTGTTTTTTATAGCTATGCCTCTCATGTTTGAAGCAAATATCGTATTAAAGACATGGTTAGGTATTGTACCAGATTATACTGTGAATTTTCTCAGATTGATATTGATTGTAGGTTTACTTTTTACCTTGTCAAATCCGATTATAGTATCAGTTCATGCTACAGGACGTCTGAAAAAATTTCAGTTAATTGAAGGTACTATGCTTTTGATGATAGTACCCATAGCTTATGTTTGCTTAAAATTTCTAGGAATTCGACCAGAATATGTCTTTGTTGTGCATATATTAGTAGAAATATGTACCCAATATGCAAGACTTAGAATAGTTCTGCCAATGATAAATATGAATCTAGTTGATTATTTTAGACGGGTTGTAAAACCCATTTTGTTTGTGGTAGTATTGTCTCCGATATTGCCGTATGTTACATATAACAATCTTAATGAGGGGTATGCATCATTTTTTATTGAATGTAGCATTTGTGTACTTTGTTCTAGTATGGTAATTTACTCCGTAGGTTGTACTTGTTCAGAACGTATATTCATAAAAGGGAAAATATTTGAATTGATAAATAAAGTAAGAAATCGTAACTAGAGTAAATATGAATAATCCAAAAGTAAGTGTTATTGTACCTGTATATAATGTAGAAAAACTTCTACAACGCTGTATAGATAGCATCCTTGCTCAGACATTTATCGATTTCGAATTGCTCCTTATTGATGACGGGAGTAAAGATAAGTCGGGAGAAATTTGTGATGAGTATGCAGAAAAAGATGCTCGTATAAGAGTTTTCCATAAGCAAAATGGAGGAGTGAGTTCTACTCGTAATCTTGGCATAGATGAAGCTAAAGGAAAATATATAGCTTTTGTTGATTCTGATGATTTCCTTGATAATGATTATTTTGAGCAGCTGGTTAGACGGGATGGAGATTTGATTTTTTGTGGATTCAAAAGTACTGGTGGTAAGCCTCATCAGTTCGTTTATCCCAATAGAGTTGTCGTAGATGACGAAATTGGCTCATGTATGGCAGAATATCTCGCCGATACCCCTGTAGGTGTTCCTTGGAGTAAATTGTTTAAATCAGAGCTTCTAAAGCAGTCTGGCTTGCGGTTTGATGAATCACTTTTTTGGGGGGAAGACCATGTTTTCGTTATGAATTTTTTGATGTTTTGTAAGACCTTGGTGTTCATTAATTATGCAGGCTATAACTATTATTGTCCGCCAGTGAATAAGAAGTATCTACTTAATGAGAAGCAGGTGCTTAATTATTTGGAAAAAGAAATCAGTACACTAAGAGAGTTATGTTCGACATTTAGCTTCGGCAATCAAAAGTTTATGCAGCAAGCTTACGCCCATTCGTTAGGATGTTATATAGACTATCAACAGTCTAATTATAAATATTCATGGAGAGATTATGCAATATATTTGGATTTAGCAAGAAACATCGAATTGCCTCAAGATGTGTCATCGAGTGTTTTTTCTAAACCCGTTCGCGCTTTACTTGGAACAATAAAAGATAAAAAATATATGGTAGGATTTGTCTTGATAAGATTTGTCTTGCCTTTGTATAATGTATTGAAAACGATAATAAGAAAATGAGACCATTACACATTATAATGCCAATGGCAGGTGAGGGTAGCCGTTTCTTGAAAGAGGGATGGACTACTCCTAAACCATTGATTAAGTTGCACGATAAGGAATTGTTTCTTCGTGCCATCGGGAGTGTTAAAGTAGAAGATGCTCCTATGAAGTATTCGTTTATTGTTCGACAGGAACATATAGACAAGTATCAAATAGATGAGAAGATAAAGCAGATTCTTCCAGATGCAAATATCTTCTCAGTTCAAAAGACAACTAGAGGTGCTGTCGAGACTTGCTTGATGGCTCGTTCAGCAATTGCTCCAGAAGATTCCATTGTTGTGATGGATTGCGACTTGGAGTTTAAAAGCAAGGATTATGTAGAAAATATCGAGTCTATTCTGTCTAAGCCAATAGAAGATGTAGATGGTGGAATGCTGGTATCTTTTGACTCAGACCTTCCAAAGTATAGTTATGCTGAAGTGGATTCTGAAATGAATGTTATAAGAACCGCAGAGAAAGAGGTGATTTCTCATCATGCGCTTTGTGGTGCTTATTTCTTTTCAAAAGCTCAGAGCTTCTTGAATGCTGCAGATGCAATGCTGGCTGATACTCACTTCTCAAAGCCTGAATTTTACGTATCCTTGTTATTCAATACACTTTTGCAGAATGGTGAGCATGTAAAGTTAGCTAAAATGGAGGAGTATTACTCATACGGCACACCAGAAGAACTAAAACGCTATATGTAATGTCACAGATAAAACTATTGGTAACAGACTTTGATGGAACTTTGGTAGATACCTTCGAGGCTAATTTCTTGGCTTACCAAAAGGCTTTCTCCCAGTTTGGCTTGAATTTAACAGAGCAGCAATACCAAGATTGTTTCGGTTTCCGATTCGATGACTTTATGGAGCATATGGGAATCTCTGATACTGTCATCAAGCAAGGTATCAGAAAGGCGAAGGGTGATTGTTATCCTCTCTTCTTTGACAAGTTGAAAGTTAACTATTCTCTCCTTACTATGTTGAAGTCCTTCAAGCAAGCAGGTGGATTGACTGCTGTGGCATCTACGGCACGAAAGAAAAACTTAATGACTGCCTTGGAGCATATAGGAGCCTTGGAAGCTTTTACGCTGATTATAGCTGGCGAGGATGTTGAGCATGGAAAACCCAATCCTGAAATCTATAATAAAGTTTTAGAAAAGTTGAATATCCAACCTGGCGAAGCTTTGGTCTTCGAGGATTCTCCCGTAGGTATAGGCGCAGCCGTTGCAGCTAATCTTTCTTATGTTCAAATAACAAAAGACTATTTTTATGGAAATACAAGTAAAAGGTCATAGTGGCTGCCAAATAGATATTGTCAATGACGGCAATAATCTGTATATCTATAAGAGTACACATGACCCTAAATACATCAATCGCCTCTACTTGCAGGCTAAAAAACAGCAAGATGCATGTAGAAGAGCTTATCAGCACATACGTATTCCTGAAATCTTCGAGATAGACAAGACGGATGACCATCTCATTATCAAAATGGAGTATGTGTATAGCAAGAACTATATCGATTACTTTGAAGATGCAGGTTTCGACAATATCAGTTATTTTGTCAAGGCTTTGAAAATATTCATGAATGCCGAGATAGAAGATTCTCCTCTTCGAAAGGTCAATACTCAGGTTGTTAAAGATAAATTCTTGGATGTTTGTAATAAATGTCATGTGAATGAATTCTTGAAAGGAGATAAAGAGGTTGAGGTTTTGCTGGAGAAATGTAGCAAGGTGATTGGGCAACTTCCGATTGAGATAGAAATCCCGATGGGAAAGTGTCATGGTGATTTGACTTTTTCAAATATCCTCTTCAATGGCAACAACTATTACCTCATCGACTTCCTGGATTCTTTTATCGAGTCACCTTTGCTCGACCTTGTAAAGATTCGTCAGGATTCTCAGTATGAATGGTCCCGTTTGATGTATGAAGGAGATGTAGACTTGGTAAGATTGAGTATCATATCTCAGAAGATAGACCATGAGATTGATTCTTATTATTCGCAGTATGTTTGGTATCGTGAATATTATCATGTCTTCCAACTGATGAACTTCCTGCGTATCTTGCAGTATGCCAAGGAAGAGAAAGTAACCAATTATCTTAAGAATGTAATCAATTCAATGTTATGAGTTTGAGTTTAATAGTGCCCATAGCGGCAGACCGACCTGAGTATGAGCATACGATGCCGTATGTTTTCAATTTTTCGGAAGATGGTGTTTTGCTATGCATCAAATCTATACAAGGTTTGGATTTAACAAAGTTTGAGCATATTTATTTTGTGATTTTAGACAAACTTGATCCGAAATACCATCTGTCAGAATTGCTAAATATGCAGTTGCGTAATTTAGGGCTATCAGAAAAGGCGAAAGTCTTATCCTTGAAAGTTCCAACTAATTCACAAGCAGAAACGATATATGAGTGTGTAAAGCAAGAGCAGATAGAGGGTAGTATCTTTGTAAAGGATGCAGATGGTTATTTCACCTGTGACTTTACTGAGACAAATGGTATCGCCATTTATCCTCTGGACAAGTTGGATATGGTTAATCCTCACAATAAGAGCTATGTCGATTTGGATGACCAGTTCTACATCACTAATATCATAGAAAAGAAAATCATCAGTAGATATTTCAATGCAGGTGGTTATCTCTTTGAAAATGCCAAACTGTTTTGCTCTTATTATGAGCGATTGAGTCATTTCGAAAAACTTTATATGTCTCATATTGTTTATGCCATGTTGCTTGATAATAAGTCTTTTAGACCATTTGAGGTAGAGGATTATCAAGATTGGGGAAATGAAAAAATGTATTTAAATTCTTTGAAGTCTCGATTATATGAGTAATAATTCTTTTAAGCCGACGGTTGTTGTAACCAACTTGTCAAATAGGATTCAATATTATCAATGGTTCGTCTATGGGCTTCAGTTATTAGCAAAAAAAGGGGAAATAAAGCTAGAATTCAAGGTTCCTTTTATGCAACGCTTTTTGTTGTATAATAATAAATTCCTTGTACGATGTGTGAATAAAATACAATATCTGAAGGGTGGTCAGGCTGAGGAAAAAACAAAGGCTTATTTTACTGGTTATATTAAATATGGTACCAAGCAAAAGTACTTTTGTATAGATTCAGCTGACAGCCCTAATATGTTTTGTGGCGCACAATTGAGAAAAGTTGATGCTTATTTTAAGTTGCAATGTCCTATGGAAATAACAGAGAAAGGCTTTAAGTTGGGGAATGTATATCTACCATACTTTGATTCAGAATTTGCTAATCCTCAGGATGCTGGTAAGCAATGTGCTAAGAGAAAGTTATGTCCAGATGTTTTGGACTTAAAGGATAAAATTAAGCCATTGATGATTGGACCTCGTTCTATGGGAAGATCATGTTCTTTCCAGGAGTTAGATGCTGCCTATCATAATTTACTTACTGCGCGTTCTGTAAAGCAATCAGAAAAGGCAATGTGTTATTTTGGTAATGCTGCTGGTCCTGTGCCAACAGAACATGTAACAGAACCTGATTGGGATTGGGAGTCAGATATCTTGGGATACTTTGGTAATAAGATAAACCATCCTAATGAGAAGCGAGCTAAGATTGCCGATATTATGAATGGTCTTGGTGAAGGTTATGATGCTAGAGTTATTAATAGAGGTAACTCTGACACTGGTGTTAATACTAATGAGGAATTAGTTATACCGCTGAAAGATTTCTCTAAACACGTTGCAAAGTTCCAGTACAATGTTAATGTTTCTGGTTATCGAATGAGTATTCCTGCTCGTTTCATTGATAGCTTCGTATGCGGTACAGCCATAGCTACCGATAATCTCCATGTGAAATGGTATCATCCATTTGGTGATGAAGTGACGGAAATCGGAGAAATGGGTTATCTGCCTGATGATGAGGTTGATTATTCGGAAGTTTCTGATAAGCTGAAACATTTAAAACCAGTTAGCAAGGAATATGTTATAGAACAATACGAAAAGTATTGGGCACCAGCTAAAGTTGCTCAGTATATAATAGACTCGGTGAAAATAAATAAGATATGAATAACAGTTTATCGAAACCAATTTTATGTAACATATATTTGGTTTTAACAATTTTTGTCGGTTCAAATGTTATTCGCTATTTGCATTTGAATATCGAAGGTGATAGTATTCTCGCTTTGAGTCACTATCTAACCATACCTTTCCTTCTACTTGCATACATGTTAAATATCCATAAGGTTTCGCTATACAAGTATGAAAAGTATTTGATAATTGCATCCTGTCTTATTGGTGTATTTCAAAAAATATTTATGAATAAAAGTGCAGGAATGTCTTTTTTTATAAATAGTGTATTTGAACCGCTCATGTTATGTGCGTTGTTAAGATTGTTTAATTCTGCACAATTAAAAAGGTTACGTTTTTTTTTGTTAAGTTTTATATGCGTTGAATTCATAATAGCATTTTATGAATATTTTTCTGGAAATTTACTTTTTGCAGTTTCTGTTGATACATTGAAGATGATAACAGGTCAAGAAGAAATGAGAGCCTTTGCGTTGCAAGGACATCCTTTGCAAAATTCTTTTCTTGTATCAATAATAATGTGCGGTATTCTTTCTAGTAATTTAAATATTAATTTCAGATATGCGTTCTTCTTTATTGGCTATTTATCATTGTTTTGTTTTAACTCAAGAAGTTCTATATATTTTATGGGAATCATTTTGTTGATGAACTTATGGAGGGATTTTGTTATAAAAAAACAAAGTTTATGGAAGAAAATATTTTTGTTTTCATTCTTGGGAATTTCTATTACCTATCTTTTGATCTTTGTTCAAAGTCATAATATGGGAACTCGTTTGGCTATAGGAATGGATTCAAATGATGGTAGCTCTTATGCAAGATTTATTTTAGTTAAAATCTTGACGAGTGATATGAGTATAGCTGATATCCTTATTGGATTGCCGACAACGATATCTACGTCTTTTATGGTAAAATATTCCTTAGTTGCGATAGAAAATTCAGTCGTAAATTTAATTTTTGGTTTTGGAATTATTTATACCATACTTTTTTTCTTGTATTGGTTTAAAATATATAAGTCGATAAATTTAAATAAGTTTACATTGTTGTGCCTAGTTATTATAATGTTTTTATTATTTAATACTAATAATGCTTTGCAGACAGATTGTCCTATAATTCCAATGTCTATAATGACGTTATATGCCTTCAAATATGAAAAAAAATAAATATTTAATATGATACCAAAGATTATTCATTATTGTTGGTTTGGACGGAAGCCTAAACCACAGAAAGTATTGGAGTATATTGAGACTTGGAAGAAATTCTTTCCAGATTTCGAGATAAAGGAGTGGAACGAAGACAACTTTGATGTCAACATGATTCCATATACAAAAGAAGCTTATTTTGCAAAAAAATATGCTTTTGTGTCTGATGTTGCTCGTTTGTACGCATTAATTAAAGATGGAGGTATCTATTTTGATACTGATATCAGAGTTTTAAAGCGCTTTTCTGATGATTTGTTGAATTCTGATGGTTTTTTAGGATTTGAACATGAACAATATGTTACAACAGGTGTAATCGCAAGCAATCCCAATAATGCTCTATTAAAAGAAATATTTTCGAATTATTTTGTTAGAAAATTCTTTTTAGGTTTAAAATATGATGAAACTACTAATGTTAGTTTTATTACTGATTTCTTTAAATCAAAAGGATTGGTTTGTGATAATAAAATGAAATTATTTAGAGGCTTTGTTTTTTTGCCACAAGTTTATTTATGTGCAAATGATTGGAGAACTAAAAGTCTATATAATAATGAAGAAACATATACTATTCATGATTTTAGTTATACGTGGGGAAATTCTAGTAGACTGAGAAAAAGAATAGTTCAATTATTAACAATATTAAAATATCAAATTCGATATGATGATAATTCAAAAATTGATAAATAAAATACGTAAATTATATTACACTTCTTCGTCTGAAAGATATTTAAAATATATAAAAATGGGGGGGGTAAAAGTTGGAGATGGAACTTATGTACTTGATCCCAAGCATATTCAGATAGATATGAGTCGCCCTGAGTTGGTGGAAATTGGTAAGAATGTATTTTTGCATAGTGGAACAATAATTTTAACTCACGATTGGGCTTCTTGGTGTTTCGTTAATTCTTATGGAGAATTTCTTCCAAGTCATGGTAAAGTGAAAATTGGAGATAATGTTTGGCTGGGTGAAAATGTGACAATTTTAAAGGGTGTAACTGTTGGTGACAATGTTATTATCGGCATAGGGTCTATAGTGACCAAGGATATTCCTGCAAATAGTGTTGCGGTAGGTGTTCCTGCAAAAGTTATTTGTACATATGAAGATTATTATAAAAAACGAATAAAACAATACATTGATGAATGTATTGAATATGCGTTAGCTATAAAAAAAACAGGTAGAGATGTTCATATTGATGACTTCTATGACGATTATCCTTGTTTTGTTGATGGTAGCAATTATCAAAACTATAATTATCCTTATCACAACATTTTTAGTCCAGCTCAATTTGAAATTTGGAAAAGACATCATATAGCAAAGTTTGCTGGTTTTGATGAATTTAAACAATTCTTGGAGAATTTAGACTAGTCAGCTTAAATGTCTTTTCCTTTAAAATCATAGATATGATAAAAAATTGTGCAGAATTAAATTATATTATAGAGTATGATAAAAATGTTTATTCTCAATATATGTTTTCAACAAGGAAAAGACGTTTTTGGGCTTTCTTGAAAAATGAACCAGAATGGTTGATTTTAAGATGGCAGATTATATCACGCATTACTGATTATTATACGTATAAATTGCATCATTCTCCATCGTTGCTAGATAAAATTAAATATATATATTATATTCGCAAACGTAATCGTTTAGGGGCAGAACTTAACTTAGAGATAGGTACATGTAACATAGGACCAGGTTTGTTGGTGTATCATTTTGGAGGGGGCTGTGTTGTAAATGGAGGTAGTGTGATTGGAAAAAATTGTCATTTGCATGGCAATAATTGTATAGGTAATGCTGGTCCACAAGATCTTCGTTGTCCTGTTATAGGTGACAATGTAATGATTGGAGTTGGAGCTAAAATTATAGGTAATGTAAATATTGCAGATGGCATTAAAGTCGCAGCAGGGGCAGTAGTTGTTCATTCTTTTAATGAACCAAATATAACTATAGCTGGTGTTCCTGCAAAAAAAGTAAAATAATTATGATACATCCAAAAATAAGTATAATAGTACCAATTTACAATGTCGAGAAATATCTCAATCGTTGTATGGACTCTTTGCTTAATCAGACATTGGAGGATATTGAGATTATTATGGTGGATGATGGTTCTCCTGATAATTGCCCTCAGATGTGTAATGAGTATGCAAAGAAAGATAGAAGAGTAAAAGTCTTACATAAGGAGAATGCTGGATTGGGGTATGCTCGTAACTCTGGATTAGAAATAGCTGAAGGTGAATATGTCGCATTTGTGGATTCTGATGATTATGTAGATTTGAACATGTATGAGAAGCTATATAATACTGCTAAAGATAATAATAATGACGCTGTGTTTTGTGGTTTTAAAAAAGAATTTAGTCCTAATCGTTTTATTGAGTGTAAGGAGTGTGATTCATATACTGAATATACAAGTGAAAGAATGAATGAGCTTTTACTTGATTTCATTGCTGCTCCGCCACATTGCAAATCTGAGTATATACATGATATGTCTGTTTGGCATTCTGTTTATAAGCGTTCTGTAATTACAGATAATGAGATAATGTTTATATCGGAGCGTGATTATGCTTCGGAGGATATTCCTTTTCAAATAGATTTTCTTAAATGCTGTAATAGCGTAGGGTTTATACCAGATGTCTTTTATGTGTATTGTTTTAATGGTGGTTCTTTGACGAAATCTTTTAAGCCAGAAAAGTTTGAAAAGATTCAGGCTTTATATCATTTACTTAAAGAACGAACAATGGAACTAGACAAAGATTCTCTACGTGCCAAACGATTATTCATAGGGTATATCCGCTCAATGATAAGATTGATAGTTTCGCTTGATATACCTAAAGCACAAAAGCTAGAGTATATAAAAAATATTATTACGGCAAGTATATGGGAAGAAATAAAGCCAATATATAAAGCAAACTTTTTGCCTATTCACCAGAGAATCATGACCTCTCTTATGTATAATGGAAAAAGTAATTATGTTTATGTTTATGCAAAAATGATGAATATGGATATAGCTGCTTTGCTGAAACAAATGGGGGGGGCGAATTTTTCTAGTTATATATTATGGATTTGCTTCGCGTTTGCCAAGTTCGTATTCTCGTTTTGGTGGGAGGTTATTTAATGCTATGAGAATATTTTGTTGTCGCAGAATATTCAAGTATTGTGGTAAAGTTTCCACTATTGATCGACATGCCTATTTTGGTGATGGAAGAGATATAGAAATAGGTGATTACAGTGGTATTGGTGAAAATTGTGTTATTCCAAACAATACTATTATCGGTAGATATGTGATGATGGCTCCTGAAGTACATATCGTTGCCAATAATCATACATTTAGTGATACAGAAAAGCCAATGTGTTTCCAAGGTTCTATTGAAGGAAGAACGCCGACAATAATAGATGATGATTGTTGGATAGGTTTAAGGGTAATCATGACGCCTGGTCATCATATTGGAAAAGGTTGTATTTTGGCAGCTGGTTCTGTAGTAACTAAAGATGTGGAACCTTATAGTATTGTTGGAGGAAATCCTGCAAAGTTAATAAAAAATAGAAAAAATGAAAGATCATTACATTAATGGCCTGTTCTTTTCTCAAAAAGTAACGGGCGTTCATCGCTTTGCTCGTCAGCTACTTCAAGAAATAGATAAAATTTCTTCTACTGGCGAGATTAAAGTTGTTGTCCCTTATGGAGCAAATGTTCCACGTTTTCAAAATATCTGTGTTATAGAGTATGGTAATCATAAAGGGTTATTATGGGAACAAATTGATTTCCCAATATTCCTAATGAAGAACCATGGAATTAGTGTTAATCTTTGTAATAGTCAGCCTTTAATACATCCTGGCGTTATATGTATTCATGATGTTGCTTATAAAACACATCCTGAGTACTTTAAAACTCTTCATGGCAAATTATCAGTAGCTTGGCATAAATTGGTTTATCGAATTGCCGCTTGGACGAATTATGATATATTGACTGTTTCTTATTTTTCAAAATATAGTTTAATTGATACATATCATATTGATTCTAAGCGTATTCATATAATAAGTAATGGGTGGCAGCATATAACTCAAATTATTCCAGATAATGCAATCTTAGAAAAGAATAATTTGAAAGAAAATTCTTTTTATTTTACTTTAGGTAATATAAATTATAACAAAAATACGAAGTGGGTTGTTGAATATGCCAAAAAACATCCTGAAGAAGTATTTGTATTGAGTGGAATTCGTGTTAAAAATAGTGATATAGATATTGATAATGTTCCAAACTTAAAATGGTTAGGTTATCTCTCAGATGGAGAAATAGTTTCATTATATAAGAATTGTAAGGCCTTTATTTTTCCTTCTATTCATGAAGGTTTTGGTATTCCTCCAATGGAAGCTTTGAGCCAAGGTGCTAAAATTATAGTAGCAAATACAACATGTTTGCCAGAAATATATCAAGGTTGTGCTATTTATGTTGATCCTTATGACACTAATGTTGATTTGGATAAACTTTTAAAAGATAATAAAGTTGATGACTCAAATAAGGTTTTAGAGAGATATAGTTGGAAAGAGTCAGCTTTAAAATTATATAAACTCATTAAATAAAATGTTATGAAAGTATTAATGATAGGAGTTGATAGAACTTCGGTAGGTGGGATGTTAACTGTAGTTGATAATTATCTTAATGATAAGTCTTTTTGTGATTATACACATTTAGAGTATATACCTTCTGTTGTTAATTCCTCAAATTTTCAAAAAATTGTTTTTTTTATAAAAGCTCTTTGTGTTATTACTTGGAAAATATTTATAAAACACTATGATGTTGTGCATATACATATGTCTACAAGAACAAGTGTTTGGAGGGAGGGAATTATAGCAAGAGTTTCTAATTTTTTAGGGTCTAAGGTCTTGATTCATATCCATGCTGATGTTGAGCCTTGGGTTGATTCTTTATCAGTAAAAAAACAGAGATTAGTTTCATATTTGCTATCTTCTGCTGATACGATAGCTTTATTAGGTTTTAAATGGGAACCGTTTATCAGAAGAATTACTAAGGGTAATGTCAAAATTAGAGTCTTGTACAATGCTGTCTTTGCTCCAGATGTTAATTATTATAATGTTGAGTCTAAAAAAATAATTTTTCTAGGAATGTTAACACCTTTAAAAGGGATAAACGAAATCTTAGAGGCTGTTCAGCAAATTGATAGTAAGATTCCGCAAGATATAGAATTTAATCTTTATGGTGCTGATAAAAATCATAATATAGAAGAGCTTATAAATCAGTATGGAGTTAGTAAAAGAATTAATTATTGTGGTTGGTTAACACCAAAAAACAAACCAGCTTGTTTTAAAGATGCACTTATATGTTTGCTACCTTCATATACTGAAGCATTACCAATGACAATTTTGGAAACGATGGCTTATGGTATACCTAATATTGCAACACCAGTAGGTGCAATACCAGAGGTCATAACATCTGGTGAAAATGGTATTCTTATAGAACCGAAGTCTTCAGGTCAACTTGCTGACGCAATTTTGTCTCTTTTACAATCAAAGAAGTTGTTGAAGACTTTTAGTAATAAAGCTTTTGAGACTATTCAAAATAAATTTTCGATAGAGAAAAATTTAGAAGAAACTATATCTTTATATGAATCCATGTTATAAGCATTCATGTTTGTATAGATTGAAAAATATGTGAGTTGATAATTTTCTTGTATTTAAGAATAGTTTTTGTGGGCTTACATTTAAAATTGGGAAAATGCAATATTGTGATATTCAAATCATTATCATGGCTGGTGGCGTAGGTAGCCGCTTCTGGCCTATGTCAACCCCCGATTACCCAAAACAATTCATTGATGTGATGGGTGTTGGCCGTTCCCTCATTCAATTGACAGTAGATAGATTGAAGCCAATCTGTCCTGTCGAAAACATGTGGGTAGTGACAAACGAGAAATATATCAGCATTGTCAAGGAGCAAATCCCTGACATGCCAGTAGATAACATATTAGCAGAGCCGGAGGCTCGCAATACTGCTCCATGTATTGCTTATGCCTGCTGGAAGATCCAGAAGCTGCATCCTGATGCCAACATCGTGGTGACACCATCCGATGCCCTGGTGATCAATACATCGGAGTATCAGCGAGTGCTCAGCAAGGCATTGAGCTATACATCTGATAAGAACGCCATCGTTACCATCGGTATCAAGCCAAGCCGCCCGGAAACAGGCTATGGCTATATCGCCGCAGCAGAGCCAACATCCGTAGATGAAATCTATAAGGTTGAGGCTTTCAAGGAAAAACCAAACCTGGAAACTGCAGAGCAATACCTTGCCGCTGGCAATTACTATTGGAATGCCGGAATCTTCGTATGGAACATTGATACCATCAGCAAGGCAGTCCGCACCTTCCAGCCTCAGCTTGCCAGCATCATGGATGAGATGGCTCCTTCTTTCTATACCGAACAGGAGAAAGAGGTAGTTGGCAAACTCTTCCCAACCTGCGAGAAGATAAGCATTGACTATGCCGTGATGGAGAAGTCGAAGGAAATCTATACCTTGCCAGCCGAGTTTGGTTGGAGCGACTTAGGCAGCTGGGGCAGCCTCCGCACCTTGCTTCCACAAGATGATGATTGTAATGCTAAGGTAGGCAATGACATCCGATTGTATGAATGCAAGAACTGCGTGGTTCATGCAGCTGATGAAAGCAAGGTGGTAGTTCAAGGCTTGGATGGCTATATCGTAGCCGAGAAGCATGGACAACTGCTTGTTTGCTCATTGCGAGAGGAACAGAGAATTAAAGAGTTTGGGAAATAGAGGACGATAGCGGTGCAATCGGTACCATTGTATTGCTCTTTCATCCAATACACTGGCTCTTCTCCCAGATGGGATGTTATCATGGTTCTAAAATCATCCCGTCCTTCTTTACCATTAAAGAAGGCTCCACCTTTCTCACCAAGCCTCTCTTCCCTCAGGGACGAGAGGATGTAACCGCCCTCTGGTGCTCAGAACCGCTACGCTATAAGGTTGGCGGACCATCAAAGGTCTGCGCCAGATTGTGCGGGCTGGGACCGCCTGGGGGTAGGGATTCTCAATTGCTTGTTGATGTAAGAATGGTGGTAGTTTTAGACTTAGTTGGCTGTATCAATGGGAGTCGAGGCTTAATGACTTTGGAAAAATAAAATCATTATATAAAAATATAGATATGATAAAACAGCTTGTAATAGAAGGCTTATATGATTTGTATTCGTATGATATTAAATTTGATAATGAGCCTAATGTACAGATCGTTACAGGACCAAATGGCTTTGGTAAGACAACTATTTTGCAAATTATCAATCATTTTTGTTCAAGACAGTTTTGGTATTTCTATTTTCTTCCTTTCTCTACTATAAAAATCCAGTTTGATTCAAATGTTAGTTGCTGTTTGAATCGAAAGGTAAACAGAACTAGCATTAGTGGAGTCTTGATTGATGCTACTGTTCATATAGAAATGAACAAAGATGGGAATAGAATAGAGATTGCAGATTTAGATGTTGTTTATATATCTAATTTGCTGAAATATTATGGTATTCAACCAAATGAAGACTTTGATTATTCTCGAATTGATGAAAAGTTAGATTGGAAGTATCTGTATCAAAATGATACTTTTGTTATGAATAACTTTCCAAAAATTTTGGATTTTTTGGAGGGTAGAGAGTGTATAATGATAAAGGAACAACGCCTTGTAAATTATTTGCGTACGACAGATGATAAATTACCTGTTAAAACTGTAGATGATATACAGAAATACATAGAAGAATTTTTCTTGATAGCGCAAAAGGCTTATAATTTGATGAGCTTGAAAGTGGATGGCTCTTTTGTAAAAAGATTATCGAATTTAGCAGAGAATAAAACGATTAAACATATCAAAAGAGATGTTATTCATAAGCAAGTCTTAGATAAAATCGCAAAATTTAAAAAGTATGGCTTGGTTGGTGAACTCGAAATAGTTGAAAAATTAGGTATTCATTATGAAGAAGTATTGAAACTATATCTAAAGGACTTGGATAATAAACTTTCAACTTTATCGCCTTTCTATGCTAGGCTATCTACATTCGACCAGCTTGTCTCTTCTAAAGGTTTATCATATAAACATTTAGCTTTTAAAGATGGGAAAATGTATGTTATAAGTGAATCCGGTCACGAAATTCCTCCTCATAATTTATCTAGTGGTGAGCAGAATCTGCTAGTCTTGTGCTATAAATTAGTTTTTGGATTATCAAATAGTAAGATTCTATTAATTGATGAGCCTGAAAACTCTTTGCATATGGCATGGTTGGATAAGCTTTTGGAAGATTATTTGCAAACAGCTAAGGTAACTGGATGCCAGATGATTATTGCTACACATTCACCAACATTTATTCATGGATTTTGGAATTTAACTTATGATCTTTGTGAAAATGGGAAAATTCAAAAGTTTAAAGGAAATTGATAGTGGGCAGAAAAGAATAGCACGCTCTATCATCTTGGGTCATAAGATGCCATTAACTATAAGTAAATTTTTAGTTTTGGTGGAAGGTATTGATGATGTTGTTATATATAATAATTTTTTTAATATTGATGAAGTGGATATAAAAGATTGTAATGGTTGCGATCACGTTAAAACTGTTCATGAAACAATAAAGGAAGAGACAAACTATAGATTTTTATCTATATTGGATAGTGACTTTAAACGTTTGGATGGTATTGATCCTTTCGACACAAATGTTTTTTTTACTGATGGTCATGATTCAGAGTTGATGCTCATTGAAAACAACAATGTATGGAGAAAAGTTTTTAAGTCCGTTCAACCTTCTTCTGCCTTTGTCGATTTTAGAAAACAAGCAAAAAATGAATTATACAATGTTTCTTTGATAAAATGGTTTAATATGTATCGAAAATTATCTTTTGTATTTGAAAAATTGGATCTTATAAATTTATGTCCAGGAAAACCAATATCAGAAGCTCTTGCATTGCAGTATTTTAAACCCTCCAAAAAAAATTATCGTCTTTTTCCAAGAAAGACATTCCAAAAGTTTAAAAATAATCACGCTAATCCCAATTCAAATCAATTGACGAATGGGCACGATTTGATTACTAGAATAGCTGGTATCTTTCGACATAGATTTAAAAAGCAAATTAGTGATAAGGACTTGAGAGAATGTTTCTCCCAGAACTTTACTGAAAATGAAGCTAAGAGGACAGAACTATTTAAGAGCTTAGAAAAATGGTGCAAAGAGAATAAGGTTAACATATTGCGATAAAATTATTTAGTTGTAAATTTTTATTATGAAATTATTGTTGATTTTTGGAAATGGTTTTGATTTAAACTTAGGTATGCCAACTTCTTATCGGCATTTTTTGAAATATTTTATGGATTCATCTGCTTATGATAATTCCGAAAATATTATAAAACTAAAATCCCTTATCAATAAAGACTATGATAAATGGGCAGATTTTGAGGTTGCGTTAGGTGAGGTTTCTTCACAATTTGACGATTCTGATAGTTATATTGATGCTGTTGAAAACGTTTCTCAAGCTTTAACTATTTATCTGTCTGAAATAGATAAAAGGTTTGAACCTAATCCTAATATAGTAATGAAATTTTTCAAAGATATAGAAAGTTTTGAGGGGTATTTTGATTTGAAACAGCAACATTTGTGGAGCCATTTTGGAGAATCTAGACAGATCGATACAAAAAAGTGGGAATATGATATTATGACTTTCAATTATACATCATCTTTGGAGAAGATATTACGTATGGCTGTTGGTGATTTAGGGGCTAATGTATCTTCAATTAAAAATATTGAACATATACATATGACTCTAAAAGAGGGTTTGCTAATGGGGGTAAACGATGAAAGCCAAATTGCAAATAGATATTTCCAGTCTAGTTATCCAGTAAAGTCTACTGTTGTTAAGCCCTTTGTTAATAGAGAGTTTGATGATGGTATTGATGCAAAATGTCGTAAGATGATTAATGGCGCTGATGTCATTTTATTGTTTGGAGTATCTTTGGGTAAGACAGATGCAGATTGGTGGAATTATATTGGAAAAGCTTTGCTAAACACCAATAAAATTCTTGTTTATTGTCCATTTGATACGGAGTATCACCTTCAACAAAAGACTCAGATACTACGTAGAAATCATGAATTCTCTATGAAGGTAAGAGCTGCTTTGATGTCCAAAGACATAGATGTTTTGGCACCAATGGGAGAAATTCTTCCGATTAGAGAAAATAGAATGTTTGACTTTGGTATTGACCACAGCACTTTAGATGTCAATTTTCAATTAGTTTATCAGGATTTATTAACTAGTGAACCAATAAAAACGACATCGTTTCCTACGAGATAATATTTTTCTTAAAAAAAATAAAAATGAAAACAGTAAAAGTATTAAATATAGATATTCAGAACATTACTCGTCAGGAACTCTTGGAGAACCTGAAGGAGGGTGTTTTAGTGACTCCTAATCTTGATCATCTGATTAAGCTTCAGAAGGACAAGGAGTTTTATGATGTGTATCAGAATGCGGAATGGGTGGTGTGCGATAGCAAAATACTCTACCTGTTCGGTAACTTGTTGAAGACTCCAATTAAGGAAGCGATTCCGGGTTCCAGCTTCTTCACCTCTTATTATATGTATCATAAGAATGATGCTGACTGCAAAATCTTCTTGCTTGGTGCTAAGGAGGGTATTGCAGCCAAGGCAATGGAACGTATCAATGAGAAGGTAGGTCGCCAGATGGTGGTCGGTGCTCATTCTCCTTCCTTTGGCTTCGAGAAGCATGAGGATGAATGTGAGGAGTTGGTTCGCATCGTGAACGAGAGTGGTGCAAATGTTCTGCTCGTTGGTGTGGGTGCTCCAAAGCAGGAGAAATGGATAATGAAGTATCGTGATAAGATGCCTGGCGTAAAGGTGTTCATGGCTCTGGGTGCTACCATTGACTTCGAAGCTGGAACATTGAAACGTGCGCCTAAGATTTGGCAGAAGATTGGTATGGAGTGGTTGTATCGTTGCATGAAGGAACCAAAGCGCCTCTTCAAGCGTTATTTCGTGGATGATATGCAGTTCTTCTATTACTTCGGTAAGCAGCTCTTGGGAATATACAAGGATCCTTTCCGAAAAAAGTAGGATTACTTTCTTCGGAAGAACTTACATAGCAAGGCTATCGGAAGAAGGATGATAGCTGCTATGTAGGATAATATGATGCGTATGGCTTGTTTCATGCGTGCAAAAGTACAACTTTATGTTGAAACAACAAAAGATTTTCTTTGATTTCTTGCGATTCTGTATTGGCTCTGCTAAGGAAATACCTGGTTCTTTGAAGGAAGCGGATTGGAAAGTGCTATATGCCATTGCCAAGAAACAAGCCTTGCTTGGTGTTCTGTTTTATGGCATCCGGCGATTGCCAAAGGAGTTGGCACCAGAGCAGAAGCTACTGATGCAATGGATGGTGATGGCGGAACAGATACGAAAACAGAATATCAGACTGTTTCAGGATTCCGTAAAAGTTTGCCAGAACTTCGAAAACGAGGGCTTTGCTAACTGTATCTTGAAGGGGCAGGGGAATGCGTTGCTTTATCCTAACCCTTATATGCGAACGCCTGGGGACATTGATATCTATCTTTCGGGTGGTCGCAGGAAAATCATGAAGTATGTTGATCGAGTGTGTCCGAATCAGGTGATGCGGTATCATCATGTGGATTTTCCTGTGATGAAGACGGCGATAGAGGTGCATTTCACTCCTTCGTATATGTTCTGTCCGATTCATAATCGGAGAATGCAGAAGTGGTTTCAGGAGGTGATGGGCGAACAGTGTAATCATCGGGTTTCATTGCCTGATGGTTATGGAGAGATTCATGTGCCTACGGCTTCGTTCAACGTTATCTATATCCTTTCTCATCTGTATCGGCATATCTTTACAGAGGGAATCGGATTGAGGCAGCTTCTGGATTACTACTATGTGGTTTGCGACTTTTGTAAAGTCTATCAAATCTCTTCGAATCATCTAAGTAATTTTTCGAATCACCCCGTCCCTCTTTCCAAAGAGGGCTCCACTTTCTCCCCAAGCCCCTCTTCCTCAGGAAGCGGGGATGTAACCGCCCTCCGGTGCTCGGAACCGCTACGCTCTAAGGATGGCGGACCATCAAAGGTCTCGCCAGATTGTGCGGGCTGGGACCGCCTGGATGGTAGTGGGGATACGACTTCGGCTTGTTCTTTGGATGCCGGCTCTTCTTTTTTCTCTGCCTGTTCTTCTGTTGCTTTAGATGTGGTGCAGAGGGAATTGAAGCATCTGGGTTTATGGAAGTTTGCCCAGGCTGTGATGTTCGTGATGAAGGAGGTGTTCGGGCTATCAGAAGATAGGATGATTGCGCCGATGGATGAAAAGGAAGGTAGGTTCCTGCTTGATGAAATCATGAGAGGAGGAAATTTCGGACAGTATGATGATAGGATGGGAAGTAAGGTAGATGAAAGTAAGATTCATCGTTACTTCAGAATGAATCTCAGGAATCTACGATTCGTGAAGCATTATCCTACTGAGGCGGTGTGCGAACCGGTTTTTAGAACCTGGTTCGCAGGATGGAAGTTTTTTATAAACAGAATTAAATAACATTACTATTATACCTTCTATCACCCAGAGGCAGATGGAGGTATCTCTATCTTGGATGAATCTCTTGGCATTGATTGGCGCATTCTTACGGAACACACTAATCTTTCGGAGAAGGATACAAAACATGAGGTATTGAAGGACTTTGATAGTCCTTTCGAATACTAAACGGATTCTTTCCTAAAAAATATTTTGTTTTCGAATTCATCTGTCTCCATTTAGTAGATATAAAAAAATCGTTTGTATGAGACAATTTTTTAAAAGTTATAGGATGGTAAGAACCTTGACTCAAGGCTCCATTATAAATAATTGTATAGCTGATAATTATGCAGAAAAATTAGATGTTTACGGTTTGATTATTACCCCTCGATGTGATTTAGCTCATGAGGGTAAAGTAAATACAGTACATTATTTACCTATTGTGGATTTTGACGATTGGTTATGCTGTGATGGAGAGGCATATCTTCTTAACAAATGGGCAGTAAAAAATAAATATAAATTTGAGCAATTGTGTAAAAAACATAATATTCCATCTGATTTAAAGGAAAAAGAATTATATGTTAAAATCGCAGAAAGAATTTTCACAGAAAAATCTCAATGTACTAATTTCTTAGAAAAGGTTGATGTGTTATTCTGTTCTGACAAGCAACGGCACAAGGCTTTTGAAGATTATTGTCACAAGGAAGATACTCGAAACACGTTAATTTCTAATCTTTTAAAAGACGAGTTACCTGCATATTATTTGATAGATGATTGGGATACAGCAAGAGCAACCCCAAAAATTATCCTTCTTAGAGAATTAAAACGAATAAGTTACGAGACATCACAAAAAATAAGCAAGGGTATGTATGCTTCAGACATAAAAATGGCAATTGATGAACTAAAAAAGGTCTCTCCTGATAATGAAATTTATCATGTATGTGCAGAAGTTAATTCACCATTTATAGAACATATTATGCAAAAATTTTCTCATAATTTCTGTCGAATAGGTGTTGATGATAGGGATTTTATACCAACTTTTGAAATATTATCAAATAAAATGAGAATATTATGATTATGGATTACAATTATATATTTTTAACCTACGATGCTTTATTGGAGTTTGCTTCAGGCAGAACTTTCCAAAGTGCTGAATTTTCTCAAAGTGAGCAACTTTGCGAAATCCTTATGAGAAAAGATAGAAAGTGGAGTCATCCTAAAATCTTTATTAAACATATAGAGAATAGAGGGATTATTTTCTATACCCATTCTATAGATAAGAAAAGAGGGCTTTTGTATGATTTGTCAACTTTTTCAGGGTTCAACCAGCAAAGTTCTGAATCTGTTATCACAATTTTTCAAAAAACAATCAAGTATGCGATTCATTATTTTGATAAACAGCCATTGGCACCTTGTGAATATAATCTGTCTGGTGATATTGCTATAGTTTATCCATATCCATTTACGGCAACGCATAATGTTGAAAAAGTTTTGTTGGATAAAAATTCAACAAAACAGAATAGAAAAGAGCAGAATTTTTTGGTTGCTTATTATTTTGGAACAGATACGGGTACTTTTGTACAAACTAATTTAAATAAAGCAGTCACAGACTTATTATCTATTTCAATTGTCGATAATTTAAAAGAAACAGAGGCTGTGGATAGTTTAATCGTTTCAAAAATAGAAAAGCCAAATCTGTCTATAAATTCTCCTCTACATTATGATGAATGGAATAGCTATTTGACTAAAACGCAGCGAAATTTTATATCGCGTCCACTTAAAGGTGCAGAACGTCTCGAAGGTCCTGCTGGTTCAGGTAAAACCTTATCTCTTATTTTAAGATGTATTTATCTTTTAGAGAAATCAGTTCGAGATGGAAATGAATATAAAATAATATTCATAACTCATTCTCTTGCAACAAAAGATAGAATTCTAGATTTGTTTTATGCAATCTATCCTACTATAGATAAATATCTTGAAACTGCTGATAGTCATCCAAGTGTTTCTATATTGATTACGACATTGCAGGAGTGGAGTAAAAATAACCTTGGAGGGAATATTGTTTATGATACGGAATTAATTGACAAGGATGCTGGAATTTCTAAAGGTTATCAACTGATGATGATAGAGGAGGCATACACTCAGTTGAAATGTAATGAATGGAAGGGATATGAGATAATTTGTTCGAAAGATTTTGTTGATTTCATAAATAAAACCCAACTTAGTGACATTTTGGATTTGCTTCAATATGAAATTTCGGTTGTTATTAAAGGACGTGCTGATGGTAATTCGGAGAAATACAAACAAATAGAACGCCCAGTATTAGGATTGCCGTTGAAAACTGATGAAGATAAGATGTTTGTTTTAAAAGTTTTTGAGAAATATCAGCAATCATTGGAACGCAGCGGACTTTTTGATACAGATGACATAACCCTTTCTGCGCTTGGACAATTAGATACACCTATTTGGAAACGACGTAGTATTAGAGAGGGATATGATGCTTGTTTTATTGATGAAGCTCATTTGTTCAATTTTAATGAATTATCCGTTTTTCATTATTTAAATAAGCCGCAATTAAAGAATCATATAGTGTATGTTTTGGATAAATCGCAAAACTCTGGTGAAGTTGGATTTACGGAAAATGAATTGTCTACTTTGGAGGATGTTCAAACTGTAAAAACAAAACTTAATACAATCTTCAGATCATCTCCGGAGATAGTAAATCTAGCATTCAATATACTTTCTTCTAATGTGGCACTTTTTGCTCATTTTGAAAATCCATTGGATTATTGCTCTTCTTCATTTACATCGGAAGATGATAAGAAATGTATTAAACCGACCTATACTCTTGCTGCAACTGATGAAGAAATGATTTCTCGTGCAATTTCTGATGTTGAAACATATTGCAATAAGCATAAGGTAAGAAGGTCAGATATATTAATTGTGACTTCGGATCTACAATTACTTAATATTTTGCTTAAAACCTTGAAAAATGCAAATAAGCCTCACATCGAATTACAGAGTAGGAATGATTATAATACAGTAAAAACAGCCATGAATGACAATAAATATATTGTTGGTGGAATAGACTATGTAGGAGGTCTTGAATTTGATGCTGTATTTATTTTAGGTGTAGATAAAGGAAGGGTACCTCCTGAAGGTAAAGATAAAGGAAATCATTATCAGTTTACTAACTTTGCTTGGCATAATAGGATGTATGTTGCAATCTCCCGTGCAAAATATTATGTAGCTCTCTATGGAAACAGTCAGAATGGCTATAGTGCTGTGTTAGATACAGCAAAAAATAATGGCATTATCGATTGTGAATAGAATCAATAGTTAATAGAAAAGCTCATAGCGGTCCAAAGGAAACACCACAATTCTCACCAAGCCTCTCTTCCCTCAGGGACGAGAAGATGTAACCGCCCTCCGGTACTCGGAACCGCTACGCTCTAAGGATGGCGGGGCATCAAAGCCCTCGCCAAATTGTGCGGGATGGGACCGCCTTGCTATAGAGGAAGATAATTCTGCTGGTTCAACTACTGCTGTTACTTCTTCTGCCTCTACTGCTTTAGTTGTGGTGCAGAGAGAACTAAAATATTTGGGATTGTGGAAGTTTGCAAGGGCTGTGATGTATGTGTTGCATGAGACATTGGGACTATCAGAGGAGAAGATGATAGCTCCAATGGATGAGAAGCGAGGAAGGTTGTTGCTGGCAGAGATACTGAATGGTGGTAACTTCGGAAGGCATTTCACCAAGTATGGACATTTCACACAACAAGGAATGGCAAAGAAGTATTTCCTGAAGATTTGGAGGAACATGCACTTCGTGAGATATTATCCTGCTGAGGCTTTGAGTGAGCCTATTTTCAGAACTTTGCACTTCTTCTGGAGACTTAAACACAGGAGGTAATCTCTTGGAATCTTCTTTTCTTGAAGCCCTGCTCGGGCTTGAAAGGTCACGCGGATTTCGCAGATGACGCAGATTTTCTTCTTTGCTGTTTATTAGTCCCACAGATTTCACAGAATTCCACAGATTTTTGCCCTATGCGGGCTGGGATTTCGCAGATAATGCAGATGACGCAGATTTTTTTTGCAGCTCATCTATCATCCATCACGATTTTTATATAAAAATCAGATAAGTCGTTGATAGTTAATGGAATCGCATGCGTGACTGATGGGCTAAAATGGGGCTTTATCCCTCACGCATCAATCACGATTTTGGCTTTATCCCTCACGATTTTGCTTATGCTGTAAAGCAAAAAGACTTTTTTGCGATTGAAACTGGCTTCACTTGCATTTGGAGTAAGCTTCATTTGATTTTGAAATAAGCTTCATTTCGAATTGGTTTGGGGCTCAGATAAAGTTTACGTGGGGCTCTATTAAGGTTTACGTGAGATTCACTTCGGATTCAAATGAGGTTCAGTTCGATTTCTTTCTGTTCTTCTAATGAAGCGTAAACGAATTCGTATTTATACCTCGTATAAATCAAAAAACAGTGTAGTGTAGTATTTGAAATCACATATTTACAACACAAACTATTACTAATGGAAAAAAGAAAAGAAAGAATAAACAACTTAGAGGAAACTCCTCATTCACAAAGGACAGTCTTAAATTTGCAGAGAATCATGACGAAGCTATCCATCTTCAGATACGAAGGACATAACTATCTGGTGCCCTTCCTCATCATCAGCAGCCTCTTCTTCATGTGGGGCTTTGCCCATGGCATTCTCGAGGTGCTGAATCCGCATTTCCAGGAGTCGTTCCATATCAGCAAGGCGATGTCGGCCTTGACGCAGGCTGCTGTCTATGGTGCCTACTTTCTGATGGCGTTGCCTGCCGGATGGATTATCCGGAAGTGGGGCTACAGAAGGGGTGTGATAACAGGACTGGTTCTCTTCGGTATCGGTGCCCTGATGTTCATACCGGGAAGCAGAATCAACAGTTTCTACTTCTTCGTTCTGTCGCTGTTTGTGATAGGATGCGGACTGACCTGTCTGGAAACGAGTGCGAATCCTTATACTACGGTATTGGGACATCCTGACAAGGCAGAGAGCAGAATCAACCTGTCGCAGTCGCTCAATGGTATCGGATGGATTGTAGGACCGCTGGTTGGCGGTCAACTCCTGTTCTCGGGTGTCAATATCGCCATTCCTTATGCCCTGGTGGGTATCTTCGTGCTTGCTGTGGCACTGGTCCTGTCAAGGATTAAGTTGCCGGACCCAAGGAGAGCGCATGAGGCGGATACGAACGAGATGGTGGAGGAGAAACCGATGCGAGTGATGGCATTCGGTTTTGGTATGCTGACCTTGTTTCTCTATGTGGCTGCCCAGACGGGTGTGAACAGTTTCTTCATCAACTATGCAGAGGAGAGTATTCATATAGAGAAGCAGACTGCCAGTCTGTATCTCGCCTTTGGCGGAATGGGTCTGTTCTTTATCGGCAGGTTGGCTGGTGGTGTCATCATGAATTATGTCCAGCCAAGGCTGGTGCTGCTGGTCTGTGCCATCCTCACCTTTGTTGCCACATTGATTGTGGTGGTATGTAGCGGAACTTTATCGCTCATTGCGTTTTTCGCCCTGTATCTGGGAGAGAGCATCATGTTTCCGACTATCTTCTCGCTGGCATTGAGAGATGCGGGTACTAAGACCAAGCTTGCTTCTTCGTTGCTTATCATGACGATAGTGGGTGGTGCGGTTGCTCCTGTAATCATGGGGTATATTGCGGATACTACGGGGAGTATGGCGATTGCATTCCTTATACCGTTAGTATGTTATGGGGTGATTGGAGGGTATGCACTGTCGAATCGCCACGTTCCTCTTTAGATAAAAGGAGGATTTTTCGAAAATCACCCCGTCCCTCTTTACCCTTAAAGAGGGCTCCACCTTTCTCACCAAGCCTCTCTTCCCTCAGGGACGAGAGGATGTAACCGCCCTACAGTGCTGTATTTGCCCCACCTGTCCCTCCCCTGCGGGAGGGTCCTTAACCCACTCCCAAGCCCTCGCCCTTTCCAAAAGGGCAAGGGATGTAACCGCCCTCCGGTGCTCAGAACCGCTTCGCTCTAAGGTTGGCGGACCATCAAAGGTCTCGCCAAGTTGTGCGGGATGGGACCGCATGGGGAAAGGTGGCGGAGAATGTGATAAGTCTGATATGTTGCTAAAACCCTATAATAAGTATCGTGCTGTATCTTATGAGTTGGATGCATACTAAAGAAAAAAATAAGAATAAAAGATATTACTTATGGACACATCTATAAAAATACCTCCTTCGTTAATTTCTAAACTTGAACAAGTCAAGCTTTATATGGCGAAAAGACGTGTTACTGCTTTCATTGGGGCTGGTTTCAGTCTCAATGCGGAGATGCCGTCTCATGTAAAGATGAAGACCTGGGTACAGTTAAGAGAAGACTTCTTGAATAAACTGTATGGAGATGATGAAGAGGCAAAAAAGGAGGACCACAACGATGTTGTTCATTTGGCTTCGCTTGTTGATGCAGAGTTTAAACGCAATGAACTTGATGAAATTTTAGAGACCGCATTGCCTGATAAGCTGATTAGACCCGGAAAACTTCATCGAATGTTGGTAAGGTTGAGGTGGCGTGATATTCTTACCACCAATTATGATACTCTTATAGAAAGAGCGGCAGAGGAGGAAGTGCAAGAATATAAGTTGGTAACGAATAAAGAGACATTACTCTACCAACCTTCACCTCGCATTATCAAATTGCATGGAAGCTTCCCAAACATCCGCCCTTATATCATGACCAAGGAGGACTATCGCAAATATCCGATGGAACATCCTGAGATGGTGAATACGGCAAGACAATGTTTCTTGGAAAGTCTGATGTGCTTGATTGGCTTTTCTGGTGACGACCCAAACTTTCAGTCGTGGATAGGGTGGCTTAGGGATGTGATAGGTAGAGACAGAATATGTCCGACCTATCTTGTAACATTCAGGAAAGGTTACCATGAAGCAGAAAAAGCTCTGATGGCTCAGCTGGGTATTGATATCATCAATCTTGCAGAAATTCCCGGTATAAAAGATTTCAAAGAGGCTTATTCCTTTTTTTTAAAATACCTGTTGAAATCCCAGGAAAATCAGGAATGGGATGGTAAGATAGATGTTTTTGCTTATCATTTTAAGGATGGTCAAGAAAAAGAAGGGATGGAGGCTTTAATCGAGCAGATGACTTCTGTTAGGCAAAGTTATCCAGGTTGGATGGTTCTTCCTACAAGGTTCTATGATAACTTTAAGGATGCAAGTGAACGTGTCATGTTTACGAGAGGGTACTTTGGCAAGGTACAAGGTGAGTGGAATCTAAAACTTCGATTTCTTTATGAAATGGATTGGAGGTTGACGATTTCGTGCACTCCTAAGAATATAGATTGGCTTACTCCAACTATAGAAGATGTTATAGGCCATATATTGTCTCCAACAGATGAGGAACGAAAGATCATAATTGAGCTAAGGTTGTCGCTATTACAGATTTATCGTCTTGAACACAATAAGGAAAAGTTCAATAAACTTTGCGAGTTATTGTTGGCTGATCCGATGAATCTTCCCAAGGGATATGTTATTTATCAGCAAATATTATATGCTCAGACTTTGCTGAACTATAAAAAAATCCAACAGTATCTTGCGGATTGGGATACTGACTATGGTGAGTATGTGGACTGCATCCATAAGGCAAGTGTGCTTCTCATGATGAATAGTAGTAGAGATGCATATGATATACTGGATAAGTGTAGAACTGAACTGAGTAAGTCTTTGATTACTTATGGGGCAGACGCTTATATAAGTTCATGTTTAGTACATGTATTGGAACTCTTGTGCTATTGTAATGGCAATAAGTATAAAATACCAGAGCAGCTGCGGCAAGATTTAACAATGGATGATTTTAATATCTATTGTTGTAAGAAAGCTTATGAGAGACAACCTGAGCATGGCTTCAAGGTGGTTCATAATTTCAAGTTAGGGTCTTATTCCAACTCATGGAGTATGGGACCTGGTGGTTTTGTTTCTGATTACTTGTATCCGCAACGCTGGTTTTCCTTCAAGGAAAAGATAGGTATGGCATTTAACGTTGTTGATGATAAATTTTATCTATACAGTGTGGATAAGATGTTTAATTATGATTGGCATTTTGCAATGGACAAACTTCTGGTTACATCTGATGGGAAATTTGTCAAAGAAACGCTAACAAGGAAACATCTTTCGATGATTAGCAGAGATGATGCAAATAACTTCTTTGATTCATATATTGAATATGTGGAGCAGTTTGATGCTATAGTGAATCCTCTTCTTAGATGGATAGTTTATAATAATCTGGTTCATATTCTTGGTAGATTATGTTGTGTTATTACTGAAGAACGCATACTAAGATATGTAAAGGCTTTGATGGCATTTGATGAGCATGTTGTAAGTGAGATTATGGGCTATGTTTATGATTCTGTTAGCTCGGATAATCTTCCAAGTGTAATTTCATTAGTTCTTAAGAATCATGAAGTCATGACACCTTATAGTAGTGGAGTTTCTCTTCCGACGAAAAGAGGTGTTTCATATCCGGTAGAAAAGAATCTCTTGGACAAAATCTATGAGGGATTCAATTCTAAAAGTGAAGAAGAGCAAAGTCGTTCCTATAATTTGTTGAGTATTATATGGGATAATAAAATGCTTAACCAACGGGATAGGGTGGAACTGGAGTCTGCGGTAAGGGTATGGAGGTCTACAGCTTATTCCGCTGATGTCCTTTTTTCGTATAATCTTATAAAGCCTCATGAAGATGAGGTTGTAAGATTGAATGAATTGATAGCGAAATGTGTAGATGATTTCTGTATTGGTGATTATACTTTTAAAGGATCTTCTATTCCTTTGAGCGATTGGGTTGATAAACTTGAGAAAGTATGTATTCAAAGTTCCCGATTGACAGAAGAGCAAGCCATAAGAGTGTTTGAACATATTGAAAAAATGCTTTTTGTGAATATTGATGCTTTTACCAAAGACGATGGAGATAATATCGTCTTTGGGGGTATAAGGTCTAACATAGATATGATTATGAAATTGGTATCAAAGTTTGTATGCAAGCATACTGATGATATTATTGGTAATGATAATTTATGGATGTTCAGTGATATGTTACAGAAACTATTGAAGAAAGGGTATCATTGTTTGCCGATGCTGGTATGGTTAACTTCTGGCCGGGAAACCTTGTTGATGGATGATGAAATGAAGGAGCGATTAAAGAATAGTTTGTTTTCTAAAGAGCCTTCTATGAGAGGACAGACCATTTCCGCAATTGTTTATGCTTGGAAGAACTGGAATAATGATATAACAGAAATCTTGGATCATATGTTTTCTGTATTGAAGGTCATTCAAGATGAGCGTGTTGTCGATAGTCTGATATTGATAGAACGGCTTTTGATGGAAGAATTTGATTCAGATTTGTATTTTGGCAGTAAAGTGGAATCGCTGTTAACTAAGATACATAATAATGTGAACGACTATGATCTGGAAACAGATGAAAAAATAGAGTTATGCTATCATGCAAACTTTATAGCAGGAGTAGGAAGTGTGAAATATAAGAATCGAACATTGCTACCATTGAACTTTCCATATTTCGACCAAAATGAGTCTGGATTTAATGATGTATTCTTGGGATATGAAAGAGGTAAGCAAATAGCAGAATCTTAATGATATTATTTTATGGGAGAAATGATAAATCTCGCTACTGTCTGGATTTTATCCGGGCAGTAGTGATGATACACATATAAAGAATAATAAAATGCAGTTTGATATTAATAATAAATTGATGGATTTGTCTTTACTCTCTAATGGTGATGACAATTTCTCGTTAGTTTCAGATTCGGGTAAAGTATACCTGAAACTGAAGGCTGATGCCCCTGGACATTTGGAATATGACTTACCTTCTTTGTTTGCTGAATCTGAAGAGGTTGTTGCAAACAAATTGGATGAACTGTATAAGGTTTTCTTACAAGATTCTTATACGGGTATCGAAAGTGATGAAGATGAGAAAATTACCGATCCGTTTAATCCTGAAGATATCTCCATTGAAACTAGGGTCACGCCAATGGAGACGATCCTTAGAAGAATAAAACAGGGTACTCTGATCCTTAATCCGGATTTTCAAAGAAAGGAAGTGTGGACTGACGTTAGAAAGTCGCAGTTGATAGAGTCTATACTTCTGGAAATTCCTATACCTATGTTTTATGTCTCGTCTGAGGAGGATGGTAAATGGACTGTAGTAGATGGGCTCCAGCGAATTAGTGCTTTCCGTGACTTTGTGCTTGGAATAAATTTTGTGAATGGCAGAAAGGCAAAGGAAGAGGGGGCTGGTATGAGACTTACCGGTTTGGAGTTTCTGAAAGAATTGGAAGGTAAGCAAATGAAAGACTTGCCTACCAAACTTTATAATAGGATATTAGAAGCTGAATTTTCTGTTACGGTCATTAATCCTGGTACTCCAGAGGAAGTAAAGAGAAATATCTTCAAAAGAATCAATACGGGTGGTATGCCTTTGAGTCCTCAGGAAATTAGAAATGCTCTTTATGGTGGAGCTGTTTCTGTACTTTTGAATGACATGTCTGAAGAAAGGATATTTAAAAGAGCTACGGGTAATTCTGTTAAAGATTTACGGATGGAAGATAAGGAACTGTTGTTGAGATTTTTGTCTTTTGTCATTCGACCTCCTCATACTTATAAAAAGACTCAATCAATTGATACTTGGCTTTCTGATACCATGATAATCTATAATTCCTTTCCTTCCCTGAAGAACAGGGATTTGATAAGGCGTGAAAGGGAGGGTATGGTCTCTGTGAGTGATGTGCGAGTACTTTCAAAAGTTGAGATTTTGGATATCTTTCTGATTGCTATGAGACGGGCACGCAAAATGTTTGGAGATCATGCTTTCAGAAAGAGTTATGGAAATATGAGAAGAAGACCTATCAACAAATGCCTATTTGAAACATGGGGCGTTTTGTTGGGGAATATGTCCGATATGGATTTTACGAAGCTTTTTGTCCATAGGAATCAGTTTATGGATGACTATTCTAAGTTGCTGGATGATGAAAAGTTCATCATTGCAATATCCCGTGACAGTATGCGCCCTAGCTCAGTAACCCTACGTTACAATACATTAGAAAAATTAATTAAAAATTATACGCTATGATTACAAAAATAGAATTAAAAGGGTTTAAGTCTTATGTGGATTATACATTTGAATTGAAACCATTAACGATATTGACTGGTTTGAATAGCAGTGGCAAAAGCTCTGTTATACAAGCTATAAGGATGATGGATAACATGAGCAGCCGAGAGAATGGCGGTTCTCATGTCTGGAATCTTGGGCTTGGATCGGATTCTGAGCTTGTAAATCCAAATTGTGGGAATTTCCAAATTTCAGCTTATTTAAATCATCAGGAACCTACTTGTTTTGTGTATAATAGTTTAGGGATGGATAATTGTATAATCCCAATGCCAAAATGTATATATGTTGCGGCAGATAGATTGGGGGCAACTCCTACTATTCCCATATATGTAGACGAGGCTCTTGGAGGACGTGGTGAGAACGTTCTGAGACGTATAGATCATTTCAGGGATGAGCAGCTGCCTGAAATGTTGCGTGGAGATGCTGAGGGAACCACTTTGAATTATGTTTTGAGATATTGGCTTCAGAAAATATCTCCAGGGGTGAAATTTGATTATCGTATTGAAGAGAAGGCTGATGTGTCTTATTCTTTATATGACAATCACCGTTCTGCTAATGTGGGATATGGATTGAGCTATTCCTTACCTGTCATTGTAGCCTTGCTAACCTCAACTTTGGAAACTGGATCTATTGTGTTGATTGAGAATCCTGAAGCGCATCTTCATCCACAAGGACAGGCAGAGATGGCTCGTTTGATTTGTCTTTGTGTTGAAGCCGGTGCACAGGTAGTTGTAGAAACGCATAGTGATCATTTGTTTGATGGCGTTAGAATCTATGCCAAAGAGAGTGAGAATCATTTTGCAAATAAAGTTGCAACTTTTTGGTGTCAGTTGGATGATAACCGAAATACACAAGTAGACAGATGTCAAATCCAGGAAAATGGCAGATTGGATCATTGGCCTGAGCATATGTTCGACCAGTTCTTGTTGGATTCAGAAAAATTGCTGTAATTTATGGGAAAGGTATTTTTGCTTAATGAACTTATGCCTGAAGAAGAAATTGATGGCGTAAATGTTCAGAAGTTATTTGTTGATACAATAAAATCTTTTTCTTACTTGTGTGCCGAAAGGAAACTTGACATAGAAAAGAAAATCTTGACTGTTAAAGAACCGCAAGAAACTTTTATATGTGGTAGCACCTTAAAAAAAATGATTTCGGATATTGGTGATAGGGATTTGAAAACTTATGCCATGGGCATGTTCTTGCATGGACAGATACTGGCAGATCAATACCATGTTGATAACTGGCCTGATGATTTGGTGGATGACATTCTGTATCTTACTGATGGCAACGGAAAAGATGCAATGAATGAAGGTATTGCCAGTATTTGTTCATGGGGGTTATTGTCTCTTCCTGTTTCAGAAGATTTTAAAAGGGATTATTTCGAATTTAAAGGCAGACAGGCTTATCAAGTACTAAACTATTATGGACAGAATAAGAAAAATATAGTGTATAGCATTCTTGACTCAGATGAGTCTAAAGAGGCGATGGAGTTAAAGCTACAATATGCGCTTGATCTTTATCAGATACATTTGGCAGATGAATTTAAGGAGGTTTATACCCGAATGCGCGTAAATGAGCGAGAAGTTATGATTTCGAGATTGGTTACTGCCCACGAAAAGAAATGCTTGATAAAACAGGTAAAAGACGACAATTTACTTAGAGAGTGTACTTGTACTAATGATAAGCATATGTTTGAACTTAAATCTAACAGTGAATTAGGCATACGCTTCTTCTTTAAAATTTTCGACATGAATCATATCGTATTTTCTTTAATAGGGCATAAGAGTGATTATGGGGATAAGTCTAAGAAGAAAAAAGGTGCAACGGCTCAAAATAAGGATATGATGCGTGCCTTAGATATAGCTAATCACTATATGGAGTCGAAAATACTGAAGTAAATCGATGAGTCCACTTTGAATAGAGGCTTATTTTGAATACAGTCCGATTAGTGTAGTCCATCTGTTTGCGTGTAGCAATGAACTTTATTCGTCCTAAGCTGGTGCTTTCGGACTTTTCCCTGTTTGTTGTTGCTCTGCATGACGATTGTGGGTGAAGCGGTTGCTCCGATAATCATGGGATATTGCGGATACTACGGGGAGTATGGCGATTGCCTTTCTCATACCGTTAGTATGTTATGGGGTGATTGGAACGTATGCGTTATCGAATCGCCACGTTCCTCTTTAGATAAAGGAGGATTTTTCGAAAATCACCCCGTCCCTCTTTACCCTTAAAGAGGGCTCCACCTCTCACCCCTGCCCTCTCTCCTCAGGAGCGAGGGAGGAAACCGCCCTACAGTGCTGTATTTGCCCCACCTGTCCCTCCCCTGCGGGAGGGTCCTTAACCCACTCCCAAGCCCTCGCCCTTTCCAAAAGGGCAAGGGATGTAACCGCCCTCCGGTGCTCAGAACCGCTTCGCTCTAAGGTTGGCGGACCATCAAAGGTCTCGCCAGGTTGTGCGGGATGGGACCGCCTTATTATAGCTTGCTGAGGTAGGGAATAGCAGGTTATAGTTTACAGTTAATAGTTTATAGTTTACGGTTGATTTCGTGGTTATTTGCTGATAACTTGCAGATTTCTTGTTAATTTCTTGGTGGTTTCGAGAAAAAAGCGTAACTTTGGCGGCAAGTTATATAAACTAAATAATAGGAGATAAGATTATGGCAATAGCTATTAAAACAATTCCAGTATTGACTGGTGATGTTGCAGAGCGCTTTATAGAGATTGCAGAGAGTAGTAGAAATACTGCCACAACTGTAATTCCTGAAGGTGCACAAGATGCAATCCGTCGTATGATGGAACGCTCAAAAAATGTAAAGATTAAACTTCCTCTTTAATTAAATTGGCTGGTGAATAATTATCAATTTGATATTATGGAAAGATGCGACTTCATGCCTTTGACCGCAGAACTTGCATCTTTGCCTTTTTGTTGTGGTGAAACAGAAGGAGATAAAGACTTGGAAGACTTCTTTCATCACAATGCCTTGTTGTATGCTCAAGAGCGACTTGGTAAGACTTATTGCTTTGTCAACAATGAAGGTGAGTTCTCTGAAATCGTTGCATTCTTTACTGTATCAAATGATAGTGTAAAGACAACTTTTATTCCAAAACCTTCTGCTAATAAGGTTCAACGAACTATACCAGGTCAAAAACATCTTCGTACTTATCCTGCCGTATTATTGGGAAGACTAGGGGTTAATAAGAAATATCAAGGACGAAATTTCTTAGTTGGTCAACAAGTGATGAACTTTATCAAGACGTGGTTTGTACAGGAGGATAACAAAACAGGATGTAGATTCTTGGTTGTTGATGCGTATAATCAGCCAAAAGTTCTTAGCTTTTATGAGCGCAACAAGTTCAAGTATCTATATGCCACAGAAGAATTAGAAAGAGCAGAACAGCATTTTCCGGAAACTTCTCCGGTTTATACCAGGCTCATGTTCTTGGATTTATTGCATACTCAGATATTGGAATGTCCTCGGGTAATTATATAATATAACTTGCAGATTTCTAATGATTTTCTTAGTGATATACAAAAAATGACGTTATGGATGAAAATGAATATTACTTGCAATTGATAAAGGGAACTTATGATAATGTAAAGAATTGTGTTTGTCAAAGGCTAACCCGCATAAATTTCAATGCAGACTTATTTAAGCTAGAGGAAAATGCGTCTGGAAATGGAGAGCCTTATCTTGTTGTTTCTTATGATTCTAAAGCTTATCTTATTATTAGACCTTATCGTAGAAGTTATAGAAACTTGTCAGGACAATTATGTTTAAGGACTAGTATTTCTCTTATCCGAAAAGATGATGCAGCCTGGTATAATAAAGAGTATAAAACTGTTACGGTTTCTGTGAATGAAAATATGGTATGGAAAGTAGATAAAAAAGAATATGATACAGATACTTTCCTGAACCATTTTTTACCTGTAATGGATGAGCAAGTTTGTGAGATAATAAAAAATGATTTGTCCACTTTAGATTTTTCCATAGATGATATACTCTTTGATACTATGAATCAGAGATATGTTTTGAATGTGGATTTCTTGGATTTTCTCAACCCTAAGACGGATTATAAAGGGCCGGAATTGGTCTTGTGTAAGTATATGTCTCTGGATACTTTTTTGTGTATAGCACAATCTAATAGCATAAGGTTAAATTCTGTTGTTTCTATGAATGATTCTTCCGAAAGTTTTTTCTTAGGTGATTATTTGTGCAATGCATATGATGATGTGAGACGAAAGAACATAGATTTTGATTTTTATCAAAAATATCCTGACGCATTGAGATTTAGTAAAATTATTGAGCATAAGAATTATCTTATAATGTCGTTGACAAATCGAATAGATGATGCAATGATGTGGAGGTTATATGGAGATAATGGTCGTGGCGTTTGTTTATGCTTTAGAGTTCCGACTGATCTAGTCAAGCCTATTATTTATATATCGGAAAAAAATGAAAAACTTAATTCTCTTAAGAATATTGTTTCTAGATGGCGAGACAAAAATATCAATGTTACATTTGGTGCAATTGATAAATATATGTTTTTTACCAAAAGTCTTCAGTTTGAATATGAGGATGAGTACAGAATATTGAAGGTGTGTGCAGACGATGACTTGAAAATAGCAAAATATGGTAATCTCATAAGCTTTTATAACGATTATAAGATTTCTGATTTAGCTATAAAACCGGCAAGTTTATATATAGGTAGTAATTTACCAAATAGAGATGTCAATTATCCGTTACTTGTTGATATTGCCAAAAGGCTGTTACATGTTTTTGCTGTAAATAACAGTAGTGTGGATCAGTTGCGTGTTTAGAATTCTTGTTTACTAAAGCTTCGTAAGTGAAAATTCACAAGCGTGATTTAACGTAATTTTGAAATAAAAAAGGCTCTGAAGTTTGTATATCTCACAGAAAATGAGTATCTTTATAATCATGGGTGTGATGGAACATATAAATATACGCTCCAGCCAGATTGGAGTAGAGAAGAAAGAGAACTGCAAGTTCACTACTTTGCAGGTACTCAACCTCCTCATGCTCTTCCTATTCTTCATAGTCAAGAATGCGAGTCGATACTCAAACTCGTACTGCCCCTTTTCTCGACTGCCACTTGCCAGTTATGAAGATCGGGCAGCCTTCAAGATCTTCGTCCTGGATGTCGGGCTTCTAGGTGCGATGTCTAATCTCAAGGCAACGACAATAGTGTCCGTTTCATCGTATGGCAGTTCATCCAATCCCCTTTTATCCTTGGCAGCCTGGTTTCTCTCCCAGATCCATTCGGTGGTAAGCGGAGTACCGACAACGATGGCAAGTTTCACCTCATAGTCAATCTATTTGTCATCTTATTCTTTCTTTTTGGTTATACCTTTATAATATAGTAATATGAAGGGAAAATTTCAAAAATAAGCGCCAATATTTTGAAAGAAAGTATTGGCGCTTGATTATTTAAATGATGTCAATCTTTTGCAATGAAAAGGGTGCTGAGTTAGAAATTGAATCTTAAACCAGCGTATAAGTTCAAGCCATCACGCTTGTATCCTGTAGGTTCAAAGAAAAATTTCTCCGGATTGTTATGAATACGTCTTTCTGTATTCTTGGCTACAGGAATCTTTATATTGAAAATATACTCTGCACCTACTACCAGCTGTATTGGATACATGATGTTGATATTCAATCTTGCACCAAGAGGGAAACGGGCTGAGTTAGAAGTAGCGCCCCTTGCGTATGAGGTATCTCTTGGACCAGCTTGTGATCTGGTAGGGCCATTTGGTGATGCTTTTTTAGAAATGAAGAACATTGTTTCCCATTGTGCTAAAGCGTATGGCTCGATTTCGAGGCAATGAGCAAACTCGTAGCCAATACCATAACCAAAACCTAAGTTGGTAATGAGTGGACTGTATACAAGAGCTCCATTATCTGTAGAATAGAGACGCTTTTCAGACTTCTCGTATCCACCCACACCAAACATCATGATGAAATATTGAGAAATTCCGGCAGGACTCAATTTGAAACGGTGATCGTAAGTGAAGTTGAGGTTGCCGGAATGATCCATATAATTGGCAGAGATTGTCCAACTGGCATTTTGGCTTGGCTGGTATACTGCGATATCACCTCTTTTGTAAGACGCCTGTCCACCTGCAAAGGTATAGAGATTGGCAATGCTATCCATTACGTTGCAAGCTCTGGCAGTACTTACTCTTGAAGAATACAATTCTCCATTTTTCTCCTTGGTACGGTAGATGACGACTTTATCTCGGTCATCAATGCCATTAACATAACCGATATTCATTCTGAATGGGTGGCGACTGATAACCTGACCACGAATGGCAAAAGCGGGAACCTCTGTAGCAATCTTCCTCAGAGTCTTTATTTTTAATTTCTGGACAGTAGACTGAGTCTGGCCATTGTTGGATTTCAAAGTGTAATTGTCATTCTTTGCCACTCCTGATGCTATATAAGAGATGGTTACTTTTATCTGATTATACTTCTCCATGTCGTTCCAGCTATTGAATACCTGCTCGAGTATATCCTTATTGATGTTTATTTTGTATGCACTCCAGCGGGCCTTGTCGCCTAATCCTGGTCTTTCTTTGATACATTCGTTGATGAAGATGTATTGGTTCTCCAAGATTGGCAAATAGTCTTCCTTCAGAATATTTTCCTTGCCAATAACACCGATGGCAGCACGTTCATCGTCTGCCTTGAGCACGTTTTTAAGCGCAAGGTCTTTCAACTTTTCTTCAGAAAGTGATGTTCCGTTATAATCGAGCAAGGCATCCAGTACCTTCTTGCCAAGATTTGACTGGTTCCAATATTTGCATATTTCCTTTGGCGACATATTTTTAGGACAATCAGGAGTAATGCCTAATGAATAGAACTTTTCTGTATTTTCTAAAAGCTGGTAATCACCTGTGATTCCCACGATGTTGCTCTTTGAATCATAGAATACTTTTTTCTTGGCAGAGAGCGGAGTGCCCATGATGCATAATAGCAGGATGGCAATCAGATATTTCATATTGTTATATTTCATTGTTGTAATTGATTATTTTGAATAAACTGGACGGATAAGGATACAACGCCTTGCAGCTTCACATTGTACGATGGTCTTCTCTTCTGGGTCGAACTCATATACATCGTAATATTCCCCATTGTCTGTTATGGTGCCTGCTCTATCTGATGTGTTATAGTTTAGGCTAAAATGTGGAAGTATGATTCTCTTTCCGGAAGGTCCTGTTATGAGCCAATAAGTATCATGGTCCTCCCATTGACATTTATCAATAAGCTCCTGCCATTCTGCCTTTGTTGGTATATGCCAGTCTTTACCCATATATTTGGTCACAACATCATACTTAGGATTTCCTGCTATATTCTGGGGAGAGTTCTTGTCGCTATTAGAGACTTGTGGCCAGTCGTCGAGTGCTCCCCAGGCATAGCTTCCTCCCGCTTCCTTGATGTTCTCATAAAAAGAAACGGAATTGTGATGAAATTTTTCTACTGCAGAATTGTAGGCATTCTTCATTTCTGTTACGTATCTATCGTAGGCATGATATTCCTTTTGAAGCTTTTCCATATCCAGATATTCCAAGTATTCATCATAACTCATGATAGCAGGATACTGCTGGTTATACTCCTTGGTTCCCGGACGTTCTACATAGGTGATTTCTTCCTGTTCCTTTTTATATAGGTCATTGGCACTGATGTTTCCATCATTATCATTCAATGGATTGTTGAAATTATTGGTTGCCCACTTTACAGATAGACCCAAATCTACATATCCGTAGTATCCATCTCTACTACCATTATTTGATTTGATATAGTCAGTATAGCCATTTGGCATCAGGTATATGTAATCCTTATCTTCTTCGATATCTTTATCTGCCACTTCTTTCTTTGGTTCAGGTATGGCTTTGATAGCTTCGATAAGTTCTTGATTTCTTGTGTCTTGTGCCACGAAAACTTCCATATCGCTATCCTTGCATGATGACAAGGATAAGATTCCTCCAAGTGTGAGGAATGTAAATGCAATGTTCTTTTTAAAAGAATGATTCATATTACTGTTTATTTTATATTTTTTGTTATCATCTTAATCTGCTTCGGTTTTACCACCAGTAATAGTAGCGGTAAACAACCTTAGGACGGCTGGCTGCATAAGCTTTGGCTACAGAAGCAGCGGCACGGATGGTTGCCATCTGAACATCTTTCTCGTTTTGTGCCTTTTGAGCTTCGAGCCTAAACTCGCGGTCGCTTACGGCTTTGATCCTTGCTGCCATTTCGTTTTGCAGGTTCTTGGCTTCAGCTTGAACTTTAGCTGATGGAGATTCCATATTCTCCAATAATTCCAAAGCCTTGCTGGCTCCGTCTTCTGTAGGATTTGCACTCCATGCTGAGCGGGCTTGGCGAACAATGTCCAGATTCTTCTGTTCGAGCGAAGTTCTGCCATATTGAGCTATCAGAGATTGAGCGGTCTGGAAATCCTTATTGCTCATCGGAATAGCAAAGAGCATATTGATGGCATCTTCATATTTTCCTGAGGCTGCGGTAGATTTGGCAGTCTGAATGATATTGCCCGACATTTTATCGTAATAGTTCAATATCATTTTCTTGCCTTTGGCGATTGCTTCCTGCAATTCTTCCTGCTTAGGATTTACCTTTCTGATGGCGGAAGAGATTGCTTGGTCTTCTGAATTTCCGATACCTTTTACGTCACAGTTATAGCTGGAGTAAAGGGTGCCGTCCAAACCGTCACCTACATAAATACCGACGTTGATTTCTACAGCATTCTTCTGGGGAACCGTCTGGGTCTGACTGCTCTTCAGCTTTTGGATATGGGCTGTGATGATAAAACGGTTGTCAAATCCAGCTCCCGACATGCCATTTGCTGTTGCTATCTGTTGCAATTTGCTGATCAGCATAGAGTTGGCATTCTGGCCTAAGTTCTCTGTCTCAGGCACATAAGGGTTGAGGCTGATCAAGCCAATATCCTTTGTTGTTTGTGCCATAGTGCTAAGCGCAACACAGAATGTTGCGCTTAGGCTGATTAAAAAATGTTTTATTTTCATTTTGATAGATTCTTTTTAAGATATGTTTATTTGCCTCCCAATATAACGTATGTCTTACCGATACCGATAGGTTTGGTTGCAACAGATATGCCAAATTGTGAGAGGAATGAGGTGATAGGTTTGATGAAGCTATCCATATTGATTGCTCTAGGCTTACCGCCAAACTTGCCTTTGCTAAAGAGAGGGAAGCGTACCTGCTCATAAGAGAGGCGGTTGCGCGTATTTCCATTCTGGGTGAAAGAACCGTTCACAGTGTGTTCGTTCAGCCAATAGTCGATAACTTCGTTCAATTCGCCTGTTTCTCCATTCAAAGTAACCTCAGATTCGAAGTTTAGAGGGCAGTCGCTGGCAATCTTGAAGATGACAGAACCTTCACGACCATTGGTCGCCAAGTCTTCGAAATGTCTCTGAATACTTCCTGTGAAGTTGTCGATGAAACCCAATACAGATTCTTCGAGCAATGCAGAAATCGGAGCACCAGAGGCAGAACTTCTTCCGGTTTCACCGCCAATCTGCTTGCTTGTGGCAGCATCAATAGAGGTTACACGGAATTCTATCATGTTACGAGGGCCGTATGTGGTGCGTGTGAAGGCGATATTCACCAGAATATCAGCTTGAGCCACGCGGGTTAACATGTCGAGCTCATCTTCCACAATCTCGCCATCGGCTTTCGACTTGAAGCTTGTATCAAGCGCTTCTTCGTTTTTCAATTCATCCAAAGCACTCTGCAGGTTCTTGAGAGGATAACCGCGTTCTTGCATGATGCCGCCCATTTTGGTGATTACATTGAGTACGTCATCATTGAGAAGTGCCTTTTCGTAATCAGGTGATTTCGGGTCGTTGTCCTTCACAAAGCCTTGATTGATACACCAGGCTTTTTCTGGAATTACCATGATGATTGGTTTCATGGCTTTTGGACTGTTGATAGTCTCTACTGTAGATTGTGCAAAAGAGCTTACAGCAAAGATGAGAGCCATGAATGATAAAATGATTCTTTTCATTTTTCTTTTTAAATATGATTATTTATAATAATGTATAGTCTGTTTAGAAATAGCTATTGAGTGCTTTGATGATACCCTCATCTTCCAGGCGTTTGCGCAAGTTGTCGTACATTATTACTACATAGAGTCCCACTTTGCGGCCTTGGCTGGTTTTCACATTGTTCTCGCCAGTAGGATAGCCGGAGTTGGCATTCTGTACATAATTCATAAACTCGCCTTTTTTGAAGAAGGTATCAAAAAACTTTTTGTGCTGGTTGTAAGCATTCGGGTCTGTAACAAGTGCAGGTATCTTTCCGGCGATGTCGTTTCCTGCCACACCGGTAAAGATGCAGGCTGCTACAGCGTCTTGCATGGCTCTATCCATAGCTTTGTTTGGAGAACCAGCAATGCCCCATACTTTCAGAAATTTAGTACCCTGTTGGGCTACACGGACAATTTGTACTTCATAACTGTGGGTCATGTCGAAAGGATAGCTTTTGGCATGCACAGAAATCATAGCCATAATCATGAATACGGCTAAAAATACGATTCTTTTCATTATTATATTCATTTACTTTTGTTGTGAGTTATCTCTGTTCAAATAATTTTGGGTGCAAAGTTAATGAAAAAAAATAAAAGTAGATTGGTTCAAAACGGTTCATTTTTTAAAATGCTGTTATTTTTCTATGTTTTTTCTTTTTGCTTAGAAGCATCTCTTCTGAATCCGTCTCATCGTATGGCAGTTCATCTAATCCCCTTTTATCCTTGGCAGCCTGGTTTCTCTCCCAGATCCATTCGGTGGTAAGCGGAGTACCGACAACGATGGCTAGTTTCACCTCATGTTCACCTTGTACTCATTTCTCTCATAGAATGTGGAAGTCTACCCCCCCCTTAATGTCCATTTTCAAAACAGAAACTGTCCCTATGAGATAGGGGAGGAAGAGGGGATGTGTTTGCGATAGCACCGCCCTAACTATATAAAAATAGGTAGTTAGGGCGGTATTATCGTTTATAGATGCGCCCTAACTATGTTAAAAAAGGTAGTTAGGGCGGTACTATCCTTGCAGATTTCATTTTTTTTGTTTATCTTTGCACCGATAGAATTTAGTATAAATGAAATAAAATCAGAAAGTTATGGATGCAAACGGAATAATAGGACGTGAATATGAGCAGAAACTCATTCTGGAACGTTGTAAAAGCAACAAGGCAGAACTGATAGCTGTCTATGGTCGTAGGCGCGTAGGAAAGACTTTTCTGGTTCGAAAAATGTTCAACGACCAGTTTGCCTTTTCCTTTATTGGTATGTATGAAGTGAGCCGTGCGGTACAGCTGGAGCAGTTTCGGATGGCGTTGGCGCAGTATGCTAAGCAGACCGTGCCCAAGCTGAAAACCTGGTTTGAGGCTTTTGCTGCTTTGCGTGAATATCTGTCGGGCTTATCTCTGCAGGAACCGATTGTTCTGTTCTTTGATGAGTTGCCTTGGATGGATACGCCCAAAAGCAATTTTATCGCAGCTTTCAGTTATTTCTGGAATTCATGGGCTTCTATGGTCCCTCAACTGAAACTTATCGTCTGTGGTTCTTCCACCACGTGGATGTTGGCTAAGTTTATAGGCGATAAGGGCGGATTGTATGGTCGCGTTACCCGGCAGATCTATCTGGCTCCATTCTCTCTGGGCGAGACAGAACTGTTCTTAAACGAATTGAAAGGCCTTGCTCTTACCCGCCAGCAGGTATTGGATGTGTATATGATATTGGGGGGTATTCCTTATTATCTTGATATGCTGGAGCGTGGTGTGCCGTTAGACGTGTGCATCGACAGACTGTTTTTCTCGCAGGATTCGCCATTACGTGGAGAATTCGATTTCCTCTTCCGTTCCCTCTTTAATGACTCCAAGCATTATCGCAAGATAGTAGAGGTGCTTTCTGAAAAAATGAAGGGGATGACCCGTAAGGAATTGATGGATGAGTTGAAACTGAAAGGCGGTGGACAGTTATCAGAAATCCTGGAGAATCTGAAGAAATGCGATTTTATCAGGAAATATGCTACCATAGGAAAGAGTGAAAGGGATGCCCTATATCAGTTAACTGACTTATACTCATTGTTCTATACCCGTTTTGTGGCAAATAACAGTGGGCAGGATAAGAACTTCTGGAGTAACATGCGCAATTCGGGAAGTAGAACAGCCTGGAGCGGTTATGCTTTCGAACAGGTATGCCTACATCATATCCCACAGATCAAGAAGGCATTGGGTATTTCTGGTGTTTTGGCGAATGTTTATTCCTGGTCCTGCCGTCCTTTTGTAGATTCTACTGGTGCAGAATGGCGAGGAGGTCAGATAGATATGCTGATAGACCGTGCTGATGGAGCTATCAATATCTGTGAGATGAAATATGCCAAGGATGAGTTTGTGATAGATGCCAGCTATGAGCAGCGGCTGCGTGACAGGATGTCTTCCTTCTCTGTGGCGACCAAGACGAAGAAGGCATTGCTGCATACTTTCATCACGACTTATGGGGTGAAGCAGAATATGCATAGTGGATTGGTGAATAGTGAGGTAAGGATGAATGATCTCTTTGGATAAATGGTATTTTAATGTCCGTTTTCAAAACTGATACTGCCCCCATGAGATAGGGGGCAGGTCGGTGAAAAACGTTGAAAAATCGCCTAGAAATATCTCTTCTTCATTTTCTTCAAGAAATCCTTGGTGATAGGGAAGCCGGAGGCATCACCTATTACGGAGTCGGTATGACAGAAGGGACATTCGGCTGTAGGCGGCTCATCAGGGAGGTAATCCGTGATTTCTGATGGCGTGAAGAATCCGTTTCATCGTATGGCAGTTCATCCAATCCCCTTTTATCCTTGGCAGCCTGGTTTCTCTCCCAGATCCATTCGGTGGTAAGCGGAGTACCGACAACGATGGCTAGTTTCACCTCATCGCCACGATATACTTCCACGATGTCACCCTTCTGGAATCCTTCTCCTCCAGCTCTTCCGTTTCTAAAACTTCGAGTTTGAAGATGGCAGGAACATCCCGATGCTGTGGATGCTCAGCCAAATGCTTAAAATCTTCGTATGTCATGGGATGTTTATCTTAAGAATTTGTGAAAGTCAATCGTAATCCATCGGCTAACCCACTCTGTGTCAGGAAATCACCCATTCCAGAGTATTCACATCGTCTTTGACAGAGAAGTTCAAGCCCACCTTTACCACCTTCTTGCCGCTCATCTTGAAAGCATCGGCATAATGCCTTGCCTCTATCTGGGCGAGAGCCTCCTCGGCACTCTTGTTGAATTTCAGTTCCATCACATAGATGGTGTCGGCAGTCTCCAGCGTGATATCGATTCTGCCCTTCGCCGTATGCTGCTCCACGAGGATATCGTAGTTGGTAAGCAGGGCAAAGAGGATGTAAAGCATCTGCTGGTAATGCCCCTCGTAATTGGTGTTGTCGCAATACGGAATGGTTTCCAGGAAATCAGCCAGCATTTGCAGGGCTTCATCCATTTTACCACTATTAATATAGGAAGAAATGTCAGCTATCACAACCCTACCCGTATCTATTCCCGATCCAAGGTAGCCTGGCAACAAACTGTCGAACAGTCCCACCTCAATCTCCTTGTTAGGAAAGTCGAGCGTATAAACATCTATCTTCTTTTCGTAGTCCTTGATGGTGAGATAGCCACTCTGATACAGCAGAGGAGTGAGCGAAGTCATTCTTTCCGTTGCAGCGTCAAAGGAGGAAGCCTTAGCCCTCACTCGCCCCAACTGCGATGGCAACACATGAAACTCCCTCATTTTTTCAATCAGATAAGTAGGTGTACCGGATCCAAACCAATAAGCCTTCAGCTTGCCATCAGCAAAGCAATTGAGCAAGCTGTAAGGATTGAAGACATCAGGCGATGGCCAAGTGAAGTGATAACCATCATAATGGTCTTTGAGTTCCTGGATAGTCTCCTCCCTGCTCAGTTCCAGATGCTCGGCAAGAGCATCGATGTCATCACTCATCTGGGTCAACAGTTCCTCCTTGGTGATGCCACAGATGCCGGCATAAGGCTCGTCCATGCTCACATTCTTGATGTTGTTCAGCTCGCTGAAGATGCTGAGCTGCGAAAACTTCGTGATGCCCGTCATAAAGACAAATCGAAGCATAGACTCGTTTCCCTTCAGAGGACTATAGAAGTTGCGCATCAAATTACGAAGCTCATCGAGTTTTTCCTTTTCATGCGCCACATCCAGCAGCGGAGCATCATATTCATCTATGAGCACCACCACCTGCTTGCCTGTCTTATGATAAACTGCATTTATCAAATCGTCAAGTCGAATATTAACATCTATTCTATTGCTCTTGCAATCGAACCTAGCCTCTTGCTTTTCAATAATATCCAACAAATAACGATTCAGCTGCTCCTTCTCCATGTGCTTACCCTTGCTCAGGTCGAAGTGCAGCACGGGATACTCGTTCCACTCCTTCTCCAGCTTCTCGATGGCAAGCCCCTTGAACAGTTCCTTCTTTCCTTTGAAATAACTTTTGAAGGTAGAAACCAGCAGCGATTTGCCGAAACGGCGTGGGCGACTCAAGAAGAAATACTTTCCATCGGTATGTGTCATACGATAGATGTATTCCGTCTTGTCGATATAGAGGTTGTCCAACTTGCGGATTTCCTCAAATGTCTGAATTCCTATAGGATATAATTTTCTTGCCATTGCGTCATCGAATTAATTCATTTGCAAAGCTACAACAAAAAAATGATACCACCAAATTTTTATGAGGGAAAAGTTCTATTCTTTTCGTGGTGAAAGCTTGCGGACAATAGGTGTTGCTTGAAATCTTCGTATGTCATAGGATGGTTATCTTAAGAAGTGAAAGTCAATCTTGGGTCTAAGTTCAGGGAGACCATCTTCATCAGGTTCTATCTGATTCAAAACTGATACTGCCCCCATGAGATAGGGAAAAAGATGGGGGAAAACGTTGAAAAAAACAGCCCCCATCTGAAAGTGTATCAGATGAGGACTGTTTCTGTAAAGTATAGTTGCCTTTTTATCTGTTTCTTTGTACAGTATCGACTACAACATCGCTAGGAATCTCTGTAGGAATGTCTTCAGATGGTTCTTTGTAATTTGGATCTGGCTCATCTTGTGGAGAATCATCTTCGTCTGTGATATCTGGTGCATTGAGCTTTCCTTCCTTCTTGGCTTTCAGATACTCTTCGTATTCCTGACCATTATAGTCTATCTTTTTGAGTAAACTCTCTTTAACGGCACCCTGGTCTTTGCCGATAATATTAGTGATACAACTTATATCTCTATTACATGCATAGTTGTACAGTTCAGGTATGTCATCTGAAAAAATAGTACTTTCTCCAGAGGCCAAATCTACTCCTTGATGTACTTTCTTTGCTTTTATAACACCAGTTGAAGATTGCATGATAGTGATTTCAACTGAGTAATCTGAACCCTTTACCATTTCTGATCCTGTATTTCGGATAGGTTGATCGATTTGGCAATGAAGTCCAGTGGCATCACGTCTCCAAGCATAGTTGCCTGTTTCATTAATAAGTGAGAGCGACATGTTGTTGGAGTACTTATTGATAAGATAGCTTATAAAGTCACTACTTTCAAGCATCAGTTTGCCAAGTTCCAAGTCAGGCATCTTTTTGATTGGCACTCCTGTTTTCAGAGCAAGTTCGTTACTTACAGAGTCGAGTTTGAGGACGGAGAATGTATTGATAATCTTAAAAGTCTTGTTGTCTGTTGACTTGAAAATTATCTTTGACATTCTTGCGTTCTTGATGCTGACCATATAGCTACTGTCCTTCTCATTCTTCTGAATGTCGAGATCACCTTTCTCGATACTGTCAGGCAATGATAAGTCACCATACAGCTTTGCTGCTGGATAAATGTCATATGCTGTCGCTTTGTCACCGTCTTTGACGGCTGCGATAAACTGGTTGGTCAAATCTTCGACCGTACTCTTGTTAGAGTCGCATGATGACAGTCCTAGGACTGCCATCAATGCTATAGTTATGATACTTTTTGCTTTCATAAAAAATGCATTTGTGTCCGGATAAAATCTCAGAAGAGGTAAACCCCTCTATGTATTGAGGCTTCGGACTATTAATACTTAATTCTTTAGTTACTTTGAATATGGAATGGATATCATCTTGCTCCGTAGTGCCATAGAACTTCTTGATATGTAGATGTTGTTTAATCCAGCGAAATTGGCATGCCAATCACCTTTGTAACGGTCAATACATTTCTGGAAGTCATAACGAAAAACCAGAGACATAATCAGAGAAAATATGGTCTTCTTTGTACGCATTACAGAAAATCAGAGCTATTTGAGGCTCGTCTACAAAAGTACAAAATTTAATCCAAAAATTCAAAGAACGATATATTTAATTATTTTTCAATAACTTAGACTACATAATCCGGATTTTATCCGGACAGTAGTGGACCTCTAATTTGTAATTACCACTTTATAGCAGCCACTTTCCCGTTTTTGGTGTAGATGGCTCTAGGAAATCTTGCATTTATATATGACGCAGTCATTGCAAAGAGTCGTGTCGGGAGATATACCTTATAGCCGCTTTCTACTCTTACAAAGCCATATGCGATAAAATTAACGTCCTGCATTACAAGTTTATATTCTCGAACAATGCCCTCAGGCATACCTATGTATGGTCTAAAGTCTTCCATCGCATCGAATGCTTTTCGACCATACTTCTGTACGAGAACCTTTTCCATTTGTGCATGCTTATTCCTTGCAGCGTCTTGTATTTTCTTTTTAGCTATTTGGATTTTTTGTCCCTTGGCTTTAATAGCTTCATCTGGGGTATCATATCCATAATATGTAGGCTTGAAAACACCTGTGTTGAAGTCGAGGTTTATACCAGCAACCAATTCGTATTGTAAGTTGTCTTTATACTGATGTAATCTGTTGTCTCTTGCAGGACGTTCAAAAACAGAACAGTCTGGTCTCATATTGTCATAGATTTCTGTTCCTTTTTCTTTGAAGTAACCAAACATACATTTTCCTGAAGGGTCGTAAAGGAAAGCTTGCTCGTTACAACTATAGAAATCATTGACAAATTCTGGCATTCTTGAAGTTAGTGAGACCAAGTTATCATAATTGTCAATATCTACTTCCGGTATATTGAGAATGACTACTCTGCCATCGGAAAAAAGAATGACATCATATAAGCATCCTCCATAAATATCATCCTGACAATCTACGTCTTGATAATAAAACTTTTTCGGAGCTGGAAGTTGTTTGATGATTTCATACCATTCTTTCGGGTCTCTGCCACTTTGGCAAAGAAGATATCCGATACAAGTAGCAATCTTGTCGTTCTTGCCTAGAAAGTATTGGAATGCTTCTTTGATGGTTTTGCGCGATCCAGGACCATTCAGGTAGGGGGTTAACTCTTTCTTTATTTGTGGGACAAACTGCTCTGGATTTGAAGAATTCTTCATTCCATCAATAAAGTCTGTTAAACTTTTCTGAGCAAATCCATTAGTTGAAAATAGCAAGAAGAATGCTATAAATAAGTATTTAACAAATGTCTTCATAATTGTTATTATTAAATGTACGTTGTTTTTTATCAGTTGCGGGGCTATGAGTTTTATTTTTTTCTTTCAGATATAAATGCTTACTTTATGAAAAAATCTAATTTAAAACCTTCGTCTCCCCAATATAATTTTCCATTCTCTATTCCTAAATATCTTGAGTCATGTATCAAATTTGTGCCTTGGTATGGTTCATAAACATCAGAATCGCGCATATTGGCACCTTGCTCTTTTTCTGGATATGGAAAAGGAAAACCTACCTCTATATCTGCTGCTTCTTCTATTGTTCCAAGGCCTGCAGGACCATTGTCGCGTTCTTTTCCAGTGATATATTTTCCTGATAAACTCTTGAGTATAGGAGAATAATGCCCTGTACTTTTGTCTCTTGCAGTCTCTACAGTCCATGTATTGTCATCATTTTGCTCTCCTTCTTCAAATGTCAGTTCGTTTCCTTTGCAGGTAAGAGTCTTATTTGTACCATGCAAGAATATCTGGAACTTTGTCTCTGGTATTTCGGATTTTCCAAACATATCACCCGTTGTGAAGAAATGCTTGCGTGCAAAACTGTCTCCGCGATCTGCGGCTTTTCCATACCATTTTATTGCTGATTTGTAGTCTCTTTTGCAACCAATTCCTTTACTGTAAAATATTCCCAAAGCTCTTTGTGAATGGGCAACCCCCTGTCTGGCAGATGCTTCGAACCATTCTTTAGCCTCTTCTTTCTTTGAGGCTTTATAAAGTAGGTATGCATAATGATTTTGGGCAATAGGATCGCCTTGATTGGCTTTCTCCAAGATTTGGATACTGTCATTGTCATTTCCTGCCAATGCGAAAGATGAGCCTGCGATAAACATAGTTATCGTTAGCAGCATAAGTTTAAAAAGATTCTTCATAATAATACAATTTATATTATAGTTTATATTCTCTGCTCTTTCTGCGCCAAATACATTTGTTTTGTTTCTTGCTCTCTTCTATATCGAGAGCGAAGATTCCAATGAACTTATAGAATTCCATTCCAAGTTCGTCTTTATGACGAAAGAATGTGATGCGTAGTTTGTTGTCTTCAATGCAAGCGTTAACATGCTTCTTACGCTTTATCTCATCCTTTTCATTGAATTCTTCGAATGTGTCTTGGTCTTCCGAAAGATGGTTGCTCCACCCGCTGCGGTTATGAATATTAGGATACCAAATTTCCAGTTTCTCCTTGTTGGGTACAGAGGCTGTTCCAACTCTCAAATAGCCATGATACTTCGGCTTAGTATTGAAAACGGCGCAAATGTCATCTATAGTTCGGAGCTGATCATTGTCCTCGGCTTTAAACACACCTTTCTGTTTGTGATATTCCACAGAGAGCCATTTGCTCATATCCCACGGCTTTAAGTCTTGGATTTGATTAATGCGCTCCTTGATGAATGCTACACATTGGTCTATTTGCTGATGAATCTCATTTAGACTTAACCATTCGCCGTTTTTGTTTGGATTGCCACAGGAGATGATGAATTGGTCGTTTTGAGTTAATTTTATGATATTCTCATTTCGATAATCATCTTCTTTCTTTTGAAAGGCGTGGAAAGGCTCGTTGATTTCGACAAAAATTCCAATTTGTGGAAGATATAAGTCTGCCAAAGCATATCTTCCATTTGGAAGTTCTACTTTCTGTTGTACGACAAATCGAATTCTCATATCATCTAGTTTATCCCAGATTCGATGGATAACATAGCTTTCGGTCTTCTTGTGTTTAATGCTGAAGAAGAGGTGCTCCATGTAGTCCAATTGGTAATCAATAGGTGCTTTCTGTTGTCTCATACGCTAATCATTTACTTGTTTGTTATTTCATTCTTAGGCACAAAAAAGGTGCGAACCAATTTCATTCTGTTCTGAAGGTTCTGGACTACCTGTACACAAAGAATGAAAATCAGCTCACACCAATGGGTGTATGTTGATACCCATCCCACTAATGCGGAATGGTTACAATAATACACGATTGGCTGAACAACTTCTGACTTCGTTCTTGCGTACAATGAATTGTCCAGATTCTCAGTACGAACTAAGCATGGTTGTTTCCTTAACATGTCTGCTGTTTGTTTAGAACAGCGCTGCAAATTTACTATTTTTTTTTCAAAGTTGATCATTGTGAACTGATTTTTTTGCAAAAATAGGTGATTTTTCTATTTTTTCAGCGTTCCATTCTGTTCCATGTTTAAAATATGGGGCATTTTTAACGAAAATGTTGACTTTTTGTGTGCTGGTTGGATTTGTTTCTGTATCTTTGCAGCATGGAACAGATATTACGTGAAATGATAGAAAGGATGGTGGGGCGCAAGATGGTTGTGCCTCGTGACTTCGTATGGTTAAGCGAAAAGGTGTTGGAGCGTACCCAGCAGAGAGTGAGTGCTTCTACGCTGCGACGATTCTGGGGATACGTGAACGAAGGGGTTACTGCCAGTAAGTTTACCAAGAATGTTCTGGCAATTTTTCTCGGCTATGCGGACTTTGAGGAGTTTGTCTTGTTGCAGGGGGCTGGAGAACAGCAGAGCCAGATGGTTATGGGCAGGGAAATATCTTGCGATGATCTTTATGAGGGACAGATGCTCAAACTTTCCTGGCTGCCCGACAGAACCTGCATCATCAGGTATCAGGGAAACGGAAGTTTCAAGGTGGTGTCATCAGAAAATACCAGATTGGCGAAAGATGATACTTTTGAGTGCCGTCATTTTATCAATCATGAGCCTGCTTATCTCCATGCTTGGAAACATGGAGATAGGGAGCCGGTCACTTATGCCATAGGTAAGAAGAATGGCATTATCGTGGAGCATTATCTGGAAGATTGAAATTCCGCCAAGGTGGGCTTCACATATCTCTCAGCGGTATAGGAGGATAGCTCATAGATGATATCTGCCTTGCCGGCGATGTCTTTAGAGAATGTCTGCGGATAAGTCGTTGTGATGAATTCATTACTCTTATCGACAAACTGATTGAATGCTTCGCTCTTTTTCACTACAGACTGGATGGTGTCTATGCCGGATTCCTTCCACATCTTGTCGATTGTCTTCTTGCCTTCGGATATGAGTTCGGCGCTTTGTAAATGGGATGCAGAAGATGGCTCAGCAGCTGCTGGCTGCTGGGAATGTTTGCTTTCAGAGAGTGGGGCTGCATCACCCGCTTGCTGGCGGATGACTGTATCCTTCTTGGCTTCGTGATGTGCCGGGGGGATGCTAATGCTCTTTTTCTGCTGATGCAGTAAAGGGTAACTGATGAAGCCAAATAAGATGATACAGACCAAAGCTGCGATTCCGATACGCTTGATACCGGATGGATGGCTGTTTCTGCGAGCCATGAAATCGGCTCTGAGTTCGTCAACATTGGCATATCGCTGGGCTATGGGAGCCTTGCAACGCTTGATGATTGCTGTATAGGGTTTGCCTGGAAGTATCTTTTCCAGGATACAGCCTATGCTGAAGACGTCGTTGCGGATGTCTGCCTGCTGGGATACAATCTGTTCTGGAGAGATGTAGCCCGGTGTTCCGGCTGGCTGTTTGAGGATGGCAAAGTCGTCGGTATCTGAAAGTCCGAAATCGATGACCTTTACATGATTGCCGTTATGGGTAATCATGATATTGGAAGGCTTAAGGTCTCTGTGTACTATCTGCTTGGCATGGATGTAGTGTACGGCATCAAGTAGCTGGAGGAAGATTGCTTCTCCTTCAGTCTTGCTGCCGCTCCAGTGTTCCAGCGTGATGCCATCTATCCATTCCATCACGATGCAGATACCCATTTCCGGTATTTCTTCCATGCTGTAGACTGATACGATGTAGGGATGCTGCAGGGATATGAGAATGTCGAATTCCTTATGCAGTAAGTTCTTGTAATTTTCGTCTTGACGGTATTGCTCCTTCAATCCTTTGAGTACCCACCATCTGCCATAGCGCTTTGCCTTGCAAAGAATGTTGAATCCTTTGCAAGGTAAGGGAGTAAAGTCTGAAAATTGCTCAGACCTTCTGCTTTCTTCTATGATAATTCCAGAATATGAATCCATGTTACTCAGACTGGGTTGATAATTCGGTTGCAAAATTAACTAAATAGAGATACCCATCCCACAGAAGCGGGATGGATATGAGTATACATATTGGGGCAAACAACTGGAACTGTCATTCTTGTGTACTGCGAACTGTCCAGATTCTCAGTCCGAACTAAGCGTAGTTGCTACCTCTTTATGTCTGCCGTCATTTCTAATGGCATTGCAAATATAGGCATTTTAAAAGGAATTTTCAAGCGAAAGAGAATCTTTTAGTATTCTTTAAATTTTTACGATGTTTTTTGCCTGTATTTTTGTGGTATTTTACTTTGTGTTTTTGCGATAAATGGTATCGCATTTGCAAATATATATGAAGTTCCAGAATATGCAAATCCCCAACCTGCTAAGAAAAGCGGGTTGGGGAAATTATGATAGATTTTGCTTTCTTCAGATAATATCCGATTGTGAATTACAATGGATACTCCTCGAAAGCATAGAGTACAGTGCTTAAATAACGCTCGCCAGTATCTGGCAAGAGGGCTACAATCTTCTTGCCCTTGTTCTCAGGACGCTTCGCAATCTCGGTGGCTGCAAAGGCGGCAGCACCTGATGAGATTCCTACCAGGAGGCCCTCGGTCTGAGCCAGGTCACGACCTGCCTTGATGGCATCATCGTTCTGAATGTCCAATACCTCATCGATGAATTCTGAAGAGTAGGTCTCTGGAACGAAGCCGGCACCGATGCCCTGAATCTTGTGAGGACCGCTCTGTCCGCCGTTCAATACAGGCGATGTGGCAGGTTCTACGGCAATCACCTTCACGTTAGGATTCTGCTCCTTCAGGTACTTGGCGATACCCGAAATGGTTCCACCAGTACCTACACCGGCTACGAAGATATCAATCTCGCCATCGGTATCTGCCCAGATTTCTGGTCCAGTTGTGGCATAGTGCTTGGCAGGATTGGATGGGTTGGTAAACTGTCCCAGAATCACGGAACCCGGAATGGAATCGCGGAGTTCCTCTGCAGCCTTGATGGCACCAGGCATTCCGTCCTTGCCGCTGGTCAATCTCACTTCTGCGCCGTAAGCCTTCACCAGGTTTCTGCGCTCCACACTCATGGTTTCTGGCATGGTAAGGATGAGGTGATAGCCCTTTACGGCTGATACCAGAGCCAGGCCTACACCCGTGTTACCGCTGGTTGGTTCGATGATGGTGGCACCTGGTTTCAGGATGCCCTTCTGCTCAGCGTCTTCGATCATTGCAAGTGCGATACGATCCTTTACGCTTCCGCCAGGATTGAAGAATTCTACCTTGGCAATCACAGGAGTCTCCAAACCCTTGGATGCTGAATACTTACCCAATTCTACCAATGGGGTCTTACCGATTAAATCAGTAATCTGCTTATATATCTTTGCCATAACTGTACTCTAATTTAAATCATTAATATTTTTACTTTACGTAGGTAAATGCCTCATCGAGAGCCTCAATCAGGTCGTCGATGTTCTCAATACCGATGCTCAATCGAACGGTAGAAGGATAGATGTGCTGCTCCTCCAATTCCTCTGGGCTCAACTGAGAGTGGGTGGTTGTTGCTGGGTGGATAACCAGTGACTTCACGTCGGCTACGTTAGCCAGCAAAGAGAAGATGCGCAGGTGGTCGATGAACTCCCATGCCTCTTTCTCACCGCCCTTGATATCGAAGGTGAAGATAGAACCACCGCCGTTAGGGAAGAGCTTCTTGTAAAGCTCGTGGTCTGGATGAGAAGGAACGGCTGGGTGATTAACCTTAGCTACCTTAGGGTTGTTCTCCAGATACTCTACTACCTTCAATGCATTCTGAACGTGACGCTCTACGCGGAGGCTCAATGTCTCCAAGCCCTGAAGAAGAATCCAGGCATTGAATGGAGAGATGGTTGCACCGGTATCACGAAGGATGACCGCACGGATTCGGGTTACGAAGGCTGCTGCTCCGGCTACATCTGCGAATACGGCACCATGATAAGATGGGTCTGGCTTGGCGAGAGTAGGGAACTTGTCGGCATTTGCCTTCCAGTCGAACTTACCGCCATCTACGATGACACCACCGAGAGATGAACCGTGACCGCCGATGAACTTGGTTGCTGAGTGAACCACGATGTCAGCTCCGTGTTCGATAGGACGGATGAGGTATGGGGTGCCGAAGGTGTTGTCGATAATCAATGGGATGTTGTGGCGATGAGCAATCTCTGCCAACTTATCGATATCGGTTACATCAGAGTTAGGATTTCCGAAGGTCTCTGCATAGAGTGCCTTGGTATTGTCCTGGATGGCAGCCTCTACCTGCTCGAAGTTGCGAGGATCCACGATGGTGTAGCTAACACCCTGTGTGGATAATGTATGAGTGATGAGGTTATAAGTACCACCGTAGATGTTGTCGGCAGCTACGATGTGGTCGCCATTCTGAAGGATGTTCTGCAGAGCGTAGGTAACGGCGGCAGCACCAGAAGCGACAGCCAAACCGGCCACACCACCTTCGAGGGCAGCTACACGGTCTTCGAATACACCCTGAGTAGAGTTGGTCAAGCGACCATAGATGTTACCTGCGTCACGGAGTCCGAATCTATCGGCAGCGTGCTGAGAGTTGCGGAACACATAACTTGTGGTCTGGTAGATAGGCACCGCACGAGCGTCGGTAGCTGGATCTGGATTTTCCTGACCTACATGCAACTGAAGTGTCTCAAAGCGAAGTTTCTTTTCTGTACTCATAATCTATGTCCTTTCTTTAATTTTACGTTAATATTCAATCTATTCATTTATATAAATTGCCGCCCAGTTATCCAGTCATGATTGGCATCATGCTGTTTGTTCTGATTGACGCTGCAAAGGTACGGCGATTTTTTGGATTCTGAAATAGCACATGAGTAGTATTCCTGCTACCACGTTTGTGGTATTCGGGTGATTTTTTGCTAAAAAAGGGGCAAAATTACCTAATTTGGCCGTGATTCGTTACTTAATTTGGCTGCGTGAACCATCTCTTGTTCATTAGGCCTATTTTATTTTTATGTTTTTAACTAATTCTTATGCAGTCTTTTCGCTTTTTCACGTATCTTATATATATTGTGCACAATATCGTACACCCAACATGAAGATAGAAAAGCTGATAGAAAGAGTAAAGGCAGGTGATACTGACGCCTTAAAAACTGTTTATCAGGCGTATTCTCAAAGGATGAGAAACGCTTGCATAAAAATTACCCAAGAGGACGAGGACACGGTGGATGACCTCGTCCAAGAATCGTTTATACGTGCCTATTATTCTTTGGAAAAGCTAAAGGATGCTTCAAAGTTTGGGGAATGGCTTGTTGCCATTACTAAAAATGTATCCTTGCGATATTTAGAGAGGAAGCGTAAGATACAAGTGCTATCTTTCTCTGAAATTGGGGATGGGTTTGATGTGGAAAGTTCTTATACTTCTGATTCCAAATTGGAAGAAAAAGAACTTTTTGAGCTTATCGACAAGTTGCCTTCCGGATACCGCAACGTGTTCAGAATGGCTGTCATTGACGGCTTTTCGCATAAAGAAATTGCAGAAAAGCTTGGTATTGAGCCACATAGTTCATCATCACAATTGACAAGAGCAAAGGGATTGTTGCGTAATATGATAAACAGGCGAATGCTGACAGTCATTTCCATATTGCTCGTCAGCATACCTATATATAAATATCTGTTTTGGAAGAGAGGTACGGAAAAGGAGCAACAACCTGTAGCCAATATAAATGATGCTGCCAAGGGAAAGCGTTCTGTTGATCGTGTAACAGTGCAGCCTACTACCCAATCTCCTGTGGTTGACAAGAATATAATAGCAACGGCAAGTCCGAGCAAAATGAAATTGCCGGATTACATTGTTGTTGATTCTGTTGGCATTCAAACAGATCATGAAACTGATTTCAAAACTGATGTCGAAACTAATTATGAAAAGACTGATTCGGCAATCAATATTGTAGTAGCAATAGATAAAGATAGTGTTTCACTCGATACAATAAAACAGGTTGTTCCTGAGCTAGAAAAATTTATAGCAAAGGAAGTTACTCCAAGTTACAAAAGCAAGTTGCATCTGCTTGCCATGGGTTCTGTGGGTTCTGCATTGGCTCAGAGTGCTTATAAGATGCTTGTGGGCAAGGGAGAAGATATAACCGATGGTCCTCAACCTTCAGGTCCACAAATGTTTTCAACTTGGGAGGAATATTCTCAGTATTTACAGCAGAATGCGCATGGCAATATGTCGGAGGCAGAAAAGGCTCTTATGGAAATCGCCATCAACAATACAAACAACATCAATAACATTAAAAACGGTGGAAAAATCGTAGAGCATGAGTATCATGACAAACCAATCACATTTGGATTGTCCATGACTAAGACTATCAATAGAAAATGGAACATGGAGACTGGTCTTCAATACTCCCAACTGAAGTCTGAATTCATATTAGGTGAGGATGACTACTATGTACAAAAGCGACAGAAAATTCATTATTTGGGTATTCCTTTGCGTTTGTCATACAAGTGGTTTGGCGCAAACAGGTGGACAGCATACACTTCTGCAGGTATCATCCTGAACATACCTTTATCTGGCAAGACAGATGAACAATATGTAACAGGAACAGTAATTCCATATTCAGATAGCTGGCATTTTACCCCACCATTCCAATGGACAGTTGGTACGGGTGTCGGATTACAATATAATTTTGCGAAGAATTGGGGTGTTTATCTGGAACCGACATTCAGTTGGCACATACCTAATGGAAGTACGACGCATACCATTTGGACAGAACATCCATTTACCATTACCGTTCCTTTTGGAATCAGGTTTACATGGTAAAAACAATGTCCCATGCAGTCTTTAGAACTTTTGGTGTATCTTTAATAGTAGAAACACAAAAGTTTCTTAAGACACATGTACAAGACGAAAGAGTTCCTCAGAACAATCGTTAGAAGCGATAATCGATACTTATAAGTTGATTGAGTCAATTCGTTCAATTCAAAATTAAAAATAGATATAGTTATGGTTAAACAAGTTGTATTTTTAGTTATGGCTGCTATGGCAATGGGAGCTTGTTCTACGGAACAGAATGTCATGGAGCAGGTAAGAATGAGTGATGTGGTAAACTCTGGCTGTACATCATCCTTCTCAGCAACAGAAAGTCGTCCTGAATATTATAAAGCAGAAAAAGAAAAGCCTACACAGATGTCGGTTTCTGTTGATGCAAAAGGTATTGCTCATTTTCAAGTAACAGACCTTCAGGCAAATTGTGCAGTAAATGGATTTAGTCCTCAAGTATATTCACAAGACGGAGAAATCCGTATTGTGTTGATTCCTTTGGGAGATTCCACGATTGAGGCAGACTGTATGTGCAACTATAATGTAAGTTTCAATCTATCGAACTTAGTTTCCGGCACTTATCATGTGATGGTATATCGTTCTGATTTCTCGGGCAAATATGATTCAGCCAAGCCATGTTATGAAGGAAACATGTCCTTTGTGCCAAATAAAAATATAGAGATTGAGTTAAAATAAATAATTGAAGTTTCGCAAGTGGTTCAAGTACGGGCTGAAGGCCCAAAAGCTTCTAGCCCAGGGCATCGCCCTGGGTATAATAGCAATCAACAAGGCGCCCTGTAAGGGCAAAAGCTTTGTAAATTGCCTGATTCTTTTGAAGCTTTTGCCCTTACAGGGCGACAAACTTGCGTCCATGATTACCCAGGGCGCTGCCCTGGGCTAGGAGCTTCTGCCCTTTCAGGGCGTGTGGAGCTCACTTGCGAAACTTGAGTAAATAACAAAGTTCTCTCTGTTACTATAGCCTAAATTAAGGCGATAAATAGCAAAAAGTGGCAATAGGTGTGCGTAATCTCATAAAAAACTGTCCTCATCTGGATGGGTGTTTCAGATGGGGACAGTTTCAGTTATGTTTTGCTACATTACAGCTATATTTCTGCTACATTGCAGCTATGTTACAGTCTAAATCCTAAGCCGATGGTCATCGGGTAGCACTCGGGAGCCTTGGTCTTGTTGAGCAGCGGGGTTATTCCGGCACGGGCGTAGAGTATCACTCCAGAGTAGCCGGCACGGGCTTCCAGGTTCAGGCCGATAGGGTTGAGGTTGATATCGCCCGTTTCTGTATGCTTGTGCTTTCCTATGAAGTAGCGGGAATGCTCGTGCCAGCGGTATTCTACCGATGGACCTAACGCCAGGAATGCATCATGGCATCCTATGCGCTTCTGCCACTCCAGCATGATAGGCAGGCGGAGCACATTGTAGCTGATATAGCTTTTCTTCAGCGTCTCGCCTTCTATCGGAGTCATTGCAGATACCCCGTTTTCGGTGCTTAATACATAATTGTCCTTGAAATGGTGGTGTACCTGTCCGATGGAGAGAGAGGAGGTGAGCGCCATTTCGTTGGAAAGGCGGAAGCAGAGACTGGTGAGGGTGATGCCCCATTCCCACGACTTGGAGTCGCGACTGTGCATCTCGTTGTTGCCTCCCATGCTTCCCCTGCTGCCTGGCAACTGGCTGCAGCCGAAGAAGAAGGTTGGATAATGACTCTCCAGACTGCGCTTGCGCTTGCTCAAAGTCTGAGGGATGAAAGGCGAGGTGACAAATACCTTTTCTACTTCCTGACCATCTACGAATTGGGTCTCTGAAATCTTGGTCATCTCATTGCCGTTCATCTTATATATCTTCACAGAAGTCTGTTCACCATCCTGCTTGATGACGATGTTCTGGTCGTTCACTCTGATTGTGGTGTCGTTAGCCTCTACAGAGGCTGGTGCACAGTTGCTGTTGGTTTCAGCAAGGGCGAAGGCTGGCATCATGGCAGCCATCATCATTACGTTTTTGATATTCATAATACTATAATTTTATGTTGTTTCTTATTCTTATTGAGAGGATTCCTGAAGGAAAATGTTGTTTCTATCTTCTGGAATAGCAGAGTTGCATGATATCTTCGGGCGACAGGTCGCCTTCGATATAAATCACGGTTCCCTTGCTTTTATTCGGATTACTGAAGAGGATAAAGCGGTTGTTGCCATTGCTCAAGGGGGGCATCATGTAATAGCCGCTCACCATCTTGCCATTCTCCACCACCTCTCTGATTTTCTTTGCAGCCTTGCGGTCGGACTTCAGATAGTGGGCTATTTCCGTGGCATGGTTTTTATATACCAGGCTCTTGTATATCTTGAGCTTGTAACCTTTGAGTTGCGCATTCTGCATCGTAACCATCTTGCATCCCTTGGCATGCCCGAATCGTTGGAATATACTTTTTACGTATAGTCCCTCCTGGGCATTAGCCGAAATCGAGGCTACCACGATAAGAAGCAGTCCGATGAAGAAGCGTTTTATCAAGTTGCATCGTTTCATATTCTATACCTTATTATATATATATTATACTTTATAGTTTGATTGATTGTTTCATCTAAAAGATGAATTTATTGTTTCATCATATCCAGGGCACTGAATGGATCTTCGGAATCTGCCGAAACATCATCCAGGGCATCCAGGGCTTCATGGTGAACGAACTCCTGGTCGGTATAAACCTTACCGTCGATAACTGCATAACATTCTGGCTGAGGCTGGGCTATCTTCTGGATGCCCACAATCAGGAATGCGATGATAGCGGCGGCTGCCACAGAAGTGCCGAAATATTTGAGCCATCTGCTGCGAGAAGCTTCCTTCTTCGAGATTCTCTCTTCTTCCTTCTTTTCGATATCCTCCTTTTCTATCTCTTTCTCTTCTTTTTCTTTTAGAATTTGAGAAAGATTCATCTGTTCGAATCCGATATAACTGAAAAGGGCGCGATAGGATTCCCATTCTTCAGGAATATCATTGGCATGCTCTTCGAAATATTTTCTGAGCGTTGCCTCTTCCTCATTGGATGTGGCACCATCCATATACTTGTCGAGCAAGTTCTGTATCGTCTTGAATTCATTTGTATTCTTGAATTCATCGATTCTTTTTATTTTATCGTTCATCTTCTTTCCTCCTTCTTTATTTTGTTCTGTTCTGTTTCACGAGATTCATATAAGTCTCTCTGATTTTGAGTCGGGCTCTGGAGAGATTCTTTCGGAGATTATCGGCAGTGCATCCCGTTATCTGCATGATTTCATCGGCAGTATAGCCTTCTATCTCCTTCATGCGGAATATCTGCTGCTGCAAGGGCGGGAGCTGTGCCACTATCTGCTTGATGAGGTTTACCTCGTCCCGTTGCTCTGCCCGCCGGTCTTCTATGGGTACTTCCATCACCTTGTCGGTGGTGAAGTTCCGCTCCTCATGTCGGCACTGGTCATAAAACTTGTTGCGCATGATGGTGATGGCGAGCGCCTTGAGGTTATCTTCTGCCTGGATATTCTGGCGCATGTCCCACAGCCTGAGCATGACTTCCTGCACGAGGTCTTCGGCATTGTCGTCACTCTCAGTCAACCTTAGCGCATACGCTTTCAGGTCGCTGCGCATCGGTAGGATGATATGGTTGAATTCTTCTGTTCTCATAACCTTAACACTCTATAGACGTATGAAATTGAAAAATCGGACATCTAAAAAAAGATTTTTTTCAAAAAATGCTTTCTTTTTTCAAAGAAATATATTATTTTTGCAGGCATAAACATGAAATTTAGTAATCGAAGAAATAAAAATTAGCAATCGAAAACATTAAAAAACTGAATGGCTTATGGCATCAATAGTTTCTATTATTCCCATCGTGTTGCTGTTCATCCTGATGCTCGGCTTCAAGATGGCAGGTCATAAAAGCGCCTTGCTGACGCTCGTAGTTACCGTGTTGCTCGCTCTCTTCGCTGCTTCGCCGCTGGGCATGATTGCCCCGGAACATGCGGAGGATAGCGTGATCGCCCTGACGGGATGGGCGGTGGTGGAAGGCATCCTGAAGGCGGTGTTCCCGATTCTCATCATCATCCTGATGGCTATCTACAGCTATAATATCCTCGTGGAAAGCAGGCAGATTGAGGTAATCAAGAGACAGTTTACATCGATTACCGATGATAAGGGACTGCTCGTGTTGCTCCTTGTATGGGGATTCGGCGGACTGCTCGAAGGTATGGCGGGCTTCGGAACGGCGGTGGCGATACCTGCCGCTATCCTCATCGGACTCGGCTTCAAACCGATGTTCTCGGCTCTGGTTTCCTTAATCGGTAATACCGTGGCTACGGGATTTGGTGCCGTGGGTGTACCGGTTACTACGCTCTGCAACGAGGTGGCGGAAAGCGGATCGGCTTCGGCGGCACAGATTTGCGAGACTTCGGCCTTCGCCATTATCCAGCTGGCACCTCTCTTTATCATCCTGCCTTTCATCATCCTGACGCTTACCGATAAGCACAATCTTATCAAGAATCTCATCATCGCCCTCTGGGTGGGAGTGATTTCCGTGGTAGTGCAGTTTGTATGCGGCTATTATCTCGGTTCGGAAACACCAGCCATCATCGGTTCGCTGGCAGCCATTATCGCCATCATCGCATACGCCAAGGTGTTTGCCAGAAAGAGCAAGGTGCAGGATAAGGAAACCTTTACGCTTGCCGAGAGCCTGAAGGCATGGAGCGTTTACCTCTTTATATTGATATTCATCCTGGTTTCCGGCGCACTCTGTCCTCCGGTCAATGCTTTCCTCAAGAGTCATCTGGTGAGTGCGGTTCATCTGCCAGTGCTCGATAGCACCTTTAAGTTTGGCTGGATTTCCAATGCAGGACTGATGCTCTTCCTGGGTGCTACGATTGGTGGATTGGTTCAGGGATTGAGCCTCAAGCGACTGATGGTGATTCTTGCCCGTACCACGGTGAATCTGCGCAAGACGGTGGTGACCATCTGTTCGCTGATAGCCCTGGCGAGTGTGATGAACTATTCGGGAATGATTACTTCCATCGCCTCAGGTCTGGTGGCTGTAACGGGCGACTTCTATCCTCTGGTAGCGCCGATGATTGGTGCCATCGGAACCTTCGTTACGGGTTCTGATACCTCTTCGAATATCCTCTTTGCCAAGCTCCAGGCTCATGTTGCCAACCAGTTGGGTATGACGGGACAGAGCACATTCTTTGGTATGGAGGGTGGTCAGGAGAACTGGCTGGTTGCCGCCAATACCACGGGAGCCACGGGTGGCAAGATGATCAGTCCGCAGAGCATCGCCATCGCTACTGCAGCCTGCGATATGGAGGGGAAGGATGGAGAGATTCTCCGTTCGGCCATCCCATACGCCCTGCTTTATATCGTTTTGGGCGGACTGATGGTTTATTTTGGCTGCTAATCTTCTTCCTTATATAACAAAAGAGGATGTGTCATAAGTCCATGGCACATCCTCTTATATTTTTTGCCTTAAGGCTAATTATATTTTCCCTTAAGGCTAAATATATTTTTCCTTAAGGCTAAATATATTTTCTTCCAAGTACGCAAATCCGCCGGTACGCCTAGCGGGAAATATAACGAAATCGACATTCTATCATTTACGCATGTCTTTTCTCGTAAGCCAGGCTGTGGTCGTGTTGGTCGATATCATGCTTCGACTTGCTCTTTACCACGAGCCATACACCAGAGAATACGAGGATGGCGGCGATGGCCTGCATGCCTTTGAACACGGCGAGACCCACGATGACACTCACGGTGACTGATACCAGCGGCTGCACATAGTTATATACACTCACCACGGTAGGGCGCAGAGTCTTCTGACCAATCATCATGCAGATGTAGCCCAGATAAGTGCCGAAGAGAACCACGTAGCCCGTTTCCCACCAGGTGCTCATCGGAACATGAGCAAAGTCGATGCTCATCACGTGGCTGATGGTGAAAGGCCATATCAGGACCGTTGCCCAGAGGAACATCCACTTGTTGATGGTGAAGAGCGAATACTTAGACAGCAGGTTCTTGAAGAGCGACAGGTAGAGGGCGAAGGAAAGCTGCGCCGACATACAGAGCAGGTCGCCCCAGATGTTTCCCACCTTGGCATTGCCAGCCGTAGCACTCGTCATGATGATGATGACGGCACCTGCGCATCCCATCAGTACACCGAGCGCCTTCTTCCAGGTGATAGGCTCCTTCAATATCAGGAAGGAGAGAACCATGGCGAAGATAGGCATCGAGGTGGTCATGATGCTGGAGTTGCTAGGCGAGGTCATGTTCAGACCGATGGTGTAAGAACACTGGTTGAACACGAGGGCGAAGAGTCCGGCAGCAGCAAACTTGAAGATGTCTTTTACTGGAACATGCTCTTTCTTGGTGAATAATGAGGTGAGCCAAAAGAGGAGCGCGCCACCCAAAACACGGAAGCTCACCAGGTCGATGCCGTCGATGCCGTGAAGCATGGCATCCTTGCCTACGGGAGCCATCAGTCCCCAGAATGCGCCTGAACAGAAGAGGCACAGGTGGGCGATAAGAGGTCGTTTGTTATCCATTTTTCCTTATTTCTATTTAAATCTTCTTTATTTTGAATAAAATCGAGTGCAAAGGTACAAAAATTCGAGGAATTTTGCTATATTTGCGGTATATTTTTTAGAAGTTAAAGGAGTTAAGAAGTTAAAGAAGTTAAGACAATAGTCTTTTTTCCGTTCTTGACTATTAAAGATAGGAGATTATTCTTATGCAGAAATATGCTGATTATATCAAACAGATAGAGATAGAATCTCTCTGGAGCGGTACCAAACATATTCTTTGGAACCTCGACCGCCGTGTCAATATCCTGAGTGGTGTAAACGGCGTGGGCAAGAGTACTATATTAAATAAGGTGGTAAAGGGCCTGGCGGCTGGCGGCGAATTCCCTAGTCACATGATCAAGGGCGTACACCTGAAGGTGGAGCCGGAGGAGGCAAAGTGGATTCGCTACGATGTAATCCGATCGGTGGATAGACCGCTGATGAATGCCGAGATGATCAACAAGATAGACCTTACCCTGGTTACCGAACTCGACTGGCAGCTCTTCCAGCTGCAGCGCAAGTATCTGGATTACCAGGTGAACATCGGCAACCGCATCATCGCCGTGCTTCAGAGCGGCGAACCGGATGCCGCCTTCAAGGCTCAGCAGCTGAGCGAACCGAAGAGGATGTTCCAGAATATGATAGATGATCTTTTCAAGGATACCGGAAAGACCATCATCCGAACAGCCAATGAAATCCGATTCAACCAGATGGGCGAGCAGCTTCTGCCTTATCAGCTTTCGGCAGGAGAGAAGCAGATTCTTGCCATCCTGCTCACCGTGCTGGTGGAGGACAACCAGTCTTATATCCTCTTTATGGATGAACCGGAAATCAGTCTTCACCTGGAGTGGCAGAAGCAGCTCATCGGTCTGGTGCTGAAACTGAATCCGAACATCCAGATTGTCATGACCACCCATAGTCCTGCCGTGGTCATGGATGGCTGGATGGATCATGTAACGGAAGTGGATGATATTACTATCAAGTAAAATAACGGCTTATGGCTAAACGTTTAACCGATAACATCAACTCGCTTTACTTCGAGGCCGCCAACAGAATGACCTCGAAGAAGGCTCGGCGCAAGATTGTGGCTTACGTCGAGAGCTACGATGATGTCTTCTTCTGGCGGTCGGTATTGGGAAAGTATGAGGATGACACGCGTTATTTTGAGATTATGTTGCCTACCCGCGATAACCATCTCGACCGTGGCAAGAAGGCGGCTATCGGAAATATGCTCAAGGGGGTGGGCAAGGATATGATAGCCTGTGTGGATGCCGACTATGACTATCTGCGTCAGGGCACCACCGAGGCTTCTCAGCAGATGCTGGAGAGTCCCTATATCTTCCATACCTACGCTTATGCCATCGAGAATTTCCAGTGTTACGCCAAGGGTTTGCACGAAACCTGCGTGATGGTGACGCTGAACGATACCCATATCTTCGATTTCGAAAGATTCATGGAGGCGTATTCCCGTACAATATGGCCGCTCTTCGTGTGGCATCTTCTTTTCTATATCCGTCATCGCAAGATGTCGATGCATTTTGACATGGCTGAGTTCGACAAGGTTATCGTATTGCCATCGGTAAGAATCCAGGAACCTCAGCAGGCCATCAATTATCTCGCCAAGAAGGTAAGGGCGAAGCTTTTCCAGCTGGAGCGCCGCTTCAAGAAGTTCAAGGATGAACTTCCGGATATGATTCAGTATCTGAATGCTTTGGGGGTGAACGAGCATAACACCTATTTATATATACAGGGGCATCATCTTTTCGACTTGGTTGTGAGTCCGCTGGTTCAGAGTGTCTGCGATACCCTGCGCAATGTAAGGGAGAATGAAATCCGTGACAGGGCGGTTCATTCCGAGCAGGCACGCACCGAAATGGCTTGCTATGAGAATAGTCTGGGCAAGGTGAAAATGATGATGAAGAAGAACACCTTTTACCAGTTCTCTCCGGAATTCCAGAAGATTCAGGCGGATGTGGAGAAGTATCTGGAACAATCATCCTGAAATGAAATTGCAGAAATAAACTCTTTATATCGAAATAAAAAATGCGAGCCGGAAATGGCCCGCATTTTTTTATTTTGATATCTTATTCTTATACGTATGTCTCCAGGAACTTCAAGGTTCCTTCTACCTTCAGCGTCTGGGTGCTGGCTGGCACTACGATGCTCTCGCCGCCCTGCAGGGTAATCTCGTTACCCTCGTTGTCGGTAATCTTAGCCTCACCCTTCAGGCCTATCAGAATCACGAAGCTGTCCAACTCTGAATAATCCAGGGTCATTGGCTCATCGAGATCATAAACGGCTGTGGTGAAGTAAGGGCACTGCACCATGCTTACACCCTGGTTCTTGGCAGGAGTGTAGTTCTGGCGATAGTCTGGCAATACGGTGTAGTCGATGCACTCGGCAGCCTCCTTGGTGTGGAGCTGGCGATAGTTGCCATCCTTGTCCTTGCGCTTGAAGTCGTAGATGCGATAGGTAACATCGCTGGTCTGCTGAATCTCGGCAACGAAACAGCCTGTTCCGATGGCGTGGATTCTGCCCGCAGGAATAAAGAAGCAGTCGTCCTCCTTTACGTTATACTGAGCCAGGGCATCGGTGATGGTATCATTCTCCACCATCTCCTTATACTGCTCAGGAGTAATCTGCATCTTCAAGCCGTTGTAGAGCTTGGCATCCGGCTCACTTGGCAGCGCATACCACATCTCGGTCTTGCCGCGCTCCTTACCCTGCTTCTTGGCAATCTCATCGTTAGGATGCACCTGGATAGAAAGGTCGGTGTTGGCGTCGATAAACTTGATGAGCAGCGGGAACTCATTGCCGAAACGCTTGTAGTTTTCGGTTCCAAGGAAACTGTCCTTCAACTCGGCAACAACCTCATTGAGTTTCTTGCCCTTCATCTCGCCCTCAGCTACGATGCTCTCGTTGCCAGGAACTCCAGAGATTTCCCAGCTCTCACCTACTTTCTCTTGCTTCACGTCAAGATGCTTGAAAGCGATAATCTTGTTGCCACCCCAAATAGTGGACTTCAATAGTGGTTCAAATTTTAATGGTTTCATAACTTTATTGAATTAGTTGATAAAATGTTTCTAGTTATAGAACTCTTCATTCTTCACTCTTCACTTAAACTCTAGTTCTCCCTCCAGAAGGCAGGGGTGAATATCACCAGTACGCTGAATATCTCCAGACGTCCGATGAGCATCATCAGCGAGCAGAACCATTTTGCCACATCGGGTAGTTCGCTCCACGACATCGTAGGACCAATCTCCGTACCCAGCGTAGGACCCACATTGCCCACACAGCTCAGGGTGATGGTGATGGCATTGGTGTTGTCGATGCCCATGGCTATCATCGTGAACGAGATGACCAGGCAGATGATGAGATAGGTGGTGAGGAAGGCGAGCAGCGTTACTCGCTTCTGCATCGGCACGTTCACGCCATCAATCTTCAGCGGCAGCACGGCGTTAGGGTGTAGAATCTGTCGGAACTCATTCTTCACCATTCTCACCAGCATCACGCCACGGATACACTTCAAACCTCCACTCGTACTGCCCGAGCAGGCTCCGAAGAACATGCAGGCTGCCAATATCACCCAGGTGACATGAGGCCAGAGGGCTGCATCGTCGTTAAACAATCCCGTGGTGGTGATAAACGATACCACCTGGAAGACGGCGCTGCGGAAGGCATGCTCCACATCGTAGTTGCGCATCACCATCAGCTCTACCATAATGAAAGCCGTAAAGGCGGTGACGAGGAGCATATAGAACTTAAACTCCGAGTTCTTGAACAGGTCCTTGATCTTGAACTTGATAACTGCCGCATAAAGCAGGGTGAAGTTCACTCCCGAGAGGAAGCAGAAGAAGGTGCAGATGTATTCCAGCGCCGGAGAATGGAAGAACGATGTACTGCTGTTGTGGGTGGAGAAACCACCCGTAGCCGTAGTGGTCATCGCATAATTGAAACTGTCGAAGAGATTCATTCCTGCCACATAGTAGGATGCGATGCAGGCGATGGTGAGCACCAGATAGATACTCCATATCCATTTTGCCGAAGTGGAGAGTCGGGGATGCAGCTTGGTCTTGATAGGACCCGTAGCCTCGGCGGCAAACACCTTGGTCTGTCCGCCTACTAGCGACGGCAGCAGGGCGATGGTGAAGAACACGATTCCCAAACCGCCTATCCACTGGGTGAGCGATCGCCAGAAGAGCAAGCCGTGCGGGAAGCATTCCACATCATCCAGGATGGTGGCACCCGTGGTGGTGAATCCCGACATCGTCTCGAAGTAGGCATCCGTAAAGTTGCTGATGTAGCCGCTTATCATGAAGGGTAGGGTGCCGAAGAGACTGAAGATAATCCAGGATAGCGACACCACGAGATAGGCATCGCGGCGCGACATCGAGTTGTCGGCTCCATGGCCCCTCCATTTCAGAATGAGTCCGCCTCCGATGGTAGCGAGTGTTGATATTACGAAGGCGAAGACATCTTCCTGCTGATAGTAATAGGCTACCAGCAGAGAGATAAAGAGCAGGAAAGCCTCTATGAAAAGCAGTTGCCCCAATATCTTATATATCAGTTTGCTATTTATCATATAAAATGCTTCTCTTTATCATATAAAATACTTCTCTATCTTCTTCATGTTGATGTTGTGGCAGAACACCATCACCGAGTCGCCCGGTTCTATCTGGGTATTACCCGAAACGAGCATTCCTTCGCCGTTTCTCACCAGTCCACCGATGGTTACGCCGATAGGCATACCCAGGTCTTTCACCGGTTTTTGGGTTACCTTTGAACCTTCCTTGGCGATGAACTCAGCCACATCGGCGTTGGCGCTCATCAGGAAGCGCACGTTCATCACGTCGGCATCGAGCATCATCTGGTAGATGTAGCTGGCGGCAATCATCTTCTTGTTGATGATGGTACCGATATCCAGGCTCTCTGCCATGCTTACATAATCCACGTTCTCTACTGCCGCCACGGTTTTGCGCACACCCATTCGCTTGGCTGTGAGACAGGCCAGGATGTTGGTCTCGGCATTTCCGGTCAGCGCCACGAAGGCCTGGGTACTTCTGATTCCCTCTTCCGTAAGCAGCGGAATGTCTCGGCCGTCGCCATGGATGATGAGGGTGTGGGTATCGTCGAGGATATCGTTGAGATATTCGCAGCGCTCCTCGCTCATCTCTATAATCTTGCACTCCATGTATTCCGGCATCTTCTTCACGGCTCTCACGGCTGTGCGGCCGCCACCCATAATCATCACGTTCTTCACGTCTACATAATGTTCCTTACCTACAATCTTGCGGATGTAGGGAATGTAGTTGCGGGTGGTCATGAAGTAGGCGAGGTCGTAGAGCTTCAGCTCGTCGTTACCGCCAGGGATGATGGTATCGCTGCCTCGCTTGATGGCTACCACATGGTAGGGATCGTTAGGACCGCTGATATTCTTGAGCGGTTCGTTGAGAATCTCGCAGCCCTCACGTAGTTTGATGCCGAGCATCACGAGTGCTCCGTCGTGCACATCCCAGCGCTGGCGCACCCAACTCATCTTCAATCCGTTGTTGATATCCACGGCAGCCAGCATTTCCGGGTAAATCAGTTTGCTGATGCCCAGTTCCCTGAAGAACTCCTGTGCCTGCGGTTCCATGTACTCGGGGTTATCCACACGTGCCACGGTGCGCTTGGCACCCAGGTTCTTGGCAAGGATGCTTGCCGTGATGTTCATGCTTTCGATGGGAGTGACGGCGATGAACAGGTCGGCGTCGGCAACTCCGGCATCTCGCAGCGTGCTCAGGCTGGTAGGCTTGCCCAGCATGGTGAGCAGGTCGCAGTCTGATCCTATGCTGGCCAATCGCTCCTCGCTTTCATCAATGAGCGTAATCTCTTCCTTGCTGCGCGACAGGAGTCGTGCCAGGTGGGTTCCGATGGCGTGAGCGCCAGCTATGATTATTTTCATTTCCTATTATAATATGATAATGTATATATAATAATGTATATAGAGCATGCAAATCTTAACGTTTTGCTTACAGCCTTCTAGCTTCTGCTTACAGCCTTCAGGGTTTCTTTGATGCTGTTGTTGTCAAGATGCACAATTTCTCTGAGCTGGCTCACGGTGCCATGCTCCACAAAGTCGTCTGGCAGTCCCATTCTTGTGATGGTTGGCTGGTAGCCATGGTCGCTCATCCATTCCAGAACGGCAGATCCCATGCCTCCGTTTCTTACTCCATCCTCTATGGTGACGATGTGCTTGAACTTCTTGCCCACCTCTTCGAGAAGGCTATTGTCGAGCGGCTTCAGGAATCGCAGGTCGTAGTGGGCGATGCTCAGAGGCTTGCCTTCCGCCTCCAGTTCGGCGATGGCCTTGGCAGCATCGTTTCCGATAGGACCAATGGTAATCACGGCGATGTCGTCGCCATCCTTCAGTTTTCTTCCGGTACCCGTTTTGATTTCCTCCATCGGGTTCTTCCAGTCTACCAGCACGCCGTTGCCGCGAGGATAGCGGATTACGTAGCTGCCCTGGTTAGGCAACTGTGCCGAATACATCAGGTTGCGCAGTTCATGCTCGTTCATCGGCGATGCGATGGTGAGGTGAGGGATAGGGCGCAGGGCTGCCATGTCGAAAGCACCATGATGGGTAGGACCATCTTCTCCCACCAGTCCGGCACGGTCCAGGCAGAGTACCACCGGCAGATTGAGCAATGCCATATCATGGATGATGTTATCGTAGGCACGCTGTGCAAATGAACTGTAGATGTTGCAGAACGGAATGAGACCGTCTTTCGCCATACCTCCCGAGAAGGTGACGGCATGTCCCTCGGCGATTCCCACGTCGAAGGTACGGTCGGGCATCGCCTTCATCATGATGTTCATGGAGCATCCCGTAGGCATGGCTGGTGTCACACCTACTATCTTCGGGTTCTGCTGGGCGAGTTCCAGAAGCGTGTTGCCGAAAACATCCTGGTATTTAGGCGGTTTGTTGCTGGTGTCTGCGATGAGGCGCTCACCAGTTTCCGGGTCAAATTTGCCCGGTGCATGCCAGATGGTAGCACTCTTCTCGGCTGGTTCGTAACCTTTTCCCTTGGTGGTATGCAGGTGGAGCAGCTTCGGACCCTTCATCTTCTTGAGCTGTTGCAGCAATCTTACTACTTCCTTGACGTCATGACCGTCGAACGGACCGAAGTATCGGATATTCATTCCCTCGAAGATGTTCTGCTGATGGCTCAGTGCCGATTTCAGCGCATTGTTCAGGCGGATGATGCCCTTCTTGCGGTCGTCGTTGAGGTAGCCCTTGGAGTGGAGCCACTGCGAAGCCTTGAAACGAAGCTTGTTGTAAGTTTCATTGGTGTCGAGGTTCAGAAGATACTTCTCCATGCCTCCCACGGCACGGTCGATACTCATATCGTTGTCGTTGAGGATGATGAGCATGTCGTTAGGAGTGCTTGATACATTGTTCAGGCCCTCGAAGGCCAGGCCGCCACTCATGGCGCCATCGCCGATTACAGCCACCACGCTGCGATCAGACTGTCCTAGTTTGCGTGCCGCCACAGCCATGCCGAGTGCCGCAGAAATTGAGTTGCTGGCATGTCCGCAGGCAAAGGTGTCGTATTCACTCTCCAGTGGAGTAGGGAACGGACGGATGCCGTGAAGCTTTCTGTTGGTACAGAACACCTCACGTCTTCCTGTCAGAATCTTATGTCCGTATGCCTGGTGGCCCACATCCCAAACGATTCGGTCGTTAGGGGTGTTATACACGTAGTGGAGTGCTACGGTGATTTCAACCACGCCAAGAGAGGAGGCAAAATGACCTGGGTTGACGGCAACCTCGTCGATGATGTCTTCTCTCAATTCTTTGCATACTTGTGGCAACTGGTCGATGCTCAGTTTGCGCAAATCCTCAGGGTATTTGATGTTACTTAATAGACTAAACTTACTTTTGTCCATATTTCCTTGTTATTTGTACATGCAAAGGTAATGCTTTTTTTTAATAAATAACATTTTTATTGGGATATTTTCGCTTTTTCCGATAAATCTTTGTATTTTTCTACTCATAGTGGATTACTTGTAGATGAACTTTTCTGAGAATTGCTGTCCGTTAACAGAAATGTTGAGTATGTAGATGCCATGTGAATGAGACGATAAAGGCAGACAGATGTTATATGTCTTCTTGCTGGATTCTTTAAAACTCTGTTGGCATACCATCATTCCGTCAATGGTATGGATATTACAATCTATCTTTGCTCTTGAAGAGCAGAACATGGCAACATTTACATTACCATCGGAAGTCACGTTTACCGAATAATCAATAAATGTACCATTAGAAAATACATGTCTGGAAATACGGGGACGGCCATTGGAGGTAGCTTTTGCTCTCTCTCTCTGAGAAATATTTCTTGATTTCTCGTATTCATTGTCTTTCAATGATTGTGGAGAGTAATAATAAGCTACTTTAAATCCAATATTGTTACCCTTAACATGAGAGTCTAAGGTTTCGTAAATCGGATAAGACTCCCCTTGTGCATACCATCTGTATATGTTTGTTTCTACCAGGTTGGAATCCACAGCAAGATGTTGTATGATGCTATCATGTGTGTAGATGTTAACACTGTCAACCAACATGCGTAAGGCCTTTGCATGCTCAATGTTTTTGAGATATTGTTGTCCTGTGTGTTTCTGGATATGTACCCTTGTCACACCAGTAATCGTATCACCTGATGGAAGTAACATTGTACCGAGTCCATCAACTTGGCATTCATATGTTCCATAAATACGAGAATATACTGACTCTGAATATATGGCATATCCATTGAAATACCCCGTTGCCATGCTATTAAGTACAAAACTAGGCGGAGCAATCAAGTCTGTTAGTTTGTAGCTAATTTTCGATTGGTTGTTCTCGTAGCCATCCAAATATGTGCCAGTGTCGTTTTGATGACAAAAATAACGGGTATTGAGTCCATTAATTATAAGTCCATGTTCATCATGGGGATTGGAGGTGATTGTCAACCACGAGGCATTGTCAGATAAATTGATGTCTGTCAAGTCCCAAATAGCACCTTTCCCTTTTGGGTCAAAATGTTTGAAGGTGGCTTGCTGACGCTCAATCTTGTCTCCTATATGGTATGTATGATTACAAATGTTCTGTTCCGTTGTGGAGAGAACCTGTTTGTCGCTGATACGTTCCGTAGTCTGCACGTAGTTCTCTGAAGACACTTGGGCCTTTGTTGACAGGGCAGTAAGCCATGCCAACAAAAACAAGTAACGAAAGTTAACTTTATTCATCATAAGCTTATTGTTTGTAATTGTATTTGAATGATGAGGACACGATGCCGTTATGATCCTTGATGGCAGATAATCTGCAGAAAGCGTCATAAGAATAAGTCGTAGATTCTCCATTCGGAGAAATCATCTCCATCATCCCTATTTGGGGACTGAAACTGAAGTTTGCGACATTACAACCAGCCAACTTTGACAATTTGTTGTGTAAATCCCTTGCACTTATAGTTGGCACGGCTTCCTAGTTATGGCTCTTTCTGTATCTAACGAGTATTCCGTGATAATATTGCCATTGTTGTCATATAAATATTAGGGTGTCCAGTTTTGTGTTCCAAAAACATGGCCTGGAAGCACCCTCTGAATTGTTTCTTTATTTATTGTTTTTGTACATTTCATCAAGTTTTTTAACCCACATCAAAGTGATGGTATCTTTTGGAGGGATATTGTAGATTTCAACCAAAACATTTCTTAGGTCTTTGTAAATGGTATCGTTAGGGTGATATTCATTCATAAGTAAACCATAGAAAATGTCTTCTTTTTTTAAATGCCCGCCAGATAATTCTTTAAGTAATTCATAGTCTTTTATGCTCTTCTCTTTAATAATTGCAGATTTTATCTTGTTAATATTCCATTGAGGGATGACTGGTTGCTTTACTCCCAAATTCCATTCAAACTTAGGGCGTGCTTGAAAAATTCCCCCCAAAAACAAACCTATAATGATGCCTAAGGCAACATTATGCATATTTCTTATTTTGTCCATTTTATCTTATAAATTTCGTTTATCTTATTCTCATAGAATTTTGCTTTTCTCTGATTTCTTTCGAATAATATTCCTTTTTCGTAATATTCCTTTAATTGAAAACAAGAACTTGAACTTCCGTTTTTTGCCCCATACAATAAGTAATATCTCATCATTTCAGACAATAATAAAGTGTTGTTCTTTTTAAAATCTTTAATAGCGCCGAAAATATTATAAGAAGCTTCGGGATAAGAATATTTGTCTGCCATGATTAATGCATAATATAAGAGTTCTTTAGAACCATTATGAATACTTCCATAATGATATAAGAGTTCTGTATATGAATCTTCGTTTCCATATAGAAGAACAGAGTCTGAGGTAAGTTTAAATTCTACAGAATCCAATATGAATACATCTCTGCTATTGGTAACAATATATTGCTCATCTGTTTTTGTTGTACTATTTTTAAGCAAATAAGCATAAAAAAATGAAAGAGTAAATCCCAATAAAATACCTAATACAAGTTTTATTTTTTCCATACATTTATATTATTAGATAGTTCCTTTATTAAATTAAATTTTATTCTAGGGTATATAGAGCCAGGGTGGTCATGTGTCCCATATGTCAATGATCTAATTTCTCTACCAGTTTTATAACTTTTCCAAATTCCATTATTTTCGAGGTATGAGCCTAGATAACTTTTGGTATTCTTTTTGGTTAGTACATTAACTGGAGTCGTTGGAGCAATAATAATCACGTTGTCAAATTTCTCACTATTTGATATAGCTTTTGCAAACTTAGAAGCAGAACAGCTATGTAATACTATTGTTATAGGTGCATTACCTTCTCTAGTCTTTTATAATTTCTATTTTTCTGCGATAGAGCGTCTAGCTTTTCAAGCCCCTTTATATCAAGATATCGCATAGGATTATTACCGCAATATCCATAAGGGACATGTGAATAATCTTTTTCTGCTAGCTTATCTAATGTGTTCCAAATAACGATAGTCGCATCATAGTTTCTAGCCCCATAGTCATGCCAATCCAAACCATTCATTCGGTCTAGTTCCTTACCATTGTATTTGTATCTCTGAACATCGCCATTCGTGCTGCTCCCCATCAACGCACCTGTAGGATAGTAATCGTTGAATTGCTCGATAGCTCCGCTTTCGCTCATAACGACACGGTTGTCGCCTAGATGGTCTTTGAGATAGTAATGGAAAGAGAGGTTGCCGCCTTTGTCATACTTGGCATAGCCTACGTCATTCAGCACCATCGTCTCATCACCATCATAAATGATGTTGCCACAATTGTTGATTACCTTTTGCCCATTTACTGCATTTGCTGATGCTGCATCGGCAGATTGCATGACTGGCATCTGAGGCAATGTGCTGGTCATTGCCGTTAGTGTATATTGAACGGAGTGCTTGTTTCCCTCAGCATCATATACGTAACTAGCTTTCCTTCCATCATTATATAATATTTTCTGTGGCAAGTTGTTGATGTCGTATGATATCGAGCTAATCCCCTTGTTCTTGTCCATCACCATGTTGCCATTGGCATCATAGCTATACTCCGTTGCCTCCTTCGTACCATCCACAAAGTGGAAGGCACCAGCATAATATGGACCACTTACCGTATCATCAACCTTGGTAAGCTGATTGCCGTTGTAGTCATAGCTAAGGTTGGCACGATGATTGCCATCCGCTCCGAATATTGGAGCGGAGAGTATGATGCTGAGTACTATAAATAATATCTTTTTCATGACTTTACGATATATACTTTTAAACTGTTGCCAAGTATGGAGCATTCGAAGTTCCAAACTAAGTCTTTTAAAGTTTCATTTAATTCTTTGATATTATAAATGTTCTTCCTAATTTCGGCACGTTCTTCTTTAGAATAATAGTGCCAAGATAAGTATCTTGCCCAATGTGAAATTGTGGTTAATGGCAATTCTGCTTTGCTTTTGGAAATATAAATTCCACCTTTGAAATACGCAATAATTAAATTACGTTTAGATTCAGTACTTCCTTGTAAAATGGAAGATATATCTAAGAAATGTACATCTATTATTCTGTTATTTTGGAAAAAAAACATACAATGAAGCCCTTGCATTCTACGAATACAAGCGGAAGATGCAACCCCAGTAAGATATTCTTCCAGTATCTTCTTACGAGCAGCAGAACCTATATAAGGAAAACGCAATGTTTTTATCCATTTTAACACTACATTTTTCTCATTTTCAGCTTCTAATATCTCTGTTTTTACAATAAGTCCTGTTTGATAATCTGTTAAAAACAAATACTTTTTCATTAGCGATTCCCCTTCTGATTTCTACTATGATTTTCACCCTTATTATCTTTTATTCTTTGCAAATGTTTTAATTGTTTTCTAGCTTTGTTGTACTCTGCTACTTCTTCTTTAGTTTTGCTAGTTTTCGAATGTAACTGCTTAACTTTCTCCTTTAGTTGTTCGTAATTCTGCCGATTAACCTCCTTTCTCTTTTGATTAGCATGAGGAGAATTCTTGTTGCCCGATGAAACATTGCTTTTCTTTCCTCTGTTGTACCCTTGTGCCTTGTTGCTGTTGGAGTTAGCCATCATGACATAGCCTGCTGTACTTGTAGCCAAGCCTGCTGTTGTTATAGTCTTTCCTACAACAGTTATTGGTGCGGCAACTTCAGCACTAGTACCTGCTGTAACCACAATGGCTGTAGTACCAACCGCTGCTATGGCACTGCTAAAGGTGGTAGCTTTCCCACCCCAATTAGTAAAAGAATTGGCTAATCTGCTTGCTGTTTCATCAGACTGTCGTAAAGAATAGTTGTAGTCTTCGGGATCAGTGGGGGTATAGGTGTCACGTAGTCCCCCAGTAAATGGAATGACGTTTGTAACAGCACCGATTATGTAACCAATAGTGCGGTCTCTTCCATCCTGTCCATCAGGATCAGCCATGCGCATCGGATTATTATAGACATATACATAGCTGCCAATGTCCGGATGTGTTTCCTGCAAATTATCCTGGCTTCTCCATATCCCCAGAGCCGCATCATAGTTTCTTGCCCCATAGTCATACCAATCCAAACCGTTCATTCGGTCCAGTTCCTTACCGTTGTATTTATATCTCTGAACATCGCCATTCGTGCTGCTCCCCATCAACGCACCTGTAGGATAGTAATCGTTGAATTGCTCGATAGCTCCGCTTTCGCTCATAACGACACGGTTGTCGCCTAGATGGTCTTTGAGATAGTAATGGAAAGAGAGGTTGCCGCCTTTGTCATACTTGGCATAGCCTACGTCATTCAGCACCATCGTCTCATCACCGTCATAAATGATGTTTCCACAATAGTTTATTACCTTTTGCCCATTTACTGCATTTGCTGATGCTGCATCGGCAGATTGCATGACTGGCATCTGAGGCAATGCGTTGGTCATTGCCGTTAGCGTATATAGGACGGAGTGCTTGTTTCCCTCAGCATCATATACGTAACTAGCTTTCCTTCCATCATTATATATTATTTTCTGTGGCAAGTTGTTGATGTCGTATGATATCGAGCTAATCCCCTTGTTCTTGTCCATCACCATGTTGCCATTGGCATCATAGCTATACTCCGTAGCCTCCTTCGTACCATCCACAAAGTGGAAGGCACCTGCATAATATGGACCACTCACCGTATCATCAACCTTGGTAAGCTGATTGCCGTTGTAGTCATAGCTAAGGTTGTCAATGAGCCCGTATTTATTGTCGTCTCTCAAACCATAGCGTATCAATGACAGGATGTTTCCCATCTTGTCATAAGACCGGCTTTCGTCATAGTGCCCTATGTTGTCCGATAAGAATTCTCCTTCCTCATAGTCGGCATCGGTCAGCATGTCCTGACGGTTGTAGGAGAACTTGTAGCCTTTCTCTATGTTGTTTCCAGTTTTCCAACTCATGGCTGATATATTGCCATTGTACTGTGCGGTTCCAGGTATAACAAAGCCATTTGCTTTGTTATAGACAAGCGTTTGGGTAAAGTTCTTGCTACTTATCTCAGTCTTCCAGCTCCGGATGTTGTAGGAGTTGTTGATGCACTCTTTGCCCAATAATGTCTGTTTGGCAATTCTTCCATAATCGTCATATTCTGTTGTTGATAATACTCTTTTGGCGGAGCCATTGATGGCATAGCTAACCATTGTCTGTCTTCCAGCATGATCATAGGCATATTCGTAGCATTCCTGTATGGCTTTCTTGCCACTTGCGCTATGAATGTGCTTGGTTTTCAAAGGGGAACCTATGTAGTTATAAGAGGTGTAGAAATGTTCACTTCCTCCAAGCAAGTTGCTGGAATGTGTTTGTACCACTCTTCCCTTTAAACCATAGTACATAGAGGAGATTTCATGTCTATTCGTACCATCTGATGTATATACTTTCTTCCCAGTCAAGAATCCCTTAGCATTGGGGGAACTGTTGGAAGGAAACGCAGCGTCCAATGCTTGGGCTGCGTTCAGATGCAAAATGCTCTGCTCTGAGGCGTTTTGCTTCTCTATGAAAGTATAGTCATCATAGAAATTGGTAATGAGCAGGGACTTGGCGGTAAAAGTAGTGCCATTCAGCTGGTAACCGTCCAGAATGCCTGCCCCCGTGTATAGCGCATAGACATGGATTTTACTGACATCACTTGTAGATGCAGTAGTGCCTTGTACAGCCAATCGTCCAAGTTTGTCATAGACATAAAACTCCCAAAGTCCTTTCTTCCTCAGATTACCATCCTGCAAGTATGTCATCCTGCCGCTAAGGTCATACTTCATATAGATCGGCTCGCATCCTGGCAGCTTCTTCCATGTGCAATTCCCCTGTCCGTCATATTTATATTGGTAGGCATAGAGGTCAAGTGACGGCTCCTCCTGATAATTGGGAGGAAGCACAAATGCCAGGTTTCCACGGTAATCATATATATAATAGGTATCGGCTGCCTCATCGATGGAGCAGATGGTACGCTTGAGAATTACGTTGCCCGCGATGTTCTTGAACTCGTAGCTCTCATTGCCGTTTTCGTCAGTGGTCTTGGTAACGTAGAGCCTACCCTCAGGATAATACCCCTTGTCTTGCAACTGTCCTTGCATGGATACACGGTAGTATTTGCAGTTCAACGGATATTTAGAGGTGTTTACGAGATAGTCTTTCTTTACGGGATGGCTAGTCCACTCAGCTCCAACTCCCTCCACTGTGTTTATTCGATTGAGTGGGCTTCCATCATATTCTGTTAGGGAGAAGGCATGGCTATCCCTGTATTGGCTATTTCCCTGGGAGCGAGCCGCAGAAATGCTGAGGAAATCGGAGGCATCCTTGACAGGCAACCATATTTTCCAATCACGTCCTAGTCCATCATATTCTTTGAGATATATCAGGTTGGCTCCATCTGGAGTCTTCTTTTGCTCCACCATCTCGAAGGGTCTTCCCAAGCCGTCGTAGTATTCCGTGGTGGAGAGGACCTGCGTGTCGCTGATACGCTCCGTCGTCAGAATGTAGTTCTCTGAAGACACTTGGGCCTTTGTTGACAAGGCGGCAAGCCATGCCAACAAAAATAAGCATCGGATTTTTACTTTACCAATCATAGGTTTGTTGTTTGTTGTTATACAATGTGTAGCCAATACGATACTATCGTAATTTTGGCTTAGTATTTTGCTTGCAAATATAATAAAAAAACGCAATGTATTTGCAGAACTCCTTATTAATTAAGAAAAATTAAACTCGTTTTATAAGAAAATGGCTTTCATTTGTAAGCGTCTCCGCATTTTTCTGCATAAAAGTTTGGAAAGTACGCAAAATAGTGTTATTTTTGCACAAAAAATAAATAAATATAAAAGATTATGAGAAAAAACGTATTACTGATTGGAGCCATGCTGATGGCTTCCTTATCTATGATGGCGCAGACCAAGGTTGGCGGCATCAGTGAGTCAATGATTCAGCAGATGGCGAAGAGCCAGAATGGCGGTGCAGCCAACAAGGCACTCTTCAATGCCATTGCTGCTAATAACATCGACGATTTGGTAAAGAACCATGCCAACGAGGCTCCTGTTGATACTCATTTCAGCATCGAGACACCAGCGCAGAGCATCCACAACCAGAAGAGTTCCGGTCGCTGCTGGATGTTCAGCGGCTTTAACGTGCTCCGTTCTAACTTCGCCCTCAACGACAAGCAGGGGAGAGTGGTGGAGTATTCACAGGATTATCTCTTCTTCTACGACCAGTTGGAGAAGGCCAACCTCATGCTGCAGGGCGTCATCGACCTGGGCAAGAAGAGCATCGAAGACCCTCAGGTGCAGTTCTTCTTCAAGAACCCTCTAAACGATGGTGGTACCTTCTGCGGTGTTGCCGACCTGGCAAGCAAGTATGGTCTCGTACCAATGAGCGCCCAGCCAGAGACATTCTCTAGCAACAATACAGCCAAGATGAGCCGCCTCATCAGCAGCAAGCTGCGTGAATATGGATTGGAACTTCGCAAAATGGTTTCACAGGGCAAGAAACCAGCTGCTATTCAGGCTCGTAAGGGTGAAATGCTTGCTCAGGTTTATCACATGCTCAGCCTTACCCTGGGTGAGCCAGTGAAGGAGTTCACTTATGCTTTCCGCGACAAGGATGGCAAGCAGATTGGCGAGGCTAAGAAATATACCCCTAAGAGTTTCTATGAGGAGACCGTGGGCAAGGATCTGAACGGCACCTTCCTGATGGTGATGAACGACCCACGCCGCCCATACCACAAGACCTACGAGGTGGAGTACGACCGCCACACTTACGATGGCCACAACTGGAAGTATCTCAACCTGCCTATGGAGGAGATTGCCCAGCTCGCCATTGCCTCTCTGAAGGATGGTCATAAGATGTATTCAAGCTACGATGTGGGCAAGCAGCTCGACAGAAAGCGTGGCTATCTGGCACTCGACAATTTCGACTATGCCAGCCTCTTCAACACATCTTTCCCAATGAACAAGGCCGACCGTATTGCTACTTTCGAGAGCGGTTCTACCCATGCCATGACCCTGAGTGCCGTGGATCTCGATGCCAATGGCAAGCCTGTGAAGTGGAAGGTGGAGAACAGCTGGGGTGCTGACAATGGCTTCAGCGGCTGTTTCATCATGACCAACGATTGGTTCAACGAGTACATGTTCCGCCTGGTAGTGAACAAGAAGTATGCTTCAGAGAAGCTCTTGAAGGAATTCGACCAGAAGCCAACTATGTTGACTCCTGACGATCCATTGTTCCAGTTGGAAGACTAAACCTATAATATATTATGTTAGAGAAAAATAAGCGTGAGCGCATCATCGCGCTCGTCAACAAGGAAGTAGTGCCTGCCATCGGTTGTACCGAACCGATGGCGGTGGCTCTCTGTACAGCTCAGGCTGCCACCACTCTGGGCAAGCGCCCTGAGCGTATCCAGGTGCTCCTGAGTCCTAACATGCTCAAGAATGCCATGGGTGTAGGTATTCCTGGCACGGGTATGATAGGCTTGCCTATCGCCGTATCGCTCGGTGCCCTCATCGGAAAGCCTGAGTATGAACTCGAGGTGCTCAAGGATCTGACTCCCGACAGTCTGGAGAAGGGCAAGCAGTTTATCAAGAATGCCGACATCAACATCAAGCTGAAGCAGGGAGATGTGGATAAACTCTATATCGAGGTGAGCTGCTATGCCGATGATGCACAGGCCACGGCCATCATCTCCGGTTCTCATACCAACTTCGTGTATGTGGAGCGCAATGGCGATGTGGTCTTCGATAAGCGTGATGGAGCAAAGGGCGATGAGGCTGATGATGATATCCAGCTCAATTTCCCGATGGTCTATGAGTTTGCTACCACCGCTCCGCTTGATGAAATCTCTTTCATCCTCAAGACCAAGGAATATAATATGAAGGCTGCCGAGGAGTCGATCAAGGGCAACTATGGTCATTGCCTGGGCAAGACGATGGACCGTCCTTTGAGTCATGGCATCTTTGGCAACAACATCTTCTCGCACATCATCTCCCGCACCGCTTCTGCCTGCGATGCCCGTATGGGTGGCGCCATGATTCCGGTGATGAGCAACAGTGGCAGTGGCAACCAGGGCATCTGTGCCACCAACCCTGTGGTAGTTTATGCCATGGAGAATGAGAATACCGAGGAAGAGATGATTCGTGCACTGATGCTCAGTCACTTAACGGCTATCTATATCAAGCAGAGCCTGGGCAAGCTTTCAGCGCTTTGCGGTTGTGTGGTAGCCAGCACGGGCAGCAGTTGCGGTATCACCTATCTGATGGGTGGCGATTATACCCGCATCTGCAATTCGGTGAAGAACATGGTGGCAAACCTCACCGGTATGATTTGCGACGGTGCCAAGCCAAGCTGTGCCCTGAAGATTTCTTCCGGTGTGAGCACCGCCCTTCTTTCAGCCCTCCTTTCCATGGAGGGTAAGTGTGTGACTTCTGCCGAGGGCATCGTAGATGATGATGTGGATAAGTGTATCCACAACCTCACCTCTATCGGTGCCGATGCGATGAGAACCACCGATGATATGGTGCTCGACATTATGACGCATAAATAATCAGGTAGCATGCCGTATAAATAAATAGAAGTGTAGATTTTACGTTATTTATAACTAGAAAATCATAAAGGCTCGCAAGAATCTTTCTTGTGAGCCTTTTTTTAGGATATTTTGAGCCTTTTTGCTTAAAAAGATTTAAAATAATGAATTTTATTTCATTAAAAACCGGTTTATATTAAAATTTATAATAACTTTGCAGCGGCTAACTTAAATAGATAGGCTGAATAACATCGGCAGAAATAAATTATTGGACCAAATAACAATTTTTAAACTATATCTTATGATTAGACAACTATTCACAGTAAGTTCTATGATTATGGCTCTTGGTATGACTCCTACTCTCGCATATGGGGGGGTGACTCACATCCAGGAAACTAATCAGTCCAAGAATGGACAGTGCACGGGTACCATTATTGACCCTACAGGTGAGCCGGTAATTGGTGCTACAGTTACAGTTAAGGGAAAGCAGGGTGGAGCCATCACCGATTTGGATGGTAACTTTGTGCTTTCCGACGTGCAGCATGGTGCTACAATCTGTATCAGCTATATTGGCTTCGAACCAGTGGAGAAGGTATGGAAGGGTGGTGCCATCAATGTAACCTTGCAGGAAGACAGCAAGACCCTGAACGAGGTCGTTGTTGTCGGTTTCGGTACTCAGAAGAAGGTAAATCTCACTGGTGCCGTTTCTACCGTTGATTCCAAGACTCTCGGCGCTCGCCCAGTCAACTCTGTTGTTGATGCTCTTCAGGGTGCAGTAGCCGGTATGAACTTCTCTACACCAAGCAGCGGTGGTACGCTTAATTCAACCAAGAATTTTAATATCCGTGGTACAGGTACTATCGGTGCCGGTTCTTCTGTATCTCCACTCGTGCTCATCGACGGCATGGAGGGCGATATGAACGCACTCAACCCACAGGACATCGAGAACATTTCTGTATTGAAGGATGCTTCAGCTTCTTCCATCTACGGTTCACGTGCTGCCGGTGGTGTAATCCTTATTACTACCAAGAGTGGTAAGAAGGGTAAGACTTCTATTAACTACAACAACTCATTCCGTTTCGATTCTCCTCTCAATATGCCGGAGATGATGGACTCTTACACATGGGCTAAGTACATGAACGATGCATCTGTTGGTAGCGGTGCAGGTGTCTGGTTTACAGATGAGAAGCTCGAGCAGATCAAGAAGGCTCAGAGCGATCCTACCATGCAGAAGATGTTCAAGAACAGCAACAACCGTTGGGAGGTTTGGGATAATACGCCACTCTTGCCTCTTGGTAATACTGACTGGCTCAAGGAGCAGTTTGGTACCAGCTTCTCACAGGAGCATACCTTGAGCATCAATGGTGGTGATGATCGTTTGCAGTACTATGTATCAGGTAACTATCTCAACCGTGGTGGTCTTCTCCGTCATGGTGATGATAGCATGCAGCGTTATACCATGACTGGTAAGATCAACGCTCAGATAACCAACTGGTTGCGCATGACCTATAATACCCGTTTCTCACGTAATGACTTCGATTCTCCTGGTGATTTGATTAATGGTACAGATGTGTTCTTCCACAATATGTGCCGTTATTGGCCTATTTTGCCAACTACCGATCCTAATGGCAACTGGTTGCCAGAGTCTTACATCGGACGTCTTCAGAATGGTGGCCGTGCTAAGAACCAGACAGACCGTCTTTCTCAGCAGCTTTCATTTGTAGCAACTCCTGTAAAGGGCCTGACTCTCAATGCAGAGCTGAACTACCGTATTGATACAGAGTTCAACCACCGTGACTGGCAGACCACATACGGCTATGACTGCGACAACAATCCATACGTAGATACCAATGCAACATCAAGTGTGTATGAGTATTCATTCAAGTCGAACTATTTCAACCCTAACCTCTTTGCAGAGTACAGCCATTCATTTGGTGAGCACAATATGAAGGTGATGGGTGGTTTCCAGAGTGAATGGTTCCGCAAGCGCAATATGAAGGCACAGCAGAATGGTATCATGTCTGGTCTTCCTACTCTCGATACAACAACCACCAAGCCAAGTGTAGGTGGTGCTTATAACTCATGGACTACAGCCGGCTTCTTCGGTCGTATCAACTACGATTTCGCAGGCCGTTACCTCTTCGAGGCTAACCTCCGTTATGATGGATCTTCACGTTTCCTCCGTGCTAACCGCTGGAACTTCTTCCCATCATTCTCTGCAGGTTGGAACATTGCCCGTGAGAAGTTCTGGGAGCCATTGACTGATTACGTAAACACATTGAAGCTCCGTGCTTCTTGGGGTCAGTTGGGTAACCAGAATACAGACAACTGGTATCCTTTCTATCCAACCATCGGCTTCTCTGCACAGGGTGGTAACTGGTTGATCAATGGCGCTAAGCCAAATACCGCTTCACAGCCAGGTCTCGTATCTTCAACTCTTACATGGGAGAAGAGCCGTACATGGGAAATCGGTCTCGACTGGGGTGCTTTCAATAACCGCCTCACCGGATCGTTCGGCTACTATCAGCGCAAGACATTCGACATGGTAGGTCCTGCTCCTGAGTTGCCTGTTATCCTCGGTGCCAATCCTCCAAAGGTGAACAACCTTGATATGACATCTAAGGGTTGGGATCTCCAGATTGGCTGGCGTGACGTAATCGGTGAGGTAAGCTATGGTGCATCTCTCGTATTGAGTGATAACCAGGTGGTCATCGATAAGTATCCTAACCCATCCAAGAACCTCGGCTCATACTATGCTGGTGCTAAGCTCGGTGACATCTGGGGTTATACCACAATCGGTATCGCACAGAGCCAGGAAGAGATGGATGCACACCTCGCAAAGGTTAACCAGAGCGCACTCGGAAGCGGCTGGACTGCAGGTGATATCATGTATGCCGACCTCGATGGTGATGGTTATGTTAATACTGGCGAGAATACAGCTGATAAGCCAGGTGACAGACGCATCATCGGTAACTCTACTCCTCGCTATAACTTCGGCTTGAACCTTGATGCAGCTTGGAAGGGCTTTGATATCAAGGTATTCTTCCAGGGAACCCTCAAGCGTGATTATGCTGCAGGTGGTGCCGTCTTCTGGGGTGCTATCGGTCAGGGTAAGTGGCAGTCTACCGGTTTCAAGTTCCATGAGGATTACTGGCGTGAGGACAATAGGGGTGCATACTACCCACGTGCTGACTGGGGTGGTGGCCGCAACATCCAGACTCAGACCCGCTATTTGCAGAATGCAGCTTATGGCCGTTTGAAGAACCTCACCATCGGTTATACCTTGCCAAAGTCAATCACAAGCAAGGCTTATATTGAAAATCTTCGCTTCTTCGTATCTGGCGAGAACCTCTTCACCATCACTAACTTCACAGAGGCAGGTGATCCAGAGCTGATCGGAGCAGGTTATGGCGGTGAGATTGGTAAGGCATATCCATTGTCAAAGACATTCTCATTTGGTCTTAGTGTAACATTCTAACTTATCATTTAGATTATAGAAAGGAAACAATTTATGAAAATTAAATATATTTCAATGCTCTTATTGGGCGCGACGCTCGGTCTGACAAGTTGCGATGACTATCTTGACAAGGAGCCTGAGAGCAACGTGACACCTGCGTCTTTCTTTACTAGCGCAGATGACCTGGCTGCCTACACCGTGAATCTCTATGGTGTATTGACAAGTATTGGTCCTGGTAGCTATGGTATGAGTACCTTTGCTTACGATAACGATACCGATAATCAGGCAGGAACCGGTTATTCTAGCCGTTGGGTTCCTGGAAACTGGAAAGTAGGTCAGAGTGGTGGTGCTTGGGATTTCGGTAATATCCGCTCGGTGAACTATTTCCTGGATCAGGTACTGCCAAAATTCGAGGCTAAGCAGATTAGTGGTGCTGAGGCTCAGGTACGCCACTACATTGGTGAGGCATACTTCCTCCGTGCTTACCTTTATTTGGACAAGTTGCAGTCTTTGGGTGATTTCCCTATCGTGCTCACTGCGCTTCCTGATGACAAGGAAACTCTTGTTGAGGCTTCAAAGCGCCAGCCACGTTATAAGGTAGCTCAGCAGATTCTCGACGATCTTGACAAGGCACTCGGTCTTCTGATGGAGTCAGCTCCTGGTGGCAAGAACCGCATCTCTCGCGATGCAGCCCTTCTGCTCCGTTCACGTGCAGCCCTCTTCGAGGCTACATGGGAGAAGTATCACAAGGGTACTGCGTTTGTGCCAGGTGGTCCAGGTTGGCCAGGTAAGGCTGAGGATATCCAGGGCTTTGACATCGATTCTTCCATCAATCACTTCCTCGATGAGGCTATGAAGTCTTCTAAGGAATTAGGTGATAAGCTCGTTGACAACCTCGTAGAGAATACGGATACTCCAGAGGGTCAGAATGCAAGCTTGGCAAGCACCAATCCTTACTACACCATGTTCTGTGACAAGGATATGAGTGGCTATAGCGAGGTGTTGATGTATCGTGCTTTTGATAAGTCAAAGGCTAACGTTACCCACAACGTGCAGATGCAGTTGCAGCGCAACGGCGGCGGTACTGGTTGGACACGTGGCCTCGTCAACTCATTCCTCATGCGCAATGGTTTGCCTATCTACGCTGCCGGCTCAGGCTACGACCCAACTTGGGAAAACCAGGGTGTGAAGGCTACCTTGCAGAATCGCGATTCTCGCATCCAGCTCTTCACCAAGATGGATGGATCTATCGAGAACTACACCAGTGAGGGTGCTGTTCCAACCGACCTCTCATGGACAGTAAAGGGCAACAACGAGACTCGTATGGTGACAGGTTTCGCAGTAAAGAAGGGTAAAAACTATGATTCCCAGCAGGGACTCAATCACGACTACGGCGAGAGTGGTAGCATCGTATTCCGTGGCACAGAGGCTCTCCTCAACTACATGGAGGCTTCCTGGTTGAAGAACAATACTATCGACGCCACAGCTGATAAGTACTGGCGTGCTCTCCGCACCCGTGCTAAGGTAGATCCTGATTACAATAAGACCATCGCTGCTACCAACATGCAGGAGGAGGCTAAGTGGGACTTCGGTGCTTACTCTCACGGTCAGTTGGTTGATGCTACTACTTACAACATCCGTCGTGAGCGTCGTGATGAGTTCATCGGTGAGGCTTCTCGCTGGGAGGACTTGATCCGCTGGCGTGCTTGCGACCAGGTAAACGGTTATCAGATTGAAGGTATGAAGTACTGGAGTACTGTTTACGAGGGTACATGGCTCGATGGCACAACCAACCTTGTAAAGGTAGATGTTGAAGGAGGTAAGGGTAATATGAGTGATAAGACCATTAGTGGTGACTATATCCGTCCATACCAGATTTCCAAGGTTAACAATCAGGTATTTGATGGTTATCACTTTACACCTGCTCACTATCTGTCTCCTATCGCACAGAGCGTATTCCGTCAGACTGCAGCGGGTGACCAGACCGATCTTACCACATCTGTAGTTTACCAGAACCCAGGTTGGCCATTAGTTGCCGGTCAGGGTGCAACTGCAGTAAAGTAAAGCGTGTGAACATATTCATTCGGCTTATGTCTTGAAATAAAGAGATTAAGGCATAAGATACTAAAAGGCTCGCAAGAAGTTTTTGTTTCTTGCGAGCCTTTCTTGTTTACTTTGAATATTTGCTGGAACTTTTCAAGCCAAATTCATCAATTAATCTCTTCCATTCGTTTCAGGTTCCATCCTTCAAACTGCATGATAATCTTATGCAATGTGGTACCCTGGTGCACCTTCTTCCGATTCATTGAATCATCAGAAAGAAATCGAACTGGGCTTCATTTGAATTTGGAATGAGGCTCAAGTAAACTTTAATAGAGCTACACGTAAACTTTGTTTAAGTCTTAAACCAGTTTGAACTGAGGCTTACTTCAATGGCAACTGAAGCTTACTTCAATGGCAAACGAAGCCTATTTCAAATGCAGATGAAGCCTATTTCAATGGCAGATGAAGCCTTTTTTCTTTACTGCATCAGTAAAATCGTGAGGGATAAAACCCAAATCGTGAGGGATGCGTGAGGGATAAATGCCCTTTTTTTAGTATCTGTCACTCATGTTGCTTCTTGTCTATCAATAACTTATCCGGTTTCTTCTTGGAAATCGTGATGGGTGATAGATGATTTGGCAAAAATATATTCGCCTTCGGCACCCTTCTTGTCCTTGTTCTGTTTCAATACTATCTGAATCACGGTGCAAAGATACGGCTTTTACTAAAAACCTATATCTAAAACCTTGATATTCATTTCGTTTACCTTTAGAACACGCTGTATATACAAAAATTTTCACTAAAAAGATTTGCGTATTTTCTCTGTTGTAGTAAAGAGTAAGCAACAAGTTATGAATGTCTTTCTAAATTGTACTTTCATAATCTTGAACTTTTAAAATAAACTCGCTGGATGATGAAAAATCATCCGGCGAGTTTGGGATATATTTGATTTATATTTACACGAGTGTAGCAACGATTTCCTCACGGGTTCCTGGCAACATATCGATTACAGGAATTTCTGGCATGGTGTAGCAACCTGGCTGGAGACGGAATGAAGCGCGAGCCACGTTAACCAAAACCTGAGCGGTGAGGGCTGGGTTGTTGATGCTCATGTTGAACTCGAAACGCTGGTTCTGAGTCTTGCCAGATACACCCTTGCGAACGAGGTTCACACCATGACCCATATCCTTTACATCATCTACTGATGCAACAGCAAATACGTGAGTCTCATCATGAGCGAAGTATGGGTCTGCCTTGATCTCTGCTGTAACATCTTCCAACTTAGCACCTTCCTCCAACTCTACATAAACCATACGGCGGTGGATACCCTCGCCCAATGGAATAGTAACAGAAAGCGCTTCCTTCACACCCTGCTTGCTACGAACGCAAACTGAGTGACCCATGCTCATACCAGGACCAAAGTTGGTGTATGTCAAGCCCTTTGGAGCCAAGCTTTCCATCAATACACGTACAATAGAATCAGAACCTGGATCCCAACCGGCAGAGATAACACTCACCTTGCCAGCCTTCTTGCAGTTCTCCATCTGCTTAGTACGATAGTCGAGGATGCTGGTGTGGATATCGAAGCTGTCTACGGTGTTGATGCCGAGGGCAACAATCTTCTCTGCATATTCTGGGCAAGAACGGGTAGGAGTTGCAAGGATGGCAACATCAACGTCTTTCAACTTTGTGATGTCATCTACCACCTCATAATCTGCCAATTCTGCTGGTTTATCCTTAGCACCCTGGCGACGTACGATACCTGCAATCTCGAAATCTGGAGCTGCTTCGAGAGCCTCTACTGTAAACTTACCGATGTTGCCGTAACCTACTACGGCTGCTCTAAACTTTTTCATCTGTTAATCTTTTATTTCTTTTATTTTTATTGTTGTTTCTGTTTTCGTGTGCAAAAGTATAGCTTTTTCTTGAAATACGTGACGTTTTAATAGATTTTTAACTCATAAAAGTTGCAAAAGGTAATAAAATCATGGTTTTTAGGTAGGGAGAAGGCCGAATTGTAAGGCTGATTGAACAGATTCCTTATAATTTCGTGATTTCATCGTGAAATGAGATTTCTTTATTTAAGCCACCCGATATATTAATTTAAAACACCCGATAATATATCCTGGCTTTCGTACAATATTTCTCGCCACCCCTCGTTTATAATTTATAATTAATTTATTAAAGAGGTGTAACTTAGCTTCATCACATAATAAAAAGGAGAAATCAAGATATGATAGAATATATTCATGGCGATTTAACCGAGCTGACCCCAGCGATGGCCGTGGTAGAAACGGCTGGAGTGGGATATGGACTCAATATTTCGCTCAATACCTATACCGCCATTCAGGGCAAGCAGGAAGTAAAACTCTATGTTCACGAGGTGCTCGTGGCTGGTGGTAGAGACGACTCTTTCACCCTTTTCGGTTTTGCCACCAAGCAGGAACGCGAACTCTACCGTCTGCTCATCACCGTATCGGGCGTGGGTGGCAATACGGCGAGAATGATTCTCTCGTCTATGTCGCCTGCCGAACTCTGCAACGTGATTTCCACAGGCAACGACAAGATGCTGAAAACCGTGAAGGGTATCGGACTCAAGACGGCACAGCGCATCATCCTCGACCTGAAGGATAAAATCGTGAGCCTCGGCATCGCAGACGAATTACCTGCCAACGGCGGCAATGTGGCGATGGTGAACAGCGACATCAAGGATGAGGCTGTCAGTGCCCTTACTATGCTCGGCTTCTCGCCGGCACCTTCGGCAAAGGTAGTGGTGGATATCCTGAAGGCTCAACCCGACCTGCCTGTGGAGCAAGTGGTGAAACTCGCATTGAAACAAATTAAGTAAATGAAGATAAGACAAAGAATCATATATCTGGCGATGGCGTGGCTGATGGTTTCTACCTTCGGCTACGCCCTCGCTTTGCCTTTTCTGCAGGATGATAGAACCAGGCAAAGAAACCAGGGGGCACAGAACAGACAGGCTGCTCCGGCTTCGAGACCATCGGCAAAGAATGGGAATCAGAACAGAAACCAGGGCCGCAACGGTAACAATGCCGCAAAGGATGGGGATAAGAAGTCGGGCGTCAATGCCCAGCCGCTTCTCATTTCTGAAGATACCATCCCAGATTCCCTGCTGCATCCACGCTGGCAGATTCAGCGCACCCAGCCGTTTTCGCTGAGCGACCTCTACCAGAGTCCGCTCGACCTGAAGCGCCCGGATGCCCTGAAGTATGATGTGATCTACAACGATACCATCAACCGATACATCATTGGCAACAAGATGGGCAACACCTGGCTATCGGCTCCTATCATGCTCACTCCCGCGGAATATCTCGCATGGACTGAACTGAACGAGCGAAACGCTTTTTACCGAAAGAAGAACGACGAGATATATCAGGCTAAGGGCAAGGAGAAATTCGACTTCACCGATATGCACTTCGACCTGGGACCGGCTGAGAAAATCTTCGGTCCTGGCGGCATCCGGGTGAAGACGCAGGGTTCTGCCGAACTGAAGTTTGGTATCAACAAGAAGAACATCGACAACCCTTCGCTGCCTATCCGCAACCGAAAGACCACGATGATGAACTTCGATGAGAAGATTAATCTGAATCTGAACGGTAAGATTGGCGACAAGATGAACCTCAACCTGAATTACAACACCGATGCCACCTTCGACTATGATGCGCAGAACATGAAGCTGAAGTATGACGGCAAGGAGGATGAAATCATCAAGCTGGTGGAGGCGGGTAATGTTTCCTTCCCTAGCAACTCGTCGCTTATCAAGGGTGCCAGCAGCCTCTTCGGTCTGAGAACCGATATGCAGTTTGGAAAACTCAAGTTGCAGACTGTGTTCTCGCAAAAGAAGTCTGCCTCTAAGAGTGTATCGAGCAAGGGTGGCGTGCAGCTGACACCTTTCGAGTTGAATGTAGCCGATTACGAGGAGAACCGACACTTCTTCCTCTCCCGATTCTTCAGAAACCATTACGACGAGTGGATGAAGAAGTTGCCTAACCTGGTAACGGGCGTTACCATCAACCGTGTAGAAATCTGGGTAACCAACAAGACGGGAACCACCACGAATACCCGAAACATCATCGCTCTGACCGACCTGGGTGAAACCGAAAAGCTGAGCAACCCCATGTGGACTGCGGGAGGAACCAAGGTGCCATCTAACCAGGCTAACACCGAGTATACAGCGATGACAAACCAGTTTGCGGCAGCCCGTGACAACGACCAGGCTTCTTCCGTATTGGAAGGCGGCGGACTGGTGGGCGGCAGCGATTACGAAAAACTGGAGAGTGCCCGACTGCTCTCTTCCTCTGAATACTCCGTGAATACGGCGATGGGATACGTATCCCTGAAAACCGGATTGCAGACCGACCAGGTGCTTGCCGTGGCTTACGAATATACCTACGGCGGCGTAACCTATCAGGTGGGTGAGTTTGCTTCGGATATCACCGATACCAAGCAGGGACTCTTCGTGAAGTCGCTGAAGAACACCAGCTGCAGTCCGCAGCAGGGCAACTGGGACCTGATGATGAAGAACGTCTACTATCTCGCCTCTCAGGTGGAGAAGGAGAAGTTCCGTCTCGACATCAAGTACCAGAGCGATACCACGGGTGTCTATCTCAGTTATATTCCCGAGGCGCAGGTCAAGAGCCAGCCTATCATCCGCGTGGTAGGAGCCGACCGACTCGACAACAACAACAAGGCGCGCAGCAATGGTTACTACGACTATGTGGAGGGCTACACCGTGTCCAACGGTCGTGTGTTCATCCCGAAGGTAGAGCCATTCGGAAGCTATATGCGTGATTATCTGGTGAAGAACGGCGTTGCGAAGGAGCAGGCAGACAAGTATGCCTTCACCGAACTTTACGATAGTACGAAGACCATCGCCAAGCAGTTGGCAGAGAAGAACAAGTATCTCATCACGGGTCAGTTTAAGGGTTCGGCAGCCAATGTCATCTCCCTGGGTGCCTACAATGTGCCACAGGGTTCGGTGGTGGTAACGGCAGGTGGTGTAACCCTTACCGAGGGTTCCGACTATTCCGTGGATTACAATGCCGGCGAGGTGACCATCCTCAACCAGAGCATCATTGATGCCGGAACAGCAGTGAACGTATCTCTGGAAAGCAACACCGACTACGGACAGATGAGAAAGACCATGGTGGGCTTGAACTGGGAATATGATTTCTCCAAGAATTTTCAGATAAGCGGTACGCTGCAGCATCTTTCCGAGCAGGCACTCACCAACAAGGTGGCGATGGGTTCGGAACCATTGAAGAATACCATCTGGGGTGTGAACCTGAACTGGAAGAAGGAGAGCCAGTGGCTGACCAATATGCTCGACAAGATTCCGTTCCTGCATCTCACCCAGCCATCCTATATCACCTTCCAGGGCGAGTTTGCCCAGCTCATTGCGGGCGAAGCAGGAGGCACGCAAGACAACGCCTCTTATCTCGACGATTTCGAGGGAACCAAGGAAACCATCGACGTGATGACTCCTTCTTCATGGATTATTTCGAGTGTGCCATCCCTCAACTTCAAGGAAGATTACAACGACAAGTCGGGCTTGACCAGCGGCTTCCATCGCTCCCGTCTTGCCTGGTATTGCATCGACCCTCTCTTCACCCGCCGAGGCAGTTCGCTGACCCCTGGCCACATCAAGAGCGACCTGAAACAGTTGAGTAATCACTATGTAAGAGAGGTGTATGTAAAGGAGCTCTTCCCATTGCGCCAGCAGAGCACCTATCAGGGAGCTACCAACACCCTGAGCGTGCTCAACCTGGCTTACTATCCATCGGAGCCGGGTCCGTATAACTTCAATGTGAACGACCTGCAGCCCGACGGAAAGCTTCAGAACCCTCAGCGCAACTGGGGTGGTATGATGAGAAAGCTGGATACCAACAACTTTGAGCAGGCCAACGTGGAATACATCGAGTTCTGGATGCTCGACCCATTCATCTACTCCAAGGACCAGGCTGATGCCGCCGACTATGGTGGCGACTTCTACATCAACCTGGGAGAGGTGAGTGAGGATATTCTGCGAGACGGAAAGAAATTCTACGAGAGTGGAATGCCGGTGGATGGCAGCGACAGCTTCACCTATACACAGTGGGGTAAGATTCCTACCCAGAGTACCGTGACATACGCATTCGCCACCACCAGCGGCAGCCGTGCCCTGCAGGATGTGGGCTTCAACGGACTCACCGATGGCGAGGAGCAGGAATTCTACAAGAGTGCCTATCTCGACCAGATTCAGGGCAAGGTGAACCAGGCGGTGTTCGACAGCATCTTTGCCGATCCGGCACGTGATGACTACCACTATTTCCGCGGTTCCGACTGGGATCAGCAGAAGACATCCATCCTGGACAGATACAAGTATATCAACAACCCTCAGGGCAACTCGCCGGATAGCGACAGTCGTACCGAGAGTTATGATACATCTTATAAAACCACCCCTGATGTGGAAGATATCAACCAGGACTATACGCTCAACGAGTATGAGAAGTACTACCAGTATCACGTGAGCATCCGTCCGGAAGATCTCGTGGTGGGCAGCAACTTCATCGTGGATAAGCGAGAGTACAGCCAGACCTGGCGCGACAATACGAAGTCGTCAGTAACCTGGTATCAGTTCCGCATCCCAGTGGATGAGTTTGAGAAGCGTCAGGGCAACATCAACGATTTCTCCAGCATCCGCTTCATGCGCATGTTCCTCACCAACTTCAAGAAGCCGGTGGTGCTCCGATTCGGAACCCTCGACCTGGTGATGAGCAAATGGCGCACCTACGACCAACCATTGGGAGCTGCCAGCGGCGGAACCCTGGAGGCGAGCACCGTGAGTCTGGAGGAGAATGCCGAGAAGACACCGGTGAACTATGTGCTGCCTCCTGGCATTGAGCGAGAGAAAGACCCTAGTCAGCCACAGCTGGTTGAGGCCAACGAGCAGGCGCTGAGCATGGTGGTCAAGAACCTGAGCAATGGCGAGGCAAAGGCGGTTTACAAGAACTCTACCATCGATTTGCGCCAGTATAAGCGCATCCAGATGTTCACCCATGCCAATGCCCTGGAGCAGAACACCACCAACCTGAAGGATAATCAGCTGTCTGTGTTCCTGCGTCTGGGTAGTGACTACAAGAACAACTACTATGAGTATGAGATTCCGTTGCAGGTGACCGAACCTGGCAAATACGTAAGAAACAGCACTGCTGACAAGAAAAAGGTATGGCCTGAGGAGAACATGCTGAATGTGGCGCTCAGCGTCTTCACCAACCTGAAGAAGGAGCGCAACAAGGCGAAGGCACAGGGCCTGGCTTCCTATATGGCACCTTATACCATGTATGATGCCAACCATCCGAACAACAAGCTCACCATCGTGGGTAATCCTACCCTGGGCGAGGTGAAGACGATGATGATCGGTGTGCGCAACAACTCGGGCGAGGAGAAGAGTGGAGAAGTTTGGATCAACGAGCTCCGACTGCTGGAGCACAACAACAAGGGCGGTTGGGCAGCCAATGCCAACCTCAATGTGCAGCTCTCCGACTTCGGTAGCGTGAATGCCACCGGAAGATATATGAGCGAGGGCTTTGGCGGACTGGAAGACGGCGTGGCAAGCCGAAGCACCGACAATTACGGCACCTACAGTGTGACCACATCGCTGGAGATGGGTAAGTTCTTCCCAGACAAGGCGAAGGTGAGCATACCTTTATATTATAGTGTGACCAAGGAGAAGACTTCGCCGAAGTATAATCCGCTGGATACCGATATGGAACTGAAGGATGCCCTGGATGCCACCGGTTCGAAGGCAGAGCGAGACTCTATCGAGAACATCGCCGTAACCAAGGTGACGCAGACCAACTTCTCTGTTTCCAATGCCCGTGTGGGTATCGCCACCAAGGGCCATCCGATGCCGTACGACCCAGCCAACTTCTCGTTGACCTACAGTCATGCGCATCAGCATACCACCGGCGAGACCACGGTTTATGAGAACCGTGACAACTGGCGAGGTGCCTTGGATTATTCCTGGACTCCTGTGTATAAATCGTGGGAGCCATTCAAGAAACTCAAGAACAAGAGTAAGTGGCTCGATATTCTGAAGCGGTTCGGTCTGAACTGGCTGCCTCAGAACATCGCCTTCAATACGGAGATGACGCACGAAACCTACGAGCTGGAGGAGCGCGATATGGAGAGTACGCTCAATTCGCAGCTGCCGCTCACCTATAGCGACCAGTTCCTCTGGAACCGAGAGTTCTCCATGCGCTGGGACTTGACCAAGAACCTGCACATGAACTTCCAGAGTGCTACCCATGCTCAGGTGGATGTGCCTTATCCGGAAGTGAACACCGACCTCTATGCCGACCAGTATCATGCCTGGAAAGACTCGGTTTACAGAAGTTCGGTATGGAACAGCGTGAAGAGCTGGGGTACGCCGCTCGACTACAGTCAGAACTTCACGGCATCGTATAAGGTGCCGCTCAATCTGCTTCCTATCTTCGACTGGCTGAACACCGATGCCAACTACAGCGCCAACTATTCGTGGGAGCGAGGCATGGAAGATGAAGAAGGCCACTCGTATGGCAATACCATCAACAGCCAGCGCGAGGTGACCCTGAACGGCAACATCGACCTGGTGCGTCTCTACAACCACGTTCCATTCCTCAAGAAGGTGAACGAGAAATATGAACGTTCCAAGAGCAGGAGTGAACTGGCTAGGATGAAGAAGGAGAAGGAAGACAGAAAGAAGGCCAAGGCGAAAGCCAGGGAAGAGGAGCTGAAGGCGAAGGAAGAGGCTGAGAAAAATGGCGGCAAGGAACTTGCCAAGACCGACGGCAAGGACGTGAAGGATGGCAAGAACGCCAAGACCAACGCCAAGGATAAGGGCAGAAACGACCTGGCAAAGAAGCTGCCTAAGAACAAAAAGGCCTTTGAGAAGGAAGTGACCCTCCTGCCTGATACCACCCTGCTGGTAAAGCATGGTAAGAACAGCAAGCGCCTCATCGTATCGGCGAAGACGGCAGATGGCAAGATGTTCCACCTTAAATATAAAAAGGTGGATAACAACCAGATTAAGCTTCTCTCGAAGGTGGATAGCGCCTTGAAGCTGAAACTTACCGTCTTGCCGAAGGAGCCGCTTGACAACAAGAAGTGGTACAAGGCTGCCCAGTTTGCATCGCGTTTGGCAATGATGGTGCGCAAGGTGAGCTTCACCTATCGCAACAGCTACCAGATGACCCTGCCGGGCTTCACTCCTAGCGTGGGCGATGCCTTCGGACAGAAGAAGGTGGGACAGATGGCACCAGGACTTGACTTTGCCTTCGGTATGATTGACGATGATTATATCCAGAAGGCTAGGGAGAACGACTGGCTGCTCTTCAACGATTCCATCGCAACACCGGCTACGACGAGCAAGACAGACAACTGGCAGTTCCGTGCCACCCTGGAACCTGTTAAGGATTTCAAAATCGACCTCTCTGCCACCCACTCGAAGACTACGCAGAAGAGTATACAGTATATGTATGAGGGCACGCCGACTACCCAGAGCGGAACCTTCCAGATGACCACCATCTCGCTGGGTTCTGCCTTCGAGGGAATGGGCAATGCCAACAGTGGTTACAAGAGCAAGACCTTCGAGAAGTTTGTCAACTCGCTGGAAGGCTTCCGCCAGAGGGTAGAGGCGCAGTATGCCGGAGCGGTTTATCCGGCTGGCTCTGCGCTGAGCGGAGGCAAGTTTGATGCATCCCGCACCCCGGTTAACAAGTACAGTGGTGATGTGATGATTCCTGCCTTCCTCAATGCCTATACATCGATGGGCGGCGGTTCGCTCTCGATATTCCCAACGTTGAGCCGCCTGTTGCCAAACTGGACTGTCCGCTACAGTGGACTCGGCAAGTTGCCTTGGTTCTGCGACCACTTCAAGAGTGTGAACATCAACCATGGTTACAAGAGTGTATATGCGGTGGGCAGTTACAACAGTTTCAGCACCTATCAGGAGTTCATGAACGGCCTGGGCTTCATCAGCGATGCCTCTACGGGCAATCCATCGCCAAGCAGCATGTTCAACGTATCGCAGGTGAGCATCAACGAGGCATTCTCTCCATTGCTCGGAATGGACATGACGTTTAACAACAACATGACCCTGAAGGCTGAGTATCGCCAGACCCGCGTATTGAACCTCAGTATGACGAGTATCCAGGTGAACGAGGCCTTGAGCAAGGATTGGGTGATAGGTATGGGCTACCGCATCAACGACTTCGACCTCTTTGGTCCTAGAGCCAAGAAGGTGAAGAGAACGGGCAAGAAGAATCAGCAGGACAGCAAGAGCACGCAGAAGTCGAAGGGTGCCAACCACGACCTCAATCTCCGTGCCGACTTCAGTTTCCGCAAGCAGGCAGCCATCGTCCGCGACATCGCTTCTATGACGAGCAGTGCCAGCAGTGGCAACAATGCCTTGAAGTTCAGCTTCACTGCCGATTACACCCTGAGCAAGTTGCTCACCATGAGTTTCTACTACGATCGTCAGACCAACACCCCGTTGCTTTCGAGCAGCAGTTATCCGACGACCACGCAGGACTTCGGTCTGAGCATCAAGTTCTCGCTGACGAGATAAACGAAAAAAGCTCGGATGCAAATCTGATAAACGAAAAAAGCTCGGATGCAAATAGCATCCGAGCTTTTTTTATGTTTCTTCTATTCTTTATTTATCTTTCTTGTCGTAAGCATGAACAGGGTAGTCGATGGTGTAGTGAAGACCACGGCTCTCCTTGCGCTCGATTGCCATGCGGGTGATGAGATAACCTACATTGATCATGTTGCGGAGCTCGCAGAGCTCCTTGCTCACCTTGACACGCTTGAAGAGATTCTCGGTCTCTTCGTAAAGAAGGTCGAGGCGGTCCCAGGCACGCTTCAGGCGAAGGTCGCTGCGCACGATGCCCACGTAGTTGCTCATGCATTCGCCCACCTCCTTGACGCTCTGGGTAATCAATACCTTCTCCTCGTTGGTCAGGGTACCCTCGTCGTTCCAGGCAGGAACCTTCTCGTTGAAATCGTATTCATCTACATGCTCCAGACTGTGCTTGGCAGCCGTCTCGGCATAAACCACTGCCTCGATAAGCGAGTTGCTGGCAAGACGGTTGCCACCATGCAGACCCGTGCATGAACACTCGCCCAGGGCATAGAGACGGTTGATGCTTGAACAGCCGTTCAAATCTACCTTGATACCACCACACATGTAGTGAGCGGCAGGACGCACTGGGATGTAATCCTTGGTGATGTCGATGCCGATGCTCAGACACTTGGCGTAGATGTTAGGGAAGTGACGCTTGGTCTCCTCCGGATTCTTGTGGGTAACATCCAGGCATACATGATCCAATCCGTGAATTTTCATCTCCTTATCGATGGCACGAGCCACGATGTCGCGAGGAGCCAGACTCAGACGCTCATCATATTTCTCCATGAAACTCTCGCCGTTAGGCAGACGCAAGATGCCACCATATCCACGCATTGCCTCGGTGATGAGGAAGGCAGGATGAGTCTCGCCCGGATGATAGAGGGCTGTAGGGTGGAACTGAACGAACTCCATATCGGCCACGGTACCCTTGGCACGGTAAACCATCGCCTCGCCATCACCCGTGGCGATAACTGGGTTGGTGGTAGTCTGATAAACGGCACCACATCCGCCGGTACACATCACGGTAACCTTGCTCAGATAAGTATCCACCTTCTGGGTCTCGGGATTCAGCACGTAGGCTCCGTAACAGTTGATATAAGGAGTGCGTCGGGTAACACGGGCACCCAAGTGGTGCTGAGTGATAATCTCCACGGCGAAATGATTTTCCTTGATATCGATGTCAGGGCAGTTGCGCACTGCCTCCATCAGTCCGCGCTGGATTTCAGCACCCGTATCATCGGCATGATGAAGGATGCGGAACTCGCTGTGTCCGCCCTCACGGTGGAGGTCGAACTTGCCGTCCTGCTGCTTGTCGAAGTTAACACCCCACTGCACGAGCTCTTCGATCTGCTTCGGTGCCATGGTGACAACCTGCTTTACAGCATTGTAATCGCTGATGTAATCACCAGCAATCATCGTGTCTTGAATGTGCTTGTCGAAGTTATCCACTTCCAAGTTGGTAACTGACGCAACACCACCTTGTGCAAATGATGTGTTCGCCTCGTCGAGAGAGGTTTTGCAAATCATGCACACTTTACCTTTATGCGCTCTGGCTACTTTCAGGGCGTAACTCATACCGGCAACTCCTGAGCCGATAATCAGAAAATCATACTTATAAACCATCTGAGTTTATTCTTATCTAATTTCTATCTATAAGAAGTGGCCTTTTCTTTGCGAAAAAGCCGCTTTCTCTAGGAATTAATTCTTAATTCGTTGCAAAATTACTAATTTCTCTTTAAAATGAGTAATAAGAGAGGGAATTTTTGTAATTTTGCAGCGAAATTTAAGGTAATATAGTCTTTTAGACTATCAAAAGGTAGTAAAAAATGACTTTTTTGCGGATATAATTGAATTGAAAATGACTTTTTAACAGAATAGGATAGAATAGAATAGGTATGGCAGATAGAACTTTTCACAAGCGCTTCTCGGTGACGGCTCGCATCGGGGTGGTGGTCTTCGCCCTTCTTGCCGGATATTTCTTCTGGGTAAAGATGGCGATTATCGGCATCTTCCTGGCCATCATCATCGTGGGCATAATAGAGCGCATCTTGAACACCACCTATACATTTAAGAAGGTGAAACCTATCGACAGGGACGACGAGATGGAGTATCTCATCATCAACGAGGGCAGGTTCTCATCGAACAGGAATGTACCCGTGTGCGACATCATCAGCGTGCATCAGGCCAAGACCTTTATGGGGCTGGACCATTGCATGGTGATAGAATACGGAGCCAAGAACATGGTGGCCATTCAGCCGGACAACGAAGAGGCTTTCGAGAAAGAAATTAAAAAACGACAATGAAAAAGATAAGATATATGATGTTGAGCCTGATGGCGGCAATGCTGATGGCAATGCCTATGCAGGCTCAGAATGTGACGAATGATGAAGTGGTGGAGGCGCAGGACGACACGGAAGTGGCTGACTCCACAATGTTAGACTCGCTGGCTGCCGATACGCTGAGATTGCCTTGGCCGGAATCGGTGAAGGTGGGTATCGACAATCTGCTGAAAAGCAAGATGTTTGAAACTTCGCAGGTGGGTATCATGGTTTGGGACCTGGAGGCTGACTCCTGCATCTACAAGCACAACGAGCGCCAGCTGATGCGCCCGGCTAGCACGATGAAGCTCCTTACCGCCATCACGGCGCTGGACAAGTTGGGCGGGTCCTATCAGTTTAAAACCCAACTGAAATATACGGGAACCATCGAGGAGGGTGTGCTCCATGGCGATGTATATTGCGTGGGCGGCATGGATCCCCGTTTCAACAGTGATGACCTCTCGGCATTTGTCAACAGCCTGAAGGAGATGGGTGTAGATACCATCCGTGGCAAGGTGTATGCCGACCGCTCGATGAAGGATTCTGATTTGTTGGGCGAAGGCTGGTGCTGGGATGATGACAACCCGGTGCTTTCGCCTTTGGTGTTCTCCAGAAAGGATATCTTCATGGATAGATTCCTGGCTAAACTGAAGGATGCGGGCATCGAGTATGAGGAGATGTATGCCTCTACCAAGACCTGTCCTACCAATGCCTTCACCATCTGTACCCGTTTCCACACCATGGACCAGGTGCTGCACAAGATGATGAAGGAGAGTGACAATCTCTATGCCGAGAGCATGTATTATCAGATAGCGGCTTCCACGGGCAATCGTCCGGCGAGTGCCAAGAGTGCCCGCAGCGTGGAGCGCCAGTTTATCAACCAGAAACTGGGCTTGGATGCATCACGCTATAAGTTGGCTGATGGTTCTGGACTTTCGCTCTACAACTATCTGAGTGCCGAACTGGAGGTGGCAATGCTTCGCTATGCCTTCCGCAACGACAACATCAAGCAGCATCTGATTCATTCACTGCCTATAGCGGGCGTGGATGGCACCCTAAAGAAGCGTATGAGGAGCGGCAGTGCCCACGGCAACGTGAAGGCTAAGACGGGCACCCTGACGGGCATCATCTCGCTGGCTGGTTATTGCACTGCAGCCAATGGACATGAGCTTTGCTTCTCTATTATCAATAATGGTATCATGCATGGCAGCAATGCCAGAAACTTTGCAGATAAGGTTTGCAAGCTGCTGTGCCAACCGTGACTTTAGTTGATAGTTTATAGTTGAGAGTTTACAGTTAATAGTTTATAGTTTACTGTTTATGGCTTATGGAGGAAATTAGAAAAATTGTAGATTCAATGATAACATGGGCGGGTATCACGGGTGATTACGTGCCTATGCTTCGTCATATATTGCTCACCATCATCGCCGTGTTGCTGGCGATGCTGAGCGATTTCCTTTGTCGCAAGATATTGGTTCCGCTGATTTCGAAGATTACGGAGAAGACGGAGTTTTCTTGGGATGATGTGTTGCTGAACAGGAAGGTGCTCACCTCGGCTTGCCACATCGTTCCGGCTGTGGTGATATGGTCGCTCATGCCGCTCATCTATCTGGAATATCCTATATTCAAGGAGATACTGGAGCGTGCCACGGGCATCTATATCGTGGTGATGTCGGTGCGCACGGCATTGGTGTTCATCGGTTCGTTTAAGGGATTGGAGAACAGCGAGGAGCGCCGTTCTTCGGCCCAGCAGTATTTCCACACCTTCTGCGGTGTGCTCAGAATATTGATGCTCTTCGTGGCTGGAGTGGTGGTGGTAGCCATCCTGCTGGGTAAGAATCCGATGACTCTGTTTGCCGGTTTGGGTGCCACCTCGGCTGTGCTGATGTTGGTGTTCAAGGATACCATCCTCGGATTGGCTGCCGGTGTCAGACTGACGAGTAATGATATGCTCCACAAGGGCGACTGGATTACGGTGAAGTCGGTGGATGCCAATGGTATTGTAGAAGAGATGTCGCTCACCACGGTGAAAGTTCGCAATTTCGATAACACCATCGTTACCATCTCGCCAGCCACGCTGGTGAACGGTTCGTTCCAGAACTGGATTGGTATGCAGAAGAGTGGGGGAAGAAGAGTAAAGCGAGTGGTTTACTTCGATTTCCGCAGTGTGCGATTGGTGGATGATGCCTTAAAGCAGACCTTGCTTGCCAAGCATTTCGCTACGGAGGATTCCTTTAAGTTGAAGGAAACGTTGCAGAAGGCATTGGCAAAGGATGGTATTCATGTTTCTGAGATTTCTGCAGAATCGGCAGTTCCATCTGATGCGGAATTGGAGAAAGAGGGTATTAAGGAAGGGGCTGACCTGCTGAATCCTGCAGCTCTGGCTCCAACCAATCTTCAGCTTTATCGTAAATTCATGGAGAAATATCTGCGTCAACGCCCTGAGGTAAATACGGAGTTGACCTTGATGGTTCGCCACATGGAAGCCACCCAGTGTGGTCTTCCTATCGAGTTCTATTTCTTTATCAAGGATAAGGTTTGGGTTAATTACGAGCATATCCTTGCCGATATCATGGAGCATGCCTATGCGCTTGCCAATGAATTCGGTTTGAAGATTTACGAGCAATATCCGGAGCAGTAATTACTTTGAACAGTTTCGGCGGATTTGCAGTTTCGGCGGATTTGCAATCCGCCGCCGTATGAGTAACTATTGTGGATTTGCAATCCGCTAAAAGGACCGAAGTAAGAATGTAACGCCCTGAAAGGGCAGAAGCTCCTAGCCCAGGGCATCGCCCTGGGTTATAGTTGTTTATAGAAATACGCCCTGAAAGGGCAAAAGCATTACAATGATCAATAACTCTTTTTTTTCAACTGAAATACTCCGTTGGTTTCGTGAAAACGGCAGGGAACTGCCTTGGCGCGAAACCCGCGACCCTTATGCCATCTGGCTCAGCGAAATCATCCTGCAGCAAACCCGCATTGCCCAGGGATGGGAATATTGGGAACGCTTTATGCAAACCTATCCCCATGTCGAAGACCTGGCTGCTGCCAGCGAAGATGATGTTTTGAAGCTCTGGCAGGGCTTGGGCTATTATTCCCGTGCCCGCAATCTTCATGGCGCTGCCAGGCAAATCGTGGCTTTGGGTGAATTCCCTAATACGCTGGATGGCATCAAGTCGTTAAAGGGAGTGGGTGATTATACAGCCGCTGCCATCGGCTCCTTTGCCTTCAATCTTCCAGCCGCTGTGGTAGATGGCAATGTATATCGTGTGCTTTCCCGATATTTCGGAATCGATACACCCATCAATTCCACCCAGGGAAAGAAGGAGTTTGCGGCTTTGGCGCAATCGTTGTTGCCTGCTTCAGAGGCAGCAGCCTATAACCAGGGAATGATGGATTTCGGTGCCATTCAGTGTACCCCTCAATCGCCGAAATGCCTTCTTTGTCCGCTTGCCGAAACCTGTGAGGCTTTGCGAAACGGCAGGGTAGAGGAACTGCCAGTGAAGAACAAAACGGTGAAGGTGAAGACTCGTCATCTCTCTTATGTGTATATCAGATATAAGGCACCAGCTCTGGAATCTCAAGCTGAGGCTGAAAATCATGCTGAGGCTGAAAAACATACAGAGGCTGAATCGTGGATTGCGATTCATCGTCGTGGTGAGGGGGATATTTGGCAGGGATTGTGGGAGCCGTATAATATATCGGATATGAAGGAATTGCCTTCTTTCGTGAAGGATCCGATATTGCTGGCAAAGGATGTGAAGCATGTATTGACCCATCGCATTCTTTTGGCCGATTTCTATCTGCTGGAGGTTGAGGAGCGTCCTTCTCTTCCTGATGATTACATCTGGATTAAGGAAAGCGAGATAGAAAACTATGGTGTGCCGAGATTGATAGAAATTATGCTGGAGAAGATTCATCAATAATAAAGTTGTGGCTTCCGTTTTATAGTACGTTAAAAAAGAGGGTGTGTCATTATTCATCGGATTACGCAGAATAAACGGAACCTTAGCCGCCTTTCTCGGATTACTCACGGATTTTAAACGGAAACTCGACCTGACGGTCGTGGCGATACCCCCTATAGCTGGAAAAAGTCTGCCATTACTGTGCAATCGCAAGCCGGCCTATACGGCGCTAGCCCAATGGCCGCAAGGCCAAATCCGTTTTAATTCCGTGCGTAATCCGTGAAGCAAGAATGTTCCGTAAACTCAGCGTAATCCGATGAAGAAAAGAGATAAAGATGAAGATAAGAAAAGAGATGAAGATAAGAAAAGAGATGAAGATAAGAAAAGAGGGTGTGTCATGAGCTTATGACACACCCTCTTTGTTATTCTATTTGCAAATTACTTAGTAATTCTTAGCCTCAATCTGGAAGTAGCTCTGTGGGTGGTTGCAAACTGGGCAAACCTCTGGAGCCTTCTTGCCTACTACGATGTGACCGCAGTTAGAGCACTGCCAGATGCAGTCGCCATCACGAGAGAAGACAACCTTGTCCTGAACGTTCTTCAAGAGCTTGCGATAACGCTCCTCGTGGTGCTTCTCAATCTCAGCTACCATCTCGAACTTAGCGGCAATCTCATCGAAGCCCTCCTCACGAGCCTCCTCAGCCATGCGCTTGTACATCTCTGTCCATTCGCCATTCTCACCCTCGGCAGCAGCCAGGAGGTTCTCTTCTGTACTCTTGATGGCACCGCCCTCCAAGTACTTGAACCACAACTTGGCGTGCTCCTTCTCGTTGGCAGCTGTCTCCTCGAAGATGTTAGCTATCTGAACATAACCATCTTTCTTAGCCTTACTTGCAAAGTAAGTATATTTGTTACGAGCCTGTGACTCACCAGCGAAAGCCTCCTGGAGGTTCTTCTCTGTCTTTGTTCCTTTCAATTCCTTCATAATGTATTCTGTATTAAAATGTTAATATGTTCTTTATCTGTTTTCTCCTGCAAAGATATTGAAAATATTTCAATTATGCAAGAAAATTAAGAACTATTACGATTTCTGGCGCTTATTTAAATAAAATAAAGCCAATCCGAGCATCAATATACCGAATATCCATGATACGATGGCACTCGTAGCCATGCCCCAGGTATGGGTGAAGCCAGCCACGATGAAGGTGAGGAAGCTTACGCCAGCCACTGTCAGGGCGTATGGTAACTGCGATGACACATGATGCACATGCTTGCACTCGGCTCCTGCACTCGCCATGATGGTGGTATCGCTGATAGGCGAGATATGGTCGCCGCAAACGGCTCCTGCCATGCAGGCTGAGATGGAGATGATGCGCAGCGGGTCGGCAGCAGGGAATACGGCGATGCAGATAGGAATCAGAATACCGAAGGTTCCCCAGGAAGTTCCGGTGGCGAAGGCCAGGAAACCGGCTACCAGGAAGATGATGCCCGGCAGGAGCATCTGCAACTCTGAAGCACTGCTTGCCACGACACCAGATACATATTCTGCTGCTCCCAGCGAGTCGGTCATGCTCTTCAGGGTCCATGCCAGGGTAAGAATCAGAATGGCTGGCACCATCGCCTCGAATCCCTTGATGAGACTACTCATCGCCTCATCGAATGGCAGGGTCTTGCGCACCGTGAACATCACGATGGTGAGAATCAGGGCTGCCAGCGAACCGAGTACCAGGCCCACCGAAGCATTGCTGCCCGCAAAGGCATCAACGAAATTCAGATAGTTGGCATTGGCGGCATCGAAGAATCCGCCCGAATAAACCATGCCCGCCATGCAGAACACAATGAGCATGATGATTGGAATCACGAGGTCGCTTACCGAACCTCTACTCTTAGAACTCTCTTGCTGCTTGGCTCCCACGCCGTGTTCCACGATTTGCAGCTTGGTATCGCTCACCTCGTCGAGCTTTCCGCCGTTGGTACGTTCGTACCAGTCTTTCAGTCGGACGTCATACTTGCTCATCGCCTTGAAATCGAAGTCCAGTACCACGATGCCCAGCATGAAGAGGATGGTGAAGAAGGCGTAGAAATTGAAAGGTATCGCCTTGCAGAAGAGTGCCAGTCCGTTTTCGCCTCCTGATACGAAGCCCGATACAGCTGCTGCCCAACTGGAGATAGGCGAGATGATGCAGACCGGTGCTGCTGTGGAGTCGATGAGATAGGCGAGTTTCTCCTTGGTCACGCCGTTGCGTACGGCGATGGGGCGCATCACCGAACCCACGGTAAGACAGTTGAAGTAATCGTCGATGAATATCAGAATGCCGAGCAGGATGGTGGCTATCTGCACTCCCATCTTCGACTTCACGTGCTTGGAAGCCCAGCGGCCGAAAGCCGCCGAACCACCCGCCTTGTTCATCAGCGAAACGATGCTGCCCAATACCACCAGGAACACCAGAATGCCTACATTCCAAGGGTCGGAGAGGCAGTGGATCAATCCGTATGACTTGGCGTCGTCGCCTTCGCCCACGGTGTGGTTGGTCAGGTGAACCAGGAATCCATCGAATCCCGTTCCCATCGAAATACAATATTGCACGGCACCCAGAATGATGCCGATAAAGAGAGAAGAATACACCTCTTTCGTCTTTAGTGCCAGAGCGATGGCGACGACGGGAGGCAGTAACGACCATGCGGTCCCAATCATGTTATAATCCATTTTATTGTTTTTGGCTAGAAATGTTTTATTGCAAAGATAGTGCAAACGAGCGCCATGAAAGCTTGCTTTCGGATGGCCGAGTGCAGCCTATCTTATGCAAAGATAAGGGTTTTTGGTAATATATGCAAGTTTTTAGGCAGAAAAATGGTGATTATGGGTTGATATGGTGTGTTTTAGCATATTTTATCATTATAATGTATTGCTTTTCTATATTTTTATTGTATCTTTGGAAACTCAATTTTAACAACTTAATAATGGAGGACTAATTATGAACATCAATTCTGGTATTAAGCAAGCCGTGATTTTAGCCATCGGCATCATCATGCTTGGATTCTGTATCAAGTCGGGACTTGAGAGTGTGATTAGTAAAGACCGTAAGGTTGTAGTGAAAGGCCTTGCCGAGAAGGAGGTGGAGGCGGACAAGGTGACGTGGCCTATCGTTTCCAAGGAAATAGGCAACGACCTGCCTGAACTCTATCAAAAAATCAATGCCACCACGAGAACCATCAGAAACTTCCTGGTGGAGAATGGCGTGAAGGCGAGCGAAATCAATGTCAATGCACCTGTGGTCATCGACCTCAATGCTGAGCGATATGGCGAAAACCGCCAGGGCTATCGTTATAACATCACGTCGATTATCACCGTTACTTCGCACAACGTGAAACTGGTTCGCAGCATCATCGCCCGTCAGGGTGACCTGCTCCAGAAGGGCGTTGCCATTGTGGATGGTGGCTACGAGAATCCGGTGAAGTATGAGTATGTGGCATTCCGCAAGATGAAGCCGAAGATGATGCAGGAGGCGATAGAGAATGCCGAGCAGACTGCCACACAGTTTGCCGAAAACAGCAAGAGTAAGATTGACAAGATCATGAATGCCGACCAGGGGCAGTTCTCGATAGAGGATAGGGATTCGAATACACCTTATATTAAAAAGGTGAGGGTAGTGACCACGGTTACCTATTCCCTGAAAGACTAGTAATTAAATAAATATCAATGTACGAAATGAAAAAAATGATTTGCATGGTGATGGCTGTTGCATCACTAACCTACACAACCCAGACAATGGCGCAGTCGCCGGGCTTGCAGAAGAAGGTGAATACTTACTTTCTGCAGTCGCTGAAAGCGCAGCAGAAAGCATTGGAGAAGGAAGGCAAGGCTGAATTTGCCCAGAACGCTCCGCTTGAAACCAAGTTGCAGCAAGCGATAGGGGGCAAGGACATAGCCAGCTATCAGAAGATGGTGTGGAGTGCGTGGTGCGATGCCAACAGGAATTTGCAGGAGGAGAAACTCATTGAGCCGGAAGACTTGAAACTGGCTAAGAACAGCTCCTGGAACCTGCCTAAATGCTTGGAGCCAAATGCCGTGATGCCTTATTATTATGGCAAGAAGGGCGTGGCTGCCGACGGAAAGTTCCCGCTCTTCCTGTATATCCACGGCTCGGGTCCTAAGGACAGGGAGTGGTCTAATGGCATCAAGCTCGGTCTGAGCTTCCAGGATTCTCCTTCCATCTATTTCATCCCTCAGATTCCTAACGAGGGTGAATACTATCGCTGGTGGCATCTGTCTAAGCAGTATGCTTTCGAAAAACTGATTCGTCAGAACCTGGTGAATGGCGAGGTGGATGCCAACCGTCTCTATGTGTTCGGTATCAGCGAGGGTGGATATGGCAGTCAGCGACTGGCATCATTCTATGCAGATTATTGGGCAGCAGCCGGTCCGATGGCTGGTGGTGAACCACTGAAGAATGCGCCTGTAGAGAACTGTGCCAACATCGGTTTCTCCTTCCTCACGGGGGCTGATGATACCGGTTTCTATCGCAACGACCTAACCTGGTACACCCAGGTGGCATTCGATTCTGCGCAGCTGGCCCGTCCGCTGGCAGTGGATAAGACGCCTATCTTCCGTCATCGCATTCATCTTTTGCCGGGTATGCAGCATCACATCACCTATGGTTTGACTACTCCTTGGCTCAAGCAGTTTGTGCGAAATCCATATCCTAAGACCGTGCTCTGGGAGGATTTCGAGATGGATGGCAGACGCCGTTCGGGTTTCTACAACCTGCAGGTGCTGGCTCGCCCATCTGAGCAGAGAACTTACTACGAGATGGATATCGACCAAAATGTGGTTTCCATCAAGGTAAGCAATGTGGATTACACCACGACCATGAAGGATAAGCAGTGGGGCATCGACCTGAAGTTCAACCGCAGCTATTCCGTAGCCACTGGTGGCAAACTGAGAGTATATCTTAACAATCAGCTGGTTGACCTCGGCAAGCCTGTAACCATCAGGGTGAATGGCAAGCAAGTGTTCCAAGGCATCGTCAAGGCCGATTTGCAGGCAATGGTAAACAGTTGTGCCGAGTATTTCGACCCATGCCGCGTATATCCAGTGGCAGTTGATTTGGCTTATTAAGAAATATCATCAATCCCGCATGTCTCAGAATGGGGCGTGCGGGATAGAGTTTTTCGGCTTTAGTAGTAAAGAATTAAGTTTCATAGAAAAAATACTTACTCAAGTTTCGCAAGTGAGCTCCACACGCCCTGAAAGGGCAGAAGCTCCTAGCCCAGGGCAGCGCCCTGGGTAATCATGGACGCAAGTTTGTCGCCCTGTAAGGGCAAAAGCTTCAAAAGAATCAGGCAATTTACAAAGCTTTTGCCCTTACAGGGCGCCTTGTTGATTGCCATTATACCCAGGGCGATGCCCTGGGCTAGGAGCTTTTGGGCCTTCAGCCCGTACTTGAACCACTTGCGAAACTTCAAATACTTAAAGAAAATGGAGACGATTTTAAAATCAAATTCGCAAGACACACAGGTAAGCGTCTTGATGATTAATGATAAGGGCATAATGCTTTCTGTTTTAGGGAATGATTATTTTGTTTCCTATAATCGGATACCCTGGATGAAGTATGCTTCAATTTCTGATGCCCTTGAAGTTAAAATGAGCGGCAGAAATGCTATTGAATGGCCCAAACTTGATGTGGATTTGGAAATAGATAGTTTGAAACATCCAGAACGCTATCCTCTCATCATGAAGAGAAACGAACTGGAAGTATTGTAATGATGCTTCTATAATAAAGATAACAAAATTGCTTATATGGTGAATATTCATATCCCTTTCAGGCAAGCATTCTTGCTTGTTTTTGCAGCCCTCCCTTTTTGTTTTTGCGCCTGCACGAAGAAGGCGCAAAATGTGGCGCAGGTTAAACAGATTCAGAAGGAGAAAGAGCAGGGGGCTTCTTCTCATGTAGAATCTTCTTCAGAGTCTGCTTCTGCAGGAAAGGTGCAGGTGCTTACAGCTTCCGATTTCAGAAAGAAGATTATGGATTACGAGTCTCATCCCGATGAGTGGGTGTTTGCAGGATCCCGTCCTGCCATTATCGATTTCTATGCCACCTGGTGTGGACCTTGCAAGATGATGGCTCCCATGGTAGAATCTCTTGCCGGGAAATATGCCGGCAAGATAGATTTCTATAAAGTGGATATCGATCAGGAACCCGAGTTGGCTTCCGTCTTCGGCATCCGCAGCATTCCTACCTTCCTCTTTATCCCGCTGAAGGGCAATCCCACCATGCAGATGGGTGCCATGCAGAAGGAAGATTTCGAGGAGATTATCGGGAAAGTGATGAAAAAGTAAAGGGCGGATTTGCTTTATTAGCAGCATCCCTTATGCCGGGATGCTGCTTGTCTATTGGATGGTAATCCAGATGCTTTCGCCTCTGTCGCGAGCCGTTTCCATGGCGTTGATGAGTTGATGCAGCCAGATGCGAGAGTTTACCACCATGCCCTCGAACTTGTTCTCCCCAACGAGGATACAGCCTTGCGTGTCGTCAGGATAATTGCCTGCATGGATGCGGATGCCCTCGAAATTCGGCACGCTCAGCAGCAACGGCAGCCAACGTTTGAATCTTGGCGAATACGATATGACCACGGGATATGATCCCTCAGGAATGGCCGTATGACCAGCTACCTTACGTGCCTTCTTGCCACTTATGCGGCTATAGCGGGCATCCACTTCCTCTGGCTTTAGTTTGATGCCCAACAGATTGCGCCATGTAGGTTCCAAGGTATCGCAGAGATACGTATCCTTGGACAGCAACTGGCTGTCAAAGGTATGAACCAATGTACTCTTATCGCCTATCTTCTTGCCGGGCAACGAGATACGCTTTACACTATCATCGGCCAACAGATAGAGTCTGCCGATGGTATAATTTCTTTTTTTAGCAATTCGCTTTAATACTATTTCCATTTGTCTGAATGTTAAATATTATAAGTTTTCAAAACTGTTAAACGTCGAAACTTCTCAGGTCAAGTCCGTCAGAACGATATAATAGCTTCTTAAAACTGAATAACTGAATACTGAGTACCTTTTCACCCTGCTTTCCGTCAGCTCCGTCGGCATTTGCTCCCTTCGGAGGAATTTTCTCGATGTAATGGCGGTTCACCCAGTTTCTCAGCATCTTCGCCGTACCCTTCTTGCCGAAGTCGTTCTGTAGGCGCACCATCTCAGCCTGCGTGTAGGTGAAGTTGTCGGGCAATTGCTGGAGCAGGTTGGCAGGTCCTCGCTTGTTCGATTTCTCTCCCACCTCATTAGCCTTGGCTATGCCTGCGCCAAAGAAAATCATCTTGCACCACAGGTCATAGCTCTCGCTCCATCTGATGAACTCTTCTATTTCGGGTTCCCATTTGCAGCCATTTGCCACGTATAGCACGCAAGCCTTGAGGAAGGCAATTACGTTGCCACGGAAGGAAAGATTCTCGAACACCCTGTTTTGCGACATGCGAGAAAAGTCGGCATTCTCTTCCTTCAACTTTTCTGCCAGGGAAGAAGCCTCAGCACAGTCTATCCTACCCGACGCCTTGCACAGATTCTCGATGTACGGTCTGAGTGCCTCTCTAAAGGCATCGTCATATTCGCCGTATACAGGCATTTCGGCACCGATTTCCCGCTCCGGGATGGTACAGAAGTTGATGCGGCTGATAGGTCCGTCGGTGAGCACCTTGGAGAAATATCGCTGCCCCAGCTGGATGGTGGTCGATGCATTCCAGTTGAACCGGATGGTGATGCGCTCGGTGACGCTCGATGTGCCCACGCGCGTCTGACCATACTGGTTGCCCGGATCAAAGGCAAGGCAGATGATCTTGAACTGCTGGTTGCCCTGCCCCTTGAGGGCATCAAACTGGTCTATCTCGTTGAGCGTTGTATAGAGGAAATGATCCTGTGCCTCGGCCGTGCGCATCACGAAGGCAGGGTTTGTCATATCAGCATCTATCTCCTGGATGATGAGGTTTTCCGGGCGCTTGCGCTTATCCTTGTTGGCGCCCTTGCGTGTCACCTCGTCTTTCCATTCCTTCTCACGTTTCAGGTTCTCACGGTCGCGCTGTCTGATGTCCTCCATAATCATGTTGATAGGCATCTGCACACAGTTCTTGCCTGCTCCCGTGCCTGCCAGCAGACAGCACATCAGGGTAGCCTCATGCTCCACGTTGTCGATATACTTGAAGGTGGTCTTGCAGAGGTGTGTGGCAAGTGGCGGGAAGATGGCATGTGCCACGGCAGGCTTATAGACGTCTGGAGTCTTCGATAGCAGCAGCTCCACGAGTTTGGGGAGATGTTCGGGCATCGGAGGCGGAGCGATTTTATCATCTTCCGCATTGGAATCCGTGCCGCCTTCGGAACCCACGGAACTCATGGTCTTGAAGGGATCGGCATCCTTCTGGGAGTACTTCTCTGCCTGGGCATTGATGCGGATCACGGCTTGTGACATCGGCTTCGAACTGTCACCATATTTCGCATAGAAGTCGTGGATGAGCTGCTGGCAGTCACGCTCCTGCGAAAAGACAGGCATTTTCTGCGCCACCACCGCCTTCAGTTCCTCTTCGGCCATCACTCTCGATGCGCCTGCGCTCATGATTGCCAGAAGCGATGAGTGGCGGGAGCCTGGGGTGTTGATGTCTACGTCCTTCAGGCCTGCAGCATTGCGGAAGAGGTCGAAGGCTGCGAGGTTCTTGCCGGATGCCATAGCCCCAGCATCCTGATGAGCTCCAGCAGGGCTGAGATGAGCAGCATGAGCAGTATTGCTATTAACTGTTAACTGTAAACTATTAACTTTCCCAGCTCTTCCGTCGATGGTGAGCCCACGGTCCAGGTAGGCTTGTCTGCGCTTCTTCAGCTCTTCCTGTGGCAGCACCTCGTACCAATGGGGTGAGCGATAGATTTCCGACTCCTTGTCGGTGATGAAGAGCATGCGCTCTGGCGTGATGCAGCTCTCGTCGTAGGGCACGCCCAGCGCCTCGCAATAGGCTCGCTGCGTTTCCTCGATAGTCATGCCGATGGGCATGCGGATGTCGATGTGCAGCTTCTTGCGGGCAGAGTACTCCAGGTGCAGCAGGGCACCCTTCCAAATGGTGTCGCTGCAGTTCAGCTCACGTGCCTTCTCTATCGCCTTGTCCACATATTCCTTGTCGTCCACGTCGATGGTGGTCTGAAAGAGGAAGCTTTCGGCCACGGCGTTCTTCTGCGAGCGTCTGTTGTTCTGGAATTGGTAGTAGTGTGCGCAGCGGAAAGGCAGCTGCTTCTTCAGTTCATCGTTACCCCCACGGATGGCAGCTACCAGGTCTGCCATCCAGGGATAAGCGATGGTCTTGTCGTAGACCGAGAGTGGCTGGGAGCTTACGCTCCCCTTATTGCCATTCTTGTACGGATTATATGCTATAAGATGTTCCATCGTTCTTGAATGTTGAATTATAAATTATAATTTCTCCTTGAATCCGGCAAGCAGTTCCTTGTGCTCTGCCTTGAGATAGCGCAGCATGTCCTGCTTGTCCAGGTCTCTACTGAAGGTATAGTTCACCTGCACCGAACGCTTGGTAGTGCGCACCACGGCGTGATTGGTCTTGAAGATCTCCTCGAATACCTTCTCACCCGTACGCTCGTAAGGCTTGAAGTCGAACATGTCACCTCTATTCTCGCCTGAGCATACCATTCTGCCCGGTATCACCTTAGGCTGTTCGCAAATAACCTCACTATCGTTCCATGGTGCCTTGCGGAAGGCGATGGCACCGTTTTCCTCACTGATGATGGCTCCGTCCACCTTCTGGGCGTTGAGGAGCTGCTTCTTTGCTACTTGTTTCATGATTGTAATCTCTTGTTTATAAGATGAATAATGTCAGTTGATTCTCATATCGTTGATATACAGGCCGTCGGCAGCATATCGGATGTCCATCGGCTTGTCTAGAGGGTCATAACAGACTCTTTTCATCATGACACATTCATAACGCCAACATCTGTCCTCGTCCTCCATCACAGGCTGGATAAAATCCTTGACCCACTTGTAAAACAACTTACGCTCCGGATCTTTCGAACAGCCTATCGTCATATCTCTCACCACCTGAGAGTCAACGAATATCATATTTCTCCAAGCTATTTTACTTTTTCGTTCCACCTTGTCAGCATTGCCAAAGAATTCACCGAAAAACAAACGATGCGTAAAATCCTTCGGCACCTTTTTTATATGCACTTCCACATACATTTCGACCACTTTCCCCTCCGTGTCAGCTAATACCGGGAACAATGCATCTCTGCCGATATCAGTGATGGCAACCAGGTCCTCAAGGCAAAAGAACAACCCCACGTCGTTGTTCACCACTCTCAATCCGCCATACTGCGGATGAAAAAACACATAAGCATTTTCTGCCATATCAATATATCATATTAAAGGGTTGGGCTGCGAGATATTCGCCAGATTTCAGTTTCAGGAACGGTACCGGATTCCTATAAACAAAAAACGCCCGCAACCAGACTTTACTTGTCTGATTACGGGTGCAAAGATACGGTGATTTTTTTATATTTACCTAGTACGTACTATGTACGCGTACTAGTACTATACTTTCAGCAAAGGGGTTATTTCATCCAGGAATTTTATCGTCTTCTTCTGCTCCATACCTCTATTATAAGCAGCTCTCAGGGCATTGGGAGAAATATTCCAAAGGTCAGAGAATACTTTCCACATCTCCTTGATATCCAGCGCTATGGCTATCTGATAGGCAAGCACCGCAGACTCTGAGTTGGACAACTCCAGAGGGTAGAAGTTCTCGTCGAGTACCCCATGCATCTGCAGATTCTTCAAGATTACCTGTCCCTTCTCTCCCTTCAGTTCATCCGTCATGCGTGCCGCAGGATCATCATCGTTCTTCTTTTGGGCGTTACCATTCATATAGCAATTCTCCACATACTCAATATAACAGGCATTACCTGATACATTTATGGTTCTTCCTTCTCCAAGCATGGCTTCTCCTCCTTAAATTCGTTGTTCATATACTCAATATACTTGCTGTTCCCATTCAATTGAATGACCACGCTAACAAGGCTGAATCGCCCATACTTCAGTATCAAGCGAACGAGCTTGATTATAAATCTACCCATATTTCTTAAATTTATAATGGTTAGTAATTAAGTTCTTTGTCGCTCGTTTCTTAGTAGAGGACGTCAGAATCTGTTTGCGCTAACAATTATGCTGGTACAAGCAAATGCCAGGAGAGCTATAAGGGCATACACCCTTAGGGGACAAGTAGTCTCCGAATTCATCAGATTTTACTTTCTTTTTTTTGTATTTATTTTATAGATTAGTAATTAGCCCCAAAATGAGTTAACCAGCACATAGTGGGGCGGAAAATCACACTTATACTCACTTCATAAAAGCCAGCAAATCCTTTCCCTGATGCATGAGGTTGAGAACCACAGTGGCTTGCATTCCGTAAATTTTCTTATATTTTTCTTTCATCTCATACAGCATGGCAAGTCTGGATTCCCTTTCTCTTACATTTTTCTTGTAATTCTCCACTGCCTCTATTTCTTGGTAAAGATAGTAGCCAATGACGTAGCAGAATTGTCTGATAATCTCAAAAGATATTGAGGTTTCTTGCTGCCTAAGTTTTCTGATGGTATCGTAAGCAGAGCCAAACTCCAAATTTATTATTGTGGGGGTTGTGATTTCCTCCACTATCATGTGTTCAAGGAGTGCTCCCACTTCCTTGACAACCTTTCCTCTCATATAGCCGTCGGCATATGAATTCATGTAACTACGTCCTCTTGCCATAACTTCTTTTTTTTAATTCGAGCGTGAAGTTATAAAAAAGGAGCGAAATAGAGGCGTGTACTACGATTCCTTAATTCGTAAAATGAGTACGATTATTTTTCTGATTTTTAGATTTTTGAAAAAAAATAGGGAAAAGTGAGCATTCTTGCAGCATCACTTCTCCCTGTTACTTTTATGGAATATGAATGGTAGGTGCAGTGCTCTACACTGCTGATGAGCGAACTGTTGAGTGCTTCAAACTATTGAACCGGTCACAATTTGTGACCAGTTCTCCTTTATCTTAATGTTCTATATTATCTGCCATATTTCTATCTTTATTTTTAAGGTCACAAATTGTGACCTTAAACGTGTTGTTACTTATTATTGTATGTAAAGGTAGTGCTTTTAGTCTTTAAGCCACTATTGCACAACCCGTTTTTTGAAAAGAACGAAAAAATAATAGTATTATTGCGGTGATTGTACTTTTATTAATCGCTTCACTCGTTGTACAAATGAAAAAAGGAGTAAGAACATTATAGCCTTACTCCTTAAAAACATTGATATGGTTTTCATTGATTGCTTAATGTCTGGTATCGCTTTCGGAAAATTGTTAGGCATATTTTTCTCCTATTTCAACACCTTCTTCTATCTTATTTTCAAGCTGTTGTAATTGGTTCGCCAATGGCGAACCAATTGAAAGGCATTGCCATTCCTCATAGAAGATACGCATTTTTTTCAAGTTGCCTGAAGAAAAGCCTCTTAATCCTGGCAATTCACGCTGCAATCTCTCACTAATAGTATCAAGAGCTTTTGCGCCCCAATGTGCTTGCTGTAAATTGATAGACACATAACGCCCTATACCATAATATAAAGACAACTGTATGGCATTACTTGACTGGCTCGCCTGTGCTTGAGCTCGCAAAATTGCCCCTTTTATGGTTTGGACAGCTTTATCTACTGTTATATTGTTTTCTTCCATTATACTCTGTTTTGATATTATTTACAAAGGTAGTGCTTTTAACCTTTAAGCCACTATTGCACAACCCCTTTTTGAAAAGAACGTAAAATTAATAAATCTAACTCGCTCTAAATTGGACTTTGATTGAAAATCAAGAAGTTGGGCGTTTGCCTATATTATATAGGTAACAATATGGAAACGAGCGGACTTCTGCTCGTTTCTGTATTTTGCAATATGCAAAGAACGCCTTAATTCGGGGACAAAGATACGATATTTTTCTAAATCTCGCATAGCTTACAAGGAGAAAAACTTGGAAATTAGAACTTTTTACGTTAAAATCCATATTTGACAAGCAGATTTTGAAGAAAATATTTGGAGTTTCCAATAAAAAAGAGTATTTTGCAGCAACAAATCCCACCACGCCTCTCAACGATGCGTACCACGGTGGGACTTCGCTTTTTATAAAGGGTATATGGATTACGACAAACAACCGATAAACGTAGATGAACAGGTTGCCTTGCTCCAGAACAGAGGGCTGGTGATAGAAGAGAGAGCCTGCGTAATAGGCAAACTGGAGAACGAATGCGTAAAGGCATTCCTCGACTACGAGGAAGAGATTCTTGCCGGTACCTTCGAGGGAGCCCTCATCGACCACATCTCGGAGCACGAACGCAATGCCTACATCACCTGCACCCAGGTTTCGAGAAAGAAGATTTATGCCAGCAAGCCCGTTCTCGACATCGAGCTTTCGGGTTACAAGATCATGGCTACGCTGATGGAGGTATTCATCGATGCCGCCGTCAACCCGTCCCGTTTCTACTCCAAGCAGCTTCTGCGCCGGGTAAGCAGCCAGTACGATATCGAGAACGAAAGTCTGGAAGAGCGAATCATGGCAGTATTGGATTACATCAGCGGCATGACGGATATCTATGCCTTAGATATTTATCAGAAGATCAACGGAATAAGTCTGCCGATAGTATAGAAACAAAACAGGCGTTTCTTATATTTTGAAGTAAAAAATAAAGGGATGAGAAAGGCACAATTAGTCTTTCTCATCCCTTTTATTTCAAATTTACTTACTTGGAGCAGCTTGGACTATATAAATTGTCTCAAAAACATCTCCTACTGTCATTTCCATTTTTATGGTACGAGGTACAGAAGATATATTCTCCGAAATAGTACATTTAAGTTGATTGGAAGCAACCATAGCATTGAACCAATCTTTATAAGATACTTTTTTATTGTCTATTTTAGGGACTAATACATAACTATTACTCGACAGTTCTTTTACAGAAAACGAATGTATCCACCAATCATCATAATTAGTAACTTTCAAACTAAACGTGCTTTCTGCCGCAGGAACATCTATGTACAGAGTTGCTTCACCTTTAGAATTATCCAACGTGGCATTTTCTGCCGATATTTCCATTATTTCCCCTTTACCTACAAGGGCTGGATCATCATCCGTACATGAGAAAAACAAAACTAATCCCAAAACTAGGAATAACAAACTTAACTTTTTTTTCATTTTTATTATAATTTATAGAGCTATAATATTATGGCGCAACTAGCCCTAGAGAATTGCGTCTAAGCATAAAATTGCACATATCTATTTTTTTTGCAAAGGTACAAAACTTACCGATACGATGCAATACCTAAAAAGCGTGATTTTTAAAAAACAACACTTGCAAAACATCATCATTCAAGGTGATGCTTGGTAATCTCAAAAAAAAGATGTAACTTTGCAGCCGCAAAAACAGAACAGAAAGATTCAGATGAAAATAGGTAATATAGAATTTGGGCCTCAGCCCCTCTTCCTCGCTCCGATGGAAGACGTAACGGATATTGGCTTTCGCATGCTCTGCAAGCGATTCGGAGCTGCCATGGTTTATACTGAGTTCGTATCGGCGGAAGCCTTGGTGCGAAGCATCAAGAGCACATCCAATAGTTCTTCTTTCATCTTTCTTTTGTTGTTTGAATGGTTTTAACTTGCATCAAAGGCTAAAGCCTCTTCTGCGTTTCTTCTTTTTCTTCTTGACTGATTCATCCTCTGGGAATGGCTCAAAGGTCTGAGCATTGGCTGGAGCAAAAAGTCCCATGTCGGCAATCTCCTGCATGGTCATCCATACAGTATCGGTCGGCATGGATACCGTTCCGCTCTCGCTGATAGTTATAACTCCTCTGTTCATTTTCCAATAGTTTTTTCGTTCGACAATCTGTTCCTTTCTCGCTTGGCAATAAGCTTATCCATGTCATTTGAAATCTTCTGCTCCGTCACCTGCGCATAGACCTGTGTGCTTGTAATGTCTGCGTGTCCCATCATCTTGGCTATGCTGCCGATGGGAATGTCCTCGTTGAGCATCAAGACTCCGAATGTATGGCGGCTGGCGTGGAATCCCAACTTATTACTTATGCCAAGCACCATTCCAAGGGTATGCACATCAAGATAGATGTCTTTCTTCTCACCCAGTGGAAAAACAGGCTTGCTGTCGTCCGTGGTATTGTAGAGCGAAAGAATCTTCTCGGCTATCGGATGGAGTGGCACGAAGAACTCCACGCCTGTCTTCTCTCTTTCCTTGCGGATGAACTTCCTACCCTCGGAGTTCTCACTGATATGGTGAGGGTACAGTTTCTTTACATCTATATAGGATAAGGAGGTGAGCGAGGCAAAAATGAAACATCTGCGTGCAAGCTCCGTTCGCTCGTCAGCCATCGGGGTAGAGAGCATCTTGACGAAGTCTGCCTTGCTGATATGGGTCATCTTCGGGGCTGCCTTCTTCTCATACCCTATCTTGGCTATGGGATTGAAGCGGATAATGCTCCTGTCCACTGCCTTGTACATCAACATGTTCAGCCAGAGAAGGCAATGGTTCACGTAGCTGTCTATGCGTCCCTGGTCTCGTTTCAGGAACAGCTTGTATTCCTCCCCGAAATTCTCGTCTATGTCCTCAAAGGCGATGCGGCACATCTTCTTGAAGAGCGACACATAGATGGTGATGGTTCCTGATGAAAAGCCTTTCTCGTCAAGCAGGTAATGGTGAAAGTCACTGATGAAAGGCTCGGTCAGCTGTCCGAAAGCCAAATCAGTCAACCTATACTTCTCCCCGATGAACTCAGCGAGATTCTTGCGAATCTTTCTGTAAGTCCAGACACTGCTCTTCGACATATCGATGCCCTCATGGGTGCTGAGTTCACTGATATGCTCGTCCACGAAGGAGAGAAGGGTGGTCTGTGTCTTGACGCTGCCCTGCAAAGCCTCCTTGACATCCTTAGCCTCGAAGTCCGTTCTCTTTTCCACAAGCACATCGAAAGCCTTTTGGATGGAAAGCAACAACTGCTCGATATCCTTGTTGGTCTCCACGGCTTCCTTGCTCTTGCCCTCCAATCGGCTGGCACGAGGATTCCAAAGCGATGGAGTGCAAGACAACTTGCAGGAGAACTGCGCCATAGTCCTGTTCACCGTGATGCGTCCCATGATGGGAGCTTTTCCATTCTTGTCCATTCCGCTCTTTTTTAGGTAGAGCAACACCTTGAATTTTTCGATTTTCATAACGCTTACATTTTGAGTGTGCAAATATAATCATTTTGTAAGCGTTCCTTGATACGCAAAACATTGAGAATCAGTGCAATAAAATCCGTTGATGCACAAAGTTGCCTTTCCGCATTGTTACCTGCTTTGCATAGGTAACTGTGGCTCACGATTTAGTAACTGAACTACTTCAATATTCCTCACTCGCTTGCTTTATGCCGATTTGGCAAATTTGTGCAAATCTACTCATTCCCAACTGTTTACGTTCCAATCTCTCTTATTCTCCTTTGGCTGCTTTAGAGCTTTATGTTAATAGTTTTATTGCTATGATTGTACTTTTAGTAATCGCTTCACTCGTTGTACGGTACTTGATGACTGCCGTTATACCTCAGGGCGTATGACACCTAAAGGGGTGTTCAGTATTCAGTATTCAGTTTTTTTCGCGATAGTTACCCTTTTTGTGGTTACAGATTATAAGTAATTATTTTATATTATATATTAATATATATATATAATATATAATATACTATCTATACAGAGGATGAAAACAACAGCGAAAAAAACTGAATACTGAATACTGAATACGTTTCAAAATCGTAAGCTGCTGAAAATCGACCCTTATCACATGCCTAAATTTGTCGGATACCAAAAATCTTCGTATCTTTGCACCGGCAATCGAAAGAACAGCCTTTTGTGCCTCAGGGCGGTCATCATAGAAGACCGCAGCGGGTCTTAAATGATGGCAGGCGCCGGTCATCTATTAAGACCAGAAAAAGCACAGGAAATGGGGCTTTCTGGGTAGTTGTGATTTTAACGAACTCATTAAAAACAAAACGAGTATGATTAACTACAGCATCGTAATGCGCAGCGTGAACGCAAACCTTTTGGAGATTAACCAGGCAAAGTCACGCATCAACCAGGCTAAGCAGGAGGGTAAGAATCCTGACCAGAAGGACCTCGATATCGTGAAGACCGAGAAGCAGAATGCGTTCGCCATCTCGCAGTACACCGATGTGATGACCATCGAGAAGTTTGCCAAGCACATCACTTCTCACGGCAGTGTGTATTCTAGAGCTGACATCAGCGCCATCCTCTACATGGCTGTAGATTGCATGAGAGAGATGCTGCTCGAGGGTAAGAAGATTCGTCTGGGAGATTTGGGCGATTTCTCTCTCCTGCTCGGCTCCAAGGGCGCAGAGACTGCCGACAAGTTTACGGCGCAGAACATCACCCAGGTGAAGGTTCAGTGGGAGCCTGGCAAGGAGTTCAAGAACCTGATAGACGACGCCGAGTTCAACCTCGTGGCTAGCCGCAGCGCTCAGGCTGCCGTGCTCAAGGCCATCAGAGAGGGCAAGACCAACGTTGACCTCAACCTGCCTATCGACCCTGATGGTGGCGATGATGGCAACGGCGGAAGCGGAACCACCGGCACCGAGGGTGACAACAAGGGTGACGCGGGTACTTCTGGCGGCAACACCGGAGAGGACAAGGGCAATACCGACGCCGGTTCTAACGGCGACAACGTGCAAATTACTCTCTAGCCTATAGGAGGGTGTATAGATAAGGCACGGATTACACGGATTACACGGATTTATGCCGCTAATGTAAATAAAACGATTATAGCCTCATGAAAAAATCCGTGTAATCCGTGTAATCCGTGCCTAAAAACAAAAAGATGATGAAAAAGGAAACCTGGAAAATGGTGATTCAGATAGCCATCAGCATCCTGACGGCCATCGCTACCTCGCTCGGCGTAACGAGCTGCATGTAAGCAGCAATCAGCTGCATGTGATTAGTTTTGAGATGATCCCATAAACGACAAGAGGAGGGTGTGTCAAAAGTCCAAGACACACCCTCCTCTTTTTAAAATACCTAGAATTTGTGAAGAATAGCATGAAAAACATGATTTTTGCCTTTTAAATCCCCATAAATGAGGATGACGTATTTCATAATTTTTAGGTATTGCATACCTTCTTAGAAATATGTACCTTTGCAGCCTAATTCAAGATAGTATTTAATTTTAATTATAAACATTTTAAAAGTTTAAAAAACAATGAAGATTTTTAAGAATTTCATCGGTCTCGCTGCCCTGGCACTCTGCCTCGGCTTCGCTTCTTGCGACCCTGACGACGATGCACCTTCTTACAGCAATGTGGCTGTAAGCAACTCTGAGTTGATGACTATCCTCAAGGGTAAGGGATACCAGTTTGATGAAAATGGCAAAATGCTCCTTGACGACAAAGCAACCAGCACTACTTCACTCGACCTTTCAGGCACAAAGGTTGATACCGCTGCCTTGAAGGAACTTTCTGTTTTTCCTAATTTGAAAGAGTTGAACCTTAGCAGCAATGGATATGGTGAGACTTTCGACTTTTCAGTTCTCCCTGCTCAGATTACAGGCATTGACCTCACAAATAACGACATTTACAACTACGATAACCTCGTAAAGGTAACAGTAGAGGAAAATGGCGATGAGACAGTGGAGAACCTTCATAATATCACCAAACTTTATTTGCCAAAGGAAGCCAAATACAATATGGCTCAACTTGTGCGTTTCTATCGTCAAAACAAGCCTGCTATTGATGGAGGCACTATGGATATTAAGATGCAGAATGAAAATGGTGTATCTGAAAAGTACAATACTTTGAGAGAAATACCAGATGCAACACTTAGAGCATATCTTAATCAAGAGACAACTTTTTCAGGCTTATTTGATGGGGAGAAAATTGATTTGAGTAAAAGATTGAATAATGAACAAAAGATAAATAATATTTATATTACTTCTTATTTCTTTCAGCAAGCAAATTTGAACATTGATGAAATGTCAACTCTTGAAGGTTTGCAATATATTATAGATAATCCATATTGGGAAGGTACAAATTTGTATATTGCCCCTAATACAAATATGGTAATGCCAAAGATGACATTGGGAAATTCATTGACATTATTAAATCTTCAGAATCTAAACTTGGGAGAAGTCAATGTTACGAATGCAACTCAACTATACTATATAAAATTAATAGGTATAGAAGGTATGGAAACTCTTGACTTGTCTAAAAATACAATTTGGGGGCAACGAGGGATTGCCGCAGAGGAAGATGCAATGACTGGCAGTGTACTTACTGTAGCTGATTGCTCGGACTTGAAAAGTATAGTCTTCCCTAACACAGAACAGCTTCATGCTTCAACTTTAGATATAGAATATCTCCCGAAGATAGAAAAGTTGGATTTATCAAAGTTTGCAAAGATTGATGCTTTTGTCGTAGGAGATTTGCCTGATGAGTTTAATTTAGTCTATCCAAATCTAACACAGTTTCACTCTGTTATAGGAACATCTTCATTTGCTTGCTCAGTAAAGACATATGCCTTAAGTTCTACTGTTGACTTTATTAACAAATACAATAAGGATACAGATTCGCCAAAGCTAACAAGAGCAACAATGATGGCTACAAAGAAAAATAAAGCTGCACGTTGGAAAGTTCGATAATTAATATATTTAGTAACAATTCTTATGAGCTGGATAAAGAGTTTAACACTAATATTTTTAGCATCTTTTACAATGCTAGCTTCTTCATGTAGCAGTGATGATGATTTGAACAAAGAAGCACCTACTGAAGAATATGTGACAAAAGCAAAAGATATACTCAATGGTGACATTGTTCTTTCTACAAAAGCAACCATGAGTGGAGTTGACAAGACCCATTTAGCAAATGGATGTCCAACTAAATTTAATTTTACTTGGAAAGAAGATGGAACAATGAGCCTCTCATTGGTTGATTTTACTGTAGGTTCAATGCCTTTTGCCGTAACATTCAAGTGTAATACCAAATTTATGAACTTGAATTCATGGGATAAGGATGAAAGACCGGAGGCTGGTTGGATTAAATTCCAAGGTAAAGATGGCAATGTTACCACTAATGGTGATGATCCAAATGATTGCCAAACAGGAAGTGGAGCATCTGTCGATGGTTATCTGAATGTATTGACAAATCAGATTGAGTTTATAGTGAACTATAATATGATGAATGTACGTACAGAAACATTCCAACAAACTATTGACAAAAGTCGCCTTAACAATTTTAAAGCCGAGTTTGATCAATATGAAAAAGATCTTGCACAGTGGAAGAAAGATAATGGTCAAGGATAACTTTAAAGTTGTTCATATAATTAAGGAAAGAGAGATATGCCCAGACATGTCTCTCTTTCCTTTGCAAGTAAAAAATGAAGGGAAGAGAAACAAGCCATAGCGAGGCTGAAATCGTGTAAGAAATTGGAAAAAATAGAATAGCAATATAAATGAAGACAATTAGAAATGTAATGCTTATCGGCTTGCTGCTGATACTCGCCCTCCCTGTCGCAGCACAGCGAAAGGTGAAGTTCGGTATCTTCGACAAAGCCACTGAGCAGCCAATCATCGGCGCAGTCATCACCTACGCCGACAACGAGAAATTGAAGTCGCCACAGCGTGTTGTTACCAACATGGATGGTGAGGCTACCATCTCGGTGCCTCAGAGTGGCAAGTGTTATTACCAGGTGGTATCCGTGGGCTACAACCCGCTGAAGGGAACCATCGGAAGCGACAGCTCCCTCAAGCTCTTCATGACCGAGGACGTGATGAAGGTGAATGAGGTGGTGGTTACTGGTTCCCGTACCGCCCGACCTATCAAGCTCTCGCCAGTGAGCACGCAGGTGCTCGGCGGTAAGGAACTGGTAGATGCAGGCTATGCCGACTTGACCAAGGCACTGCAGCAGGAGACTCCGGGTATGAACATCCAGAAGGTGGGTTTCGGCAACGAAATCTCCATGCAGGGCTTGGATGCCCGCCACGTGCTCTTCCTGCAGGATGGTGAGCGATTGACGGGCGACATGGCAGGCAACCTCGACTATGAGCGTTTCAACCTCCATGCCATCGACCGCATCGAAATCGTGAAGGGTGCCAGCAGTACCCTCTATGGCAGTCGTGCATCGGGTGCCGTCATCAACCTCATCACCAAGAAAACTACCAAGCCTATCGACATTCAGGCTGGTGTGCGCTGGGGACAGATGAACGAAACCAACTACAAGAATCCATCCCAAAAGGATTTCCTGTATATGTTTGAGAAGAACGCCGACCGCCCGAACCTGCAGAGCTGGGTGTCGGCAGGATTCAATGCAGGCAAGGTAACTTCGCAGACGGATGTGTGGTATTCTTCGAGTGATGCCTTCTACATGTACCAGGCGGAGAACGACAAGAAGGTCTATACCCAAGAGGCGAACCCTTGGCTCGACCACGACGTGACCATTACCAGCGTGGCTTCCCGTCCGCCAATGGGCATCGAGGGCACGGAGCATATCTCGGTATCGCAAAAGGTATTCTACGACCCATTCAAGAACTTGGAGTTGCTTGCCTACGGTAGTGCGTTCTACATGAACACCTACGACTTGATACAGGATATGACCTTCAGCCAGGCTCGTGACTGGACGGCAGGCATGAAGGTGAAGTACTCCTTCAAGGATTGGTTCAAGATTACCGCCTCCCTTCATGGCGACTTCTACGACCGCTTCAAGCGACATGAGCGTATCGACGAGCGTACCAAAGTGTATAAGAGCCGTATCTTCCAGCCTCGCCTCTCCATCACCTCGCAGAAGTTCGAGGGCCACGACCTCATCCTCGGTATCGAGCACCTGAGCGATGACCTGACGAGCGACCGATTCAACGGTGATGCCTCCCATATCATGCGCACCCGTTCGCTGAAGGAAACGGAGGCTTTCCTGCAGGACGAGTGGACGATGAACGACCACTGGATGGTTTCGGCAGGTGTGAGAACCAACTTCAGCCGTGCCTTCGGACTGATGGCGATGCCTAAGATTGCCTTCAAGTGGAGTCCTTCGGATCACTGGGCATGGAGAGCCAACTACTCGATGGGCTATCGTTCGCCAAGCATCAAGGAGCTGTTCTTCAACTGGGACCACCTCGGCATGTTCATGATCAAGGGTAACGAGGACCTGAAGCCTGAGAAGAACAACTACGTGAGCCTGGGCACAGAGTACTCGAACGATAACTTCTTCATCTCGGGCAATGTGTATGGCAACTTCTTCCGCAAGAAGATAGAGGGCGTATGGCGCATCTACGACATGCAGTACAATTTCGAATATACTAATCTGTCGAAGCAGAACCTCATCGGACTGGAGGCCATCATGCGCTGGCACTTCCTCAACCACTTCACGATGAATGCCACCTACAGCTACGTGAACGTGAGCAAGACGGATGGCATCCAGGTGAACACCACTTCGCCTCATGCTGCTACGGCGAGCCTCGACTATAAGTACAACAAGAAGAACTACCGCCTGGGCGCCACCTTCTCGGCAAGCTACATGGGTGAGAAAAAGTTTGATGTGCAGGACCGACTCTCTGTAAACGGTGAGAGCCACGATGCCTACTTCCGCTGCCAGTTGCCACAGTATGTATTGTGCAACCTGTCGGTGATTCAGACCTTCTATAATAAGGTGAAGGTAACGGTGGGTGTGGATAACATCTTTAACTATGTGCCAAAGACCCTGGGTTCGGGCATCACCATGTTTAACGTGCCAGCCACGGCAGGAGCCAAGGCGCATGTGCAGGTGGAAGTGTTGGTAGATGAATTGGTAAAAGCATTTAGAAAGAAGAAATAATGAAGAAAGCATTACTATATATAATAGGTGTGGCAGCCGCAATGACGAGCTGCGTATCTTATGAGGCTGAGGACTTCACAGGTCATACCTTGCCCCGAAAAACAGGTTATAGCACGGGTGTTACCAACGACTGGCTCTATTTTGACCTGAAGACGGGCCATCGCTATAATGTGCTGAATCCTAACCAGAGTGTCATCGCCTTTATTGACGGCAAGCCGATAGAGGAGTATTTCCATTATAAAGGTACTACCAAGCTCGTAAAGTATTGGAGCGAAGGTGTGCAGAAGAACATCTTCGAGGATGTAGAGCGTGATGCAAACGGCGATACCATCTTTACCAAGAATCAAGCTACAGGCAAGTCTACCTATAAGACGGTGAAGCGCCAGGCAAGCAGCATTATGGTGATGGAGAACATGGAGGATGACCCCAACACGATGGCTTATCCTGCTACGGAGTGGGACCTCGCCTTCAATGGTTATCAGCTCCGCACCAACAGCGGAACGAGCGGACCAGGCAAGGGCGGTGCTGCCGACCTGGGCTATGGCGAATATGACAAGTGGACGAGCAAGGCGCAGGTGGATGCTTATCTGGCAGAACACAACATGACTTTCGCCGTGGATGATTCAGCAAGCGTCTATGTCACCATGTCGCAGAACGACTGGAACAAGTATTGCATCGCGAACAAACTGGATATGAACGAGAACCCTTGGTTCGACCCGAACAACGGTCCTGCCAAGCAGTTGGTAAGCGGCAATCCGGTGCTCGAAAAGGCAATGAGTTTCTCGGGTCCACCTCCAGTATATACTCCTTCTTTCCATACCTACGTAATCCGTTCATGGGATGGCGAGAGATATTACAAGCTCCAGATTATCTCCTGGTATGATGCCAATGTGCAGATAGGTGACGAGGGAGGAAGAATCAGTTATTACTTAGACGAACTGAAATAATTCAACTGTTCATGATAGGGCAGATGATGATATGGCGGAAAGTGAATGTTCTGCCATACATCATCTGCTTTTTTGTTCAATGCCTATTATCCTTATAAATGGGTATTTTTGGGCGAATACCTACTTTTTATGATGCCAGAAATTTGGTAGTTTGCCAGATTATAACTAAATTTGCACTCAGAAATAAGAAATGTTTTATGTAATTAAAAGTATTATAGTATTATGATTATTGAAAATGTTCATGCAAGAGAAATCTTGGATTCTCGTGGCAATCCAACAGTAGAGGTTGAAGTTTCATTGAAGTCAGGTGTCGTAGGTCGTGCATCGGTTCCTTCTGGTGCATCAACTGGCGAGAACGAGGCTTTGGAACTTCGTGATGGCGACAAGAACCGCTATGGCGGCAAGGGCGTCTTGAAGGCCGTGGAGAATGTGAATCAGGTGATTGCTCCGGCTTTGGTAGGTTTTTCTGCCTTGGAGCAGCGTGCCATCGATTATAAGATGTTGGAACTCGACGGTACCAAGACCAAGTCTAATCTGGGTGCCAATGCCATCCTCGGTGTTTCTCTGGCTGTGGCTCATGCTGCTGCTGAGTATCTCCACATCCCATTGTATCGCTACATCGGCGGTTGCAATACTTACACCCTTCCTGTTCCTATGATGAACATCATCAATGGTGGTGCTCACTCTGATGCGCCTATCGCCTTCCAGGAGTTCATGATCCGTCCTGTGGGTGCTCCTTCCGAGAAGGAGGCCATCCGTATGGGTGCTGAGGTGTTCCATGCCTTGGCTAAGCTTCTGAAGAGCCGTGGACTTTCTACTGCCGTAGGTGATGAGGGTGGTTTCGCTCCAGCACTCGATGGTATAGAAGATGCGCTCGACAGTATCTGCCAGGCTATCAAGGATGCCGGTTATGAGCCAGGTAAGGACGTGAAGATTGCCATGGACTGTGCTGCCAGCGAGTTTGCCGTTCAGGAGAATGGTGAGTGGTTCTACGATTACCGCCAGTTGAAGGATGGCAAGAAGAAGGATCCTAATGGTAAGAAACTGACTGCTGCTGAGCAGATCAAGTTCCTGGAAGAACTGATTACCAAATATCCTATCGATTCTATCGAGGATGGTCTTGATGAGAACGATTGGGACAACTGGGTGAAGTTGACCGCTGCCATCGGCGACCGTTGCCAGTTGGTAGGTGACGACCTCTTTGTTACCAACGTGAAGTTCCTGGAGAAGGGTATCAAGATGGGTGCTGCTAACTCTATCCTCATCAAGGTAAACCAGATTGGTTCTCTCACCGAGACACTGGATGCTATCGAGATGGCTCATCGCCATGGTTACACCACCGTAACTTCCCATCGTTCTGGTGAAACCGAGGATACAACAATTGCTGATATAGCCGTAGCAACTAACTCCGGTCAGATTAAGACGGGTTCTATGAGCCGTACCGACCGTATGGCCAAGTACAACCAGCTTATCCGCATCGAAGAGCAGTTGGGCAATAACGCAGCTTACGGTTATAAGAAGTTGAAATAGTTTCGATGATAAGAAGTTGAAATAAAACAATTTCACCATGACTATACACATTAATATAGAATAGATCAGATACGAAATAGATGGGCATGGATAGCCGTGAGGTTGTCCATGCTTTTTTTATCTTCTATCAAGTATCTGCATCTTCACATACATTACTGATAACTTCGATATATTTTATAGTTTAAAAACAAAAAATGCAATGACAAACGTATTGATAAGTGCTGCCGGACTTTGCGGTGCCACCATTATTGGTGCCATTCTGGGATTCTTCGTCAAGGAGTTGCCCCATAAATGGAACGATGCCGTATTGGGATATTGTGCCGGAATCATGCTGGCAGCTTCCACGTTGGGACTGATAGTGCCAGCCTTCGAACAGACCAGCCTTTGGTGGCTGGTAGTAATCGGTGTGATGGCAGGAGCCTTGTTTCTGAATGTGCTAGATCTGGTAACTCCCCATCTTCATCATATCACCGGACTAGACCCCGAGGAGCATCGCAACAATGCCCGACTCAGCCATGTGATGCTTTTCGTGATGGCGATAGCCTTGCACAAACTGCCAGAGGGAATGGCGGCAGGTGTGAGCGTCTGTTCATCAGAAGGTGCAACGGAGTGGGGTGTTTCTTTCGGTATCGCCCTGCAGAATATCCCCGAAGGAATGGTGATCATTGCTCCCTTAATGATGGCTGGTGTTACAGCAGTCCGCACCTTCTTCATTTCCATCTTCATCGCCCTGCTCGAAGTGGCAGGCATTCTTTTGGGTTTCGGTTTGGGTTCAGCCTCTTCCACCTTCCTCCCCGTGATGCTGGGTTTTGCCGGTGGTGCCATGCTTTATGTAACGAGCGACGAGATGATTCCCGAAACCCATGCCCATGGCTTTCAGAAGCAAGCCACCTACGCCCTTCTCCTTGGCTTCATCACCTTTGTGTTGATGGAGAAATGTGTGTAATCAGATTTTGATGAGGAGCATATAGCAGAGGGTGCCAAAAAAGCGGAGCGTGATTTCACAACCACACTCCGCGCAAACTTAAACAACCAATAAAAGAAATAGATTGATCGTTCAATTGTTATATCTGATGAAGAGTAGCCCTTTTTAGAGCTTTTTTTATTTCGATTTGAAGATAATGACCTTAGCGGATGAACAGGAGTTCGCGATACTTAGGCAAGGTCCAGAGCTCATCGGCTACAGCCAACTCCAACTTGTCTATCTGATAACGGATCTCCTCCATCTTTGGAGCTACTGTATCATGATAAGCTATCGCCTTATCGTGTTCATTCTCAATCTTGTTGGCTACCTTGCGGGCATTAACCAACTCCTCAACACCGGTCTCGATAATCTGAGTGCGCTCGGCAATCTTCTTGATGATATTGATGTTGCGGGCAGTCAACTTCTTGCCTTCCTCGTCACCGAAGATATCAATCATGTTCTCCACATTCTTGGCCAACTGACTCTGATAGTGAGTAGCCACAGGGATGATGTGATTCATGCTCAAGTCGCCCATTACACGAGCCTCAATCTGAATCTTCTTGGTGTAGGTCTCCCATTTCACCTCGTTGCGGGCTTCCAACTCGTTCTTCTTCATGACACCCATATCCTCGAACATCTTGATAGATGCAGGGTCGAGATAACGCTCGAAAATCTTTGGACAGCTCTTCTCGCAGTCCAAACCACGCTTGGCAGCTTCCTCTACCCACTCATCTGAGTAACCATTACCGTCGAAACGGATAGGCTTGCAGGTCTTCAAATCCTGACGAACGATATCGATGATGGCAGATGTCTTGTCCTCACCTTTGGCAATCAACTCATCCACACGCTTCTTGAAGTCGGTCAAAGCCTCAGCCACGGCTGTGTTCAATACGATCATCGCTGATGCACAGTTAGCCTCAGAACCTACGGCACGGAACTCGAAACGGTTACCGGTGAAGGCGAATGGTGAAGTACGGTTACGGTCGGTGTTATCAATCATCAACTCTGGAATCTCAGGGATATCCAGCTTCATACCCTGCTTGCCAGCCACGGTGAAGAGATCCTTCTTGTCGGCTTTCTCAATGTGCTCGAGAAGGTCGGTCAACTGCTTGCCGAGGAATGAAGAGATGATTGCTGGAGGTGCCTCGTTGGCGCCCAGACGATGCGCATTGGTTGCACTCATGATAGAAGCCTTGAGCAAACCATTGTGCTTATATACACCCATCAAAGTTTCTGTGATGAAGACTACGAAACGGAGGTTATCCTCTGGTGTCTTGCCAGGACCATGAAGCAGAATGCCGGTATCTGTAGCCAGACTCCAGTTGTTGTGCTTACCGGAACCGTTGATGCCTGCGAATGGCTTCTCATGGAGAAGTACGCGGAAACCGTGATGGCGAGCCACCTTCTTCATCAAGCTCATCAGGAGCATGTTGTGGTCAACGGCAAGGTTGGTCTCCTCGAAGATAGGTGCCAACTCAAACTGGTTTGGTGCTACCTCGTTATGGCGAGTCTTGCAAGGAATACCGAGCTCAAGAGCCTGGATTTCCAAATCCTTCATGAAAGCCTGAACACGCTCTGGGATGGCACCGAAGTAGTGGTCGTCCATCTGCTGGTTCTTTGCAGAATCGTGACCCATCAGAGTGCGGCCTGTCAGCATCAGGTCAGGACGTGCAGCATACAAGCTCTCATCTACCAGGAAGTACTCCTGCTCCCAACCGAGATTGGAAATAACTTTCTTGACATCTGGGTTGAAGTAGTGGCAAACCTCTGTGGCTGCTACGTTTACAGCGTGCAATGAACGGAGCAATGGAGCTTTATAGTCGAGTGCCTCACCTGTATAAGAGATGAAGACAGTAGGGATACAGAGTGTATCATCGATGATGAATACAGGAGATGTTGGATCCCATGCAGAGTAACCGCGAGCCTCGAAGGTAGAGCGGATACCGCCAGATGGAAAAGATGAAGCATCAGGCTCCTGCTGAACGAGCAACTTACCTGAAAATTCCTCGATCATACCACCCTTGCCGTCATGCTCGATGAAGGCATCGTGCTTCTCGGCAGTACCTTCTGTCAGTGGCTGGAACCAGTGGGTGTAGTGGGTTACGCCATTCTCGTCAGCCCACTGCTTGATGCCTTTGGCTACGGCGTTGGCGATGTTACGGTCGAGACGAGCTCCGTTGTCGATGACGTCTACCAGTTTCTCATAGACATCTGCAGGGAGATACTTGTACATCTTCTGTCGGTTGAATACCTTCTTTCCGAAGAATTCACTTGGTCGCTCGCTAGGAGCGGTTACCTCAACAGGCTTTCTCTTGGAAGCCTCTGAAACAGCTTCAAATCTTAAGTTGCTCATACCTTATATATTTTAAAATTTTTGATATTCAATGTTTAATAATCTGTTGGAATGTTTATTTTCCCAGCCACTTGGCAATTCTCTCCATGGCTTCTTTGCAGTCCTCATGCTCGCCGAAGGCGGTGAGACGGATGTAGCCTTCGCCCGATGGACCGAAGCCGACACCTGGGGTGCAGACTACGCTGGCGCCATAAAGCATCTCTTCGAAGAATTTCCAGCTTGGCGTGTTGTTTGGAGTCTTTACCCAGATATATGGGGCATTCTCGCCACCATAAACTTTCAATCCGAGCTTCTGGAGTTCTGCTCTCATGAAGTGGGCATTCTCCATATAGTAATTGATGGTAGCCTTTACCTGTTCCTTACCCTCTGGGGTATAGATGGCTTCGGCAGCACGCTGGCTGATATAGCTGGTACCATTGAACTTGGTGCACTGGCGGCGGTCCCAGATAGGGTTCAGTGCCACTTCCTCACCGGTCAATGTCTTTGCCTTCAACTCCTTAGGAACAATGGTGTAACCACAGCGCACACCGGTGAAACCGGCTGTCTTTGAATAACTGTGGAATTCTATCGCCACCTTTCTGGCTCCACGAATCTCGTAGATAGAATGAGGGATTTCCGGGTCGGTGATGTATGCCTCGTAGGCAGCATCATAGAGAATGATGCTCTCGTTCTTGATAGCGTAGTTAACCCATTTTCTGAGTTCTTCCTTCGAGATGACCGTACCTGTTGGGTTATTTGGATAGCAGAGATAAATCATATCCACACGGTGGTCTGGAATCTGAGGGATGAAGTCGTCGCTCTCATCACATGGCATGTAGGTTACGTTGCTCCACTTGCCGTTCTCAAAAATTCCCGCTCTGCCAATCATCACGTTAGAGTCGATATATACAGGATAAATCGGGTCGGTGACACCGATGTTGTTATCCCATCTCAAAATCTCCTGGATATTTCCTGTATCGCTCTTGGCTCCGTCGTTTACGAATACCTCGTTGGGGTCGAGATGGATGCCACGAGGCAGGAAGTCGTTCTTGATGATAGCCTCGCGGAGGAAGTCGTAACCTCGCTCCGGACCATAGCCACGGAAGGAAGCCTGTACTGCCATCTCATCCACTGCCTTGTGCATCGCCTTGATGACGGCAGGGCAGAGAGGCTGGGTTACGTCACCGATGCCCAGACTGATTACTCGCTGCTTAGGGTGGGCAATCTTGTAGGCTTTCACCTTCTTTGCGATGTCGGCAAACAGGTAATTGTTGGCCAACTTCAGGAAATGTTCATTAACTAATGCCATATTTTTGTTCTCCTTTTATTGCGGTCTCTTCAGATATCTCTTTTTCTGATGTATCTTCATCAACCTTATTATTATTTAAGTTTGCTCTTATTTATTCTGGAATCTCAATTTCTCCTTCAAAGGCGAAGACGGCAGGTCCCGTCATGTATACATGGTCGTCTGCCTCGCTGTATTCAATGTGGAGTGTTCCGCCATCCATCACTATGCTGCTTTTTCTGCCAGCACGCTTGGTCAGGGCTGCGGCTACAGCAGTGGCACAAGCCCCTGTTCCGCAAGCCATCGTAATTCCGCTTCCCCTTTCCCAAACTCTAGTTCTTATGATGTCAGAATCAGTAACCTGCGCGAATTCGATGTTGCAGCGCTGCGGAAAAGCCTGGTTTCTTTCCAGTATCTTGCCGTAATGGGCAATGTCGATGGAGTCGATGTCATCCACGAAGGTAACGAAATGTGGATTGCCCATGCAAACGTAAGTGCCTTCGAAGATTCTTCCGTCGGCTTCGAGTACTGAAGGACCGATAAACTGCTCAGGATTTTCCAATTTTGGTTTCAGCATATCCACTGTTACTGAATCCACAACTTTCTTGTTATCCTGAAGATGCAATTTCAAGATTTTGATGCCTGATAGCGTCTCCAGTCGGATTGTTTCCTTTCGGGTCAGTCCTTTTTCATAAAGATACTTTCCGATGCATCGGCTAGCGTTGCCGCACATCATTGCTTCTGAACCATCGGCGTTGAAGATGCGCATCGAGTAGTCTGCTCTTCTGCCATCCTGCGGTTTTCCGATGAGAACCAGTCCATCGCTTCCTATTCCTGTGTGGTAAGCACTCCAGGCTATGGCTGCCTTCTCTGGGTTGGGTATGTCGTACAGCTGGGTATCTACATAGATGTAGTCGTTACCCGCTCCCTGCATTTTTGTGAAATGAACTGTTTCTTTCATTTTGCGTTGTCCTTTAAGTTTGAATACTCTTCTATCTCTCACGCCTTGTCTCTATCTTGAGATTCGACATTCTTTCCAGTTTTGTCTCTTTCGAGACTTTACTTTTTGATAGTCTTTCGAATATTTCGATGACTATTTGTCTGATTTCGGTTGCAAAGGTACGACTATTTGTTGAAATATGCAAGAAAAGATATACAGAAAATGATAGTTGTTTTTTAGTGTCTTACAATTTGCAATGAAGAAAAGTAGGATAGATTACAAATTGTAAGCAGAATATAGGATAGCTGGATAAATTTATAATATCAGTAGAAAAGTAGAAACGAAATGCTTTTAATATCTTTGAAATTCTGACAAAATGTATTAATTTTGCAGCCGAAAACGAACAATATGTAAAAGAATGGCTTGATTTGAGTGACAATCAATGAAAGTCCGTTTTTCGTTGGAGACAATCAATAAAAGTATTAACACATTATTAATTATTAAAGGATTATGAAGAAGATTGAGGCAATTATCCGCAAGTCTAGATTCGAGGATGTCAAGAAGGCACTTTTAGCTGCCGACATCGAGTGGTTCTCTTATTATAATGTAAGGGGTGAAGGAAAGATGCGCCAGGCTCGCATTTATCGTGGTGTGATGTACGATACGAGCAGTATAGAGCGTGTGCTCCTGAACATCGTGGTTCGCGATAAGAACGTGGAGCCAACCATCGCTGCCATTCAGGGTGCCGCCCAGACTGGCGAGGTAGGAGATGGCAGAATCTTCGTGATTCCGGTGCTGGATACCGTTAGAATCAGAACCGGCGAGCGAGGTGACATCGCATTGTATAACGCTGAGAAAGAGGAATAAAGATACTTTGAACTTTGAGGTTTGAACATTGAACTTTATGATTGGTATTGAAGTTTATATTTGAGAGACTATATTATAATATTGTATTCTAATTTAACTATAAGATATAAATATGAGCAGTTTATTATTGACGACACTTGATACGGGTAACACAGCGTGATGATTACCGTGCGGGTCATCCTATCACACCTCACAACATCACCTTCGTGTTCATGGGAATGTCGTTCCTCTGGTTGGGATGGTTCGGCTTCAATGCCGGTAGCGGATTGGCAGCCGATGGTCTGGCAGCCAATGCCTTCCTCGTAACCCATATCGCCACAGCTGCTGCAGCCACCACCTGGATGCTCATCGACTGGATTGTAAACAAGAAGCCAACCACAGTGGGTGCTTGTACCGGTGCCGTAGCCGGTTTGGTAGCTATCACTCCAGCAGCCGGCAGTACCGATATTTTGGGTGCTTTCTGCATCGGAATCATTTCCACCATCGTCTGCTTCTTCATGGTAGCAGTGGTGAAGGAGAAGTTCAAGTATGATGATGCCCTCGATGCCTTTGGTGTTCATGGCATGGGTGGTATTCTGGGATCTGTCCTCACCGGTGTTTTCGCCACAAGATACGTAACAGGAGCCGAAGGCGTGCAGGGTGCTCTCTATGGCGACTGGCATCAGCTTTGGGTTCAGGTGGTAGCCACCGTGGTAAGCATCATCTACAGCATCGTAGTTACCTATATTATCTTCAAGGTAGTAGATAAGAGTGTAGGTGTACGTGTTGACAAGCGAGTAGAGGAGGAAGGTCTCGACATCTACGAGCATGGTGAGAGTGCTTATAGCAACTAAAAGACATTTATTGAGAATAGTATGGGAATGGGCAAGAAAGTATCATATTTTCTTGCCCATATTTCTCCTTCTCTACTTACTTATTATGGATATAGCCACCTGCTATTATCGTTTATATTCTTTTGAAGAAGCCTTCGTATTCATCGTCCAAGATTTTCCAAATGCCATTTTTGCGACTACCTTCTCTTACAATTAGGTTTTGGTCGGAAAGTTGCTTGAGGTATCGTTGCACTTGTCGCAAAGAAATCCCCATGTTCTCTGACATTTGCGCAGCACTGATTTGGGGCATCTGCGAAATCAACTTATAAATTTGCCGTTGTGCTTTAACAAATTCTTTTGTAGTATTTGCTTTTTCTTTTACGACATCTTTTACGACATCTTTTACGACATCATCCGTCTCTTTTACGACATGAAGGTTGTCTTTTACGACATCCTCCCCATAATTGAGGTTCCATAGAGTAACATGAAATTCTGTTGCATTGGAACAAAACTCTGGTGCGTGATAATTTTCCAAGTTTTCAAAACGCTTATACTCACCAATTATCTTTTTCATGCCACTACCTCTACGCTCCATCAGTTTCAAACGATGAAAGAAATCTGCCAATAAAGGATTGCGACGTTTCGATGGCACAGTCAGAGGATTAAGTTGTTGTATCAATCGTCCATCAAACATGCCACCAGGGGAATACACTTCCATGCGGTCGTCATACATATCTATGTGTATCTCACTGCCAAGTTCCATATAATCTCTATGAATGATGGCATTACATATCACTTCGGTTACGGCACGCTCAGGATAATCTGGCAGTTCTTCTCGATACTCAGCTTCTTTCCACCATCTTCTGTGAGAGTTGTTTCTCACAAAAGCAACTGCATCTTGCAATTGACTGATGACACTACCTTCCAATTCGGCATCATCCAAAGCCTCCCCCAAACCACTCGTCATGTCAAGTCCATTCCAACGTGTGCAGAAGATACGAGAATGGCGTATAGGGGAATCATCTGCCAATAATGCACCGGCATTGGTTAGTTTCCCGTCAATGTCAACTATTCCCCATGAAACGAAATCACTATCATCAAACGATTGGTTCAATCGCTTAAAATGAACAGATTTGAGTTTGGAGAAAGACATATCCTCAAACTTGTATGGTGATGGGATAGCATCAAACGAACGACCAGCACCTCTCATAACAAGGTTCTTCAATTGAAGTCTGTCAGCTACCACTGACTCGTTACCGACTCTCACAAATGCCAATCGTTGTTTGTCACCTATATAATAATATGGTGTCTCTTGTCCTTTATAGACATGAAGCAGCACAAGCTTCTTGCCGTCCACCTCCTTAAATTCGAGGTTGACGGCAGGTATAGGGTCAAGTTTGGTCTTTATCTCCTCACTTATTCTCTCTGCGTCACTTTCAGCATCAGCAAGTCCTACCACTTGGTCGTCGTCACTGATACCAAACACCAATGTTCCGCCCTCACCATTGGCAAAGGCTGAAACACTTTTTAGCCAGCTCTTAGGTCTCTTGACTTCGAGTTGTTGCTTCTTATCGTAGGCGGTTGTTTCGCCTATTAACTCATTTATGTTCATTTTAAATTCTTTTCTTGTTATTATTACGATAAATCCTCATGTGCCATTTTAGACCTTATTCTTGTCTTTTGTTCTTTCATGAGTACACCACAAAAACTCAACCAATGTTATTGAACTGCCCACAGCTAATTTGGCATGACGTTCTTCTAACCCTTTATATGAAGCAGCACGTCCATGTCCGCTTCCATATGAATTTCTCAAAGTAGCCATTCCTTCAGCTATTGCGCTTAGATTTTATATCCATTCTTAGGAAGGTTATGTTGCGGAAATTTTATTTCTTTATCACCTTCAGAACCTGGTCGGCAAGGCTTCTCATTCCCTTGATAGTTGGGTGACCGTTCTTCTTGTCTATGTCATGAAGGGCGATGACCGGAACCTGATAGGTCTTGCAGATCTTTTTTACTGACTCGTTGATTTCATCCTTCAGCTCAGAATTTAGAATGAAGTAGATATCTACATTCGGATGGCGCTGACGGAGATCGGAAAGCAACTTCGCCAGGGCAGGACGGAAACAGTAGAGGTCGGCACGCTTCCAGTTGCTGTACTGGTAATTGCCGATAGGGACATTTGCCCAACTGTCGTTCGTTCCGCCGCAAATCAAGATGATGTCCGGATTGCCCAGCAGGGTAGTGCGGTTGATGAATGAACGGTCGCTGTAATCCTCATCGCGATAGCCGGTGTTGCAGATGGTGGAACCGGAATAGGAATTGATGTTGCCCATCTTGTAACCACCTTCCTTGATAACCTGCCACCACCAGGTTTGCTCCACCTTGTTGACATCGGTTACTTTTTGAACCGCAGTGGTGTACCAGGTGGCATATCCCTTTGGAATGAAACCCTCGAATGTTGAATACGAGTCGCCGAGAACGGCAACGGTCTGCTTCACCTGTGCCAGAAGAGGCATCAGAGCGAACATAAAGAGGCAGACGATAACTGATAATCTTTTCATGACGTTTATTTGTTTATAGTTTGATTTTTTTATATGATCCTCTTTTTGGGATAGAGTCTGAAACCCGATTGCAAAGATACAATATTATTTATGGATATACAAATGTTTTGGGCAATAATTTTATATGAAATTCTCAACTTGCACAATGAAAATGCCACAACTAGCACAATGAAACGCTTAAGTTGTTGATATTCAATAATGTTATGCCTACTATTTTCCCAAAGAATTCCTATATATAATAATGTGTAATCCCCGTTTCTCCTTAAATCTTCTTGTTCTTTCCCTTTTGGGATAATTTTGGTAAAGTTATCAATTTAGCGCTGGTCTGTGAACGCTGAAGGTTGATGCTGTTTTGTCGGTGTAAAATGTCGGTGCAAATATTGTTTTGGCGGTAATGTGGCGGTAATGCCGATGTATATGTCGGAGAAAAATGTCGGAGACATGTCGGAAAGAAAAATAATTGAAAACCAATATGTTATCGTTTTATGGGGAGTTGTTACCGACAATAAATGTCGGAGAGTTTGTCGGTAACCTTGTCGGAGACTTCAAAAACGGTGAAAAAGATTTGGCGGTAATGCAAAAAGCGGGTATTCTAAGGCATGAAGGTAAGGGTAATGTCGGTGTTTGGGTGATATTCGAAAAGAAGATATAAATTTGTTGGTTACTTGCTAAACTGGCATTTCGAAAGATTAAAATGAAATATTAGTATAATAATTCTTAAAGAAAATAACAACATATAAGTTTTTTTATTAACTTTGTGTCCATAAAATAAATATTTATGAAGTTTAAGATAACTTTGAAAGTAGATAGAAATTATGGTGACTTGCTGCCCTTTAATTATCAGTATGAGCAGTCTGCAGTCATTTATCGCATATTGGCGCAAGCTGATACGCAATATTCGTCATGGCTTCATGAAAATGGCTATCTATTACATGAAAGAAAGAGGTTCAAGCTATTTTGTTATTCACCCTTCATCTTTGAGAAAGTAAGGCCTTTGCCAGAAGCAGGGTGTTTGAAAATCATAGGTGAAAGAGCAGTATGGTACATTAGTTTTATACCGGAAAAAAGTACTCTTGAATTCATTCAAGGTATATTTGCCCATCAAAGCTTTACAATTGGTAATAAAAAATATCAAGTTGCTTTTGATGTTGTTGGAGTAGAGGCCATACCAATGCCACAATTATCTGAAGGAATGACTTTCGTAGCTCTGTCTCCTATTTGTGTTAAGCTTCATGAAGATAACAAGACTCAATATCTATCTCCTGATAATCCTATGTTCGCTGAAGGAGTATTAAAGGGATTGATGGCGAGATATGAGAGCATTTATGGTCAACCATTTAATATGGAAGACAGGGAGTTTTCGTTCGAATTGACAGATAATAAGATCAAGTCAAAATTGATAACGATAAAAGCCAATACTCCATACGAATCAAGAGTGCGTGGATATCTCTGCTCCTTCCGCATGAAAGCACCTTTAGAGTTGATGAAGATTGCTTATGAAGGAGGAGTCGGTGAACATTGTTCTCAGGGTTTTGGATTTATAAAAATGAAGAATTAAAATGGAAAGTAATATAGACTTATCAATATTGAAAAAGTTGCCAGAGCTGCAAACACAAGCAGTTTTGGAAATTAGACCTTTAGCACCTTTGTCTATGGTATCTGAATTGCCTGGCTCTTTTTATAAGACCATGAAATATCCTAGTAAAAAGATGCTATGCGGTATGTTTGAAAATTTGATAGGATGGCACTTTGATAATGTTATTCGAGAGGAAATTCTAAAGGACATGAACTTAGAAAGGGAGCAAAATGCAACAATAAAACCAAACACTTTTCCAGGCTCTACTTATATTCCATTATTGATGGAGTTTTTCTCGTTAAACGGTCAGCCTTGGTATGAACCTATAAAGCCTTTGGAAGAAGGCGATATAGGATTTATGTATTATACTGATTTATGGAGCCGTGCTCGAAGAAGATATAATACATATGTTCAAGTAAATGGCTCTAGGCATATAAGCTTAGATGTTATAACAGAATTGTATAATGAGATTATGCATTCTGATAGTGATGGCAGTAATATTAATAAACAGATAGACAATTGGCTGAAATCGCCAGATAAAAGCAATAGTGAAAAGTATAATTGGCAACAATTGCCATATTATTACTATACGCCAGTATCTCGTGAGTACATAGAAATACATGGTATCATAAAGATACCAATTAATATTGATGCTGATTTATTCAGTTTGTTGAAAAAGAACATAAATAATTCTGTAACATATCTTGGCAATAGCGAAGGTTGGGTAGAAGTTGAAATAACAAAAGTATGACAACGCATCCATTTTTAAAATATGCAATGGCGCTTCTGATGGTGCATAATAATTTGCAAAAAGAAGAGGAAATAAACGAAGACCATATTCTATATGAATTAGAAAATGGTCTAAATCATTATGCTCTTAAAGTCGCTGCTGGAAGGAATATAATAAAGTATCGTTTTGCAAAGAAAGACGCTGATTTTATTTCACCTTCCTTTATAAACAAAAAAGCCAAGGATACAATTGAAAAATTAATTGGAAAAAAGCTAACAAAAGACAAACTCCCATTAGTTGGAAATCCATTTGCAGGCGAATTCTCTATATTTACCTCACAAGGAAAAGGTTTAAATGAACGAGGAAAACCGAAATGGACATTAAGAGAATATTGCTTGGGGTGTATTACACTGTCAACGCCAAATAAACCTTGTTATAGGGATAAAAAGAATTGGTGTCTCATCCCAGACTTAGAACTTCCTGATATGATTCTTTTCATTAATCTCTTTGAGGAAATGTATATAAATGAAACGAAGAATTTATTGCATGGTAAAGTTACTTGGAAGAAAGGTGGAAAATATACATTACATCGTCCTCGTTTGCTTAATGGGAATTTTCCGTATGCACCACAGACAAGTGTTATGGGAGCTGTTGCTTTGCTTGGGGCGATTGGTAAATTTGCAAAGGATGCGGAAGACCGAATTTCGCCAGAGATTTGTAATGTTGTGAACCGATTGAAAAATACGAATATTTATCTTGTGTCGTCAGACGAGATAAAAGCATTTTCATTCAATCATGTCATTATAGATTTGGCATCGAAGGGAAAGTTGCAAAGCATAGTTGATAGTATTTATAGAATCGAATTATTTAAAGTTGGTAGTCGAAGTAAAATAGATAAGTTTAACGATATTAGAAAAAATGAATACGATAGGTTTGACTTGTTTGCAAGTCGATTCTTGACTTTATTTAATAAGGTATCTTTTCGTGGTTTCTTCTCTTTTAGGGCAGAATACCCTAATGAAATGGAATTATTATTAAAAACATATTTTTGCATTATGGAAAAAATAAATGAAGATATTGTTAATTCAGCCATCGCTTTTGGGAATTGGCTAAACTTTCAAGCTTTCACTTATGCCTCTAATGAAATACGTAATATTTCAAACTTGAAGGAAGATGAAAAAAAGGAAAAACAAACAGAGTTAAAAAATAAAATTTTAATTCAATTTGAAAGTGCTATTATGTCTGCAAAAACAGGAGATGCATTAGTTGCATTTATTACAACAAGAGCAGCTCGTCTTACAGGTCATGACATATATGAAGGTGCTAAATTATTTATGTCAAAGGTATCATGTGGCGAGTTGCCCTTAGAACAGGCAAAAAACCTTCTGATGGCTTTTTCAAGATTGAAAACAGTGAACAAAAAATGAAAATGTATAACTTTTAAAAAATATAAAAATGATAATTAAAGGTATTTTAGTAACGCTTATTGCACCTTTAGAGAATCATATCGCAAATGGAGGTGACAAATTGTTAGGAAACATGCCAACAATAAAAAAGCGTCTTGATGAAAGAGCATATATCTCTGGACAGATGCAGCGCCATTCTCTTTTCTCTGCTATAGACAGAGTAAATATTGATGATCAAAAGGCGAATCATATTGGAGAAAATGATGATCAGTATACTTATGTATCTAATGCTGATGGTATAACAAGTAAGATAGAGCGTGATTTGCGTGCTGATATGGGTGGGTTTATGCATGCAATAGATGGTATTGGTTCTATAAGAAGAACTTCTCCAATATCGGCTACACCTGCGGTAGCAATAGATCCAAGTAAAATTGGAAATGACCTGCTTGTATGTGTAAACAACAATCCAAATGAGGATGCAAAAAAGCAAGCAATTGTTACTGTTGAGTATAGTCAGGAAGACGATATGCGTATGAATTTCTTTTTGGATGTTACTTCTTTGAGCATATTCAAGACGTATGAATACGACGGGAACTTTCATGTTAAAACTGTTGCGCATAAATTTGCCAATGAGTCTGAAAGAAAAAGAAGAGCAAGAATATTCTTGGAGGCAACTCGTTTCCTAAATGATTATGCCAATCAAGCGCGTAATGAGGTGTGTGGTGAACCTCAAAAGGTTTTCATTGTATTTGATCCCAAATTAGGTAGAAAGGCTTCACGTTACTTTAAGGCATCTGAAACTGAACGAAAAAGAATTAAAGAAGAGTTGAATGACCGAGGGGCTGTTTTCTTCTATGGTGATGATACAGATGAAAAAACCGATAGCGTTTTGACAGCTTATAAGAAAGCAATGCAATTTCTTAATGAGAATGAATTGTATACATGCTTTCCTGAAGATAAGGTTGAAAAGTTTGACGATGTTCAAAGTTTGATTATAAATATTAAGAAAAAGACGGAAGTAAAGAAGGAGAAAAATAAGATGAAACAAAATAAAGAGGACTCTCCTAGTTCCGACGAACAAGCGTAAACTCTATATTGCGGACAAATGAACAAGGCTGAAAATAACACAGTATTGGCTAAGCCTTCTGGCATAACTTTAGAGCAACATAATAAAGATGTTGTAACGGAGTCTTTATCTATTTGTCAGGTTCTTCCTGCTTCTTTGAGTAAATACTCAAAAATGGTCGGGAAGAACTTGACCAACCTTTTATGCGCTTCTGCTGAATGGCATGATGAGGGGAAAAAACATAATAAGTGGCAAACTGCCTGTTGGAAAGACTATCAAAACTACAAAGTCTGGAAAACTAAAAATCCTGAAGGAAATTTCTTAAAATATAGTAAAGAATGTCAGGATGAGGCAGGTGAAAATCTAAGGAAAAATAATTTTCGTCATGAGATGGAATCACTACGTATAGTTGATCCACAAGGTGATTTGCTTATGTCGCAAAAAGTAGCAATTGCTGCTCATCATTCTAAGTTGGGGAGTCGATATGAAGACAAATGGAAGGCTTGTGAAGCATACAGCTCAATATGGAAAGAATTCCGAAGAACTTCATCAAGTATAACTCTCAGAAATGATTTTTCACTCTTATGTTCTGCACATATGAAATATGACGCAATTAGAGGATTACTTCAATTAGCAGATCATAGAGCAAGTGCAAAAGAAGAAATGGAAGATATTTCCAGCTTAGAACCTTTCTCTTATACATTTCCTTACACTCAAAAGCGTGGTGTGCAAAAAATAGTAGAAGATAACTGGAAGAAAGACCTTCTTCTTCTTAGGGCGCCAACAGGTGCTGGTAAAACAGATGCTGCGTTATTATGGGCATCAAAGCAGATAGAAGCACAAAGAGCGGATAGATTGATTTTTGCAATGCCCACCCGTTTTACTGCGAATGCTATATCAGTAAATGTCTCTAAGGAATTGGGGCAAACTGGATTATATCATTCCAGTGCGTGGTCTGCCATTAGTGATAAAGTGAAAAATAATGAAATTAGTTTGTCTGATGCGTTGAATCAGCATAAGATGGCGAGATGTTTGTTATCGCCTATAACAGTATGTACAATTGATCATCTTCTGATGTCTTTGACGATGACACGTGAAGACCATCATCTTATTAGTTATAACTTAGCAAATTCTTGTGTCGTTATTGATGAGGCTGATTTTTATGATGACTTTACTCTCGCTAATATTCAGTATTTACTAAAGGTTTTGCATGAATGGAAGGTTCCGGTACTTATAATGAGTGCATCGCTACCTGATTCTTCATTATCATTATATCAGAGTACAGGATATAAGATAGATTCAATCTTAGAGGATTCTCATGATGTTAATAATATTCGTAAACGATTTGAAATTAAAGATATTATAGATTATAATGAATTTAAAGATATCGATCCCTTGATTGAAAAATGTTTTGAGATAGGGAATGGAATACTCTATATGAACACAGTGGATAGTGCTATAGCTTTATATAAACATATTTGTAGTGATAAAAAAAGAACCAAGGAAGAAATTGAGAATGTCCATCTCTATCATAGTAGGTTTACAGAGCCTGATAAATTGAAAAAGGAAGAAAAAATTATAAAGGCATTAGGTAAAAAAGCATGGGGTGAAGGTACCGCTAAGGGCATCGTTATTATGACTCAAATAGGAGAAATGAGTATAAACATAAGTTCTGAAATCATGATATCAGAATTGTGTCCTATAGACAGGATGATACAACGAACAGGAAGATTATGTCGATTTTCTGATGATATGGGAAAGTTATATATTCTTATCCCTTATCGCAATAAAACTATATATCCTGCACCTTATGGCATACTTGAGGATAATTGTTGGATACCAAGTAAAGCGTTCCTTGTGACGAAAGATGTATTGCAGCTGAAATGTTACTCTTCTGACGATATGACAGTTTTGTTGAATGATGTATATAAAGAGAAATTTAAATTTTCATCTGATGCAAAGAGAAATGTCGGAGAGTTGGAAAAAATGTTTAAATACAATTGGTTAATTTGCCCAAAAGATGTTAGCGATGAAGATGATGTAGAGAGTAAGGAATGGAGAAGTAGAAATATTGTCTATCAAGATGATGTCTTTGTTTGTCCTCCGCCAACGCATCAATTCAGAAACTATTCAGAGTTCTTAGAGTATAAATTACTCTACGCTATTAGTTTACCTGAGTATCTGGTTATCAAGGGAAAAAACAAACTAAATAGAATTGATTCTGGATACGAGGTTAAGATAGGAAAAAATAGCATTGTTAGGTTAAATTTAGTCCGCACTGGTTTCTATGATGACAAAAAGGGGGTGGACTTGACAAGTGATGAATAGGACGCTTTATTATCGATACTATTAAAAGGTTGAGTAATACTTTGCCAGATGCTAAGGCTGTAGATGAGATAATGGGAATTGAGGGAAATATCAGACAGGCATATTATGCTGCATTCGATATCATTCTCGATGATTTCAACATGGGATCAAGAACCAAGCAACCGCCGGAGAACGAGGTAAATGCTCTCATTTCTTTTGGCAATATGATGTGCTATACCGAAACTCTCCGGGCTGTTCATCAAACTCAGCTCAATCCAACGATAAGCTTTCTGCATACTCCGGGAGAAAGGCGTTTTTCGTTATGTCTGGATATATCCGAGATCTTCAAACCTATTATCGTGGATAGAGTCATCTTCAAGGTACTCAATAAGCATGCTTTAAGCACCAGTCATTTTGATAAGAAACTCAACAAATGTCTTTTGAACGAAAAGGGAAAGAAGATTTTTGTAAAGGCCATGGAAGAGCGTTATGATGAGACTTTCCGTCATCGTTCTTTAGGACGTAATGTAAGCTATAAGCATCTTATAAAACTTGAATGCTATAAGCTACTGAAAGATATTTTGGGAATAGAAGAATATAAACCTTTTAAAATGTATTGGTGATATGTATGTGATTATAGTTTATGATGTAGGTGAGAAGCGAGTAGGCAAAATGTTGAAGCTTTGCCGCCAATATTTGTGTTGGATTCAGAACTCAGTTTTGGAGGGAGAATTATCTGAAGCTAAACTTCGGGAATTGCAAATGAAGATGAAAGCTATCATTGATGAATCCGAGGATAGTGTCATTGTTTTCACCAATAAAATGGGGTATAATATGAACAAACAGATTCTTGGAAAAGAAAGAATGACTACCGATAATTTCTTATAAAGAGTTGTCGATGTGGTTCTATTTTGCCGTTTCTAGGTTCGGCAAAACCTCCAAAAGTGCTCTTTGACTTATTGAAACCTCCATAAATAGGCAGGTTGTCGTAAGGCCGCAGAAAAAATATCTTTAGGCATCGACATTTTTCTGAAGATTTTTTTGTATCTTTGCACTCGCAAACTCATTGATTCTTTGGGCATCTATAGCCAAGGATTAACGGGTTCTAATCGTACCTTTATGGAATTGAAATCCCTTGGCTGAGATAGTTACAGAGTTTGCAGACAAGTTCTAATCGTACCTTTATGGAATTGAAATGTCCGATGGCGTGGCCACCTCCTGCACAGGCTGCGCGTTCTAATCGTACCTTTATGGAATTGAAATATATCAGTGTGCCTACTCACGAAATGCAGATGTCGTTCTAATCGTACCTTTATGGAATTGAAATCACAAATAACCAGGGCGGTTTACCGCCCTACCTTGTTCTAATCGTACCTTTATGGAATTGAAATCTAAGGAATATAAAGAATATCTGGGCACGACGTTCGTTCTAATCGTACCTTTATGGAATTGAAATGTTCGTTGAGCTTTTCACATCTGAAGCCCGAAGTGTTCTAATCGTACCTTTATGGAATTGAAATGGTGTACCAGAGCAGAGGGGAGGATGTTGGTCTGACAGTTCTAATCGTACCTTTATGGAATTGAAATATTTGCTTGGAGGTGATGGCAGCATCAGACTGCTTCTGTTCTAATCGTACCTTTATGGAATTGAAATTAATAAATATATGTTAGGGGTGCCCATATCAACGGTTCTAATCGTACCTTTATGGAATTGAAATCTATCATCAAGCGTTTCACCACTGATGATTGGAAGTTCTAATCGTACCTTTATGGAATTGAAATTATACGGTTGTTGTAGATAAGCGAGAGCTGGCAAGGTTCTAATCGTACCTTTATGGAATTGAAATTGGACCTGTCTCAGGACAAGGAGCGCAACATGAAGTTCTAATCGTACCTTTATGGAATTGAAATGATATATTGCGACACCGACAAAGGGTAGTCAAAGAGTTCTAATCGTACCTTTATGGAATTGAAATAAGGGAAATCGCCAAAAGCTTCTTTGAAGCTTGTTTCTGTTCTAATCGTACCTTTATGGAATTGAAATTAATGTATTTGATGAGTAATGCAATTATCACCCAGTTCTAATCGTACCTTTATGGAATTGAAATAAGACTCAACATAGGCATTTTGGCTCTGTAATTTGTTCTAATCGTACCTTTATGGAATTGAAATTTAGGGTTGGCTACGATACCGTTGTAAGTGAGTGGCGTTCTAATCGTACCTTTATGGATTTGAAATTACGGCAGTCGTTTCTCTCGGACAGCTCCTTGAAGTTCTAATCGTACCTTTATGGAATTGAAATCCCGAAGGGCACCCACCTGGGAGCCAGGAAAAGAAAGTTCTAATCGTACCTTTATGGAATTGAAATGCAAAGATGGAGTGCCAGAGGGCATCGGCATAATACGTTCTAATCGTACCTTTATGGAATTGAAATAAGAAAGAGGATCCGGACTCCTGGATTGTTGACAAGTTCTAATCGTACCTTTATGGAATTGAAATGGCAATACACCGAAAGCCAATCCAGGTTAATACAGTTCTAATCGTACCTTTATGGAATTGAAATTAGTAGAATGGTGGCATGGTGTCGCAGGCAACAGAGAGTTCTAATCGTACCTTTATGGAATTGAAATAAGGATATTAAGTCTAGTGGCTATATAAGCGGATTGTTCTAATCGTACCTTTATGGAATTGAAATTATCCACTACCGAATACATCACGTTCCAATACATCGTTCTAATCGTACCTTTATGGAATTGAAATTAGTTTCCAAGTTTGTAGTTTAAGTGAAACACTGAGTTTTAATCGCACCTTTATGGAATTGATATCGGAAATCATACTATCAAGGTATAGTGAATTGATTCCAACCTATAAGAGCATCAAGGAATCGGCCTGTCTGTTAGGTTTGGAGTTTGATGTAAAGTAAGGCTATTATATTTCGTACCGGAGTGGTTGTTCGGAATTTCCGAACAACCACTCCGAATTACAAGAGTAGATGTAGATAATGTGAATTCAACAAGCGAAACTTAAATCTTAGTATTGTTTGCAGTGATAGTATGGTATCGGTACGGCGCTATCGTCAAGTATCTTCGCCTACTACTTCAATGCTAACGATTTCTACCTTAATTTCATGTTCGGGCTTGTTCGATTCTTCGTTGTTGTTTGCAGTGTCTGATATGCTGTTGTTGTTCTGATAATCATTTTCCATAACGCTTAGTTTGAATGTTTACGCCACAAAGATACTAAAAATATTGATTACTTCGTTTTTTATACGAAGAAATTTTAGCAAAAGAAATAAAACTTAACGTTAAATGGACTTTGTAAGAAAAAAGTGGTTTGTCGGAATTTCCGACAGACCACTCAACATGGTACCTTAGAGGGGAAAACGCAGAGCCTCCAATCTGCTTCGCAAAAAGTGCAGAAATTGAGTGAGATTCAGGAATGTTTAGCAAAGAAATTGGCAAAATCAGTCTATTTTTCTTTATTTAACTCCGAAATTGAGTGGAATATCAGAGAAAATCTTTAAATTTGCATTTAAATACAATATTTTGCAAAGAATGGAAGATAGAGAACTATTACAGAAAAGTGCTCCAGAGTTCGAACGCCTCGCCTTTACGGTGTTGGCCATCGAGGCTTCGGCACAAAAAATGGGTATATCGCCGTCTGAAATGAGAAAGCGATTGGATAAGGTGGGGCTAATCAAGAGTCTCATTCAAGATTGCTATGACACTCTACATACCGAGAGCCGAGAAGCTGTAGCAAATGATGTGGTCGAAGCTCTTAAAAATTGGGAAAGAAAAGAATAATGGAAAAGCAAATATTATATCATGGTTCAAATGTCATTGTTGAGCATCCTTTAGTAAGCATTGGCAGAAAGGACTTGGATTTTGGTCCAGGCTTCTATCTCACGCCTTTATTTGAACAAGCCTCCAAATGGGCTGTCCGTATCAAGACCATCAGACGAACCGGGCAAGCTATAGTGAACACCTATGAGTTCGCTCTACCACAAGACAGCAAGGTAAAACGATTTGGTGCTTACGATAAGGAATGGCTTGACTTCATTGTTGACAGCAGAAGAGGAAAGCAGCCTTGGAGTGGGTATGACATCATTGAAGGAGGAGTGGCTGACGATCGTGTAATTGATGCAGTAGAAGCCTATATCAATGGCTATGCAGATGTTGAGCATACTCTTCGCCAGTTGGTTTATCACAAGCCCAACTATCAGATTTGCATATTAAGCCAAGAGATAGTAGATAAGTATTTGCAATTCAAATCATATGAAAGGATATAATTATGTTGGACTTTTTATTATGGAACAAAATCGCTCGTGTCATAAAGCAGTTAGCCGACACGCTGCATATATCAACCGACAGAGCATTACAGATATTCTATGACTCTGATGTTTGCCGTATGTTACATGACAAAGAACTTGGCTTGCATTTAATGAGTGATACATATATTGTAAATGACTTGATAGAAGAGCTAAGGAATAAGCAATAGCAAAACAATTGTTGTGGTGTCATAGTTCCTATAAGACAAAAAACGCCATAGCCTTGTTGCGTGGTAACTACTATAAATAATTCCCTCTTTTTTATTACCACTATTACCACGCACAATCTAACTACCTGATAATAAGAATGATAAGGCGTGGTAATAAGCGGATTTTTATTACCACCTGTTACCACTATTACCACGCCTTGCCGGTAAGCGTCTCCGCGTTTATACCTTGCATAATTCAAAAAAAGCAGTAACAGCTGATTAAACTAATGCTGTTACTGCTTTTTCCATCGGTCAGGAAGTAAGTCTCTATATTTTTCCAATGGGGTATTGGGTTGCCATTCTGCAGTCTTTTCTATTACGTCGCATATGTATTCAAACAGATTAATGCCATTCAGCCTGCATGAGATGGCGATGGAATATAGGATAGCCGCCCGGCTTGCTCCTTCGTGCGAACCAAAGAACATTGAGTTTCTTCTTGATTCCTAAGACATAGCCAAATTTTTGAGCAGCTTTTTGTGTTAATAAATACAAAAGAGGCGCTTTGGAACATACAGGCACTACAATACCCGTAGCAGAAGTGGTCAAAATTGACTTTTCTGTTACAAAACAACACGGAACTCGTTCTTTTAATAGCGTATGGCTAGATTCCTAATTAGTTATCCGTGTTTGTGTCTTTACAAGACTCTAAATGGCAGTAGCACAGACTGCTATAGTTCACTTGTTTCGGACTTATGATATTGCAAGTTTCTCATTGCTGCTCTTTGAATCCAACGGTTCCCATTTTCTGTTCTGCTTGCCTATGGCGAACATTCTGAGAACGAGTTTGAACTTAACGGCATTCAATGCCTTGCGTTTGGTGTCTGAATCTTGCTTACCTCCTAATTTACGGTTATAGAATGATTGTAACTCTGCATCATATTGTACAGCAACTGTGGCCGCCATGGATAGATCAGCTTTCGCCTGACCATCACAGCGTGCTGAAGGTCGGGGACGCCATCTCACACTGGTGCCTGAAGTGTGAGAGTGCGGTGCAACGCCGACATAACTGGCATATTGCCTTGCTGTTTCAAAAGCGGTAAAGTTTCGAGTAATGACAATGGCATTTATGGCATTGACGAAGCCAATTCCCGGTATTGTCAGAAGATTCTTGTAAGTAGTCAAAAGGCTATCGTCTGTAGCCAGCAACTTCTGCTCTTCCAACTCGATGTTTTCAATGTCATGACCGAGTTTTCTGATGTAGCCATCATATAACTGGGCATCTTCCTTTGTGGAGCACAGCTGTCTTCTGTTCATAAAGCAGGTACGCTGTTCCACCAGGAACTTACGCTCATTCATCAGTGTCTTGAGTCTCTGCATGGTTTTGTCAGGCATTTTATAAGGCTTGACACATTCGGTACCATTATAGCGATAAAGAAAGTCTGCAATCTTGGCAGAGTCAATCTTGTCACTCTTGTCCTTGGACCCCATGGGATAGTGCTTTACCACATGGGTGGAGAGCATGCAGAACTGATAGTTCCTGGCATAAAGAAACTTCTCCAGCTCCATGGAATAGCTGCCGGTGAACTCCATTCCGAAGAGACAGTTCGAGAGAACCACATGATTCTTCTTGAGCCATGTGCACATTTCGCCAAATCCCTTGCGGGAATTGTTGAATACAGCGTGAGGAAAGTCCTTAATTGGGGTTCCTTCACAGAAAATTGATGCGTCAATGACATTTTTTGAGATGTCGATGCCGATAAATGATTTATTTTTCATACCTTTGTACCGCATTTTGCAGGAAGGAGCTCTCTATGTCAGGGTAAGCCACATCTTTTACAAGCTGGCGCACAGCTAAATCCCTAAACGGCACTTGACCTGGCATTTCAGGCAGGGGAGACTAGATCAGGGAAAGGTCTTTGCCTACGGCAAAATAGTTCACTACCCCCGTCCGGAGTTCCTTCCTTTTCAGATGCTCCGGCAAAGGTAGTGGAAAAAACGCAGACAAAAGATTTAATCGTGAGATTGTTATGATCTAAGCCGGGGGATAGTTCACTTTTGCTGCATTTTAGTTCTTGTATGCATCTGTCTCCACATATGGTGTTCCACGCTTTATCACGGCAAACATACGAAGGACTAGCTTGAACTTGACGGCATTGAGCACGATGCCACCGCATTTTTCCTTTCTCTTGCGTATCCAATAGTCTCTTATTGAAGGATTGTTCCTTATGGCGGAAAGGACAGCTATGGATAAGTCTGCCTTGGCTTCAGAAAAGCCTTTCTTGGAAACGGTCGTTCTCTTTCTTACAGAGGTTCCTGACTCCTTTTTGAATGGAGCAATTCCTATGTAACAGGCATATTTGCGAGGATTGCTGATAGCAGTGAAGTTTTCCGTCAACACAATGGTTTCCAACGCAATGATACGCCCAATGCCGGGAATGGAGGTCAGCAGATCGTAATTCTTGCTGATGCTTGCGTCTTCATTTATATAGCTGTCAATCTCCCTGTCTATTGCTTTCTGGTTTTCCTTCATGCTCTTCAACAGGAGTTTCTTGCGTTCAACGGATAAGTCGGTGTCGTATGCGCAGATATCATGAAGCTGCTGCTTATAGAGAGTTGACTGCTTGGTGTTCTGCTTACGCTCTGCCAGCAATCTCTTCAACTTGAAATAGACAGGTGAGGGAAGCTTGGAGGGATTGCGAAGAATCTTCTTGTGGTTCTGCTCACAATAGATTGCTATTCTGAAAGCATCCAGTTCGTCAGTCTTGATACGGTCAAGAGAGCGCTGGTCATCATCCAGATCAGGTTCGAAGCGATGCATTTTTCGAGGTTCCACCATACCATAGATATATTCTTTGGATTCCAGCCATAATCTGAAGTTTTGGTTATAGAGTCCCGTATATTCCATACAGAACAGAAAGGTATCAAAGTCTTTTCCTACCTTTGCGACCCAGGAGCCAATCTTTTTGAATCCTGCATCATCATTGCTCACCTGAATATGGGCATTCTTCCAATCGATGGTTTCACCATCATAATAAGCAAGGTCAAGTGTCTTCTTGGAGACATCTACGCCAAAATACAGTTCTTTATCCATATTATTAACATTTTAATATTAAATGGAAACAAGAAAACATTTGGCTTGGCGAAGGACTGAATCAAAAAATAGTGATATTCTAGAGTGACATACAGTTCACCTTAACACCCGTTAACCAATTCGTTTAAACTTGTTTCCAGGTGCAAAGGTAAAAGATAGTGATATGTACCTCTGGATTCTCTCAATATAGTTGTTATCGAGAGCCGTATCACCTCTTTTGAAGATGTCACAAATGGCATTATATTCATTAAGGGCATAGCCGACCGCCTGCGCCAAGGTAGACTTGGGCAGTAAATCCTTCCTGGAAGATATTTCCTCCAGTTTCTCCAATAAATCCTGCAAAATGTCCGGTGCATATGACTGCCGATAGGCTAGATGGTCTTCAACGGTCCATCCATTTACCCCAACCTTATGTTTTTTGTCTTCTCGATAAAATCTGTTGATGATATCTACGACTTTCTGAGCATCCTTGTCCTCCTTGCCGCAGTCGATGAAGTCTCTCTTGACATGCTGTAGGCAGGCGATTCTCATAATGTCAGGATAAGCATCCGACTCCAGTTTCCGGTAAGGAGCATACGCATCACTCTGTATGGTACCTTTATAATCTGAGAATACGTTAAGTATGACTTGCTCAGAGCGTGAACCATCCTCATATACGAAGAAGACAAGTCCCAGTTTAGGCGCACTTACAGCCCAGAGGTAGCCTTTTTTTGACCCCTTGTCCGTAGGCTTTGTCTTGGCTAACAGTACTTTATGGTATGTCTCGTCTGCCGAGACATAATCCTGCTGCAACACTACTTGGCAGATAGCCTTATAGAAGTTTTCCAGTACATCGGCACTTCTGGCAATCAGTTTGTTTGCCGTGGCTTTCCTTAACGTAAACCCATTGTCGGCAAAGTATTTGATGATTCGCTCTACCGGCATGGAATAGATGTATCGCATCTGCAGGAGTCCTGCTGCAAAGGAAGGTGAATAGGAAGAATTCAACAACAGAGCCGGCGGAGTTTTCCCCGGATACATGATACTTCCATCAGTATAAGTGTTGATGTGATACACGGTCTTGATGAATTTGATGGGTTCCATGCTGTAACGTATACAGGTACGAGTTCCGAAGAGACGCAACGTCTTCAAAAGCTCTGCATCCATGACTGGATCTATCGTAACATGCACCTCTTTCATCTCGTAATGCATGTCACGCTTGGCACCGTTGTTTTTGCGTGCCTTTCTCTTTTCGGCCTGCTCTGTTTTCTTCTTGTCAAATTCCTCCTGGGTCATCGAGGCTTGTGGATTCTTTTCCTGACGTTCGGACTTCTTGCCTGAAACGAGCTTGCCGAGTGCCTTGTTCTGACGATTCGCTTTGTCAATGGCGATTCCTTTCTGGACGAGTAGTTCTTCTAATGACTTTATACGTTCAATGAGTTCGTTGACCTGTAGAGTCAGCGAACTCACTGTAGTATTAGCTTGCTGAAGTTGTTCGTTGGCAAGCTGAAGTTGTTCCTTCAAAAGTACTATAATTTCGTCCTTTGTCATAGTGCAAAGGTACGAAAAAATATCGAGATATGCAAGTATTCTTATATATTATTTTTAGTTATTTTATTAATGTACAATATGTTAGGATTTTCCTACCGCTACTATAGATTGAGTCTCTTTCTATATTTCATGCTTTTTAGGCAAATTCCGCTCATGATGGCCGATAGTGTCCTGTACGGCATTTTGCATTGTTTGTTCTTGGGGTCAAAGAATGGCAATTCAAAGGTTCCTCGCTCCAGTCGCTTCTGGTACAGCAAGAAACCATCGCCATCCCATTTGAGCAATTTTACCTGCTGGCGGTTCTTGGAGAAGAAGATGAATACCGCACCACCAAGTGGCGGAAGTTCCATCTCGGTTCTCACTATCTGATACAAGCCATTTATGCCCATGTTCATTCGGACATATCGCTGGCAGACGTAATACTGGGTATTTTCGTTTAGTCCAAACATAGCATATCCTCCTTTTCGTAAAGTTTCATCAGATGCATGACAGATTTGACGCTACCTTTCTTGATGGTGACTATCGTTCCATTTGGGAAGGTTAGGGTTATGCCAAAAAGATAGTTCTCTGGACAGACGGGTTCGGATGGCATTTCCATGGGAAGGAACATCATCCCAGTGTCCTTGGCTATTGCCTCGGAACATTCCTTACGGGCTTCGGCCTGAAGCAGACGAATCTGCTGTTTGGCTAACCTAACGGAATAACCTTTCTCTGACATCCATCTATGCATCGAGCGATGGTTTACATGCCGTTCCTTTAAAAAAGGAATCAAACTGGCTTTTGGATTATGATTCAAATGAATCTGGAAGGCATTCCATGCCCTCTCATAACGTTCTGTTGCTCTCATAATTTCGTTGCTTTTAAAATTATGGTGCAAAGGTAAGAACTTTTACGATAAAGGGCAAGGTATAAATGCGGAGCCGCTTACGCCTTGCCAATCGTCTTTACGCTTTCTATAAAAGAAAACTATTTTCTAACTACCTGATACTCAGTACCAAATCTCGTTTTCTTGCTCTCCAGTCCCTCGATATTCTGAAGCTCTCTGCCCAATCTCTGTAGACTCGAAACCTGCAGGGAGGAACCGAATTTCTGCTTCAAAATGTCGAAAATGGCGGCTGCCATCATGTATTCTCCCTTTTCTGGGTCATTTGTTGGCTCAAAAACCTCCAGAAAACATTGTTTTATTGGCGAAATCTGCTCAAATTGCCTGTTGTATTGCATGATGATGGCAGTTTCCTGGGCATCGAAATAGGATTTTTCTCCCTGCTCCAGGGCTTGCATCGCCTGCGCATAAAGCTGCTCATAGTTCAATCTGCCACTCACATCGATAGGACCCGTCAGCTCCACACCCAGGAAACGGCGGTTGCCGGATGGGTCGGCAAGAATATCCGTCATGTTGCTCGTGGCTATGAAGGAGGCTAGGCGAGGGAACTCTTCTACATGACTACCATACGGGGGCTTGATTTTCACCGTGGGCAGTTGTAGCAGATTCTTCAGAAAACCCTGTTGTATCTGGGGCGAAATCTGATTGAACTCATCCAGGTTGATGAGCAGAAACTGTACCATGCCCTGCAACACCTGGCGCTTCTCCGAAAGAAGCATGTTGTCGGTGAAACCCCACGACAGTTCGCCCGGTATCAGACGGCGACAGAAGGTGCTCTTGTTGTAGCCCTGCTTGGAAATGAGCAGCGGCATCGTGCTGTTGCCGTATTGGCGGCGATAGGAACCTCGCCACTGATCTACCATGCCCAGAAACCAGGTGTAGAACCAGTCTTCCCAATGCGGATTTCGGGTAGGAACGGTGCGGGCGAGGGCACGGATATTCCGTGTATTTCATCACGGCATTATAGCGAAACTGGTATCTGCTTTGCAGAAAATTCTTCATCTGTAGAATATCAGCTCTGCCTTTTCTTCCCGATGAGGCTTTCTCGGTTTTCCGGTCCTTGGAATGGGTGGCGTAGGCACTGCCCACAATCTGACGGAACTCTTCCTCGGTGGCATCATTCCAGTTGTTTCTTCGGATATGGATGAATGCCTCCTCTTCGCTCATGCCCATGCGGCAGAGCTTGGCGGCAACGGCTGAAAGGAAGGCGAAAAACTGGTCGTTCTCATTAGCCCACTTCATGTTGGCTTCTGTCATTTCTGCCTGCGTCTCCTGGACAGCCTTACTGTAAAGAAACTCGTTGTCCTGGAATGCCTTCAGGTCATCCACTCGCTTGGGTGCGGCTGCTGATAGTTGGCAGTTTCTGGCGATGCGTTCCCAAAAACGGTCAATGCTTTTCAGGCTAACCATCAGTTGGTTCTGCCTGTTGATTCTAGTGATGGTAAACTTCATATTCAAGCTAATTATATGATATAACGATATTTAGAATAGCTTATGACGTATATGTTAAGCTGTAAATGACGTTCTGAACGGTGCTTCCAGGCATCGAGGAATGTTACCCGAGGCGTTGCCCAACTTTGCCCGAGGCTTTGGGCACTTGTACCCGGAATATCCGGTTAATAGTACCCGTGTTCTCGGGTATGAGTGCTCATGTTCTCGGGCACGAATCCTCATGTACGCGGGTGCTTAGTAGTTAACCTCTTCCGTATACTTATCGAATTTCAGGTTGGCGTATCCACGTGCCTTGCACCAGTTCAGCACATACTGCTGCTGTTCTGGCAAGAGGCCCGTCTGTCCTAACTTATATCTGTAATATGAAGTGTTGCTTCCGAAGTAGGAAGTCATGTGGTCTCTGAAACTACCTCCGTCTTTGCGCTTCAGTTCGTCGAGAATATTCTCAAAACCGTATGCCATTTTCATCAGTCGTAGTTGCAGGAAGTGTTCGCACTTATCGTCGTGATAAGCATCGGGAAAGACGGCGTAGCCGATGGTGTGCTCCGGATCTTTGTAGGTCACGGATAGATAGCGTGCGCATTGCTGGGCTAGGGGACATTGCTGGTTGAAGCAATAGGTCCATGTGCTGTGACTTTCGCCATTGGCGAAATAGAGTCTTACTAAATCTGCTTGTGTCATAGTCTCATTATGTTTAAAGTTTAAGTGTGGTTTCACAGGAGTCATGAGCTTCTAGGTGGAATCGGCAAGAACTTTTCTTGCTGGTTGCAAAGATACAAAAAAATGGGTCTGAATGCAAGCTTTTTCTCATTTTATTTGCTTAAATGATTTTTTTTCCGTACTTTTGCCCTAGGCAGAAGAAAGTTCTGTTAATATATAAATATTTAGATTATGCAATACAAGAATATTATATTCGATTTAGGTAATGTCTTGGTGAAGCTCAATCCGGAAGGATGCATCGGGGCTTTCAAGGCGATAGGAATGGGGGAGTTGGTTGATTCAAATCCTCAGAGTGAGGGGATGAAGCTGATGAGCAAGCTGGGTGTGGGAATGATGACCACCGAAGCGTTCTGCGATGCAGCCCGTAAGTTGACTGGAGCTGATGTGACGAATGAAGAGATCATCGATGCAGCGAACAAGATGCTGGTGGAGATTCCTGATGAGAAAAAGAAGCGACTCCTGCAGTTGAAGAAGGCTGGCTATCGCCTCTTTCTCCTGAGCAATACCATTGATGTACATTGGGATTATTGCGTGGAGCATCTCTTTCCTTATCAGAACCATGGGGTAGAGGATTATTTCGAACAGTGCTTTCTCTCTCAGCGAATGCATCTGGCTAAGCCTGATGCCCGCATCTATGAGGAGGTAATCAGGCAGGCGAGCATCCAGCCCGATGAAACCCTCTTCATTGATGATCTGAAGGAAAACTGTGAGGCTGCCGAGAAGCTGGGCATCCATACCTTCCAGAACGTGAAGTTCGATGATTGGCTTGCACTTACCTTTGTACGCTAATAATAACTAACATACAATATCGAAATGAATTTTTATAAGACTTTGGGACTGAAAAACAGCCGTATTGATGTGGCTGATGCCTTGCGAGGATTGGCAGTGGTGCAATGTCTGTTTTCAAATATCTGGCTCAAGTATCATTCCCATGGTCCTTTTGAGGGAATATGGAAGAAGTTGACCTGGATAAAATTTTAAGGCTTCCAAAAATCCCTCGCTTAGTCCAATTGGCTAGGCGAGGGATTTTTATTCATCGATTTTTTCTTTGATTTTATATTTGCCTTTATTTCTTCTTCACTATCAATTTGCTTCCTTTCTGCACATCAGCCTTGATTTGGGTGAAGCGTTCGTTCTTTACATCTTCCAGCATGATGGCAGGGCGATAGTCGGGTTTGATAGTAGTGAAACTTACATTATCTACTTCCAGATTATCCACGTGGCGGGCAAAGAGGCCGAAAGCCGGTGTTTCCTTGGCAAACTTTGGCTCAGGATAGTTGGTGCCTTGCTCTCTGTATTGTCTTTTAGCAAGTTCAGCTGCGCCACCTCCACGATATTGCAGACGGATGTTGCTGAGCGAAATATTGCGAAGAGGCTCGCCTGGCATTCCTGTAATGATGATACCGGCAAGGGAATCCACATCGTTGGCAACCACATTACTGATCATGATGTCGCGACCTGTAGATACGGTAGTGCGCTCCTTAGGGCCTCGGTTGCGGCAACCGGTGGTAATATAGATAGGGTAATGGTGTACATGGTTCATGGTGACGTTGTTTACTACCACATTCTCCATGATGCCCTGGTCAACCTCTTCAAACGCCAGACCGCTGCTATACATGAATGTGCAGTTGCTGAGCGAAATATTCTTATATCCTCCATTCGATTCCGTGCCGAGTTTGAATCTTCCGCATACCCAGTTTACCTTTTCAGGGATATAGGTTCCATCAAGCAGGGTGCCAACCTTGTAGCCCGTAATCACACAGTTGGTAATGGCGATGTGCTCTGTAATCACCGGTTTCTTTAGTGCGTATGAACTTTTGAGAACCAGGGCATCATCGTGAGGTGTGTTGATTTTGCAGTTGCTTACGGTGAGGTATTTGCAGCAGTCGATGTCGAATCCGTCGCGGTTGGTATCAATCACCACATTATCTACGGTACCCAATTCGCATCCTGTAAGTATGATGCCGAAGTGACCGCCCCGGTAGATGGTGACATCACGGATCAGGATGTTGCGGCATTGCTTGAGGGCAATAGCCTTATCGCCCGTACCGATATTTCCACCTTGCAGTTTTCCGCCTTTTTCTGTATCTCTCCTGGTGAGTCCTTCGCCGTCAATCATTCCCCGTCCGGTGATTGACACATCATTGGCACCGATGGCATAGATGAGGCTGTTTTTGAAATAAGAGTGTCCACCATCCTGGTAGGCTGGTCCTATCCATTCTTCTGCCTCATCGTATGCTTTCATCTTAGCTGGTGCGGCAAGGATTTTGGAGCCGGTCATCAGGTGGAGTTCCACATGGCTTTTCAGGCGGATGCTTCCACAGAGATAGGTTCCTGCTGGCAGAACGATACGTCCACCTCCATGTGCCACACAGGTGTCGATAGCGGCATTGATGGCATGATGGTCTAGCGTCTTTCCATCGCCCATAGCTCCGAAGTCTTTTACATTGTAGTCTTTGGCTTGCAAGCCTGTCACTGCCAGTGCTAGAAATAGCAGAAATGTAGATAGTTTCTTGTACATGATTTTTTTATTTTTATGATTTCAATGATTCTTGTTTATGATTTCGATGAATCTGGTTTATGATTTCGATGAATCTGGGTGCAAAATTAAAGAAATCATCTGGAAGAAATGTATGATAATCGTTCAATTTGTACTGCTTATCGTTCATTTCCATCATCACAGCATGCATGGTGCCCACGGTAGCATGCCCATCTTTACATACAAAATAAGGTTATTTCTTTACAAAATTAAAGACGGATCATCGGCTTATGTATGAATGCCCCCTTGCTTCACAGCAAGAGGGCACAAACACCAATTTTTCTCGTACATTTAAATGCTTAAATGAATAGTTGATATAAAAGTTAGAGGATTAAAATCCTTGAATATTTGTCAACTATAAATTGCTTATAGCGGAACATACTCCACGAAAGCCTCCATAGCCTCGTAGCAAGCCAGGCCTAACTCATCATAGAGCTGGGCGGTGCCACGGTTGCGGTCCTCGGCACGCTGCCAGAACAAACGCTCATCGTTGCCCAGGAATGGGGCACTCTCCATCTGTGACTGATGCTTCAGGATAGAGTTACGCTTTGCTCTTAACTCCTCTGGGCTCAATGGAACACACATCTCGATGTTCTCAATCTCCCATTCTGCCCATGCACCACGATACATCCAGATGCGGCAGTCCTTCAGCCACTCTGCGCCAGCCTTCTTCTCCTCGTCGATGGCTGCGAGAACAGCGTCGGTACACTTCTTGTGGGTGCCGTGTGGGTCTGCCAGGTCACCAGCTACATAAATCTGATGAGGCTTCACCTCCTGCAACAAAGCTCTAACAATCTCAACATCCTTCTCTGTCATCGGCAACTTCTCAATCTTACCGCTCTCATAGAATGGCAAGTCGAGGAAGTGAACACGGTTCAGAGGAATCTGGTTGAAGGTACATGCTGTGCGGGCCTCGCCACGACGAATCAAGCCCTTGATGGTCAGGATGTCGCGGGTGTCGAAGTCGCCCTCCTTCTTGTTGGCGAAGAATTCCTTGATCTCCTTATACTTCTTAGAGATAACGCTGTCCTTGGAATCAGCGAAAATCTGGTTGAAGCCGTTGATGAAGTGCATGAATCTTGTTACCTCCTCGTCGCCTACAGCGATGTTACCAGATGTTTCGTAAGCCACGTGAACCTCGTGCTGCTGCTGAACCAATCGGCGGATAGTACCACCCATTGAGATTACATCATCGTCTGGGTGAGGAGAGAAGACAATCACCTTCTTAGGGAATGGCTTCGCACGCTCAGGGCGATAGGTGTCGTCAGCGTTTGGCTTGCCACCAGGCCAGCCTGTGATGGTGTGCTGCAAGTCGTTGAAGATCTTGATGTTGGCATTGTAAGCAGAGCCGTAGAGAGCCAAGAGTTCGCTCAAGCCGTTCTCGTTGTAATCCTTGTTGGTCAACTTCAGGATAGGCTTGTGCAGTTTCTGGCAGAGCCATACCAGTGCCGAACGCACCTGCTTGTCGGTCCACTCGCAGTTGGTTACGAGCCATGGATGCTTGATGCGGGTGAGGTTAGAAGCTGCGCTCAGGTCGAGGATGACGTGTGCATTAGGATGAGTCTGGAGGAAGCTTGCTGGCAATGTGTCAGTGATGTTTCCTTCTACCACCTTCTGCATGATGTCAGCCTTCTCGTCGCCCCAAGCCGTGAGATATACTTTCTTGGCAGAGAGCAGGGTAGCGATACCCATGGTGAGCGAGCAAGGAGGAATCTGCTCCTTGGTGCCGAAGCTGTTCTCCATCTCCTCGCGGGATGTGTTGCCGATGAGGATGAGGCGGGTTATCGACTGGATGCCGGAACCAGGTTCGTTGGCAGCGATGTTACCCATTCTTCCGATGCCCAGCAGAGCCACGTCGAGACCACCGAAGGTCTTGATGCGCTGCTCGTAGAGGCGGCATGTATCCTGCACTGCGTCTTGAGCCACGCTGCCGTCGAGCGTGAAGATATTCTGTGGGTCGATGTCAATATGGTCGAGGAAGCGCTCCTTCAGCTGGTTGATGCTCTTCAGCGAGCTTTCCTTGGCTATAGGATAGTACTCGTAGGCGTTGAAAGCAACCACGTTTCTGAAACTGAGCTGCTTAGCCTCGCATCTTTTCTGCAATTCTTTGTAGATAGGTGTGAGCGAAAGACCTGTGCCCAATGCCATTACATAATACTTACCCTCATGCTGGGCTGCCTTGATTTCCTTCTCTATCTGGTCAGCTACATGAGCTGCACCCTCCATGGAAGAGGCGAAGATGTCGGTGTGAATTTTCTCCATTCTGGAGATTTCTGAATACTCAACGGTAGTCTTTGGCTTGTAGTAAGCCAAAGGCACCTTGTTGAGTACGATCTGTGAACTTAGATTGAGTCTCATTATTCTGGTTTTTTAAAGGTTGTGGGGGTGTTCCTTATAATTCTGTAATTCTATTTTTTACAAGTTGTCCTTATAAATGTTACCATTTACAGGTTGTCCTTCTCGATGTCCTTGAAGTACTTGTAGGTGCTAACCTTCAACTCGTCGGTAGCGCTCTCATCGCAAACGATGATGCCGTGCTGGTGAGTCTGAAGCGCACTGATAGTCCAAGCCTGTGTAACAGGACCCTCGATAGCTGCCTGGAGTGCACGAGCCTTGTTGTGACCGTTGCAGAGAATCATTACCTCTCTGGCTGCCATAACGGTACCTACGCCCACTGTGAGAGCAGTAGCAGGCACAGCGTTCATATCGCCGCCGAAGAAGCGTGAGTTGGCGATACGGGTATCTGTGGTCAGAGTCTTAACTCGTGTACGTGATGTGAGAGAAGAGAAAGGCTCGTTGAAAGCGATGTGGCCGTCAGGACCGATACCGCCGATGAAGAGGTCGATGCCGCCTGCTTCCTCAATCATCTGCTCATAGTGAGCGCACTCTGCCTCGAGATCCTCTGCGTTTCCGTTGAGGATATGGATGTTCTCCTTAGGGCAGTCGATGTGGTCGAAGAGGTTGTGAGCCATGAAAGAATGGTAGCTCTCTGGGTGAGACTCTGGCAAGCCTACATACTCGTCCATGTTGAAGGTGAGTACATGCTTGAATGAAATCTCGCCAGCCTTTACAGCCTTAACGATTTCTGCATACATGCCTACTGGTGATGAACCTGTTGGCAAACCCAATACGAATGGTTTTTCTGCTGTTGGTTGGAAGGCTTTGATGGTCTCCACAACGTGACGAGCTGCCCAGCGGGCCAACTCCTCGTAATTCTTTTCGATGATTACACGCATAGTTGTTTATGTTTTTATTAATAAATAGTTGAAAAGTTTATATTCTATTTCTTTTTCTTTTCTGAAAATCAGCTTCTTTTCTGAGAATCTTTTTCTTTTCTGAAAATCAGTTCCCTTGCAGCATCCTGCTTCTTGCCATGAGGCAGGCTCCTATCAGCCCAGCCTGACCTTTCAGCTGTGATGTCACAATCTGTGAGTCTTCGCTCACCAGATTCAGGGAGTACTTCTTGATACCCATGCAGATAGATTGGGTGAGATAGTCTCCGGTCACCGACAGGTCTCCACCGATGACGAGCATCTTAGGGTTGAAGATGTTGATGATTCCTGCAAGATTGGTTCCCAGTTCCACAGCCATTTTCTGCAAGGCTTCGATGCTGAGCACGTCTTCTTTCCCGATGGCGTCGAGAATGTCCTGCAGGGTGAGCGGCTGGTGCTGCTTCATCACTTTTTCGGTGAGTACCGATGTTTCTCCGTTTTTGAGCAGCTGGTTCATCTTTCTCAGCAGGGCTGAACCGGAAGCTTCGGTTTCCATGCATCCAGTTTTTCCGCAATGGCAGATGATGCCATTATTATAGATGTGCATGTGTCCGATTTCTCCCGAGAAGCCCGATTCTCCCAGATAGAGTCTGCCGTCGATGATGATGCCGATGCCGATACCCCAGCTGATATTGACAAAGATAACGTTCTTCACGCCCTTGCTCACGCCTCTGAGGCTTTCGCCGTAGGTCATGCATCGGGTGTCATTGTCGATGCATACGGATAATCCCAGTTTTTCCGACAGGATTTCTGCCAGTGGCTTCTGCACGCAGGTGAAGTAATTATAGGCGCAGCCTGTGTTAGGATTCACACGTCCGCCGATGCTCAGGCAGGTATTCTTAATCTGTTCCTTGGTGATGCCCGATTTTTCGATAAACTCGTTGGTGAGACTGATGAATTGCTCGAAGCATTCCATGCTGTCCTCGTAGATGAAGTCTATCTTCTGTGGTTCTGTCACCATGTTGCCGCAAAAATCGCAGATGCCGAAGGTTAGATTATCCTTTCCCGTGTCGATTCCCAGGAAGTAGCCCGAAGTAGCAATCAGGTCGTATATCTTGGGTGCTCTTTTCGAATAGTTGTCTTTCTTTCCTGTTACCTGTACCAGGCCGATGTCAATCAGCTCGTTTAGAGTCTTTGTGGTGTATGGCACGCTAACGCCTAGGCTTTTTGAGAGTTCGGCTATGGTCTGCCCGCCATATTCTATAAACTGGTTTAGGATAGCAGTCATAGAGGCCGACCATTTTGTTTGGTTGATGATGTTCTTTAACATAAGCGTTGCCTTAATGAATGATTTAACGGTGCAAAGTTAAATAAATAAATCCATTTTATTAATATTTGCTAGTTAATTAATCTAAATATTTTAAAGAAAGTGCCAATTTAAACATTTTTTGCTCTGATTTCCCCCGAATGTACCCTGGAAAGCGATGGTTGGGATACCCTTAGCCCCAAAAGCGGCTTTCTTTGTGCTATAAATGATGTATCGAGGTGCTCTATATAATATATAATAAGGTATAAGGGGTGAAACTGTCATAATAAATAAATAAACTAATTTATTTAATTATAATAATGAAAATAATTTCTTTAAAATTTGGTTGATATTAAAAATAGTCGTATATTTGCAGCAGAATTTCTAACTAACAATAATTATATAGCAAACTAACAATAACAACAACAATGAGAAATAGAAAGTTTTACCCTTGGTTGGTTGTTGCGCTCCTGTGGGTGGTTGCACTTCTCAACTATATGGATCGCCAGATGCTTTCAACCATGCAGGCAGAAATGAAGGTTGACATCGTGGAATTGCAGCAGGCTGAGGCCTTCGGAGCTTTGATGGCTGTCTTCCTTTGGGTGTATGGAATCGTGAGCCCATTCGCTGGTATCGTGGCTGATAGAATCAGCCGAAAGAAATTGGTGGTGGGCAGTCTCTTCGTCTGGTCTCTGGTTACTTACCTCATGGGTTATGCTTCCAGTTTCAACCAGCTCTACATGCTCAGAGCTTTGATGGGTATCAGTGAGGCACTCTACATCCCTTCTGCTCTCTCGCTCATTGCCGATTGGCATGAAGGCAAATCCCGCTCTCTCGCCATCGGCGTCCACATGACCGGTTTGTATGTGGGGCAGGCCATCGGCGGATTCGGTGCCACAGTGGCTGCAGCCTTCTCTTGGCATACCACTTTCCACTGGTTCGGTATCCTCGGAATCGCTTATTCCGTAGTATTGCTCCTCCTCTTGCATGATAAGGAAAAGGAGACCGTGAGTGTGGCGGCGCAGCAGGTAAAACCTGCGAAGGGCGGACTCTTCCAAGGCTTGTCGGTAGTGCTTTCTACCTGGGCTTTCTGGGTTATCCTTTTCTATTTTGCAGTACCTTCTCTCCCGGGTTGGGCAACCAAGAACTGGCTCCCTACCTTGTTTGCTGAGAATTTGGGCATCCCAATGTCGCAGGCGGGTCCGATGTCAACCATCACCATCGCCGTATCTTCATTGATTGGTGTACTCTTCGGAGGTGTGCTTTCTGACAAGTGGGTACAGAAGAACATCCGTGGCCGTGTCTATACCAGTGCCATCGGTTTGGGTATGACCATTCCTGCGCTCTTCCTCCTCGGCTTCGGCCATAGCCTGATAGCCATCGTAGGTGCAGGCTTGCTCTTCGGTATCGGTTACGGTATATTTGATGCCAACAATATGCCAATCCTCTGCCAGATTATCTCGGCAAAATATAGAGCCACCGCATACGGTATCATGAACATGGTGGGCGTATTTGCCGGAGCCATGGTTACACAGGTGATGGGTAAGTGCTCTGATGGCGGCAACCTGGGCTTTGCCTTCGCCGTACTCGGCATCGTGGTGATAGCAGCACTGACTCTCCAGTTGGTCTGCCTGAAGCCAAAGACAGATAATCTGGAATAAGATAAAGACAGATTTTCTTAAATAAGATAATCTGGAATAAGATAAAGAATTAAGAATCATATAATTAACGTAAAAAATATTTTTGATTATGGAAAAAATCATTGGACTCATTGATGCACCGTTCACTCCTTTTTATGCCAACGGTGATGTGAACTTGGAACCTATCGAGGCTTATGCCAAGATGCTTCAGAAAAACGGTCTGAAGGGCGTGTTCATCAACGGCTCTTCTGGTGAGGGTTACATGCTGACCACCGAGGAGAGAATGCTTCTCGCCGAGAGATGGGTAGCGGTGGCTCCAAAGGATTTCAAGATTATCGTTCATGTGGGCAGCTGCTGCCTCCGTGAAAGCCGTCGTCTTGCTGAGCACGCACAGAAGTTGGGTGTTTGGGGCATCGGTTCAATGGCTCCTCCATTCCCACATATCGGTCGCATCGAGGAACTGGTGAAGTATTGCGAGGAGATTGCTTCTGCAGCTCCGAAGCTTCCTTTCTACTACTACCACATTCCTGCTTTCAACGGTGCTTACCTGCCAATGCTCGACTTGCTGAAGGCTGTGGATGGACGCATTCCTAACTTCGCCGGTATCAAATATACCTTCGAGAGCCTCTACGAGTACAACCAGTGCCGCCTCTACAAGAACGGCAAATACGATATGCTCCATGGTCAGGATGAGACCATCCTCCCTAGCTTGGCTCAGGGCGGTGCACAGGGTGGCATCGGCGGAACAACCAACTACAATGGTAAGGAGCTGGTTGGTATCATCGAGGCTTGGAAGAACGGCGACATCGAGACTGCACGCGAGAAGCAGAACTTCGCTCAGGAGGTCATCAATGTCATCTGCCACTACCGTGGTAACATCGTGGGCGGCAAGCGCATCATGAAGCTGATGGGCTTCGACCTGGGTCCTAACCGCACTCCATTCCGCAACATGACCGATGAGGAAGAGCAGGCAATGAAGAAAGAGTTGGAGGCTATCCACTTCTTCGACCGTTGCAACCAGTTTTAAAAATCAAGATTGATTGTTGCAACCAGTTTTAAAATTCAAGAATAATTATCTCCACTAAATCGATAAGAATGAATATCAAGGAATATATCAAGCAGTGGGCTGAATCCTACAAGACCGATCTCACAGAGAACATCATGCCCTTCTGGATGGAGCATGGTTGGGACAAGGTGAATGGTGGCGTCTATACCTGTGTGGATAGAGACGGAAGTCTGATAGACTCCACCAAGTCGGTGTGGTTCCAGGGTCGATTTGCCTTCATCTGCGCTTATGCATATAATAATGTAGAGAAGAATCCATTGTGGTTGGAAGCAGCGAAGAGCACGCTCGACTTCATCGAGAACCATTGTTTCGACGAGAACGGAAGAATGTATTTCTCTGTTACAGCCGAGGGCAAGCCATTGCGCATGCGCCGCTACGTGTTCTCTGAGACCTTCGCAGCCATTGCGATGTCTGAATATGCCCTGGCTACAGGCGACCAGAAGTATGCCGAGCGTGCCCTGCAGATTTTCAAGGACACCCAGCGCTTCCTCACCACTCCGGGCATCCTGGCTCCTAAGTTCGAGGAATCAGTGCAGTTGCAGAGCCACAGCATCATCATGATTCTCATCAACGTGGGTTCATGCATCCGCAAGGTTATCAACGACCCTAAGCTCACCGAGCAGATTGATGAGTCAATCGCCAAGCTGAAGAAGTACTTCATCCACCCAGAGTTTAAGTGTCTCCTGGAGACCGTGGGCATGAACGGTGAATTTGTGGATACCTGTATGGGCCGCACCATCAACCCAGGCCATTGCATCGAGACTTCATGGTTCATCATGGAAGAAGCGAAGCTGAGAGGTTGGGACAAGGAGATAACCGATATGGCACTGCAGATCTTCGACTGGTCTTGGGACTGGGGATGGGACAAGCAGTATGGCGGCATCATCAACTTCAGAGACTGCCGGAATCTTCCTGCGCAGGATTATTCACAGGATATGAAGTTCTGGTGGCCACAGACCGAAACCATCATCGCTTCTCTCTATGCTTACCTGGCTACGGGTGATGACGAGTATATCTACAAGCACCAGCGCATCAGCGAGTGGACCTACGCCCACTTCCCAGATGCCGAGTTCGGCGAGTGGTATGGCTATCTTCACAGAGACGGAACCGTGGCACAGCCGGCAAAGGGCAATCTCTTCAAGGGTCCGTTCCACATTCCTAGAATGATGATCAAGGCATATACATTGTGCCAGGAGATTTTGAACAAGGAAGTATAAATGAACAAAAAATGAGAAATATGATTTTTTCTGCAAACATAGGCAAGGCTTTGTGCCTCGCTACAATAGGTATTTCCTTGCTATCTACAGTACAGGTTGCTGTTGCTATCCCGGCTGTGGCTGCAGAGACACAGGTTGTTAACAGACAGGGCGGCATCACTGTCTTCCCTAACAAGGATGCACAGTATCGCATTCCTGCCATCGTGGAGTGTAAGTCGGGAAAGTTGATTGCGTTTACCGATCATCGTTATCATAATAAGGATATTGGTGGCGGCCGTCATCTCGACATCGTGATGAAGACCAGTATGGACAAGGGCGCTACCTGGAGCTCTCCGGAGCAGATGGTGGCTAAGGGCGGAAACGGTATTGCTACCAGTTTCGACTGCGCCCATGGCGATGCGGCTGTCGTGGTAGATAAGAAGAGTGGCAGAATCCTCCTGATGTGTGCATCGGGCGGCATCGGCTACTGGGAGTCTAAGCGTGGTAATCTCCTGATGATGGGTAGATACTACAGCGACGACGAGGGTAAGACATGGTATGGCGAGGAAGTGACCAAGCAGATTTACGACCTCATGCCAGATGTGGAATCAGCCTTCTTTACCAGTGGTAGAATCTGCCAGAGTAAGCAGATTAAGGTAGGCAAGTACTATCGTGTCTATACCGTGTTGTGTACCCGCAGCGGTAACCGCATTCTCTATAGCGATGACTTCGGAGAGACCTGGAATGTCTTGGGCAAGAATGTAGCCGAGGCTGCTCCTCGCGGAGACGAGGCTAAGGTTGAGGAGTTGCCAGACGGCAACGTGTTGCTCAGCAGCCGTGCGATGGGTGGACGCCACATCAACATCTATACTTATGAGGATAAGAAGACAGCCACAGGCTCTTGGGGCAAGGTAATAGCTTCTGATGCCAAGAATATGGGTGTTGCAGCCCACAAGAACTCTTGCAATGGCGAGGTTCTCATGGTGGATGCCAAGAAGAACGGCAAGAAGGTGAAACTGCTCCTGCAGAGTGTTCCGGTAGGTCCAGGCCGTAACAATGTAGGTATCTACTACAAGGCATTGGAGACTCCTGCTGATTATGCTACTCCAGAGGCGATTGCCAAGAACTGGGAAGGCTGCTATCAGTTGAGCAACACAACATCGGCTTACTCAACCATGGTTCAGGGCAAGAATGGAAGCATCTACTTCCTCCTGGAAGAGAATGCATTCAGAAATCCTAAAACCCAGACGGATGATTATTACGACATCCGATTCTATAACCTGAGCATTGAGCAGATAACAAATAATAGATATAAATAACAATAACTAATTATCAACTTATGAACATGAACTCAGATTTGAAACAATTAGTCATGGCAGTATCTTTGGGATGCATGGGCGCTTCGCCAGCATTCGCAGGTACTAACAGCTTGGCAGTGAGTGCCACGCAGCAGACCTCTACCTGTACAGGTGTGGTTGTTGATGACCTTGGAGAAACCGTGATCGGTGCTTCTGTACTCGTGAAGGGTACTTCCAATGGTACTGTTACCGACTTGGACGGTAAGTTCTCTTTGAGCAACGTGAAGAAGGGCGACATTATCGTCATCTCTTATATCGGATTCGATACGCAGGAGATTAAGTTCGAGGGTCAGCCTATCAGCGTAACCATGAGCGAAAACAAGCAGGTGCTTGCCGAGGTGGTGGTAACGGGTTATGGTGGTCAGCAGAAGCGTGCCACATTGACTACTGCTATCTCTAAGATGGATAACAAGGTATTGGAGAAGGCTGCTGTCAGCAACGTGGGTAATGCGTTGCAGGGTACAGTGACTGGTCTCCGCGTAATCAGCGAGTCTGGTCAGCCAGGTGCAAGTCCTAACATCACTCTCCGTGGTGGTGCTTCTATCACGGGTGGCCATAATGGCGCCCTCATCGTTGTGGATGGTATCATCCGTGAGAGCTTGAGCGATATCAACCCTTCAGACATCGAGTCAATCCAGGTGTTGAAGGATGCCGCTTCTACCGCTATCTACGGTGCCCGTGCCAACGGTGGTGTAATTTTGGTTCAGACCAAGAACGGTCAGGCTGGTAAGACAACCGTAAACTATAAGGCTAAGCTCGGTATGAACTTCTCCCGTCAGGGTTACGATTTCCTCAATGCACATGATTACATCTACTACAACCGTTTGGGTTACAAGCGTTATACCAATAATGCTCCAAGTGCAGCTTCTGTAGATAACCAGATGGGTTATGGTATCGGTAACAAGTTGTTCGATATCCGTTATCTCAATGATGATACCAAGCATCTCCAGAGCGAGGGCTGGCAGGTAATGGACGACCCATACTATGAGGGCAAGCAGATTCTCTATAAGGATTACAGCGGTCAGATGGAAGATGCAACCTTCCACGATGTAGCGCTTACCCAGGATCACTACCTGAGCCTCTCTGGCGGTAATGATAAGGGTACCTTCTCTGCAAGTCTCGGTTACTACAATGAGGATGGTGCTGTTAAGGGTACAGGCTACAAGCGCTTCAATGGTGCCTTCAACGGTTCTTACTGGGTACTTCCTTTCCTGAATGTAAAGGCTGGTACTACCTATAGCTGGGCTAAGCAGCCTTCTCTGTGGATCGGTACATACGAGTTCTTCTATCGTTCCCGTTCACAGCGTCCTACCTGGAATCCATATCTGGAGGATGGCACTCCAGCTTCTGGTTGGGGTACAGGTGACGGTAACCCAGAGTACTACCGTTCTCGCTTGACCAGTACTGATGGTACACGTAAGCAGACCTACAACTTGGGCTTCGATTTGAACATCATTCCTAAGAAGTTGGTCTTCACTGCAAACTCTTCTCTGTATCACTACGATTACCAGTACGAGAGCTTCAACAAGTCTTACCAGCAGCAGAACCAGGGTTCTCCTAACCAGACCCGTGGTGCTTATGCCAACATCACACGCTTCACTCAGATTCAGTTGAGCGGTACCTTGAACTATCACGATACCTTCTTCGAGAATCACAATGTGGATGCCATGATTGGTGGTGAGTACTTCGACTATCAGTACTTTAACTTTAATGCAAGTACAGAGAACTCTCCTTTCGATACCATCCATACCCTGAACGTTGGTGCTAACCGTAAAGCTACAAGCAGCAGCAAGACCGGTTACCGTATCGAGTCTCTCTTCGGTCGTGTGAACTACGACTTCAAGCAGAAGTATCTCTTCTCTTTCACCTATCGTTACGACGGTATCTCTAAGTTGAAGGACAACCGCTGGGGTTTCTTCCCAGGTGTATCTGCAGGTTGGAACATCATGGAGGAGGATTTCTGGAAGAACTCTAAGATTTCCAGCGTCATCAGCAACTTGAAGCCACGTGTAAGTTATGGTATCAACGGTAACGTAAACGGTATCGGTAACTTCGATATCTACGGTCTTTACAAGAAGTATGGCAACTATGCCGGTCAGACTGGTTACTACAACTCAACCCTTACCAACACAGCGTTGAAGTGGGAGCAGAGTAAGTCGTTCGAGGCAGGTCTCGATATCGGTTTCTTCAACAACCGTCTGGGCTTCATCCTCGACTACTATAACCGTACAACCAACAACTTGCTTACTGATATCAGTTTGCCAGGTTACACCGGTTTCTCTAGCATGAAGACCAACCTGGGTAAGCTCCGCAACTCAGGTTTCGAGATGGAGGTACGTGCCAACATCATCAACAGCAAGGACTTCAAGTGGGATGTTACAGCCAACCTCACTTCTGTAGCCAACAAGGTATTGCAGTTGCCAAGCAGCGACAAGCCAAACAACCAGATTGGTGGTTACGAGGTAGCAGCAGGCAAGGTAGATGCTAACGGCAAGACCCCAACCAAGTGGATTGGTGGATACCGTGAAGGTGGCAAGTTGGGCGACCTGGTAGGTTACCAGCAGCAGCATATCTTCAGAGATTGGGACGATGTAAAGGCAAATGCCAACGAGCGTGTTGATGACATCGCACATCTTTATGGTCCAGGTTTGGCAGACCAGATCAACCCTGCAACCGGTAAGAAGTATAAGGAGTCTAATGGCTGGAAGCCTATCGAGCCAGGAGATGTATGCTGGGAAGACGTGAATGGCGATGGCCATATCAGTCAGCTCGACCGCGTGGTAGTAGGTAATATCTTCCCTAATGTAACCGGTGGTTTCACCACAACATTCGGTTACAAGAACGTATCTCTCTACGCACGTTTCGACTACTCATTGGGACATACCATCTACAACGACCTCAAGGCTCGTTCTTTGGGACAGTATCAGGGCTCGTTCAACCTTATCGACAAGGTAAAGGATACATGGTCTGAGACCAACCGCGATGCAGACCTTCCAGTATTTACATACGCTGACCAGTTGAACAAGATGAATATCACCCGTGAGAACAACGGTTACACCGCAGCCAACGGTAACAGCTCCCGTTTCTACGAGAAGGGCGACTACCTGGCACTGCGCGAGATTACTCTCAACTGGAACTTGCCAAAGACATGGATCAGCAGAGTAGGCATGCAGAATGCTTCCCTCTATGTAACAGGTCAGAACCTGTTCTACATCACTGGTTATGACGGAGCTTCTCCAGAGCCAGCAGCGTATAATGGTTATGGTGCAGGTATTGACAACGGTCGTTACCCAACACCACGCACATTACTCTTCGGTTTATCTGTAACATTCTAAAATTTGACTAAAATGAAAAAGTTTTTGAAATATTTTGCAGCAGGCTGCATGGTCTTCTCAATGACTAGCTGTCTTGATGTAGAACCACAAAGTGAGATTACTGATGCTGGCTACTGGAAGGAAGAAGGCCAGTTCAGTTCTGCCAACACCGGTCTCCAGGCGATGTTCCGTGACCGCACTTTCAACCTTTACCTTTGGGGTGAGATGCGTACCAATCTCTATGGTGGCAGTCCTTTCTCTGGTGAGGCAAGTAGTGGATATGAGTTCATGTGGAACAACCTCTTGAGCCAGGCAAGTCCAGCCATCAGCAACTATGGCGGCTGCTACGGATTTATCAACCAGCTCAACTTGATGATTGCCAAGGCCGAGAATACCGATATTATCAAGGAGGCTGCCAAGAAGAACTATCTGGGTTCAGCATACGGTATGCGTGCCTTCATATACTTCCAGCTGTTGAGAACCTATGGCGATGTCATTGTAGTAACCGACTATACCAAGGGTAGCGACATCAGCATCGGCAACATGGGTAAGGCTGCTTCTCCAGCAGCTGAGGTAATGGCTCAGATCAAGAAGGATATCCAGGCTTCTGAGCAGGCTTACGGCGAGAACTACAAGTTTACCAACGGCAGAAACTACTGGTCTCTGGCTGCTACCAAGATGCTCAAGGGTGAGGCTTATCTCTGGAGCGGTAAGCAGATGGGCGGCGGTAACGCTGATTATCAGATTGCCAAGGCTGCATACGAGGACGTGAAGAAGGCTGACGTAGCTTTGCAGAACGACTTTACCAAGGTATTTGCCTTTAACAACAAGAAGAACAAGGAGATTATCTACGCTGTTTATTATGGCAAGGATGAGAAGAATATGTGGAATGATACCTTCCGCTTGACTTTGGTGATGGGTTCTATGTTCTACAGAAACTATTATGAGGCTGATGGAACTTCTCTGGCAGAGTCTGCGATGAAGGACATGGACGGTGTAATGCGTATATCTCTCAACAAGGATATGTGGAAGGAGCTTTATCGTGACGGTGATACCCGTAAGGCTGGTAGCTTGAAGGATATCTATGCCAAGAACGAGGATGGGTCCCTCAAGTATGTTGGCAACATCCAGTATAAGTTCCAGGGTACCTTGCCAGAGGGTTACAACCAGCGCCAGTGGCTCGATGATTACCCAATCTATCGCTATGCTGACTGTCTCTTAGGTTTGGCTGAGGCTAAGGCTTTGCTGGGCGAGGATCCTGCTGCTGAGATCAACGAGGTAAGAAAGCGTGCTTACGGCGAGGAGTACTTCAATGCTCACCAGGCTGAGGTGGCTTATCCTAATGATACAGACGCTTCATTCTATGCCAACAACTCTTTCGTAGGCAGCGATGCCAATGTCATCGAGGCTGTATTGAAGGAAAGATGCCGCGAGTTCCTCTTCGAGGGTAAGCGCTGGTACGACCTCCGACTGATGGGTGCTGAGTATGTTACCAAATATACTTCTGCTCATGCCGATAAGCTGTTGTGGCCTATCGATGAGAACACCCTCGGCTTGAACGGTCTGTTGCACCAGACTCCTGGTTACGACAAATAAGGAGCCTATTGTGGAAATGATTTCGCCGATGAGGCAAATCGTTTTGTTTGATTATAAAAGGAGGGTGTGTCATTATTCATCGGATTACGCGGAATAAACGGAACCTTAACCGCCTTCCTCGGATTACTCACGGATTTTAAACGGAAACTCGACCTGGCGGTCGTGGCGATACCCCCTAAAGCTGGAATGCGAATGCGCTAGCCCAATGGCCGTAAGGCCAAATCCGTTTAAATTCCGTGCGTAATCCGTGAAGCAAGAATGTTCCGTTAACTCAGCGTAATCCGATGAAGAAAAACGATGAAGCAACAAAAAAGAGGGTGTGTCTTGGACTTTTGGCACACCCTCTTCATAAACTCTCTTTCTAAATCAACTTTGTGAATAACAATAATTCATCAGAATCAACCTAAATAAAAAATATGAATCGACTCTTACTATTTGTGTTTTCTATATTTTGGTGCATGGCTGGCATCTCTGCCAATCATCCATCTTCCTTGTTGCCTCTGCCTCAGAAGTATCAGTTCAACGGCAAGAAATCCAGCGGCGAGTTGACGGTGGAGGAAAAATATGTGAGCCAGATTGAAGGAGCCAAGTTCCAGGAAGAGGCTTACCATCTATCGATTACCAGGAAAGGCATCCTTCTGGAAGCTACCACCCCGAAGGGTATGTATTGGGGACGACAGACGCTGGAACAACTAAAATACACTAAAAATAAAAAGACTTGGGTGCCACAATGTGACATCACCGACTGGCCTGCCTTCCGCATCCGCGGTTTCATGCACGATGTGGGCAGAAGCTATATTCCTGTAGAGGAACTGAAACGTGAAATCAGACTGCTCAGCAGATACAAGATCAATGTCTTCCACTGGCATCTCACCGAAAACCAGGCTTGGCGACTGGAATGCAGGAAATATCCGCAGCTCAATGCGCCTGAAAACATGGAGCGTGAGAAAGGAAAGTATTATACCCTGGATGAGGCTCGCCAACTGGTGGAATTCTGCAAGCAGCACCAGGTGCTCCTGATTCCGGAAATCGATATGCCGGGACATAGTGCAGCCTTTGAGCGTACCTTCAAGACCGATATGCAGAGCGAGAAGGGCACGCAGATTCTGAAAGATATCATCGATGAGGTATGTGCTACTTTTGATGTACCTTATCTCCATATAGGAACCGACGAGGTTCAGTTTACCAATCCGGATTTCGTTCCGATGATGGTGAAATACATTCGCGACAAGGGCAAGAAGGTTATCTCCTATAACCCTGGCTGGAACTACAAGCCGGGCGAAATCGACATGACGCAGCTCTGGAGCTATCGTGGAAAGGCACAGAAGGGCATCCCTGCCATCGACTGCCGCTACCACTACGCCAACCATTTCGATACCTACGCCGACCTGGTGGCGATGTTCAACAGCCGCATCTACAACCAGCCTGAGGGCAGCGACGACCTGGCTGGCTGCATCGTAGCCTTCTGGAACGACCGCTTCATAGACAATACACCTCAGCTGCTGGCTGAGAATAATTTCTATCCTTATATGCTCACCCTGGCAGAACGTGCCTGGCGTGGAGGCGGCAACTGCTATTTTGATGGCAAGGGCACCCTGCTGTGGGAAGACGAGCCAGAGCAGTTGGCTGCATTCAAGGAGTTTGAAGACCGCCTGCTGTGGCAGAAGAAAACCTGGTTGAAAGAGGTTCCCTTCCCATACGTTTGCCAGACCCAGAGCGAGTGGCAGATTACCGATGCCTTCCCTAACGAAGGTGATTTGAACAAGGTGTTCCCACCAGAGGAGAAAGAAGATTCTGTTTATCAGTATGAGGGCAAGACTTATAAGACCCGCAAGATCATCGGCAACGGCATCTATCTGCGCCATGTATGGGGCACGCTGGTTCCCGGCTTCTACGCCAACCCTCAGGAGAACCACACCGCTTATGCCACCCGATGGATTTATTCTCCAAGGGAAAGAAAGACGAAGCTGGCGCTGGAGTTCCAGAACTACAGCCGTTCGGAAAGCGACTTGGCTCCCCGTCAGGGCACCTGGGATTACAAGTGCAGCCGTGCCTGGATCAACGGCAAGGAAATCATGCCTCCTGTATGGGAGAACACGAACACCGAGCGCTCTAACGAGATTACGCTGAAGAATGAGAATTACATGTCTCGTCCGGCGATAGACATTACCCTGAAGAAGGGCTGGAACAAGCTGATGCTGAAGCTTCCGGTGGGCAAGTTCTCTTCTAAGGAGACCCGCCTCGTAAAATGGATGTTCACGGCTGCTATCCTCGACGAATAATATTAAAATAGAAGTTTTTTAGGTTATATATAGTTTACTGAACTTTCGCAAGTATCTCACCCACACGCCCTGAAAGGGCAGAAGCTCCTAGCCCAGGGCAGCGCCCTGGGTAATGATGGATGCAAGCTTGTCGCCCTGTAAGGGCAAAAGCCTTCAAGTACCAGGCAATATACAAAGCTTTTGCCCTTACAGGGCGCCTTGCTGATTGCTTGTATACCCAGGGCGATGCCCTGGGCTAGGAGCTTCTGCCCTTTCAGGGCGTGTGGAGCATACTTGCGAAAACTAGAATAGTTTATATAGGTATGTTGTATGATAAATTAATGAATCCAAAGGGAGTGTTGACGGCTTTGATGCTGTCGATGCTCCTCACGGGCTCCCTCTCCGTTGAGGCTGCCCGAAAGAAAACTGTGCAGAAAATCAAGGTGGCTTGCGTGGGCAACAGTATTACCTATGGCACGGGAATCGAGGATAGAGAGCATTTCTCCTATCCTGTACAACTGCAGAAAATGCTGGGCGACAAATATCTGGTAGGCAACTTCGGAAAACCGGGTGCCACCCTGCTGAACCACGGCCACCGCCCCTATATGAAGCAGGAAGAGTATAAGCAGGCGATGGCCTTCAAGGGCGACATCGCCGTCATCCACCTGGGCATCAACGATACCGACCCGAGAAACTGGCCTAACTATCGAGATGAATTTGTAAAAGACTATCTGTCATTGATGGACTCTCTGCGTTCTGCCAATCCCAAGGTACGCTTTATCCTGGCTTGCATGACGCCGATAGCCCACCGTCATCCCCGATTCATTTCGGGCACCAAGCAGTGGCACGATGAGATACAGGAAGCCATCAAGGTGGTGGCTCGGGTGAGTGGGGCAGAACTCATCGATTTTCATGCACCCCTCTATCCTTATCCTAACCTGCTGCCGGATGCCATCCATCCCAACCCGGAAGGGGCAGGCATCCTGGCAAAGACCGTTTATGGCGGCATTACCGGAAACTATGGCGGACTCCAGATGTCCTCTCTCTATACAGACCACATGGTGCTGCAGCGCAACCAGTCGCTGGATATCCATGGCATCGCTAACACGGGCGACCAGGTAACGGTGAGCATTGCCGGGCAGAAGGTTTCTGCCGTTGCCAACAACCGGGGCGAATGGAGCGTAGTGCTGCAGCCGCTGCCTGTGGGCACCGACTATACGCTCACCATCCAGGCGGGCAAGCAGAAGAAGGAATACCACCATGTGGCAGTGGGCGAAGTGTGGCTGTGCTCAGGGCAGTCGAACATGGCGTTCCGGCTGAACCAGGCTTCCACCGGCAAGCGTGACATCGCCCAGGCAAACGACCCCGACCTGCGCCTCTTTGACATGAAGGGCCGCTGGGAAACCTATGATGTGGCATGGCCGGCATCCTGCCTCGATTCGCTGAACCATCTGCAGTATTACAGGAATACCACCTGGCAGGGGGCTACCCCCGAGACGGCAGCCCAGTTCTCTGCCGTGGCTTATTACTACGGCAAGATGCTGCGCGACAGCCTGAAGGTGCCAGTGGGCTTGATATGCAATGCCATCGGCGGTGCACCTACCGAGGCATGGGTAGATAGAAACACGCTGGAAACCCGCTTCCCTGCCATCCTGCGCAACTGGCTGCAGAACGACTTTATCCAGGATTGGGTGCGTGGCAGGGCAGCCAGGAACCTTACCAACGATGCCACCCGTCTGGGCCGTCACCCTTATGAACCATGCTATCTCTACGAGAGCGGCATCCTGCCTCTGCAGCAGTATCCTATCAAGGGTGTCATCTGGTATCAGGGCGAATCGAATGCGCATAATATGGATGCCCACAGTCAGCTTTTCCGTCTGCTGGTAGACAGCTGGCGAAGCAACTGGAAGAATCCGCAGATGCCGTTCTATTTCGTGCAGCTGTCTAGTTTGAACCGTCCTTCCTGGACTTGGTTCAGAGATAGTCAGCTCCAATTGATGAAGTCAATTCCAAATACCGGAATGGCGGTATCTTCTGATTATGGTGACTCTCTTGATGTGCATCCAACGAATAAGCAACCTGTGGGCGAGCGCCTGGGTCGCTGGGCATTGAACCAGACCTATGGTCACGGCGTAACCCCATCAGGCCCTATATATAATAATGTGGAAAGAGAAGGCGATGCCCTGGTGGTATCCTTCGCCTATGGCGATGGACTCCGCACATCGGATGGCCAATCGCCTCGCTGCTTCGAGATAGCCGGGGAAGAGGGTATGTTCTATCCGGCACAGGCGAAGATAGAGGGCGACCAGGTGAGACTGACATCTCCTGAGGTCAAGCTTCCGAGATTCGTGAGATACGGATGGCAACCGTTTACCCGAGCCAATCTGGTGAACAGCGATGGGCTTCCGGCTTCTACCTTCCGTGGAGATACAGATTCTATCATTACAATCATAAATAGTTGTTGTACAATGAAATCAGATCCTAAAAAACAGTATTCTAACATCAAAACCATATCCGGCTTCCCAGTAGGGGAAACTGGGTATGACCTGGGTGTATCAGCCTGCTATGGTGGTTTCATCGGCGACTACATGGTAGTAGCCGGTGGGTGTAATTTCCCTGAGCCTGGAAAGAAGAAGTATTATTCGGGCATTTATGCTGCGAAGGTGGGGGGCAATTCAGACGAAACCCCGGATTGGCAACTGATAGGCCATCTGCCTGAGCCTGCAGCCTATGGCGGCACGGTTACTTCGGGCGACAGTCTGATTCTGGTGGGCGGCTGCAACAATGAGCAGAAATTGCGCAGCGTGCTGAGCCTCCACCTGGACAGGGAGAGGGGCAAACCGGTTTTGAAATCGCTTCCGTCGCTGCCACGTTCGGTAGATAACATGGGCGTCTGCCTCTCTGATACCCGCCTTTTCGTGGTGGGAGGCAACCAGGATGGCAGACCGTCGGCTTCGGTTCTGAGCCTGGAAATCGGAAAGGATGCAGCGTGGAAAAACGTGACAAGCAAGAAAGATGCGGCAAAGAAGCTGGCTTCAGCCTGGAAGCACGAGACAGAGCTGATAGGCGAGCCAAGGGTTCAGCCTGTGTGTGCCGCCTATCGTGGCAAGCTTTATGTATGGGGCGGCTTCTACGAGAATGGCAAGTCGAGCCTGGTAGCCACATCGGGCTTGTGCTATCATCCTGAGAGCAAGAGCTGGACATCGCTCCCTGCGCCACGCAATCCTCAGGGCGATGAACTCACCCTTACGGGAGCCACAGCCATGCTGGCGGTAAGTCCATCGGGCAATCCCGCCATCGTCTGCGCCGGAGGTGTGAACAAGGAAATCTTCTGGGATGCCATCAGCGGAACCTATTCCATGGTGGCGAGGGAGGATTATCTGAAGAAAGATATTTCGTGGTATAAGTTTAATGATAATTTGTTAGTTTATAGTTTAAACTCTGGGAAGTGGGAAACTCCATTCCCTGAAAGTCCGCTGCTTGCTAGGGCGGGCGCCCAAGTAGTTATGCGTGGACATACCTTATATTATATAGGTGGTGAACTGAAGCCTGGGCTTCGTTCGCCTGGTATTGTAAAGGTAGATTTACGTTAATAATGATTCGACCTGTATGGTTTCAGTGCCTGGCGAGGCATCTGACCATACAGGTCCTTTTCTTTTATTCATACGCTCATAATACATGCCTTTTCCTTTTATTCTAACTCTTATAGCAAAATGAAAAGCAAAAACGCTTGTTTGCTTTCATTTTGTATTTATATTTTCTTTTTCTTTTATCAAATAGTAAGCAAATGGAAATAGTAAGAGCAAAAAGAAAGAAATATTGTCTTTATTAAAGCAAAAAGTTGTAACTTTGCACTCGAAATCAAACAAAATGTAATTTTAATAATAGGAGAGATTGACATGAAAAAGATTGAAGCAATCATCCGCAAGACAAAGTTCGAGGATGTAAAGGAAGCATTGCTTGCCGCCGACATCGAGTGGTTCTCTTACTACGATGTAAGAGGCGAGGGCAAGATGCGACAGGCGCGTATCTATCGTGGTGTCATGTATGATACCAGCAGTATTGAGCGCGTGTTGTTGAACATCGTGGTTCGCGACAAGAACGTGGAGAAAACAATTAATGCCATCCAGGAGGCTGCCCGCACAGGCGAGATTGGTGATGGTCGAATCTTTGTAATTCCTGTAGAGGATACCGTGAGAATCCGCACAGGTGAAAGAGGCGACATCGCACTTTATAATGCCGAGCAGGAGAAATAACGATTGCGGTATGGAAGGAGAGAGAGAGTAAGTTTTCAGGTAAAAGAACACTTTAAAGTTTTTATGTTATGAGTGTACAGGATTTAGGAATTTCATTAGATACCGTGTGGATGCTCTTGGCAGCCATGTTGGTCTTTTTCATGCAGCCGGGATTCGCCCTCTGCGAGGCGGGCTTTACCCGTAGTAAAAACACCGCGAACATCTTGTTTAAGAACTTTGTCGATTTCATGGTCGGTTCCGTTCTCTTCTGGTTCGTAGGTTTCGGATTCATGTTTGGTAGCGATGGTGCCGGATTCATCGGCATGCCTAACTGGGGCGATTTGTCTTTCTATACAAATGCAGCCGGTCTTCCTACAGAGGGTTTCCTGATGTTCGAAACCGTATTCTGCGCTACTAGTGCTACCATCGTTTCAGGTGCCATGGCAGAGCGTACCAAGTTCTCCATGTATTGCATCTATTCATTCTTCATCTCATTGATCATCTACCCTGTAGAGGGTCACTGGACATGGGGTGGCGGTTGGCTCTGCAACGGCGAGGCTGGTTCATTCATGATGAGCACCTTCGGTGCTGCCTTCCACGATTTCGCAGGTTCTGCCATCGTTCATAGCGTGGGTGGTGTACTTGCTTTGGTTGGTGCCATCTGCTTAGGTCCTCGTTTGGGCAAGTATCGCAACGGCAAGAGCATGGCTATCCCTGGTCACAACCTGATGGCTGCTGCCCTGGGTGTATTCATCCTCTGGTTCGGCTGGTTCGGTTTCAACCCAGGTTCTCAGCTTGCTGCTTCTGGCGAGGTTAACCGCGTAGCCATCAGCCACGTATTCCTTACCACCAACCTGGCTGCCGTATGTGGCGGTCTCGGTACCATGTTCACATCATGGATCAAGTATGGTAAGCCATCATTCTCATTGACATTGAATGGTATCCTGGCTGGTTTGGTAGCCATCACCGCAGGTTGCGATTTGGTTAGTCCGTTGGGTTCAGCCATCATTGGTCTCTTGGCAGGTATCATCCTGGTATTCTCTATCGAGTTCATTGATACCAAGCTTCACATCGATGACCCTGTAGGTGCCAGCTCAGTACATGGTGTATGCGGTATCTTCGGTACCTTGATGACAGGTCTCTTCGCCCTCGATGGCGGTGCCTTCTATGGTGGCGGTTTCGGTTTCTTCGGCGCACAGTGCTTCGGTATCCTCTGCATCGACCTTTGGGCAGCCGTAACAGGTGTTATCCTCTTCTGGGGAATCAAGAAGATTGCCGGCTTGCGAGTTGACAAGCGAATTGAGGAAGAAGGCCTCGATATCTACGAGCATGGTGAAAGTTGCTACAACTAAAATAACTTTCATATATAAAGAATAGAAGCGGGTGGATTGATTTCCACCGCTTCTTATTATAAACCCGAAAATAAGAGAGATTATGAAGAAAATTTCAGATATGAAGAAGATTTCAGGTATGAAGAAGATGGGTGCCCTGGCACTCGGTTTGATGGCATTTGCTCCTGCTGCGATGGCACAGGATAAGGTTGAGACATCTATGGGTGCAGACATCGTGAGCCAGTATTACTGGCGTGGTCAGGACTTGGGAGCCGTTTCCCTGCAGCCTACATTGGGCATCGGATACAAAGGCCTCTCCCTCACAGCCTGGGGAAGCGTAGGACTTTCTCAGCCTGAGGATACCAAGGAGTTCGATCTTACCCTGGCATACGAGACTGGTGCTTTCCATATCGGCGTAACCGACTACTGGTTCAATTCGCCTAACGAGAAGTATTTCGCCTATAAGGCGCACGAAACCTCTCATGTCTTCGAGGCAAACGTAGGTTATGATTTCGGAGCACTTGCCCTCAACTGGTATACCAACTTTGCGGGCAATGATGGAGTCAACAAGGATGGCGACCGTGCCTATTCATCTTATCTCGAGGCTACAGCTCCATTCAAACTCGGAGGTTGTGATTGGGAAGCAAGTGTAGGTGCCGTACCATTTGCCACATCCTTCTATGGTGAAGCCAATGGCTTTGCAGTAACCCATGTAGGCGTGAAAGCCACCAAGGATTTGAAGATTACAGATTCCTTCAGTGTTCCGGTCTTCGCCCAGGTGGCTGCTAATCCTAGCACCGAGAAAGCCTACTTGGTAGTAGGTTTCACCCTGCAGCCATAAGCCGTAGTTCTTTGTCCCACAGATTTCACAGATACAATAGAAAAGGGTCTATATGCCACGATAATCGGGTGGCGTATAGACCCTTTTTATTGTATCAGGGATACCGAAGGATGGCACCACACGCCCTGAAAGGGCAGAAGCTCCTAGCCCAGGGCAGCGCCCTGGGTATACGTAGCAATCAGCAAGGCGCCCTGTAAGGGCAAAAGCTTTATTAATCATCTGGTTTTAAAGCTTTTGCCCTTACAGGGCGACGAGTTTGGAACCATGAAAACCCAGGGCGATGCCCTGGGCTAGGAGCTTCTGCCCCTTCAGGGCGTGTGGGGCAAACAGGGCAAAAGTTCAGATTTGTTCTTTGTCCCACAGATTTCACAGATGCAATAGAAAAAAGGGTCTATATGCCACGATAATCGGGTGGCGTATAGACCCTTTTTTTGTTGTATTATAAGTTGTTCAGCAAGTCGGCCTTGCCATCATTGATCAACTTAATCACCAATTCTCCGAACAGCGTGTTCTGCCATGCAAACCATGGACGGGTGAACTTCGATGCATCATCCTTGTGGAATGACTCGTGGATGAAGCCCATGCCCGCATCCGTGTTCAGCAACATCTTCATGCAGAAACGAATCTCGTCGTCGCTCTGGGCTGTGAAACACTTCATCATGATAGACATAGGCCATGGCATGTCGTATCCGATGTGAGGACCACCGATGCCCTCGCCAGCCTTGCCACGGAAGAAACAAGGATTGTCCTCGCTCCAAACAAAACGGCGGGTGTTCTGATAGATAGGGTCGTTCATCGGAACATCACCCATATAGCCCATACCCAACAGGGATGGCACGTTGGAATCATCCATCAGAAGCTGGTTGCCGAAACCGTCAACCTCGTAGGCGTAAATCTTGCCGTACTTAGGATGGTTGTAGATGGCATACTTCTGCAAGGCTCCCTGAACCTCATCAGCCAGACTGCTGCAATCCTGCGCTATCTTCAGGGCTGCATCCTTCTTTGCCGCATCCTTCTCAGCCACATGCTTCAGAATCTCGGCAGCCTTGTTCATGGATGATACTGCCATGAAATTGGAAGGAATCAGGAATGGAAGAATCGTGGCATCATCCGATGGGCGGAACATGGAGGCAATCAATCCCACTGGCTTCACCGGAGCACCGAAACCATCCCAACCGATGGTATCGAAGGCACGGTCGGAAACACGGGTAAAGTGGTATGCCTTGGCTGTCACCTTGCGCTGCTGCTCATGGAAGGTCTTCAGAATGTTCTCCACAGCCTGCATCCATACTTCGCCGAAGATGGAGTCATCGCCTGTCACCTTCCAGTACTCGTAAGCCAGGCGGATAGGGTAGCAGAAGGAGTCTATCTCATACTTGCGCTCGAACACGTCTGGCTGCATCTTGGTGCGGTCTTTCACCCATCCGGCACCCGTAGGACCATCGTTGAAGGCATTGGCGTAGCGGTCGATGTTGATGCACTTCAGCTGGCGCAGAATCACGCCCCTCAGCATCTTCTTCAGCTTCTCGTCCTTGTTGGCGAGGGCTACGTATGGCCAAACCTGCGCTCCCGAGTCGCGGAGCCACATGGCTGGGATATCGCCTGTATATACAAATGTATCATCGTCACCGTTTTCGAGCACACGGTAGTGAACGGTGCTCTCCAGGGTGTTAGGATAGCAGTTGGCAAACATCCATGCCAGCTTCGGGTTCTTCTTCAGCAGTTTCTGTACTTCCTTGATCTTCTTCTCCACGGCGGTGGAGGTGAAGAGGCGGTCCTCCACTGGCGGACGCTTGGATTCGTACTTGCCATCCACCGGTGTTACCACCTTGGTATAGCGTGCGTGCACATCCACCTTGGCGTTCTCCTGAGCCATCGCTGTCATGGAGGCAAGAAGAGCCATTGCTAAAATAGTCTTTCTCATTTTCTTATCTTTTGTTAGTTAGTTCTATACAATAATCAGTTCAAAAACATCATTCTCATGAAATAATCTCATGAAAAATCTTATGGTCGGTCGGCTGGACGGGTGCCCCACTTGGATGGCTGGCTGCCCATCTGTATTTCCAGGGTGCCGCCCTTCATGATGTCGTTATACATGATGTACGACTTGGTGTATGGCTTGCCGTTGAGCTTGATGTGCTGGATATACATGTTCTCCTTGCTGTTGTCCCTGCAGATGATGCTGAAGGTCTTGCCCTTGCCCACGTTCACCGATGCCTTGTCGAAGATAGGACTGCCGATGATGTACTTGCCGCCGGCTGGCTCTACCTGATAGAGACCCATGGATGAAAGCACATACCATGCCGACATCTGGCCTACGTCCTCGTTGCCGCTCAATCCGTCGAAATCGTCCTTGTACATCTCGTTCATGGTCTGGCGCAGCAGACGGGCTCCCTTCCAAGGCTGCCCCACGTAGTTGTACATGTAGAGCACGTGATGGCTAGGCTCGTTGCCGTGGGCATACTGGCCGATGAGTCCTGAGATGTCGGGAGATGCATTGTCGCCCATGTTTCCGGTGACGATGAAGAGCGAATCGAGCTTGGTAACAAACTTCTGTTCGTTGCCGAAGAGCTTGACGAGTCCGTGTACATCGTGTGGCACCAGCCAGGTGTATTGCCATGCATTGCCCTCGGTGTAGTCGTCGTCACGATGCTCGGCAGCGAATGGGTTGAATGGGGTGCGGAACTTGCCGTCGGAACCGATGCCGCGCATGAATCCGGTTTCCTTGTCGAAGTATGTGCTGTAAGATTTAGCTCTCTTCTCGAAATACTTGGCGTCTGCCTTCTTGCCCAGCATGCGCGCCACCTTGGCCACGCAGGCATCAGCCAGGGCATATTCCAGACCCTTTGCCACGGTTTCCTTGGTCTTCTCCTTGTCGTAAGGCAGATAGCCGTATTTCTTGAGCAGACCCAGGCCGCGGTCTTCTCTCAACGCCGACTGCTTCATTGCCTCGTAGGCGCCTTCCTTATCCTGTACGTAGCCCTTCAGTACCATGTCGGCAAGCACAGGGATGCCCGGGTTGCCCACCATGCAGTTGGTTTCGTTACCCATCAGATGCCATACCGGCAACTGGCCCTGCTGGCGATAGATATTGATGAAAGTGCTTGCCATGTCTGGAAGCATATCGGTATGAATCATCGTCATCAGCGGATGAGCCGCACGATAGGTATCCCAGAGCGAGAGGGTGGTGTAGTTGGTGAAGTTGCCATCATATACCTTGCCGTCGGCACCGCGATACTGTCCGTTGACATCCGAGAATACGGATGGAGCGGTCATGGTGTGATACATCGCCGTGTAGAAGATGCGGCGTGATGCGGAGTCGGTGGTCTCGATGTTCACCTTGTTCAGTTCCCTGTTCCAGGCTTCGTCGGCATCAGCCACCACCTGGCGGAAATCCCAGCCCGGAATCTCCTTCTTCAGGTTCAGCTGAGCGTTCTCGGCGCTTACAGCCGACATGCCCGTCTTCACCATCAAAGGCTTGGTAACATCTGCTGCCGTAATCAGCCATCTTCCGGTGCCTAATGGCTTCACGGTGACAGGCTGCGAGAATTCAGCGAAGAAGAATGCCTTCTGGTCGTTGGCCCAGCCTTTGGAGAAGCGATGGCCTGCCAGGGTGGTAGATGTAATCTTATCTACGTTGTAATCCTTTGCCGCATCCCATCCGATGCCCTGCTTCAGGTCGAGCACCAGCTGTGCCTGCTGGGCATCTGCCCCGAAGGTATAGCGCTGGAATCCGGCACGCTGGGTGGCTGTGAGCTCTACCCACACGTTAGGCTGCTGCAGTTTCACGGCGTAGTAGCCCGGGCGCACATTCTCGTTGGCATGACTGAAGAGGATTTCTTTTTGGTTAGCATCTGTCACCGGCAGGAATGCCACGTCTCCCAGGTCGCCGATACCGGTGCCGCTGAGGTGCTGATGGCCGAATCCGATGAGCACGGAGTCGGAATGGTGATAGCCCGAGCACCAGTCCCAGCCACGTGATGGCTCAGTAGGGCCCAGCTGCACATATCCGAACGGAACATTGGCTCCGAGGAATACGTGACCGTGACCACCCGTTCCGATTCTTGGATTTACAAACTGGGTGAGATTGCCCAACTTAGCCTGTTGAGCGAAGGATGCCTGTGTGAAGCCGCCGGCTATCACGCAAGTCATCATGAATAGGTTTATAAGTTTCTTTCTCATAATGTTTAAGTTGCAATAGAATGCGTTATTATCTTCTGCAAAGATAAGAAAAAAAACTGTTATCACCCAAGTTTTCCGTAAAAATCTGATGGATAAGATGGGTTTTTAGAATTAATTAATTATTCTTTATGTTTCTGCTACATTAAATGATTCTGTTTACTTATATTCAGTGAAAAATTAAACAAAACCTTGATTTTATGCCTAACTTTCGTTTTGTAATCTAATAAGTGTGGTTTGCTTACAAAATGTAATTAATCTGCGAGCTGTATTTGTCTATCTGATAGTGATGTAACTTTACGAAGACAAAAAGCAAGAGAAATCTTCTTTATTCTATCAAAAAGTAGTAATTTTGCAGTCGAAATCTAGCAAAGTGATATTTGTTAGCAGGTAAAAAGATAAAAATAACCGTAAAAGAAAGGAAAAGATATTATGTGTGGAATCGTATCTATCTTCAATATTCAGGAGCAAACTCCTGAATTGCGACAGCAAGCGCTTCGTATGAGCCAGAAGATCCGCCATCGCGGACCCGACTGGAGCGGCATCTATTGTGGTGGTTCCGCTATCCTGGCACATGAGCGTCTGAGCATCGTTGACCCAGAAAGTGGTCGCCAACCTTTGTTTGCACCAGATAAGAAACAGGTGCTTGCCGTGAACGGTGAGATTTACAATCATCAGGATATCCGTACCCGCTTTGCCGGTAAATACCAGTATCAGACGGGTTCCGACTGCGAGGTGATTCTTTCTCTCTATCGTGAGATGCGAGCAGATTCCGACTTTGATACCTTAATATATAAAGGTGAGGATGCCCTCCACGCCCGTATCACCCAGATGCTCGAAGAGCTGAACGGCATCTTTGCCTTCGCCCTTTACGATGCCGAACGTGATGAATTCCTCATCGCCCGCGACCCTATCGGCGTAATTCCTCTTTATATTGGTTATGATAAGGATGGAAAAGTGCTGGTAGCAAGCGAGTTGAAGGCTCTGGAAGGTCAGTGCGACCACTACGAGCCATTCCTCCCGGGTCATTATTATTACAGCAAGAACCCTGGCATGAAGCGCTACTACACCCGCGACTGGTTTGAGTATGCCGCCATGCAGAAGAAATATCAGATTGATGATAAGAAGAAGGCTGAAGCCCAGCTGAAGGATGCGGAACCTCAGGAAGAGGCAGCCGTGAAGGAGATTCACGATGCCCTGGAGGCTTCTGTGAAGCGCCAGCTGATGAGCGATGTGCCTTACGGCGTATTGCTGAGTGGCGGTCTTGATTCTTCTGTTATCTCTGCCGTAGCCGAGAAATATTCTTCTACCCGTGTGGAGAATGGTGGCGAAACCAAGGCCTACTGGCCACGATTGCATTCCTTCGCCGTAGGCTTGAAGGGTGCGCCTGATTTGGCAAAGGCACGACTGGTAGCCGAGCACATCGGAACCGTGCATCACGAAATCAACTACACCATCCAGGAAGGATTGGATGCCATCCGCGATGTCATCTACTTCATCGAGACCTACGATGTAACCACCGTGCGTGCCTCTACCCCGATGTATCTCCTGGCGAGAGTCATCCGCAGCATGGGTATCAAGATGGTGCTTTCGGGCGAGGGTGCCGACGAGGTGTTCGGAGGTTATCTCTACTTCCACAAGGCACCTGATGCCAAGGCTTTCCATGAGGAAACCGTACGAAAGTTGGGTAAACTCTATCTCTACGATTGCCTGAGAGCCAACAAGAGTCTGGCTGCATGGGGCATCGAGGGCCGTGTGCCTTTCCTGGATAAGGAGTTCCTGGATGTAGCCATGGGCATGAACCCTGTGCTGAAGATGTGTCCGGATAAGACCATCGAGAAAAAGGTGGTTCGTGAGGCATTCGCCGATCTGCTTCCTGAAGAAGTGGCATGGCGCCAGAAGGAGCAGTTCTCCGATGGTGTGGGCTATTCATGGATTGATACCCTGAAGCAGATTACGGCATCAGCCGTCAGCGATGAGCAGATGGCGCATGCTGCCGAGCGATTCCCTATCAATCCTCCACAGAACAAGGAGGAGTATTATTATCGTTCAATCTTCGCCGAGCATTTCCCAAGCGACAGCGCTGCCAAGAGCGTGCCTAGCGTACCTAGCGTGGCATGTTCTACAGCCGAAGCCCTTGCCTGGGATGCCTCATTCAAGAACCAGAACGACCCTAGCGGAAGAGCCGTGGCGGGAGTTCACGAACAGGCGTATAAATAGTCAATTTAAGTTTCGCAAGTAGGCTCCACACGCCCTGAAAGGGCAGAAGCTCCTAGCCCAGGGCGTGTGGGGTCTTCCCATCTGTCCTTTCAGGGCGTGTGGTGAAGTCACATGCGAAAGTTTAGTAGACAGCATGAAATAATGATATATTAATAGTTAGAAATAACCGATATAAAACGAACAAGAAATGGAAAAAGGATTGTACAGTTCAGCCTATGAGCACGATGCGTGTGGCGTAGGTATGGTGGTGAATATCCACGGTAACAAGAGTCATGAACTGGTCGATAACGCCTTGAAGGTACTCGAAAACATGCGCCATCGTGGTGCCGAGGGTGCCGATAACAAGACGGGTGACGGTGCCGGTATCATGCTCCAGATTCCACATGAGTTTATTCTTCTTCAGGGTATCCCTGTGCCTGAGAAGGGAAAATACGGAACGGGTCTCGTCTTCTTGCCTAAGGATGAGAAGAAACAGCAGGACATCCTCTCTATCATGATCGAGGAAATTGAGCGCGAGGGATTGCAGCTGATGCACCTGCGCAATGTGCCTACCAACCCTGACTGTCTGGGTGAGGCTGCATTGAGCAACGAGCCTGCCATCAAACAGGTGTTCATCACAGGCGTTACAGATGATAAGGTGCCTGTCTTCGAGCGTACCCTCTATCTCATCCGTAAGCGTATCGAGAAACGAATCAGCGATCCTGATTTCTATATCTGTTCGTTGTCTAATTCGAACATCGTATATAAGGGTATGTTGAGCAGCCTCCAGCTGCGTCAGTACTATCCTGACTTGACCAATAATTATTTCACAAGCGGTCTGGCATTGGTTCACTCCCGCTTCTCTACCAACACCTTCCCTACATGGAGTCTGGCTCAGCCATTCCGTCTCCTTGCCCACAATGGTGAGATCAACACCATCCGTGGTAACCGTGCCTGGATGAAGGCTCGTGAGAGTGTGTTGAGCAGCGAGGCTCTGGGCGATATCCGTGAGATTTCTCCTATCGTTCAGCCTGATATGAGTGACTCTGCCAGCCTCGACAATGTATTCGAGTTCTTCGTGATGAGCGGCTTGTCTTTGCCTCACGCCATGGCTGTCATGGTGCCTGAGAGCTTCAACGACAAGAACCCTATCTCTGAGGATTTGAAGGCTTTCTATGAGTATCACTCTATCCTGATGGAGCCATGGGATGGCCCTGCCGCCCTGCTCTTCAGCGATGGCAGATATGCCGGTGGTATGCTCGATAGAAATGGTCTGCGCCCTGCACGCTATACCATCACCAAGAACGATATGATGGTTGTAGCTTCTGAGGTGGGTGTGATGGATTTCGACCCAACCGAGATTGCCGAGAAGGGACGCTTGCAGCCTGGTAAGATTCTCCTGATTGATACCCAGGAAGGCAAGATTTACTATGATGGCGAAATCAAGGAGCGCCTGGCTGAGGCTCATCCTTACCGCCAGTGGCTGAATACCAACCGTATTGAACTGGAAAAGTTGCGCAGCGGACGAAAAGTGGAAAACGCTGTGGAAAACCTCACTCGCAAGGAATTGGAGTTTGGTTTTGGCGAGGAAGACATCGACGGTACCATCATCCCAATGGCTACCAAGGGTCAGGAGCCTACTGCATCCATGGGTAATGATACTCCGCTTGCCGTACTCTCAGACCAGCCACAGATCTTCTTCAACTACTTCCGTCAGCAGTTTGCTCAGGTTACCAACCCTGCCATCGACTCCATCCGTGAGAACCTCGTGATGAGTCTTACCGAGTATATCGGTAGAGTAGGTTCCGGCATCCTGAACCCAGACGAAAGCAACTGCAAGATGGTCCGTCTGCCACATCCTATCCTGACCAATACCCAGCTGGATATCCTTCAGAATATCCGCTACAAGGGATTCAATACAGTAAAACTCCACATGCTTTTCGAAACCGCCAAGGGCGAAGAAGGACTGCATGAGGCTTTGGATGAACTCTGCAAGCAGGCGGCACAGAGCGTGGATGATGGCTACAACTACATCATCTTGAGCGACCGTGGCGTGGATGAAACCCATGCTGCCATCCCATCTCTGCTCGCCGTAAGCGCCGTACATCATTATCTGATTGATGCCGGCAAGCGTGTGCAGACTGCCCTCATTGTTGAGAGTGGTGAGATTCGTGAGGTAATGCACGCAGCATTGTTGCTGGGTTACGGTGCATCAGCCCTCTGTCCATACTTGACATACGCCATCCTCGACGACCTCGTAAAGAAGGGAAAGATTCAGGAGGATTACCATACAGCCGAGCAGAACTACATCAAGGCTGTGAAGAAGGGCTTGTTCAAGATTATGGCTAAGATGGGTATCTCTACCATCCGAAGCTATCGTGGTGCCAAGATCTTCGAGAGCATCGGTTTGAGCGAGAGCCTCCTGAAGAGCTACTTCGGAACAGAGGTGAGCACCATCGGCGGTATCGGACTTGAGACCATCGCCCGTGATGCTATCCGCCTGCACGACAAGGCTTTCGAGACCAAGAAACTCGACTTCCTGCCAAGTCTCGGACAGTTCCACTACCGCAAGGACGGTATCAAGCACGCTTGGAACCCAGAGACCATCGCCACCCTGCAGCTCGCAACACGCAAGGGCGATTACGATCTCTTCAAGAAATATACACATCTCGTTGACGATAAGCAGGAGCCTATCTTCATCCGCGACTTCTTCGGTTTCCGCAAGAATCCTATCTCTATAGATAAGGTGGAGCCAGTAGAGGAAATCGTGAAGCACTTCGTTACCGGTGCGATGAGTTTCGGTGCCCTCTCTAAGGAGGCTCACGAGGCTATGGCACTCGCCATGAACGCCCTGGGCGCTCGAAGCAATACCGGTGAAGGTGGTGAGGATAACGAGCGATTCCATTCTACACAGGATGGCATCAGCCTCTCAAGCAAGACCAAGCAGGTGGCTTCCGGTCGATTCGGTGTGACTACAGAATATTTGGTAAATGCAGAGGAAATCCAGATCAAGGTGGCACAGGGTGCTAAACCGGGTGAGGGTGGTCAGTTGCCTGGCTTCAAGGTCAACGAGGTCATCGCCAAGACCCGTCACTCTATCCCTGGCATCAGCCTGATTTCTCCTCCACCTCATCACGATATCTACAGTATCGAGGATTTGGCTCAGCTCATCTTCGACCTCAAGAATGTGAACCCTAAGGCGGCTATCTCCGTGAAGTTGGTAGCTGAGAGTGGCGTGGGTACCATCGCTGCCGGTGTGGCTAAGGCGAAGGCAGACCTCATCGTCATCTCTGGTGCTGAGGGTGGTACAGGTGCCAGCCCTGCATCTAGTATGCGTTTCGCAGGTATCTCTCCTGAAATCGGACTTTCTGAAACCCAGCAGACTCTGGTGAAGAACGGTCTTCGCGGCCAGGTTCGCCTGCAGGTGGATGGTCAGTTGAAGAGCGGTCGCGACATCATCCTGATGGCTCTGCTCGGTGCTGAGGAATTCAGTTTCGGTACTGCCGCCCTCATCGTTTTGGGTTGTGTCATGATGCGTAAGTGTAACCTGAATACCTGTCCTATGGGTGTTGCCACACAGGATCCTAAGCTCCGTGCGCACTTCCGTGGCAGCTACAAGTACCTCATCAACTACTTCCGCTTCCTCGCCGAGGAGGTTCGTGAGTATCTCGCTGAGATGGGTTACACCTCATTGAACGATATCATCGGTCATACCGAGCTCATCGTCCGCAAGAAGGATGAGGAGATTGTTCCTACCGAGGGTGCTGATGCCGTAGAGCCAGAGGTGGCTAAGAGCATCGAGGAAAAGGCAGACTTGCTCGACTTCTCCCGCTTGCTGCATCGTGAAACAGGTCATTGCTCGCTCTATCATACTACCGAGCAGATTCATGACCTCGACAATGTGCTCGACCAGCAGATTATCCGTGGTGCCCAGCGTGCCATCGAGAACCAGGAAGAAGTGAACCTCGACTTCGCCATCAAGAATACCGACCGTGCTGCCGGTGCCATGTTGAGCGGTATGATTGCCGAGAAATATGGTGAGGCGGGTCTTCCTGACAAGACCGTGAACGTGAAGTTCAAGGGTTCTGCAGGTCAGAGCTTCGGTGCCTTCCTGGTCAAGGGAGTGGATTTCAAGCTCGAGGGTGAGACCAATGACTATTTCGCCAAGGGACTTTCAGGAGGTCGTATTTCCATCCTTCCTCCTATCCGCAGCAACTTCTCTGCCGAGGATAACATCATCGCCGGTAACACCGGATTGTATGGTGCCACAAGCGGTGAGTTGTATATCAATGGTAAGGTAGGCGAGCGCTTCGGTGTTCGTAACTCCGGTGCCATCGCCGTGATTGAGGGTGCTGGCGACCACTGCTGCGAGTATATGACGGGCGGTAGAGTAGTAGTGCTCGGTGAAACCGGCCGTAACTTTGCCGCTGGTATGAGTGGTGGTGTAGCCTACGTATGGGATAAGAACCACAACTTCGATTACTTCTGTAACATGGATATGGTGGAGATCAACCTCGTGGAGGACAGCACCTATCGCAAGGAGTTGCACGAGCTGATCCGTCAGCATTATCTCTACACTGGCAGTAAGCTTGCCCGTACCATGCTCGATGACTGGAACCACTACGTAGAGGATTTCATCCAGGTAGTGCCAATCGAGTATAAGCGAGTTCTCCAGGAGGAGCAGGTAAAGAAGTTGCAGCAGAAGATTGCGGATATGCAGCGCGATTACTAATTTTAAAATTAGAAAAAAGATGGGAAATCCAAAAGCATTTTTGACTATACCTCGCAAGGAAGCAGGTTATAGACCAATTCACGATAGAATCCTCGACTTCAGCGAGGTAGAACAGACATTGAATAGCAACGACCGCCGACAGCAGGCTTCACGTTGCATGGATTGTGGCGTGCCTTTCTGCCACTGGGCTTGTCCGCTGGGCAACAAGGCACCGGAGTGGAATGATGCCCTCTACAAGGGCGACTGGGAGCAGGCTTACCGTCTCCTCAATTCCACCAACGACTTCCCGGAGTTCACAGGACGCATCTGTCCTGCACTCTGTGAGAAGGCGTGTGTATTGAATCTCATGGATCATGAGCCAACCACCAACCGTGAGGATGAGTGTGCCATCGTGGAGCACGCCTTCTCTGAGGATTATGTGCATGTTGAGATTCCTGAGCGTAATGGCAAGACTGTGGCTGTCATCGGTGCCGGTCCTGCGGGACTGGTAGCTGCCAACCAGTTGAACCATAAGGGATATAAGGTAACTGTGTTCGAGGCACGTGAGAATGCCGGTGGTCTGTTGCGTTATGGTATTCCAAACTTCAAGCTCAACAAGAGCATCATCGACCGCCGTCTCCGTCTTCTCGAAGAGGAGGGCATCGAGTTCAGATACAACCAGCATATTGACGTTACCAAGTTGCCGGAAGGCTTCGATGCCTACGTGGTATCTACCGGTACACCGACAGCCCGCGACCTGAAGATTCCAGGAAGAGAGCTGAAGGGTGTTTATTTCGCCCTCGAACTGCTTTCTCAGCAGAACCGTATCCTCGCCGGCATGGAGTTCTCTAAGGACGAACTGGTTAACTGCAAGGGCAAGGATGTATTGGTAATCGGTGGTGGTGATACAGGTTCCGACTGTATCGGTACTGCTCATCGTCAGGGTTGCAAGAGCGTAACCCAGATAGAAATCATGCCTAAGCCAGTGGAAGGCCCTGAGGATCCTAAGAATCCTTGGCCAAACTGGCCTCGCACCCTGAAGACCACCTCTAGTCATGAGGAAGGCTGTACCCGCCGCTGGAACATCAACTCTCTGGAGTTCCTGGGAAAGAACGGTAAGCTGACAGGTGTGAAGGTTCAGCCTATCGACTGGAAGCCAAACCCAGAGGGTGGTCGCCCGCTGATGGTAGAGGCAGGCGAGCCGGAAATCATCAAGGCAGAGGCAGTATTCCTGGCAATGGGCTTCCTGAAGCCACAGCAGCCTGAGTTTGCCGAGAATGTATTCGTGGCAGGCGATGCAGCCAGTGGAGCCTCTCTGGTGGTTCGTGCCATGGCAAGCGGCAGAAAGATTGCAGCCCAGGTAGATAAATTCCTGAGCAAGTAAAAATCGGTTATTTTTAACTATAAGTGCAGGGAGGTTAATCTCAGTGATGAGGTTTTCCTCCCTTTTTCGTTAAAACTCCCCATTCTTCCCCCAAGAATTTGGTAATCTCAAATAAAAAGTGTAAATTTGCACTCAATATTTCAACTAATAATAATTAAACTAGCAAATCAGCAGAAAATGAAAAAGAAATTATCAGCTGTTCTCCTGGCGTTGGCAGCCTTTATGCCAACGACCGCACAGAATTTAGTAAAGGGCGATTACGGTTATCTCTACTGTCACATGAGCGACAAGGGAGAGTGGACTGCCTACGCCGTATCACGTGATGGCTACAACTATCAGGACATCAATGATGGCAAGCCAATCTTCAATCCAGAAGAGCACGCCCGCATCGAAGGCGGTACCCGCGATGCCTACATCACCCGCATGCACAATGGCAAGGGCTACATCATGGTAACCACAGATATGTGCGTGCGCAAGAGCCGCAAGTGGGATAACTATGGCATCGACCTCCTGAAGAGCAAGGACCTGAAAAACTGGACCAGCGTTACCTTCGATTACCGCAAGGGTATGCAGAACTTCTGCGATGCTGCTACAGCCAAGTCTCCATACAAGGACTGGAGCACCATCAACCGTGTGTGGGCACCTCAAATCTTCTGGGATCCTGACTACCGTTGGGAAAACGGCGAAAAGGGCGGATACATGATCTACTATTCCATGCTCAACCGTGCAGAGGAGCAGTACGACCGCATGTACTACAGCTATGCCGACAAGACATTCACCAAGCTCACCACACCAAAGTTGCTCTTCGACTGGGGCTATGCTACCATCGATGCCGACATCAACTTCCTGAAGAGCGATGGCCTCTACCACATGCTCATCAAGAAAGAGGGAGGAAAACCGGGCATCTACACTGCCACCAGCAAGTATCTGAACCATGGCTGGGGTGAGCCTGTAGAGAACGATTATGTAAGCTTCGAAGGCCGCAAGAACTGCGAGGGTAGCTCTGCCTTCCAGCTCATCGGCGATGACACCTGGCGCGTGGCATACATCCAGTATCACGATAAACCGAAGCACTATCGCATCTGCAAGGCAGACAAGTATCTCCGCAATTTCTCCGACCCTGTGGATATCAAGGGCGTAACCGGTCCGCAGCACGGCAGTTTCATGCGAATCACCAAGAAGGAGTACAATAGTCTCCTAAAATGGGATAAGGAATTAAAAAATAAGAAAAAATAGGGGATTTCTCGAAAAAAAGTAGTAACTTTGCCACGAAATTTCAGAATTAACATAAATAATATAAATAATAAGTATCTAGGAATCAAAAAGAGATAATAATTATATGAAGAAACGTTTCGGAATCATCGTGGCAGCGTTACTGACTGCTACTCTTTCTTTCGCTCAATCTGCCGACTATCCTTGTGTAGAGGGTAGCACGGGCAATAAGGATGATAAGAATATCCTCAACCATCTGGATGGATCTATCACTTTGGGTACCACTGGTCTAGGTGTGGATTTGGCAATGCCTATCGGCAACCGTGTGCAGGTGCGCACGGGTTTCTCCTTCTTCCCTCATTATGAGCAGACCATGCACTTCGGTGTTCAGGTGGGTGATGATAATGATCCTGCCGTTCAGGATGAGAAGTTCAACAAACTCTCTCAGACCCTGAAAGATTTAACGGGTTTTGAGGTAGATCGCAATGTGGATATGCAGGGCAAGCCTACTATGAGAAACTTCAAGTTGCTGGTGGATGTCTTTCCTTTCCGCAACAAGCACTGGCACGTAACGGGTGGTTTCTATTGGGGACCTTCTACTGTGGCTAAGGCTGAAAATGCGGCATACGATGGTACTTCGTTGGTATCTGTCGCCATCTATAATAATATGTATGAACGTATCATCAATTCCTACGAAAATGATGTGCCATACATGACGCTGGGTGGATCAGACCTTTATGCCGATGAGGAACTCTATAATAAGTTCAAGAATTGGGGACGCATGGGTGTGCATGTGGGTGATTTCAAGAATGATTCTCCTTACCGCATGGAACCGGATGCCGACAATATGGTGTCTTGTAGAATCAAGGTGAATAATTTCCGTCCTTACCTGGGATTTGGATATGGAGGCAAGTTGTCAAACCGCAGCGACCGCAACTGGATTTCTTTTGATTGTGGAGCCATGTTCTGGGGCGGTACTCCTAAAATTATCACGCATGATGGTGTAGATCTGGCGAAGGATGTGAAGAACATCGATGGAAAGGTAGGAGATTATGTGAGTTTCTTCAAGGGCGTTAAGGTTTATCCGGTTCTTGAGTTGAGATTGACACATCGCATATTCTAAGTATATTCTAATAGAAGTTATTTGTGGCAGTATACAAAAAAGGGTCGTCCTATGATGGGCGACCCTTTTTCATATGCTATTCTTTTTTCTATTCAATTCTTTTCTTTATTTCACTACAATCTTCTTTCCCTTGAAGATATAAATGCCTTGTGGAAGACCTTCGGTTGATGTGGCGTTCTTGCGAACCTTCACACCGGTCATCGTGTAGATATCGCCTGACTTGTTGGCATCCAAATCTGTAATCACAGAGCTAATGCCCGTGGCGAAATCTTCCACCTTCAACTCTGTAGGAGTTTTTGCTGTAGCAGGAAGATAGGCGCTGTTGTGAGGAATACCTGTAAAGTAAGCGTCAATCTTGCCATCGTAAACATATACGGATGACATGTACTTGCTGGAATTGTTGAATACCAGATCACCATTGGCGTTGGTTCCCAATACACGCATGCTGCTGGCATCGAACTCTGTATAGTTGAAATGCTGGCTTATCCAGTCGCCCAGACAGAAGAAGACGCCATTCAGGTAGTTCTTCGCTGTAACGCTGTTGCTTGTACTTGTAAGTGGCATAATCAGATTGTTCTTGGCGTTGTCAGAACTGCACTCGATAAGAACAGGAGTGTTGGCAGGGATGTCACCGCTAATCTCTTGGTAATAGGCATTGCCGCTATTGTTGTTGATGGCAGAGATGACAAGTGCTCGCATGCCGCTTGACTGCAGCTTGAATGGGAAACCTGCCAGATAAGTAGCATAGTATTTTCCGTTCTTTGCCTTCACCAGTGGGGTGATTCCGATATAGTTGGCACCGGAATTATTCAATGGGATGACTTTCCAGTCACGGGTATCGCTGCCCTTGGTTCTTACATAACTGCTGTCGCTTCCGGCATAACTGCTGTTCTCGTCGCTCAGATAGAGCTTGGTGCCTGAGTCTGTCTGCCAGAATTTATAAGATGCTCCACCATTCTTGGTTTCGATGCGGATGTAGTAGTTGATGAGCTGGTGCATGTCGATGCCTTGCGAGATGATGTTGTACTCTGCGCTGTTCACCTTCTTGATGTAGAAGATGGAACCTGGGTCTGATTCGATATCGCTCCATTTCTTGCGGGTAGCGATGGCTCCGGCATCTACATTGGTGGTGTGGGCATTGGCACCGCGGCTGTGACGGTCAGCAAGTGTCATATATCGGCCTGTATTCACATTTTGGATGCGATAGAAACCATCACCGTTCAACTGTGCGTGAGCTGTTAATCCTGAGATACAAGCTATAGCTATTGATAGAATAATTTTTTTCATACTGATTGATAAAAAAATAACCGATTTCCATGCGATATCACATTTGTAGAGATAAGGATGAAAATCGGTTATATTATTATTTATTGTGTCTTATAACCTGCAACAAGCTGATTACTTAGCAATACAGATAGTAACACGGTTCATATCGTTCTCCTCGAATGGCTGAACGCGTGAACCCATTGACTTCTTGATCATGCGGCTCTTTGCAACACCCTTAGCTGCGAGTGTGTTGTAAACAGTCTGAGCACGGCGAGCAGCAATCTTATCGTTGAATGCAGCGCTACCTGTACCCTTGTCAGCATAACCTGTCAAAGTGATCTTTGCATCTGGATTCTCCTTCATGAAGGTAACAATCTCAGCAATCTTTGTAGTCTGTGACTTTGCGATGTTTGAGTTACCGATTGGGAAGAAGATATCACGACGGAAGTTCTCATCTACAGCCTCCTGCTTGGTCTCTGTCTTAGGAGCTGGTGCTGGAGCTGGCTTCTCGATGATACGCTCGATGATCTTCTCTACTGGCTTTGGAGCAGGGATAGTCTTGGTTGTGTATGTCTTGCCAAGAGTGAACTTTGCACCTACCAATGCGTTGAAGTACCAGTCTGAGTTACCTGCCTTCTTTGAGTTGTAACGGTCGTTCAATGTATTGGCTGAAACCTCGAGGCCGAGGCTTACACGCTCGCTTACACGGAAGTCTACGTTAGCACCTACACGGCCAGTCAAACGTACCTTTGAGCCATCCCAAAGATATGACAAAGCTGGGTCTGACTTAGCTACCTTGTTGGCTTCAGGAGTAGTTGTACCATAAGCTGAGTTAATCAGGTTGGTATATGCTGCGTTCATATTGCTCTGAGCTGTAGCTGCTTCATCGTTGCCCCAAGCAATATTAGCACCAATACCAGCGAATACGCCAACGTTTACCAAACGGTTTGGATTGAAACCGCAGAAGAGGTTGCTGAGGTTGAATGTTGCGTCAACCATTGGAGCAACGTAGTTCCACTTCCACTTATAGGTCTGGCCGAGGAACTCCTGACCAGCCTTGCTCTGCCATGCGTTCAAAGATACACGGGCACCTACTACCTTGTTGAAGTTATAGCCATAACCTACCTGTACGTTTGGAGAGAGCAAGTCGCCGAAACCAATCTCGCCCAATGTCTCCTGGCCACCAATCTGGACCTGGAGGTATCCATGAGGGTTGAAGACGTTTACAGTCTTAGCTTCCTGGGCTGAAGCTGCTGTGCAACCCAATGCCAATAAACTTGACAGTAATATACTCTTAAATTTCATAATCTAATTCTTTATTAAAAATTCATTTTAAGATTGAAGGTGGCAACCGAAATTGCCACGAACAATGGTTTCTTAAATTACTTTACTACCTTAACGTAGAACTTCTTGCTTACAGTCTTACCAAAGTAGTCAACGGCATTGTATGTGATGGTGTAAACACCTGCCTTAGTTGCCTTGAAGCCTACCTTGTACTGACCATTCTTCAAAACTACCTTGCTGCCGCTCTGACCTGCACCTGTCAATGTAGCACCACCGTCAACGGTGATTTCCTTCATATAAGCAGGAGCGAGCAACTCTGCTGTGTAAGAAGATGCAACGAATACAGTTGATGCCTCGCTGCCATTCAACTTCAGGTAAGAAGCACCCTCAGCAACGCGTGCCAACTGACCGAAGCTGCCGTTGTTTGTTCTGTAGAACATTGCTGGCTGGAGCAAAGAGTTAGACTTAGTCAACAAATTCTCGAACTTGTTGATGTAAGTGTTGATGCGGCTGATGAGCTGACCGTCGATTTCGTCAGTGAACTTGTTCACCTTGTCAACAATACCGTTAACGTTGCCAATCATGTTGCCAACCTGGTTGTTGATGTTGTCGATGATCTTGTTGAACTCATCCATTGGGATAGTTACATCATATTCACCATTTGTCTTACCTACAGTAACATGAACATCTTCAGGATTAATCTTTACACTACCGATTGTTACATCAGCTGTTGCACCAAGGCTTGACAAGTCGAAGACAACGGTCTTACCATCTTCGCCAAGCTTACCTGTAATCTTGTCCTTACCAACAATAGTAACACCTACTTCTGGTTTTGGTACCCATACATTACCATTGATCTTGATATTATCTACATCAGGAATTCCCTCGAGAGTAACCTTTGTCTTGACATTACCCATGTGCTCAATAGGAGTCCAAGTAAACTTGTAGTTATTGAAGTTAATCTTAGACTGCAATGTTGGGATTGATGGGAGATCAACATTGATACCATCCTTCAAGAATTCGAATGACAATGGGCTCATTGGAGATGCTGCCAACTTATAAGCAGAAGTAACCTTCTTATCTACCAACTTGCCATCCAAACCACGCTGTGACCATGTTGCCTCTACTGCATACAACTTCAAACGGTTGTTGAATGTGCTGTTGATGGTAGATGCGATGTTGCCAAGCTGCAAGTTTGTTGACTTAGGATGTCTCAACTTATCGAGGAGGTTCTTACCAACTGACTTCAACTTCTGAGCGTCCTCGCTAGTCCATACCTTAGCCTTGTTGAGAGACTCCTCATCAAGAGATACCTTAACAGCGTAGAAACCGTTCTTGCTTGTTGAAACTGCACGAGATACACCAGCAGTCAAAATCTTATCTGTGTTAGCCCACTCCAACTTGTATGGAGCAACATTACCCTGGCTGTCAACCAACTTCAAGTGGATAGCAGAAGGATCAACGTTAGCTGGGTTTACTGTTACGTAGATGATACCTGCATTGTCATCAGCATCGCTGATCAATGTACCAGCAAGCTTCTTATTAGCAAACTCTACACCCTCATCTGCATGACCATAGTATGCACCGAGGAAGTTAACCTGTACGCCGAATGGAGTATTCTCGTAGCCTGTGATAGGGCTCTCAGATGCCTGAATAATGATGCCAGATACCTGCTTGTTGAGAATATCGTCAACGCTATTCTTCAAAGCATCAATCTGTCCCTGAAGACCCGCAATCTTTGAATCAATTTGAGTCTTAGTATAGTAATCTGCCAACTGTGAACCAATCATACCATTGATTTTCTCATCTGTAGGAATCATGCCAACAACTTTGTTGGTAGCATTCGCAATCTCAGTGTAGAGACGTGCGCTCAAAGTGTCTATACGCTCTGAGTCTGCCTGAGCCAAAGCCTTGGTATAGGTCATATCCTTCAGTAACTGGTCAACATTCTTTGTGATACCAACCTTGCCAGTCTCTTTGTCGCCGTAAAGGTCACCCCAGATAGTCTTTACGCTATCTGCCAATTCTTTGTTGTTGCCTGCAAGTTTAAGCAAAATGTCCTGGTAAGCAGTAGAATTCTGAATAGCTTCGTTCAAAGTGGCATAGCTACCCAAGATGGTCTGCTTTGACAATGTTGCGATTGCATTCTTGACATCCTCGTCGTTAGTGATGTTGGCTGTCATCTGACGCTTCAATTCAGCAATGATGTTTTGATTGGTTTTAATCTGAGTCTCAATCAATTCTTTTGTGTGCGCATCTGAGCAGCTGCATGTCTTGATAGCATTGAGCTTACCATTAAGAATTTCCACGTCCTTAGCCTGCTGAGCAATCAGCTGGGCAATAGTCTTGTTTGCCTGAGCCTGAGCTTCGTAAGCTGCGTCACTGTCGTAGTCCTTACAAGACACGAAAGTACTTGCTCCACCCACTAAGAGGGCAGAGAAGAGCAAAATACTAGTTAATTGTCTTTTCATTTTTATAAAAAATTTAATTAAACTTATGTTGTCTAACTCTAACAAGTCATCCATGACCACTGACAAGATAGCATTCTGTTGCATTGTTGTGTTAGGTCACGCTTTGACTTTTAATTCTTAGCCTTTGTTTTTATTCCTTTATTTATTACCAAATGTATATATACCGCTGCAAAGTTATAGCTTTTTTTTCAAATAGAAAGATTTTCAAGCATTTAAATGCGAAAAAAACACTGATTTTTATCTTTTTTAAGCATTCTTCCCCTCATTTTCCGCTGTTTTCCTTCAAGTTAACAAATGTTGGGTAAAAATATCTTTCTTGCCATTTGATGTATATCAGTTCGCTTCTCGTCTAGTCCAGTTTCTCTTCTCCCTATACCTTATTTATAGAACTTTCGCAAGTATCTCACCCACACGCCCTGAAAGGGCAGAAGCTCCTAGCCCAGGGCAGCGCCCTGGGTAATGATGGATGCAAGCTTGTCGCCCTGTAAGGGCAAAAGCCTTCAAGTACCAGGCAATATACAAAGCTTTTGCCCTTACAGGGCGCCTTGCTGATTGCTTGTATGCCCAGGGCGCAGCCCTGGGCTAGGAGCTTCTGCCCTTTCAGGGCGTGTGGAGCATACTTGCGAAACTAGAATTATTTATATATAAAGCCCCAAAAAAAGCCCTTAAGTATGGGAAAATTTTCCCTTAAGGAAACTTGAAGTTTCAGTTAAGGAGACGTAGATTTTCCCTTAAGGAAAAAAACGGTTTCACTTAAAAAAGCATTTGAAACACTTTTGGAGTGTTTTTGAGGCCATTTCTTTGCCCTTATCAGTAGCCTTGATAGTGGTGTGTGTGCGTGCACACCTCATGCTATATAATATAATAAGGTGTAATGCAGAAAATAAAGCTTTGAAATGTTTTCGAATGTTAAAATCAAAAGAAAAATGAAAGTTTTTCCTCAAAACATTTGGCTGTTTCGGAAATAGTTAGTACTTTTGCACTCGCTTTTGAGAAATCGCTTCTCTTAGCAAACATAAAGAAGAGTTCTTTGAAAGATTTTACATAAACAGACAAGTAGTACAAGAAGCGGTTAACTTCTTAGAAATAAGAAAGTTGACTGGGTAAAAGAAACGAACCGTCAAGAAATTGACAAGTCAGGTTTACTAAGCTTCAATAAACGAAAAGGATATTCGTCCTAAGTACAGACAACAAACACCGATTGCTTCAGCAATGAGGCAAGAAGTAAAAATGATATTTTACAATGGAGAGTTTGATCCTGGCTCAGGATGAACGCTAGCTACAGGCTTAACACATGCAAGTCGAGGGGAAACGATAGAGAAAGCTTGCTTTTTCTAGGCGTCGACCGGCGCACGGGTGAGTAACGCGTATCCAACCTGCCCATCACTTGGGGATAACCTTGCGAAAGTAAGACTAATACCCAATGACGTCTCTAGAAGACATCTGAAAGAGATTAAAGATTTATCGGTGATGGATGGGGATGCGTCTGATTAGCTTGTTGGCGGGGTAACGGCCCACCAAGGCGACGATCAGTAGGGGTTCTGAGAGGAAGGTCCCCCACATTGGAACTGAGACACGGTCCAAACTCCTACGGGAGGCAGCAGTGAGGAATATTGGTCAATGGGCGAGAGCCTGAACCAGCCAAGTAGCGTGCAGGATGACGGCCCTATGGGTTGTAAACTGCTTTTATAAGGGAATAAAGTGAGAGTCGTGACTCTTTTTGCATGTACCTTATGAATAAGGACCGGCTAATTCCGTGCCAGCAGCCGCGGTAATACGGAAGGTCCGGGCGTTATCCGGATTTATTGGGTTTAAAGGGAGCGTAGGCCGGAGATTAAGCGTGTTGTGAAATGTAGACGCTCAACGTCTGCACTGCAGCGCGAACTGGTTTCCTTGAGTACGCACAAAGTGGGCGGAATTCGTGGTGTAGCGGTGAAATGCTTAGATATCACGAAGAACTCCGATTGCGAAGGCAGCTCACTGGAGCGCAACTGACGCTGAAGCTCGAAAGTGCGGGTATCGAACAGGATTAGATACCCTGGTAGTCCGCACGGTAAACGATGGATGCCCGCTGTTGGTCTGAATAGGTCAGCGGCCAAGCGAAAGCATTAAGCATCCCACCTGGGGAGTACGCCGGCAACGGTGAAACTCAAAGGAATTGACGGGGGCCCGCACAAGCGGAGGAACATGTGGTTTAATTCGATGATACGCGAGGAACCTTACCCGGGCTTGAATTGCAGAGGAAGGATTTGGAGACAATGACGCCCTTCGGGGTCTCTGTGAAGGTGCTGCATGGTTGTCGTCAGCTCGTGCCGTGAGGTGTCGGCTTAAGTGCCATAACGAGCGCAACCCCTCTCCTTAGTTGCCATCAGGTCAAGCTGGGCACTCTGGGGACACTGCCACCGTAAGGTGTGAGGAAGGTGGGGATGACGTCAAATCAGCACGGCCCTTACGTCCGGGGCTACACACGTGTTACAATGGCAGGTACAGAGAGATGGTGTTCTGCAAAGCGCATCTAATCCTTAAAGCCTGTCTCAGTTCGGACTGGGGTCTGCAACCCGACCCCACGAAGCTGGATTCGCTAGTAATCGCGCATCAGCCATGGCGCGGTGAATACGTTCCCGGGCCTTGTACACACCGCCCGTCAAGCCATGAAAGCCGGGGGCGCCTAAAGTCCGTGACCGTAAGGAGCGGCCTAGGGCGAAACTGGTAATTGGGGCTAAGTCGTAACAAGGTAGCCGTACCGGAAGGTGCGGCTGGAACACCTCCTTTCTGGAGAGACGAATTTCCTGTGAAGATATAGGAATCTGATTAAAAGTTCGCTTCTCTTCTTGTACGCACCATCTGTTTAATTAAATACAGGAGACTGGGATTCCTTATACATTATATAATATATAGGGATGGCTCAAGCAAAATGGTTCAACTCCACAATCTCCACCATGCCTTTTAAGGCAAGAAGATCTTTGACATATTGACACAAGCAAAACTGTAAGTAATGAACTTTAGTTCAGACTAAAGTGAATCAAATCGCAAGATGAGATTTCACAAGTTAGAATACAGCTGAAAGTATGAGCTACTTATTCGTTATTCGGAAACGAGTAACAAGAATACAGTCGTAAAGAAAGTAAGAAAGGGCGTATGGCGGATGCCTAGGCTCACGGAGGCGATGAAGGACGTGATAAGCTGCGATAAGCTTCGGGTAGGTGCAAATAACCTTTGATCCGGAGATTTCCGAATGGGACAACCTAGCCGTCTGAAGGACGGTTACTCTTACCAATGTAAGAGAGCTAACGCAGGGAACTGAAACATCTTAGTACCTGTAGGAAGAGAAAATAAATAATGATTCCCCTAGTAGTGGCGAGCGAACGGGGAACAGCCCAAACCAGTGGCGTCGCAAGGCGTGGCTGGGGTTGTAGGACCGCGACATTGTATGCAAATCGTGAACAGAACACTTTGGAAAATGTGACCATAGACGGTGATAGTCCAGTATGTGAAGCGAAATGCGGCATAGCGGTATCCTGAGTAACGCGGGACACGAGGAATCCTGCGCGAATCTGCCGGGACCATCCGGTAAGGCTAAATACTCCCGTGAGACCGATAGCGAACGAGTACTGTGAAGGAAAGGTGAAAAGAACCCCGAGCAGGGGAGTGAAATAGTTCCTGAAACCATGCGCCTACAAGCGGTCGGAGCACAGCAATGTGTGACGGCGTGCCTTTTGCATAATGATCCTACGAGTTACCGTCACTGGCGAGGTTGAGTGTCATGAGACACGTAGCCGCAGTGAAAGCGAGCCTGAAGAGGGCGCACAGTCAGTGGGGGTAGACGCGAAACCAAGTGATCTACACTTGGCCAGGATGAAGTCCCGGTAACACGGGATGGAGGTCCGCACCAATAAGCGTTGAAAAGCTTCTGGATGAGCCGAGTGTAGGAGTGAAAGGCCAATCAAACTTGGAGATAGCTCGTACTCCCCGAAAGGCATTTAGGTGCCGCGTCGGATGGTCACCGTGAGAGGTAGAGCGACCGATAGGACAAGAGGGCTTCACCGCCTATCGAGTCCTGACGAACTCCGAATGCTCACGGTTTGCAGTCCGGCAGTAAGGGGGCGGGTGCTAAGGTCCGTCCCCGAGAGGAGAAGAATCCAGACCGCCGTCTAAGGTCCCGGAGTTCTGCCTGAGTTAGTCTAACGAAGTCTGGTCCCTATGACAGCTAGGATGTTGGCTTGGAAGCAGCCATTCATTCAAAGAGTGCGTAACAGCTCACTAGTCGAGGGTCCGGGCATGGATAATAATCGGGTATAAGGCAGACACCGAAGGCGCGGGATAGCAATTTTAAAAGTATCGGTAGGGGAGCATACTCACAGCGTCGAATGGTGTACGTAAGTTATCCTGGAGCGGTGAGTAAAGCAAATGTAGGAATAAGTAACGATAAGGAGGGTTAGATTCCCTCCCGCTGTAAGACCAAGGTTTCCCGGGCAATGCCAATCAGC
>NZ_CP146520.1:2777500-3462500 GCF_051861805.1 Segatella copri | reverse complement strand
AAGATGAATTATCCTGACGATGATCTTATCCCCGAGATGGATAAGGATATCAAGCGACTGCAGTTGATTGCCGACCGATTCTCGAAGATCGGTTCACTTCCTGAGCCTGTTCCTGCCAGTTTGAACGAGGTGATGGACCACGTTATCGACTATATGGACCGTCGTACCTCTAAGAAGGTGAAGATGGTGAAGGATTTCCCCGACCACGACATCATCATCAAAATCAACGCCTCGCTCTTTGAGTGGGTGATTGAGAATCTCTCCAAGAATGCCGTGGATGCGATGGGCGTGGATGGCGGACAGATTACCCTGCATGTGGAGGAGACCGAAGACAGGGCTATCGTGGAGGTTTCTGATACCGGTAAGGGAATCAGGAAGAAAGACCTGCGCAACGTGTTCCGTCCGGGCTTCACTACCAAGAAGCGAGGATGGGGACTGGGACTCTCGCTCGCCAAGCGCATCGTGGAGGAATATCACCACGGCAAAATCTGGGTGAAGAGCAGCGAAGTGGGGAAGGGAACCACCTTCCGAATCGAACTGAAGAAGAAGGGCTGATGCATCAGAAGACGGCACGGCGATGCATCGGATGAATGAAGGCTGATGCGTCTGATAACCTCTCTTTTGATGATGCTTGAACCCGAAAATCTTCTGAAATCCCTTAAAAATGGGAAAAATGGGGGAATAATCAGTTAATAATGAGAGATTTTAGTGATTTTTGCATAAAAAATTATTTTATCTCAAAAATTATTTGTAACTTTGCAGCCCGAAACCAATATGGTATTTAATAAAAATATGTGTAATTTAGAGTCTTATAAGATTGATTTGAAAGCTTTGCCTCAGGGGGTAACAAATCTGGAGTTTAAGCTAGACGATGAATACTTTCAGGCAATAGACGCTCCTGATATCCAGAGAGGCGAGTTGCAGAGTAGTCTGTCCATCAACAGGACGGACGACTTCTTCGAGCTCAATTTTCACACTGAGGGAGTGGTACACATACCATGTGACATCTGCCTGGATGATATGGACCAGTCCATTGACACCGACGACCGCCTCATGGTGAAATTCGGAGACGACTACTCAGAAGAAGATGACCTCGTGATTGTGGCCGAGAACGAAGGAATACTCGATATCTCGTGGTTCATCTATGAATTCATAGACCTCAACATTCCCATCAAGCATGTGCATGCACCTGGAAAATGCAACCCTGCTATGATTGAAATGCTACAGCAGCATTCTGCCGCCCGAAGCGGTGAGGAAGAAGAGGAAGCTGTGGATCCACGCTGGGCAGCACTCTTAAAATTAAAAAAGTAAAATTCAAAAATTAAAACATTTAAAAAATTATGGCACATCCTAAAAGAAGACAGTCAAAGACACGTACACTTAAGAGAAGAACTCATGATAAGGCAGTAGCTCCTACATTGGCAGTTTGCCCTAACTGTGGTGCATACTATGTATACCACACTGTTTGCCCTACTTGCGGTTACTATCGTGGTAAGGTTGCAATCGTTAAGGAAGCAGCTGAATAATGGGTAAAATCAATGCTGTAATCACAGGTGTAGGTGGATACGTGCCAGACTACATCCTCAACAACGAGGAGTTGTCGCGCATGGTGGATACCACAGACGAGTGGATTACCACCCGTGTGGGTATCAAGGAACGCCGCATCCTTACAGAGGAAGGTCTCGGAACAAGCTATCTGGCGCGTAAGGCGGCAAAGCAGCTGATTCAGAAGACTGGCGTGGATCCAGACACAATCGACGCACTGATTGTGACAACCACTACACCTGACTACAAGTTCCCTTCTACAGCATCTATCGTCCTCGGTAAGCTCGGACTGAAGAATGCCTTTGCGTTCGATTTCTCTGCAGCTTGCTGTGGATTCTTGTACACCCTCGATGTTGCAGCCAGCATGATTCAGAGCGGCAGATACAAGAAAATCATCGTAATCGGTGCAGACAAGATGTCTTCACTCGTAGATTACACAGACCGTGCTACCTGTGTGCTTTTCGGCGACGGTGCTGGTGCTGTGCTCGTGGAGGCAACAGAAGAGGAAAATGTAGGTGTTCAGAACTCATACCTTCGTACAGACGGACAAGGCTTGCCTTTCCTCCACATGAAGGCGGGTGGTTCTGTGTGCCCTCCTTCACACTTCACCGTAGACCATCGTCTGCATTATCTTTATCAGGAAGGTCGCACCGTGTTCCGTTACGCAGTAACCGACATGAGCAACGACGTGATGAAGATCATGGAGATGAACAATCTCAAGGCTGAAGATGTGAACTGGGTGATTCCTCACGAGGCCAACCTCCGTATCATCGAGGCTGTGACCAAGCGTGCAGGAATTCCACTTGACAAGGTGGTAGTAAACATCGACCATTATGGAAATACCAGTGCGGCAACAATCCCATTGGCACTCTGGGATGCAGAGAGCCAGTTGAAGAAGGGCGACAACGTCATCTTCACAGCATTCGGTGCAGGATTCGTACATGGTGCATCTTTCTATAAGTGGGCTTATGATGGTGCTGCTTATGGCAAGTAAGACATATTAAAATAGGATAGAATAATTATCTATATAAGGAAACGCATCTTTCTTATTTCATCTCAACAAAAGTGAACTAAGCAAGGATGCGTTTCTTTAGCTTCATGCCAGGTTCTGGCAAACTCATTTAAACATTTCGTTTCAATCAATTTTTATCGTATGCATAAAGCAGGTTTCGTAAATATCGTGGGCAACCCTAATGTGGGAAAGAGTACGCTGATGAATCAACTGGTGGGCGAGCGTATCAGCATCGCTACCTTCAAGGCGCAGACCACCCGTCATCGTATCATGGGTATCGTGAATACCGATGACATGCAGATCGTGTTTTCCGATACTCCGGGCGTCTTGAAGCCAAACTACAAGATGCAGGAGATGATGCTCGCCTTCTCGGAGAGTGCGCTGGCGGATGCCGACGTGTTGCTTTATGTGACCGATGTGATTGAGAACCCTGAGAAGAACATCGACTTCCTGGAAAAGGTGAAGAAGATGAAGATTCCGGTGCTTCTGCTCATCAACAAGATTGACCAGAGCGACCCGAACAAACTGGGTGACACCGTGGAGAAATGGCACTCGCTGCTGCCGAATGCCGAGATTCTGCCTATCTCTGCGAAAAACAAGTTTGGCGTGGATATGCTCCTCAAGCGCATCAAGGAGCTGCTGCCTGAGTCGCCTGCGTTCTTCGACAAGGATCAGCTGACCGACAAGCCAGCCCGCTTCTTCGTATCTGAGATTATCCGCGAGAAGATTCTGCTCTACTACGACAAGGAGATTCCTTATGCCGTAGAGGTGAGAGTGGAGCGATTCAAGGAGGACGACAACCGCATCCACATCAATGCCGTGATCTACGTGGAGCGTGATTCCCAGAAGGGCATCATCATCGGTCACCAGGGCGTGGCGCTCAAGAAGGTGAACACCGAGAGTAGAAAGGCACTGGAAAAGTTCTTCGGAAAGAAGATTTTCCTGGAAACCTTCGTGAAGGTTGACAAAGACTGGCGCAGTTCACAGCGTGAACTCGATGCCTTCGGATACAATCCGGAATAACAACTTCCCCTCCCTGAATGTAATCGAGGGAGTGACTCTCGCCAGAGGGGCGAGGGCCGGAGCAAGGTCAGCTTCGGCAAATTATTAACTTGGATGCAGAGACCACATCCATGATACCTCCTCAAAGGAAGGAGGGTGAATGACTAATTATGGCAAATTTAGTAGCAATCGTAGGTCGCCCTAACGTGGGTAAATCTACTTTATTCAATCGTTTGACTCAATCTCGCCGCGCCATCGTGAGCGATACAGCTGGTACTACCCGCGACCGCCAGTATGGCAAGTGCAGCTGGAACGGAAGAGAATTCTCTGTGGTGGATACCGGTGGTTGGGTCGTTAAATCAGATGACATTTTCGAGGATGCTATCCGCAAGCAGGTGTTGGTAGCTACCGAAGAGGCCGACCTGGTTCTCTTCCTGGTAGACGTGAACACCGGTTTGACCGACTGGGATGAGGACGTAGCCCTGATCTTGCGTCGTGCCAAACTGCCTGTAATCCTTGTGGCAAACAAGGTGGACAACAGTGCTGAATACTATCAGGCTGCCGAATTCTACAAGCTGGGATTGGGCGACCCTCAGTGTATCAGTGCCGCAACAGGTGGCGGTACGGGTGACTTGCTCGACATCATATTAGACAAGCTTCAGGACAATCCTGAGGAAGCCATCGAGGAGGACATCCCTCGCTTCGCCGTGGTAGGTCGTCCTAACGCCGGCAAGAGCAGTATCATCAATGCCTTCATCGGTGAAGACAGAAACATCGTTACCGAGATTGCTGGTACAACCCGCGACAGTATCTATACCCGTTACGACAAGTTCGGCTTCGACTTCTATCTGGTTGATACCGCCGGTATCCGCCGCAAGAACAAGGTGAGCGAGGACTTGGAGTTCTATTCCGTGATGCGTTCCATCCGTGCCATCGAGAACAGTGATGTCTGCATCCTGATGCTCGACGCCACCCGTGGTATCGAGACCCAGGATATGAACATCTTCCAGTTGATTCAGAAGAACAACAAGAGTCTGGTGGTGGTAGTAAACAAGTGGGACTTGGTAGAGGAGAAGAACCAGAAGGTGATTGATACCTTCGAGAATGCCATCCGCAAGCGTATGGCTCCGTTCGTGGATTTCCCTATCATCTTCGCTTCTGCACTGACCAAGCAGCGCATCTTCCGCGTGTTGGAGACTGCCAAGGATGTTTACCAGAACCGCAAGGCTCATATCGGAACCTCTAAGCTCAACGAGGTGATGCTGCCTATCATCGAGGCTTATCCTCCACAGAGCGTGAAGGGTAAGTATATCAAGATCAAGTACTGTACCCAGTTGCCAAACACCACGATTCCATCGTTCGTGTTCTATGCCAACTTGCCTCAGTATGTAAAGGAGAACTATCGCCGCTTCCTGGAGAACAAGATTCGTGAGAACTGGTCGTTGCATGGTTGTCCAATCAACGTCTTCATTCGTCAGAAGTAAGGGGAAGTGAAGAGTGAAGAACGAAGAGTGAAGAATCAAAATGTATGAAGATGAAGAAACTTTTGATTTTTATGATAATAAGTATGGGGTTGGGACTTTCTTCCTGCAAGGAGGAGCGTCCTGACCCTTCTTACTTTGCGGGTATCGCCGCAAAGGGTTACTACGACTTGCTCCTTGAGGGCAAGTACGAGGAGTATGTTTCCGGTTTCAACCAGCCCTACCGAATCCCGAAGGGCTATCACGACCAGCTGCTGCTCAATGCCCGGATGTATGTGGAGCAGCAACAGCTGGAGCACCAGGGCATTGCGAAGGTGAACGTGCTGAATGCCAAGGCAGACACTGCCCACCACGTAGCCGACGTCTTCCTGCAGCTAGCCTTCGGCGACAGCACCAAGGAGCAGATTGTGGTTCCGATGGTGGAGGTGAAGGGCGAGTGGAAGATGAGGTAGGAGTAATAACATGATTAAAAGGAGATAGTGATATGGAACAGATGAACAGACATGATGGTATGCCTACGGCAGCTAGAAGAAAACGCATTCCTTATGGCTTGATGAATTTCATGACTTTAAGGGAAAGGGACTGTTACTATGTGGACAAAACCCGTTTTATCGAATCAATAGAGGAAGCTAATATGTTCTTCTTCTTCATTCGCCCTCGCCGATTCGGCAAGAGCCTTACCATCTCTATGCTCCAGAATTATTACGATATCAATAAGAAAGAACAGTTTGATAAGCTCTTTGGCGGACTGTACATCGGCGAGAATCCTACGCCTGAGCGCAACTCCTATCTGGTTCTTCCCCTCAACTTTGCCACAGTGGATGCCGGACTTGATAACTATCGGGCTGGTCTGGATTCCTGTGTCAATATAGGTATCATGAATTTCTGTGACAGATATAAAGCGTATCTGCCCGATGATATTGTCGTTAGGATGAAAGAGGAGTGCCAGGGATGTGTGGACCAGTTGAAGTTTCTGGCTGCAGAATGTGAGAATGTGAACCAGCATATCTATCTTTTCATTGATGAGTATGACCATTTCACCAACAAGATTCTTGCCGAGCCGAAGCACATGGTCAGGTATCGTGAGCAGACTCATGGTGAAGGATATCTTCGAATGTTCTTCGATGCCGTGAAGGATGCTACTTCTTCTTCGTTGGCACGTGTCTTTGTCACAGGTGTGAGTCCCGTAACGATGGATGATTTGACCAGCGGTTTCAATATAGGCACCAATTATTCTCTGTGCCATGAGTTTAATGAACTGGTAGGATTTACAGAGGAAGAAGTGCGGGCACTGCTTACTGATTATGCGGCTGTTTGTCCGTTCAATCATACGGTAGAAGAGCTGGTTCGTAACATGAAGCCATGGTTTGACAACTATTGTTTCTCTGTGGAGGAGTATGGCAAGACCACCATGTATAATTCTGTGATGGTACTCAACTTCCTGGATAGGTATATCCGATCGGGCTATCAGATTCCAAAATCCATGATTGAGACCAACATCCGTATTGACTACGATAAGATTCGCATGCTGATTCGCCATGACAAGAACTTCGACCATGATGCCAGCATCATCCAGGAACTGGTTACCAAGGGCTTTGTTATGGGTAATCTCGTAGAGAATTTTCCTGCGGAACGTATCAACGACCCGGATAACTTCCTGAGTTTGCTCTTCTATTTTGGTTTAGTAACGATAGATGGCTCTTATCAGGGATACACCAGGTTCATTATTCCGAACGAGGTGGTGCGTGAAGTGTTTTATAGAGACTATATTTAACGTTATTTGAGTATGAGTATCGAGGTATTAAGTAAAACAACGGCATCTGGCTTGAATAGGAAGAGTGTTACTCCAGAGCTTCAGGCTAAGATAGATAGTGCAAGAGAAGAATATCGAAAAGGAAATTTTGTCAGCTGTTCTACTGCTGACGATCTTCGACATTTTTTGAATTCACTATGAGTTATAGGAAAGCATAAGGGTTCTGGTCTTGGATTTAGACTCCCATTATGGCGATAAGTGATGAAAAACCGCAGTCTTTACTTGGATGAAGGCTGCGGTTCTTCTTTTCTCTTTTTTCTGATTTCGCAGTTTTGCGTTTATTTTTGTTTGCGCAAACACAGAAAAATTAGAAAAAAAAGCTATGAAATTGCGTTAAAATTATTAAGATTTACACTTTTTAACCTAAAAAGTTTTGCTCGTTTCAGAAATTTTGCCTACATTTGCAACCGAAAGAACCTAATGAGGGTATAAGACTCCTAAGAAGAGTTTGTCCTCTCGACCTAAAAAAGAACTGTAGATTTCTAACGAACGATGTAGATGATAAACGATGTAAGATGTAAGAACTGAAGAAGGTAATACGAAATATTAGCCGACTCTCTCCTAACAAGAGGCCGCTAACTAGAAGCTACAATTCTCTAAGAACAAATAAATGATGAAACCCTGGAAACAGATTCACCATGACATTTGAGGATTCTTTCTAAGAACAAATAATAATGAACAATTTTTTTATAAACTAAAATTTACGATTATGAAAAAAGTTTTAACTTTAGTATCGGCATTGTCGATGGTTGCTGGTTCAGCAGTTGCTAACGATTTTGATTGGACTGGCCTTGAGAAGCCTCAGCTTGAGGCAGGTACTCATTTTGTTAAAGGTACAAAGAGTAACCTTACTTATGAGAACCAGGCATTCTCTTTCAAGGTAACAAAAGGTGATAAAGTTCAATTGGGAGTTAATGGTGAGAACTTGGATATTACCGTTAATGGTTCAAAGCTTTCTGCATCTTTGGAAGGTGGAAAGATTAGCTTTGTTGCAGAGGCTGATGGTGATGTAGTATTAAAGCTTGGTACTGATACAGCTATCAAGTCTATTTATGTAGAGTCTGATAATTATCGCAAGGCAGAGAATTTGATTAAGACTGTCGGTATGGCAGCTGTCAATAAGGCTACTGTTGATATTGCAGATTATTCTACAATGATTGATAAGGATAATCAGAATCTTTCATTTGATGGTTTCTTCACTTCTGTAAAGGAAGAGATTAACCTCGAGGCTCAGAAGGTGGCTCAGATGGAAGCTGAGTTGGTGACTGCTAAGGCAGAGAATACAGTTAAGGAGCTGCTTGCAGAAGGCTTAGAGACTTCTTTGGAAAAACGCTTGGGTGCTGTCAAGACAGCTGTTGAGAAGATAGTTAAGGATGCTGAAGCAGCTAAGAAGAACTATGATAATATTACTAAGGTTGTGGCTAAGGGCGTAGATGATCGCTTGGTTGAGGCTGCAAAGACCACTGTTAGTGCAATTGATAATAATGCATTGACTTATATCTGGGACTTCAAACTTGATGGTAAGAAGATTGTAAAGTCAAGCTTAAAGGCTGCTTGGGCTGAAGATGAGTTGAATGCTATTGCTAAGGATCGCGATGCTCTCAAGAAGGCTGCTATGGAGGAACTTAGCAGATTCTATAAGTCTACTAAGAATGAGGCTGATTGGCAGAAGGATTTCGATGGTCTCAAGGGTCAGATTGACAATATGATTGCTCGTGCTATCGTTGAGCGTGACTATAAGAGCAAGATTACAAATTTGAAGACTAAGGTCGATAATTTGAATGGTGTTCTTGCAATTAAGGATGTTAATCAGAAGGATGTATTTACAAAGCCTGCTGGTTATGACGATTGGACAAAGGCTGTAAAGGAGCTCAATGACTTTATTGATGATACTACAAATCGTCGTGATTATACTAAGGCTGAGCTTGATGTAGATCCTGTAGGTAAGTATACTACAGCTGATAAGACATTCACTAGTTTGAAGGATGAATTCATTGGTCAGGCTCATAAAGCATTGACTGCACTTTCTGCTGATGCTCAGAAGAATATTGATACTTATAGCTATAAGATTTCTGCTAAGTATCAGAATGAGCCTGAGACTCAGAAGCAGTATGAGAAGGAATTTGCTGTTATTCAGTCTGAACTCAATGGTTACAATAAGACTATTGGCCTTAAGGATTATGCAACTATCGTAGAAGGCTACAATACTATTGCAAAGAATATTTCTGGTATTAATGATCAGGTAAAGGCTAAATGGGATAAGACCCTTAATGATCAGAAGGTTAAGGTTAAGGACAATAATAAGGATGCCAAGAAGGTGATTGACGACCAGATTGATGCTGTTCGTAAGAACTACAACGATTACATCGCTAAGATTGAGGCTTGGAAGAAGGCTGATTTCGCAAGTGATGATATGATTGCTAGTTTGAATGCTAATCAGAGAGTTCTCTTTGATATTGTTGGTGAACTTGATGCTCAAAAGAAAGCTGTAGCTGATAAGGTTGCAGAACTTGAGACTGCAATTGATGAGGTTTCTGATGTAGAGTTTGATCCTAATGATGCAACTAAGTATCGTTTCAATGGTGAGAATAAAGACGGAAAGACTTACAAGAGCATTGTAGAAGAGATTGAGGGACGTATTAAGGTTCAGATTGATGCAGCTGTTAAGACTGCTAATGATAGAGCTTGGACTTACCTCACCCGTGATTGGTCTAATGGCAAGGCTACATTGACCTTTAATGATGCTAACCAGAAGTATAATGCTGCCAAGGAGTATATTGACAAGGGTCTTAGTGAGTCTAAGATGACCCAGGAGGCTCATGATAGCTTCGATAAGCGTTATCAGGGTATTCTTGATAAGAGTCAGAATGCTAATGTCGGTGAGAATTATAGAGTTGACGCTTATAACAAGGCGAATGACTATATGAATGCTTTGACTTTGGCTGACAATATTGGTAGCATTTCTACAGACTATTTGGCTAAGATTGAAACCGCTGTTAAGGCAGTTAATGATCAGTTGGAGGCTTATACAGCTTTGTATCAGAAGGTAGCTACTAAGAAGGTGGCATGGACTGTTGCTAAGAGTAAGGAAGCTGATTATCAGAAGGAGTACAAGCAGGTTGTTCCTGATGGTAAGGATGACTTTGTTAAGACTAAGCTGCAGGAAATTAACGATGCTCTTAAGGCCTTCTCTAAGAAGTTGGAGGATAATGCTCTTACAGCATCTTCTCTCAATGACGAGGCTGATGCAGTATTGGCATCATTCGATGCTGGTTATTTCCAGGCAACTAACTATAAGGGTTATGTAGCTAATAATGAGGCTAAGTCTAAGGCTGATGCGTTGATTGCTGTAGTTAAGGCTGAAATCACAAATGCTAAGGCTGCAATTGCTGGCTATCGTGAGGAAGTCCAGGCTGACGCTAATGTTGTTATCGCTGCTGCTGAGACAACAGTTTCTGCTCAGGAGTCTAGTGTTGCTAAGGACTTCGCTGCTGGTACGCTTGGTGATACCTATGCTTCTATTGAAGGTGCGTTGAAGACAGCTTCTGCTAACTTGAAGCAGGCTCTTGCTGATGCTGAGAAGGCAGAGAAGGGTGGTAACCTCGACCTCGATGGTGATGGTGAAATCGGTCTTGGTGATATCGTTAAGGCTGGTGCTAATGTTGATGCTGGTGTAATGGATGGTACTACATTCATGAACTTCATCGATGCTTATCTTCAGTATAAGAAAAAATAAATTGAATTAATTGTGTGAAGTTTCCTTATATAGGAAACTTCACCTCTTAAAGAATTTAATAACATTATAAAAAATAGATTATGAAACATTCAAGACTTTATAGTTGTGTTATTGCACTTGCTATGCTTTTTGTAGCTAATCTTGGCGCAATGGCTCAAGAATATGTATTAAAAAGCATTTCTTTCTTGACACCTGGTGAAAAAGGAGTACTTGCTGTAAGTATGACAAATCCAGATCCTGTAAATGCTTTCGAAGGAAGAATTGTTCTTCCAGAGGGTCTAACTTTTGTTGATGCTGATAGAGAAGAATATTGCAAGGTAGGTAAGACAGAGCGTACTAGTAAGTTTAGTATTGGTATGCAGAAAAAGAATGATCGCAATGCGTTCTTCTTAGGTTATAGTACTGTTAATGCTAATGTACAGCCTGGTCAAGGTGAAGTATTTACTTTTGAAGTAAATGTTTCTGAGAATTTCACTGCTACTAGCGAGATTGAATTGTCTGATGGTGCTATTAGCATAGTTGACAAGAATATTGTAAAGACTCCTGTTGTTAAGGGTAAGGTAGGTAATGTTGCCGACCAGATTATTGCTACAAGTAATGAAGTAAAGGTTACCGAGGGTACTCCTGCTACAGTTACATTGTCATGTGATTTCCAGAAGGAATTCATGAGCTTCTTGTCATTTACAATTCAATTGCCAGAAGGTTTGTCTATTGTAAAGGATTCAGAAAAGGCTGATCCTGAACGTTGTCCAAACCATGTAGCTACTATCCTTAATAATTTATATAATGTAAAAGTTGTAGATATCTTTGGAAATCTTAATTTCTTGAAGAAAGATGGTAAATTGTGCAGCTTTGAGGTAGTTGCTGACGATAAGTTTGTTGATGGTTCGGAGATTATCTTGAAGGGCATCAATGGTGTTGCAAAGATAAACAGTGTTAATACAGCATTCTACGCTGAGGATTTGCATATCAAGGTAACTAAGGATGGTACAGCAACAGGTATCAACAGTATCGAGTCTGACTTCGCAGCTAAGGCTGACGGTATCTACACAGTCAGTGGCTTGAAGGTTAACAAGCTTGTTAAGGGTATTAACATCGTAGTTAAGGACGGTAAGGCAACTAAGGTTGTTAAGAAGTAATGAACCATCTAGAAACCATTGTTCTTATGAACAGTGAGATGTGATATATAAAGTTAAACAATAAAAGGGGAGAGGCATCTTGCGAAGGTGTCTCTCTTTTTTTGTAGCTAAGTCTAATTATTTTATAGAAGTCGATAGTATATGGAAAATCAAAAACTTTTTAATATGGTTAGTCTTCAGAAACAATTTGATGTGCTAACTAGCTCGCTCAATTTCTTTGATATGTCGTATTTGATATCTGGTGGAGCAATGTTATGTGTGTTAACTTATATCTCTTGTGGTTTCAGAAAGATGGTGTTTCATGCCAACCACATTTTCTTGACAGCAATTCTTTGTCTGTTGCTGTCTTACGTATTAGGGATAATTAGTTGGGTTGTAGGAAAACATGTGCGCAATGTTGTTTTGTATTCTTGCGAGAGTAACTTGTCGAATGATCAGGATTTTTGTTGTCATTTCGATAAAATCGTAGCTTCTTTTTCTTGGGAAAATGTACCTATTTCCAAATTGTTTGCGATTAATAAGGAAGCAGCGTTTACTCATATGTGGATGATGCTAGACCAATCTGGAAGATCTTGTAAAGGAGAAAACAAAGTTTGTCATGAAAAGCCTGATGAATTTGATAGAGCGTATGCGTGCCAAAATCGTTTCCATTATGTTAATCATCTTTTGGTGATGAGAGCAATCTATGAAGGAATGATTACTCCCATTGTTGTCTTTTCTGTTTCCTTTTCTTTCTTAGAATTTCCTATATGGCATTCTTTTTGGCTGCCATGCCAAAGTTTGCTGTCTTCTTTTTGTGCTGAGCTTGTTGCTGCATATCTGTTTGAGGGTTCTGTGTTGTTCGTATGGTGTATTCTGGTTTATGGTATTATGATTTGGGTAGTGAAACTATTGGCTTGTGAGGCGAGAAAAACAGCAAACACTCAGATTAAGGAGATAGTCGTCGCCTACCATGAGTTTTTTGTTTGATGAGCAATCCTGCATAACTTGTTTCAAGAATGATGATGATACCCATATTTCATCCTTTATCGCTCTCATGTATTTTCCTTTCCTCCTTTTAGAAAGAAAATCCCAGTTTTTCTTGGCAGTTTCAATAAAAAAGTGTATCTTCGCAGCAGAAATACAATATTGCGTCCACGACCTTATAAAACGTAAGAAGATGGCAAGATTTATAGATCCGCGTGGAGGCTGAGTGTATGGATATATTTGATTGTTGGATTTATATAATGAAGAATATGAACATGTTTGAGCAGATGCCATTCTGCGAGAAGTATCCAGTCTTCCGCAAGTTGGCAGAGATAGGCGACCTCCGCAAGCTCTCCCGCGAGGAACTTGAGCTTTATGATGAGGACATCAAGAATATGCGTGATATATATGCCACTAGAAAGTTTGATGAGAAAAGAGGAATGGAAAAAGGTCGTGCTGAAGGAATGGCTGAAGGAATGGCGAAAGGAATGGCTAAAGGTAAAGCGGAAGTAGCCCGTAACTTGTTGGCAATTGGTATGTCTTGGCCTCAAATCGTGCAGTTAACTGGATTAACAGAAGACCAGCTGAAGCAACTTCAGTCGTAGTGTATGTACATATCCACTAGGGTGAAATCTGTGTGAAGGCACCCAGTAAGGGCAAAATGGGTTTATCTTGAGCCTCATTTGAATTTGAAGTGAGGCTCAAGTAAACCTTAATAGAGGATCACGTAAACTTTATCTGAGCCTCAAACCAACTTGAGATGAAGCTTACTTCATTGGCAAATGAAGCCTGTTTCAATAATCAATGAAGCCTGCTTCACCGATTCATGAAGCAGGCTTCGAGATTCAGCGAAGCCTTTTTGCTTCACTGCTTACGCAAAATCGTGAGGGATAAAGCCAAAATCGTGAGGGATGCGTGAGGGATAAATCCCTATTTTCTGGTATCTGTCACGCAGGTTATCCCGCTATATTTCAATAGCTTAAAAACTTTTTTTCAGGAAATCGTGAGGGGTGATAGATGATTTGCAAGATTCTTCCATCTCTGCCTTCTTCACCTTTCTGAACAAATCGGAGGCGAAGACGAGGTCGTTGAGCTTCTCGTTGGTGGCACTCATCACCTGGTCCTTGTTGCCTTGCCACTCCTTGTGACCCTGGTAGATGAAGCAGATGTTCTCGCCGATGCCCATCACCGAGTTCATGTCGTGGGTATTGATGATGGTGGTCATGTTGTAATCCTTGGTGATGCCCGAGAGAAGTTCGTCGATGACAAGCGAAGTCTTCGGGTCGAGACCCGAGTTAGGCTCATCGCAGAAGAGATACTTCGGGTTCATCACGATGGCACGGGCTATCGCCACACGCTTCTGCATACCTCCCGAAATCTCGCCAGGGAATTTCTGCTGTGCCTCTATCAGGTTTACACGGTCGAGACACTCCTGTGCGCGCTTCACGCGTTCCTTATAATTAAGGTTGGAAAACATATCGAGCGGAAACATCACGTTCTCCAGTACATTGAGCGAGTCGAAAAGGGCGGCGCTCTGGAAAATCATTCCCATCTCACGGCGCATCATCACCTTTTCATTCTTGTTCATGTGAACAAAGTCACGACCGTCGTAGAGCACTTGACCGCTGGTAGGCTCCAGGAGTCCGACGAGGTTCTTCACCAAAACCGTCTTTCCCGAACCACTCTGACCGATGATCAGATTGGTCTTGCCGGTTTCGAATTGCACGCTGATATTATCGAGTACGGTCTTATCGCCGAATTTTTTCGTAAGATTTTTAACTTCTATCATAGTTCACTTCTTTAACTGAGAATTTAAGAGAGAATTTTAGAAAGAATTGTAGAGAGTGTTTAAGAGAGTATCTGGGTGAGGAATACGTCAGAGAAGAGGATGAGTACGCTGGAGCATACCACGGCGTCGGTGGAAGATTTACCCACCTCTACCGAACCGCCTTCTACGGTGTATCCGAAATACGATGCCACACTCGAGATGATGAATGCGAAGAAGAGACTCTTGATGATACTCATCCACACAAACCACTGGTTGAAGTTGTGCTGCAATCCCAGGGTCAGGTCGTCGGGCGGCAGGATGTGCCCGATATATGCCGTGGCGTAAGCGCCCACTGTGCCCAGCAGGGATGAGAAGATAACGAGGAACGGCATGATGGTAACCAATCCCAGAATCTTAGGAAGAATCAGGTAGCACGCCGAGTTGACACCCATGATGTCGAGGGCATCAATCTGCTGGGTTACTCGCATGGTGCCCAGCTCGGAGGCGATATTGGAACCTACCTTACCCGCCAGAATCAGACACATGATGCTGGAAGAGAACTCCAGCAGCATGATTTCTCGGGTGGTATAGCCCGAAACCCATCTCGGCATCCAAGGACTCTGGATGTTGAGTTTCATCTGGATGCAGATAACTGCACCGATGAAGAACGAGATGAGAAGCACGATGCCGATGGAGTCGACACCCAGCTGCGACATCTCCTTGATATACTGTTTCAGGAACATGCGCATACGTTCAGGGCGTGAGAAAGCACGCCCCATCAATATGAGATATTTACCGAAGGTGGTAAGCCATTTTTCTATTATCATGCTGTATAATCTATAAAATATGGTGCAAAATTAACCAAAATCCTCTAAAAAACTGCAATATTATGAATAGTTTTTGATTTTTAAAGCGATATTTCCACCTTTTTTAGTATTTTTGCAACCAAATTAGCTAATTATGGACGAAATAATGAATGAAGTACAACCTTCTTCCGAGGAAAAACTGGTTCTCAGAACGGAAGGGTTGGTAAAGCGCTATGGCAAGCGTACCGTTGCCAACGGCGTGACGATAAATGTAAAGCAAGGTGAGATTGTGGGTTTGCTGGGACCTAACGGTGCCGGCAAGACCACCTCTTTCTATATGACCACGGGCCTGGTGGTTCCTAACGAGGGTCATGTGTATCTGGGTGACCAGGAGATTACGAAGTTTCCGGTGTACAAGCGTGCACGTGCCGGCATCGGATATCTGCCTCAGGAGGCGAGCGTGTTCCGCAAGATGAGTGTGGAAGACAACATCATGTCGGTATTGGAGATGACTGGCAAGCCTAAGGAGTATCAGAAGGAGAAGCTGGAGAGCCTGATCAACGACTTCGACCTTCAGAAGGTGCGCAAGAACCTGGGCGACCAGCTTTCGGGAGGTGAGCGCCGCCGTGTGGAGATAGCCCGCTGCCTTGCCAACGACCCTAAGTTCATCATGCTCGATGAGCCTTTTGCCGGAGTAGACCCAATCCAGGTGGAGGAAATCCAGCACATCGTGTGGAAACTGAAGTACCGCAACATCGGTATTCTCATCACCGACCACAATGTGGATGAGACGCTTACCATCACCGACAGAGCCTATCTGCTCTTCGAAGGCCGCATTCTTTTTCAGGGCACTCCGGAGGAACTGGCAGAGAACAAGACGGTGAAGGAGAAGTATCTTACCACCAGTTTTGTGCTCCGCAAGAAGGACTTCCAGCTGCTTGATGAGCAGAAAAAGGCGAAAGAAGCAGAGAAAGATGGTTAAAAAATCAAATTTTTCTCTTATATATTAGGTATATCCATTAAAATTGTGTAATTTTGCAAGCCGATTGTGTAGTGTGCGAGCCAAAAATACAGTTGGAGAGCCTAACCAATTGAAATTGAAATATTAATAATAACAAAATAAAAAAAGAAATCAAGATGAAAGTTTCATTTGAAAATCCTGACAAGATTAACGGTCTCTTGACTCTCGTAGTAGAGGAGGATGACTACAAGAACGAGGTTGAGAAAACATTGAAAGACTACCGTAAGAAGGCTAATGTTCCAGGTTTCCGTCCTGGTCAGGCTCCTATGGGTATGATCAAGCGCCAGTTTGGCCCATCTGTAAAGATGGAGGCTATCAACAAGATCGTAGGCCAGGAGATTTACAAGTATGTACAGGAAAACAAGATCCAGATGCTCGGCGAGCCTCTTCCATCTGAGAAGCAGGAGCCAGCTGACTTGGAGAAGGGTACTACATTCACATTCATGTTCGACATCGCTGTTGCACCTGAGTTCAAGGTAACTCTCAATGGTCGCGACAAGGTAGATTACTATAACATCAAGGTTGACGACAAGATTCTCGACCAGCAGGTAGAGATGTACGCTCAGCGTGCAGGTAGCTACGAGAAGGGCGAGCAGTATGAGGAGAACGACCTTTTGAAGGGTGACATCCGTGAGCTCGACGAGAACGGTAACACCAAGGAAGGCGGTATCACAGTAGAGGGTGCTATCCTGATGCCTAGCTACATCAAGGTAGAGGAGCAGAAGAACCTCTTCAACGGTGCTAAGCTCGGTGACATCATCACCTTCAACCCTAAGAAGGCTTACCCAGAGAACGATACAGAGGTTTCTACTCTCTTGAAGATTGAGCGTGAGGCTGTGGCTGACCTGGAGTCTGAGTTCAGCTTCCAGATTACAGAGATCCAGCGCTTCAAGAAGCACGAGGTAAACGAGGAGCTCTTCAAGCAGGTATTCGGTGAGGATACTGACGTGAAGGACGAGGCTGCTTTCCGTGCTAAGATCGCTGAGGGCTTGCAGGAGCAGTTGGTTAACGACTCTGACTACAAATTCATCCTCGACGTACGCGAGCACTGCGAGAAGAAGGTAGGCGAGTTGACTTACCCAGACGCTCTGTTGAAGCGCATCATGTTGGCTAACAACAAGGATAAGGGTGAGGAGTTCGTAGAGAAGAACTACGAGCAGAGCATCAAGGAGTTGACATGGCACCTCATCAAGGAGCAGCTCATCCAGGCTCAGGATATCAAGGTGAACGACGAGGATATCAAGGAGACTGCCAAGGAAGCAGCTCGTGCTCAGTTCGCTCAGTATGGTATGACTAACATCCCTGAGGAGTATATCGAGAACTACGCAAACGAGATTCTCAAGAAGGGTGAGTCAGTTGACGCATTGGTAGACCGTTCTATCGATCGCAAGTTGGCTGAGGCTCTTAAGAAGGCCGTAAAACTCAACGAAAAAGAGATTTCTGTAGAGGATTTCAACAAGATGATGCAGGAATAAGCGTTTTTTTGAAAAAAAACTTCAAATAATTACGAGGTTATCGACTTTTTTTATTATCTTTGTTCCACCGAACGGGATGATGAGGTCGATAACCTCGTTTTCTGTTCTAAAAAACGAAGTAAAAAGCTATAAGATATGAACGATTTTAGAAAATATGCTACCAAGCATCTTGGTATGAATGGTATGGTGCTTGACGACGTGATGAATGCGCAGGCTAAGTATTTAAACCCTTACATTCTGGAGGAACGTCAGCTGAACGTTACCCAGATGGACGTGTTCTCCCGACTGATGATGGACCGCATCATCTTCCTGGGAACCGAGATCGATGATTACACAGCCAACACGCTGCAGGCTCAGCTGCTCTATCTCGACTCTGTGGATAGCGGCAAGGATATCTCTATCTATCTGAACAGTCCTGGCGGTAGTGTTACAGCCGGATTGGGTATCTATGATACCATGCAGTTTATCTCCAGCGATGTGGCTACCATCTGCACCGGTATGGCTGCTTCCATGGCTGCCGTGCTGCTCGTATCAGGTCAGGAGGGTAAGCGTTCTGCCTTGCCTCATAGCCGCGTGATGATTCATCAGCCATTGGGTGGTGTGCAGGGTCAGGCTTCCGACATCGAGATTGAGGCTCGTGAGATTCTGAAGATGAAGAAGGAACTCTATACCATCATCTCTGAGCATTCTCATACTCCGTACGACAAGGTTTATGCCGACAGCGACCGCAACTACTGGATGACTGCCGAGGAGGCTAAGGAGTATGGTATGATTGACAATGTGCTGGTACGCAAGTAATCCTACTATATATAAATAGGTATATATAATTAAGGTATAAAGAAGAAAGAAAAGGAAGAAACATTATGCCAAAGAAAGTTTGTAGCTTCTGTGGAAGAGGTGAAACGGAAGTTAAGTTGTTGATTACAGGTATCAACGGCTACATCTGTGAGGATTGCGCCAAGCAGGCATACGATATTGTGCAGCAGACTGGCGTGTTGAACCAACAGGATGGAGCTGAAGGCAAGTTTGTATTGAAGAATGTGCCAAAGCCTGTGGAAATCAAGAAATATCTGGATGAGTATATCATCGGACAGGATCAGGCTAAGCGCCATTTGGCTGTATCGGTGTATAACCATTACAAGCGTTTGCAGCAGCCTGCCGACAAGGATGGCGTGGAGATTGAGAAGAGCAACATCATCATGGTGGGCAGCACGGGTACAGGTAAGACCCTGCTTGCACGCACCATTGCCAAGATGCTCGATGTGCCTTTCACCATCGTGGATGCCACTGTGTTTACAGAGGCAGGTTATGTGGGTGAGGACGTGGAGAGTATCCTTTCCCGTCTGCTCCAGGTGGCCGATTACAATGTGGAGGCTGCCCAGCGCGGTATCGTGTTCATCGACGAGATAGACAAGATTGCCCGCAAGAGTGATAATCCATCCATCACCCGCGACGTGAGCGGTGAGGGTGTGCAGCAGGGACTGCTGAAACTGCTGGAGGGAACCATGGTGAACGTTCCGCCAAAGGGAGGCCGCAAGCATCCAGACCAGGATTACATCCATGTGGATACCAAGAATATCCTCTTTATCTGCGGCGGTGCCTTCGACGGCATCGAGCGCAAGATCGCACAGCGACTCAACACCCATGTGGTGGGTTACAACTCTGTGCAGAATGTAGCCAAGGTAGACAAGAAGGACCTGATGAAGTATATCCTGCCACAGGACTTGAAGTCGTTTGGCTTGATTCCTGAGATCATCGGCCGTCTGCCAGTGCTCACTTATCTCAACCCATTAGACCGTGAAGCCCTGCGCAAGATTCTGGTAGAGCCAAAGAACTCTATCGTGAAGCAGTATATGAAGCTCTTCGAGATGGACGGCATCAAGCTCAGTTTTACCGAGGATTCACTCGACTACATGGTGGATAAGGCTGTGGAGTATAAGTTGGGAGCCCGTGGACTTCGTTCTATCGTGGAGGCTGTGATGACAGACGCCATGTTTGAGGTTCCTTCACAGAAGGTGAAAAAGTTTGAAGTAACATTGGATTACGCCCAGCACCAGCTTGACAAGGCACATCTGGGTCAGTTGGAGACAGCATAAGTGCTGCAAAGGCGCTAATCGTGATTCGATGAAATAAATGAAAATCAGTTGGGCTTCGTCGCCCAATTGATTTCTACATACCATATAAAGACATAAAAAAATAACAAGTTGGATATGACGGAACAGGTAAATCTTACTGAGCAATTGAAACATTATTTCGGTTTCGATTCTTTTAAAGGCGAACAGGAAGCTATTATCAGGAACCTGATGGACGGCAACGATACCTTTGTGCTGATGCCTACAGGTGGTGGTAAGAGCTTGTGCTATCAGTTGCCATCCTTGATTATGGATGGTACAGCCATTGTCATCTCTCCATTGATCGCCTTGATGAAGAACCAGGTGGATGTTATCAATGGACTGAGCGAGGATGATGGTGTGGCTCACTATCTCAATTCATCCCTCAACAAATCGGCCATCGAGAAGGTAAAGGGCGACATCCTGAGTGGTAAGACCAAACTCCTTTATGTGGCACCGGAATCCTTGACCAAGGAGGATAACGTGGAATTCTTGAGAAGCATCAAGATTTCGTTCTATGCTGTCGATGAGGCGCACTGTATCTCTGAGTGGGGACATGACTTCCGCCCAGAGTACCGACGCATACGCCCTATTATCAACGAGATAGGCAAGGCACCGGTGATTGCCCTTACGGCAACGGCTACCGACAAGGTGCGCACTGATATCAAGAAGAATCTGGGCATCGTGGATGCCCGCGAGTTCAAGAGTTCGTTCAACCGTCCAAACCTCTTCTATGAAGTACGTCAGAAGACTAACGACATAGACCGCCAGATTATCATGTTTATCCGTCAGCATCCTGGTAAGAGCGGTATCATCTATTGTCTGTCCAGAAAGAAGGTGGAGGAACTTGCCGAAGTGCTCAAGGCTAACGATATCAAGGCAGCACCTTATCATGCCGGACTGGATTCTGCCACCCGTTCGCAGACCCAGGACGACTTTCTGATGGAGCGTCTCGACGTGATTGTGGCTACCATCGCCTTCGGTATGGGTATCGACAAGCCGGATGTAAGATTTGTCATTCACTATGATATTCCTAAGAGTCTGGAAGGCTATTATCAGGAGACCGGACGTGCGGGACGCGACGGAGGCGAAGGCATCTGCATTGCTTTCTATGCACGCAAGGACCTGAGAAAGCTGGAGAAGTTTATGGAGAACAAGCCTGTGGCAGAGCAGGATATCGGCCGACAGCTCTTGCAGGAAACAGCGGCATACGCCGAGTCTTCGGTGTGCCGACGCAAGATGCTGCTGCATTATTTCGGCGAGGAGTATAATGTGGAGAACTGCCACAACTGCGACAACTGTCTGCATCCTACCGAGAAGTTTGAGGCGAAGGATGCCCTGGTGGTTGTATTGCAGGCGGTGGCTGCCGTGAAGGAGAACTTCCGACAGGAGTATATCATTGACTTCGTGAAGGGCCGTGGCACCGATGATATCGTATCTCACAAGCACGACCAGCTGGAGGAGTTTGGTGCAGGCGAGGATATGGATGCCAAGGTATGGAATCCGGTGATTCGCCAGGCGCTGATAGCGGGTTATCTGAAGAAAGACGTAGAGAACTATGGCTTGCTGAAGCTCACTGCAGCCGGAAAGCGCTATCTGAAGGCTCCGAAATCGTTCATGATTGTAGCCGACAAGGAATTCAAGGACGATTATGTTGAGCGTAGTCATGATGGCGGCACCAATGTTGAGGCATTGGACCCGGCACTCTTTGCCATGCTGAAAGACCTGCGCAAGAGTGTGGCTAAGAAGCACAAGCTGCCACCATACGTCATCTTCCAGGACATCTCTCTGGAGCAGATGGCCACCATGTATCCGCACGACCTTCAGGAGCTGCAGAACATCCAGGGCGTGGGTGCCGGCAAGGCGAAGCGCTACGGCAAGGAATTCTGCAAGCTGATTCAGGACTACTGTGCGGAGAACGAAATAGAACGCCCTGAGGAAATCAGAGTGAAGACCGTGGCGAAGAAGTCGCTGCTCAAGGTGAGCATTATCCAGAGCATCGACCGCCAGATGGACCTGGAAGACCTGGCTAGTGCCAAGGGCCTGGAGTTTGCCGATTTGTTGGATGAAATAGAAGCAATCGTGTATAGCGGCACCAAGTTGAACATCGATTATTTCATAGAAGACAGGATGGATGACGACAAGATAGACGACATCTATGACTACTTCATGGAGAGTGAAACAGACGACTTGGAAGCGGCACTTGATGAGTTGGACGAAGACTACACTGAAGAGGACATTAGACTGATTAGAATCAAGTTTTTGTCCGAACAAGCCAACTAATCACGTTAAATAGCATTAATAAGGTAAGATTTTCGTGAAAATGGAACTCTATCTGAGAAATTATTGCTAAATTTGCACGCAATAAATTTTTAAAGGTTACAATATGTCATCATTTGTTGCAGATAAAATTGTAATGGACGGTCTCACTTACGACGACGTCCTTCTGATCCCTGCGTATTCAGAGGTACTACCAAAACAGGTAGAGTTGAAAACCAAGTTCTCTCGTAACATCGAGTTGAACGTTCCATTCGTTACAGCAGCGATGGACACCGTTACCGAGGCTTCAATGGCGATTGCCATCGCCCGCGAAGGTGGTATTGGTGTTATCCACAAGAACATGAGCATCGAGGAGCAAGCTCGTCAGGTTGCCATCGTGAAGCGTGCTGAGAATGGTATGATTTATGACCCTGTTACTATCCGTCGCGGTAGTACAGTGAAGGATGCCCTTGATATGATGCATGATTATCATATCGGTGGTATTCCAGTGGTGGATGATGAGAACCATCTCGTAGGTATTGTTACCAACCGTGACCTCCGCTTCGAGCGCCACATGGACAAGAAGATTGATGAGGTGATGACCAGCGAGAATTTGGTTACCACTCACATCCAGACCGACCTGATTGCTGCCGCTGCCATCCTGCAGGAGAACAAGATTGAGAAGCTCCCTGTAGTTGACAACGAGAACCACCTGGTAGGTTTGATTACTTACAAGGACATCACCAAGGCAAAGGACAAGCCAATGGCTTGCAAGGACTCTAAGGGTCGTCTGCGTGTAGCAGCCGGTGTAGGCGTTACCGTGGATACCATGGATCGTGCCAAGGCTTTGGTTGAGGCTGGTGCTGATGCCATCGTCATCGATACCGCTCATGGTCACTCTAAGGGTGTGATTGAGAAGTTGAAGCAGGTAAAGGCTGCTTTCCCACAGGTAGATGTTGTGGTTGGTAATGTGGCTACCGGCGAGGCTGCCAAGTTCCTGGTAGAGAATGGTGCTGATGGTGTAAAGGTGGGTATCGGTCCTGGTTCCATCTGTACTACCCGTGTGGTTGCCGGTGTGGGTGTACCACAGTTGAGCGCTGTTTATGATGTTTACTCTGCATTGCAGGGCACAGGTGTTCCATTGATTGCCGATGGTGGTTTGCGCTACTCTGGTGATATCGTGAAGGCTTTGGCTGCCGGTGGTAGCTGCGTGATGATCGGTTCATTGGTAGCAGGTACCGAGGAGAGCCCTGGCGACACTATCATCTTCAATGGCCGTAAGTTCAAGAGCTACCGTGGTATGGGTTCTTTGGAGGCTATGGAGCAGAAGAATGGTTCTAAGGACCGTTACTTCCAGAGCGACACCAAGGACGTGAAGAAGCTCGTACCAGAGGGTATCGCAGGTCGTGTACCTTACAAGGGAACCGTACAGGAGGTTATCTACCAGTTGATTGGTGGTTTGCGCTCAGGTATGGGTTATTGCGGTGCTTTCACCATTGAGAACTTGCACAACGCTAAGTTTACTCGTATTACAAATGCCGGTGTATTGGAGAGCCATCCACATGATATCACTATCACCAGTGAGGCTCCTAACTACAGCCGTCCTGAATAATTATTTGAATAGAAAAAAATGAAATTTTATGCGCTTTTCGCAGCTATGCTCCTTTCGGGGGGCATAGCTTTTGCTCAAAACGACGACCCTGTTATCATGACCATCAATGGTCAGCCTGTCAGTCGTTCCGAATTTGAATATTCTTACAACAAAAACAATTCCGAGGGTGTCATCGACAAGAAATCTGTGGATGAATATGTTGACCTGTTCGTTAACTACAAGCTCAAGGTGTTGGCTGCTAAGGAGGCTCGCATCGATACGCTCAGTTCCTTCAAGAAGGAATTCCTGCAGTATCGCGACCAGCAGATTCGTCCTACGATGATCAATGAGGCGGATCTCGTTGCGGAAGCGCATAAGATTTATAATGAAACCAGAGAACGTGTCATCAAGGCGGGCGGTATGGTTAGACCAGCCCACATCATGATACGTTTGGGCCAGAAGGCTACAGCTGAGGAACAGGAGAAGGCGAAGCTAAAGGCTGACTCTATCTATAATGCCCTTGCCGACCGTTATGTTATCGAGAAGGTAAAGAACAAGAAGGTAAAGAAGTTGGTGAAGGGTGCTGACTTTGCCGAGATGGCCAGGAAATACTCAGATGATAAGGGCTCTGCCGTAAGAGGTGGCGATATCTCATGGATTTCGAAGGGACAGACGGTGAAGGCTTTCGAGGAAACTGCATTCTCCATGAAGAAGGGAGAAATCAGCAAGCCTGTATTGTCGGAGTTTGGCTATCACATCATCAAGTTGGAGGATAAGCAAGACTTCTTCCCTTACGATTCGGTGAAGAACGATATTCTCCGTTTCATCGACGCAAGGGGAATCAGAGAAAGAATCGTTGACCAGAAGTTGGATTCCATCGTGAAGACATTGCCTGCGGGAACCGACCGCGAGACAATTCTGGATAAGAAGACTGCCGAGTTGACTGCCAAGGACAGCAACCTGAAGTATCTGGTACAGGAATACCACGACGGACTGATGCTCTATGAGATCAGCAACCGCATGGTTTGGGAAAAGGCTGCGAAAGACGAAAAGGCTTTGGCTGCTTATTTTGCCAAGAACAAGAAGAAATACAAGTGGGAGCAGCCTCGTTTCAAGGGCATTGCTTACCATGTGAAGGATGCCGCTGACGTGGCAGCCGTGAAGAAATGTGTCAAGGGAAAACCTTTCAGCGAATGGGCTGAGTTGCTGCGCAATGCATTCAATGCCGACTCGGTGGTGCGCATTCGCGTGGAGAAAGGTATCTTCAAGGAGGGAGACAATGCCTTGATCGACTCGGTGGTGTTCAAGAAGAATGCCAAGGTAGAGAAGGTGAAGGATTATCCTATCGATGCCACTTTCGGAAAGATTCTCAAGAAGGGTCCTAAGGAATACACCGACGTGAAGGCGCTGGTGGTTGCCGACTATCAGGACCAGCTGGAGAAAGACTGGGTGGCTGGTTTGAGAAAGAAATATCAGTTCGTGGTCGACCCTGAGGTGCTGGCTACGGTAAACAAACATTAATATATATTTATCAGAACGGACGTATCAATGAATACTGGATATAAAATGAGTCTGGCGTTTGTGGCATTGCTCTTGGTAATAGGCATGAGTGCAAGCGCCTCACGTATGGGGATGAGCCGCCATGCTTCTGCAGCTGAAGCTGATTCGAGCCAGCAGGAAGCGAAGGGTGACTCGGAGAATATAGCCCCAGGCAGCGTCGTTGACGAGGTGATTTGGGTAGTCGGCGATGAGGCTATCCTGAAGTCGGATGTCGAGGTGACTCGACTTCAGGCTGAAGCAGAAGGAATCAAGTATGCTGGCGACCCCGACTGTTCCATTCCGGAGCAGCTCGCCGTGCAGAAACTCTTCCTCCATCAGGCAGCCATCGACAGTATCGAGGTTTCTGAATCGGAAGTGATGCAGGGCATCGACGACCAGATCAATCACTGGATTTCCATGATTGGTTCGCGTGAGAAACTGGAGGAATACCGCAAGCAGAGCGTTACCCAGATGCGCCAGCAGATGCACGACGACTTCAAGAACCAGCAGCTCATCCAGAAGATGAAGCAGGAACTGGTGAAGGATATCAAGGTTTCGCCTGCCCAGGTGCGCAAGTATTTCAACAACTTGCCAGCCGACAGCATTCCTTTCGTGCCAACTGAGGTGGAGGTGGAGATTCTCACCATGCAGCCTCGTATTCCTATGGAGGAAATCAACCGTGTCAAGAACCAGTTGCGTGACTTCACCGACCGTGTGAACAAGGGTGAGACCACTTTCGCAACCTTGGCGCGTCTGTATAGTGAAGACCCAGGTTCTGCCCGCATGGGTGGAGAGATGGATTATATCGGTAGAGGTATGCTGGACCCGGCGTTTGCCAACGTGGCATTCAACCTGACCGACCCGAAGAAGATTTCCAAGATTGTGGAGTCGGAGTTCGGTTATCATATCATCCAGCTCATCGATAAGCGCGGTGATAAGATCAAGTGTCGTCACATCCTGCTGAAGCCAGTGGTTTCTCAGGAGGCTATCGACAAGTCAATCGGTCGTTTGGATTCCATCGGCAACGACATCCGTGCCAAGAAATTCTCTTTCGAGGATGCAGCAGGCGCCTTGTCTGACGATAAGGATACCCGAAACAACAAAGGTCTGATGGCAAATGCCACTTCTGCCGACCGCACCTCTAAGTTCCAGATGAAGGATCTTCCTACCGAGGTGGCACGCGTGGTAGACACCATGAAGGTGGGTCAGGTATCAGCGCCTTTCACCATGGTAAACAGCAAGGGCAAGACCACTTGCGCCCTGATTAAGCTGGTAAGCCGTGTAGATGGTCACAGAGCCACCATCACCGAGGATTTCCAGGTGATGAAGGACGTGGTACTTGCCAAGGAAAGAGAAAAGACTTTGCATGATTGGGTAGTCGACAAGATTAAGAGGACCTACGTTCGCATGAACGACCGCTACAAAGATTGCAAATTTGAATATCAAGGTTGGGTTAAATGATCAGTAACAGACATTATAATAATATCAAGAACGGGCATAGAATCTTTTTCGCATTGATTCTATGCCTATTTGGGTTTTCTTTGGTGCTAGCTATGCAGGCACCTAAGAGGAAGCACAAGAAGCGCCCTCAGGGAGACAGAGTCTATCTGCTCCATGCCGATGAGCTGCGCTACGACATGTATGGCAACAATCCGGATGCCCAGATTGTGAAGGGCAAGGTTTCCTTCATGCATCAGGGCGGTCACCTCACCTGCGACAGTGCCTATTTCTATCAGGGTTCCAACTCAGTGAAGGCATTCGGTCATGTGCATTACCGCCAGGGAGACACCCTCTCGCTAACCTGCGAAAGAGCCGATTATGACGGAATGATGCAGATGATGCATGCCCGCAAGAACGTGGTGCTGCGCCATCGCCGACAGAAGCTGCTTACCGACAGTCTGGATTTCGACCGTCTGTATAACATGGCTAACTTCTTTGACGGCGGTACGCTGATTGACGGCAAGGACAAGCTGGTTTCCGACTGGGGAGAGTATCACACCGAGACCCGAGAGGCAAAGTTTGTCTTCAACGTAAAGCTGCGCAGCGGCAAGGATGTGATTACCACCGATACCCTGTATTATGACGTACCTACATCTACTGCCCATCTGGTGGGACCATCTAGGATTATCTCGGGTGCCAGCGTGGTGAACACCCACGACGGTTATTACGATACCAGGACCGACAAGGCAAAGCTCTTTGGCCGATCTACGCTGGTGGACAAGGACAAGACCATCACCGGTGACAGTCTTTACTATGTGAAGAATGGCGAGAGCACGGGCTATGGCAATGTGGTGTATGTGGATAAGAAGAACAAGAATTCGCTCACATGCAACTATCTCCGATATAACGAGAAAACCGGTAAGGGATTCGCAACCAAGAATCCTGTTGTTATCGACTATTCGCAGAAAGATACCTTGTGGATGCATTCGGATACGATGCGCATCTACACCTTCAACATCAATACCGATTCCGTTTACCGCAAAGTGCATGCCTATCCTCATGTGCGTGCCTTCCGCAATGACATCCAGGCAGTATGTGATTCCCTGGTATTCAATTCCCAGGACTCCTGCATGACGATGTATAAGGATCCTATTACCTGGAATCTCAATCGCCAGTTGCTGGGTGAGGAAATCAAGGTATATATGGCTGATTCCACCATCCGCTTTGCCCATGTGCTGCGTCAGGCACTTTCCATCGAACAGATGCCCGACAAGGAGCACTTCAACCAGATTACATCCAGCGAGATGAAGTCTTATTTCGACAAGGGCGAGATGAAGATGTCTGAAGCCATCGGTAATGTGCAGACCGTGTATTACATGACCAACGACAAGGACAGTTCGCTGGTGGGTCTCAATTATCTGGAGACCGATACCATGCGTATGTATCTGGGAGCGGCACGCAAGCTGGACAAGATTTGGACCAACAAGTTTACCAGCACGATGTATCCGATGACCCAGATTCCGCCAGCCAAATATAAACTGCCTAACTTTGCCTGGTTCGAAGATATCCGTCCAAAGGATAAAAACGACATCTTCGTATGGCGCGGCAAGGCGAAGGGTTCCGAGCTGAAGGAAATCAAGCGCCATCAGGCTCCGCTTCAGACGCTTCAGAAAAACGCATCGGTAGAAGTGCCTGAAAAGGAAAAAGACTTAGTAGAAGAGCCTAAGGTGGTATCTTCCAAGGTTTTGGCAAAGCAGAAGACTTCCAAGGCAAGAGCCAAGAAGAAACCAGGTGTTCGATAGTATAGTTCTTATTTTAAAATCTAAACGACGATGAGTGATGTCATTCAACTTTTACCCGATTCTGTTGCCAATCAGATAGCGGCAGGAGAGGTGATACAGCGTCCAGCTTCCGTAATCAAGGAGCTGGTTGAGAACGCTGTGGATGCAGGTGCCCGGAATATCCATGTATCTGTGGTGGATGCCGGTCGCACCAATATCCAGGTCATTGATGATGGCAAGGGAATGTCGGAGACCGATGCCCGATTGGCTTTCGAGCGTCATTCTACCTCGAAAATCCGCAAGGCAGACGATCTCTTTGCGCTCCGCACCATGGGATTCCGTGGTGAGGCTCTCGCCTCTATCGCCGCAGTGGCGCAGGTGGAACTGAAAACCCGACAGGAAAGTGACGAGATTGGAACTTTGGTTGCCATCTCGGGATCCCGATACGAACGGCAGGAGCCTTGTGCCTGTGCCGTGGGAACCATCTTCTCGGTGAGCAACATCTTCTATAATGTTCCGGCTCGAAGAAAGTTCCTCAAGTCGAACGCCACCGAACTGAATAATATCCTGACAGCCTTTGAGCGCATCGCCCTGGTGAATCCTCAGATTACCTTTACCCTGCGCAGCAATGGCACCGAGGTGTTCAATCTTCGTGCGGTGAATCTGCGCCAGCGTATTCTGGATATCTTTGGCAAGAAGTTCAATCACGACCTGCTACCTGTGAATGTGGAAACCACCATGTGCAAGGTGGGGGGCTTTGTGGGCAAGCCTGAGTCGGCAAGGAAGAAGGGTGTTCATCAGTTCTTCTTTGTCAACGGAAGATACATGAAGCACCCTTATTTCAACAAGGCGGTGATGGCGGCTTACGACCGACTGATACCGCTGGGTGAGCAGGTGCCGTACTTCCTCTATTTCGAGGTGGATCCTAAAGACATCGATGTCAACATTCACCCTACCAAGACCGAAATCAAGTTTGAGAACGAGCAGGCCATCTGGCAGATTCTCTCGGCGGCAGTGAAGGAAAGTATTGGCATGTTCAATGATGTGCCTACCATCGATTTCGATACGGAGGATAAACCGGAGATTCCTGTTTACAATCCTGAAGTTCCTGCATCCACGCCGGCTCCGAAAATCAGTCTGAATCCTAGCTACAATCCTTTCAAGGTTCATTCTTCTTCCAATGCCAAGCCTGTGGGTGCCGGTTTTCCGGGACCATCGAGCACCAAACCGGAGGTTGACCAGAACTGGGAGCAGCTCTACGAGGGGCTGAAAGACCAGGATGAGCAGCAGCATACGATGGAACTCTTCGATAATCCGGATCAGGAAGCGGGTGCAGGAACATCGCCAAGCAGTATCATTGCAGAGAAATCTCCTTCTCATTATCAGTATAAGGGTAAGTATATCATGACAGCCGTGAAATCGGGCTTGATGATTATCGACCAGCATCGTGCCCATGTGCGCATCCTCTTTGAGCAGTATCTTCGCCAATTGAAGGAGCGCACCTTCCATTCTCAGAAGGTTCTCTTCCCTGAAGTGGTTCAATTTCCGATGTCGGAGAAGGTTATCTTCGAAAAGATATTGCCAGAGATGAACGAGATGGGCTTCGAATTGGAAGACTTGGGTGGTGGCAGTTATGCCGTCAACTCAGTGCCTGCCGGATTGGAGGGAATGAATCCCGTAAAACTGGTACAGGACATGGTGGCGAGTGCTGTGGAGAAAGGCGTGTCTGCCATGGACGAAATCAATACGGCACTGGCACTCTCGATGGCTCGCCAGGCAGCGATACCTCATGGACAGGTGTTGAGCAACGACGAGATGGAGGGTTTGGTGAACGGACTTTTCGCTTGCGAGAATGTGAACTACACCCCCGACGGCAAGTCGGTGCTTTGCATCCTGCAGCAGCAGGAGATAGAACATCTCTTGGGATAGAGTGGGGGGATATATAATAAGGTGTATATAATTATAGTATAGGTAAACCATAAGTTAAAATCAGAAAGAAATGAAAAAGTTGTTAGCTATGCTGGCTTTGGCTAGCGTTACAATGGGAAGTTTTGCTCAGGACGTGACTCCTGATGAAAAGTATAGTATTGCCACCAATTCTTTTGCAAGTAATTGGTTCGTGCAGGTAGGTGCCGACTGGAATGCCTGGTATTCTGCCGAGGAGAGAGGACATGGCTTGGCGAAGAGTCCATTCAAGAAGTTCCGCTCTAATCCAGGTGTATCTCTTGCCATCGGTAAGTGGTTTACACCAAGCATCGGTCTCCGTACCAAGCTTCAGGGCATCTGGGGCAAGAAGGTGGATGCCGACTGGAACGATGGTACCAACGAGGGCAATGGCAACAAGTATTGGGCATTGAACGAGCAGGTGATGTTTAACCTGAGCAATCTTTTCAAGGGTTACAGAGAAAACCGCATCTGGGATGTGATGGCATTTGCCGGTGCCGGTGTGGGTCGTTCGATGACCTACAACACATACGCCCTGGATTACAGTGCAGGTGTTCACTCATCCTGGAAGGTAGCCAAGAAGACCAGCGTTTTTGTGGAGGCAGGTGTGAATACCTTCGATCATAACATCGACAACTGCAAGGGTGTAGCCGACCAGAGCTGGAAGCGCCGTTGCAACAATTTCTATGCCGAGGTGGGCTTGACCTTCAACCTGGGTAGTGCAAAATGGAAGAAGGCTCCGGATATGGATGCAGTCAATGCACTTCATCAGTCAGAGCTTGATGCCTTGAATGCAGCCTTGGCAGATGCCAATGCAGAAAACGAGCGTTTGCAGAAGCTGGTAGAGAACCAGCCAAAGAATGATGCTGCGGCCAAGACAGAGGCTGCTGCTCCTGCATTCGCCAACACTCCACTTTCTGTGTTCTTCAATATCGGCAAGTCTTCTATTGCATCCAAGAAGGATTTGGTAAATGTGAAGGCTCTTGCTGAGTTTGCGAAAGAGAATGATACCAAATTGTTGGTTACCGGTTATGCTGATAGCGCAACAGGTTCTCAGGCATTCAATCAGAAACTCTCTCAGAAACGTGCTGAGCAGTTGGCAAAGCAGCTTGTGAAGATGGGTGTGGATAAGAATAACATCGAAATCAAGGCAAACGGCGGTGTGAAGGAGTTGAAGCCAAACTCTTATAATCGTCGTGCAACCGTTCAGATTGCCGAGTAATCTCCCTATAAGAAGGCACTTTTCTCCGTGAAAAGTGCCTTCTTTTCATGTATTTTTTGAGAAATTTGAAAAAAAACGGGAAAAAGTTTGGTGGATTCAAATATTTGTAGTACCTTTGCAACCGCTTACGAAAAGTAAGGGCGCTTAGCTCAGCTGGTTTAGAGCATCTGCCTTACAAGCAGAGGGTCGGCGGTTCGAATCCGTCAGCGCCCACAGGGGTGTTCCCTGTGACTCACTTTTGTGGTTGCAGGGATTTTTTTCAGGGCGCTTAGCTCAGCTGGTTTAGAGCATCTGCCTTACAAGCAGAGGGTCGGCGGTTCGAATCCGTCAGCGCCCACGGAACTTAGTTTCGTGAATAATAGAAAAAGAAATCCTTACTTATCATAAGGGCGCTTAGCTCAGCTGGTTTAGAGCATCTGCCTTACAAGCAGAGGGTCGGCGGTTCGAATCCGTCAGCGCCCACGAAACTTAGTTTTCGTGATTTTAATTTTAGAACGAACATTTATTTGTCATAAGGGCGCTTAGCTCAGCTGGTTTAGAGCATCTGCCTTACAAGCAGAGGGTCGGCGGTTCGAATCCGTCAGCGCCCACCCTTATGAAGGTCTTCCAATAAAAGTTGGGAGACCTTTTTGTTTTAATTAAAGCTAAATAATTCCTTATTTTTCTGTTTTTTCAAAGGAATTGCTTAACTTTGCACCCTATATTATATATAATACGTATTATTAATTATTATGGATTTAGATTTATTGACTGCCATATCACCTATTGATGGTCGTTACAGGGGAAAAACAGAGCAACTCGCTAACTACTTTTCAGAGTATGCTCTCATTCGTTATCGTGTGCGCGTAGAGATTGAGTACTTCATTACTTTATGCGAATTACCTTTGCCACAGTTGGCTTCTTTCGACAAGCAGCTGTTTGAGCGTTTGCGTGACATCTATCGCAATCTCGACGAGAAGGAAGCACAGCGTGTGAAAGACATTGAGAAGATTACCAACCATGACGTGAAAGCCGTTGAGTACTTCATCAAGGAAGAGTTCGACAAGATTGGTGGCTTGGATGCCTACAAGGAGTTTATCCACTTCGGTTTGACATCTCAGGACATCAACAACACCAGTGTGCCTCTCTCTGTGAAGGAGGCTTTGGAAGAGTGCTTCTACCCACAGGTAGAGGAGTTGATTGCACAGCTCCAGACTTACGCTGATGAGTGGAAGGATGTTCCTATGTTGGCTAAGACTCATGGTCAGCCTGCATCTCCAACCCGCTTGGGCAAGGAAATCATGGTTTACGTTTATCGTCTCACCGAGCAGCTCGAGTCTTTGAAGGCTTGCAAGATTACAGCTAAGTTTGGTGGTGCCACTGGTAACTACAATGCTCATCATGTGGCTTATCCAGAGTATGACTGGCGTGCCTTCGGCAACAAGTTCGTAAGCGAGAAGCTGGGCTTGGAGCGCGAGCAATATACCACACAGATCAGCAACTATGATCATCTGGGTTCCATCTTTGATGCCATCCGCAGAATCAATACCATCATCATCGACTTGGACCGTGACTTCTGGATGTACATCTCTATGGATTACTTCAAGCAGAAGATCAAGGCTGGTGAGGTAGGTTCCAGTGCGATGCCACACAAGGTAAACCCTATCGATTACGAGAATAGCGAGGGTAACCTCGGTATTGCCAATGCCATTCTCCAGTTCCTGGCACAGAAGCTTCCAGTAAGCCGCTTGCAGCGTGACCTTACCGACAGCACCGTGCTCCGCAACATCGGTGTGCCTCTCGGTCACAGCATCATCGCCATCCAGAGCACATTGAAGGGCTTGCGCAAGCTCATCCTCCACGAGGAGAAGTTGCAGGAAGATTTGAATAATACATGGGCAGTAGTGGCTGAGGCTATCCAGACCATCCTTCGCCGTGAGGCTTATCCTCATCCATACGAGGCATTGAAGGCTCTCACCCGTACCAATACCCACATGACCGAGGAGACCATCCACGAGTTTATCAAGGGATTGAACGTGAGCGACAGCGTGAAGGCTGAGCTGATGGCTATCACTCCAAGTAATTATACAGGTATATTTTAAGTATTATCTGATCCCCTAAGGGCAGGAAAAGTACAGACATATCATATCAAGTTTAAATATAAATAATAAGATTTATTAACCCGGCCGTGAGGCTTTTATTTAAGAAGTAATATGGATTCAGAAATCGAAAACAAACCACAGAGTCAATCGTCAGGCAACGAGAACACCCGAGAGGGCTTCAGCGCAGGCGGTTATCAGAAGAGTTATCGTAGTGTAGGTCGCTCACAGCGTCCACGTATTAACAGTCATCGCCCATCTTATGGCAGCGATAGAAGTAGTAACAGCAGTAGCGAGGGTGGCTTCCGTCCAGAAGGATTCGGAGCTGGCCTGCAGGGTAATTCGGGCAGCAGCGATCGTCCACAGCGCAGCAGCTATGGCAGCAGCAGCCGTGGTGGCTATGGCCGTCCACAGGGTGGCTACAACAGCAACCGTGGTGGCAGCAGCTATGGTAACAGCCGTGGCGGTGGTTATGGCCGTCCACAGGGTGGCTACAACAGCCGTCCTCAGCAGGGTGGTTACAATAGCCGTCCTCGTTTCAACAATAATGCAGAAGGTGACGACCAGCATCAGTCTAATGGTGGTTACCAGCCACGTCAGCAGGGTGGCTACGGCCGTCCACAGGGTGGTGGCTATGGCAACAACCGTGGCGGTGGTTACGGCAACAACCGTGGTGGTGGCTATAACAGCAACAACCGTGGCGGTGGCTATGGCAACAACCGTGGTGGTGGCTATAACAGCAACAACCGTGGCGGTGGCTATGGCAACAACCGTGGTGGTGGCTATAACAACAACCGTGGTGGCGGCTTCCGTCAGCACACTCCTGGATACGATCCAAATGCTAAGTATAGCATGAAGAAGCGCATCGAGTACAAGGAGGAGAATATCGACCCAACAGAGCCATTGCGCTTGAACAAGTTCCTTGCCAATGCTGGTGTATGCTCTCGCCGTGAGGCTGATGAGTTCATCCAGGCTGGTCTGGTAACTGTCAATGGTGAGGTAGTTACCGAGTTGGGTACCAAGATTCTTCGCACCGACGAGGTGAAGTTCCACGATGCAGTGGTATCTTTGGAGAAGAAGGTATATGTATTGCTCAACAAGCCAAAGGATTACGTGACAACCAGCGATGATCCTCAGCAGCGCAAGACTGTGATGGACCTCGTGAAGGATGTATGCCCTGAGCGTATCTATCCTGTAGGTCGTCTCGACCGTAACACAACAGGTGTGCTCCTGTTGACCAACGATGGTGACCTGGCTTCTAAGCTGACTCATCCTAAGTTCTTGAAGAAGAAGGTATATCACGTACACCTCGACAAGAACCTCACTTCTCACGATATGGATCAGATTCGTGAGGGTATTACCTTGGATGACGGCGAGATCAAGGCAGATGCTATCGAGTATGCTGACGATCGCGACAAGTCACAGGTAGGCATCGAGATTCACAGCGGCAAGAACCGTATCGTTCGCCGTATCTTCGAGAGCCTCGGTTATCGTGTAACCAAGCTCGACCGTGTACAGTTTGCAGGTTTGACCAAGAAGAACCTCCGTCGTGGTGACTGGCGCTTCCTTACAGAGAAGGAAGTTGACATGCTCCGCATGGGTGCTTTTGAATAAGAAACAATAATATGAAGTTAAGGAGTTAAGGAGTTGAAAGGAGTTAAGACAAGTGTTATATTGGCTGAGAGTTTTTATTATGGTAGGAATTCTTGGTTTATAACTATTGTCTTAACTCCTTAACTCCTTAACTTCTTTAACTCCTTGAAGCATTAATATTAACAATGGAAAAAGTAAAAAGAACTAAAGTCGTTGACTTGCTCAAGAGCACAGCCTACGACTCAATCGTGAATGTTAAGGGATGGGTACGTACCCATCGTAGTAGCAAAGCAGTCGATTTTATCGCTCTTAACGATGGTTCTACTATTAATAATATTCAGATAGTAGTCGACCCATCAAAGGTCGATGAGAATCAGCTCCGCCAGATTACCACTGGTGCCTGCATCAGCGTAGTAGGTACCTTGGTAGAGAGCCAGGGTGCCGGTCAGAGTGTTGAGATTCAGTGCGAAAGCATCGAAATCTACGGTCTCTGCGGCAGCGACTATCCAATGCAGAAGAAGGGACAGAGCTTCGAGTACATGCGTCAGTATGCTCACCTCCGTCTTCGTACCAACACCTTTGGTGCCGTGATGCGTATCCGCCACAACATGGCGATGGCTATCCACACCTACTTCCACGAGCATGGATATTTCTATTTCAATACTCCTCTCATCACAGCCAGCGACTGTGAGGGTGCAGGTCAGATGTTCCAGGTTACAACCAAGAACCTCTACAACCTGAAGAAAACCGAGGATGGCAAGATTGACTATTCTGATGATTTCTTCGGCAAGCAAACTTCACTGACCGTTTCTGGTCAGTTGGAGGGTGAGCTGGGTGCCACAGCACTTGGCGCTATCTATACCTTCGGTCCTACCTTCCGTGCAGAGAATAGTAACACTCCTCGCCACCTGGCTGAGTTCTGGATGGTTGAGCCAGAGGTTGCGTTCCTGGATATGGATGGTTTGATGGAGTTGGAGGAAGACTTCATCAAGTATTGTATCCGTTGGGCACTTGAGCATTGCAAGGACGACCTTGCTTTCTTGAACAAGATGATTGACAAGGGTTTGATTGCTCGTCTGGAGGGCGTATTGAATTCCGACTTCGTTCATCTTCCATACACCGAGGGTATCCGCATCCTTCAGGAGGCTATCGCCAAGGGCAAGAAGTTTGAGTTCCCATGCGAGTGGGGTGACGACCTGGCTTCAGAGCACGAGCGCTTCCTCGTAGAGGAGCACTTCAAGCGTCCAGTCATCATGACCAACTATCCAAAGGCTATCAAGGCATTCTATATGAAGATAGACGAGGAGGAGAGCGGCTTCGGCGGCAAGAGCGGTCAGACCGTTCAGGGTACCGACGTACTGTTCCCACAGATTGGTGAGATTATCGGCGGTTCTGTCCGTGAGGAGAGCTACGATAAGTTGATGGGTGAGATTGAGGCTCGCAACATCCCTATGAAGGATATGAGCTGGTATCTTGATACCCGTAAGTACGGTTCATGCCCACACGCAGGTTTCGGTCTCGGTTTCGAGCGTCTGATTCTCTTCGTAACTGGTATGCAGAACATCCGTGACGTGATTCCGTTCCCACGTACACCAAAGAATGCAGAGTTCTAAAGTACCCCAAAGAATGCAGAATTCTAATTTCCGTTGATATCAACGAAAACAGAATATAGAATAAGCGAGGCTTCTTTTTCAGAGGTCTCGCTTTTATTTTGCCTGCTTAGCTCATATTTTGGCAGCTAGGCTCATATTTTGCCTGCTTAGGTCTGGGTTTTGGTTATTTTTACATCTTTTCTTCCTCTTTTTCATTATTTTATTGTACCTTTGCAGCTAAATTATTAAAATCGTAAGAAAAATGGGAAAGATTATATTGACGGGCGACCGTCCTACAGGTAAACTTCACCTGGGTCACTACATCGGCTCATTGCAGCGCCGAGTACAGCTTCAGAATGCTGGCGACTTTGACAGAATGTTCGTGTTCATGGCCGACGTTCAGGCTTTGACAGATAACGCTGACAATCCTGAGAAGATTCGCCAGAACATTACAGAGGTAGCACTCGATTATCTTTCTGCGGGTCTCGACCCACAGAAGTGTACACTCTATATCCAGAGTATGATTCCAGAGTTGGCTGAGTTGACTACCTACCTGATGAACCTCATCTCTGTATCTCGCGTTCAGCGTAACCCAACCGTAAAGACAGAGATCAAGATGCGTAACTTCGAGGCAAACATTCCTCTCGGTTTCTTCTGCTATCCTGTGAGCCAGGCTGCCGACATCACCGCTTTCAAGGCTACAACCGTGCCTGCCGGTGAGGACCAGGAACCAATGCTGGAGGTAACCCGCGAATTGGTTCGCCGTTTTAACCAGACTTATGCGCCTGTATTGGTAGAGCCAGAGATTCTGCTTCCTGAGATTGCTTGCTGCCGTCGCCTTCCAGGAACTGATGGTAAGGAGAAGATGAGCAAGAGTCTCGGCAACTGCATCTACATGAGCGATGACGAGAAGACCGTTTGGAAGAAGGTGAAGAAGATGTCTAACGGTGAGCCACGCATGAGCATGGAAGAGCCTGGACATCTGGAGGGAAATGCCGTGTTCACTTATCTGGAGGCATTCTCTACTCCTGAGGATTTCGCTGAGTTCTGGCCAGAGTTCAAGACTTTGGATGAGTTGAAGGAGCAGTATGTGAAGGGTGGTATCGGTGATGGCACCTGCAAGAAGTTCCTGAACAGCGTCATCAACAAGATGCTCGACCCAATCCGTGCTCGCCGTCATGAGTTTGAGCAGGATATTCCTGAAGTATTCAATATCCTGAAGAAGGGTAGCGAAGATGCCCGCGAATTTGCAGCCCAGACCATGGACGAGGTTCGCAAGGCAATGCGCATCGACTACTTCAGTGATGCTGCCTACATTGAGGAGCAGGCTGCGAAGTTTAGAATTTAGTTTATAGTTAATAGTTTATAATTGATAGTTAGGCATACGCCGTTTCGGAAAGTACATTCTTAATTATTGATTATTGATTTTTAATTATGAATAAACGAATATTGCAATTAGCGGTGCCGTCGATAATATCCAATATCACGGTACCGCTTTTGGGTTTGGTGGATGTTGCCATCGTGGGGCATATCGGCGATGCGGCTTATATCGGAGCCATTGCCGTGGGGTCGATGCTCTTCAATGTCATCTACTGGCTCTTCGGATTTCTGAGAATGGGAACCAGCGGAATGACTTCGCAGGCTTTGGGTAGGAGAGACTTTGCCGAAGTGCTGAGGCTCCTGGTTCGATCTCTGGGCATCGGCGTAGGGATAGGACTCCTGTTCTTTATCCTGCAGAGATGGATTATCGGCTGCGGACTGTGGGCGATGTCTCCGGAAGCGGATGTCGTGGAACTGGCCCGCAGATATTGCTATGTCTGTATCTGGGGAGCGCCTGCCGTGCTCGGACTCTATGGATTCACGGGCTGGTTTATCGGTATGCAGAACACCCGAATCCCGATGGTGGTGTCGCTGACGCAGAATGTGGTGAACATCGTTGCCTCCCTGGTGCTCGTCTTCGTTTGCAGGATGACGGTAGAGGGCGTGGCGCTCGGCACGGTCATCGCCCAATGGTGGGGATTCCTGATGGCATGCGTGCTTTATCGGCTTTACTATCGCCGGTTGGGCAAGTATGATTATCGCCAGCATCTCTTTGATTCTGAACCGCTGAAGCGATTCTTCTCTTTAAACAGAGACATCTTCCTCCGCACCGTATGTCTGGTGGCAGTGAACCTCTTCTTTACGGCAGCAGGTTCCCGCGAGAGTACGCTGGTGCTGGCTGTCAACACGTTGCTGATGACGCTTTTTACCATCTTCTCCTATTTCATGGATGGCTTTGCCTACGCGGCAGAGGCATTGAGCGGCAAGTATTACGGTGCCGGGAATAGGGTAGCGTTCCGGGAGGTGGTCAGGCGGACGATGGGTTTCGGAGTGGGCGTAGCCTTCGGTTTCACCTTATTATATATAATAGGTGGTGAGAACTTCCTCTCTTTGCTTACCAGTGACGGTCGGGTGATAGAAGCGTCGGGCGAGTATTTCGGATGGGCGATATTGATACCCCTGGCAGGAATGCCGGCATTCGTTTTCGATGGCATCTTCGTGGGCATCACCCGCTCGAAGTCGATGCTCTGTTCCACCGCCGTAGCCTCAGCCTCGTTCTTCGCATTGTTCTTCGGACTGCATCCTCTGCTGGACAACCATGCCCTGTGGCTTGCCTTTATCCTCTACCTCGTTTTGCGAGGTATCGTATTATTCGTCATTTACCGTAGCCAACTGCGGTAAATGGCGAATTGTGTTTTAATGGGATATAATACTAGAAATAATGCACATTGTTCTTGAAAAATTGCACACTTGAAATATTGTGTGCGCATTTTCGGGAAAAACTACATTAATTTAGTTTAAAACTTGCGTCGATATTCTTTTTCTTTGCATAATTTTCGTAATTTCGCACAGCAAAACTAGAAAAAAATAGAGTAAAATGACAGCAGAAGAATATTATCAGCAGGGAAACGCCTGGCGGAAGCAAGGCGACTTTAAGCATGCCCTCGACTGCTATATGGAGGCCATCGCCCTCGATCCCGAGAGTTCGGCTGTAGCGGCAAAGGAGATGCTTGATAATATCATGAGCTTTTATTGCAAAGACTACTACAATCCATAATGCTCTATGTGGATCGCAGCAGCCTTGGCTACTCCAAAAGTAAAGATAATAAGAAAAAATTTAGAATATGAGCAAGATTAAAGGGGCTATTGTAGTCGATACCAAGCGTTGCAAGGGATGCGCGCTCTGCGTAGAGGCTTGTCCTCATCAGGTCATCGCATTGGCCGAGAAGAAGGTCAATGTGCATGGTTATCGCTATGTAGAGGCAGCTGTGCCTGACGCATGCGTTGGCTGTACTTCGTGCGCCATCGTCTGCCCAGACGGTTGCATCACTGTTTATCGAAAGAAGGAGGACTAAACAATGGCAAATCAAGAAGTAACATTAATGAAAGGCAATGAGGCGATAGCCCATGCCTGCATCAGATGTGGTGCGGATGGCTTCTTTGGCTATCCTATCACACCTCAGAGTGAGATTATTGAGACGCTGGCTCTGCTCAAGCCTTGGGAGACATCGGGAATGGTGGTTCTGCAGGCTGAGAGTGAGGTGGCGGCTATCAACATGGTTTATGGTGGCGCCGGTGCCGGAAAGCGTGTCATCACCACCTCGTCAAGTCCTGGTGTGGCTTTGATGCAGGAGGGCATCTCCTATATGGCAGGTGCCGAGATTCCGGGTGTTATCGTCAACGTGCAGCGTGGCGGTCCGGGCTTGGGTACCATCCAGCCATCACAGAGTGATTATTTCCAGGCTACCCGTGGCGGTGGTAACGGCGATTACAACGTCATCGTGCTGGCTCCTGCATCGGTTCAGGAGATGGCAGATTTCGTAGATCTCGCCTTCACTCTCGCCTTCAAGTATCGCAATCCGGCGATGATCCTGAGCGATGGCGTCATCGGACAGATGATGGAGAAGGTGGTTCTGCCTCCGGTAAAACCACGTCGCACCGAGGAGGAGATTGCCAGGGAGTGTCCTTGGGCTACCATCGGCCGTCCTAAGAGTCGCCCTGTCAACATCATGACCTCTCTGGAACTCAAGCCTGAGGTCATGGAGGCACGCAACATCGCCCTTCAGGAGAAGTATCAGAAGATTCGTGATACCGAGGTAAGATATGAGATGGAGCAGATGGAGGATGCCGACTATGTTATCGTAGCCTTCGGAAGTGCGGCACGTATCGCCGAGAAGAGTATCGAGAATGCTCGTGAGCAGGGTATCAAGGTGGGATTGTTCCGTCCTATCACCCTCTGGCCTTTCCCTGAAAAGGAGATTCATGAACTTGCCAAGACCAAGATGGGCATTCTGGTTGCCGAGATCAATGCAGGTCAGATGGTTCAGGATGTGCGTTTGGCCGTGAATGGCCAGACTCCAGTGGAGCACTTCGGTCGCTTGGGCGGCATCGTGCCTGAGCCAGAGGAAATCGTTGAAGCATTAAAGAAGTTAACAAAATGAATGATATAATTTCACCAGAGAATCTGGTATATAAGAAGCCTACGCTGATGAACGATACCCCGATGCACTATTGCCCGGGCTGTTCGCATGGCGTAGTTCATAAGCTCGTTGCCGAGGTCATCGAGGAGATGGGCATGGAGGATAAGACGGTGGGCGTTTGTCCGGTGGGCTGTGCCGTATTCGCTTATCGCTATTTGGATATCGACTGGCAGGAAGCTGCCCATGGCCGTGCTCCTGCTGTGGCTACGGGCATCAAGCGCTTGTGGCCTGACCGCCTCGTTTTCACTTATCAGGGCGATGGCGACCTGGCGTGCATCGGTACCTGCGAAACCATCCACGCCTTGAACCGTGGCGAGCACATCGCCATCATCTTCATCAACAATGCCATCTATGGTATGACCGGTGGACAGATGGCTCCAACTACCCTGCTGGGTCAGAAAACTGCCACCTGTCCTTACGGACGAGAGGCAGATCTTCATGGTTATCCACTGAACATCACCGAACTTGCCAGCCATTTGCAGGGTACCTGCTATGTAACCCGCCAGAGTGTGGAGACCGTGGCAAGCATCAAGAAGGCAAAGAAGGCAATCCGCAAGGCTTTCGAGGCAAGCATGCAGGGCAAGGGTTCCAGCCTGGTAGAGATTGTTTCTACCTGCAACAGCGGATGGAAGCTCTCACCTGTTGAGGCGAACAAGTGGATGGAAGAGAACATGTTTAAGCAGTATCCTAAGGGCGACCTGAAGGATACAACAAATTTGTAAGAACAATGAAGACAGAAATCATTATATCCGGTTTTGGTGGTCAGGGCGTCCTTTCGATGGGAAAGATCCTGGCCTACTCAGGACTGATGGAAGACAAGGAGGTAACCTGGATGCCTGCTTACGGACCTGAGCAGCGTGGCGGTACAGCCAACGTAACGGTCATCGTGAGCGACAGCCGCATCTCTTCGCCTATCCTGAGCCATTACGATGTAGCCATTGTGCTCAATCAGCCATCGCTCGATAAGTTCGAGTCAAAGATTAAGCCTGGCGGTATCCTGATTTACGATGGCTATGGCGTGATGAATCCTCCACAGCGCAAGGACATCACCATCTATCGCATTGATGCGATGGACAAAGCTGCCGAGATGAAAAATTCGAAGGTGTTCAATATGATTGTATTGGGCGGACTGCTGAAGGTTTGCCCTGTGGTGAGCACCGACGGTTTGAACAAGGCACTCTTCAAGTCGTTGCCAGAGCGCCATCATAACCTGATTCCATTGAATATGCAGGCAGTGGAAGAGGGAATGAAAATTATCGAGAAAGTAGAACGATAAGTTTTAAAATAGTACGCTAAGTTAGAGACAATAGGTCGATAGCTTAGCGGACTGATATTAATTTTTTATAGATAAGCCGTATGACTAAAAAATCCAACTATCTATTGTCCCTTTTCGGGGCACTCTTACTAACCTCATCCCTTCAGGCTCAGAGCCTGTTGCCGAAACCGCAGCAGGTTACGATGGGCAAGGGCGTGTTCAACACCAGCGATGGTGTGAAAGTAGAAAACCAAGTAGGCGCTGATGCCGAGAATATCTATACCAAGGCATGGAATGTCAAGGTGAACGATGCAGCCAAGCGAGTGGTAAAGTTTACTCCACTCGCCAATGCATCTTCGCCTGAGGCATACCGGCTTCATGTGGCACCTGATGCCATTGAAATCAGTGCCGCCAGCAGCGAGGGTTTCCTCCGTGCCTGGCAGACCATGGAGCAGCTTACCACCAAGAAAGGCATCGCATGCTGCGACATCGTGGATGCACCTGCCTACAAGTGGCGCGGTTTGATGCTCGATGTTTCCCGTCATTACTTCCCAATCTCCTTCCTTAAGAAGCAGATTGATGTGATGTCGGAATATAAGTTCAATCGTCTCCATATCCATCTGACCGATGCAGCCGGATGGCGTATTGAAATCAAGCGTTATCCTAGACTCAACAATTTCGCCGCCTGGCGTTCGGGTAAGTTATGGAAAGACTGGAATGCCAATGGCAACAAGTATCTGGAGCAGGGCAGCGAGGGTGCCGAGGGTGGTTACTATACCCAGGATGAACTCCGCGACCTGGTGAAATATGCTGCCGAGCGTGGCATCACCATCGTTCCGGAAATCGAGATGCCGGGTCATTCTGAAGAAGTGCTCACAGCCTATCCTGAGTTGTCCTGCACCCATGAGCCTTACAAGCAGGCAGATTTCTGTCCGGGCAACATCGGAACCTACGATTTCTTGGAGAATGTCTTGAAAGAGGTGATGGATATCTTCCCTTCTCATTACATTCATGTGGGTGGCGATGAGGCTGCGAAGAAGTCATGGGGCAGTTGTGCCCTCTGCCAGAAGAAGATGAAGGAGCTGGGCATCGGCAACGTGGATGGATTGCAGGCTCATCTCATTTCCCACATGGGCAAGTTCCTGAACGAGCATGGTCGCCAGCTCGTAGGCTGGGACGAGGTGATTGCCGGAAATCTCTCCAAGAATACCACCGTGATGGTTTGGCGTGGCACCGAACTGGCACACGAGGCCATCAAGCATGGCTATGATGTAGTGATGTCGCCGGGAGCTTACTGCTATTTCGATATGTATCAGGATGCACCGGGCACCCAGCCAGTGGCAAATGGCGGTTTCATTCCTACCGAGAAGGTGTATAGCTACGTGCCGGGAAGCGATCTTCCAGAGGCGGAGCGCAATATGATTACCGGTGTGCAGGCGAACCTCTGGACTGAGCATATTCCTACTCCAGAGTATGCCGAGTATATGCTTTATCCTCGTGCCTTAGCTCTGGCTGAGATAGGATGGAACGGAACCAAGACCAAGAACTATCCTGAGTTCAAGACCCGTGCCCTGGCGCAGATAGAACATCTGAAGGCTGAAGGCGTGAACCCATTCGAGTTGAAGAAGGAGATTGGTGAGCGCAAGGAGAAGATGAAGCCGGTGCAGCACAAGGCTGTGGGTGCCAAGGTTACCTATAACCATGCTTACAACCGCTACTATCCTGCGGCTGGCGAAAAGACGCTGGTGGATGGTAATATGGGCGGATGGGCTCATGGCGATGGTCGCTGGCAAGGCTTTATCGGCAAGAATTGCTTCGATGTAACCATCGATCTTGGTAAATCTACCAAGGTTAGCAGCGTAGGCACCGATTTCATGCAGAGCAGCGGTCCTGAGATTTTCTATCCTTCTCAATATACGGTATCAGTTAGTGAGGATGGCAATAACTTCACCCAGGTATTCGACAAGAAATATGAGTCGAGCAAGGAGCCGATTCTGAACTTCAAGACGCTTACCTGGAAGGGCAGCAAGACAGCCCGCTACATCCGTGTTCAGGCGAAGCCAAGCAGCTTCGGCGGCTGGCTGTTTGTTGACGAGATTATCGTGAAATAATATGCCCTGAAAGAGCAGAAGCTGCGTCATGGCTTCAGGCATATTCCTCAGCGCCTTGGTGACTCAGGACATACCGCCACCACCATATTTATGGTAAAGGAGTTGTAGGACAACGTCTACGAATGTTGCCTCTTTAAATCACAACTGCAAAATAGAATCTCTAGAGAGAAATCGAGTAGCTTATGCTCCTTGGTTTCTCTCTTTTTTTGTTTTGTTTGATCAGTTAAGTGACGTTTGGTATTTCAAATTAACCGTTATTGTGATGCCTTGCGATGATGGGAAGCAACAGATGAGTGGAAAAATTGGGATATAGAAAATGGTGATGATTACTTTATTCACTGAGATCTGCAGGATATTTGGCAGTTGCTTGTTGAATTCGCGCGAATGAAAAGTGTGTTAAAAGCGTTAAAACTTGGAAAAACGGACAAAATTAAGTGTAAATCCCTTGGAAAAACGGACAGAATATAGTACTTTTGTATTGGAAAAACGGACAAAATGCATCCGTTTAATATTAGAAAAGAGGACAAAAAATGATTAAGCGTAAGATAGACAGATATTTAGCTGACTTTTTCGATACCGATAGAAAAGCTTTGATGTTGACAGGAGCAAGACAGATAGGAAAAACATATTCTATCCGTCGTTTCGGTCATGAACATTTTGAAAGATTCGTTGAAATCAATTTCATTGAAAATCCGGGTTTGGTAAAGGTCTTCAGCAAGGCGAAGAACTGTCAAGACATCTTGTTGCGTCTCTCCACAGTGACCAGCCAGGATTTAATAAAGGGTAATACTCTTGTGTTTTTTGATGAAGTGCAGGAATGCCCGGAAATTGTAACTGCCATCAAGTTTTTGGTGGAGGAAGGGAGTTATCGCTATATTTTAAGTGGTAGCTTATTGGGTGTGGAAATCAAGAATCTCCGTTCAGCTCCAGTGGGATATATGGATGTGAAAGATATGTATCCGCTTGATTTTGAGGAGTTTGCATCTGCCGTTGGTATCAACGATAGAATTATAGATGTTTTGAGGAAACATTTTACAGAAGGGACTGTTGTAGATGAATTCATTCATGAAAAGATGATGGAGGTATTCCGGCTTTATCTTATAGTAGGTGGAATGCCTGCAGCTGTTGATAAATATCTGGCTACCAATAATCTGCAAGATGTAATGGCAGAGCAGCAGGCTATTATACGTCTTTATAAGCAGGATATAGCGAAATATGACCCTGACCATAAATTGTATATTCAAGAAATCTTTGACAGGATTCCTGCTGAGCTTGATGCCAAGAACAAGCGTTTCATATTGAAGAACCTGAATGAAAACATCAAGTTTTCACGTTATCAGAATAGTTTCTTGTGGTTGAAGGATGCTGGTGTCGCTCTGCCGGTATATAATGTTGAGGAGCCTACTGTGCCTTTGATTTTGTCAAGCAGCCGAAACTTATTCAAGCTGTTTATGGCAGATATTGGTCTTTTGGCAAGTCTTTATGCAGATGGCATTCAGCTGAAGATTTTGGATAACGAACCGTCCATCAACTTTGGTTCGATATATGAGAATGCGGTGGCACAAGAACTCCAGGCGCATGGCTTCCAGTTGTATTATTATAACAACAAGCGGCAGGGTGAACTGGATTTTGTGATAGAGCAAAATGGTGAGGTGTTGCCTTTAGAGGTTAAATCGGGCAAGGATTATGAGCGTCACAAAGCGCTTACGAATGTGATGAACTCTACAACCTATCAGATTTCAAAAGCCTATGTGTTGTGTAACGATAATGTGAAGAAGGTGGGAAAAATCACTTATCTCCCTATTTATATGCTGATGTTTATCAAGAAGGAAAAGAAACTTCCTACCCAATACTCCCTTGATTTAAGCGGACTGGTTTAAGGAGTTGGTTTAACTAACCTTTAAATTTTGGAGTACCTTTTGATTGTGAGAATTGGTACGAAAGAAACAACTGAAGAATGGATGAGTAGGGATTGTATTTTTGCAGTGGAGAAAGTTATGTTCAGTACTGCTGAACTTATATTCAACACTGCTGAACTTAAGTTCAACACTGCTGAACATAGATTCAGCATCGCTGAACGGAGATTTCTTCTAATGATAAAGACTATTATCCTTAAGAGTATAGGTGAATGCATTTAAGGATGCAAACCATCTCTTCCAGGACTACGGTCTCGCTTTATAAATGATGATGTAGAACTTAATAAGGAAAGGAATTGATATGGCAAAGTACAAGTTGCAGGAGATGTCGGATGTTCATCATGACGGCAAGCGTAAGGTTTATCCCAAGATGGTGGCCAATCGTACACTATCTCGCAAGGAGTTTATCGACAAGATGCAGGGTTATCATCGTGGCATTTCTCCGAGTACCACTGAAGCCGTGCTGATGGATGTGGAAGATATGCTGGTTCGCATGCTTTCCATGGGCTATAATGTGAATCTGGAAGGTCTCGGCACCTTCTCTCTATCCTTGGGTTTCGAGGATGACAAGCCTACCGAGATGCAGGGTGATGATGATAAGATGGCCTATCGTAAGGTTGGCGTAAGAGACGTCAACTTCAAGGCGTCTCCCGATTTCATCCAATCTGTGAAGCGGGAAACCGATCCCGATCTTGAGCGTGAAATGAGTGGAGTGAAGCAGATTTTGAAGCAGAAATATACCCGAGAGGAGCGTATCGCCCGAGCCTTGGATGTCATCGATGAGAATGGCTTCATCGGTCTTACCGACTATGCCTACATCAACAACTTGAGCCGCACTGCCGCCTCATTGGAGTTGAAGGAGATAGCCCATGACGAGACTGCTCCCATCCGCTCTGTGGGTCAGCACAGCCATAAGGTTTGGGTGAGGAGAAAAAAATAAGATAAAGTATGATTTCTCATCATTTTCTTTGGTAGTTAGGAAATATTATTGTAGTTTTGCACAAAGAAAGAATAAAGTCTAAAAAGTAGTAGATATGGAACAGAAGAAAAAACGCGTATATCGCAAGCGCATCCCTTATGGCATGATGAATTTCGAGGATGTTAGAAAGGATGATTGCTATTATGTGGATAAGACTCCGTTTATAGAAGAAATGGAGGCAGCAAATAAGTATTTCTTTTATATTCGCCCTCGCCGATTCGGCAAGAGCCTTACCCTTTCTATGCTCCAGAATTACTATGATGTGAACAAGAAGGATAAGTTTGAGCAGCTCTTTGGTGATCTTTATATAGGTAAGAATCCAACCCCTGAGCGTAATTCCTTTTTGGTGCTGAATCTGAATTTCTCTGTAGTTGCAGCTGGTATCGACGATTATAAGGATGGTTTGGATGCCTTCGGTTTGTCCTTTCCGTCATTCCGTGGATGAACTTATCCAGGTGATGAAGCCATGGTATGATAACTATTGCTTTGCTATCAACAGATATGGTCAGGTAACGATGTATAACTCTGTGATGGTGCTGTATTTCATCGACCAGTATATTCACAATAATTGTGATATTCCTCGTGATATGATAGAGGATAACATCCGTGTGGATTATAAAAGCTTCGTATGCTCATCCGCCACGACAAGGAGTTTGCCCATGATGCCAGCATCATCCAGCATCTGGTTACGGATGGATTTGTTACGGGAAACTTGAAAAGGGGATTTCCAGCCGAGAGTATCAACGATCCGGACAATTTCGTCAGCTTGCTTTTCTACTTTGGCATGTTGACCATTGATGGAACCTATCGTGGCAAGACCAAGTTTGTGATTCCTAACGAGGTGGTTAGAGAGCTGATTTATGCTTATTTGCTAGAAGGGTGAGTCGTATGTGCATGGCTTTACCTTGGCGATGACCTGTCAGAATATGTTCTATCGCCCTATCTCAGAACTGGATAACCAGGCTGGTTATGCCGACATCTTCCTGCGTCCACTCTTGGAGAATTATCCGGATATGGAGCATTCATATATTGTGGAGTTGAAATATTGCAAGTCGGATGCCACCGATGAGCAGGTAGAGAAGCTGAGAGAGGCAGCCATCGCTCAGGTTAATCGCTATGCAGATAGTGATGTGGTGAAATCTGAGGTAAAGACCACCCGCCTTCATAAGATAGTTGTGATATTCAGAAGCGTGGATATGGTGGTGTGTGAGGAGATAGAATAAAGTTACTGAGATATAATTGTATATGAATTATGCAAATTGTATTATGCTGATTACATAATGCAATTTGCATAATGTGTTTTGTATCGTTTAAAATCCTGATGCTGAATGGCTGCCAGTTGGTTACATTCATCCTTGTCAAAGCCGGGAAGTTCTCCAAGGCAAAGAACACTACGATGCTTAGTATTGCCATCTTTGTCAATGTAAGACTTCGTGAGACGGTAGTAATTAATACCCCTGCCTTGTCTCATCTCATTTCGGACAAGTAGCGCAAACATGAATCAGATAGTGTGGATGGTGGTATAATGGTTTACAGAGCAGAACTATATCCACAGGTTGATCTTATGATAGCCGTCAGCATTAATAAATTACGCTTATATCAAATTGTTTTCGTTTCAATTCTTTTAGCCAAGATTTTTACGACCAAAATTATTTTTCAAAAATTTTCAGGGTGTTTTTGTTAGCATAAAAATCGACCCCAAATTTTTATGTGGGCTCATATATGAATTAAAACACATACAAGAACCGCCCCCACTATCATGTCAGCAATCGCAAACATCAAGCATTGATAACGCCATTTTTTTATATTGATGTCACGTATGCTTTCGAAGTACTCAAAATAGCAATGGTCATATTTTGATATGGACATAATATAAAGCGACAAACAAAATAAAATCAATACAATATAGCAGGCCGTTATTTTGTGCCCTAGAAAGAGGCTAACTAAAACCATAAACAACAAGGCTATAGGTGCAGAAAGAACACCAATTATAGCGATTGAATGATTGTTTGCCACCCATAGCGAATCACGTCTTAATCGTTTTTTATCATTATGCCCTAGTATGTTTTTACCAAATGTTATCTTTGCGTCTATTGCCAAATCCCATGGGGAAAGCATATCGCTTATAACATAATTTAGAATATTGTAATAATATACAAATGTTCCCAGATAATTTCTTTTCTTCATATTTTAATTATTATTTATAGTACTGCCGTTTATTAGACAGCGTTTAATATTAATTTAAGAATATAATTCAGAACAAGGAGAAAGAGATATAAGCCTCTCTCTGCCTTGCTCTGGCTTGCTGTTAGCAAGACTTTTTGTTTTGGTCACAGCAAAGTTAAGCAATTATTATTTCACTTCCAAATATTCACCTTCTTTTTTAAGCTACAATCCCATATTCCATCGCGAAGCTCATCCACCGAATCAGCCGGATTCAGATAGATGTACTCTTGCTTGATAGTACGCCAAAAGTGTTCAATCTAAATGTTGTCTTTGCAGCGTCCCTTGCCATCCATACTTATCTGTATGCCGTGCCCAGTGAGTAGGTCTTCCCACTGCTTAGTGGTGTATTGTGAACCTTGGTCGGAATTGATGATCTCAGGCGCTCCGTACCTTTTAATGCAGTCTTCTACAAGCTTATAGCAGTTGTTGACCGAGAGTGTATTGCTCAGTCTCCAGCCGACGGTGAAACGGCTGTAAACGTCTATTATAGCATAGAGGTACATAAAGCCTTCTTTCATGTGGATTTATGAGATATCCGTACTCCACACTTGATTGGGATGATCTATCTCAAGATGGCATAACAGATACGGATGGAAGTACTCAGGCTTTCCCCCTTTAGACAGGCATTTCTGAGGATAGATAACCATCAGTCCCATCTTCCGCATCAAACGGCGCACACGCTTGATTCCAACCGTCAGGCCCGCTAATATGAGCATATTCACCATCGTGAGAACACCGGCTGTAGGATGATCCAGATAATACTTGTCCATCATCTCCAGCATCTTCAGATTCTCTGTAGACTCACCCTTAGGCTTGTAGTACAATGTCGTACGATTCAAGCCCATAAGTTCGCAATAGCGCTTGCGGGGAATGCCTGCGGGGCGCTTCTTCTCAAGCTCTATTATCTCACTTTGAGTCCGGCGTCCTCGCAGGCTTTGGCAAAAAAATCGCTTCCAGTGTCAGCTGGCCAACTTTCTTAAGGAGTCTCAAACATGTCGATTTAACTTAGCCAAAATCTGACGGTGCAAAGTTACTGATTACAACGTAACACTTTTTTATTAAGAAACTATTTAAAAGTAAATAAAAGCAGAATCCCACACTAAGTCAGAAACCCCAGTAGCAAGTGTAGAACCGCCCCATCCACCAACAATGCCACCAACTATTGCTCCTGGAATTGCGCCAACGCCCCCGAAACATGCGCCGATAGCAGCACCAGCTTCTGCACCTCCAATTGCTCCATAATAGCTACCTGCATAATCAGCAGCTAAATGAGAAGCAGTCCTTAGGGATTTGTATGCTGTATGGCATTGAATATCACTATGTATGGCATTCGCCATATCTACCGATCCAGTAGCGATGTTTACTATTAAGTTCGCTTTTCCGATTTTCGATACTACAGAAGGTGACAAGTAATTACTCATTTTCTCTATTGCTCCCATTGCTGTTATTGCAATAAAATCGTCAAGGACAAATACATCACCACTCGGATCAGCATATTTGAGAGGATTATTCAGACAATAACTATAGCTGTTATAGTTCTGACTATTGTCTCCTTCCTGTACGTATTTGTCCGGGCTTAGGAATCAGCCAAGTACCGGATCATAGACACGCCCATTCATATTGATGATGTTGAACTCATTCAACATCTCATGCCCCATGCAACCACGGTGCAGACCCAATGGTGTTGAGCGTTACCGTCTGCTTGCCCCCACGCATCGTATGAAGCATCGAAGACTTTCGTGCCCTTCTCATACGTAACGTAAAGGATGCTGCCCAAAATGTCCGTGAAAGCAAGATTGCATACATTCTTTAGTCTCCATTTTTGATAACAGTCTGCTTGAATTCTTTTGCTACTCTATCGTAATAGACCGAATTCCATAAGTCGTTAAATTCTTTTTCGGTTATCATATTTATACCCATCTTTTTGAAATCTTCCAATTCGCAATTAGTATCCAGCCAATAACCATAATTTCTATCGTCTGGCATTTTTACAATAATCCTACCATCTTTAGCAAATCCAATTTCTCTGTTTGCAATATGATTTACCACATCGTCATATTCAATAAACCATAGAGTAACATCCTCTATTTTATCATCAAAATCAGGATTTGCACTGAGTGGAGCGATCATCTTATGCAGCAAACGACGCCATAAGCTTCGTTTTGTTTTATTGTTCTGTTTTTTTTCTAATGACCACTTTAAAATAAAATATTTCATAAATTGTACTACTTAATATTTAACGAAACCAATGCCATGAGTCTTTATCATTTAATCGCCAATTATAATGAATATGTCCTGGATCAGCAGTGCGCCAATTGTCATAAGGAAATTTTGTATTTCTCAAACTTTGATTTATGTTTCTTAAAGTAGGATTACCTATCTTTTTTGTGTAATATGGTGATGCCCCCCAGCGAAGAGATCTTGTTTGAAAGTCTCCACTCTTAGAATAAGAATTTCCTAACCTAACCCATTGCTTCCATCCTCCCGTTTCATACTTTAATACAGTCCAAAAATCTTGAAATACTCCTTCTATTACAGCTCTTTCAAACAAAAAAAATCCGAACTCTGGATATACAGACTCTAAAGGTTTTTCGACTGGCACATTCGGAAGTTTATAAATTCTATGTGCGCTAACAACTATCTCTCTCAATTGTTTTGGCGCAACACGCGTACCATCAGGCAAAACTTCGCATTCAGCCTTTCCCCCCATGATATTGTCATCATCGTGCATAGCATGATTGAAAACACCAATCATCATCCCCTGCAAAGCCCCTTGCAGGAAATCTCCGCCTGTAGCCCATGCAACGATTCCACCCATTGCCGTAGTGGAAGCTACCATAAGTCCAGAGTTTAAGTTTATGCTTTGTGCATAAGACCCTATTCCTGAAGAAGCTGCTCCAGAAATCAATCCATTCCAGAAATTATCTCCATTTAAAGCATTGAATACACCACTAGACAAGCCATGTGCACCAGCTCTCAACAGTTCATGGCCAAAAGTTCCAACGCCATTAAAAATTGAGCCTATTCCATAAGTAGCGGCAGTACTAGCTGCACCTAATAAAGCACCCTTCCATATGGGCTTGTCTGACATAGCCGCATTCATGGCACCCATCATTGCCCCCATTGTAGTTATTGCGATAAAATCGTCAAGGACAAATACATTACCACTCGGGTCGGCATATTTGAGAGGATTATTCAGACAATAACTATAGCTGTTATAGTTCTGGCTGTTGTCTCCTTCCTGTACGTATTTGTCGGGACTCAGAAATCTGCCGAGTACCGGATCATAGACACGCCCATTCATATTTATGAGGCAGAACTCGTTCAGCATCTCATGACTTCCATAACCCCTGATAAGGCCGATAGTATTGACTGATACAGTTTGCTTACCCCATGCATCATACTCTGCAGAGAATACCTTACTGCCATTTTCATCAACAACAGATAATATACTACCTAAGTTGTCCTTAAACGACTGATATGCATGGACAGTTCCATTCTGTCGGATAACAATGACATCACCATCCAGATAATAGTATTCACGAGTAACACCATTAGCAACGACCTTCTCGTAATCACCCATGTAGGTAACTTTACGCAGAACCATATTACCTTGCTTCAAAATACTAAAGCAACGTTCAAGATCCGGACCATAATCAATGGTCATAACCTTACCATTTTCCTGAAGTGACGAAATTTTATTGATGTCATTAAACTGGGTTGTACAATCCTGTGTTGAGATGAGATTATCTGTATTGTCTACAGATGATACCGCATGAGGACGCTCTGCATCATAATAGTACTGACCTATACCTGTTTTAGAAGTGATATTGCCATTCTCTGCATATTTGATATGCATCGTCTCTTTGGTTCCAACATTAACAGATACCAACCGATCAAGATCATCATAGCCAAATGTTTCCTCCGGAAGCGAATTACGAGTACGTGAAAGCAAGTTACCTGTTGCTCCATCATAATTCATTTTAAACTGATCTAGAACAGTACTTCCATTCTTCAGAACAACATCGCTCTTGAAGCCTCGAGAATCGAGTGTAAACGTTGTCGTATATTTGTTTAAGAATGATGTTCTGGTCTCTAATCCATCATAACCATCAACCTGATATACAATCTTATCATTTGCTGTAGTCTGGATCTTATTTCCATACTTGTCGTAGGTATATTTTACAATAAGATTACCAGGATAAGTAGTCTGTATCAATTGATTGCTTGCATTATATGCATACTTAAACTGATACGTTCCATCATTACTAACTGTTCGCTTCTCGGTAATTACTCGGCCCAATTCGTCATGGGTATATTCTACGCTTTTACCATTTACTGTAGTTTTTACCAGATGGTTGATAGAATTACCCGATGTACCATAGGTATTCGTAATTAATGTATTACCAGCCTTGGTTGATGCAAGTCGGCCTTCAGCATCATACGTATAGGTGGTTGTGATATTACGCGCATCAGTAAATTTCATCACCTTGCCATCGGCAGCATACTCATAGTTGATATTGCCGGCATCGGGCGATTGAACTGCAATTTTATTTCCTACTTCATCATATAGGATATAGGTTGTGGAACCATTGACTGTAATCTCAGCAGGCTTGCCTGTTGAAGAATAGACATAATCAACTTGTGTAACAGGATCTGCAGAATTGACAAGATTACCCCATGCATCGGTAACTTTAGTATAACTTCTGCCAGCGGTTGTTTCAGTTACACTACGATTACCATAGCTAAACGTAGAAGATTTTCCTGAACTTTTAACATCACTGGTAACACGGCCTCTTTCATCATATTTAAATGTTTCTGAAAGAGTAAGCTTACCTGTCTTTTCTACTATCTTAGTCTTCTGCCCCTTAGAATTGTAGGTAGTGGCCAGAGAGTAAGCATTATTGTTCGGCAAAACAGACTCTTGAAGCACTTCATGACCAGCATTGTCAAACCAAACAGCAACCCATGGCTTACCTGTTGAAGAAGTTCTAATGAAGTACTTCTTATTATAGTAAGAACCCCATCCCAATTCTTTTGTAGTAGTAACACCAAAAGAATTAGTCTCGCTAATTTCTGTTCCCCATCCATCATAAATATGCTTAGATGTCAGAATATGAGACTTATTCGTTTCATCATTCTCAGTAAGAACATTACCAAACAAATCATAGGTATAGGTTGTTACTCGAGGACTACCGCTGTCATATGCCTTAATGACAAATCTACCGGAAGCATCATATACATTCGTCTCGGTATTGGCTACAATACCCTTACCTGTCTGAGTTGATGTCAACACATTACCATAGACATCATACGTGGTATTTACTGTGAGAGGTAATGTTGATCCATCATTAGCAACTGCTTTAATTACCTCCCCCTTATCATTATAAGTATATGTAGTTGTAGAAGAATTTACTTCAGAATCATCTTTATGCTTTTGTGATTTAACAACATTCTGAGGCATCCACTGGTTCATCTTCTGTATGTAGCTATTATAAGCTACTTTCTTGTACATATTATCCCCATCATTTTTGACGATTTCAACCGTAGGTACTCCCTTTGCAGTATCATAAGTAGTATATGTCTCTGATGTATTTCCATCCAAATCAGTCAATGATTTTCTAGAAGTATATGCATAATAATTTTGACAACTTATGTTGTTGGCAATAGTTGTATATGAAACAATCTTTGAAGAATTGCCCCCAACTGTTGACGTGGTAGTTGTCTGAAGAGGTATCCACTTGTCTGTATCCCACTTATCTATTATTGTTGTTTCCTTGGTTCCTAAGGTCTGGTTCTCTGCAACCATTGAAGAAAAGCCTAAAGGTCCCTTACCTGCAACATGTAGCTTCAAATCGCCATATTTATATTGTATGCTTTGTGAACCGGCAGAACCATTACCCTTAATGACATTAGAAACCAGAGATACAGGTATAGTATAGCTATTTACAGGATAAGCAGAAGAATGAGTCTGAGTATAGACTGACGGATTTGTTGCACTTTTATAATAAATACAGGTCTGCAGGCCAAAACCATCTGTAATAGAAGAAATTTTGCCCTTGTTAACTAAATTGTATCCACTACGATATGCATGAATCTTATCATCAGACTTATCATTATCTACAAGAAGGTTTTTACCGAATGAAGCATATTGTACATCACCATCGCCAGTAAAGTCGCCTAAGAATATATTATTAGGTTCAGCATCTTTTTCTTGATGTGTAACATATTCCTTATGTAATTCAAATCCAGTACCTGTAGATCTAACAAAAAGAGTTTTGGTAAAGTCGTAATAATACTTAGAACGGAATCCACCATGGAATACGTAATGAGCCTTGGTAATCACAAAGTCACATTTGCCATCATGATCAAAATCGTAGGCCACCATATTGAAGCGACCATTATCTTTACTCGTCTTCTGATCGGTTTCACTTAGGGTAACAGCTTCATTATTAACCGAAAACGTTCCATCCCCATTATTGATGGCCAGACCATATTTCCAGTCACCCTGGCTGAAGGCAAAATCAATCATGCCATCACCATCGAAGTCCCCCTGTACAATACGATGCTTATCACCAAGATTGGTTCCTTTCTTTGAATTATACTCAGTATATTTTATAGAAGATAATCCTCCACCACTATTGTAGTAAATCTTATAACCTCCATCGTAGAAGACTATAATGTCAGTAAGACCATCATGGTTGTAATCACCTACAAAAAGCTTCTTTGGATCACGATCTAATTTGAATTGAAATTTAGTAGCATCTAAACTATTACGATCTTTATAACGAAGAATGGCACCATTGTAATAGCCGTCCTTAGCATGGTCCTCCAAATAGAATAAATCATCACGACCATCACCATTTGAGTCATAAGTGGTAAACAGTGGAGTATGGTCACAATTAACCATTCCACCGGTAATCTCACTGAAACCACCACCATTCACAATACTATTTCCCCATACGACGGTATATCTTTCGCCATAATTACTCTTATAACCACAATAATATGGAATAATCAAGTCATTGTAACCATCACCATCGAAGTCCATAGCTTGAATTCCACCGATAACATTATTCAAATCATCAATTGAAAATGACGGATTCAAATCAAATTGTCTTGGTGTCTGATACGTCACATTACCATAAGTATCTTTCTTGCTTAAACTGACAAAAAGGAATGTTTTCCCATCTCTATTCTCACCACCATTATAGACATAAGCACCTGGTGATAAACGGATAATATCACTTATACCATCATTGTTAACATCTACAGCAACAAACGTCTTTGCCCTTTCTTCGATCATGGTAGAAGGAGAACTTGTTTGTACGTTTAAATTCGTATTAGAAATATACAATGAAGGCAGATAATCCCAATTAATTTTAATTGGAGCAACCTTACGTCCTGCCCCATTAGCCAAATCTACTTGAATAAGGCGATAGTACTTATCTTCAGTCCCGTCAGAGGTACTATTATAGGTAAACGTATAAGTGCGGAAAACTGAACCATTCGTCTGCGTTGTTATTTTAGACAAATAAACATCCATCTTGCCTTGTCTATCGCCAACAGCAAACGGATGAGCGTATGAACCTGCCAAAGAACTGTACGTAAAGTTGATTAAATTGTTAATACCGCGACTCTTGGCTGTATTAAGACCATACTCGATACTTACAGGGCGAAGGTTATAATTCGTTGTCATATAATGGTATTTTACCAAATTGCTATGTACATCGGTAATTTGATTGATATACCATGCCACAATACATGTTACACTCTTTCTGTTTACAAAAGACAAACGCGAATCGCTCGTATTACCTAACTGATAGGTCTTGCCATCTGCACAAACAACAGAAAACCAACATGCACTCGTGTTGATATTGCTATGGAGGGTTACTATTGTATAAGGATCTCCTTCTGGAGTATATGTAGAGCCATTATACCCATAAACTCCTGTTTTCAATATCAAGCGTTGTCCATTGAGAAATAGTGCATCACCTATGCCGTACGAAGTTCCAGCAATTTGCCTATCATGATACAAATCCTTACAACCACGTGTAATGCATGATAATCCAGTAATGTTGAAACCAAAACCGACCAAGCCATTACCCGACTGGCTATTATAACTTACACCGATAGAAGGGGTAAGACTACCACCATTAGGCGCAGATATATCAATACTATAAACTGCAGCTCCAGAATTATTTACACTAAAAACTCCCTTAGGGCTACCAACATCATAGGTACTGGATGTGGACACTGGTGGATTTGGCACTGCAGATTTATCAGGATGAATAGGTAAAAATGGATCTCCTGACTTTATAGGATGATTAGGCCCGATTGAATCTACCGGTTCAAATGGCTTATCAGGATTTGAATAGAGTTTGTCAAATGCATCAGCTGTAGCAGAAATCTCTTTTTGCGTAGCCATTGCTTTGATAGAATCATTGCTAGCATTCGCAGAAATTGTACTCGCCAAACCTGTCACTACTGAAAAAAGTAGTGTTTGAAGAAAATTCCATCTCATTTCTTTACGATTTTCCATGTGGTTGATTTTCCGTTGATTGTAATTTGGAGAAGATAGACACCATTGGGTTGATTGCTGATGTTAACATCAGTATTATCTGTCTTTACTTTCTCTACCAGAATTTGCACTCCCTGAGTCGTGTAAACCCCTAATGAGCACTTATCTGAATCTTTTAGCCCGAAAATACATATTTTCAAAGCCCCTTTCGAAGAATTTGGATATATCTTTACAGAATGGTCACATAGCATATCAGAGAAACTCTGATTGTCTGAGGAAAAGTTTTGCTGCTTTGCCATCGTTTTTGAAACCGACATGATAATTTCCCGTTTCACACGATTGCCAGCGGCATCATAACTGTATCCAATTCTTCCTTGTGCAGAAGATACGATTGGCAATAAAGTCAGAATTGCCAGAGAACTCATTGCCAAAACTATCAGTTTCGTTTTCATACTTTCTTTTTTTAGTTATATATTCAATTACCTATTGGCGGAATAATCTGCTAAGACGATGCAAAAGTAAATAAAAAGAATGAGAAACTATAAGAAATGATGGAAAAATCAATTCCATCATCCCAATTTTAAAATATTTTAAACTAACATTTTGCTAAGCCCGTGCAATTTTCATAATAACAAAACGTTTCTTTATCAGAACAATTAATTATCATTGATATGAAAAAAATAAATTATTTTGTTGGACTGTTATTAGTCATGCTTGCATTCGTCTTTGTTGTATCATGCAACGATGATGACGAGGAATCTCTAGAGCAGCAATGGGCTTTAGTATTGGATAATTATGAATGTGCATACGACTTTAGTGACGCCGGATACTGCTTTGGCGATGGCGGCGGTATCAGTAAAAAGAACTTTGAAAAAATGTTCATTGGCCATGGATGGAAGCACTACGCCACATGGGAAATTACCAGGAATGGAAAAAGACTGCCTAACGAATATTACAGCAGCATAATTGGCATGTCTCCACAAAACTACTATTTTGACAGTAGTACCCAAATGACTGCTTACTATTATTCTGATGATGCAGGAAGTTTTATGAAAAAGAGCGAAACAACATATACATTTAATAATAGGTACAACAATACCCACCGGACGGTTCTACTGCTTGGCAACAACGAATACCTCCAGATAACAGGATGGACTCTCGGTAATCAACCAAGTTTCTGCATGGTTCATCCTCTGGGCATAAAATCAAATGGAGATACCGTTTATGGTGTTTCAATCTATGTACAGATGACCAGCCAAGAATTAAAATCGATGCAGGATAGTGCAAAATAGAAATAATTGCAAACGTTTAATTGTAAAATATGGTACAACATAAGATTATCAAAAGATTGAAGACGATTGTTGTCTTTCCTTGACGTGAAAATATATCAAACCAGTGGAGAGGTGGGCATAGATTCACATGCTTCTATTATGGCGAATGGAGTGAAATATGACTATACCGGCAGCAAGCAGTTGCCTAAAGGGGTATTCGTGAAAGTGCCCGAATGTAGATATGTTGCAGCCACATAGCGCTTTAAACCAATGCCCGAGACAACAACAGAATTTGACTTTCGTGAAATAGTCGACAATTCCGGCTGGAATATTTATGGAGTGCGTCTCGATGGCAAGCGTCCGCAGACCGACATTCCGCAACACTTACTGCAACAAGCACCTGATAAAAACAGCAAGTTACCAGCAACCGACCTTAACCTTGGCAAGACTGTTGTAGCCGTGCGCTTGCTTGGATATAAACCAGAATACAAGACCACGCTCGATATTATAATTGATAATTGGTTCTCGCCACAACGCATGCCATTCGCCCATGACTCTATAGGCGTAGATGGAACTTGTCGAGTCAGCGCCAATGCGATATTGCCAACTGTAGCAACTATACGCATAAACAGAATGGAGATACCGTTTCTTGCCGTACCTAATGACACGACAACCGTGACCATCGACCTACCAACTGTCTTAAAGCGAAGAAAGTCGTTCTTTTTTTTGGCATTTCCAATTCTTTTCGTTAATTTTGTGGCGTTAATTTAAAAGAAAGGATTTTGATATGGCAGCAACTGTTTTTAATCAAGCACAGCTTGAACTTTTAGATATGATGCAATGGGTAAAAAGCCCGGAAGCATTGGCAGAATTGAAGCAGGTTATCTCTGATTTCTTTGCCAAGAAGGGACAGGAAGAATTAGATGCAATGTGGGAGCGTGGGGAAATGACAGAAGAAAAGCTGAAGAGCTTTGAGACATTGCACGAAAGAACTCCTTATCGCCGATAGTTATACATAGTAACAGAAGATCATCATTATGATGTCTTGAAAGAAATCCCGTTTCCTAAGGTAGATGTGATTAAGTTAAGGGAGTTTATGTTGGAACTTCAAACTATCTCAGAATAAATCCAGCCTTTCAGTATTTTTGATGCTGAAAGGTTTTTTGTGTCTTAAAGCGAAGAAAGTCGTTCTTTTCTTTGGTATTTCCAATTCTTTTCGCTAATTTTGTGGCGTTAATTTAAAAGAAAGGAATAAAATGGAAACGATTAATATTCAGTTTCAAGTACCTTCTACAGGTCAATATACGCTTGACGAATTTGTCGCCAAACTCAAAGACTATGCTGATAAATTAGCCGGTTCTATCTCCAAATCAGAAAACAGTTACCAGGAAAGATCCATGAGCCAGGCAGAGCAGGAAGCCTATGTGGCAGAAAGTCTCAACCATGCTCTTGATGAAATGGAAGCTCATAAGAAGAATGGGACTAAGCCGATGGATGCTCGTGATTTGTTGAGAAGACTTCAGGAAGAGGAGGCGTAGTATGAAAGTTAAGATTTCACTTATAATCTTTACCAGGAAGGAGATTCCGTTATTATTGATTTGTTGACAATCTATGATAAAGGAGAAATCTCTAATATCTCTGATGAGTTTATCAGCTTTTTGCTTGATAAACGTGAAAATGGATAATACATAGAATAGGTCTCTTTTTTGTCCTTGCCACTGATTTGCAACAAACTTTAACGCTGTTGCCGCTGATTTGCGACAAAAAAGTAGTATCTTTGCCCCTGATTTGAAACAAATGCGTATGTTTAGACGAAATATCATCAGCAAACTGGAGGCTTGGAAGCAAGACAAAAAGCATAAGCCCCTTATCCTGAGAGGAGCTCGACAGGTTGGCAAGACAACTGTGGTCAATGAGTTTGGCTCTCAGTTTGATAATTATCTATATTTCAATCTGGAAAGAAATGAGAATGCCAAGTTGTTCGAGATGGAGATTCCTTTAGACGACCTGGTGAATATGCTGTATGCCAGTGTCGGTAAGGTTAAGAAAGAAGGAACTACACTTGTTTTTATCGACGAGATACAGAATTCTCCTAAAACCATAGCACTACTCAGGTATTTCTATGAACAGAGACCAGATTTGTATGTTATTGCAGCTGGCAGTTTGTTGGAGAATCTGGTGGATGTTAAAGTCAGTTTCCCTGTAGGAAGAGTACAATATCTGGCTTTGCGACCTTGTTCGTTTTCGGAATTCCTGGGAGCTATCGGTAAGAATAATCTGCTTGCCGTACTCTCGCAGAAGGCAGAATATACGGTTGCCTTCCATGAACAGTTGATGCATCTTTTCAATCAATATACCATTGTGGGAGGTATGCCTGAAGCTGTGCAGCAGTATGCTGAAACCCAAGATGTCATTGGTATCGAAGATGTTTATGAAACTCTGGTGCAAGCCTATAAGGATGATTCTGAAAAATACGTCAGAGGTAATAAGTTGACAGACGTAGTGAGATTCATCCTCTCCTATGGTTGGGCTTTTTCGGGTGAGACCATTACGTTAGGTAACTTTGCCAATTCTGGCTATAAGTCAAGAGAGGTGGGCGAGGCATTTAGATTGCTGGAGAAGGCAATGCTTCTGGAGCTGGTTTACCCAGTGTCTTCTACCCAGTTGCCGATTATTCCTGAGACCAAACGAATGCCAAAACTCATCTGGTTTGATACGGGATTGGTGAACTATCAGGCGGGAATCAGAAAGGAAATCATTGGCTCTACCGATATGGTGGACAGTTGGCGTGGGCATATTGCAGAACAAATAACGGCTCAGGAATTATTGGCTTTGGAAGATAGGGTGGGACAGCATCGCTCGTTTTGGGCAAAGCCGAATAACGGTGCAGAGGTTGATTTCATTTTTGCTCATAACTCCAAGCTTTATCCGATAGAGGTAAAGAGCGGAACCAATGCCCATCTCCGTTCTCTCCAGGTGTTTATGGATAGTTCTGAGGTTAATATAGCCATCCGTATCTGGTCAAAGCCTTATTCCATAGATAAGGTCAAGACCATTCATGGCAAGGAGTTTACGTTGATTAATCTTCCGTTCTATCTGATAGGTAATTTGCGGAGCATATTGGATGCTGTTGTTGAAGAATAAAAAAGAATATAATGCATCATGCAAAATATATAATAAGGTGGACAATGCTTTTTTGAAATAGCAATGTCCACCTTATTATATATATACTTCTAATCTGCTTTATTCCGCCAGTCGGATGCTCATCGGGCTTACGGTGATGAGGCGCTTCTTGTAGAGGTCGCCAATGGCACGCTTGTAAACCTTCTTGCTCACGTGGAAACGCTCGTAGATGTCGTCGGCCTCGCTCTTGTCGCCAAGGTTGCACTCGCCATCGTTGTCCAGAAGATACTGGTAGAGGGTTTCTGCGAAATCGGCTGTCTGCTGGATGCCGGTCTTCTGCAGGGTGACATCTATCTTTCCGTCAGGACGAACTCTTCCGATGTAGCCCTTCATCTTGTCACCCGTGTGGATGTACTGGAAGATCTGGTCCTGATAGAGCAGACCTGGATACTGGTTGTCGATGATAACCTTGAAGCCGAGGTCGGTCTTCTGCCAGATGAGGAGATCCACCTCTTCGCCATGCTTGTAGTGAGGATGGTCTTCGTTGAGATAGCGCTCAATCTTGGCAGAGGCAACGATGCGGTAGCTCTCCTCGTCAATGTGGATATGCACGATGTAGGAGTTGCCGAGCACCATACGCTTCTTCTGCTCGCGGAACGGGCAGAAGATGTCCTTCATCAGTCCCCAGCCCAGGAAGGCTCCGTATTCGTTGACCCATTTCACTTCGAGATAGGCGAAGTCGCCCACCTTTGCCAATGGGGTTTCGGTGGTAGCGATGAGGCGCTCTTCCTGGTCGAGATAGATGAAGACATCCAGCTCGTCTCCGATGCCAGCGTCTTCTGGAACGTAGCGGGATGGAAGGAGGATTTCTCCCTCGTCACCACCATCGAGATACAGACCGAAATCTACTTTCTTTACGATGCGAAGGCGATTGTAATCGCCGAGTTTTATCTTTTTTGCCATATCATATTATTTTCGAGAATATAAAATGCTTTTGCCCTTACAGGGCGACAGGTTTTTTCGTCCGTAATTACCCAGGGTGTTGCCCTGGGCTAGGAGCTTCTGCCCTTTCAGGGCGTTTAGATGCAATCTATGGATGATTCTGGTTCTTCTGCAGCAGACTCTTCCTTGTTGTCAGCAGTTTCTTCCTTGTTATCAGCAGCTCCTGCTTCCACCGTCTTCTCAATCATTCCATCCTTGAGATGGATGGTGCGGTCGGTGATGGACGCAAGACCCTCATCGTGGGTAACGATGACGAAAGTCTGACCGAACTTGTCTCTCAGGTCGAAGAAGAGTTGGTGAAGCTCTGCCTTGTTCTTGGTGTCGAGACTTCCTGATGGCTCATCGGCAAGGATGACGGCTGGATTGTTGACCAAGGCTCTTGCCACGGCTACACGCTGCTTCTCACCACCGGACAACTCGGCAGGCTTGTGGTTGGCTCTGTCGCTCAAGCCCATAAATTCCAATAACTCCTCGGCACGCTCCTTGGCTTCTTTTTTCCCCTTTCTGGCAATGAAGGCAGGAATCATGATGTTCTCCAGGGCGGTGAACTCAGGGAGAAGCTGATGGAACTGGAAGACGAAACCGAGATGCTGGTTGCGGAAATCGCTCAGCTTCTTGGTGCTGAGGTTGCGCACATCCACGCCATCTACCTCAATGCTGCCACTATCTGGCTTGTCGAGGGTACCGATAATCTGGAGAAGTGTGGTCTTGCCGGCACCACTAGGTCCGACGATGCTTACCACCTCGCCCTTGTCAATATGCAGGTCGATGCCCTTAAGCACCTGCAGGGAGCCGAAGCTCTTGGTTATACCTTTTATATCAATCATTTTCTTATTCAAAGTTATTTTGCAGGCAAAATTAAGCAAAATATTTGAAAATGCCTAATTTTAAGAGATAAAAAGAAATAAGTAGAGATATAAAAAAACAAAACGAGCCTTATTCTTGCAAATAAAGCTCGTTTCAGTACTCAATTCTGTATTACTTTCTATAAAATGTATGTGTTATTTCAACCCGTCGGCATCGCCTGTGGTCTTCAATCCGTTGCTCTTGCTGCGAGGGGTGATATTCACTTTCTTTGCCACGGTGTTCTCGATGAGATTGGCATCGAATGCCATCTTCTTGTCGGTGCAGGTGATGTCTTCGAAGGTGAAATCCACCAGACGATATTTCTCGCTCTTGGCAACATCGAAGAAGTTGTCGCAATCCATCTGGATGTTCTTCATCGTGATGTTGTTGCACTGGCTCAACGGCATGTCCTTGCGGTCGCCCGGCTTGAAGAACTGGGTCCATGGGCGGATGACGAGGAAACTGCCTGTGATGCCCTGGATGTTATCCACCGTTACGTACTCGTAATGCTGAGGCGTATCAGGGCGCATCTTCAGCCAGAGCACGCGCTGTGCCTTATCCACCTTGATGTTGCGGAGCACGATGTTGCGGTCTTTCACACTTTCGCTGCCAAGAGTCAGACAGCCATGCACGGTTCCATAATGGCAGTTCTGGATGAGCACGTTATATACCGGACCGTTCTCCGGTGCCTGGTCTGCCCAGGTTCCCTTACCGCCCTTGATGGCGATGGCATCATCGTTTACGCTCATGTAGCAGCCATCCACCAGCACATCGTGACAAACATCAATGTCGATGGCATCGCTGCTTGGTGCCCGCATGCCACTGGTTGGGGCGAAGATGGTGCAACCCAGGAAGCGGACATGGTCGCAGCGATAGATGTGGTTGGTCCAGAACGGACTGTTCTGAATATGCACATCCTGCAGGGTTACGTCGCTGGAGTTGCTGATATAAACGAGACGAGGACGCTGTGCATCCTTGTTGGTACACTGGCGGTTCCAGGTGCGCCGAATCCAGAACTCCTCCCAGTAGTGATAACCGTTGCCATCGATGGTACCAGGACCGGCGATGGTAAAGCCATCACATTTGTCGGCATTGATGAATGCCGAGAAGTATTTGCAGGTCTCGCCCTCGATGCGGGTTTCTACCACAGGGAAGTTGGCGATGCGGTCGCTTCCTTTCAGTTTTCCGCCTTCTGAAACATAGAGATGAGTCTTTGGCTTGAAGAAGAGGGCACCGCTCTGATAGGTTCCGGCAGGTACCACGATAACGCCACCGCCATCCTGGGCAGCACGGTCGATGACAGCCTGGATAGCCTTGGTCTGAATCAGGGTGCTATCCGCCTTTACACCATAGTCGGTGAGGACGTATTTCTTGCCCAGGGTATCTACGTTTACCTTCTGGGCGTTTCTGAACCAGGCATCCATCTTTGTGCCATCAGGCCAAAGCTCGGTTTGTGCCTTCTTTGCTTTCTTCTGTTTCTTTGCGGCGTTGGCACTTAGTGGCGAAAACGCCACCAGGCAAGCCATCAGCCAGATATATTTCTTCATGATTTGTTTCTTTCTTACCTTTTTACTTTTTTACCTTTACAAGCTTGTAATACTCTGCTGCGCCGAGCAAGAGGCAACCTGTGCCGTAGTCCTCGAAGTCAGGAACAGAGGTGAAGGTGACAGGCTGACCAGCTGCTGGATCCTTTCCTGTTCCCTGGTTGTAGCCGATGAAGCCATCTTCGTGAACAGATGCGGCAAGCGCCTTCCATGCCTTGTCCATCGCCTTCTGGTAGGTGGCTCTAGGAAGAATGCCCTGCTGAACACCCCATGCCATACCATAGAGGAAGAGACCAGTACCCGTCATTTCAGGACCGCCATAGTTGGCTGGACAAACAAGACTCACGTTCCAGTAGCCATCCTCGCGCTGGCATTTCAGGATAGCCTTACTCATCAAGATAAAGTCTTTTTTCAGATACTGATAGTATTTATCTTTCTTTGGCAAAGTCTCCATCACGCGGACCAGGGCTGCATATACCCAACCGTTGCCACGGCTCCAGTAGCAGTTGCTGCCATCCTTCTCCTTGTAAGGTGGCACGTAGTCCTTGTCTCTCCACCAGAGACCTTCTTTCTTGTTAAAGAGACCGTTAGCCAAGGTGTCACGGCTCCATTTGTAGGAATTCATCGCATAATCCAGATACTTGCGCTCACCGGTAATCTTGGCATACTTGGCGTAGACTGGCATCGCCATCTGGATAGCGTCAATCCAAGTCCAGTAGTTCACACGCTTGGTGCTCATCTGGTGGTCCAGATTCTCCTTCACCTTGCTCAAATCCTTCTTGCCGCCTGTCTGAACGTAGCGGTCCATGTAGGTTTGCTGGCAGCACTGGTTGTCGGCATCGGTATCTTTCACGCTACCACGGGCTGTCCACTTGTGGTAATCCGCCCATTTGTCGGTGTAGTCGAGATAGCGCTGCTGAGGGTCAATCTCGTAAAGCGCCATCAATCCCTCGTAATACACGGCACGGGTCCAGAGGTTGCTGGTGCGGATTTTCTTTACGAATGTGTCGAGGGTAGGGTCACTGTACTTCGTCATGAAGTAGTTGTTGGTGCGATGGGCTACCTCCAGAATTTCATTTTGCAATGCGTTCTGGGCAGAAATTGAAGTCAGACCCAGGAGCATGAAGAGCGATGAAAAGATCAGTTTTTTCATTTGTCTTGTTATTAAATGTTTATTGTTTGTTTTAGTCAAGAACTAGAGAAACAAAATCTTGAATTCTCTAATTCTTGACTTATGATTATTTACTTGATTTCCACGAGTTTCACGGTGCTGTTCAGACCGCTTGGCACAGGAGTCCATTTCTCGTAGGTGGTCTTCTTGTAGTTGATGTCCACCACGTTGATTTCCTTCATCTTGCGCCACTTAACGCCCTGGCGGTCCATTTCTGCGATGCGGTTGGCTGGCAGGTTGGTTACCTCGATGCGGAGGGTGTTCTTGCCCTTTACCAGCTTGTTCTGGCAGTTGAGGATGTAAGGCACAGCCCAGGCGCAACCCACGTACTCGCCGTTGATATAGACACGGGCACTCTCGCGAACATCACCCAGGTCGATGGCCCACTGCTTCTTGGCATCGTCCTTCGACAGCTTGATGGTGGTTTCATAAACACCAGTTCCCATCATCACCTTCGCCTTGCCGCTGAGGCCTTCCCAAGACTTTAAGCCCTTCAGGTTGAAGGTTTCGCCCACCTTTGGAGCATCCTCGGTGAACGACAGCTTCCAGGTATTTGTGGTCAGGTCGATGGTCTTGCTATCCGCAGCAGCGATGGCTTCCTTGCCGCCTACCTTCACCTTAGAACCGAGCTTCCACTCATCCACGGGTTTGTTTGATGTGATGAGGATGCGGCTCTCGCCACTCTTCAGGTTCAGTTGGATACCCTTGTCACCGATGGCAGCCTCGTGGTATTCGCCCGTCATAGGGTTGTACCAGATGCCATACTTCTCGTTCACGGCCAAAGCCACGCTGGAAGCGATGTCCTTGCTGGTGAGGTTGGCAATGAAGTAATGATGGCCGATGCTGTTGGCACGGCGAATCATCTTCAAGCCCAGGTTCTTTCTCATCAGTTCCGGTTTTGCCGCCTGTTCCATTGCCTTGATATTGTCGCCCTTGATAATCTTGGCACCTTGTGATTTCAATTCTGATATGTGCTCAATCACATCGCTTGGCATGATGTTGTTGCCAGGAATGATGATACCTTTGTATCGGGTTCCGGCAGCCGTTTCAATCATGCCGTTCTTAAAGGTACACGTGCGAAGGTACTTGTCGCTGATGTAGTCGCAGTCGAATCCTGCCTTGTCGATGTCGAGAATCACCTTGATAAACTCAGGTGCTTTCTTCGCCATGCTGTGGATATCGAATTGCATCAGCCAGTTTTTGGTATCCTTGCGCCACATATCTCTTACTGGCAGATAAACCAGGAAATCATTGTCTGGCTGTCCCCACTGCAGATAGGTCTGGCAGTTGGTGATGTATTTCATCAGTTCCGGAGCATCGCGCCAGATGCTGTTGGTAGGACTCATATCTACCGAAGCATAGAATTTCCAGCCTGGCCATGTATCGTTTTTAGGCGAATAGGCGGTGCCATGGAAGAACATGTGGTTTACGCCGGCACAGAACATCAGGTCCATATCCGGTTTCATCTGGCTCAGGGAAGTGCGGAAGTGCTCGGTGAGCCAGGTGAAGGTTTCGCTGGATGTATATTTCTTTCCGGTGATGTGTGCAGCCGATGGAGCATATTTCAGCATACTGAGGTCGCTGAAGTTAGGACGGGTCTTTCCCGGATCCTTGCGCAGTCCCTTGATGCCGAAATCGGTCAGTCCGAAGCCTTCAATTTCAGGGATGTCGACGGCAGCATAGCAGTCGATGAGGTTGGCTGGTGAACCGTGTGCCTGGTTGCGGGTGATGGCACCACGCTTGTTTGCCCATTTGGTCCACTGCTCCGTGAAGTTGTGGAGCAGCATGTCACCCAGGGTCTCACGGTAATCGCTTACCACCCCAGCATCGCCATCAAGGAACTCTGGGAACTTATCCTGCAGTTTATATCCGTGATATTTCTCGAATTCTGTCAGGAGGTTAGGAGTCCAGTTGGCGCCATACACCTCGTAGCTGTCGTTGAAGAAGGTATGCGGATATGGAGTCTTCGATGCCACGAAGGCGCTGTCGATGTGGTGCAGATAATTCGCCACGGCAGTAGAGTCGAAGTGGTCGATAACGTATCCCTCTCCTCCAGGTGCGGCACGCTTCACCTTCTGACGGGTGCGGCTTTCATAGAGAGCGATGACGCGTTTCTTGTATTTTTCACCCTCTACAGGGAAAGCCTTGATGACCTTCAGTTTGGCGAAGGCACGTTCTTTCTGTGGCACGTTGAATTCTATCTCCATCAGTTTCTGCTTCACATCCACGATGGTATCCACGAACACCGCCTTGCATGCTGCTTCGCTGATAGGCACCCAAGGACCTCCGAAAGGCCAGCCAGTTCCGGTGGCCATATCCGTCTCGATGCCCACCTGCTTGTTTTCCTTCTCCACGAACTTGAGCATGTCCATCCATTTAGGCGAGAGATAAGGGATATCGTTCTTATCGTTGCCCTGCACACCATAGAGCGGTGTGATTTCCACGGCACCGATGCCAGCCTTGGCGTATTCGTCAAGGTTCCACTTCAGGTTTTCCTTATCCACGGCAGATCCCATCCACCACCATCTTACGCCCGGCTTGGCTTCCTGCGTAGGGGTAGGGAGAAACTGAGCCTGGCTATTGAGTGACGACATCAATGCCATGGCAAAGGATAATCCTATAAATTTATATTTTTGTTTCTTGTTCATCATATTGATGGCTTTTAAGTTTTCCTTAATTGATTATTACTTCGGTTGCAAAGATAGTGAAAAATACTCAATTACATCTGTGTTATAGTTCTTAAAAATGTAAAATCGTACAAATATGCTAGGTGTTTTGCCAAAAAGTCAAGGAATTGCATAAAAAAAGATGACCTCGCAAACGCAAGATCATCTTTTTCTTGTTATAGTCTTTTCTTTATATCTTTTTTTATTCTTTTCTTTCTTCTTTATGCTTTTTCCCAATCCAGCAGTCCTTTTCCTTCATCATCCAGTTCGATTCCCAGTCCTATCACTTCTCGCTTGTCTGCCTTGAACGGCTCAAGATATTGGCTCGTGATGATTTGCTTGACGGCAGCTTCCTTGCCACCATTGTTCTTCAGCTTTAATTCTATTACATAGATGTATCTTGAAGTGGTGGCGAGAATATCGATTCTGCCTGTGGCGAGCATGTGTTCCACTTCAACCTTCAGTCCGATGGCATTGAGGATGGTGCTGATAATGAGGCGATAGCGTTCTTCCATATCCATGGAGGCAAGCTTCTTGTTGCTATATGGCACATCGGCAATGAGAGCCTTCATGGATTTCATGGCTTCTGCCAACTGAGCTGTTCCTAACTGGTAGTACAGATTGGCTTGCAATGACTGGATATCGCCTTCCTCTCGCAGGGTCAAGGCTGGGAGAACCATTTCATAGAGAGCTTGCTTCACTTCCTCGTTAGGGAATCCCAGTACATAGCCGAATTCATCGCTGTCCTTGATGGTGAGATAGCCCGACTGATAGAGGAACAGGGCAGCTCCACCGCCCGTTACATCAGATTGTTCCAGTATATTTCGCAGGATGCGGCAATGGTCGAAATCGCCTAGGCGCAACTCGGCATTGTTTACAAACTTAGGGATGAGAGAGGTGGCGCCCGATGCTGCCCAGAAGTTACTTAATCTGGATTGCTGTAGTGCATTGACCAGGCTATAAGGATTGTAGATGTCCACCATGTTTTCTTCTGAGAAGTGGTAGCCATCGTAATAAGCCTTTAATCTATCATGGGTTTCCTGTACGGACCAATGATTGGATTCTGCCATTTTCTCCAATTCTGGCATGAAATTTTCCAAAATTTCCTCTTCTGTAATACCGCAGATTGTGGTATATTCTGGCAAGAAACTGATGTTTGTCAGATTGTTGAGCACCGAGAACAATGAAATCTGAGTGAACTTGGTGATGCCTGTGATAAAGACAAGCTTCTCGTATTCATCAGCATTCTTAAGTACAGAGAACACGGTGCGATATACTTCCGTGCATGCCTTGTGTTCCGGAGTCTTCCAGGAGTGCTGTAGGGGTGCATCATACTCATCAATGAGCACGGCAACCTGCAGACCGGTCTGTTCGTATGCTGCAACGATGATGTTTTTGAATCGGTTTGACAGAGCGGTCAGGGATCTTGGTGTGATGCCATATTGGGTTTCGTATTTGGCGAAGGTCTCGTCAAAGTAAGCCCTGATGCCTTCGGGGGTGGCATCAGCCATGCTCATGTCGAGTCGAACAACGGGATATGATTTCCATTCTTTCTCCAATGACATGATTTTCAATCCCTCGAAGAGTTCTTTCTTTCCTTCGAAGTACGACTGTAGCGTATCGACAAGCAATGACTTGCCGAATCGGCGAGGACGGCTCAGGTAATTATATTTAAAGCCGTTGGTTACTAATTTCCAAATAATGTCGGTCTTATCAACATAGAGAAAGTTCTCTTTTCTGATAATCTTGAACGACTGGATGCCTGCTGGCAGCTTTCTGAGATTGTAATTTGTCATATCCGATACTTTTTAAATGTTCGAACTACTTGCCTGCTGTAGCTTAACTTTTTGCAAAGGTACAGAGAAAAAATGGTTACGCCAAGAAAAACCGGTATAAAAATATTTAATGGCACTGGAAAACTAGCCTATTCTTGATACCTGGCAAAACGTGAGGTGTCAAGAAGAAGGAAAGGTGGTCATCGGCTGATGATCACCTTTCCTTTTGATGGTTCTATCTGAATCAGATATTTTTCGTCTTTATATTTGACGGCAAGGTTCTTGCCTGCCTGCATCGCCTTGATGGGTTGGAAATCCAAAATCAGGGTGAGTGGTACTTGGAAGATGTTCTTGTTGAGTTTCATCTTCGGGGTAACCATTATCTGGTTCTTCCTGGCTTTTATCTTCAGGGTGGTGTTGTCACGCTCCTGCTGGTAGGCTGCCACATCATGAAAGGTAGCAATCCAGAGTTTCCCATTCTGGGCTTGATTCAGGGCGTAATCGAACATTTTCCAGAGACGGGTCTCATCGCCTAAGCTGTCGTATCCCATGCGGATGCCGTGGGTCATTGTTACTGCCCATTCACCTTTATCAATCACTCCTTGCAGATAATTCTCAAACCATTCCTGGGTGCGCTTGCTGCCAAGACTAACCTGATAGGTGCGCGTACCCACACGATCTTTACTGCAATATGCCACCGCCCCGTCGCTCTTCCTGTTGCCTGGATAGAAATAGGTGCGAGGGAAGATGCCAGTGTGCTGATAGATGAGTGTGTCGTTGTGCTGCACCTCGTAGCGCAGTTCATCCTGAGTCAGTTTTGATACGTTCTTGTGGTTGTAGCCATGACTCGTCATCTCCTGTCCATCCAGCGCCATTTCTTTTGCCTGTTTCCAGGTAAAGGTTTGCTTCTCGGGGTTCTTGGGCTGTTGGTTCATGCGTGAACCGATGAGGCAGAAGGTGCCCTTGATGCCCAGTTCTTTCATCTTCGGGAAAAGGATGGTGTATTGTTCCTTGAGACCATCATCGAAGGTAAAGGAGATGGCAGCCTTTCTGTTGTCGGCATACTTGGCGATGGAAATACTTTGAGCATGAATGCCCGAAGGCACCATGCTCAAAAGTGAAAGTATAATGTAACCTATTGATCTCATGTCTTTACTTCAGAAGTTTTTTCTTCTCAATAAGCTGGAACATCTTGTTGCCCAATTCCTGAGCCCCCTCGGCATCGAAGTGCAGAACATCGCTGCGCAGGCTGGCATTTGGCACATCTACCACATAGATATTCTTGTCTTCCTGGGCAAGTCGATGCTGTGCATCTTCCACACCTTGGCTCCACTGCTTGCTCTTATGTGAGATTCCACCTATTATAATAGGTAGGTTGGCATATTTCTTATTGCCTGTTTTCTCTACAAGATAGGTGCGGATATAGGTGAGCATCTGCTTCAGGTTGTGATAGTAGTTCTTTGCCTGATGGCGGTCGCTTTCTCCCTGGTGCCAGAGCATGAATTTGATGTCGTATCCCTCTGGCAGATGACTCAGCTGGTTGTCGATGCAGGCACCGATATTCTCGGTGAAAGCCTTGAGCAGGCTCTTTCCGCCCTTGTCGGAAGCCACGTTTTTGGCAAGGTATTCTGGTGAAGCATTCCAGTATTGCTTGCTGGTGCTGGTGCAGAGGGTGTCGATGGCTGTGCCGCCCAGACTCTCCTTGATGACGTAGAAATTCTTCTTCAGTTTTTTCTCTACGTTCCAATATACGATGGCGTCGTAAGCCCAGCGTCCCGGCTTGTTCTTATTGTAGATTCGAGGCCAGAAAGTCTCAAATTTTCCTTCACCCGACAGACTGCTGGAGCCAAAACTCCACTGACAGTATTTGTATTTCTGCTGTTGTATTTCGGCAGGAAGTTCTGTATTCATCACTCTACCATCGGTGTTCGACTGTCCTGCTGTGAGTATCACCACTGCTGGCTGTTTCTTGGCAGCTACCGGCATCAGACTCATGGCTGCGAATAAAATGCAGATAATTTTCTTCATCTTATGATTTTTTTTGAGATGATTTTGCGTCATATTAGTAACCCTTGTTCTGGGTGTATAGACCCTTTCGTACTTCTATCTGACTTTGCGGGATAGGATAGAGATACATGTCGGCATTCACACGGTTGGCATATTGTCTATAGGTGCCATTCTCAGTATCATCATCGTTGATGAACATCTGTTTGATGGTATCTACATACTCGTTTCTGCGAACCAGGTCAAACCATCTCACGCCTTCTTCGGCAAGTTCGTATCTGCGCTCATCCTGCACAGCCTTCTGGAATTCTTCTTCAGATAAGTTGATGTCCAGATCAGCAAGTCCTGCGCGGCGACGAATCTTGTTCACCACTTCTCTGCCTTCGATGGTATTGCCCACGCACTCTGCATAAAGCAACATGATGTCTTCGATGCGGAGTAGCTGGAAGTTTTGTGGCCAGTAGCTGCGATCAACGATAGTGGCATCCATATCCGACATTCCAAACTTGGCACGCTTCACCTTGCTTTCGAAATACTTTGTATAGAACGTTTTTCCTTCGCTGGTTACGATGTTACCGTCTTCATCTACAGTCTCCTTGAGGTTGAGGGTTCCGTCGGCACGTTTGTCTATATATTCTCCCGTAATTTCATCTTTGGCAATGAAGTGGCGCTGGAGTCCTCGTTCTATATAAACGTGGGTACCAGTCATGAGGTTGTTGCCGCACCAGTCTGTGCCTGGGTTGCTATGTACGGTGAGTGTTACCATCGGATTGCCCTGTCCGGCTTCTGCGATATACTGAATCTCGAAGATGGCATACTTGTTATCGTTCTCGTGCAGCCAGCTCTGGTTCCAGGCGTCCATGTCGGCCATCCAATACTTGTTCCTGGCTGTGGCATAATCGATAACCTCCTTGAAGAGCTGTTGTGCCTCTGCTTTCTTGGCTGTATCGTTGAGTGGGAAGCCTGCCATGGTGAGATATACTTTACCCAGGAATCCCTTGGCTGCCACCTGGGTAAGGCGCTCGTTGTGTGCCTTGCCCTGATAGTCGGAAGCCGTCTCTGCCAGGTTTTCTACCGCATACTGCAAATCGGGTACGATGATGCTGTTATATACATCTACCGCCTCGCTCTGTCTCAATTCAAACGACTGGTTGGTAGTGAGAATATGGGTAGGAGCAGGAACTCTGCCAAAGAATCTGACCAGGTCGAAGTAAGCCAGGGCTCTGATGCAGCGTGCCTCTGCCTTATACTGCTTCTTTACTTTCAGGTCGTTGAAGTCGAGTGCCTCTATTTTGTCGAGGAAGGTGTTGGCGGCGGATACAATCTTGAAGTAATCGCTCCAGCATCCCGACACGATGTTGTCGGTAAGAAGACCATTAGCATTAAAGGTGGCCACATCGGCATAGTCGTTCTGCTTGCTGTCTGTGAGTACCCAGGTATTGTCTGAACGGAGTTCGCTCATGGCGAAGAGATACTTAGGTATAGGCTTCAGCGTTCCGTAAAGTCCGGTAAGAGCCTGGTCCATCTGAGCTTCTGTCTGGTAGAAGTTATCAGTGGTCTCCGTATTCTTTGGTGTTACCGTGAGGAAATCATCACAGGCTGTGAGACTCAGGGCTGCTACACCTATTATAATATACTGATATAGTTTCATAATTGTTTTGCTTGTTTAGAATTGAATATTTACACCAAAATTGAATGTTCTTGCCATTGGATATGCTCCGTAATCGTAGCTTGAGATGCGGCTTGTTGAGTTGTTGCTTTCTGGTGAATAACCTCCATCATATGAATCAATCATGAATACATTCTCTACACTGGCACTGAGGAGAACGTTACTGATAAATGCCTTTTTAGGCATGCGCCAGTTGTAAGAGAGGGTTACATTCTTCAACTTGATGAAGTCGCTGCTGTAGAGCCAGCGGTTATCATACTCTTCGTTGATACCCGATCCCCATGCACGTGGTGTATGGCCATCGCCCGGGTCGCTTTCAGAGAACCACATGTTCTTCCACTTTCTCAATACATTCACCGATGTTCCCATACCCTGACGGTCGAAGGCACGGCCTAGCGCACCATATATCTTACCACCAGTCTGTGCCGTAATGAGGAAAGAGGCTGTCCAATTCTTATACTTGAAGCTGTTGGTCATACCATAGGTGCATGATGGCTGCGGATGTCCCATGTGAACACGGTCGGCCTCGGTAATCTTACCATCTGGCACACCATCTGGACCACTGACATCACGATAACGAACCGTACCTACTACCGAACCTGTCTGGGTAGGATATTTCTTCAAATCCTCGGCAGTCTCGTAAACGCCTACAGCATCATAGAGATAGTATTCGCCTGCAGGGCGACCCACTTCAATAACCTGGGTAGAATGGTCATAGCCTGTAAAGATGGTAGAGTTAGCTCCCAAGTCAATCACCTTATTCTTGTTCCAGGAAAACTGGAAGTTGGTGGTCCAGCGCAATCTTCCCGTCAGGTTCTCTGTTTTCAATTCCAGTTCGATACCCGTGTTCCGGATATTGCCCACATTGGTATATCCACGTGTATAACCCATATCGGCAGGCAGGGTAATCTGATAAAGCATATCACGGATATTCTTCATGTAGCAATCCACAGCCAAAGAAATGCGATTGTTGAAGAGCCCCAGGTCGATACCGGCATTCCATGAATCCGTCTTCTGCCATCCCAAATCATCATTGGCGGTGCTTCCCGGGATGAAACCCGTAGTCAGTTTGCCGTCCTGGCTATAGTTGCTGTTACTGAGTATGCCATAGGCAGAGTTGCTCGGGATAGAGTTAGAGCCATTTACACCATAGCTTATACGGAGTTTTGCCTGATTTACCAGCCAGTTGTTCTTCCAGAACTTCTCGTTGCTGGCTCTCCATGCACCAGAAACGGCAGGGAAGGTGCCCCATTTCTTATTCTTTCCGAATCGGCTGCTACCATCTCTTCGGATGCTGGCATTGAGTAAATAGCGGCTATCGAAGCCATATTCTGCACGGCCAAAGTAAGATACCAGTCGGTCTTCTGTGTTATAAACAGCAGATACATTCTTCAATGTAACGGTGGTCATATCCGAGAATCCGCCATTCAGGGCATTGTTTGGATATTGTGTGGCACCAATGGTGTAAGAACTTCCGTCCTTGGTCATTTCCACAGACCAGCCGCCCACCACATTGAGATGATGCTTGCCGAAATCCTTATTATAAGTGGCAGTGGCTTGACCTAAATATTTATGGCTGCGACTACCTGTCCAGCTTCCGTCGCTATAATATCCTTCAGGATAAGAAGCCCAATATCTATTAAGGCTGCTTGGGGTGAAGCGATGGCGCTCGCTGTTGACAAACAGCCAGCTGCCCAAAACTTCGACTGTCAGTTCCGGAAGAATCTGATAACGGGCAAAAGCAGATGCATTGAGTCGGATTTTCTCGTCACGATAGCTGGAGTATTCCATGTTGGCAATAGGACTAATCGCACTTCCTGCCCAGAGATAGCGAGTGTATGGCTGGGCACCGGTATAGAGTCCGGCTTCGGCTTCGGCAACCGGAGCCAGGGTCAGGGCCAGCTGGGCGGTATTGCCCTTGCCGTCCACGTTGCCACCCTTGGTAACGGTAAATTGTGGAGCCAGGTCGAATCCCAAGGTCAACTTGTCCTTGACGGTGGTCTGTGCGCTCATCTTAAGATTGATGCGTTCGAATCCTGTCTTGATAACGATACCTTTCTGGTTGACATAGCCCAGGGAAGCACGGAAGTTGCTCTTCTTGTTGCCTGATGAAACAGAGAGGTTGTAATTTTGTGCCAGGGCTGTCTGGAAGATTTCCTTCTGCCAGTCGATGAGAGAGAGACCGCCATAGTTTGGCATATCCCATCGAGGATCGTTTACATAGTTTACGCTCACACTGCCGATGAAGGCGATGCGTTCAGCGTAAGTATCGGTTTCCTTTGCACCCTTTAATCCATATTGGTTGACGTAGCGCACATTGTTAGCCTTCTTTCTCCATTCAATCCACTCAGTAGGACTCATGATGTCCATGTATCGTTCGGGAGCGTTCAGGGAATAGTCGGCACTGAAGTTTACTCTCACCTTGCCCTCATCATTACCTTTCTTGGATGTGATGATTACTACACCATTGGCACCACGGCTTCCATAGATGGCGCTGGAAGATGCATCCTTCAATACCTCGATGCTCTCGATGTCCTGAGGGTTGAGGTTGACGAGGTCGAAGTCTTCGTCCATAGGAACGCCATCTACCACGAAGAGAGGATTTGAGTTGCCACTCTCGTTGATAGATGTTGCACCACGCACGTTGATCTGAACGCCACTGCCTGGCGCACCGCTGGTGGTACGGATTTCAACACCAGCCAACTCTCCCTGCAAAGCACTTGCAATATTGCTCACAGGACGGTCTTTCAACTGGTCTCCCTTTACTTTGGCTACGGCATTGGTTACATCACCTTTTTTAACGGAACCATAACCGATAACCACCACTTCGTCCATCATTTTGGAATCTTCCTGCAGGGTGGTACTAGCCTTGTTGCCTTTGATGCTGACTTTCTTGGTCTTCATGCCGATGTAGGAAACTTCTACCTGGTGGGTGCTGTTAGGAACAGATAGCGTATAGTTGCCGTCCATATCGGTAACGGTACCCAATTTGCCTACTTTGACGGTAGCACCAATCACAGGTTCGCCGTTTCCGTCGGTGATAGTTCCATGAATCGTCTTTGTATTTTGTGCCATACCAGAGATGCTGGCAGAGGCAAGCAATAGGGTGAATAATATATGTTTCATGACTTATTCTTCTTCTATAGTTTTAAATTTACTCCAGAGTTTATCAGCTTCGTATGCACTCTTGCTCCCTGTTGGTACAAAGAGTGTAGCCTTCGAGATGTAATCGCCCAATGAATCGATAAGGACAGGAGGGGTTGTTGCCTTAACATGAATTTTGGTCAGTTTGCTGGCTCTGAGAAAAGCATTCTCTCCAATTTGGTTCACGGTGCTTGGCAAGGTCATCTCTGTTACAGATGTACAACCCAGGAAAGCACGGTTTCCAATAGAAGTAATACCTTCATTGAGTTCTATCTTTTTTGCTTTGGCACAATTGGCAAAAGCCAGGTTGCCTATGGTTTTAACCTGCTCGGGCAGGGTGAAGGCTGCCATCTTCTTGCATTGAGCAAAGCAGGCGCTTGGAATATCCTGGATAGCAGCAGGGATGTTGATGGCTGTCATCGAAGAACAGTTGGTAAATGAACCTTGTCCGAAGACAGTAATGGTTTCAGGAAGTGTGAGTTTGGTAAGCATGGTATTGTTGGCAAAAGCCATCTCATCCACGCTGGTAACTCGGTAAGTTTTGCCATCAACAGCGAATGTTGCAGGAATGGTTACTTCGCCTACGTAGGTAGTCAACTTCGCCTGATTATTGTCGTTGAGCTGGATAGGATATTTGCGGTTGTAAGTTACCATAGCAGTACCATCCTGGTTATCGAAGAAGAAAATTTTATTCTCATCTTCCTGCACATAGGTTATTTGCCCACGAGTAAAATATTCTTTGTTGCCATCCACCGTGTCGCTGCTGCAGGATGTGATGATGCAGCAAGCGGCAAGGATGGCTTGAATCATGAAAGTTTTCTTGTTCATTGTTTTCAGTTTTATATTGTGACACGTGATTTTTTCTTATTTATTATATGATGGCGTAATTTTTCTATTTTGAAGCTGCATTGTTCGGGGTCTTCTTACGCTCAATAGAGATGCTTGCCTGCTTGTTGGGACTTGCAAGATATGCTCTTTTAATTCGCACCGAAGTTTTCCCATCTGCAGGAATGAAGGTGATTTTCTTTTTTTCGCTTGTAAAGAGATAGTTATAACTGCCTTTCTCTTTGGCTTTGATGGTGCCGGTCTTTTCGCTCATCATGAGCATATTCTGCTTTTGACGTTTGAACATCGGAGTCTCTGTAGTGGCAGTCAGTGAATATTCGGTGTTGGGCTTGCCTCTTACGATGATGCCTACGTTAGCCGGTATCACATTGCCAACCTTTACAAGTTTCACCAGATTACTTTCAGTGCCTTGGATAACTCCATAGGCTATCAAGCCCTCGGGAACAGCGAGGTTCTCTCCAGAAAGATTGCCGAATACGGCATAACCATCGGCTCCCGTCTTCACCATATAGTAATTCCAGTCTTCTTCTGCTGAATCTGATTCATTCTTGGTGTCCGCAACAATCGTTATTTTACCTTTATTTTGAGGAAGATTGATTTTGTTGATGGCTATGTATTTTTTGAGGATATTTGTCTTGTACATCAACTGTGCCACCAATTGGGCATTGACTCTTGCACCCAGTTCGTTGGTGTGGGTAGAACCACCTGCTGGGAAAAACTGCTTGCAACCTTCTGGTCCCCAAGATTCCATGTATTCCTTACAGGCTGTTGTAAGATCAAGGCATTCTACCTTCAAGGAATCGGCCACTTTCTTCATATGGTAAGGGTAGTCGTAAGTGTGGTCATTCTCATCCACACCATGTGCCTTACCATTGTCTATACGTCCAAGGCGTGATATCTTGGTGCCCTCGAAGAGCTTGCGGCAAATGGATGTCACAAGGATAGGAGTGGCACCAAGTTCACGCGTTTCACATATAAACCTACTTAAATATTCACGATAAACATCTGTTGTTACCGATTTTTGATCGTTATGGCCGAATTGAATGAGAACATAGTCTCCTTTCTTGATTTCTGTTTTAGTCTTAGACCAAAACTTACGATAGAAACTTCGGGCACTCTCACCACGGTCGCCCCAGTTTTTTACTGTCATGCCTTTGCTGAAATAATCGCCGAATACTTGTCCCCAGCCATACATACCTTTCTGGTCTGGTTCTGCCTGGTCATAATCAGCCATGGTTGAATCGCCGATGGTGTGAATCTTTGCACTTGCATTCAGCACCAGAGTCAATAGGGCTAATGCAATGATGAGAATTCTTTTCATGTTACTTTCGTATATCATAATTATTTTGTTTATAAGTTTATAATCTGTGATTGTCTGTTGGGTTGTTTCTGCTGCAAAAGTAAGATATTTCCATCAATATGCTTTGTATTATCGTGCATATTGATGGAAATTTATGTTTCTTATCTATTTCGGTATTCATTTACCAGGCGCTGATAGTCTGTAAAGTTGTAACCATATTCGCTCGACTGGGTTGGTTCGAGGAAATGGAAGGGTGGCAGCATGCCTTGACCGTCTCGCTGCGCCAGGAGTTCTTTTGTATCCAGACTCTTAAAACTGTTCTTTGTCAGTTTCTTGTTGTTATCCCACTTCTGGGTGTCTGCATTCCAGCTGAAGGAATTGTTTTGTATGATGCAGTCTTTCTTGTTGCCATCAACCTTCATCAGATGTTTGTTGCTCTTGATGGCATCCGATCCGTATGAAAGGCAATATTCTATGATATGTCCATAACCGTTCACGTTACTGTTTCCTGTTTCTGTTCTATCCTTTCGGTTGGTCATGTTATAGTTGGCACCTCCGTTTTTATATGCAGCGCAATGGATAAAGTGCAGACCACCCAGATGATGGTTGGCATAAAAACCATTGGCACGGTTGGCAGCCGATATGCAGTTTTCTGCGATGTGCATAGGTGCTTTTTCAAACTTTGTCCTAGCCACCTTTCCCATGCCATAGCCACCACATTTGAATCCGTTTCCATCTGCTATCTTCTTATCTTCTCCATTGATGCTAGCATATCCGTTTTTATAGGCGATGCAATAGAAAAACTTCACTGGGGCTTGTGCGTTGATGAGGTCGTAACCATCATCGCTGTTATACCATGCTCTGCAGCCAATGAACACATTCTCTTCGCTATCGAGCGTACCTGGATGACATCCGAATCCGTCGCTGTTGCCACCTTTTCCGTTTTCCGAAACGGTATCGAAATTGTTGTAGGCATCACAGTTGATGAAATAATTGTGCGCACATTTCTTGATAAGATAGAATCCAATTCCCATACCATCGTGAGCTGAGATGTTCTCAAGTTTATTATGCGAAGCATTGAATATTCTGAAGTTCTCGCTTTGGGTATGATGAGCTTGGGTTACCTGAATGCCGATGCTCTCTATGTTTTTGATGTGAAGATAGCTGCCTCTGAGCAGAAATCCTGTGATTCGGGCATCTGGTTTTACTTCAGAGAAATCGAATACAGGGCGATTGCCCTGAGCATCCGTCACTCCGATATAACTGATGCGCTTCTGAGGAGTTCCACTCTTGTCAAGCAAAAAGGCTACGGCATATACCTTTTGATAGGTGGAAGCCTTCAAATCTTTTTGTTTCACCTTGTAAGTACCTGGCATGATAAAAACGGTATCTCCAGGGGCTACGATGGCTTGGGCCTGGACTAGAGAGGCAAAGGCTTTCGCCTTACTTTCGCCATTGTTTTTTGCTTTACCTTGTGGCGACACATAATAGTTCTTGGCACAAAGTGTCATGACCTGTGCCAGAATAGATAGAATGCAGATGAATCTTTTCATGATGCTTGTTATTTTTTGATGATTTTCTTTCCGTTATGAATATAGATGTGATTGCAAAGGGGCTGAGTCACCCGCTTGCCATCTAGGGTATAATAGTAATCTTCATGGAATGAATTGATGATGGTGCTACCTATGCCCGTGGTTGATGTATCAGGGTTGAAAGTTCCGTAGCCAAAGTTTTTACTCTCCTCTTTCAATCGCATGAAGTTGATGGTTGGCAGGCTCCCGTCTGTATTTCTTGCTGCTGTTAACTCGTCAAGACTCAGACTGTAAAAATCGTCATCATTCAAGGTTTCATTAATCCATGTCTGGTTAATGTAGCTGAAAGAGTTGCCCTGGATGGTGCATCGGTTGATATCGATGGATTTTACGATTTTGCTGGAATTGTATGAGATATTATTGGTTACGATGTGCCCATAACCATCCACATCGATGGCATCATCAAGAGAACTTCCTTTTCTGTTGACGAAAGAGTAGTTGTAACTTCCATTCTTGTAGGCTGTATTATGGTCGAACTTGATGCCGCCCAGGTGGTGATTGGTATAGAAGCCATTGGCTTTATTGCCCACAGACAGGCAGTGACTTACCTCGTGCATCGGAACAGAAGAGATTTTTACTTTCTTGCCCATCCCATAACCTCCGGCCTTGAATCCATTGCCATCGGCACGTTTGTTGCCGTCTTTGTCGAAACCATTGCGATAGGCTATGCTGTATTTTACTGTAGCAGCAGACAGACAGTTGATAAAATCAAAACCATCATCACTGTTTTGCCAGGCTCTGCAATATTCAAAAACGTTTCCCTCGCAGTTCGCACTGACATGGCAACCGAATCCATCACTATTTCCGCCATTGTTTACAGAGATGTTTACGGAGTCAAAGTTGTTGTAGGCATCGCAGTTGCTGATGGTGTTATGAGCCGAACGTCCTGTAAGATAGAATCCGATTCCCATGCCGTCATGGGCTGCGATATGATATAATTTGCAGTAACTTCCCCCGTTAATACGGATGTTTTCTGATTGTGTGTTGCTTGAAGATTTGGGAACATTAATGCCGATAATCTCGAAGTTGAAGAACTCCAGATGTTTGGCGCGGATGTAGAATCCGGTGAGTCGCTTGCCTGTATTGATAGCAGAAAAATCGAAAACAGGGCGATTGCCTTGAGCATCCTGTATACCTTTATATATAATAGGTGAACTTTCAGTTCCGCTGATGGCAAAATCGAAGATAATGTCCCATACATTGCTGGATGTCTTGTCCATCATCTCATTTTCTTTCACATGGTAGATTCCTGGGAGAATATACACTATATCACCTGCCTTTACTTTTTTTTGGACAGTAGCAAGAGAGGCAAGAGGTGTCTCCTCTCTGGTTCCTGCATTGTTGTCATTTCCTAATGGAGAAATGTAGTAGATGGTGGCATGTAATTGAAGCGATAATACCATCAATAATGCAAAGGAAATAAGTTTTTTCAAGTTATTTGTCATGTTATTGCTTCTTTTATATTAGTTTGCGGAATAAAAGAATGGATTCTAAAAAGAAACCTCTCACATATTGAAAAGAATATGGAGAGGTTTGCATTCAAATGAAACTATTTACTTTTAAACCTTTAATCGTCCCAAATGCTGTTATGCTTTCTTGAAAGGGCAGATTCTGGCGAAGCATACTCTTCATCGAAGCCGATTCCTTCAGCATCGCCTTGTAAGCCAGATGCTGCCAGGATTGCATTCTCTAATTCTATGTTGCATACCTCCATACTAGGAGCTATATACAGTTTCTTCTTCATAATGAATAACTTTTAAATTTTGTTCTTATCTTTTTTATAATAAGATTCGTTTGATTACTTGTTGATGAACTTCTTGCCGTTCAAGATAACCATACCCTTATATGATTTCTGAACCTTCTGGCCAACCATGTTGAACATGATGCCATCATTCATCTTTTTTTCCTGCTCAATGCCATTGATGCCTGTTGTTTCACCATTACCACCGAGGCTGAAGAAAATAGTCTTTGCTGCAGCAGGGTTTTCCTTGATAGCTTTGGCGAGCTTGTCTTGGTCGCGGCGGATTCTATAGTATGCCTTTCCGGCAGAAAGGGTACCTGCATCTGTTGGAGCAAATACAGACTTGCCATCCTTTGAGGCAAGAATATAGTTGTGGAAGAACTTGCTGTCTGTACTCTTGTCGCCTGTAAAGTCTAATTCAGTTTTCTCCAGAGTATAGTCGGAGATAACGGGGCGCAGCCCATAGTTCATATCTACCAGTGATTTTGTTCCATCTTCTCTCATGGCTGTGCCACAGTCGGTTGATGTCAAATCGTAGCTCTTGCCACCCATACCTTCAAGAATTACACCTGTGCATGCTGGGATTGTCGTAACCTCAGTAAGTGACAAAGTGATAGTTCCGTCTTTCTGAGTTTTCTGGCTGCTTGCGATGTAAGCTTTCAAACCGGCTGGTACAGTCCAGGCATGAACATCAGAGAATGTCATGACCCCTTGCTCAGGCAAAGTAATGCTTCTTGTAGAGGTTGTTTCGCCTGTTGGGACAAACTTCACGGCATAAATTTGTGCAGCTTTAACTGTTGTGATATAATAGGTGCCAGCCTGATCGTTGGTTACGCTGGCAGCGAACTGTTCACCTTTAACAGAACTTGTAAATTTTTGTTTCTCTTCTCCGTTGAAGTAAACAATGATGCCACGATCTTTGTCTGTTCCTTCTGCATATACATAAAGTGTTCCTGCACATCCTGCATCGAAGGCAATGGCATCTCTGGTGATTTCAGAAGCCTTCGTAGCAATCTTAGAGGTATAAGCACCAGGTAATTTGATACCATAGTTAATCTGGTAGGTCTGGTTACCTAAGGTGACATTCTTTAAACTTTTTGCTACACTAGTAGCTGCAGTAGCATCTGTATGCCCTACAATGTACAGTCCACCATAGTTCAGAGGTGTAGAAAATACTACCTCTTCATTTCCTTGCTGGAACTGGTCGAAGTTCCAATACGTAGTCTTGGTTATGCCCTCCTGGGCAAAAGCTGACTTTGGTGCGGCAGCCATTACGGCTAATGCGATAAGTGTGAAAAACTTTTTCATAATTGTTGTTGTTTTATTGTTTATATTAAATGATATTTTGCTAGGTAGGCTTTCGCTTGGTTTTGGTTCAAGTGATGCCTTGTCCTGTTTCGACTGCAAAAGTATAAGGAATGGGGATGTTATAAATGTAATATAGTACAATATAATGGAAAAAATCCTAGTCTAGCTCTCTTTTTTTGTATTTTTGTACATGAATACAGGATTTTTCGCTATTTTTGCAACACATTTTATGTAAAACGATTAAAAAACTGGCTGATGAATAACAAGATGATTTTATCTGTTTGGGGCATCATGATGTTGATGTTAGTGGTATTATTGCCACCAAAGATTTATGCACAGAGCGTATATCAACTCTCTGTTGACAATGTATTGCCTACGAATTATGTTCGTACGATACAACAAGACAAGTATGGTTACCTTTGGTTTGCTACCATTTCGGGATTGGTGCGTTACGATGGCTACCAAACCGAAGTGTTGAAGCCATCTACTACGGGCAATCATAAGTTCATGCAGGATTTCCGTATTCTGGGCATCAAGCCGTGGGGAGACAGATTTCTGTGGATTCGTCTTCGTGGTCGTCTCTATTGCTGCTATGACATAGAGAGAAATTCTTATGTAGATTTTACGGGCAATGGCAGCTATAGCCAACCGATTAAAGGTTACACCATTCTTTCTGCTTCAGACATGATGGTTTGGAACGAGAAAGGGGAGGGAACACGTATCCATTTTGATGGAGAGCACTTTACTTCTGTTAAAATTCCGCTTCCTGTTTCTGATGTAGTCAATTACATTCAGGCAGAAAAGAAGGAATTTCTGGTGGCTGCCAATGGTATCATCTATCAATATAGTAATGGCAAGTTTGTTAATATCTTTTCTACCTTCGTCAATAAATCAGTGCGCAAGGTAACAGAGGCTTCCTGTTTTGGCGGTTCCCTCTTCTTGACCACCAATGATGGCATCTATCAGTATCATCTCCAATCAAGACAGATGGTTCGTTCTGCTTACAATCCTAAGCAGCCTCATGTGGTGTTGGATAACATGGGCAATGTTGTCATCCTAGCTCTGGATGGTAGCGATGTCTTCTATCTTACTCCTAAGAAGACGTATCATTTCAAGGGTATCTATAGTCAGCATCTCTTGCAGTTGAACAGTGAACCACGCTACCAGTTTTATGCTGCAGGCGATGGCAAATTATGGATTTCTACCTATGGAAATGGACTCTTTTCTTATGATACTCAACAGGAAAGACTCTCGTCGTATGCCGACTTACTCCCATCTCCTTATGCGTTTACCCCTTTTGTCGATAAGTCGCATAATCTTTGGGTAGCTCTGGAGAATATGGGTGTATATGTCATCAACTTTGCCCAATCAGAGGCCCGCTATCTATATTATAATGGTGACAGGGCGGGTATCAATCACGAAGATGATGTGCGCCTGCTCAAGCGTGTGGGGAATAAAATCTATATCAGCAATATGCAGAATGGCAGTAAGGTGGCAGATGGATTGTTGAAGAACCTTCAGGCTTTCGATGGTTATCACGATGATATTACGGCAGTGGCGCAGGATGCCAAGGGCAAACTCTTTGTGGGTACTCGCAAGAAAGGTATCTTCGATGTTGATGATGGCAAGAATTATGTGCATTCTGATGATCCTGCATCGCTGGGAAAGGGAAAGGTCAGCGATATTCTCTTTGATCGGAAAAAACGTATGTGGGTTTCGCTTTTTGATGCAGGATTAGAGGTTTGTCTGAACGGAAAGTTTATACATGTCATAGAGAGCAAGTCGTTGCAGGCTCGTGACATGGAAATGGACAAACAGGGCTACATCTGGCTTTGTACCAGTCAGGGGGCCTTGCGTTTCAATCCTGATGAAATCTTGCGTAACCACAAGGCTTATCAAAACATTCATGTGTCGCCTACCAATCAAATAAACGATGAGGTGCATAGTGTTTATGCCGATAGCAAGGGAAGAATATGGATTGGAAGTATCGGAAACGGCGTGAAGATGATAGATGGAAAGGATACCATCACTTATACTACCCGTGATGGACTAGCCGACAACAATGTGCAAAGTATAGTGGAGCATCGGCAGTCTGGGGATATATGGCTGGGTACTGATAATGGAATCTCACGTTTCCGTAAGGGTACATTCAATAATTTTTATTTCGGTGCCAACTCTTTGGAGAATGCCTGTACGGAGAATAATGTCGTGGAGCTGGACAATGGTAACCTTGCCTTTGCCACCCATCATGGTGTGATGACATTCAATCCGAATGATATCCATGAGGACAAGCCTGTTTTTCCTTTGGCGATTACCAAGATAGAGGCAAATGGTATCTCTATCGGAGAATTGGAAGGGGATGAAGCACGATTGGATGGTACGTTGACCCGTGCCAAGGAATTTTCCATCAGTTATCATCTGAATTCGCTCACCTTCTATTTTTCAGATTTCTATTATGCCAAGAAGAATGGTAGCTCGTTTACCTATTATCTCAAGGGATATGACAAGGATTGGAGCAATCTTTCGCGCATCAACTTTGCGCAATATCGCAATCTGCCAGTAGGGCATTACACCCTGCATGTGCGTTCTTGCAATGCCAATGGCGTGTGGTCGCCAGAAGAGGTTGTTCTCAAGATAGAGGTGCGTCCACCTTTCTATGCATCCTGGTGGGCATACCTTATATATATAGTACTCGTGGTGCTTGCTATCTATTATGTGTATGTCAACTTCCGCCGTATCAATAATCTGCGCAATAAAGTGAAGGTGGAGAATCAGCTCACGGAGTATAAGCTTCGGTTCTTTACCAACATCTCGCATGAGTTCCGTACGCCGCTCACTATCATCAAGGGTGATATGGACCGACTCAAGACTGTAGATAAGGTGCCGGGAGAGATGAAGCAACCGCTCTCGTCGATGGCGAAAAGTGTGGAGAGAATGATGAGACTCATCAATCAGCTCCTGGAGTTCAGAAAAATGCAGAACGACAAGCTGCAGCTTGCCTTGGAGAAGACGGATGTCATAGCCTTTCTGCAAGACATTTTCTTGAACTTCAATAATATTGCCGAAGGTAAGCACATCAATTTCATGTTCCTGCCTTTTGACAAGAGTTACGAGATGTATGTTGATCGCAATTATCTGGATAAGATTATCTACAATCTCTTGTCGAATGCATTGAAATATACTCCGAGTCATGGAGATGTTGCTTTGCGTGTGTCGCTGAACGACAATCGGAGTTTGCTCATATCAGTGGAAGATACGGGTGTGGGGATTGAGAAATCGAAGCAGGATTTACTCTTCCAGCGTTTTAACCGCAGTAGTTATTCGCATGATAGTATCGGTATCGGTTTGCATCTGACGGCAGAGTTGGTGCGTGTACATCATGGTGAAATCTCCTATCACGATAATCAGCCTCAAGGCAGCATCTTCTGCGTGGAATTGCCTGTGGATGAAAAAGTGTATGAGGAGAAAGACTTCATGGCAGTGGATAATGCGGTGACACAAGAGGAGAACTGTAAGCCGCGAACTGCTCTGGAAATGGAGTATCGTGAGATGCCGCCTAAGCCGTTGAATCATTACCGGGCACTTGTGGTAGAGGATGACAATGATGTGAGAGAGTTTCTGAAAAACGAGTTGCAGCGTTATTTCGAGATAGAACTGGCTGCAGATGGGCAGGAGGCTTGGGAAAAAATACAGGAACAGAAGCCTGCCTTGGTAGTGAGTGATGTGATGATGCCTAGAATGAGCGGTTATCAGTTGGTAAAGAAGGTGAGGGAAGATGCTAAATTCACAGACTTGCCTGTCGTCTTGCTGACGGCTTTAACTGCCGACGACAAGAAGTTGAAGGGTATTGATGTGGGTGCGGATGCTTATATCGAGAAGCCATTCCATACCAATATATTGATTGCCACCTGTTGTCAGCTCTTGGAACAGCGCAACCACCTGAAGCAGGTGTATGGACAGCAACCTGCGGCTGGCGTCAAGGCTATGGTTCCAGAGGTAATCAAGGACGAACAGGACAAGAAATTCCAGACAGTGCTGGATGCCTGGCTTGCAGAACACATCACCGATCCACAGCTCAATATTGATAGTTTTGCCGAGAGTATGGGGTATGGCCGTACCACCTTCTATAAAAAGATAAAGCGTATAACGGGTACCACGCCGAATGATTACATCCGCACCCTGCGCATGAATAAGGCGGCTGAACTGTTGAAAGATGACAGACTTACGGTTGCTGAGGTGGGATATCAGGTGGGTGTGGATGATCCTTATTATTTCAGCAAGATGTTTAAGAACTTCTTTGGAGTTAGTCCTACCAAGTATAGAACCGGAAAATAATCATGTTGTGTATGTTGATTACAAAAAAGAAACTACAAAAAAGAAAGCTAGTTGCCCAGCAAAGGCAACTAGCTTTCTTTTTTAATAAACTCTCCTGCTATTTATTCTTCAGGAAATCAATCTCTACGATTCTCAATACCGGCTTGCCCTTCTTGATTCCGATGAAATCGAGGGTGCTTGCCTTGCCGCCCGCCAGCTCCTTGGTGTCGCTGAGTTGGGTCTTGCTCTTGGCATCGCCCATCATCTTGATGGTGATGTCCTTTGCCATCACTGGCTTGTCTATCTTGATGTGAACATAGCCGAGGCTAGCATAGGTATAACCCTCCCAGACCTTCTTCTTGCCGGCAAAGATGGCGAGCGGATACATCTTGTCTCTCCATCCCGTGAGCTTTACGGTGATTTCATCCACCATCTCTTTCTTGGCAAACAGATAGGTGATCCATGCATTCTCAGGCTTGCCATCGCTCTTCCATTCTGTGGTCTCATCGTCATCGAAAGTTTTTTGGGCATCTTCCTGCTTTACGCCAGCCACGGCACCGGTGATGTCGATGGTCTCCTTGATATCGGTATAGGATGGGGTAGATGGAGTCTCACCACGAGAGAGATCTCCCTTTAGAGTCATCTGAGGCAAATAGTGTTCGATATCTACCTTATTTGTCTTTAAATCGATGCTTGCCACGCCCTTGATGCCATCAGCACCTGCGCAAATCTTGATATCGCCAGGATTTACGGTACTGCGTATCAGAACTCTGTTCACGCCGCATTCTACAGGTAAATCAATCTTTCCGATATAATTATCAAAGGTGTTGTCGCTATCTGTAGAGTCCAGAATATCTGCAGCCTTGCGGGCTGCCTTCTGTTCTGCTGTCTCGTTCTTATCTACCACGAGGCACTGGTTCTTGGCAGCAAGTGCCTTTTGGGTTTCCTCGTTAGGAGTTGCCAATCCGCCAATCCATTCCATTTCGCCCTGATAGTTGAAGTGGATGGTGCGGTTGTCGAGTGGACAGCGTCTGCCCTGCTTATCAACCACCTCTACCTGGATGAGTGCCATGTCGGCACCGTCAGCCTTGAAACCTTCCGGGTTCTGGATGCTGGTGAGCTTGATGTGATGAGGCTTGCCCGCAGTTTCGATGGCATATCGGCTAGATTCCTTCCTGATTTTTGAATCTTTAGAATTCTTATCTTCCTGATTGTATGTATAAGCCACAGCCTCAATCTTGCCTTCCTCGAAAGGTACATTCTTCCAGGTGAAAAGCCACTGGCTGCTGCGTTCGCCCATACCCAGACTCTTGCCGTTGATGAAGAGTTCTACCTCGTCGCCGGTACTTACCACATATTCTGTCTGCTTGATGGTTCCTGGCTTGTAGTTCCAGTGGCCTACGATATAGGTGGCATCTTTTTCAGGAGATACCCAGCCATTCCACATTACCTGATGAGCAAAGAAGGCATCCTTCGGGATGCGCATCGCATCGGTCACACCGCTCGAACGGTAGTTTGCCTCACCGCGATGATGGGTGTTGGTATCCGAGAAGATAATCTTGGTACCGCCATCGCTTACTCTTTTGCCGGTGCCCGGACGCTCCTGCCAGTATTCGAACCAGCGCTCTACCATGCTTGCTGCAAAGGTATCCATGTTGTGATTGTATTCGAGGGCAGGCTTGCCACGATACAATGGTCCGTCGCCATCCTTATGGTAAGGATAACTCTGCTCATCCCAGTATTTACGCAAACCCTCGTCGCGATGATACTCCATTGACCACATCGGGTGCTTCTTACTCTTGTTGATGTAAAGCATCTCGCCGCCATATTCAGCCTCGTTGATGTTGAGCATCTCTCGGCTGCCGCTGGCTCTGCCACCGTGAGGGTCGAACTCATCGCGGATGGCTTTCATCTGTAGCATGTGCTCGCGGCTCACTTTCTTGTTTCCGCTTTCATAGAAGATGATGCTAGGGTTGTTGCGGTTGTAGATGATGGCTTCCTTCATCAGTTCCAGGCGCTGTTCCCATCTGCGGTCGAAGACATCCTTCTCTGCATCACCTGCTGGCATCGCCTGAATCAGTCCCACGCGGTCGCAGCTCTCGATATCCTGTTTCCAAGGGCAGACGTGCATCCAGCGAACCAGGTTGCCGCCCGATTCTACCATCAGTTTGTTACTGTAGTCGCTCAACCAGGCAGGAACGCTCATACCCACGCCAGGCCACTCGTTGGAGGCGCGCTGCGCATAGCCGTGCATCATGATGGCACGGTCGTTGAGATAGAACTTGCCTTCACCGAACTGGGTCTTGCGGAAACCGGTCTTGGTCACCACATCATCAATCTTGCTTCCGTCATCCGCCTTCAAGAGGGTCTTCACGGTGTAGAGATAGCCATATCCCCAACTCCAGAAGTGGGCGTTGTTCAGGAGTCCGCTCACCTTTACTGTTTTGGTTTCGCCTGGCTTCAAGGTATATCTTTCGCCATCAAAATGGCCCACTTCCTTGCCGTCAGCGTCCAGAATCTTGGCGAAGAAGCGGAAAGAGCGAGACTTGGAATCCTCATTCCTTACCTGCGATTCTGCATTTACCGTTACCTTCTTTCCCGCAATATCATAGTTGCTGCCATAGATATAGATACCTGTGGTCTTGAGATTATTGTAGAGCGGAAGAGTCTGGTAGAGTTTGTCGGTGATGTGGAGGAACACATTCTTTGGAATACCGCCATAGTTGGCATTGAAGTTCTTGTCGTTCCACTGGAAACGCTGACCGCTGGTGCGCTCACGATAGTTCCAGGAGTTATCCACACGTACGGCTACGACGTTTTCACCTTTTATAATATAAGGTGTCAGATCGAATCCGCTTGCCATCACACCATTCTCGGTATATCCCACTTTCTTACCATTGAGCCAGATGTCGGCACCGAAGCGCACGCCCTCAAACTCAATGAAATACTTGCGGTCGCCCACTTCCTGGATATGGAAGTGCTTGCGATACCACATGATGGTGTCGCTGAGGTGTTCGATAGAAACCTTGAACGCTTCTTTCTCGTTGAAGGCACGAGGCAGCGTAATCTGTTTCCAACCGGCATCCTTGTAGTTTGCCTGTTCTGCTCCCGGGAAGTCGCCCACCTTGAGCAACCATCCTCCATTGAAATTGAGCTTTGTTCTTTCCACTGCATTCATCTGGCAGAGCGAGATGAATGCGAGTAGAAGTAGAAATAGTCTTTTTCTCATTCTAATGATGTTTTGATTGTTTTGTTGCATTATTATTATTATTGTGATATTATTATTGCGTTATTATTATGGTGCAAAATTACGAAAAAAAACCGATGTTTTTTTGTTCTTCCATTCAAAATTTTGTGTTTTTGTCCGCCATTTGTTTTTGGGGGATGATGGAAGATAGAAAGCCTCTTCTGTAATCAGTAAATGATGCAAAGATGCCAAATGTCATAGCAGAAATATCAAAAGAATAGGGTGGATATGGAGAAAAATGATTACTTTTGCAGCAGAAATTTTAAACAAGCTAATAACAAGATTATTATGAATAGTGTTTTAGAAGGTCGTCCTGCCTTGAAAAAGGAGGTCGAGAAGATTGCTGAAGTTGCTGGATACCTCTGGCAGAATGGTTGGGCTGAGCGTAATGGTGGTAACATCACCGTGAACATCACCGACTTGGTAGATGACGAAATCAAGGCTTTGCCTGCCATCAGCGAAGTAAAGCAGATTGGTACAGCATTGCCAGCCTTGAAAGGTTGCTACTTCTTCTGCAAGGGTACAGGCAAGCGCATGCGCGACTTGGCTCGCTGGCCTATGGAGAATGGCTCTATCATCCGCATCCTCGACGATTGTGCCAGCTATGTTATCATCGCAGATAACGCCGTGATGCCAACATCAGAGTTGCCTAGCCACTTGAGTGTTCATGCCCGTCTCATCGAGAAGGGTTCCAGCTACAAGGCTACCGTTCATACTCATCCTATCGAACTCATCGCTATGAGCCACAACAAGAAGTTTATGGGCAAGGACGTGTTGAGCAACCTGCTCTGGAGCATGATTCCTGAGACCAAGGCATTCTGTCCACTCGGCTTGGGTATCGTTCCTTATCAGTTGCCAGGCAGCTTGAAGCTTGCTGAGGAGACCTTGAAGGAGTTGGAGGATTATGATGTAGTGATGTGGGAGAAGCACGGCGTCTTTGCCAAGGGCTTAGATGTGATGGATGCCTTCGACCAGATTGACGTGCTCTCTAAGAGTGCCAAAATCTACATCGATTCCAAGTGCATGGGATTCGAGCCTGATGGTATGAGCCAGGAAGAGATGGCTGAGATGACCAAGGCTTTCAATTTGCCAAGATAATATAAGAGGAAACTTTAAAATAGAAAATCCCCGGGCGTTGGAAAATGCCTGGGGATTTTTAGTAACTTATATTATTAATATGTAAAAATGATAGATTTCTACTTCTATCTTAGTCCATGTGGAAGAGTTCTTCCAATGGGATGCTGACAGGCGAATTATCCGGATTCACCTCCATGATGTCTGCCATCATATCCCACCATTTCTGGGTGATAGGATCCACGTTGGTAGTGTCCTGGCTGTTGGTATCGCTATCGCATTTCTGAACGGCAAAGAGCAGGTTGGTGTCCTTGTCCCAGAAGATGCTGTAGTCGCTCACACCCTGATCCTTGATCATCTGTTTCAACTCTGGCCAAATCGCAGCATGGCGCTTGGCATATTCCTTTTCGCATCCCTTCTTGAGATACATTTTAAATGCAAATCTTTTCATTTTATTTAATGTGTTAAATCAACTGTGGCAAGAAGCTTGAGATAATCAAGACAATGATGCCGACGATTAATACGGTGATGGTCTTCTTGGAGCAGCCCTTCCATTCCTTCAGAATGATGCCCCATACATTTGAGAACACTACGTTCAGTGCCATCAGAATACAGAACGACAGGGTCATGAGGGTAGGAGACTCGGTGAGGAAACCCTTACCCAATGACAAACCGAAGAACTGACTGTACCACAAGGCACCGGCAAGGGCACAAAACAGAAGGTTGTTGCCCCATACCTCCTTTTTTTGGTAATCGCCCCAAGTATGGTTCTTGGTGTTCTGATAGAAACAGTAGATGGCGTTGGTGATGAAACCGCCCAGGGTAACCAGGAAGGTGGCTGGCAAGGTTTTGTACATATCAGGAGTGAAACTGCCGAAATGGATGTCGTCGCCGAAGGCAAGACCCACATTGAAGCATCCGCTCATGAAACCAGCCAGCAAGGCGATGGCAAGACCCTTAGGGAAGTTGAAGTCCTTCACTGCCGCCTTCTTTTCCTCTTCTGAGAGAGAAGCCGCCTTCATGCTACCTGCCACACCGATGATGGCAATACCGAGAAGAGTGACTACCACACCGAGAATTACGCTGAAAGTGAGTGATGAGAGGGCGTCCATCTCTGGGAAGAAGATGTTGAGCAATACTGGACCCATGATGGTGCCGAGACCTGCACAGGTTCCCAGGGCGATGCTCTGACCCAAAGCTACTCCCAGATAGCGCATGGAAAGACCGAAAGTCAGTCCGCCTACGCCCCAGAGCACACCAAAGAGCATGGTCATCGCTACATTGAAGCCATAACCGTCGAATAATTCAAAGAAGGAATGTCCGCTTGGTACAGCGAGCATAGCGCCGAAAAAAGGCAAAATAAGCCATGCGAACACACCCTGAATTATCCAGTAGGATTCCCAACTCCAATCTTTAATCTTGTTGATAGGGACGTAGCAGCTGGACTGGCAGAATGCGCCGATGGCTATGATTAAAAGTCCTATTAATATTTCCATTGTATTGTTTATTGCTTGGTTTTTAGGTTCAAGCAGACTGAAAAATCCTAGGCTTCGCTGAGCCTAGGACTTTTAGCCTGCTTTAATATCTTATATCTTAGTTTCTCTTAGCGAGAACCTCTGCTTCATACTTCTCGATGTCAGCGATGTACTCTTCGCCAACTGGGATGTTGTTCTTCAAGTTGAAGTAATCATATACAGCACCGAATGGCAATGTCTTCTCTTCCTCGAGGAGAGCCAGACGCTGGAAGAGCTTGCCCTCGTCCTCGTACTTGCGGAGTGTATCAAGTGGCTCAAGGAATGCCTGCAACAATGACTTCTGGGCTGCACGTACACCGATGATGTAAGCACCGATGCGGTTGATAGAACCGTCGAAGTAGTCGAGACCGATGTGAGCACGGTCGAGTGCGTTGGCACGAACCAATTCTGAGAAGAGGTTGCGGGTGTTGTCGTCGAAGAGTGTTACGTGGTCTGAATCCCAGTGCATTGGGCGAGATACGTGGAGCATCAACTCTGGAACGAAGAGCAGGAGTGCTGAAACTGCATCTGATACGTTCTCTGTAGGCTCATAGTGACCTGTATCGAGGGTGTACATCACGTTATTCTTAGCGCAGTAGCCAGCGTAGAAGTCGTGGGAACCTACGGTGTAAGCCTCCAAACCGATACCGAAGAGCTTAGCCTCCAGGCAAGACTTCATGTTTGGCAACTCCTCTGCCAGAATCTCATCAAGAGAGTTCTTCAAGATCTCGCGATAGCGACCCTTTTCAACGGTGATATCCTTAGAACCGTCGTGTACCCAGATGTTCATGATACATGGGTCGTTCTGGAACTTACCCATAGCGTCTGCAATGCGGCGACAACGCTTGGTGTGCTCAATCCAGAACTCGCGGATAGCTGGATCAGGATTTGACAAAGAAAGACTGCCACTCTTAGGGTGAGAGAAAGATGTAGAGTTGAAGTCGAGCTTCATGTTCTGCTCCTTAGCCCACTGCATCCAGCCTGTAAACTGGTCAACAGAAACCTCGTTACGGTCAATCTGCTTGCCACCGAACTCACCGTAAATCTCATGAAGGTTGAGACGGAAAGTACCAGCCAGGAGAGAGTTCACCTTCTCGATGTCCTGACGGAGCTCGTCGATGTTGCGAGCCTTGCCAGGATAGTTACCTGTGCTCTGGATACCACCAGAAGCAGCCTCGCCGCGCTCGAAACCAACCACGTCGTCAGCCTGCCAGCAGTGCAGAGAGATAGGAGTCTTCTCCAAAGTCTCAATAGCCTTGTCTGTATCCACACCCAGAGCAGCATAGCGCTCCTTTGCAATCTCGTAATTCTTTAAAATCAAATCTGCTTTCATTGTTTTTATGTATTTTGTTTGTTATTGTTTATTTTTACCCTTTTACCTTTAAAAACTTCTCGTAAGCCGCATCCCATGCCTCCTTGTCTTGTGGCTCGAATTTCTTCAGCTCAAGCGAGTTGGCGATGATCTGACGCATCTCCCAGATGTCCTTCACGTCGCCGGATGCCTTTGCCTGGAGCATGATGTTGCCGATGGCGGTGCCTTCCTGAGGACCTGCCAATACGGTTACGCCACAGCTGTTGGCAGTAAACTGGTTGAGATATTGGTTGAGCGAACCTCCACCGATGATATGGAGCACGTTGAGATTGAAATCTGCGAAATCCTTGAGCCATGTGAATACCTGGCGATAGCGGAGTGCAAGACTCTCGAAGATGCAGCGGCAGAATTCGCCATAGCTCTGAGGCACGTGCTGTCCTGTCTTCTCGCAATACTGCTTGATGGCCTCTACCATGCTCGATGGGTTGGCGAAGCAGGTATCGTCTGGATTGATGATGCTCTGGAAGGCTGGCTGCTTCATGGCCTCGGCTATCAGGGCGCTGTGTGCAAGAGTTGCCATATCTTCGTTCTTGGCTGCAGCCTCGTCTTTCCATTCCTTGCGGCAACGCTCGTAAATCCACATGCCGCAGATGTTCTTCAGGAATCGGGTAGTGCCCTCGATGCCGCCCTCGTTGGTGAAGTTGAGCTCGTAGCTCTTCTTGTTGATGATGGCGTTCTTGGTCTCGATGCCCATCAGACTCCAGGTTCCTGAACTCAAATAGGCAAACTCCTCGTTCTTGGCAGGAACGGCTGCTACGGCGCTGGCTGTATCATGGCCCGCTACGGCGATGACTGGAATGGCATTCAAGCCAGTCATCTTCTGCACCTCTTCGGTCAGTGTGCCGATGATGGTAGCAGGGTTGGTCATCTCGCCAAACTGTTCTCTCTTCAATCCGAGACTTTCCACGAGATCGTTGTCCAGGTCGCCCGTCATCGGGTTGAGAATCTGGGATGTAGAAGCCACGGTATATTCGCAGATAGCCTTGCCGGTGAGCATGTAGCTCAGGGCATCAGGGATGAAGAGAATCTTGTCGGCATTCTCCAGAGCCACGTTGCCTGCCTTGCGCATGGCATACATCTGGAACAATGAGTTGAAGTTCATAAACTGGATGCCAGTCTTTTCATAAACCTTCTCCTTGCTCATCTTCTCGTCGAAGTATTTTTCCATCATGCCGAACGTATGAGGGTCGCGGTATGCCATCGGGTTTCGGAGGATGGCTCCATCCTTGCCCACATATACGAAGTCGCATCCCCAGGTATCGATACCGATGCTCTGGATGGCGATGCCACGCTGAGCCACGAGCTTCAAGCCCTTGATGATTTCGAAGTAGAGGGCATAGATGTCCCAATAGAAGTGACCGCCTGTTTCGATGAGGTTGTTATCGAAGCGAGTCAGTTCCTCCAAGTCGAATTTTCCATCCGACAAGCTTCCTACGATAGTTCTTCCGCTGGTAGCACCTAAATCTACGGCGAAAAAGTATTTCTTTTGTTCCATTATCTTTTAAGTTATGTCTTTAAGCCTTATTGTTTATTGATTTCGGTTGCAAAGATAGGGCAAAAAAGAGATAAGGAACACGAGAAATTGATTTTAAAGCATGATTTTTTGTCTATCTCGTCATATTTCTGAAATCTGATGGCTTCATGCCGGTTTGATTCTTGAATTTGGCAGAGAAATAATCAGGCGATTCGAAGTTGAGCCTATAGGCTATCTCCTTGATGCTCTCGTCGGTGGTTGAGAGGAGTTCCTTGGCGCGCTGCAGTCTCAGCGACTGCTGATACATGGCTGGTGCCATGCCGGTGTATTCCTTGAAGAGTTTGCGGAAACTGGAGTAGCTGATGCCCAGTTCCTGTGAGATGTCTTGGATGGAGACGGCTTCTTCCAGGGTTTCTCGGATGCGGAGTCTACCTTTATTAATAAGGTCTACGTGCTGGGTGTTTTTGTTGAGCACGATGTTTCGCTCCAGCGAGTACATGGTGCCGATGAGATGGTTCACGATGCCTGCCAGGGTCTGCTGCGAGTATGCCGCCTCTTCCTGTGCTGTCTTGTAAGCTTCTTCGTAGAGGGCTAGAATCTCGTTGCTGAATCCTACGTGATAGATGGGCTTCTCGGGAGAGAGGAATCCCGCCTTCACGCGGTCGTCGATGTTCTTTCCCTTAAAACCTATCCAGTAGCTTTTCCAGCCTTTTGTGGCAGAAGGGTGGTAGGTGTGCCATTCTCCCGGGAAGAGGAGGAAGATATCGCCAGCCTTGATTCGGGTTTCCGGGATGTGTTCCGATTGGAATACGCCTTCGCCCTCAGGCTGGTAGAGGAGCTGATATTCGTCGAGGGTTCTTCCTTTCTGAAGATCGAAGTAATAACCATCGGCGTGCCCCTTGGTAGGATAGGCTTCTCCTGGGGCGATGATTTCCCGTCCCACGGTACTGATGGTGAGACCCCATTCGGCGTCTCTTTCTGTTGCTATCAGATATTTACTAGTCTGCATATTGGTTTTTTATTAATTGTTTAATTCTATATTTATTGATTATTTTATCGTTGGTTCTATCATATTTTCTTTTGCAAAAATACAAAAAAATCGGTTTACACCTTATTATATTATATATAAAAAGCTTTAAAATGGATGAATTTATCAATTATTGGACGATAAGGAGAATATTTCCCAAAAAACACGATTCATTGAGCAGAATTTGAAGGTTGATTGATGGAAAAAGTGCTAATTTTGCACCCAGAAAAAGAAATTGGTATATTTTAGGTTTAAGTATATAAGTTTTTTAATTAAGTGTTATTAGGTATAAATTTAGTAGATTAAAAAAACAAAGAACCGTGGGTGCTGTGAAGTTCCCACGGTTCTCTTTTTATTTGGGTTGCTCCATGTTCCTTGAAAGGGCAGGCGCCCAAGCAAGCTTTATTTGCCATACTTGCTTGGTGCCACGCCATATTTATTCTTGAAGCATTTGTAGAAATAGGTGGAATCAGAGAATCCCACTTTCTCGCTGATTTCTGCCACGGAGTATTCGCCTTCGAGCAGCAGTTTGGCGGCGATGCGGAGGCGCTCGTTCTGGATGTACATGTTTGGCGATACACCCATGATGCTCTTCGTGCGGTTGTAAACCGTGGTTCTGCCCAGGTTGAGCAACTCAGCCAGTTTATCCACATTGAAACCGTTGTCACCGATGTGCTGTGCCACGATGGCTTCCAATGTATCCTTAAACTTCTTGTCGAGAGCAGACATATAGAGGGTAGGCTCATCCTTTTTCAGTTCCTTCACAGGCTTGATCTTGATGGTCTTCTCTGTAGTCAGCTCTTTCTCGGCCTCTGTTGTCACTTCTTTCCCTGCTTCTGCTTCAATCTTCTTTTCATGGGCAGATTTCTTCTGCTTCATGTCTGATGCCACGAATTGCAGGGCTCTTGCCACGAGCAGCTTGAAGTTGCAAGGCTTCACCATGTAGTCATCCACAAAACTCTTGTATGCCTTCAGTATGTGGTTGGCATCGTCAAAGGCGGTAAGCATGATTACTGGGATGTCTTGTGTCTCAGGGTCAGCCTTCAGGTTGCTTACAATCTCGTAGCCGCTCATGCCCGGCAACATGATGTCGCTAATCACGAGGGCTGGCTTGATTCGCCTGATGTTCTCGTATCCCGTCTTGCCGTTCATGAAAGCTTCCACGCGGAAGTAGGTAGAGAGTTCAGACTTGATCTGTTCCATCATGTCCGGATCGTCTTCGATAACCACCACCGTCACGTTGTTGATCGCCTGTGGTGTCATCTCCTTCACAATCATGTCGATTTCTTCCTTATCCACGCTGCTGCTATCGATGGCTTTTGTGGTTACGAAATCTTCTGGTTCAAACAGATTCTGGTCGGTAGGCAGGGTAAGCGTAAAGATGCTTCCGCCCAGGTTGTCTGAACGCTGGTAACTCAAATCGCCTTTGTGCAGCTTCGCCATCTCGTAGGCAGTATAGAGTCCGATACCCATACCGCCCTTCGATACATAGCCGTGCATGAATGGCTTGAAGAGGTCTTTCTCTCTTTCCGGTTTAATGCCTGGACCATTGTCTTCTATCTGGAAAATGAGTTCCTCGTCTTTCAGGGCGAGTTTCACCTCGATGGCGCCATTGTCTGGGGTGTATTTCACGGCGTTGCTCAGCAGATTATACACGATGGTTTCCATCTTGTCGTGGTCAAAGTACATCTTGTAGTTGCTGCTCCATGGTGTCATCAGCATGTTGATGCCTTTTTGTTGTGCCACCTGTCTCACGTCGTTGAAGATGTTTCTGATGAATATCACGATATCGCCTTCTTCCATGGTGAGTTTCATGTTGCCCGTGTTCGCCTTGCGGAATTCCATCAGTTGGTTGATGAGCCGCTGCATCCTTCGGGTGCTTCGGGTCAGGGTGAGCAGGGCGTTTCTTGATGAACCTTCCTTGTTGTTCAGCTTTGCCACGGCACTCTGGATGATGGCGAGTGGGGTGCGGAACTCGTGCGAGATGTGGGTGAAGAACTCGATGCGGAAATTCGACATCTGCTTCTCCATCTCTATCTGCTGGTTCAGGTTGAAGTTTCTCAGCCATGAACGGTAGAACAGGAAGCTGACGCTACTTATTATAATAAGGTATATCGTCCATGCCCACCAGGTGTTGTACCAAGGTTCGCGGATGGTAATCTTGAACAGCGTCTCCTCGCTCCACTTGTTGTTGCCGATAAAGGTGCGCAGGTGGAGCGTGTAGGTGCCTGGCTGCAAACTGCTGAAGTCGGCATGGTTCACGCTGGTCATCGGGCACCAGGTCTTGTCGAGTCCTTCCAGATAATACTGGTACATGGCATTCTTGATGTGCGGATAGTCGAAGTTCGAGAAGAAGATGCTCAGTGAGTTCTTGTCGGAAGGCAGACTGATTTCCCGGGTATGGTTCAGTGCCTTGGTGAGCAGATCTTCGTTTTCGGCTTCGTAGATAGAGATGCCGTTGATGGTCATGTTGGTGATGGTTGCCTTGGTGCCGTGCGGATACTCCTTGGTCTTCTGGGTTGGAGTAAGGAGGAGCAGGGCGTTGCTGGTACCGAAGGCGATGCGACCGTCTTCGAGACTCACGGCACAGTTTTCTGTGAAATTGTTGCTCAGGATGTCTTTCCTGAGTTGGTAGGTACGGATGTCGAGGGTATGGCTGTTAATTTTCGATATACCCTCCTCGGTTCCTATCCAGATATTGCCAAACCGGTCTTCTGCTACCGAGCGTACAGTGTTGGTGGTAAGTCCGTTGGTGGTATTGAAAAGCTGGCAATCCAGCTTTTTCGTTTTCTCATCGTAGGTGCATCTCATCACGCCTTTGGTAGTTCCAAACCATAGACTTCCGTCGTGCGCTTCAATTCCGCAATCCACTTCGCTCACCGGAAGCTTCCCGTTTTCCTCGTTGAATCTCAGAATCTTCTTGTCGGTGATATGTCGTTCGCGGGTATCAATCATGGCGATACCGTTGTTGGTGGAAGCCCACAGTCTGCCTTTCTTGTCCAGTAGCAGGTCGTGGATTTGTGCCTCTTTTCCATTGGTTGCCATGAACGATTCAAACTTCAGGTTTCCCGTATTGGCATCGTTTGCCCGGGTGCAGAGCAATCCGTCTCCCCAGGTAGCGAGCCAGGCTCTTCCCATCTTGTCGAATGCAATGTCGTAGAAGTTGATGGTTGGGGCATAGTGCTCCTTTTCCCATTTCGTGTATTTGATGCCATCGATGAGGATGCCGTCTCCCTTGGTGCCAATCCAGACTCTGCCCCGCGCGTCTATGCCGTAGCAATATACGCAGGCATCGGTTTGCAGCACCAGGGTGCGCTGCCGGGTTTGGGTATCGAAGAGATACGTCTTGTTCTCGCGGGTGCTGACGGCGAGTTTGTGTGGTGCCACCTTGCTGATGTGGCGGATGGTATTGCTCCATTCATGTTTGCTCTCTGGCTCCATCTTGATAAACTCGGAGTTCAGTTCCTTTTGCTCTACGCAGCAGAACACACCGTCGCCTGTGCCCACCCATACGCAATCGCTTCTATCTACGAATACATTGAGCAGAAAGTCAGAATGGAAGAGTGAGTTTTCGTTCTGCACGGAGAACTGCTGCAGAATGTCGGTTTTCGGGTCATATACGAAGAAACCGCTGCCGTATGAGGTGATATACACCTTCTTATCCTGGCTTTCTGCAGCCACGAAGTTCTTGTCGCGCGCATTGATATAGATAGGATTGTCCAGCAGATGGAACTTTTTGAAGAGTGCCGAATGCTTGCCGAAGAGATAGGCATAGCCCTGCTTGTCGTACAGGAAATGGTATGACTTGAGCTGGTTCTTGTCCATGGCGTTCGGAATTTGAATGGCAGGCTTATGAAACTGTCCCGTCTTCAGATTCATGGCAAAGGTTTCACCCTGGGTAAAGATATACCACCAGCCCTGCCAGAAGAATGAGGCACGCGATTTGCCCACAAATCCCAGCATGGATGGAAGCTGTGAATGCTTGATGAGCTGGGCCTGGTCGTTGTAGAGGAAGGCTTCGCCCTGGTCGGTGAGTACGGCGATGTGAGAGTCTTCGCAGGTCATTACAAGGATTTTCTTGTTCTTCAGAATCACTCGGCTTTTGAAGTCGGGAGTAATCAGGTTCACGCCTTTTTCGGATGCAATCCAGATGTTGTTCTTACCGTCTTCCTGGATGTTCAACTTATGAGTATCCAGCAATTTTCCGTTTTGCGGGGTAAAGTCGATGCTTTGCATCTTTCCTTCTTTCACGCAAATGAATCGTACACCGAAGTCGGCAGATGAAATCCAGGCTCCCTTTGAACTTTGGAATCGGCCACTCAGAAGGGTGGTGCTGGCATCCAGATCGAAATAATCAGAGAAGCATGCTGCCTCGAGGTCGTAACAGCACAGGATATTGTTCGGGGTGAATCCCCAGATTTGTCCGTGGGTGTTGTCACTGATGAGCTGCGATATCGAGGAGTAGTTTCTCTGTTTCGCATTGTTGTTGAACTTTGAGAAGTTCTGAAATTGATAACCGTCGTATCTGCTCATGCCGTCGGGGGTGGATAGCCAGATGAATCCATCTCTGTCCTGCTGCACGCTGTTGATGGTGTTGCACGAAAGTCCGTCTTTTGCCGACAGGCGGGTTACGTTGAAACGAAGGTCGTGGGCATGCACGTCTATAGCCACCATCAGCAGGCTGATGGTTACTATATATAGTAAGGTGTAGAACGCCTTGCAGTTGTTTTTGTTTATCATTTTTTGTTTCACTTTTTCTATTTCGGCCGTTTAATATGGTTTCCGAATGGTTCGATTTGATTTCAATGGCAAAATTACGATAAAAAAATAAAATGGCAAAACAAATGGCGAATATTGTACTAAAATACAGATAACTTTAACAATTTGGATGATATTTCGTACTTTTGGATAATATTGCAAGGTAGGTAACAATCATAATGAGTACTTTTGCAGCAAATAATAACCTAAGAATGTAAATTATGATAGAATTCAAGCATTTGTTGGTTCCTGCGGCTTGTCTCCTGATGGGATGTATGCCGACGCAAGCCAGCGAGAAACAGAATTGTCCATCTGTAGCTGCAATGGAGAAACTCGATCGTGGCGTGGTGGCATTGCCTGCTGCCGGCAAGGGTGTCTTCATCAGCTGGCGCATGCTGGGTACCGATAGCAAGAACGTATGCTTCGATGTGGAGCGAGACGGAAAGGTTATCGCCCATCACATCAAGGCTACCAACTATACAGATTCTAAAGGTTCGGCATCCCAAACCTATCGCATTATCAGCTATCAGGGTGAGCCCAAGATGGATGCTGCTGCAAGTCGGGAAGTGTCGAAGGCGGTCAAGCCTTGGGCGGATTTATATCGCTCTCTGCCCATCAACCATCCAGAGGGTGGCATCACTCCCGATGGGAAAAGCTATAGCTACACCCCTAATGATTGCAGCGTGGGCGATGTGGATGGCGATGGAGAATATGAACTGATTCTGAAATGGGACCCAAGTAATGCCCATGATAATTCGCATAATGGCTATACGGGCGATGTCATCCTGGATTGCTACAAACTGGATGGCACCCAACTCTGGCGCATCAATCTGGGTAAGAACATCCGTGCCGGTGCGCACTATACCCAGTTTCTCGTCTATGATTTCGATGGCGATGGCAAGGCTGAACTGATTTGCAAAACCTCGGCAGGAAGCCTGGATGGAAAGGGGCGGTTCGTGAGTCAGGCTGCCACCGATGCAGAAATCAGGGCGGTGGATAACCAGGCAGATTATCGCAACAAGGTGGGGCGCATCATGGAAGGTCCGGAGATGCTCACCGTGTTCCGTGGACTTTCGGGCGAGGCGATTCATACCGTCTGGTACAATCCGAACCGTGCCTTTGGGGTAGGCAAGCAGGTGGCAGAAGGCGAAAGTCTGCTCAATGGCTATCCTCAGTATTCTTCCATCTGGGGCGATAAAGACAACTATGGCAATCGCGGTGAGCGATACCTTGCGGGTGTAGCTCATCTCGATGGACTGGACAAGAATCCGAGTGCCGTGATGTGTCGTGGCTATTATACCCGCTCTTATCTCTGGGCTGTGGATTTCGACGGCAAAGAATTAAAGACCAGATGGCTCCACGCATCCGTTTCCCCTAACGATTGGGAGGTGAGAGATGCTGAAGGAAAGATAATCAGAGAGGCTCACGGATTAAAGAACAGAGATCCGAAAGGTAATGAAGTTTCTGCCACAGCCTTCGCCCAAGGTGCCCACAGTTTGGCGGTGGGTGATGTGGATGGCGACGGTTGCGACGAAATCACTTATGGTTCGGCTGCCATCAACAACGATGGTACCTTATTATATTCCACCGGTTTGGGACATGGTGATGCCTTGCATCTCAGCGACCTGGATCCCGACCGTCCGGGCTTGGAAGTATTCATGGTGCACGAGGAATACCCTTACGGTTCCGATCTGCGTGATGCCAGAACGGGCGAAATCCTGCTCTATCATACGGATAGGGATGATACCGGAAGAGGCGTGGCTGCCGACATCGATGCCAAGTATCGCGGTTGTGAACTCTGGAGCATAGATGTTCCAGGCGTAAGAAATATCAAGGGAGATCAGATTTCATTGGGTGGTTTCCGAAAGCACGAATATGGTGAGCGGGAATCCTATACCCCCGGATTTAGATGGCCGGCGATGAACTTCCGCATCTATTGGGATGGCGACTTGCAGGAAGAACTGCTCGCCAACCAGGGCAGACCGCATTTCGTGCCTTATCTCCAGAAATGGGATGGCAAGAAAGCCGTTCCGCTGCCGCTGAGCAATGGCAAGCAACTCTACGAGATGGGGCATTCGGCAAGTTGCAACTGGTCGAAGGCAACGCCTAACCTGCAAGCCGACCTCTTCGGCGATTGGCGAGAGGAAGTAATCTATTGGGATGAGAGCGACGCCTCGCATCTGAATATCTTCACCACCAACATTCCTACGGAGTATCGTGTGCCAACCCTGATGCACGACCATATCTATCGCATGGGTGTGGCATGGCAGAATGTGGCATACAATCAGCCTCCTCATCTGGGATATTATCTGCCCGATAAGGCTGAGAAAGTGAAGTAAGATAAAGAGTTAAAAAATAATTTGAATAAACATATAACACATATAAACGCTAAGACAAATGAGAAGATTATTATTTGCAATGTCTTTGATGGCTGCCGCAACCAGCATGAGCTATGCACAGGTTGCAAAACCTGCAGATAAGGCGAAGCCTACAGTGGCAGGACCTATGGAAGATGTAAACCATGTGATTGATAACACCGTGGATAGCCTCAACAAGGCGATGACGGCACGCATCAAGCCGGGTACCAGCAGAAAGGGCAACAATCCTGTGCTCTTCCTCATTGGTAACTCTACCATGCGCAATGGTACTTTGGGTAACGGTAACAACGGTCAGTGGGGCTGGGGCTATTACGAGCACGAGTTCTTTGATGCCAACAAGATTACCGTAGAGAACCAGGCTTTGGGCGGCATGAGCAGCCGTACCTTCTACAACCGTCTTTGGCCGGATGTGCGCAAGGGCATCAAGGCAGGCGACTGGGTGATTATTTCCATCGGTCATAATGACAATGGCCCATACGATAGCGGCAGAGCACGTGCCAGCATCCCTGGCATCGGCAAGGATTCGCTCAATGTCACCATCAAGGAGACGGGTGTGAAGGAAACCGTCTATACTTACGGCGAATACATGCGCAAATACATCAACGACTGTAAGGCGCTGGGCGCTCATCCTATCCTGATGTCGTTGACTCCACGTGATGCCTACGATGAAAACGATAAGATTGTCCGTGTGAACAAGACTTTCGGATTGTGGGCAAAGCAGGTGGCTGAGCAGGAAGGCGTTCCTTTCGTAGATTTGAATGAGATTTCGGCAGCCAAGCTCGATAGCTATGGTCATTGGAAGGAGAAATATCATTTCTTCACCGACCATATCCACACTTCCCGTTTCGGAGCGATGATGAATGCCCGTTCGGCTGCCGAGGGATTGGCAGAGAGCAAAGACCCGAGTCTGGCTCCTTTGCAGGCGATGATGGTCAATGTGGCTTTGCCTGTAGAAAATTTCAAGCGTGAGCCGGGCAAACCTGTTGTCTTCTTCACAGGCGACAGTACTGTGAAGAATGCCGATAAGGAAGAAGACGGCATGTGGGGCTGGGGCTCTCAGGCTTATACCATTTTCAATCCAAAGAAGATTACCTGTGTAAATGCCGCCAAGGCGGGTCGCAGTTCCCGTTCTTATCTTAATGAAGGAAGATGGGAGAAGGTGTATAACAGTCTTCAGCCAGGTGACTACGTGCTCATCGAGTTCGGTCATAACGACATCTGCTCTATGACCGATAAGAAGATGCGTGGTTCCATTCCTTGTGCCAAGGATACCTGTCATGTTTATCAGATGGAAGAAAGCAAGCAGTATGAAGTGGTTTATTCTTTCGGCTGGTATCTGAAGAAGTTTATCCAGGATGTTCGTGAGAAGGGTGCTACCCCAATCCTCGTTTCCCTGACTCCTCGCAACGAGTGGCCTCATGGCAAGATGGAGCGCCGCAATGATACCTACGGCAAGTGGTATCGCGAAATCGTTGCAGAGACAGGTGTTGCCTTCCTCGATCTCCACAATATCGCTGCCGATTCTTACGATAAAATAGGAAAAGAGAAGGTGAAAGCGTATTATAAGAAAGATCATACTCATACCAGCTTGAAGGGTGCCCAGCACAATGCCAAGTGTGTGGCTAAGGGTTTGAAGAAGATGAAGAGCCCATTGGCTAAGTATCTGAAGTAAAGCAATGGAATAAGATTGTTCTTAAAAGAAGGATCAAAATGAAGACAAGAAATTTTTTATTCACCAGTCTGCTGGCACTGGCTTCTACTGTAACCGCCAATGCCCAGACTTTCAATATTGATATGTTGAAGGTGCAGCCTGTCTATTCCGCTGAGAAAGGGCAGGGATATGACATCGTGGCTGCTCCAAAGGCAAAGAGCAATGCGCCTTTCTTCTATTCCGTGAAGGTGGCGGATGGTAACTATAAGGTAACCGTGGTGATCGGTTCCAAGAAGAAGGCGGGCAAGACTGTGGTTCGTGCAGAGAACCGCCGTTTGATGCTCGACGAGGTGAGCACTAAGAAAGGTGAGTTTAAGACTTACTCCTTCGTAGTGAACAAGCGCAGCCCTTATATCAATGCGAAGATGAACGTAAAGATCAAGCCTCGCGAGAAGGATTACTTTACCTGGGACGAGAAGTTGACCCTGGAGTTTACGGGTGCTGCCCCTGTGGTGAAGAGCATCAAGGTGGAGCCGGCTCCTGCCGAAACCACTACCTTGTTCCTTTGTGGCAACTCTACGGTAGTTGATCAGTTTACGGAGCCATACGCTTCCTGGGGACAGATGGTGACCCGCTGGTTTGGTCCAGAGGTAGCTATCTCAAACCATGCTGAAAGCGGATTGACTGCAGGTTCCTTCCTTGCCTCCAACCGTCTGAACAAGGTGCTGGCGATGATGAAGAAGGGCGACTATGTGATTTGTGAGTTCGGTCATAACGACCAGAAGGAGAAGTCGGCGGGCAGTGGTGCCTGGTATAATTTCTCTTACAACCTGAAGAAATTCATCGACGAGGTACGCAAGAAGGGTGGCAACATCATCTTCGTAACTCCTACCCAGCGCCGATTCTTCGACAAGGCTACCCATAGCAAGATTCAGGAGACTCATGGCGATTATCCTGATGCCATGCGAGCTGTGGCGAAGCGAGAGGGCGTGCCTGTGATAGAACTTCATGATATGACCCGCACTTTCTTCGAGACTTTGGGTTACGAGAACAGTAAGAAGTCGCTGGTTCACTATCCGGCAAATACTTATCCAAATCAGCCTAAGGCTTTGGAGGATAACACACACTTCAATCCATACGGTGCCTACGAGGTGGCTAAGATGGTGGTGATGGGTATGAAGCAGCTCAATCTGCCTATCGTGAAGTATCTCCGTGCTGACTGGAAGGACTTCAATCCTGCCCAGCCAGATGATTTCAATCAATTCGTATGGTATCCATCCGTGAATCTGGATGTAACCAAGCCAGACGGAAATTAGTTAATAGTTTATAGTTAATAGTTTATAGTTATGCATTCTAAAATACTTTTCGCCTCGTTGCTGCTGGGCGGTTTGCCTTTGATGGGAACCCTTTCGGCTGATGCAGCGGTGCGCGATACCATCAGCATCAACCAGGGATGGCAGTTCCATCGTGGTGATGTGAAGAACATTGCTGAGTTGAAGTCAACTCAAAGCGGGGATGATATGGTGAATCTGCCACATGATTTCCTGATAGGACAGGACTGGGTGGCTCCGGATGCCAGCGAGCGCCCGGATAACAGCGATGCGGGCAGCAATGTGCGTAGCCGATTGAGTTCCCGCGGATTCAAGGAGATGGGCATCGGCTGGTATCGCTACGAACTCACTCCCAAGGATGAATGGAAGGGAAAGCGCATCGTGCTCGACTTTCAGGGCATCATGCTGGTGGGCGATGTCTATCTGAACGGAAAGCGTATCGGTGGCACCGACTATGGATACCTGGGCTTCGATATCGACCTGAGCAAACTCTTGAAGTGGGGACAGCCTAACGAAATCGCAGTCAAGGCTGATACGCAGAACCCAAGTAACTCCCGCTGGTTTACGGGCGCCGGTCTCTATCGTGATGTCAATCTCATCGTTACCAATAAGAATCTGTTCTTCCCTCGCCATCCGCTCTTTATCCGTACACAGGACAACAAGGAGGTGAAAATCAAGGCGGAAATCATCAACCAGCAGAAGGTGGCTAAGGGACAGAGCACTGCCAAGATGCCTGTGGGTGTTCGTATTCTCGATGCCGATGGCAAGGTGGTGGCTGAGCAGAAGAACGACATCCACTTCAATGCCAAATGGAGAGACAGAGAGTATGAATTGCCAAGCATCTCTTTGGAAAATGCCAAGCTGTGGTCGCCGGATTCACCTTATTTATATATTGCCGAGGTGACGCTTTATGACAGTGAGGGCAACATCGCCGACCAGATTAAGGAGCCGTTTGGTGTGCGCACCATCGAAATCGTTCCGCAGAAGGGCTTGCTGGTAAATGGCAAGAAGGTTCTCCTCAAGGGCTATGCCAACCATCATACTCTCGGTGCCCTGGGTGCTGCGGCTTATCCGCGTGCCATCGAGAAGCGACTGAAACTGATGAAGGAATTCGGAATGAACCATATCCGCACTTCTCATAATCCATACAGCGAGGACTTCCTGAAACTCTGCGATAAGTATGGCATTCTGGTGGTGGATGAGCTTTACGACAAGTGGCTCACCCAGTATGCCGGTGGCAGAGTGGATTGGGAGAGTCTCTGGCAGAAGGATGTTCCTGAATGGGTGAAGCGAGACAGAAACCATCCTTCTGTGGTGTTGTGGAGCTTGGGAAATGAGTTGCAGCAGTATAGCAACCTGCCTTTTAACGATTGGGGTGTTACGGCTTATAAGCTTCAGAAGGAGTTGCTGCACCGTTATGATGATACCCGACTCACCACTGTGGCGATGCATCCGCGCTATCGCAACCTGGAGACGGATTCCATCCCAGCCGATCTGGCAATAGAGACAGAGGTGAATTCATATAACTATCGTTACATGTATTTCCCAGGCGACAGCAAGCGCTATCCGGAGAAAACCTTCTATCAGAGCGAGGCGAGTGTGGCTGCGATGGGACCAAACTTTTACGAGATGGATCTCGACAAGGTGATAGGTCTTGCCTATTGGGGTGCCATTGATTACCTGGGCGAGAGCATGGGATGGCCTATCAAGGGTTGGAATCAGGGTGTGTTCGACCTTTCTCTTCAGCCCAAGCCGGATGCTTATTTCGTGAAGAGCATGTTTACTGATGAGCCAACCGTTCACATCGGTGTTATCGAGAAATCGGGTGGCAACATCCAGTGGAATGGCATCAATGTTTCTGCCGGAAAGCTTTCAGAAAACTGGAACCGTGAGGCAGGCGAGCAGGTTTCGCTCTATACCTATACCAATGGCGACGAGGTGGAACTCTTCCTCAACGGCAAGAGCCTGGGTGTGAAGAAGAACAGCAACGACCCTAAACTCCGTGCCCGCATCAAGTGGGACAACATCGCCTATGCTCCAGGCACTCTGGTGGCTGTGGCTAAGAAAAACGGCAAGGTGGTGGCTCGCCATCAGATAGAGACCACGGGCGAGGCTGTTGCCTTGAAGTTGGTGCCTGATGCTGAAAACTGGCATGCGGATGGTAAGGATTTGATGCACGTTCGCATCTATGCCGTGGACAAGAAGGGCAGAAGAGTACTGAACGTGAAAGACGCCAAGGCATTCGATAAGTTGACCTTCCAGGTGAAGGGCGATGCGAATATCGTGGCGGTGGATAATGGAAACATTGCATCTGATGAACTTCATATCGGAAAGACCCAGTTGGAGAAGTCCATCCAGCGCAATCTCTTCCAGGGTTCTGCTCTCGTGATATTGAGAGCCGGCGATAAGCCAGGAAAGATAGAACTTTCGGTGGCTGGTGAAAAGATGAAAGCCAAGAAGTTGGTTTTGAATACAAAATAATAAGGTACATTATGAACTTGATTCTATCCTCAAATCCGCGACTAAGCCCTTCTACATTCTTTTTGCTCAGAGCAACAAGTGCGAAGTGTCGGATGAAGCGAGAGATGGTTCATTAAATGAGTAGTGACATTCTTTCTCAGATTTAAAATGTATCTTTGCCATGTCATATTAGAGTTTTGCTTGTTTGCTTTTCGCAACACTAAGATAAGTGAAAATTCTGATATGGCAATAACCTGAGCAACTTTTTGTTGCTCAGGTGCTTAAAAAGTTTTATTTATAATAGTGTTGCGGAATTACGGAAGAAAAAGAAACCTATAATGAGATACAGAAAGAGTCTATTCATATTGTTAGCGTCTGCTGTTTCACAGACGCTTTCTGCGCAAACCTACGAAAAGCCAACCATGGGCTGGAGTTCATGGAATACCTACCGTGTAAATATCAGTGCCGACCTAATCATGAAGCAGGCGGATGCCATGGCACAGAAGGGCTTGAAGGAGGCTGGCTATAAGTATATTAACATCGATGACGGATATTTCGGCGGACGTGACATGAACGGACAATTACTGATTCATGCCACACGATTCCCAAATGGCCTGGAGCCAGTTGTCAAACACATTCACAGCCTGGGATTCAAGGCTGGAATCTATTCAGATGCAGGACGCAACACCTGCGGAAACTTCTGGGACAAAGACGAAATGGGAAGCGGTGTAGGCCTTTATGGACATGACCAGCAGGATGCCGATTTCTTTTTCAAGAACCTGAAGTTTGATTTTATCAAGATTGATTTCTGTGGCGGTGATGCACCTCAGAACACAGAACATCTCGACCTTGACGAAAAGGAGCGCTATACTGCCATCCGACAGGCTATTGACAACACAGGACGAAAAGATGTGCGTATCAACGTATGCCGCTGGAACTTTCCTGGCACATGGGTACACAATGTAGGTTCTTCCTGGCGCATTGCCAGAGACATCTCTGCCAACTGGAACGCCGTGAAGCGTATCATCGCCCAAAACCGTTATCTTTCAGCCTATGCCACGGAGGGACATTACAATGATATGGATATGCTTGAGATTGGCAGGGGGCTGTCAGAAGCCGAGGAGCGTACCCACTTCGGAATGTGGTGCATACAGAGTTCTCCGCTTCTCATCGGATGTGATATGACTGCGATACCTGCCAAGTCTCTGGCTCTGCTCAAGAATAAGGAGCTTATTGCCATCAACCAGGATCCTCTTGCCTTGCAGGCTTATGTGGTTAAGGTGAAGAATGGAGTATATCTCTATGTTAAGGATATCCAAATTCAGAATGGCACTACACGTGCCGTGGCTATATATAATCCTACTGACAATGAGCAAAGCTTTGCTCTCAATATGAATGATGTGGATTTAGATGGTAAAGTAAAGGTGCGCGATGTCTTTGCGCATGAAGATATGGCAGAAGTAACCAAGGGTGTCATGCATGTCAATATACCTCGCCATGATACACGTATATTCATTCTCAAGGGAGAGAAGCGAAAGCTACGTTCAATCTATGAAGCAGAGACAGCCTGGCTGGAGCGTTATCAGTGTCTTGGCATCAACAACAGCCTTGGATATGCCAAATATGGCGATGCCAAATTCTGTTCTGGTGGTGGAAAAGTGGAATGGCTCGGAAACCATAAGGATAACTATATGGAATGGAGGAATATCTACAGTAAGGAAGACGGAACATATACCATGAAGCTGAGTTATGTCACCGGTGAAAACCGCAGTGTTTTTTGCAAGGTCAATGGTAGTGAGGATTTTGAAATCAAGACCCCAGGCGATAATAAGAAAATCGTGAAAACCGTCAGCCGACGCATCTATCTGAAGAAAGGCATGAACACCATACGTCTTAGTAATCCCAATGCGTGGTGTCCGGATATAGACAGAATTACAATCATCAGATAATCAAAGAAATGAATGAAGCATATTCTGAATACTTGTCATTGATTACTGGATATATCATAACTGTACTGGTTTCTCAGATTTTATTTGTATCTTCGCTATTTCATATCAGAGTTTTGCTTGTTTTCTTTTCGCAACATTAAGATAAGTGAAAATTCTGATATGGCAAAATCCTGAGCAATTTTCGTTGTTCTGGTGCTTAAAAAGTTTAATTTATAATCGTGTTGCGGAATTAAGGTTCAAATGAAGAATAATATATTGATGAGTGTGTTGCTGACCGTATCATTGTCGGCTGGACTTCCGCTTTCCGCTGCTAGTTATGTTGACGTGGTAAAGATGCGGACGGAGAACCGGGTGAATCCTCTGGGCATCGGAACATCAACCCCTCGCTTCTCCTGGCAGATTACTTCTGACAGGAAGGGCGTGGTGCAGACGAGTTTTCAGATCCTGGTGGCTTCTTCCAGAGAAAAACTGGATAGAAACGAGGCTGATCTGTGGGATAGCGGTGAGCGAAAGAGCGATGAACAGCTGTGGATTCCTTATCAGGGAAAGGTACTCTTGAGTGGCTCTGAAGCCTACTGGAAGGTACGTATCACCACCAACAGGGGCAAGTCGGAATGGACCGAATCGCAGCTCTTTACCATCGGGCTGCTCGGCGAGAACAAATGGAGCGGCACCTGGATTGGATTGGAAGACCTGCAGCCGGGAGAAAAGAAAGGCATGCACACCCGACTGGCGGCACGCTATATCCGCAAGGACTTTGCGACAAAAGGCAAGGTGAAGCGGGCGGTGGCTTATGTTGCCGGACTCGGTGTCTATGAGTTCTATGTCAACGGACAGCGCATGGGCGGCAGTCAGGCATTGCAGCCTGCACCAACCGATTACCGCAAGACCATCTACTACAATACGTTCAATGTCACTTCGCTCCTGACAGAGAAGAATGCCATCGCCATCAAACTGGGCAACGGCAGAATGTTTCCGATGCGACAGGAGAAGGCATACCTGACTCCTTTCTTCGGTTATCCGAAATGCCGCATCAACGTGAAGGTGGAGTATGAGAACGGAAAGACTGAAACCTGGGCTACCAACAACACCTGGAAGTTGAGCTTCGACGGTCCTATCCGCAGCAACAACGAGTATGATGGCGAGGAGTATGATGCCCGCAGGGAACTAGCGCTGAAAGGTTGGACCCAGGCTGGTTTCGACGATAGCCAGTGGCAGAAAGCCGAGCGCAGTGCCATTCCTGACGGTACGCTGATGGCGCAGCCGATGAGGGGAATGGTTGAGAAGGAATTCGGACATCCGGTGAGTCTGAAGCAGCGCCACGATACCCTCATCGTTGATTTTGGTCAGAACATGGCGGGCTGGATTGGTTTTCAGGTCCGTGGCAGGCAGGGAGATACCATCCGTGTGAAATATGCCGAGAAACTGCAGGCTGACGGCAGTCTGTATCTCGACAACTTCCGCAATGCCCTCTCTGAGGATGTCTATGTCTGCAATGGCAAGGAGAACGGAAAGCTTTGGCGTCCTGCCTTCTCTTATCACGGCTTCCGCTATGCTGCCATCACCGGTATGAAGAAAGCCCGAAAGGAGAATTTCACCGCCTATACCGTGAGCGATGAGATGGCTACCATCGGACATATAGAGACTTCTGATACTATATTAAATAAGGTGTTGGAGAATGCCTGGTGGGGCATCTACAGCAATTACAAGGGAATGCCGGTAGATTGTCCGCAGCGCAACGAGCGCCAGCCTTGGCTGGGCAATCGAACAGTGGGTTCGCTGGGTGAGAGTTTCGTTTTCGACAATGAGCGACTCTACAGCAAGTGGATGCACGATATCTGCGATGCCCAGCGTTCGGATGGCAACATCCCGGATGTGGCTCCTGCTTTCTGGAATTATTATACCGATGATGTCACCTGGCCGTCAGCCCTGCCTTTCACCTGTGATATGCTCTATCATCAGTTTGGCAACAAGCAGCCTATCATCGATTCTTATCCATCCATCAGGAAATGGATCAACCATATCCTGGCAGAATATACGGATAAGAACGGCATCATCACCAAGGATAAATACGGCGACTGGTGCGTACCACCAGAGAAGCTGGAACTGATTCATAGTCAGGATCCGAAGCGAAAAACTGATGGTAAGCTGATAGCCACCGCCTATATGATTCGCTGTCTGCAGCTGGCAGAGCAGTTTGCCAACCTGCAGGACCTGAAGGAAGAAGCGAAGGCTTGGGCAGACCGCAGAAACAGGATGATGGATGCCTTCAACAGGCAGTTCCTCACCAACAAGGCAGGAACATCCCGCCGTCCGGGTCATGTACTCTATCCTGACAGCATCTATTATGGCAACAATACCTCTACCGCCAATCTCCTGGCGCTCTCCTTCGGCATTGCTCCCCAGGAGTTGCGCAGCGAACTCATCAAGCAGGTAGTAAAGGGCATCTGCATCGATGCCAAGGAACATGTCAACTGCGGTGTCATCGGCATCTCCTGGCTCCTTCGCGGTTTGAGCGACAACGGTTTCCCTGATGTGGCTTATCTCCTGGCTACCCAGCGCACCTATCCGTCTTGGGGGTATATGGCAGAGAACGGAGCCACTACCATCTGGGAACTCTGGAATGGAGACAAGGCTGATCCGAAGATGAATTCGGGCAATCATGTGATGCTTCTGGGCGACTTGCTTACCTGGTGCTATCAGTATCTGGGAGGCATCCAGCAGAAGGGCGTCAACGTACAGCAGGTTGCTGAGGCTGATGCCAGCGTGGCTTACAAGCACATCTTGTTGAAGTCAGCTTTCAGTATTCAGAACTGCGAATCGGTAAAAGCTGATTACGAGACTCCATACGGAGTAGTGAAGAGCCAGTGGAAGAAGACCTTGCAGCATGTGGATTGGGATATCACCGTGCCTTGCAATACCACAGCCGATGTCTATCTGCCTGATGGCAAGGTTGAGACGGTAGGTAGTGGCGATTATTATTATTCGGTAGAAATCCCTACCCGGTAGAAATCCCTACCCGCGATGCAGCCTACGGATGCCGGAATCCGAGAACTGGACAATGCTGCCGATTATCGCAATTCGAGAGGTCGCATTATGGCTGGTCCCGAACTGCTTACAGTCTTTAATGGCGAAACCGGAAAGGCGATGCATACCATCTGGTATCAGCCCAACTGTGGTCGTCAGATACACCTTATTTATATACTGCCGAGGTGACACTCTATAATCAGGATGGAAAGGTGGCGAAGGAATTCGGCATGAACCATATCCGCACCTTTCATAATCCCTATAGTGAGGACTTTCTGAAACTCAGCGATAAGTATGGCATCTTGGTGGTGGATGAACTTTATGATAAGTGGCTCACCCAGTATGCCGGAGGCAGAGTGGAATGGCATCAATGTTTCTGCTGGAAAGCTCTCTGAAAACTGGAACCGTGAGGCGAGCGAGCCAGCGATAAGCCAGGAAATATAGAACTTTCGGTGGCTGGTGAAAAGATGAAAGCCAGAAAACTGGTTTTGAATACGAAATAATAAGGTACATCATGAACTTGATTCTATAAGTTTTTGATTACATGATATAGAGCCTGGACAACGACGGTTGTTCAGGCTTTTTGGTTAAGATAGGTTTCTTATAGACAAATTCTGTTTAAATAATCAACTTTTTGCTCGTTTTTTCTTATTTTGGTTTTATTATGACAAATCTTGGAATGTTATAGACAATAGAACTTCCGAAGAAAAACATTAACTTTGCACCAAAAATATAAGAGATTTAATCAATACTCTTTTTGCCCTATCTTATGGATAATGGTGAGGGAAAAGAACGACAGAATAATGTTATAGTAGAAAGTCATTATGAAAATGAAAGAAAAAATGTTTAAAAGTTTGATACTGACATGTATCTTGGTCCTTGTTGCTTCCTGTAAGGAGCAAAAGAGCCAGACTGCCGGTAGTGATTACAAAACGCAGAAAGTAACTCTTTCTGACAGAACGGTGTTCTCCTCTTTCTCGGCTACCATTCAAGGTAAACAGGATGTGGGAGTTTATCCTCAGATTTCAGGATTGATTACTGCTGTTTTAGTAAAAGAGGGTGCTGCCGTGAAAAAAGGGCAGACCTTGTTCATCATCGACCAGGTTCCTTATAAAGCTGCTCTGAGAACTGCGAAGGCGAATGTAGAAGTGGCGGAGGCGAGTGTTGCAACGGCTAAGATGACTGTTGCCAGCAAGGAGGAACTCTTTAAGGAGAATGTGGTTTCTCAGTTTGACCTGCAGACGGCGCGCAACTCGCTCCGTTCGGCTAACGCTACTTTGGCGCAGGCTCAGGCAGAACTGTTAAACGCTCGTAATAATCTTTCCTATACGGTAATAAAAAGTCCGGTGGATGGCATAGCCGGAATGAGTTCGTATCGCATAGGTGATTTGGTCAGTTCTTCCATGTCCTCTCCTATGATTTCAGTTTCAGACAATAGTGAGATGTATGCCTATTTCTCTATGACGGAAAAACAGATACTTGCACTTTCGCGCCAAAACGGTTCGCTGACAGATGCCTTGAAGGCCATGCCGGAAGTTAAGCTTCTGTTAAGTGATGGAAGTGAATATCAGGAAAAAGGCCACATTGATGCCATCAGTGGTATGATAGACACCTCGACAGGCTCTGTGACCCTGAGGGCTGTATTTCCGAATTCCAAGAATATACTGCGTAGCGGTAGTACCGGAAATATAAAGTTCCCTTATACAAAAAAGAACTGTATGGTCATTCCGCAGACAGCTACATACGAATTGCAAGATAAGGTTTTTGTCTATAAGGTTGTAGATGGTAAAACCCAATCAACCCAAGTTAAGGTGTTTGAAGTCAATGATGGAAAGGAGTATATCGTGGAATCAGGTCTGAATATGGGTGATGTCATCATTGCAGAAGGAGCCGGATTGCTCAGTAATGGCATTTCGGTAAACCAAGCTGCATCTGCCCCAACTGCTACACGAAAAGATAGGAGAAAATAATATGAAAGCGAAACTGTTTATAGATCGTCCGATATTGGCGGCATGTATTTCGGCACTGATACTGATGCTGGGAATCATCGGGCTCGTGAATCTTCCGATGGAACAATATCCGGATATTGCTCCTCCAACCGTACAGGTATCTGCCACCTATACGGGCGCAAGTGCCGAAACCGTGCAGAAAGCGGTTATCGTGCCACTGGAGGAAGAAATCAATGGTGTGGAAAATATGATGTACATGACTTCCACGGCCTCTAATACCGGTAGCGCCACTATCAATGTTTATTTCAAGCAGGGTACAGATCCAGACATGGCCACTGTCAACGTACAGAACCGTGTGACCAAGGCACAGGGTACACTTCCTAGTGAAGTGACGAAGATAGGAGTCACTGCACAGAAAAGACAGAATAGCCAGCTGATGCTGATGTCGCTTTATAGTACCAAAGGCGACTATGATGAGAAATTCCTTGCCAACTATCTCAAGATAAATGTTGTTCCTCGCATCCAGCGTATTTCTGGTGTAGGAGAAGTGATGGTGATGGGTAACGACTATGCTATGCGCATCTGGTTGAAACCTGATGTGATGGCACAGTATGGGCTTGTTCCATCGGATATCATTACCATATTGGGCGAACAGAATATAGAGGCTTCTACCGGTACTCTTGGTGAGGATTCTCAGAATACATTCCAATACACCTTGAAATATCGGGGACGCTATGAAACCAGCGAGGAATTGGGAGATTTGGTTGTCCGAACCGCAGACGACGGCAATACTTTACGCTTGAAGGATGTGGCAGATATAGAGTTGGGTACCACATCGTATAATTTCAGCGGTGGCGTGTCTGGCTATCCTGGAGCTACGTTTATGGTGATGCAGACTGCCGGATCCAACGCCAACGAAATCATAAAGGAAATCAATAAAATGGCGGATGAAATCCGAGACGATTTGCCTGATGGTCTGAAACTGGATACGATGATGAGTATCAAATCGTTCCTCGATGCTTCTGTCAAGAATGTCATCAAGACGCTCATCGAGGCGATTCTCCTGGTTATCATCGTGGTCTATGTCTTCCTGCAGAGTGTGCGTTCTACGTTTATTCCTTTAGTAGGTATCGTGGTTTCCCTGGTGGGTACGTTTGCTTTCCTCTATGTGGCGGGATTCAGTATCAATCTGCTGACTCTTTTTGCCTTGGTTCTGGTCATCGGTACGGTGGTTGATGACTCCATCGTGGTGGTGGAAGCTGTGCAGGCGAAGTTTGATGAAGGGTATAAATCGCCTTACAAGGCTACAATGGATGCGATGGGGGGAATAACCTCGGCCATCGTTACCACTTCACTGGTCTTCATGGCTGTGTTTATTCCGGTTAGTTTTATGGGTGGAACTACGGGTACCTTTTATACGCAATTCGGTTTGACGATGGCTGTAGCTGTGGGTATATCGGCATTGAACGCCCTGACTACCTGTCCGGCACTCTGTGTTCTCATCATGACACCCCACATGCAGGCAGAAGAAGGTAAAAAGATAAGTTTCTCGTCTCGTTTCCACATCGCTTTTGATACTGCTTTCGGTCGTCTGGTCAACAAGTATAAAATGGGTGTGAAGTTCTTCTTCCGCCGCAAATGGCTGGTAGGAGTAGCACTCGCTGTGAATTGTATCTTGTTGGCTGTACTGGTCAAGACCACAAAAACCGGATTGGTTCCGGATGAGGATACGGGAACGCTGTTTGTTTCTGTTACCACTGCACCAGGTAGTACGCTTTCTGAAACCAAAAGCATCATGAAGGAGGTTGAGAAGCGTATCAGTGGAATTCCGCAGATATACCTGTATTCCACCATCGGAGGTTATAATATGATGGGTAGCGGACAAAGCAGTGCGGGAGGTACGCTCATCGTGCGTCTCAAAGATTGGGATGAACGCAAAGGTGATGAGAACAGCAAGGATGCCGTTATGGCTGAAGTGATGGCGCGGACTGCTGATATCAAGAATGCGCAGGTATTCGTCTTTTCTCCACCTATGATTATGGGTTATGGTATGACCAATGGTCTTGAAATCTACGTGCAGGATCAGAAAGGTGGCGACATCAGTACGCTCTATAAGCATACCAAAGAGTTCATTGCGGCATTGAACAAACGTCCGGAAATTCAAAGTGCAGTAACTACATTTAATACCCGTTTCCCTCAATATCTTGTGGAAGTGGATGCGGCACGTTGCAAGCGTGCTGGTATTTCTCCATCGGATGTGCTGGATGTCTTGTCTTGTTATGTGGGCGGTAATTATGCTTCAAACATAAATCGTTTCTCTAAGATTTATCGTGTGATGGTACAGGCAAAGCCTGAATACAGATTGAACAAGGAATCTCTGGATAATATGTACGTGCGTTCCTCTTCTGGAAGCATGGCACCTGTTGGACAGTTTGTTACTTTATCCAAAACCTATGGTCCTGAGATTCTGAGCCGATTTAATCTTTTCAGCACCATATCGGTGAATGCTACACCTGCCCAGGGATACAGTTCGGGTGATGCTATCGAGGCAGTGCGCGAAGTGGCCAAGAAGACGCTGCCTGCAGGATACGGATATGAGTTTGGAGGTACATCCCGTGAGGAGGCTTCTTCGGGTACATCCTTTGTTATCATTTTCGTTATCTGTGTCTTGTTTATCTATATCATCCTTTGTTCTCTCTACGAAAGTCTGTTCGTTCCTTTGGCGGTAATGCTCTCCATTCCATTCGGATTGATGGGTAGTTTCTTGTTCGCCAAGATGTTCGGTGTTGAGAATAATGTATATATGCAAACGGGACTCATCATGCTGATTGGACTGTTGTCCAAAACGGCCATCCTTGTTACGGAGTATGCTTCCGAGCGCCGCCGCCATGGTATGACCATAGTTCAGGCTGCTCTTTCGGCTGCTGCTGTCCGACTGCGTCCTATCCTGATGACTGCCCTGACAATGATCATCGGTCTCTTCCCATTGGTAATAGCAACTGGTGCGGGTGCCAATGGCAATATCTCGCTTGGTGTGGGTACTGTAGGTGGTATGCTGATAGGAACGGTTGCTTTACTGTTTGTTGTTCCTGTGCTTTTCATCGTTTTCCAGACTATAGAAGAGAGGGTAATGCCTAAACGGCGACATAGAGAACAGGAGATAAGGACAGAACCTCTTTTAGAGGAGAAGAATTAATTAAATAGAAGAAAATATGAACTATAAACGGATAATATTTTTCCTGCCGGCCTTGTTGTTGTTCTGTGGCTGCGGAATATACACAAATTACCAGCGTTCGGAAACGCTCACGGTTGACAGCCTTTACCGTGATGTGCCGGGATGCCTGCAGGATACTTCCTCTATAGCCAATCTTTCATGGCGAGAACTCTTTACAGATTCTCAGCTGGTAAAATGGATAGAGGTGGGATTGGAAAAGAACAGTGATATTCAGACGGCACGGCTTCTCACGCAAGAGGCACAGGCATCGTTGCAAGCCTCTCGCCAGGCTTTTCTGCCATCAGTATCGCTGACGCCAGAAGGCTCACTGAGTAGTTTCGGTGGGGCAAAACCATCGAAAACCTATTCGCTGGGAGGTACGGCAGAATGGGAGATTGATGCTTTTGGAGGGCTACGCAATGCCAAGAAAGGAAGCTTGGCTGCACTGGAAGCCAGTAGGGCATACGAGCAGGCGGTACAGACACAACTGGTGGCTACCATTGCTGAAACCTATTACTCGCTCCTTGCAATGGATAGAAAACTGGCTATCACTCGGGATGCTGCACGTAAGTGGGGAGAGAATGTGCGTATAATGAAGGCTCTGAAACGTGCCGGAGAAAAGGATGAAGCTGCCGTGGCACAAGCGGAGGCTAACAGACTGGATGCGGAATCTTCTGCGCTGTCGTTGGAAAAACAGATGCACGAACTGGAGAATTCCTTCTCTACATTGGTAGGCATTGCACCTTCAGATATTAAACGGGGGCAGTTACTGGAGCTTTCGTTCCCAGAAAAATGGTCGGTTGGAGTTCCTGTACAGTTGCTCAGTAAGCGTCCTGATGTGCGACAGGCAGAATGGCAGCTGGCTGAGGCTTTTTATGCAACCAATAAGGCTCGCTCTGCCTTTTATCCGCAGATTACCTTGAGCGGTTCTGCCGGATGGACCAACAGTTCTGGTGCTGGTATTGTAAATCCGGGCAGATGGTTGCTCACTGCGCTGGGATCGCTGGTGCAGCCGCTCTTTGATAAAGGAAATAATGTAGCCAACCTGAAGATAGCCCAAGCGAAGCAACAGGAAGCCCTGGTTGATTTCCAGCAAAAACTGCTGGATGCTGGAGCTGAAGTAAACAATGCGTTGACCCAGTGGCAGATTGCACGGAAAAGTCTGAAACTGGATCATGAGAAAGTTGAGGCTTTGAATAAGGCTCTGCGCAGTACACAGCTTCTGATGACACATGGCAGTACTAACTATCTTGAGGTACTTACTGCTCAGCAGACACTTCTGGATGCGCAGTTGTCAGAAGTGTCAGATAAATATGATGAGATAGAAGGGGTAATAAGCCTCTATCAAGCTTTAGGAGGAGGAATTCAATAACTATTTTTATCTAGTGCGAGAGTCAAGTCTGTGATAGATTTAAGCTCTCGCACTTTTTCTGTATTCCGTGGGCGTCTTTCCCGTCTGTCTCTTGAAGAATTTGGTCATCGTAGCCAAATCTGGGAAATGAAAAGCTTCTGCAATCTGCGAAATGGGTTTTTCTGAAATTTCCAACTGCTCTATGATACTTCCTGTCAGCGCAATGCTGATATGCTCATAAACAGTTTTTTGTGTTATGCTTTTTATAGCTCTATTGAGATACTGAGGGGTAACACATAGTTGGGAAGCATACCAGTTGGCAGAATGTTCTTCCCGTATATGTGCGAGCAGAAGACCAACAAATTGCTTGAATAGGATGTGTTTGCGGCTCACTTCCATCTTTGCTCCACCTTCGTTTTCCTGCCGGATAAATTCGTTGGCTATGTCCATCATGTAGATTTGCAAAGTACAACTCATCATTTCTGTATAGAAGTGGTGGCTTTCGTCTTTTAAAGACTCCACAATGTAGCTCATTCTTTTTTGTATGCGTTCTGTCACTTCAGAAGATAGTACAGATACAGGCCATGCCTTCGTGTGTAATATATACGAAGGCGGAAACGGCGCTGTATTTTTCATCAGAGAGGCGATGAACGGGGCGGTAAAAAACAGTACATACGCTTGGATATCTTCGGATATATCTCGTATTTCCAGAGAACGTCCATCTATGAAATCAGCAAAACTGTTTTTCGTCAAAGGATACAGAATGCCTGTCCATTCAGCCTTTAGCTCTCCCGATAGAACGAGAATATGCACGAATAAATGATTGCCATTTTCTCCCCGAAAGACAGGCAACTCATTTTCTTTGCGTATTATTTTCCAAAGGGTAAACCCTTCGTCCATAACATAGCAGTTGTTGTTCTGCCGCCCGAATTCCAAGAAATTTATTGTTTCCATTTGTAAAATGTAAATAGGTTAGACCATAACAATCTCAAGCCATCAATACTTTGATTTTGTTATTTTCTGAATTTCTTTTTGAACCATTGGTTGAATGCCACGTAGGCACTGATTTCCTCCTGGTGCTGAGGCTCGGCAAATGTCAGTACGTTGCCCGATGAATCTCCGTACTGGTCAGGGAAGATAATCATCAGATTGGTGCCCGAGAAGAAACGGGTTAGCTCTTCTGGCAATCGCTCCAATGCCGACTTGTGGGAAACGGTTCCCTTTCGGGCTGTTACCACCACAAAGAGATGGTCCTTGCTTATGTGTGAGGCAAGCTGCGGCATCTCGTTCCAATGGTGCATCAGGGTGTAGTCGGCTCTCACTTCATGATGGCGGTTGGTGATGTACTCGTTGATGAGTGCCATCGTCTCCTCCCTGCCATGAAATTGGATGCGGCAATCCAGGTTGCCGGCAAGTCGGGCGAGTCGCTCTACCCATCGGTAGAAGCCCGGTTCAAACTCGGCTCTCGATGGTATCGCCACCTGTATTCGGCGGATGGTATTAAGCGGCTGCTTGATGCGAGCCATGATAATCTGACGGCTCAATCCGTTGAAGAGACTCTGGTGGAATTCTCCCCAGAACTTAGGCGAAACCTCCGGGTGCATGTGCATGCCGATGATGATTTCTGAACACTGGAACTCGTTGAAGGCATGCTTGATGCCGTTGGCGATGTTGGCAGCAATGCGAACCTGCGTCTGCGTCATCACATCCGTGGCTGCGGCAAGCTGACTGCAATGGTCCAGCAGTTGGCGGCCCTGTTCCTGCTTGTATCGCATGTCCTTATCATCATATACCACGTTCAGGCAGACCAGTCCTCTGTTCAGTTTCTGGTTTCTCACCAGGAAGGCGAGGCTCATCAGATTATCGGCATATTCCGGATACTTCACAGGTATGAGAATTTTCTCATCGCTAACCTTCTTGGTATCCTCGGCATCTGGAAGCTCCTTGTCTCGGAGGATAATCTTTCTGGAACTCCAGTCGGTGAGCATCGAAGAGATGACGCAGGTGCAGAGAATCATCATCACCACACCATTCAGCATGTCATCGTTCACCAGATAGGTGTTCGGACCCACCAGGATATTCATACCCACCATCACCATGGCGATACTGCCGGCGGCATGGGCGGAAGTCAAACCGAACATCATGTGACCCGATGACAGCGGCAACCGGAATCCGAAGCAGGCGGCATAGGCTGCAATGGCTTTTCCCAAGGTTCCGAAGAACACGATGCAGAAGATGACCCACAGGATATGACCGCCCTGGAAGAGCAGTCCCACGTTGATGAGCATGCCCACACCTATCAGGAAGTAAGGGATGAAGAGTGCATTGCCCGTAAACTCCAGTCGGTTCATCAGCGGAGAAACGTGCGGGATATACCTGTTTAATATAAGACCTGCGAAGAAGGCACCGAACACGCCCTCGATGCCCACCATCTGCGAGAGAGCCGCACTCATGAAGAGCATCGCCATCACGAAGATAAACTGCATCACGGAATCGCTGTACCGGCGCAGAAACCATCTCGTTAATCTAGGAATCAGGAAAATCATGACTCCGCAGTAAGCTGCAAACTTGGCGGCGAAGAAAAGCCAGAAGAGAACGCCGTCGTGCTTGGAGAACGAGGCGACGAGACCCGCCAGCATGATGAGCGCTATCAGCAGCGAAAGCATACTGGAACCCACACTCAGCGTGACGCTCGGCTTCTGCTGCAATCCGAATCGGGAAACGATAGGGTAGGCTATCAGGGTGTTGGAAGCCATGATGCAACTCAGCAGGAAGGAAGCCTTGACGGAATAATGCAGCAGCCAGATGCTCATGCCGAAGGTGAGGAAGAAGGGGATGAAGCAGGTGAGCAGACCATAGATGATGAGTCGCGACTTGTTTTTCTTCATGCCTTCCATGTCCATCTCCAGGGCGGCGAGGAACATGATGTAATAAAGTCCCACCTTTCCGAAGAGTTCGAACGATGCGTCTCGTTCCAGGATGTTCAGTCCGTATTTGCCCACGAGGATACCCGCCAGCACCATTCCGATGATGTGGGGAATTCTGAGTTTACCCATGATGATGGGGGCAAAGAGGATGATGAGGAGCACTACGAAGAAGATCAACGTAGGGTCGGTAATCGGGAAGTATTGGGCAATATTTATCATTGGCTTTCTTCTTTTTATTAGTTATGTTGAAAGAGGGATTCCGGCATCCGCCATCACCCCTCTTCTTTCGTTTTTGAGTGCAAAATTACGAATAATTCTTGAAAGGGCAAAGTTTTTGCCCTCTTATCCTTTCATTGTGGAGATATTTTTGTAATTTTGCACCCCGAAAACAAATATATAAGATAAAAAGAATTAGGATAGCACATATGAAAAAAGGATTGTTTGCTCTCGCCCTGGGTACCTTTACTCTGGGTATGGCAGAGTTTATTATCGAGGGAATCCTCACCGATGTGGCGCACGATATGAACGTGTCCATCCCTCAGGCTGGTCATCTCATCTCCATCTATGCGCTGGGCGTTTGCGCCGGTGCCTTCTCCCTCATCTTGATGCACAAGTACCGCCCCAAGAAGATTCTCCTGTTTCTCACTTCGCTGGTTACACTGGGTGCCGTCATTGCAACGATTGCCCCAAGCTACTGGCTTTTGCTCTGTGCCCGATTTGTTCAGGGGCTTCCTCATGGTGCCTATTTCGGCACGGGTACCATCGTGGCAGTGAAGATGGCGAAGGAGGGCAAGGGAACCAAGGCGGTGGCGATGATGTGTGCCGGTATGCCTTTCGCCAACCTGATGGGTGTTCCGCTGGGCACCTTTCTGAGTCATGTCTTCTCCTGGCGAGTACCTTTCCTGATGTCGGTGGCGTTGGGAGTCATTACGCTTTACATGATTTACAAATGGGTTCCTGAAGTAGAGGCTTTGCCTAACAAGGGCATGAAGGCGCAGTTCAGATTCATGCGCAATCTGGCTCCGTGGCTTATCATCGCCGCCACCTTCCTGGGCAATGGCGGTATTCTCTGCTGGTTCAGTTATATCTCACCGCTTTTGCAGATAGATGGCGGATTCCATGCGGCATCAATCTCTGTACTGATGATACTTGCCGGTTTGGGAATGGTGGTAGGAAACCAGCTGAGTGCCTTGCTGGCAGATAGGTTCAAGCCGGGTCGCTTTACCTGTTGTCTTCAGTTTCTGGCAGCAGCAGCCTTGCTTGCCACCTTCTTCTTCTCGCACAATGGCTGGGTATCTGCAGCGATGATGTTCATCAGTTGTGCCTGCCTTTTCGGTATCGGTTCGCCAGAGCAGTTTCTCATCGTGAAGCACAGCGAGGGAGGCGAGATGCTGGGCGGTTGCTGCATCCAGGCAGCGTTCAATCTGGGCAATGCCCTGGGGGCCTTCTTGGGCGGAATCCCTGTGGCGATGGGATTGGGATATAATTATCCTGCGCTCATCGGTGTGCCGATGGCATTGGCTGGAGCCGTTTGTCTTCTGGTGTTTCATCGTAAATACGAGTAAACTTCCCCTTGAGATATACTCATTCCTCCTTCCTTTATTGGTAGAGACTCCTCGTCGAAGACGGGAATTCCTGCATCACTTATCTTTTTTTCGGGATATTCCTTTGCTTGTATCATTATTTTTTGTAACTTTGCCGAAAGAATTTAAAATGGCAGCAATATGAAATATCCTATAGGAATACAAGACTTCGAAAAAATCATAGAGGGTGGATATGTATATCTTGATAAAACTGGCCTCGTTTATGATTTGGTGCAAAATGGCAATATATACTTTCTGTGTCGTCCTAGACGATTCGGAAAGTCGTTGCTCGTATCTACCTTGAAATGCTATTTCGAGGGAAAAAAGGAGTTGTTCAAGGGCCTTGCCATCGATAAACTAGAGAAAGATTGGAAGCAATATCCTGTGTTCCATCTCTCTTTTGGTGGACAAAACTTTGTAGAGCCTTATGCGTTAGACAAAGTGTTGGAGGAGTTTGTTGCCATGGCAGAACGTATCTATGGACGTGAGGAGTTGGCCGAGACTTTAGGCAGCCGCTTTAAGGCAGTGTTGGGGAAAGCTCATCAGAAGACAGGAATGAGGGCTGTCGTATTGATTGATGAATACGATAAGCCATTGTTGGATGTCATGGATATGGATATTCCTGTAGGAAAAACTCAGAACAAAATAAGTTTGGAAGAGTATAATCGCAATCTTCTCAAAGGTTTTTATTCCGTTTTTAAGGAAGCCGATGCCGATTTGCAGTTTGTTTTGTTGACTGGCGTTACCAAGTTCTCTCAGGTGAGTGTGTTCAGTGGTTTTAACCAACCTGATGACATTAGCTTGGATGAGCACTATGAGGCTCTTTGTGGAATCACCAAGGAAGAATTATATACGACCTTTAGGGAGCAAATCAAGGCAATGGCAGAGAGATATAGGGTTTCAGAGGATGAGATGAAGTATAAGTTGAAACGTAAGTTCGACGGTTATCATTTTAGCTCTAACATGCTCGATATCTATAATCCGTTTAGTATCTTGAATTCTTTGAGCAAGAAGAGACTAAGCGACTTTTGGTTTCGTACTGGTACACCAACTTATTTGGTTCGCTTGCTTTCCCATTTTAAGGAGAATTTGAATGAGTTGACTGGCAAGTATTATCCAACAAGTAGTTTCGTGGATTATCGGGCAGATGTAGAAGCGCCATTGCCTATGATTTATCAGAGTGGCTATCTTACGATAAAGGATTGGAACATGAATATGGATTCCTATCTATTGGATTTTCCGAATGATGAGGTAAAAAATGGTTTCCTTACTTTGGTGGCTACTAGCTATTTACAGCCAAAAGAGTCGACTGATGCTTTTGTTTTACAAGTGGTGAGTGCTATGGACGTGGGTGATTGTAAACAGTTGGAGAAACTGCTCACTTCTTTCTTTGCCAGCATCCCTTATGGTCAACGCCGTAAGGATGACGAGCGAGAGAAAGAGCGCTATTTCCAATATACATTCTATCTCGTATTGAGAATGATCAGCTGTTTCACGGTCTTCATCGAAAAGCAGCAAAGCGAAGGTAGGGTAGATTGCGTGGTTGAGACCCAGAATTATATCTACATCTTCGAGTTCAAGCGTGATGGTTCTGCAGAGGAAGCCCTGAAGCAGATAGAGGATATGGGTTACGCCAGGGAATATGCGGCAGATGGCAGAAAGATTTATCAGATAGGCTGCAACTTCTCGTCGAAGACGGGAACCATTGATGGATGGAAAATGAAGTAGATAATTTGCAAGAATTACCCGAAGATGTAGTGATATGGCTTTGTTAAGAATGAATCTTCTTTACATTAGCTTGCCTGAGATTCTCGTATTTTCAGACGCTTATTATTTCTTTGAGAATATCGTAAATATGAATAAAATCGGAAAGGTGTTGGTAATCAGATACTTGTGATTTCTTGACAAGATGGTGGCGATGAGGAAAATCTATAGTTGTACGATTATAACCCCTATAGTCGTACAACCATAACTCTATAGTCGTACAACCATAGCATGTATAGTCGTACAACCATAGCATGTATAGTCGTACAACTGTAACTTTATAGTCGTACAACTATAGGTCTTATTCTTAATAGAGAGCAGAAAACGGGGATTTCCAGCCTTTCAAATCCCTCGTTTTTGTCGCTAGATTCCAAACTTGTAAGTATATGAATTTTGAGTATAAATATTGACGGGAGGTTGGGTATTCTCCTTTCACACTTAATAAGTTGATTAGCTGAGATGAAGATTAGGTTGCGAAAGGAGAATAGAAACAAGGAAACCAAGCGTAAGGTCTAGCATCCGTTTTGTCATTTGGTACATTCAGAATGGCATTTCATACAAGACAAGTTTGGATATTTGGCGGATTGAAATAATCTTTTTACTTTTGCACTCGTAATCGGGAAGCGATGGAAAAGAAAGAATCGTAGAACGTGAAGTATAACCCTTTTAATATATAATAAGGTATGAAGAAGATTATGATTTCGTCACGCTCTTTGTCGTAGCGATAAATGAGCTTGAAGTTGTCCATAAGCAGTGCACTACGATAATTTCGATGAAAGTCTTTCAGAATAGGCATTGGTGGTAATACTCGTATCTTTACCATTCGAATTCGTTTTTGAAATCGGCCATCATTTCTAGAAAGTCAACGGCGTTGCCTGTTCTAGCATATTCTTCTTCATGAGCTAAGACATGATTCGCCAACTCGTCATTATTGCATGATGTCATAAAAGGATATTCTTCGGATTTGTTATGAGCCTCTGTTGCATAATCGTGACGATAGGCAACTGTTGGTTCTTTTGGGTTTGACATTATTTTAGTCATATTGTAATCCTCCTTAATTTTTGATACTCTAATTTGTTGCAAAATTACGATTAATATTTGAAAGTACCAAAGTTTTAAAATGATATTTTGTGGGGATAGTTGCAAAAACTTGGCAAAAAGCTTGGAAGATACCAGATAATTTCTTATATTTGCACTTATTAAAAATAAGTGTTATGAGAACAGTTCAAGATTATATAGCAATAATCAGGCAAAACAGTTCCAAGATTACTAAAGATTTTGGAATCAAGACCTTGTGCATTTTTGGTTCCGTTTCACGAAACGAGCAAACAGAACAAAGCGATTTGGATGTTTGTGTAGAAACAGAAACTCCTAATCCATTTTTATTAGCCGACTTGAAAGAATTCTTAGAGGGCTTGTTCAAGTGCTCAGTTGATGTAGTGCGTATTCACAAAAACATGAATCCTTTCTTTAAATCAAGAATTGAACGGGATGGAATCTATGCAATACGATAAAAAAGATTTTCTCATTTTCTTTGGCGTTTAAGCTAGAAAGTAGTATCTTTGCAGTTGTAATTTGAACTAAAAATGGAGGAATAAAGAATGAATACAACAAAGTTAACAAGGGAAGAAGCGTTGCGCCGTTGGAATGCTTCTAAGGAAACCAAGCGTAAGATGGTTGAAAAGCTAGAAACCTTGGTAAGAAATAGCTGTCTTGAATGGGGAGATTTGGAAAATCTAAAGTAGTACATGATGGAAAAGGTTATTGTTGACGTTGCGTGGTGCGACAGAAATTATGGCGGTTCTCTTGGTAGTAATGTACCAGGAGCGGTGGTTTTTACAGCACCAACTTTTGAAGTTTTGCAAAAGGAGGCAAAGGAAAGTCTGGAGTTTCATGTTGAAGGTCTTCTTGAAAATGGAGAAGAGGTTCCTGAATGGCTGAAGGACGGAGATTATGAGTTTGTGTATAATTTTATAAGGTAAGATCAGAAGTGCAATTAGTATTGCGTGTCTGTTTCAAATAAATTCACTATCTTTGTCCCCCAGAAAACAACTAAAAGATAAAATGTAATGAAGAAAGGATTAAAATATACTTTGGTTTCCTTAGGCAGCCTGGTCGTTTTGGCAAGTATTGGTCTGGGAATTATGTATGTGGTGTCGCCATATAAGGTGAAGCGATGGTTGGGCATCGCTTCATCTTATTCTGATGTGTTCGTTGATAGATTGAAAGGGCAACCTTATACTCGTGGCGGATATGACGGCATTGATGTGTCGAAACACAATGGAGTTATCAAGTGGAAGGAAATCGCGAAGAACAAGCGAATCAAGTTCGTTTATATCAGAGCTACACATGGTAAGGGATATGTGGATCGACATTATCGCCGAAATATCAGACTGGCTCGTAAATATGGGTTGAAGGTAGGATCTTATCATCTGATGTCTGCCGGCTCTTCAGTAACTGCTCAGTTCCGGGATTTCCAAAAGATAGTGAAGAAGGGCGAGCAGGACTTGATTCCTGTATTGGATGTGGAGGAGAAAGGCATCCAGGGAAGATGGAAGGGACGACAGCTGCAGGATAGCATACAGGTGTTTGCTGACTTGGTGAAGAAACACTATGGCAAGTATCCTGTCATCTATAGCAACGAGAGCTTCTATAATAAGGAGATGGGGGCGAAGTTCAATCGCTATTATCTCTTCATCGCCAATTATAACTCCAGACAACCCTCTATCGACGGCAGAGGAAAGTGCAATATCTGGCAGTATTCAGAAACCGGACATTTGCATGGTATTGGAGAAAGGGTAGATTTAAGCAGATTCATGAATGGTACAACCATCAAGGATTTGATGCTGTAACAAATAAAAAAATGTACCAAGTTATTTTTTTCATTACGCACATCACGCTTTGTCCATCCTCAATCATAGTGGTAAGCATGGCTGCCAGTCGGTTACAATTTTTCAACTGACAAAACGGGCGGGTGTAGCATTTCGGGGTTTTTCCCGAACATACGCTGCAAATTAGAATTCTTTATACAAAATCAGCTAGGAAATTGGCAGAAAACTGCCAAAATCTAGGATTTCGTTAGGAATCTTTTACATCAAAGAAGCTGACTTAGAGAGAGCAAAATCTAAAGATGCGAAGTATGGTCTTCCCAACATTTGTTAAAAACCTATAACAAGATATACAACCTATTGATATTTTCCGTATCTTTACAGAGTTAAAACTGATGTCGAACCTTTAAAATTATAACATCATGAAAATAGGTATTCCAAAAGAGATTAAGAATAATGAGAACCGTGTTGGAATGACACCAGCAGGAGTAGCTGAATTCATTAGACATGGTCATGAAGTGATGGTTCAGCATACAGCTGGCGTAAACAGCGGGTTTGCTGATGAGGCGTATGAAAAGGTGGGTGCCAAAATCTTACCCGATATCCAAAGTGTATATCGTGAGGCTGAAATGATTGTAAAGGTGAAAGAACCTATCGCCGAGGAATATCCACTTATCCATCAAGACCAGCTTATCTTCACTTATTTCCATTTTGCCTGTGATAAGGAACTTACCGATGCCATGATCAAGAGTGGAGCCGTCTGTCTGGCTTACGAGACTGTAGAAACAGATAACCACCTTCTGCCTTTGCTCATTCCGATGAGTGAAGTGGCTGGAAGAATGGCCATTGTTAACGGTGCTTTTTACCTACAGAAAACAAAGGGAGGAAAAGGGAAACTGATGAGTGGTGTGCCTGGTGTGAACCGCGTCAAGGTTTTGGTATTGGGTGGCGGAACCGTAGGAGAAGCTGCAGCAAGAATGGCTGCAGGAATGGGAGCTGATGTTTGGATTACTGATATCAGTTTGCCTCGTCTTCGTCAGTTAGAGATGGAGCTGCCTATCAATGTACACACGCTCTATTCCAACGAGCATAATATCCGCAGGGAATTGCCAGATGTGGATATCGTTGTGGGTAGTGTACTCATACCAGGTGATAAGGCACCGCATCTTATCACCAAAGATATGTTGAAATTGATGGAGCCAGGAACTGTACTTGTTGATGTAGCTATCGATCAGGGTGGCTGTTTTGAGACATCGCATCCAACCACACATTCCAATCCGATATATATGGTCGATGGAATTGTGCATTATGCTGTAGCCAATATTCCAGGTGCAGTGCCAAATACCTCTACTATAGCCTTGACCAATGCTACGCTGAAATATGCACTGGCGCTTGCTGATAAGGGGTGGCGAAAGGCATGCAAGGAGGATAAAGCCCTGTATAGAGGTTTGAACATCGTAAGTGGAAAGGTGGTATTCAAGGCCGTAGCGGATGTCTTCGGACTGGACTATGAAGAAATGAAACTCTAAGTAGGGTAAGGGAGGATTCCATAATCAAAAAGCTATGGAATCCTCCCTTATACATGTATTGTGACTTTTACCTATGTGTCATGGTTATAAATAAGGTATGGCAAACCATGGAATGCTACCAGCATCATCACCCTTATCATCTTGTTACGTAAACTTTCAGTCTTGTATCTATCATTGTATGTTCCTTTGTTATTTTAAAAATCCTTGTCAATATGATTTTTATATATTATTTATATATAGGGGGCTTCTGTTGCTAAGACAAAAGAGACAGAAATGCACCTATCATAGTTAATCAATATTATAAAACATCATTAATAAGCAAACACAATGGCAAGAAACAAGAAAACATCAATGACACTATTCCAGTTCATGAACCTCCTCATCGCCCTGTTGATGAAGAACGGTCAATACCGCACCATGCAGCATTACAAGGCAACGCTCAACAGTATTAAGCGATACCTTGACAACAAGGACATTGCCCTGAATGAGATAGATGCAGAAGTGATGCGCTCGTATGAAGCGTACCTGCACCATACGGCAAAGGTATGCCGCAATACCAGTTCCTTCTATCTCCGAATCCTCCGTGCCACCTATAACAAGGCAGTGGTAAAAGGGCTTACTCCACAGCAGCATCCCTTCAAGGAAGTCTATACCGGTATCGCTCCAACCCGCAAACGGGCTATTCCTACAGAATCCGTCAGCCAAATCAAGAGTCTTCAATCGGTCAAGGATCTCTCTTCTAAGGAAGAGATGGCAAGAGATACATTCATGATGAGCTTCTATCTGCGTGGTATCTCTTTCATCGACCTGGCTCACCTCCGTAAATCCGACCTCAGAGATGGTTTTCTCCATTATACAAGAAGCAAGACAGGCCAGCGTCTCACCATCCGATGGGAGAAGGATATGAAGAACCTGTTGGAAAAGTACCAGGCGCAGACAGCCTCTTCACCTTATCTCTTTCCTTTCCTGGTTGATGATGGAAACAAAAGTCAGGATAAAACTATTGACAAAAAGAAGGAAGAGGTGCGCCTGTATCACAATGCGGAAGCCCGTATCTCCTATCACCTCAGAAAGGTAGGAGCCAAGATAGGTATCAAGGGCAAGCTCACCCTCTATGTTGCCCGCCATTCCTGGGCAACGACGGCAAGAGGCAAGAATATACCAATCTCCGTCATCAGTGAGGCATTGGGACATCATTCCGAAACCACCACACAGATCTATCTCAATTCCGTCAAAAGCTCAGAAGTGGATGATGCCAACGCCAAAATACTGGCTGCCCTATAAACCTCAAAAGTGATAAAAAAGATGGATTTTGTAGAATGAACCAAAATGAATCAAAATGAACCAATTTTTCTGTATCTTTACATAAGAGATACAGATTCACACTGCAAAAATACGAAAATTGTTGGAAACAAGCAAATTATGCGTGTTAAAAATTTAATATCATTCTACAATATTCAACGTTTTTTCAGTATTTTTATCAGACTAAACATGATAAGTCATTGATAGATAGAAAGTTTTCTAGATTTCTGTATCTCTTATGTAGAGATTCAGAAGAACGTAGAGAATTAAGAACGATTAGTATGGCTTTCATATAAGCAAAGCGTATGATATATAACTTGCTGAACACGGGCTTGCCTGCATCATGTATGCAGAAGGCTGAAAGACATAATAGTATTGAAGATTAGTGGAAGTTAGTCTATTGATTTTTCAATGCTGTGATACATATCACAACCCCAATAACTCGGAAAGAGGCATCTTTTCAGGGGAAGCCGAGGTATATCCTGCCACCAAATGCTTTTAACATTTGGCAACTTCTATCTGTAAATTCTCAACTATCAACTCTCAACTCAAAACAATGTGGTTTATAGTCAAGACAGATGTTTTCACAGAGCAGAAATCAATGGATTTGCTGCGTGAAAAATTTAACGATACAATTGTTGACTACTACTTTCCCATGGGAAGAAGGACTTACACGAACGAAAAGGGTGAGGAAAAAGTACGCTTCACACCCGTCTTGCAAGGATTGTTCTTTATCAGAGTGGAGAGTGAAAGGCGTTTGGAAAGACTCCTTTCCCAGTACGGCTACTTCATGTATAAGGGTGTTGATTATGGAGCGAGAAGTAATGAAGTCGTAGAGCGAACCTTTTTTACTAAGGCGCATATCCTTTGTTCCGACAGTCAATCCCGAACATTGGATGAAATCGTGAAAGAGGCGAGGATTCCCGATGATGATATGGAACGTTTCATGTATTTCAGTGACAAGATAGCCGAAGGCATTGAGGGATTGAGCATCGTAGACAAACGATACGGCGACCTCATCAAGGAGAACGACACCATCCGTATTCTCAGCGGTCCCTTGAAAGGTTCGGTAGGTGTAGTCAAGCAGGTGAAGCATAAGGGCAAGAAAGACCGTCATCTTTTCGTGCGCTTTGGTAACAATCTCTGTCTGAATATCTCCAATGTTCGCCAATACGACATGCAGATAGAACATGAGGCACCATCCGAGGATGTTGGAGCATGGCGTGCCATAGACCAGATGATAGGCTATTTGCAGGCCAAAGAGCCTGAGAAAAATGCTTCTGCTACACTGCGCAATCATTTCAAGAACTATCTGAATAAGCTGACGGTATATCGCAATCGCCATTCCTCCGATATAGCATATAGTAATAAGGTGGCAGAGAAGATAACGGCTCATCAGCAGGAAATCCTGAGCAACATCGATGATTCTATGCGCAGCAACTTCCTTATCCTTGCCAATTACTTCAAGGCAGACGGCGGAACTTTAGAGCATGGGTTGAAGGAACTGATACCAGACATCATCCTCCGCCCATTTCTAACCCCAACTTCTGGAGTGACCATCCCGCAGGAACAGGACTATGCAGTGTTACGTCATGATGGCATCCTGGAGTTTATCCTCAGATGTAACCTTCGGGAGTTTTTCAGAGGCAAGGAGTATGAGGCTGACAAGTATGCTCCGGTATTCGACGAGGACTATGAGTATTATGCCCATTTTGCCCTCCTGAAGACAACCGAAGGCAAGATGAAGGCAATCTGCTCATGGGGAGGCTTCTATGATTATTATGCTTCGCAAAGTAAGGACGAACGGGAAAAATTCCATGCCAACCTGGAGAAGAAGAAATATCCCCGCTTGCTCTACTTGCTCACACAGAGCGAGTATAAGTTTGAAAATGCCAATGGTATTGGGGGATTTTCGATAGAAACAGACATCGACTATACAGATGACATGGAAGAATTGGGAAGAAGAACCCATGAATTCTTCACCCTTCATTCTCCACTCTTCACTCAGCTCACAGCGGCTGCCGTGGAAATGTGGCAGGGAGCACGTATGTTGGTGTGGCGACAGCTCCTCCAGCGTTATGTCCTGCTCCATAAGGTGCCAGTAGTTGACCTCCCATCCGTTATCTCTCCTGATTCAAAGATGGAGGATGCGTTTGTAAAGGCAGATGGTAAACTCGATATAACCAAGATTTCCGAAGCCTTGGCAGAGGCAAGGAAAATCGTAGAGGAACATTTGGAAAAAGGAGAATTTGCAAAAGCCGTCTTCAAGCTCCTTTCTGCCTCTTTGGTGTTTTCTTCTCATTTTGCTCAAGATGAACTGTATAATTATGTCACAGATACATTCAATCCCGACACCACTTTCACCGAGCTGTTCGATGTAATCATAGAACAATTCGGCAAGAAAAAAAGTTGTTCCTCGTTAATAACCCATCTGCATAAAGGTATGGTTGAATTGAAGGAACAGGATTCTTGGACCTACTTCAAGTTCCCCTCATTCCTCAAGCAAGCGAGAAAGATTGATAAGATGGTGAGGTAAATAAGATATGGCGAGGACTTGAAGCAAAAACTCCTCCAAAAGTTTGGTGGTTTCAAAGAAAACCCTTATATTTGCACTGAATATTAAAAAATAGGAGGTTTTATGGAAACATTGAATAAAGAATTTTGGGAAAAGCGTGATGCTGCGATGAAAAGATTCATGGCATCAAAGGAAAGAAAAAGAAAGCGTATGGCTGAGTTAGAGCAGATGCTCCGTCAGGATTATTTGGCTCGTACAGGAGAAGAGCCAAAGTTTGTAAATGTTTGGTGACATGAATCCGCATTTTGTAGATTACGTATCAGAATTCAACAATACTGTTAATATGTTTATGTTGAAACCCGAACATTAGCCTAGCGTTCCCAATCAGCATGCCGTCCCCCATGCGGTCCCATCCCGCACAATATGGCGAGACCTTTGATTGGTCCGCCAACCCTATAGCGTAGGGTTCCGAGCACCGGAGGGCGGTTACATCCCTAATCCCTATGGTAGGGATTTAGGGCTTGGGTATAGGGTAAGGACCCCCTCTTCGCAGAGGGGGACAGGGGAGTCGAAAAATGTTATAGGGCGTTAGCTGCTTATTCCGAAGCATGCAATGCTGAAAGATTTCGCTTCACCATTCGATATTAACATAGACCTCTACAAGTAATTGGGCAGAGTTGAAAAAACTCCTCCAAAAATTTGGTGGTTTCACAGAAAACCCTTATATTTGCAGACAAAAAAGGAGATGCAATTATGAACACAATAGCAATTGACAGCAATATATATAAAGGTGCAGAAAGTTATGCTAAATTACATAATATTAGTGTGACAGCTGCAATAGAAAAGGCGATTTCTTTGTTTTTGCAAAAGGTACAACCTAAGCAAAAGCTATTAGAAACTGCTGAGTTTAATGATGCTTTGTCTTATGTTAAAACATTAAAGGCAAAAGGTGGCAAGCCGATACCGGCAGATGAAAATAGCTTAGATGCGTTGGTTGATAAAAAATATGCATTATGAGAGTTTTTATAGATACGAATATCTTAATAGATTTCGTTGTAAATCGTGCTTGAACATTGGTCATGCGGTCATCCCATGGACCGATGCTGTCACAATCCTAAATATTCCTCATTCGAGCGACGACAAGTGCAGAGCGATACTGCAATGAGGAACAAAAATAACTTTTTTCAAAAACTGATAGGTGTAACTACTTGTAATATAGTGGTGACGCTGTGTTGGTGATATGCCAGATATGGAGCGTAAGCAATATCTAGATCAGATAAAGGAATTAGTTCAGACTGTCCAAATGCTACTGGATGCCAATCCTGTCTTGGGTAATAAGCAGAAGGAGCAAAAGACAGAGTCAGATCGTAAGATTGCCAATTTGCAGGAGCAGGTTGACAAGCTTACAGGAGAACTGCAAGCCCGCAGGCGTAAGATGTATGGCAAGAACAATGATAGGATTTCTTCAGGGGATTCTTTGACATGATTGTAGCTGGAAGAAGGGATTATGCCTTGATGACAGAGGTACTTTTAGTTAAACCTGTTTAAAAATCAGAAAAGTCCAATTTCTTAAAATACTCTGCATCCCCAGTAAACACTGGGGATGGAGTTGTATTGTCATAGGGGTTGGATGCTTACTATAAAATAGTAGGGACGCTGTATTGGTAATATACATGTTAAACAACAAACTTAATTTTCTAGAAATACCCAGTTTTCCAATAATAGTTTGGGATAAAGTTGTATAGTTATTGAAATGGATGTTTTATAATAAAACGATAGTATAATGATACAAGAGCTAATGGTAACTGCTTCAATCAAGTCTTTAGTCGATAATATTACTAAAGAGTTGGTTGTGCCTAAAATCAAGCAGTTTTGTGAAAGGCTATCTTTAGAGTATGACAAGAAGTTAATACCAACTGCTGAGCATTTTACAGAATATATGCTTCGTGCTTATGAAAAATATAGCACTGTAAATACGTTGGTATTGCGAAATCGGATAAAACAGTTAAAAAACATATATGTTCCTTTAACTTTAGAAAGTCCGGAAAATGTAGAGAATACGGAACGTATAAAACTATGTGGATACCCAAAAGAGTTTTTCCAGAAGAACAAGAAACTTCTAATAATGGATACTGCTGGTATGGGTAAATCAACAATAGTAAAGCGTTTGTTCTTAGATGTTATTGATCAGGGGTATGGTATTCCTATATTCATAGAATTGCGTAGAATTAATGAAAGTCATGATTTGATTTCTGAGATAGAGTCACAAATTAGTTCTCTAACTCAAAATTTTAATCATCAATTATTGTTGGAGTTGATCATGTCTGGAGGGTTTATATTCTTCTTTGATGGTTGTGATGAAATTCCAATGGTTGATCGTGCCTTTGCCATGCATTGCGTTGAAGATTTTATTAGCAAAGCTAGTGCCAATACATATATTATAACTTCTCGTCCAGATGAAGTCCTTAATTGTTTTGGAAATTTTAAACGTATGTCAATAAAAGGTTTAACAAAAAAAGAGTCATTTCAACTTCTACGAAGATATGACGAGAATGGTATCGTTTCTAAAACTTTGATAGAAAAATTACAAGATCATAAGTATGAAATGATTACTGAATTTTTGGAAAATCCATTATTGGTTTCTTTATTATTTACAGCATTTGACTATAAGCCAACGATACCTATAAATAAACAGGCTTTTTATCGTCAAGTTTTTGATGCGTTATTTGAAGCTCATGATTTATCTAAAGGTGATAGTTATTGTCACGAAAAACGTTCAAAATTGAATAGTGATGATTTCGCGAAAATTTTGCGAAGAGTTGGCTATGAATGTCAAAAGAGGCAACAAGTTGAATTTTTAAAGACAGATATTCTCAATATTATCGATAAAGCTAAGGGAACTTATGTTAATATGAACTTTGCTAGTTCTGATTTATTAAAGGATTTATTGACTTCTGTTCCTCTCTTTTGTAAGGATGGTAATTATTATAAATGGGCACATAAATCTCTTCAGGAATATTTTGCAGCGTTATTTATAAGTTTTGACTCAAAGAATAGTCAAGAGAAAATATTAACCTCAATATATGAGAGTGATAATATTCAGAGATATATTAATCTCTTGGATCTATACATTGATATAGATCCTACAGGTTTTCAAAAATATATTCTGATACCTTTGTTGGATAATTTTGTGTCATATTATAATTCTTTAAGGTATATAAAGCCAAATCTGCCTAAGTTATCTGTAGATGTTAGATTAGGTTACTTGTTTGGACATTCTTTTGTGATAGGAAAACAAGAGAATGGTGATCATCTTTTCGAAGAGAATTTTGGTGAATGTTTTAAGAAAAAATATGGTATAAAAGTTAAAACTGTAACTTTATTCCATCCAATGTATTATGTAGCAGATTGTTATCACAAAGAGGCTTATATCCTGAATTTACTAAAAGATAAAGAACCGGATTTATTTTCGCATCATAAAGGAGCAGTTAAAGACTCATTTTTTGTAAAAGACGGTTTTTTGGTTGATGATATAAAAAGTAATTCAAATTCGGTTGATGATTTTGATAGTTTAAATAATTTCATAGGTAATGCTGCACACTTCTTATACTTAGATATAGATAAAGTTATACCTTTCTTGGATAAATTAAGGTCAACTTTGTCTAATGGATATGATTTGGAAGATTTGTGTGATGGATTATAAAAAAACAAATACAAAACTCGTGTTGGCATCAACGTGGTAGTGAAAGTGATTTCGTTGAAAGAACAAGATCAGGAGTTCTTGACGAATAAAACCATTTTATCCTATCTCGGTGGTGTAAGCAAGGATTTTGTGAAAGATTTGCGTGAAAGTGGTGAGCTACCATATGATAAGATTCGTAATACCATATTCTATAAAATCTCTGATGTCAGAAAAATGGTAGAGAGGCATCGAATAGTCTAATTGTGTAAGCTTATAGCAAGGCGATCCCATCCCGCACAATATGGCGAAGACCTTTGATGGTCCGCCAACCTTATAGCGTAGCGGTTCTGAGCACCGGAGGGCGGTTACATCCTCTCGTCCCTGAGGGAAGAGAGGCTTGGTGAGAAAGGTGGAGCCTTCCTTAACGGTAAGGAAGGACGGGTAGGTTTTCGAACAATGTTATTGATCAATAAATAATAATTATATGAAAGGAATAGTATTAGCAGGTGGTAGCGGTACACGCTTGTACCCCATCACAAAGGGTATCAGCAAGCAGCTGATACCAATCTTTGATAAACCGATGATATATTATCCAATATCAGTTTTGATGTTGGCAGGTATCCGTGAGATACTCATTATTTCAACACCTTTTGATTTGCCAGGCTTCAAGCGCCTTTTAGGCGATGGAAGCCAGTTAGGTGTGAAGTTTGAGTATGCAGAGCAGCCATCACCAGATGGCTTAGCCCAAGCCTTCATTATCGGAGAAAAATTCATTGGTAATGATTCCGCTTGCCTCGTATTAGGCGATAATATCTTCTATGGTGCAGGATTAAATCAGATGCTGCATCAGGCAGTAGTAGATGCTGAGCAGAACAACAAGGCTACCGTTTTTGGCTATCGAGTAAGCGACCCAGAGCGATATGGAGTTGCTGAGTTTGATGAGCAAGGCAATTGCCTGAGCATTGAAGAGAAGCCTGAGCATCCAAAGAGCAACTATGCAGTGGTAGGTTTATACTTCTATCCTAACAAGGTGGTAGAAGTAGCTAAGCATATCAAGCCATCCGCTCGTGGTGAGTTGGAAATCACCACCGTAAACCAGGAGTTCCTGAAGGATAAGCAGCTGAAGGTACAGACCATGGCAAGAGGATTTGCCTGGCTCGATACCGGAACCCATGATTCTCTTTCTGAAGCATCCACCTTTATTGAGGTCCTGGAGAAGCGACAGGGCTTGAAGGTAGCTTGCTTGGAAGGAATCGCATACCGTCAGGGTTGGATTACCGCAGAACAGTTGAGAGAGAATGCTCAGCCTATGCTGAAGAACGACTATGGCAAGTATCTCCTTTCAATACTTGAAGAGAAAGATCAAACATTAAAAAAGAATTTAGAATATTAAAAACGATGAATATATTAAAAACAGAAATAGATGGCGTACTCATTATAGAGCCACGCCTCTTCCGTGATGCTCGTGGCTACTTCTTCGAGAGTTTCAGCGAGCGAGAGTTTGAAGAAAAGGTAGCCCCAATCCTGGGTCACAGTGTTCACTTCTGCCAAGATAACGAGTCTATGAGCAGTTATGGTGTAATGCGAGGCTTGCACTTCCAGCGCCCTCCATATACCCAGAGTAAGCTGGTACGCTGCGTAAAAGGTAGAGTGCTTGATGTAGCTGTAGATATCCGCAAAGGATCACCAACCTATGGCAAGCATGTGGCTGTAGAACTGACAGAAGACAATCATGTTCAGTTTTTCATTCCTAAGGGCTTTGCTCATGGTTTTGCTGTTCTCTCAGAGACAGCAGTCTTCCAGTACAAGTGCGATGAGTTCTATCATCCAGAGGCTGATGGCGGCATCAGCATCCTTGATGACTCTCTCGGCATCGATTGGAAAATCCCTACAGAGCATGCTAATCTCTCAGAGAAAGATACGAAGCATGCAATGCTGAAAGACTTCGATTCTCCATTCTATATCAATGTAGATTTATACAAATAAGATCCTATGGCTGATAAAGAATTATTAGAGTGAATGCCCTTGATGCTCCCAAAGAACTCATTATGCCTCCTCGCTCTGATATCAACAAACGAATAGCGAAGAATACGTTGCTTCTTTACTTCCGAATACTCTTTATGATGGTGGTGTCGCTGTACATGAGTCGAGTCATATTTAATGCGTTGGGAGTGGAAGACTTCGGAATATATAATGTGGTATGTTGTGTTGTGATGATTTGAATATAGAAAAGACATATCCTACTCCAATATGTTCTTTAGGGACGATTTTGATAAGCAATAAATATAAATAATTATGATAGATATACATTTTGAAGTTCAAACTAAATGTGGACAACGGTCTGATCATATTGCAAGCGTGAAGAAACCGGGCAGGTATCCATGCTTCGTGCTCAATCATAATAGCGATTGGAATGATTACGGATGTTACACGTGGTATTCATTGTTTTACTTCAATTCTTCAAAAAATAGCGATTTTATTGGTGAGTTGAAGATTATGAACAAGGATAAGGATGATACTAATAGTGTTATACCAAAAAGTTTCACGTCATTATCAAACGATTATTGTTCCCTGGGCATCACCAATAGCTATTATCACAATCTGAGACGTTTGTTTTCTGTGAATGAATGTGAGAGAATCTTGCAGGCTTTACAAGATTGCGCTGTACAGATAGAGATATATGAAAAATATAAGAATCATGGTACTTTTAAGGTTTCTCTAGTTCGGGAGCTTTCTTCTGAAAAGGCAAGACGTGAGGCTAAGTACATTATAAACAAAAGATCTCTTTCTGATGCATACAACATTAAGTATATTTTTCATCCAAAATATAACGAAGAATTGTCTGTTCCATTTACACTGAAATATGACCCAGAAGCCAAGCAATATGGTAGATGTGTTGGGATAATAGGTGAGAATGGAGTTGGTAAGACGACCATGCTGGGTGGAATGATAGAAAGTTTAATCAATCGAAATAAGGAAGAAGTACAAGAAGAATTGCCTCTTTTCAGTAGTGTCATGGCTATATGTACAACTTCTTTTGATTGTTTTGCTGATATAAAACAAGAAGAGGAAACGGCATCTCTTATGCCTTATTACTATTTTTGTGCAAATCAAAACAAGAATGAAGATTCTGACAAAATAAAGGAGTCTGTAAAAGAAATAAGAGAAAGACTATTTCAAAACTCAGAGCTGTTCGAATTCTATGACAAGATGGTAAAGAAAGTTTTACCAGAAACGAAACAATATGAATGGTGGTATTTGGAAGAGAAAAATGGCAAACAGGAATTTCGTATTGCAGATCAAGTTTTAAAAGATATGTTGAAGAATTTAAGCTCTGGTCAACTTCAACTGCTTCTGTTGATAACATTCATATTCAGAAAAATCAATTACGACACATTGTTGGTAATAGATGAACCAGAAGTTCATCTGCATCCCAAGGCAATAAACACTTTGTTCAAATTGCTGCTATTTTTGGTGGATATGTTCCAAAGCTATTGCATTGTGTCAACTCATTCACCATTGATAGTTAGAGAAGTTATCGGTAAGAATGTTTATCTGATGCGACGTACTGGAGATGATTTGGAATTGGGAAAGATTGGAATCGAAACTTTAGGTGAAGACATCTCTGTTTTGTATAACGAGATATTTGGATATGAAGAGAATGCCACTTCTTTGGCAAAGACAGTTCGTGAACTCAAAAGAAATGGAAAGTCATATAAAGACATTGTCTGTTTGTTAAGGGGCGGTTCTCATAAACTGAGTTTCAGTACAAAGATGTTGATTAAGCAAATTGTGGATTATGAGAAATCTTAAAAAGGCAAACATTGCCCCAAAAGACTTGCTGAATAGTGTTATTCTTTCAAAAAGAGGTAGCAACAAAACACGTATGGAGGCGATGAGGAATGACTTGGAAGAACGATATGATGAGTATTGTGACAAAGTTGATAACAATACTCTCCATATATTATCCGAAAAATGGCATTATGACAAGGATGCGATAGCTTCTGATGGCTACTTCCTTTATCACCAATATGACAATTCAAAAGCCTCAATGTCTGATTTGCGAGCAAAAATAATAGAGGCGAACAATGGAGAAATTGTTTTAAAATGTCCTATATGTGAGTTGCGTGATGCCACCGAATTAGACCACTACGTACCTCGCCAGTTGTTTCCTGAATTCTCAGTACATTCTTATAATCTCATTCCTACATGTCATGAATGTAACAACAATAAGTCAACAGCATGGTGCGACAGTGGTAAACGAGTGTTCTTTAATGCCTATTATGACATGCCAACAGATGAATTACTCTTTGATAGCTCTGTGTTAAAAGAGAATGGTATTCTTAGATTGGTGATAGCTCTAAAAAATCTAACCACACCAAAGGAGAGTACACGCATAGCCATATCGACAATAAAATCTTTGGATTTGATTCCTTACATAAATCAGAAGTTAAATGAGAAATTTAGCCAAAAACTAAAGGAAATAATATTAAGAAGAAAGTATTATAAAGGAACAGACGAAGAATTCTTGAAGGTAGAAAAGGAAATTTTAGAAGAAACTGTTAGAGAAATATCAGATATTAATAATTGGGAAAGAATTGTACTGTCAACGATTAAGGACGAACAGATTGTTGAAGATTGGCTAAAAGAACGATTTTGAATTAAAATGTTATAGACTCAAAGAAAAAGAATAGAATATTTATGTCACTTCAATCAAATAATAACAAGCGAATAGCGAAGAATACGCTATTGTTGTATGTGAGAATGTTATTCACTATGACAATTAGCTTATACACATCAAGAGTTATATTAAGGGTCCTTGGTATAGAGGATTTTGGTATTTACAATGTTGTTGGTGGAGTCGTGTCCATGTTGGGATTTATAACTGGTTCTTTAACAGGTGCTTCTTCACGCTTTATAACCTATAATATCGGAACTGACGATAAGAAATTAGTAACGCAAACATTTGCCAATATATTGTTTATTCATATATTGTTATCAGGACTTATTTTACTGTTAGCGGAAACTTTAGGTCTTTGGTTTATGACTACGAAATTGCAAATCCCAGATAGTCGTATGACGGCTGCAATGTGGGTATATCAGTTTTCTGTATTGTCTGCTCTTGTCTCAATCCTTTATAGTCCTTATAATGCTTTGATAGTGGCTTATGAAAAGATGTCTGCTTTTGCCTATATATCTGTTTTTGATGCAGTAATGAAACTAGTTATCGTGTATTTGCTGAATGTTTTGCCATTTGACAAGTTGATAAGTTATGCATGGCTTTTCTTTTTGATACAGTTTTTTGATATATCTCTGTATTTCATATATTGCAGAAGACATTTTGAAGAATCTCTTACTTTCCCTAAAAGGAACAAGGAACTATTCCACAAAATGTTTTATTTTGCAGGATGGACGTTAACTGGCAATCTGGCGGCTGTTGGATACACGCAGGGTATAAATATTCTCTTGAATATGTTTTTTGGACCTGTAGTCAATGCTGCACGAGGAATTGCCGTGCAAGTACAAAATGTATGTCGTAACTTTTGCTATAATTTTCAGATGGCGATAAACCCACAGATTACTAAAAGCTATGCTTCTGGTAACTTGGACTATATGCATACATTGGTAATGAAGAGTTCTAAATTCTCATTTTTTATAATGCTATTAATAACGCTTCCTATTATGCTGGAAGCTGATGTTATACTGAAGTTATGGTTAGGTACGGTACCTGAGCACACTGCAAACTTTTTAAGATTGGTGTTATGTTATAGCTTACTCTATACCTTACAGAATCCAGTCGTTCATTCCATAAATGCAGTTGGTGATTTAAAGAAATTCCAAATTATCGAAAGCTCGCTTTTGTTAACGATAGTCCCTATTTCTTATGTGGGATTAAAGTATTTCGGCATTATTCCAGAATATGTCTTTGCCATTCATTTGTGCGTAGAGATAGTAACTCAGATTGTACGCATTCAAATAGTATTGCCTAAAATATCAATGAGCATAAAAAAATATTATGTAAATGTAGTTGTGCCGTTATTTAAATTTGGTGTTTTTAGTGCCATATTCCCTATTGTTTGCTATTTTTTGATTCCAAGTAGCAATATATGGTATTCTGCTATACTATGCATTTTAAGTGTTGTTTCTGTGACTTTGACATTTTATGCTGTAGCATGTAGCAAGCAAGAACGACTCTTTGTGAATGAAAAAATTAGGGCACTTACCAATCGAGTATTTATCGTTAGAAAATAAAAAATATGACTAAAAAAACAAACACTCGCCAAGCGAACTTTGAACTATTGCGCATCCTTGCCATGTATCTGATAGTGATTTGGCATATAAAGGGGCATTATGTTGATGGATGTTCTGGGGCATTTCATCCATTAGTAGCAAAGATTTTGACAGGTCTTTCCAATTTTATTAGCTTCCATGTGGACCTGTTCATATTGATTACTGGCTATTTTGGCATTTGTAATAACAAGAAGGCTATAGTGAAGAATCTGCTTCTATGTGCGATATACCTTTGTGGATTTAATCTAATCAGTTATCTTCATAATGGAACATTTGATATAAAGGAAGTTATATTCCCGATTAGTCATAGTCCATGGTGGTTTATGACGGTATATTTCCTTTTGGTAATAGTGGCACCATTCTTGGAGAAGATGCTCTCTGCTTTGACGGATAAGGAATGGCTGGTATGGGTGGAAATACTTCTTGTACTCAATGTTTATTTCGGTCATTATCAGCATTTGAAAGTGGTCTATATGATGGGATTTGACCTTATGAATATGCTTACGGTATATAGCTTAGGAGCATTGCTCAGAAAACCAAATTTAGTAGCAAAAATTAGATTATGGGGGGCAAAAAAGTTTGCTTATCGCTTTGCTAGTACTGATTCTCTTACGTATAGTAATAGGTAAATTGTTCTTTAAAATGCAGATAGACATACTTCCGGGTGAATATTGCGCTCCATTGACAATAGCTTTGGCTGTCAATGTATTCCTGCTCTTCAAGAATGTTTCTTTGAAATCTTTAAGATTTATTACATTCTTTTCTACATCAGCAGTGAGTGTATATCTCATCACCGAATACTCTATGGTGCGAGATTGGCTTACAAGTCATTATGGGCATTACTATCAGATGCTTTGCCATAATGCTGTCGAAGGAGTGCTGTATGTCGTATTCTCCTCAATAATGATATTTGTCGTTTGCGTTTTCATAGATAAAGTGAGAATCTTTATTCAGAAAAATATAGAAAAAGTTGTTTTTAAAAAACTTCATGTATGATTCATGACATACCTTATTTAATAGATGCGTTTTGCTCAAAAATAGCAAGACGTTGCTCAAAGAAAAGTTGCTTTACTCGAAATCAAGTCGTATATCGTTATGTACAGCGAAGATTCAAACGTATGGCTCTCAAATATAGCTCGTTTGAGAAGGCTTCTGTAACGGCAAATACCAATAATACGATTTGGGTGTTTTGGGCGCAAGGGCGTGACCATATGCCAGATTTGGTAAAGCAATGCGTAGAACAGATTGATAGAATGAAAGGTGAGTTTCAGTTGGTTGTGCTTGATACTGATTCATATAAGCAATATGTTACGTTGCCAAATGTCGTATTACGAAAATTGGCAGAGGGTAAAATGACCTTGACGCATTTTTCAGACATTTTGCGTTTTGCCCTATTGCGGAAATATGGTGGATGGTGGATGGATGCCACAATCTTCCCTGTGCATCCAATAGACAAGCAAAGTTCTCTGTATTCCATAAAGAGCGCATATCAGCCACAGTATATCAGTGAATGCAAGTGGTCTTCTTTTCTTTGGTATATGCCTGCTGGTCATCCTATGGCTTGTTTCTTATCGGAGGCATGGAAAACGTATTGGGAAAAGAATGATGAATTAGTGGAATACTTTTTAATAGACCAACTTGTAAAACTATTTTATAATACAAGCACTTCTTTCCGTCATGAGATAGACGCTCTTCCAATGGAAAATGAGTATCTTTATTTCATGCAGTCTGAAGAGTCTAACCTACCGTTTGATGAAAATAAATGGAAAGAGATTTGTAATTCAACGAAGTTCTTCAAATGTAATTGGAGAAGCGATATAATGGAAAAAACTTTTGGATGGCAAGTTTTGAGATGAAACCTACATTTAGTATAATTGTTCCTGTCTATAATGTTGAGAAGTATCTTAATCGTTGTATAGACAGTATTTTGTCACAGACTTTTGAGGATTTTGAGGTGCTTCTTATTGACGATGGAAGTAATGATAAATCTGGAGCTATTTGTGATGAATATGCCAAAAGCGATAATCGAGTGAGAGTTTTTCATAAAGAAAATGGAGGAGTTAGTTCAGCAAGAAATGTTGGACTGGATAATGCTTGTGGTGAGTGGGCCTTGTTTGTTGACAGTGATGATAATGTTAATAGATACTACTTATCAAAATTTCATCAAGATTCAGATATGGAAATTCAAGGTGCTGTCACAATAAATAGTGCAAGTGATATAAAAGAAGGAGAGCTGAAATACAATGATGCGGTGCTTGAAATTCGATGTGCAGAGGATGCAATACTGAGAGATTTAAACACAGCGCCTTGGGCTAAGTGTTTTCGTAAGTCTATAATAGATACCAATAATATAAGGTTTGACGAAGATTTGTCCTATGGTGAGGATTCTATCTTTATATATGAGTATCTGTGTTTTTGCTCTACTATCAGATATAATTCTAGCGTTGGATACAAATATTATATTTTTGATACGGGACTTGGACACAAAAGGCACCCTATAGAAAAAATAGTTTCTATGTATGCCAAACAATTTGAGTTGTATCATAAGATCTTGAATGATAGTAATAAGCAACAGATGTTTTTTCACAGAAAGACACTTTTTGCATTGAGAGAATTCTTCTTGTGGTATCATGTTTCTTACAGAAAATTAAGGCAACATTCTTTTGTGGATAAAATTGTAAAGATGCATTTAAATTTATTAGAGAAAATGATGCTTTATTTTCCAAAGATTTATTTAAATTATTGTTCCTTTTATTATAAATATGTCATTAGAAAATTATGAATATTCTTTTTTTTATGCACAAATATCCTTCTTATGGAGGGATAGAAAATGTAACTACGTATTTAGCGAATTATTTTGCAAGTAAAGGCAATGGAGTTCAGATATATTCCTTTGTAGGTGTAGATTTTGAATTGTTGCTTTCTAAGCTGGATAATAAAGTAAAATTTACACAAGCGCATGATTCAGACGATTATTGTTGTCAAAAGAATTATGAACAGTTAAAACAGATTGTCAGAGAAAGAAAGATAGATTTTATCATATTTCAGGATTCTTACGCTCCTGTAGATAAACTTCTTTGGAAGTTAAAAAGTGATATTCCAACTTTAAAGATTATAACAGTAGAGCATAATACCCCTAATGCGTTTTTGAAGGCATTGCGTTATGAAATACCTCTATCTCGTATGGAGAGAATAAAAAGAAAGTTTTTTTATCCTTATTTTTATTTTAAAATATCACTCTTGATAAAGAGAAGACATTGCAGAATATATCATGAATCTGATAAGTATGTGTTGCTCACCTCTAAATTTTCTTCTGTCTTCGCTCAAATATCTGGTATATCTAAGGCAGAAAAGCTTACTGCTATCAATAATCCTATTACTATCGAGACACCAAGTTCAGTAGATTGGGACAAAAAGCAGAAAATCTGTTTGTTTCCTGCTCGCCTTGTTAGTCAAAAAGGAATAGATTATCTTATGTCTATATGGGCTAAAATAGAAAAAGTAAAAACTGATTGGGAGTTGGTTATTGTTGGTGATGGTCCTGAACGCTCAAAAATTGATAAATTTATTGAAGCCAAGAATCTCCAGCATGTGAGACTTGAAGGTTTTAAAAGTGATATGAAACCTTATTATGGGGAAGCTTCAATACTAATAGCGACAAGTATTTATGAGGGGTGGCCATTAACTCTTTCAGAGTCAATGGCTTATGGGTGTATACCTGTGGTTTTTAATAGTTATCTTGCTGCAAGTGAAATAGTTGATAACGGCAATACAGGCTTTCTTGTGCCTCCATTTGATGTAGATGTCTTTGTACAAAAGCTACTATTCCTGATGGATAATTCGGCTAAGAGGATGTTTATGGCTCAAACTGCAGTTGATACATCTGGCAAGTATAAAATAGAGAATGTAGGTGAAAAATGGCTAACTTTGTTTAATAGTATACAATGATTAAAGTCTTGTTTTTAGCAGGAACTCCAGGACTGCTTAAAAATACAAATAAATATAATGGAGGTGGCTGGATTGCTTCATTGCAAAAAGAGATAGAGAGGTCTTATTCCGACCAGGTTAAAATATCTCTTGCATTTCCCAATGATTATAATTCGGATGAATCTTACGAAGGAACTGAGTATTATGGTATAGAAACCATTAAGCATACTTTCTGGAAATATGATCAGAAGGAAGCGAAGTTTTGTGAGCGAATCAAGGAGGTGATAAATGCAGTTTGTCCCGATGTTATACTTTGTTTTGGTACGGAGAATGGTTTTGGGCTGGCAAGTACTTTAACTGATATTCCTGTAGTTATCCATTTGCAGGGAATACTTAATCCTTATTATGAAGCTTGGATGCCACAAGGATTGTCATGGAGAAAATGGCTTTTGGGAAATAAAAATGCCATTCTCACTTGGTTAGCTTTGAAATATTTCAAGAAGAGAGAAATGAAGATGTTTCGTTCTTGCAAATATTTTATTGGCAGAACGGATTGGGATAAAAATATCACTCGTTTACTCGCTCCACAGGCTACCTATTTCTATTGTAGTGAGATGTTGCGACCTGCCATATATAACAGTGAGAAGGTTTGGACAAGATCTGATAATCAAAAGAAACACATAGTATCTATTATCTCTGGCTCTATCTATAAAGGTGGTGACTTGATATTGAGAGCAGCAAAGGTGTTGAAAGAAAATGCTTCATTCGATTTCGTATGGGAAGTTTATGGTGTCAATGATATGCATGCATGGGAAATGTTGACTCATGTAAAACATGATGATGTTAACGTATGCATTAAAGGTGTGATAAATGCCAATCAATTGATAGATGTGGTTTGCTCGGCTGATGTCTATGTACATCCTTCTTACATCGAGAATAGTCCGAATACTGTTTGTGAGGCTCAATTGTTAGGTGCTCCTGTTATAGTAACTGATGTGGGAGGAACCTCAACATTGGTTAAGCATGAAGAAACAGGAATAGTTGTCCCAGCGAATGATCCATATTTGATGGCAGCTTGTATTGTGAAACTTGTTGGGGATAAATCTTCTACGCTTAGATTAGGTCGGAATGGTAGGAATGTAGCTTTAGAACGTCATAATCCAACCATGATAGTAAGTGAACTTATAAAAATTTTTAATGATATAGAAAATGATGCTTCGAAACAATAATAGTATGAGCATAAGAATATACCTATCCTTTTTTTGTATTATATTACAATCTTGCTTTTTGAATCTTTTTTCAGGTCAAGGTTGGTTAGGTTGCTTCCTTTTAATTGTATTGAACTTAAAGAATATTCAATCAACTTTAAAATGCATATATCGAACAAAAATTTTATATTTCTTTATTTGTTTTGTCATGATTATGCTATTAAAAGGATTGGACATTCAATGGATTTGTTATATGTTGTTCGTTTTTGTGGCAACAATTTGTTTTCTTTTAAATTACAGGGATGGAAAATCCTCATTTTTGGAAGACTTTTATAAATTTCTGAAATTACTATTTTATTATAGTCTTTTACATGTTGTTGTGTTGATGTTCTTTAAAAGTTCTTTACGTCCTGCAACTTTGATATCGGGTATTCAACCATATACATTTAATTATCTTTGTTTTTTTAATCAGTATTCTTCAGGTGAGCTTCGAATACAAGGTTTGGCTTGGGAACCTGGTGTGTGGCAAATCTTCCTAAATGCTTTTCTATTATTCTCCATTATTAAACAAAAAGGTATTAAAGTAATATTATTGGTTTCTTTATGTATTTATTTTACGCATTCAACAAATGGTTACATTGTTATGTTGTTAAATTGGGCTGTTTATTTATATAAATCACCTTATAAGAAAAGAATTATTCCAATAGCAGTTATGCTGGCGATATTTTCCATACCATTGTTGTGGTCTAATATTGAAAATAAATTGGTTGGTGAAAATCAAGTTTCTGGCTTGGCTCGTATAAGAGATGTCCAGGTTGGAAAGCTGTTACTATTAAAATATCCTTTAATTGGAACATCTACTGCTACTATTAATAGTGATCCAGAGGTTGTTCATCTCAAGCAGATGATATTTTATAATCAATTGGGTAGAGATGCTAATGAGTTAAATTATCAAGGATTTGAAGAAGACGGATTTTTGAATGGACTTTTAATGGTATTTTTGGATTGGGGTATTATTTTGGGAGGACTGATAATCGTTCTCTTTTGTAGGTCTCCTCTTTTGGAAAAAAAGAAAAGTATGCTAATCTATTCATGTATGTTTTTCTTGTCTCTTTTTGGTGAACCTATAAGCAGAACTATTTTGTTTTATATGTTTCCAATTTCAACGATAATGTTTCGTGAACATATTTTGTTCCGTAATGATAACTCAAAGTAATTTTTGAATATGCACTATTTACGTTGTACATTTAAACTTATTCAATATGCCTTGATGGTAATTTACTCTTTTTTGTGTACTGTTATTTTCCATGTTTTATTATTCTTTAACAGAGTAAAAATAGGAAAAAAAGTGAAATGTTATAATGCCACTCCTGCATTGCAAATCAATAGAAATTCTGGTATTGTTTCTTTAGGAAATAATGTCATGTTTAACTCCTATACAGACCAATCCTGGAACTCAAAATGCAAATTGATAGTTCTTGCCAATGCAACACTAACAATTGGAGACGATAGCGGTATGAATGGAGCCATGATATATTGTAGTCAGAGAGTGGTTATAGGTAAACATGTGAAAATTGGTGGTGGAACACGTATTTCTGATTCCAATCATCATTCTCTTGATTACAAGATACGAAGAACTTCTGAAGATTCAAAGCATGCTAAGTCTGCTCCAGTTATTATTGGTGATGATGTCTTTATTGGAGCCAATTGCTACATAGGTAAAGGCGTAACAATTGGAGCTAGAAGCATTGTTGCAGCAGGTTCTGTAGTCGTAAAGAGCATTCCTGCCGATGAAATTTGGGGTGGAAACCCTGCTAAATTTATAAAAAAGATAAATGATTAAATATGAAAATTTCAATAATTATAGCAACATGGAATGCTGCCAAGACATTGAACAGGTGTCTTGACAGCATTGTGCCGCAGTTGACCGATGAGACAGAGTTGATTCTGGTCGATGGTGGTAGTAAGGATGATACGAATAAAATTATTGATTCGTATGGTGATAAAATTGCAGTACATATATCAGAACCTGATAAGGGTATATATGATGCTTGGAATAAAGGTGTGATTCATGCACATGGTGATTGGATAATGTTTATAGGTGCTGATGATAGATTAGCACAAAATGCACTTGTTGAATATCTTGATTTTATAAACAAACAAAATCTTGAATATGATTTGATTTCTAGTAAAAGAAAGATGGTGACAATGGATGATAAAGATATTTATGAAGTTGGTTCTTGTTGGACTTGGCCACATTGCTTGAAAGGTATGCCAATTTCTCATCCAGGTGCTTTGCATAATCGTAAACTTTTTAAAGAAATAGGATTGTATGATATTGATTTAAAAATTGCGGCAGATTATGATTTGTTACTAAGAAAAGGTAGAAATCTTCGCACTGCATTTTTAGATATGGTGACAATAATTGTTAGTGAAGGAGGCATAAGTGATTCTTTTAGAGCAATTAAAGAATATTATATCGTTTTAAAAAGATGTTCTGAGCTTTCTTCTGCTAAAGCTTATTTGCTATATCTGAATATGTTAATTAGATTTTCAGTAAAAACAATGTTTAGAAAAATAGGTATTAATTTACATTCATAATGAGAAAAAATTGCTTGATTGTATTAGACTCGTTTGAATATAAGCAAAGAGAAAAAGAGTTATTAGGAGCTTTATTCGATATTGTAAATCCAACTTTTTATTATTCAAAATATGAGAATAGCTTGACTGAGTTGTTTCAAAAGACTAAAATCGTTGGTGGGTTCTTTACTCATGTTACTTATTGGATTATGTCTTTTTATTATGCATGGAAATTGTTTGGGAAAGATTTTTCAAAGTTTGAATATTTGGTCTTTATAAATCCAATAGTAGGAATTTTCTATTGTTTGTTAGCAAGAATTCTTCATATTGAGAGAAAAATCTCTATTGGTGGTTTTTTGTTCGAGTCAAAGGCAAATAAGTTATATTTTAATTCTAGAAAAATCTTTGTGAATTTTTGCTATAAAAATGTAGAACATATATTTGTTTACGGTGAAAATGAGGTAGAGCATTACAATCTCTTGTTCCCTAAGTTAAAAGGTAAGTTTGAGTATGTTAAATATGGACGTGATTTTATTTATAAAGATAAAAAAGATTTCCATGTTTCTGGTCCTTATATTGCAAGTGGTGGAAGAAGTAATCGTAAATATGAAACATTATGCTCTGCGATGAAAGTACTCAATTCTAATAATATTGATATCGAGTGTTTAATTGCCACACGCCCAGAGTGTGTTACTTCAGATATGGAACATTCACCAGTGAAGTTTCAATATGGTATTACACTAAATCAGTTTGGTTCATTCATAGAACATTCTACGATATTTGTCTTACCATTGCTTAATACGCAATTATCTGCTGGGCATATGGCAATGATGGAAGCTATGGCAAACGAAAAGCCTATTATAGTAACGGATATTCCTGCTATAAGAGATTATGTTTCAGAAAACCACGTAACATTTTACAAGCCTGATGACTCAGAAGATTTAGCTAGTAAGATTTCTTTTGTGTTGAATAATATTCGTTCGGAACAAATTTTAGATAAGGTAAAACAGGCAAAACTGTTATATGAGAATGAATATTCTTTCAAAGCTTTGTTGAGAAGGATTGTTTTGAAAACGATAGATTAAAATCGTGATAATAATATGGATGCTCAGAAGAAACTTGAACTATTCAAACGTATTCTTTCGCTTGGTTCTATCTGGGGACAAATGGATGAAGTGGATTTCCTTGACCAAATCTGGAATCTTCATCTGTTGAACTCTGATGATCCTAGATACAAGGATGCGTATGGGGATGCTGATCAGCATTTACGTAAGAATTCGGATTGGGACGAAGAATATACTTTCTTGACCCGATTCGGATTGCTTAAGTCTACTGATGACACCTACTATAAATTCTTAAATATGGTGGTTGCACCAGAAGTTAGAGGTAGTGAAGAAGAAATTCTTCGCTATGTGAGGGAAATCAATACTGTGCTTGTTGGTACCAACTGTGCTTTAGAGCGTATTGCTACAAGGGCTAATTTGCCTGTTTATAATTTCGTACAAAACATTCAAGGTAAATTATGGCCTGAGGATATAGAGAAAAATCGAATTCCCATTTTCTTTAATAGCACTGTTGATGAGTTTCCTGCCTTTGTGTTGCGTAGCATCAATTGGGATGATTTTGGCAATAAAACTTCTTTTGAACTTTATTACTATGATGAGAACAGACAGTTTTTTCCTGTTGGTTGTGTGAAGATTATGTATGATTATAAGGAAAAAACTGCTGATGTTCTCCCAGATAAGTGTTTGCTTTTGTCTGAGCATTTTTGTTCTGTGGGACAAGATCTTTCGTACTATAGTGCAATCAAGGATTTGTTCCCACAAAAGTATAAAAGTATTTTGTTTGCGCTTAGAGATGCAGCTTACTTCTCTTCGATAGCTGACATTTATCAACAGACTATAGCATTTCAGAAGTCTTTGCTACGAAACAAGTCGGCGTTTGAGGCATATCGAAATGCAGTTTGTGTACTTGAAGGGATAGATATTAGTCAGAGATATAATTTTTCCGTGAAATGTGAAATTCCCTACTGTAAAGAGGAGTTGGTTCCTGTAAAATTCTTCTTTGGTGACCTTGACAACCAATACAATTTAGATAGGGTGAAGGCTGTTATAGGGGAGAATGGCTCTGGTAAATCTTCTGTGCTCTATTCTTTGGCTAAAGCTTTGAATGAAAACAAGGAAGAGTGCTATGTCAACAATCGTAAACCTGCGTTTACTAAGACTATAGCTATCTCTTATAGCATATTTGATAGATTCTATGAGTTGTCTTTAAAGTCGTCTTATAACTTCATATATTGTGGGTTACGTAAAAGCCGTGAGTCTTTGTTCTCTGATGATGATATGCAACAGAGATTTCATTTATCTTTAGATTGCATTTATGATAAGGATAGGGTTTGTGATTATATGATGACTTTAAAGGAGGTCGTCGAAAAAGATAAGCTGAAAGGTATTTGTGGAAGAAATCATGAGATTAATCAAGTAAAATTCGATGAAGTAAAAGAGAAGATGAGTAGCGGACAAGCGATGATGACTAACATCATCACAGAATTGTATGCTCATATTCGTGAAAACTCTCTGATTCTTTTTGACGAGCCTGAGGTTCATCTGCATCCTAATGGCATTACCAAACTTGTAAGAATAATCTACGAAATTTGCCAAGAATTTAACTCTGCATGTATCATCGCTACCCATTCTTCTGTAGTATTGCAAGAATTGTTGGCGAGAAATGTAACGGTGATAGAAAAGGATGATGATGAAAAATCGGTCTTGGTTCGACCTATGAACACAGAGACGCTAGGAGAAAATCTGACCACAATAACTGATGATGTATTTGGCCGTTCTGAAATATCAAAACACTATTGTAATCTTGTGGAGCGATTCGTGCATGATGGATGGGATGAAGATAAGATAGCTGAAACTTTAAAATCAGACGGGTTACCTATGAGTTTAAATCTTTACATGTACATTAGGCAAAAGTTGAAGGAGGACGTGGGCGATGATTAATTTTAAACCCTATGATGGGGATGCTTTTGAATTATACAAAGGGGCTGTCGAACGGAAGGACAATGGCCCAGATAAAGATGCTTTGTTGCGTATAGAGGAAAAGGTATGTAAATCTTATGAGACATATCAAACAGCTTTTAATGACCAACGTGTTCATCTTTTGAACCAAGATGATTCTTATGCTTACTATGAAAAGCAATTGATGAAAGCGTTGTATGGTAGTAAGGCTAAGGTGGTAAAAGACATACGTGCCTGGATAGATGGTAATAACAAGAGAACTTATCTTAGAAAATGTCCTTACTGTACAATTAGCCGTGCCAACACTACAGAGCATATACTTCCTAAGGAAAAATACCCGGAATATGCCGTTAATGCTCTCAACTTACTTCCTTGTTGTTCAGATTGTAATTCTGCGAAGGGTGATAAAGTGAGAGACGAAGATGGTAATCCGCTCATTATCAATTTCTACTATCATCGGTTGCCTAATGTGCAATATCTGTTTGTTCGTCTCTTTGAAGATGAAAATGGTTATATAGATTTTGAATATTATCTGGATGATTCCAACCATGAGGTTGAAGAATCAATGTTCCGATTGATACAAAACCATTTCTCGAAATTGGGATTATTGGGTAAGTTTGAGGAGGAAGCTGTATGTAATTATACGGAGATAGAAAATAAACTGAAAAATAGTGCTTCTGAGTGTGGAGTAGAGAAATGCTTAGAAGATTTACAAAAAAATGCATTGGAGGATGCCAAGGAGTATGGAACTAACCATTGGAAGGTTGTCTTGAAATTGGCCTTGGCGAAATCAAAATGGTATGCTGAATATTTAGAAAAACAAATAAATATATAGAACTCATGAAAACGAATATATTGTTTATTGGTGGAGCTGGTTTTATCGGCTCTAATTTAATCCATGCTTTTGTTAAAAGCGATAAGTATAGAATCTTCGTTTTTGAACCTACATTTGCAAATAAAAGCAGATTGGAAGACATAGAGGGAGATGTGACTATTATTAGAGGTTCAATTGCAGACTTTGATTTATTAAAGTGTGTCATAGAGGATCATCGAATTAATATGATTGTGCATCTTGTATCAACATTAATTCCTGGTAGTACCTATGAAGATTTTAAAAGAGAATTTGAAAATGTAGTCTTCCCAACTTCACGATTGATGGAACTCTGTGCGGAGAAAAATGTGAAGTTTGTTTATTTTTCTTCTGGTGGAACCGTATATGGTAATAGTATTCAGGGAGAAAAATTCAACGAAAATGATCATTTGGCACCAATTTCATATTATGGTTTGACAAAACAAATCATTGAAAGTAATATCTTGTTTGAAAATCGTCGTGGTAATTTGAATTATTTGATAGTGCGTCCTTCCAATCCTTTCGGAAAGGGACAATCTCTTCATGGAAATCAGGGATTCATTGCTGTGGCTTTAGGAAAAATACTGGCAGGAGACCCTATTGAAGTTTGGGGTGATGGAACAAATGTGAGAGATTATATCTATATAGATGACTTGGCTGATGCTTTCTATAAGATGATAGATAGTGGTGTAAATAACGAAATCGTAAATATTGGAAGTGGATTTGGTTATTCTGTTAATGACATAATCGAACGTTTGCATCATTGTGTAGATATCCCTTTCGAAGTAACTTATAAAGCCAGTCGTAGCGTAGATGTCAATTCTATGGTATTGGATATTACTAAACTTCATTCCCTTATAGAAGTACAACATACCCATTTGGAAGAGGGTATTAGACATTTTTATGACTATGTGAAGACTATTATAAACAAACATTAAATAAAATGAATCCGATATTGTCAATTTGTATTCCAACGTATAATCGTTTGGATATATTACGTAATACGATTGCTAGTATTTATGCAGATTTGGATGGGGTAAGTATGGACGACTTTGAAGTTGTTATCTCAGATAATTCCAAGGAACATACTACTCAACCTGTGGCCGATGAGTTTCATTTTGATAACTTGCATTATCATATAACGGAATGTGAGGGTTTCAAGAATTCCTTTTATGCCCTATCGTATGGTAAGGGGGATTTTTTGAAACTGAATAATAATTATACGAAGTTTCGGAAAGGGACGTTGAAAACGTTGATTGGACAACTAAAGGAATTGAGGAAATCTAGGTCACAAGTTATATATACCAATGGTCTTCGACAAAAGAAAAAAGTAATTTTCTATGAAGGCTTTGATGAGTATATGTTTGGGCTTTCGTATTTCTGTTCTTGGAGTGCAGGGTATGGTATGTGGAAGTCTGATTTTGACAACGTAAAAGAGTTTGTGGAACTGGATAGATACTTCCCTCAAACTTCCCTTTTGTTAAGCCAAGACTATAAGAAGAGTTTTGTATTGGATGATAGGGTTTTGTTTGAAGATCAATATGTTCCGAAAAAGGGCGGATATAATATATTTAAAGTCTTTTCTGTAGATTTTGTAACTTTGATAAATCAAGCTTTTAAAGAGAAAAAACTTTCTCGTAAAACCTGGCTGAAGATTAAATCGGATTTGCTTTACAAGTATCTTTCTGTTAGATATTTCAAGACTGTTATTGCTCGTTTGGATAATTTTGAACATACTGATGTTAAGCAGAGTATTACAACTTACTATACAAAGTGGCAATACTATGTTATGTTGTTGGTTGCTTGTTTTACTCCAATTATTGTTTTGAAAAGAAAAATATCACATTAGTTTATATAAATATGAAAGGAATCGTATTAGCAGGTGGTAGCGGTACACGTTTGTATCCTATCACCAAAGGTATCAGCAAGCAGCTGATTCCTATTTTTGATAAACCGATGATATATTATCCTATCTCGGTTTTAATGTTGGCAGGTATCCGTGAGATTCTGATTATCTCAACTCCATTTGATTTGTCTGGTTTCAAGCGTCTTTTAGGTGATGGAAGCCAGTTTGGAGTGAAGTTCGAGTATGCAGAGCAGCCTTCTCCTGATGGTTTGGCACAGGCATTCATAATCGGCGAGAAGTTTATTGGTAATGATTCTGCTTGTCTTGTACTTGGTGACAACATCTTCTATGGCGCAGGATTGAACCAAATCTTGGCAAAGGCTGTAGCAGATGCTGAGCAGAATGACAAGGCTACTGTCTTCGGTTACCGAGTTAGCGATCCTGAGCGATATGGCGTAGCAGAGTTTGATGAGCAGGGTAATTGCTTAAGTATCGAAGAGAAGCCTGAGCATCCAAAGAGCAACTATGCGGTGGTTGGCTTGTACTTCTATCCTAACAAGGTTGTGGAAGTAGCTAAGCATATTAAGCCTTCTGCCCGTGGTGAGTTGGAAATCACCACCGTTAATCAGGAGTTCTTGAAGGATAAGCAGTTGAAGGTACAGACCATGGCAAGAGGATTCGCCTGGCTTGATACCGGTACTCATGATTCCCTTTCTGAGGCATCCACCTTTATCGAGGTCTTGGAGAAGCGCCAGGGCTTGAAGGTAGCTTGTCTGGAAGGAATCGCATACCGCCAGGGTTGGATTACGGCTGAGAAACTGCGTGAGGTGGCACAGCCTATGCTCAAAAATGATTATGGAAGATATCTGCTTTCGATATTGGATGAAGGCAATCAAACATTAAAGAAGAATTTAGAATACTAGGTTATGAATATTTTAGTAACAGGTGCTAACGGTCAGCTAGGTAATGAAATGCGCATCGTTAGCCAACATACAACAGATCATTATATCTTTACCGATGTCAATCAGGTGGAAGGTCTGGAAACTACTTTCCTTGATATCACTGATATGAATGCCATCCGCAAGATGGTGAAGGAGAATGATGTGAAAGCCATCGTGAACTGTGCGGCATGGACCAATGTGGATGCTTGCGAGACTGATGAGAAACTGGCTGCATTGGCAGAAAAACTCAATGCGGATGCTCCAGAGAATCTGGCTAAGGCGATGAAGGAGGTTGATGGCCTGCTCATCCAAATCTCTACAGATTATGTCTTTGGTAAGGAACCTTATAATGTGCCATGTAATCCTGACCAGAAGGGAACTCCTACTGGCGTATATGGTACAACGAAGCTTCATGGTGAGCAGAAGATTATGGCTACAGGCTGTGATTACGTGATTATCCGTACGGCCTGGCTGTATTCTGAGTTTGGCAAGAACTTCTGCAAGACGATGCTCAACCTGACGGCAACCAAGCCACAGTTGAAGGTTGTCTTCGACCAGTGCGGTACTCCTACATACGCACTCGATCTGGCTAATGCCATCATCACCATATTGGATAAGGTAAAGATTGCCCAGAGCAAGGATGAATATGTTGGAGTTTATCATTTCTCAAATGAGGGTGTCTGCTCCTGGTATGATTTCACCCAGATGATTGCAAGAATCGCCGGCCATACGGAATGCGTTATCCAGCCATGTTATAGTTCGGAGTATCCTTCTCCTGTAACTCGTCCTGCTTATTCCGTATTGGATAAGCGAACCATCAAGGAGACCTTTGGTGTTAAGGTTCCTTATTGGGTGGATTCTCTGGAGAAGTGTATTACAAATCTTAAGCAGAAGTAATCTTCTAAATAATTAAATATTTAACATTAAAAAAATATCAAAATGAAGAATATCATTATCACGGGCGGTGCTGGTTTCATCGGCTCACACGTAGTAAGGCTTTTCGTGAACAAATATCCTGAGTATCACATCATCAACCTTGATAAGTTGACATACGCAGGCAACCTGGCTAACCTCAAGGACATTGAGGACAAGCCTAACTATACTTTCGTTAAGGGCGACATCTGCGATTTCGACCTGATGTTGAAGCTGATGCAGGACTACAAGGTGGATGGCATCATCCATCTCGCTGCCGAGAGCCACGTAGATAGAAGTATCAAGGATCCATTCACTTTCGCTCATACCAACGTGATGGGTACCCTGTCTCTGCTCCAGGCGGCAAAGATCTACTGGGAGAGTCTTCCTGAGGGATACGAGGGCAAGCGTTTCTACCACATCTCTACCGATGAGGTTTACGGTGCTTTGCAGATGACTCACCCTGAGGGCATTCCTGCTCCTTTCACTACCAAGGCATCCAGCGGTAAGAACCACGAGGCTTACGGCGAGGAGTTCTTCCTGGAGACAACCAAGTACAATCCTCACTCTCCATATTCTGCATCCAAGGCAAGCTCAGACCACTTCGTCCGCGCTTTCCACGATACATACGGTATGCCAACCATCGTAACCAACTGTTCTAACAACTACGGTCCATACCAGTTCCCAGAGAAGTTGATTCCGCTGTTCATCAACAACATCCGTCATCGCAAGCCATTGCCAGTATACGGTAAGGGAGAGAACGTGCGCGACTGGTTGTATGTAGTAGATCATGCCCGTGCCATCGATATGATTTTCCACAAGGGTAAGATTGCCGAGACTTACAACATCGGCGGTTTCAACGAGTGGAAGAACATCGACATCATCAAGGTGGTTATCAAGACCGTGGATAGATTGCTCGGCAGAAAGGAAGGCGAGGATATGGATCTCATCACTTATGTAACCGACCGAAAGGGTCACGATATGCGTTACGCCATCGACTCTCGCAAGCTTCAGAAGGAACTCGGTTGGGAGCCATCTCTGCAGTTTGAGGAGGGTATCGAGGAAACCGTAAAATGGTATCTCGAGAACCAGGAATGGATGGACAACGTAACCTCTGGTGATTACCAGAAGTACTACGACAACATGTATTCAAATCGATAATAGCTTTTTATGAAAATAGCATTTGTTAGCGTCCGTGGTATTCCTAATAACTACGGAGGTTTTGAGCAGTTTGCTGAGTATATCTCAGTGGGCTTGGTGAAGCGTGGCCATGAGGTTACGGTGTATTCGCCTTCTTATCATCCCTATAAGGATGATGAGTACAAAGGTGTAAAAATCAAACATATCTATAGTCCTGAGACTTGGATGGGTGGAAGTATCGGCTCGTTCTTCTACGACTTCATGTCGCTGAAGGATGCCTTAAAGCGTGAAAACTTCGATATCATCTATGAGGCAGGATATACGAGCATCATTCCTGCTTTCATCTGGTTTGATGTGAAGAATGTCACCAAGAGTATTGTGGTTACCAACATGGATGGCCTGGAATATAAGCGTACCAAGTTCAATAAATGGGTACGCAAGTTCGTGTTCTGGGAAGAGAAAATGGCCGTTAAACATAGTCATTATCTGATTGCAGACAATATGGGTATTCATGATTACTACAAGGAGAAGTATGCTAAGGACAGTAAGTTCCTGGCATACGGTGCCGACATCCATGATGATTATAATGTGGAACATCTGAAGGAGTATGGCTTGAAACCTGAGGAATATTATATTCTGGTAGCCAGACTGGAACCTGAGAATAATATCGTGATGGCTATTGAGGGCTACTTGCATTCTAAGGAGAATGGCAAACGACCTCTGATTGTGGTTGGTAAAACCAATACTCCTCATGGTAAGGAATTGGTTGCCAAGTATGGCAAGGAGAAGAGTGTAAAATTCGTAGGTGGAATCTATGACTTCAACAAACTGAATTCTATCCGTCACTTCTCTAAGGCTTATTTCCATGGTCATAGTGTGGGTGGTACCAATCCTTCTCTGTTGGAAGCGATGGCTTCTGAGTGCTTTATCCTTGCTCATGACAACATCTTTAATCGTGCCGTGTTGAAGAAGAACTCTTTGTACTATCCAAATGAAGAGAAGGTGACAGAGATGCTGAATGATATCGAGAATATCTGTACACAGCATAAGAAGAACTTCACGGATGGAAATGTGGAGGAAATCAAGAATGAGTATTCTTGGGAGCATTTGGTTGACCAGCATGAGGAATACTTCAAATGGTTGCTGGAACAGAAACGATGAACCTATCTAAAGATTTACTTTTAAAATTTCTTCGAGCAGTTCTCTTTGGTGAGAAACTGGATGCTTCTGATTTTGCGGAAGCAGATTGGAAAAGCATCTTTCAATTGGCTGATGAACAAACAGTCTCAGCTTTGTTGCTAGATGGGATGAGTTTGCTGCCTTCTGAGTGCATTTCAATTCCTCTGGGTGATAAGCTGAAGAGAATTGCGACGATGCAACGCATCGAGCAAACGAATTGTCTTCATCGGAAAGTCATTGTAAAAATTGACCAAGTTTTGAAATCTGAGGGTATTTCTGTTGTCTTTATGAAGGGACAAACAACAGCTTTGCGCTATCCTAATCCTCTTCATAGAACTCCAGGAGATATCGACTTTGTTGTGAATCCTAAAGATTTCAAGAAGACAATGGAGGTGCTGGAAAAGATAGGAAAAGTAGATCATGATTTGGTGCATGAGCATCATGGTATGGCATGGGTAGATGGAGTGACTGTGGAGCCTCATTATAAGGTTCACAATTATCAATGTCCATCTACCGATCATGCTATGCAGGAAATGTTCGCTTCGGTATTTCCATCAGAGTTGTCTTCTGCTGATATGGATGGGTATGCTGTACCTGTATTCCCTCCAATCTTTGAGAGTGTATTCCTGATATCGCACATGGTAAACCATGTATATGAAGAAGGATTGGGATTGAGGCAGGTGATAGATTATGCCATGTTCTTATCGAACTGTGCAGACAAGATAGACTGGTTGCAGCATCATGAATATCTGCATCAGATGCACATGGAAAGGGCATGGAGAATCTTTACCTGTATTTGTGTTGATTATCTGGGAATGTCCCTTCCATCACAAGTGGAGCCGTTTTCTCATCAAGAGAAGGTATGGGCAGAAAAGATGATGGAAGATATCATGAGGGTTGGCAACTTCGGTAGAGGTGAATATGTATTTCAGCATCGTGGATTCAAGGATGCCTTCAATAACTATTGTTGGGTTGCTAAAAGGTGCTGGAATCTTGGCTTTGTCTGTCCTAGTGAAGCAAGATGGTGGATTATATCGAAGGTGAAGCGTTTCTTTTGGAAGAAATCGCTTAAGAAATAGGAATAATTAAAAGTATATAAAAAATGGAAGTAATAAAGACAGATATTGAAGGCGTGCTCATCATTGAGCCTCGCCTGTTTAGAGATGCTCGTGGCTATTTCTTCGAGAGCTTCAGCGAGCGAGAGTTTAAAGAGAAGGTGGAGCCATTAGTTGGCTACAAGGTGGAGTTCTGCCAGGACAATGAGAGCATGAGCAGTTATGGTGTGATGCGTGGCTTGCATTTCCAAAGACCTCCGTTTACCCAGAGCAAGTTGGTGAGATGCGTGAAGGGTAGAGTGCTGGATGTTGCCGTGGATATCCGCAAGGGTTCGCCGACATACGGTAAGCATGTGGCAGTGGAACTGACGGAAGATAATCATCGTCAGTTCTTTATTCCTAAAGGTTTTGCGCATGGTTTCGCTGTGTTATCAGAAACTGCGGTATTCCAATATAAGTGTGATAACTTCTATCACCCTGAGGCTGATGGGGGTATCTCAATCCTGGATGAATCTCTTGGGATTGATTGGCGCATTCCTACGGTACATGCTAATCTTTCGGAAAAGGATACGAAACATGAGGTGTTGAAGGACTTCGATAGCCCTTTCGAATACTAAACGGATTTTGATTTCTAAAATCATCTAATCTTTTTTCTAAAATCATCCCGTCCTTCTTTACCATTTAAGAAGGCTCCACATCTCTCACCAAGCCTCTCTCTTGCCCGAAGAGAGAGAGGGCGTAACCGCCCTACAGTGCTATATTTGCCCCACCTGTCCCTCCCCTGCGGGAGGGTCCTTAACCCACTCCCAAGCCCTCGCCCTTTCCAAAAGGGCAAGGGATGTAACCGCCCTCCGGTGCTCGGAACCGCTACGCTATAAGGTTGGCGGACCAATCAAAGGTCTCGCCAGCTTGTGCGGGATGGGACCGCCTGGGGATAGCAGTTTACAGTTAATAGTTTATAGTTTACGGTTGATTTCGTGGTTATTTGCTGATAACTTGCAGATTTCTTGTGATTTTCTTGGTGGTTTCGAGAAAAAAGCGTAATTTTACGTCAAAAGTTAAACGTTTAAAATAGAGATTATGCCAACATTAACTATACAAGTGGAGGACAAAAGTGTTATGGTTGGACTTAAGAAGGTTCTTGAGTCTATGAAAGGTGTCGTAATTGTTCCTGATCATCAGAAAAAAACTGGGATAGAGGAAGCTATGGATGATATTCGCCATGGTAGGGTGACTGAGTATAAAAGTGCTGATGATATGTTTGAAAAGTTGGGGAAAAGCTAAAGAAGGTTATTCGCTTACTTGAAGAAACTGGAAAATTACCTTCTGAATATAAACCGCATAAACTGTCTGGAAAACAGTACCGCTTCCATCAAGCAAATCTTGGTTATAAACGAGGATACGATGATGTTCGTATCAATGACTGCATATACCATTGCGTTCTTTTCTTAATCGTCTGACTTCTCTGATTTCTTCATTGATCTCATCAAGTGACATATCAATGTTATTCTCTCTTGCAGTGTCACACATATACTGGAACGCAGCTTTTGCTTTTGCAGTCACTTCATCTTCTTCTTCATTCTTTGCTTGAATGGAGAAGGGAATGCTCTTACTGCGAATTACTGCCTTAACAAAGATGTTGATAGCGGTATTCGCACTCATGCCGAATTGCTCGCAGAGTTTATCAAACTGTGCTTTCTGCTGGTTGTCCATACGGACTGTCATTGCTGTCTGTGCCATAAGCCTATAATGTTTAATTAATAATCATTCTGATTGCAAATATACATCATTATGACGTAAATTGGTGCGATAGTATTAATAATTTAATAAAGATTAATAGTTGAATGAATGATATAACTGCTTTTTTCGCTTTCCTGAGATATAGCTTGGGGAAAAAGGAGAATATGAGTAGGGTGATAGCTTGTATGAACTGGCAGGAACTGTATTCCTTTGCTTCCAAGCAGGCTCTGCTGGGGCTTTGCTTTGAGGGTATTGAGAGATTGGGGGAGGAGTATCCTGAGGAGTTGAAGCGGAATCCGATAGGGAGGGAACTGCTGATGACTTGGATGGGTAAGGCGCAACAGATTCGCAGGCAGAACATGAAGGTGAATGCTGTGGCGAGCAAGCTCTTCTCAATGCTGAGAGAGGATGGGATGAGGTGCTGTGTTTTGAAAGGGCAGGGCAATGCCTTGATGTATTCGAATCCTTATTCCCGCACTCCTGGAGATATTGATGTTTGGATTGATGCTAGTAGGGAGAGGATTATGGAGTATGCTCAAAAGAAGTTTGAACTGGAAGATGATATCAGACTGCAGCATCTGGAGACTTCCTTGGATGGTGTGCCTGTAGAGTTGCATTTCTTTCCTTGCTCCATGAATAATCCTATCTATCATGCTAGATTGCAGAAATGGTTTCGAAGGATTGCGGATCTGCAATGCTCGCATATTGTGGGGCTGCCCGATGAGGCAGGGGATATTGCTATTCCTACTTCTTCTTTCAATGTGGTGTATCAGCTGACGCATCTGTATCATCATTTCTTTGATGAAGGAATTGGAATGAGGCAAATCATTGACTATTTTCTTGTAGTCAATGATTTCTCTAAAAATGTATTTTTGAATAATGATCTTTCGAATCACCCCGTCAATTTTTCGAATCACCCCGTCCCTCTTTCCAAAGAGGGCTCCACTTTCTCCCCAAGCCCCTCTTCAATGGTCTTTACACCCCCTTCGGTTCCCCCGTTCCCGGGGGACAGAAACCTCAGAAGCGGGGATGTAACCGCACCTTCTCGGTGCTCGGAACCGCTACGCTCTAAGGATGGCGGACCATCAAAGGTCTCGCCAGATTGTGCGGGATGGGACCGCCTTGCTATAGAGGGAGATAATTCTGTTGATTCTACTACTGTTGTTACTTCTTCTGCCTCTACTGCTTTAGTTGTGGCGCAGAGAGAATTGAAGCATCTTGGATTGTGGAAGTTTGCAGGGGCGGTGATGTATGTGCTGCATGAGGTATTGGGATTATCAGAGGAAAAGATGATAGCTCCGATGGATGAGAAGAGAGGAAAGTTGTTGCTGGCAGAAATACTGAATGGTGGCAACTTCGGAAGGCATTTCACCAAGTATGGGCATTTCACACAGCAGGGAGTGGCAAAGAAATATTTCCTGAAGATTTGGAGAAATATGCACTTCGTGAGATATTATCCTGCTGAGGCTTTGAGTGAGCCTATCTTCAGGACATGGCATTTCTTCTGGAGACTTAAACACAGGAGGTAATCTTTCGGAATCTTCTTTTCTCTTTCTAGTCCCACAGATTTTACAGATTCCCACAAATTTGAACCTGCTCGGTTCTGGGATTTCGCAGATAATGCAGATGACGCAGATTTTTTTTTGCATCTCATCTATCACCCATCACGATTTTCAGATATAAATTTGATAAGATGCTGATTACTAAAGGATTCGTATGCGTGACTGATGGGCTAAAATGGGGATTTATCCCTCACGCATCCCTCACGATTTGGGCTTTATCCCTCACGATTTTGCTTATACTGTAAAGCAAAAAGGCTTTTTTGCGATTGAAACTGGCTTCATTTGCTTTTGAAGTAAGTTTCATTTCGAATTGGTTTGGGGCTCAGATAAAGTTTACGTGGGGCTCTATTAAGGTTTACGTGAGATTCACTTCGGATTCAAATGAGGCTCAGTTCGATTTCTTTCTGTTCTTCTAATGAAGCGGAAACGGATTCGTATTTATACCTCGTATAAATCAAAAAATCAGTGTAGTGGAGTGTAGTGTTAGTGTAGTTATTAAATTTGCAGAGTATCATGACGAAGCCATCCATCTTCAGATACGAAGGGCATAACTATCTGGTGCCCTTCCTCATCATCAGCAGTCTCTTCTTTATGTGGGGATTTGCTCATGGCATCCTGGAGGTGCTGAATCCGCATTTCCAGGAGTCGTTCCATATCAGCAAGACGATGTCGGCCTTGACGCAGGCAGCTGTCTATGGTGCCTACTTTCTGATGGCGCTGCCTGCCGGATGGATTATCCGGAAGTGGGGCTACAGGAGGGGAGTGATAACAGGACTGGTGCTCTTCGGTATCGGTGCTCTGATGTTCATACCGGGAAGCAGGATCAACAGTTTCTACTTCTTCGTTCTGTCGCTGTTTGTGATAGGATGCGGACTGACCTGTCTGGAAACGAGTGCCAATCCGTATACCACGGTACTGGGACATCCTGACAAGGCGGAGAGCAGAATCAACCTGTCGCAGTCGCTCAATGGTATCGGATGGATTGTTGGACCGCTGGTTGGCGGACAGCTTCTGTTCTCGGGTGTCAACATCGCCATCCCTTATGCCCTGGTGGGTATCTTCGTGCTTGCTGTGGCGCTGGTTCTGTCAAGGATCAAGTTGCCGGACCCAAGGAGAGCGCATGAGGCGGATACGAACGAGATGGTGGAGGAGAAGCCGATGCGAGTGATGGCATTCGGTTTTGGTATGCTGACCTTGTTTCTCTATGTGGCTGCCCAGACGGGTGTGAACAGTTTCTTCATCAACTATGCTGAGGAGAGCATTCATATAGAGAAGCAGACTGCCAGTCTGTATCTCGCCTTTGGCGGAATGGGTCTGTTCTTTATCGGCAGGTTGGCTGGTGGTGTCATCATGAATTATGTCCAGCCAAGGCTGGTGCTGCTGGCTTGTGCCATCCTCACCTTTGTTGCCACATTGATTGTGGTGGTATGTAGCGGAACCTTATCTCTCATTGCGTTCTTCGCTTTGTATCTGGGAGAGAGCATCATGTTTCCGACTATCTTCTCGCTGGCATTGAGGGATGCGGGTACAAAGACCAAGCTTGCTTCTTCGTTGCTTATCATGACGATAGTGGGGGGTGCGGTTGCTCCTGTAATCATGGGGTATATTGCGGATACTACGGGGAGTATGGCGATTGCATTTCTCATACCGTTAGTATGTTATGGGGTGATTGGAGGGTATGCGCTTTTGAAACCCTCCTTCTCCCTTTAGCAAAAGGATTTTTTTCGAAAACCTACCCGTCCTTCCTTACCCTTAAGGAAGGCTCCACCTCTCACCCCTGCCCTCTCTCCTCAGGAGCGAGGGAGAAAACCGCCCTACTCGGTGCTCGGAACCGCTACGCTCTAAGGTTGGCGGACCATCAAAGGTCTCGCCAGGTTGTGCGGGCTGGGACCGCCTGGGGATGACTGGTTATAGTTTATATCCAGGTAATTTGCTGATAACTTGCAGATTTCTTGTTAATTTCTTGGTGGTTTCGAGGAAAAAGTGTATATTTGCTGCAAAAAAAAATTATGTATTATATTTGGTTCGATGAAAGTGATAAAGAGGGGGCGTATTACTCCAATTTCTATGGCGGCATTCTCGTAGATTCTAAAAACTACGAGAATGTGTTGGCTATGTCTAAAACTTTTGTTGAAGAGTTAGGTATAACGGAGGAAATCAAATGGCAAAAAGTAAATGAATATTGGTATGCGAAGTATTTGACTCTGGTTGATTTCATCTTTGATTTGTTGGCTCAAGGTTATATCAAAATACGAATTTTTTTTCGTAATAACCAGTATACGGCTCCCTATTTAACAAGAGAACAAAGACATAAGGCTTATCCTTTGTTATACTATCAATTTATCAAGCATGCTTTTGGTTTCCAATATTCTAATCCTGAGAACAAACCTCAGTACTTAAAAATAATGTTGGATGATATTCCTTTGAAGGGTGAGGATAAGAAGGAGTTTAAGAACTTTATCTATGGACTCAACTATGATAAGGGATTTCAAAAGGCTAATATACATATTCGTGAGTCTGATATTTGTGAAATTGATTCTTCAGAACATCTTATGTTGCAATTTATGGACTTAATCTTGGGATCGATTTGCTTTCGTCTCAATAATAAGCATAAAATCAAGGATGGTACTACCAATCGCAGAGGTAAAAGAACTATTATCAAGGAAAAGCTTTATAAATATATTAATTCCAAGATACGGGAATTGCATCCAGGATTTAATATTGGGGAAAGTACTGGCATCAGCCAAATTGAGGAAAGATGGACTTTGCCATACAGCCATTGGAGCTTCAAACCAAGTAATTATGTCCGTGATACTTCGAAAGCAAAAAAATAACTCCTGCGTATCTACACGAGTGAGCTACGACACACGTAGCCTTTCAATACGTCAAGAGTTATTTTTCTACTGCAAAGATAATACAAATATTTATATGTTGCAAATATTCAACTTGATTTTGGGGTAAGTTTAATCAAGATTAACAAAAATCCCTATCTATTAATGTATTTGCATAGTTTTTTGAAGGGAGTTCAAAAAAGTTTTTAAACATAAGTAGATTCGTAAGCGTCCGAATTCTGGGCCACTATGAATTTGGCACTTTGAAAAATAGTTGATACCTTTGCAGTGGTTAAATTTAAAATCACAGCAATATGGAATTGACCGATTATGTAAAGGAGTTCCGTGCTCTTCAGAAAACCGGAAAGATTGGAGTGGCAGATTTCTGCCGTGAGAGAATGTTGGATTATTATGAGATGGTCGAAGCCTTGAAAAAGGGCAAGTTCCTTTCTGAACTTCCTGCAGAGGAAGTTCAAGCAGCTGAGTTAGAAATTACGGATTTGCCTTGTGATAAACCATCGTCTGATGTAAGCTCATTCATTAAGGAAGTCTCTATTCAGACTCCAACAGATTTGAAAGTTCGTATCCAAGGTATAAAAGCGACAGATTTGATAACTGTTGTTAGCCACCTTATGACAATTCGACCATGTTGAGTCTGACAGGAGGAATGAAGTACATGTATTGTGAATGCAATGTAAGCTTCCATTATAAATGGGATGGCTTGGAGAGCTACATTAAATATGTACTGAATGAAGATCCGCGATCTGGCAAGGTGTTTATTTTCATGCACAAGAGCCGTCGCCAACTTCGAGTGTTTTACTACGAACGTAATGGTTACGTGTAGTCAGAGAAGAAGCTTGACAAGGAATGCAAGTTCATTAAGCCAATCTTTGATACCCAAAAACAGAAGTATAATAGTAAACCACCAATACAGCGTAAGGTGGGGTAAATGAAAAATATTATCTTTGCAACCGTTTTAAAACTCACATAAAATGGAAAGCAAAGAATATTTTGAAAAGGTGATGCAGGACTACAACCAGAACCGAAAGGGACGTAGCCTGTGTAAGTATTGCAAAGATGAAGCAGTAGATCATGACTGGCTCATCCTGTACAAGAAGAACTATCGTCTTTTACTCCAAGAACTATCGCAAGGTAAAAATCTTGCACTATGATATAAATGGATGGATACTCTGCTTGAAATGGTTTACGGATGATAAGTCCCTTAAGCCGGAGTTTGAGAAATGTAAAATAACCCATGAGTTGTCAAAGCAAACTTTGATACTTCTCATGTCAACGTTAATTCAGATAAAAATAAAGATATGAATGTACTAGATGAAATAGCAGCACTGGAGTCTGAGATAGCAGACACCAATGCTCGTATAGACAAGGTTAATGCTGAAGTAGAAGCCATTAAGCGAAAGACGATAGAGATTAGAAACCGTGTTTCCAAAATTGAAGAGTAAATCACCATTAGCCCGTATGGCGGTACCTATATAATATATTACCTTTGCATCCGTAATCAAAACAGTTTGATAATGGAAACAAGGGAATATTTCGAAAAAGTGATGCAGGATTACAACCAAAATCGTAAAGGTCGTAGCTTGCGCAAGTATTGTAAGGATGAGGCAGTGGATTATGACTGGCTCATTGAGTTTAAGAAATCATATCGTTCAAATAAGCTTCAACCAAATGAAAACAAGAAGCTAGGCGAAGGTGAGTTTATCGCTTTGACAGTTGAGGAGAATTTTGTTCCCGAGCAACAAACTCCTGCAGGTTGGCAAGTTGAGAGACTGATTTTGAAGTCTCCGACTGGTGATGAGATGGAAATCAAGTGTACTAACCTGTTTGCAGTTGCAGAACTGCTGCGTAAAATGTCATAGCTATGCTGAACTTCACTTCTCGAACAACTTATTATTTGAGTTCTACACCCACTGATATGCGCAATGGTCGTGAGGGCTTGGCAGGAATCATCCGTGAAAAAATGCAGCATGATCCTTATAGTTATGATGAAGCCTTCATCTTCTATTCCAAGGATTATCGCAAGGTTAAAATATTACATTATGATATCAATGGTTTTGTCTTATACCAGAAGTGGTTTGATGATGGTAAGTTTCTCAAGCCTCGTTTCTTGGAGGCAGCTCGCTGTCATAAGATAAGCCGTGAGACATTGATACTGTTGCTATCAACATCCGTACAAACGGAAATCATATTATGAATACTGATATTAAGAGTTTGATACCATCTATGCATGCAGAACTGAAGCGTATGCAATCTCGTGTTGCAGAGCTTCAGGTATCATTGCAGCAAGGCTCATCTGATGAAAAGGCGATTCGAGAGGAAATTTCTCGAATGAATCTGCGCCAGGTTGAAATCATGGATGCGATGGTAGAGATACAAGAGTATATTTTGGGCAAGCAGGAAGCACTGCTTGCTCTATTGAGAGAGCGCAAATCTCTTCTGACAGCAAAAGAAGCATTGGAAAAGAAAAACAAGGAATACGAGGAAAAGCTGTTTCTGAAAATTCGTAAGCTTCTGAATAACAAATAGTTATATAACTTTTCTTAACAAGAAAAAGTTGTATATGTCGCAGAAATTTAGTACCTTTGTACACATGATAAATAACAAGAGTAATATAGAGATGCAGCTTGCTACGTATAAGTCAATGTTGACTAAAGCTAGCAATGACCTTGCCAAGTCCAAACAGCTTGTTGGCTTGCTCAAACAGCAGATTGAGCAAGGTGATACAGAGTTGTCGGAGGAACTTGACAAGGCAAACGAGCGTATCTCTATGTTAAGCGAAGATTTATCAGATGCAAATGCTCGTATCTATGTGTTGGAGGTGGCTTTGACCCAAGCGGAATCTGATAACTCGGAATTACGAGCAGAGGTATCTCGACTTCATTCCAAGGCAGATGATTATGAAAAGGCAAATGCCTTGTTGGATATAGCAGACAAGGCTCAGGTTGATTATAAAACTATCATCGAGGTTCTCCTTCATAGGAAGTTTGCTCATAACTCAGATATGACCAAGCTCTTGAATGGTGTATTGGATACATCCGATGCTGAGGTCAGTGAGTTGGGGCTTGATGGATTGAAAAAGAAAATCAGTGATGCTGCTGACGAGGCGTTGGATGAAAAGCATAAGGAGGAAGAGTCTAAGGCATCTTCTGCTCCAGAGCAACCAGCTGTAAAACTGCCTAAGAAAACAGAAAAAGAAAAGCAGGAATCAGATAGTCAACTCCCTCGCAAGCGTTATACAACAACAGCTAGAGTCTTGAAGTCCTTCGGCATAGATAAATCTGATCTTCCAGAGAATGCAAAGGTTATCATACGTAAGGGTAAGAAGGATATGTGGGTAGTCCGTCTGTTCTTCTATCAGAAACAAGAGGTTTATTGCAAGGAATACAAGATAGCACGCTTTAATGTACCTGGCTCTGATCCTCAGAGCAGCAAGTATCCTCAGAGTATCATCAAGGGTAATCCTTTGATGCCATCCTTCTGTAGGTTCTATCTGGAGTCGAAGTTTGCCTATCATCTCTCCGAAAACCGCTTGTTGGATATGTTGTCACAGATGGGTATGAAGGTAGCTCAGTCAACCTTGAACGGTTGGATGCAGCAAATCATGACTTATCTTCGTGAACGCTTGGGACCTGTGATGCTCGAGCGTATCCGTCAGTGTGTCTATACCCAGAATGACGAGTCAAGAATCGTGGTTCGCAGTCGTGAGAGTAAGGAAGATAAGTTTAAGTACAATGTGGAGTACATCCATGCTGCCCTCTCCATGGAAGCCAAGCTTTGTGTGATGGAATATAAGGAGGGTAGCCGTAGTCACAGTGTGCAGGAAGATGCCATCTTCAAGGACTCTTGTATAAGGGTGTTTACTGCAGACAGAGCAGTCTTGTATGAGACAATTGAGACGGATTTGGAGGAAATGGGACTGGTGCGTACAGCTTGCTGGTTCCATGCCCGCCATCGCTTCGTGGATGCTTATATCTCTGACCATCGTGTGCGTGTAATCATCTTGATGATGAACTACCTCTTCCAGATAGAGCGAGAGTCGAAGATACGCAAGCATACTGCAAAGCAGCGACGCCGATTTAGACTTAAGTACAGTGCATCGATCGTTGGCAAGTTGATGAAGTTGTTGAAGAAGATTAAGCTTGATTCTTCTTATGGTGCAATGGTTCAGCGAGCAGTCAACTATGTACTTGATGACGAGAAGGCCTTCAAGGTGTTCTTGCAGGATGGCCGTGTCGAGATGCATAACAATGCGGTCGAACGAATGTTCCGCCACTTGGCTATGGGTAGGCGAAACTGGATGCATACCGGAAGCCATTTAGGTGCGGAAAACATAGCTTTTATGTTCTCACTTTTTGAGAGCTGCAAGTTGAATGACATTAATTTTGGCGATTATATAGAAGATATACTCACCCGACTGATGGAGGGGGAGCAAGACTTCATGTCCCTAATCCCATGTAATTATAACTCGAACAAAAAGGTGAATGTCAAGGCTGCCTAATAGGTAGCTTTGGCAATACCAATTAATAATATGCTTTTTTTGAAAAATGTTGGATGTGCTAACTGCTGAAAATCAGTAGTTACGTTCTAACGGTGATTTACAATTGAAGAAGATGCGCAAAAGCAGATTTCTGACCCAAACTTCCCTGAGGCGGAGAAACAGCGAATCCTTGCGAAAATGCGAGCTCTTAAGAGTATGTAATAGTAGAGGGAAACTAATTGAAGAATGTGTGCTGATCATGCAGAGCAAATGCTGGGAGAGACACACAAGGTTCTTGAGGAGAGCAACTCCTTTCGGACTGCCGAATTGACATGCACTATATAGCCATAGGGAGATGTTTCAGACATATCGCTATGGGAATACGCAATTAGGATATCCATACTCGCATACTTTGTGGCGAGGAGGTTGATGCCTCGTTCCTGCCATGTGACTATGTTCGCCATTTTGAAGATGGTACGGATGCGGAGGTAACGAAGACATCCCAAGCCGTCGCTTGATGGTTAGATTTTAGAAAATCAAAACTTTATTCAAAATACTGGTACGGCTAACCCGCTGATAAATAGTGGGGACGCTGTATTGGTGGTTTACCTTTCGAGTTGTGTTAAGGGTAAGTTGATATTATTAAAGGCTAATATGCCTTATCTGTATGCTTATTTACTTACGGATGAACAATATCAAGAATATCTGAAATGTGAACCTATGGGTATGCATTTTCCCAAAAAAACTCCTATTGGTTTAAATGCCCCTTGCGATGGAACGTTATGGCTTGTAGTCGATAATGATGGGGCAGAAATTGATAATGTGAAGTGTAAATTTAGTCGTTTCGCACCTGATGTATCAAAGTCTGATGCTATAGGTTTGAGACGTTATACTTCAGAAACGTATGTGATTAATGCCGATGATACCCTAACTGAGGGAAGTATGATTCAATATTGGAAGGAATATCATGATTCAAAATCGCAGTTAGATTTGTCTAAACATACATTTGTTTGTCCGTCATGCGGCAAAGAGGTATCAGTTGCTAGAGCTCATGGTGCACATGTGCGTACATGTGAGGATCCATCGACTCTTTACATCACTCCTACTTGTGATTCTTGCAATACAAGCAAAGTAAAGAGATATTTTAAAGTGAAGAACGTGGATTTGGTGGAAGCTCCAAAAAATCGATAATAATTAGTATGCAAACAGTCTTGGATTTATCTTTTACGAAAGCTAGACAGTATTTTCTGGAATCAGAAAATTATTGTAACATGAGTTTGCCGAAATATATAGAATTTGGTGATATTCTGTCTTTTGTTCAAAAACAAGTCAAAAACAAAGAATTGGAAGACATATTGGCAAAACCCAAAGTTATGCCTTCTAGTTTTGAAGGCGTAAACTATAAAATTTTGAAGAAAAAGGATGCTATGTATTCTTATCGTTCTATGCAATTGGCGAATCCTTTTCTTTATTATTTGTTGGTTAAAAAAATGACAACAGAGAGTGCATGGAATGAAATATTAACTCGCTTTAAAAAAATCTCCGTTCCACAAATAGAAGTTGCTGGTATTCCAAAAGTAAAATCAGAATCCGACAAATCGCATCAAGCTGCCGCTGTATCTTTTTGGTGGGAAGGAATGGAACAAAGAAGCTTAGAATTGGCTTTACAATATCGATATATGTTGGTAACAGATATTACTAATTGCTATCCTTCAATGTACACTCATTCTATTGCATGGGCGATGATGGGTAAGAATAAGGCTAAGCTTAAAAAAGGAAAACATGGACTTTTAGGGAATGTAATCGATGCGTATATTCAGGGAATGCAAAATGGACAGACAAATGGAATTCCTCAGGGAAGTACGTTATTTGACTTTATTGCTGAAATGATATTGGGCTATGCAGATAAAATTCTTAGCTTGAGAATTAGAAGAGAGAAAATAGAAGATTATAAGATTCTTCGATATAGAGATGATTATCGTATATTTGCTAATTCTAAGGAACAAGTTGAACGTATAGCTTTTTTGCTTCATGATGTCTTAGGTGAATTTAATCTACAGCTAAATTCAAAGAAGACAAAATTTTCAGAGGATATTATTACAGATTCTATCAAACCAGATAAAATAGGTTATTTATCAGCATCTCCGTTTTATCATAAAAGCCGACACCGTGTATTGACTTTGGCTTCATGCTTACAGCAAGAAGCACTCTATATACAACAGTTCGGAAAACATTATCCTGACTCAGGAACATTAGTAAAGTTGCTGAATTCGTTTGCAAAAAGAATGGTGAAAAAGTTCACAGAGCAGGAGAATGCTTTGGTCTTGATTTCTATCTTCACCGATATTGCATTGGAAAGTCCCAAAACATATCGGAATGTTTTGCAAATAATCAGCTTCTTATTGGATAAATTCTCAACTACAGATGAATGCGAAAAGATAGTAGAGTTTATTTATAAGAAGTTTCAGAGACTAACTAATATTGGCGAATTGCAAATATGGTTACAGAGAATCACTTTTAAGTTGCCTCATCCGATTGAGTATTCGGAAAAAATATGTAAAATCGTAGCTAATATTCCAGACGTACATCTTTGGAATAATGAATGGGTGAAAGCAAGTTTTAAGGCTGGTTTTCCGGAAACCAGTATTTGTAATGATGAGTTGAGGGACGAGTTAACTCCGATAATCGATATAGAAGAGGTTTCTCTCTTTGATGAATATGTATAAAAAGAATATATAAATCTTTATGTGATATGAATGAATTTATTTCAAATTCCCCACATGGTAAAGATTTCTTTGAGGGAAAATCACAGCAGTTAGTTGTCAAGGCTATATATGAGTCTATTAATAATGTGAAGAATCTGCCTCATATTATTGGACTAGAAGGTGACAGGGGTTCAGGTAAGTCAAATGTAATCAAGCAACTTTCTGATATATCAGGTTTTGATAGGAGTTACTATTTCTTTACGTATGATGCTTGGGGGCATCAAGAAGACTTGCAACGTAGATCTATCCTAGAAGTACTTACAACTGAACTCATCAAGAAAGAGTTCTTAGTAGGTAAAGGTAAAGTTAGGCTTCGCAATGGAGATGAAAAAGAAGATAGCTGGAATTCACTACTTAGTTTGTTTAATAGATTGGGATAAGTTGTATGATTTTCTTTAATAATCAACACGTAGAAATGAAGTTTTTGAATCTATCTGCCATAAAGAAATCTTATAATGCTTGTAAGAAGAATTTTTTTAAGTTTCTTACACAAGCAGAAAACATACTGCCATATTATTATAGTTTAATAGCTTGTGTGATATTCTTGTGGCTTGCGGAATCATATATAACAAGTGCTCTGGGTATATTGAATGCTTGGTGTGTTTGTGATTTGAATAAAACGGCATTTGGATGGATTGTCTTCTTCTCTGTAAGTTTGTATATTGGAGTATCCATATGGAAATATGTAAGGAGAGGACTTTATGTATCACATCGGTATCTGTGTTGGTGGAGTATAGGACTAACATATTACCTGTATTATAGACTATTATCCTCTCATTTTCTTTTTTGGGGTATCAATGTCTTAGGCATGAATATAGCATATTTGGATTTGCTTGTTCCTGCATCTTTGACTCTTGTTATTTTGAAAATTCTTAATTCAGTTAAGGAAACTGAACGATCTTCTGGCGGTAACATACTGAGCGATGAACCTATAAGTGACATAGAATTCGATTTGTTTGGCTACAAGGATATTGTAAAGTATCTAAAAGGAGATTTAGAATCTGTCAATGTGACAGAACATGCTTTTAGTGTTGGTATTACGGGAGAATGGGGAACAGGAAAGAGTTCTTTTCTTAATATATTTGAGAAGTCAATAGATGATTCTAATAGTATCGTAGTGCGTTTTTATCCGCGTAGCTCCACTAAGCCTGATAATATACAAGATGATTTCTTCGATGTATTTTCTGAAGCCATAAGAAAATACCATACAAGCATATCTGGTACAATAACGAGATATATTCGAGCTTTAAAGTTAGTAGAAGGTGAAGGACTATTTAATAGGCTTACTGATGTTTTCGAGTCTTTTAATGTCGAAGATGAAAGAAACCGAATCTGTGAGGCTATTTCTAAAATTGGCAGAACAATATATGTCATTATAGAAGACCTCGATCGTTTGTCTGGAATAGAATTGCTTGAAGTGTTGAAATTGATAGATCGAAATGGTGCTTTCTGCAATGTTATCTATATGTCCGCTTATGACAAACAATATGTCAATAGTGTGTTGAAACAAACTTTAGGTCATCAGATTGATGGTGATTTTACAGACAAATATTTTTGTTATGAACTTCCGTTACCTGTTCAAAAAACTTGGGTCATCAAAAGCTATATAGCCAAATATCTTCGGGAACATACCCTATCCATTTCGAATGATATGACTTATAGCAAAGAACTTGCTGGAGAATGGGAAAAAGTTGGAAGTATGGTAGTAATGACATTGGGAACTATCAGACATGTAAAAAGGTTTATTAATCTGTTCATGTCTCGGTATGTTCATGTTATGGATGACGTTAATGTGGGCGATTTTCTCTTGCTGACTTTAATCAGATATTCAAACATCACAATCTATAATGCTATTGTAAATTGTCAATTTGTGCGAAGAGGCGGTTTCATGAGTGGAAGTGAGACCACCATGTATCTTGTTCAAGGCTATGAGAAAGTGCTCGAAGAATTAGGTGCAAATGAAAATGCCATTACTATAGTTAAAGAATTGTTCCCTATACAAGACGGAAGTCGAAGCGAAGAGAATGGTTATAAACGTTTGAGAAGAGCAGCTTCTTTTGACCTTTACTTTTATGATAGGTATAGCTATAAAATCTATTATAAGGATATAGCACCAATCTTTGAAGAAAAAGATGATGATAGTGCTTTAGCTTATTTTGGCGAGCTAATGAGTCAAAAGACTAATTGGAGTATGGTTGAAGAATATCTTCGCTATAGAGGTTTGGATTGGATTACTAACGGAGGCTTATTGAGAAGGTATATTAAACTCATCATTCTTGCTTATCATAAAACAGATAGAAATCTTAATTATTATGCTTCTTTTGTTAGGCTTTTCTTCAAATATTCAGAAGAGGAGTTTGTAAAACTCAAAGCGGTGGAAAATTCGGAACAGTATTCTGAGTTGCTATATGATTGCCTTGATGAAATGACAAAGACTTGCCATGTATCTATAGGTGCAATGCTTATCAGTATTCTTGATGGGTTTAGAAAGAACACAGAGAAACCAAGCGAATGTGTTTTGAAAGATAATCAATATACAGATTTGGCCTTGAAAGCATTGAAGGCTTACACAGAACAGACAAATATAGTAATAGACCCATTTATTTCCATGCAATTGTCTGTGATACATCCTATTGGAGAACAAGGAATTTTGGAAAAATCGAGTAAGTTTATTACAGATAAGATTAATGCCAATATCAAGGCTTATGCATCTTCCATGTTTACATCTACCATTAGAAGTACTGGTAAGGAATTCTCATTGATATTATCATTGCGAGAGCCGGAAATGTTAAGCCAGATTTTTTCCGATTGGAATACAAAATTCCCTAAGTGGATAAAGAAACTGCCAACAAAAGACATGCAATATGTTTTCAATGAGTTGTTTGAAGCTCATAAGCGATATGAAAATGTAGTTGTCAAGGCTTTAGAAAACACTTATGCCCATAATGATTACGCTGGTTTTAAAAGAGCCATTGAGAATAACAAAAAGCAAGAACGGGTAGCCAATAAAACAGAACAAGTGTTTGACTTTATTGCCAGGCATAATGAAGTTACAACTGCAAATATAGCAGAAGCCTTAGATATGCCGAAGACACATGTATTACGCATTGTAAAAAAATTAATGAAAGATAAACGAATAGAAGCTTTTGGTGCACCAAAACTTCGAAAATATAAACTGACAAAGGCATGAGAATAATTCATTTTTCTGATTTCCATCTGCAAGGAGGGAAAATCTTAATACTACATAAAATCAATGCTGAAAAGTTACTTGATGCGTTGAGAAAGGTCAACAAGCAAAAGAAAATAGACTTGGTTGTATTTGGTGGAGACTTGATAGACCGTGGCGGAGAATCATTTAGCTCCCCAACAGAAGGTTTCAAAACTTTTGAAGAAATTGTTCTGCTACCTATCAAGAGTGAACTCGGTCTTACTAACGAACATATTATCATTGTTCCAGGAAATCACGACAAAGATGTTTCCTTGTTGACGAAAGGTGCTGACAGTTTGATGAAATCCTTAGGTACGGAGACAAAGGTAATGAAATTCTTATTCTCTGACAATTCTGCAAATGAGAACATGAAAGGCATGTTGGCATATTATGCTTTTCGAGACGCTTTTTACAATGGAATTGCAGAGTATTCTAAATCTGAAACAGATTTTGCTTCCTGTCTAAAAAATCAAATTGAAGGAAAGAAAATCGGTATAGCAATGCTGAATACTGCTTGGGGATGTACCGCAAAATCAGGAGAAGAAGTACTGTTGGGAAATGCTCAAGTAATGGAAGCTTTAGATACTATAAAGGATTGCGACATCAAAATAGCAGTCATGCACCATGATATATCTGCTCTTATTGAGTATGATAGAAATGCGGTCAAACAACCAATCATGTCAAACTTTGATTTATTGCTTACTGGGCATATACATGGTGACGATTCTAATTATTTGGAAATCCCAAGTGGCGATTCTATCATCCGTTCTGGAGTAGCTGGTATCACAGTCAACAATAATGATGAGACCGATGAACAGTATAAGAATGGTTTCCATGTAATAGATATTAATGTTGACATGCCAACTGATGTCGCTATTGCCAAATATATTCAAAATAGTCAGTATGATTTTGAAGTTGATAAAGCATTTGGAGAAGATGGAACGTGGTGTCCAAACAAAAGGGTTGCCTTATTTGAATCCCTTGAAAATTGGATAAAAAGGAGTCATCAACCTTATACATATATGACAAATGAAAAGGTCGATTCATATATACAAGTACTGAAGAACCCATCCAACAAGATTGTTAAAATTGTCGCATTCTCTGGGTATGGAAAAACTAGAATGGTTTACGAAGCGTTCAAAAATTTAAATTTTTCCAAAAATTGCTATTATTGCAATGCCGTAAATGGGGATGTCGCAGTAATCTTGAAACAATTCAATGTACGTTGTCAAAAGATAACAGATGGCGAAGGATTGATAATTATAGATAATTGCAACAGTGAATTGCAATACAGAGTACTGCAAGATTATGATAATTTCAATTATGGGCATATTCGCCTTATCCTTACCTCCAATGCTGTAAATGAAAGAAATAGTGAGGCAAAAATCAAGGAAATCCGATTGGAAAGGGATATTTTAAGGAAAGAAGTAAACGAATATGTAGATGACCATATTCCTGAGGGAAATTCAATAATCAGAGAAAATATTAAGAATATTGCCGATGGCTTTCCAACAATGGCATTAAGTCTTGTGGATGAATTTCAATCTGAAAACAAAATAAATATTCATACCGTAGATACACTGATTGAGCGCATGGTATCACATGATACAGGACTTTCAGATGAGCAACAAACGGCATTGCAGGCATTGGCGCTTTTTCAGCCATTACCGTACAAGCAAGGAACGCAATCCCATCCTGTCTATAATAAGATTATAGAAAACTCGATTTTATTACCATTAGCATCTACAGATGCGAATTACCGTCATACAATAGTAAATACCACAATTGAAAAATGTAGGAATACATTTATAGAAGTTGGAATGGAAAATCTGAATGTTAGACCATACCCTTTAGCATTATGGTATGTGGACAAGTGGTTCGCAGGCTGTGGAAATCAACTTGATGATTTAATTGATTATGTTGAATCTTTGCCAGAAACAGAAGGTAGGACTTTAAAATCTTGCCTATGCAAAAGGATGGAAGCCGTGGATGATAGTCCTTACGCACAAAAAATTGTTGAAAGATGGGCGCAAGACCGTTCTTTTATCAATGAGAAAGTGATTCTTTCCGACATGGGTTCACGTCTCTTTCTCGCCATGTCGCATGTGAATCCTGTCGCTATTGCAAAAGGATTATATGATTTCTTTGAGAAAAAAGATGCTCAGTGGTTGCATGATAACATTACTGATTATATAAGACGAAATTATGTAAACACGCTTGAAAAACTTTGTTTTTCTAAAAGCAGTTTTGAATATGGTATTGTGCTCTTGGCAAAATTTGCTTTAGCAGAGAATGAGGAGTGGGGCAATAATGCCACTGGACAGTTTGTGCAAATTTTCAATATTCTTTTGCCAGGAACAGAAGTTGATTATGCTGAACGAGTTAATGCTTTGCGTATGTTACTGGCTAGTTCTGCTCAATATGAAGAACTAGTTATAAAGGCTGTTGATACGGCATTCAAAAACGGAAGTTTTAGTCGTATGAATGGGGCTGAGGAATTCGGCCTGAAAATAAAACAAGACTATTATCCCAAATCTTCTGATGAAATTAGGGAATATTGGTATGCTTGTCGTGACCTGTTGCTGCAAATACTGGAACAGAAAAAATATGTATCTAAAATTAGCAAAATTATAGAAACCCATTATTATACATGGACAAGCAATCCTTTACGATTTAATTGCATTATGCTTCCGCTAGTCAATAAGATTTTATATCTTAGACACAATAAATGGCTGGAATTATATGACAGTCTGTTTAGAATGTCATTGGATGCTGATTTTGACAAGGATTATCAAGGAACCAAGAAAGAGATTCTTTGCTTAATAGATAAGTTAAGACCTGATAGTTTTTCCAACAAACTTTACGAAGCATGGCTGAAAAGTCAAATGGATTTCAAATTATCAGAAGAAGAGATAGTACAAAGGCACATCGACTTGTATGGGCAAATAGCTGTGGAATTTGTTTCCGAAGATATCTATACGAATTACTTGGAAATAAAATCAATATTAGATTTGGATATTTACATAGATTCCTTCTTTTTCAAGAAAATGTCTGAAATGATGGATACTGAATCGATGACTATTTTATTCAACAAAATTCTAGAATATGTTATTGAAAACAATGGAGAATGTGAAAAAAGTAGATTAAGCCAATTTGTCACAGAACTGTCGGATAGAATAGAGAATACTGAATTCTTGGAGAAAATATACTCTATGCATTATGAAAAACTTTATGTCGAATTATTATCTAAGAAAGAAGATGATAGGCTGACCATATTACATCATTTTGAAAATATGGCGGAGAAGGAACAGTTATCTATAGACTTCTTTCCAATTTATTTGAATAGTCTGAGATTTATGAATTCCCAACAGGCAGTTTCGTTGTTGCCGTGGTTAAATGACAATTTACAAAATCATGTGGATGAAGTATATTCCTTTATGCAACGATACAGATATGTAATCTATCCTTTAATGGAAAAGGATGAACATATCATGAATATAATGAAAAGTTTACTTCTGAAATATCCCTTAAAGCAAGAGACTAAGTTTGATGGTTATTGGTATTCACATACTGTTATGACAATTTTAGAGAGTCGGCATGATGAGAACTTTGCTCAGCAGATAAATTTAAAATTCATGGAAGAAAAAGACAGTATGTTAGATAGTAAGTATGTTAATACAATATATAAAATATTATTATCTAAAGAATACATTGATTGTATTTGGAATGAATTCTCTCGTGCTCTCTATAAAGAGGAATATTTCATCTTCTATATGAACGTTCGCTATGACATAGGTTCTGGATTCGGTTTTGGAAATGGATATATGTTCAATGATAATGATGAGAAAATTAAGAACCTATGTATTCAACATCCAGATAAAGTTCCACATAGAATTGCGGAATTGGCTCCGTGCTTTGAATATGCTGGAGAGGGAGAAAATAGAACTGTTGTAGGCTTCAGTCAAATAATCATGTGGTTGATAGATAACTTTGGAGAAGATAAAATGGTCTTGCAAGGCATTCATGCAAATCTTCATTCTTTTCACTGGACAGGTTCGCTTATACCTTATTACAACAGAAATATTGCTTGTTTCAAGCAACTCCTTACACATCAAAAAATGGAAGTGCGTGATTGGGCAAAAACATGTTTAGAGCTGGAAGAAAAAGATTTAAAGCAAGAGCTTGGTAATGAGGAGTTTGATGTAATGCATTACAATTTATAAAGTTATGGAAGAAAAGCTATTGTATAAATATCGAAGTATAGAGAAAGATTGTTTTGAAAGAGACTTGAAAGCTTTGAAAGAAAACTATTTCTGGGCTTCGGATGTTGAGCATTTGAATGATGATCGAGAATGTTTTTACAATGCTCAAATTATATTAAAACAATTAGATGGTTTAAAGTTTTCTTTCCCTGGCTGTTCTAAATCTATCAGCAATGTGGAGAAACAACTAAGAGGTCTTATAGAGAAAGTAAAGACTATTGGTGTGTTTTCTTTGAGCAGAAATCCTCATATACCTTCTATGTGGGCATTGTATGCTTCTGAACGTAAGGGCTATTGTATCATCTATCGTGAAAACAAACTTATGGAATATACTGATGGAGTATGTTTATCAGATAAGAACTTGCTAGATGTTGTATATGCGCCATCAGCACCAGCTTTGGATTTCCGAGATTTCAATAATCAAGATTTGATGACGAAATTAGTAGCAACAAAAGAACAGAGTTGGAGTTATGAAGAGGAAACAAGAATTATCACCGATACTCCCAAAGAACATATGTATGTATCTTCTGCCTTGTACGGCATTATCTTTGGTTCCCAAATGTCAGAGAGTGATAAACATAGAATAAAAGACATGCTTATTGGGCGAAATATAAAGTTCTTCCAACTTAGACATAAGGAAAATGATTATGGCTTTGAACATATATTAGTCGATGAATTTATGGTTGATTCGTCTTTGTCGGATGATAAATACAATTTCATTAATAAGAGCATGCCTGTCGTTGATAATTTCTTTGTAAAGCTAAACTTCACCCCATCTTCAAATAAAGAAATCGAAGATTTTGTTCGCGGGTTTATAAAGAAACATTCTGACAGACAATGCAATATCTACATTCATGACAAAAATGTTGATATGGCGAAGTTTGACGATGATTATCACAATTATGATTATCTTCAAAAGCATCTTATTGCTGAAAAGTATTTAGACTCTGATGATTTGTTTTTCAACAAGGAGTATAAGTCGTAAGCTAAAATAAGTAACAATGAACACAAACACTCAAATAGACAAGATAGATAAAGTACTCTCGAAAATTTCGGGCAAGGAGATGAAAGCCTTTGTGTGGCAGTATGCAGCCACGCATGAGGACTTTGCTACCGCTTTGGTGGAAAAATATTGGAAACCAGAGCGTGGTAATTATAAGGAGCAGGTGGAGGCTTGCTTTGCCCATGCTGGTGTGCTGGGCAAGCGATTCGGTTACCCCCAATTTGACTGGAGAAAGATTGAGCAAGACCTGGCTGCAATGATGAGGAAAGCCAAGAGCATGAAGAAGAAAGGAAATCTGATTGATGCTGCCGAAGGCATTGAAACTGTCTGGTGATAAGGAATGGCTGATATTATTTCAAGAGTTATCTGGGAAGCATTCTATAGTCATGTTAAGTATTGAATGTTAAGTGTTGATTTTTGAAGACTAATTATTGAAGAAATAATTTCTTTAGAATGAAGAAAATAGAACTTTTTGATTACCAAGAGGATATGAAAGCACGGATAGAGAAGGCTTTGTGCCTTCACCGTTCCGTTATGGCACAGATGCCGACTGGAACAGGTAAGACATACCTGTTAACAGCAGTCATAGACTCTTTCGTGAGAGCTAATCCTAAGGCGAAAGTATGGATTGTTGCCCATAGAAGGGAGCTGGTATCCCAGATTGATGAAACCGTAAGGAAGTTTCATTCTTATTCCTCAGCTACCTCTTCTCTGTTGTCATCCGTCAAGCCGATGTCAATTCAGTGGCTGATGAGACACTATGACGAGATAGAGGAAGAGCCGGGGATGATTGTGATTGACGAGGCGCATCATGCGCTTGCCAAGACCTATAAGGAGATGTGGGAGAGATTCCCGAAGGCTAAGTTCCTGGGACTGACGGCTACACCTTGCCGATTGAATGGTAAGGGTTTCACAGACCTGTTTGATGTGTTGGTGCAGTCGTGGGGTGTTCCTGAGTTTATCAGCAAGGGAAGATTGGCTACATACGATTTTGTGAGCATCAAATCGGATGGGGTGACGCAACGGCTCATCGACTCCTTGCAGAAGCGAGGTGCAGATGGTGACTACCAGAACAAGGAAATGGATATGTTGCTGAATAAGAAGCCGAGCATCGAAAGGCTCTATCGGAGCTTGGAAGAATTTGGTAAGGACAGAAAGGGCATCGTGTATGCTATCAATATCAGTCATGCTCAGAAAATCGCAAAACTGTATCAGGAACATGGCGTGAAAGCCATTGCCATAGACTCGAAGACTCCTGCCACGGAAAGACAGCAAGACATTGAAGCCTTCAAGAATGGTGACATCCAAGTGCTGGTGAATGTGGACATTTTCTCGGAGGGATTTGACTGTCCGGATGTGGAGTTTGTACAGTTGGCTCGACCTACGCTGTCGCTTGCCAAGTACCTGCAGATGGTGGGACGAGGACTGCGAGTTGCCAAAGGAAAGAAGAACTGCGTGATTATAGATAATGTGGGACTGTATCGGGTGTTCGGGTTGCCTTCGCAGGTATGGAACTGGAATGCGATGTTTGAGGGAAAGCTGAAAGTTGGCAAGAAAAAGGAGACAGCCAAGGAAAGAGAGTTTTTCCTGATGAGCAAGGTGCAAGACTGTATTCAGATTCATCCAGGATCGGAAATGATGATGGTGATGAGCCATGAGGAATTGCTCCAAACGATACAGTATCGTGAGTTTGTGGATAGCAAAGGGGAGTTTGCCATCATCAAGCTGCCTGATGGAAAGATGACGGTAGTGAACCGACAAGGAGAACAAGTACTGGAGCCAGGCGATTACTATGACATGAAACTGCTGGATGGCAACATCCTGTTCTACCGCCCTCGCAGAAAGGCGAAATGCTATTATGACCTATTGGCAAAAGCTGTCATCGACGACGGCACTGACGTAGCAGGGGCTCCCCAGGTTGTCAACATCAAAGGATGGGAGTTTATAGAATATAACGACATCTTCATGTCTCGAACCCAAGAAGAATTTTCTTTGCCCTATCGTCCTTCACAATATGATTTTCTGAATTATGGGTATTATATGATATACAGATCCAGACTTTCTGCTACCGGTTGTCAAGTATGGTACTATTATGAGGGTAGTGAAGGGAAGATGCGCTTGGGTCATGAAGAGAGCAGGAATGTGTGTTTCCTGCGTAATGATTACGAGCATGTGTATTGGTTATGTGCCATTCTGTATGGTGAACGTATTGTTGTCATGGACAGCAAAGAGGACTACTACCTGGTAGATTCAAGTTTGAAGAAGACCTATATAGGGTGCAATCAGCCAAAGAATGAAAATGAAGATTTGAATTTTGTCATGCCTCGGATTGGCAAGAAATACTATCAAGAGGCGATGTTACAGAAGAAGGAAATGGAAGCAAGTGAGTTGCTTCTTTTGCATGAGAAGTCAGAGGCAGGTCATGTGGAATTGTATCAGGCCGGAAAGAAATGGGGCTTAAAGGTAGATGGTAAAGTTATCGTGCCACCCCTCTACCACCATATAGCGCTACCTGTCGGTGCCTATTGCGCCTTTGAACAGATACCCAGACATTGGGGTGTTATGACATTAAATGGAAAAGTGATTGTTGATGCCAAATATGAAAAGGTGGAGATTCGTGATAATGGAATCGCCGTGCTAACAGGCATCCTGGGCAAAACACAGACCATCCATCTGAAATAGCGGAGGATATTCAGCTTTTCAGAAATGTTCAATTAACCCACATTGCAGTCACCCGTCATGTAACTCCCTGATTTCCAATGTCCGGATTTTACCAGCCAGGGCATCGTCTGGGAAGAGTTTGACAACCAGGACGATGAGGGCGATAAGTACTGCCAGTGGTATGACAGAAATGAAAGGATGTGGACTAGCTGGCTGCTGCGGTGGGCAGGATGCCTGATTCTCTGCAGCTTGAGACTTATATTGTACTTTTCCTGCAAAGGTAGCAAAAAATCCTAGATTACGCAAGAAAAGGTATAATATGTTGTTCTTTTTATAAAAAATTATAAGTTCCTTGGATTTTTCTTGGCTATTTTTCTTTTGAACTACTAAACGTAATTGCAACTATTTTTCTCCGTTTTTATGCAGATTCTTACAGAAAAGTAAGCGAAAATGATAAAAATGCAGCAAAAAGCAATAATTTTTGGAATTTTATGCTTGATATTGTAGAAAAAGTCTTACCTTTGCAGCGGATTTGAGAAGATAAGCAGTTTCCGGCCGTCAGAAAGGTGAGGAATCATCGGGCAGGGAATGTGCATCTGGCTCATCCGTAGATTCACTTATAACAACTTTATAAATTAAAAGATTCGATTATGAAAGTAGCAATTGTTGGTGCAAGTGGCGCAGTAGGACAGGAATTTTTGCGTATCCTTGCCGAGAGAAATTTCCCTATGGATGATTTGGTGTTGTTTGGTTCTGAGCGTTCTGCCGGACGAAAATACAACTTCAAGGGAAAGGACTATGAGGTCAAACTTTTGCAGCATAACGATGACTTTAAAGATGTCGATATTGCTTTCACATCTGCTGGTGGCGGCACTTCTGAGGAGTTTGCCGAGACTATCACCAAGTATGGTGCCGTGATGATTGATAACTCTAGCGCATTCCGTATGTGCGACGACGTGCCTCTGGTTGTGCCTGAGGTAAATGCTGAGGATGCCTTGAACCGCCCTCGCAACATCATCGCCAACCCTAACTGTACCACCATCATGATGGTAGTAGTGTTGAAGCCTATCGATGACTTAAGCCATATCAAGAAGATCCATATCTCTTCTTATCAGAGTGCTTCAGGTGCTGGTGCTGCAGCCATGGCTGAACTTGAGCAGCAGTATAAGGATATCCTCGAGACTGGTAAGACCGATCATATCAATAAGTTCCCTCATCAGTTGGCATATAATGTCATCCCACAGATTGACAAGATGACTCCTAACGATTACACCAAGGAGGAGATGAAGATGTTTAACGAGACCCGCAAGATCATGCACTCTGATGTTCGCACCAGTGCTACCTGCGTTCGCGTTTCTTCACTTCGTTCTCACTCAGAGAGTGTTTGGTTCGAGACAGAGAAGCCATTGGCAGTAGAGGACATCCGCAAGGCTTTGGAGGCTGCTCCAGGCGTAACTGTAAAGGATGATGCTCAGAACTACGTTTATCCAATGCCATTGGAGAGTGCCGGTAAGGACGATGTATATGTAGGTCGTATCCGCAAGGATTTGGCTGATGACAATGGTAACACATTGTGGTTGACTGGTGACCAGATTCGTAAGGGTGCTGCCTTGAACGCAGTTCAGATTGCTGAGTACTTGATTAAGGTGGGCAACGTAAAGTAATTACATGCTGGAAAGATTCAAACTTTTGCTCCAGGAGATGAACCGGGGCATTTATGAAAAAAATACTGAAATTTCGCTCTCGCTTCTTGCCGCTCTGGCAGGCGAGAGCGTTATTCTTTTAGGCCCTCCGGGTGTGGCGAAGAGTATGGTGGCCAGACAGTTGAAGACGGCGTTCAGGGATGCTCGGAGTTTTGAGTATCTGATGTCGCGATTCTCTACGCCCGATGAAATCTTCGGTCCGGTGAGCATTCAGAAACTGAAGACTTCGGATACTTACGAGCGTGCGGTGGAGGGGTATCTGCCTACTGCCGATGTGGTTTTCCTGGATGAAATCTGGAAGGCGGGTCCTGCTATCCAGAACACGCTCCTCACGGTGATTAATGAGAAAATCTTCAGAAATGGCAATCGCGAAATGCATCTCCCTCTGAAACTTCTCGTGGCGGCTAGTAATGAGCTGCCGGCTAAGGGAGAGGGATTGGAGGCGCTTTGGGACCGATTCGTGATTAGAATAGAGAGCCGACCGATTAAGCTGGAGAAGAATTTTCGTGCTATGCTGCTGGAATCTCACGCAGATTTCTCTGGTTCTACTGGGGCTTTGGGGCACGCAGATTTCGCAGATAACGCAGATTTTTCTGATTTGAAGATTACTGCTGAGGAGTATGCTGAATGGGCGGAGAAAATCTGTAAGATTGGCGTGAAGGAGGAGGTGCTTGATGCAATTTCCGCCATCCGTAAATCTCTGAGAGCCGTGAATGTGGATGAGGCTGCCGAGCGCAGAAATATCTATGTGAGCGACCGCCGATGGAAAAATATCGTTCGCCTGCTTCGCACTTCTGCCTTCATGCAGGATAGGGAAGAGGTGGATATCTGCGACCTGCTTCCTATCTACCATTGTCTGTGGCAGGAACCGGAAGAGCGGGATGCTATCCGAAGCATCGTAATCCGGGCACTCTTTGCTCCCTTTGCCGAACGGCTGGTGGAGATGAAGAATGCGCTTGCCGAGGATATTAAGTATCATCGGGTTCGCAGGAATCCTGAGAATGGCAGAGATTACGAGGGGGAAATCGAAACCCTTTCGGATGGCTTGACTTCGCTGGAAAGGCAGTTGGGCGAGAATCTCTTCGTGTCTTCGGATGATAAGGCTGAAATTTCGGCTTATCTCCGTGATTTCTATAAGGAGTTGGCGTTTACTCGACAGGATACGATGAAGCTTTATGAGGCATAATACGATGAAACTTTATGAGGTTTAATCGCCTCCTATTACTTATACATTATTATATAGAAGACTCAAAACATTATGAACGAACAGAAAATATTGACTCCTGAATTGGAGACACGTGTTCACCAGGCAGTGGAGAATTTTATGCAGGGCTATGGCTGTTGCCAGTCGGTGGTGGCTGCCTTTGCCGATTTGTATGGTCTTGATGATGAGATGGCGAAGCGCATTGGTGCCGGCTTCGGTGGTGGAGTTGGCAGAATGAGAATGATGTGTGGAGCCGTTTCGGGCATTGTGGTGCTTGTGGGCTTGGATTGCGGACAGACCGAGGGGGATGACCGCGAGGGCAAATCGGCCTGCTACAAGGTGGTGCAGGATTTGTTAGCCAAATCGAAGGAGCAGAATGGCAGTATCATCTGTGCCGAGATTCTGGGCTTGAAGGGGCATGAGAAGGCGCAGTCCAGCTATGTGGCTTCGGCAAGAACGGCAGAATACTACAAGTCTCGTCCTTGCGCTGCCAAAGTGGAGAGTGCTGCAAGAATCTTCGCAGAATATCTGATGGAGAAAGAGATGGCTTAGTCTTCCTATAATATATAAGAAGCTTTTTACCAATTGGGTAAAAAATATCGGATAAGATGAAATACCAGAATAACAAGGATTTGGCGGAAGCGCAGTATTACTTGAAGATGTTGGACGACTTCTGCAAGTCGGGGCAGGTGAAGATTCCTGATCCGACTGGCGCAGCCATGCCTTGGAATTTGAAGGAAGACCCGCTGAAGGATTATCTGATTCATCTCTTTACCCTGAAAGTGACGATTCCGGAAACTGGTGAAGAGGTGCAGAAATTCATGCGTCAGGTGGTGAATAGCAAAATCAAGAGCAAGGTATTCTATGATTGTGTGGGAAAGTTCATCGTGGAATGCGTTCATCACATGCGATTCCAACGCCAACGTGCCTGGACCGAAAGTCATCGGGCTGATGATGTGCTCGACTGGACTCCCTTTAAGAGAATGGATGAGCAGGTGTGGCTTCCGCTCATCGACCAGTTGGAGCAGGAACACCGGGAGGATGGATTCGATAAGTCTTTCTTCCTGAAACTGATGGCTGGCGATGGAGCTTCGAAACCGGAAAACTGGGAGCGACTGGTAAGAGACTGGAAGGTGTGCATCGACCATCAGGTATTGAAGAAACTGAAGGATTTTATTTCTCTCCGTCAGAATAACTTCGAAACGGGACTGGTTCGCATGATGGACCAGATAACCCGCAACATGAAGACGAAGGGCGTTTCGGAGCAGCGAGCCGTGCAAGCCTGGGAACTGATGACGAACGGATGGACGGAAACGGAGTTTGAACGCCGCTTGAACCAGGTGAAGATTCAGGATAAATATCCAGAAATCAAGGAGATTGTGGCGAAGATGGGGCGTGTGGCAGATGCCAACGGCAAAGATAGGCTCACCATCGCTTCGGGGGTGGAGATGAAGATGGAGCATTCCGCTGGAAGCGACATCGAGGGCATTACCGTGGGCGATGATCTCAACTCACTTCTTCCGCTGGAGTTGGCGCAATACAGCGATGAGGATATGGAGGGGCTTTTTATCTATAAGTATCGAACCCGCAGGCTCCAGACTTTCCGTTACAAGAGCGAAATGTCGAAGCCTTCCCGAAAACTCGGCTTTACCCATGCTTCCCGAAAGGGTCCGATGATAGTTTGCCTGGATACTTCTGCGAGTATGTATGGAACGCCTGAAAGGATTTCTTCTACGCTGATTTCCCTGTTGGAAGAAACGGCAGAGGATTTGGAGCGGGATTGCTTTCTGATAGATTTTTCCGTAAGCACCCGTGCCATCGATTTGATGGCGAAGCGGAAGGCGGAGCGGTTGAAGAGGATTGGAATCACGGTTGTGGAAGCTCATGAATCAACCCATCTGCCTTTTATAGGTGGTGGAACTTCGGCAAAGAAGATGATGAGCCAGATGTTTGATTTGCTGGATAACGATGGTCTGCATTATGTGAATGCCGATGTGCTTTGGATTACGGATTTCCTGATTCCGAATCCGCCGCAGCAGATGTTGGCGAGGTTCAAGGAGTATAAGGAAACGGGCACCAGGTTTTATGGCATCCGGATAGTTCGGGATGATGACAAGGTGTCGAATGAATGGAAGGATTATTTCAACCGGATTGATACCATAAAGTATAGACCGTTGAGGAGGTATTAGAAATATAAACAGTTCGCCCTGTAAAGGCAAAAACTTTGTACTTTCCAGGTACTTAAAAGCTTTTGCCCTTACAGGGCGACATTCTTGCTTATGCGTAAACCCAGGGCGGTGCCCTGGGCTAGGAGCTTCTGCCCTTTCAGGGCGTGTGGGCAAAAAAACTTGCTTCTGCCCTTTCAGGGCGTATTGTTTGCGTTTCGTGTTTCCTTAAGTTTCCTTTTACTTATTTTGCATTTTCCAAAGCTTCCTTTTTCTGCGGAATCACCACCGAAGCTCCGATGCTGACGAGCAAGACGAGGATGATGAATACCAGCGAACTTACTGCATCAATCTCGAAGAAATCGTGGATGAGCATCTTCACACCGATGAACACCAGCAGCACGCTCACACCCACCTTCAAGTAGCGGAACTTATCGGCTATCGCTGCCAGCAGGAAGAAGAGGGCACGCAAGCCCAGGATGGCGAAGATGTTGGAGAAGAACACCACGAACGGGTCGAGCGAAACCGAGAATACGGCTGGAATACTGTCGAATGCGAAAATCAGGTCGCAGAACTCGATGAACACCACCGTCATTACCAGAGGTCCCAGATGCAGACGTCGCTGCATGAACTTCACCACCGGATGGTCGAGGGCGTTGATCTCTTCCTTCTTGTTCCTGTTCAAGAACATCTTGGCGCCGCTGTAAACCAGGAATCCTCCGAATATGAGCAATATCCAGGCGAATCGGCTGATGAGGGCAGCACCTGCAAAGATGAAGACGAAGCGAAGCACGATGGCTCCCAGAATACCCCAGTTCAATACGTGCTGGTAATCTTTCTTATCCACTCCGAACGAACTGAAGATCATCATCATCACGAAGAGATTATCCACCGAGAGCGTCTTTTCTATCAGATAACCCGAGATGTAAGAGATGGTCATGTAGTGGCGATATTGCTGCAGACTCCCTTCATAATCGTTCGGATCCAGTTTGAGATGAGAAGCATAGCGCGAGGCTATCAGCTTCAGGTCGTCGAAGTTCTCTATGCCGTGCACCATGTCGCCATGGAAGTAGATGAACACAGCGAAGGCGAGAGCGAGAATAATCCAGACTGCCGTCCAGGAGCCGGCTTCCTTGATGGAAACCACATGCGCCTTTCGGTCGATGACCAGCATGTCTAATACGAGTATGGCGGCGATGAATATCACGAAGCCCACCAAAAACATCGATTCAGTAAAAACATGTTCCATTTTTCTTTTTCCTTGTCTATTTTATATAATACCTAATTTTATAATCTAATCTTAATATTCATTTCATCTGTTGGAAACGTGGACGCAAAATTAGGAAAAATATCTGAAATAGCGAAAGTTATGAGGTAAAACTTAATTGAATTTAACGTGAAAGATGAGAATGTAATGGGTTTGTAATATCAGGAGTATGCCGAATACCTCCATATCTTTCGCCAACTGCCACAATGCAAAATCCCCATCTCCATATTTCGAAAGTAGAAAAAGATGCTTTCTTGATATGAGATGGGGCTCTTTTTAGATGTGAATAGCTTACTTCTTCTTGGTCAGCACATAGTGCTTAGCCATGGCGCCTTCAGGTTCGGTACCGAGAGAGTCGGTCATGATGAGACTGTTGGCATCCTTCACCTTGAAGTAAGTAGTCTCGCCGCTGGATGGGCGGGTGATTTCTACTACGTTGTTAGCCAATACCTTGAAGATACCGCTTGCTTCGTCGTGTCCATCCTTGCGCTCCAGATAGTCGGCTGAGTACTGGTAGGTACTGTCGGCATTGAGAGTCAATACAGTCTTGATTCCCGGGCAGTCGGCAGCAGGGAGAGTTCCCTCATAGGTGCCGGCGATGGAATCGAGCACGATATCGTTAGAATTGAGCGAATCATTTCCTGCATAGCTGAGGCTATCCTGATCAGCTCCCTGGCTATTTGTCTTCTTGCTATTGCAAGAGACAACTGACAATGCAGCGATAACGGCTGCTGTCAAAACTAATTTCTTTTTCATACTATACTGCTTTTTAAGTGAATTCTTTTTGCAAAAATACGCTTTTATCTGTTACGGGCAAACTTTTTGCATAGAATTTATAGAATATTATACTATTTTCTCAATTGATGATGATGGGCACTACCTCCTCTTCGCTAGGCCAATGGGGCAGATAGAGCAGCGGGCGGGGTGTTCCCCCCAAGCCCGTCCAGTCTATCCGTTTCACAAAGTCGAAATCGGGAGGACCGAAGTCGAAACTTCTTCCATAGAGAACGATGGCGCCCCTGCCTTCATCTATTTTCCATAAACCTCCGCCGTAGGTGCATTGCTCGCCCGGGGCCAGCATGTCACGGTGCAGATAGACGTGCCCGAACTTCAGCACTCCGTCTCTATTGATGATGAATTTCTGAAACATCTCTATTTCTTCTCCCAGAACATTTTGTCGATGAAATCATAGCGCTTCTCCATCTGGGCATCAGACTTCACCGTTGTGTTCACATCAATCTGAAGCACAGGGGCTACGGCCTTGCCATTGGTGGATGGCCACTCCGGCAGACCCAGACCGTTTGGATTACCGGTCTTTACGAAGTTGACATAATACTGGCTGAAGATGTCGCTGATCATGTAATCCTCCGGCTGCCAGTTGAACACGTGGTTGGTTGGCAAAGTGCCCATCGCATATTCTATGTCGGCAGAGTGAACGGCTCCCTTATCCTGTGGAGCTGGAGCTGCATCTTCCTTAGCATCTACCACGCCGCCAGCCAAAGCTGCTACCTTGCCCTTGATGGCCATTGCAGGACGAGGATGGCAATAGCGGTAGCGGTAAACTGGCTGTCCGCCGGTCAGCTTGTGCATGTTGCCCCACTTCCATGTAGAATAATCCAGGAAGATATCCGAAGCCAGATTCACACCCGGCTGCTCCAACACCTCCTTGTCGCTGTTGATTCCGTAAAGGCGGAAGAGTTCATCGATGTTCTCTGCCCCGAAGGTGGTCTTGGCGCCAGCCTTCAGATTCTCAACGGTAGGCTGTTTGCCCATCAATACCGCCCATGGAGTCATCTCCTGGTTGTTACCGCCAATGAGCAGAGGCACCTTGATCTGCTCGCCCTTGGCGAAGACATCTACAGGCTGTTCTTTCATAAAATATCCGTCGATGTTATAGACAGGAACGGCTCTTACGCCCGCCAGCTTCATCAGTTCCTCGGCAGGCAGGGCACGAAGTTCGTTGAGGTTCTTCAATCCTACGTTCTTTTTCACCTTCTTGCCCGTATTCTTGCCCATCTTCTCGGCTATTTTCTGGGCAAGCTTCACGCCCAGTTCTTCGGCTTCCTTCTGGGTGGCAATCTTCTTGAATCCCATCACCGAACCGCTGGAACCCATTGCCTGGGCAAAGAGTCCCTGGCAGAGAGGGGAAGCCATCAGGGCGCTAACCGACATGGAACCAGCCGATTCGCCTACGATGGTGATGCGGTTAGGGTCGCCGCCGAAAGCCTCGATGTTATCCTTCACCCATTGTATGGCAGCCACCTGGTCCATGAATCCATAGTTGCCGGAACCCTTATAGGAGGTTTCCTTGGAGAGTTGAGGATGAGCAAAGAAGCCGAAGATGCCCTCACGATAGTTGGCTGTGATGGAGATGATGCCCTTGCGCGCCATCGCATCGCCCGCATATCTAGGTTCGCTTCCGCTGCCAGCCATCAAGCCTCCGCCGTTGAAATAAATCAACACAGGCAGATGCTCCTTCATGGTCTTTGCGGGAGTCCATATATTAAGGTATAGGCAATCCTCGCTGTTTGCCTTCGTACCGAAGTTCATGTCGCCGAAGATAGGTTCCTGCATCGGGTTCGGTCCGAACTCCTTGGCCTCGCGAACGCCCTGCCATTTCTGTGCAGGTTGCGGAGCCTTCCAGCGGAGGTTTCCCACAGGAGGGGCAGCGAACGGAACGCCTTTGAAAACCGTGATGCCTGAGAGGTCTTTTCCTTCGAGAACACCTCCGGCAGTCTTCACCTGAGTTTGCGCCATCATTCCCATACCAGGGAGCAGAAAGGCGATGGATAAGAGTAGTTTCTTCATACTTGTAATCTGTTATTTGATAAGATAATGCAAAAGTAACTAAAATATTTCTATCTTAGCTTGTTTTGCTCAATCTTTTTTTATATTTTTGCACTAAATAAACAAAATAACATATAATTGAATCTTTAAAAACCCTAATGATTATGATGAAAGGTTATGAACAGAAGAAGTATCCGGTAGCCACCAAGCGCTACGTGCAGTGGCTGGAACTGGAATCTGATGAGGAGGCTATCCGTGAATATCGCCGCCTGCATTCAGAAGGTGTGCAATGGAAGGAGATTCGTGACGGAATCCGACAGGTGGGTATCCTGGAGATGGAGATTTACATCTTCGGCAACCGACTGGTGATGGTTGTGGATGCTCCCGTAGATTTCGATTGGGACAAGAAAATGGCAGAACTCGCCACCCTCCCTAGACAGGCTGAGTGGGAGGAAGTGGTAGGCAAGTTCCAGAAGTGCGGCAAGGGTGCTACGAGCGATGAGAAGTGGCACATGATGGAGCGCATTTTCTATCTCTATGATTAGGTATTTTGCATGAGATTATCTCTTGCATTATCTTTGCAGCCGAAATACTAGCTTGCGTATTCAGACAGGAAAAATCATAAACCAACTAATATAATAAACAAAGAAAAAATTATGCTAAAGAATTTATCTCTCATTGCCCTTTTGGGTATAGCTGCAGTAGGCGTTCCTGGTGAACTCTGTGCCAAGAGCGTAAAGGTGGCAGGCACGCAGAAAGGTGCGGCTGCAAATGCCATCATCCGCCAGGTGGCTCAGCAGAATGTAACCATCGAGTTCTATTCTCCATCCATCGTCCGCATTCAGAAATCTGATGCCGACCTTGGCGCTTCCGTTCAGAAGAAAAGCTATTCTGTTATCTTGAAGCCTCAGCTGATGAAGGACGTTCAAATACAGGAAAATGGAGATGTTGTAAGAATTAAGTCTAATCTGATGTCTGTTGAACTGAATCAGAAGACTGGCGAAATCCGCTTTCTCTCGAAGGAAGGAAAACTGCTGCTTACCGATACGAAGACCCGCCTGGAAGCCCGCAAGGATGAAGCCAACAAGGGCAAGTACCGCATAGAGCAGGACTTCCGTCTTGCCGACGACGAGGCCATCTATGGCTTGGGACAGCTGCGTGATGTTTATATGAATCAGCGTGGCCGGAAGAACATCGAACTCTGGAATCATAACACCTATATCGCCATCCCTTATTTCACCAGCGAGAAAGGCTATGGTCTTTACTGGGACAATGCCGGAAAAACCTATTTCAATGATATTGTAGCATCCAGGGATAATGGCAACCAGGCATCATGCACTTCCTTTACCAGCGAAGTGGGAACCTGTGCCGACTACTATTTCATGTACAAGGATGGTACGCAGGATGGAGTCATTGCCAGCATCCGTGAACTCACCGGACAGGCTACGATGTTCCCGAAATGGGCGATGGGCTTCTGGCAGTGCCGTGAGCGCTATAAGACCAGCGATGAACTGGCAGGCGTTTTGGACAAGTATCGCGAACTGAAGATTCCTACTGATGCCATCGTGCAGGACTGGCAGTATTGGGGATGCGATTCCAACTGGAATGCGATGAAGTTCCAGAACCCATACTATATAAATAAGGTGGGCGACCCAGCCTATGCCAAGTATCTTCCTACCGATATGAAGCAGATGAAGGCGCAGGGAGAACCCCGCCTGAAGAGTCCGGAGGAGATGGTGAAGTATGTTCATAAGAACGATGCCCACCTGATGATTTCCATCTGGGCAAGTTTCGGTCCTTGGACAGAGCAGTATCGTGAACTGAAGAAGATGAATGCCCTTCTTCCTTTTGAAACGTGGCCAAGAAAGAGTGGCGTAATGCCATACGATGTGTTCAATCCGAAGGCGCGCGACCTCTACTGGAAGTATCTTACTCATCTCTACAAGATGGGTTTTGATGCCTGGTGGACTGATTCTACGGAGCCCGACCATTTTGAGAAACCGGGCGATGAGAACTATCAAACCTACGACGGTTCATGGCTGGGAGTGAAGAACGCCTTCCCGTTGTTGCACAACAAGAGCATCTACGAGCACCAGAGAGCGATGAAGGGCAGCACGAAGCGTTCGCTCCAGATGACCCGAAGCGGCAGTTTCGGTATTCAGCATTATGGCACCATCTGCTGGAGCGGTGATGTGGTGGCTTCCTGGGACGAGATGAAGAACCAGATTCCTTCGGGCTTGAACTTCTCGCTCTGCGGCATTCCGTTCTGGAACACCGACCTGGGCGGCTTCTTCTACTGGGAGTTTGAACAGAACGCCAAGAATCCAGCCATTCAGGAATTGCAGACCCGCTGGATGCAGTGGGGAACCTTCATGCCATTGATGCGCAACCACTGTTCTTCGCCAATGGTAAGCGAACTGTATGAATTCGGAAAGCAGGGCGACTGGGCTTATGATGCTATGATTAAGGCCATCAAGCTGCGCTATCGCCTTTTGCCTTATATCTACAGTACGGCTGGCGACTGTGTACAGAATAGCGGAAGCATGATGCGTGCCCTGGTAATGGATTATGCGGCAGACAAGAAGGCTTCCCGCCTGAACGATGAGTATCTCTTTGGCCGCAACATCCTGGTGAAGCCGGTAACCGATCCTTTATACACCTGGAAGGATAAGGCCAAGAAGGGCCATACCATTTATCCTGATGTAAGGAAGGCTGCTGCGCCTGTGAATGTTTACTTGCCAAAGGGTAATAAATGGTATGATTTCTGGAGCAATGCCCTGTATGATGGTGGTCAGGATATCCAGCGCCTTTGTCCTATCGACATCATGCCTGTATTCATCAAGGCTGGTACCATCCTGCCATTCGGTCCTGAAGTGCTGTATAGTTCAGAGAAGCCTTGGGATGAACTGGAAATCCGTGTTTATCCTGGTGCTGATGGAACGTTTACGCTCTATGAGGACGAGGGCGACAACTACAACTACGAGAAGGGTAAATTCTCTGAAATCCAGTTTGTTTGGAATGAAGCTGGCAGAACCTTGAGCATCGCCCCACGCAAGGGTAGTTACAAGGGAATGCTTCAGCATCGCAGATTCCACATCGTGCTGGTGGGGGCTGATAGCGGCGCAGGCGATCAAGCAATGCAGGCAAGTAAGAGCGTGGAATATGAAGGAAAGGCTGTTAAGGTACAACTATAAGATAAAAAATGGTGTGAATAACAATATCAACAGTTGATTATGAGATGTTCTAATTACAGCATCCATGATTGATAATGAAATATTTAACTCATAACATAAAACGGAAAAGTATGAAGAAAAACCTAAATGATGTGAAGCGTCTCTTGCTGACGGCTTGCTGCACTTTGGTGCTTTCGTGTGGCTGGGCAACGGTCAACGAAAAACCTTTTGTAATCCCTGAGCTCAAGCAATGGAGTGGGGCTGAGGGAATGTTTACCCCATCGGGCAAATACGTGGTGAAGGGAGGAAAGAACGCCCAGGATGTGGCGAAACTCTTTGCTGCCGATTACCATGACCTGGTGGGAAAATCGCTCACGCCTAAGACGGGAAAGCCTTCTGCCGGCGACATCGTGCTGGTGCTTCAGTCTGATAAGAAATCAGCCAGGCAGCTCGGCAAGGAAGGCTATCGCCTCACCATCGGCGACGTAACTACCATCACGGCTTCTTCCGTAGAAGGACTGGTATGGGGTACCCGCACCGTGCTGCAGCTTTCAGAGCAGCAGCGCTCGGCTGGTTTCGTGCTGCCTAAGGGTTCTACCCAGGATAAGCCTGCCTACGGGCTGCGAGGCTTCATGATGGATTGCGGCAGAAAGTTCATCCCGATGTCTTATCTGCGCTCGCTGGTCAAGATGATGTCTTATTACAAGATGAATACCCTGCAGATTCATCTGAATGATAACGGATTCCGACAGTATTTCGGTAACGACTGGGCGAAGACCCCGGCAGCCTTCCGACTGGAATGCGATACTTATCCGGGACTCACGGCGAAGGATGGCAGCTACTCCAAGGCAGAGTTCATCGAACTCCAGAAACTGGCAGAGCAGTATGGCGTCAACATCATCCCCGAGATAGATGTGCCTGCCCATTCGCTTGCCTTCACCCATTACAAGCCGGAAATCGGTTCCAGGGAATATGGCATGGATCATCTCGACCTCTTCAATCCCGAGACCTACAAGTTTGTGGATGGGCTTTTCAAGGAGTATCTGGAGGGCAAGAACCCCGTGTTCCGAGGCAAGATAGTTCACATCGGAACCGACGAATATTCCAACGCCAAGAAGGAGGTGGTGGAGAAATTCCGCTACTTCACCGACCATTATATTAAATATGTAGAGTCGTTTGGCAAGCAGGCTGCCGTTTGGGGTGCGCTTACTCATGCCAAGGGCGACACCAAGGTGAAGTCAGAGAACGTGATGATGCATTGCTGGTACAATGGTTATGCTGACCCGAAGGAGATGAAGCGCCAGGGCTATAAACTGGTGAGCATTCCTGACGGATTGGTTTACATCGTTCCGGCAGCGGGCTATTATTACGATTATCTGAATTGCCAGTATCTCTACGATTCGTGGACTCCGGCGCAGATTGGCAACGAGAAATTTGATGAGAACGACCCAGCCATTCTCGGCGGAATGTTTGCCGTATGGAACGACCATGCGGGCAACGGCATTACGGTGAAGGATATTCACGACCGACTGTTCCCTGCCCTGCAGACGCTGTCGGCAAAGTGCTGGACGGGTGCAGCCACCTCTTTCTCCTTTGAAAAGTTCAATCGTCTTCGCCTTGCGCTCAGCGAGGCTCCTGCGGTTAATGAGGCGGCACGCTGGCAGAAGGGCAAGCAGCTCAGAATAGAGACTTTGAACCCTGGTCAGACCACGGGCGAAAAGGAAGTGGGCTATGGCTATCGGGTGGAGTTCACCATCGAGGGAGCTGATGAGCCGAAGGGCACGGTGTTGTTCTCGTCAGATAACGCTACCTTCTATCTTTCCGATCCAGAAAGCGGTCAGCTTGGTTTTGCCCACGAGGGGTATCTCAACAAGTTCAACTACAGGGTAGAGAAGGGGAAGAAGGTAACCCTGGCGATTACGGGCGACAACAGGAAGACCTGTCTTTATGTGGATGGAAAGTTGCGCGAGGAGCTTGGTCCGATTACTCTTTATGCCATGCAGCAGAAAGACCTGGCTACTTTCCAGAAGAGCGATGCTACAGCCTGGCAGCCTGTGGTGTATAATCCTTCTGCCAAGATGCACTATCAGCGCACGCTGGTGTTCCCACTCCAGAAGGCAGGCGATTTCAAAAGCCGCATTACGGGAGTGAAGGTGTCTCAGAAGTAATTTCTTTAGTTTTATGGCTCAGGGGAGATTGTCCGTGGATAGACAATTTCTCCTGAGCCATTTTTATTTCTTTTTCTGCATCATTATGCGCGATTTCTCCTTGGCCAAGGCCTGCATATCCACAGCCACATCGTCTTCGTCTACGATTTCCACGCCTGTCATCGTTTCTATCACGTCCTCCATAGAAACCACACCGCGAAGGCAACCGTATTCATCCACAATGATGGAGATGTGCTCTCGCTTTTCGAGCATCTTTTCCCATATCTGGTATAGTGATTCATCTTCGCTGAAGGAAAGAATTGGGCGCATCAACTCGGATAATCTGGTCTGGAAGTCATCATCGGATACTGATTTGAGAACCATATCCTTCAGTACATATCCCACGATGTAATCCTTGTTATTATCATACACCGGAATGCGCGAGAATTTCCACTCTTTCTGTTCATAAAACTCCTTGGTGGTAAGATGCATGCAGGCTGATTCTACCACGATGGATGGGGTCATCACCTCCTTGGCTTTTACACCAGCCAGGCGGATACAACTCTTGATGATCTTGCTTTCCGATTCACGGAAGATGCCCTCTGTGGTTCCTACATCTACCATCGCCGAAACCTCCTCGCGGCTCATGGAAGCCTGATGACTCTTAGGGGTAAATACCTTAGTGATGAGTTCCGAGAGCAGCACCAGGGGGTAGGTGATGAAGATGAGCACACGGATAATCTTGGTAGATGGCATTGCCAGCGAACGCCAATAGGAAGCACCGATGGTCTTCGGGATGATTTCTGAAAGCACCAGAATCAGCAAGGTGAGAATGGCAGAAATAACACCGAAGTATTCTTCGCCGAAGAGCTTGATAGACTCGGCACCCACGCCGGCAGAACCGATGGTGTGGGCGATGGTGTTGAGTGAAAGAATGGCTCCCACAGGACGATCTACGTTGTTCTTATACTGTTTCATCAACGAGGCTGTCTTGTTGCCTTGATTCTCCTTCATCGAGATAAACGACATCGGAGTAGAAAGTAGCACCGCCTCAAGGACGGAGCATAAAAAGGAAAGTGACAGAGCACCTAAAAAATATAATATGATTAAGCCCATGTAATTTTTAATTCGTTAATAATATGTTATCTATACAGCGATAACCATTATTTCCGAAGATTACAGTTGAGGATGTAATGGGGGACATTACATCCAGTTTGATTCGATATAAGTGTATTGGTAAATATCATCATAATTATGTTTTAATTTTCTGCAAAGATATTACAAAAAATGAGAATTTGATATTGTTTTGCAGAATATTAGAATGTTTTAATACGTTTTTAGTAAAACTTTGTTATGAAAAAGTAAATTGCTCATAAAGGATAACTTACTTTTGCAGTCCTTGAACTGCTAAGAATTTCTTTAACCCACATTGCAGCAGCCTTTGGTGAAAAACTTAAAAATTTACACGGATTACACGGATTTATGGCGCTAATATAAGTAAAGCGATTATCATCTCTCATAAAAAACCCGTGTAATCCGTACCTAAAAACCGCAAAGGATAGACTTTATGCCATACCTTTCCTTCTTTTCTATTTTCTCTTCCTTTAGAAACTGACATAGAGTCGGGCACTGAGTGCCGTGAAATCTCCATTGTCGTTTTTGATGTACTGGAACGATGGCTGAAGGGAAATGGATTCCGTCAGCTGTCTTTTCCACGTTACTTCCAGCGAATATTCCGAACCTTGCTGGAAGCGGGCGTACTGGCCCGACAGACCGCACTCGTTCTTTTCGTCCTGATAGGCACCGCCCAGTTCTGCGTATCGGTAGCAGGCATTCTGATGACTGGTGTTCTCGGAATACTGCATCATGCACGAAATGTTCTTGTCGCCAGCCTTCCATACACTCTGCTCTCCGTAAATCCACCAGGCACAGGTGGTTTTGCCCTTGGATTCATCGGCAGAAACCATTTCGCCATCCTCGTTGATCGGATATTGACGGGTATGGACGGCAGCACCCGCAAAATATTTTCCACCTTTATGTTCATACTCCAACTGCGACATGTTGAAGATTCCATCCTTCTTCGGGCGAACCAGGAAAGGATTGTCGTGAGCTTTCCAACCATTATAGCCCATACCATTATACAGACTGTTTCTGAAAGTCCATCCTCCCTTGGTTACATCAAAGTAAAGGGTCAAGCCCGAATACGGATAGTTGGCTATCGGATAGCTGGAAGCAACAGTAGGGAAGATTCCCTCTGAACTGTTCTGGAAAAGTGCCGTAACATCAGAGGTGAAGAAATCCTCGTTCACGTTTCTTACACCCACAAACAGATGGCCCGAATTCCACTCGTGCATGTAGCCCAGCACGGCAAGCATGGCGAAATTATTATCTGCATCTATGTTCGAAAATCCCTGCCAGTCATCAATAATACCATCGTTGGTCTTTGCCACATGCAGCGTAGCCGCCTCGAACGAATCCTTTCCTTTTCCTATCGGAACACTCAGTTCCAGTCTCAGCTGATTAATCAGATTCGTATTCTTGTTCATGTCCCATTGCCATTCAGAAATATATTGTCCGTTAAAGGTCTGTGCATAAGCAAGGCAAATATTGATGCAGCCTAAAATAATAAAAATAATTCTCTTCATTTCTTTATGTTTTTGTATAATCTTCATGTTTTGTATCATTTCTTGTTCACTTACTCGCTACTCGCGAGCATCTCGCTAATTCATGCTGCAAAGGTACTGGATATTTCAAAATCCTGCAATACTTAATAGTTAGTATTTTTAAATCTTCTAAATAAAAGGGCTTCCTTTCTTATCCCCATTTCTAGGTATTTTTGTTTCTTCTAAATAGTTAGGGTTCCGTCTAGTCCCTATTTCTAGGTAATCAGACGGAACAAACAATAAACATTTTCCTACATTACAACCAGCGTTTGAAAGCCCTGATATAAAGGGTTTTGAGCCATTGCGTCAATACGCAGTAAGACAGCAGAATGCCTATGAGCCATGGAAAGTAAGTCCATGGAAGAGGAGTCAGGCCTATCGAACTGCCGAATGTGGTGAACGGAATACAGAGGCCGATTGCCATGATGGAGAAGGTCATCAGCATCACAGGCCATGAGGCAGAACTCTGGATGAACGGAACCTTGCGGGTGCGGATCATGTGAACGATGAGTGTCTGCGAGAGCAAACCCTCTACAAACCAACCCGACTGGAAAAGGGATTCCATGTCCGGCCCCTGGCACTTGAACACCCACCACATCACCATGTAGGTGGCAATATCGAATATCGAACTGATAGGTCCAATCCAAATCATGAATCTGCTCAAATCGCCTGAATTCCATACACGTGGCTTGGCGAGATATTCTCTGTCCATGCGGTCGAAAGGAATGGTGGTCTGCGAAATATCATAGAGCAGGTTCTGGATGAGCAGATGGATAGGAAGCATCGGCAGGAAAGGCAGGAAGGCACTCGCTGCCAGTACGCTGAACATGTTTCCGAAGTTGGAACTAGCCGTCATCTTCACGTATTTCACGATGTTTCCGAAGGTCTTTCTGCCTTCCAGTACGCCGTTCTCCAAAACCATCAGGTCTTTCTCCAGCAGGATGATGTCGGCACTCTCCTTGGCAATATCTACAGCTGAATCTACCGAGATTCCGATATCTGATTCTCGCAAGGCTGCTGCGTCATTGATTCCGTCGCCCAGGAAGCCCACGGTGTTGTTCTTCTTCTGCAGGAGCTGGATGATTTCCGACTTCTGCATCGGTGTAAGCTTCGAGAAGATGCTGCATTTTACCACCGCTTTCTGTTTCGCCTCCTGGCTCATGTTTTCGAGTTCCGGCCCCGTAACGGAATCAGAAGTATTGATTCCTACCTGTCGGGAAATCGCCTTTACCACCGCCTCGTTGTCTCCCGAAAGTACTTTTACTTCCACGCCGTGCTCGTGCAACTGCTTGATGGCCTGGGAAGCTGATTCCTTTGGAGGATCGAGAAAGGCAAGATAGCCAATGAGAACCATCTCCTTTTCATCTTCGATGGCAAAGTTGTTTTCCTTGCTCAGGAAACTCTTCTGCGCCAGGGCCAGCACTCTCATACCTTGTGCATTCATCTCCTTCACGAATCTCTGTGCCTTGCTTCGCATGCTGTCTGATAAAGGCTGAACCTTTCCGCCGAATTCCGCAAAGCTGCAAACCGTCAGCATTTCTTCTACGGCTCCCTTGGTGATAATCTGTCGCTTGCCATTTCTGTCTTCTACCACCACCGACATGCGTCTTCTGGTGAAATCGAACGGAATCTCATCCACCTTTTTATATGAGCTGCTCAGCGATTCCAGTCCCAGTTCCTTGACGTGCGAGAGGATGGCGCGATCCATCAGGTTCTTAAGTCCCGTCTGGAAATAACTGTTGAAATAAGCGTGGCGCAGAATGCGGTTTTCCTTATCCTCGGTTCCATCCACGTTCACGTGGCGCTCCAATACGATGTGGTCCTGCGTCAGGGTGCCCGTCTTGTCGGTACAGAGAATGTTCATGGCACCGAAATTTTGAATGGCGTTCAAATCCTTTACGATGGTCTTCTTGCGCGACATTACCATCGCTCCTTTCGAAAGGTTGGCGGTTACAATCATCGGCAACATCTCTGGGGTAAGTCCCACGGCCACGGAGATGGCGAAGATGAAAGCCTCCAACCAGTCGCCCTTCGTAATTCCGTTGACCAGGAATACTATAGGAACCATTATGAGCATGAAGCGGATGAGCAGCAGACTCACCTTGGTGATTCCCTTGTCGAAAGCCGTAGCGGCACGATGGCCCGCCACGTTCTTGGCAATGGTTCCCAGATAGGTGTGGCTGCCGGTGGCGAAGACAATGCCTTTTGCCGATCCGCTCACCACGTTGGATCCCATAAAGCAGATGTTGTCGAGGTCAACGATGCTGCCCGTATGGTTGCGGGCTTCCGAAAGATTCGGGAATTTTTCGATGGAATCTGATTCGCCTGTCAAACTGGATTGGCTGACGAACAAATCCTTGGATTCGATGATGCGGACATCGGCAGGAATCATGTCGCCGGCAGAGAGCATGATGAGGTCGCCAGGTACCAGTTCCTCGTTGCTGATTTCATCGCCTGGCGAACCGCCACGGGTGCTTGTGCCGAGACGCATTACATAGCAGGTGTTGGTCACCATCTTCTGTAGAGCTTCGCTGGAGCGGTTGGCTTTCCATTCCTGCACAAAGCGGAGGATGGTGCTCAGAATAATCATGGTCGAGACTACGATGATGGAAGTCCAGTCCTGGTCGCCAGGATCTGCCATCCACACATCCATCACGTAAGAGATGGCTACCAGTACGGTGAGCACTCCTACGAAAGGATTGATAAAAGCCTTGGCAAGCATTACGAGCGGCTTTTTCTTCTGCTCGTGTACAATCTCGTTCTTGCCATAGAGTGACAGTCTCTTCTCTACTTCTTCATCGGTGAGTCCCAATGAGGTAGTCTGGAAGTAAGTAAGCACCGTGTTGAGTGGTGCCTTGGCAGCCATCAATACCGTCTCGGTATTGAAAGCCATTTTTCTGATGTTCTTTTTCTTCTTCCACATAATTGCTTTACTTTTACTTGATGTGAATTATTGTTTTGCGGTTGCAAAGGTAAGCAAACTATGTGGAAGAAGCCGTTAGAAAAGAATTAGAACGGTATTAGAAAACTATTAGAGAATCAGTAAGTCGTTTATTAATAGGGAGATGTATATTGTGAGGATTATGCTAGATATGTGGAATCTCCACAATGAAGAGGGTTCCCTTGCCCTGCTCCGAATGCACGGCGATGTTGCCATCATGCAGATGGATAATCTTATGGGCCAGTGTCATCCCGATGCCGTAGCCTTCTACTTTCTTCTTCTCATCTCCGCCTCCTCTATAAAATAAGGTGAAGAGATTCTCCTTATCCTTTGCCGACATTCCAAAACCGTTATCTGCCATGCGGACGATGCTCCATTTGTCTCTGAATGAAATCTGAACGATAGACGAATGGTTCTCCGAATACTTGCAGTTGTTCTCTATCAGATTCGAGAAGGCGATGTTCAGCAGATAAGGATTGCCGAGGACGGTAATCAGACTGTCATCGTCTTCTTCCTCGTTGCAGAAGAGTAGGTCGATGCTGTATTCCGGATGTGCCCGCAGGATGAGTTCTCTTGCATCTAATAAAAGTTCATCCAGGCGAACCTCTCGCATGCTGATTTCTTCCTTGCCGTAATCCGCCTTTGCCAGGTTCAGCAAACCATCTATCAGTCGGGTCATTCGCTTGGCGTCCTGCTGCATATTCTGCATGGCGAGCTGGTACTGCTCGTTGGTTCGCTCTTTCTGCAGCGAAACATCGATTTCGGCTGTTAGGGCAGCCAGAGGAGTACGCAGTTCGTGAGACACGTTGCTCACAAACTGCTTCTGTGAATTGAATGAAATCTCCAGTCGCTTGAGCAGTTCATTGAAAGCGATGGTCAGTTCGCCCAACTCATCTTTTTCGTTCTTCACGGGGATGCGGCGGTCGATGTGGGATGCTGTAATAGTTTCAGCCTCATTCACGATGTTTCTTATCGGTTTGAGGGAGAGTTTTGCCAGAACATAGCCGGCGATAAAGAGCAGCGACAATCCGATGATGAAGAGGCAGATGAGGGTTTCCTGCAGTCCCACAAGGTTGTCGTAGCCGTAGCCGTCATAAGCGGCAGCTGTAACAATATAATCCTTTCCCTTGTATTGGAAAACCATTCCGATGCCCTGGTATTTTCCGATGTGGAATTCAATCTCTTTTTTCTGAATGATTTCCTTGATCATCCCTTCGGTTTCCTTCACGATGTCGTTGTGGATGGCATCGTGGTAGAGCATGTGGAAATCGGTGGTATAGACGGCAACCTCTACCTCGTTGATAAACTTCCTATTGTTCAGATAAACCGACTGCATGGTCTTGGCATCTACCTGTCCGGCCAGGAAGAGATTGGCCTTGGTAATGCCTTCGCTTTTCAGGTTTCTGAAGAAAGTCTGGTCGCGGGTATGTTCGCTGACCAGGTAAATGAGCACCATGCAAAGCAGAAATATGGTTGCCGTAATGCAGGTGTATTTAAGGGTAAGGGATGTTCTGATCTTCATATCTCTTTTCTTTCTGGTTTTATTCAAATTCTTATTCGGTTTTTCTGTTTGGTTCGTTACATCTTGTCCGTCAAGATAAAACCAACTCCCGGCTTGGTATGAATCAGTTTCACCTCGAAGTTCTTATCCATTTTCTTTCTCAGATAGTTGATATAGACATCGATGAAATTGGTGCCCGTATCAAAATGGGTGTTCCAAACCTTTTCTGCTATTTCCACTCGGCTCACTACCTTTTCTGCATTCTCCACCAGATAAACCAGCAGGTTGTATTCCTTAGGCGAAAGCTTGACAGGTTCGCCGTTTCGTGTTACTTCCTGTCTTTCAAGATTGATGCACAGGTCGGCGTATGAAATCTCCTTTGCCACATCAACCTTAGCCACGGCTCTTCTTTTCTGCAATACTCTCACTCTCGCCAGCAGTTCTCTGAAATCGAATGGCTTCACCATGTAGTCGTCGGCTCCCACATCGAAGCCTTCCAGCTTATCATCGGCGGTTCCCAGAGCCGTGAGCATCAGAATAGGGATTTCTTCATCCGCCTTTCTGATTTTCTGGCAGAGTTCGAAACCATTGAGCTTCGGCAGGATGATGTCTGAGATAATCAGTTGGAAATCATTCGATTGAAACAGTCTCCATCCCATCTCACCATCGTAAGCCACCAGAACCTGATAGCCGTTCTCTTCCAGACCGATTTTCAATAAATCAGCCACTCGCTTTTCGTCTTCTATCACTAAAATCTTAATCATACTTATAATCGTCTTTTTGTAGCTTGCAAAAGTACATCAATTTTAAAGATTCCCACGCTTCTTCACTTTTTATTATGGAAAATTAACCGTAATATCTTAAAAAAACTTTGCCTTGTCAGATATTATTCGTACCTTTGCCTTGTTTTAAAAAGTTTAATCAGTTAGAAATCAGTTTAATCAATTAGAAAATGAAGAAGATATTAAATCCATATTTGAACAAGGAGGGTTACAACTGCGTTTGCTGTGCCCCCAACAATCCTGTAGGTTTGCATCTTGAGTTTTGGGAAGAGGGTGAGGATGTGCTTACCATCTGGAATCCCGGCGAAAATTACCAGGGCTGGATCAATACCCTGCATGGCGGAATCATCAGTATGCTGATGGATGAAGTGGCAGGCTGGGTTATCAACCGCAAACTGCAGACCACGGGTGTGACGATGCAGCTCAACGTGAAATACAAGAAGCCTGTGATGACCACCGATTCGCAGATTACTGTGCGTGGTCACATCGCCAGTCAGCGCCGCAACATCGTCACCATCCACCTGACTCTGGAGAACTCCAAAGGCGAGGTTTGTGATGAGGGCGAAGCCATCTACTTTACCTTCGGTCCTGATAAAGCCAAGGAGATGGGGTTCGACAGTTGCAAGGTAGAGGGGGAGGAATAACTCTCCCCCTTATTGATGAGGAATTTGATAAGGAAGCCTTTCTTATGAAGACTTCCTTTTATGAAGTCTTCTTACGATGCAGCAGCAGTCTTCTTGTTGAAGAGCCAAATCGACAGGATGATGATTGCGATGCTTACCAGGCTGAGGCCTCCTTCCATTATCGGAGTGCTGGCGATGTAAGTATTGTAGCATTCTTCAGGAATCAGGCAGAGCGTATTGTTGGTGATGTGGATGATGATGCCCGGAATCAAACTCTTGGTTCGGTAACACATCCACGCCATGACGATTCCCAGAATGATGGGTCCAGGAATCTGTGCCGGATTGAGATGAATGAGGCCGAACATGATGCTTGAGCCGATGATAGCATACCAGGGACTGATGTTCCATTTCAGCATCTTTCGCATCATCAATCCGCGGAAGAGGTATTCTTCGGCTATAGGAGCAATGATGCAGAGCATCAGGATTCCAATCGGATTATGTGCCAAGTCAGCAAAATCCTGCTCCATGTAATCAGGCAGATTCATGAAGTTCTCTAATGTAGTCATAGGAATGAACTGGAACAATCCCACCAAGAAAACCAGCAAGAAGATGATGCTCTTAGGCATCTGCTGAATCTTTTCCAGGCGAACACGAAGATGGAACTTCTTCCGGCATTTATGAATCATATATAGCTCTGCTGCCAGCATGTAAATTGCCGGGATCCATGCAGAACTATTGATGGTTGTCTTCGTCAGAAATTCGATAAATTCGCAGCTCAAAGCTGCTGCAATGCCAACCGGAAAGGCTGCAAGCATGGACATCAGATAGACGTAGATGGCACTTCTGGTGCCAGGCCATGCACGATACAGAAACCATCCCTTGGTTCCGTTTCTTCCCTTTGACAGGATTGCTGAAAGTTTTTCTTTTTCCATAAAGCTGTAGTTTTGTTTTTTTATGCAAAGATATAATAAAATCCTGGCTTGTTGGGTTAAGTGCATGTTATTTTTATGTTAAAATATCGCCACCCTCGAAGAAGTTTAGTTTTGTTTGTCATGCTCAGTCTGCGTTTAAGAGTTCCTTGAATCACAATTCCCCAGAAAGCCGTTTCCTGCCCATTTTTGTGGTCTTCATTGATGACCGGCGCTTGCCATCTATTAAGACCAGCCTCGGTCTTCATTGATGACCGACTTTTGGCACAAGAAGACTGTTCTTTCGATTGCCGGTGCAAAGATACAAAAAATCGAAGCAGAAAGCAAGCTTTTTCCCGTAGAATGTTGAGAAATAGTTCGTAAGTAACTGATGTGTAGAGGTATAAGTGTTTTCGGTTTTTGCATCTGATTGCAAAAGCCGCCTTTTGAATCGTTTTTTGATGTTTGGAAAGCGGTCATTTTCGGTCACGGTCATTTTCGGTCATTTTCAAAAATGATTCGGTCATTTGGGTCTATAGTATATATAAATATATATTTATATAATACTTATAGGGGAGATTTGTGCCCCCGAAAATGAAAATGACCGAAAATGACCGTGACCGATAATGACCGGATCTGGCTTCTGAAAGTTATTCGGAAAAGGATGATGTTTGTTTGTAAGATAATGATAATCAATGGGATAGTTTTGTGCAGTACTTCTGTAGAGTACCATGCTTTGTACAGCTAAAACAGTACATATTCCTCTTCGCTCTATCCCAGTTTTTGCTCCTTTTACGAGAATCTTGACAAAATAAATCAAGAAATTCCTCGTTTTCTCCCTTTTATTCTGCCTTTTACCCCCTCTTATTTTTGCCTTCTGAGGGGGTGAAAAGTGTGGTTTCCAGCCCCTATTTTCGTAGGAAAAGTGTGTTTTTTATCCCTCGTTTTTATAGGAAAAGTGTAGTTCTTAACTATTGATTTATAGGAAAAGTGTGTTGTCTATATTTATAAAAGAGACTTCTTGGTTTGAATGCCAAGAAGTCTCATAAATCAATTTTTCAAAGCAAGTTCTTATTTTCTTATTTTCTGAATTTCCTCCAGTGGAAGCTCTGTGGCCGTTGATACTTGTGCTTCAGAAAGTCCCATTGACAAAAGGCGGTAAGCTGTGGCTATCTTTTCTTTCGCTATTCCTTTTTCCATTCCTCTCTTCTCATCAAACTTTCTGGTGGCATATATATCACGCATATTCTTGATGTCCTCGTCATAAAGCTCAAGTTCCTCGCGGGAAAGCTTGCGGAGGTCGCCTATCTCTGCCAACTTGCGGAAGACTGGATACTTCTCGCTGAATGGCATCTGCTCAAACATGTTCATATTCTTCATTATATAAATCCAACAATCAAATATATCCATACACTCTGCCTCCGTGTGCTTGTCGAACAATGGCAGTTGGAGGTACACAATACGCATCCTGTCGGACACTCGCTGGCGTGTCTGCAAATCAGTAAGCACCAAGTCGGTACGAAACTCCTTTAGCATCGGACTCACCGACACAAAGTCCATGAAACATACCGTATAGACTGGAGCCAAATGATAGTCCCAGATTCCACGAACGCCCTGCTGTACAATGGCACGTGCCGTGTAATACAATGCCCTGTCGGCAAAGTATTCCTGTTCTTTCTTCTGCATCTCGACGATGATATGCTTGTCCTCGTCTGTGACGCAATAGACATCGAAGACCACACCGCGGTCATCGGGGCGCAAGCCAAGTTTTTCGGTCTTGGCAAACGTCACGTCCTTGATTACCAACTCGTCTTCAAACAATCCGTTGAGGAATGTTATCAGGCATTCTTTCGTGTCCTCGCTTCCAAAGATTCGCTTGAAAGCCCAATCGACACGTGGGTCTATAAATCTTGCCATCTTCTTATGTTTTATAAGGTCGTGGACGCAATATTGCATTTCTGCTGCGAAGATACACTTTTTTATTGAAACTGCCAAGAAATTCTGGGATTTTCTGTCTAAAAGGAGGAAAAGAAAAAGTATGAGGAGAGAATGTGTTGAAGAACTGAGCCCTTTTTTTAAGTGGGCTCAATTTTGTATAAATATAAAGAAATAGTTTTATGGATAAAGTAAAGAAAATGACTCTTCAAATTTTCCAGATGGTGTCTAGAAAATTAAGGTGGTCTCAAATCAGTGAACACCTCACTATTATATAATGTGTTTAGAGGACAAGGAGGCGGAAAATATAATATTTTAAGAAAGAAAAATCCTTATGTGGTATAGATTCTCCAAAAAATGTTGTATATTTGCAGTTGATTTTGAGTATATTGATATTGCTATAAAACAAAAGCATTGTCGATATTTGATGAAATAATAGAAAAAGAATATATATGATTACAAAAGATAATGTACAAAAAGTCCTTTTGGATTTGAAGTTTTTTTCAAATCATGGTGTCTATACCAGACATTTTGGCTCGGCTGACGAAGGCTTTGATTTGGAATATAACTATAATACTGGTAAATTCAATTATCCGGTAGGATTACAGGCTGATAGAAATACAACGCAAGAAGATTATCAGAAAGAAAGTTATGTTGTATTTGTTTGTGTTGCCCAATTGTTTGAGCGTGGTTATCTTCCTCAACATATCAAGTTGGAGGGAAGAAATTATGCTGGTACAGACACGGGATACTGTGATATTCTGGTAAGCGATAATAATGGTGAGCCATATCTTATTGTTGAATGTAAAAAGGCAGATATTGATAAGAAAGAGGATGAGTTTCGTAAACATTGGGCAAGGACTATGCGTGATGGTGACCAATTGTTTCGTTATTTCAATACATATCGTAAAGCCCAATATCTTTGTATGTATGCGGCGGATTATCCAGAATACAGCAAGAAAGGGAAAAAAATAAATCGTCTTGAGATCAACTATCATATTATTTCTTTGGTTGATAATGAGGAATATCTGCAGACGGATAATAAGCTCCATAGTTTCCAGGAAATGCGAGAGCAGCAAGGTGGAAGTGAAGACTTTTTTAATGTTTGGAAGCAGACGTATAAGCAGGATTTTACAACTCGTGGTTTGTTTGAAGAAGGTATTGACGCTTTCAACATAGGAAAGAAGAGTTATGGCATAAATGATTTGAAGACTATTGATGAATACTCATTGGATAAGAAATACAATGAGTTTGCATTAATACTGCGTAAGCATACTATTTCTAGTCATGAGAATGCCTTTGACAAATTGGTGAATCTTTTCCTGGCGAAAATCATAGATGAGCGTTATCATTCTAATGAACTTCAGTTACTTTGGAAGGGTGCGGCTTATGATGATTATTTCTCGTTGCAAGACCGTTTGATCAATTTGTATAAAAGAGGAATGAAGGAGTTCTTCGATGACGAGGTGGCTTCGGTAGAAAATGCAGAAATAGAAAATGCGTTTAAATTTCTTACATCTAAAGCTGATGAAGCAAGGGATACGATTAAAAGGTATTTCCGTAAATTGAAATATTTCAATAACAACCCTTTTGCCTTCCTCGATGTGCATAATGAGCAGTTGTTCTATAAGAATGCTGTCATATTGAAGGATACCATCAGTATGTTGCAGGATATTTATTTGACTAAAAATACGGATAATCAGTTTTTGGGAGACCTTTTCGAGGGTTTCCTTAATCGTGGTGTGCACCAAAGTGAAGGTCAGTTTTTTACTCCAATTCCTATAGTTCGTTTTTTGGTTTCGTCTTTGCCTCTTCGTCAAATTCTTGAAGGTGGTGAGATTCCTAAAGTTATTGATTATGCTTGTGGAGCAGGACATTTCTTGACAGAGTATGCTCGTCAGATCAAGCCGATTGTTGAGAAAATGGCTCATCTTGAAAATATATATGACAAGAGAGCTAAAGAAGAAAGGCTTATTTCTGTGCTTCGTGAATATTATGAGCAGATAGTGGGTATAGAAAAGGATTATCGTCTTTCAAAGGTAAGTCAGGTTGCTGCATTTATGTATGGTATGGATGGTATTCATATCCATTATGGAGATGGATTGCAAGAAATGTCGGGTATTCAAGATCATACTTTTAGCGTATTGGTGGCTAACCCTCCTTATTCTGTATCTGGCTTTTTGGAAACATTATCTGAGGAGGATAGAGAACGATATACATTGAACAATTTTATTAGTAATATAGAGAAGAATAACTCTATAGAGACATTCTTTATCGAGCGTGCTGCCCAACTCTTGAAGTCGGGTGGTGTGGCTGCTATTGTCCTGCCGTCAAGTATTTTGACGAAAGGTGGCCTCTATATGCGAACACGTGAACTTCTCTTGAAAAACTTCGATATTGTTTCTATTTGTAGCCTGGGACCAAATACATTTGGTCAAACCAATACAAGTACGATAGTATTGTTCTTGCGCAGAAAAGCTTTGGAGCCAGATTTGTCTAAACATTTACTCAACCGCATTACGGAATGGTTTGAGGGTAATATGGTAGATAATGGTGCATATAAAGATTCTCAAAACTTGGATGCTTATATCAAACACATGGGATATAAGCACGATGATTATATCCAGTTGTTGAAAGGTGAATTAACGGATAGCTTCATGGATTCTGATATGGCAAAGGAATACGTGAAAGCTCTAAATATCAAAAAACAAGGAAAGAATACAGCTTCAACAGCTTTAGCTGCTGAGGCAAAGAAAGTACGTGACGAAGCCCAGAAGTTTGTAAAGAGCCGTGCTTATGTGGCATTGACTCCAGCAGAGAAATTGTTGGAGGAGAAACGTTTTACTCTTAAATTCATTCGCGAAATAGAGAAAGAAAAGCTCTATTTCTATATGCTTGCTGCTTCAAATCCGCAGCCGGTATTGGTGGTGCAAAGCCCATCTGACAAATCTTTGGAAAAAAAGTTCTTGGGATATGAATGGAGTAATCGAAAAGGTGCAGAAGGTATTCATTATCTGAATACAGGAAAAATCAAGGATTCTTCCTCTGATGATGAAGCAGCAGATGATGATACTATAGAGCAGATTAAAGGAATAGAAGGTATTATGACCCCATTGTTTGCACCTCTAAATCTGGACGATGAAAGTAAAATTAATGCTTTGATTCGTAATAATTATTGTGGGGTAGATAATTCTATTTTAGATGAGTATGTAGATGTTGCTTCTGAGTATGAATTAGTGGACTTGTTGGATTTTTCACGTGTGAATTTCGATAAGACAATAAAGACTGTAGCAACACTATCTTATCCGGAAATAGAAACAAAGTATCCCAAGGAAAAGTTAGGAAAAATAGCTCCATATTCTAGTGTTAAAATAGCATTGTCTGGTATAGATGTTAAGACTTATATCTCTACAGAAAATATTCTTCAAAATTGTTCGGGTGTAAAGCCATATGTAGGAATGCCTAATATAGACAAGATAACAGAGTATCACAAAAATGATATTTTAGTATCTAATATCCGTCCTTATTTGAAGAAAATTTGGTTGGCAGAATATGATGGTGGTTGTTCAAATGATGTATTGGTATTTAGAAATGAAAGAGTAAATGAAATATTGAATGACTACCTGTTTGAGGTATTATCAAGTGATATTTTCTTTGAATATATGATGGTTGGAAAAACTGGAATAAAAATGCCACGTGGTGATAAACGAAGTATTCCTAATTTTGAGGTTCCACTTCCTCCAATGGATATTCAAAAGAAAATCGTGGAGGAATGTGAGAAGATTGATCAAAAATTCAAGCAACAACAGTTTGAGTTGGATTCTTTGAATAATCGTGTGGAATCAATTTTTGATGAAGTTGCAGGTAGAAGTCAAAAGTTGGAGAAACTTTGTTCGGCAATCAATCCGTCGAAAGCGGATGTGAAATCTATAGAGTTTTCAACAATGGTCTCTTTTGTCGAAATGTCATCTGTAAGCAATGATGGATATATTGAGCAAAAAGTAGATAAACCATTGGTTGATGTTCGTAAAGGTAGCTATACTTATTTTGCAGAAGGTGATATTATTATTGCTAAGATAACTCCGTGTATGGAGAATGGTAAGTGTGCGCTTGCTACTGGTTTGACGAATGGTATTGGTTTTGGTAGTTCTGAGTTTCATGTACTCAGAGTGAATAATAAACTAATCAATAATGTTTATCTCTTTGCTTACCTAAATAGAAAAGAAATTCGAGAAAGGGCTGCTGCTGTAATGACTGGCTCAAGTGGTCACAGAAGAGTGCCGATTACATTCTATGAGGAGTTGGAAATACCTGTTCCTTCTATGGATGAACAATTGAGAATAGTTGCTGAGTATCAGAAAAATATTTCAGCGATAATGGATTTAAGAGAATCTATGTCCAATGCTTCCTCTGCCAAGCAAGCCATCTTGGACAAATATTTAAAGTAACGAAATAATGAATAAAGAGAATATTGGTTACGTTTATATCCTCACCAATCCGAGCTTTCGCGAGGATTGGGTGAAGATAGGTAAGAGTTCCCGACCAGTGGATGTCCGATCGAAGGAACTTGATAATACGGCTGTGCCTCTACCTTTCGAAATCTTTGCAACCATGAAGACTGCAAAGTATAACGAGGTGGAGAAGTTGGTGCATAAAACGATAGATCGTTTGACGGATTTGCGTATCCGACAGAACCGAGAGTTCTTCAATGTCGCCCCACAAATAGCTCTGGATATCTTCAAAGATATTGCTCAAACCATAGATGATGCGGTGGTTACGGAGTATGAGGATAATAAGCCAAAGGTTTCTAGTGAGCCGAAAGTGCAGAAAGATGTGGAGAAAACTCATAAACGACCACGTTTTAAGTTTAGCATGGTTGGTATTAAAATAGGTGAGATAGTTACTTTTATTCCAACTGGTATTGAGGTTAGAGTGGCAAGTGATGATACGGTGGAGTATCAGAACAGAATCTACAAACTCTCTCCTTTTGTAGGAACTTTCTTGCCGATAGAGAAACAAACTCCTTCTGGCGCATATCAAGGAGCTAAGTACTTTTCCTATAAAGGTAAGGTACTTGATGAATTGAGAAAAGAGAAAGAACTTTAGTAAAAATATATAAAAGCGACTTCTTGGTTTTAATGCCAAGAAGTCGCTTTTATATATTTTGAAAGTCTCAGACTTTTCCCATTTTCTTTCATTTTACGCCAATCTCAGTCTCAGCGAATTAAGCACTACGCTCACACTTGAGAAGGCCATCAGGGCACTTGCCCACATCGGGGTTATCTGGAAATCAATGCCGAAGATATAAAGGGCGCCGGCTGCCAGCGGGATGCAGATGATGTTGTAGATGAACGCCCAGAAGAGATTCTGCCAAATCATGTGAACCGTCTTCTGGCTCAGTTTTACGGCTTCCGGAAGTGCCAGCAGGTCGTCGCTCATCAGCGTAATCTGCGCCACATCCATCGCCACATCCGTTCCCTTTCCTATCGCCATGCTCACGTTGGCAAGGGCCAAAGCCTGGGTGTCGTTGATTCCGTCGCCCACCATCGCTACTTGCTTGCCTTCGTCCTGAAGTTTCTTTACCAATGCCTGCTTGTCGCCAGGCAGCACCTTGCTCTGGTAATGCTTGATGCCGGCTTTATCAGCCCAGTAGTGAGCCGCTTCCTCCTTGTCGCCACTCATCATATACACCTCTATTCCCCTTTCCTGCAACTGCTTCATTGCTTCCTGGGCATGAGGCTTGAGGGTCTCTCTCGTCTCCAGATCCAAATCCTCCTGTTTGGTGAAATCGATGTTCTGGTTAGGAATGGTGAGGGTGCCGGTCTTGTCGATGACGAGGGCGTTGATCTTGTGGAGATTCTCCAGCGCCGACGCATCCTTGATGAGAATCTGCTTCTGCGCCGCCTTGCCGATGCCCACCATCAGGGCGGTAGGAGTAGCTAAGCCCATGGCGCAAGGACAGGCGATGACCAATACGGCTACGGCTGAAAGGATGGCCTGTGGAAGAGCAGCGTTGCCGCCTATCAGCCACCATATTAAAAAGGTAATGAGGGCGATGGCTGCCACGGTTGGAACGAAGATCAGTGCCGCCTTATCCACGATGCGCTGCACGGGTGCCTTACTGCCCTGCGCCTCCTGAACCATGCGGATGATGTGCGCCAGGGCGGTGTTCTCGCCAATCTGCTTGGCTTTCATGCGGAGCTTTCCCTGACTCGGAATGGTGCCAGCCAGCACGTTGTCGCCTGCCTTTTTCATCGCCGGAGTCGGTTCGCCGCTTATCATCGCTTCATCTACATAGGCAGCATCGGGAGTCATGAAACTCTCTGCCTGGGTAACCACGCCATCCACCGGAATCTTCTCGCCGGCTCTTACCTCTATCATGTCGCCTATCTGAATGGTGGAAATCGGAACTTCCTCCATCTTGTAGTCGTTGGTGCCTTCTATCTTCTCGTAAGTCACCAGTCGGGCGGTTTTCGGCTGCATTCCCATCAGTTGTCGGATGCTGCTCGCCGTACTGTCTTTCGCTTTTTCTTCCAGGCATCTGCCGGTCAGCACGAAGGTGATGATCATCACGGAAGCATCGAAATAAGTGTGCCAATCTATGCCTCTCGCTCCCCATACCATTTCTCCGAAGAAGGTGTTGAAGGTGCTGAAGAGGAAGGCGATGAGGGTACTGAGTGCTACGAGCGAATCCATGTTTGCCGTATGATGCAAGAGCTGCTTCCAGGCGGAAACATAAAACTGTTTGCCGCAGTAGAGCAGGTTGGCGAGTGCCAGGAGCAGACAAATCTGGTTAGCGAAGGAACTGGTATGATGAGCCGAGGCAACGCCATCTGAAATCATATTCTGTTCCATGCCCAGGGAAATCCAGCCCATGGAGAAACACATGGTCAGGATGGCGAAGAACCAAGAAGCCAGGGTTCTGCGACGCAGGAGAGTGAACTCTCGGCGATTGATTTCCTCCACGCTTCTGTCGTTTTCGATGACGAGGTCGTATCCGGCGTTGCTGATTTCCCGTTTCATATCTTCCAGAGAGATAATGTCGGGGTCATAATCTACCAGGGCAGTTCGGCTCGACAGGGAAACCGAGGCGGAGTTGATGCCTTCTAGCGACTGCAGTTTCTTTTCAACATTGGCAGAGCATACGCTGCAAGCCATGCCTATAACAGGAATTGTTTTCTTCATTTTATTCTATTTAAAATCCTATCTATTTTAGATCCTATTTTTATCTAAATCTAACTATATTTAAATTTCACTATTCTAAATCTCACTATTCCCATTCCTCGAATTCCAGTTCCAATTCCCTGTATTCGGGTTTTCGGGAAGAATTCAACTTGTCTTCCTTCTTGGCTTCTTCTGATGATGCATTGCTCACCGATAAGCCCAGCAGGCGGATGGGGTGGGCGGAGGAGTAATCCACCAGTTGCAGCAATTGCTTGGCTAGCGGAAGAATGTCTGCTTTTTTCTTTAGAATCTTTTCTTGCGAAATGCTGCGGGTTATCTGGGTAAAGTCGGAATACTTTACTTTCAGTGTCAGGGTGCGACCCTCGAAACTGCTCTTCTCGATGCGCTCCAGAAGTTCCATAACCGTGTGGTAAAGCTCGATGACCACTGCCGATTTTGCTGAGATGTCTTCCAGGAAAGTCTGTTCGCAGCCCACGGATTTCCGTTCTCGGTATGTGATGACGGGCCTGTTGTCTATCCCTCTTGCGAAATCATAGAAGATGTGACCGGCCTTTCCGAAAACCTCTACAAGATGTCTTTCCGAAACCTTTCGCAGGTCAGCACCATTGAAGACGCCCATGAAATGCATCTTTTTCAGGGTCTTTTGGCCTACACCCCAGAAATCCTCCACGGGGAGTTGGGCTATGAAGTCGAGTGCCTTGTCGGGATGTATGGTGCAGATGCCGTCGGGCTTTCGGTAATCCGAAGCCACCTTTGCCAGGAACTTGCAATAGCTGATGCCTGCCGAGGCGGTAAGTCCCGTGGCTTCCTTGATTCTTGCCTTGATTTCCTTGGCCACATCCACCGCCAGCTCTATTCCCTTCTTGTTTTGGGTAACATCGAGGAAGGCTTCGTCGATGGAAATGGGTTCGATGAGGTCGGTGTATTCCTGAAAGATGCGGTGAATTTGTTTTGAAATTTCAGCATAATGTTCGTGTCGGCAAGGCACGATGATGAGTTCCGGACAACGCTTCTTGGCTTGGGCGATGGATTGCGCCGAATGAACGCCCCATTTGCGGGCCTCATAACTGGCAGTGGAGACTACACCACGGGGACCGTCGAAGCCCACCGCTATCGGTTTGCCTCGAAGCTCCGGATTGTCTCTCTGCTCTACTGCCGCATAGAAAGCATCCATGTCGATGTGTATGATTTTTCGCTCTTCCATCTATCTTGTTGCCTATTTGCTTACTTGCAATTTTGTTTCAGGATGCAAAAATACACATTATTTATGAAAGGAGCAAGAATCAGGAAAGAAATCATGGGGTATAGGCACAAAAAAGGCAGATTCCAATTTGCCTTGGAATCTGCCTCAATCATTTATGGGAGATGATTATTTGACTTCGATATTCTTGGTAGCCTTAGTCTCCTCCTTAGGAGTAAGCTTTGGAATCTGAACCTCAAGAACACCATCAGCTACCTTAGCTGAAATCTTCTCACGGTCGGCATCCTCAGGGAGTGTGTAGGTCTGCTGGTAATTGCTGTAAGAGAACTCACGGCGCAGATAGTGCTCGTGCTTGTCTTCGTTCTTGTGCTCCATCTTGTTCTCGATGGCGATGTTCAGATTACCATCATTGTCGATGTTTACGCGAACCCACTCCTTCTTCAAGCCAGGGGCTGCAACCTCCATGGTGTAATCCTTGTCACTTTCCTTGATGTTAGTGGCAGGGGCTGTAGCATTCATACGTGGTGTTGCGTCTGTATCAAAGAATACATCATCAAAGATGTTACTCAACCAATCTGAATTATTATTTCTACGTGCTAACAACATAATTAAAACCTCCAATTTTATTTTACTCGTCCTCCCGGTTCCTTGCGGCCCCGTCGGGATTTCTGTTTGTTATTTATTAATGTTCTTTATCTGTTACTTTTTTGATTGCCTCCGTCTCGAACTCCGTTGTTCTTTCGAACTCCTTCATCTTTTGACTTCAGCTTTCACTCTCATGCTGAGCAACTTGCGTGCCAGCGGCTGAAGGGTGACAAAGTTGGCATGAAAAGCTAAATATTTTAAACTTTTCTGCCAGATAATGCGGTAATCTCAAAAAAAATGTGTAACTTTGTCACCAACTTAAAAATCAATGCATGAATCGAATAAATTATAAAAAATCAATGAAGAAACAACTACTTTCTATGGCGATGCTGATGGCGATGTCGCTTTCAGCCAGCGCCCAGCAACTGCTTCCTTATCAGAATCCGAACCTTTCTGCTGAGGCTAGAGCCAACGATTTGCTTTCCCGTCTTACCCTGGAGGAGAAGACGAAGTTGATGATGGATACTTCGCCAGCCATTGCCCGATTGGGCATTCCGCAGTTTCAATGGTGGAACGAGGCGCTGCATGGAGTGGGAAGAAACGGATTTGTTACCGTTTTTCCTATCACGATGCACATGGCAGCTTCGTGGGACGATACCTTATTATATAAGGTGTTTACTGCCGTGAGCGATGAGGCAAGAGCCAAGGCGCAGGAGGCGAAAAAGAGCGGCAACATCAAGCGCTACCAGAGTCTAAGTTTCTGGACTCCGAATATCAATATCTTCCGCGACCCACGATGGGGACGTGGACAGGAAACTTATGGAGAAGATCCTTATCTGACCACAAGAATGGGACTTGCTGTGGTGAATGGTTTGCAGGGACAGACCTTTGATGGCAAACCGATGTCGGCTCCGGGAGTTCTGGCTCCGGCTTCCTCACAGGCTCCCCAATACGTCAAGCTTCTTGCCTGTGCCAAGCATTTTGCCGTACATAGCGGTCCGGAGTGGAATAGGCACAGTTTCAATGTAGAGGATTTGCCTGAGCGTGATTTGTGGGAGACTTATCTGCCCGCCTTCAAATCGCTGGTGCAGGATGGAAATGTGGCTGAGGTGATGTGCGCCTATCAGCGGATTGACGGAGCGCCTTGTTGCAGCAATGCCAGGTATGAACGACAGATTCTTCGTGATGAATGGGGATTCAAGGGATTGATTACTTCTGATTGCGGAGCCATCAACGACTTTTATGTGCCCGGCCGACATGGTACGGCGAAGACTCCGGCTGAGGCTACGGCGCAGGCAATTGGTGCCGGAACCGACGTGGAATGCGGAAGCGTTTACCGTTCGCTTCCTGAGGCGGTGAAGACAGGAATGATCAGCGAGGAAAAGGTGAACGAGAGCTTGAAGCGCCTGCTGATAGCCCGTTTCCGCCTGGGTGATTTCGATCAGGACGAGAACGTGCCTTGGACTCAGATTCCATCTTCCGTCATCGCCAGCAAGGCGCATAAGGATTTGGCAGAGAAGATGGCAGAAGAGGGAATCGTGCTTCTTCAGAACCGGAACAATCTTCTGCCGCTTAAATCATCAGGAATGAAGTTGGTGGTGATGGGGCCGAACGCCAACGATTCCATCATGCAGTGGGGCAACTATTCGGGTTATCCTACTTCTACCACCACCATCCTGCAGGGTATCAGAAAATATGTAAAGGACGCCAAGTATATTCCTGCCTGCACGTTGACCAGAAATGAAGTTTCAGAAAGCCGGTTCAATCTCCTGACTTCTACCGATGGCAGCAAAGGCATGAAGGCTACTTATTGGAACAATTCTGAGATGAAGGGCGAGCCGGTGGCTACTGCCGTGATGACGTCGCCTATCAACCAGAGCAATGGCGGAAATACCGTCTTTGCACCGGGCGTGAACCTTACCAACTTCTCAGCCCGATACGAGGGTCTGTTTACTCCGGAAGAGGATGAAATCTTGAACGTCAGAATGGGATGCGATGATGGCTACCGACTCATCATTGATGGTGATACGGTGGCGAATGTATGGAAGGGACGTGCCCGTGTACAGATGCTCAACAAGCCAATTTCCGTGAAGGCGGGAAAGCCGATGAAGATACAGGTGGATTATTTCCAGAAGACCGATATGGCGGTGATGCAGTTTGACATTGTGAAGAACTATACGCCAACCGAGTCTCAGCTTCTGGCTGAGGTTGGCGATGCTGACGTGGTGGTATTCGTAGGCGGAATCTCTCCTAGTCTTGAGGGTGAGGAGATGAAGGTTTCTGAACCGGGTTTCAAGGGTGGCGACAGAACTGATATCGAATTGCCTCAGGCTCAGCGCAAGGTGATGGAGATGTTGCATCGGGCTGGCAAGCGAGTGGTGTTCGTCAACTGCTCGGGCAGTGCCATTGCCATGGTTCCAGAAACAGAGAATGCGGAGTCTATTCTTCAGGCTTGGTATCCGGGCGAACGGGGTGGCGAAGCCGTGGCAAAGGTTCTCTTTGGCGAGGTGAATCCATCGGGCAAGCTTCCGGTAACCTTCTATAAGAGTACTTCCGATCTTCCTGATTTCCTTGATTATACGATGAAGAATCGTACCTACCGTTACTTCAAGGGCGAGGCTCTCTTCCCATTCGGACATGGATTGAGCTATACATCGTATGAATATGGAAAGCCGACATTGAAGAAAGTGAAGAATGAAGAACGAAGAGTGAAGAATGAAGAACGAAAAATGAAGAATTCTTCGGCTTATTCCTTGAGCTTCTCTTTATCTAATAAAGGTAATAGGGAAGGAACGGAAGTGGCGCAGGTTTACATCCGTAGAATGGATGATACTGAGGGACCTATCAAGACCCTGAAAGCCTTCAAGCGCATTACTTTGAAGGCGGGCGAGAAGCAGCAGGTAACCATCAGTCTGCCTCGCCAGAGTTTCGAGGGTTGGGATTCCCAGACCAATACCATGCGTGTGGTTCCCGGCAAATATCAGATATTCGTAGGTGGTTCGAGTGCTGAGGCTGCGAAGAATGTGATAGAAGTGAAAGTGAAATAAAATGTGCAGACTCCAAATGAATTCTTGGAAACAATTCTCATTAACTAACAGAAAAGCTCGCCAGGACTTTGAGGGTCTTGGTGTGCTTTTCTCGTTTTATTTCCCGAATCTGGAAGTATCTACTTCTTCATGCTGCTTGGCTTTGTAGCCGCCGAAACGATAGATGAGGCTGATCCATCTATCCATCGCTCTATCCAATCAGGATGTTCGTTTCGAAGAGACATTGCTAGAAGGTCTCCGTCAAAAGCTTTTACTGTAGAATAAAATATTCCAAGCCTACTTTTGCTAGCTCCATTTGGACCGGCTATAATTGTAAATTCAGGTCTTCTTTTCATAATCTTAATAGAAAAAGAGGTGTTATGAAGTAATTAATGGAGTAAGTAACTCATTTTCCCCTTTCCTGGAGCTGCAACTTGTTTTATGATAGTATATTCGCGTGTCGCAAAATCAAGAGTTGCTTCTACATCGCTTCCATCAGGATTAGCAAGATAGGTTTTTCCGTTTTCAAAATACGGCACGGAAATGCCTTTCGCCCACGCTTCCAGGTAGATTCGTTCCACCTCATCGTGTACGGCATTGTTGATTTCCCGAATCGTCTTGCCATTCGAGAGTCGCCAACCTTCTATTTCTTCATATTTGCACATAAGCCTTTAACCTTTAGAAAACCTTCGAAAAATCTACTGCAAAAATACGAGGAATCTTTTTAATAACCAAATATTTTAACCTCTTTTTTCTATCAGCTCTTATCAGAAGCAACTGTTTTTGAAAGTTTTTCCAAAAAAGGTTTGTGGTTTCAGGAATAATGGCTAATTTTGCGGGCGGGAAAGCGTCACTCCTCATTGGTGATGCTTTAGGGAATGATAAAATAAATAGGATATGAATAAGATATTTGATAGTATCAGACAGATGGATGAGGCTGGACAAGAATTTTGGTCGGCTAGGGAATTGGCATCTGTTATTGGTTATGCAGATTATCGTAATTTTAGCAAAATCATAGATAAGGCTAAGGTCTTATGTGTACAAAACAATAAGAGTGTAGAAGACCATTTCGTTGAAGTCAACGAAATGGTTACTATTGGTAGTGAGGCAAAGAGAAAGCTGAAGTCCTACCATCTTTCCCGTTATGCTTGCCTTCTTATTTCTATGTCGCTCAGTTCCAAGAAAGAGAATGCATTGCCTGCATTAGAGTATTTTTCTGGTAAGCAGAATTTATCTTCTTCTTCATTACAAAATGCTGATACTTATACTAATACGGATATTGTGTTCTTCTCAGATTCGGAAGGAAAACTGAGAGTGGAATTAGTCTTTGATGGAGATACGGTTTGGACGACACAGAAGAGAATTGCAGAAATCTTTCAAGTAGATGTGCGAACAGTGAGCTATCACATCAATGAAATCTTGAACAGCGGAGAACTCAATAAATATTCAGTTATCCAAAAATCTTGGATAACTGCGGATGATGGGAAGAAATACGAAATGAATGTATATAATCTGGATATGATTATTGCGGTGGGCTATCGTGTGAACAGTTACAAGGCAACTCGTTTTCGTCAATGGGCAACCAATACCTTGAGCGAATTTATCCGAAACGGTTACGTGTTAGATGATGAGCGTTTTAAGCAAGGTGGAAAGCAGGTTCAGGTGAAGTTTGATCAGTTGCTGGAACGTATTCAGGAGATTCGAGCATCCGAGCGTATGGCTTATCAAAAAATAACAGATATTTATGCCACGGCTTGCGATTATCAGAAGAATGCTACTACAACGCAGGAGTTTTATGCCAAGGTACAGAATAAGTTGCATTGGGCAATTACGGGTAAGACGGCAGCAGAAATCGTTTATTCTTCTGCCGATGCAACCAAGAAACACATGGGATTAACTTCTTGGGCTCAAGCTCCCGATGGTAAGGTGTTGAAATCGGATGTGACAATAGCAAAGAATTATTTGCATATAGAACAGATGAAGGAATTGAATGGTATTGTTTCTGCTTATATTGACTTAGCTGCCAATCGTGCCAAACGCCATATTCCAACGACTATGGAACAATGGGTCAAGTTCTTGGATGGTTTTCTTGAATTATCATCTTATCCAATTTTGATAGATAAGGGAAAGGTTTCGGCTCTTGAAGCTCGGTTGAAAGCTTATGAGGAATATGATAAGTTCAGGGTGATTCAAGACCGTGAGTTCTTGTCGGATTTTGACAAGGAAGTGATGAGGTTAAAAGGAGAATTGGGGTTGTTTGATAATTGATGATTAAGCATGGAAAAAATAATAATAGCTTGCGACTCTTATAAGGGTTGCCTTTCGAGCAGGGAGGTGAATGAGGCAATAGCTTCGGGTGTGAGGGGATGGAATGCGGAAGATGCTGCTTCCGAAAGAAGGAAATTGTCTCCTGATGATGCTTCTCCCGAAATCATTACCCTGGAAATGAGTGATGGGGGAGAGGGTATGCTCGATGCTTTTCTCTCGGCGATGAAGGGAGAGCGAGTGAGAATTCATGCCCATGATGCGCTGATGCGATGGATTGAGGCTGAATACGGAATCGTGGATGATACGGCGATTATCGAGATTGCGCAGACCGCAGGACTGGCTCTGATTGAGCCTGAACAGCGTAACCCGATGAAGGCTACTTCATGGGGTGTGGGCGAGATGATTATGAATGCTTATCGCCGGGGCGTGCGCCGTTTCATCGTGGGCTTGGGCGGCAGCGCCACATCCGATTGCGGCATCGGAATGCTCAAGGCGATGGGCGACGACTGGAAGAAAATCCGGCAGGAATGCAGTTTTGTGCTGGCTTCGGATGTTACCAATCCGCTCTGTGGCGAAAACGGGGCGGCTCACGTCTTTGCGCCTCAGAAGGGAGCTGATGCTAAGATGGTGCAGATGCTGGATGATAGGGCAAGGAAGTTTGCCGAGGTAAGTGCCAAGCATTTCGGATATGATAGAAGTATGGTTTCCGGGGCTGGTGCTGCCGGCGGACTGGGCTATGCTTTCCTGCAATATTTCAATGCTGAGACTCGTCCTGGGGCTGAACTTCTCTTGGATGAGATTGGTTTTGATGCACTCATTCTGGATGCAGATCTCGTGATTACGGGCGAGGGACATAGCGACCGTCAGACCTTGATGGGGAAACTGCCGCAAAGGATTTTGGAGCATGGTGCCAATCAGAAAATCTGGCTCGTGTCGGGTGGCGTAAGCGACAGGCAGGTGATGCTGGATGCAGGCTTTGATAGAGTGATTCAGATTACTCCGGATTCTATGCCTTTAGAAGAAGCGATGAAACCGGATGTGGCCCGTAACAATATCATCAAGGCGATTCATGAGCAATTTGCTTTGTAGTTTCAGTTATTATCCGTATCTTTGCGCCCGATTATCAAAACAGGGTAAAAAGAATAAGAATAAGAAATAATGAAGTATATAATTTTTGATTTTGATGGAACCATCGGCGATTCGCAGAGTCTCATCGTGAAGACCCTGCAGGATACGATGCGTGCAAGAAAACTGGAGGTGAAATCGGAGGAGGCTTGTGCCAAGACCATCGGTTTAAGACTGGATGAGGCTTTCGTCTCGCTCTTCGGAATGGATGCTGAGGAGGGAATGGCGTGTGCGGCAACCTATCGCGAAATCTTCCTGGAGAACAAGAAGACGATGATCGTGCAGCCCTTCCCTCATGTGATAGAAACCCTGAGAGCGTTGCACCGTCAGGACTATGTTCTGGGAATGGCCAGCAGTCGCAACCATTGCTCGCTGGATGGATACGTGAAGCAGATGCAGCTGGAAGATATTTTCTCTTCTATCGTGGCAGGCGATGATGTGGAGCATGTAAAACCGGCTCCCGATATGGTTTTCAAGGCTTTGGGAGAAATGAAAGGAACTATTGATGAAACCATCGTGGTGGGCGATATGAACTTTGATGTGGATATGGCGCATCATGCCGGCTGCAAGGCCTGTGCCGTGACTTATGGAAACGGAACCCGCCAGCAGCTCGCTTCTGCCGAATGGATTATCGATGATTTCGCAGAACTTCTGAAAATCGTAAAAGAATAAAAAGGAAATGAGTAAAAAGATAAATTTATCGCTGATGCAATAAAAAAGCTGATAAAATTATCTTTTTATTCATTTTTTTATAGTACCTTTGCACTCGCAATTGGTTCGCTGCCACCTTCTGCCGCCCTAGGCAGGACTGGTGCGTAGTGATTAAAAGGGAATCGGGTGAGAAGCCCGGACAGTCCCGCTGCTGTAAGCGTCTTATTGCGGCAAGCAACATGGTCACTGACATTTTTTCGGGAAGACCGCTTGCCATGAGTTTTGCATCTTTTTATGTTTACATAGAGTGAGATGCTGGGAGGACGCAAGTCAGAAGACCTGCCGTTGCCATCGGAAAGAAATTCCCAAAGGATATCTCTGGGATATAAAAAGGAAACAATTCCGATGATTCTATCCAACCCCGTGGGATGGGTTCGTGATGGAGACATACAGATATTTACTTATTATATTAAGGTTTAAGGTATAAGGAGATTAAATGAGAATAGGAAAATTACTGCTGTGCGTCGGGGGATGCATGGCAGCAAATGCTGTATCGTATGGGCAGAGTTTTCGAACCGATTCGGTGCAGGCCTTGGACGAGGTGGTGGTGAAGGCGATGCAGGAGGTTACTCCCCATCAATCCATCAACTATCAGCAGTTGCAGAACCTGCCTTCCAATAATGTGGCAGATGCGCTGAAATATATGGCGGGCGTGCAAATCAAGGACTATGGCGGATTGGGTGGACAGAAAACCGTGAACGTGCGGTCGCTCGGATCTCAGCATGTGGGCGTTTATCTGGATGGAGTACGCATCACCAATGCACAGAACGGTACGGTGGATTTGGGAAAGTATTCGCTCTCTACCCTGGAATCAGTTTCGCTCTTCAATGCCAACAAGACGGAGATGCTGATGACGGCTTCGGAATATGCTTCCGCCTCCACGGTTTATCTCAAGACCCATCGCCCCGACAGCACTCAGCTCAAGGCTTCCTACCAGTTTGGCTCGTTTGGAACCCACAAGTTGGCAGCCACTTACAGTTATCGGAATTGGGGCTTCATCGATGCAGCCTTTACCCATAGCAAGGGCAACTATCCGTTTGAATATCATACGGAATACGAGGACACCACGGGAACCCGCCGCAACTCCGACATTACGATGTTCCGCATAGAAAGCTGCGCCTTCTACAAGGGATTGCAATGGCACACGTATTACTTCAATTCCCGACGGGGATTGCCGGGCGGAATCGTGCGCCGACTCTCGGATACCTACACCGATGTGGGCAGGGAATGGGACCGCAACTTTTTCTCGCAACTGTCGTATCGCACGCAGATTCCTTTCGGAAAGCATCAGCCTTCATCGGAAAATCTGCATTCGATAGGCATCAGGGCGATATTGAAATACGCCAACGATTTCCTGCACTACCGTTCGGATTATCCGGAGAACATCTCGGTTCATGCCAACAACAGGTATCATCAGCAGGATGTGTATGCGGCGCTGTCGGCTTCCTGTCAGATTCGCGATTTCGGCTTCTCGGCTTCCAGCGATCTGCGATGGAGTGACCTCACCACCGATGTGAAGAATTTCCACTACGTCTATCGCTTGGACAGCAAAAGCTCGCTCTCGGCGTTCTATCAGCATGGGGGATTGAAGGCTAGTGTAAGCGGACTCTATACATCGCTCGCCGACCATACCCAGGGCAAGGCAAAACCTCTGCATAAGATGACGTGGAATGCGCTGGCTTCCTATACGTTGGGCGACTGGACCCTCCGCTCGTTCTACAAAACCGTGTTCCGGGCTCCAACCCTCAACGACCTCTATTATACGATGGTGGGCAACCGCAACCTGAAGCCGGAATTTACCAAGCAGGTGGATGTGGGAATCACCTTCCGCAAGCCTTTCATCGATGTGCAGGCAGACTGGTATTACAACCGGGTGGATGACCGCATCGTCTGTTTGCCGCTGAAAGGTTCGTATCAGTGGACGATGCTCAACTATGGCTACACCCGCTGCATGGGCGTGGATGTGAGCGTGAATGCGCATTATCGCCAGCATTCCCTGCTCCTTACGGGCACGTATCAGGATGACCGGAACCGCACCAACCCGAAGGAGGATGCCTACAATGATTTCATCGCCTATTCGCCTAGGTGGTCGATGACGGCGGTCTATACCTTATTATATAAGGGGTGGACGGCTTCTATCTCCCACATGTTTGTGAATAAGCGATATTGGACGGCGGAGAATGCCATAGAAGACCCCCTGTCGGCGTATAACTGCACCGACCTGAAGATAGGCTACCGATTCCTGCGCCACTATACGGTGGAGGCAGAGTGCCAGGACATCTTTGATGAGCGTTACGAGATGATTCAGCGCTGGCCGATGCCGGGAAGGAGATTTGGCGTAACCCTTAGGGTTGAGAGTTTATAGTTGAGAGTTTATAGTTGATAATTTATAGTTAATAGTTTTAACTGATAGATTTTCTGAAAATGAGAATAAGATTTGGAAATAAAATATTAGGAATGCTGGCGATGATAGGATTATCGCTCAGTTTTGTCGCCTGTTCCAACGAGAATGGAGCGGATGATTCTCAGCCGGTAAATCCTCCTACGCTTATCGGCGAGAATCTCATCGTCTGCAACGAGGGAAACTGGCAGTCGGATAACGGGCAGCTTTCCTATTACGATGGAACGGCGGGTGTGCTCACCAACAAGTGGTTCCGACAGGTGAACGGCAGCAAACTGGGAGATACGCCCAATGACATCGTCCAGGTGAATGATACGCTCATTGCCATCGCCGTGAACTGGTCGAACATTATCCAGTATATTCATCCCGACGGAACGGCTTGCGGGGCTACCGAGAATGTGCCCAACAATCGCCGCATGTGCGCAGACGGCAACTATCTCTACATCACCTCCTATGCTCACAAATGTGGCAACCAGACCTTCGAAAAGGGGTATGTGGCTAAGATTGATGTGAAGACCAAGCAGGTGGTTGCCACTTGCGAGGTGGGCTGGGAGCCAGAAGGAGTGCGTCTTTATGAGGGCAAACTCTATGTGGCAAATACCGGAGGCTACGCTTTCTCTGAGAATCATGCGTATGAAACCACCGTGCAGGTGGTGGATGCTGAGACGATGAAATCCATTAAGACCATCGATACGGGCTGCATCAATCTCTATGGCGAAATGTCGCAGGCAGGCCAGTATCTCTGCATCAATTCCTGCGGAGATTATTACAATGTGAAGCCTAAGACGGTGATAGTGGATTGCAAGACAGATAAGGTTTCTACTTTCGATTTCCCTTGTACCTATAATACCACCGATGGCAAACTGTTTTATACCGTTGGTTCCGAATTCTCGTATAATACGGGGGCGTATGTTTATCAGATCAAGACCATCAATCCTGAGACCAAGGAGGTGAAAGATGGTATCTTCAATGAAGCCATCACTCAGAAAATCAAGGAGATAACTTCGCCATACGAGCTTTACATCTCGCCTTATACCCAAAACGTGTATTTCACGGATGCGGGCAGTTATGGTTCTGCGGGTTATCTTTATGGCTACACCAAGGAGGGACAGCCGGTGTTTGCGCCGCAGAAAACGTATGTGAATCCGGCGCATATCCTGGCTTTGCCGGTTTACGAAAATAAATGAGAAAAATCAATATAACAACTTTAATATAAGAAGATATGAATAGAATTTTAATGAGCACATTGCTGAGCCTTTCCATGGGAGTGGCTTCGGCACAGACACAGAATGTAGAAGTTGTGGAGTTGCATCCAGCTCCAGGCCAGTTTGTCAACACCATGCCTCAGGCTGAGGAGGGAACCACCCACGAGGAGGTTTGCAAGGAGGCTACCGAAGCCTTGAATGATGGTCAGATTGTGCATTTGGGTACTTACGGCGGATACGTAACCGTGAAGTTCGACCACCCAGTACAGAACAAACGAGGTTCCGACCTCCGCATCAAGGGCAACGGCTTCTATAGCAGCGGTGACCCGAAATATGGCAAGGAAACCATCGGCGGTTCTTTTGAGCCGGGCATCGTGTATGTGGGTGTGGGTGATGATGTGAACACCTGCAAGTGGTATGAGCTGGCTGGTTCTGAGTATTATACAGATGAGATTCACGATTTCTCCATCACCTATCACAAGCCAGTGGCAGAGGAAGGAGAGCATTCGCAGATGTTCTCTTCGTTTGATAACTACATCAAGTGGGAGGCTTCATGGACTGATAAGAATGGTGAACGCCGGGATTCTACGGGCTACCACATGAAGATTTCATTCCACAAGCAGTCTTTCTGGCCTTTGTGGGAGGAAGGAGAAACCTTGACTTTCAAGGGAGGTAAATTGCCCAACAATGCCGTGAATTATGGAACAGAGACTTCGCAAAGTTGGGTGCTCTATCGCTACGCCAAGGATGCGTATGGCTATGTGGATGCTTCGCTCAATACGGATGATTACTCCACCTTCGATATTGACTGGGCGGTGGATGAGCAGGGCAACCACGTGGATTTGGAGGAAATCAACTTCGTGAAGGTGGTGAACGGAACCTTCCAGTATTGTGGCTGGCTGGGCGAGACTTCTACCGAGGTAACAGGCTTCCAGGATCTTCATCTGGTAGAAGGTTATGATGAGAATCCTATCATCATCACCCCTCGTACCTCTACAGGACTTTCAGTCATCAAGACCGACAGTAAGTTTGCCGCCAAGGATGATAGCTATTACGACCTGATGGGTCGCCGTGTGGCTACTCCGCAGAAGGGTATTTATATCAAGAATGGCAAGAAGATAATCTTCAAGTAAAGTCCTCTTCTGGGGCGAATCATCAATCAAACAGAAAATTCAATTATTAATAATAAATAATGTAAAGTATGAAAAAGATTTACTCGTATTCTTTGTCGGCTGCTTTCGTTGCAGCCTTGTTGAGTGTTTCATCTGTAGCGAATGCACAGGATAACAGTGTAGCAGTGGCTGCTGAGGCTTCGCAGGATGCTGCTGTGGCAACCTTCGACGATTTGACTTTGAAGCCTGAGAGCCACTGGGCTGGTCCTGCTGATAATGCTGTAGAAGTAGAAGGCGCATGGGGTAGCAAGAATATGGTAGGTACCTTTAAAAGTGGTTCTTATGAGTTTGTGAACTCGTTCACACCAGCTTGGAGTTCCTGGACTGGCTGTTCTTATAGCAACATGACCGCAACATCTTTTGCTGATTACACAACTGACCAGTGGAATTCTGCTGCAGGTCATGGTGCTGCTGGTTCAGCCAATTATGGCGTCATCTATGGTAGCAGTACTCCAAACGAGCAGATGGAAATCATCAAGGTGGCTGATGGTGATGCTGAAGGCAGAATTATCAAGGGTATGAATATCACCAACTCTGCATGGACTGTAGAGTGCGTGAAGAATGGCAATGGATCTGCTCAGAAGTTTGCGCAGGGTTCCTGGTTCAAGGTTACATTCACAGGTGTGAAGGCAGACAAGACTGCTACAGCCTCTGTAGATTATTATCTGGCTGATTACCGTTCTACAAATGAGGCTGACTGGACCTGCCTCACAGACTGGGCTTGGATTGACCTTTCTTCTTTGGGCAAGGTGGTTTCCCTGAACGTCAGCTTTGACGGTACAGATAAAGGTTCTTACGGATTGAACACTTCTTGCTATGTTTGCATCGACAATGTAGGTTGCGAGAAGAATACTTCTACTGGTATTGCTGCCAACAAGTGGAACAGCGTAGAGCTTCGCGAGGTGGCTCGCTTCTCTGCTGACGGCAAGCGCATCTCTGCTCCTCAGAAGGGTCTCAACATCATCCGCATGAGCGATGGTTCTACCCGCAAGGTAGTAGTAAAGTAAATATTTACCCTTAAGGCAAAAAAAAATTAGCCTTAAGGGAAAATATTTTTTCCCTTAAGGCTAAATATTTAATTGCTTCTAGGAATCTATTATTGCTTCCTTTTTCGAAACTTTATTCCTTTCCCAGAAATCTATCATTGCTTCCTTTTTCGAATCTTTATTCCTCCATCAACTTGCGGTAGCGACCCTTCTTGATTTCTGTATCGCCCAGGCGGCGCGCCTTGTTGATTTCATACTCAGAATAGCTGCCCTCGAAGAAGAAGACCTCGCCATTGCCCTCGAAGGCAAGAATGTGGGTACAGATACGGTCGAGGAACCAGCGGTCGTGGCTGATAACCACTGCACAACCGGCAAATGCCTCCAAACCTTCCTCCAAGGCACGCAGCGTGTTCACGTCGATATCGTTGGTAGGCTCATCGAGAAGCAATACGTTGCCCTCCTGCTTCAATGCCAAGGCCAACTGTAGACGGTTGCGCTCACCACCCGAGAGAACACTGCAGAGCTTGCTCTGGTCGGTGCCCGAGAAGTTGAAACGGCTGATGTAAGCACGTGCATTCACGTCTCTGCCACCCAGACGCAAGGTCTCATTGCCCTGGGAAATCACCTCGTAAACAGTCTTCTGAGGGTCGATGTCCTTGTGCTGCTGGTCAACATAAGCCAGTTTCACGGTCTCACCCACCTCGAATGTGCCGCCATCTGCCTGATCCAAGCCCATGATGAGGCGGAAGAGGGTAGTCTTGCCGGCTCCGTTAGGACCAATCACACCTACGATGCCGTTAGGAGGAAGCATGAAGTTGAGGTCGTTGAAGAGAACCTTTTCGCCGAACGCCTTCTTTACATGCTGAGCCTCGATAACCTTGTTGCCCAGACGAGGACCGTTAGGGATGAAGATTTCCAGCTTCTCCTCGCGCTCCTTCTGCTCCTGGTTGAGCATCTGCTCGTAAGAGTTCAGACGAGCCTTACCCTTAGCCTGACGTGCCTTAGGCGCCATGCGAACCCATTCCAACTCACGCTCCAAAGTCTTGCGGCGCTTAGAGGCAGTCTTCTCCTCCTGAATCATTCGCTTGGTCTTCTGGTCGAGCCATGAAGAGTAGTTGCCCTTCCATGGAATACCCTCGCCACGGTCCAACTCCAGAATCCACTCGCTCACGTCGTCGAGGAAGTAGCGGTCGTGGGTAACGGCGATGACGGTTCCCTCATACTGCTGCAGGTGCTGCTCCAGCCAGTCGATGCTCTCAGCATCCAGGTGGTTGGTAGGCTCATCGAGCAGGAGCACGTCCGGCTTCTGCAGGAGCAGGCGGCAGAGAGCCACGCGGCGGCGCTCACCACCCGAGAGATTGGTAACTGGCCAATCACCAGGAGGACAATGCAGGGCAGCCATCGCACGCTCCAGCTTGGAGTCGATATTCCAGGCATCGGTTGCATCAATGATATCCTGCACCTCAGCCTGACGCTGCATCAGCTTGTCCATCTTATCAGGGTCTCCGTAATATTCCTCGAGACCGAATTTGTTGTTGATGTCCTCGTATTCTGCGAGTGCATCATAGATTTTCTGCACACCCTCCATCACGTTTTCCTTCACGGTCTTGTTCTCGTCGAGCGGAGGATCCTGAGGCAAGTAGCCCACAGAGTAGCCTGGGCTCCAAACCACCTCACCCTGGGTAGGTTGCTCAAGTCCTGCGATGATTTTCATCAACGTAGATTTACCGGCACCGTTCAAACCGATGATACCGATTTTTGCTCCGTAGAAGAACGATAGGTAGATGTTCTTCAGAATCTGTTTCTGGTTTTGTGGGATAATCTTAGATACGCCCACCATTGAGAAGATGATCTTCTTGTCGTCAACTGTTGCCATATATATTATTAAATAATGTGTATTTGTGAATAAATTGAGTAAATTGCCGAGTTTGGCACTAACAGTTGCAAAGATACATTATTTTTTTGTAAATCTCGCCTTTCTTTCAAAAAAAAGTTGTATATTTGCATTTATTGTAGTAAAAAAGAGGCTCACGATGGGCTTCTTTCATCTTTTGATTTTTAAAAGAAAGGAATAATATGGATGCAACCTATGTAGACCTTACCATTCGTCTGTCTCTCGCCCTGGCTTTGGGCGGAGCGATAGGCATCGAGAGAGAGTATCGTGCCAAGGAGGCGGGGTTTCGCACTCACTTCCTGGTGGCGTTGGGCAGTGCGCTTTTCTGTGTGGTTTCTCAATATGGATTCGGATTCGAACTGAAGGATTCTTCCCGAGTGGCGGCACAGGTGGTGTCGGGCATCGGATTCTTGGGTGCCGGTACCATCATCTTTCAGAAAAATGTGGTTCGAGGCCTGACCACGGCAGCTGGCTTGTGGGTAACGGCGGCGATAGGTCTGGCATGCGGTACGGGCATGTATATGGCGGCGATACTTACCACGGCGATGGTGTTGATGGGATTGGAGGTGCTGAATTATCTGATACCGCAGTTGGGAACCTCTACCATCGAGCTGAATTTCTCTGCACCATCAAGGGATAGCGTGAAGGAATTCATCAGTAAAATCAAGCAGAAAGGCATGGAAGTTCATTCTTACGAACTGAAAGAACGGAGATTTTCTAAGGAAGAATTTGTGGAGGCGAGCATTGAAATAAAAGCCAAACGGGGTTTCCATACGCTGGAGATTCTGGATTATATGAATGATTTCTCGGACGTCACGATTTCGACGATTAAATAGAAAGAAAAGATAAAAAGGAGTTAAGACCATCATCTTAACTCCTTTTTATCTTTATATGCTTAGAAAATCCTAGCCAGATAGTCGTAATGTTCTCCTTCAGCCACGAGTTCGCCCTGCAAGCCGCAGCTTTCGGCGATGGATTTGAGCAGTGGGAAATCTACGTAGAGCCAGTCGAACCTGTCGCCCTTTATATCTTTGTAAATCATCTGGTAATCCACTTCACCATAGTAGGCACCATTCAGATTGATGTCGAAACTTCCGTCTTCATTCTCGTAGATATATTTGAGGTCGGAGGAATCGATAAGAATCTGACCGCCCTGGTTAAGCAAAGCCTTGAGACGGTTGAAGAGGGTAGGGAGATGTTCTATCTTTCCGGCGATACCCGTTCCGTTCATCAGGAGGAGGATGGTGTCGAAACCTGTTTCCAGATGATCATCAAAGAGGTTGATGCATTCCGCATCCTTTACGCCTCTCAGTTCCATCGCTTCGCAGCTCAGAGGAGAAATATCAATGGCTTTTACCTCCAAGCCCTTCTCCTGCAAGGCGAGCGTATGGCAGCCGCTGCCGGCTCCGATATCCAGTACACGCCCTTTTGTGAGTTGCAAGGCCTTCTGCTCCAGCATCGGCATCTCCTCAACTTTTCTGAAGAGGTGTTTCACCGGCATTTCATCTTCTTCGAACATAGATGATAGCACACGTAATCTTCCTGCTTTTCCCGATTTCTGATAATCAAGGATAGCGGCGCCCATCGGGTCTTTGTCTTTTGATAATATATCTGTATTCATTTGTTTTGCAATTTATGTATCGAGTAACCATTTCCATACAGGTATTACTTCGATATTCAATCCTTTTAGTTCTATATTTTCTTCTAATTCATATGTAAGAATGATAAGTCTTTTGCAATCAAGTACTTTTGATAGTTTGATAAGTGCAGTTGATTCTCTTTCCCAAGTTTCATCAGACTTTTTGGGATTGTAGCTTACCTGTATGGCAGTTGCGGCATCTGGTATGTAAAAATCTACTTCCACGTTCTTGTTGTAAAAGAACACTTGCTCTTCCAGTCCATATCTTCGAAGTAGCTCCATCGCAACCATATTCTCCAATAATGATGTGTCAACATCCATGGCAAGTATACTGATGATGCCGTTGTCCACAAAATAGTATTTGGGATTGGTCTCACGTTGAGTGAGATTGTCGGCAATATTCTTGATGGGATAAACCAAGAATGCATCTTTAGAGTACTCAAGATAGTTAATGAGTGTAGGTTTGCTTAGTTTTGCACCTGTAGATGCTATTATATTTGTGAGACGTGTAAAAGAAATCGGTTGCTTTACACTTTCTGCCAATTTTCTGAATAGAACTCGAAGAGAAAATTGATTTTCAATTTTGTTACGAGAAGCAATGTCTCCTAGGTAAATCTTTTGATATACACTATTGATATAATCTCTTTTTGATGCTAGTCTTGCTCCTTCTGGGAAACCGCCAAAACGGAAATAATTAGTGAAATGTCGTTGTACTTCAGCTCTTCCAAAGGTGGTTGCGAGAGTATTTGAATCATAAGACACTTCATTGGCTTGGAGAAATTCGGGAAAACTATATGGCATGATGTGTTTGGTGATATAGCGTCCTCCTAAAGTTGTTGCTACATCACTGCCAAGCATCTTTGCATTGCTGCCTGTAATATAGACTCTGTATTTGTTGTCTGCCAATCGGCGTGCGAATTTTTCCCAACCGTTGATGTTTTGTATTTCATCAAGAAATAGAATAGGACGTTCTTTTGACATCATACCATGAACTTCAAGGATAAGATTAAGTTCTTGTGCAGTCATCCCCATCAGACGTTCATCCTCAAAATTGATGTAGAGCATGGAGTCCCAGGTGATTCCCCGTTTCAGGTTTTGTTGAATCTGCTGATAGAGCATGAAAGATTTGCCAGCTCGTCTGACGCCAATCAGAACATAGTTGGCAAAATCTTCCATTTGGAAGTTTCTTGGAACAATCTGTTGAAATTCTACTTCTTTTCTGTTCTCCAAGAGTATTTCTCTGATTACTTCTTTTTGTATCATAACTCAATATTGTTTAATTGATTTTGCAAAAATACAACTATTTTGTTAAACCGGCTAAACAATATGCATAATTTAACATAAAAGTCTCTTTATATCATAGCTGATATCATTTTTTAAGATACCAGATAATTATTTGCTGCTGCTTAGTATTTCTCCCACCTTTTGCTTTTCGCTGTCGAAGCTGAATATTTTATAGATGAGGCCTGTATTCTGAAGATCCACGATATGTGGTGCCATCATTTTGAGCGCTTTCAGCTGTTCATCGTCGAAAGGGAATATCTTCATGATGCGGACCACCTGGGCGCAGGAATAGTAACAGCCGAGGCTAGCCACTTCTATCAGATCGAACTTGTTGTCATCAAAGCTTGCCTTCTTCACCTTATTATATAGTTTGGAGAAGGAAGCATCATCGAGACAATAGCCGTAATCCATTCTGCCATCTGGATCACATTTTCCATCGTAGATGGGTGGGGTAGGGTGTTGTGGCTGCTGTACATTCGATGTTTGGCTGTTTGGTTCTATGATTCTTGTATCGTACTGCACAACCTTTCCGTTTCTGTCGAAGAAGACCGTGATGTACTTGGAATCTCCAAACAGATAATTATATTTGTCATATTCCCATTTGTCCCCATACATGTCGAAACTGGTGAGCTTAGGTTTTCCAAGAATGGCTATTACTTCCTGCTTGGTCATTCCCCGCTCCACGTTTCTTTTTCCTTTAGCCGAAGCCGAGAGGCATACGGCAAACATCAATATGGTTGTGGCGATAAGCGCCATCACTTCATTTCTTTTCATAAGCTAAACTGTTTTTTATAAGTTATTATATTGTTTTATGGTTGCAAAAGTACAGCTTTCTTTTGAAATAAAAAGAGGAGGATTCCCTAAAGTAGAAGGGAAAATCCCTATCTTTGTATAGAAAAGAAAAATCCGTGGACAAGAAAAATTTCCTGCCCACGGACTTTTTATATAATATTTGTAATGATAATCTTACGCCTTGAAGCTCTCCAAGTCTTCTGCCTTGAAGTTCTGGATATATGCTGAATGACCGAGAACTTCCTCCTCTGCCATGCGAACATATACGTTGGCACTCTTCTGGAACATCTCTGGTGCCTTGGTAGCATCATCGAGGATGAGGAGAGACATTACGATGTCGCCAGTCATATTGTAGAGACGGCGAGCCAGGAAGTCGTGAACTGCCTGATCGTTAGCCTCCTTCACCTTGTTGATGGCAGCCTCGTAAAGTTCTACGAGCTTGGCCACGCGCTCCTTCAATGCCTTCAGATCATCTGATACCTCGCTCTCCAACATCTCCTTGATGATGCTGAGATAAGTGCCGTTGGTGATGTAGCGGATGGCTGCAACAACCTGAAGCTGAGTGGTACCCTCGTAGATAGAGAAGATACGGGCGTCACGGAACAAGCGCTGGCACTTGTACTCCATGATGAAACCAGAACCACCGTGGATGCTGATGGCATCGTATGCATTCTGGTTAGCATACTCAGAGTTCATACCCTTAGCCAATGGAGTAAATGCATCAGCCAAGCGGGTGTATTTCTTCATCTCCTGACGCTCCTCTGGAGTGAGCTTAGTGTCGCGGGCGATGTCTTCCAAAGCCTTGTAGATATCTACGTAGCGAGCGCAGCAGTAAAGGAGTGAACGGCCTGCATCCAACTTAGCCTTCATTCTTGAAAGCATGTCGTATACAGCAGGGAAGTTGATGATCTTCTCACCAAACTGAGCACGCTCCTTGGCATAAGCCAAGCCCTCATTGTAAGCCTCCTGCTCTACACCTACACTCTGAGCAGCAATACCCAGACGGGCACCATTCATCAGAGCCATCACGTACTTGATCAAACCGAGACGGGTGTTACCGCAAAGCTCAGCCTTGGCATTCTTGTAAACCAATTCGCAGGTAGGAGAACCGTGAATACCCAACTTGTGCTCGATGTGACGAACGGTTACGCCGCCATCACGCTTGTCGTAGATGAACATAGAAAGACCACGACCATCCTTGGTGCCTTCCTCTGAACGAGCCAGAACCAGGTGGATGTCTGAGTCACCATTGGTGATGAAACGCTTCACACCGTTCAGACGCCATGTGCCGTCCTCATCCTGTGTGGCCTTCAGCATCACGCGCTGCAAGTCGGAACCTGCATCAGGCTCAGTCAAGTCCATACTCATGGTCTCGCCTGCGCAGATGCGAGGAATGTACTTCTGGCGCTGCTCCTCAGAACCGAACTCATAGAGCGTATCGATACAGCTCTGGAGCGACCAGATGTTCTGGAAACCGGCATCGGCAGCAGCGATGATTTCTGAAGCCATAGAGAAGATGGCGTTAGGCAGGTTCAAGCCACCGTAACGACGAGGCATTGACAAGCCCCAGAGGCCAGCTTTGCGGGTAGCATCGAGGTTCTCGAATGTCTTGCTGGCATAAATCATGCGGCCGTTCTCCAAGTGTGGACCTTCGAGGTCAACATCCTCAGAGTTTGGTTCGATGATGTTAGCAGCTACATCGCCGGTAATATCCAGCAATCGCTTGTAGTTCTCGATGGCATCCTCGTAGTTGACAGGAGCATCTTCAAACTGATCTTTTTCTGCGTAGTTGCGCTCCTTCAAGTCAACAACACGCTTCATCAATGGGTGATTGAGATGAAATTCAATCTCAGGGTGATCACTATAGTAATTAGCCATTTTACTTTTCTTATTTAAATAATGTGTAATGCAGATTACTTGGAATTCTGCTTGTAGTACTTGATGAGCTTAGGAACCACATCCTCAACATTGCCGTTGATAACGTAGTCGGCAATCTTGTTGATTGGAGCATCAGGATCGTTGTTTACAGAGATGATGATGCCTGAATCCTGCATACCGGCGATGTGCTGAATCTGACCAGAGATTCCGCAGGCGATATAAACCTTAGGATGAACAGTAACACCAGTCTGACCAATCTGACGGTCGTGATCTACCCAACCTGCATCTACGGCAGCACGGGAAGCACCTACCTCACCATGGAGGAGATGAGCCAATTCGAAGAGCTGGTCGAAGCCTTCCTTGCTTCCTACACCATAACCGCCGGCTACAACGATGGCAGAACCCTTCAGGTTGTGCTTGGCAGCCTCTACGTGGTGGTCGAGTACCTTTACTACGAAGTCCTCGGCAGGAACATACTTGCTTACCTCTGGATAAACTACTTCCTTCTTGCACTCACCCTCGTAGATGCTCTTCTGCATCACGCCGGAACGGACAGTAGCCATCTGTGGACGGTGGTCTGGGTTTACGATGGTAGCCACGATGTTACCACCGAAAGCTGGACGAATCTGATAGAGCAGACCCTCGTAGTGCTTGCCGCTCTTCTTGTCGTCGTAATCACCAATCTCGAGCTCTGTACAGTCGGCAGTCAAACCGCTGGTCAATGAAGAAGAAACACGCGGACCGAGGTCGCGACCGATAACGGTGGCACCCATCAGTGCAATCTGAGGCTTCTCCTCCTTGAAGAGGTTGACGAGAATGTCGGTATGTGGAGCTGAAGTATATGGGAACAATCCCTCAGCATCGAAAACAAATAATTTATCTACACCATAAGGGAGAATCTGATCCTCTACCTGACCCTTGATGCCGGTACCAGCCACGATGGCATGGAGCTCCACGCCCTGCTGGTTGGCGAGCTTACGACCCTTGGTGAGCAATTCCTGAGATACTTCGGCAACGGTTGTGCCTTCTACCTCGCAATATACAAATACGTTGTTCATTGTCTTTTTTAATAAAGCATTTTTAAATGAATCGGAGTCTGAATCATCCTTCGACGATTATCCGATAATACTTTCGTTCAACAATTCCTTCATCAGTCCGTCGATGTCCTCATCGCTGCTGGTCAGGGTCTTGCTTTCTTTAGCCTGGAACACGATGTTCTTCACGGCCTTCACCTTGGTAGGAGAACCGCTCAAACCGCACTGTGCAGGGTCGCCATCTACATCGGCAACGCTCCACTGGTTCAGAGTGAGGTAAGGACGCTCCTCATAAAGGTTAGCCCAAGGCTCATCGCCCTTTCGCTCCATAGGGCAGGTAGCGTATTTATATTTCATTACGAGCTTCACGTTGCAAGGACGACATGGAGCAGCACTGCCGTTTACGGTGATAACCAATGGCAATGGAGCCTCTACGGTCTCAACACCACCGTCGATGAGGCGGCGGATAGTAGCCTTGCCATCCTCTACCTTGAGGATTTCCTCTGCATAGGTAACCTGGTTCAATCCCAACTTCTGAGCCACCTGAGGACCCACCTGGGCAGTATCACCATCGATAGCCTGGCGACCACCGATTACGATGTCAACGTCACCAATCTTCTGGATACCTGTAGCAAGGGCATAAGAAGTAGCCAATGTATCAGCACCAGCAAAGAGACGGTCGGTGAGCAACCAACCTGTATCTGCACCACGATAGAGACCCTGGCGGATGATTTCGCCAGCACGTGGAGGACCCATGGTCAAAATTCCAACTGTAGAACCTGGATTCTGCTCCTTCAAACGGAGAGCCTGCTCCAATGCGTTCAAATCTTCAGGATTGAAGATGGCTGGAAGAGCTGCACGGTTTACGGTGCCTTCGGCTGTCATCGCATCCTTACCCACATTTCTTGTGTCAGGTACTTGCTTGGCAAGTACAACGATTTTTAAACTCATATTAATAAATGGTTATTGTTATAATTTCCTTTAAGTTGTTAGTGCTCGGTACTCAAGTTGGGCGTTTTCGAGTTCGGTTGTAGGGCGCTTGGATGCCCTCTTCTTCACTTTCCAATGTTCAATTTGGGACAAAACACGTCGGCAAAAGTAACACTTTTTTGTGTGTTATACAAATATTTCTTTATAAAAATGCACAAAAAGGGTTGGTTTGTGCCCAAAAAAGAATATTTGTGCAGGTTTTTCTTGGAATAATGAAAGAAAAGTTGTAGTTTTGTAGCCGAAAGACTTTAGTCTTTGTTGAATGTTAATAAAGAAAAGTAGCTAAAAATAATGAAGAAAGTTTTTGTAAGTGGTTGTTATGACTTGTTGCACAGCGGCCACGTTGAGTTTTTCCGCCAGGCGTCTCAGTATGGCGACCTATACGTTGGTATCGGTTCCGACCAGACGATTCTTGGCTATAAGCACCATAAGACGTTCTATCCTGAACAGGAGCGTCTCTTCATGGTGAAGTCTATTAAATACGTGAAGGATGCCTACATCAACCAGGGGGATGGCATTATGGACTTTATCCCTACGGTGGATATGGTGAAGCCTGATATCTTTGTGGTAAATGCCGATGGCAGCAACGATACCAAGCGCAAGTTCTGTGAGGAGCGTGGCATTGAGTATGTGGTGCTGGAGCGTACGCCTGCCGAAGGCTTGAAGGCGCGTTCGAGCACTGATATCAAGGATTCTACCTGCCAGCTTCCTACCCGTCTCGACCTGGCTGGCACCTGGATTGACCAGCCTTACGTAAGTTGCTATGCGCCTGGCTGGGCGATAACCATGTCGCTTATTCCTACCTTCGAGGTGCGTGAACGCTGTGGTCTTTCTACTTCAACCCGAAACATGATTAAGAAGATATGGCCGGTGAAGTTGCCTGATATGAATCCTGAGATTCTTGCCAAACTGGTGTTCTGTTTCGAAAACGACCCGGAGCGCAGCGACGGCATCATCAGCGGTGCCCAGGATTCCATCGGTATCTGCATGCCTGGATTGGTGCGCCATCATTATGACAACCGTTTCTGGCCTGATAAGTTTGAGACTTGCGATGACGAGGATGTTCTCTCTTGGGTAGAGAGCCACGTCTGCATGATTCCGATGGAGCCACGTCGTCCGGGTTGTTCTGTGATTGAAGGCAAGGATATCAACGAGGTTAAGGTGAAGAATCTTGCCAAGGCTGCCGATGATTGCTGGAATGCGATTCTCAACAGGGATTTTGCTGCGTTTGCCTCTGCCTTCAAGGCTTCGTTTGATGCGCAGGTTGCCATGTTCCCAGCCATGATTCAGGGTTGTGTGCAGGGATTTATAGATAAGTATTCTGCCCTGCCTGAGGTTCACGCCTGGAAGATGCCGGGTGCAGGTGGCGGCGGCTATCTGGTACTGGTTGTTGATGATGTGAAGGATTTCAAGGAGAAGCATCCTGAAACCATCGTTTTGACGATTAGAAGAAAGTAGCGAGGGCGGTTGAACTATCTCCCCTGTGTATAGATTAGGCACGGATTACACGGATTTTCCTTTAAAAATTATAAATGCGCTTTTTGCATTATCGTCTTAAATCTCCGTGTAATCCGTGTAATCCGTGCCTAAAATCTGCTTACACCCTCTTATTCGAAGCTCTTGAGTCTTGCGATATATTTGCCCAGAATATCGAATTCGATATTCACCACGGTTCCTTCCTCAATGTTGCAGAAGTTGGTATTCTCGCGGGTATAAGGGATGATGGCTACGGTGAAGGTGTTATCTGTTGGCTCACATACGGTGAGCGAAACGCCGTTCACGGTTACGCTGCCCTTATCTACGGTGAAATATCCCTTACGCGCCATCTCTTTGTTAAGCTCATACTCAAAAGTGAAGTAGGTTGAACCATCGGCATCCTTCATGGCGATGCATTTGGCGGTTTCATCTACATGGCCCTGAACGATGTGACCGTCCAGGCGGCCGTTCATCACCATCGAACGCTCTACGTTCACCTTGTCGCCCACCTTGAGCAGTCCCAGGTTGCTGCGGTCGAGGGTTTCCTTCATGGCTGTAACGGTATAGGTGCCGTCCTTGATTTCCACCACGGTGAGGCAGACGCCATTGTGCGCCACGCTCTGGTCGATGCCGAGTTCATCTACGAACGAACATTTCAGGGTAAAGTCGATGTTCTCCTTATCCTGCTTAATCGCCACAACTGTGGCCATTTCTTCTACGATTCCACTAAACATATATTCTATTTTTATTTGGTTTCATGATTATTTCAGTTTGCAAAGATATTGCATTAGCTTGAAACTGCCAAATCATTTAAGTTCTTTTGATAAAATAAGCAAGATATATTTGTTTAATTGCCATATTTTTTATATTTTTGCACATTGTAATAAGTGCACATGATAAATGTGATATACATGTCTTTCCAAAACTCCACCGAATATGAAGAATAATGAAACTCAAATGGCGCAAAACAATGACTTCGATGGTCTTGTAGCCCATATTCAGCAAACGCAAGATGTATTGCAGAACAATGCTCGCTTAGTGATTAATCGCCACGTCACAGCCAAGGCTTGGTTGACGGGCTATTATATTGTGGAGTATGAGCAGAAGGGAGCTGATAGAGCAAAGTATGGTGAGCAACTTTTGAAAAGCCTTTCTGAAAGACTTGGTAAAAAGAAGTATAGTGTGACAACATTGAAAATCTATCGTCAATTTTATCAAGTATATTCACACTTGGATAAAGAGGTTGCTGGCTTCTTGTTGTCTCAAAGTCAAATTGGACAATCTGTGACTGACCAATTTGGAGGTGTTGCAGTCTCTAACAAAATAGCTCCATTGGCAGTAAAGTCAAACTTGCTTTTTAATAAGTTGTCTTTTACTCATTTAGTTGCCATTCTCCCTATTACTGACCCTTTGGAGCGTGCTTTCTATGAGACGATGGCAATTCGTGGCACTTGGAGTGTCAGAGAATTGCAACGCCAGATTGATTCCAACTATTATTTCCGCAGTGGATGGAGTCAAAAGCCTGAGGCGTTGGCTAAGTTGGTGGATGGCAAGGCTGAGACAGATACGCTCGCCCTTGACATCAAGTCGCCATTTACCTTTGAGTTCTTGGGTTTGCAAGCTTGCTTACTATCGCAAGAATATCATGCAGCCAGATGATAATCCCCCAATCGGTATCCTCCTTTGCTCAGCAGTAGGACGAGAAATGGCAGAATACTCCTTGCTCGATTTGGACGAGAGCGTGTTTATCTCCAAGTATCAACTCAATGTGCCTTCAAAGGAACGAATGACAGAGTTCTTGCGTAAGGAAAATGAGGGACTATATAATAAGGTATAGGAGCAGCAAAATTAGATAACACTGTTTAGGTAACAATAAAAACATTTGAAGACAATGGAAATCAAGGAAGGTTATATGCCCTTCATGGGCTATCAAACTTATTATCGTATCGTAGGTAAAACAGAGGAGGGCAAGAGTCCTATCATCCTCTTGCATGGTGGACCAGGCAGTACCCACAACTATTTCGAGCTATTGGATAGGGTCGCGGAATCAGGTAGAGCTGTCATCATGTACGACCAGTTGGGCTGTGGCAACTCATTTGTGGAGGGACATCCCGAACTCTGGACTCCTGAGACTTGGCTCAACGAACTCTGTGCGCTCATCGACTATCTCCACATCGACCATTTTCATCTCTTGGGACAGTCGTGGGGTGGCATGCTCGCCATCATCTATCTGATAGAGAAGCAAGCAAAGGGCGTGAAGTCAGCCATCCTCAGCAGTACCCTTTCGAGCAGCAAATTGTGGGCGAGTGAGCAGCATCGCATGATCAAGTTTATGGCAGAGGAAGACCAGCGAGCCATTGCTGAGGCAGAGGCAAAGGATGATTTTTCGAGCGAGGCATACGCCAAGGCAAACGAACACTTTATGCTCTTGCATTGTGCTGGCGAGGTAACGGAGGATAGTCCAGAATGCCTTCGTAGAAAAAAGCGTGCTGGTGCCGAGGCTTATCTCTATGGTTGGGGACCGAATGAATATACCCCGACAGGTACGCTCCGAGATTATGACTACACCGACCGCTTGGGCGAGATACAAGTGCCATGCCTAGTGATGAGTGGCACCAACGACCTCTGTACTCCATTGGTAGCAAAGACGCTCTACGATGGTATCCAAGATTCCAAGTGGCATCTCTTCGTAGGAGCCCGACACATGCCATTTGCCGAGCAAAATGATGAGTATTGCGAGGTATTGGAAGAATGGTTAGGGGAGAAAGATTAGGCTTCTTCAAACTTTAGAAAAATGGAATTTCATCCAATCGATTGGACAAAATAAAGTAAAACCGTCCAATCGATTGGATGAAATGTATAGAATCAATAATCAATATTAGTAACTTAAAGAGAGCTTTTCTCTTTTTCTGGTGCAAAGGTAGTAAGTTATTTCCAAACTTGCAAGAAGGCATGATTAGGTTACTCAGTTTCCCTGAGGTTACTATTGCTGATAATGAATGGCTTGTGAAATGCAGATTTAACGATAATTAATGTGAACAAGCTATGTTAATAGAGAACCGATTGCTTCTTGAGAGTTAAGTCATCCCTACATTTAGTTTGCTATTTTAAACCACAGGTCCCTCTATGCCCTTCGGTTGGTCTGCTTGTGCCCGTTACACGGGCATCCGTAGCCCACCAAGTGGGCATCGACAGCCCCTGTGCTGGGCAACCACAGCCCATAACGCGGGGCAACGAGTGCCTGTGGTTTAACGATTTTGGTTGACCACTTTTTATCTTATTTATAAGACGAGTTGACTCGGTTAATACTTATTTATAAAACCAGTTGACTAGTTAAAACTTAGTCATATTTTTTGTTGACTAGTTTTTCTCTTAGTCATATTTTTTGTTGCCACTCATGTTTCATGCAAAAACATGTTGGGGGATAATCCTGAGCGTAGCTTCCTTGGTAAGTTTGGGTTGGGCTCGATGCCCAACTCAAACTTTATACGTTGGTAGCTTAAACCATCACGTAGTTCCTTGGTGGGTGCAAAGATACTAATTTTCTTTTATTTTACCTTAGCTTTTATTGCTTTTTCTCTATAGCTTACCCATTTTTTGTTGATTTCACCCATCTTTTTAGCTGCTTCACGTGGAGTTAGTCCATCAAGGCTCATATGAGGACGCTCTTCATTGTAGAAGTTTATAGCAAGAATCACAGCTTTTTGAACTTCACTAATACTTGCAAACGACATGCCTTTCAGTAACTCATTCTTGATGGTACTGTTCACTCTTTCTGCTACAGCGTTGTCCTTAGGATTTCCGCTTTCCGTCATGCTGATTTTGATGTCATACTTTTTAAGCAAATCCGTATAAGCAAAGCTAGCATACTGGACACCACGGTCAGAGTGATGAATTAGTTGGCTAAGATCATGTCCATCATAATGCTTTAGTGCCATTTTAAGTGCCTCGATGGCATAGATAGCCTCCAATGTTGGAGCCACACTATAGCCAACGATTTCCTTTGTGTAGTAATCGGTAATAAGGGCAAGGTAGCAGAACTTATATTCTCCACTCTCTGGATCGAGGAAGTATGGAATATAAGTTATATCGCTGACAACCAGCTGACAAGGACGTATTGGCAGTAAGTCTTTGACGATGTTTGGATACAAAGGAAGGTCATGGGTGGAGTCTGTTGTCTTCACCCTACGCTTTACCTTTCTAACCTTCAAATTGTATTTTTCGACTATGTCGTAAAAGCGGTTGTAGCCAACACTTCTTGATGCCCCAAATTGCTTCTGATACATAATCCAAAGTTTGTTGCCGCCAATCCCCGGATCTTTCTTGCGAATATCTTTTATGAACTCCACTACAAAGGCTTCCTGGGCTATTTTTACCATATCACTATCTCCATGCTTGTAATAGGCCTGCTTTGTAACACCAAGTAAACGACACATAGGGGCAACAGGATACTTTCTGTTGTCCCTAGCGTGAAGCCTATTTGCTACTTGGTGCCAGCTTTTTTTAAGTCTATACCATATACTTCCTTGCCAAAAGCGACCATTTCCTCATAGAAGTCCGCACGAAGACGCTCTGTCTTAAGCTGCTTCTTCAATTCTGCTATCTCCTTGACCAAATCTTTGTAGTCTGATGGAGTGATTTCCTTACCTTGCTTCTTCATCTTTTCTGCCAATTCTGGATTTTCGGCTTCAAAGGTACGAATTTTACGCCAAACTGTAGAGCGACCTATACACAATTTAACAGAAATCTCTTGTTGTGTTAGGTGCTCAAGGGTGTACAGACGGTACACTTCCTTGGTAAGTTCGACATCTTTCAATGTTGCTTCTAATGATTCTTTCATGTAATTGAAACTTTAGGAGTCAACCATATTTATAAAAAGACAGCCCAAATATCGGACTCATTTTTGGGCAATATTCTTTTGATTCTTTGCGATATTTAAAATGCATTTTTGCGATGCTTAAAATGACTTTTTCTGATGTTTAAACAGGTTTAAACTGGCTTTTCTTAACGTTCAAACTGGCTTTTCGCATGCTTTGTATTATCTTTAATGATACTTCTATGATTTTTAATGATACTTCTATGATACTTCTTTCTACTTTTTGCAAGAAATCTCATTGGTTATAAATATCTTTATATCAACAATATAACGTGATATTTGCAGCTAAAAATGAGACTATGAGACTTTTTTTTCTAAAAAAAATATACGTGTGCGAAAAAGAGGATTATTTCTTTTTTGCATCATCATAGGGTTATGGCAACATCATCCCGTTATGGATGTTTGGCATGCTCTATTGATAGATAATCCTTGATTACAGAAAAGATGACCCCGCATTTTGCGAGGCCATCTTTTTTTATTTACTCAGTTCCTTGATGATTTTCTCCAGATTGTCAAGCTGGCGGGCATCCACTTTCACATCTACCAGATTTCCTTCCTTGTCAAAGAGGCGATAGGATGGGAAGGAGCGAATGTTGAGATAGTTCTCGACAGCACTCTGCTGAGCCGCTGGCAAGTTATAGTGGGCGATATTGTCGCCAACCAGATTATTCAGTTTGATGAGATTTTTCCATGACTCTTCAGGACTGTTGCTTGCCATGTAAAGATATACCACATCGTATGGCGCCAGGCGTTCGAACTCTTCCTTCGAATGGGCAAGAGCCATCTTGCAAGGGGCACACCAGGTTCCCCAGACATCCAGCAATACAAGCTTACCCTTATAAGGTTCCAATATATGGCGAAGAAGTTTCTCACCATCGCTCATACCCTGAGGAGCTGTCTTGAGACTGGCAGTAATGTCCCTGTTCTGCAAAGACAGATACTTACGGTGTTCTGCCAATACTTTCTCCCTGAGAACTTCAGAGCTGATACAATGTTCTGCCAGGTCAAGACCATAACTATTGAGTGGCATGGCTAGTCTTTCCAACATCTGAAGAATGGCTTTGGTGATGATGACATCTTTCTGCTGCTGGTTGCATCCCATGCTATCAGCTATATGCTGGGCATAATATACATCGAGGAGAGGAGTCTCATCCTTAAGCATCTTGGCAATATCTTCTTTTTTAAGGATAGCCGTAGCGCGCTTGTCAAGGACTGAACTGGAAAAAGCATTTACTATTTCCTCCTGCTCCTTGGCATCTGTCGTCTGATATTGCTTGATAGTTATGGCATCCAGATTCTTAGCCCATTGTTCCACCGTAGCAATTTCTGAATCGGTTATCGCAATATCCCCCAGAGCCTTGTGCTTTCTCAACAGTTCCGGATAAGAATTGGTGGATAAGAATCCATAGGTCCTTCCCATGGGGGTACTGTACTTTAACCTTCTTTCCTGGCCGATGAGATCATTAGTCAGCATATTATAGTCACGAAACTGAGTATAAGGCTGCGGAATCTCCTTCCATATTTTTTCCACTTGGCTCACATATTCCTGAGGGAAAATATGGTCTTTTACGTGATATGCTCCTTGTAAGATTGATGATGCATAATTACAGAGAAGATATCGGGCAGTATAGTCCTGATAACATTTGGAGATAGATGCCGATTCTCCTATCAGTTTTCGTAAGTTCCCTTCAGCCTCCTTATATCTGGTTTCAAGAATCTGCATCATCTCCTGGGCTGGAACCTTATTTTCATACTTACCTGGATATTCTGCGTCAATCAATGGGAAAGGATGTGCTAGCAGTTCGTTTTGCAAGCGACAGTTCTTACCCATGAAGATAGCATGTCCAACCTTGAAGTCATAAAGCAGATAATAGGTCTCACCCGGCTCCAATACAGTGTTGACATAAGTATGTTTCCAGTCCATGAAAACCTCGGTAGAGTTGATGAGAGGTACTTTGATTTCAAATCTGCCAAGAGAATCGAGCTTGCTGTAATTGCTAACTCCTGTGAATGTGGAAAAAAGATCATAATACGTCACACTATACTCCTGCCCTCTATCCCAAAGTTCCTTAGGCATATTTCTGAGCCATCCCACAACAATAGCCGTATCGGGCTTGTTATGAGTATCCTTCAGACATGTGGTCTCATCTTTCTGCGGATAATCCGGAAGGATGGAAGTGGTAATGAGCGAATATTCTGCTTTCTTGCCGTTGATGCTCATCGTGCGCTTGCCATGTTGAGACTTGTCGATGTTGACAGCCAGGTCGCTCTTGCCATCGGTAAGGATGAAAGAGTACTTGTCGCCCTTCTGATTCTTCTGCTTGTATTGCCAGTAACGGCAGTCGTAGATGGCGAAATCATCATAGAATCCTATCTCCCAATCACCGGTCGCATCGTTGCGCCAAAGCGAGGAGAAGAGCTGTTTGATGCGGGTATCGATATTCTCGATGCCAAATATCTTGAAGTTCTGTTTGCCGTCACCTTCCAGGAAGTCAAACTTTCGGGTCTTCTTGGGGAGCGGTGCGAAGTGGAAGACCACATCCTCCCTGCCAGAGCCAGGCATATAGTGTTCCTCGTCAAGTTTCAGTCCATCACAGCTCTTGACGAGATATTTCTTGCCATCAGCAAGGAGATAGGTTTCCTTCACAAACTTTACCCAATAGTGTGGGCGAAAAGTGATGTGCATGAACACTCGTGTTTCATCATCTGCGAATTCCACACGATAGATGTTGAGCTGAGACTGACGAGGATCATTAAATAGCTGGTTCGATTCAGCTACTGGTTTTTCCCAGACAATAGGTTTCTTGCCATTCCCTGCCCAGCAAGTGCAGAGCCAGATGGCTGCAATAAGTACACAAAAGATTCTTTTCATAATTCGATTATTTTATTGGATTGATACTATTTAAAGCAGTATATATTAATTAGTATAACGTTACTTAACTGACCCCACTTTAAACAGGCCTTACTTTTTAAAGTGGGGGCAATAATTTATTGTTCATATGCTTTTTGATAAAGCGACCCACATGATTCTCTTGTAGAGTTGTTGGGAGGGCTTTGAATATTTTCTTTTGATTCGAAGAACCTTTTATCAAATGCTGATAGAACAGATAGCAGATGATGCCAGGAGAATGGATATTGCTGAGTGCGTAAGCCGTATACTTGCGCTCGTCCCATCCATCATGGTTCTTGCTTTCCTCTTCCACCCACTGCTTATAGAAACTTGATCCTGTGAGGCTGTAGTAACCATTGTGTACGCTTAGCTCTGCTATCTCTCCTGGTACAAAAGGAATGTCTATCCATTCCGAGCAGATGGTTCCATCTTTCATCAGTGCTCTCACTCTTCCCATGGTAATGTCCTTCAGGTCGTGCTTGTATGAGAAGTTAGTGCCGTTGGTAGCCACAAGGATGGGTTCTACATACATATCTGTTTCGTCTTTGTAACAGATAAAATAGCCACGGTCCCAAAGTTCAGGGTCACGCTTGCCAATAATCTCAAAGTTGCCTTTCAGGTTGGTCTGAGCATCTTTAAGCATCTTGGTCAACTGCTCATTAGGTACTTCTTTTTCTTCTTTAGGAGCTGCCTTTTCTTCTTGGGTGTCTATTGGGGTAAGAACACCTGTATAGTGGACGGCATTATATGGTTGCTGTTTTATTTCGTCAGCTACGCGGTGCTTGTTTAAAGGAGCTTTTCCTTCTACGATGCAGATGTTTCCTTCATAGCCTTTTTCGTTAACCCAACCATTCTCTACGATATGGTCCCATTCTATGGCACAGACTCTGCGCATGCCAGAGTGCCCCATTTGTTGGCGATTGATAAGGACGCTATATGCCGAGAAATTTCCAACCATAATAAGGTCGTTGCCTACAGATATGTCAAAGTTCATCCATGTTTCAAGTGGGTTGTTGTTTCCATCTACCATATAGTAAAAGTCAGTTACAGGCTGATTGCAATCTTTTTGAAAAGCCTTGTTGATTCTGTCCAGCTCCTTGAGAAACTCGTCTTTCTTGAGAGTTTTAAAGCGATATTTTTTCCAACTCCATTGTGCTGTGTCACCAACCTCATTTTTTGCTCCTGATTGATTTATGGTGAACGCCTTGTTGCTTACCAATTTCTCCAAAGCCTCTTTGAAATAAGACTTTTGTGCCTGTGCTCCCATTGATGAGAACATCATGAGCAATAAATATATGATATACTTTTTCATGTTCTTTGTTCTTTAATGTTTATACCTTAATTATATATACTTTCTTTAGAGTTTAACGGTGATTCGCCGTATTTGTTGGCGGTCATCCTCACTTTGCACGGCATTGCATGTAGTGGCTTGAACCTCTGTTGTCTGCATTTTGAAAAGATGCTCTTTGGGCAAGGTTGACATAGGGAAGAGTACCGGACCTTTTTCTTCGGTGTCTGGCATGTCATCTCCAAACTCTGCTTTAGGCTTAGCCTCCCTTTTGGGAGCATTGAGCTTGGCGAAAGTCTTTTTCTTCTCGTATGTTCTGCTCTCTTCTGTGATGTCTTTTTCTGCTGTATTTTCCTTTTCTGCCGTCAAACTCTTTTCTTGCGTCATAGCTTTTTGCATCGGCTGTGTAGCCTTTTTCACAGCCATTGTCGCATTGCCCGACGCAGAAGTGGTATCCTTGGGTGGTTGCAGGATGATAGCGATGATGCCAGCCACGCATGCTGCGCAAATCCATGGAAAGATACGCAAGGTGCGATGGCTGACCAAGCTCTTCCTTGCCTTCTCTATTACTTGTTGCTTGGTTTGGGAGGAGGCATGGAAATCACATTGAGGTTGGAGCAGTTGCTCTATATCCTCAAATCCTTTGTCATTATGGATGTTCATTTGATCTTTCATATATTTTTCTCCTTTTTGAGTCGTTGTTGGATATGTTGGATGGCATAGCGATAGCGAGATTTCACGGTAGCTTCTGGTATCTCCTCCAGTTCGGCTATCTCTCGGAACGTCAAGTTGTCGTAACATTTCATTCTTACGATTTCCGCTTGCTCCTGTGGAATATCTTCCAGCAGTTTTGATATTCTGAGAAATTCCTCGTGTATTTGTTTGTCACCATTGCTGTTAGGTATGCTTACCGCTTCATTGATAGCTATGATTTGCGGACGATTTTTGCGCAAGTAGTCTCGGCATGCGTTGCTAACAGAGCGAATGATGTAGCGGTCCAACTCTTCCACTTGTTGCCCTTCTTTCAGTTTCTTGAAAGCTGCAAGCAGCACCTCTTGCACAATATCTTCTGCATCCTCACGTTGCCCGATTCGAATATAGGCAAAACGAAATAGCCAGTCTTGCCGATTGTCGACAAGACTCTCCAGTTGTTTTATGAGTTTTGGGTTGCCTATATTCATTCGTTTCTTGTTTTTATGTTTCTAACTTTACTCATATAAACGTATGTTTCTTAAAAAAGATTTAAAAAATACTCTTTTTTTTCATTTATTTGTTACTATTGTGGTTGTTTATGTAAAAATGAATGCTACGAAGTATGGAACATAAGAAGATAGTGATAGTTTGCGTAAAAATAATAGGCACGCATCCTTTCGTGGGTGCGTGCCTATACCTTTTATTATATGCTACCTTTAAATCACCTTGACACTCTTTTTTCCTCCTCTTCTATCAATCACGATTTTCTCGAAGACGATGGCTGGGTCGTTAGGAGTGATGGTGAGGGTGTGGATGCCATCGGTAGTAGCCGGCAGTTCCAACTCTATCACTTGATCCACGATGCGAGTGGCTATCGTTGGATAATAGATATTGTAGATATTCTCCGGCTTCTCGTTCAAATCTTTGTTGAAGTTAATCTCTACAGGAGAAGTGCCATCTAAACTTACACCATAGGTTAAGCCGCCCTTGTTGAGATAATCCAAGGTTGATTTGGTAATCACATGAATGCGAACCTTCTGCTTGCCATTAGAAGCATTGCCATCCGAAGCCTTCTCGGCTTTCAGCTTAAACTTGTAAGTGATGCTAGCTCCCTTTACACTCTTGGTATATGGCATCAGAGTCATTGCCGATACGCTTTTGCCCATGAATGGAATCTCTGTCCATTTTGCCTCGGCAGCATCCGTCTTGCTGCTATAGTAAGGAGCTTCGATTTCTACCACGCCGTTGTTTTCGCTGATGATGACGCCATCCTTGGTGGATACTCGGAAGAGCTGCGGGCAGGTATCCTTTTCGAAGGCATCATTCCAACTCTTGTAGCCGATGTGCTTCTGCGTCATCATGCCGTTCCACTTGCCGCCCGACATCTTGTGGTTGTAATAATCGCAGATGATTGAATCGCGCTTGAAGAGGCGCTCGCACTCATCCGCCCACACATTCGCCTTCGGATTGCCCTGCTTGTAGAGGGCGTTGTTCTGTGCCTGGGCAAAATACATCTGGTGCAGATTGCTCATCAGCTCGATAGGGAAGAGGATGATCTGGCGATAGGCATCGTGGTAGGCTGCCGGCAGACTATTGTACTGGCGCAAAGCATCTGCTTCGAGCTGGAGATACTGATTCACAACCTCCTGCCATTCGCCGTTCTCCAGACTGTAGGTGTTCTTGTCGAGCATCTCAGGGGTGCAGCGTCCATTATATTTGCAGATAAGATTCAGTATGCGTGCCGCCTCATCTGCCTGCGATTCGCCAAACTGCTGAGCGCACCAGTTGCGGGTATGACGGGTAATGTTGTTCGCATCGTATTTATGAGGATTCCACGCCATGTCCATAAACTGGCTGATAGGATATTCCATCGGCTTGAGGTCGCCCACGTTGAGAATCCAGAGACGGTCGATGCCGTTCTCGTAAGCAAGCGTCAACTGCTCCCAAGGGTTCTGCACAGGGGTAACATTGAGCATCTTCGAGTTTCTTGGCGCACCCACGTAATCTACGTGATAGTACAATCCCCAACCGCCCTTGTGCTTGCGTTCCTTGGCATTAGGCACACGACGTACGTTGCCCCAGTTGTCATCACAGAGCAGCAGGGTTACGTCATCGGGCACCTTCATACCCTTGTCGTAGTAATCCAGCACCTCTTTATATAACGCCCATACCTGTGGGGTCTCGCTTGCCTTCTTTCCCGTTACATCAGCGATAATCTTGCGCTGGTCGTTGATGATGTTGGTCATCAGTCGTGTATCAGCCTCGTTGCTCATCGCCTCGTCGCCGTCGCCACGCATGCCGATGGTTACAATCTGTTCGGTACCCTTCATGCGTTCGATGCCTTCACGGAAGAATTTCTGCAGGTTTTCCTTGTTCTTCTGATAGTTCCAAGGTCCCCATCCCTTGCGGTTGCGGGCATATTCCTGGTGGTTGCGAGCCATCGGCTCATGGTGCGAGGTGCTCATCACCACGCCCATCTCGTCGGCAGTCTTCTCGTTCTCCGGGTCATCGGCATAGAAAGCCCAGCCCCACATGGCTGGCCACATCATGTTACCTCTCAGTCGCAACACCAGTTCAAAGACGCGCTGATAGAATCGGTGGTCTCCATAATCGGTGCCGTATGTATTCTTCACCCACGAGGTGAGGCAAGGTGCTTCGTCGTTGAGGAAGATGCCACGATATCTGACGGCTGGTTCGCCATCGGTATAGACACCCTTGTTTACGAAGATGGAATCGTGATGAACCACGGGTACGTCAGCCCAGTCATACCAAGGCGATACACCCATCTGCTGTGAGAGTTCGTAGATGCCGTAGATGGTGCCTCGGCGGTCGCTACCTGCGATGACGAGCTGTCCGTCTACCACGGTGATGATGAATTTCTCCCGTTTTCCCTTCAACAGATTTCCGTTGATGCGCTTCTGGCGGATGAGCTGGTCGATGGCCGCAGAATGGCCGATGGTACCTACGAGGATGGTAGGTTTGCCGGCAGCATCCTTGTCTTTCAGTCCGGCATCGGAGGTAAGGATGGCCTTGCTTCCGCTCACCTTCATGATATCCTTGACCAGGGCATTGGCTGCATAGCTCACACCTTTGCAGTCGTTGGCATCCATATAGATTTCTACCTTATTATCACGATTGATGAGTAAGTCGCCTTTCTGGAAGGAGACAAACTGGTCGGCTGCGCTCATGCCTAAGGATGAAAGCAAAGCCATGCTCACGAAGAAAATCTTCTTGTTTTTGTTTAGCTTCATACTTTGTAATGTGTATAGATGTTTGTAGTTCAACTTATTATTGTCGGGTGCAAAGGTATGGAATATTCGTTGATTTTACTTTGTTTTCTGTAGTCTTTACTTTCTTATTTGTTTCATTTTCATGTTTCTTGTTGTTTCTTTTTGTGTTTTCACAGAAAAATAGTACCTTTGCACATTAATAATAGGATAGAAAATAGAAATATAAATATAGGAATAGAAACATGATAGACAAACCGACCATAGCCCGTATTATGGACTCCACCAAGATAGAAGAGGTGGTGTCTGAGTTTGTTACGCTCAAGAAGCGAGGCATCAACTATGTCGGACTCTGTCCTTTCCATAACGATTCCCATCCTTCTTTCTCCGTGTCTCCAACCCGAGGTATCTGCCATTGCTTTACTTGCGGCAAGGGCGGAAATGCCGTCAACTTCCTGATGGAGCTGGAGCAGATGACCTATCCCGATGCCCTTCGCTGGCTTGCCAAGAAATATAACATCGAGATTCAGGAACGGGAGATGACCAGCGAGGAGAAGCAGCGCGAGAGTGAACGGGAATCCATGTTCATCGTCAACGACTGGGCTGCGAAGTATTTCCAGGACATTCTTCAGAATGATGTGGACGGACGTGCCATCGGTATGCAGTATTTCCGCAGTCGTGGTTTCCGCGACGACATCATCCGGAAGTTCCAGTTGGGATTCGCGCTTCCTCAGCGCACAGCCCTTTATGATGAGGCTGTGAAGAAGGGATACAATCCGAAGTACCTGGTGAGCACAGGTCTTTGCTTCAAGGTGGATAAGGACGAGGAGAACAACAGAAGCGGGCAGGATAAGTATCTGGATAGATTCTCGGGGCGTGCCATTTTCCCATGGCTCAGTGTGAGTGGCAAGGTGGTGGCTTTCGGTGGACGAGTGCTCGATACCCGTACCAAGGGCGTGAGCCAGAAATACGTCAACTCGCCAGATAGCGAGATTTACCATAAAGAAAGAGAACTCTATGGTCTTTATCAGGCAAAGAAGGCGATAGCCAAGGAAGACTGCGTATATATGGTGGAAGGATACACCGATGTGATTTCCATGCACCAGTGCGGCATCGAGAATGTGGTGGCAAACTCGGGTACTGCCCTGAGCATCCACCAAATTCGGTTGCTCCATCGATTCACCAGCAACATCGTGCTCCTTTATGATGGCGATGATGCCGGTGTGCACGCTGCATTGAGAGGAACCGATATGCTGCTGGAAGAGGAGATGAACGTAAAGGTGCTCTTCCTGCCGGATGGCAACGACCCGGATAGCTTTGCCCGCAACCATACGGCGGCGGACTTCAGGAAATATATCGAGGATCATCAGGTAGACTTCATTCAGTTTAAGACCGATTTGATGCTGCGTGGGGTCACCGACCCCGTGAAGCGAAGTCAGGCTATCAACAGCATCGTGGAGAGCATCTCGAAAATCAAGAATCAGATTACCAGAGCCTCTTACATCACCGACTGTGCCCATCGGCTCGGCGTGAACGAAGCCATCATCGTGAATGCCCTCAATAACTTTGTGCGCAATGGTATGAGCGAGCAGGTGAAGGCTGAGCGCAGGGCGGCTGGTCTTCGTGACCCGAAAGCCACATCGCCTCAGCAGGGCATGCAGCAGGCACTTCAGGGAACCACACCGCTGGATAAACTCCTGGAAGTGGAAACCTTGCTGGTTCAGGTGGTCATTCATCATGGCGACAAGACTATCGTGGTGCAGGATGTGGATGGCAATAATGTGGAATTGCCGGTGGCGCAATACATCAGTCTTGATCTGGCGGGCGATGATTTCAAGTTTCATAATGAACTCTACAATCAGATATTGCAGGAAGCTGTGGAGCATGTGGAGGAAGATGGATTTGTGGCAGAAACCTATTTCGCCAATCATCCGAACCCGGAAATTAGTCGCATAGCCGGTTTGCCTACCGGCGACCAGGAGGTTTCTACGGTGAGTCTTCAGCTCAAGATGAGTCAGGAGAAGCTGCGCCAGCTGGTGCTCAAGGATCTGCTCAGTTTCCGCACCCATTACATCGCCCAGCGAATCATCGAGGTGCAGCAGGAGTTTGCCAGGAATCCTACCAACAGGGAACTGCTTGAGGAGTTCATGAAACTCAAGAAGATGAATACCCTCCTGGCAAGTCAGACCAACTCAGTGTTTAATTAGATTAAAAAACGAAAGGTATGATATATTTTCATTGGATTTATCTGTTGCTTTATATAGCGATTATGATACCTGCTATCATCACCGTCTTGATGGACAATCGGCAGCCGGCTAAGACGATGGCATGGATTCTTGTGCTCTCGTTCATGCCTTTCGTAGGAATCATCTTCTACATTTTCTTCGGACAGAACACCCGAAAGGAACGGCTCATCAGCGACCGAAGCATGGACCAGCTCACCAAGCGTTCCATGCTGGAGTTTGCCGAGCAGGAGAATCTCCATCTGCCTGCCAGCAACAAACCGCTGATGAATCTCTTCACCAACCAGAACTGGGCTTTCCCCTTCAAGGACAACAAGGTGGATATCTTTACCAGCGGCTACGACTTCATCCTCACCTTATTATATAATATAGGTCAGGCAAAGCATCATATCCATCTCGATACGTATATCATGGAAGATGATGCCTTGGGAAATCTTGTAGCCGATGCCCTGATAGACAAGGCGGAGCAGGGAGTGGAAGTGCGACTCATCTATGATGATGTGGGTTGTTGGAAGGTGAAGGATGCTTTCTTCGAGCGGATGCGCGATGCAGGCATTGATGTTCATGCCTTTATGCCGGTTAGATTCCCGGCATTTACCAGTAAGGTGAACTATCGCAACCACCGCAAACTGTGCGTGATAGATGGAAAGGTGGGCTTCATCGGTGGCATGAATATCGCCTTGAGATACGTGAAGGGTACGGGGAAGCGACCTTGGCGCGATACCCATCTCAGGATAGAAGGCGGTGGTGTCTATGCCATTCAACGTGCTTTTCTGATAGATTGGTATTTTGTGGATAGAACATTGGTAAGCAGTCGTAAGTACTATCCGCCGGTGGATATCCATATCAACAACAATTGTCTGGTACAGATAGTGACGAGCAGTCCGATTATGCCTTGGCCTGATATCATGCAGGGCTATGTTCGCATCCTGCTCCAGGCGCAGAAGTATGTGTATATGGAGACGCCTTATTTCCTGCCTACAGAGCCTGTGCTCTTTGCGATGCGCACGGCGGCACTTGCCGGAGTGGATATTCGCCTGATGGTGCCCCGGCATGCGGATGCCAGGATGGTGGAATGGGCTTCCCGCTCTTATCTGATGGAGGCGATAGAGGCTGGTGTGAAGGTTTATCTTTATATGGGTGGCTTCAACCACAGCAAGTTGCTGGTGAGTGATGACAATCTCTGCACGGTGGGCAGCACGAATGTGGATTTCCGTAGTTTCGAGAATAATTTCGAGGCGAATGCCTTCTTCTATGATGAGGAGATGGCACAGCGCATCAAGACGATTTATCTCAAGGATGAGGCCAAGAGTATCCTGGTGGATGATGTGGCGTATTTCGTGAAGCGCCCATTCATGAAGCGCCTGTTCGAGAGTATCGTAAGATTGCTTTCGCCGCTGCTGTGATTAGGACGGATTTTTATTTAAGTATGGATTATTTAGGCACGGATTACACGGCCGTGTAATCCGTGCCTAAAATTTGCTTTTATCTGAATATCGAGAAGTTCACGCTTCCGTAACTTCTATGTTCCAGGAATCTTGGATGCTCGGAGAAATCATAATTCTTGCCATGTTCGAAAACGAAGATGCCATCTTCGTTCAGAAGGTCACCATTCAAAACGAGGTCCGGAATTTCAGGGAGTTTCTCTAGAGCGTAAGGTGGATCGGCAAAGATGAAATCAAACTTCTGCTTGCAGGTTCTCAGAAAACGGAACACATCGCCACGAATCAGAAGATCCTTGTCTTCTCCCAGTTTCTTGAAGCACTCTCTGATGAAGTTGGCATGGTCGCGGTCTGCTTCTACGCTGATGACACGCTGGCAGCCACGGGAAACCAGTTCCAGAGAGATGCTGCCTGTGCCGGCAAAGAGGTCGAGGGCTGTGGTATCCTCGAAATCGATGTAATTCTGCAAAACATTAAAGATGTTCTCCTTTGCGAAATCGGTGGTTGGTCGAGCCTTAAACGAACGGGGAATGTCGAAATGGCGACCCTTATATTGTCCTGTTATGATTCTCATAATTTACTTTGAACTTTAAATTATTTTACTAAACTCTTTTTACTTGCTTAAATAGAGCGTTACCAAGTCGAACGGCATTCCTTTGATTTCCGTGATAGGGGCACGATTGAACTCGGCACTCGGATTCAAGAGGAAGGTCTTCTTGATGTATATCTTTGCATTATAGAGGAACCAGTCCTTGTCTGGCACGTCGCCTGCCACATGCAGCTCGTCCTGTACCTGGTCCATGCCCACTTGCTTCCATACATAGAGGATGAAGTAGAGAGCATCCTTGGCGTGGTCTGCCTTGAATGAGTTGAAGAACTTGAAGCGGTTCTTCTCATAGCAGAAGATATCTACTTTCTTATCATGGAAGTAGGCATAGAGCTTGCGATGGATGCCGGTGAAACTGCGTTGGTGCAGATAGTTCCAAATCGGTTGCATGATAGGGGTGAAGCGCACATCCTTGAAATTATCCTCCACTACCATCTTCAAGTCCTTGTTGATAGGGAATACCGCCACCACATTCAGGTTGGGCTGTACCTTGTGCAGAATCACATCACCATTATGTCCGCTGAAGGCATGCTGATAGAGCACGGGGAGGTCTTCTTCGTGAAACTCCTCGATGGGTACCAGCAGAATAGGGGAGTCGATATACACGCGCACCTTGGTGTAGCCACGTTGCAGCAGATCGCTCTCGCTGAATGCCTGGCGCAAGTTGGCAGCTATCGATACGCCGCTCTTCACGGTGTAAGGCTCGTATATCAACTGATGCTCGGCCTCCCGGTCAACAACCGAAAAGCTGAGTGTATTCTTGCTCACTCTGATGGTGAGCCGTGCTTGTTGTGTTCTATTACCAGTTATCTGCATTCTAATCTTGTTTTTAATCAGTTGCCTGGGTTGTTTTCCTTACCAGTTTCCTGCGTTGTCGTTGTCTTTTGTGATGTCGCCAATCTTCAGTCCGGGAAAGCGGCCTGCATAGTTGGCTTCTTCCGTCACATTCATGATAGCCTCCTCGTCCAGCCCATCCAGGTAGTCCTCATAGGCGGCGCTGCATTCCATCAGTGGTATCTGCTTTCCGCTTTTCCCCACGATGGTGGCGGCAGCGAGCGAGAATTTCTTGCCATCGGAGTAAGGGATGATTGCGTCGTCTGCCTTCAGATACTTTCCCTTGATGAGGGTAGTGAAATCGCCCGTATATACCCCATGTCTTGCCTTGTATTTCTCCTCGGCAGAGCGAATCTGCATCAGTTTCTCCTTCACCTCAGCCTCTCTGCTATCCATCGATTTCTGGAAGCGGATGGGCTGGCTTATGCTGAGCACGCAGAGCAGCATCATGACGACCACGCATGCTCCCAGGATAACATTATTGTTTATTTTCCTTAATTTCATTCTCATTTCAAAAAGTATTATTACTTTTGCATCGGCTTTCGGCTCTTGATAAGAGACGACGCCTAACTAGGGTACAAAGATACGCCAAAATACAGACAAAACAAAATAAATGGCGTTGAAATTATTAATTATTAATTATAAAAAGAAATTTTGATGGTAGTTGATGAGTTAAAATATAAGATATTGCAGCAATTTGGCTTTCCGCCAACTCAGGAGCAGGCGAATGCGCTAGATGTGTTTGCACGCTTCCTTACCGATAGAAACCCGCAGGTGGTGATGATTCTCCGGGGTAGTGCGGGTACGGGTAAGACTTCGCTTTCGGGTGCCATCGTCCGCACCCTGCAGAGCATCCGCCAGAAGGTGATGCTCCTGGCGCCAACGGGTAGAGCGGCTAAGGTGTTTTCGCTGAACAGTGGAACGCCGGCTTATACCATCCATCGCCGCATCTATCGCGAAAAGTCGTTTTCTGGGGTAGATGGTCAGTTCAATCTCAACGACAATCTCTTCACCGATACGCTCTTTATGGTGGATGAGGCTTCGATGGTAGCCAATATGGGATTGGGTGGCATGAACTTCGGCAGCGGATGCCTGTTGGATGACCTGGTACATTTTGTGTATCAGGGCAGAAACGACCGCCTGATGCTTATCGGCGATAAGGCGCAGTTGCCTCCTGTTGGCGAGGAGGAATCACCTGCCCTCAATGCTGCCATGCTGCAGGGGTATGGATTGACGGTTTACGAGTGCGATTTGAACGAGGTGCTCCGCCAGAGCGAGCAGTCGGGCATTCTTTATAATGCCACGATGATTCGCCAGATGATTACCCATGACGACATCACCCAACTCCCGAAGATTCGCTTTACGGGCTTTTCGGATATCAAGCCGATGCCTGGAGCCGAACTGATAGAGGCACTTGCCGACAGCTATCACCATGTGGGATTGGATGATACCATCGTGGTTACTCGCAGCAACAAGCGTGCAAACATCTTCAACCAGGGTATCCGAAATATGGTGCTTGATAGGGAAGAGGAACTCTCGCAGGGCGACATACTTATGATTGTGAAGAACAATTATTATTGGATGGAGGAAGAGAGGAAGAAGATAAAGGAAAAGGATAATCAAGTTCCAAGTAACGATATTCCTGCTTTTCTGGCGAATGGTGACAGGGCGAAGGTGCTGAAGGTGCGCCGCCGCATCGACCTCTATGGCTTCCGCTTTGCCACCCTTCTGCTTCAGTTTCCTGATTACGGCAACTATGAGCTAGAGGCTACCGTGCTGCTGGATACCCTGACGAGCGAGGCACCTGCCTTGACCCACGAGCAGCAGGAACAGCTATTCCATCAGATAGAAGAGGATTATCAGGACGTTCCGCTCAAGGCAGACCGAATGAAAGCAATCAGGCAGGACCAGTTCTACAATGCCTTGCAGGTGAAGTTTGCCTATGCCGTCACCTGTCATAAGGCGCAGGGTGGACAGTGGGCACATGTCTATGTAGACCAAGGATACATGACGGATGATATGCTTACGCCCGATTACATCCACTGGCTCTATACAGCCTTCACCCGTGCCACGGAGATGCTTTATCTTGTGAACTGGCCGGAAACGCAAATCGAAACAAGTTGATTGGAACAGGCTATTCTGAACGAATAGGTCAAAACGGGCTAATTATATGCTCTAAATCTGTATTATAGTACCAATTTGTTTTCAAATCATTCAAAAACCATGTTAATCAGCAAATAAATGGTTAAAAGTTTGATGGTTCAAGAAAAAAGTAGTACTTTTGCACTTAAGTATACACATCTTTTATATAAGAGTGAATCGATGGCAACATCATTCATATAAGAAGATTGAGGTAATATGAAACAGAATAAATTATTAATTTATCATATATTTAGTAATAAATGGAAAATAGAAAAGTAGCTTTAATCACAGGTATTACAGGTCAGGATGGCTCTTATTTGGCAGAGTTGTTGTTGAGTAAGGGTTATGATGTTCACGGAACTATCCGTCGTTCTTCTACAGACTATCGTGAGCGTATCGCTCACTTGGAGGGTACTCCAAACTTCCACCTTCACTATGCCGACCTCGGTGACTCTATGAGTATCATCCAGGTAATGAACAAGGTGAAGCCAACAGAGGTTTACAACCTTGCGGCTCAGAGCCACGTACAGGTGAGCTTCGACTCTCCTGAGTTTACTGCCGATGTTGACGCCACCGGTGTGCTCCGTATTCTGGAGGCTATCCGCCAGTGCGGTTTGGAAAAGACTTGCCGCATGTATCAGGCTTCAACTTCTGAGCTTTATGGTAAGGTAGAAGAGGTTCCTCAGAACGAGAACACTCCATTCCACCCTTATTCTCCATACGCTGTAGCCAAGCAGTATGGTTTCTGGATTGTCAAGGAGTACCGCGAGGCATATAATATGTTCTGCTGTTCTGGTATCCTCTTCAATCACGAGAGTGAGCGCCGTGGTGAGACATTCGTTACTCGTAAGATTACATTGGCTGCGGCACGCATCAAGCAGGGTAAGCAGGGCAAGCTCTATCTGGGTAACCTGGATTCACTCCGCGACTGGGGTTATGCCAAGGATTACGTAGAGTGCATGTGGTTGATTCTCCAGGCTGAGAAGCCAGAGGATTTCGTTATCGCAACAGGTAAGCAGCACTCAGTTCGTGAGTTCGCTCAGTTAGCTTTCCACTATGTAGGCATCGAGCTGAAGTGGGAAGGCAAGGAAGAGAACGAGAAGGGTATCTGTGTTGAGGGTCCTGAGGAACTTATCGGCAAGACACTCGTTGAGGTTTCTCCTGACTTCTATCGTCCTACCGACGTGGTGAACCTCTGGGGTGACCCAACAAAGGCTAAGGCTAAGCTTGGCTGGAATCCTAACACCACATCTTTCGAGGATCTCGTCAAGATCATGGTTGAGAGTGATATGGCTAAGGTGGCTGCTGAGGATGCCGGCGAGAAGGTTCGCTGCAACCTCGTGGAATACTTGGAAAAGGGTATTGTTAAGTAATAGTTAACAGTTGATAGTTAACAGTTGATAGTTTACAATAATAATCAATGTTATCAAAAGATTCTAAGATTTATATAGCAGGACACCACGGACTCGTGGGTTCTGCTATCTGGAATAACCTCAAGAAGAGAGGCTATAACAATCTGGTAGGTCGTTCTCACAAAGAACTCGACTTGACCGACCAGTATGCAGTGGAGAAGTTCTTTGACGAGGAGAAGCCTGATGCAGTGGTTCTGGCTGCTGCCTTCGTGGGTGGTATCATGGCGAATTCATTGTATCGTGCCGACTTCATCATGCAGAACATGAAGATGCAGTGCAACGTAATCAGTAATGCTTATTCTCATGGCGTGAAGAAGCTCCTCTTCCTGGGCTCTACCTGCATCTATCCAAAGAATGCACCGCAGCCTATGAGCGAGGATGTGCTTCTTACTTCTCCTTTGGAATATACCAACGAGGAATATGCCATCGCTAAGATTGCCGGATTGAAGATGTGCGAGAGCTACAATCTTCAGTATGGTACCAATTATATCGCAGTGATGCCAACCAACCTCTATGGTCCTAACGATAACTTCCATTTGGAGAACAGCCACGTAATGCCTGCAATGATGCGCAAGATTTATCTTGCCAAGCTCATTCACGATGGCGACTGGCACAGCATCGAGGTAGATATGAACAAGCGCCCTATCAATCCTACTGATAAGCTTCGCGAAATCATCGGCGAGGGTAATGTGGATGGAAACAATCCTCATGAGCGCATTCTGAAGGCGCTGGAGTTCTATGGCATCTACGACAACAAGGTAGTGCTTTGGGGAACAGGTAAGCCATTGCGTGAGTTCCTCTGGAGCGAGGATATGGCAGATGCCAGTGTTCATGTGCTTCTGAATGTAGATTTCAAGGACATCATCGGTATAGAGAAGTACAGCTCTGTATTCTATGGTGCCAAGGTAGATGGTGCTGTGGATAGAAACAACTCTGAGGGCCGTGGTGGTGCTATCCCATCTCTCGGTGAGATTCGCAACTGCCACATCAATGTGGGTACCGGTAAGGAACTCACCATCCGTGAACTTTCAGAACTTGTGGTAAAGGCCGTAGGTTTCGAAGGCGAGGTTGAGTTTGATGCCAGCAAACCAGATGGAACCATGCGCAAGCTCATCTCTGTGGATAAGCTCCACAGCCTTGGCTGGACTCACAAGGTCGAAATCGAGGATGGTGTGAAGAAACTCTTCGATTGGTATCAGGAGAGCCTGAAGAATTAATCTTTTGGTTGAGAAATAAGAAAAGCGATGGATTGCAGAAATCCATCGCTTTTTCGTATATATTATTCTGTATCTTTTAGCTAAAGCCCTGTGGATATATAAAAAAGAAAAAATCCGATTCTCATAACGAAAACCGGACTCTTATTTTTTTTGAGTTATTTTTGGGAAAAGTGGGTAGTGATGGATTCGAACCACCGAAGGCATAGCCAGCAGATTTACAGTCTGCCCCATTTGGCCACTCTGGTAACTACCCGAAAGCTTTTGAATTGCGAACTATCTTTATTTGGTAAAAGCTTTGTTCTTAAAAGCGAGTGCAAAGGTAGTGCTTTTTTTTCATTCCACCAAATTTTTCACTAACTTTTTTCACTTTTTCTTCAAAAAACTTCATTTTTCCCTTAAAAAGAGGTGTTTTTGCCCTTTGGGAGCTTAATTTCTAACTTTTATCACATGATGTCTGCGATGTTTTCTCGACAATCTTCTGTGCTTGTAATGCTCAAATTTCTTAAATGCTACGAAAATTGTTATGTGCTGTGCAGTCTTATTCATTTTTGTTGTAAATTTGGGCGCAAAGTTACTCATTTTTTAATAAATATGTATGTGTTTCCCGAAAAAAATGTATCTTTGCAGTCGTTTTGTAATACAACAGACGTAAGTCTGAATAAAAATTGAATAATTATACAGAATGATAGTAACAATCGACTGGATGGAGGAATGGTTCAAGCGCTTTGACCAGGAATATTTCGGCGGCAAACTGCCGCTGCCGGAGTTGTCGCTCACCCGAGCCAAGACCCGGTTGGGGCAGCTTGCCTTTAAGCGCGCTTCCCGCTGGGGGCGCACCAAGCTTTACGACTTCAAGCTCTCGATGAGCACCTATTATGATATGACTGAGCAGCAGGCCAAGAGCGTGTTGCTCCACGAGATGATTCATTACATCATCGGCTACACCGGGTTGAAGGATACGGCTCCTCATGGCGTCGTGTTCCGGGGCATGATGGATAATCTGAACCGTAAATACGGTTGGGATATTCGGATGATGACCTCCACCAAGGGATGGAAGGTGAGCGAGCGGGTAGCTGAGAAGAAGAAGGCGAAGGGACCGCAAACCTATCTGATGCTTGCCATCGAACTGAAGGATGGCAAATTCTATCTCTCCAGGGTGAATCCTGGCTTTGCCCGCCGCATAGAGAAGCAGCTTCCGATGGTTCGCGAACTTCGTTCCCATCGCTGGTACACCACGCAGGAGTCATATTTCGAGGATTATCCGCAGGTGCGAAGTCTCAGGGGGCGCCGCATTACGAAGGGCGATTTTGAGAAACTTCAGAATGTGTTGACTCCTTTTGAATTGTAGAATTAGGGAATAATTAAGAAGAAATCGATAAGCAGAAAAATTAAAAAAGAATATTTATGAGAAGAATGATTACTTTTGCCTTCATGATGACCATGGTCGTGATGATGGCGCATGCTCAGGGTGGATTGAAAAAAGTGTATAATGAAAGCATCGACCCGATGGGACAGATTGATGCCGGCTTGCAGAAGGCGAAGACCGAGGGCAAGTTTGTGGTTTGTCAGTTGGGTGGCAACTGGTGTCCTTGGTGCCTGAAGTTTGCCGATTTCGTAGAGAAGGATACGGCTGTGAACCAGATGATGAATGATAACTTTGTTTATCTTCATGTCAACTATAACCCTCGCCAGTCGGCAGGTGGTGATGCCGTGAAGAAGGCTGAGGCATTGATGAAGCGCCTGAATAATCCTAGGCGTTTCGGCTTCCCTGTCTTCGTGATTCTGGATGCAGACGGCAAGGTGCTTCATATTCAGGATTCCAGTTTCCTGGAAGAAGGCAAGGGCTATGATGAGAAAAAGGTGCTCCGCTTCCTGAAGAACTGGACTCCAAAGGCTGTCAATCAATAATAGCTTGAAAGGTAATTTGATAGTAGATTATCATAAACTTGAAAGATAATTCGATTGTAAATCAATATTAACTTAAAAGATAATTTGTATGAAGAAAGTATTATTCTTTTTGCTTCTGATGACGGCAGTCATCGGTAGAGCACAGACTTCGCTCGACTTGTTGCCAGTAGGCACAGTGGCTCCTGATTTCACGGTTACCAATAGCAAGACGGGAGAGAAAATCTTCCAACTCTCTGATTGCAAGAACAAGACTTCGAAAGATGGACAGGCTGTAGCTGGAGTTTGGACCGTGCTTGATTTCTGGGCATCGTGGTGTCCTGACTGCAGAAGAGACATGCCGATGGTGAAGGAGATTTTTGATAAGTACAACACCAAGATTCAGCTGGTGGGTGTTTCTTTCGATACCGATGAGGCGAGAATGAAGAAATACCTGGCAGATAACAATTATACCTGGTTGCAATATTGTGAGTTTAAGAAATGGAAAGAAACAAAGATTTCCAAGGATTACCACATTTCATGGCTTCCAACTTCCTATCTCATCGACCCTGATGGCAAGGTTTATTTTGCTACCGTGAAGGCAGAGGAGATGATGCAGAAACTGGATTCGCTTGACAAGGAGGGTAAGTTGACAGTGAATACCATCAAGAAATAGATTGTAATATGAATAGGTGTTCCTGTCTGGAATAAAAAGAGGGTGTGTCATGAACTAATGGCACACCCTCTAATCATATATTATATTTTCTCTTACAATCCTCTAGCTTTCAACAGTCCTGAAGCATCTGGCTGCTTCATGCCTGTAAAGTCGGTGAACATTTCCATCTGGTCCTTGGTGTTACCACGGCTCAGAACCTTATCACGGAATGCCTGACCCACGGCTGGATCCAAAGCACCATGCTTGGCAAAGTAATCAGCCACGTTCACGGCGAGTACCTCAGTCCAGAGATAGCTGTAGTAACCTGCTGCGTAACCGCCGCCCCATACATGGTTGAAATAGGTGGTAGAGTAGCGAGGAGGAATCTGCGAATTGAGCAAGCCTACATTGTTCAGGGCTTCCTTCTCGAAGGCTCCTGCCATGTATGGCGAAGGAATCTCATCCGGTGTCAGCTCGTGCCAAGCCAGGTCGAGACAGGTAGCTGCCAGGTTCTCACCCAGCGAATAGGCTGTCTGGAAGTTGATGCTCTTCAGCATGCGCTCCTTCAGGTCGGCTGGCATGGCTGCTCCGGTCTGGGTATGGCGGGCATAGTGGTCGAAGATTTCTGGAATGCTGGCGAATGACTCGTTAAACTGTGATGGCATTTCCACGAAGTCGCGAGCCACAGCTGTGCCCGAAAGGGTATTGTAGCCACACTTAGACAACATACCGTGGAGGGCGTGACCGAATTCATGGAACATGGTGCACACCTCATCCCATGTAATCAGGGTAGGCTGACCCTCTGGAGCCTTGGCGTTGTTGCATACATTATAGATAATAGGCAACTGACCCCACTTGTCGCTCTGCTTGGCAAAAGCACTCATCCAGGCACCGCCACGCTTGGTAGGACGACGGAAGAAGTCGCTATAGAAAAGGGCGATAGGCTTGCCATTCTTGTCGCTCACCTCGAACACCTTCATGTCTGGGTGATAGGTAGGAATATCCTTGCGCTGCTTGAAGTTCAATCCATATACGCGATGAGCAGCATAGAATACGCCGTTTATCTGAACACTATCCACATTGAAGTATGGCTTGATTTCATCGTCAGAGATATTGAGCATCTCCTTCTTCATCTTGGCAGAATAGTAGAAACGGTCGTATGGCTGCAGCTTGAAATCCTTGCCCTCGCTCTTCTGGGCGTAAGCCTCAATGTCGCGGGTCTCAGCATCAGCCTTTGGCGCATATTCCTTGATGAGCTGCTGCAGGAAATCGTTTACATTCTTGGTGTTCTTCGCCATCGTCTTCTCCAATGAATACTCAGCGTAGTTGTTGTAACCCATCAGCTGTCCCTTCTCGGCACGCAACTTGGCAATCTCGGTTACGATAGGGAAGGTGTTGAATTCTGGGTTGGTGCCATCGGCACGGTGGATGCTTGCCATATAAACCTTGCGGCGGAGCTCACGGTTTTGAAGATTGGTGAGGATAGCCTGCTGGGTGGTATTCACGATGACGATGCAGTAAGGTGCCTTGTTGCCACGGCTTTCTGCGTCTTTCTTGCACTGTGCGATGTCGGCATCGCTCAAACCGGCGAGTTCCTCCTTGCTGTTCACCCAAACCACGGCGTTGTTAGTGGCTGCAGGAAGAAGATTGCCAAACTGCTCCTGGAGATCTGAGATGCGTGAGTTGATCTGCTTCATGCGCTCCATCTTCTCAGGAGAAAGCAAGGCACCTGAACGGACAAAGCTCTTGTAGATTACCTCGGTGAGTCGCTTGTCCTCGCCCTTGAGTTTCTTGTATTCGTTGTCATAAACATATTTGATGCGCTCAAAGAGTTTCTGGTTGAATGAAATCTCGTTGTCCAGGTTGGTGAGCAGCGGCATTACCTTCTTCTGGGTATCAGCAATGCCTGGAGTTTTGTGGGCACTGGTAAGACCGAAGAACACACTGGAAACACGCTCCAGCAACATACCGCTGTTTTCGTAAGCGAGGATGGTATTCTGGAAGGTTGGCTTCTTCTTGTTGTTGACTATCTTCTGGATGTTGGCACGCTGTTCCTTGATGGCAGTTTCGATGGCAGGAAGGTAGTCGCTCTCCTGAATCTTGCTGAAATCAGGAGCACCGAAAGGCAGGCTGCTCTTTACCAGGAGAGGGTTCTGACGGTTGCCGCCCGCATTTTGGGCGAACGATGAGGCTGGCATCTGCAGGAGTGCAGCAGCCAGTCCGAGAGTTAAAAATGTCTTGTTTAAATTCATTATATTTCTTTTTTATTGAAATTTTCTGCAAAGGTAATCATTTATTTCGGATTATCGCATTTCCTGCTTATGTTTTTTATTATCTTTAGATAATTTTCTTTATAAGTGAGGTGCTTTAAGAAAATCCCTTAAGGAGAATTTTTCATACCCTTAAGGAAAAAAATATTTTCCCTTAAGGATATTTATTTTTAGCCTTAAGGGAAAATATTGAAACTCTTCTTCTCCCATTTTAAAGGGGCTTGAGAAGTGTTTTATTTATTGCGGAATAATGTTTACATAGCTTCTTTGCTATCTTTGCCTTCATTTCTTATTTTTTTTGCTTTTTCCTTTTCTGTTTCGAATTTTTGCAGTACTTTTGTACTGAAATTGTGGAATAGGAAAGAAAAGTCAATAAGATGAATAGACGAAAAATAAAAACAGACTCAATGATGACGTTGAAAGCGTCTTTTCTTGTAGTGGTATTTTTGATGGGGGTGCTGGCTCCTGCCATCGCCCAGACCAGACAGAACAAGAAGCCTCGCAAAAAACTGAAGGAATTACTGATGATGGCTGATAGCCTGCGACTCCAGTTGCGGCAATCTGCCGATAGGGGCCGTATGCTCCAATGGGGCGACTCCCTTCTTATGGCAGAATTAGGCAAAAGTAAGATGAGTGAGAAGAAAAAGCAGAGGTTCATGAAGCATTATGTCAAGATTCAAAGACGCTTGAGCCTCTATGACCGCCAATTGTTCAGAGGAGATTCCCTGCTGGCAGCCAATTATTACAAGATAAAATATGATACTGCCTACATCTCCCGTCCCAATGCCCGATGGACTATCAAGCTGAGAGGCAATCTTTCTGGAGCCGATTTGGAAACTACGGCGAAGACGGATGGAACGGAAACCCATACCAAGGTGATGGCCGACTGCCGTGGAACCCTCTCCATGGCTGTGGCTTATCGGGGATTGGGACTTGGATTGGCTGTAAATCCTGCCAAGCTGGCTGGCAAGAATCAGGACTTTGAGTTCAATCTCAATTCCTATAGCAACCGCTATGGCTTCGACGTAGTCTATCTCTCGTCCAAGACCTTCCATGGGCATCAGGAAGTGGGAGGCAGCGAGATAGATATCCATAAGGGAGAAATCTCGCAGAAGGCATTGAATCTCAATTTCTATTATGCCTTCAACTATCGCAAGTTTTCCTTCCCGGCAGCCTTCAGCCAGAGCTACATTCAGAAGCGAAGTGCCGGAAGTTGGATGGTAGGCGCCAGTTTTGATGGTTCCAAGACGAAGGTGAAGGGGATGACCATCCGTCTTAACGAGTTGGCGCTCGGTGCAGGCTATGGATATAACCTTGTTCCATCCTCCCATCTGCTGTTCCATCTGTCAGCCTTGCCAACCATCACGGTATATTCTCATGACTATACCAAGATGAGGGCTGAAGCAGAAGAGGGGAGTAGTGATACAGAAATCCCAACTGTTAAAAACAGCATGAAGTATCATTTCCCGTCTGCTATCATTACCGGTAGAGGTGCAGCCGTGTATTCCTGGCGCAACAAGTTTGCCGGTGCCACTGCTGTTTATAATTTCTCAGTAGCCGGAGACGAGGAACATCTGCAAGTGAAGAGAAACAAATGGCGAGTAAGAATGTTTTTCGGATTCAGGTTCTAGGAACATACTTCTTTACAATAGCTTGCCTGAGATTCTCGTATTTTCAGACGTTTATTATTTCTTTGAGAATATCGTAAATATGAAGAAAATCGGAAAGGTGTTGGTAATCAGGCGCTTGTGATTTTCTGACAAGATGGCGGCGTTGAGAAAAATCTATAGTTGTACGACTATAACCCCTATAGTTGTACAACCATAACTCTATAGTTGTACAACTATAGCATGTATAGTCGTACAACTGTAACTTTATAGTCGTACAACTATAGGTCTTATTCTTAATAGAGAGCAGAAAACAGAGGATTCCGGCCTCTCAATCCTCTTATATTTGTCGCTAGATTCAAAAAATGTAGGTATATGAATTTTGAGTATAAATTTTGACGGGAGGTATCTTTACAGTTATGATTTGAACTAAAAATGGAGGAATAATGATATGAATACAAGTTGTAATCGGCTCAGGGGAGGTTGTCTTATCCACGGACAATCTCTCCTGAGCCGATAAATGTTCGTTCATTGTCTGTTATCTTTTTAAAAAGAACGGAAGATAACTGAATTTAATATATTACATCCACACGCTTTTGCAGGTGCCCCGAATTTTTACACAAAATCCATTAAAGATTATTAAATTGTGGGGGTATTAAGTTCTTATTCTGATGGAAATGCTTAATTTTGCAACTTGAGAAAAGAAAAGTGCAAAAAATAGGTATGAAACGTTCGCTCAACATATTGATGGCTTTGATGCTCTCGCTCATGGTGGTTTACTTGAGCGTGGGTACTACCGTCATGCACTGCCTTCACTATGACAAGGTGATTGATTATTTGATTTTTCCATATTTGCAAATAGGTTGCAAAAGTTTGTTTGTACTTTTGCAGCCAAGATTGTCGTATGCCTATCCCTATCAGTAAAATCTTAGGGTTGCATACATATATAAAAAGGTAAAATCATCCGAAGCGAAGATTTAAAATTCGGATAAAAGGAAATATATTTATGTATTCAAAATATCTATTGCTCAGTGCCTTGCTGGTTATTGGTGCTGAGACTTATGCAAAAAATAATAAGACAGAGGTTGTGTCTCTGTCATCATCATATAATAATTCTGTAGAAAATAACTCTGTAGATTCCTCCTCTCAGGATTCTGTCTTTAAGGACGAGACCTTGCAGGAGGTGAAGGTGGTGGCTCGCAAGTCGGGCACTTCCCGATTGGCTGGTGCCGTGAATGGCATCGCCGTGAACAAGGATGAACTCTTCAAGGCGGCTTGTTGCAACCTGGGCGAGAGTTTTACGACCAATCCATCGGTGGATGTGGCTTATAATGATGCCACGACGGGCGCAAGACAAATCAAACTCCTTGGTCTTTCAGGCACTTACGTACAGATGCTCACCGAGAATCTGCCGAATTTCCGTGGTGCAGCCATCCCATACGCTCTGGGCTATGTGCCAGGTCCTTGGATGAAAGGCATTCAGGTATCGAAGGGCAGTGCTTCGGTAAAGAATGGCTATGAGTCGATTACGGGGCAAATCAATGTGGATTACTTGCAACCAGAGGATGAGCAACAGGTGGAGGTGAACCTCTTTGGCGATACCAAGAGCCGAATCGAGGCAAATGCCGATGCCAATGTTCATCTGTCGGATAAGTGGGCAACGGAGATATTGTTGCATCATGAAAATATCCTCAAAAACCATGATGATAATGGCGATGGCTTCTATGATATGCCAGGCAGGGAACAATATAATGTGCAAAACCGTTGGGTGTATAAAGGCAAGAACTACATCTTCCATGGTGGACTTGGGGCTTTGAAGGAGATTCGTACCAGCGGGCAGGATGAGACGCATGTTCATAGTGACGATATTTATAGAATCAAGCTCCATACCAACCGCTATGAGGGTTATATGAAACATGCCTTCATCCTCAATCACGAGCATGGCACCAATATTGCCTTCATGTCCTCGGCTTCGATGCACCAGCTCGATGCCCAGTATGGCAACAGGTTCTACGACCTCAATGAGAAAAATCTCTATGGCTCGCTGATGTTTGAGACCAATTTTACTCATCAACATAATTTGTCGGTAGGTTTGAGTGTCAACCATGATTACCTGGGACAGCGCGCCAATGTGAATATTTCTCCAAGACCGACAGTAGGGCTAGAAGACTCTCCTTACCTTTTGTCGGAGATGCAGAGAATGAACGAGAAGGAGACGACTCCTGGAGCATACGCCCAATACACCTATACGTTAGGCACGAAGTTGACAGCGATGGCAGGTGTCCGTTTCGACCATAGTTCGCTTTATGGCAGCTTCTTCACCCCTCGTTTCCACGTGAAGTATTCGCCTGTCGATGCCATCAGCATCCGCTTGTCAGCAGGTAAGGGCTATCGCACGGTATTTGGCTTGGCAGAGTACAACTATCTCTTGGCGAGCGGCAGGATGTTTCAGATTACGGGTGATGGACTTAAGCAAGAGGAGGCTTGGAACTATGGTATGAGTACCGCTTTCTACATCCCGATGTTTGGCAAGACACTGAAACTGAACGCTGAGTATTACTATACCGACTTCAAGAATCAAGCGGTGGTGGATTATGATGCCAACAAGGGGCTTATCTCCATCTGCAATTTGATGGGCAAGTCTTATTCGCACACCTTCCAGATAGATGCCTCTTATCCATTGCTGAAGGGCTTGGAGATAACAGCGGCTTATCGTCTGAACGATGTGAAGTGTACCTACGATTATGGCAAAACCTTGAAAGAAAAGCCATTGACCAGTAAGTATAAGGCGCTCTTCACGGCTTCCTATAAGACTCCACTTGGCCTTTGGCAATTTGATGCCACCGTGCAGTTGAATGGTGGAGGCAGAAATCCTGAGCCTTACCAGTTGGCAGATGGAAGCCAGTCATGGTCTCCTCGTTTTCATAGCTTCGGGCAAGTGAGTGCGCAGGTTACGAGATGGTTCCGCCATTGGAGTATCTATGTGGGAGGCGAGAACCTGACTGGTTTCAAGCAGAAAACTCCTATCTATGGTGCCAGCAACCCATGGGGAAGCGATTTCGAGCCAACCTTGGTTTGGGGACCTGTAGAGGGCAGGATGTTCTACGCAGGAGTGAGAGTACACTTTTAATTGAAAATGTTTAAAGTTGAATTATTTAATCAAATAGAAAAGTTATGAAGAAGATTTTAGTAATGTTCACAATGATGATGGTGGCAATGGTAACCTTTGCCAAGGACATCAAGACCGTAGTGTTCACCACAACCCCACAGATGCACTGTGCGGCTTGTGAGAATAAAATCAAGAGCAACCTTCGCTTTGAGAAGGGTATCAAGAGCATTGAGACTTCTGTGCCAAACCAGACAATCACAGTACAGTATAATGCCGACAAGACAACCCCAGAGAAACTCCAGAAAGGTTTTGAGAAGTTTGGCTATAAGGCTCGCATCCTGAAAGATGGCGAGAAGGTTGAGAAGAACACCGGGGAGAAGTGTGACTTGATGTAATTCCTGCTGCTGTGGCTAAGTATGTCAATGCGAATAGTTATACTCTGCGAAAAAATAGATTAAAAAACAAAAGAAAAAGGGTTGCAATCCTCGAAAATATGGATTGTAACCCCTTTTGCGATTACATTTATGGCAAAGCTTTTTATTTCAAACCATTAGCGTTCTTGTAATCTTCTACGTCTGCTTGATTCCTAAAATGTAAACCATTGTAGTATATTCCATTATCTTTTTTTCCATATTTGGATAAATGATTGATAATATAAAGAGCTCCAAGAATTTCAAACGCAGATCTCTTCTGCTCTGGATGGCGTTGCAAGTAGTATGCCTTTTGTGCAGCCTTGTAGTTGAAAACTTCATATTCACGATGGAAACCACTTTTCACAATATCTGTTGGTAGGTTACCCTTTACCATTTTATATTTTGGTGCGAAATATGTCCAAAGTCCTTCGTTTGATTGGTAATTTTTAATACCAAGTTGCACCAAAGCTTTATCTACATATTCCTCTCTACGATAAACTCCTGAAACTTTTTTCTTATCCAATGCATAGGATAAAAGTGTATCTACTGTATTTTTATCAATTACAGAAAAATAGAAATTGCGCTCTTCGTATTTCGGATTGTATTTTAAATAGAACAACGAATCGTTATCTGGGAATTTCTTTACCACCACATCATGGTATCTTATACCACGTATTTTGTAACCTTTTGAAGGAAATTGTTGGGTCTGATTATATGTATTATGTCCTCTAAGTAAATCAAACATATCGTAATCAGGATGGCTGACAATAGTTTGTACTGTTTGGCAGCCAGTAAAGAGTATACTTGCGTATATGATACTTATATACAGTATTTTATTCTTTGGCTTAAACTTAGAACAACCTTTGATGAATTGATGCATTTTATTCTGTATCATTGCATATTATTAATATAAAGTTTATACTATATTTTTTATTAGTAAAAATTATTTTTTATATATTATGAATCTGTTCATCCTTAAGATACCAGTCTTTGATGTATCCGGAATAATGTTTGGCAAACTCCTCGGCTTGTCCGGGAGCACAGGCCTTTACCTTCCTGGCTGGAATACCCGCCCAAATCTCATGTGCAGGAACCTTGGTGCCATGAGTAACCACAGCTCCTGCAGCAATGATGGCGCCTTCGCCAATGTCTGCCTTGTCAAGCACGGTGGCATTCATGCCGATGAGTGCCCCTTTTCTGACTGTGGCTCCGTGGACGATGGCACCATGTCCCACAGATACATCATCCTCCAGAATGCAAGGCATCGTACCGGTTTGATGGATGCAGGCGCAATCCTGTACATTCACCCTGTTTCCACATCTGATGGCATCCACGTCAGAGCGCAATACCGCACTATACCAGATGCTACAATCATCACCAAGAATACAGTCGCCGGTCAGTACGGCATTCTCAGCGATAAAACAATTCTTTCCCCATTGAGGAGTCTTTCCCTCTACTGTCTTTATAATAGCCATATTGAATATATATTTAAATTTGGGTGCAAAGGTAGCAAAAAATATTGGAATCATACGCAGCATTTTACAGAAAAAGGGTTGCAATCCTCGAAAAGATGGATTGCAACCCTTTATACCTTATTATATATAAGAGTTAAGATAACTCTATCATATATTCAAATGTGGAAGCTTATTACAGCTGAGCCAACTCTACAACCTTATCTACAGCAGCGCTCAAACCGTCTTTGTTCTTACCGCCAGCCTGAGCATAGTGAGGCTGACCGCCACCGCCGCCCTGAATCAACTTGGCAGCTTCGCGAATCATCTTACCTGCGTTCAAGCCGTGATCCTTAACCATATCATCGCTGAACATCACGCTGAGCATAGGCTTATCGTTATAAACAGAACCTACTACGCAGATCATGTTCTCTGGCAATGCCTCGCGAACCTTGAATACCAAATCCTTGGCAGCTGCTGGCTCCATTGGCAATACGGCTGTAACAACCTTCACGCCGTTGATTTCTCTTGCATTCTCTACAAGCTTATCCTTGGCACGCTCCACAGCCTGAGCCTGGAACTTCTCAACATCCTTCTTCAAGGCATCGTGCTCGTCGATGTACTTTCTGATAACACCCTCGAGATCCTTGGCATTGTTGAACAAGCCCTTCAAGGCTACGATGGTATCCTGCAAACCGTAGATAGCCTCCTCGCAAGCCTTGCCTGTCAATGCCTCGATACGGCGGATGCCGGCTGCTACGCTGCTCTCAGAGATAATCTTGAAGAAACCAATCTTACCGGTGCTCTTGGCGTGAATACCACCACAGAACTCAGCAGATGGACCGAAGCGAACCACACGAACCTTGTCGCCATACTTCTCGCCGAAGAGGGCGATAGCGCCAAGCTCCTTAGCCTCCTCGATAGGAGTATCGCGGTGCTCATCCAGGGCGTAGTCGGCACGGATCATCTCGTTTACCATGTGCTCTACCTTGCGGAGCTCCTCATCTGTTACCTTCTGGAAGTGAGAGAAGTCGAAACGCAATGTATCCTTATCTACATAAGAACCCTTCTGCTCTACGTGCTCGCCCAAAACCTGCTTCAGGCAGTAGTCGAGCAAGTGGGTAGCTGTATGGTTGGCAGCACTTCCCTCGCGGCTCTCGATATCTACGCAAGCCATGAAATCAGCGTTTACATCCTTTGGCAACTCCTTTACGATATGGATGCTCTGGTTGTTCTCGCGCTTGGTGTCGATAACCTGGATGGTCTCATCCTCGCTAACGAGTACACCCTTGTCGCCAACCTGTCCACCCATCTCACCATAGAATGGAGTGTTGTCGAGTACCAACTCATAGAAAGAGTTCTTCTTCTGAGTCACCTTGCGGTAGCGCAGGATGTGGCACTCATATTCTGTATAGTCGTAACCCACGAAGTTCTGGTCGCCTTCCTTCAAAACCTCCCAGTCGCCGTTCTCTACGGCAGCAGCATTGCGGGCACGCTCTTTCTGCTTCTTCATCTCCTCGTCGAAGCCTGCAGCATCTACGGTGTAACCATTCTCACGGCAGATGAGCTCTGTAAGGTCGAGAGGGAAACCGTATGTATCGAAGAGGCGGAATGCGCTTACGCCATCAAGCTGAGTCTCGCCATGAGCCTTGAGTTCGTCCATATCGCCATTGAGGAGGTTGATACCCTTCTCCAATGTGCGGAGGAATGAATCCTCTTCCTCTTTCATCACGCGGGTGATGAGCTCCTGCTGAGCTGGCAATTCTGGGAAGGCTGCACCCATCTGCTCTACCAATACATTGACGAGCTTGTACATGAATGCCTGCTTCTGGCCGAGGAATGTGTAAGCGTAACGTACGGCACGGCGCAAGATGCGGCGGATTACGTAACCAGCCTTGGCATTGCTTGGCAGCTGACCGTCGGCGATAGAGAAGGCTACGGCACGGAGGTGGTCGGCGCAAACACGCATAGCGATGTCGTTCTTCTCCTGCTCATCCTTACCCTCACCATTCTCACCTGTAGGAGTAGTGAAGCCATACTTCTTGCCAGAGATAGCCTCGATTTCCTTGATGATTGGCTGGAAGATATCTGTATCATAGTTAGAGTGCTTGTCCTGCAACATGCGAACCAAGCGCTCGAAGCCCATACCTGTATCGATAACGTGCATTGGGAGTGGTTCGAGAGAACCATCAGCCTTGCGGTTGTACTGCATGAACACGATGTTCCAGATTTCGATGACCTGTGGGTTATCCTTGTTTACCAATTCGCGGCCTGGCACCTGAGCCTTCTCCTCTGGAGTACGGGAATCCACGTGGATTTCTGAGCAAGGACCGCAAGGACCTGTATCGCCCATTTCCCAGAAGTTGTCGTGCTTGTTGCCATTGATGATGTGGTCGGCTGGCACGTGCTTAGCCCAGTAACCTGCTGCCTCGTTGTCGCGTTCCAGACCTTCCTCCTTGCAACCCTCGAATACGGTAACATAGAGGTCGGCAGGGTTGAGCTTCAAAACCTCAGTAAGATACTCCCATGCCATATCAATGGCGCCCTCCTTAAAGTAGTCGCCGAAGCTCCAGTTACCGAGCATCTCGAACATGGTGTGGTGGTAAGTATCATGACCTACCTCTTCGAGGTCGTTGTGCTTACCGCTTACACGGAGACATTTCTGAGTATCAACACGACGAACATCCTTGCCTGGGTCTTTCGTACCGAGGATGATGTCTTTCCACTGGTTCATACCAGCGTTTGTAAACATCAGCGTTGGGTCATCCTTGATAACCATAGGTGCTGATGGAACAATTTTGTGGCCCTGACCTTCGAAGAATTTCTTGAAGGATTCGCGCACTTCATTAGCTGTCATCATATCTTTTTATATTTATCTTTTAATTTCAATTTCTCGTTTTAAGGAGGGGATTGGAAGTCCTCTCTTTGAATTATTTTTGCCCTTTAGGGCATTTTCTTCCGAAAATCTTTGCAAAGATAAGAAGAATTGTTTAATTTTGCAACTAAATTAATTATTTTTGAATTTAAAGTTAGGAAAAATGGCATTAAATACAGATAAAAACGTAAAATTGTACTATTCTATCAAGGAAGTATCTGAGGAAGTGGGCGTAAGTGAGTCTACGCTCCGTTATTGGGAGAAGGAGTTTCCGTTCCTCCGTCCGAAGGTTTCTGCCAACAAGGTGCGCCAATATTCCGAGAAGGATATTGAGCAGGTGAAGCTCATCTACAACCTCATCAAGGTGAAGGGCTTCAAGATTGCTGCGGCACGTAAGTATCTGAATCAAAACAGAACGGGTGCCGAGAAGTCGTCTGACGTTCTCGACACCCTGATATCTGTGAGAGACCAGCTTAAGGAGCTCAAGAAGCAGCTCGATGGACTGGTTTAAAACAGGCTGGGTTTACCACGCTTCTTCGCCGAAAACCTCGGCGATAGTAACCTTGCCTGCCTCTTTCTTGCTCAGCTGATGGCTCCAGGCTACTCTGCCCTTGGTGGCGGCACCTGGACCATGGTTCTTGTACTCGCTATATTCTGCCGTTTCTTCGTTCTTAGGGTTGTTCCAGTTGTGCCAACCCTCAGGACGGATGTGGCTGCCCATCTCGCAATTCATGAAGAGTGTCTTGGCGAACGGACGCCAAGGACGGCCTAGATACACCTTCTTTACACCTTCGGCTGCAGTGAGTTTGCACTTGTTGAACACATAGCCGTATTTCTGACCGGCTGGGCTTGATGCGGCTGTAATGTAGCTGTCGGCCTTGCTGTGAATCTCGCAATTCTCAAACCATGCCAGGCTAGGACCGAAGATGAAATCGGTGGTTCCTTCGATGTAGCAGTCGTAGAAGGCGATGCGCGAGCCTGCTCTGCCTGTATATACGGTGTCCTGATTTCCCAGGAGTCGGCAGTTCTGCACCAGAATATGATCGCCTTCGATGTGGAGAGATACAGCCTGTCCCAGCTTGGCGGCATTATTCTCAATGGTGATATTCTTCAGCGTGATATAATTGCCCTGCACTTTGAGGGTATAGGTTCGGAAGGTGCCCATCTTCTTGCCTTTGGCTGCTGCCTCGGAGTCAAGACCGCCGATAGGCATCAGGATGTTGGCGTGGTCATCCCAGGTGATGATAGTCTGGTCACGGTCTTCACCGCAGATGGTGATGTTGGTGAGCCAGGTTGGGATGATGAGCTTCTCCTTGTAAACTCCCTTTTTTACATAGATTACCTTGGTGTAGTCCATGAAGGCGCGGCACACTTCGATGGCTTCGTCGATGGTGCGGAATTCGCCTGTTCCGTCACGGGATACTACCAGGGTATCTGGGTTGTCATACTTGTTGGCAGCTGCTATAGGCAGCATCGTCAACATCATCATCATTGATAAGAAAATCTGTTTCATTTGTTTTAAAGATTGTAGTTTATATATAAGTTAGGAGTTAGAAGAACAAACTCCCAACTCCATACTTATATAATATCTGATAATACTGATTGATAATTTCTAACTCAAAAATCTCCAGCCTTAGACATTACAGGATTCTCTGCACTTCCTGCAGATCCTCTATGGTTCTGAGCTTATCCATAATCACCTTCACTTCCTCACGGTCGTGAATACGCAGTTCGATGGTTCCGTCGAAGATACCGTTGTCGCTGCTGATGGTGAGCTTGTGGATGTTGATGCCCAGCTGGTCGCTGATAATCTTGCTCACGTCGAGGAGCATGCCCTTGCGGTCGATACCCTTGATTTCGATGGTTGCATCGAAGAGCATCTGCTTGTGCATATCCCACTTGGCATCCACGATGCGGTTGCCGTAGCTTGATTTCAGTTTGGCTGCAATGTTGCAGGAACGCTTGTGAATCTCGATACGGTTCTTATTGTCGATGAATCCCATGATGTCATCGCCTGGGATAGCGTGGCAACAGGATGGGAAGATAAACTGGTTGATGTTTTCCTCAGTAAGGATGAGTGGTTTCTTCTTATTGAAGTCCTTGCCCACCACGAAGAGTTCCTGTGGCTTTATGGTTCCCGCAGTTTCTTCCTTACTCTTGTTTCTGCCCAGGAATGGGATGAAATTACGCCAGCCTGCAGCTTGCTTTGGCTTCTTGTTCTTGCCCTGCAGCTCGTCGAGGTCTTTTTCGCCCAGTATCAGGCAATGCTCGCCGATAGACTGGAAGAAGGTTTCGTGCTTCTGAATGTTGTGGAAGTCGCAGAGCTTGTCCACGATGGAGTTGGTCATCTCCATGTTGTTCTTCTTGAGCCAGTCGGTAAGGATGGTCTCACCCTTCTTCTGAACTTCTCGTGAGTCGCGGCGCAATATTGCCATAATCTTGCTCTTTGCCTTGGCGGTGCTGACGAAGTTCACCCAGTCGGGTTGCACGTGCTGACTCTTGGAGGTGAGAATCTCTACCTGGTCGCCGCTGTTGAGCTTGTGGCTCAGAGGCACCAGCTTGTGGTTCACCTTGGCTCCGATGCAGTGGCTTCCCAGGAAGGTGTGTATCTGGAAGGCGAAGTCGAGTGCCGTACAGTTGGCTGGCATCGTCTTGATTTCACCCTTAGGTGTGAAGACGAAGATTTCTGATGCATAGAGGTTGAGCTTGATGGCATCGAGGAAGTCCATGGCGTCTGGTTGCGGGTCATCGAGGATTTCCTTGATGGTGCTGAGCCAGTCGTTCAGTTCGTTTTCGTCTTCCGTATATTCGCCGCCTTCCTTGTATTTCCAGTGGGCTGCGAATCCCTTCTCTGCCACCTCGTCCATGCGGTCGGAACGGATCTGCACTTCAATCCATCGTCCCTGCTTGCTCATCAGGGTTACGTGCAGGGCCTGATAGCCGTTTGCCTTCGGATGGTTGAGCCAGTCGCGCAGGCGGTCGGGGTGACTCTTGTATATCTGGCTGATTGCCACATACACATTGAAGCATTCGTTTACCTCGTTGGCGCGTACCTTCGGCGTTACGATGATGCGGACGGCGAGGATGTCGTAGATTTCTTCAAACGTTACGTGCTTGTTCTGCATCTTGTTCCAAATGGAATAAGGGCTCTTCACACGTGCCTTGAGCTTGTATTCTACGCCCAATTTGTCGAGCACTTCGCGTATTGGGGCTGTAAACTGTGCGAAGAGCGTGTCACGCTGCGCCTCGGTATCAGCAAGCTTATGCTCTATGTTGGCGTATTCCTGCGGATGGTCGTAGCGGAAGCTGAGGTTCTCCAGCTCGGTCTTGATCTTGTTGAGACCGAGTCGGTTGGCGAGTGGTGCATAAATGTATAAGGTTTCGCCGGCAATCTTATACTGCTTGTTGGCAGGCTGTGATTCCAGCGTGCGCATGTTGTGCAGTCGGTCGCAGATTTTGATGAGAATCACTCGAATATCGTCGCTCATGGTGAGCAGGAGTTTCTTGAAATTCTCAGCCTGTGCCGAAGCCTTGTCTCCAAAGATTCCACCACTGATTTTGGTGAGTCCGTCAACGATTTGGGCAATCTTTTCGCCGAAGATATTGCTGATATCTTCTACGGTGTAGTCGGTATCTTCCACCACATCGTGCAGCAGGGCTGCACAGATGCTGGTAGAACCGAGTCCCATTTCCTCGCAGGCTATCTGAGCCACGGCGATAGGGTGCATGATATAGGGTTCGCCCGAAAGACGGCGCACTCCTTTGTGCGCCTGTCGGGCGAAGTTGAAGGCTTTGGTCACAATATCTACCTTTTTGCGATGTCGCGAGCTGAGGTAGGTGTCGAGCAAATGCTGAAAGGCATCGCCTATCAGTTTGTTGTCGGCTTGCTCTCTTTCTAGGTCTTTCAAGTTCTGGTCGTCCATAATCGTACCCTCCAGTTATATATTAATAATGTAAGAATAGTTATTTCTAATCTTAATAGTTATCTCTAATCCAATAAGAATGGTTATTCCTAATCTTATGTGATTACTTTACTTTCAGCTTCTTTCCGGCGCGGATGCTGTTGCCGGAAATCTTGTTGAGCTTGCGCAGTTTCTTCACGGTGGTTCCGTTGCGAGCTGCAATCTCCGACAGCGTATCACCTCTTCTGATGGTTACGCTCTTTTCGCCCTTGCTCTTTTTCTTATCCTTTTTTCCACGGCTGTTGCGGCTGCCCGACTTGCTGTTGCGGCTGCTGCGTGATGATGAAACGCTGCTGCGTGAACGGCTGCTGCGTGAAGAACGGCTGTAGCTTGGCTCGTCGTCGTTCACATCCACCACATCACGCTTCACGAGCAGTTCGTCGGCTCTGTAGTTGAAGATAGAATCTTCCTTGTCGATGAATGCTCCGATGAGCGAAACCGGAAGGCGTACAGGCATTGGCTTGTGGCTTCCGTTGATGATGTCGCGGCGATATTGCGGGTTCAGGTTGCGGAGATGCTCTACGTCGATGTTCAGCACCTTGGCTATCTGCTCAATATGTACGTCCTGGTTCACTTCCACGGTGTCCGTCTTCATTGGCAACTCGGTTACCATCGGACAGATGTTGTGGTCGCAATAATAGTTCATGATGTAGTTGGCTGCGATGAAGGCTGGCACGTATCCACGGGTCTCCTTTGGCAGGTATGGATAGATCTTCCAATAGTCTGTCTCGCCCTTGGCACGGTGGATAGCTTTGTTCACCTTGGCTGGTCCGCAGTTGTAGGCTGCGATGACGAGGTTCCAGTCGTCGTAGATCTTGTAGAGGTCGCGCAGATAGTGGGCTGCTGCATAGGATGCCTTCACTGGGTCGCGGCGCTCGTCGTAGAGGGTATTTACCTCCAGGCCGTAGCGTTTTCCGGTGCTGAGCATAAACTGCCAGAGTCCGGTGGCTCCCACGCGGGATACTGCCTTAGGGTTGAGTGCCGACTCGATTACCGGCAGATACTTCAGCTCCAGTGGCAGGTTGTAGGCATCCAGTGCCTCTTCGAAGATAGGCATGTAGAAGTTGCTGGCGCCGAGCATGAAGCTTACTGATCGGCGGAGCTTGCCGCTGTAGCGGTCGATGAACTTCTGAACCACTTCGTTGTATGGCATTTCGATGATGGTAGGCAGTCGCTTCAAGCGGTCGATGTAAACCTGTGTTTCAAACACTGGGTTCACGTCGCGATACTTGCACGAGGTGTCGGCCATCATGTAAGTCTGAGTATTGTATAAGTGCAGTAGGCTATCCAGGTTGTCTTCCAAACCTACAGGCACTTCAAATTCTTCTGATTTACCGTCCTTGTCGGTCACGGTAATCACATCGTTATCTTCATCTGAATTGTCGTTTTGGGCTTGAATGCCCTGCCAGCTAAACAGCATCGCTGCTGCCAAAATGATGATTTTCTTCATTTATCCTAATTTCTTTTTTATCTGTTTGATTTTATTTAAACCTGATGTCTTGTCTTGTAATCTTAGAAAGTGAGGGAGCATTGCACTCCCAGGGTTCCCGAACGCAGCGGGTTGGCAGAGCGTCCGTTGTTGAGCACAGCCGGTTCCACTCTGAGGCTGAGGTCGTCGGAGATGTCGAATTCCGAGAGGGATGCGTCCACGTAGGCATCGATGACGGAGAAGGCGTAGATGCCTATCATCACGAAGGTTCCCATATCTCTCCAGCGGCGGAATTTGTCTTTACGCTTGCGGAATATCTCCTTGTAGCGTTCTATGTTCGAGGCATCGATGGTGGCTCCCAGGTGCAGAAACTGGTTGTAGCTCTGCGTGTTCGGGTCGTCGTCCATGATGTCGAGGTAGGCTTGCGAATAGTCGTGATACATCTGGTTGTTCCAGGTGATGGCGTAGGCGCAGCCCACGAAGCCTCCATATATAATAGGTAGCTTCCAGTATTTGCGATTGTAGATCTGTCCTGCACCCGGCAGTACCAGGGCGAGCCACATGGCTCTTTTAGCCTCAGGCTTCCAGGTGGTCCAGTCGCGTTTCTTCTTTTGCACAGGCTGCAACGATGTGTTGAGCTTGGCCAGATTCATGCTGTCCTGGCTGGTGATGGCAGAATCCACCGAGAGCTTGGCCTCCTGGGTAGCCAGCCGGGCTGAGTCGGAGGCAGCGAAGGCAGGTACGGCCACTTCGGCCTTCGCCTTCTGCTTCTGTGCGGAAGCATTGAGCGAGGCTGCCAGCATGAGAGCCGAGATGCAGATATGTGATAATTTCAATTTCACTTTTTATTCTTGTTTCAGTTTATCGAAAACATTCATGATGTGCTCCAGCTCCTCTTCATTGGCGAAGGGGATGCTGATCTTTCCCTTGCCCTTAGCTGAGCAGGAGAACTGCACCTTGGTGTTGAGGAAGGAAGAGAGGCGGTCTCTGAGCATGGCAAATTCCTCTGGCACCTGTGCCTTGGCTGTGATGGTCTTCTTGCCGCTCTCCACGTCTTCTCCGTTCTTGAGTCGCTGCACCATCTCTTCCACCTTTCTTACGGAGTATCCGTTTTTCTGGATTTCCTTGAAGAGTTTAATCTGCAGCGAAGGACTGTCCAGGGCGAGCAGTGCACGGCAGTGGCCCATGTCGATTTCCTTCTTCTGCAGTGCCATCTGCACCTGTGCAGGCAGCTTCAGGAGTCTCAGATAGTTGGCGATGGCAGCACGGCTCTTGCCCACGCGTTCTGAAACTTTCTCCTGGGTCATTCCCTCGTTTTCCATCAGATGTTCGTAAGCCAGAGCGATTTCTATGGCGTTGAGGTCCTGGCGCTGGATGTTCTCCACGAGCGCCATCTCCATCACGTTCTCGTCGCTGATGGTGCGGATATAGGCTGGAATGGCTGTTAGACCCGCCAGCTGGGAGGCTCTCCAGCGGCGCTCACCTGCAATGATCTGGAAGTGATTCTCTGCTATCTGTCGCAGGGTGATGGGCTGGATAATGCCGATGGCACGGATGCTGTCAGCCAGTTCCTGCAAGCTTTCCTCGTCAAACTCTCTTCGGGGCTGGTTGGGGTTAGCCTCGATCTGGTCGAGCGGAATCTCGTTGATGGTGCTGCTGCCCTGCGTGCGGACCCCCTCGGTTGATATGAGGGCATCGAGACCGCGTCCCAGGGCATTGCTCTTCATGCCGTTATTGAATTTCTTATGTACTGCCATTTTTTACTTTTGATCTTTGAATTTTGAACATTTACCTTTCCTGAAGGGTTCAATTTCTTTCTCCTAACTGTTTCTGTTGATAATTTCCTTCGCCAATGCCAGATGGTTTCTGGCACCGTTGCTCTCTGCATCGTAGAGGATGACGGGGAGTCCGTGGCTCGGACTTTCGCTCAGTTTCACGTTGCGCTGAATCACCGTCTTGAACACCAGTTCCTGGAAGTGGCGCTTCACCTCGTCGTAAATCTGGTTGGCAAGGCGCAGGCGGCTGTCGTACATCGTAAGCAGGAATCCCTCTATTTCCAGTTTCGGGTTCAGCTTGCTCTTGATGATCTTGATGGTGTTGAGCAGTTTGCTGATACCTTCTAGCGCAAAATACTCGCATTGCACTGGGATGACAACGCTGTCGGCTGCGGTGAGCGAGTTTACGGTGATGAGTCCCAATGAAGGCGAGCAATCTATGAGTATGTAGTCGTAATCGTTGCGGATGGGTTCGAGCAGGTTCTTGATGACCCTTTCTCGATTTTTCAGGTTGAGCATTTCTATCTCAGCACCCACGAGGTCGATGTGGCTTGGCACGATGTCGAGACCGTCGATGTCGGTGGTATAGATAGCATCCCGGATGTCTGCATGGTCGATGATGCATTCGTAGAGCGAACATTCCACTTCGCCAAGGTTAACGCCCAGTCCGCTGGATGCGTTCGCCTGCGGGTCGGCGTCGATGACAAGCACCGTCTTCTCCAGTGTGGCGAGCGATGCTGCCAGGTTGATGGTCGTAGTGGTCTTTCCGACACCACCTTTCTGATTAGCTAATGCGATTATTTTTCCCATTTCTTTTGTTTATATAATAACCTAAAGTGTGCGCCCGTGAACTAAAAATGGCTTTCGAGCACAGAATTTTTCGGCAAAGATACAAAAAATATGCGAGAAATATGTTACTTTAAAGGTTTTTTCGTACTTTTGCACCAAAAAGAAAGATATTTTTATGGAAAATAAGAAACCTTTAGTGTTAATTTCTAATGATGATGGCTATCATGCCAATGGTATTAAAACGCTCGTGAGCTTCCTCAAGGACTGGTGCGACCTGCTGGTTGTGGCTCCCGAAAGTGCCCGTTCCGGATTCGCCTGCGCCTTCTCGGCTACCACGCCGCTGCGCCTCAAGCGACGCCACAACATGGGCGAGGATGTGGAGGTGTGGTCGTGCAGCGGAACACCGGTAGACTGCGTGAAGCTGGCACTCGACCAGTTCTTGAAACATCGCCGTCCCGACCTCGTGATTGGCGGAATCAACCATGGCGATAACTCCAGTGTGAACAACCATTATTCGGGCACCATGGGTGTGGCGAAGGAGGGATGCATGCAGCATATTCCAAGCATAGCCTTCAGCAGTTGTAACTATGATGAGAATGCCGATCTCTCGCCGCTGCGTGAGGGTGTTCTCAAGGTGGTGAAGATGGTGCTCGAGAAGGGCTTGCCTGAATATACCTGCTTGAATGTCAACTTCCCGGCGCAGCCTCCGTTCAAGGGATTCAAGGCTTGCCGAATGACGCATGGATCGTGGATTAATGAGGTGGAGCATCGCACGCACCCGCACGGCTACGACTATTACTGGATGGTGGGCGACTACCGTAATGATGAGCCTGAGGCTACGGATACTGACCAGTGGGCGGTGAACAATGGCTATATTTCCATTACGCCAACCAAGATTGATGTCACGGATTATGATTGGATCAAGAAGTTTGAGTTATGAAGTATTATTTGATAGTAGGAGAGGCGAGTGGCGACCTGCATGCAAGCCGGTTGATGCGTTCGCTAAAAAATGTTGACGAGTTTGCTGAATTCAGATTCTTCGGAGGCGATTTGATGGCTGCCGAAGGAGGCACTCGTGTCAAGCATTACAAGGAGCTTGCCTATATGGGGTTTGTTCCTGTGCTTCTGCATCTTCGCACCATCTTTGCCAACATGAAGAAGTGCAAGGAGGATATTGTGAAATGGAGACCTGATGTGGTGATCTTGGTAGATTATCCGGGATTCAATCTGAATATCGCTAAATTCCTGAAAAAGAAGACGAATATTCCGGCTTACTATTATATTTCGCCTAAGATTTGGGCGTGGAAGGAATGGCGCATCCGCAGCATCAAGCGCGATATCGCCGAACTCTTCTCCATCCTGCCTTTCGAGGTTCCGTTCTTTGAGAAAAAGCATCGCTATCCGATTCATTACGTGGGCAATCCTACGGCAGAGGAAGTGGCTGGGTTCAGGGCTTCTTACAAGCAGACGGCCTTGGAATTCTGTCAGGAGAATAATCTTGACGTACATCGTCCGATTATCGCTCTGCTTGCCGGAAGCCGATTGCAGGAAATCAAGGATAATCTGCCTGCAATGATTGAGGTGGCTGAGCGGTTTGAGGATTACCAGATGGTGCTTGCCGGAGCTCCTTCCATAGAGGACGCTTACTACGAGAAGTTCCTGAAGGGTACGCCTGTCAAGCTGGTGCGCAACAAAACCTATCCGCTTCTGGCCCATGCTACGGCTGCTTTAGTGACGAGTGGTACGGCAACGTTGGAAACGGCGCTTTTCGAGGTGCCTCAGGTGGTTTGTTATGAAACGCCATTGCCTCGTCTGGTTCGTTTTGCGTTTAAGCATATAATGTCGTGCAAGTATATCTCGCTGGTGAATCTGATAGCTGATAAGGAGGTGGTTCAGGAAATGTTTGCCGACCGCTTCAAGGTGGATGCTATCGCCGACCAGCTTTATCAGATTCTTCCTGGTATGGAGGGTAGGGAGCGCATGCTTGCGGAATATCGTGAGGTGAGAGATCGTCTGGGTGGTCAGGTGGCTCCAGATGAGGCTGCCGCCATCATGTATGATTTGCTGGTAAAGCGCCGCGAGATGCTCCTCAAATTGGCTAGAGAAAGAGCGGAAGCCGAAGCCAAGGCTGCTGCCGAGGCTGCCGAGCGTGCAAGATTGAAAGCTTTGGCTGAAGCAGAAGCAGCGAAGAAGAAAGCTGAGCAGGAGGCGGAAACTGCAAGATTGAAGGCTGAGAAAGAAGCGGAATTGGCTAGGAGAAGAGCCGAGGAGGCAAGAAGGCTTGCCGAAGAAGAAGCCGAGCGTGCCCGACTGGCAGAAGAACAGCTCAATCAGTCGCAGCAGGAAGAACTGAAATAATATAATGTTATTCAAGTTTCGCAAGTGGTTTAAGTACGGGCTGAAGGCCCAAAAGCTCCTAGCCCAGGGCAACGCCCTGGGTATAAAAGCAATCAGCAAGGCGCCCTGTAAGGGCAAAAGCCTTATAAATAGCCCGGTTCTTTAAAGCTTTTGCCCTTACAGGGCGACAGGGTTGCGTCCATAATAACCCAGGGCGATGCCCTGGGCTAGGGGCTTCTGCCCTTTCAGGGCGTGTGGAGCTTACATGCGAAACTTGAGTAATGTTATAATAAAAATCGCAGCACACCCAGAAGGGGCGAGCTGCGATTTTTTATTGTTTTTATCCGAAAAGTTGGAGACTGTAGAGGTAAATCACCGCTGCCGGTATTGCCATGAGCGATGAATCGAAACGGTCGAGCATACCACCATGACCTGGCAGGATGGTGCCGCTATCCTTTACGCCCAGCGTACGCTTGAAGAGACTCTCTACCAGGTCGCCCCAGGTGCCGAAGAAGGCTACAACCACTCCAAGACCCACCCAGCCAGGAATGCTCAGGCGATGGGCTGCACCATCATTGGCAATGTAACCGATGATGATGGCTGCGATAATCACGAAAATGCCGCCGCCGATGCTGCCCTCCCAACTCTTTGCCGGACTGATGCGGGGAAACAGCTTGTGTTTGCCGAAAAGCGAACCGCTGCAGTAGGCACCCGTATCATTGGTCCAGAGGAAGATGAAGATGCTCAAAGGCAAGAGCATGTCATAATGTATCTGGCCGTCGAATGCTGAAGTCTCGAATGCCAAAACGTTAATCATCGAGAATGGTAGGGCAATATACATCTGTGGAAGCATGGTGTAGGCCCAGTCGTTGATGGCATTCTTGTTGCCCGTGTAGAGCTCTGCAATGAAAAGATACACGATGGTGAGCAGATAAGGTACGAATACCACGAAGTTGCTCACGATGCCTGTGCGGAAACCTGCCACGGCAAGGAAGAAATATACACCTGCCACGGTGGTGATGAAGCGGTTCACGCAGATGTCTTCCTTCTGGTTTACCAGTCCGCAATACTCCCAAATGCTCAGTCCTGTAATCAGGGCGAAGAGGAATACCATTGCCCTTGGATTCAGGAAGCAAGATACCATACAGGCGACGAAGAGTACGCCTGTGATGGATCTTATCACTAGATTTTTCTGTTTGTCAGTCATAGGTTTTCCTATTTTTCGTTATTTTTCTCGTTTTCAGAAGTCTTGGTCACTGAAGCATCCTTAGGAGAATTCTCAGAAGTATTATCCTTGGAAGAATTCTCAGAAGAAGTTTCAGAAGCATCCTCTTCAGCCTGCTTCTTTGCCTCTTCGTGATCCTTGATGGCAGCCTGAACCTCAGGCATGTCCTTCACGGCGTCGTCAATCTTAGGCTGCTCGTCTTCCATGATTTCCTGCGAGCGGCTCAGCCATGGACGCTTGCCGAAGATGTGCTCCACATCCTCTGCCATGATCACCTCTTTCTGAATCAGCAGTTCGGCAAGGGCATTGTGACCCTCCTTGTGCTCCATCAGGATGTTCTTGGCACGGGTGTATTGCTCGTTCACCATCTGCAGCACCTCCTTGTCTATCTCGCGGGCTGTAGTCTCTGAGTATGGACGCTGGAACGAATACTCGTTCTGGTTGTAATAGCAGATGTTTGGCAGGCTCTTGCTCATACCCAGGTAAGCCACCATGCCGTAGGCACTCTTGGTAGCACGCTCCAGGTCGTTCATCGCTCCGGAGGAAATATGACCGGTGAAGAGTTCCTCGGCGGCACGACCACCCATCAGTGAGCACATCTCGTCGAGCATCTGTTCCTTGGTGGTAATCTGACGCTCTTCTGGCAGATACCAGGCTGCACCGAGTGCCTGACCACGAGGTACGATGGTTACCTTGATCAGTGGGTTGGCATACTGGCAGAACCATGAAATGGTAGCGTGACCCGCCTCGTGAAGGGCGATGCTGCGCTTCTCATCGGCAGTCATTACCTTGGTCTTCTTCTCCAATCCGCCTACAATTCTATCTACGGCGTCAAGGAAATCCTGCTTGCAAACCGCCTTCTTGTTGTGGCGGGCTGCGATGAGGGCTGCCTCGTTGCAGACATTCGCAATATCTGCCCCCGAGAAGCCTGGAGTCTGGCGTGCCAGCAAATCTACATCCACGGTCTCGTCAATCTTAATAGGCTTGAGGTGAACCAGGAAGATGGCCTTGCGCTCGTTCAAGCCAGGAAGATCTACGTGGATTTCTCGATCGAAACGGCCTGCGCGGAGCAGGGCACTGTCGAGCATGTCCACACGGTTGGTGGCAGCCAGGATAATTACACCACTGTTGGTGCCGAAACCATCCATCTCTGTGAGCAGGGCGTTGAGCGTATTCTCACGTTCATCGTTGCCACCCATGGCTGGGTTTTTGCTGCGGGCACGACCCACGGCGTCGATCTCATCGATGAAGATGATGCTAGGAGATTTCTCCTTTGCCTGGCGGAAGAGGTCGCGCACACGCGATGCACCTACGCCGACAAACATTTCCACGAAGTCGGAACCGCTCATTGAGAAGAAAGGCACACCAGCCTCGCCAGCCACAGCCTTCGCCAGAAGAGTCTTACCGGTTCCCGGAGGACCTACGAGCAGGGCGCCCTTAGGAATCTTACCACCCAAGTCGGTGTATTTCTGCGGATTCTTCAGAAAATCCACGATTTCCTGTACTTCCTGCTTGGCACCTTCCTGTCCGGCAACGTCCTTGAAGGTAATGCCGATGGCATTTCCCTTCTCATACATCTTCGCCTTGCTCTTTCCTACGTTGAAGATGCCACCGCCCATGTTGCTCATTCCGTTGCCCATTCTGCCCGACATCCAGTAGATGAAGAAGAAGAAGAGAAGCAGTGGGGCGAGGCTCACGATGAGACTCCAGAAGTCGTTGTCCTTCTGGTTGTCATAACTGAAGGAACGGATTTTTCCTTCTTTCACCATCAAGTTGCCGTAGCGGTCAACTTCGTCGACGGATCCGAACTGTACTTTTACGTATGGATTAGGACCCACGCTCTGGGCACTCAGCTTATATACATCGCGCGTATATTTTGGGTTGATGTATATCTTGAGGTTACTCTCAGTCTTGTTTGCCACCACGCTGAGCACGTAGCCCTTGTCCACGTATTGCTTGAACTCGGTGTAGGTAGCTTCCTTGGCTGCGCTTCCGCCCAAGGCATCTCCACCACCACTGAAGAACAGCGCGATGAGCGCTATGAGGATGATGGTGTAGAGCCAATTCATGTTAAACCTAGGCATCTTAGGACCATTTCCTCCGCCCGGGTTGTTTAAATTGTTGCTTTGATTCATATATTATATTTTTTTGTATGCAATGGTAATGTATCGGCCCCCGATGGTTAGTCGAGATTTGGAACATGGATGAGCTTTGCGTCAGCCCACAGGTGCTCCAGGTCGTAATAGGCACGAACTTCTGGCAGGAAGATATGGACGAGCACGTCCACGAAATCCATCGCTACCCACTGGTCGTTGCCGAGTCCGGCCACGTTGACCGGCTTTTCGCCGAGGTTCTTGCGGCACATGTCGCCCACCGATTCTGCGATAGCTTCCACCTGGGTAGGGGATCCGCCCTGGCAGATGACGAAGTATTTGGCGATGGTGCCATCCATTTCACTGAGGTCGGCGATTACGATATCTTGACCTTTTTTCTCTTGTATACCTTCTTTAATAGTCTCTACGAGTTGTTTAACTGTGTTCATTAATTCTTTCTTGTTTTTATTTTCTACCTTATTATATGTAATTATGGTACAAAGATACGCTAAATACCCGAAAAACCCATGAAAAATAGAAAAAATTGAGATATTTTAAAAAAAAAGTGCCGAAAAATTTTGGTGATTCAAAAAAAAGTTGTACCTTTGCACTCGCAATTGAGAAATCAACCTGATGAAGTTGCAATGATATTGGGATATGGTGTAATGGTAACACTACAGATTCTGGTCCTGTCATTCCTGGTTCGAGTCCGGGTATCCCAACTTCATCTTTTAAATGGTTGTCTTAAAAGCAAAATTGGGATATGGTGTAATGGTAACACTACAGATTCTGGTCCTGTCATTCCTGGTTCGAGTCCGGGTATCCCAACTAGTGAGCATCTTTCATTCGAAAGATGCTTTTTTTTTTGTTTATACCCCCAGAATGATTATTTCATAATACTATAAAATCGAGGGTTATTATTTCATGATACAATAAAGAGGGTGTGTCATTATTCATCGGATTACGCGGAATAAACGGAACCTTAACCGCCTTCCTCGGATTACTCACGGATTTTAAACGGAAACTCGACCTGGCGGTCGTGGCGATACCCCCTAAAGCTGGAAAAAACCAGCCTATACGGCGCTAGCCCAATGGCCGTAAGGCCAAATCCGTTTAAATTCCGTGCGTAATCCGTGAAGCAAGAATGTTCCGTTAACTCCGCGTAATCCGATGAAGAAAATCGGTAAAGAAATGAAAAAGAGGGTGTGTCATGGACTTATGACACATCCTCTTATATAATTTCAATGAATTCAATGAATTCTATTACTTGTTTTCAGCATCGATAGCCTTGATTTTCTCCTTTACGAGCTTCAAGTCTTCCTTCAGCTTCTCTACTTTGCGGTTCATCTCCTCTACGAGGCTGTTACCCTTCTTGCTTGCTGCATTGAGGAAACCGAGGTTGTTCTCGTAGGTAGTAATCTCTGCACGCAGCTGGTCGTAGCGGCGCAACAGCTTGCCACGCTCGTTGTCCAAAGCGTTGGCTCCCTTCTCAGCTACACTCTTCAGATTGCTCTTGAAGTTGTTCATGTGGCGCTTGGCATTGTTGGAACGCAGATGCTTGTAGAGCTTGTCCATCACGTCGTGATACTCCTTATAGAGCTTGTCTTTCTCCTTGAAAGGAACATGACCCACGGCATTATACTGGGCGATGAAATCCTGCATTTTCTTCTGGAAACCGTCTACAGAAGGGTTCTCAGCCAAATCCTTGAGCTGGGCAATGATGCTGCGCTTCTTTTCGAGATTAGCGTGCTCCTCGTTTCTTGTGCCTGCATTTTCCTTGTTGCGGGCATCAAAGAACTTGTTGCAGGCAGACAGGAATTCCTTCCAGAGCTGGTCGCCCTGTTTGCGAGGCACGAAGCCCACGGTCTTCCATTCTTTCTGAAGCTGAACCAGCTTGTCGCCTGTTTTCTTCCAGTCGGTGCTGTCGGCTAAAGCCTTAGCCTTCTCCACCAGCTTCTGCTTCTTCTCCAGGTTCTCGGCATACTGGCTCTTGATGGTCTTGAAGAATTCTGCTTTCTTGCTGAAGAACTCATCGTTGGCGATGCGGAAGCGCTCGAAAATCTTCACGTTCATCTTCTGAGGAGCAAAGCCTATCTTCTTCCATTCGCCCTGAATTTCGATGATGGTCTTGGTAGCCTCCTCCCAGTCATTAGCCTGCTTGTTCTCCTTGAGGTTGATAGCCTCAATCTTCTCGCAGAGGGCAGTCTTCTTGGCGAGGTTATCCTCTTCCTTGGCGCGCAGATCCTCAAAATGCTGCTGGTGCTTCTTGTTGATCACGGTGCTGGCATTCTTGAAGCGGGTCCAGATAGACTCGCGCAGATCCTTGGCTACAGGACCGATTTCGCGGTACTCCTGATGCAAGTCCTGCAACTTGTGGAAGGCAGAGATAACGTCTGGCTCTTCAGCCAGTTTTTCGGCAGCCTCACACAGCTTGGTCTTCGCCTCCAGATTCTTCTTGAAGTCGTACTCGCGCGCCTCGTTGTTGAGCTTCAGCAGGTCGTAGAACTGCTCCACGTATAGCTGGTAGTTCTTCCACACCTCGTTAGCCTTGTCTGCAGGAATCGCCTTGATTTCTTTCCATTCCTGCTGCAGGTTCTTGAATTCCTGATATGAATTGTTGGCCTCCTCAGGCGAGGTAGCCATGGCTTTTATCTTTTCGATAATCTCAAGTTTCTTCGCCAGGTTCTCCTGCTTTTCCTCTTCCTGTTGCAGGAAGATTTTCGCTCTTTTTTCCTTGATGATCTGCATTTCCGCCTTAAAGGCTTCCTCTGTGTCATCAGGTAAGAGAACGTACTTCTCAGGGTCACCACCTGCTGCGAGATACTCCTTCATCTGAGCATCTCTCTCGGCGAGATGAATCTTGTAGAACGTTGTCTTCAGGTTGTCGAGTTCCTCCTTGTTAGGAGCCTCTGCACTGTGGGCAATTTCTTTTACTCTTTCGAGTACTTCCTGCTTGGTGGCGTAAGCCTTCTTGGCAGGTTCTTCCAGGGCGCTCTGTTGAAACAGAGCTTTTTCTTGAGAGTCCATCATGTCACTTTGTTTAGTTTATGATTCGAGTTTCTTTGGTCGCTTGTCGTGCCTTGCGCGAGACGGCCACAAATTTAATGTTATAATATTGTGCAAACTTAAACAAAAAAATCGAATATCCGTCAAGATATCCGATTTTTTTAATGTTTTTTATATGTAGAAAGCCTTTTAGAGCAGTCTTTTGTATCTTAGGAAGCCCCAAGTGAGTCCGGATACAACAAACGAAATCACCAGGGCGAGGGCAAATCCGTAGGGACTTTCTTCCATGCCGTTCACCAGGTTCATGCCGAAGAAGGAGGATATCAGCGTTGGCAACATCATCACGATACTGATACTGGTCAGGGTTCGCATCGTGGTGTTCATGTTGTTATTGATGATGCTCGAATAGGTGTCCATCGTTGATTCCAGAATGTCGGAATAGATGCTGGTGGTCTCTCTCGCCTGCGTCATCTCGATGTTCACGTCTTCGATGAGGTCGGCATCCAATTCGTCCACCTGCAGCTTGAACTTCAACTTCGAGAGCAGGTTTTCGTTGCCTCGGATAGAGGTGATGAAGTAGGTGAGGGAGTCTTGCAGGCGGCTCAGTCCTATCAGGCTCTCGTTGTTCACGCCATGATCCAGATTGCGCTTCGCCTTCTCGATGAGCGAGTTGATCTGCTTCAATCGCTTCAGATACCATACGGCCGACGAGAGGAAGAGGCGGAAAATCATGTCCACGTAGTCGGTGAAACCCTCGCCGCGTTTTTGCTGAAAGCTCACGAAATCAATCATCATGTTGGTTTCGTAGAAGCATACGGTGATGGTTACGTCGCGCTTGTGGATGATGCCCAGCGGCACGGTGGTGTAAGGAGTGCGGCTGCGTATTTCCTTGACGTAGGGGATACGGAGAATGATGAGCATCCAGCCATCATCGTATTCGTAGCGGGCACGCTCATCAGTATCGCTGATATCCGAAAGGAAATAATCAGGGATTTTGAATTCTTCTTCCAGCAGGCGCTGGTCTTCATCAGTTGGACATGTTACTTGTATCCAGCAGTTTGGCTGCCACTCGTTGAGTGGAGACAGAGTCTTGTCTATGTTCCAGTATGTCTTCATTGTTTGCTAATCTCCAAAAAATAATAAACGTTTGGGTATGGAGATTAGCGGTTGGATTTTCTGCCCCTATCGGTCATTTCCGGGGCTGTTTTCTGAATGCTGAATCTCCACGCCTACAATTCATAATTGTTCTCCGCGTGATAATCGTCCATTTTGTTATTAATTTGATGAAACTTATGCAAGTGGGCTGTGCTGCATTTCTTAGCAGATATTACAGTGCTTGCGAAATCGGGTGCAAAGATAATGATTTTTATTGAGAAAAGGGACAAAAAAGCCGAGAAAATTCTTTCCCGGCTTCCTTTTTTAATCTTTTTGTAATTTCTTCCTTCTTTACTTGGTAGGAATCTCGGCAAGCAGCTGCTTCATCAGGTTCCAGAATGGAGCCACGCAGCTAATCTGGCAGCGCTCGTTGGCAGTGTGAGGGCTGAGCAGGGTAGGACCGAATGATACTACATCCAGGTTAGGATACTTGCCCAGGATGATAGAGCACTCCAATCCCGCATGAACAGCCTGAACCACGCCGTCCTTGCCGTTCTGCTCCTTGTACACCTTCAATACATGCTCCAGAATGTCGCTCTTTGGGTTAGGGTTCCAGCCGCCGTAAGCGCCGCTGAACTCTACCTTCATGCCAGCCATGTTGAAGCAGCTCTCCATCATGGTAGCCAGATACATCTTGTAATACTCGTGGCTAGAACGTGCCAGAATCTTGATGGCAGCCTTGCCGCCGCCTATTTCGATGATGGCGAGGTTAGATGATGTCTCTACGATGTCAGGCATGGATGGAGCCATGCGCAATACGCCGTCGTGGCAAGCAAAGATGGCGTCTACCAGGTTGTCCTGAATCTCGGCAGGAACCTCTGTGGCTGGAGTTTCTACGTTCTCGGTGAAGAACTCGATGTTCTCGACATTCTCAATGCCGTTGAACTCATCGCAGAACTCGTCCTTCCAGTCAGCTACCATGTCGTTCAAGGCCTCTACGTTCTCCTTTGGCAGAGTCAATACCACCTCTGCCTGGAATGGGATGGCGTTGCGCATGTTGCCGCCCTTCCATGAAGCCAGGCGTGCGTCGAGCTCGGAGATAGCCTCACGAACGAAGCGAACCATGCACTTGTTGGCGTTGGCTCTGCCCTCGTTGATCTCAATGCCTGAGTGACCGCCCTTCAATCCCTTCAGGGTAACCTTTACGGCTGCATCTTCCTTGTCTGTCTCCACCTCCTTATAGTCGAGTGTTGCTGTGATGTCGATACCGCCGGCACTTCCGATTACGAACTCGCCCCATACCTCTGTGTCGAGGTTCAAGAGGATCTCTCCGTTCAGTTCGCCCTCAGGCAGATCGTTGGCACCATACATGCCTGTCTCCTCGTCTGCGGTGATGAGACCCTCTACAGGTCCGTGCTGCAAGTCCTTAGACTCCATCACAGCCATGATAGTAGCCACGCCCAGACCGTCGTCGCTACCCAGTGTAGTCTTGTTGGCACGTACCCAGTCGCCATCGATGATGGTTTCGATAGGGTCGTTCTCGAAGTCGTGGTTGCTCTCAGGAGCCTTCTGAGGCACCATGTCCATGTGTGCCTGCATGATAACGCCCTTTCTGTTCTCCATGCCTGGAGTAGCAGGTTTGCGCATCACGATGTTTCCAGCAGCATCCTGGAAAGCTTCTACGCCAGCCTCCTTTGCCCAGTCGAGCAAATAAGCCTGAATTTTCTCCAAATGTCCTGATGGACGTGGAACTTGTGTCAACTTGTCGAAGTTGCGCCAGATTTCAACTGGACTTAGATTCTTAATGTCAGCCATAATATCTTTATTTAAAATGTTAATGTTTTTTTCTTGTAAACGCCAGGGCTATCCAGGCGTAAATGCCCAGCAGGATGACGAGCAGCGTCTGTACGGAGTGCACGATGAGCACGAAGTAGAGTGCGTCGTTCTGCTGGATGCCGTAGAGGATGAGCATCGTCTTCACGGCGAAATGCCAGGGACCCGCTCCGTTGGGCGTAGGAACCACCACGGCGATGCTTCCCACGATGAAGGTAACCAGTCCGCACATCAGGTTCAGGTGGCTGGTTGATTCGAAGCACTGGAATGTGAGGTAATAATGCAGGAAATAACTCAGCCAGATGCCCAAGGTGAAGGCGATGTAGAGGGGTGCGTTCTTCACGCCCTTCAGCGAAATCACTCCCTGCCACAGTCCGCTCAGCGTGGCTTTCACCTTATTATATATAGCCAGCTTCTTGAGCAGGATGTGTGCCAGAATGAGCACGGCAACGCCGCAGATGGTGGTAACCAGGTAGCCCGTGGCGGTAAACTTGCCCAGGATGCTGTCCATGCTGGTGCCCGTCTTGTCGAAGAAGTTCAGGAACACGGGAATCTGCATCAGGAACACCAGTCCGGCGATGAGCAGCACGAGCAGCGAGTCGATGGCTCTTTCCGTTACCACCGTACCCAGCGATTTGGGAAACGAGATTCCGTCCCATCTCTTCAGCACGGCGCATCTTGCAAATTCACCCGATCTCGGGATAACGAGGCTCAGGGCGTAGGATATGAAGATGGAGTTGATGCTGACGCCGCTTCGGGGCTTTTCGCCGATGGGTTCCAGCGCCTGTTTCCATCTCCAGCCCCTGAAGAGCTGTGCCGAGATGCCAAAGGGGAACGACAGCAGCATCCAGGTCCAACTCATCCTGTGGAGCACCACGTCCTCCACCTGCCTGAAGTCAAATCCGCGATACATCCAGTAGAGGATGGCTCCGCCCAGAAACAGCGAGAGAGCCACCTTCCAGATATTGTTTGCTATCTTTTTCTTTTCCATCATAGTGCAAAGGTAATACTTTTATCGCTTATATGGTGCGGTTTCTGCATATTTTTAGCATAAATAAACGCTTCTGCCCCTTTTTATTTCCTCTTTTTTATATAAAAGATAAAAAAAATCGCATCTAAGCGATGATTTCTCGAAAAATAATCGTATTTTTGCAAAATATATATAGTAAGAAATAACAAACAGACCGAAAGGTCGGAAACAGATAGAGAATGATGAAAGCTGTAAAGCCAAAGAAAAATCTGGGTCAGCACTTCCTTACTGACCTCAACATAGCCAAGCGCATCGCCGATACGGTGGATGCCTGCCCTGATATTCCCGTGCTCGAAATCGGACCGGGAATGGGTGTGCTTACGCAATATCTCGTAGAGAAGCCACGCCTCGTGAAGGCGGTGGAAATCGACTCAGAGTCGGTGGCCTATCTGCACGAAAACTTCCCTCAGTTGAAGGACAATATCATCGGAGAGGACTTTCTGAGAATGGACCTCAACCAGATATTCGACGGAAAGCAGTTTGTGCTCACGGGCAATTACCCTTACGACATCTCCTCGCAGATTTTCTTCAAGATGCTCGACTACAAGGATCTCATTCCTTGCTGCACCGGCATGATTCAGCGAGAAGTGGCGCTGCGTATGGCATCCGAGCCAGGCAACAAGGCGTATGGCATCCTCAGCGTGCTCATCCAGGCATGGTACGATGTGGAGTATCTCTTTACCGTAGACGAGGGCGTGTTTAATCCACCTCCAAAGGTAAAGAGTGCCGTAATCCGCATGACCCGCAACAAGGTGACCGACCTGGGTTGCGATGAGAAGCTCTTCAAGCGACTGGTGAAGACCGTGTTCAACCAGCGCCGCAAGATGCTGCGCGTGAGCTTGAAGCAGATGTTTCCGGGTGTAACCCCTCGCGCTGATTTCTACACCACCGACATCATGACCAAGCGCCCCGAGCAGCTCAGCATCCCGCAGTTTGTGGAACTTACCAACTATGTGGGCGAGGAACTCAAAAGATTGGAATTAATAAAATAATAAAAAATAAAAATATACAGACTATGATCGACGTAAAAGAAACTTTGAATTCTGCAGCAGAGCGTATGGAGATGGCTGCAATGTATCTCGCAGAAGAACTCTCTCATATCCGTGCAGGTCGCGCCAACGTAGCAATCCTCGACGGCGTGCGTGTTAACAGCTATGGCAGCATGGTTCCTCTGAACCAGGTAGCCACCGTAACAACTCCTGATGCGCGTACCATCGCCATCCGCCCTTGGGACAAGAAGGCCATCAAGGACATCGAGAAGGCTATCATGGATAGCGGTGTGGGTATTACTCCTGAGAACAATGGCGAGATTGTTCGCCTCGGTATTCCTCAGCCTACTGGCGAGCGCCGCAAGGAGCTGGTTAAGCAGTGTAACAAGATTGCCGAGCGTGCCAAGATTGAGGTTCGCAACGTGCGCCAGGAGGTGAAGGAGAAGCTGAAGAAGGCTATCAAGGATGGTCTTTCTGAGGACTTGGAGAAGGATGCAGAGAATGATTTGCAGAAGCTTCACGACAAGTACATCAAGCAGCTCGAAGGTTTGATGGACGAGAAGGAAAAGGAAATCATGACAGTCTAGAAAGGCTCACCCTTTTTAGGATTACATTATTAGTATGTGATAATGAGAGGACTCGTTATTAAGAATACAGGCAGCTGGTACACCGTCAAGACTGACGATGGCCAGCTGATTGAAAGCAAGATAAAAGGCAATTTCCGATTGAAGGGAATCCGCAGCACCAACCCCGTGGCGGTGGGCGACTACGTGCAGCTCATCACCAACCAGGAAGGCACCGCCTTCATCTCTTCCATCGAAGACCGCCGCAACTACATCATCCGAAAATCACCTAACCTCAGCAAGCAGAGTCATATCCTGGCAGCCAACGTAGACCAGGCACTGCTCGTGGTTACCGTGAACTATCCGGAGACATCCACCACCTTCATCGACCGCTTCCTGGCCGGAGCTGAAGCATACAGAGTGCCTGTCATCATCGTGTTCAACAAGTGCGACCTGCTCTCCGAGCAAGAGCTGCACTACGAGAAGATGATGCGCACCCTCTATGAAACCATCGGATACAAGTGTGTGGAAATCTCTGCAGCCACAGGTGAAGGAGTAGACGAACTGCGCCCGCTCATCAAGGACAAGAAGTCTCTGCTCAGCGGCAACAGCGGCGTGGGAAAATCCACGCTCATCAACCAGCTTATCCCCGATGCTGCCCAGCGCACCGCCGAAATCAGCGAGGCGCACAACAGCGGAATGCACACCACCACCTTCAGCGAGATGCTCGACCTGCCTGAGGGCGGCTATCTCATCGATACTCCGGGCATCAAGGGCTTCGGAACCTTCGATATCGAGAAGGAGGAACTCACCAGCTACTTCAAGGAGATATTCAAGTTCTCGCAAGACTGCAAGTTCTCCGACTGCACCCACACCCACGAACCTGGCTGTGCCGTCATCAAGGCAGTGGAGAACCATTACATTGCAGCCAGCCGCTACCAGAGCTATCTCTCCATGCTGGAGGATAAGGATGAAAATAAGTACAGGGAAGCGTTCTAGAAAGTGAAGAGTGAAGAACGAAGAATGAAGATTTTAAAACCGTATTAATGAAAGAACAGAAGGACGTGAAGCAGCGCATCGAGGAAGGTGAGTTTGCGCAGAGTGCCGAGATCAGCGCCAGCTATCTCGACGAGGATATCTTGATTATCGACAATGTCAAGGTGTTGCAGAACCCCGACCCGATGAGGTTCCAGATGAATATGATTGCATCTTGCCACAGGGGAAGCCTGAAGGCTGAACTCAACGGGCGGGAATTTTCCGTAGAAAGGGGCGACATCTTTATCAGTCCGCCCAATTCCATACTCGACATCAAGGAGGTGTCGGATGATTTTGCGTGCACGGCGATGTGCGTAAGCAACCATGGATTGCTCAGCATCCTTCAGTCGCATATCTCGGTGTGGAACCGCGCCATGTATGTGAGCAAGGTACTGGTACTGAAGATGAACGAGGTGGATATGAAGTTCTACGCCAAGTTCACCGAACTGGTGCGCCTCTGCCTCGACACCAGCTTCAGCGAGCGCACCTCGTGGAAGCCCTATCGCCGCGAGATAGTGGAGACGCTGCTCAAGAGCGCCTTGTTGGCGGTGAGCAACATGCTGCTCGAGGATATGTCGGCAGACGATTTGAACTCCAGCACCATCGAACTCTTCGACAAGTTTCTTGAGAATCTGCAGCAGGAGGACATCAAGCATCGCCCGGTGGAGTATTTCGCCCGCCAGCTCTGCATCACGCCCAAGTATCTCTCCATCATCTGCAAGCGCCATTCTGGTAAGACGGCTATCGACTGGATTACGGAATACACCCTGGCAGATATTACGTACTATCTGCGCTCCACCTCCATGTCTATCAAGGAAGTATCGTGCATTCTGGGCTTCTCCAACACTTCGTTCTTCGGCAAGTATGTGAGGGAGCATCTGCATACGTCACCGCTGAAATACCGTGAAAGTGTCAGAAAGAAATAATGAACGGAGAGATTCATAAATAGAAGAAACAGGCAAAATAATATAAGAAACAGTAAAATAACAGAAGTAAAAGAGAGATAGAAAAGACAAGAATAAGAACTGAACTGAAATTACTTGAAAATGAAGAAAATGATGATAATCTTGGTTGGCGCCCTTTGCATGGCAATGGCGCCCGCCAGCTCATGGGGCAGGAATATGACCGGAAATCCGCAAATGCGCTCCATTACTATGAACACGGGATTGCCCAGCAATGCCGTGAAGAGCATTGTGCAGGATAAAAACGGCTTTGTATGGCTAGCCACCGATTACGGACTCTGCCGCTACGACGGCTACCAGGTAATCACCTACTACAATGCCGCCATGCAGCTCAACCAGGAAATCCTGGCACTTGCTGTCTCTGACGAAGGTCTCCTGGTGGGAACCTCTAAGGGAGTCTTCCTCTTCAGTTTCACCACCGAACAATTTCAGAAGCTCGATGAAAAGATTACTTCCTCCGTCAACCATATTGTTGTTGATGGGGAACATAATGCATGGATTTCCACCGGAACCCAGGGAATCTTCAAATTCAACCTTACCAGCCATTACTGTCACCATTATCCCATGAAGGCGAGCAGGGGCAGCGTAGATTGCGTGCTCATTGATGTCAACAGCCATGTGTGGGCGCTCAGCCTCGAGGCAGGGGCTTCGCTCTTCCGCCTTCAGAAAACTGCCGACAACTTCAAGCCTTTCGCCCTGAAGGGAGATGCTACCCAGCTTAGGGGAATGGCGATGCTGGCAAATGCAGATGGCAGCATTCTGGTGGGAACCTGGAAGGAAGGACTCTTTCGTGTGAGCAACGACGGCTTTGCCAAACTCCTCATTCCCCCTGTGCCGGGCAACGGCATGAACTTCATTCACAAGCTCTATGGAGACAGCCGCTATGTGCTCGTTGGCAGCGATGATGGACTGGTGCAGTATGACAGGATGACCAACCAGTGGCGCATGCTGTCGGAGGTGGAGAATCCTGCACGCCGCACTGCCGAGCGGTTTGTATATGGCATCATGAGGGATAGGGAAGATGGTCTTTGGATAGGCACCTACTATGGTGGTGTGAACTACATCCCGTCTTCTGCCATGCGCAACCGGTTTGACATGTATTTCCCTACCCTAGGCGGACTGCAGGGTAGCGTGGTGAGCCGCTTTGCCGAGGATGCCCGCCATCGCATCTGGATAGCCACCGACGATGCAGGCCTCGACTGCTACGACCCGCAGACCGACAGTTTCGTTGATTTCCCAGGCAAGCAGGAGATGGCGAAATACAACGCCCATGCGCTGTTCGTGGATGGCGACAACCTGTGGGTGGGAACCTATGGCAGGGGCATCATCAGGATGAATATAGCTACGGGGGCGCAGACGCCCGTCAGGATGGATAGCTATGTCTTGAGCAGCAGCTGCTACTATTTCTTCCGCGACAGGAAACACCGTCTCTGGGCCACATCCATGCTGGGTGCCTTCCTGCTTGATGATCAGAAGCAGGAGTTCAGAAGAGTAAAACTCTTCAACGGCCTTACCATTGATATGGAGGAGGATCGTCAGGGCAACCTTTGGTTTGCTACCCAGGAAAACGGACTCTGGTGTCTTCGTCGCAACAACACCTGGAAGCAGTATCTCTACAATGAGAAGGATACCTGCTCGCTGGGCAGCAACCAGGTAAACAGCATTCAGACCGACGGCAAGGGGCGCCTCTTCGTAGCCACCCTTCAGGGATTGTGTGAATATCAGCCATCCAGCGATACCTTCCGCCGCATCGCCGTCGATGCTCCAAGTCAGGATTTCAAGTCCATTCTCTTCGCCCGGGGCAGCATGTGGCTGTCGTCGGGCAAGGGCATCGTGAAGTATTCCGAGGACAAGCCGGTGCAGAAGTTCTGCCGTTTCGACGGATTGACCAGCGACCAGTTTCTTGCCAATTCCTGTCTTCTGTCGTCCGATGGCAGAATCTATTTCGGCACTACTCAGGGCTTCAACGCCTTCCGTCCGCAGCAGGTTACGCTCAACCGTATAGCGCCGCCCGTGGCAATCACTTCTCTCTCGCTCTTCAACAAGCGCATGGAGGTGGGCTCCGATAAGCTTCCCGAGGCATTGGACAAGGTAGATGAAATCAGCCTCTCTCACGATGAAAATGCCGTCACCTTCTCGTTCTCGGCACTGAGCTATGTCTCTCCCGAGAAGAATCTCTACAGCTATAAGCTCGATGGATTCGACGACGAATGGACCACCACCCACGAACCCCGTGCCGCCTATACCAATCTGCCAGCTGGCAGCTACACCTTCCGTGTGAAGGCCACCAACAACGACGGCGTGTGGTCTGAGGACGAGGCAACGCTTCAGATAGTGGTGCATCCGCCATTCTGGTGGTCGCTGCCAGCCAAGCTCATCTATCTGCTTCTCATTGGCCTGCTCGTATGGTACCAATGGAAGAAGCTGAAGCTTCGCCATCAGCAGGAGCTGGACAGCCTGGCTGAGAAGAAGGAGTTGGAGCTGCGCGATGCTCGCCTGCAGTTCTTCGCTATGGTAGCCCGCGAAATCCGCATTCCGCTCACCCTGATACTCGGTCCGCTGGATGCTCTGAAGGAGAAGTGGCAGAAAGTGAAGGAAGGATTGATGGAGGATGATATGAAGGATGATGATTCGAAGAAGAATCGCATGAATAAGGATGATATGAAGTACGTCGACGAGATGGATGGTTTGATAGATGTTTTCAGCCGCAATTCCCAGCGAATGCTGGTTCTCGTAGACAAGCTGCTTGATGGTAACAAGGTAGAGATGATGGAGGCTGAATCATCGGAAAAATCATCAGAAGAATCATCGGCTGAATCATCGGCAGTTTCTGCTTCTGTATCAGCTTCAACTTCAGTCTCTAAGCCAGCTCCTGTGGCTCCAATTGACAATCGCCCTACCATCCTGGTAGTGGAGAACGATAAGGACATGAGAGATTACATCGTAAACTCTCTGGCAGGAGAATACAGAATGCTGGTGGCAGATAACGGCGTGCAGGCGTTGCGTATATTGTCTAAGCACGATGAGCTGAGTCTGATTATCACCAGTTGGATAATGCCTGTGATGAACGGAGTAGAATTCTGCCAGAAGGTGCGTCAGAACAAGAGTATCTGCCATCTGCCAATCGTCATGCTGTCGGCGAAGACCGATGAGGATAGCAAGGCTCAGAGCAAGATTTGCGGAGCCGATGTTTTCATCTCCAAACCGTTCTCGATGAAGTATCTCGTGGCGAGTGTGAACCAGCTGATAGAAATGCGTCGAACGCTGATATTCCGATTCCCGAAGGAAACAGCCGCCGGGGATTCAGCTAAGGCTTCTTCTGCAGATTCTTCTGCAGGACCATCTGCTGGACTATTATCAGGACCATCAGCAGGACCATCAGCAGAATTTGTATCTTTTGCCTCTTCGGCGGAATCATCTGCAGCAGAGGAAGAGAATTATCCTCCAGAGCGCAGGTTCCTGGTGGATTTGGAGAAGCTGATAAAAGACAATCTTGCAAATCCGGATTTGAATGTACAGTTCCTGGCAGATAAGCTGGGCATGAGTCGTAGCTCCTTATTTAATAAGGTAAAGACGCTGCTGGCGGTAACGCCTAACGAACTGATACAGGCGATACGTCTCAGCACGGCTGCCCGCCTGTTGCAGGAGCGCAAGTATCGCATCAGCGAAGTGAGCGAAATGACCGGTTTCAGCAGTTCCAGCTATTTTGCCAAGTGCTTCCAGAAGCAGTATGGCATGAAGCCGGCAGAGTATGTGAATCTGCTGTAAAAGAGGGTGTGTCATAAGTCTAAATAATGGCAGCCGAGGACGGGCTGAAAGCCCAAAAGCTCTTAGCCCAGGGCGTATGGGATGTGGCTTATGACACACCCTCTTGCTTTTCTTTTCAGTTTCTTTTTTAGCTTACATGCAGCTCGTTACGCCGAGCGAGGTTGCGATAGCCGTCAGAATGCTGATGGCTATCTGAATCACCATTTTCCAGGTTTCCTTTTTCATCATCTTTTTCTTTGTTATGGTTTTTACGATTTAATGAATGCGGTTGATGGGGGGAGAGTTCCAGCCGTGTGGGGGCTGGAACTCTATAGGCTAGAGAGTAATGTGCTCGTTGCCGCCGGTAGAACCGGCGTCGGTGTTGCCCTTGTCCTCTCCGGTGTTACCGCCGGAAGTACCCGTATCACCCTTGTTGTCGCCTTCAGAACCGGTGGTTCCGCTGCCCTCGGTGCCGGTGGTTCCGCTGCCGCCAGCGTTGCTTCCGCCGCCAGTAGTGGTGCTTCCGCCGTTGCCGTCGTCGCCGCCATCAGGGTCGATAGGAGCATTGAGGTCAACAGTGCTCTTGCCATCCTTGATGGCCTTGAGCACGGCAGCCTGAGCGCTGCGGCTAGCCACGAGGTTGAACTCGGCGTCGTCGAGCAGGTTCTTGAACTCCTTGCCAGGCTCCCACTGAACCTTCACCTGGTTGATGTTCTGCGCCGTAAACTTGTCGGCAGACTCTGCGCCCTTGGAGCTGAGCAGCACGGAGAAGTCACCCAGGTCGCCCAGACGAATCTTCTTGCCCTCGAGCAGCATCTCTCTCATGCAGTCCACTGCCATGTAGAGGATGGCGCTGATGTCAGCTCTAGAATACACACTGCCGTGAGAAGTGATGTGCTTGGCAAACTTCTCGATGGTCATCACATCGGTGTACTGCGAGATGGCGAACGCATTCTGCTTCTCGGTCTTCACGAGGTCGAGGTCCTTCTGGTCGGGATTCTTACCCTCCTGCTTAGCCTGGTTGATGCGTGACTTTGCCTGGTTGATCTCCAAAAGGTTTGCGTTCACGCTGCGCATTACGATGCTGTAGTTAATCATACTCGTTTGTGTTTAATGAGTTCGTTAAAATCACAACTACCCAGAAAGCCCCGTTTTCTGTGCTTTTTCGGGTCTTAATAGATGACCGGCGCCTGCCATCATTTAAGACCCGCTGCGGTCTTCTATGATGACCGCCCTGAGGCACAAAAGGCTGTTCTTTCGATCGCCGGTGCAAAGATACGAAATTTTAAAGCCGAAATCAAGTTTTTACGGAAATAAGATGGTAAAAATGGCGTAAGTGATTGATATGCTGCAATTTAACTAAATGCTATTTTTGCATGTTCATTTCCCCCGGTCATTTTCGGTCATGGTCATTTTCGGTCATTTTCAAATGGAACTTGGTCATTTGTTCTATAGTATAATATAAATATATATTTATATTATACTATAAGGGGATTTAGCGCCCCCGAAACCAAAATGACCGAAAATGACCATGACCGGAAATGACCGGATAGAACTTCTGAAGAAAACTATTTCTGAAAGCTTTTGTTAAAATTAAACTACTGATAATTAGTCTGTTATGTACTATTGTTGATTCGTTTGATAGTTTGCTTTATGTTCCGGTAAGGGGGGCTTAAGGGGATTTATCTCTCTTCTTGTTCCCTTTTTCCTTCCTCTCACTCTTGTGAATAATGTAAAATATGTTCTAAAAAATAGCTTTTCAAGCCCTCTCCAACCTTCCTTTGCCCCTCTCTTTTTACCCTTCTGTAGGGGTGAAAAGTGCCATCGGAGGCACATTTTCATAGCTCCGAGAGCCACTTTCTGCTCATAATTCTGCGAAAAACTATTTCTTTTCTTTTGCGTCTTTTGTTTAGATAATATAATCTTTCATAACAAAGATAACATAAGCATGTTTTATAAATAGCTGAAAATATGCAGGATAAACGGATATTGAACGGAATATAATATTTTGATGTTTTGGTTTTGTTTAAAAATGCAATAAATCCCTCTTTGCCCATGTTTTTTGAAGTTATTTCTCATTTTTTTGTGCTGCAAAGTTACATATTACATCTTTTTTATTCAAGTTTCGCAAGTAACCTCCGGTCCCCGAAGGGGGCCAACTTTCAATAACCGCTGGTGGAATGACCGAAGGTCATGGAACCTGCGGACAACCAATAGTAGGGAGAAAGCGTCCCCAAAGGGGGCGAACCACATCCAGTCTTGCCCCTGTTCGCCCCCTTCGGGGACGATAAGAGAGAATCTGTTACTATCCGCAGGTTCCATTCCCTTCGGTCATTCCACCCGCGGTTATTCACATTCGCCCCCTTCGGGGACGGCAGGATGCTACTTGCGAAACTTGAATACTTTAGTGTTAGTAAATACGATATTTTTAAATATCGAATCAGGTGCATCATAACAAAAAAGTCGGGAATCATACATGCAATCGTATGTCCCGACTTTTTATCTTTTAAAATCTTTTCTTCCGAAAATCAATCTCTTCCGAAAATCAATCTTTTTATTTCTTCGTTGCTCTGATAAAGAAACCTATCAGGCAGATGTAGGCGATGAGCGAGCAAACCTCTGACATTGGGTTAGCCCACCAGCTGTCTGCGATGCTGGCCTCAACGCCGCCAAACTTCAGCAGGGCGCTGACCACACCCATCAAGGCTCCACCGGCAATGAAACCGCTGGCGATGAGCGTACCCTTCTCGCCACGCTCCGCATTTACCTTGGCATCCTTGCTGCGTGAAGTAACATACCAGTTGATGGCACCACCTACCAGCAGCGGAACGTTCAGTTCCAGCGGAATGAACATACCCAGGGCAAAAGCCAGGGCTGGAATCTTGAAGTAGGTAAGCACGATGGCTATCAGGGCACCGATGCCATAGAGCACCCAAGGCGCACCCACACCATTCATCAAAGGGTCGATGACCGCAGCCATCGCATTCGCCTGAGGAGCAGCCAGAGAGCCGGAAGCGAATCCGTAGGTCTCGTTGAGCAGCATCATCACGCCGCCCACGGTAGCCGCACTCACCAGGGTGCCGAGGAACTTCCATCCCTCCTGCTTCTTAGGCGTAGTACCCAGCCAGTAACCAATCTTCAAATCGGTGATGAACGAACCTGCCACCGAAAGGGCTGTACAGACCACACCACCCATAATCAGGGCGGCAAGCATTCCGCCAGGACCTCGCAAGCCTACTGCCACCATCACCACAGAGGCGAAGATGAGCGTCATCAGGGTCATTCCCGATACAGGGTTGGAACCCACGATGGCGATGGCATTGGCTGCCACGGTGGTGAAGAGGAAGGCGATGGCTGCCACCAGCAGGATGGCGATGATGGCGAAGAGCAGATTGCCATCCATCACGCCAAACCAGAAGAAGAGGAAGGTGATGAGGATGGTGACGAGCGAACCGATGGCGATGATCTTGAAAGAAATGTCGCGCTGGGTGCGCTTCACGTTCTCATCCACATCGCTCTTGCCCTTCAGTTCCTTGGCGGCAAGTCCTACGGCACTCTTGATGATGCCCCAGCTCTTGATGATGCCGATGATACCTGCCATGGCGATACCGCCGATACCGATGCTGCGGGCGTAGGCACGGAAGATTTCCTCCGGACTCATCTCGCCCACGGTCTTCACGATGCTGGGATCCCAGGCGCTGAGCACGCTGTCGTGGAAGATAACGCTCATGCCTGGCACTATCAGCCACCATACCACGAGCGAACCCAGACAGGTGTAGAAGGCGTATTTCAATCCGATGATGTAACCCAATCCCAATACGGCTGCACCTGTGTTCACCTTGAATACGAGCTTTGCCTTGTCGGCAAGGTCGCATCCCAGACTTACCACACGGGAAGTGAAGTTCTCGTTCCACCATCCCAGACTGGCTACGATGAAGTCGTAAAGACCACCCACCAGTCCGGCGATGAGCAGGGGCTTAGCCTGGTCGCCACCTTTGGCTCCGCTCACCAGCACCTGCGTGGTGGCAGTGGCTTCAGGGAACGGATATTTACCGTGCATATCGCTTACGAAGTACTTGCGGAAAGGAATCAGAAACAGGATTCCCAACACGCCTCCCAGGGCAGAAGCCATGAAAATCTTCATAAACGAAGTTGTCATCTCCGGATATTTAGCCTGCAGGATGTAGATGGCTGGCAGGGTGAAGATGGCTCCTGCTACCACGGCACCCGAGCAGGCTCCGATGCTCTGGATGATGACGTTCTCGCCCAGCGCCTTGCTGCGCTTGGTGGCGGTGCTTACGCCCACGGCGATGATGGCGATAGGGATGGCTGCCTCGAACACCTGACCCACCTTCAAGCCCAGATAGGCAGCGGCGGCAGAGAAGATGATGGCCATCACGATGCCCCAGGTCACCGACCATCCGTTTACCTCTGGATAAACCTTGTCTGGCGACATCAGCGGCTTGTATTCCTCCCCGTCCTTGAGTTCGCGGAATGCGTTCTCGGGGAGCTGCATATTATCTTTTTCTTCCATTATTTTTCTATTCTGATGATGTATTCACTCATGAAGCTGGCACCTGGCTGCAGGCTGTTCATCATGTATTTATCCTTGAACTCGCCGGTGTATTCAGCCCAGTCGCAGGTGCCGAACCAAGGTTCGATGCAGACGAATGGAGCGTGGTTGCCCGGATTCCAGATACCCACGGCTGGAGTCTTGAACTCTACGGTTACGTGTGGCTCGCCCTTCTCGTTGAGCAGAGTAACCTTCTTCACCTGGCTCTTGTCGAAGATGTAGGCATCGTCAGCGAATGATTCGTCTGTTACCTCCAGGATTCCGTTGTCGGTCTCTACGGTCTCACGGGCGTTAGGGTCAACGCATCCGCCGATGGTTGCGAAGAGACGGGTAGGAGCCTCGTTGTCGAGCTTGAGGAAAGCCTTCAGCTTTTCTCCCTTCTTGCAGCCAGGCACATTGAATGCCGGGTGACCGCCAATCTGGAAGTAAATCACCTTATCGTCGGTGTTCTCAACGTGCCAGATAACGTGGAGTTCGTTGCCGGCAAGGCGATAGGAAACGGCGAGGTTGAAGTGGAATGGATAGTTCTTGAAAGTCTCCTCGTTGTCGATGAGGGCGAAGGTAAGGCGGTCGCCGGTCTTGCCTACGAGCTGGAAGTCAACGAGCTTACCGAAGCCATGGCGAGGCTGGGTGTATTCCTTGTCGCCGATGCGGTAGGTATCCTTCCACAATCCGCCTACGATAGGGAAGAGGAGAGGAGATCTTTTCCCCCAGTACTTGGCGTCGCCATCCCAGAGATATTCATTACCATTAGCATCCTTGATGCTCTGAAGTTCTGCTCCGAGAGATGAAATCTCAACGGTGAGCTGATCGTTTTTAATCTGTTCCATAGTTACAAATGTTTATTGTTTAGTTTATATTTCTGATTCTATTTTGTTTGTATTCTTTAATGCAAAGATATTGCAAAGGTACTATTTATTTTTGTAAAGAACAAGAAATGTGGAGTTTTTCTCTGTGTATGGAAGATATTTATCCGATTTTGTTAGTTTATCTCGAAAATTTGCAGTACTTTTGCAAGCCAATAGAAATAGAAACATATTAATATATAATTATAGATAGATACATATCATATATAATAAGGTATAGGAAAAAACTTAGTAATTAGTAAAAAAGCATTTTAATTAAAAATGACAAGCAGTAATAAAGTGAAAGGCTTTGGCAGTAATAAAGTGAAAGGCTTTGCGGCGGGCGTTGTAGCTGCCGTGTGTTATGGTACAAATCCTTTGGGCACGTTGGTGCTCTATGGTGACGGATTCAATTCCAGTTCGGTGCTCATCTATCGCTATCTCCTGGCGGTATTGATGTTTGCCGTGGTGATGCTGTTCCGCAAGGAGAGTTTCAAGGTGAAGTGGGGGCACATGATCCGTCTTGCCACGCTGGGCTGTATGTTCTCCCTCTCGTCGGCTTCGCTCTACGTAAGTTTCCACTACATGGCGGCGGGAATAGCCAGCACCATCCTCTTCGTCTATCCCATCATGACGGCGATTCTGATGACGGTATTCTTCCATGAGAAGTTGACGTGGACCACCACGCTCGCCATTCTGCTGGCTGTATCGGGAGTGGGCTTGCTCTATCAAGGCGACGGCAACGACAAGTTGAGCACGGCTGGTTTTGCGCTGGTGATGTGTTCGTCGCTGCTTTATTCGCTCTACATCATCTCGGTGAATCAGTGGAAGAATCCGGGCATGTCGAACATCAAGTTCACCTTCTACATCCTGGTGTTCGGACTCATCACGATGCTCATATATTCGTTCATAGCGGGCGAGAAGATTCAGATGCTGCAAACTCCGGAGCAATGGGCTTATGCCGCCCAGCTTGCATTATTGCCAACGGTATTGTCGCTTTTCTTCATGACCATCTCCATCAATCTCATCGGCAGCACGCCAGCCGCCATCATGGGAGCCCTGGAGCCTGTAACGGCGGTCATCATCGGTGTCTGCATTTTCGGCGAGAGTTTCTCTCTTCAGCTTGCCATCGGCATCCTCGCCATCCTTGCAGGTGTCACGATAATCATAGCCAGGAAGAAATAAGATAGCGTTCCGCTACCAATGCTCATCAGGGGAGGATGAAGATAGGCTGGCAATAAAACGAATCAAGGCTGCCTCCGCAATGAAATCGGAGACAGCCTTGCAAGATTGAATTATAATCTTTCCCTTTATTCTTCTTTATTTGGTTAAGGATTCAGACAATGAATGATGCTTTTGCCCTTACAGGGCGCATTGCTGATTCCTTGTTTACCCAGGGCGATGCCCTGGGCTAGGTGCTTCTGCCCTTTCAGGGCGTGTGGAGCAAACTTGCGAAACTTCAATTATCTCAGAATATCCTTCAGCGCAAAGTTGGCGAGGATGCTGGTGCTCTGGCTCAGCATGCGGATGAACTCCTGCGCCGAGTTCTTCATGTACGCATCCTTCAGGATGTGGATGCAGCCATCCATCTCGTTGTCGGCAGCATCTAGCGGAATCGCTCTCATGCCTTTCTCCAGGATGGTGGTGGATTCAGAAAGCACCGTTACCAGGTTGCTGCGATGCAAGAGGTCGAAGATGATGTTCACATTGTTCACCTCTACCATAATCTTGAAGTCGAGGTCCTTGCCGTCTATCAGATAGTCGAAGGCGTTGCGGGCCTGCAGACCCTTGCATGGAAGGATGAGGTCGTAGCGCTCCAGCTCAGAGAGCTTGATGGATGAAAGACGCGCCAGGGGATGATTCTCGTTCACAATCGCCGCCAAGCGGTTGCTGAAGATGGCACGGCTGTCTATCGCCTTGTCGGTCTTGATTGGCTTGAAGGCAAGCACAAGGTCGAGTTCACGCTTTTTCAGGCCATCCATCAGTTCCTGCATCGAACGGTACTGGATGTTCAGCTTCACGTGAGGATAAGCATGGAGGAAGGCGATGAGCGTTTCTGCCATGATGTTGCTGAAGGAGTAGGTAACGCCGATGTTCAGTTCGCCGGTGAGCATCTCCTTCAGGTCGTTCATGTGGTCAACGCAAGCCATGGTGCAGTTTACGGCATTCTGGGCATAGGGAAGAAGCTCCTTTCCTGCCTCGGTGAGATAAACCTCGTGCGAGTTACGTTCGAAGAGCGGCAAGCCTATTTCCTGTTCCAGATGCGAAATCTGCTGCGAGAGGGTGCTCTGCGTGATGTAGAGCTTGCGTGATGCTTCCGAGAAATTGAGCGTCTCGGCTACCTTCAGAAAATATTTGAGTTGTCGTATTTCCATTTTCCTTATTTCACTAGTCTTATAATTACGCGTGCAAAGATAAAACTTTTATTTTAATTAGCCCTGCTTTCGGGCAAAATAATCAGATAAATCTTGTAATCCGTATGTTTCGATGTGGAAGATGAAAAACTATCTTACTTGATTTCCACTTCGTGCAAATCCACGAATTCGCCATTCTTCTTCTTTCTCTCCACCAGCATGTTGAGGAGCTTGCGCTTGCGGTTGTCGGCGATGAAGCGACGGAAGAATACATTAGGAATGGCAACACCCAGGGCGATGCAGATGATGGCGAGCGAAGCCTTGATCAGGTTGTTCATTCCCACGGTTACCTCGCCTACCACGCCGTGCATGTCGATGAAGGCAAACAGGGCACGATACATCAAAACTCCAGGTACCATTGGGATGACGCTAGGAATGGTGATGCACTGGTGAGGGGTGTGGAACCAGTGGCGTGCCTTGATGACGATGACGCTGATGAGCGCAGAACCGGCAAGCGAACCGATGCTCAAGCCCATGTCGAGACCGATGTTGCCGTTGGATGGACCCAGGTTGACGAAGTTGCGGAAGCAAACGGCGATGATGCCGCCCACAGCCACAGCTGGCAACAGACGTCTTGGAATGCTGAAGATGGTAGAGAAGCCCATGGCTGATACGGCTGCCGCGATGGCGAACTCCCAGTATTCGTGGTGAGGAGTCATGGTGAGATCCTTCACGAAGTTGTCGATGTGGCAAACCTGGATGGCAAAGGCAATGCCGAATGCCATGGCAAAGATCATCAGCAGGGTGTTCAGAGCACGAACCATTCCCACCTCGATGTAGCCGTCGAGCATGTCGCTCACGAAGTTGATCAGCGGAACTCCCGGCACGATGAAGAGGGCGCACGCCATCAACGGGTGCCAAGGGGTATCTGAATGCATGAAGCCCGGAAGGGCGGCTGCGATGGATGGGTCGAGCGAAAGGAACGAGGTGAGCCACGCAATCAGCGTTGCCACGAATGCCGAAATTCCGATGGCCACATAGTTGTTGCAGCCCTTGGTAGGCAGGAACATTCTCAGGCGGAAGCCCAGGATGGCTGCCAGGGAACAGAAGAAGAACGCTGGCCAGTCGCAACCAAACTGGATGCAGAATCCGCCGCAGGCAAATCCGCCGCCTATTGCCACCTGCCATGGGGTGAAGCTGCGTGGGGTAGCCTTGATGTCGTTCAGGGCCTGTTCATACTGTTCGAGCGAATAGTTTTCCTTGATGGCTGTCCAGGTGAGCTTACTTACCTGCGAAATGGAGGTAAGGTTGATGCCGTGCTTCTCGCAGCGCTGGAATTTGGAGAAGGAATGTTCCTCGTCGCTATAGTTCACCATCAGCACATTCCAGTTGATGTAGAGGTGCATGTAGCGTTCGTCGAGTCCGAGGAAAGCTGCTGCACGCTTCATCGTTCGCATGATGCGCGATGTGTCGGCAGCACTCTCCATAAGGATGCTGCCGGTGCGTAACAACAAGTCGAGTTTTCTTCTCAGTTCTGTTTCTGCTATTTCCTTGCAGTTGCAGTTGTCAATACCTTTTTCTGCGCAGTCGCAGGTCTTCATGTTTTTTTCTTCCATATATTTAATTTATCCGAATACGAAAATGATAATCTGAATAGTTACGATTCTGAGGAACATGGCAAATGGATAAACATTCGCATAGCCCACAGATGGTGCATCTGCCGAAGTCTGCTCACGCACGTAAGCCAGGGCAGATGGGTTGGTGTTGGCGCCTGCCAATACTCCGAGCAATGTGTAATAGTTGATGTGGAACACGTATCTTCCGATGATGCCGCCTATGATGATTGGAATCATGGTGATGGCAACGCCGTAGAGAATCCAGGTCATTCCGCTTTCTGAAGCCACGGTCTGGATAAACTGTTCGCCGGTGCCCAGTCCCACGCAAGCCAGGAAGATGCAGATGCCTATTTCGCGGAGCATCAGGTTGGCCGAGATGGTGTTGTAGGTCACGAGGTTGTACTTCGGACCGAAGTAACCTATCAGGATAGCAACTACCAGAGGACCGCCGGTCAATCCGAGACGCAGGTTCTCGTTGATGCCAGGGATGAAGAATGGGATGTTTGCCACGATGCAACCCAGCATGATGCCCAGGAAGATAGGAATCAGGTTAGGGTAGTTGAGGCGTTTCATCTGGTTACCCAAAACCTTCTCGGTATGGGCGATGGCAAGCTCGGTACCCACCACGGTAACACGGTCGCCCAACTGCAGCTTCAGCTGTGGAGTGGCAATCAAATCCACACCGTTGCGGTTGACACGGGTGATGTTGGCGCCGAGGTTTGAACGAATCTGCAACTGGCTGATGCTCTTGCCGTTGATGCCTGGCTTGGTGATGCGGATGCGGCGGGTAATCAAATCCTCGCCAAACTTCTCCTCGCTCACCTGTACCTTCTTGCCGAGCAGGGCAATGACAGGCTCCACTACGGTAGGGTTGGCAACAATCTGCAGAATATCGCCCTCGTTAATCCGGGTCTGACCGTTCACCACCTCATCGTGCCTATCGCTATCTTTGCGGATAATCTTGGAAACCATGAAGTCGCGCTTCAAGATTTCTCTCATCTGCTTAATGGTGTCGCCGAATACCATCTGGTTGGTCACCTGCACGGAGAAGGTGTTCAGGGTCATCGCCTCCAGGTGTCCCATGCCGCGCTTGGCAGCAGCTTCCTCCTCGCTCTTATTAATACGTAACGCATACCTTAATATAATAAAGGAGAGGATAACGCCGAGCACACCCATAGGGTAGGCGATGGCGTAGCCGGCTGCGATAGAAGGGGCATCGATGTGGCGCAGGTCGCTGAATGCCTGCTGGGCAGCACCGAGTCCAGGGGTGTTGGTAACGGCACCCGAGAGAATACCAGCCATAGAAGTGATGGATGTTCCCGAGAACGAGAAGATGGCGAGGGTGGTAACGATGCTCAATGCCACCACGATGATGCTGAGCAGGTTGAGACTCTTGCCGCCGTTCTTGAACGAAGCGAAGAAACCTGGTCCTACTTCCAGACCGATGGAATAGACGAAGAGAATCAATCCGAACTCCTTGAGGAAGTGGAGCAGATGCTCATCGAGATTGAGAGAGAAGTGACCGAAGATGAGGCCGATGAAGAGAATCCAAGCCAATCCCAGGGAAACACCCTTCACTCTCAACTTTCCTAAACTCAAGCCCAGGGTGATGACCAACGCCAAGATCAGCACGGAGTGGGCTACTCCGCCTCCCCATAGGTCAGGGAAGCCATAAAACAGATTTTTTAAGATATCCATATTCTTCTTTTATATGTTATTGATTTCTTGTTTTTATTTCTTCTTTTATATGTTATTGGTTTCTACCATAACTACTTTCGCCATCTTCTATGCTTGTTGTAGTATTTTACTATACTCGCATATCTCTGATTTTCGATTGCAAAGGTATGGATAAAATCGAAAGCAAAAAAGGATTGGCGTTGGAATGAGTCGATTTCTGCTATAAGCATTTTCGATAGAAAATAAAGCGGATGGATGGGGATTTTGCTGGGAAAAGGAGAAGTTTTCGGGAAAATAATAGATTTTTATGAGAAAGTAGGTGCTATTTTGCGGAATTTATTGTAACTTTGCCTTCAGATTTAGTTATTGGAAAATTGAATTGAAAATAGAATAGTAAATATCGAATAATAAATGGATAAGATGATAACAGATACTCCAAGAGAAAAGGAATTGGAGACCAGAGACGAGCAGTTTCTTGCCGAGGTGAAGGACAAGAGGATTGCCGTGCTGCTTTCGGGCGGCGTAGATAGTTCGGTGGTGGTGTGGGAATTTGCCCGTCTGGGCTTGCATCCTGACTGCTTCTACATCAAGATTGGACCGGAAGAGAAGGAGGAATGGGACTGTTCTTCTGAGGAAGACCTGGAGATGGCTACAGCCGTGGCACGCAAGTATGGCTGCAAACTGCAAGTGATTGACTGTCATCAGGAATACTGGAACGAGGTGACTCGCTATACCATGGATAAGGTGAAGGCGGGATTCACTCCGAACCCCGATGTGATGTGCAACAGGCTCATCAAGTTTGGTGCCTTCGATGAGAAGATGGGGCACAACTACGACCTCATCGCCACAGGTCATTATGCGCAGACCGAAACGGATGAGAACGGCGACAAATGGCTCGTAACGAGTCCTGATCCCGTGAAGGACCAGACCGATTTTCTGGCTCAGATAGAGAGTTGGCAATTACGAAAAGCGATTTTCCCTATCGGTCATCACATTAAAAATGAAATTCGTGAGATAGCCGAAGAAGAACATTTGATTAATGCCAAGCGCAAGGATAGTCAAGGAATTTGCTTCCTGGGGCAGATTAACTATAACGATTACATCCGCCGATACCTGGGCGAGAAGCCGGGCGATGTGATTGAGATGGAGACGGGCAAGCGCATCGGCGGCCACAAGGGTTTGTGGTTCCACACCATCGGCCAGCGCAAGGGTCTGGGCTTCGGCGGCGGTCCTTGGTTCGTGATTAAGAAGGATGTGGAGAACAACATTCTGTATGTGAGTCATGGTTACGACCCTCAGTCGGCTTACAAGCAGGATTTCCCCCTTCAGGATTTCCATTTCCTCACCCGCGAGGTGGCGATGCAGAAAGTAACGTTCAAGATTCGCCATACGCCGGAGTATCATCCTGCTACTATCGAAAAGCTCGAAGATGGCAGATGGATGATTCATTCAGAGGAGGCGATTCACGGCGTGGCTCCCGGTCAGTTCTGCGTAGTGTATGATGAGAACCATCATCGCTGCTATGGTTCGGGAGAGATTACGGTGTAATATAAGGCGAGATTACTGTAGTTAAATGAGATTACGGTGGAGCTTTTTCTTCTTGAATTTCGAAAAATGGGGATTTCCTAATTAATGGGGATTCCCCATTTTTCATTTTCTTCTTACCTTTGCACCCGATTTCAGAATGATAACGGAAAAATAATAAAAAACAAGATAAAATGAATCGAATCGTAATGATGGCGATGGCGGGTTGCGGCATCGTCTTGCCAGTATCGGCTCATGCAGCAACTGTAGCTCATGCGGGCGATGCTGCAACTGCGGCTGCTAAGGCCGATGCAGCCCCAACTGCTGCCCATGCCGAAAATACAACTCTGTCGGATAGCAGCAAGGTATTTGATATTGACGAAGTGGTGGTTGTTTCACAACCCAAGGAGGTGATGCGACTCCGCCAGCAGGCACTCAGCAGCACTTCGATGAGCAGCTCGCTGATGAAGAAAATGGGAGCCTCTGATTTGAGAGACCTTTCACTTTTTGTTCCTAATTTCGTGATGCCGAATTACGGCAGCCGACTCTCTTCTTCAGTTTACGTAAGAGGCATCGGAAGCCGCGTTAACAGTCCTGCCATCGGACTCTATCTCGATGGAATCCCCGTGATGAGCAAGTCGGCTTTCAATCTCCACAACTACCAGTTGAGTAGGGTGGATGTGCTCCGTGGTCCTCAGGGAACCCTCTACGGCCAGAACACGGAGGGTGGATTGGTAAAAATGTATTCCCACAATCCCTTTGATTATCAAGGCTCTGAGGTAAAGCTCAGCTACGGAAGCAAGTATTATCGCAATGTAGAGGCAGCCCATTATCATAAGTTCAATAATCATCTCGCCCTTTCCCTGGCGGGCTTCTACGAGGGAGAAAAAGGTTTTTTCAGAAACACCTTTACGGGCGAACGCTCCGACCAATACGATGAGGCTGGCGGCAAACTGCAGCTCAAGGCTCGCTTCAATTCGGGCTGGAAGATGGATGTGCTTGCCAATTACCAATACGTAGACCAGAATGGATTTCCTTATGGCAAGCTGAACCTGGAAACCGGAAAGGCTGATCTTCCTGCCTCTACCTTCCCAGGCACCTATAGAAGAAACAATCTCATCTCGGGCTTCAAACTGGGCTATTCGGGCAGAGGCTTCGACTTCTCTTCCGTCACCAGCTACCAGTATCTGAAAGACCGCATGCTCATGGATCAGGATTATCTCTCAGCCCCTTACATGCGAATCCTGCAGGAGCAGCTTCAGAACTCCTTCACCCAGGAACTCTCCTTCAAGAGCAATCGTGCCGTGGGCGGATTCTGGAATTGGGCCGTGGGCGGCTTCTTCTCCCGTCAATGGCTGAAGACCAATGGTCCCGTGTTCTTCGATAAGGCGATGACCACGCCGATAGGCAACGGCATTCAGCAGCAGATGTATTCCGCCATCCATGCTTTGATGGTGAAGACGATGATGGATAAGGGAATGCCCGAGGCTGCGGCTAATGCTGCTGCGGCGGCTGCGATAGAGAAGGCGGGCGGCATCAGCATGGCGGTGAGCATGGGTGCTCCGGGCGTTTACCATACGCCGCAAACCAACCTGGGCTTCTATCACGAGAGCAATTTCAACCTCACCTCCCGACTGGTGGCTACGCTCGGCATCCGCTACGACCTGATGCACACCAGCATCCATTACCAATCGGCTGCCTTCATGGCGATGACGGCAAACATGATGGGGCAGAAGGCCACCTTTACCCTGAAGAGTGCCCTGGATGGAAAGGCGAAAGATGATTACAGCCAGCTCTTGCCAAAGATAGGAATCACCTACCAGCTCGATGACCAGCAGAGCAATCTCTACGCCACCGTGAGCAAGGGCTATCGTGCCGGAGGATACAATATTCAGATGTTCAGCGACATTCTGCAAACCGAACTGAATGCCCACCGCCAGCAGGCGATGCGTGGCGATTACGACGTGCCTCATACGCCGGAAGATTATGAAAAGGTGAACCAGACGATTTCGTACAAGCCCGAAGTTTCCTGGAACTACGAGGTGGGAGCCCATCTCAATCTTTTCGACCATGCGCTCCATTTCGACCTGGGTGCCTTCTACATGAAGGTGAAGAACCAGCAGCTCTCCGTGATGGCTGGCAACTACGGTTTCGGAAGAATGATGGTGAATGCCGGCAAGAGCCACAGCTGCGGCATCGAGGCTGCCCTGCGCGGACAGCTTGCCAACGGCAATCTCGACTGGATGCTGAATTATGGTTACACCCGAGCTGAGTTTGACGAATACACGGATAGAGAAGGAGATAAGTCCGTGAGCTACAAGGATAAGAAGGTGCCTTACGTGCCGGAGCACACTCTCTCGGCGATGGTGGATTATCGCCTGCAGTTTGATTCCAGTCTCTTGCGCAGCATGGTTCTGGGTGCCAACGTCAACATGCAGGGCAAAATTTATTGGGATAACGCCAACAGTTATGGTCAGGATATTTATGCCGTGTTGGGTGCGCACGTGGCCTTCGATTTGGGCAAGGTGCAGTTGAATCTGTGGGGCAAGAACCTTACGGACACCAATTACAACACCTTTGCCGTGGATAATGCGGCTACGGGCAAGCGTGAATACTTTGCCCAGCGTGGCAATCCATTCCAATGTGGCGTGGATGTAAGTTTCCGCTTTTAATGCTTACTGATAAAATAAGCTTTTAATGTTTACAGATAAATAAAAAAGGCTCATCGGCATTTTCTCCGATGAGCCTTTTCTGTATTTCCTATTGATTCATAATACTATTCAGCAACTCCTGGCAGGCATCTTCCAGCAGCGTGATGACGAGTTCAAAGTCGCTGTAGTCGCCGTAATACGGGTCGGGAACGCTGGTGTATTCACGATGAGTCGTCAGGAAATCGGCCATGCGAACCACCTTGTCCTTATCTGCCTGGCAGGAAGCCATAGAGGTGATGGCGCGATAGTTTTCGTTGTCCATTACCACGATGGTTTCAAATTTCTTGAAGTCTGATTTCTGGAATTGGCGGGCGTGACTGTTGAAGTTGTAGCCATGCTCAGCTCCGCATTTTCTCATGCGGCTATCAGGCAGCTGACCCACGTGCCAGTTGCCAATTCCCGCAGAATCAATTTCAAACTCATCCTGCAGCCCTGCTTTCTCCACCAGGCTCTTCATGATGCCCTCGCCTGCAGGCGAACGGCAGATGTTGCCCAGGCAAATGAATAATACCGTATGTTTACCTTTCTTTGTCATGATTTTAAAATCTAATATTTATTGTTTTCTTTGCAAAGTTAGTATAATAATCTTTATTAAGCAAGATTTTTCCATTCTTTTTTATTTCCTTTTAAAAAAAGAAAGGGCAAAAAAAATCCCGATAAAGAACAGGAATCTGTCTCTATCGGGAAAAAGGGGGAGTATTACTAATAAAAAAATTAGTCGATTTCCTCATCAGCCTCGTAACCGCCCATCTCGCGGATGGCGTTCTTCAGCATCGTGTACTGCTGGTAGAGGTTGTTCACAGCCTCCTCGCCCTTGGTGTAGTCGTGCATTGGCGCCTTGAGGAAGAAGCTCAGGAAGCGCTGGGTGCCGTAACGGCCAGCACGGGCTGCAAGGTCGCTCAGCAGAGTGAGGTCGAGCAGCAATGGAGCAGCAAGGATTGAGTCGCGGCAGAGGAAGTTGATCTTGATCTGCATAGGATAACCCATCCATCCGAAGATGTCGATGTTGTCCCAACCCTCCTTGTTATCGTTGCGTGGTGGATAGTAGTTGATGCGAACCTTGTGGTAATACTGGGTGTCCTCAGCGTTGCCGTGGCCATAGAGGTCTGGCTGGTCCTCTGGCTTCAGGATAGTCTCCAGGGTAGAGAGCTTGCTCACCTCCTTGGTGTGGAAGTTGGCTGGCTCATCGAGAACGAGACCGTCGCGGTTGCCCAGAATGTTGGTTGAGAACCATCCGTTCAAGCCCAGGCAGCGGGTGCCGATGATAGGAGCGAAACCGCTCTTTACCAGGGTCTGACCTGTCTTGAAGTCCTTGCCTGCGATAGGCATCTTGGTCTTCTCTGCGAGTTCCCACATGGCTGGAATATCAACTGTGGTGTTAGGCGCACCCATGATGAAAGGCGCACCCTCGGTAAGGGCAGCGTAGGCGTAGCACATGGATGGAGCAATGTGCTGGCGGTCGTCGGCCTTCATCGCAGCCTCGAGAGCAGCCAGTGTGCCGTGGATTTCCATGTCCACCGGTACGTAGATTTCAGTAGAAGCAGCCCAGATTACAACGATGCGTGCGCAGCCGTTCTTCTCCTTGAAGTCGCGGATGTCCTGGCGCAGCGCCTCTACCATCTCCCAGCGGGTCTTGCAGTCCTTCACGTTGTCGCCATCCAGGCGCTTGGCGTAGTTCTTGTCGAAGGCAGCCTTCATAGGCACCACCTTCTCCAGTTCCTCGCGCACAGGGTTGATGTCCTTCTCCTTCAGAACCTCGGCATACATGGCAGCCTGGTAAGCATTCTGAGGATAAACATCCCAAGTGCCGAAAACAATATCGTTGAGGTCGGCGATAGGCACGATGTCCTTGTAGTGCAGATACTTCTTGTCTGCCCCCTTGCCCACGCGAATCTTATCGTATTGAGTCATTGAACCTACTGGCTTTGCAAGTCCCTTGCGAGCCATGAAAACACCTGTCATGAATGTGGTAGCTACGGCTCCACAACCTACGACCATGATACCCAGCTTACCTTCAGCTGGCTTTACATTGTTTTGTTCCATTACTAACAGTTATTAAACAGTTATTTAAGTCTTCTAAACTTTTTTTGAATTGATTGATTGAATTGTTCCATCGGATAAGGTGGAAGAGTGCCTTCCCCGATAGCCGAATGTCGCTTTTCTGATTGCAAAGATAATGAAAACTGATGGATAAAGTGTAGTTTTTGATGAAATTCTTCATGAAATTTAGAAATATTAGCATTGGATTCGAGATTATTAGCATTGGAATGGTAAAAATGGCAATAATTTGAAGGAAAAGGGGATTGATTTTGTGACAAAATGTAGGAAGATGTTTTTTTTCTTGAATATTTTCTCGTTTTTCTATTTTTTGCCGTATCTTTGCAGGTAAGAAGATTTAGAGTTAATGATAAAATAGAAAATATGATAGACCGCTGTTACATCGAAATAACCAATACCTGCAATCTGAATTGCGATTTCTGCCCCAAGCATCATCGCAGGAAGAGGCAGTTGAGTGCAGAGGAGTTCAATCTCATCACGGATAAGGTGAGGGGCAAGGTGTGCTTCCTCTATTTCCATCTGATGGGCGAGCCGCTGCTCCATCCGCTGCTGCCGCAGTTCGTGAGGATGGCAAACGAAAAGGGGTTCAATACGGTGCTCACATCCAATGGAACCCTGCTCCATCGATGCCTGCCGCTGCTCGATGCCCTGCCCCATAAAATCCAGCTCTCGCTGCATTCACACGAAAGTAATGCCCGGGGCGAACTGGCAAGCTACATGCAGGAGGTGATGAATTTCTCCATGCAGGCAGCCGAAAAGGGCACCTGCATGGTGCTCCGACTCTGGAACCAGGGCGGAAGAGACCTGGAAAACGAGGAGGTGATGAGGCTCATAGAGCAATACGTGCCGAAACCCTGGAAGGAACGCCCCGACGGATTCCGCCTCGCTGACCATCTCTATCTGGAATTCGACCGGAAATTCGAATGGCCTATGGCTGGGGAGGAATCTGAGGAGAAATCTGAAGGAAAATCTGAGGAGCAATCTTCTTCTGATTCCCAAAAAGAAAAGAAGCAGCTTTTCTGCAAGGCCCTCATCAAGCAGATAGGCGTCCTATCCGATGGAAGCCTCGTGCCCTGCTGCCTCGACCACGATGGCGATGTGGTGCTGGGCAATCTTCTGCATCAATCTCTCGAAGAAATTCTCGCTTCGCCCCGGGCGCAGGCGCTGATAGATGGCTTCAAGCATCACACGGCTTCAGAAGAACTCTGCCAGAACTGCGAATCAGCCCTGGCTGGCAACAGCTTCAGGGGAAAAGCCAGAAGCTCGGAAAAATAAAAAATAGTAATATATAAATCTTAAAAAAAATATAGCATGACAATAACCCTTATCGTATTAGTTATCACGGTTGCCATGTTTATATGGGGCAGGGTGAGGGCCGACATCGTGGCGCTCACAGCCCTGGCAGCCCTGCTGGTTCTCGGAATCCTTACCCCTGCCGAAGCCCTGGCAGGCTTCTCTTCGCCCATCGTCATCATGATGATAGGACTCTTCGTGGTGGGAGGAGCCATCATGCAGACGGGCCTCGCCAAGCTCACGGGCAATAAGCTCATGGCACTCTCGCGAGGCAACGAAACCATCACCTTCCTCCTCGTGATGCTCGTTACATCCTTCATCGGAGCCTTCGTCAGCAACACCGGAACCGTGGCCCTCATGATGCCCATCATCATGAGCATAGCAGCCGGGTCGGGCATGCAGTCGTCGCGATTCCTCATGCCCCTCGCCTTCGCCGGAAGCCTGGGCGGAATGCTCACTCTCATCGGTACGCCGCCCAACCTGGTCATCGACGAGGTGCTCACCGCAGCCGGCTATCAGCCGCTCGCCTTCTTCAGCTTCTTCCCCGTGGGCATCATCGTCATCGCCATCGGCATCATCGTGCTCATGCCCCTGAGCAAAATCTTCCTCAGCAAAAGCCAGGGAAGCAAGAAAAAGAAAAACGCCAAGTCGCTCGACGACCTGGTGGATGAATACCGACTGCTCGACAATCTGCATCGCTACATCGTGCCCAGCAGCCGCACCTCTGCCGCCCGGGATGAGAACGGCAACCGGATGGACATCGTGGGAAAGACCCTGAAGGAACTCAGCATCCAGAAGAAATACGGCGTGAGCATCATCGAGATAAGAAACGAAAAGAAATCGCGACTCGGGCTGGTGAAGGACGTGAACCAGAACATGGCGAAGAGCAGCAGCACCATCCAGGTGCACGACACCTTATATATAATAGGTGACGAGCAGAAGATGCAGCACTTTGCCCAGGACTACGGACTCCGGAAGATGAAGGACGTGAAGATAGATTTCTACGACCTGGGACTCACCGAGATAGTGGTGATGCCAACCTCCAATTTCGCCGGTCTGCGCATAGGCGAGGCCAACCTGCGCAAGCGATTCGGCATCAACGTGCTGGGCGTGAAGCGAGGCTCATCATCCTCTTCTTCTTCTGAGGGAGGCAGAGGCGGCAGCGAATACATCACGGATAATCTGATAGCCGCCAAACTGCACGTGGGCGACATGTTGCTGGTGCAGGGCGAATGGACCAACCTGGCGCACCTCACCGCCGACACCACCAACTGGGTGGTCTTGGATCAGCCCGAGAAGACTGCCGACAAGGTACTGCTGGATTATAAGGCACCCGTGGCAGCAGCCATCATGCTCCTGATGATAGCCATGATGGTGTTCGATTTCATCCCCGTGGCTCCGGTAACGGCAGTAATCATAGCCGGACTGCTCACCGTGTTTGCCGGCTGTTTCCGCAACGTGGAGGCTGCCTACAAGACCATCAACTGGGAGAGCATCGTGCTGATAGCTGCCATGATGCCGATGTCTACGGCACTGGAGAAGACGGGAGCCTCGGCATTGGTATCTCAGGGGCTTGTGGACAGTCTGGGGGCGATGGGCCCAACGGCTCTGCTTGCCGGCATTTACTTCACCACCTCGCTGATGACGATGTTTATCAGCAACACCGCCACCGCCGTATTGATGGCTCCGATAGCCCTGGTGGCAGCGCAGCAGGTGGGCGTGAGTCCATACTCCTTCCTCTTTGCCGTGACCCTGGGAGCCAGCATGTGCTTCGCCTCTCCGTTCTCCACCCCGCCTAATGCGCTGGTGATGAAGGCAGGAGGCTACACGTTTATGGATTACGTGAAAGTGGGATTGCCGTTGCAGATCATCATCGGCGTGGTCATGACGTTTGTACTGCCGCTGCTGTTTGAATATTAGGGACAGAATATTAATGATAGGATATTAATGGTAGAATAAAAAAAGATGCTGCATGGTGCATGAGGAATGCTTGCCATGTAGCATCTTTTCTTTTTTAGAGAGGATTATCAATTTCAGCTCGAGTTATCAAGCTCAGCTCGGGCTATAATACGATGTGCTCGTTATCGCCGTTGCTTCCGCCGCCGTTGCTTCCGCCGGTGTCAGTTTTGCCCTGGTCGGTATTACCCTGGTCGGTATTTCCGCCGCTCGGGTTTCCGGTTCCGCCGCCCTGGGTGCCCGAACCGCCCTGGGTATCACCGCCGCTCGGATTATCTCCGCCGCTTGGAGAATTATCAGGCTCCTCCACGTCGCCCTTGTCGCCGGAAGTAACCTTCTTGATTACATTTCCGTCTTTGTCGTAGCAGGTGATTTGGATAGCGGTGCGCTGCAGTTCGTCCTTGATATCCACGTTAGGAGTGAAGATTACGCGTCGGGCGGTAATGAGCCCGCTAGCCACCTCCGTCACGGTTTCCACGCTCTTGGCTCTCACGCCGAATCTCATGGTTCCCAAACCAGGAATAGCTACGGAGTGGCCTTCGGTGGCCCACGCCTTGATTACCTCGCCAGCTGCGTCCCAGCACGCCTGCATCACGCCGCGGCTCACACCACTACGGAGCGCCGCCTCCTTAATCACCTTGCTCTCAGAGAGCTTACTGTAAAGTTCGGTGCCGAGCACGAAACGATACTTACCTTTCAACTCACCCACCTGGATGAGGGTTTCCTTTGCCTTCAGATTAATTGCCATAATACCTTGAATTTTAAATTGTTAATACTTTGTAAGCTATAAACTATAAACTTTTAACTCTAAACTATCTAATGGTGATAGTAGGCACGAAGTGCGAAGAGTCGGCCCGCGTAGAGATATTGTTCTCCTGCTGCTGCCGCTGGTTCTTCCCAATCACGAGCCCCGCCGTGCACGAGCTGGTGAGGAAGGTGACGATGGCAGAGCATACGGCCACGATGAGATACTTGATGAATGCCTTCATGTTCTCTTTCATGTTCTCTTTCATAAGCAATACGATTTTAAATTGTTAATACTAGCAATCCGGTCTTTCCCCCAGAAGCCATTTTTCATTTTTCCAACTGGAGAAATATTTTTCTCCAACTAGGAAAGTGATTTTCCAGCGCTTTCTGAATCACGATGCAAAGATACAAAAACAGCCACCATCAGTTGTGCGATGGTGGCTGATGCCGTGCGATAGCGGCACATTTTAAGCTAATAACTTTAAACTATCAACTCTAACCCCTATCCCGGTTCCCCCAGATACTCCACGATAGCCTTCACCTGCTTGGGCGAAAACGATTTGCTCGTCTTGCAGTATCCCATCATCTGCAGCTCCTCCCATAGCGGGGTGCAGCGGCGAATCCAGACCATCAGATGGTTGACAGCCGTGCGAGGATAACTCTCGGGAAAGTACATCAAGGCAAGTTCCTTCTTGGTGTACATACGAATCTTGAAATCTTCTATCATCATAATCCTTCAATTTTACATTAAAAACTAATAAATACTATTTCTTCTCTTTCAGATAGTACTCGCTGAAATCCTTGCACTCCGGCGGCAACTGGTGGTGCACCAGCTGGGGCAGAATCTCCTTGAGCTGCAGAAATAGGCTTTCGCCCGGCGTATCCCTGTCGGGAAACATGTGCCACTCCGTGTGGAGCTTTTCTCCTATTTCCGCCAGCCATTTCTTATCTTCCGGCTTCAGCAGCGTAGCAGAAGGAATGGCTATCGCCTTGTGCCCGGCAGAGAGCATCGCCCAGCAGTCGCTGCACCCTTCGGTGATGAAAAGCCTCTCGCCCGGCTTCAGCATCTTCACCACAGGAAGATTATAGATGCTGCATTGGGCACCATAAGGGAAGCGGAAGCGGGGAGCCGTCGGCTCCGTCTGATGTGAACCTTCCACCCCGTGTGAAGGAGCATTTGTGTCATCTGTGAAACCAGTGTCATCTGTGTCATTTGTGAAATCTGTGGGCGATTTGTCAGCAGCAAGCCCCTTCGCCTCCGTGGGCATCTTCTTGTAATCCAGATTTCTGTTTTGAATCCCGATCAGGTTCCCCTCCATGTCGAAGTAGGGAATCTGCAGCCAGTTCACGCCCTTTCTATCCGTCCACGAAGTCAATCTGCACCATCTCGCCACTCTCTCATCAATCCTTCTTTCCTCGAAAAGGAATCTCCTGGCCGCCCCGTTGAACCAGGGATGCTCAAAGAATCTCGCATACTTCCCGGCATCGAAGGAGGAGGATGGTGATGCCTTCGGAGATGCCTTCGAAGAAGTTTCGGAAGAATCTTCCGAAGAAGTTTCCGAAGAAGTTTCCGAAGATGCTTTCGATGAGGAAGAGGATAGGGAGATGGGTGAAGAGGAAGAAACCACCTTCGGATGCGAATCTTCCAGATAAACCCCATTCACCTCCGCCAGCCATCGGCAGGCCGAGAGGAAATCCTTCCCCAGGTATTTCATCACCAGGTCGATGGTGCCCACGGAATTCCCCATGCACACATAGCATCGGCAGCTGTTCCTCCTCGTGTTGAACGAGAGGCTGGCATGGTGGTCGTCGTGAAAGGGACAGAGCGCCTTGTGCCGCTTCACCACCATCCCCAGCTGCTCGGCGACCCCCTCAATAGGCAGGTCGCGCAGCTTCTGAATCTCATATTTCTCCATAAAATTTCATTTTCAAAAATTTATATTTCTCCAATTTAATCTCATTTTTCCTTACCCTTAACCTTTGCTGCCGGCGTGCCCGTAAGATACTCCTGCGTCTTGGTGTAAAGTCCCGTCTGGTTGCTGTAGGTGATGAACTTGCGGTTCTTCCATACGTCGATTTGATGCTTGGTGCCCTCCTTGCTCTTTCCAAGGCTCAGGCGAAGTGCTTCCAGCTGCTGCTCGTTGAAAGAATGTTCAAGACTGTCGAGCATGTTCTTAGGACCACTTCTCTGCACCTCTTCTTCGTGGGCATCATATCCCTTGAACATGTCGCCAAACACCTTCACCTTCGACCACAGGTCGTAATAGCAGAACCATACTACGAATTCGCCGATGGAGCGCGTCCACGTCTGGTCGTTCAGAATCCAGAGTATAGCTCCCTTCTTCCATGCCGAGAAGATGCTGCGGTGGGAAAGTTCCCAAAGGGTATCGTCATCGGCAAGATCGGCAAGCCTTGCCATTTCTTCTGCCAGCTGGTCGGCCACTTTGTTGAGTTGTTTCACCACAAAGGTACCCTTGCAGTTGTCCAGGCGAAGCAGATAGGCGTCTAGGTTCTTCAGGAATTCCTCGTCATACGAACCCTGTCGTGGAATCCTGCCGCTACGCTCGCCACGAGCCTTGTAGGCAAAGGGAATGCGCCCGAAGAAACCATTGGTGATGTCTTTCTTGTAGAACAGGCGGGCTGCTTCTGGGGTAGAAGTGAAGGTGAGGTTCACACGGAGCACGGGATTGCCCGTTACGCCATCAGCCGTGGCGCGCAAGGCACCCGCTCTCTGGCAGTCGTAGATGTTTCTCACCATCTGGCTCACCTGCTTATGGCCACCGCAGATTCTATCCGCCATCTCCACCTCGGGCAGGTTGATGTATTGGGTTCTCTCGCCCAGTTTCTCGCATGCCATGGCATTCTGAATGAAGGCGGGGTTGGTTACGTCGGCAGGTGGAAACCAGAAACTCACGTCAGGACGCTCGGGCTTTTCCTTGTTGGCGCCCTTGGTCTTCATCTGTCGCTGCCAATCCACCAGTTTCTTGAACTCAGTCTCATCATGTTTGCGAAAAGTGCGCATGATGGCCTCTACAAGATGACCTAATTGTGCCTTTCCTATACCCGAAGGGCCTATCAAATGTCCCATCTGACCGCACATTTCATAGAATTTGTTGTCGGAATACATGAATCTTACGCCCGTGAGATGGGCTGCCAAAGCCGGAATTGCCATCGGAATGAGCACTTCTCGCATGTCTTTTGATGCCTGCGAGATGGCGAATTTCACGAATTCCGTGCCTTTGCTGGGTTTGGGCATCGCCGGAGCGGTGCTGCTGAAAATATTGTAACTCATTGCTTTCTAGAGAATTAAATTAAAATATTACTTGTCGTTGGCTGGTCAAAAATCTCAGTCTCAGTCTCTCAGTTGTTTTAAATGTGCTATCCATCCCTTTATATTATATATATAACTAATTAATTATCAATGAGTTATAAACGCTTTAAAAACGGGTAAAGGGTTGGATTGTGACTTTTTTCCTAACTGAGACTGAGATTTGAGAGATTTTCTATTTCATTTTTATAGGCTGCCCTTTCTCCAAGTCGCTGATAACCCAGAGCTCCTTGGCAGCCTGAAGGCAGAAGTCCTGGAAGGTGAATTTCTCCGTGAACCGAGGTCGGTTGAAGGTTGGATAGAGTGTACCGTCGTTTTTGCGGTTCACGTTGATGTATGTACCTTCATACACGTGCGGATTTCTCTGCACCACCTTATCCTTCTTCTTCTCGGAGTCGTTCTGCACGAATGTGAAGTGGTCTTCGCCGTCGTGCGTGATGGCTCCGTCCAGATACTCGCCTATGCCCAGGCGTCCAGGCTTGCGGGTAAGCAACTTGAGGTCGATTCCCAACTCTGTGTTGGGGTAGAAATTATGATTAGACATAATTATAGTCTTTCCGGCTATGCCCTCCGTTTCGATGAGAGGGGGCCTCCATTCTGCATCAGTCAAAATCGAAACAGGCTTCGGTCTTCGCTTGCCCATGCCTGATGTGGTTTGGTGCTGCAAAGGTCGGTATTTTTTGAGAGATAGACAAGAAAAAAAGTAGATAGTAGATAAATGAAAAAAGTTTATATTTTTAGGATTCTTGATATTAAGATAAGTTAAAAGGTAGATTGATTGATATCAAAGTAGATTTTATAAAATCAAAAAGTAGATAGATTGGCTGCTGATAATCTACTTTTCACAAAAAGTTAATCTAGTATTCATAAAAAGTAGATTGTCACGGCAATAAATCACAAAAAAAAGTGTATCAGCTATGCGAGCTAATACACTTTTTGTATGTTTTGAGCCATTCGACTCCCAATAAAATCTACTTTTTTAAGCACTAAAATCCATCAGTTCTGCATTATTGCTATTTGCAAATAGCACATTGATGCCGGATGAGAAACTTTTTACGATATCAGAACTCTTGTCGTATTCCATACTATGCTTGCTTACTGCGGCATATTTTACGGGTTTGTAGATTCCGTTGTAGTGCTCGATGAAGTATTCTACTGCCTGCTTCACATTATCAGGCAAAGCCCATTGGCTGAAAATATATTCATACATTCCCATCAGCTTATGCTTGAAATCTGCTGGTAGCAGTTCGTCGAAGTGGCTTATTACATATCTAATTTTCTTTATGGTTTTCGGGTTGTTGCCCCAAAGCACCTTCTCTTTGATGGTAATATCCTCAGTTTCTGTCACAGCTTCGATAAGGCAGAGATGATCCATAGAAGCGCAGTTCTGCTTATGGAATTCTCCTTGTGCAAATCCTTCCTCCGAAGCATAGTGCTGGTACGCCTGGTAAGCGGGAGTTGTTGCTTTGAGATACTCTATCGTATCTTCAGAGATGAGCATAATCGCATTTTCCATACGTTTGTATGCATTCTGTCTGTATTTATCCAATATGCATTTACTCTTAATAGGATCCTTGCGTATAGCCAGTTCTTCTTGTAGAATTTCTGCACAGATATCCATACATTCCTTTTCTGCCTTGAAGAATTTAATCATCTCGTTATACAGCCCCTGTACTGCTGGCGGAAAGCTTTCCAGTTCAAACAAATCTGGCTGGTATATTTCATCTCCAAGTAATGAAGCATCGATTACCGATTTGGGCGGAATATTATACATTTCGCATTCTGCAACCGAAGGATGCTTTCTCGGGCAGAATTTCTTGAGGATGATTTTCAGAGGAGATAAGTGGCTTCTGATATGTCTTAGAACTTCGCTTACAGAATTGTAGTAGTTGTTATGGTTTGTGGCAAATTGATTGTTGAAAGTGGGTTCAAACTTTTTCAGTCGTTCCAGTTCTTTTTCCATCTTGTCACGAGCCTGGGCTATAAATGCAGAGAGTTGTTCTATTTCGTCTAGATCCTTATGCTTCATTCCCAGGGCACAGGTAAGGCGATTTGCTCCATCCTTCTCAAAATTAGAGACTATTTCCTTTATCTGATTGAGTCGGTCTAGTGTAGGCTCGATATCAGAATGGTAATATGCCTTGCGGCATTTTTCTTTTTGGTCTGTTGTCATATATTAGGAATTCCTTTTATTTTAAATATTTTTTTGTTATACTCTCTCTCCACTTCTATCAGTCCTTTGGCAACGAGCATTTCGAGATAATCTCGTGTTCTAGAAACTTTGAGGCCTGTGGCTTTAGAAATGGATTTCAAATCTGTTTTTCCGCTATTGACGATAAAATTGACAATCTCCTGCTGGTTGTCTCCGATTGGGATTTGTTCATTCGGTATGACGCTTTCCTTGCAGGTTTCATCATGATTCATCGATGCTAACAACTCGAATACCTGATGCATCTGGGTATAGGCAATCTTATCTTCTGGCGTAGCTTCGCTTAGCCGGGAGAGTTCCTTGGCGTAACTTAGAGCCCGCTGAAGGTCGCCGTTTTCCGTGAGATAATTGTAGAGCTTGTTCTTGCGGAAATATCTTACGGTCTTTTCGTAGCCAGGCATGTAGCGCTGAAGCTCAGGAATGAGCTGCTCGTAGCTGTCGTAATGCTTCACGGATAGTTGAGGCAGGAAATGTAGCAGAAACCAGAATTCCGTGCATGGATTGGTCTCCACCCACATAATCTTACGGCTGCTCTTCTTGCGTATCTTGGAGTAAGTTTCCATTTCTTTTGGATTCTGCAACAGGCGATCCATATCAACAAGGCAGATTACATAGTCAGTTTCGCATTTTACATACGATTCTGCCAATTTTGCCATGTGAGGAATATCGGAATGTTGTGGAAAATCGGGTGCTACCTTAAAGGGGTAGCGGCAGGCGATGCGGAGCGAGTCAAAGTAGAACCACTCCGTCTCGCCCTCACCTATGATAGCTATACTTTTCTTTACTGCCATATTCTAATCCTCCTTATCTAGATAAATACTTCCAAGGAATGGTAAATCCACCAGCTTGCCTTGCTTGTAGGCATTATATGGATTCATCGTCTTGTGCAGGCCCAGCGAACTGAGACGCTTCAGCTGAGTGGCGCCTTCACGGCTCTTGTCTGTAAACCATACCACATCCCGGCGGATGTAGTCTTCGTTCAGCAGATTGATGTCGTGGGTGGTCATGAGCAGCTGGCTAGAACCCTCGCTGTTGGCAAGAAACAACTTGATGAAGTAGGAGAGAAGCTCATAATGGATGCTCGTTTCCACCTCGTCGATAGGGATGAAGTTGTTGTGGTGGAGCACATAGTAAAGCACCACCGACATGCCCAGAAATCTGTGGGTACCTGCCGATTCCAGACGCTCGTGTAAAGTATATTCGCCGCCGTCGCCCGTATGCTGGAAGAGAATTTCATCATGCTTAAGCGTGCCACGGCGAAGCATTTCTACCTTAGCTTCCTCTGGGATGGGAGCACTCTTGATGGTTTTTTCCATTTCCGGAGTGATACTCTCTTCGCGCTCATCTAGTGAAAGGTCGGTGATATTGAAGTCGCTCGCTTTCAGCATCTGTAACAGGAAGTGCTTCTTCTTGTCCTCCTTGTCATGGCGCAATTCGTCTTTCACATTGAAGGTCAGGGAGGTGCGCGGGCTCAGCGTGTCTCGCATTCCCGAATAGAAAAATTCTGCCACGATATTCAGCCGTGATGTGGTTGCATTCGATTGTCCGAAGGCTGCCATAACCGTGCAGTTGTTGGTAGTATTGCCGGCGATGGCTCGCTGGGTGGCTTTGTTGATGCCCGATTTGCTGCCAAAGGTAACTTCCGAGTGGTCTGTTTCCTGCTGGTAGCTGCGGCTGTATAGCTTGGTAGGGCGTGAGCTTGTATAAACCATCAGCATCTCCTCGTAGATTCGCTTTTCGTCGAATTCCAGGCTTAGGACGTATTTTTCCCGGTTGAGCCAGAAGGTCATCTGCATCGAGGAGTGTTCCTTGCGGCTGTGATTATCCAGAAGAAAAGGAACGTACCCCATTCCCATATTCTTGTTTTCCGGCTTGTCGAGCATGGTGCGGCGGAAGAATGCGAGGGCATCGAGCAGGGTGGTTTTGCCGCTGGCGTTGCTACCATACACGATACCAATCTTGAGGAGCTCAACACCTTCTGCCACTTCGTATAGGTATTGGCTTCTCATCTTGTCATCATTAGTAGGAAGGAAGCTTAGTGTTTGCCTTTCCCTGATGCTGAAGAAGTTTTGTATTTGAAATTCCTGTATCATAGCTATTCTTTTTTTATTTTGGTGCAAATATACGATAAAAAAGCAGAAGCGCAAAATTAAAATTCAGTTTTCGTGAAAAATTCACGTTATTTAATATTAAAAGCAGCTTTTTCCGTAGTTTTTCCTGCGTTTAAGAGTTTTTTTGTTGGCGAAATGCTGTTTGAAAGTAGCATAAAGGCTGTAGATGGTAAAAAAAACATTGATATGAACGCTAATCTGCATGTTAATGTTTATCAAAATATGATAAAGTTTCGTCTTTTTTTGTTATCTTTGCAACCAAATTTATTCATAACATGGCAGAGTATTCAATCAATCGAATAAGAGTTGTCTTAGCCGAGCAGAACAAAACAAACCGTTGGCTGGCAGAACAAATGGGCAAATCAGAGATAACAATAAGTAGATGGGTACAAAATAGAATACAACCATCATTGGAACAGCTTTTGCAAGTTGCCAAATTATTGTCAATCAGCCCTAAAGATTTAATCAACGACATTAACAATAGTAGCACAGAAAATGTTTAGATATATAGAGAATAAAGATAGAACATTCCTTTTTGGCGCATACAGAGGGGAAAAGTCGCAGTTGGACTGGATATTGGGAGAAAAAACTCAACGATATGAGAAACTTTACAATATCCGTTTCAACCAAGACTTGTTTTCTCAAAGAAATGGTGGAACTCTTTCAAAAGTTCTGCCCGATTACATATTGATATACAACACCCAAAATCCCCAGGAGGGTTACCATCTGTTCCCTTGTGTAAATTCGGCAATCAAAGAACAAGCGGAGATGGAGCAATTTGCATAACGAAATAAAAAATTATAGGTATTCTAAAAAAGGATGCCTTTAGAACATTAAATGAACACCTTAACAATATGGCAAAGAAAATATCCAAAAAGAAATGTCCTAGTTATCAGTTTTTCATAAAACCGACCATTGATGCCTTATATCAACTTGGTGGTTCTGGTGCAAATTCTGAGATATACAAGAAAGTTATCAAAAATACGAATCTTTCAGAAGATGTTATAGACGAAATGCATAGTTTTACTATGACAGAAGTCGAATACAAACTGATGTGGGCAAGAACATACTTGAAAAACTATGGTGCTGTGGAAAATAGCAAACAAGGCGTATGGGTACTGACTGCAAAGGGCGCAGCTTTGGCAAAACTAGCAGATTTGGATGTTAAGGAAATTGTGCGTTTTACCAACAACAAGAATGGGGCAACCAAGAACAATGGTTCAGAAAGTGATACACCCACCGAGCCAAAAGGATGGCGTGAACAAATTACGGATATACTTCTCGGTATGAGTCCGTATGCTTTCGAGAAATTGGCTCAAAGGTTGTTGAGAGAATGCGGATTCTCTGATGTTGAGGTGACCAAGAAATCGGGCGATGGTGGCATCGATGGTACCGGAAAGTTGCGCATTAATGGTATTTTTAGCTTTAACGTCGCATTCCAATGCAAGAGATATAAAGGTGCAGTTGGTGCGCCAGAAATTAGAGACTTTCGTGGTTCATTAAGTACAAATATTGAAAAAGGAGTTTTGATTACTACAGGCTCATTCACACGAGCGGCACTTGTAGAAGCATCAAGTGAGGGTAAAAGGCTTATTGACTTGATGGATGGCGAAGAGCTGATAAACAAGTTGGCTGAATATGGAATCGGATTAAATGAAGTGAAATCGTATGAGGTTGACATGGATTTCTTTAATTCTTTAGATGATAAATAATGAAGGATTCGAAAACATTAATAGAAAATTTTGCCCAATCTCTTGTTGGTAGGTCAATTAAGATAAGTATAGAGTTTGGCGGCCATAAAATAGTTTGGCCAAACAATGATATGGTGGTGGAAAATATCATACAGGATTGGCTTGAAGATTGGCTCCGCCAGAATTATATAGAGTATGTGATTAATGAAGACCATTCGCTAATTCCGCCTTATGTATTTCTTGACCCACAAGACAAGAAGCACAACCTTATGGAAGTAAAAGCATTCAATTATGCAGCAAATCCTGGGTTTGATATTGCGGATTTTCGTATGTATGAGCGAGAAATCAAAGAGAAACCGTGGATGCTTGATGTGGACTACCTTGTTTTCGGCTATGACATGAGCGAAGATGGTGTGGTGACGGTTAGAAACCTTTGGCTGAAGAAAGTATGGGAAATATGCCGTCCAATGCAGTCTGGTTCTGGCAAGAATAAAGTAATTTGGCCATTAAACTTGCAAATCAAACAAGGAGTGGTTCACAAGATTCGTCCTGCAAAGTGGTATGGGGTATCAAGGAGTTTCAAAACATTCGAATGTGTTGAGGATTTCCTTTCGGCTGTAGAAGAGACTGTTTACAAAAACAAAGATACCCGTGATGATGGTCCAAGTTGGCTTGATGGTACTTTAAGAAACTATGAGACATTCTATGGAAAACAACTTCGTGTGCCACGGTGGTATGAAATAGAAAGTAAGTACTACTTGAAAAATAAGAAAAAGTAATCGTTTGTGAACATTCAATGCTGTTTTCTCTAAACGAAAGCAGCATTGGATGTTTGTCAAAAAGAAGGATGGTACTATCGGTATCTTGAAATACATTATCAGCTAAAGATAAAAGGGCAAAAGCATTACCTTGTCAATATATGGTATGATGCTTTTGCCCTTTCTTTCTGTATGTCTTTTATTCCACTTTCTTTTCTTCCGTTTTATTTATTCCACTTCCTCGCACATTGCCATTTCTGCTCCCCGGTAAATCACAACGAGCTGATGAAGCTTCGTGGTCTTCACGGATTCGCGCACGATGTCGCTATCGGCGTAGCGCCTTATCTGGGCAGAAGCTTCCTCGAAGAGATGACTCAACTGCTCATCGCTGGTGCCCGATTTGCAATATTTCAGTTCCACGATGTAGGAATCTTCCATGTCCTTATAAATGTCGCAAAGGGGCAGCAGGAAGATGTCGGCATAACCGCCGTCGTTGTCGAGTTCTGAGATAGGACGGTAGAACTTGCATTGGCTCGCCATCGCCAGGGTGAAGCCATGAACGTAAGCCTCGCCCTTCTGCTTGTCACGCTGGGAGGAGAAGCGCTTCAGGCAATCGGCTATGTAGGCAAAGTAGGGCTTGAATGCGCCTTCGTAAGCCAACTTACTCTCCAGCTGGGTCTTGTCGTATTGCTCAAAGGTGAGGTCGTTCTCCTTGTAGGTATCCAGCAGATAGGTGTACATCTGGTCGCGCACCACCTCGTTGGGAACCACGAAGCGGGTGTTGCCCTGGTAGGTGCCGTCTATCGTTACCATGCCGAAATAGAAGAGCAGGCTCAGGAAATTATCGGGATCGTTGATGCGTTCGGCAGGGAAATTCTCCATCAGGGTTCCCGTGGTGAATCCCTTGGTCACGATATCCTGTATGATGCTGGCATCGTGGGCAAATTCCCTGTCGTGGCGGATGAGCATGCGTATCTTGTCGTAGTCGATGCGGATGTTGGTTTCCAACATGCTATCAGGAATATCGTAATCGTTGCGGATATAATTGTCCACAAAATTGAGTACCATTACAGAGTTGTACATGGTTGTCTTGCCGTATCTTTTGATGGCGAAGCAATAGTTGTCATACCATGGCTTCATCACTTCTATCAGTTCATCCACGCTATGGCGGAATGGCAGCACGCTAGCGTAATAGGCCAGCATCTGGCGCACTTCCTCCTCGGTGAATCCCACCATTTCGTTGAATTCCGGTGATAGGGAATAGTTGGTGCCGATGTTGAAACCGCTGGTCAGATCGTCCATTGTTACGGGACTTACTCCTGTAACGAAAACTCTGCCCAGTGAATCTCCGGCGGCTCCCTTGATGGTGTCGAAGAAATGGCGCAAATATCCCTCGCCGTGAGTCTGCTCGCGGTATCGTTTTTCATGTTCCTTGTGGGCAAGAATCTGATTGGTAAAGTGGTCGTATTCGTCGATGAAGAGGTAAATCTTCAGGCCTGCTTCTGCACATTGGTCGCAGAGAAATCCTAATTGGGCAACGGCGTCTTCCTTCTGGTTCATCTCTTGCTTTATGCCTGGTGGCAAAAGGTTGGCGTATCTGTTGCAGAAGGAATTGAACTTGTTGTAGCAGTGGGCATCAAGTCCCTTCTTGTAATTATCCAATTCTGCTGAAATCATGGCAAAATTCAGATGCAGGATGAGGTAGCTGTTGCGTTCGGGGGTAGGATTTTCTCCGATGTAAAGTTTGCCGAAGAGGCTTTCGAACTTATCCTTCTTGTTGATGTCGTAATAGTTTTCGAGCATGGAGAGGGTAAGGCTCTTGCCAAATCGGCGAGGGCGAATGAAGAAGAAATACATGTTAGATTCTTCTATTTTCTCAATGAATGGGGTCTTGTCAACATAGTAACAATCTCTTTCCATTACATCTTCAAAGTTCTGCATTCCGTAAGGGATGCGTTTGCGATAGATTCGCTTTTGTCTTTCTATTCTTTCTATTTTTGCCATAATCGAAACCATTTTTTGTTTGATGCCGCAAAGTTAAGATTATTATTTGGAATACGCAAAGTTTTTGGGGCTTTTTCTTGGTGGTTTATCAAAAAATGAGTAGTTTTGTGGGCGTGAATCAAATAGACAATGGATAAGATTATGGATAAGATAACGAATCAAATTACGATGCTGGGTACGGGAAATGCTACTGTTTCCCAGATTTATAATACTTGTTTTGTGCTCCAGATTCCCGGCTCCCTGATGCTGGTGGATGCAGGCGGAGGAACTGGGTGTGAAGAATCTTATTCTTTATCATACGGAGGAGAAGACGCTGGATAATCGTAAGGAAAATTATACACGTGAAGCTGCTGAGAACTTCAAGGGTAGAATCTTTGTTCCGGATGATCTGGAAGTGATAGAGCTATAGGGTTTTTCTTTGTCCCACAGATTTCTTTGTCCCACAGATTTCACAGATTAACACAGATTTTTTGTTTGGATATTTGGGGGAATCCTTCTCCCGATTATGGCAAGAATGAATCTGTGTAAATCTGTGGAATCTGTGGGACTTTTTTAATGGTGAGTTTTATCAACTTAATCGGCTGAATCCGGTAGGAAAATTTCGGTTACTTCCCGCTCTCCGAAATCTATCATGGCGTTGAAGAGGCTCACTTTTTCCGCCTTTCTGAGGGCTTCTAGTGTGAGCTCGGCTTCCTCGATGATGCCGGCTTCCAGAAGCTGGGCTCGCTTGGTTCCCAGGAGCAGGGGATGCTTGGGGGTGAGCCATCTGTTGCCATCAAAAAGGGCGAGATTGGTGAAGGAGGTATCGGTAATGAGGCCGTTTTTTATGATGATGATTTCATCGCAATCGCCTTTCTGGGCTGCCAGGGCGTTGAGCGCACTTCGATCGGTGCTCTTGTAGGTGTAGTCGATGGAATCATCCTCTACTACTTTTAGGGAATGAATCTCCTTCATCTTGTAGGGGGCGTACTCGATGGCTTCCACGCCCTGGGCGCCATAAACCACTCGTGCCTTGTAGAAATCCATTTCTTCTTTCGGAGAAATGAGGGATGAAAGATTTATATCTGCTGATGCGATGGATGGGAAGGATGTAAAGGATGGAAAGGATGGAAAGAACCTGCGGATGGTTCTCTCCATTCTTGCCTGATGATAGGGCAGGGCCAGGGCCTTGCCGTTCTTGATTTTTATTGTTTCTACAAATTGCTGTTTCATATTTTAAAAAAATCGTGTAATTTTTTTGGGGGGAATGAAAGGCGAGTTTAAAACGGAAGATAGATTTTCTGAATCACTTCCTCGTATTCCTTCCGGCAATCGCTCTTCGAGGTGATGCCGCCGCCTGCCTTGAAATACAATTTTCGGTTTGCCTTCGGCTCCTTTCCTTCGCTTGCCTTTCCTTCCTTTGCCTTGAAATTCTTTTCTCCATCTGTTTCAAAATCAACTGGCGAAGTTTCTTCCTCGATGAATCGAATCATGACGGCGGAATTGAGTTCGCCCTGGTCGTAGATTCCCATGATGCCCGTGTAGAAGCCGCGGTCGTAGCCTTCTGCCTCTTGGATAATCTGCATGGTTTTATCTTTCGGGGCACCCGTGATGGAACCGGCTGGGAGCTGGGCATCGAGGATTTCGCCCAGATGATGCGGGTAATCTTCGGGCAGGCGACCGCTGATTTCTGAACTGGTTTGCAGAATGTCGCCCTTGTTGGTATGCAGCACGTCGATGTAACGGTATTTATCTACCCTTACATCTTCTGCCACCCGGCTCAGGTCGTTCCTTATCAGGTCTACGATGGTGGCGTGTTCTGCCGCCTCCTTCCGGTCTTCCATCAGCTGCTTTTCGGCATTGGGGAGTGATGCATCCAGGGTTCCCTTCATGGGATAGGAATAGATTCTTCCGCCCTTGATTCTGACGAAGGTTTCGGGAGAAAAGCAGACGAAGGGGGTGAGATTTCTCTTTCTTCTGAGCAGCAGTTTATACTTCCCTTTTGCGCGATGAAAAATATCCTCTAAAGAGAGATTGCAGCTCACGGGAACCCGGCAGGTGAGATTCGTAAGATAGCTGTTGCCCGCCATGATGTTGCTCTTCACGATGTTGAAGCTTCGCTCGTAATCCTCGTAAAGTGGGGGTTCTATCTGCCAGGTGGTCTCCGAAATCTCTTCCTCCGAAATCTTTTTCTTCCAAGTCTCTTCCTTCCAAGTCCCTTCCTTCCAAGTCTCTTTCCAGGCATGAGAAAGGTTCCCTCTTCCTTCAAAATCGAAGAGGCATTCTTCGGGATTTATATCGGATAGCAAGCGGATGAAGGCCTTGTCTCCCTGATAGTTAATAACAAAGAGAAAAGGCTCATCCTGGCTTGCCAGCTGATTGATTTTATCTATGATTTCCTGTTTCATGCCTGCAAAGATACTGCTTTTCTTTGGATGAGCAAAAGATTGGTTACAGATTTTTGTTTGATGGGACGCCTTCTCCACACGCCCTGAAAGGGCAGAAGCTCCTAGCCCAGGGCAACACCCTGGGTTTTAGCAAGATTTTAGCAATGCGCCCTGTAAGGGCAAAAGCTTTAAAATGCGGCGATGATAAAGCTTTTGCCCTTACAGGGCGACGTTGTTGCTTGCATGTTTACCCAGGGCGATGCCCTGGGCTAGGAGCTTCTGCCCTTTCAGGGCGTGTGGCGCATATTTAATAGGCTTTTCCTGCCTTTTCAATAGGCTTTTCCTGCCTTTTTAATACGCTTCTCCCTGCTCTATTTCTTCCTGCGTGATGCGTTTGCGGTCGATGGCACGCCAGGCGAAGACGATGTAGGCGAGCACGAACGGGATGAGAAGGGAAACTATCGCCATGGTGCGGAGTGTGAACTCGCTGCTGCAGCTGTTGGCGAGGGTGAGCGAACTCTGAAGGTCGATGTTCGACGGATAGTAGGCGGTGTTGTTCCAGCCGGCTATCAGCAGCAGAACCAGCACGGTGAGCACGGTTCCGATGCCCGTAAACCAGATTCCCTTTCTATACTGCACGCTTCTCGATGACTTGTAAATGCCGAAGAGAACGAGTACTACACCTATTAATAATATTACAAGCAGGATTGGCATCTCTAGGAGATTGTGAAGATACTTCATGCTCTCTATCGTAATGCTGGAAGAAGAAGTGCTGAAGCCGTCCTTTATCATTAATCTGATGAGGAATGGCAGGAAGAACAATAGGAAAATCAGGGCATTCCATGGCAACTGGCGGGTGCAGCGCTCCTGAATCTGCTGGTGCTCGATGTTGTTCTTGATGTAGAGCATGCCCAGGATGCGGGCTAGCATCAGTACGGCAAGTCCCAGCACCACGTTCCATGGGTCGAGCAGGGCATCAAGACCATGACTGGCGTTTGCCCAGCGGCTGATAACGGGTTGCAGACTGTTGGTAATATTGCCCTTGTCTATCAGAAAATTGCTGCCGTTGAAGAAGGTGGCTACGGCGCCGCCAAGGAGCAGAGGACCTACGATGCCGTTGATGATGAGGCAGATCTGAAAGGTCTTCGGTCCAAGAAAATTACCTATCTTGTTCTGGAATTCATAGCTCACGGCTTGAATCACAAACGAGAACAGGATAATCATCCACAGCCAGTAGGCTCCGCCGAAACTGGTGCTGTAGAACAATGGAAACGAGGCGAAGAAGGCTCCGCCGAAGGTGACGAGCGTGGTGAAGGTGAACTCCCACTTTCTGCCCGTGGAGTTGATGATGAGGCGACGCTCTTCTTCCGTTTTTCCCAAACAGAAAATCAAGGTGTTGGCTCCCTGTACAAACATGAGAAACACCAGCAGGGCTCCTAATAATGATACGAGGAACCACCAGTATGATTGCAAAAATTCGTATGTCATAATACTTTCGGGTTTTGTTGTTTACTGAAAAACTATCCTATGATTCTTTTCGAAATCTTTCTGAAAAATATTGATTATCAGAGAGATTATTCGTATTCCGGTCCTTTCTTAATCTGCTTCACCAGGATGCTGATTTCCACGGAGAGCATGGTGGTGAAGAGTGCCAGGAAGATGAAGAAGGTGGTGGCCACGCTGCCTGCCTCGATGTCGGAGATGGCGGCGCTTACTGGCAGCAGGTCTTGGATGGTCCAAGGCTGGCGACCAATTTCTGCTACTATCCAGCCCGATTCTGAGGCGATGTAAGCCAGCGGAATCATGATGATGGCGGAAATGAGGAACCATCGGTATTGGGCGATTTCCTTCTTATAGACCAAGAATAGGCTGAGGGCGAAGAAGAGGATGAGCAGGCAGCCTACTCCCACCATCAGGCGGAAGGCGTAGAAGCAGATAGGGATGCTCGGCACCAGTTCCTTGGCGTCCTTGATGTAACCATATCCGAAGTATTTCATGTTCTCCCTGAGGATAGGGAGCTGGTCTTTCGCCTTGGTTTCGCGATAGGTTTTCAGGGCAACTATCGCCTTCTTTCCCCGGGCTATCTTTTCCTCTACAGATGGTTCCCGGGTGCCATCCTCTTTAGTATAACCTTTGAGAATATCGTTCACGCCAGGCACGTAGCCATCGGCTGTGCGGGTGGCTAAGAACGAGAGCATGTTGGGGATGGCGATGCGCATGGCTGGCTCCTGTACGCTTTCGTAATCGGGCTGCTGGAAGGGGTGAACGGCTGCTATCGCCGTGAGGCTCTCGCCCTTGCTACCATTATATAATGCTTCCATCGCAGCCAGTTTCATCGGCTGCACCTGTGCCACCTGATAGGCGGAGTTGTCGCCGGTCATCGCAGCCAGCAGGGTGGCGATGAGTCCTACGCCGGCACCCATCTTGATGCTCGCCTTCGCCAGTTGGGTTTCTCTCTTTTTCAGGAGATACCAGCAGCTTACGGCTACCACGAAGGTGGCTCCGATGATCCACGAGGAGGTGACGGTGTGGGTAAACTTGTTGATGGCGAATGGCGAGAGTGCTACATCCAGGAACGAGGTCATCTCGAAGCGCATGGTGTCGGGATTAAATTCCTGTCCCACAGGATATTGCATCCAGGCGTTGGCTACGAGAATCCACCAGGCTGAAATGGTGGCGCCAAGTCCCGTGAGCCAGGTGGAGGCAAGGTGGAAACCTCGGCTCACCTTATCCCAGCCGAAGAACATCACCGCCACGAAGGTGCTCTCCATGAAGAATGCCAGGATGCCTTCGATGGCTAGGGGAGCGCCGAATACGTCGCCCACAAACCAGGAGTAGTTGCTCCAGTTGGTGCCGAATTCAAATTCCAGGATGATTCCTGTGGCAACGCCCATGGCGAAGTTCACGCCAAAGAGTTTTTGCCAGAAACGGGTTACGTGCTTCCAGAACGGCTTGTTGGTGCGGTAGTAACATGTTTCGGCGATGCCCATGATTACTGCCAGTCCCAGGGTGAGCGGGACGAACAGCCAATGGTAGATGGCCGTGAGTGCGAATTGCGCCCTCGACCAGTCGATGGTGGCTGATGTAATGTCTAACAAAAGATTTGTCATCATAGCTTAATGGTTTTAAAATTGTTATTATATAATGTTTTTGTATTTATTTATTATTTATTTCTTTCGATAATATCCGATAATATGGGATTGAAATCCAGAGTTTTATCTGTTGAGAATCTCCTTGGATACGAATCCAGCCTTGTCTCCATTCTTTGCATTTGTATTGATAAAATCAGGAAAGAAGAAGAGCTTGAGCACCAGGAAGATGATGGCAAGTTTGATGAGGATGATGGTCCAGAGCGTCTTGCCCAGGGTCATCGTCCTGAAACCATCATAATAGAGATGGAATATCCGTGAAAGCAGTCCTTGTTTCATTGGCTTCTTTTTTAAATTCTGCTGCAAATCTACAATAAATATTTGTAACTACCAAATATTTTATTGAAAAAGATACAAAAAAGGAAAAATATGTTTTTGGTTAGTATGTAATGGGGCTATTTTGGCGCTTTTGGAATAAATGAGGCAATTACAATAAAAAGTTCTAATAATCTTTGTACTTTAAAGAGAAAAATGTATCTTTGCATCTAGAAATTAAACGATTAAGATTATGGATGTAAAACCTTATATTAACCCATTTGAAGAAGATTCAGGTGATAAGGTTGAAGAACCGGTAGCTGTTAGTACTTCTTCTGCTCATCAGCTTGATGCTTTGCGCCATCAGGTGATGGATGCTGTTGCTTCGTCTGATGACAAAGTAACCTTGGTGTTGTGTCTAGATATGTTGACACATCAGCAAGTAGAATTAAAATATAATGAGAAGAAATGTAGAATTAATTTAATGTGAAGAAATAATGAATATAGAATCTGTTAGAGAGTATTGTCTCTCGCTTCCCCTCGTAACCGAGGCTTTTCCTTTTGATGAGCAGACCTTGGTGTTTCGCATCTTGGGCAAGATCTTTGCCTGTGTTGACCTGGAGCGCCCCGAGTGGGTTACGATGAAATGTAATGCCGATTACGCCCTCGAACTCCGGGAAGTGCATCCCGAAATAGAAGGCGCATGGCATTGGAATAAGAAATACTGGAATCAGGTAAACCTTTATGGCACGCTGGAAGATGATTTCATCCAGGCCCTGATTCGCCACAGCTATTCCGAAGTGGTGAAGAAGCTCAAGAAACAGGAGCGGATGGAGCATCCGGAAATGCTGGATGTGAAGGAATAGGGAGAAAGTAAAAAGAAGAAGGCTCTGAATTAGCCATAAGAAATGCTGATTCAGAGTCTTCTTATTAATTTATAATTCCTAGCTTTTTAAGTCTAGAGTAAATCGCTCCTCTCGAACGCTCCATGATTTCTGCTATTTCCTTTATCTTTTTTCCTTCATTATAAAATTTTATAAGAATATCATCTGCTTCTTTTTCCCAAGGAAGATAGGCGTTTCCGTGTTCTTTTCTTTTTTCTTCGACAGAATATGCTTTCTTAAGTGTTGGTTTTGTTGAAGTTTTATCCAGAATCCTGTATTCCCAATCCTCAATAGTCCTTGTCTCTGTGCTGAAGCTGATGCCAATCTTTACGAGCTTTCTTTCATCAGCCTCGAAAGGAACCATGTAGCCTTTTTCGTCTATCTGGGCGAGGGCTTCCTTGGCAGGCTTGTTGATCTTTATCTCGAAGACGAAGATGGTGTGGGGCGAGAACATCACGGCATCGGCCCTGCCCCTGCAACTCTTCACCTGCGTGAGAACGGCTATGTTCATCATCGAAAGCATGATGTAGAATACGGTTTCATAATAATACTCGTTTTTCTGCATGTCAGCCAATACATCTTTCCCGCCTTCTGGATAAGGAATGGAAGCGAAGTAGGATTTCATCAGCGTCATCGCCTTGTCGATGTTTCCATACACCAATGCCTGATAGAATCTTGCCGCAAAGCCCAGCGAAGTTCCGTCGCTCAAATTCGTGTAGAGCGGCAACAGGTTTTCCATCAAGCCGGCTCTTACTTCCTTGTTTGGAATGCCGAGAAAGTAGCCTTTGGTGAGAGGGTCGTAGTCCTTGATGGTAAGGTAACCGCTCTGATAGAGCAATGGCAGGGCATCCGTCATCTTCTCCGTAGGACGGTCGAACGAAGACGAGAAGGCGAAGACATTATCCAGCTCCGTCACGTCAGTCTTGAATCTCTGCATCTGATTGATGAGATAGGTAGAAGTGCCCGATGCAAACCAGTAGTCCTCTATCTCGCCCGACGCCAAGGCTCGCATCAGACTGAACGGATTGAAGATGTCGGGGCTGTTTCTTGTGAAATGATAGCCGTCGTAATTCTCCTGGAGCAACCGTGCCATCTCTTCCTTGCTCACCCCATTGTGCTTCGCCATCAGTTCGATGTCCTGGCTCAGGGTGGTGGTGAGTTCCTCCTTGGTAATGCCGCAGATGGCAGCAAACTCTGGGTCCATGGAGATGTTGGTCAGATTGTTGATGGCGCTGAAGATGCTGAGCTGCGAGAACTTGGTGATTCCCGTGATGAAGGCGAATCTCCAATACTTGTCACATTCCTTGATAGGAGTGTAGAATTCCTGCATGATGGTTCTTACTTGCTCTAATTTCTCTTTGTCGTGAAGAACATCGAGCAGAGGAGCGTCGTATTCATCTATGATGATGACGAGGTCTTTACCAGTCTTCTCTTTGATGGTCTTGATCAGCGTCGTCAATCTGTTTCCAGGGGTTTTTTTGCTGCGCTCTATTCCGTACTTCTTCTCGTAATCTTCAAGTTGTATGTCAAATTTCTCATCAAAATATTTGATGTCGCAATACTTGAATGTGGACATGTCGAAGTGCAGGACAGGGTATTCTGTCCAGTCCTTTTCCAAACCTTCGATGGCAAGCCCCTTGAACAGGTCTTTCTCGCCAGCGAAATAGGAATGGAGGGTTGTGCTCAGCAAGGATTTTCCGAACCGACGGGGACGACTGAGAAATACATACTTGTACTTCTTGGTCAACTTGTATATCAAGTCAGTTTTATCCACATACACGCATCCTCTCTTGATGATGTCGCTGAATGTCTGTATTCCCACAGGATAAATTCTTTCTACCATAGTCTTTGCATTTTTATTCTTTGTGGCAAAGTTACGAAAAGTTTTTGAAATGCAAGCGATTTGGAAGGAAAAAATGGGCTGGGGGATGAAAAAGTAGAGGCATTTGAAGGAAATTCATTAAAAAAAGTATGGAGATTCCCTGAAGTTCGATTACCACTCCACCTTATCGTTGAGAATCACGCCGTCGGTTGCATCTTCGGCTGTAAAGGTTTCGGCCTTATACTGCACGCAGAGCATCAGCAGAGGCTCGGTACCATTGTTGCGAACAGAGCGCTTGCCGGCTGGTGCTACTCTTACTACGCTTCCCTCCTGAACAGGAAATACCTCGCCATCCACCTGGAACTCGCCCTTGCCACTCAGGAAGAAATACAATTCCTCGTGGTTCTTGTGAGTATGGAGGAATCCAGACTCTGTGCCAGGAGCAAAGCTCTGGAATGAGAACTCGCCACCAGTAGCGTTCACGCTCTGACCTCCGAATACCTTTCCGGGAATCTTAATCTCAGGACCCAGCTCTAAGGTGTAATCCTTGATTTCACTCATCTTACCAAAATCTGTGGCTGTAAAGTTTGCAGCCTTAGCAATAATCTTTGTTTCTTTCATCTTGTCTGTTATTTTTAAATGTTTATATTTCTTTTTTTCTTTATTTCACTTTATGTTATTTCTTTTTGTGAATTTGTGAATACATCTGCTTTCATTTCTGAATTGCGCTGCAAAGATACTGCGAAAAACTGGTTCCTGCAAGAGGGCACTTGGGGGTAAGATGGTTACCGGGAAGTAACTATTGCGTGGGAATGGGAGAAAGAAAAATAAAGCGTTAACTTAGATTAACTTGGTATGTTTGGTATCTTTTCGGATATTAGTTACTTTTGTAGCCTATTGCAGTATATTATAGATTATCGCAGAATATTATAGTAGAATATGTAGAATATAAAGAAGATTGATTATGGCAAGAATGATAAAAGAAATGGTAGTGCAGGACTGTCCCATCCGTAACGTTCTGGCGCGCGTTTGCGACAAGTGGTCGCTACTGGTAATCTACACCCTGAAAAATCATCAGGATGGTCCTCTCCGGTTTAATGCCCTGCGTAAGCTGATTCCGGATATTTCGCAGAAAATGCTTACCAGCACGTTAAAATCGTTGGAGGCTGATGGCTACGTTACCCGCAAGGCTTATGCCGAAGTGCCGCCAAGAGTGGAGTATTCTCTCACACCCCGTGCTGAAACCCTTATTCCGATTATGGATCATCTGATAGAATGGGCGCTGGATAACATGGCTGTGATTCTGAAGGATAGGGATAAGGCTGTAGGTTGAATTCCAAGATGAGATTTCCGAAAAATATTCCAAGATGATATTTCTGAAAAATATTCCAAGATGAGTTTTCCGGAAAATTATTCATTTTTTCTGTAGTTTGGGTAATGCGTGTTTTCGGGAATCATCGTATCTTTGCACCCGGAATTCGTAATCATAATAGAATTATAACTATAAGTATAAAAAATATGTATATTGAGAAGATAAAGTCGCCAGCCGACTTGAAGAAGCTGGATTTGAAGGAGCTGCAGGTGGTGGCTGATGAAACCAGACAGGCTGTGCTGAATCGTGTAAGCAAGCATGGCGGTCATGTGGGACCGAACCTGGGATTCGTGGAGGCAACCGTGGCGCTTCACTACGTTTTTGATGCGCCAAAGGATAAGCTCGTGTTTGACGTAAGCCACCAATGTTATCCGCATAAGGTGCTCACCGGACGAGCTGCGGGATTCCTCGGCGATGTGGATGACATGAATGCCATTTCGGGCTATTCTTCTCCTGCCGAATGTCCGGAGTATGACAATTTCGAGGTGGGGCATACTTCCACTTCCGTGAGTCTTGCCACCGGTTTGCAGAAGGCGCGCGATGTCAAGGGAACCGATGAGAACATCATCGCCATTATCGGCGACGGATCCCTTTCGGGCGGCGAGGCTTTCGAGGGACTGGATGAGGCTTCGGAACTCGGCACGGGCATCATCATCGTGGTGAACGACAACGAAATGTCTATCGCCGAAAATCATGGCGGAATCTACAAGAACTTGCGTGCCTTGCGCCAGAGCAACGGCACCTGCGAGCACAACTGGTTCAAGGCATGGGGCTTTGAATACAAGTACCTGGAAGAGGGTAACGACATCGAAAAACTCATCCAGGTTTTCGAGAGCGTGAAGGATACGGATAAGCCTACCGTGGTTCACATTCACACAGAGAAAGGTCATGGATTTGCGCCAGCCGTAGCCAACAAGGAGGCTTGGCATTGGGGAATGCCTTTCAATCTGGAAGATGGCAGCCGACCAAGAAAGAATGCCGATGGAACCTTCCCGGAGGTGACTCCGACGGAAGATTACGGCACATTATTCTCCGACTGGATGCTCAGCGAGATGAAGCAGGATAAGACGCTCATCGCCGTAACCGCAGGTACTCCTGTCGCAGGCGGATTTACTGCCGATAAGCGCCAACTGGCTGGCAACCAGCACATCGATATGGGAATAGCCGAAGAGCAGGCGGTAGCCATGATTTCGGGAATGGCGAAGGGCGGATTGCATCCGGTATGGACGGTTTACAGCACCTTTATCCAGCGTACCTACGACCAGATAGCGCAAGACCTCTGCATCAATTCCAACCCAGCCGTAATCAACGTGGTAGGAGGCGGAGTGAACTCGATGAACGACATCACCCACATCTGCCTTTTCGACATTCCGATGCTCTGCAGCATTCCGGGGCTCATCTATCTGGCTCCAACCACCTGCGAGGAGTATTTCGCCATGCTCCGCTGGAGCATTCTGCAGGATAAGAAACCTGTCGCCATCCGCGTGCCAAGCAATGGCGTGGTTCATACGTCAGAAGCCGTTGATGCTGAGTATGGCTACGAGGCAAAGTACAAGGTGATGCACCAGGGCGAGAAGGTGGCAGTTATTGCCGCCGGTTCGTTCTATCAGAAGGGCGAGAATGTAGTCCGCCTGTTGGCTGATAAGGGCATCGATGCTACGCTCATCAATCCCCGTTATCTGAATGAGGTGGATGCCGAAGTGCTGGATAGCCTGAAGGCAAACCATCAGTTGGTGGTAACCCTGGAGGATGGCTCGAAGGATGGCGGCTTCGGCGAGCGCATCGCCTCTTACTATGGTACTTCAGAAATGAAGGTGATGGTGGGCGGCATCAGAAAGGGTCTCTACGATAGATATGATGTGCAGCAGTTGCTTTCGGATAATCGCCTGCTCGATGAGCAGATTGTGGAAGACATCTTGTTAGTGATTAATGATTAGTGATTAATGATTAATTATTAATGATTAGTTATTAGTTAGTCGGCATAGTTAGTTTTTATTTAACGAGAAATCCAAGCCGGAGAATGATCTCTAGCTTGGATTTCTTCTGTTTTATCATCGAAAGTTTGTCTTAATCTCATCTTAATCTTAGTCATCATTCCAGTCATTATCTCAATCATCGTCATCGTCGTCATCATCATCCCAATCTCTATCGTGCTTCCACTTCTTCTTGTCGTGCTTCCACTTTTTGTCGTGCTTGTGATGCTTGTGATGCTTGTGATGCTTGCCTGGCTTTCCTGGTCCATAGGTTACATGGGTTCCGCCTGGCCATCCCGGTCTTCCGTAGCTGCACTCAGGGCGAGGGCGGCGCTTGTCGTGTCCCCAGTTATGCTTTGGATACTTGGTGTAAATATGGTGAACATACACATGATTCTGCCAGCCGATAGGGCGATAGAAATAGTATGAGTTCTTGAATTTCTTCCATTGTCTGGCGGTCATCATGCGCTTGAGCTGCTTGTTGCGGTAATGCCAGCCGTAGGCATCAATGTCGCGATAGCTGCGGATGCCGTCCAGGTAGGTGAAGTTGATGTTCAGGAGATTGTTACGCTGGGCGCTGCTCAATCCCAGTTCCACCACCATCTTATCTGTGATAAAACGGGCTTCTGCCTGAATATCTGTCAGTCTCTGAGCATTCATAGATGTTATCATCATCCATACTGCTACCAATGTCATAATCATTCTTTTCATAACTATCTTCTCTTTAAAGGGTTATTACTCTATTTATTTTAATTGAAGAGGCTACTTGGTGCCGCTATCAACTTTTTGATGGTGCAAAGATAGGGAGAATAGCTGAAAATAGCAAGGGGAAAACCATAAACCAGCGTATGATTTTCCCTAAAAGCATCGGGGGAAACTCCCGTAATAAGATTGTAGTATCTTTTATCTGCTAATTCAAATCCTTGTAACCTCTTTGACACATAATACCCCTACCTTTGCACCCGAAATTTAACAGGTACCACCCCGAAAGGGGAAAGGTATCATCAATTTTTAATAAAAGGTATTATAGTCAAATAAAGAAAAATGGAAAAGAAAGTATCGGGTAAGCATAGCAGCATGAATGGCTTTGCTATGATGAAAGGTAGAGTAGCTACTGTAGTTTTGGCTTCGGCTTTATTGTTGGGCGGAGGCTTGACTGCTCAGGCTCAAAACACAGCATTAACCACCTGCTCTCAGAGTGCAGCAACCACCATTCCGCAGAATCCTAACTGGAAGGCGAATGCTGCCGAATGGCAGAAACTGAAGGGCGAAATCACCCTCTACATGACCAATGACATGGGCCGCAACGGCTACTACGACCAGAAGCCTATCGCCGAACTGATGGGCGAGATGGCGGGTACGGTAGATCCGGAATGTGTACTTGCCGTGGGCGACATCCACCATTTCAATGGCGTGGCTTCTACCCAGGACCCTCTGTGGCTTACCAATTACGAATATGTTTATTCTCATCCCGACCTGATGCTCAACTGGTTCCCGGTTTGCGGCAACCATGAGTATCGTGGAAATACTCAGGCTTTTATGGACTACGACAAGGTGAGCCGCCGCTGGATGATGCCAGCCAAATATTACACCAAGGTGTTCGACCACAAGGGAACCACCGTGCGTGTCATCTTCCTCGACACCACACCTCTCATCGATTCTTACCGCAAGAATTCAGAAATCTATCCTGATGCCTGCAAGCAGGATGCAGAGGCTCAGCTCTCCTGGCTCGATGAAACCCTGAAGAATGCCAAGGAAGACTGGGTCATCGTGGTAGGCCATCATCCTATCTACGCCTACACCACGAAGAAGGAGAGTGAGCGCCTCGACATGCAGAAGCGTCTCCTTCCTATCCTCCATAAATATAATAATGTGGCGATTTATGCCTGCGGTCACATCCACAACTTCCAGCACATCCAGAAGAAGGGCGATAACATCGACTACGTAGTCAATTCCTCTTCATCTCTGGCCCGTCCTGTGAAGCCTATCGATGGCACCGTGTTCTGCAGTCCAGCCGATGGTTTCTCTGTTTTTACTGCAGATAAGAAGCAGCTCAGAATGTCGATGATTGACAAGGATGGAAAAATCATCCACACGATTTCAAAGGCAAAAAAGTAAAAAGGAGCTTTTTTGCGAAAAGAAACGAATGAAGATTTCAATAGCGATATAGATGAAAAGAATTTTGCTGAGTGCGGCGCTTCTTGCCGCTGCAACTTCCGCCATCCACGCCCACACGCTGGATGGTATTGTTAAGGATAACAAAACGGGAGAACCCCTCATCGGAACCGTAATCCGAGTAAAGGAGCTACCCAACGTGAGTACCACCACCGGACTTGATGGTACTTTCACCCTGCATGAACTGCCAGATAAAGGCAAGTTTACCATCATCGTTTCCTACATGTCTTACAAAACCAAGGAGATGGTTATAGATGTGGCTAAGAAAAATAAGGTGGATATTCCGATGGATGAAGACCTGAAGCAGTTGGGCGAAGTGGTGGTTACCGGTCATCGTGAATACCGCAGCGACCGCAGCGCCATAGAAACCGTGAAGAATGCAGGCAACGTGCTCAACGTGATGAGTCAGCAGAGCATCCAGCTTTCGCCTGACGTCAACGTGGCGAGCGTTCTGCAGCGAGTATCAGGTGTCACCATGGAGCGTGATGCATCGGGCGAGGCTTCCTACGCCATCCTCCGAGGCATGGACAAGCGCTACAACTACACCCTGGTAAACGGCGTGAAGATTCCTAGTCCGGATGATAAAAACCGTTACATCCCATTGAATATCTTCCCTTCAGATCTGATGGACCGCCTCGTGGTTTCCAAGTCTCTTACTGCTGATATGGAAGGCGATGCTGCCGGCGGCGTGGTGGATATGGTGATGAAGGATGCCCCATCCCGCTTCCAGATTCAGGCGAATGCAGCCATCGGAGCAAGTGATTATTTCTGGAATGATGGCAGAGATTATCTTACCAGCAACCGCTCTGATTATACAAAGAAATCTCCTTACGAGGCTTTCGGAAAAGACTACAAGGCGCAGATGAGCGATTTCAAAAACGGTCCTGTTCAGTTGAAGAGCCATTCTCTTCCAGCTCCTAACTTCATAGGAGGTCTGAGCATCGGCAACCGCTTCTGGAACGACCGCCTGGGCGTGATGCTTGCCGGAAGCGTGCAGAATGTTTTCCGTGGCACCGAGCGCACCTACAATTCCGTAAAGATGGCTTCGGGCGAGCAGGCCATGTACATTTCCAATCTGCAGCATCGCTACTACAGCATCCACGACCTTACTGCGGGTGCTCATGCCAAGTTCGACTTAACCCTGCCTCGCCATAAGCTGGAATGGTACAACATGTATGTGCGCACCAATTCCAAGGGCATCAGATACAATAACAGCGTCAATACCGAATACATCGGAGCCGACAGCTACACCCAGGATGATGAGGTGCGCTCTCTCTCAACCACCCAGAGCATTTTCGCCACCAATCTGAAGGGTACGCATCATCTAACCAAGGATTTTACCCTCGATTGGTCGGGCGTATTCTCGCAGGCAAAGGAGGAAGATCCGGACAGAACTTACGTTACCCTGACCAACTCCATCAGCAGAACTGCCGAGAATGGCGGCGATGCCGTTTCGGGTTCCATCTGGGAAGGCGACAAGAACATCACAAAGACCCTGCCTAAAAGTGCCGAGCGCCGATTCCAGCACAACAAGGATACTGACTGGGCGGGTTACATCAACCTTTCTTACGATACCCGTTTCGCCAACGATGTGGAGGCTCTCTGGAAAGCGGGAGCACAGTATCGCAGAAAGGAACGCAGCAACAGATATTATTCTTACATCTTCAATCCTGCCGACATCTCGCAGCGATTGGATGGCAACGGAATAGACCAGTATGCCAACATTGATTGGGTTTGCAAGACTCCTTATTCTCAGGCTTCTCAGCTCAACTACGATTCCAAGGAGCACATCGGCGGAGCCTACGCCATGGTAACCATGAAGAGCGAGGTGGGCGAACTGAATGCCGGTTTCCGTGCCGAGCACACCAACCAGATTTACACCATGCTCCAGCACTTCCGCAACATGGGACAGGTGGGAGAGCAGAGCTACTGGGATTATCTGCCATCGGCATCCATCAAGTGGACGCCAACCAGGAAGATGAACGTGCGTCTCTCTTACTATCGCTCCATCAACCGTCCGGGCTTCTATGAGATTGTGCCTTATCAGATTATGGGCGAGGAGTATCAGGAGAAGGGAAATCCAAACCTGAAGCGTGCCCGCATCGACAATATCGACCTGCGCTGGGAGTGGTTCCCAAGCAAGACCGAGCAGATTCTTGCCGGCGTATTCTATAAGTATCTGAAAGACCCTATAGAGCAGGTGTTCGTAACATCGGATGGCAAGATTGGTGCCGGAACCGATGCTTACTACATGCCTGACAACCTGGGTAATGCCAGGAACATGGGCTTCGAAATTGATGTAATCAAGTACATCCGCCACTTCGGAGTGAAGGCGAATTATACTTACACCCATTCTGAAATCACCACCTCGAAGCGTGAGTACAAGGAGGGTAGTGCCGAGTATAAATCGGGTGTAACCCAGACCCGTCCGCTGGTTAACCAGGCTCCTCATACCGCCAACATCTCCTTATTATATAAGGATACGGAGCATGGCTGGAATGCACAGTTGGCCTCTTCCTTCACGGGCACCAAGCTCGCCCTGGTTTCTCCCTTCAAGGATGCCGACCAGTGGGACAAGGCGATGTTCGGTCTCGATCTGAGTGCCGAGAAGCAATTCAAGAACGGCATCTCCATCTTCTTCAAGGCAAACAATCTGCTCGATGCCAAGCGCGAGAGATACTTGAAGACCGTGAACAAGAGCAACCTGGAGTATGAGGGTCAGAAGAGCGATAAGACCATCGTGGGCACTTATCAGTATGGCAGAACCTTCCTGCTGGGAGTAAGATACAAATTATAAAACAAGAAACTGTAAAAATGAAAAAGATAAATACTTTTGCTGCTTTGCTCATGATGGCAGCAGCTGCAATGTTCTCCACATCTTGCGAGAATGATAATTTCAATCCATACGATTACGTGAATAATGGCGGTAATGGAAGTGATGGTAATGAGAACCAGGGTTCTAAGGATGTCATCACAACGAAGGTGGCAGAATATCCAGCAGGTTCTGTGGTTTGGACCAAGGATACTACCCTGAGCCAGAGCGTTGAGATTCCTGTAGGAGCATCGCTCTACATAGAGCCGGGCGTAACCGTTACCTGCAAGTCTGAGGTTCAGGTGCCGGTAGAAATCGTAGTATTGGGCAATCTTTATTGTATGGGAACCGCCGAGAAGCCAGTTACCATTACTTCTGATACCAGAAAGCCTGCCGATTGGGGCGGCATCATCTGTGGATATAATTCTGAGGAGGTGGTGCTCAACCACGTGGATGTGGCCTATGCCGGTGCTACTCCTACCGAGAGTTCTGCTTCTTTCCAGAACAAGCTTTTCAAGACCACCATCGATGGCGGAGTGCCAGCCTTCCACTTCTGTAATGTAAACGGCAAGTTTGTGATGGCAAACAGTTTCTTCCATGACAACTACAACGACCAGACTTACTTCACCGGTGGCAACGGCGTGATTATCAATAATATTTTTGCCGATAGCGGAAATGCAGCCGATGGTGGTGAGGCTATCAACGTGAAGGCAGGTTGCAAGCTCGATGTAGCCAACAACATCATCTACAACGCCTGCACCAACGCCTTCAAGCTTTCGAATGCCGGAAATAGCGAGGTAATCCCTCTCTCTGAGATGACCGTCTATAACAACACCATCATCAACTGCGGCTGGCGCCGTTCCAAAAACAAAAAGGGTGGTTCTGTCTGGGTAGAGAAGGCAGCGAAGCCAGTCTTCGTGAACAACCTCATCTACGATTCCCGTTTCGGACTGAAGCAGCCAAAGAAGGATGGTGCTGATATGGAGCACAGTCGTCTTACACCAAATTACTACTTTGCATCTACAGAGACAGGCGTAGCGCAGATGGCGAAGAGTGCAGAGCTCGGCATCTGGTTTGATACCGATATCAAGAGCAGCGTGGCAGGTCAGCTCAACCCACTCTTCAAGAGTTTCAAGCAGAGCGAGAAGATGAATATCAATTGCGAGATAGATAATGTAGCTCAAGGTGCTCCATTGGCATTCGACAAGAGCTGGAATTTCGATTATCAGGCAGGCAGTCCTGCCCTCTCAGGAGGTGTAACCGATTTCGCCCGCCTCTTCCCAGAGGGCCTGCCATTCTTCGGCATGAAGAAGGTGAATTTCCTGGATAAGAATAACGACCAAAACTATTACTTCGCCGCCCCATTGCCAAGCGCAAGATTCGGAGCGTGGCTGTAAAATGATTAATTTTGTGTTAATCTTGGGAAAAGTTTTGGTTGTTATTAGGAAAAAATGTACTTTTGCCTAGTAGAAAGTTTCGTTCAGCGACGTTGAATGTGCGTTCAACGTCGCTGAACCTGCATTCAACGTCGCTGAATGTCGGTTCAACGTCGTTGAACGGAACTTTCATCTAGGGATAAATACTTTTATCTCTAGGTTTGAGAACTATTATGATGAGGAGCAATCATCATTACTCTTGACTGTAATGGCTATCTCAATATGGAGTGATAACAATATTAATAAGAAAGGAATCGTTATGGCAAAGTACAAGTTGCAAGAGTTAACTGATATGCGTAATGAAGGCAAGCGCAGAGTTTATCCCAAGATGGTGACCAATCGGACACTATCCAGAAAAGAGTTCGTCAAGAAGATGCAGGGCTACCATCGTGGTATTTCGGAAAGTACCACGGAGGCAGTATTGATGGATGTGGCTGATATGCTGGTAGAAATGCTCTCCATGGGCTACAATGTGAATCTGGAAGGCCTCGGCACCTTCTCGCTCTCCCTCGGTTTCGAGGACGATAAGCCTACGGAAATGCAGGGCGAAGAGGATAAGATGGCGTATCGCAAGGTGGGCGTGAAGGACATCAACTTCAAGGCATCTCCTGAATTACTCAAGAGTGTGAAGCATGAAACCGATCGCGACCTGGAGCGAGACATGGGTGGCGTAAAGGTGATTCGCAAGCAGCTCTATTCCAGGGAAGAGCGCATCGCTCGTGCCCTGGAGATGATAGAAGCCAATGGTTTCATCACTCTCTCTGATTATGCCTACATCAACAACCTGAGCCGCACCGCCGCCTCCCTGGAGCTGAAGGAAATCACCGCCGACCAAACTTCGCCGATAGGTTCGATGGGCAGTGGCAGCCACAAGGTTTGGGTGAAGAGAAAAGAATAAATTAAAATGTGTTTTTATACTATTTTATTGGGATTTGCAAGAAACTTTCCGATTTTCTTGCAAATCCCAATTCTTTTTCGTACTTTTGCATTCGTCTTGCCGTGGATGGCTGGCGATGAGTCGCTGGCTAGGTAAAAATCCATGGCTTGGCCTATCATAATTAAGAAAGACGTGTACTACGTTTTCTTCTGATCTTTCGAAACCTAGGAAATTTCAAAAGAGGCATTCAGATGAAGACAGCGGTAGGCGCCTTCGCTTTATGTGTATGTACACAGGCATAGGTGTGCCCTTTCCATTCGTTTGGATAGGGTACATCCTGTGCTATTATATATGCAAGTTTGGCGTAGGTTTCTGTTGCTTCTTATTCTTGTTGCCAAAGGTTTTCCTAGGACCTCGAAAGGCAAGGGTAATGCGAGTGATAGATTCCCTACGCCATTTCTGTTTTGGTAGCAACCATACAAACTAACAAGAATGTTTCTGCTTGGGGGAATGGCGGAAGTGCCAATAGCCTAAGGAGATACAGACAGATGAGCACTAAGTTTTTTAATAATACTCCTGATAATTCCCTGTTCGAGAAGTTCAAGGGAATAGCCCACAATATGCTTGATTTTCATACCTTTCAGGCAGTAGTAGGATATTTCCGAAGTTCGGGCTATTTCAAACTTCGTGAGGAATTTGAACACGTCAAAAAGATACAGATATTGGTAGGTATCAATATCGACAACATATTCCGTAAGCAATCCAAACTCTTTTTCGGACAGATTGATGAACAAGCCGTCATCGATGCCTATTCTCACGATTTCGTTGAAGAAGTGAAGAATGCAGGCTATGATGAGCAGACGGAGAGAGGTATCCTCCAGTTTTGCCAGGACATCATCGACAAAAAACTGGAGATGCGCATCCATCGCAGCAAGAACCTCCATGCCAAATTCTATCTTCTTCTCCCGGAAAACCATAATCCAAACTCTGATGGCTGGGTTATCATGGGGTCCTCTAATCTATCCGATTCCGGTATGGGAACCGTGCCTGGCAACCGGTATGAATTGAACGTGGCGATGAAAGATTATGATGATGTGGCATATTGCAAGCAGGAATTTGAGCAGCTTTGGGAGCAGGCCGTTCCTCTGAATCTGCAAGACATCGAGCAGATGAAGGCGAAGACTCATCTTGCCCAGTTGCCTACACCATACGAACTCTATATGAAGGTGCTGATAGATACTTTCGGTTCGCAGGTGGAGGATGACTTTACGATGGAAATGCCTGAGGGTGTGAAGGATATCCGCTATCAGCACGATGCCGTGATTCAGGGTTATCAGATGCTGATGCAGCACAATGGCTTCTTCCTAGCCGATGTGGTGGGTTTGGGTAAGACCATTGTTGCCACGATGATTGCCAAGCGATTTGTTGAAGCAAATGGAAGATACACCAATATCCTGGTGGTTTATCCGCCAGCCTTGGAAAAGAACTGGACTGATACTTTCAAGCTTTTCGGCATCAAGCGCTACGCCCAGTTTGTGAGCAATGGCAGTCTGAATAAAATCATAGAGGGCGAAGGCAACTTCCGTGAAAAGGGAGAGTACGACCTGGTGATTGTAGATGAGGCGCATAACTTCCGTGGAGCCACCGCTGGCAGATACGATGATTTGCAGTTAATCTGCAAGACTCCTCGCATGAACGAAGGTTTGGTAAAGGGCCATCACAAGAAGGTGATGCTGCTTTCGGCTACTCCGCTCAATAATCGTCCAACCGATCTTCTGAATCTCTTGCTTCTCTTCCAGAATGCCCGCTATTCCACCATCGAAGGCATCCAGAATCTGCCTGTAACCTTCTCTCCATGGATAGAAGAATATGATAAGCTGATGCGTGAGCGTAAGTTAGACAAGTATAACGAAAGAAATGCAGAATTTGCCAAGCGCACCGATGACCTCTACGAGAAGATAAGAACGCAAGTGATTGATAAGGTGACGGTTAGACGAACCCGAAACAACATCAAGAATGTGCCTGCCTACAAGAAAGACTTGGATGATCAGCACATCGTATTCCCGGATATTCTGCCTCCTAACGAATTGATGTATGAATTAAATGGTGGTTTGAACGATCTCTTCTATAGTACGATGGCGATTCTTACCGATACGCCTCATCCTGAAGATAATCCTACAGGAAAAGGCTTGCACTATGCCCGCTATCGTGCCGTGGAGTTCTTGCAGGGTGAGGCGCGCAAGAAGTATCCTACTGCCCTCCATATTTCCACCATGCTGACAGGCATCTATCGTGTTCACATGGTCAAGCGATTGGAGAGCAGTTTCTATGCCTTCCGCCGTTCGCTCCACACCTTCCTCCGCATTACCGAGGATATGATTAAGATGTTTGACCAGAACAAGGTGATTATCGCTCCCGATATCAACGTGAAGGATAAGCAAGCCAAAGGATGGGAGTTGGATCGCATCATAGAATATGCCGTAGAAAAAGGATTGAAAGAGGAAGATACGGTCTTTAAAGGTGAGGATTTCAGCGAACGTTTCCTGGAGATGCTGAAAGAAGATGCTAAGAATTTGAAGGAGCTTTGCAGAAAATGGGATGAGGTAAGCGAAGACCCAAAGCTGGAACTGTTTATCGATAAACTGGAGCATGAATTCTTTGATAAGGAGATAAATCCTACAGGCAAACTGGTTATCTTCTCAGAGAGCGTAGATACTGTGAATTATCTGACGGAGCAGCTGCAGAATCGTCTGCATCGTCACGATATTTTGGATGTCTGTGCCAGCAATCGTACCAACCGACAGGAACTTCTCCGCAAGTGCTTTGATGCCAACTATGCCGAGCAATCGGATGAATTCAACATCGTGATTACTTCTGATGTGCTTGCCGAAGGTGTCAATCTGCATCGTGCCAACGTCATCATCAACTATGATTCGCCATGGAACGCTACCCGACTGATGCAGCGCATCGGTCGTGTCAACCGTATCGGTTCGGTGGCAGACAAGATATACAACTACATGTTCTATCCGTCGATGCAGGGCAACCAGGAGATTCATCTCTATAGCAATGCCCTCATCAAGTTGCAGGGCTTCCATTCAGCCTTTGGCGAGGATGCACAGATTTACTCTAGAGAGGAAATCGTGAAAGAGTTCCAGATGTTCAATCCTGATATTCAGGATGCAGTGGATAGAAATCTGAAGTTCCTGGAAGAAGCTCGTGAGCTTTATCGCACCCATCGCAAGCTCTACAATCATATCAAGACTTTGCCGATGAAGAGCCGAACGGTGAGGGAAATCGGAAAACATCCTCATACCACAATCGTCTATCTTTCTTCGCCTCAGAAGGTGGAGTATTACTGGGTTAAGGCTGACGGCAAGGCTTTGTCTATCCCTTTCTTGGATGCGATGGACATCATGAAGGCTGTGATGGAGGAGAAGCCGGGTGACTTTGCGAAGGTAATGGATTTCCATTACGACCAGGTGAAACTGGCATTGGAATCCTACCAGAAGGTGGTAAGAAAGGTGGTGGATGCCGAAAGCATGGAGAACAGGAAGAAAGATAAATCGACCAATGCCGTGCTGAGCATTCTCCGTACGATGAACCGAGCCTTGAATGCTGTGGATGCGGAGAAGACTGTGGCGCAAATCAAGAAGTTGGAGCAAATCGTGGAACTGGGTGTCTTCATCGGACTCAATTCAAGCATCAATAGTTTCAATCGCCAGGTAAAGAAGCAGAAACCATCCAGCGAAGACCTCATAGCGCAAATCATAGACAAGATAGATGAACTCTTTGATCGCTACAACATTCCGCTGGATACCGATGAGGAAAGAAACGAGGAAATCTTGGAACCGCAGATTGTGGTATCTGAGTCATTCATTTAAGTCTCTCTATATAATAAGGTGTAAGAACAGAAAAAATAAAGATAGTTATGGCAACATATAATAAAGAAACATTTAAGCGACTCTTTCAGTATAAGTTCAATCTTTCAAAGTGGCAGATGTTGCTGCAGGATTACTTTCATGCCGACAAGGTGCGTGTGAGTCCTGAGGCTTTGGACGAGGATGTCGAAGACCGCAAGGGATATTTCCTGGGTAGTATGACAACGCAAGATAATTATGAGTTAGGATTCTTCTATTATGAAATGGAGGATGGTTCGGTGCTGCGCCGCAAGGTGGGGCTTCGTAACCTGATTCGTCCTTATCTGGGCTATGGCTTTGATGCCGCCTTGGCGGTATTTAATGATGGAATCAACTGGCGCCTGTCTTTGATTTGCGACTTGAAGGAAGATGCTACCAGCACCAAGCGATTCACCTATGTGTTTGGTGATGAGAAGGCGTATTATAAGACCCCTGTTTCCCGTTTTGTGAGTTTACAGAAGAAGGCAAATGAGTTTTTGGAAATCAAGAAGGCCTTCTCTGTTGAGGCTCTTTCAGATGATTTCTTTGCTGCTTACCGCAAGCAGTATGCCGAGTTTGTGAAGTTCCTCACAGGTAAGGAATATGTAAAGAAGGGAAACAAATGGGTGGAGCAGGAAACTGGAGAACCAGATGCCCAATACTTTACATCCTTTAAGGAAGATGATAAACTGGTGCGCGATTATATCAAGAAGATGATGGGTCGTATCGTGTTCCTTTATTTCCTGCAGAGTAAGGGATGGCTTGCTGGCAATCTGCATTACATGCACGATTTGTTCTATGATGCTTCTGATGAGGTAAAGGAAGATTTCCTGGACAAGGTGCTTGAACCTATGTTCTTTGGCTTGCTCAATACCAAGCCTGAGGACCGGAGTAGTGCGCCTTTGGTTAACGGAGTAGGAGTGAAGTATATTCCGAATGCCGATAAGATTCCTTATCTTAATGGTGGACTTTTCCAGCAGGAGAAGATAGATGAAGTAGATTCTGTTTTCCCTGCCGGAATGTTCCAGTCGCTTTTCGATTTCTTTGATAGTTACAACTTTACGATTGATGAGAACGATCCGAATGATGCCGAAGTGGGTGTTGACCCTGAGATGCTTGGCAAGATTTTCGAGAATCTTTTGGAGGATAATAAGGACAAGGGAGCCTTCTATACCCCAAAGGAAATCGTTCGTTACATGTGTCAGGAGTCGTTGACGGCGTATCTGCAAACTGGCATAGATGATGCTGAGGTTAAGGAACATATTGCTAACTTTGTGAAAACCAATGATGTGGAGGAGCTGGGTGGAGCTTCTTCAGAACTTGCCATGTCTATCGATCAGAAGTTGATAGACGTGAAGATTTGTGACCCTGCCATCGGTTCGGGAGCCTTCCCTATGGGTTTACTCCGTGAACTCTATGCATGCCGCAAGTCTATCGAAATCTTCGAGGAGGATAATGCTGCCGACATCAAGCGCCACATTATTCAGAACAACATTTATGGTGTTGATATTGAGAAGGGAGCCGTAGATATCGCCCGCCTCCGTTTTTGGCTTGCTCTTATCATCGATGAAAAGGAGCCGATGCCATTGCCTAATCTCGACTTTAAGATTATGCAGGGCAACTCGTTGCTGGAGAGTTATAAAGGGGTGGACTTGGATGTTACTTCCAAGAAGTTGAAGACCGGTAAGGATACCAAGAAAACTCGTGGCGTTCTCTCTTTGGGTTTTGAGGAAGCTGATGTTCAGAAGACCATTCAGGATTTGGTAAAATCATATTTTAGTATCACCGACCATACCTTGCGTGCTCAGCGTCGCCAGCAGATAGATAAGTATGTGAAGGATTACATCAAGGTTTGTGCCGAGGGAAATCATGAGGTGCAGGATGCCGTAGATGAATTGGAGATTCCAAATGACCAGTTCTTCCTTTGGCATACATACTTTGCGGATGTATTCGAGCAGGGTGGATTTGATATTGTGATAGCAAATCCTCCATATGTGGAGTTTAAGAACCTTTCTGTAAATGTTAAGCAGCAATTGAAAAACTTTCAAACGACTAAAGGAAAATATGATCTTTATATTCCTTTTATTGAGTTGACAAAAAGTTTGATTGTAGATAATGGACATGCAATATATATATGCCCAACTCGTTTCTTAAAAAGAGATTATGGTAAAGCATTGAGACACTTCATAAGACAAAATTTAGCTCTAGTAGAGATTGTTGATTTTGGCGATAAACAAAACTTTGAGAATGCTATGACTTATACAGGAATTTTTATGTTTAGAGCATCTAATGATTCAGATAATAACATAGAATATAAGCAAGGTTTAGAGGAATCTCCTGTTATTTTTTCGCCGAATAAATTGAATCAAGAAGTTTGGAATTTCTCTATGTCCAATAATGATGATTTATTAGAGAAGATTCAGCATGAAAAAAAATATTTGATAGATTTATGTGATGGAATTTATCAAGGAATTGCTACTGGTAAAGATAACGTGTTCCTTGTTGACGGAAATATCATTCTCGGTCATGATATAGAACGAGGGATATTAAGGCCATTTTTGAAAGGGAAAAATATCAGACCGTATACTATTGAGTGGGGTGGCTTATACTTGATATACCCATATGACGAAAATGGAAATGTTATTTCTGAGCAGTTCTTTAAATCTCATTATCCTAATGCATATCAATATATGCTAGATAATAAAGATAACTTAAAGGGACGCTCTTATTTCGATAAGTCTTCAAAAGCATGGTATGAGTTATGGAATCAGAGAAAACCGACAAGGTTTGAAGGTGAGAAAATCGTCACTTTAGACAATGCAAGTTGTAATAGTTTCGCACTGGATATTAATGGGTTCTTTGGGACAACTACTGTGTATAGTTTGAAGATAATATCGGATGATGGATTAAATAATAAATATGTGTTGGGAGTATTAAATTCTAAATTATTGAATTATTATCATCGTAATACGTCTGTTCCACAAGCTGGTGGCTTTTTTCGTTATCAAGCTCTATTTATAAAAAACTTGCCAATAGCCTCTGCCAATGAAACAATAGTAAATAGAATTAGCAAATGTGTTACAGAGATATTGTTGAGAAAAAAGCAGAATGCCGACACCACTTCCTTGGAGAATCAAATCGACTTCCTCGTCTATCACCTCTATGGCTTAACCTATGATGAAGTCTTGAAAGTTGACCCAGAGACTCCAATCTCTCGTGAGGAGTATGAGGCATATAAAGAGGAGTAAAGACATTGACTTGTAAGCGGGTTTAGTTTATATATAATTGAACTTCTGTTACAAGTATGGATAAATAACGAGGGTGTGTCATAAGTTCATGACGCACCCTCATCATTCTGTAAGAAATCATTTAAGTCTGAGTCCCCACAGTCGAATGTATTTATTTGATGTTCCAAGGAAAGATGTTCTATTTTCATCCTCGAAGTGCATTATAAGTTAAATTCCATTCTTTGTCAAGAACAGCGATTTCAGCTTGTAGCTTTTCTCTATTAGCTTTTCGCTGTTCAGGAGTTAAACTCTCTACACGCTTCATTTCTTCAACAAAGCGTTTTGCGTCTTTGCCATATAATATTGGCGTTTCTCTAATTGGTCTTGCCATAATTTATCCTCCTATTAATTATATTGTTATTTATGTCGCTGCAAATATACGATTATTATTTGAATGGTGCAAGGAAAATGGGGGAAAACTTTGAAAAACAATACATTTTTAAGCTTTTGCCCTTGCAGGGCGCATTGCTGACTGCGAGTATACCCAGGGTGCTGCTCTGGGCTAGGAGCTTTTGGGCTTTCAGCCCGTTTCAATCATACAGTTAGAGCTCTTTCCTTTATAGTTTTCTTTTGAATTGTCTAATCAGATATCTGGGGCTTCTTCTCATATCCCATAAATCTACGAAAATGACGAGGTCGTTGGCTTCGTCGTAGCGATAGATAATCTTCCAATTCTCCTTGATAATCGCACTATGGTAAGGGCGGTGGAATCGCTTAAGCAATGGCTCTCTGGGTGAAGAAAGAGGATGAAGCATCAGGCGATGCTTGATGTCATCAAGCTCTTTATTAAACCGTTTTACTGAAGTAGCTCCAAATTTGGCTAGTGTGTAAACCACCATATCTCGAAGTTCCTTCTTGAAAGGGTCTAGTAATTTTATATGAGCCATAATCCTTCAGATTTAAGTTCTGCTATAAAATCATCAAAATCTGTAGCCTTGCCAGTCCTTTCATACTCCGTCTCAATAGCTTCAATCCTAGCCACGGCTTCTTCTTCATTGGCCGGATGCCAGCCCACTGGAATCTTATTCCAGTCAATATCTTCTTCTGCACATTTATCCTCGGGAAGTGCTATGGCGGCATTTCCGTGATAGGCTGGTGCTGACTCTGCTACGAAAGCTGCATCTTTCTGCTCTTCTGGCAATGTATATCTTTTCTCTTTCATAAGCTTGCGTATTTAATCTGCTGCAAATATACGTTTTTTATCTTAATGACGCAAGAAAAAATGGAAAAACTTCTAATTTTAACAAAAATATAACGCATAATTTGTTGGGTATTCATAAAAAAATGGTAATTTTGCAACCAGCAATTGAATACAGAATCAATATTAAAAATAAGGAACTATGATTAGATTAAATGTGTTTTTTGAGAAGAAGGAGGAGGTAAAGGTTGAGGAAATCAACGCTTTATGCAAGGAACTGGTAGAGAAGTCTTTGAAGGACCATGGCAATATTGCCTATGACTATTTCACCAGTGGAACTCGTAATGGGGTGATGATGATCTGCGAGACATGGGAGAACGAGGAAGTTCTGAAAGCTCACATGGCTTCTGAGCATTTCACTACATTGGTTCCAAAGATTGAAGCTCTTACCAAGAACGGCTTGAAACTGGAGCAGTTCACTTTCTAAATCTTTTCAGACATCAGCCAGTGGTGATACTTAATCTTCTTCATCACCGGCTGATGTTCTCATTATTATTATTATATAGTTTTATTTTACTTCTGTAAGCTTACCCGTTTGGGAATCGATGATATAACCATGCAGATTGACATCCTTTGGTACAAGAGGGTGGGTACGGATGGTGTTAATCGTATTTCTTACAGAATCCTCGGTGTCGTGGAAGCCCTCCAGCCAATGGTCTAGGTCGATGCCGCAAAGTCCGATGGTGTCGATGACATCCTGATGGATACCGCGCTTGAGCATCAATTCCTTCATCTGCTGCCCGTTCATGTGGCAGGCACCGCAGTTGGAGTGGGCGATGACCATGATTTCCTCTACACCCAGTTCGTAAATGGCAACCAGAAGGCTGCGCATGGCGGAGTCGAATGGACTGATAACCAGTCCGCCGGCATTCTTGATGAGCTTGGCATCTCCATTCTTCAATCCTAATGCTGCTGGCAGAAGCTCTGTCAGGCGGGTATCCATACAGGAAAGGATGGCAAGCTTCTTGTCTGGGTATTTGCTCGTAAGATACTTTTCGTAGCCCTTGTTGGCTACGAATTCTTCATTATACTTGATAATTTCCTCTATAATCATAGTAGTGCAAATGAAATGTGAAACGTTTTTTTTCCTATTTTTCTGGGGTAGGCTTGAGATAAGCCATGAACTTCTCCGGCTGATAGTTGAGAACCAGCTCTTCCGGGAACTCAGCTTTCTCTACCAGCGGCATGATGTTGCTGTAGTCGGCAATCATGGCAGAGAAGTGGGCATCACTTCCGAAGATGACAGGTGTCTCGTATTTCTTGGCAAGTTCCAGCAGTTCCAGATTATTGGGAGCTGCTACCGTTTTGTGACGGATGGGAGCCATGGAGTGATTGTTGATTTCGAGCAAGGTATGCGTCTCCTTGGAAACCTTCATCAGAGCCTCGAAATCCAGTTCTGCCGTTCCATCTCCAGGATGGGAGATAATCTGCACGAATGGATTGCGCATGGCATTGATGACTCCCTGCGTGTTCTCTTCCTTGGTTCCTCCCTGCCAGCAAAGGCTATGAATGCCGGCGATTCGGATATCAAGTATGCGCCAGTAATCCTCATCGAGGTCAATATCGCCCTGGGTATTGAGGATGTTGAGTTCCGCTCCCAGCATCAGCTTGATTCCATAGAGCTGACGGGGAACGCAATGCAGGTTTCTGAAATAGATGGGATCACAGGTGCCTGGAATATGAGGTCCGTGCTCTGTGATTCCCAGTATTTCCAACCCCTTTTCTTTTGCAGCCATGGTCATTTCCTGCAAACTGCTGAAGGCATGACCCGATGCTATGGTATGTGTATGAACGTCTAATAATGTTTTCATACTGCAAAGGTACGGATATTTTGCGAATTAGTTTATTTCTCCATGATTAAAAAACATTTTTTTTCTTCGAAAATAGATGTTTTCCCACTTTTTACGCCTCCTCCTTCTTCGTTTTAGGAAGTACGAGGTTGAGAATCACGCCGATGACGGCAGAGAGACCGATGCCGGAAATGGCGAAGGAACCGGAGGAGAGGACGGCACCACCCAAGCCCATCGTCAGCATCACCGAGATGATGATGACATTGCGGGTTTCATTCATATCTACCTTGTTCTGCATCAGATTCTGAACACCCACACTGGCGATGGTGCCGAAAAGAAGCAGCATGATGCCACCTAATACCGCTTGAGGTATGCTCTGCAGCAAGGCACTCAATTTGCCCACGATAGAGAAACAGATGGCGGTGGCTGCGGATATGCGAATCACGGCAGGACTTGTGACCTTGGTGATAGACATCGCTCCCGTTACTTCAGAATAGGTAGTCTCAGGAGGACCACCCAGGAAGGCGGAACAGAGACACGCCACTCCATCGCCCAACATCGTGCGATGTAATCCCGGATCAGCCACGAAATCCTTCTTCGCCACGGCACTCACCACATACACGTCGCCGATATGTTCCAGCACCGGTGCTATCGCCACGGGTAACATATAGAGAAATGGCGCCCAGGAGAAATGGGTGATGGTATCGAAGCTTACCGGACAGGAGAACCACGAAGCCGCTGCTACATCCGAGAAATCTACCTCGCCCATGCAGATGGCGATGACGTAACCCACGATAACGCCCGAAATGATAGGCACCAGCTTTATCAGTCCCTTGCAGAAGGTAAGTACCAGGATGGCGGTGATAAGCGATGCGAAGGCGAGAACCCAGTTGGTCTTAGCCATATTCACAGCGCTGCCCGAAAGGGAAAGACCGATAAGGATGATGGCGGGTCCGATGACTACCGGAGGGAAAATCCTATCCAGCAGTTTCTTGCCCTGCCATTTTACTAGGGCGCTCATGATGAAATACACCAGGGAGACGCTGGTAAGTCCGGCGATGGTTCCCGGAAGTCCCCACTGCTTGGTGGCAGCGATGATAGGAGCGATGAAGGCGAAGGAACTGCCCAGGAAGATAGGCACCTTGCCCTTGGTGATGAAGTGAAAGAGAAAGGTTCCCACACCTGCGGTGAAGAGAGCCGTTGCCGGATTGATGCCTATCAGGAGAGGCACCAGAACCGTTGCACCGAAAGCCACAAATAGGAATTGTACTCCCACAAGGGTTTTCTTGGTCATAGAAAGTTGTTCTGTATTCATTATTGTTATATGAAAATGATTTTTGTTTCTGTTTATAGCTTGCTAAATCTTTGCAAAAATACGAATAAAGTTTGAAAATACCAAGAATTTCTTTCTTTTATTTCGCAAATCCTTTCTTTTTCTTCACTCTCTTTCCAATGAAGTTCCAGGATGACATCTCTAAATTTCCCCTTGTGATACAAAATATTCGCCGAAAAAGTTGGCTGTTATTATTTCTTTTTGTAACTTTGCCGCAACTATTTTGGTTTAGTTAATTAAAAAATATGTTTTATATGGACAAAAAAAGAATATTGGAATATCTCATTAAGATAATTAAAATCAAAAGCGGTATCGATTTTAAAAAGGAAAAGCCTTTGAAATTAGATGAATCTTCTAACTTCGAAAATGGCTTTTTGGGTAGAGAAATTTATGAAAAACTTTTTCAAATCTATGATGAAAAAAATAAGCAGAAAAAGATAAAGGATACAAAGGAAGATGATCTAAAAGTGCTGGTTTTGCCTAAAATTATCAAAAGCGAAAGACTTATTGATGAAATGAATAAAGAAGGGAAGATATGTCATGAGACAGACGTACTAGATATACCAGTTCTTTATATTCCAGCTATTCTTGATATGAATGGACAATTAAAGGTCAATACAACTAAGACTCCATGGATACCGATTGAGATTTTGGCTCCTTTTGGAAATAATGTTTCTATTGGTGAATGGAAAGATAAAGATTTCAATCTAACAGAAGGTATCAGTAATAAAAATGAAATTCTTTGGGATAAATATATTGCTAAGGTGAAGGAATATTACAAATTTCAGATAGAAAATGACTGGGATTCTACATTCCTTAAAAATTCTGAAAAGAAAAACAGTTACTATGAGATTTATCCTTCTGCATGGATTATTTTGGATGAAACAGTGGAAGCTTATGGCAAGATACTCGAATTATATCATTTCTTGTTTGAGCATATTGATGAAAATATGAAATCGGTTCCATTACTCAACAAGCTGCTTTTTCCTTCAAAAGATACCGAAGAAGGTTTATATGGAGAATTGAATATTAAATCAATGAAAAAACATTTAGGAGTTATGAGTGGTAAATGGCCTCTTTCTCCTTCTCAAAGAGAATCACTTCATCATTTGAATGAAACGAAAGATGGAGAGATTTTAGCAGTGTCAGGTCCTCCGGGAACAGGTAAGACAACACTTTTACAAAGTGTTGTTGCTGATTTGTTTGTCAAACATGCAAAAGAAGGTCTGAATGCTCCCATCATTGTAGCAACTTCTACTAATAACAAAGCTGTTACCAATATAATGGATTCTTTTGCAAATGTGGTAGAGGAAGATTCTGATAAGAATGAAAAGATGAAGTTGTTAGAAAGAAGATGGATTGGACTATCTTCTTTTTCGGTATATTTTCCTTCTGATGCTAAGAAGAATGATCCACATTTTAAGACGAATAAAGAAGGTGGTATAGATTACGAGAGTATAGAACATAAAAATAATAGCCAAGCAGAAAACGAAAAATTTGAGGAATTTAAGAATACGTTCCAGGAGTGTTGTGATAAATGTTATCATATAAAAAATACTAATGAGAACTCCTATTGGGAGGGTGTAATGAAGTATCTTCAAGACGAAATTCAAAAGCGTGAATCGAAATTAAAAGAAATATTGTCTGCTGTTGAAAAGCCGACGGTTCAATATAGTAATCAGAAAAAAAAGACATTGTGTCAGAAGTTCTTGAGCTTTTTAGGTTTTTATAAATCTGAAGCTCAGCCCGATTCCTCTAATAGAAAGCTTGAGAATCTATTAGAGAGTCTGAACGAATTTGGATTCGATTATAAGGAGAAACTTTTGCATATAACAAAAAGTCTTCATAAAGATGATAAAAAAGTTAAAGATATCCCCGAAAATGGTATTAGTGAGTTGAGTGCTGTGGGGCTTGAAGAAATAAATGGTATTTTAGATATAACGTTAAGATATCAGATGTTTTGGCTTGCAGTTCATTATTATGAGGCTAGTTGGTTAATGGCAAATGATTGTCTAGATGAAAGAAAATATACCTATAAATATTTAAGCATCCAAGACAAAAGATTCCATAGAATGGCAAAGATTACACCTTGTATGGTGATGACATTCTTTAAATTGCCAGATGTCTTTAGGGGAGCATTAGATAGAACAAGGAATTCAAATCAATCGGGAAAAATGAAAATATCGAAAGAATCTGATGATTTAAAACAGTTACCATATATGCGGAACATAGATCTTTTGATTGTAGATGAAGCAGGACAGGTCGCTCCAGAATTGGCCATTCCTTCATTTGCCTTAGCCAAGAAGGCTATCGTCGTAGGTGATGTGCATCAAATACCACCAGTGTATTCTGTTAGTGAGATCGTAGATTATGAAATGCATAAGAAAATTCTTGGTAAGGATTCAATAGAAAATATATCGGAGTTCTTAACTCTTCCTTTAAACTGCTCTTCTTCAAGCTTGATGTCTTTGGCAACAAGTGCATGCAAGTTTCAAAAGAAAGGGGAGAGAGGAATGTTTCTTAGTGAGCATAGACGTTGTTACAAAGAAATCATTAGCTTCTGCAATGAGTTGGTTTATCATGGACGTCTGAATCCTCGTAGGCCAGATGAGTTTGAAAATGATAGATTCTTAGGTCCAAACTGTCCTGTCATGGGGTCTTTTCATGTTAGTCATCAGAACTCTGAGGTTGATGGTGAGAGTAGAATTTGCATGCAAGAGGCTGAAGCTATTGCAAAATGGATAGACCAAAATTTTGAAGAGATAAGGAATACATATTCGAAAGATGGTAAATTTGCGATAGAAAAAACAATTTCGGTTATTACGCCATTTAAGGCTCAGGTGGACAAGATAAAAGTAGCTTTAGAAGAAGTGTCTAAGAAGCATAAGGTTGGAAAGATTCCTTGTGGAACAGTACATACTTTCCAAGGTGCAGAGAGCAAGATAGTTATATTCTCTACTGTATATGGTCGTCAAGAGGGGTGGAAGTTTATCAAGGAGAATGACAATCTGATAAATGTAGCAGTTTCTAGAGCAAAAGATTATTTTTTCACCTTTGGCGAAAGATCAATTGGAGGCTGTACAGATAATGAGGATGATAAGGATAAAAATGTGGCTCAACTCTTGCTAAAATATACAAAGACAGAGATTCCTGCCCAAATTATAAAGGTTCCTCTATAAAATATGATGAGGAACATCTAGGTAAATTGTATCGATTCACAAATCTGCAAGAATCTTGCAATCTAGTTGGGGCATTACTCTTGTAAAGGGGAAAAACTTTGAAAACTATCTCATAATCAAAGATTTTCCCCTTTTTTCTTTACACCTCTTCCGTCTTCGATTTAGAAAGTACGAGGTTGATAATCACGCCGATGGCAGAACCAATGACTATTTCGCAAATACTTTCTTTTTCTTTATCCTCTTACCCACGAAGTTCCAGGAAGGCATCTTTTTCAGGGTACTTCTCACGGGCTGTACATCCCAGAGCAGGAAGATGATCAGCACGGCAATGCCGATGAGACAGGTGACGCCATAGAGATTCCGGATGCTGAGCATCAGAAGATTGGTGGCATCGTAGGGCAAACCGCGCGACATGTTGTCTGCCATCTGATAACGGAGTCCGAAACTGTACAGACCTGAGCACATCGCCGACATCGGACCGTTGCGGATGATGCCTGCCATCGTCAATCCCATGAAGAAATGCTGGAACGGCATCAGTTCTTCCAGATACACGGTGAGCATGCAGAAGAAGATGGCGTTGCCGAAGCTCCGCAGGAAGCAAGGCAGATAGAGTGCCTCGATGTTGAGACCCGGATCGATGAGGAAATACATCATCACAGGATAACATACCATCGTTGCCACACCTATCGTGAGCAGACGGGTGTATTTCTGACAGAGCACCTTGCACCAGAAAAGGCAGAAGAGGCAGCCGACGATGGCTCCCGTCCATTCCACGAAGTTGAGCACATTGGTGGTGATGTTGCCGAAATGCAGCACGCCACCCGTAAAGGCGGTTTGCAGCACTTTAGGCGTACTGCCCATGAACTCTACGAAGGCGAAGAGGATGAGCAGCGGGATGAGTCGCTTATACTTCCATGCCGCCGGAGCGATGTAAGGGTGACGGATGTGGAGCATTCGCTGGATGCAGAAATATCCGGTAAGGATGAAGAGCAATACATCCATCTGCATGATCTTCGAATCGAGCCAGTTGTAGTGCTCGCCATAGGTGAAGAAGAAGATGAACTCCAGCATCCATGCCGACCACAGAATGCAGCCCAGATAGTCGATACTGATGAAGGGCAGGGGTTTCATGAAGCGGAAGTCGTGGGTGGTGACATACACGATGAATGCCACCAGAAGCAGGGCTCCCGTCATCGCCCAGTTGATGATGCGCCAATCCTGATAGATATAAATCAGGTGTTCGGTGACCCAGGGCGAGAGGAACATGTTTCCCAAAACGATGCAGTAGAGCAGGGGGAAGAAGATGGTGAAATCGCGCTTGGAGGTCATCCACAACTGGATGGTGCTCATACATTCGAAGGTTCCGCAGAGCTTGAAGAAGCCTGCGATGTAAGCGAGAATGCACATCAAGGGTACCGAGTCGGTCCACATGATGAGGAAATTACAGGTTGCCACTACCAGTGCCGCATTCAGCAGGAGCTGGCGGTTGGTAAAGTGGAACTTCATCTTGAAGAGGAAGGGGAATGGCATCGCCACGCCCACCACGTTGAACATGATGATCATGAGCACGTCTTCTCTCATCAAACTGTACTCGCCCATCACCTGACTCATGGCTCCTCCATAGATTCCGCCCGACATCAGGAAGATGAAGGCGAAGAGGAGATAAATCCATGGCTGTAACCGGCGAGGAATATATCCATTGAACGATGGAACCCGGAAGGGTCCCTGAAGCATTGGAGGTCCTGGCATTTTCTATAATTTATAGTTTATAGAACATTCTTGATAGTTTATAGAACATTCTATTTGATACGAACCTTGGTCTCTACGTTCAGTCCGGCACGGAGCAAGGCTATCTGTTTCGGGTCATTGTCCTTGGTGAGGGCGATGCGAACAGGCACGCGCTGCTCTACCTTTACGAAGTTGCCGGTGGCATTATCCACAGGAATCATGGAATAGGCATTGCCGGCTGCGGCAGAAAGGGCTTCTACCTTGCCATGGAATACTACACCTGGGATGGCATCGGCGGTGAAATCTACGCTCTTTCCCACGGTGATGCCGTCCATCTGAGTCTCACGATAATTGGCTACCACCCAAACATCATTGTCATCCACGATGCGGGCGAGCATCTGACCAGGCTGCACCAGCTGTCCCTCGTGAATATCCTTTCTTCCCATCACGCCATCGCAGGTTGCCACGATTACGGTATAGGAAAGGTTGAGGCGAGCCAGATTGAGCTGTGCCTCAGCCACGCTCTCACCGGCACGTGAACCGCCGAGTTGCTGGGTCTGCACATTGCGAACCGATGCAGCACTAGCCTTGCGGCTGCTTGCCTGCTCATAACGCGCCTTGGCTCCCAGATAGCGGGCATAGGCATTGTCGTATTGCTGACGGGTTACCGCATCCTTCTTCATCAGGGCTGCAAAGCGGTCGAAGTCCTGCTTGGCATTCATCATATCCACACGAGCCTCCTCGATGCCGGCAGCAGCTGTCTGTACATTGGTATTGGTGGTGCCCATGCTGGCGGTTACCACCGAAGAACTTGACTTGGATCCACGCAAGCCGGCTTCTGCCTGAGCCACATGCAGACGGAACTCAGCATCCTCGATGATAACAAGGGTATCGCCCTTCTTTACGTGCTGATAGTCGTTGAAACGAATCTCCTTGATGAATCCCGACACACGGGTATTGATAGGGGTAATATGGCGGTTTACCTGTGCATCATCGGTGTAAGCTACATCGCTGCCATGATAGAAATGGCTGAAGCACCAGCCGATAGCTCCCAGAAAAAGGAGGATAATCACTACATTATATATTCTCTTGATAATCTTCTTGTTCATTGCTTTATTTATTTTATTGTTTCTAAATTTCTCCTGCCACGTACTTCATGCGATAGTAGGCATAGACGATGTTGATGCGGGCATCTACCTCGCTGAGCTCGGCATTGAGCTTGAGGTTGGAGGCATCCACCATATCCGTAACCAGGGCGAGCTGGCTGAGATAGCGGGCATTCATCACATCGTAGTTCTGCTGTGCCAGCTCCACGCTCTTTCGCTGCGTTTCCAGTTCTACGTAGGTTTGCTGATACTGCACGTAGGCAGCCTGCACATTATTGTTGAGCTGCTCTGCCTGAACGGCATGTGCCTCTTTTGCCTGTCGGGTCTCTACGGCAGCCTGCTTGATGCGCTTGTTGCTCTTGAAGAGAGAGCTGAGGCTGTATTTCACGCCTACGCCCACATACCAGACGTTGAGGTTCTTGTCAACAGGTGGCAATTCGAAGAGGATAGGTCCATCGAAGTTATCTGCGGCAACGAAAGCTACCTTTGGCAGAAGATCGCTCTTGGCAATCTTCTCTTTCTGTTCGGCGATGCGGATGGCGTTACTGCTCTGCTCCAGGAGTGGGGAGTTCAGGGTGCCTGCTGTCTGCCAGTAAGCCTCGCCTTCCTTGCCGTAGGTCTTATCGGCGATTGTGGCATCGGGGATAATCTGTGCATCCTGGTTCATTCCTAGGGTATTGCAAAGCTGATGATTCAGGATGCTCCGGTTGTTTCGGAGCGCCGTAAGACCGAGTTTGAGGCTTTCCATCTGGAGTTCGTATCGGGTGATGTCATTCTTCAGCGCCATGCCGTGCGTCTGTTTCTCCTTGATGTCGTCGATGAGCTGGCGGGTTAACTCGATGTTCTTTTCATACACCTTGATGCGGTTGTCTATCTTATAAAGGTCGAGATATTGCCCCAGGGCGATGAAGCGAATCTGCTGTCGGGTGAGTTTCACGCCTACCTCTGCCTGCTGCTTTCCGAGTTCGGCGAGCTTGATGCCTGCGTTGATGGCTCCACCGGCATAAACCACCTGCTGTGCCTGGAAGGCGAAGTTGTTGCCGAAATGTGGAGATTTCAAGCCGTGAACGTTGCTGAAGTCGCGGTCGGTAATCAGCGCATTGCCGATGTAGCTGAATGAGAGGGAAGCATCAAGGTCGGGCAGTTTCTTGCTTTTAGCCGATTCGATGCCGAGATGGGCAGCTTCTACTCCTGATAATGAAGTGCGAAGGCTCTTGCTGTTATCCTCCACCTTCTGGAAGAGTTGGCTGATGGTCATGTTTTCTTTCTTGCTGGCAGGCAAGGAAGCAGCCGCCCCTACGGTGGTTTGTGATTGAGCCGAAGCCCAATGGGTTCCTCCTGCAAGCAGAAGGCCTACAAATAAGATGTTCTTAATCATTGATTATTACTTTTTGAATTTCGGGTGCAAAGGTACGGAGTTTTGGGCGAACAATCGCTTTAAATATTTCGCGGCGGATGGACGATTTGGGAATAACAGTTCTTTTATCTCACATATTTTGTGTAATTTTGCAACCGAAATAGGAATAAAGAGACATAATAACTCTATATATAATAAGGTGTAGATGGAATTATCAGAATTAAGCAGTTATCAGGAAGCAAGCCTTTTCCGCTCTGGTTTGGAGGAATGGCAGGAGGGTCCGCAAGTATTGACTTACGGAGCAATATTGATTTGCCGGAAAGGAAAGGCGATGCTGAATGTGAATTATAAGGATTGGGAACTTTATGAGGGGGCGGTGATTACGCTGTTTCCGAATGATGTGGTAGAATTGAAGGTTGATGGGGATTTTGAAGTTGAAATCCTGAAATATAATCCTTCCTTGCTTCGTGAAGCAAGCTTGCAGCTGGAGCAGACGGTGTATTCTTCCTTGCGGGAAGACCGTTGCAGGCAGGATACCCCTGTGGTGACAAACATCATCAATGGGATGTTTGGTTTATTGAAGGTATATTTCGACCAGTCGGAATGTACCTGCATCTCGCAGTTGGTGTTGTGCCAGTTGAAGGCGTTCTTCATCGGTTTTCATGAGTATCTTCAGCGCAATCCGCAATACCGACCAGATGAGGTAAAATCGTATCGCGTAAGAGAACTGTTCAATCGGTTTATGATGCTTCTGGAGAAGGATTACAAGATTTCAAGAGATGTGAACTATTATGCCGAAAAGATGAATATCTCTTCTAAATATCTCACCAACATCGTGAACCAGGTGACGGGGCATACTCCCAAGACCATCATCGATCAATACGTGATTCTGCAGCTCAAGCTGCATCTTAAGCGAAGCACGCAAAGCATCAAGGAGATGGCTTGGGAGTTTCATTTTGCCGACGTCAGTTTTTTCTGCCGATATTTCAAGAAGCATACAGGTCTGACACCGCAGCAGATAAGGTCGTAATCACAACCTGCAGTTTTGCTCTGATTTCAGCTTCTTCAATCTCGCCGATGTGTTCTGGAGAGAGAGCCTTGAGTTCTTCGAGACATCCCATCTGCATCATGGTGGCGATAGGGAGGAGCTTATGTGCCGCCTTTCCTATGTGGTCGGTAGATAAGGATTCCTCTTCTATGGCTTCTTTCAGGTTCTCAAGGTGTGCGGCAAGTTCCTGCTTCACGGTATCGAGAATCTCCTTTGCCGCCTCTTCGTCGCCTCCGGCAAAAGCCAGGAGAGAATCAAGCTGAGGGTTGGATTTCTGCTGGGATGATAAATCTGGCTGGGATGGAGTTTCAGACTGGGCATCCAGTTGAGGCTGGGACTCTATTCCCAGAATATCAGACAGTTTCTCCATGCTGAATGGCTTGAACAGGCAGTCGTCGAAGCCTGCTTTCTGGAGCTGTTCCAGGATGCTTGTGTCGTGAGCCGTCATCGCCACCACCGTCATCTGGGTATGGTTGATGTGGGCAATCATATCCATGCCGTTCATCTCGGGCATTTCGATATCCATCAGCATCAGGGCTGGCTGCTCGTTATGCAGAGTGGTGAGGGCATCCATCACATGGTTGCAGGCGAATACTTGCCAGGTGTCACCTACGATGCGGCGCAGCATTTCCTGGAGAAGCTGGAGCTGCAGCTTGTCATCATCCAGAATCAGAATCTTGTGGTTTGCAAATTCCGTTTTTTTCTTCTTTTCTTCAGAAACCAGAGGGCTTACTGAATCTTTTTCTTCCTTTTCCTGATTGGAATCGAACGTCTTATCGTCTGCAAGTTCTGATTGGGTTTTATCCTGTGTATCTTCCTTTGGCGCAGGCTCTACAGGGATGGTGACGATGAAGGTAGAACCTTTTCCCTGAGTAGAGTGGAGGATGATTTCTCCGCCGAGCAGCGAAACCAGTTCCTGGGTAATGGACAGTCCCAAACCGGTGCCTTCGATGCCTTGGGCACTCTTCAATCTGGTGAAAGCGTGGAACACCTTCTGTTTTTCCTCGCTGGTCATTCCCTTGCCCGTATCCTTTACGCTCAGGGTAAGCATTGGCTTGCCCATGACTTTAGAAACCTGTGCCTGGATGATGACGCTGCCCTGGTCGGTATATTTGATGGCGTTGCTTACCAGGTTATCCAAAATCTGACGAATGCGGAAGGCATCGGCACGGAAGAATTCCTTCTTCATTGGAGAATCCGAAGTTCCCATTCCCTTCATCTTGCATTCGAACGAAATGCCCAAGCCTTTCTCTTCAGCCCGCAATCTCATTCCCTCTACCGATTCTGCTACCAGTTGCGCTGGCGAGAAAGAGGTAGGCTGTACTTTCATCAAGCCATTTTCCAACTGGTGATAATCGAGCAGGGAGGCAACGAGATGGGATAGATGTGCGGCTGAATTCTTGATGTTCTGGAGACATTCGATGCCCTGAGGATTGCTGACGTAGTCTTTCATCAGGTCGATGAAGCCCGAGATGGAGGCGGCTGGTGCCTTGATGTCGTGGGTGATGGTAAGGAGTAGGCGCTCGCGCTGGTTCATGATGCGCTGAATCTCCTCGTTGGCTGCCTCCAGGTTTTCCTGATAGATGCGCTCCTTCTTGGCATCGCGCCAGATGAGCCAAATCATGACTACGATGGCGAGGAAGGCTACGATGGCGAGTAACTCCATCTGCCACAACAGGTGCTTTCTGGCTTCCATCGCCTTGCTGATGGATTCCTGCATGGTATCTTTCTCCCGCTGGTGTACATCGCTCAGATGCTTGGCGGAGCGGAGGGCGAGTTTGGCGCTCACCATCTTCAGCTCTTCCATCTCCCTGTTGATGTGCTGCTTGTGGTCTTGCGTTTCCACTTTCTCCTTTCTGTCTATCTGTTCGAGGATGTTTGCCACGTTTCCTGCCACGTTTACTGGGGTGGTGACGGAATCGATGACAGCCCGGTTGCTGTCTTGTTTTACGCTCAGGGTCTCGGCGTGTTCTTTCTTAAAGGCATCGGCAAGTCGGCGGAAGAATCCCTTTCTGGTTTTCAATACCTCTACCGTTGTCTTCTTCGCCTCGTGGGTTTGGGGTGCCTTGGAGTGGACGAGGATAGAATCCTTGCCCGCATTCAGACTCTTTACCTTATCGTGCAGATAATTTTTGTTTGGTTTCCCTGCCATGACATCGGATAGTTGCTTCAGGTTTTTCTGTTCCTCTTTGAGCAGAGAAGATATGGTGCTATCGGCAGCACTTCTTTTCTGTATATAATCGCGCGATGCCTCATTGACGGCGATGATGCTCTTGGTGTTGCTATACACCAGACTGATGGCCAGGATCATGATGATGGCAATGGCGCTGTATCCGAGGGCTACCTTGATAGGAATGTTATTCTTGTGCATGAGAAATCTATTTAATTAATTACCTTGTTTATATCTTCTGCAAAGATACGACAAAAAAATGATTCCAAGAAAAGAAAGGGGTAAAAACAAGTCAGGAGACCAATGAATATCATCATTAGTCTCCTGCCTGATTGAAAGCGACGCGTAATTGTTGTTTTTTACTTTACTTTGTAATCTTGATTTTAATTACTGTTTTTAAAGGTGATTTACTCTGCTACAGTTGAATCTGCTGCTACAGAAGTCTCTACTGGAGTCTCTGCTGGAGCTGCCTTCTCTTCTGCAGAATCCTCTGTTGCCTTTACTGTTGTGTCAGCTGGAGTCTCTGCTGGAGCTACTGTGTCAACTGGAGCTACTGATGAAACACTTGCCATCTTGTTGCTGGCGAATACGTTGCTAACTGATACCATTACCATAGCAGCGATAGCTGCGAATACTAACTTTTTCATAATCTTTTATTTTTTTAATTGTGAATATTATGTTTATTACTTCTTTCATGAACTGCCTTACTTGCATTGCTGCTTGTTTGCGAGTTCACTATCTAATATCACAATCTGCGTGCCAAAAGATGATAAAATATTGTAAGTGGTTGATAATCAGTAAAAGCTTCTCTCTGTGCCAGTTTTCAAACTTGTGGAAGTTGGGGAACTGGTGTGGAATTATTCCCCAAAAAGTTGGGGAATGGCTTCAGATTCCCCACTTCCCCACATCATCAGATGCCGTACTTCTTCATCTTGTTATACAGCGTCTTTCTATCCACGGCTAGCAATTGTGCAGCCTTGCTCTTGTTACCACCCGCAGCTTTCAGCGCAGCCTCTATTCGCTGCAGTTCTGTTTCCTCATCGTGCAGGGTGGTTGGGGCTTGTGGCTGGATGTGTGCCATACTCTGTTCCAGTTCGGTTACTCCGATGTATCTGCCGGTGGCGAGAAGGGTGGCGCGCTTCATTACATTATTCAATTCGCGCAGGTTGCCTGGCCAGTTGTAGGCGGCAATTCGCTCCTTCGCCTTGCTGTCGAGTCCTTCTACATTTCTGTTAAGCTCCTTGTTGGCATGCTTGATAAAAAGGTCGGCGAAGAGGAAGATGTCGGTACCACGGTCTTTCAGCTCAGGCATGTAGATGGTGAACTCGTTGACGCGATGGTAGAGGTCTTCACGGAAGTTTCCTTCTGCCACACGCTGCGCCAGGTTCTCATTGGTGGCACATACCAGTCGGATATCGATGTCTATCTCCTTGGTGCTTCCCACCGGACGGATTTTTCGTTCCTGTAGGGCACGGAGCAGTTGCACCTGCACCTCATAGTTCAGGTTTCCCATCTCGTCGAGGAAGAGCGTTCCGCCATTCGCCATCTCGAATGCACCCTTCTTATCCTGGTCGGCTCCCGTAAAGGCTCCCTTCACATGACCGAAGAATTCAGAAGCTGCTACATCCTTTGGGATGGCACCACAGTCGAGGGCGAAGAATGGCTTTCCTGCCCGCTGACTTAATTCGTGGATTCTGCGAGCCACATACTCCTTTCCCGTTCCGCTGGCTCCAAGAATGAGAACCGACATAGGGGTAGGGGCTACTAGGGAAACGAAACTATAGAGCTTACGGGAAGCCTCACTTTCGCCTTCCAGATATTTAGGAACATCGCCAGCAGGTGATGCAACTTTGGCGTTCTTATCTGCTGAGGTGCTTGTATTTTGAGTCTGATTAACTGATGCAGAATCAGCTTGCTGAGATTTTACAGCAGTAGCATGTGCCTCAGAAGATGCAGCTGAGGCTGAATTCTTCTGATTCTTGATGGCTTCCTTGATCTTATCCAGGAGAATATCGGGATGAAAAGGTTTTGCCACATAATCGGTGGCGCCCGACTTCATGGCGAGCACCACATTCTGGATTTCGGCATAGCTGGTCATTACAATGAATGGAACCAGCATGCCGTGCTTTCTCATCCATTGTAACAGGAAGATGCCATCGTGGTCGGGAAGACGAAGATCGGACAAAACCAAATCAAATCCGCTTTCAGTCTTCTCGTAAATCTGTATGGCCGCTTTTACCGAAGTAGCTTTTTCTACTTCGAATCCTTTCTTTTTGAGCCATGTTTGAATCATGGTTCCAAACGCGATATCGTCTTCAACTATTAGAATCTTTTCCATATTACAATCCTTTTGTCACTTTCTTCTCGTTAAGCTGCTTTATTGCGTGCGCAAAGTTAGCATTAATATTTGATATAAGCAAAGAAAAGGGTGGTTAATTTGGAAATTTCGCCAAAGATTTTGGGGCTTTTCTCACAAAAGTTCATAAAAGTGTGATTTTATCTCATCAAGAGTGGACTTTTGCAACCGGGTTGCAGAAGCCTTTTGGTAATTTTGCAACCGAAATCAAGAACGGAACGCTATGTTTCGAATGATATGGAATTAAAAGTATTATAAAATTATGGAAGAAATGAAACATCATCATTGTGATTGTTCCATGGATGAACATCATGAGCACCATGAGCATCATGGATGTGGCTGCCATCATCATCACCACGAAGAAGGGAGCCTGAAGTCGAAACTCTATCTTATCGGTGTAACCATCATCCTCCTGATTGTCGCCGTGTTTATCGAGAAGCATTATGACCTTGCCACCTGGCAGTTGCTCCTGGTCTATCTGATACCTTATTTATTAATAGGACATGAGACCTTGGGCGAGGCGGCAGAGGGCATCGCCAAGGGCGATATGTTTAACGAGCATTTCCTGATGGCGATAGCTACCATCGGTGCCCTTTGCATCGGCTTCTTTCCGGGTTCTGAAACGGAATTCCCAGAAGCTGTCTTCGTGATGCTCTTCTTCCAGGTGGGAGAACTCTTCGAGGGATATGCCGAGGGAAAGAGCCGCGATAGCATCTCGCATCTGATGGATATCCGCCCGGATGTGGCGAATGTAATCAGGAATGGCGAGGTGGAATCGGTGGCTCCTAATACGGTGAAGATCGGAGAGACTATCCTGATTAAACGGGGTGAGAAGATTCCGCTGGACGGTATCGTCGTAGAGGGTTCTGCTTTGCTGGATACGGTGGCATTGACGGGCGAAAGCGTGCCTCGTGCTATCAAGGATGGAGATGAAATCTATTCGGGCTGCATCAACCTGAAAGGCGAACTCAAGGTGCGTACCACCAAGACTTTCGGCGAGAGTACGGCATCTAAGATTATCGCCCTGGTGGAGAGTGCTGATAGGAACAAGTCGAAGAGTGAGGCGTTCATCACCCGTTTCGCCCGAATCTATACGCCTATCGTGGTATTCGCCGCATTGGCTTTGGCGATTATTCCTCCTATGTTGGGAGCGATGGGCATCGCCACCAGCCTGATGGGTGGGGGAACCTTTGGCGAAAACTTCCCTCTGTGGTTGAACCGTGCCTTGATATTCCTGGTGGTATCCTGTCCTTGCGCCCTGGTAATTAGTGTGCCGCTCACCTTCTTCGGTGGCATTGGCGGTGCATCAAGAAATGGTATTCTGATTAAGGGAAGTAATTATATGGATGCACTTGCCAAGATTGGAACCGTTGTGTTCGACAAGACAGGAACCTTGACGCATGGCGAGGTGCTTGTACAGGCTGACGAAGGTGCTCCTGTGGTGGTGAACGATGGCATCAAGGAGGGAAGTGCTGAGGCTGTAAGATGCCTGAAGGCACTTGGCGTGAAGAAGACTGTGATGCTGACGGGCGACCATGAGGAGATTGGAAAGAAGGTGGCTGGACAAGTGGGCGTTGATGAATATTATGCCGAACTTCTGCCTGCTGATAAGGTAACTCATCTGGAAAAATTGTTGAAGACGAAGCCTGCCGGCAAGACCTTGGCATACGTGGGTGATGGCATCAACGATGCCCCTGTATTGAAGCGTGCCGATGTGGGTATAGCGATGGGTGCTCTGGGTAGTGATGCTGCCATCGATGCTGCCGATGTAGTATTGATGGACGATGATCCGAGAAAGATTGCGCTGGCGATGAAGATTGCTCGCCATACTATCCACGTGGCTCACGAGAATGTGATTTTTGCTATCGCTGTAAAGATGGCAGTCTTGGTTCTTGCCACCATCGGTTTAGGTACCATGTGGATGGCGGTATTTGCTGATGTGGGCGTTACGGTGCTGGCTGTATTGAATGCCATGCGGACGCTGAAGAAGAGTAGATAAGAAGAAAAAAAAGCTGTGTTGATCCGTAGATGAACACAGCTTTTTCTTGTTTAGTATGGGGACTTCTTTATTTAGGGACTTATCCGAATAGTTTTCCTATGCTACGCAACTTGGTGCGGTATCCGTAGATGGCGACCTTTATACTTTTTTATATTTCTTTTTCTTTATTTGGTGTCGCAGTTGCAGCTGTTTTATTTCGAGTTGCAGTTGGGATTATTCCTTTATTTCGAGTCGCAGCTGTGACTGATGCTTCTGGCTGCAGCTATTAGGGTTTCAAAGTCATCGCAGAACTCGGTCATCTGATGATAGAGCAGGTTGCTGCCCTTATCTGATAACTCGTTGTCTGGAAGCGGACCGGAATTGATGGCAACCGTAAAGATGTTGGCGGCTACTCCGGCACGTACGCCCAGGGGTGCATTCTCTACCACGATGCCTTCCCAAGGCTTCAGGTTGCCAGCCTTCTGCAAGCCCATCAGATATGGATCGGGATTTGGTTTGCCACGCTTCACGTCGTAGGCGGTTACGATATGTGCTTCGTCCAGAAAGTCGCCGAAGTCGTTGAGTAATCGCATGATGAGCGGACGCTGCCCGCTGCCCGTTACAACTCCCACCTGCATACCGGCATTCTTGATTTTCTGCATGATTTCCTTCACGCCAGGGAATATCTCGGCGGTAGGCATCGAGTGGAAGATATCGGTCTTCACGTCATACATCTTCTGTGCTTCATTCAGAGAGATATCGATACCCTTCTGCTTCTTCACCATCATCTGGATGGTGTCGATGCCTCGGGCTCCCTCGGTGGCATAAGCATCGGCGGCAGTCATGTGGATATCAAACTGCTTCATCGATTCCTGCCAAGCTACGGCATGATTAGGCATACTATTATATAATACGCCATCCATATCAAAAAGAACGGCTTTAGGGTTGAATTCCCCAAAGCCGTGGTCTTTTAAGTATTTTGAAATAATATCTTTCATCTATTATTTTTCGTTAGCCAAACGCTCCTGAATAGCCTTGCTCTCTGCCTCATAACCTGGCTTGTTGAGCAATGCGAACATGTTCTTCTTGTAAGCCTCAACACCTGGCTGGTTGAATGGGTTTACCTCTTCCAAGAGACCGCTGATACCGCAAGCCTTCTCAAAGAAGTAGATCAACTGACCAAGGTAGTAAGCGTTCAACTCAGGTACGTTAACCAAGATGTTAGGAACACCACCATCAACGTGAGCCAAACGTGTACCGAGCTCTGCCATCTTGTTCACCTCGTCAACACGCTTGCCCTCAAGGAAGTTCAAACCATCGAGGTTCTCATCATCGTGTGGGAAGAGCAACTTCTCGTTAGGAGTCTCAACGCTGATAACAGTCTCGAAGATAGAGCGCTCGCCCTCCTGAATCCACTGACCCATAGAGTGAAGGTCGGTAGTGAAGTCACAAGCTGCTGGGAAGATACCCTTCTGGTCCTTACCCTCGCTCTCACCATAGAGCTGCTTCCACCACTCAGCGAAGTAGTGAAGCTTTGGCTGGAAGTTGCATACAATCTCAATCTTCTTGCCAGCCTGTGTATAGAGAGCCTGACGTGTAGCTGCATAGATAGCAGCTGGGTTCTCCTCGAAAGCTACGTCCTTGCCGCAAGTCTTCTCCATGTCAGCAGCACCTGCAACGAGCTGCTTTACATCGAAGCCAGCTACTGCGATAGGCAACAAACCTACTGGAGTCAATACAGAGAAGCGACCACCTACATTGTCAGGGATGATGAAGCTCTTGTAACCCTCCTTGTCAGCGCAAGTGCGGGCAGCACCCTTCTTGGCATCGGTAACGGCTACGATAACATCCTTAGCCTCGTCCTTGCCGCGCTGATCCTCGCACTGCTTCTTCAAGAGACGGAAAGCGAGAGCAGTCTCTGTAGTGGTACCAGACTTAGAAATGTTGATGACACCAAACTTCTTGTCCTTCAGGAATGAAGTCAACTCGAAGAGGTAATCCTCACCGATATTGTTTCCTGCGAAGAGGATGGTAGGGTTCTTCTTGTCGTTTACGAGCCAAGCGAAAGAGTTGCTGAGACCTTCAATAACGGCGCGAGCACCGAGGTAGCTACCACCGATACCTGCAACAACAACCACCTCACACTTCTCGCGCAATGTGTTGGCAACAGCCTGAATCTCATCGAGGAACTCAGGAGTAATAGAAGATGGCAAATGCAACCATCCCAAGAAATCGTTACCTTCACATGTGCCGTTCTCAAGAGCTTCCTGAGCGGCCTTTACCTTAGGCTCATAAGCCTTTACTGCACCCTCTGCGAGGAATGATGCAGCCTTTGTAATGTTTAAGCTGATACTTTTCATTTTTTCTTTTATCTAAATGAATCTGTTAAAAGTTTAATCTCTATTTGCGGACTGATGCGTTCGTACAATATATTATATACGGCATCGAGAATCGGCATGTTGACGTGCATGTGGCGGTTGATTTCCTTCATGCACTTGGTACCGAAATATCCCTCGGCAATCATCTCCATCTCTATCTGCGCGCTCTTCACGCTGTAACCTTTGCCTATCATGGTTCCGAAAGTGCGGTTTCTTGAAAAATTGCTGTAACCCGTTACCAGAAGGTCGCCCAAATACACCGAGTCGTACATGCTTCGGTCGATAGGGTGGACGGCTGTCAGGAAGCGATGCATCTCCTGCACGGCGTTCGACATGAGTACCGCCTGGAAATTGTCGCCGTACTTCAGTCCGCCACAGATACCTGCGGCGATGGCATATACGTTTTTCAGCACCGAAGAGTATTCGATGCCTATCACGTCGCTTGAAGTCTTGGTTTTGATAAACTCGCTTGCCAGACAATCGTTGGCAAAGGCGCGGGCTTTCTCCGTATCGCAGCAGCCCACCGTGAGATAGCTCAGTCGTTCCAGGGCAACCTCCTCGGCATGAGAAGGACCACCGATGCACGCCAGGTTCTCGTAAGGCACGTCATATACCTGATGGAAATATTCCGAGCAGACGAGGTTCTCGTCAGGCACGATACCTTTGATGGCTGTGATGATAAACTTGTCGCTGAGTCGGGTCTTGAGCTTCTTGAGATGATTCTTCAAATAAGGCGATGGGGTGACGAATACAAGTGTATCGTAGTTCTGCACTATCTTGTTGATATCGGAAGAGAAGAAGATCTCATCCACATTGAATCGTGCCGACATCAGATAGGCAGGGTTGTGACCCATGCGCTTGAAGTCCTCGATGCGGTCGTCGCGACGCATATACCAACCTATGTGATGAGTATGCCCCACCACAATCTTGGCAATGGCTGTAGCCCAGCTACCGCCGCCAATTATCGCTATTTTACCGCAGTTATACACTTCGAATGATTTTATAATTAATAATTAATAATGTATAATGAGGCTTTCGCCTTTGTTTGTAGGTATAATGTATAACTAATAAAAAGCCGGAGCTCTTTATTAATTATACATTATTAATTATACATTAAGCATTTGCTGCATCAATCCATCCCTGGATGTCATCAACAGAAGGCTTCTCGTAGCCGAGCTTGTACTTCTTGTTGATTTCTCCAATCTTCTGCTGCAAGCCTTGTGCTTTTTCTTCACGGATATCAGAGATGAGGTTGAAGCCTGCCTTGCGGAGCACGTATGCCCAATCCTCTGGCACGCCAATCTCTGCCCATTCCTTGATGGTGCTCTGTGGCATCTTCTTCTCTGGCTTCATCTGTGGGAAGAACAATACTTCCTGGATGAAGGTCTTGCCTGTCATCAGCATTACCAAACGGTCGATACCAATACCGATACCTGATGTTGGAGGCATACCGTACTGGAGGGCACGGAGGAAGTCCTGATCGATGATCATAGCCTCGTCGTCACCCTTGTCGGCAAGCTTCATCTGGTCGATGAAACGCTCTTCCTGGTCGATTGGGTCGTTGAGCTCAGAGTATGCATTGGCAAGCTCCTTGCCGTTAACCATCAACTCGAAACGCTCGGTCAAGCCTGGCTTAGAGCGGTGCATCTTGGTCAGTGGAGACATCTCTACTGGATAGTCGGTGATGAAGGTTGGCTGGAGGAAGGTGCCCTCGCAGAACTCGCCGAAGAGCTCGTCAATCAACTTACCCTTACCCATGGTCTCATCTACGTCCATGCCCTTCTCCTTGCAGAATGCGCGGATTTCTTCCTCTGTCTTGCCGTTGCAGTCGAAACCGGTCTTCTCCTTGATGGCATCGAGGATAGGCAGACGGCGATATGGAGCCTTGAAACTGATGATGTTGCCATCAATCTCGCGCTCTGGCTTGCCGTTTACGGCGATACAGATAGTTTCGAGCAACTTCTCTGTGAAAGCCATCATCCAGTTGTAGTCCTTGTACTGAACATAAAGCTCCATACAGGTGAACTCTGGGTTGTGGTTGCGGTCCATACCCTCGTTGCGGAAGTTCTTGCCAATCTCATAAACACCCTCGAAACCACCTACGATGAGGCGCTTTAGATAGAGCTCGGTAGCGATACGCATGTACATATCCTGGTCGAGCGCATTGAAGTGGGTAATGAATGGACGGGCAGAAGCACCGCCTGCGATGCTCTGGAGGGTTGGAGTCTCTACCTCTGTATAACCAGCGTTGTCGAGTACGTTGCGCAGGGTGCGGAGTACGGTAGCACGCTGCAGGAAGGTATCCTTCACGCCATCGTTTACGATGAGGTCAACGTAGCGCTGACGGTAACGCAACTCAGGATCATCGAACTTGTCGTATGCTACGCCATCCTTGTACTTCACGATAGGGAGTGGCTTCAAGCTCTTGGAGAGCAGGCACAATTCCTTGGCGTGTACTGAAATCTCGCCAGTCTGTGTGCGGAATACGAAACCCTTTATGCCGATGAAGTCACCGATGTCAAGAAGCTTCTTGAATACTGTATTGTAAAGGTCTTTGTTCTCGTCTGGACAAATCTCGTCACGGGCGATATAGACCTGGATTCTTCCCTTTGAGTCCTGCAACTCAGCGAAGCTTGCTTTACCCATCACGCGGCGACCCATCATACGGCCAGCGATAACTACCTGGCGTGGCTCGTCCTCGTCCTTGAATTCAGCCTTGATGTCTGTGCTGAATGCATTGGTTGGAAACTCTGCTGCTGGATATGGATCGATGCCCATCTCGCGCAATGTCTGAAGACTCTGTCTGCGAACGATTTCCTGTTCGCTTAACTCTAAAATGTTCATATTATATTCAGATATATCTTTTTATTTTCTTATTTTTGGTGCAAAAATACAAATAATTTTCCAAACTCTTGTGCTATTTTTATCCTTTTTAATATAAATAAGGTGATTTATATGCAATCAATCACTTCCTTTGCCACATCTATAGGGCTTCCTTCTGCTTTCGATGAATATGGGTTCTTCTGCAGAGTCCATGATTCCTCCAGTCCGTACCAGTCGATTCGTGGAGTATCTTGCAGCGATAATTGACTGGCTAGCGATTTCATGAAGGTGCTCCAGCGCAGGTAGTAGAAATCCTTCAGCAATCCTTGCCATTCCTTGTGACCATAGTCGTGGAGTCCGCCATTATCGGCACAGTTCCTGTTGCCCCAGGTGGTTATCTGTACGCGGGCGTTCCATTCGTAAAGGTCCTTTTCTTCGGCTGTCTTGCCGAGGCTTCGGGCTTCCTCTATCCAGCGGCCCACACGGAACTCAGGACGGGTGCCGAGCAACTTATCCTGTAGCAGAATCATCTTCAGGAAGCGATCGGAATCCTTCTTGAATTCCTGTCGTGAGAATGACTTGTAATCAGCCATGGTCTTCAGATACTGCTTGCGCCCCTGGTCGGCGAGAGCCTGGCGACAGATGTCTACCAGGTCGTACTCGAAATTGTTGTTGCCCCGATATTTCTCTGCTACGCTGGTAAGGAGGATGGCAGCCTGGCGGGTATCCTCCGGGTCGTAGTAGTTGCTCATCAGCGACCAGGTTGAAACCTGATAACTGTTCAGCGATGGACGGGCGCAGAAGATGCTCTCGTGGGTGCCCTGCTGAATGTTGCCCTTCGGACAGTTGTAGATGCTTTGCGCAAGAAGTGTCCATGCCTTCTCGATAGTGGCATCATGAACGCCATATCTGGCATAGCAATATTCCCTGATCCAGTCTTCCTTGGTTATCTTTTCGGCACGCCATGGCAACTCGCTCATCAGTTCGAACATCACGGGGTTGTTCTCTGAACCTTCCATGGTGAAGCCCCAACCCTTAAGTGAAGAGTGAAGAGTGAGGAGTGAAGAATTCTCTTGTTTTGGGGTGTCCTTTTTCCCCGTTGCCAGATAGAAGTTATTGAGAAGTTGGTCCATTCGGCCATGAAGTCCCACATTGCCTCCGAAGTTTTCGAGCAGACAGAAGAGCCACTGGTGCTTGCCATAGATGCCTTCTTTCTTACTCGTGCTGAAATTTTTCTTCCCAGTGCCGGATGTATTATCCTCTGTGCAGAAATCTTCGAAGTTCTGACGGCTTTCAGAAAAGAGGTCGAGAACAAGCAGGTCGCCTACCTTCAGGTTGGCTATCATTTGGGGTCTTGGATTCTCGTTCCATCCCTGTACTACCCAGATGGCATGAGGATTGGCTCGCTTCATCGCACTCATCAGGGCTTCTCCTGCCTTGCCGTAATCCATCGAAGCATCGTTTCCGCTTTCATGGAATGGGTCCATGGAGTAGTAATCGGATTTGCCGTAGAGTCGGGTCAGTTCCTTATAATATAGGTCGGCGATTTCTGCAAACCGGCTATCGGTAGGGGATAGGTTGGCTGGGCGCTGGTAACTGTTCCATCTGCCGGCATCGGTTACGTTCAGTCCCAGCTTCTGTTTGACATCGTGAGGTACCATGCCGCAATATCCTGGTAAAACGGGTTTCATGCCCATCTCCTTCATTCTGGCAAGAATCTTCTTCTGCAGGGCTTCCTGCTGCTTGTACCAGCCCAGGGGCAGTGGACCGCCCCAACCTTCCAGATTGTTCATCTCCCACCAGGCAAGGAAGGCAGGACCGGCGATGAATTTGCCTACTTCCTCCTCTGAGTATCCCAGTTTCAGAAGCATGTTGCGCCATACGCTTTCTGTGCCCACGGCGGCAAGCGGCATATTGATGCCATGCAGCGCCATCCAGTCTATTTCTTTCTGCCATCGGTTCCAGTCCCAGAATGCCATCGTATAGGAAAAGGTGCAATAGTTGAAGTTGTAGCGCAGCTTCAGGTCTGTTTCGTGGCGTTCCTTCTGTTTCACGGCAGGAAGAACGGCTGGCAGCTTCACGTTCATGTTGTTCCAGGAGATGTGGATGCCGGCATGGTGCTTCAGATACCAGTTGATGCCCACGGCGATGTTCACCCAGGAGTTTCCCCGGATGATAATTGGGTTGTTCTTGCCGGCGCCCGATTTTGATGCAGCTGATTTCGATGCGGCTGATGTGCCGTTTCCTTTTTGGGCTTGGTCTATCTCGAAGAAATCCTTGTCCGATTTCACAAGCACGGTTTTAAACTTGGCGGCGGCTCCCTTGTCTATTCGATTCAGAAGGTCGTCTGCCGGATTGGCGAATGCTCCAAGAGCAACGGTGCATAATAGTTCTACAAGTACTTTTCTCATAAAGTTGTTATTAGTATTTTAATTGCCGAATGCAGCTATATTTCGGGACAAAGATAACGGAAAAAGCTGATAATACCAAGTAAAAAGTGCTTAAAAGATTAAAAAAGACTTATTTATTTTGTTTTGTCTTGGATTTGCATTACTTTTGCAAGAAAATGGGGAATGGGGTGAAGCCCTGAAATCCCAGAAACAACCAACTTAAATTTTGATAAGGATGAACATAGACGAATTAGTAAAAAGAATAAGTAAAACCGATGGACTCTCTAAAACCCTCGGAATGCATTTTATCTCAACCCCTGAGCCTGATACGCTTCAGGCTTCAATGAAGGTGGATGAGCGCAATCGCCAACCTTTCGGCTTCTTGAGTGGTGGTGCTTCTTTGGCGCTTGCCGAGAATGTAGCAGGCATCGGTTCTCTGGCTCTTTGTCCAGGACAGATTGCTGTGGGCATCAATGTGAGCGGAACTCATGTGCAGGCTGTAAGTGAGGGTGATACGGTTACGGCATACGCCAAACTCGTACACAAGGGCAGAACCTTGCATACTTGGGAGGTTGCTATCAAGAATACTGCGGGTGAATTGATTTGCACCGTGCAGGTAACCAACTATGTGTTTACTCCTAAAAAGAATGAGTCGAAGAAGGAATCAGATAAAGAGAATTCTAAAAAGACAGAAGAATAAGGTATGACAGCATTTGCATACTATCGTTTGCCTTATCTGCATCACGCAAATTTTGTGGCGCAGCATCTGGGGGAGCCAGAGGTGCTTTCCTCTGTGGCAGAACTGAATGGCAAGGAGGGCTTTGTAATAGCTCCTTTCTCGCCGTCCAGCGACTGTCCTGTGCTGCTCATTCATCCCGATGAAAACAGGCTTCTGGCTATCTCTGATGAAAGAGCTGTCTCTAGCTCGGAATCGGAATTAGAAGAAAGTATTCCTGCCCGTGATATCTATGCCGAAGATTTTGAATGTTTCCATCGGGAGTTGGAAAAAGGAACTTTCAGAAAGATAGTGCTGGCAAGAAAGGCAACCTTGCGAACGGCTGATAAGGATTTCGAAAAGCTCTTTATGAAGGCTTGCCGCATGTATCCCCGTCTCTTTGTCGCCCTGGTCTATACCCCGCAGTCGGGGATGTGGCTGATGGCCACTCCTGAAATCTTGCTCAAGGGGGAACAGGGAAAGATGCAGACGATGTCGCTTGCCGGAACCCAAAAGGCAGAGCCTTCACGTACTATCGCCGATTATCCGATAGAGGGTGTGGAGTGGTCGCTGAAGAACAGGGAGGAACAGCAGTATGTAACGGATTATATCGAAGATTGTATCAGGGCTTTCTCTGATGATTATCAGTTGAAAGGTCCTTATACCACGATGGCGGCAAATCTCTATCATCTCCGCACCGACATCACTTTCCTTCTTCGTGATGAAGGAAAATTAGGCGACGTGATTCATACGCTTTATCCTACGCCTGCCGTCTGCGGTATCCCGAAGGATGAGGCTCGCCAGTTTATCCTTCAACATGAACATCAGTCTCGCAAATACTATAGTGGTTTTGTGGGGCCTATCTCTCCGCAGGGAAAGACCCATCTTTTCGTCTCTCTCCGCTGCATGAATATCCTGCCAGAAGGTATCTGTGAACTCTATGCCGGTGGCGGATTGCTCAAGGAGAGTGAGATGGAAAAGGAGTGGAAGGAAACAGAAGCTAAGATGCAGACCATCAGGCGGGTTCTGATTTAGTTAACAGTTTATAGTTTATAGTTGATAGTTCATGTATAGTAATATAGATAATGTCAATATCCTGACGGGTGTTCTCCAATCGCATGGGGTGAGAAGAGTGGTGGTTTGCCCAGGAAGTCGCAATGCGCCTATCGTACATAATCTCAATGAAACGGAAGGTATCACCTGCTATCCTGTTACCGATGAGCGCAGTGCCGGTTTTGTGGCTATGGGCATTGCCTTGGGCAATCCGGCTCCTTGTCCGGCTCCTGTGGCAGTATGCGTCACATCCGGTTCGGCATTGCTCAATCTCTATCCGGCAGTCTGCGAGGCATATTATCAGAAGGTGCCTATCATCGTGATTTCTGCTGACAGACCCGAAACCTGGATAGGACAGCAGGATGGACAGACCCTTCCGCAAGCCAACGTCTTCGGAACGATGGTGAACCGGAGCGTGAATCTTCCTATCATATCCAATGAAGAGCAGGCTTGGTATTGTGAACGGTTGGTTCATGAGGCTATTATCGATTGCGTGCATCGAAAGATTGGTCCGGTACATATTAATATACAGCTTTCCGAACCGCTTTATCAGTTTACGCTCGATAGACTCCCGAAGATACATTGGGTGGATTATGTGAAGAGTAATCTCTTTGGTGGAAGTTTCCATTATGGTGACATGCTCGATTTTCTGAATGCCAGAAAACCGATGATAGTGGTGGGACAGGATTATCCATGCAGTCAGCTTGTTGGTATCAAACAGATAAATTGGCGAACCGTTACGCTAATTGAGCCAACTGCTTTGGGAACATCGAGCGAAGATCCGGCATGCCGGGATTTCTCTCGCAATCTCCTGGTTACCAATTTCGATGAAGTGTTGAATAAGGTGGGGGATGACGAGAGTTATATGCCCGATTTTATCCTCTATGTAGGAGGTACTCTGGTGAGCAAGCGTCTGAAGCAGTTCCTTCGCCTTGCCGTGAAGAAGGGAGCCAAGGTATGGCGTGCTAGTACCGATGGTGATTACATCGATACCTTTATGCGTATCGATCGCATTTTCCAATGCGATACCACCCTGCTGGCAGATGCCATGACTTCTTACAATCTGGTTTATCAGGATGATGTGAATGCATACAGAGAGCGTTGGGAGAAAGCGCTTCTGGCGGCAAAGCGTCATGCCTTTGATTACGAACCGCCATTCAGCAGTATGGCAGCCGTAAAGGCATTCCAAACGGAATATCTGGCTCATTCGCTGGATGATACCCGTGAATGCCGTCTGTTTTACGGCAACAGTATGGCGATTCGACTGGCCTGCATCTATGCTCGCCAATATGTGCATTGCAATAGGGGCGTGAATGGCATTGAGGGATCTCTGTCTACTGCAGCAGGTTTGTCAATCTATCTTTCGGAATATCATCATCCTGATGCCAGGAGCCAGCAGAAGGTTTTCTGCGTGCTGGGCGATTTGAGCTTCTTTTACGATCAGAATGCCCTCTGGAACCAGAATCTCGATGGTAGTCTTCGCATCCTGCTCTTGAATAATGGCGGTGGAGCCATCTTTGCCAAGTTCAAGGGATTGAAGGAGAGTGCGGCACGTGAGAAGCTGGTGATGGCTGAGCACTGCACCTCGGCCTATCACATCTGCCAGGCACAGAATGTTGCCTATCAGAATGCCGATGATATGAAGTCGCTACATGAGGGCATCGACTGGCTCATCCATACCGAGTCTGACAGACCGATGCTCTTGGAAGTGCTAACGGATATAGAAACAGATAATCAAGTAATAGAAGAATATTATAATAGTTTTCAAATATGAGAGAATGGAAAAAGATAGAAGGTTTTGATTTCAAGGAAATCATCTTCGAGGAGTATAATCATATCGCTAAGATTACCATCAATCGTGAGCGTTATCGCAATGCCTTCACCCCATTGACTACCTGGGAGATGGCGCAGGCTTTCAACTATTGCCGTGACTGCTTGGATATCCGAGTGGTTATCCTTACGGGTGCTGGCGACAAGGCGTTCTGTGCCGGTGGCGATATGCATGTGAAGGGTAGGGGCGGATACGTAGGCAACGATGGCGTGCCTCGTCTCAATGTGCTCGATGTACAGATGCAGATTCGCCGTTTGCCTAAGCCGGTTATCGCTATGGTGAACGGTTATGCCATCGGTGGCGGCCATGTGCTCCATGTGATGTGCGACCTGACCATTGCTTCAGAGAATGCCATCTTCGGACAGACCGGTCCTAAGGTGGGAAGCTTCGATGCAGGTTTCGGTTCTTCTTATCTGGCACGAATGGTAGGTCAGAAGAAGGCACGCGAAATCTGGTTCCTCTGCAAGCAGTATTCTGCAAAGGAGGCAGAAGAGATGGGAATGGTTAACAAGGTGGTTCCTCTCGACCAGTTGGAAGATACCTGCGTGGAGTGGGCTGAAATCATGATGGAGCGTTCTCCGCTGGCTCTCCGCATGATTAAGGCTGGCTTGAATGCCGAGTTGGATGGTCAGGCTGGTATCCAAGAGTTGGCTGGCGATGCCACCATGCTCTATTATACCATGGATGAGGCGCAGGAAGGCGGCAAGGCATTCCTGGAGAAGCGCAAGCCACGTTTCGAGGATTATCCTCAGTTCCCATAAACAATCTCACGGATGATAAATTCTGTGTTTGATAAATAAAAGTCCCACAGATTTCACAGATTTACACAGATATTTTTTTCTTTCCGAAAAAGCAGGGCGTTAGCCTATCTGTGTAAATCTGTGAAATCTGTGGGAGATTTTTGCTTATATTTTGAAAATAGATATATCGCTCAGTGGGGTAAAACTCCATAGAGCGAAATCGAGCTTACTCGTGTGTGGCGAAACGCTGCTCAGCGAGCTTTTCGTATTTCGTGCCTGGCTTGCCATAGTTGGCGTAAGGCCAGATGCTGATGCCGCCGCGAGGAGTAAAGATACCTGTTACTTCAATATACTTTGGATCCATCAGCTTGATGAGGTCCTTCATGATGATGTTCACGCAGTCCTCGTGGAAATCGCCGTGGTTGCGGAAACTGAAGAGATAGAGCTTCAGGCTCTTGCTCTCTACCATCTTCACGTCAGGAATATAGCTGATGCGAATCTCAGCAAAGTCAGGCTGACCCGTGATAGGGCAGAGGGAGGTAAACTCTGGGCAGTTGAAACGTACCCAGTAATCATTGCCAGGGTGCTTGTTCACGAAGGTCTCCAATACCTCTGGCGCATAATCCATTCTATATTGGGTCTTGGCACCCAGTGCCTTCAACCCATCTTCTTTTCTATCCATAGTTCTATTCTATTGTTTAATTCTAATGTTTCGTGTTTGTTTTTGGGGCAATCTCTTTCTGAAAGCATTAAATCGATCCTAACTTGAAGATGTTGTAGGAGATGTTGTTGTCATACACATCCTCGCCTTCATGCTTCTTGATGACATTGACCACACGGATGGTGATAGGCAGCACGATGATTTCATACACAGTCTTCAGTACCACCTGCCAGAGCATCAGCCAAGGAAGTTCTGATGTAGGCACCACTCCACCCAAGGCAAGAGGGAAGAAGATAAGACTATCGCAGCTTTCGCCTGCCACGGTGCTCCAGATGGCACGGGCGGAGAAATGCTTGCCGCCATCACGAATCTTCATCACGCTCATCACATAGGCATTGGCAAAGGAACCTACGATGAATGCTACGAATGAGGCGGCGGCAATGCGGGGAGCAAGACCGAAGATGGCATGGAAACCAGCATCGTTCGTCCAATAGGGAGCAGCTGGAATCCAGTCGCAGATGGCGCCCAGAGCTACAAAGAAGAAGTTCATGGCGAAGCCTGTCCAGATGAGAAGGCGGGCTTTCTGATAGCCCCATACTTCGCACACTACATCGTTGATGATGTAACTTACCGGAAACACGATGAGACCGCCAGTCAAAGAAATCGGGCCTACTGCAATTTGCTTTGTTTCGAGCACGTTTGCCGCAATGAGACAAACGCAGAAGAGGATGCTGAAAAGCATAAACAGCACACTCACTTGAGTTGTTTTCTTTTCCATTTTCTTGTTTTTTACGAGGTTTACCAAGCACTCGGATTATACTTACTTTTTAATTCGGGTTGCAAAATTACAACTTTTCTCTCTAACTGCCAAATATTTACTCAAGTTTTTCAAATAAAAAAGCCCCAAGTACTATCTCTAGCACTTGGGGCTTCTATCTAACTAAACCTAAACTAATCTAACAATCTAACCTAACTTCTAAACAATTTAACCTAACCAAACAATCTAACCTAATCAAACAAACTTTTTATGAAAACTTATCAACTTATTGACACTTCCTCTTATTGCAATCTCCATACCAAAGTCTCTATTTCTGCCAAATAGGCAGAAAAGAACGAGAAAGACAGAAAAAAGCCCGCCATTCTGTCGTGAATGCCGGGCTTATCATATTAATTACCTCTGTTCTTTTTTACATAAGAGAACCGCTGTTCCTCTCGGTTCCACCGAGAGTCCTCAGCTCCCAGTCCCCCCAGTCTTTATTTCTCCATAAATTTCTTGGCAGCTCTGAGCTGGTGTCTCATCACGCTCAGGAACTCCTGGCTCTCCTGCAATACATTCAGATAAACCAGAGAAATCTGCATCAGCGAGTTGTCTGAAAGATGCTGGATGCGGTCGATATGCTTCTTGCGAAGTGCGCTCAGTTCATCCTTGCAGGCATCAGCCTCGGCGAGAATCTCGCGATAGTTCTCATAGCGGCTGGTCTCTATCTGCTCACAGCTCATGCGCATCAGGTCGTTAATCTTTTGTCGAACAGGAGCAAACTCCTTGGTGTACTCTTCTGGCAGTGGGTTGAAGTTGTTGTCCACGTGCTCCTTGATAGGGTCGAGCATACGACGCAGAGAGTAGATAAACTGCTGGTTGCTGTTGGCTCCCAGATGGAACCAGGTGTTGCGCTCGATGGCAATCTCCATTGGCGATTTCTTCAAGCCGAGCATCTCCTGACGACGGAGCTTCTTCAGCATATCTTGCTCCTTCTTCAATTCCTTGTTGGCATGGCGAAGCTCTTTAGGCTTCTCGTTGGCAAGACCATCCATAATCTGGTTGAACTCGTTCAGGGCGAAGTGGCAAACGTAAGCCTGGGTGCGTGATACCTGGCGACGAAGCAAATCCCATACAATCTCTGGATCGTGTGAGCGCATCATCAGCTGGAAGGTGCTGCCCTTGCTCTCTTCCTTTGCCTTTTTGTTATACTGGATGTTGCTGCGGATGAGCAGGAAGATAACCAATGCCATGAAGCAGGTCTGGATACCTACACCGCCGAAGTGCATAATAATACAAACAATGCCGCAGGCTGCGAAAGCCACACCGGCAGTGATGAACCATCCACCAATCACACTCAATACACCGGTTACTCGGAACACGGCACTCTCACGGCTCCAAGCTCTATCGGCAAGCGAAGAACCCATAGCCACCATAAAGGTAACGTAGGTAGTAGAGAGAGGCAATTTCAGGTTGGTACCGATGGTGATAAGCATACTTGCCAATACCAGGTTAACGGCTGCACGAACCACGTCGAAGGCAGCACTTTCTTCCAACTCTACATCGTTCTTGTCGAATCGGCTGTTGATCCAGTTCATCAAAGGCTTTGGCAAGAACTGCTTCAGCCATGAATCTGTGGCCTGGCAGTTGCGTACAATCACGCGGGCTGCAGAAGAGCTTCCGAACATCTCGTCGCCCTCGTCCTGACGGCTCAAGTCCACAGAAGTCTTGATCACGTTCTGAGCCTTCTTGGAAGTAGCCATGGCGATAATCATCACGGCACCGGCTGCGAGAAGATATACTGGGGTAGTCTTGGCGCTATCCATCAGGGAAGTCATCATAAACTGGTCTGGTGTAGCTCCGTTGGCATTCGCCATATAATCCTGATAAGAAGAAAGACCAGCCAGAGGCACACCGATGAAGTTAACCAGGTCGTTGCCGGCGAAAGCCATCGCCAGGGCGAAAGTACCCATCAGCACAGTAAACTTGAAGATGTTGATACGGCAGAGATGCAGGAACTCCATCACGATGGCAGAACCCACGAAGGTGATGCAGAGCAGCAAGCCAAGGTTCTGGTCGATATAATTGCGCCACTCAGCTGGCAGGTAAGGACTCTTACCCAATCCCTTCATGAAGATGAAGTAAGAGAGGGCTGTGAAAGCGATACCACCGAAGATAGCGATGCTGTAGCGTGAATGCTTGCGATAATTGAAAGTGAAGACAATACGTGAAAGCCACATTACGAAGGCACCGAATACGAAGGCGATGATGACAGATGAGAAGATACCCATTATAACCTCCAAAGCTTTGTTACTGTTGAGCAATACGCCATAGTTGAGGCTATCGTCTCCGTACATCTTCAAGGTGGCGAGGATAAAGGCACCTCCCAATAGTTCGAACACCAGCGAAACTGTGGTGGAGGTTGGCATACCCAGCGTGTTGAACACATCTAGGATAATCACATCCGTCACCATCACGGCTAGGAAGAGCGTCATCACTTCCTCGAAGGTAAAGTGATCAGGACTCATGATACCGTGTCGGGCGATATCCATCATTCCCGATGACATAATGGCACCCAGTACCACACCGCAGGATGCGATGATCAGCACAGTGCGAAACTTAGCCACCTTAGCTCCGATGGCAGATTGCAGGAAGTTTACAGCATCGTTGCTGACTCCCACGAAGAGATCAAACACTGCCAGACAGAGCAGGAAGATCACGATACAAAGATAAATCGTACTCATTATATTAATATTTATTGTTTAATGTTTAATGAATGGGGGCTTTTCCCTTTTGGAATAGTTCTCTTTTTGAAGTTATCCTTCTTCCCCCTCGTTTTCGGGTGCAAAGATACGTAAGGGATATTACAGGTAATTTAAACAGATGTTACAATCTGGTTAAAATAGAGAAATGGCTCATTTTTAACAATAAAATAGATGAATGTAGTTTGTCGGGAAAAGAAAGAAAACAGAGGATAAAGATAATAAAAAGCATGATTTTCCGATAATATTAGAAAAGAAAAAAAAGAATATGATGAAACAATTTGAACATATCAAAGCGATAGCTTTTGATGCCGATGATACGTTGTGGGCTTTGCAAAACTACTTCGAGGAAGTGGAACATGAGTATTGCGATCTGCTTTCGGAGTATGGAAACGAGAAGGAAATTTCTGCTGCCCTCCTGGAAACGGAGAGTAAGAATATGCCCGACTTGGGTTACGGCTGCAAAGCGTTCACCATCTCGCTGGTGGAGAATGCCGTGAAGGTGAGCCATGGAAAGGTAGAGGCAAACGTCATTGCCCAGATAGTGGATTTGGGCAAGAGTCTGCTGCATCTTGATGCCAAACCATTGGAGGGCGTAGAGAAGACGATAGCCTGTCTGAAGGATAGATTCATACAAAATGCAGGAAATGCGTCCTTGAAATACAAGCTTGCTGTTTTTACTAAAGGTGAGTTGATGGACCAGGAAAACAAGTTGTGGCGTTCGGGGTTGCAGCGTTATTTCGATGTGGTGAGCATCGTGAGCGATAAGACTCCCGAGGCTTATCGCCGCCTTTGCAGGGAGTTGGAAGTGAGTCCTGCTGAACTCGTGATGGTGGGCAACAGCTTCAAAAGCGATATTGCTCCGGCATTAAAAATCGGAGCTTCGGCTGTCCATATCCCTTTTCATACCACATGGGCGCATGAAAAGACAGAGGAATTTGAACATCCCAAGCTCCGTCGTATTTCAAGATTCGAGGAACTTCTCGATATCTTATAACTCGATATCTAATTTGATATCTTATAACTCGATATTTTATAAGGGTCTTATAAAACCCTTATAAAATACTCATATAATACTTTTATTCTTCTCCTTCTTCATCTTTCAGTGATTCCAAAGTCTCAACGAATGGACTGTGGAAGGTGCTGAAGAGATGCAGAATCTCCTTGCGCTGCTCCTCTTCCTCATCCCAGAGGCTGATTTCACCCTTCTGATGAGCCTTGATGAGCTTGGCGCAACGCTTAATCTTGCGCTTGTTGTTGCGAGCCTGCAACTGGTCGCCCTGTATTGGCTTCTGAGTAACGAACGAGAAGGCTACAAGCTGGTTCATGAACATGTCGAACATAGGGTCGTCGTGACTCCAGTCGCTGTCTTTCAGCCAGAACCACTGGAACAGATACTTCTGCTCCATGGCAATGAGCTGCTGTCCCAGGGTATCCATGTCAATGCCCTTAGCCATCTGCTCCTTGATGAAGCTTACCAGACTTTCCGGATTGATCTCCATTTCTGCCTCGCGGGCAATAGAACTGCCTGCAATATTGATGCGCCAACGGTAGTTCTTGTTCTTGATAAGTGCAGAGTGAGCATTCATCATCAGCTCGCTCAACTTTCCCTCTGATGGAATCTGGTCAACCACGGCAAGGCGCTGGCGCTGGTCGCGTACCACCAGCTGGGCATCCTCGTGGCGCAATACGCAGAGATATACCAACTTGTTCTCGTCAAGTTGCAAGGTGAAGCGGTCGTTGTTGTCATCGCCCACGAACTCATAACGGTAATTATCCACCTGGTCGTGAGGAATCTCAATCTCCTCGTGCACCTTGTTGTTGTCTGCATCATAGAGAGAGAAACCGATATAAGGAATCTGGATGTTCATGGTGAAAGGATTACCTTCTTCAGGAATCAGCGTCAGGCGTAGACCCTCGTCGCCGAAGTCTTCCTTCTTGCATACAAATCCGTCGTCGGTCTTCTCTGCCTTTTCCACCTTCACGTCGCCATGACGCCAATAGATGTCGAAGGTGATGGTGCTGTCATCCTCGGCTGTCACCTGGATGAAGTCGTCGATGTCCTGACCCAGATAGACCACGGTGGCTGGTTCGTAAACCTCCGTATCGTCGTCCTCAAGTGGTTTCACCTGAATCAGACCCGGCATTGGGTCATCTTCCCATTCGTCCTCTTCGGCAGCGGAAACCGATTTGAAGACGAGGAAAATCATTCGCTGTTCCTCCTTACTGCCGTCTTCACGGCAGAGAAAAACCTTCGACTCCTTAGGGATAAAGAAAGGAGAGGATAAGTAAGGGTTCTTACATAATGCTGTGTATTCCACCTCAGTCCAGACAGGCAAGGTGTGCTTGTTCGTATTATTTGTCATATCTGTTTTTTATGTATTATCCTATTTTACTGAATTGCGGAATTGAATTTCCGAAAACGGCTGCAAAGTTACGGAGAATTACAGACAATACAAAATTTCGAGCCGTTTTTTTTAGCATAATTGCCGTGTTTTCTTCATTTTTGGGCTTGATGATTTGGCTCTTTCAAATATTTATAGTAGTTTTGCAGAAAAAATTAGCTAGATTAATGAGTGATATGACAATGAAAATCAAGACATGGGGGGCGATGGCGCTGGCTGTGCTGGCGCTGGCTGCGTGCCATAGGGGTGATAAGCGCCCTCCACGCATGGATAATTCCAAGCTTGCCATCAGCCTTTCCAAGCCTGCCAAGGGCGACAGGGCTATCTATGGACTTGCCTGCATGGGCTGCTCGGATACTGCCGTGGTGCTGCTGCCCAATGGCGGCGGCGACCCCGTGAGATACAATATCCTGGATGCCAGCAGAAACCATCAGGTGTTTGGCGACATTGAAATAGGCGATTGGATCTGCGTGATGCCTTGCACCGGCAAGAACGACCGCAATGGGGCGGATATGGTGATAGACCTCGACAAGCTGAAGGCCACCTGGACTTATCCCGTGATGCCTCGACTGCGTGATGTTTCGCATCTGTCGAAGCGCCAGCAGGCGCGCATTCTTGCCAATATGCCCGATAGCATCGTAGAGAATTATATGGTGCCACGCCAGTATGGCTTCACTCTGAAGCGCATGAGTGAGGCGCTCTCCGTGGGTCATGTGATGGCAAATGCCGGTGTGGAGGATGATAGCCCAGTGGAATATCCGGAAGTACCTTTCTATACGGAATGGCATCCTTATAACGGCAAGCTGATTCTGGTGAAAGGCAGAAGGGAGTTGGGAGAGATGGTGGTTAACGAGAAGACCACCTACGATACCCTCTCCTTTGTCTATATGAAGGGCGATTCCCTGGCTCTGCGCAACAGTGCCGGTGTGGTGACTGGCTACAAGCGTAGCAAGGATGCCCGCACCGTGAATGCCAAGGCGGATGCGGCGGCTGCCAAACTCAGCGAAAAGTTGAAGCGAGAGTTGAGATAAAGTAAGAAGATTACATAATAAAATTAAAAAAAAAGGAGATTAGACCGATTTCTCGATTTTTTTGTCTAATTTTGCACCTTGGTATGGAATGTCTGGGCTTTCTGATGGCTTTCAATAAGCTTTCTGATAGTTTTCAGAAGAGAATATGATGGCTTTGGCTTCAGAGGCAAGACAAGTCCTATACCTTATTATATATAATAGGAATATAAGAAATTTAAGAATAAGAATGAAGAAGAAAATTCAGTTCAGTCTCGTTTATCGAGACATGTGGCAGAGTTCTGGTAAGTTCCAGCCACGCAAAGATCAGTTGGCTAAGATTGCCCCAGTTATCATCGAAATGGGTTGCTTCAGCCGTGTTGAGACCAATGGTGGTGCTTTCGAGCAGGTAAACCTTTTGGCAGGTGAGAACCCTAACGATGCAGTACGTGCTTTCTGCAAGCCTTTCAATGAGGTGGGCATTAAGACTCACATGCTCGACCGTGGATTGAACGCTCTTCGTATGTACCCTGTGCCAGACGATGTACGTGCCCTCATGTACAAGGTAAAGGCTAAGCAGGGTACCAACATCACCCGTATCTTCGATGGCTTGAACGATGTGCGCAACATCATTCCTTCTATCAAGTGGGCTAAGGAGGGTGGCATGACTCCACAGTGTGCGCTCTGTATCACCAATTCTCCTGTTCATACTCTCGAATATTATATGAACATCGCCGACCAGCTCATCGCTGCCGGTGCAGAGGAAATCTGCTTGAAGGATATGGCTGGTATCGGTCAGCCTGCATTCCTCGGTAAGCTCACCAAGATGATCAAGGACAAGTATCCTGAGATTATCATCCAGTACCACGGTCACTCAGGTCCTGGTCTCTCTATGGCTTCTATCCTCGAGGTCTGCAACAATGGTGCCGACATCATCGATACAGCCATCGAGCCATTGTCATGGGGTAAGGTTCACCCAGATGTCATCTCTGTTATCAGCATGCTGAAGAACGAGGGCTTCGAGGTACCTGAAATCAACATGAGCGCTTACATGAAGGCTCGTGCCATGACTCAGGAGTTCATCGACGAGTGGTTGGGCTACTTCATCAACCCAGGCAATAAGATTATGTCTTCATTGTTGCTCGGTTGCGGTCTCCCTGGTGGTATGATGGGTTCTATGATGGCAGATCTCGGCGGTATGCGCCAGACCATCAACAACATCCGCAAGAAGAAGGGTGAGGAAGAGTTGTCTATGGACGACCTCCTGATCAAGCTCTTCGACGAGGTAGAGTATGTATGGCCACGCGTAGGTTACCCTCCATTGGTAACACCATTCAGCCAGTATGTAAAGAACATCTCATTGATGAACCTCCTCACCATGGAGCAGGGCAAGGGCCGCTTCGTAATGATGGACGATTCTATGTGGGGTATGATTCTCGGTAAGAGTGGTAAGATTCCTGGAGAGATTGATCCGGAACTCGTAGAGCTTGCCAAGAAGCAGGGCCGTGAGTTCACAGATGTAGATGCTCACACATTGCTTACTAATGCACTCGACGACTTCAAGAAGGAGATGGACGAGAATGGTTGGGAGTATGGTCAGGACGACGAGGAACTCTTCGAGCTCGCTATGCACCCAGAGCAGTATCGCAACTTCAAGAGCGGTCAGGCTAAGAAGAACTTCCTGGCTGACCTCCAGAAGGCAAAGGATGCTAAGCTCGGCAGCACCTTGACTCCTGCTCAGCTCGCTGAGTTCAAGCACGCCAAGGCTGATGCCATCGTATCACCAGTAGCCGGTCAGATTTTCTGGGAGTTCCAGGGCGAGGGCGAGTGCCAGCCAGCTGTAGAGCCATTCATTGGCAAGGAGTACAACGAAGGTGATGCCTTCTGCTACATCCTCACTCCATGGGGTGAGTTTGAGACTGTTCCTGCCGCTTTGGGTGGTAAGCTCGTAGAAATCAATGCCAAGCAGGGCAGCAAGATCCGCAAGGGTGACGTCATCGCTTACATTGAGCGAAACGCTGAGTAAACATTAAATTTATGAATTATCAAGCAATTATTGATAAGTATTATCCTGAGGATAATGAGCTTCGTCATATCCTCATCACACATAGTCAATCTGTAGCGCGAAAAGCGCTACAGATTGTTTCGTATCATCCCGAATTGCAGCTCGACGCACAGTTTATCGAGGAAGCAGCCATGCTTCACGACTTGGGAATCTTCCTCACAGATGCACCTGGCATCCAGTGTTTTGGCTCGCAGCCATACATCTGCCACGGAAGACTGGGAGCGGAAATCCTGCGTAAGGAAGGGTATGAGCGTCATGCTCGGGTATGCGAGCGCCACACAGGTGCAGGCATCACCAAAGAGCAGATAGAGAAGCAGCAACTGCCTCTGCCTCACCAGGATTTTCTGCCTGAAACCATGGAGGAGAAGGTAATCTGCTATGCTGATAAATTCTTCAGCAAGACTCATCTCGACAAGGAAAAGAGTATAGAAAAGGTAGAGAAAAGTCTCGCTAAGTTTGGCGAGGAAGGAGTAAAGCGCTTCCAACAGTGGGAGCGGATGTTTGAAAAGTAGAATATAATTTTCTGAAGTTTTATTGGGTTTATGAAACTCTAATATTTTTCTGAATGAGAAAACAATCAACCATAGCTGTTCTGTTGCTTGCCTCCATCGCTACCATGATGGTGGCAAACCCGGGTATGCCTGCCGTCGTCGATTCCCTGGAGGATGATGCCGCCAGCGATACCACGAAGATGGATTCCCTGCAGAAGGCTATATGGAAACACAATAAGGTGGTGGATGACAGCATCCGGCTCGATAGTATCAATCGAAAGAAGTCGGGCGGCATCGACGCACCTGTCAATTATCAGGCCGACGACTCGCTGGTGTATGATGCCCACAGCAAGGTGGCGCATCTCTATGGCAACTCGAACGTGAAGTACGAGAACATGGATCTCACCTCCGACCGCATCTCAATGGATTTGGACAAGAGCAACGTCAGGGCGAGCGGTACCGCCGACTCTACGGAGGAGGGTGGCGTGAAGGGTAAACCTGTCTTCAAGATGGGCAGTGATACTTACGACACCGATACCATCAAGTTCAACTTCAAGAGCAAGAAGGCCCTTATTAATAATGTATATACTGAGCAGCAGGATGGATTCCTCACGGGTATGAAGTCGAAGCGAGATTCCTCGGGTGTCATCTATCTGCAGCATGGCAGATATACCACCTGCGATGATCCGCACCCTGATTTCTATATCTCGCTCTCCAGGGCTAAGATGCGACCGGGCAAGGACGTGGTCTTCGGACCAGCCTATCTCGTGGTTTGCGATGTGCCTATGCCGCTTGCCATCCCATACGGATTTTTCCCGTTCACCAAGAGCTACAGCAGCGGTTTCATCATGCCTACCTATGGCGACGAAACGGCACGAGGCTTCTATCTGCGTGATGGCGGATATTACTTCGCCATGAATGATAAATGGGATTTGAAACTGTTAGGTGAAATCTACACTAAGGGTTCCTGGGGTATCTCGGCAGCCAGCAACTATCGCAAGCGATACAAGTATTCCGGCTCGTTCTACTTCAGCTATCAGGATACCAAGAATGGTGATAAGGGCATGCCTGACTTCACTGAGCAGGAGAGTTTCAAGATTCAGTGGAGCCATCGCCAGGACTCGAAGGCAAATCCGTTCAGTTCGCTTTCGGCAAGCGTCAACTTCGCCACATCGAGCTACGAGCGCAACAACCTCAACTCGCTCTACAATCCGCAGACGATGACGCAGAGTACGAGAACCTCTTCCGTAAGCTGGAGCACCAACTTCTCGAGCATCGGAATGTCGCTCAGCTCTACTGCCAACCTCTCGCAGAATATGCGCGACTCGTCGATAGCCATGACGCTGCCCGACCTGAACATCAGCATCTCGCGCTTCTATCCGTTCCGCAGAAAGAAGATGGTGGGCGACGAGAAATGGTACGAGAAGATAGCCATGAGCTATACGGGTCACATTTCCAACAGCATCAATACCAAGGAGGATAAGCTGATGCATAGTTCCCTCATCAAGGATTGGCGCAACGGATGGCAGCATCAGATTCCGGTGAGCGCTTCGTTTACCCTCTTCAAGTATCTGAATGTAACGCCGTCGTTCAACTTCACCGACCGTATGTACACCAACAAGGTGGAGAAATCGTGGGATGCTACCACCCAAAAGGAGGTGTGCGATACCACCTACGGCTTCCACAACGTATATAACTGGAACATGAGCGTGGGAATGAGTACGAAGATTTATGGCTTCTGGATTCCTAACCGCAAGCTGTTCGGCAATAGGATAGACAGGATCCGCCACGTCATCACCCCAACGGTGAATTTCAGTTATGCGCCAGATTTCGGAGCATCCCGCTATGGCTACTGGGATACTTATCAGAAGACCGATGCCGACGGCAATGTGTCGCTGGTAAGTTATTCGCCTTATCAGAACGCCCTCTATGGTGTGCCGGGCAAGGGAAAGAGCGGAAATATTTCGTTTACCCTGGGCAACAACCTGGAAATGAAATGGAGGGATAAGAACGACAGCTTGAAGAAGGTGAGTCTCATTGATGCGTTCGACATCAACATGAGCTATAACACCGCAGCCAAGGTGCGCCCTTGGAGTGATATGAACATCAACCTGCGCCTGAAGTGGTGGAAGAACTATACATTCAATATGAATGCCGTGTTCGCTACATACGCATACGAGATGGACGATAAAGGCAACGTGTATGTGGGTAACCACACAGAGTGGGGCAAAGGTCGATTCGGACGATTCCAGGGTATGTCGCAGAACTTCTCGTTCACGCTGAATCCGGAAAAACTGAAGAAACTCTTCGGTGGCGGCAGCGATGAGGACGACCGCGATAAGAACAAGCGTAAGGATGACGACGATGAAGGCTTGGATACCGACATCGAGAGCAACGTGGATGATAATATCGAAAAGGGTAAGACGGCTGCCAAAAAGAGCGGAGGCGGAAAGGCTAAGACCGACTCGGATGGCTACATGGCATTCAAGATGCCGTGGTCGCTCACCTTCGGATATGGTGTCACCATGCGTGAGGATACCCGCCGTGAGAAGTTCAACGAGAAGACGATGCGCTATCCGTATAAGTTCACCCAGACGCTGAACATGAGTGGTAACATCCGCATCAGCGACGGCTGGAACATCAGCTTCTCTTCTGGTTACGATTTCGATAACTCGAAAATCAGTATGACCACAGCCAGTCTGGCGCGCGACCTCCACTGCTTCAACATGAGCTGTTCGGTGGTACTTGCACCATACACCAGCTACAACTTCACCTTCCGATGCAATGCAGCCACATTGACGGATGCCCTGAAGTATGACAAGCGAAGCGGCTATTCTAATGCCGTGCAGTGGTATTAAGCAGAGTATAATCGAATGATATGCTGAGAAATTATCAGAGTAATAACTAAACGAGGACAGCTAGTATTTAAAAAATGCTAGTTTTCCTCGTTTTTTTTATGATATATTTTGTAATCTCGGATAATAATCGTATTTTTGTACCGAAGATTTTGAAAATAAACATTATACGTAAATTTATAAAACCATGAGTAAGAAAATTACAACTATCCTAACTTTCGCTATGATGGGGGCGCTTCAGGCTTCAGCACAGCAGCAGACACAGTTATCTTATTGGTTCGACACGCCTGTCACCCTGAAGGGACAGCAGATCTGGTATGGCGGCCATCCTGAAAAATGGACGAACAAGAAGCCTATCTCGGCTGGTGATACCGCCCGCAATCCCGATCCGGATTGGGAGTCTAAGTCGTTGCCTATTGGTAATGGCAGCATCGGTGCCAACATCCTGGGTTCCGTGGAAGCTGAGCGCATCACGTTGAATGAGAAGACACTCTGGCGTGGCGGTCCGAACACCAGGAAGGGAGCTGCCTATTATTGGAATGTGAACAAGAATTCTGCCCATGTGATGCAGGAAATCAGAGATGCCTTCGCTGCCAACGATTGGGAAAAGGCATCCCAGCTCACCCGCAAGAACTTCAACAGTCCTGTGCCTTACGAATCTTATGCCGAGGACCCATTCCGCTTCGGTAGCTTTACCACAATGGGCGAGGCGTATATCGAGACGGGACTGAGCACTGTGGGCATGTCGAAATATCGCCGTGCCTTGTCGCTTGATTCAGCCTTGGCTTCGGTTTCCTTCGTCAAGGATGGCGTAAGATACCAGCGTGAGTATTTCATCTCTTATCCTGCCAATGTGATGGCTATCCGCTATAGGGCTTCCCGTCCGGGCAAGCAGAATCTCGTGTTCTCTTATGCGCCTAACCCTGTTTCTACGGGCAGGATGGTGGCTGATGGCAGAAACGGCTTGCTTTGGGATGCCCGTCTCGATAACAACGATATGCAGTATGCCATCCGCATCCGTGCCATCAACAAGGGCGGTAGCCTCTCTAACGAAGGCGGAAAGCTGACCGTGAAGGGTGCCGACGAGGTGGTATTCCTCATTTCTGCCGATACCGATTATAAGGCAAACAATAATCCGGATTACAATGATCCTAAGACCTATGTGGGCGTGGATCCGCTTGCCACCACCCAGGACTGGGTGAGCAAGGCCGAGGGCAAGGGCTATGCGCTGTTGCTCGACGAGCATTACAAGGATTACAGTCGCCTGTTCAATCGGGTAAGTCTGAACCTGAATGATGCGTCTCATGCCAACGATATGCCTATCGATCAGCGCCTGGCTAACTATCGTAAGGGCGCCAAGGATTTCTATCTGGAGCAGCTCTACTATCAGTTTGGCCGCTATCTGCTCATCGCCTCTTCACGTCCTGGCAATATGCCAGCCAACCTGCAGGGCGTATGGCATAACAATGTGGATGGTCCTTGGCGTGTTGACTACCATAACAACATCAATCTCCAGATGAACTACTGGCCAGCCTGCACCACCAACCTGAGTGAGTGCGAGCTTCCGCTCTTCGACTTCATCCAGACACAGGTGAAGCCGGGTGAGAAGACAGCCAAGTCATATTATGGTACTCGTGGCTGGACCACATCTGTATCCAGCAATATCTTCGGTTTTACCTCTCCGCTGGCAAGCGAAGATATGTCGTGGAACTTTTCACCATTCGCCGGTCCATGGCTGGCTACCCATCTCTGGGATTATTACGACTATACCCGCGATAAGAAGTTCCTGAGCGATACGGCATACGATATCATCAAGGGAAGTGCCAACTTTGCTGCGGATTATCTGTGGCATCGCAAGGATGGCGTCTATACAGCGGCTCCTTCCACCTCTCCTGAGCACGGACCGATAGACGAGGGTGCCACCTTCGCTCATGCCGTGATTCGTGAGATTCTGCTCGATGCGGTAGAGGCTAGCAAGATATTGGGCAGGGATGCCAAGGATCGCAAGCAGTGGGAAGATGCCCTGAAGCACATTGCCCCTTATCAGATAGGCCGTTATGGTCAGTTGATGGAGTGGTCTAAGGATATCGATGATCCTAAGGATGAGCATCGCCATGTGAACCATCTTTTCGGTTTGCATCCGGGCCGCACCATTTCGCCTATCACCACTCCTGAACTGGCGAAGGCTTCCAAGGTGGTGTTGGAGCATCGTGGCGATGGTGCCACGGGATGGTCGATGGGTTGGAAGTTGAACCAATGGGCTCGTCTGCACGATGGCAATCATGCCTACAAGCTTTATGGCAACCTGTTGAAGAACGGTACGCTGGATAATCTCTGGGATACGCACGCCCCATTTCAGATTGACGGTAACTTTGGCGGCACTGCGGGTGTCACCGAGATGCTGATGCAGAGTCACATGGGCTTTATCCATCTCCTCCCAGCCCTGCCTGATGCATGGCAAAAGGGTTCCATCAAGGGCCTCCGTGCCAAGGGTAACTTCACGGTAGATATCTATTGGGATAACGGTCGCCTTACCAAGGCTGTCATCCTCTCAGGTTCCGGCGAACCTTGCCAGGTAAGATATGGAGATAAGGTGAAGAAGATGAAGACTCAGAAGGGCAAGACCTACGAGGTTAAGTTCTAACAGGCTGCCTGCAAGGACAGTCCCAGACTGATTTTATTGTTGGCTTCTGCCAGGCACTTGTTGCCGATATGCAGATATTTTTGTGTGGTCTGTATGCTGCTATGACCCAGAAGTTGGGAGATGGTGTAGATATCCACGCCCTGCTTCAGAAGGCGAGAGGCATAGGTATGGCGCGCACAATGGAAAGTGATTGGCTTGCTGGTAATTTGGTTATCAGCAAGCCATTTTTTTAGATGTTCATTCAGATGATGCTGCGAAAGACGGGAGAAATAGCAGAAGGATTCTCCCTCATTTCCTTCTTTTGTATCATTTCCCTCTTTTGTATCTGAATTTATCATTTGGTTTTTTCTGATGCTTCGCAGTATTTCCACCGATTCCTTCGATAGCGGGATGTGGATTATGCGCTGCGTCTTCTTCATCTTTTTATGAATATAATAAACCCCATCTTCCTCCATGATGTCGTCGGAAGACAGGGTGAAGATGTCGCTTTCTCTAAGTCCTGTAAAGCAGCTCAGGCAATAGGCTTCCTTCACCAGAGGTTTCTGGCAAGGTGCCGCCACCAGTTTCTTCATTTCCTCATCAGAAAGCGTAGCCTTTTCCTTCTGAACTGGTTTTATATGATAAGAGGAGGGGAGAAGCTGGAATGGATTCTCCTTCAGATAGCCCAGTTTTACAGCTTCCTGCAGCACGGATTTCAGGTTCAGAACCTTCTGCTTGATGGTGCTTTCCGATAGTTTCTTGTTTTTCTTCATATCATGATGCAAGTCGTTGGCATGGTAGAGATAGTCGATAAACTGCTTGCAGAATTCCACATCCACGTCTTTCAGCAGCATCTGGTCTGCCCCGTATTTCTCCTTCTTGTATTTCTCCTGAAAATTCTCCAGGTGCTTCACCATGGTAAGCACGTTTCCGCATCTTCCCTGATACGTTTTCTGTCCCGGTTTCAATCTATCCAAGGCGTATTTTCTGGCAAAATCAATGAGTTTGATTCCCTTCTTGTCATTCATTATAAAACCTGCAATACATGCGAAACGATTCTTTAGTCCGAAAAAACTCATAGCCATATCTCTTGAATAATTGATAGTTTAACTTTTTGCTTTTATTGTTTATTTAGAAGGCAAAGGTATAGAGATAATTCCAAACTGCCAAATAAAAAAGAGAAAAAGTACTGGAAAACGTGAATTTAGTGATACCGTTATTCGTTAACTTTATCGGGTGCAAAGGTAGGAAGATTTCTGAAACAACAATCATTTCAAAACGTGTTTAACACTTTATTAACTAAAATGTGTCAATTTTTCTTCAAATATGTTCAAAAAAGCGCTTTTTAGTTAAAGTTAGGGTATTGATACAATAAATATCGGTCAGTTATCTGTCTCTTTTGTGGCAAAAGATAAAGTTAACGAATAACTGTATCGCAGTAAAAGTTGGCTTTTGGTACAGTTAACGAATAACTGTTTCTGCAGTATCGTTCTGTGACGTGAATAAATAGAAGAGCATAAATAGTAAATAGTAGAAATTCAGAAATCAAGTCTATCTTTTATAAAGAAGACAAGTATAAACTCAAGTATTAATTTATAAATCATTCAACTATATGGTATAATGCAAAAAACGAAAGAAATGCGGAGATGGCAACAGGTTCTAAGAACAGCCTGCCACTGACCTTGAATGAGTGATAGTATAAAAAATGGTATTATATGGTAAAGAAAATAGTTATGGTTGTGTTGATGCCGACAACCCTGTTGGCAAACGCATACGCCGCTTCCATACAGGACAGCCTGCGGACCACGATATATTTCCGCCCAGGCTACTCCCTGCTGGAACTCTCCTATAGAGACAATGCCGCCAACATGAAGGCACTGACTCAGGGAATCCAGACCATCAAAGGCAATCCGTGCGTACAACTGCAACACATCAGAATCCTTTCTGCGGCATCGCCCGAAGGTAATTCGGCACTCAATAAGAGAGTGGCGAAGCGCCGAGGTGAACGCCTGCGCGACTACCTGAAGGAAACATTGGTGCTGCCCGACAGTATCTTTACCGTTTCCTCAGCCGGAGAAGACTGGCAAGGCCTGGCTGCCCTGATAGCCAAGGAAAAGACCCCATGGCGAAACAAGGCACTCCAAATCATCCGCCACACCCCCGAATGGGTAACCCGCAACGGAAAGGTGGTGGATGGAAGAAAGCGCCAGCTGCAAAACCTGGATGGCGGCAAGGCATGGAAATACATGCTCGACAACCACTTCTACACCCTCCGAACAGGAGCCGTAGTAGTATGCGAGGTTAAAACCCTGGCAGCCGAAAGCACCCCTTCAGCAGCCGAAGCCCGCCTGGAGCAAGCCCGCCCCGACTCCGCCTCCCAGTCTCCTTCCTCGCCCCCGTTCCCTGCGATTCCATCGCAGGTCCACCCCGAATCCCAGTCGCCCCCAGCCGCCTCCTATTTCGCCCTGAAATCCAACCTCCTCTATGATGCCCTCCTGGTTCCGAATCTATCCCTGGAAGCAAGCATCGGCAGCGGCTGGACCCTAGGCGCAGGCGGAATGTTCGCCTGGTGGAGCAAAGACGCCAAGCATCGCTACTGGCGCATCTACGGCGGCGGCCTGGAAATCCGAAAGTATTTCGGAACCCTCTCCAAGTCCAAGCCCCTGCAGGGCCACCACCTCGGCATCTACGGCGATTTCCTCACCTACGATTTCGAGTTCGGAGCCAAGGGCTACCAGAGCAAGGCCACCTATGCCGCAGGCATCAAATACGGCTACTCCCACCCGATAGCCAACCGCCTCAACCTCGACTTCGCCCTGGGAATAGGCTACCTCCATTCCAATTACAAAACCTACGTGCCGAGGGATGGATGCTACGTCTACCAGGAAACCAAGAAGCGAAAGTGGCTAGGCCCAACCCAGGCAGAAATCTCCCTGGTATGGCTGCTCGGCAAAGGAAACATCAATAAAAAGAAAGGAGGTAAGAAATGACAAAAGGCTATTATCATAAACAGATGTGGTATCTCTTCCTCAAGCTACTGGCATGCATGGCATTCCTCATCCTCCTGATAGAATTCCTCACCTCGTGCGAGCACAAGGATCTCTGCTACGACCATCCGCATCGCCAGAACGTAGAGGTAACCTTCGACTGGAGCGAAGCCCCCGACGCCAACCCTTCCACCATGAGTCTCTATCTCTATCCGGAAAACGGCGGAGCACCGCAGCGATATGAGTTCACCGACCGCAACGGAGGATGCATCTCCGTAGCTGCCGGCACCTACGATGCCATCTGCGTAAACAGCGACAAGGAAACCCACCGCATCAACGGCAAGGAAACCCGCAAGACCTTCGAGGTAACCTCGGCAGAAACGCGAGTACTCCAGGGCCTCCTGGCAAGCATGGCGCAGTCGGCACCGAGAGCCACCGATGGCAGCAAGGAGAGGGTAATGTCAGAGCCCGAAATGCTCTGGAGTGCCCATGCCGAGCGCCTGGTGATAAAGACCAACGGAGAGAAATCGTTCATCACGCTGAAGCCGAAGGCGAGAGTGAAGCACTGTTCGGTAGAAATCAAGAACGTGCAGAATCTGAGAGGAGTGAAGGCGATGAGCGCCAGCATCTCAGGTCTTTCCGGCGGCTGGTTTGCCGGCATCGACGAGTTATCCTCAGAAAAGGTAACCATCCCATTCCCGGTAACTGTGGATGTTGCCAATTCCAAGGTAACAGGCAGCGTGAATGTCTTCGGTCATTGTCCCATCCAGCCCAACAAGCACATCCTGATGGTCTACGCCCAGCTCAACGACGGCAGCAACTGGTATTACGAGGACGACGTCACCGACCAGATTCACGACCCGGAGCAGAAGGACGAGACGCACATCAAGATTGAGCTTGACAAGCTCCCGTTGCCGAAGCCGAATCCCGGAACGGAAGGCGGTCTTCAGCCGAGCGTAAGCAAATGGAACGAGATTTACATAGATATAAAGATGTAGAAAATTTGGAATTTCCCTTGTCATAGGAATCTATCATAACAAGGATATTCTCTATCATTAATGAAATAAAAACAAAGTATTAATTTTTAAAAAGTATTAATTATGAAAAAAGCGTTTTACATGATGGCCGCAGCTGCCATCGCCCTGTCTTCTTGCTCTTCTGAGGAGACCACAGATGTTGCGAAGAGTGCTAGCATTACCTTCCGTACTAGTGTAGGCTTGAACAGCCGTGGTGCAGAGTTGACACAGGATAACCTCACACAGATGTGGGTTAGTGCTTTCTATAAGACTCAAGGCGCATCTTTTGAGGACGTACTCTTTGGCAATGGAGGAAGTGGACAGTACTTCTATGATAAAAGCGGTGATGAACATCTTTGGGAGACTGGTAGAACATACAAATTTATTGCTATTTCTCCAGTTAAAACAGATTGGTCTGCAACTTCATCATTCAATAAAGATGAGGTTACCTTTACTAGTGTAACACCATCAACAAATATTGTAGAACAGAAGGACTTGATTATTGGCGCTGCTGATGGTGCAGAAGAAAACCATTCTACAGATGGAGTAGAGATGAATTTGCAGCATGCACTCTCTCAGATTAAGATTGAAGCTTTCAACAATAATTCAAATCTTATATATACCATTCGCGGTATTCGTATTGCTAAAGTTGCTGGATCTGGAGATTATAAGTTTACAACTGCAAATAAGGGTAGCCATGCTTGGACTAATCATGGTGCAGTTGTTACCTATGACTATATTTTCAAAAACGCAGTCACACTTCAAAAAACTCAGACACCTACAGACTTGACTGCAGAATGTGGTGGTGCAATGTTGATTCCTCAGTCTTTGCGCCCATGGAATGGTCAAAAGGTTGTTGAAGGAGAAAATGCAGTTCCATTCGATGGAGGTGTTTACATTTCCCTTTTGCTCAGCGTAAGGAATACTAAGGATGTTTACACATATCCTGCCGGTGCTACTGATCCTAATCAGTGTGGTTGGGCTGCAGTTGCTATTCCTGTTGATGCAGGTTCTACAACTGCTACCTGGGCTCCAGGTAATAAGTATATTTACAAACTTAACTTGTCTGCAGGTTGCGGTAAGGTAGATCCTGTTGATCCTAATGAGCCTGGTAAGGATTATGTAAAGCCAGGTGAGGGAAAGGATCCAATCAAGGGTGATAATATCTTTGGTGAGGTTATTAAGTTCAAGGTGAACGTAAAACCATGGGATGAAAAAGTAGTAGAAGCTGATGGTAGCACTGGTGCAGTTAAGCCATAATCTCCCATTACATTCACAATAAAATCAAATTCAAGGAATTGGAGAATTTCCCCCTCTTATGGAGCCTCGGAATTCTCCAATTCCTTTAACCCCCATTGGCGTAAAACAATAGAAAGAAACCATTATGATGAAGAAAACTTATAAAAGCAGTTTATTGGCACTCAGTGTACTCGCATCCTTTACGTCATGTTCAGAAAGCGAATCACTGCAGCAAGCCAATCTATCAAAAGATAATTAAAAGAAACATACGATATGAGCAATAAAAATAAACTGATAGGCTTGTCGCTCATAGCTTTGGCGACACTCTGCGCTTGCAACGACGACAATTATGCCGACGGCAAGGGCAACCGACTCGTGACTTTCAGCGTCAATGCGAAAGCAAACGGTGGATGGAGTGACATCAATGGATCAAGAAGCGCATGGATGTCACCTCAGGCACAACAGATGGGTGAACCCGTGGAAATGGAGGGAAAACTCAACGGAAAAACAGTTTATCTCACAAGCGAGGTAACAGAAGGTTTCCCTACCGATAACCCAACCTTCACCCGTGGCACGCAGATAACAAATGCCGATGGCATGAGTTCATTCGGAGTCACAGCATTCATGGGCAGCCAGAAATATATGGATCATGTAGAAATCAAGAAGTCTGCTGATTCATGGAAGCCGCAAACAGATTATTTTTGGCTCAACGGAAAATCGCTCGACTTCTATGCCTGGTATCCATACAACTCAGCAGAAGGCAAAAACGGCATCCCTGCCGGCATGACATTAAACAAGGAAGATTTTTCTTCCATTTCATATATTGTACCCTCAGATGTATCTAAGCAGGAAGACCTGATGTTTGCTGTCAATAAGAATGCGTCAGAACCGGCAGATGGCAAAGCAACATCCTTAGATTTCAAGCATTCGCTCGCTGCCGTGAAGTTCGTGGTGGGCGATTTGCCTACCGGTACCAAGGTAACCTCTGTTGCTTTGAAGGGCGTGAAATATAAAGGTGATTTAGCCGTAACCACCGATGATAAAGGGGAGGTTCAATTTACCTGGTCGAATTTAGCAAACGAGACTGGAGATTTCACTCAGGCAACCACAAAAGAAGTGAAGGAAAATGATACAGATAAAGCCATTACAAAAGAAGACCAGACCTTCTTCATGATGCCGCAGACTTTGCCTGATAATGCAATGGCAGAGGTGGTTGTGGAAGATGAAAAGGGTGCGAAGGTTACGCTGACAGGCGCCCTGCAAGATGCTACGGCAGCTGAACAAGCAAAAAACAAATGGGAGGCTGGTAATACATATACTTATAGCATCAGTTTGTCTGGTATAATATCAGCGGAGATTACTTTTTTCAAGGGGATAAATGGTCCTAATGGGCATCCGTATACTTCGCATAATATCAGTGCTAACGGTGATCCGTTCACAGTGGATTTCAGCTGTCCTGCAACTGTAAGTACTATTAAACTCCGCTTTGCGTATAAAAACGCAGATGGTTCTTTTGATGAGATAGGGCGAACACAGAATACCCCTTATTACGATTTATCCGTAACGAAAACTTCCGAAGGTTTCAGATCTCCTGTCTTGAATAATTATGGAAATCCTGCTAAAGCCAAGCAAAACTCTACAGAGTTTGTGGTGCAGATGCAGGTAAAGGGCAGTACCCCAATGAGGATGCCATCTGATCCTTATCGTCAAGGGGAGGTAATAAAATATTATCCCGGAACCGATGATAATACATGGTATACTATTTGGAAAGGCACTATGTTTCCACCGAACTATATATACGATAGGGATGTCTATGGTAATTATAATAGTAGTATTTATGTATTAATGTCTCGAAAAGATATTGGCAGTTATAATCAGTATGTAGCAAGGCAATTGGCAGCTGAATATAATGAAGTAGATGAAAACCATCCTTACTTGGGAAAAGGAAGATGGGGACTTCCTTACTGTTTTTGGGATGCAAATATGTTGCAAAGAGCGCTTGGTTTATTGACTCTGATGGAATCTAGGTATAGTCCTGGTTATAATCCAATCTACGGTGAACCAACACAAAGAGCGGATTGGTATTGGACAAGCGGAGATGGTGGCTCTGGTGAGTTTTGGGTGATTCAAGGCCAAGCAGCAGGACGCACAGGCTTCTCTACTGATGGGATGTATATTCAGTATAATAGATATACTAGTTCGTTACAAATGCGCGCTATTAGTGCTACAACCATAGCTGGTGTACGTGCAGAGATGTATAATCGGTACTACTAGTAGCGCCGGATATGTCCTGTCCTCCGTTAGGCGTCCCGGCGGATTTGCAATCATAAGTGGTTGAAAGATTATTTTAGGCATGTTGCTCTATAAAGTAGGATTTCCTTTTTTAAGGAATCCTACTTCTTATAGTAACATGCCTGAATGGAGTCTTACTCAAATCCCCACCATTAATAACCACTAACAACGCCCCAACCCATTCTTGCATTTCAAGGTAAAAGTTAAATTTCGCAATAGAAAAACCGAGCTCATTTTCCTTTTTGTATATCATAACCAGCATAGAGGTAATAATAGTCATGTAGAGAATGACTTTTATGCCATTCTCATTAGTAGACAGAAAATGAGAAAAATTCAAATTCTGCTTTAAAAACTTAAAGTAAACCTCTATGTCCCAGCGCTTTTTGTAACAGAACGCAATTTCTTGTGGAGTCATATCAAAGTCGTTAGTTATAAAAAACACTTCATTTTCTACACGCTTTACCTTACCCTTATTATTTGGACGAGTAGTATCACGAGGCGTTTTGAATTTAGCCTTTATCACTCTATACTTTGTATTTGAAAAATCTTTTTTTTCTCTGTCATATAGGAACACAACAAGGTCATCCACCAACTCCAATTTTCCTAAATCAGTGTTGGTGTTTTCTGTCATAAGGCTTTCTATAACCTGCATTTTGCGGTTAGTTTTAATTCGTCCTACAAACTTAGCCTTTGCATCTTCTACCAATTCATAATTCTTAAGAGCACAGAATCCCCTGTCAAGAACGTATAGATTGTTATGTTCTGGGTCATACTTAATCAGTTCTTGCACAACAGCCGGCATAGCTATGTCTTCGCTAAGATATTCTGGTTTAGAAAATACTTCAGCAAGTTTAGCAGAAAAGCCATCATAAGCTACTGTATACTTTATTTGTTTGCGTTCTGTTTTATTTGATGCTTTTTTACCAACAGTAAATCCTTTCTTCAGCTTGTTACAGGTTTCTGCCACCATGGAACTATCTATGCGAACTATGTTTTTGGCCTGCAATTCTTTTTCTGTATATAGCTGAGACAGACGGTTATATAATAAATCAAAAGCCTTCTCAAAGAAGTCGAGATTTACATTAGCCAAACGGGTAGATATGGATCCGTGTGTTACGGTAGCATCCAATGCTACATTGAACAAAGTTTTATACGTAGGATTATTGAAGATTGACTCAAGTCTTCTTTGACTAACATGGTCGGCAGATAAGAAGGCAAAGACAAGAAGGTAGAAAAGGCGCTCACCGGTTAATACCTTGGCGCAATAATCCACCTTCGTGTCTTTTGCTATTTTTGCGATTTCTTCATCTGGAATCATTCTAAGAATATCCCATGCATGTACCTTTATTTTGCTCATATTTGCTATTTTCTATTGTTTTTATCTACCTACAAAGGTACAAAAAATAATTGAAATACGCAAATAAATAACTGATTATTAAGTGGTTATAGATGTTAAAAAATCTATTAACCACTTATGATTTGCAATCCGCCGTTAAAAAATGACCTAACCTCTTTATGCTCTGGGGATTTGCAATCCCCAGCAACCAGGCTGTTGCCAGCATATCGATGGGATAGGGGATTGCAAATCCCCCGGCTTAATAGGTCGAACCTTTTTTACGACGGATAGCATATCCGTCGGGACGCCTAGCGGAAGACAGCCCTATGCATCATCCGTCGAAAAGGAAATATAACTTAGCAACGTAATAAATGCACATCCCGAGGGCACCAGATTCGCCCTCGGGGTAAGATCGGAAGAAGATTACATGTGTTTGCGCACGCGTATGCTGCGCCTCGGCGGAATTTATGTCGCCCGCCGGGGCGCCTTTGCCGCAACAATATAATATCGTATAAAAAATATATAGTTTAAATTGTTTCAGCGGGCGTGAGCCCCCTAGAACTTTTACTTTTATTTATGAATCGTCAGCCCGACGCTGTGAAGCGGAGTGCTGTTTTTTATAGCATTATAAATACAATCATGGAATCCGCCGCACGGCAAAATCCCATGAACGTATAAGTCCCCAGCCCGCTTGAGAAAGTAGGCTGGGGGCTGTTTTTAATCATTTACTGCTATTTTAGTTATTTTCAAGGTGTATTTACTATAAAAACTACGTAGAAGGACATTATAATGATAAATGAAGTATTATTATTTAGTCTTAAGGAAAAAAATATTTTCCCTTAAGGCTAAATATTTCTAGCCTTAAGGGAAAATATTTCTAGCCTTAATGGAAAATAAAAAAGACTCTATGATAAAAGCTGCGAAGGGCTAACTAGTCCTTCAGATGCTTCAGCCTTCTCTTTGCCTCCGGATGGCTCGGATAAAGCGTCAGCGCCTTCTTGTAATTGGTGATAGCCGCTTCTTTCATACCCTCCTTTTCGCACTCTTTACCCATAATCACATACTCCGTGGCTAAGCGCTTCAGGAATTTCTCCTGCTTCTTCTTTTCTTCATCCTTCTGCTTGATTACTTCTCTCAACCGTTCGTTCTCTGCCTGCAACTCATTCACCTTGTTCAGCTTCTTGCGGATGAATCGCTTGGCTAGCGGATGCTCTATGTCGTAACGGCTGTGGATGGCTAGGAAGAAATTATCCAGGGCGGCTTGCATGTCACCCTTGTCATACGCTTTTACGGCATCGTGATACTGCCTGTCTGCCTTGCTCTGCGTCAATGCCGTGTTGATGGTATTCTGGTTGTTATACTGGCGGGCAAACTGCTTCACCTCGTTGCGGACGAATATCTCGCTCTGACGGATAGGCTCCTGCAAACTGATTCCCTCCAGACTGGTGCATCTCGACAAAGCCACGTAAGTCTGACCACCTGCAAAGACACCACCCGTAAAATCAATCTTCACCTGGTTGAAAGTCAAGCCCTGACTCTTGTGAACGGTAATCGCCCAGGCAAGTCGGATAGGGTATTGCTCGTATCTGCCAATCTCCTCCTCCTCAATCTTCTTCTCTACTTCGTTGAAATGATAGCGCATGTTGCTCCAGGCTGCAGGCTCCACCATCACGTCTAGTCCATTTTCCGTGCGTACATATATCTTGGCATCATCCTCATCATCAAAACCGATGATGGTGCCCAGCGTGCCGTTTACCCACTGGTGTTCGATATCGTTCTTGATGAAGATAATCTGTGCTCCCGTCTTCAGATATAGTTCGATAGGGGTAGGCAGACTGCTTTCCGGAAACTCGCCCTGGATGTTGCCACGGAAGAGGGTTGGCTCGCCCGGCAGGAGCTTGAGCTGGTTCTCGTTGATGTAATCCACGGTGTCGCGGCGGGTAGAGAGGGTGATGGCAAGCTTGGAATCACTCTCGTCGAGTTGGGCACCCACCCGCTGGTTAAGCAGCTGCAGGTCTTTCGTCTGCGCCTGACTGGTTCGGATATGGTCGAGAATACTGATGAATACGGGGTCGCTCTGTCGATACACCTTGGTGAGTTCGATGCTCACGAGCTGGAACTGCTGGAATATCTTGGCATCGAAGAAGAAACTGCTGCGGTAGAAAGGATTCAGCAGTCTGCGGTCGTCCTCCCTTACCACAGGTTCTAGCTGGTAGATGTCACCCACAAGCAGAAGCTGCTTTCCTCCGAACGGCTCCCTCATGTTGCGGCAATACACACGCAGCACCTTGTCGATGAAATCGATGATGTCGGCACGCACCATACTGATCTCATCGATGATGATGAGTTCCACTTCGCGGATAATCTTGATTTTCTCAGAATTATACTTCAGCGTATTCCGGATATTGCGCACGGAATACATGCTGTCGTTGGGCAGCAGCGGATGGAAGGGTAACTTGAAGAAACTATGCAGGGTACTGCCACCGGCATTGATGGCAGCGATGCCCGTAGGCGCCAAGACGATGTGTTTCTTCTTGGTATTGGCTGCGATGTATCGCAGAAAAGTGGATTTACCCGTCCCCGCCTTTCCGGTGAGGAAAAGCGAACGACGGGTAAACTGTATGATTTGGAGTGCGTTCTGCAACTCCGCATTGTCGAGATCAATCATGTTAAAATATTAGAGATCATCGAAGTTGATAGGCTGCTCTGTTGGCTTAGCCTTCTTCTTCTCTTTCTTTTCTTCTGTTGTTCCGGAACTTGGGGTAGGGGTTGCTCCCTCGGTCTTGTTCACTGGAACTTCCTTGATAACAGGGTTGCCATTCTCATCGAGGATGATTTCCTCGTTGAAGGCGGTGCTGTCTACACGAGTGGTATCTACCTTAGGTTTTGGTGCATAGCTTGCGCAGATATACATATCTTGCGTGATGTCGGCATCCTGCGGCTTGTCAAACTTGGCGTGGTACTCCTTGAAGGCTGGGTCGCCAAATACGGATTGCAGGAAGTAACCGCATATAGGCAATGCTGTTCTGGCACCCTGTCCCAAGGCTCCGGTGCGGAAGTGCAGACAGCGGTATTCGCCACCTACCCAGGCACCAACCACCAGTTTAGGACTTACACACATGAACCAGGCATCTGAGTGGTTGTTGGTTGTACCCGTCTTTCCACCGAATTCAGTGTCACGGTAGTTGCCCACATAGCCCCAAAGGCTCTGCGATGTACCGCCCGGCTCCTTCATACCGCCCTGCAGCAACTGCTGCATCAGGAAGGCACTCTTGTAAGGAATCACCTGCTCTTCTGTAGAAGGACCTTCATATACCACCTTTCCGTCGTGGTCCACAATCTTGGTTACCAATACTGGGTCGTGGTGCTTACCATTGTTTGCAATGGTACTGTAGGCACAGGCCATCTCCAGCAGGTTCACATCGCTGGAACCCAAGGCAAGGGCTGGTGTGTCATCCAGCGGACTGTCGATACCCATCTTCTTGGCGGTCTCGATGATGCGCTTGATGCCCATTTCCTGACCCAGGCGCACAGCCACGGAGTTGATACTCTTGGCAAAGGCACTCTTCAGCGGGATGCTGTCGCCCGAGAACGAACCGCTGGCATTGGATGGTCTCCAGGTGGTCATCTCGTGCTTCTTCTTGTCATAAACCTCCATCGAGATATATTCATCGCGGCGCTTGTCGCAAGGAGTGAGTCCCTGGTTCATCGCCTCGGTATAGACAAAGAGCTTGAAGGTAGAACCCGGCTGGCGCTCGGCTGTTACCTTGTCATACTTCCAGTGGTCGAAATCAATGTCGCCCACCCATGCCTTTACGGCTCCTGTCTGTGGCTCCATAGCCACGAAAGCACTGTGCATGAAGGTGGTCATATACTTGATACTATCCTCTGAAGTCATGTTGATGGTAATGCTTCCCTTGTCGTAATCGAACACCTTCACAGGGTGAACCCACTCCTTATAATAGTAGTTCACGGAGTCTGGATCGTTAGGGAAGCGTGCCAGCAATGCCTTGTAGAATGGCTGGCGCTCGGCGATGCCCTGAATAAAGTTAGGAATCACCTGGTGGTTCTCGTCCTGCCAAGGTTCCTGACCCAGCCAATTGCCCTTTCCTGCCTGCGTGCGGCGGATGCTCCAGTGATTATTGAAGTTCTGCTGCACCTGCTTCATCTGCTTGCGGGCAGCATCCTCGGCATACTTCTGCATGCGGGTATCGATGGTGGTGTATATCTTCAAGCCGCTGGTGTAGAGGTCGTAACCCTCGTCCTTGCACCAGTCTTTCAGGTAGTTGGCCACAGCCTCACGGAAGTACTTCGCCTGTCCGTCGTAGTTTTCCTCTACCTTGAAGTCGAGCTTGATAGGCTCCGTCTTCAGCTGGTCGTATTCTGCATGTGACAGATCGCCGTGTGTCACCATATTATATAATACGGTGTTGCGGCGTGCCAGACTGTTCTCCGGATTGGTACGTGGATTGTAATAGGTGGTAGCCTTCAGCATACCCACGAGTACGGCAGCCTGGTCGGTGGTCAACTCCTTAGGAGTGGTATTGAAGTAAGTCTTGGCGGCAGTCTTGATACCGTAAGAGTTACTACCGAAATCCACGGTGTTGGCATACATGGTGATGATTTCCTTCTTGGAGAAAACCGTCTCCAGTTTTACGGCGATGATCCACTCCTTGCTCTTGATGATGAGCAGGCGGAGCACTGGCACCTTGCCGAGCAAACCAGTGGAGTATTGCGAACGGACACGGAACATGTTCTTTGCCAACTGCTGGGTGATGGTAGAGGCACCACGCCCGCTATGATGCAGCAGTGCATCCTTGGCAGCAGCGAACACGCCGATAGGGTCGATACCGATGTGCTTGTAGAAGCGCTCATCCTCGGTGTCTACCAGTGCCTTGAAGAAGGCAGGGTTCACGTCTTCGTATTCCACAGGAGTACGGTTCTCGTTGAAATACTTACCGATGAGCTTGCCATCGGCACTGTAAATCAGGGAAGCCTCCGAAGTCTGCGGGTTCAGAATACCCGAAAAATAACCAGGTGACTTACCGAAGAGCCACAGAAAGTTGATATCTACTGCACCCAAGTATAGGATAAAGGCTACGATACAGCTAGCCAAGGCGACAACCGTCTTGGTGTACCAAGCCCTTCCCTGGTACAAACTCTTGTACCAAGTCCAACTGGTGCGAAACTTATGCCATATCCAGGCAAAGATAGTCTTGACTTTATTCATAATCGTTTATCTGTTTTTGTCGGTGCAAAGGTACAATAATAATTTGAAAAACCATCAATCTTTATGTTTTTATTTGTTATAAGGTATCATATCTGGTGCATGAAATGTTTCAGGAACTTTATCAGATGTTACATTTAGACGTTTTTCCTTCTTTTTTAACTTTTTTCACCACAAAAAAACGCAAAAAACGTTTGCTGGGATAAAAATAATTAGTAACTTTGCGCTCAGTAAAAACAAGCAGTTCATAAGCAATTATACAAAAACTTAATATAAAACATAATAATTATGGTAAGCAACAACATTCCACAAGTAAAGCTCGGCATCATTGCCGTTAGCCGTGACTGTTTTCCAATCGCGCTTTCTACACAGCGCCGTGAGAACATCGTAAAAGAGTACAAAGGTGAGATTTTCAACTGCCAGACTACAGTTGAGAACGAAAAAGATATGCTCAAGGCTGTGAGCGAGGTAAAGGAGCAGGGCTGCAACGCCTTGGTTGTTTTCCTCGGTAACTTCGGTCCAGAGACTCCTGAGACTTTGATTGCAAAGAATTTCGATGGTCCTGTTATGTTCGTAGCTGCCGCTGAGGGCGACGGCGACATGATCAATGGTCGTGGTGATGCATACTGCGGTATGCTCAACTGCTCTTACAACCTCGGCATGCGCCACCTGAAGGGTTACATCCCTGAGTATCCTGTAGGCACAGCTGCAGAAGTAGCCAAGATGATTCAGGACTTCGTACCAGTAGCTCGCGTCATCCTCGGTTTGAAGGGCTTGAAGATTATCACTTTCGGTCCACGTCCACAGGACTTCTTCGCTTGCAACGCTCCAATCAAGGGCTTGTACGAACTGGGTGTAGAGATTGAGGAGAACTCAGAGCTCGACCTCCTCGTAGCTTATAAGGAGCACGCGAACGATCCACGTATCGACGAGGTTTGCGCTGATATGGCCAAGGAGATGGGCGAGGGATGCTACTATCCTGACCTCAGCCGCAGAATGGCACAGTTTGAGTTGACATTGCTCGACTGGGCAGAGGCTCACAAGGGTTCTCGCCAGTATGTAGCATTCGCCGACAAGTGCTGGCCAGCCTTCCCAAGCCAGTTTGGTTTCGAGCCTTGCTATGTTAACAGCCGTCTCGTTAGCCGCGGTATTCCTGTAGCTTGCGAGGTAGATATCTATGGTGCATTGTCTGAGTACATCGGCATGTGTGCTTCTGATGATACAGTAACATTGCTCGACATCAACAACTCTGTTCCTCAGTATATCTATGATGAGGACATCAAGGGTAAGTACGATTACAAGTTGACTGATACCTTCATGGGCTTCCACTGCGGTAACACTCCACAGTGCAAGATGTGCTCTAGCCGTAAGATCAAGTATCAGTTGATCCAGAACCGCTTGTTGGAGAATGGTGGTACACCAGACTTCACCCGTGGTACATTGGAGGGCGATATCGCTGCATCAGATATCACATTCTATCGTCTGCAGTGCGATTCAGAGGGTAACCTCCGTTCTTATATCGCAGAGGGTGAGGTTCTCGATGTTCCTACCCGTTCATTCGGTGGTATCGGTATCTTCGCCATCAACGAGATGGGCCGCTTCTATCGCCACGTTTTGGTTCAGAAGGGCTATCCACACCACGGTGCAGTAGCTTTCTCTCACGTAGGCAAGACCCTGTTCGAGGTATTCAAGTATCTTGGCATCAAGGATATCGCTTACAACCAGCCAGCTAGCCTGCCTTATCCAACCGAGAATCCTTGGAAGTAAATAGTGGTAATTATCATTCACATGCCCTGAAAGAAGAGTGTGGTAATTATCATCCACACGTCCTGAAAGAAGAGTGTGGTCTTTTTTCATCCATACGCCCTGAAAGGGCAGAAGCTCCTAGCCCAGGGTAACACCCTGGGTTAACATATAAGCGACAATGTCGCCCTGAAAGGGCAAAAGCTTTCTAAATTCAAAGCTTTTGCCCTTTCTTCTTTTATTAAAAAAATAAAATATTCCCCGCTATTCTTGGCAATCTCCGAAATATATGCTAAGTTTGCACCATGAAAGAACCTAGATTGATAGAATTAACAGCATTGAAGCCAGGTTATTTGGCAAGTATCAATAACCTGTTGTCGCAGTTGAGTGATAGCGTACATACTATCACCGAGGAAGAATTGAACACCTTGCTCTCTTCATCCCAAAGTCATCTCTATGTCTTGGAATCCGATGGACAATTCATCGGTATGACTACCTTCTGTCTTTATCAATGCCCTACCGGATGGAAGGCATGGATAGAAGATGTGGTGGTGGATAGAAACTTCCGTGGCAAGGGATATGGCAAGCTGATGATTCAGCAGGTGATGGAACAGTGCAGGAAGAGGGGAGAAGTAACGCTGATGCTCACCTCGCGCCCATCCCGTGTCGTTGCCAACCAGCTCTATCAGAGCCTGGGCTTCGAAAAGAGAGAAACCAACGTCTATAAAATGAAATTCTAAATATCATATAGTGGAGGGTGGGTCATAAGTCTAAATAACGGCAGCCGAGGACGGGCTGAAAGCCCAAAAGCTCTTAGCCCAGGGCAGCGCCCTGGGTAATGTTGGCAAAAAACAAGGTCGCCCTGAAAGGGCAAAAGCTTTCAATTTCAAAGCTTTTGCCCTTTCAGGGCGACTTTGTTGTATCTATTCTAAAACCCAGGGCGCTGCCCTGGGCTAAGAGCTTCTGCCCTTTCAGGGCGTATGGGATGTGGTTTATGACACACCCTCTTTTGTTTCCAGTAACCCCGCCACTAAAAGAAACGGCAATTTTGAACATTTTGTGATATTTTGTGAATAGTGATTATTTGCAGAAAATCAGTACCTTTGCACCAGAATTAAATTGTATTTTATATCATAAGAAACATATTAAAAATGAACAAGAAAAAGATATTGTGTTTTTGTCTGGCTCTCGGGGCTTTTTCTGCTATGATGGCGCAGGAAACTCTGTCGCTGAGCCAGTGCCTGCAGATGGCAGTGGATAACAACCTGTCGCTGCAGAAAAGCAGGAACGAGATTGCAAAGGGAAAGTATTCCATCAGCGAGAACCAGGCTAAGCTGCTGCCGCAGATCAACGCCGTGGCACAGTTGAACGATAACTTCACGCCTCCTGTTTCCGTGACGGATGGTTCTGCCTACGGCAAACCTTACAATGTTACCAAGACCCTGCAGTATAATGCTTCTGCAGGCTTGCAACTCCAGATGCCGCTTTACAACCAGATGGTGAATACTGTCATCGACATTGCCAAGATAGCAGACCATCTCAACCAGCTCTCTTACGAGAAGGCGCGCGAAGACCTCATCGTGCAGACTGCCAAGATGTATTACATGGCGCAGAATACTGCCGAACAGATTCGTCTGGTGAACGACAACATCAAGCGCCTGGAAGAACTCTATGGCATCACCCAGGCTTTCTACGACAACCAAATGACTCTGGAGGTGGATGTGAAGCGTGTGAAACTCAACATCGAGAATCTCACCGTGCAGCGCGACAACGCCATCGCCATGCTCGACCAGCAATATACCATGCTCAAGTATGTGATAGATTATCCTGCGGATAAGCAAATCAAGGTAAGTGAAGTGAATCCCGGAGAAATAGAAACGGTGAATGCCAACGGATTGAACACCAATCTCTATGAACTCCAGCTCCTGGAGAAGAGAAAGGAACTTGCCCAGAAGCAGACCAAACTAGCCAAGGATGGCTATTTGCCTTCGGTGAGTCTTACCGGAAGTCTGATGTATTCAGCCTTTACTGATAAGATAGAGCATTGGATTCATTCGGGCGAATCAAACCACTGGTATGGTTCCAATGGCATCGGCATCCAGCTGAGAGTGCCAGTCTTCGATGGCTTCGAGAAGCGTTCCAAGATAAGACGTGCCAAGATGGAGGAGGAGAATGCCCGCATCGGATACGAGGATGCCTTGAAAGGCATGCAGGCAAACTATATGAACGCCGTGAGCGAGGTGAACAACAGTCAGCGCAACTACAAGAAGCAGTTTGACAACTATACTCTGGCGCAGGATGTATATAGCGTAACAGCCGACCAGTATAAAGAAGGTGTAGGAACGATGACCGCCGTTCTTCAGGATGAGATGCGCATGAGCGAAGCCATGAACAATTATCTCACCGCCTATTATAAATATAAGGTGGCGAATCTCTCGCTCCTGAAACTCACCGGACAGTTGGATCAGGTTAAATAACAAAGGAATCATTAAGTAATAATCAATCAAAATATAACAATGGAACAGAACGAAAACAACAAGATAGAAACCGCTCGTGAGGAAAATGCTGCCGCAACTCAGGCTTCTCACGAGGAAATGCAGAAGAAATTGAAGAAGCAGCGCATCCGTCAGATCATTGCCAGCCTCATCGGCGTAGCCATTCTCGCCTTCGGACTCTGGAAGATCGTCTGCCTTTTCCTGGATTATAATGCCAACGAAACCAGCAACGATGCCCAGGTAGAGCAGTATATCTCTCCTGTCAACCTCCGTGCATCGGGCTATATCGCCAAGGTTTGCTTCAAGGAACACGAGGAGGTTCATAAGGGTGATACCCTTCTTATCCTCGACGACCGTGAGTATCGCATCCGTCTGATGGAGGCTGAGGCGGCACTGAAGGATGCCAAGGCTGGAGCCAACGTGATTGATGCTACCCAGCAGACCACCCAGACATCGGCTACCGTCTATTCGGCATCCATCGACGAGATAGAGGTGCGCCTTGCCAAACTCGCCAAAGATTGCGAGCGCTATCGCAACCTGGTAGAGAAGAAGGCGGCTACACCTATTCAGCTGGAGCAGCTCGAAGTGGAATATGCGGCTACCAAGAAGAAACTGGAGTCGGTAAAGCGACAGCAGGCTGCTGCCTATAAGGGCGTGAACGAGGTGGTTACCCGCAAGCAGAATGTGGCTGCTGCCATCGAGCGTGCTGAGGCTGCGGTGGAGATGGCGAAGCTGAACCTCTCTTATTGTGTGGTTGTAGCGCCATGCGATGGTAAGTTGGGTCGCCGCTCTATCGAAGAGGGACAGATGGTAAACGCTGGAACTACCATCACCTATATCCTTCCTAATGCCCAGAAGTGGGTCATCGCCAACTATAAGGAAACCCAGGTAGAGAATCTCTATGTGGGTCAGAAGGTCCGCATGACGGTGGATGCCATCAGCAACAAGGAGTTTGAGGGCACCGTTACCGCTATCTCCGGTGCCACCGGTTCCAAGTATTCTCTTGTTCCTACCGATAATTCGGCAGGCAACTTCGTGAAGATTCAGCAGCGTGTGCCTGTAAGAATCGACTTTACTAACCTCAGCAAGGAAGACAATGCCCGCCTGGCAGCAGGTATGATGGTGATAGTAAAGGCTGAGAGAAATAAAAAGTAGCTAGAAGGAAATGAAGTAATATATGGAAGAAGAATATAAGAATTATCCGTTCTATGACTGGGTGCCGAAACCGCTTGGCATCATCTTCATGATCATCCTCTTCGTGCCGATGATTACGATGAGTGGTGTCTATTCCGCCAACAGCGGAGAGATGATGAGCGGACTGGGCATCCAGTCGGAATACATCGCCTTTGCGGGCTTCTGCACGTCGATAGGAATGGCGGCTTTCTCGCCGTTCTTCTACGAACTGGTGTGCATCCGAAGAGAGAAGATGATGTGTATCGTGGGATTCTCCATTCTCTTTTTGCTCAGTTTCGTCTGCGCCCAAACCGATTCGCTGTTCATCCTCGGCTTGTGCAGTCTGCTGATGGGCTTTGTTCGCCAGACGCTTCTGATGGCGCATCTCTTTGTATTGATTCGATATGGCTTCGGCATTGAGGCAACGAAGAATATCACGCCGGGTTGCGAGCCTACTACCGAGGAGGCTTGGGATGCGGTGGATTCAGAAAAAATGGTGTCCCAGCCGGTCATCTATCTTTTCTTCATGATTATCGGACAGTTGGGCACCTGGCTCACGGCTTGGCTTGCCTATGCTTACGAGTGGCAGTATGTGTATCATTTCATGATGGCATTCATGCTGGCGGGCATCATCATCGTGTTCTTCACCATGCCTTACCATAAGTATCCGATGCCGAAGTTCCCGATTACGATGTCGAAGTTTGGTAATGTCACGGTGTTCAGCATCATGCTCTGCTCGTTTGCCTATGTGATGGTGTTCGGCAAGACGCTGGATTGGTTTGATGATCCTACCATCCGTTATTCTACGGTGGTTTGTCTCATCTTCACCGCCCTGTTCATCTATCTGGAGAAGACCCGTCGTTCACCTTATTTTATCATGGAGGTGTTCCAGCTCAGGGTTATCAATTATGGCATCATGCTGTTCTTCCTCCTGATGGTCTGCAACTCCAGTGCCATGTTCGTGAATGTGTTCACCAATGTGGGAATGAAGATAGACAACTGGCAGAATGCCACCCTGGGCAACTGGGTGATGGTGGGATATACCATGGGCTTGATTTTTGCGGTCATCGCCAGAGCCAAGAATGTTCATCTGAAGTGGATGTACTGTCTGGGTTTCCTCTTTATCGGAGGCTACGCCCTCTTTATGTACTTCGAGGTACAGAACGACGGCATGTATGAGCGCATGAAATGGCCTATCATCATCCGTTCCACGGGAATGATGCTGCTCTATTCGCTCATCTCCACGATAGCCAATCAGCGCATGCCTTACCGCTTCATGTCCACCTGGGTCTGCATCATGCTCACCGTGCGTATGGTCATCGCCCCTTGCATAGGTTCGGCGCTCTACACCAATGTGCTTCAGCATCGCCAGCAGTATTACGTAACCCGCTTTGCGCAGGATTACGACCGTACCAGCTTGGAGACGGCAAAAACTTACGACCAGACGGTGATGGGCATGCAGTATCAGGGTAAGAGTGTAACCGAGGCGCAGAACATGGCTGCCATGAGTGTGAAGGGTAAGGTGCAGGTACAAGCCACCCTGGTATCTATCAAGGAGATGGCAGGCTGGACCTTCTATGGCTGTCTGGTATGTGCTGGCTTGATGCTCGTGATACCTTGGCGCAAGCGCAACATCAAGGAGCTTACCCGTGAGTATCTGCTGAAGAATGTGAATGAGAAAAACTTGGGAAGGAGGTAGGATTCTGCTAAAATATCATAAATAATCGGGATTGTTGTCAGATGGAATAGATATTTTTGTTATCTTCGCAATTCAAGCAAATTTGAAATAATGGAGATAACAGATAATATTATAATATGTGAGGCAAGAGAATTTCCTCATTTTCTGATGCAGCCTTTCTATTCTGATTATGTCGGAATAGTAGTTTGTCATCAAGGGATGTTCCGTTTCCAGGTAAACGGGGCATCCTTTGCTGCGTCTATGGGAGAGACTATTTTCCTTTCTCCTGAAATTCTTTTTCATATTCAGGAAACCTCTTCCGATTTCCGCTTTACCTTGCTTTTCTATCGTGTGGAGCAGATTCGTCACATGTTGGGCAATACGGTGATGAGCATGCGTCTTTATTCCACGCTTTATCCCAAGGCGTGCACCGTGGCGCAGACGGGTTACGAGGAGATGCTGACGTCTTATGCCCGGATGCTTTTTGTCTTAGATCAGAAGGAGAAGAAGGATACTTATAGTGATCATGAGCAGAAGTTGCTTCTCATGGCGGTGACCTATCGTCTTTGCAGCATATTCTCTGCCTCGCTTACCACGCCGAGAAAGGAGATGGATCGCAAGATAGAGACGTTTGAGGAGTTGGTGAAGCTGATAGATGCGAATTTCATGCGAGAGCGTGGTGTGGCGTTTTATGCCGACCAGCTTTGTCTCACCCCGAAGTATCTTTCGGTGATAGTGAAGTCGGTGTGTGGCAAGACGGTTCAGCAGTTGATTTTCAAGGCGATCATCCGTCGCAGCATTTATCTGATGAAGAATACGAACATGACGATTCAGCAGATAGCCTGCGAGTTAAGTTTTCCTAATGCCTCATCCTTCGGCACCTTCTTCAAGAAGCATACCGGTTTATCGCCAAAGAATTACCGCATGGGGGCGGAGTAGGTTCGAATAATCTTCGTATTCTCTGTTTCAATGAACTGATGGTCAAAGTCCTCAACCACATCCCGAAGAAGCGGTCGTATATGATATAGCTGCCATTGTACTTGTAGATGAATTCCCTATTGATCAGGGTCTTGAGAGCAAGACTCACGCTGCTGGCAGCAGGCAAGTTGTGGCGGCTTTTTATATAACTATCGCCACTTCTTTCCTTAATATTTTTTAAAACTTAAACTTTGCGTTTTCATCAGTTTCTTCAACGCTTCTCTTCTGGGTATTCGGCAAGAATCCTGCTATGATGCCGAGCAATGGCAGGAAGGCACTCACCTGGAAGATAAACTCAATACTGGTCTTGTCGGCTAACCAGCCGAAGAACGCTGAGCCAAGTCCTCCCAGTCCGAACATCAGGCCGAAGAAAATGCCTGCTATCAATCCCACTTTATCTGGCATCAGGTCGGTGGCATATACCACGATGGAAGAGAATGCCGAGGCGATGATCAAGCCAGAAAGGAAGGTACAGATGATGGTCCATGTGAAGTTCACAAAAGGCATGGCGATGGCAAAGGGTGCTGCTCCCAGAATGGAGAACCAGATGACATACTTTCTGCCAAATTTGTCACCCAGCATTCCTCCTGCCACCGTACCTATGGCAAAGGCGGCAAGGAATACGAAGAGGCACAGCTGCGAGGTCTGTACCGATACGCCGAACTTATCCATCAGGAAGAAGGTGAAGTAACTCGTAATGCATGCCGTATAGAAATACTTGGAGAACACGAGCATGATGAGGATGAACAGAGCCCAATACTTCACCCTTTTAGAGATATGGGTATTAAGAAGGGGCTGTTTCTGGGGATGGTTCACCACGTAAGCCAGTCGTGCCTTATACCAGACTCCCAATCTTACCATGATGATAGCGGCAAGCAGGGCTGCAAGGGCAAACCAGGAGATGGCATGCTGACCGAAAGGCAGGATGATGATGGCAGCCAGCAAAGGTCCTATTGCAGATCCTCCATTGCCACCTACCTGGAAGATGGACTGTGCCAGACTCTTCTTGCCTCCCGATGCCATCTGGGCCACTCTCGATGCTGTGGGATGAAACACTGAAGAACCCAGGCCGACAACGCTCACTGCCAGGAGAATCAGGAAATAATTCTCGGCGAAAGCCAGCAGGAGCAGGCCCACCAATGTGAAGCACATGCCGATGGAGAGGGCATAGGGACGGGGATGCTTATCGGCATAAAGTCCTGTGAAAGGTTGCAGGATGGAAGATGTCATCTGGAAGACCAGTGTGATGATACCAATCTGTGCAAACGAGAAGTCGAACTTATCCTTCACAATCGGATAGATGGAAGGGATAATCGACTGAATCATATCGTTCAGGAAATGGGAAATGCTACAGATGATGAGCATGGAATACACCGTACCCTCTACCATCGTAGGATTTCCCTTGATTTTACAGCCTATTGACTTGATGTTCATTTCTTTAATTTTTTTGTCTTTTTTTATTTTCTTATTTGAAGATCAATATTTTATGTTGTACTAAACGGTCTGACGAATCTCATATTTAACCTCCATGCCAAGTAGTGTATTATGTTGTACTTTTCCTGCAAAGGTAACAAAAAATTCTAGATTATGCAAGAAAAGGTATTATATAATGTTCTTTTTTTAAAAAATTATAAGTTCATGGGATTTTTCTTGGATATTTGCCATTGAATATTGTTTTTTTTTCTTAACTTTGCATGCACAATTAAACCTACAACTACTGGTTATTGATGTTCAAAAAATAAAAGATAGATTATTATGCAGATATTATTGGCAAATGCAAAAATCATGTTTGATAAGGCAGACAGGAAGCCTGTCTCCGTGCCACTCTTCCAATCAGTTGCCAATGTCTTGGCCGAAGAAATGGCAAGGATGAATGTAGAGGAATTGGCTAGGCAACTGGATTGCAGCAGCAAGATTGCAACTGAAAACTGGAAACGCTATTATACTTTTATGGCAGCAGAAAAGATGCCTGCCATCCTGGCTTACAATGGTCAGGCCTATAAACATTTGCGTGCCAGCTCTTTAAGTGACGACTCATTAGAGTATGCCCAGAAGCATCTCTGGATTACCTGTTTTCTCTATGGTTTACTTCGACCAATGGATGGTATCGTACCTTATCGTATGGAGCATTGCGTATCGCTTGAAGCCACAAACGACAAGCCTGTCAATCAGTTCTGGAAAGACAAACTGACGGATGTTCTCATCGATAGTGTGAAAGCTGATGATGGCATTCTCATCCATCTCTCAACAGAGGAATATGAACATCTGTTTGATTGGAAGAGAGTATGTAAGGAGATAAAGGTCATTCAGCCACTCTTTTATGTCCGCCAGAAAGACGGCAGATTGAAGATGCAGGCTGTATGGGCTAAATCTTGCCGTGGAGCCATGGTGAGATATATCCTGAATAATCAGCTTCTTACTCCAGAGGAACTGGCAGGCTTCAGTTACGAAGGTTTTGAATATGCGCCAGAATTAGGAGAAGCTGCTTTTCCTCATTTCGTTCGTTGAATAGAACAAAATAGTACAAATAATTTCGATATTTTTAAGTTATAGCGGTATAATCTGATGAAGAATACGAACATGACGATTCAGCAGATAGTCTGCGAGTTAAGTTTTCCTAATGCCTCATCCTTCGGCACCTTCTTCAAGAAGCATACCGGATTATCGCCTAAGAATTACCGCATGGGGGCGGAGTAGCTTAATTTGTAAATGCTTTATACTTTTTAGCATGCGAAATTAAAATTTCTCCCCAAAAGTTTGCTGGTTTCGAATAATCTTCGTACCTTTGCAGCACCAGTACCCGCCAAGCCTCTCAACGATGCTCAAATGTGCGGGTCGTTTTATTTTTATACATTTTGAACCTTCTAAACTCATTCCTTTATGAATAGTCTTATCCCATTTCAAAAGGAATACCAACATGCAGATGCTCTTGTTCAATTACTCTTGTCAAGAGGACTTGCTATTGATAATCCCGGTAAAGCAGAACAGTACCTAAAGACGATAAATTATTATCGCCTTTCAGCATATATGTATCCATTGCTTTTAGTTCCCAAGTCAGAGCATCGGTTCAAGACAGATGCAAGTTTCCGACAGGTCATGATGTTGTATCGTTTTGACAAGAAGCTTCGTCTGTTTATGTTTAATGAAATCGAGAAAATCGAGATAGCCGTTCGTACAGCTATCGTTGATGAGTGTACATCAGCGTTTGGAGATAGCTTCTGGATGACGAATGCTTCTTACTTTATAGATTCAAATAAGTTTCAGAAGACTTTGGTTTTACTAAAACATGAAGTAGAAAAGTCTCGTGAAGAATTTATTGCGCATTTTAAGCAAACGTATTCTGATCCATATCCGCCAGCTTGGATACTGGCAGAACTCATTCCTTTGGGTGTAATGGTAAACATCTTTAATAATCTCAAGAATGCGCAAGTAAAAAAGCGGATAGCTTTACGTTTTGGATTGCAATTAAAGGTGTTTAATTCATGGATGACAATTATAACTTTAACAAGAAATTCTTGCTGTCATCATGCAAGAGTATGGAATAAGCAGAATACAATGTTGCCTATGGTTCCACGTCGAACCACCCATGCTTGGATAACATTACCTTCCAATCCTTTGCGAGTTTATTATGATCTTTGTATCATTAAGTATTTCTTGGATACAATTTCGCCCAATAATGATATGGGGCAGAAGTTACGCAATTTGTTGTCGGCTTTTCCTCTTGTCGATCCTGCACCAATGGGATTTCCAGAGGGTTGGGAGAACGAGGAATTGTGGAAAATCGGGTAAAGTTAAGCAAAAGATTAAAACTTATCTCTAAAAATTTGCTGGTTTCGAAAAATCTTCGTACCTTTGCAGCACTAGTACCCGCCAAGCCTCTCAACGATGCTCAAATGTGCGGGTCGTTTTATTTTTATACATTTCCCTTGCTGAGATTCTCGTATTTTCAAATGATTCTTATTTCTTTGTGAATATTGAAAATATGGAAGAAAATGGTAATATATTAATAATCAGGGAATTATGGATTTATTGGTTAATAGCGCTAAAATAGGAATTCTATAGTTGTACGACTATAACCCCTATAGTTGTACAACTATAACTCTACAATTGTACGACTATAGCCTATATAGTCGTACGACTACAACTTTATAGTCGTACAACTATAGGGTATTCGATTAGTTAGAAGCAGAAAATAGGGAATTCGAGATGCTTAAAACTCCCTATTTTGTTGCTAGATTCCAAGTTTGCCAGTATACAAAATTTGGTTATAAGTATTGACAGAAATAACCTAGATTACTGAGTTGGCTTCCTTCAGTTCCAAATGAAATAGGCTTCGATGGCGAATGGAGCCTGTTTCGATGGAAAATGAAGCTTACTTACTGTGTATCCACTGCGTTTTGTAAAAGAAACTTTAATAATCGCAATTATCAGTGTTAAAAACCAAAGATTCACTCCGATTTTCATTATTTTTTATTATCTTTGTGCCAAAATAACAATTTAAAACAAAGGATATGAGCACATCAACTCATGTGATTACTCCCGATTTGCAAGCGAAGCTTGACAAGGTGAGAGAAGAAATTCATAGTGGACAATGTATCACATTGAAGTCGCATGATGATATTGACGGTTACTTTGCAAGTTTATGATTTGCATAATCATCACTTCCAAAGATGCCGAAAATGTTATCTGGAACAGGAATATAATAAAAATCATGATGGCGCTATAACTATCCTTGTATTGGGATGCCAAAAGGCATTGCAATGAATGTATAACAATTTAAAAAGAAAGATATATAAGAAACAGAAAAGAAAGATATAACATAGTAAGATTATAAACTTGCGTTTACTAATTTGTTCGGAAACACTTAAATTTGGCGATTTAAAGTATGTAATCACGAATGAATAAGTTCTGTGAACGCCTGCGCTATAGCGTGGGCGGAACTTATCGTGGTTACGGGCACGCCAAAGCCTAAGTGTTGATAAGGGAAGCTCACGCTTCTTCTTTGTCTTCACTTCATCAAGGCTTTTCGACGGATGGCTTTCTGCTAATCCTTCTGTCCGCTGCCCGTTTTACTCCGATAATGATTTAGTTCCAAACGCACCCATCAGCTATAGCAAAAGACGTTGGAGTTCGCTTCAATGTTTGTTGCTATACCTTATTATATATATAGTAACCAACAATGAAAAGAGCTACGAATGGACAAATTAAGAATGCAGAGTAGTAATGGTGTCGAGGACAACATTACGAAAATTGCGCAGCTGTTTCCCGACTGCGTTACGGAGACCGTGGACGAAAGAAGCGGTCAGCCAAAGCACCTCATAGATTTCGAGAAACTCAAGCAGAATCTTTCTGATAATGTGATGTCAGAAAGAGCGGAACGCTACCAGTTTACCTGGCCCGACAAGAGCAAGGCGATTCTCCTTGCCAATTCTCCTATCAATGCCACACTTCGCCCTTGCCGTGAAGACAGCGTTGATTTCGACAACACCCAGAACCTTTATATCGAGGGAGACAACCTCGATGTTCTCAAATGTCTGAAGGAGACTTACCTCCATAAGGTGAAAATGATCTATATTGACCCACCTTACAACACCGGAAACGATTTTGTTTATGAAGATGATTTCGCTCAGTCTTCAGAAGAATATCTCGCCAACTCAGGACAGTTTGACGAGCAGGGCAACCGTATGTTTACCAATGCCGAAAGCAATGGCAGATTCCATACTGATTGGCTCAATATGATTTATCCGAGATTGAAAGTTGCAAGAGACTTGCTGACCGATGATGGTGTGATATTTATTTCTATTGATGATAATGAGGTTGAGAATCTTCGAAAGGTTTGCGATGAAGTGTTTGGAGAACAAAACTTTATTGCAACCTTAATTTGGGAAAGAGCCTTTGCACCAAAGAATGATGCCAAATTTATTTCTTCTAGCCACGACTATATTGTAATGTGCGCTAAACGAATAGAAAACTTCAAAATAGGCAGGCTTGAAAGAACACAAGAAGCAAATGCTCGTTACTCAAATCCGGACAATGACCCTAGAGGAGTTTGGACGTCTGGAGACATGCTTGTTAAAACCTACAATAAATCATGTGATTATCCGATTACAACACCTTCAGGAAAGATAGTAAACCCAGTCCCAGGCAGATGTTGGAGATTTTCAGAAGAATCATTTTTAGAAAAAGTGAAAGACAATAGAATTTGGTTTGGTCCTGAAGGTAATGGAGTTCCTAGAGTCAAACGATTTTTATCTGAATTGAAATTCGAAGGTATGGCTCCAACCTCTATTTTATTTCACAAAGAAGTAGGTCATAGTCAAGAAGGTTCTAAAGAAGTTACAGCATTATTTGGTGATAAAGGTGTATTTGATGGTCCTAAACCTATTCGATTATTGCAACGTTTGCTTACATTAGCTAATCTCGATGATAATTCTATCATATTAGATTTCTTTTCTGGTAGTGCATCTACAGCTCATGCTGTAATGAAAATGAATGTAGAAAAAGACAAACATTGTTCATTTGTCATGGTTCAATTACCAGAACATATCAGCGAGAAAAAGAAAGAACAAGGATATGAAACTGTCTGTGAAATAGGCAAGGAGCGAATCCGCCGTGCCGGCAAGAAAATCAAGGAGGACTCTCCTTTAACCACCCAAGACCTCGATACTGGCTTCCGTGTGTTGAAACTCGATTCCACCAATATGCAGAACATCTACTATTCTCCAAAGGATATTTCGCAAGCTGACCTCTTCTCGCAGGTGGATAATGTAAAGCCGGATAGAACTGGCGAAGACCTGCTCTTCCAAGTGATGCTCGAACTTGGCGCAACCCTGGATTCGAAGATAGAAACGACAACTGTAGCTGGCAAGACCATCTATAACGTTGCCGAAGGATACCTCGTGGCTTGCTTCGACCCGGATGTAACCGACGATGTGGTAAAGTCCATCGCCCAGATGCAACCAGCCTATGCCGTGCTCCGTGACACCAGCATGAAGGATGATTCCACCGCCACCAACTTCGAGCAGATCTTTAAAACATATTCTCCTGACACGGTCACCAAAATCCTTTAAAAAGGGATTTTGAAAGGAAAAAGTAGAAAGGTAAAAAAGTAAAAAGAACTTTACTGATTACGATTATGAAACTGAAGTTTAAGATACAACAATATCAGACCGATGCCGTGGAGAGCGTCATCAACGTCTTCAAGGGGCAGCCCAACCAAGCCAACCTGGAATACAGGATGGATAAGGGAAAACTGTATGTGGTGGACAGCAAGAAGCATGACATCAAAATCGTTCAAACAGATGTCTTTGCCGATAGCGATGATGCCAGCAATAGTCTGGGTTATAAGAACAATCGCCTTGCTATGGATAAGGTGGCTCTCTTCGACAACATCCGACAGATTCAGACCGATAACAATATCCATCAGGATGAAGAACTCTGTCAGAAACTAGGAGCCTGCCAGCTCGACGTAGAGATGGAAACCGGAACGGGAAAGACTTACGTCTATATCAAGACGATGTTCGAACTGAACAAGCAGTATGGCTGGACCAAGTTTATCGTGGTGGTTCCAAGCATCGCTATCCGAGAGGGTGTGAAGAAGAGCTTCGACATCACGGTAGATCACTTCATGGAGCAATACGGCAAAAAGGCTCGCTACTTCATATACGACAGCAGCAGCCTCAACGACATCGACACCTTCTCGCAGAGCAACGACATCAGCGTGATGATCATCAACACCCAAGCCTTCAACACCATGAAGGAAGGAGCCAAGAACAAGGCGGCACGCATCATCAACTCCGAACGAGATGAGTTCGGTTCCCGAAAGCCTATCGCTGTTCTTGCTGCCAACAACCCTATCATCATCCTGGATGAACCGCAGAAGATGGGAGGTGCCGCTACACAGACGGCACTCAAAGCCTTCAATCCGCTCTTCACCCTGAACTACTCCGCTACCCACAAGGAACACCACAATACGGTGTTTGTGCTCGATGCACTTGATGCCTATAACCACAAGCTGGTGAAGAAGATAGAGGTAGTAGGTTTCGAACTGAAGAACCTGAAAGGTACCGACAGCTATATCTATTTTGCAGAGCTGCTGCTTTCGAAAGACAAGGCTCCACAGGTAAAACTGGAGATAGAACAGCAGAGCACTACGGGAGCCATCAAGCGAATCTACAAGAAGTTGGGAGAAGGCGATGACCTCTATCGTGCCTCTGGAAATATGCTGCAATACAAGGGATTCATGATTACCGATATCGTGGTGGATGCCCGTCAGCCAAGTCGCAGTCATGTGAAGTTCAGCAACGGCGAAAGTCTGATGCTGAAGGAGGTAATCGGCAACGTAACTGCCGACCACAAGGCTCGCATCCAGATAAGGGAAACCATCAAGGCGCACTTCCGCAAAGAGAGCGCCCTCTTCCATCGTGGCATCAAGTGCCTCTCGCTTTTCTTCATCGACGAGGTTGCCAAGTATCGCCAGTATGATGAAGACGGCAATGCGCTGCTGGGACGCTATGGAGAAATCTTCGAACAGGAATACCAGGCAGAACTACTGGAGAATCAGAATATGTACGACCCGGAATATATGCAGTATCTTAGCTGCATCCCTGTCAACAAGACCCATGAGGGTTATTTCTCCATCGACCCCAAGACCAAGCGCATCAAGGACAGCGATGAGAAGAAGGGAGCAGGAAGCGACGACGTATCGGCTTACGACCTGATTATGAAAGATAAAGAACGACTACTGAGTCTCGACCCAACTTACTCGCCAGTTCGCTTCATCTTCTCTCACTCTGCCTTGAGAGAAGGTTGGGACAATCCGAACATCTTCCAGATCTGTTCGCTCAGACAAGCGAACAGCATCTCGCAGAAGCGTCAAGAAGTGGGACGAGGTCTGCGACTCTGCGTTGACAACAAGGGAGTACGACAGGATGCCGATACCCTGCAGGGACAGGTGCAACAGATTAACCGTCTTACCGTGATTGCCTCAGAGGGCTATGCTGATTTCGTAAACGACCTGCAGAAGAATATTTCGGAAGATCTCTACGACCGTCCGAAAGTTGCCGACATCGACTACTTCGATGGAAAAACTTTCACGATTGAGGATGGCAGCAAGCATAGTATCACGACGTCAGAAGCCAAGAAGATTTATTTCTATCTGGTGAAGAATGGTTATGTGGATGACGAAAGTCATGTAACCGATGCTTACCGCTCTGCCGCAACATCGGGAACACTCGCACCATTGCCAGAAGAAGTAAAGCCATACGGCAAATGGATTCATAAACTGATAGAAGGCGTATGGAATCCTTCTGCCCTTGATGGTATGATAGAAAACGGAAGTACGCCGCAGACTCCGGAGAACAGACTGAACGAGAACTTCACGAAGAAGGAGTTCCAGGAACTTTGGAATCGTATCAACCACAAATACGCCTATACGGTGAACTTCGAAAGCAGGGAACTGATAGAGAAAGCTATTGCCGCCATCAACAAGGAACTGGTAGTTTCGAGACTGAGCTACGTGGTAACCCGAGGAGTGCAGAAGACGGAACTGAAGTACGACGACATGAAGGCGGGCAGCATGATGGTGCGGGAAGAAATGCAGCATGATGACCTGAGAACGGAAGTCGTAAGCACCGTGAGGTACGACCTGCTGGGCAAGATTGCCGCCAATACCCGATTGACCCGCAAGACCATCGCCGGGATTTTGAGTCAGATTAAGCCAGAAAAGTTTGATATGTACAAGATGAATCCAGAAGAGTTTATCCGTAGGGTAAGCCGCCTGATTCTGGAGCAGAAAGCCACCATCATCGTAGATCATATCAGTTACAACGAGATAGAGGGAAGCTACGATTCCGCCATCTTTACGGAGGAGAAACATACCTCGCTCGACAAGGCTTACCAGGGCAGAAAGAGCATCGTGGATTATGTGTTTACCGATGGAACGGCAAAGCAGAGTGTGGAGCGCAAGTTCGTGGAAGACCTCGATACGAGTACCGATGTTGCCGTATATGCCAAGTTGCCAAAAGGTTTCCACATTCCTACCCCTGTGGGCAATTATTCTCCCGACTGGGCGATAGCCTTCAAGGATGGTGCCGTGAAGCATGTTTATTTCGTAGCCGAAACCAAGGGCAGCATGTCAACCCTTGACTTGCGAGGCATAGAAAATGGTAAGATAGCCTGTGCTGACAGGCTTTTCGAGCAACTCTCAGGTTCGGGCATCTACTATCATAAGGTAACCAATTATGACGATTTGATGAAATGGGTGAAATAGAATATGATGTTCAATATTTCAAAATGCTTTCACACTCATATTAACTCTTTGTATCATAGTGGATTAAGTGTGAAAGGAGAATAATGAAGAGAGAATATGATTGATAGTTGAAGGAGGGTGGAAGATAATGATGAGTGTGAGTAGCTGGTAGGTAAAGAAGGACGGGGAATATTCTTCTCGTATCGATTGATACCAGTAATCTATATAGCTGACTAGAGTCATCCATATAGCTGACTCGTGTCATCTATATGGATGACCCGGGTCAGCCGATGCTAGATAGTATCTGTTTCTCCTGATAGGGATATCAATACTTCTTGTTGGAAATGTCAGCTACTCCTATTAGTACTATCATATTTTCTGCTTATAAACTGCCTTCATCCTAAACGTATTGGTAATCAATGGTTTTGAAGAATTGTGAAAGCAAAAATAAATCGTAAACAAATCATTCCTGGCACTTCATGTAGAGATGGCAGTTGTAGGTGTTTGTGAAGATGCTTGCTGCTGCCTTTTCTTTTTTAGCTCTTCACGATGCAAAAAATCAAAATAAAAGTTGTACCTTTGCACCCAAGTTGAGATTACAGAAATGAAAAAGGAACGTGAAACGACGAACAAGTATCGTCAGCAAGCTCTTGAAGGAGATTTGATGGCGATGAACAACATGGGTGTCTGCTATGCGCAAGGCATCGGTGTTTTTTGGTATGAAATGGCAGGTCAGCAAGGTGATGTATTAGACTGGTACAAAAAACAATATTAAAGACTTTTAAATATGAAACGAATCTTTTTTTTAACGGTAGGTTTCTTTGTTGGTATGAACCTGATGGCACAATCTCCAATCAGTTTTTATCCACATGAGAATGCCCAGGACATCAACGTTGATACACATCTGGTCATTGAGTTTGACAAGACGGTGAAAGCCGGCAGCAAGGGTGTTATCACAGTTACTGATAAGACTACCCGCAAGGTGGTTGACAGAATCGACATGAGTATTCCGGCAGGTCCTGTGGAAGGACAGCCCAAGAATCCCCATGCCATCTATACTCCAGTACCCTATATATATAAGGTAGGGCACATCACCAATCGCAATACCCGTCCGGGCACTCCGTCGGGTGCGGCCAAGGAAGATAAGCGCAAATACCAGAAGACCATCATAGGCGGCTTCTCTGATGCTTTCCACTTCTATCCTGTTATCTGTCATGGCTGCAAGGCCACCATTTATCAGCATAACAACATGTTGGATTACGGCCATGAGTATGAAGTAAAGATAAGCAACGGTGTGATTGAAGGTTGGAAGGGCAAGACATCTTGGAAGTTCACCACCAAGAAGAACGCACCTTCTGCGGATTTGAGTCAGGTGGTAGTGGCTGCAGATGGAAGCGGAGATTTCTCAACCCTGCAAGGTGCCATGGATTGGATACCAGACTCATTGCCAACAGAAGCTTGCAGGAAAACGGTTTTCGTCAAGAATGGAGATTATGAGGAACTGGTGTATTTCCGCAACAAACGATTTGTTACCATCCAGGGAGAGTCCATGGATGGAGTGGTAGTACATTACCCTAATAACGAGGTTTTCAATCCTCATCCTGTTGATATCAAAACCAATGAGTTGAAAGGAACCTTCCCTTCACGCCGTGCAGCAGTTGCAGCAGACAACTGTGCCGACATGATTTTCAAAGATATCACATTCAAGACTGATTGCAAGGGACAGGCAGAGGGCTTTCTTCTAAATGGAGAGCGAAACCTGGCAGAAGATGTACATATCATCGGTGATGGCGATGCACTTCAGGTGAATGGATCAGCTTACTGGCTCAACTGCATCATAGATGGAGGAGGGGATACGGTTTTGGGAAGAGGTCCATCCTACTTCAATCACTGCACCCTTTCCAGCTATGGTGCTTTCATGTGGATTAGAAATACCAGGGATAACCATGGTAACATCTTCAATGATTGCACTTTCAGAGGATTGAGCAAGGATGCCGTAATAGCCCGTCTGCCTGATAATAAAGGAAGGAATTATCCTGATGCGGAGTGTGTGTTGCTGAACTGTACACTCGACGATGTACCTTCTGAAGGTTTTGGGCCGATTGACAAATCTGCATCTTCAGCAGTCCTGTTGGAATTCAATAGCCATGACAAGGAAGGTAAAGCTATAGATACCAGCAAGAGAAACAAGTATGTCCGCCAGCTTCATGTCATCAAGGATGCAGAGATTATAGGAAAATACTCCAATGCAAGTTGGGTGTTGAATTGGTAAGAAAGGAGATTATTTATGTCACAAAATGGGTCAGCATATAGAAGCCATGACCAGTTCTTTTGCAATCCGTTATGCAATAAAAACAAAAAAGCAGCTGATAAAAATCAGCTGCTTTTTTGCTTATAGGGTGGAGCTGGAGGGAATCGAACCCTCGTCCGCACAAGGAAACCATACGCTTTCTACATGCTTATTCCAGCCTTCAATTTTCGAGGTATGACAAGACCTGGACCACCAATCATACCCTTATCCTCTAAAATTTCATCCATGCAACGAGGCGTACATGAACTATTTCCGATTTACCTGCACCGCTTGATCAACAAGATTCGGAACTACATCCGTTGAGCGATGTCCCGTTCCAGCACCTTGTGCCGGAATAAAGCTAATCTACTGTACTTCGATTAAGCAGCGAGAGCGTAGTTATTTTCGCCAATTAATTTTTTGTTCACTAGGATTTAGGAGGTAGCCAACGAGCCTCCGCATGCTTACGTACCATTTCATCTCGCCGTCAAATCCAGTCAACCCCGAGATTTCTTGATAACTAGGATGCAAAGATAAAGCGAAATTTTGAAATCACCAAATATTTTCGGAATTTTCTTAGTTTTTTCTTTAAAATATCGGGATAATGCGGTTGAAAGTTGCTTCGTATTAAGAATTTTTGAAGAAATGATGCAGTTTTTGGAGTTATCTCATTTTTTTGCAGTAACTTTGTGGGCAAAATAATTAAAAATCAGAAATGATGGCAATGGAGAAAAAAGGAAAGATACTGATAGTGGATGACAATGAGGATGTTCTCTTGTCGCTCAATATGCTTTTGAAACCATACGTGGAGGGTATCAGGGTGATCAATACGCCTGAGCGAATTATCGGAATGATGGATTCGTTCATGCCTGATGTCATCATGCTCGATATGAACTTCCATCGGGATGCCATCAGTGGCGAAGAGGGGTATGAATGGCTGGAGAAGATTCTGGCGCATAACCCCAAGAGCGTGGTGCTGTTTATCACGGCCTACGTGGATACGGAGAAGGCGGTGAGGGCCATCAAGGCGGGAGCTATCGACTTTATTCCGAAACCATGGGATAGGAACAAACTGCTCGATACGGTGAAGAGTGCCGTGGAATTGAGCAGGGAAAGGAATCTGGATTCTTCGGATTTGATTGGCGAATGCCCTGCCATGAAGGAACTGAAAGCGCAGATGATGCGTGTGGCGGCTACAGATGCCAACGTGTTGATTACTGGAGAGAATGGTACGGGAAAGGATGTGGTGGCGCATGCCTTGCATCAGCTTTCAGACAGGGCTAGGAAGCCGTTTGTGAATATCGACCTGGGTTGTATCCCTGAGAATCTTTTCGAGAGCGAACTTTTCGGATACGAGAAAGGGGCGTTTACGGATGCCAAGAATGCTAAGGAAGGACGAATTGAGACGGCGGATGGCGGAACTCTCTTTCTGGATGAGATTGGAAATCTGAACCTGCCGATGCAGCAGAAACTCCTGACGGTGATTGAAAAGCGGGAGACCCAGCGCATTGGTTCCAATAAGGTGAGCCATGTGGATGTGAGAATTCTGGCGGCTACGAATGCCCATCTGCGTGAGAAGGTGGGAGAAGGAACATTCCGGCAGGACCTCTTTTATCGCTTGAATACCATCGAGCTTCATCTTCCACCGCTGCGTGATCGTGGAGAGGATATCGTTCTGCTGGCAGAATATTTCCTGAAGATTTATTCGGGGAAATATAGTGTGGGCGATGTGAGGCTGGGGGCATCTGCCAAGCAGAAGCTGTTGAAACATACCTGGCCGGGTAATGTAAGAGAGTTGCAGCATTGCATCGAGAGGGCGATTGTGTTGGGGGATAAGACGGAACTGGCTGCCGAGGATATCAGATTGGAGGATTCTGTGGTGGCATCGGGGACTTCTTCAGGTTCCATAAAGGTTGATTCGCTCAATCTTCAGACCTTGGAGCGTGAAGCCATCAAGCGCGCCATCTCCTTGAGCAATGGAAATCTTACACAGGCCGCAGAGTTGCTGGGTATCACCCGTTTCGCCCTTTATAGAAAAATCGATAAGCTCGGGGTTTAAAGCTTTTGCCCTTTCAGGGCGTAGGGATATATCTTGTTAAAACCCAGGGTGTTGCCCTGGGCTAGGAGCTTCTGCCCTTACAGGGCGTGTGAGGATTTTAGCAGTTTCTTTTGATAGAAAAAACGGAAATTTTTGAAACTATGTCAATCGTCAATAACTTATTCAATCATAAGAGCAATGAGCGGATGCGCCAACTGATTGAGGCTATCCGCACCCGTGACTTCTCGCTTCAATATTCGTTGGATCATCTGAGGGGAGAAGAGCGGAATCTTGCTGAGCAGATTAACGAAGTGGTGAATGAATTTCGGGAAACCACTTTGCTGCAGGAAGCGAAATACCAGTATTTCGGAACGATGCTCGATACCATCAACGCCTTTCTCATTGTGGCGGATGAACAGGGAAAGGTGCATTGGATGAATCGGGCTGCTGTGGATGGACTCTGCGGTTTTTCGATTCATCACTTGCACGACTTGCAGGTGCTGGATGAGACGCTGCCGGAAATGATGATGCAGCTGAAGCCGGGATTGCAGAAACTGGTACAATTGGAGACCAAGACCAGCGAGGGGGCTGCTGGCAAGAAGGCTTTGGATGCCGGAAATCAGAATGCGGGGAAGGCTGACTTTGTATTGAGCGTGGTCAACTTCTTTAATAAAGGCTTTGCCTATCGCCTTTATACCTTGCAGAATGTGCAACCGGTGATTCAGAAGAATGAGACGGATGCGCAGCAGCAGCTGGTGAGGGTATTGACCCATGAAATCATGAACTCGCTGACTCCTATCATCTCTTTGGCTGATACGCTTTGCGAAGGTGTGGAGCAGAATACGCTGGAGCATGATGATCTGCTGATGGCATTGCAGGCTATCAACCGGAGAAGCAATGGTCTGTTGCAGTTTGTGGAGAACTATCGCAAGTTGCAACGCATATCGAAACCTCAGTTTGAGGATGTGAGGATTGGTGATCTGGTGGCAGATTTGCAGCATCTTTATCCGGATTCGATATTCCATTATGAGATAGAAAATGAAGACCAGAGGTTGCAGATGGATCGTTCGCAGATAGAACAGGTACTGATTAATCTGCTGAAGAATGCGCAGGAAGCTGTGGAGATTCGGATGAAGGAGGAGGCGGCAGATCTTTCCGATGAGGCTGAATCTGCTCAAAATCAGATTCCTTATGTCCGTCTTACCACTCATCTTTCGAGCAACAAGCGCGATTTCATCATTTCCATTACTGATAATGGTAAGGGAATCCTGCCGGAGGTGATGGAGCGCATTTTCGTGCCGTTCTTTACTACCAAGACGAGTGGTTCGGGCATCGGGTTGAGTATCTGCAAGCAGATAGTAACCCTGCATGGTGGAACCATCACCGCTTCTTCGAAGCCAGGCGATAAAACCACCTTTAGCGTGGTGCTTCCTGCCTGATAGAGACGGATGTTTATCATATTGAGGATGTGCGCACCGTGCGAAATCGCACACGTTTCGTGCGGTTTCGCACGGCTTTTTTATATCCGGAATTTCTTATCTTCCTGATAATCATATCTTTATCTTTGTGGCATAGCTTTTGTGTTAGTTTTTGCAAAAGTAATCATCATGAAGATAAAGAATTACCTATTCATAGTATGGGCATTTGCAGCCCTGAATGTTCAAGCCGACACGCTGCAGCTCGACCTGAAGGCTACCATTGCGATGGCGCAGCGGCAGTCGCCATCGGTGCAGAGTGCCCGCAATACCTTTCTGTCTGCTTATTGGGCTTATCGGTATCATCAGGCCAACTATCTGCCTTCGCTTTCCCTTTCATCTTCACCTTATATTAATAAGGAGGTGAATAAGATAACCCAGTCGGATGGTACGGCTCTCTTTCTGAAGCAAGATCAGTTGAGTGCCGACCTTACTCTGAAAATCAACCAGAATATCTCCCTGACGGGTGGTAGCCTTTTTGTGAAGAGTTCGCTCAACCGGTTGGATGAATTGTATAACAAGATAACCGCCTATAGCAGTCAACCCTTTATCGTGGGTTATGAGCAGAGTCTTTTTGGCTATAACTCGCTGAAATGGAATCGACGGATAGAACCCATCCGATTCCGGGAATCCAAGAAACGATATGCCGAAACGCTGGAGATTGTTTCGGCAAAAGCCTGTGAACATTTCTTCGGTCTGGCTTCGGCGCAGGCTGAATGGGAGATGGCAAAGCAGAACTTTGCTTCTGCCGATACGCTTTATCAGATGGCGAAGGGGCGATATGAGAACGGAACGATTTCGGAAAACGAGATGCTGCAGCTGGAAATCAACCGACTGAATGAGGAGACCAACGTGATGGATGCCCAGGTGGCTTTGAGAGAGAAGATGCAGACCATCCGCTCGTTTCTGGGGTTGGAAAAATCGCAGGACATCAGTCTGGTGATGCCGGAAGAGGTGCCTGCTTTTGAGGTTCCTTTGCAGCGGGCGATAGATTGGGCTTTGCTGAACAGTCCGGATCCCGATTATTACCGTCGCATCCAGAAGGAGAGCGAAAGCCGGTTGGCGCAGGCTCGTGCCAATGCCGGATTGAAGGCGGATCTCTATATGCAGTTCGGACTCTCGCAGACGGGAGCAGATATCGGTGCCGCCTATCGTAGTCCGATGAGTCAGCAATCGGCAAGAATCACCATCGCCCTTCCGATATTGGATTGGGGACGGGGAAAGGGTAGGGTGAGAGAAGCCAAATCGCAGTTGGCGCTTACCCAGACGCAGGTGGAGCAAGGCATGCGGGATTTCTACCAGAACGTAGAAAAACTGGTGTTGCAGTTTAATATGCAAGCCCGAAAGGTGCATGTGGCATCGCTTACCGACCAGCGTGCCGAGAAGCGACATGTGGTGGCGCGCCGACTCTACATCATGGGCCGCAACTCGATACTCGATCTGAATGCTGCCATCAGCGAGAAAGATGCTGCCCGGCGCAATTACATCTCGACCATGCAAACGTATTGGAGTCTTTACTATACGCTCCGAAGCATGACGGGATTCGATTTCGAGCACAACAAAGAATTGAAGGAAGAACTTCCTATAGAATAACTTTCCATAGAATCATCTTCCTATAGAATAATGAATAACAACAGAACAATATGGATATAAAGAAACAACCGAAACCCTGGTATATCCGCTACCGATATCCTATCCTGTCGGGCGTAGCAGGCATCGCCATCCTGGTCTATGCCCTTTTCCTGATCGTTACTTCGGGCACCCGAAGGGTGGATATGGATAGCGTGGTGATAGCCGAAGTAAAGAAGGCTCCTTTCTGGGAGTATGTAGATGTAGAAGGACTGGTGCAACCCTTCAAGACCATCCAGGTGAATGCGATGGAGAACGGATTCGTGGAACGGGTGGTGGCAGAAGAAGGAGCCATGCTGCAGCAGGGCGATACCATCCTGGTGCTTCAGAATCCGGAACTCTATCATTCTATTGATGATGAGCAGGATGCATGGAGCAGCAAGCTTCGCAACTGTCAGGAACAGGAGATAGAGATGACGCAGAAGACCATCAACCTTCGCCAGCAAGCCTTGGATGCCCAGCATCAGATGGCGAGCCTGAAGAAATCGCTCAAGCAGAGCCGGGAGGAATATCGTATGGGCATTAAGAGTAAGGCGGAACTGGAAGTGGCTGAGGAAGATTACGAATATCAGCGGCAGAAGGTGCTCTTGCAGATGCAAAACCTGAAGCATGATTCCGTATCTACCCGATTGAAGCGCGAGATGATTGCTGCCAACCGGATGGAAGCCAACAAGAAATTGTCGAGAATGAAGGGTCGCACCCAGCAGTTGGTGGTTCGGGCTCCCGTAAGCGGACAACTGAGTTATGTGGGGGTAACCCAAGGTCAGCAGGTTTCGTCCGGGGCGAGCATCGGACAAATCAAGGTGATGAGCCAGTTTAAACTGCAGGTTTCGCTGGCTGAGTATTACATCGACCGCGTTATTGCCGGACTTCCTGCCCATATCGAGTACGATGGTTATCAGTTCCCGCTTCGTGTATCGCGGGTGATTCCCGAGGTGAAAGACCATCAGTTTGTCTGCGAATTAACTTTCACTGGCAAGACTCCTGCCAATATTCGATTGGGCAAGAGTTATCGGGTGCTGTTGGAATTGGGCAAGCCGGAACAAGCCTTGGTGATTCCGAATGGTGATTTCTTCCAGACCACCAACGGATATTGGATATTCCGGGTATCTGATGACGGCAAGAAGGCGCAGCGGGTGAATATCAATGTAGGCAGACAGAATCCGCAGCAATTCGAAATTACTTCCGGCTTGAAGCCGGGCGACAAGGTTATCGTAAGCGGATATACCCAAATCGCCAGCGAAAAAGAGATAGATTTGAGATAGACTTTTATCTTGGATTATCAAAATTCATCATCCATCATAGATAATAAAATTCAATATTTCACGTAAATAAATTATATAAAGACTAGTAAATATGAACATGTTATTACACAACCTGAAGGTTGCCCTGCGCAACATTCTCAAGTACAAGGTGCAGACGCTGGGCAGCATCCTGTCGCTTGCCATCGGTATGGTGACGCTTGCCACGGTGCATTCGTTTCTGCAGAATTTCCGCATGGCTTCCATTAACCATGAACCTTATTATGACAGGGTTTATAACCTCCGATTCGATTCCATCCAAAAACGTCAATCGGATAATTCAATTCGTATTAATGGTGATATCGTAAGGGCGGTGAAGGCGAATGGAGGACCTCGTTGCATAGAGCAGGGACCTTATGCTCCTAATGGTATGCTTACAGGCGGCTGGGCTGAGTTTACCCTAAGCGGCAAGACAAGACGCAAGATGCAGTTGGATGCAGTTCCTCTTGATCGAAATTATCCCAACTTTGTAGGTATCCGTTCTGCCATTACTGGCGAAAAAATTAAGGTGCTTGGTCCTCATGATGCCATTATCAACGAAAAGCAGGCAAAGCAAATCTTTGGCGACAAGAATCCTGTGGGTGCAAGCATTCGTTTGAGTAAGGACTATGGAAATTATCAGTTGAGATTGGTGGATGTCTATCAAGACTTATCATTGACAGAGCAAAACAGTTCTGCTCTCTTTTACTCACCATGGGAGTTGGAAGATATGGATTTAAATCAATTTTATGCTGTGGCTTTGTATGTGGTGTTGAAAGAGGGATGCACGCCACAACAGTTGAAAGCAGAGGTGAACAGCAGATTGAAACCATTGGGTCTGAAGGTAAAAACAGAAAAGCTGAAAGATCGGTTGAGCGAAGAGTATTCAACCGTAGCGATAGCTTGTTCCATCACTTATCTGATTGGTTCGTTGATTCTGCTGGCTGCCATCATCGGTTTTCTGAGGATGCAGACGCAACTGTTCTGGATGCGCAGACGTGAAATCTCGCTCCGAATTACCAATGGTGCCACACGCCTCCAACTCTTCTCCATGTTTGCTACCGAGGTGGTGGTGATTGTGCTGGGGGCTTATTTTGTAGCAGTATTGATGGGATCCTGGATTTGTGATTATCTGGCAAGGCCTCAGTTTGCTGAAATCACCTCCGAGTTAGGAACCATCAGTCATCTGTATCTCTATAGTCTGGTGATTGGTCTGGTAGTGATGATGTTGTGTCTCGCCATCATCTGGATTGTGCTGAGTCGCATTTGTAAGCATACGCAAGCACTCGAATCAGGAATGAGAAGAAGCCATAACCATTGGTTCCGCAATACGATGCTGGGTGTGCAGGTGATGATCAGTATGTTCTTCCTGGGTGTTACTTTCTGCCTCCTGTGCTGGGTGGGCAAGATGGCTGAATTCAATCATATACCTGATGACGAGCGTGCATACGAGCAGAGTCTGTTTCTGCAGACAAATGCGGCAGAAAATGGTCAGCGCCTCAGAGACAAGCTCATCCATTTACCGCAGGTAGAACGATGGATGCCTTATAGCTGGGGATTTTGGAAAGTTAACGAGCTGGCAGAGAACGAGGAGTTCAGCAAGGCGGCTTGGCAAGGCGATCCTTATGCTAGCTATAATAATGTGACGAATTATTGCTTTAGGATTACATCAGATACCTCCTATCTCGATTTCTTCAAGATCAAGGTGAATTGGAAGCCGAAGGCAAACCGGAAGAAATGTATCCTGGTAAATGAGGAGTTGTATAAGTATATGCGCCAATATCATGTTGCTCCTAATGATATATTGACCGTAGATGAGATGGATTCGTATCAGATAGCCGGAACGTTCCAGTCGATTCCTTATCAGGGGAGTATGAAAACTGATATATACTCATTCATAGTCATTGACCCCAAAGAGGCTTATGATGCCAAGCATTATATTCTTGTGGCAAAGCCGGGTGAATATAAGGAGATGCAGGTTGCAGTAGATAGAATGATACAGAAATTGGAGCCTGCTGTGGTAAAACCGATGTCATCCAATCTGCGTGACTATATGGCAAGGAGCATGTTTGCGTTGGAAATACTGCAAAATATTGCGTGGATCCTGGCTATCGTGAGTCTGGCTATCTGCCTGATAAGCATCTTCAGTACGGTGATGCTGGATACGCAGACCCGCAAGAAGGAGGTGGCTATCCGCAAGGTGAATGGTGCCCTGACAAAGGATATTACCCAACTCTTCGGAAGAACCTATCTGGTGATTACGCTCATCGCCATGGTATTTGCGGTGGTAGCCGTGTTGCTGTTCCATATCGTTCTGAGTCAGCCATTCGATATGGTAGAAATCAATCCTGTCTTCCCTATCATCCTGAGTATAGTGATAGTGATAGGCTTCATTGCTGCTATCATCGCCTGCCAGGTACGCAAAATCATGAAGGTGGATCCTTCGGAGATTCTGGCTAAGGAATAAAATGTATAATTTGAAAGTATAAAAGTATAATACGAATTTAAAGAAACGATAAAGATTATGATTCAATTAAATAATATCAAGAAAGTATTTCAGACAGAGGAAGTGGAGACCTGGGCTTTGCGTAATATCAGTCTGGAGGTGAAGGAAGGCGAATTTGTTGCCATCATGGGACCTTCGGGATGTGGCAAATCCACATTACTTAATATAATAGGTTTGCTGAATAATCCTACAAGCGGCAGCTATCTGCTCGACGGCAAGGATGTGAGCACGCTGAAGGAGAGTGAGCGCACCTTGATAAGAAGAGGCATGATAGGTTTTGTGTTCCAGAGTTTCAATCTGATAGATGAGTTGAATGTGGTGGAGAATATCGAGTTGCCGCTTCTGTATATGGGAGTTTCGGGCAAGGAGCGCCGTAAGCGTGCAGAGGATGTGATGGAGCGAGTGGCAATATCCCACCGTGCCAAGCATTTCCCGTCGCAGCTTTCGGGCGGTCAGCAGCAGCGCACCGCCATCGCCCGTGCCATTCTGCCGCATCCTAAGCTGATACTTGCCGATGAGCCTACGGGAAACCTGGATTCCAAGAATGGCAAGGAGGTGATGGAACTGCTTTCTGAGCTGCACAAGGAGGGCACCACCATCGTAATGGTAACCCACTCGTTGCATGATGCCAATTATGCCGATAGAATCATCAATATGTTTGATGGTGAGATTGTGAATCAGGTGGAGATGTAGGATTTTATGATATGAAAATCGCCCGATAGCATCAAAGAATATGCTATCGGGCGATTTACGCTTATATCTCTTCATCGATAAATCGGATGATTTCTTCCTGCTGGTCGGGATGATACCAGTGGATTTCGGCATCTCGCTTAAACCAGGTGAGCTGCTTGCGCATGTATTCACGGCTATGCGACTGTATCTGTCGGATGGCTTCTTCCTTATCTATCTCGCCATCGAAATAGGCAAACATTTCCTTGTAGCCCACGGTTCTCAAGGCGGTGAGACCCTTGTGTGGATATACGCTGCGGGCTTCTGCCTCCAGGCCTTCCTCCATCATCATCAGCACACGCTGGTTGATTCGGTCGTACAGTTCGGCACGGTCGCGGTTCAGGCCTATCTTGATGATGCGGAAAGGACGCTGCTTCTTCTCGGCTACACGGAAAGAAGTGTAGGTCTTGCCGGTCTGGTGACAGATTTCCAGGGCATGCACCACGCGGCGTGGATTCTTCTTATCTACTATCGCCCAATGCTCCGGGTCCATTTTGTGGAGTTCTTCTACCAGCGCCTCCAAGCCTTCGTCTTCCAGGCGCTGTTTCATCCAGGTACGGATGTCATCCCGCACGGTAGGAATATCGTCGATACCCTTGCATACGGCATCGATATACATCATGCTGCCGCCTGTAAGCAGTGCCACATCGTGATTCTTGAAGATTTCTTCTTCCAGAAGATTCATCACATCGGCCTCGTATTGGGCTGCGCTGTAATAATCTTCGATGTGGTGGTTGCCTACGAAATAATGCTTCACCCGCTGCTGCTGTTCGGCAGTAGGCGCTGCGGTTCCGATAGGAAGTTCTGCGAAGATCTGGCGGGAGTCGGCATTGATAATAGGTATAGAGAGATGCTCTGCCAGAGAAAGACAGAGCTCGGTCTTACCTACACCGGTAGGACCGAGCACTACAATTAAAGTTTTCATTATCGGATGATGCCTCGCTGAGAACTCTCTACGAAGTCGATGATGTACTGGATTTCCTTAGTCACCTCAAGATTCTTCTTGATTTCCTCGATACCTTCCTTCAAGATACCCTTGCTGTAGAGCAGGCGATAAGCCTCGTGGATGTTCTGGATGGTCTCGTTGCTGAAACCACGGCGACGCAAACCGATGAGGTTGATGCTGCAATAGCGGGTTGGCTCCTTGCCGGCAATGATATAAGGAGGAATATCCTGAGAGAAACGGCAACCGCCCTGGATCATCACGTAGCCTGCGATGTGGCAGAACTGATGAACGAGAACGTTGGCACTGACGATGGCGTTGTCATCTACAACCACCTCGCCGGCAAACTTGGTAGAGTTACCGATAATCAAGCCACTGCCCAACTCGCAGTCGTGAGCCACGTGAACAGTCTCCATCAGGAGGTTGTTGCTGCCTACCACGGTCTTGCCCTTAGAGGCTGTACCACGAGAGATAGTAACGTTCTCACGGATGCTGTTGTTGTCGCCCACCTCGCAGGTTGTCACCTCGCCCTTGAACTTCAAGTCCTGAGGCTTGGTAGAGATGCTGGCGCCTGGGAAGAATTCATTATTGTTGCCGATACGAGCGCCCACGTGGATGGTTACGCTGTTCTGCAATACGTTGTTATCGCCCAAAACGGTGTCCTTGTCGATATAGCAGAAAGGACCGATAATATTGTTGTCACCGAGTTTTGCCTCTGGATGAACAAACGCTAATGGACTAATCTGATTCATATTTCTATCTTATTATTACTTGTTCTTAACAATCTGTGCAGTGAAAGTAGCCTCTGCCACCACCTGGTCGCCTACGAACATATAGCCCTTCATAGAGCTGATGCCATGACGTACTGGTGCGAGCAACTCCACACGGAAGAGGAGGGTATCGCCCGGAACCACCTTCTTGCGGAACTTCACGTCGTCGAGCTTCATGAAGTAAGTGCTCCAGCGCTCAGGCTCTTCCAGCTGGTTCAATACGAGCAGACCGCCACACTGTGCCATCGCCTCTACCTGGAGAACGCCTGGCATAACTGGCTCCTCTGGGAAGTGACCGGTAAAGAATGGCTCGTTGCTGGTTACGTTCTTAACGCCCACGATGCTGGTAGGACCCATAGCGATGACCTTATCAACCAACTGCATTGGGTAGCGATGAGGCAGAAGCTGACGGATGCGGATGTTATCCATGATTGGCTCCTCGTTTGGATCGTAGATAGGAGCCTGGATTTCGTGCTTGCGGATCTCCTTGCGCATGAGGCGGGCGAACTTGTTGTTCACGGTGTGGCCCGGACGGGTTGCAATGATGCGACCCTTGATAGGCTTGCCGATGAGCGCCATATCGCCGATGATGTCGAGCAGTTTATGGCGTGTACATTCGTTCTCCCACTGCAAAGGACGGTGCTGGATGTAACCCAACTTGCTGGCATCCATGTGAGGTACCTTGAGATGGTCGGCGAGCTGATCGAGCTGAGCCTGCTCTACCTGACGCTCGTAGATAACGATGGCATTGTCCAAGTCGCCACCCTTGATAAGGTTAGCCTGGAGCAATGGCATGATATCGCGAACGAAAACGAAGGTACGTGCAGAAGCAATCTCGTCAACATAGGTCTCCATCTTGTCGAGGGTAGCAAACTGGCTATTGATGAACTTGCTCTCGAAGGAACACATAGCCGTGATGCTGAATTCCTCGTCAGGAAGGATGGTGATGACAGAACCGTTGTCGTCCTTCACCTCAATCTTATGACGGATGATATAGTAGTCCTTCTCTGCATTCTGCTCCTGGATGCCTACGCTCTGAATCTTCTCTACATACATGGATGCAGATCCGTCGAGGATAGGGAACTCAGGACCGTTTACCTGGATGAAACAGTTGTCGATGCCGAGGGCATAGAGTGCTGACATACCGTGCTCGATGGTAGAGATGCGGATATCGCCCTTGCCGAGTACGGTGCCACGCTGGGTTTCAACGACGTTCTCAGCCACAGCCTGGATGATAGGCTCGCCTTCGAGGTCGATGCGCTGTATCTTATAACCGGTGTTCTCTGGTGCAGGATTGAAAGTCACGGTGAGGCTCAAGCCTGTGTGCAATCCCTTGCCGCAAAGAGAGAAGCTACCTTTCAGTGTCTTCTGTTTTGACATAATTATATATAGTTTTATTTATTTTTCTTTAATTCTTCAATCTGCTTCTTCAGGTCGTTGAGTTCCTTGTACATCTCAGGCAGGCGACGGAAGATGGCCTGTGACTTGAAGTAAGCACGCTGCTCCATAGGAGGAGTACCGATGAGCTGCTGGCCGCTCTTGAGGCTGCCTGGCACACCGCTCTGTGCTCCGAGGAACACCTTGTCGCCGATGGTGATGTGACCGGCGATACCTACCTGTCCGCCAAACATACACCATTCGCCTACCTTGGTACTGCCGGCTACACCCACCTGTGCAGACATCACGGTGTTGGCACCGATGTCGGTATTATGGGCAATTTGAACCATATTGTCGAGCTTCACGCCCTTGCGAACGTAGGTAGAGCCCATAGTAGAGCGGTCAACGCAAGTGTTGGCACCAATCTCCACATCATCCTCGATGGTTACAATACCAATCTGAGGAATCTTGTCGTATCCATCAGGTCCTGGAGCGAAGCCGAAGCCATCAGCACCGATGACGCAACCAGCATGAAGAGTCACGTTATCGCCAAGCTTACAGCCGTGATAAATGGTTACGTGAGGGTAGATGAGGGCATTCTTGCCCACCTTCACACCCTCGCCGATGTAGGCGTGAGGATAAATCTGGCTACCTTCGCCTACCTCTGCGCCATCGCTGATATAGGCGAAAGCACCGATATAGACGTTTTCTGCCACCTTAGCCTTTGGAGAAACAAAGGCCAATGGGTCGATGCCAGTCTTCTTAGGTTTCATAGACTCGTACATCTGAAGCAACTTAGCCACACATTCGTAGGCATTCTTCACACGGATGAGGGTAGTGCTGACTGGGTGTTCCAGCTCCACGGTTTCATCGATGAGCACGATGCTAGACTTCGTGTCGTACACGAAGTGAGTATATTTAGGGTTTGAAAGGAACGAGATAGCGCCTTCCTTACCTTCTTCAATTTTGGCGAAGGTGTTGACTTTTGCATTCTCATCACCTTCCACACGGCCCTGAACGAACTGGGCTATTTGCGATGCGGTAAATTCCATATTTATCTATCTTCTAGTTTGTTCTACTTGAGTCTCCTGGTAAGATTTTCTTTAGGAAACACATTTTGTTTGCAAAAATAGCAAAAAAGATTTAAATACTTGTCATTCTTTCGTAATATTTTGCTTTTTTCGCCTATAAATAGGTATTTTTAAGGCGCAAAGCGTCTTTTTCAAGATACTTTGCGCCTAAAATGATGCTTTATGAAGGGGGATGGGATTAGAGCTTAGCAAGCTCTGCTGCCATTTGCTCCTGCAGCTCCTTTGCCTTCTGACCTGCTACCTCAGCGAAGTCATCGCCATTGCTGGCGTAGATGATGCCGCGGGATGAATTGACGAGCAGACCGCAATCCTTGATGATGCCATACTTGCAAACCTCCTGGAGGCTGCCACCCTGGGCACCTACGCCTGGAACAAGGAGGAAGTGGTTAGGAGCCACCTTGCGGATGTCCTCGAACATCTGACCCTGAGTAGCACCTACTACGTACATCATGTTCTCATCGTTGCCCCATTCCTGGCTCTTCTTCAGAACCTTCTCGAAGAGGCGCTCGCCTTCCTTATCCTCTGTGAGCTGGAAGTCGTGGCTACCCTTGTTGCTGGTCAAAGCCAGGAGGATGACCCACTTGCCCTCATACTCGAGGAAAGGCTTGACAGAATCCTCGCCCATGTAAGGAGCTACGGTTACTGAATCGAGGTTGTACTCCTCGAAGAAAGTCTGGGCATACATCTTGGAGGTGTTGCCGATGTCGCCACGCTTGGCATCAGCGATGATGAAGTGGTTTGGATAGTGGCTCTTAAGATACTTGATGGTGTTCTCGAAGGCAATCATGCCGTCGATGCCACGGCTCTCGTAGAAAGCCAGGTTTGGCTTGTAAGCCACGCAGTAAGGAGCGGTAGCGTCGATAATAGCCTGGTTGAACTTAAACATCATCTCGGCTTCAGCGCCCTGGATGTCTTCACTCTCTGTGATGCACTTTGGCAACTTATTGATATCTGTATCAAGACCTACGCACAAGAAGCTCTTCTTGGCGAAAATCTGCTCTACAAGTTCTTTTCTGTTCATTTCTTTTTAAGTTATTTGAATTTCATATGTTTGCTCCACACTTGATTTCAGATGTTTGCTTCACACTTGAATTTCAGATGTTTGCTCCACACGCCCTGAAAGGGCAGAAGCCCCTAGCCCAGGGCAACACCCTGGGTAGTCATGGCATCAAGCCTGTCGCCCTGTAAGGGCAAAAGCTTTAAAACTGCGGAGCCACATACGAAACCTCGGTAAGGGTTTTACAATTCTGTTTCTTTCAGCTTCTCAGCATTCTCTGCCACGGTCAAGGCATCAATCATATCCTGGATGTTACCAGCAAGGAAACCATTGAGGTCGTGGGTGGTGTAACCGATACGGTGGTCGGTAACACGGCCCTGTGGGAAGTTGTAGGTACGAATCTTCGCACTGCGGTCGCCGGTAGATACGAGGCTCTTGCGGCGGCTGGCGATATCATCTACATACTTCTGATGCTCACGGTCGTGGATGAAGGTATAGAGGCGGCTCAAGGCACGCTCCTTGTTCTTTGGCTGGTCACGGGTCTCGGTACACTCGATAAGGATTTCCTCTACCTCGCCTGTGTTAGGGTTCTTCCAAGGATAGCGGAGGCGAACTCCAGACTCCACCTTGTTCACGTTCTGACCACCGGCACCTGAGCTTCGGAAGGTATCCCACTTGATATCGCCTTCGTTGATGTTCACCTCGAACTTATCTGCCTCTGGCAATACAGCCACGGTAGCGGCAGAGGTGTGCATACGGCCCTGAGTCTCTGTGGCAGGCACACGCTGAACACGGTGAACACCAGACTCATACTTCAATGTACCGTAAACATCTGTTCCGCTTACGGCGAAGTCGATTTCCTTGTATCCACCTACTGCACCTTCAGAGACAGATGTCACGCTGATGGTCCATCCCTTAGACTCGCAATATTTCTTATACATGGCAAAGAGGTCGCCAGCGAAGAGGGCAGCCTCGTCGCCACCGGCACCGCCACGAATCTCCATCTGAACATTCTTGGCATCTTCTGGGTCCTTAGGAACCAGGGCAATCTTGATTTCCTCTTCGAGCTTAGGCTGCAGCGCCTCGTTCTCGTTGAGTTCCTCGCGCGCCATCTCCTTCATTTCTGGGTCGCTTTCGTTGGCGAGGATATCCTTAGCCTCCTTGATGCTGTTCAGACAGTTGATGTATCGCTTGCGTGCGTCCATGATGTCGCCAAGGTCTTTCCACTCCTTGGTGAGCTTCACGTAGCGTGGCTGGTCGGCGATGACATCAGGGTCGGTAATGAGGGTGCTTACTTCCTCGTATCGGCTCTCTAAGCCTTCTAGCTTCTGTAATATGTTGTTATTATCCATTAATTTTTAATTCTATTTTTAGTATTCGAATGTTCCGAATTCGCTCTTGATGGTCAGGCTGCGCTTGCCTTCCTCGATGTGACCTACAATCTGGGCATCGATGTTGAAGCTCTTGCTGATGGCGATTACCTTCTCGGCTACCTCTGGGCGAACGTAGATCTCCATGCGATGACCCATGTTGAATACCTGGTACATCTCCTTCCAGTCGGTCTCAGAGCAGTCGTGGATGGCCTTGAAGAGTGGAGGCACTGGGAACATGTTGTCCTTCACTACCTTGCAGTTCTCGCCTACGAAGTGCAGAACCTTGGTCTGGGCACCACCTGTGCAGTGAACCATACCGTGAACCTCTGGGCGAAGCTCATCCAGAATCTTCTTGATTACTGGGGCATAGGTGCGGGTAGGAGAGAGTACCAGCTCACCGGCGTTGATAGGAGAACCCTCAACCTCGTCGGTCAATTTATACTTGCCGCTGTAAACCAACTCTTCTGGCACGGCGTGGTCGTAGCTCTCAGGATAGTTCTCTGCGAGATACTTGGCGAATACATCGTGGCGGGCAGAAGTCAAACCGTTGCTACCCATACCGCCGTTATACTTCTTCTCGTATGTAGCCTGACCTGTAGAAGAAAGACCTACGATAACATCGCCTGGACGGATGTTGGCATTGTCGATAACATCGCTGCGCTTCATGCGGCAGGTAACGGTAGAGTCAACGATGATGGTACGAACCAGGTCGCCTACATCGGCAGTCTCACCACCTGTAGGATAGATGCCGATACCCATCTCGCGCATCTCGTGGAGCAGGTCGTCGGTACCGTTGATGATAGCCGAGATAACCTCGCCAGGGATGAGCATCTTGTTGCGGCCGATGGTAGAGCTAACGAGGATGTTGTCTACGGCACCCACGCAGAGCAGGTCGTCGGTATTCATCACGATAGCATCCTGAGCGATACCCTTCCATACAGAGAGGTCGCCTGTCTCCTTCCAGTACATGTAGGCCAAGCTTGACTTGGTACCTGCACCGTCGGCGTGCATAATGTTGCAATACTCTGGGTCACCGCCCAAGATATCAGGTATAATCTTGCAGAAAGCCTGTGGGAAGATACCCTTGTCGATGTTCTTGATGGCGTTGTGAACGTCTTCCTTTGCTGCGCTTACACCGCGCATCATATATCTATTGTTACTCATATCTAAATTGATCTCCAATTATGATTCTTATTATTTCCTTATCGTTCTTATAAATGTAGATGTTCAAGTTTTCTATGCTGAATCTGTTCTTGTAAATATCTACGTTTATAAAGTATTTATTTCTCTTCATGCCAGAAATCCCAGCTGGCAAATGCCTGGAGGAGCAGCATCTCCAAACCATTCTTTACTGTGGCTCCATGCTCTTTTCCCTTCTTCATGAAGAGGGTTTCGTCGGGATTATAGATGAGGTCGTAGAGCAGGGTGTGGGTATCCATCGCCTCGTATGGCAGCGGAGGGCACTCGTCTACATGAGGATACATGCCCACAGGAGTACAGTTCACGATGACATTGTATTCCTTGATGACCTCAGGGGTGATTTTATCGTACTGGATAGTACCTGGACGCTCGTATCGACTCACGAACACCGTCTCCAGTCCGAGTGATTTCAGACCGTAGTTGATGGCTTTCGATGCACCGCCCGTACCCAGGATGAGCGCCTTCTTGTGATAAGATTCGATGAAAGGCTCTATGCTCTGGGTGAATCCGATGACATCACTGTTGTATCCCTTGAGGATGGTTTCATCGCCTTTGTGCTCTACCTTCACCACGTTCACCGCTCCGATGGCATTAGCCTCCGGGCTTACGGAATCAAGATAGCTGATCACCTTCTCCTTGTAGGGGATGGTTACGTTGAGACCTTTCAACTCGGGATTGGAGTCGAGTATCTCTGTAAGATCCCCGATGCTTGGTATCTCGAAGTTGATATATTCGGCATTGATGCCCTCGTTCTCAAACTTCTCGTTGAAGTAACTCTTTGAGAACGAATGTCCTAGGGGGTACCCTATGAGTCCATACTTATCCATAATATCTTTGTTTTATTTGGTTGCAAAATAAAGGGTGCAGATGCCGAAGGTGAGTCTTGTGAACTCTGCCTTTTCAAAACCTGCCTTCCTGAACACCTCCATCATCGTCTCTCCCTGCGGGAATGCCTCGATGGTCTTCGTGAGATAGCTGTAGGCGCTCTGGTCTTTCGATATCAGCTTGCCGTAGAGGGGCAACACTGTATGTGAGTAGATGTGGAACAGCTGCTTCATCGGGAAACTGACGGGGGTGGTGAGCTCCACGATGCAGAGATGTCCGCCCTTTTTGAGTACTCGGCACATTTCCCGGAGTCCCTGGTCCAGGTTCTGGAAGTTGCGGATGCCGAAGGCGGCGGTCACGGCGTCGAAGGTGTTGTCTTCGTACGAGAGGTGGAGACAGTCTTCCTTGTCGAAGCGGATCACGTGGTCCAGTCCCAGCTGCTTCACCTTCTGTCTTCCTATCTCCATCATGCCCTGCGAGATGTCGGCACCGATGAGTTTTTCGGGATGCAGCATTTGTGCGGATAGGATGGCGAAGTCACCGGTTCCGGTGGCGATGTCGAGCATTGTCTTTGGAGAGAAGGGCGCAAGACGCCTGATTGCCTTCTTGCGCCATCCCTTATCGATATCCCACGAGAGTCGGTGGTTCAGGGTGTCGTAGGTAGGGGCGATGTTATCAAACATCTCCTCTACCAACTTTCCCTTTTCTCCTGTGCCCTCGTAGGGCTTAATCTGTTCTTGTCTATACATTATATATAGTTTACTTGTGTGCTGCAAGCCACTCGCTTACGTTCTTCTCGATGCGGGCAGCGATGTCGCCTTCCTCTGCAGCCTTGTCGAACTTCTCGCCTGTGATGTGCTCGTACAACTCGATGTAGCGGTCAGATACGCTCTCTGCATACTCGTCGGTAATCTCAGGCATAGTCTGACCTGGCTCGTTCATGAAGTTGTGCTCGATGAGCCACTGGCGAACGAACTCCTTAGAAAGCTGGCGCTGAGGCTCACCCTTCTCAAACTTCTCCTCGTAACCGTCGGCATAGAAGTAGCGGCTAGAGTCTGGAGTGTGGATCTCGTCGATGAGATAAACCTTGCCGTCGCGCTTGCCGAACTCGTACTTGGTATCTACGAGAATCAAGCCCTGCTTGGCAGCGATTTCCTGACCACGGGCGAAGATGCGGCGTGTGTAGTCTTCCATCACGGCATAATCCTCTGCACTAACAATACCCTGGGCGATGATCTCTTCCTTAGAGATGTTCATGTCGTGACCCTCATCAGCCTTTGTAGTAGGGGTGATGATTGGCTCAGGGAAACGTTCGTTCTCGCGCATACCGTCTGGCAACTTCACACCGCAGATCTCGCGGCAGCCCTTCTGATAGTCGCGCCATGCACTACCGGTGAGGATAGAACGGATGATCATCTCCACACGGAAACCTTCGCACTTCAAACCTACGGTAACCATTGGGTCTGGAGTAGCCAACTTCCAGTTTGGACAGATGTCTGTAGTTGTGTCCAGGAACTTAGCTGCAATCTGGTTGAGCACCTGACCCTTGAATGGGATACCCTTAGGCAGAACAACGTCGAACGCTGAGATTCTGTCGGTAGCGACCATCACGAGGATGTCGTCGTTAATGTCATACACATCACGTACTTTACCGTGGTAAACACTCTTCTGTCCATCGAAATGGAAATCTGTCTTTGTTAATGCTTTCATTTTACTTTGAACTTTGAATTTTGAACTTTGAACTTGATGATATGCCTTGAGTAATCATTCTGTTCATTCTTAATTCTGATTATTTTGAATTATCTTTTTCTGCTTTCTGAGCTTCCCGTGCTTCCGCTCTCTCCTTGTCATACTTATCGTATGCATTGACGATGCGGGTTACGAGCTTGTGGCGCACGATGTCCTTCTGTCCCAGTTTCACCACTCCGATGCCTTCTACGCCTTCCAGGATCTTGAGCGCCTCTTTCAGTCCGCTTCGCTGCTCTCTTGGCAGGTCTATCTGGGTCAAGTCGCCGGTGATGATCATCTTGGTGTTCATGCCCATTCGGGTGAGGAACATGCGAATCTGCTGTGAGGTGGTGTTCTGCGCCTCGTCGAGGATGACGACGGCGTCGCTGAGTGTGCGTCCGCGCATGAAGGCGAGGGGCGCTATCTGGATGATGTGCTTTTCCATCATGTCCTGCAGTTTCACGGCAGGAATCATGTCTTCCAACGCATCATAGAGCGGTTGCAAGTAAGGGTCAATTTTATCTTTCATGTCGCCTGGCAGGAATCCGAGTTTCTCTCCGGCTTCCACGGCAGGGCGTGAGAGGATGATTTTCTTGATGGTCTTCTCCTTCAGGGCTTTCACGGCAAGGGCGATGCTGAGGTAGGTCTTTCCGGTTCCGGCAGGCCCCACGGCAAATACCATGTCGTTCTTTTCGTAAGCCTCGATGAGTTGCTGCTGGTTTTCGCTGCGGCTCTTGATTGGACGGCCGCTGATGCTGTAAACCAATACTCCCTTCACGGAGTCAGCCTTGGTCTGTTTTCCTTTTACTATATCAAGAATATCTTCTTCGTTAAGCATGTTATATTTGGCTAAGTGCTTGCGCATCAGTTCGATGTCTTCTTCTGCCTTAGCCATTTCTTCCTCGTCGCCAAGCACACGAAGCACGTTGTCGCGTGCCACGATACGCAACTTAGGATACAGTGACTTAATCATCTGCAGGTGGGCATTGCCTACACCGTAGAACATCACTGGATCTACATCTTCGAGTATAATATGTTTCTCTATCAAAATCTTTATCTTTCTAAATGGTTTGCAACCTTAAATGTTCTAAATAATGTTATATAACGCTGCAAAATTACTACTTTTCCTTGAAATGAGCAAATATTTCGATAGATTTTGTTACCTTTGCAAGAAATTTTTAGATATGAAGATAAGTAAGAATAGATATTTGCAAGGTTTTGTAGTGGTTGTGCTGCTGCTGGCGCTGGTTCGCCTGGTGTTTCCAAGCGTGGCTGAGCCGAGATTGGCGAAGAATGAAAAGGGACAGGATTCTACGGAAGTAGATTCCCTGAAAGGGATGAAGAAGGATGAACTCTCTGCTGCGCCTGATACGGCGATGGCGGGCATGGCTTCCATTTTCTTCGATAAGGATGGCAAGGAGGTGAAGCACCGCATTTTCTCGGTGCCTCATTTCGGCAATACTTTCCCTGACCAGCAGGATGTTCAGATTCTGGCTGCCAACCAGCATGGTGTGGCTCCGGTTCAGAATCGTGAGGAGGCGGAGCATAGCAAGGGCAAACTGGTGTATGTGGGCAGCAATCCGTTTTTTTATGTGGATAAGCTGAACAACAGTATTCCTTATCTGGTGCCTAAGGCATCGGTGTTGCTGCAGGATATAGGCAGGGCGTATTTCGATTCCCTGCAGATTAAGGGTATTCCGCTGCATAAGATCATCGTGACGAGCATCCTGCGCACCAAGGATGATGTGGCGAAACTCAGAACCCGTAATGGTAATGCCACCGAGAATTCGTGCCATCTCTATGGTACCACATTCGATATCTGCTACAACAGATACAAGCAGATTCAGACCAAGGACCAGCCTCGCCGCCAGGTTCAGAATGATACCTTGAAGTGGGTGTTCAGCGAGGTGTTGAGGGATTTCCGCAATAAGAACCGCTGCTACATCAAATACGAGGTGCATCAGGGTTGCTTCCATATCACCGTAAGATAATTTTCTGATTTTTCTCAAGTAAGCCCCACACGCCCTGAAAGGGCAGAAGCTCCTAGCCCAGGGCAACGCCCTGGGTTAAGCCCATCTCTACGAAGTCGCCCTGTAAGGGCAAAAGCTTTGAATATGAGAAGCTTTTGCCCTTACAGGGCGTTGTTGTGTCTGCGTATTTACCCAGGGCGTTGCCCTGGGCTAGGAGCTTCTGCCCTTTCAGGGCGTGCTGCTTCTTTCCTTTCAGAACATGTGGGACAAAAATTTAACTCTTTTCCTGAATCTTCTGAAGGTCAGCCTCTTCGCCTACCAGCCAGATGATATCGCCTTTTTTGAATACTCGGGTAGGTAGAACACGGGTCAGGTTCTCCCGGCCCTCTTCCAGTCCTACCACCATACAATTATATTTATCCCTTATTCCGCTTTCTATCAGCGTCTTTCCCAGAAATTCGCTGCCGCCGCTGATGATGAGCTGGCGCAGCTTCATCTCCCTCTTTTCGATATCCGCATCCTCCGGAGCAAGCTCCGAGGTGAGTGCTTGGGCAAACTTGTGATTCTGGTCGTCGTTGCCGATAATCTGAAGCTTGTCGCCAGGGAAAATCACCGTGTCACCGTTCGGAATGTTCAGGCGCTGCGAACCGCGGCGGATGCTGCTCATGTCGATGCCGAAACGTTCACGAAGATGAAGCTCCTTCAGCGATTTACCACACCAGGTGCTATCCTCCGGCACCTCAATCTCACTGATGTGAATATCTCTATCCAGCAGATGACCCGCATAGAGCGGACGCTTCTCGCCGTTCACCTGGGCGGCAATATCGCGCGAACGCAGGTTGTGGATAAAGAGGCGCTCCATCACGATGCTGCGCTTCTTGATGCGGCGCGATGCCACCATCAGCAGTACCACCACGGCTCCGATGCAGACGATGAGCGCATTGGTGAAGCGCGAGAGATAGTTGATGATGTAGAAGATGAACGCCAGGGCGATGATGTATCTCACCACGATGGTGAAGAGCAGCGGGATGCGGTTGATGCTGCTTTCCACCCACAGGCGCTTCCATTCCGGACTGTGATTCTTCTTCATCACGATGGCGCGCAGGAAAGGCGAAATCAGTACCACCGTGAGCAGACCCGTAAGGGCGTTGGCATACCAGTGCAACTGCCAGCCTGGCAGCAGATTGCGCATCAGCGGCAGCACGAAGGTGAACATCATGGCGATGGTTGCCGCCGAAAGGATGGAGTAGGCGATGGTGTTGATGGCCATCTGGCGGATGAGCGATTTCCACTTGCTCTGCTGCTGCGTAGAAGGATGGCTCATCGCAAAATGGTTCAGAATATTGATGAACTTGCAGGGCAGATGCTTCTCCATCAGCTGATAGGAAGGCAGAGCCAGGCGAATCATGTAGGGCGTAAGGAAGGTGGTAATCACGGATACAGCTACCACCACCGGATAGAGGAAGTTGCTGATAACCCCCAGCGACAGGCCCAGCGAAGCGATGATAAACGAGAACTCACCTATCTGAGCCATCGAAAAACCGCAGCGCATCGCCGACTTCAGCGATTCGCCGCCCAGCATGAATCCGAAGGTGCCGAATATAGCCTGTCCCACCAGGATGGTGCCCACCAGGGCGAGGATAGGAACGGCATATTCCACCAATATCTTGGGGTCTACCAGCATACCCACCGACACGAAGAAGATGGCGCCGAAGAGATTCTTCACCGGTTCTACCAGTTTGATAATCTTCTCTGCCTCAATGGTTTCGGCAAGAATGCTGCCCATGACGAAGGCTCCGAAGGCGCTGGAGAACCCCACCTTGGTGGATAATACCGCCATGCCGCAGCAGAGGCCCAGCGAAACGACGAGCAGGGTTTCGCCATTGATGAGCTTCCTCACCGACCGTAGGAAGAGCGGGATGGCGAAGATGCCCACGATGAACCAGAGCACCAGGAAGAAACCAATCCTCAATACCGAGGAAATCATCTGCTCGCCATCCGGATTACTGCCTCCGGCGATGGCGGAAAGCATCACCATCATTACGATGGCAAGGATATCTTCCAGGATGAGCACGCTCATCACCATGGAGGCAAACTTCTGCTGCCTGAGTCCCATATCATCGAACGCCTTATATATAATGGTGGTGGAGCTCATGGCGAGCATACCGCCCAGGAAGATGCAGTCCATCCGGTCCCATCCGAATCCGTGGCCCACGCTGATGCCCAGCATCATCATGCAGAAAACGATGACGATGCAGGCGATGACGGGCGAGGCACCCATCTTCACGATTTTCTTAAAGGAGAAATCCAAGCCCAGCGAGAAGAGGGTGAAGATGACACCGATGTCTGCCCAAGTCTGGATATCCGTCTCGTCCATCACCGATACGGTGTAGGGCATGTGGGGCGACACCAGGAAGCCCGCCACGATGTAACCCAGCACCAGGGGCTGCTTGAGCCGCTTGAAGATGAGGGTAACAACGCCAGCCACCATCAGGATGAGGGCGAGATCTTTTACTAAAAAGGGAATTTCTGCCATTAGTTATAATTTATAGTTTATAATTTTAATTTATAGTTTATAGCGGCTTCGCCGTATAGACAAACTAGCTTAAAGTAGGGGGAAGCTGATAAAAATAATAGTTTATAGTAGATAAGTATCCTGCCTGGCAGCACGGATGCCCTATAAACTATAAACTATTAACTATAAATTAATCATTAAATTCTTCTGTAATTTCCGCAATCTTCACGATGGTATCCACCACCTTCTGCATCACCTGGATGCTCACGAACTCGTGAGGACCATGGAAGTTGACGCCGCCGGCGAAGATGTTTGGACAAGGCAGACCCTTGAAGCTGAGCTGTGCTCCGTCGGTACCGCCACGGATAGGCTCCACGCGAGGTGGGACACCGCTCTCCTGCATTGCACGCAGCACGATATCAATCACGTGCATGTTAGGATCTATCTTCTCCTTCATGTTGTAATACTGGTCCTGGATGGCTACGCTCACTGTGCCCTCGCCGTATTTCTCGTTCATCTTCTTCGCGCAGTCTTCGATGAAGTCCTTGCGGTCTTCAAACTTCTCTCTGTCGTGGTCGCGGATGATATAGCTCAGCTTTGCCTCCTCGCAGCGGCTCTCGATGCCGAGCAGGTGGTAGAAGCCCTGGTAACCTTCGGTATGCTCAGGAGTCTCGGCCTCCGGAATCATGTTCTGGAACTCCACGGCAAGTCGGCTGGCATTCACCATCTTACCCTTGGCATAGCCCGTGTGTACGCTCACGCCCTTGATGAACACCTTGGCGCCCGCAGCGTTGAAGTTCTCGTATTCCAGGTCGCCCAGGTCGCCGCCGTCTACGGTGTACGCCCAGTCGCAGCCAAACTTCTCCACGTCGAAATGATGAGCACCCATACCGATTTCCTCGTCAGGGTTGAAGCCCACGCGGATATCGCCGTGCTTGATTTCCTTGTGGTCGCGCAGGTAGCACATCGCCTGAACGATTTCTGCGATGCCCGCCTTGTCGTCAGCTCCGAGCAGGGTGGTTCCGTCGGTAACGATGATGTCCTCGCCCTTGTGTGCCTTGAGTTCTGGGAATTTCTCAACGCTCGATATGATGCCCGGGCTCAGTTCGATGTCCTCGCCGTCGTAGTTCTTGATGACGCGCGCCTTCACATCCTTTCCGCTGGCATCGGGACTGGTGTCCATGTGAGAGATAAAGCCGATGGTTGGAGTCTTTTTCTTGGTATTTCCTTTCAGGGTGGCGTAGATATAGCCCATGTCGTCCATCTCTACGTCGCTGAGGCCTTCATCCTCAAGCTCCTGCTTCAGGTACTTGGCAAACTCAAGCTGTTTTGCCGTGCTAGGCACACTCTCGGAGTCTTCGCTCGATTGTGTGTCGAATTTTGTATAGTTTATAAAACGTTCTACTAAGTCCATGTTCTTAATTATTATAATAATGTAGTAGTGATCTCGGTGGGACTCAAACCCACGACCTCCAGAACCGGAATCTGCTGCTCTATTCAACTAAGCTACGAGACCATTCTTATACGCTTTTTATTCGCCGGAATAGCCATCCCAGCACATAAATGAAACATATACGAGTGCAAAGTTAGTGATTTAATTTGAAACCGCCAAATATTCTTGCCACTTTTTCTGAAGAAGATGAAGAAAAACTCAAGTTTCGCAAGTGAACTCCACACGCCCTGAAAGGGCAGAAGCTCCTAGCCCAGGGCAGCGCCCTGGGTAATCATGGACGCAAGTTTGTCGCCCTGTTGATTGCTATTATACCCAGGGCGATGCCCTGGGCTAGGAGCTTTTGGGCCTTCAGCCCGTACTTGAACCACTTGCGAAACTTCAATGAAAAAGAGATGAAAAAGAGATGAAAACAGACGGTGAAGGGAGAAAGATGGCGAATAAAGATTGAAAACAGAAGATGAATGGAGAAAATTTGCGAAAAACGATACAAAAATAGCTCAAAAAGATAGAAAAGAAAGAAAAATGCTATCATTTTGAGAAAAAATTCAAGAAAAAGCTTGCAGTTTAATTTTTATTTTGTACCTTTGCACCGTCTTTAAGAAAACAAGTCTCGGAAACGTGACGATAAACTTTAAAAAGACAAGTCTCGGAAACGTGACGGTATAAAACAGTAAAACGAAAACAATAAAAGAATACTAAAAATGAGTAAACTGATAAAACCCGAAGGTTACAAGGCGCTGCTGGATATGCGCCAGACCGAAATGGGTATCAAGATGATAAAGGAGTTCTTCCAGCAGAACCTTGCCACAGAGTTGCGCCTGCGCCGAGTAACAGCCCCTCTTTTCGTGATGAAGGGCTTGGGAATCAATGACGACCTGAATGGTGTGGAGCGCCCTGTAACTTTCCCTATCAAGGATTTGGGTGATGCCAAGGCCGAGGTGGTTCACTCCCTCGCCAAGTGGAAGCGACTCACCCTCGCCGAGTACGAGGTGGAGCCTGGATATGGCGTATATACCGATATGAACGCCATCCGTGCCGACGAGGAGCTGGATAACCTGCACTCGCTCTATGTAGATCAGTGGGACTGGGAGGCTGTGATTACCAAGGAAGACCGCACCATCGCATTCCTTGAGGACATCGTTCGCCGCATCTATGCCGCCATCCTCCGCACCGAGTTCCTCACTTGCGAGCACTATCCTCAGCTCAAGCCATTCTTGCCTAAGGAGATTCATTTCATCCATGCACAGGATTTGCTCGACATGTATCCTGACAAGACTCCGAAGGAGCGTGAGGATGCCATCTGCGAGAAATATGGCGCCGTGTTCGTTGAGGGTATCGGCGGAAAGCTGAGCGACGGAAAGAAGCACGACGGCCGTGCCCCTGACTATGACGACTGGAGCACCGTGGCAGAGAACGGCAAGGTGGGTTTGAATGGTGATATTCTTATCTGGTATCCTGTGCTGGGCAGAAGCTTCGAGCTGAGCTCCATGGGTATCCGTGTGGATAAGGAGAGCCTGCTGCGCCAGCTGAAGCTGGAGGGCAAGGAAGATAGAGAGAAACTCTATTTCCACCAGCAGCTCCTGAATGATAAATTGCCATTGAGCATTGGCGGCGGTATCGGTCAGAGCCGCTTGTGCATGGTGATGCTCCACAAGGCACACATCGGCGAGATTCAGGCTAGTATCTGGCCTGAGGAGATGCGCCAGGAGTGCGAAGAGGCAGGAATGCCTTTAATTTAATTTGAGTCATATCAGCATAATGAGGTTGTATCAGTATAACAGCTTCAATTTATATTGAAGAATCCCGGTTCTCCCAGCGATAGGGAGAACCGGGATTATTGTTTTATTTATTGAAGTTTCGCATGTGGTTCAAGTACGGGCTGAAGGCCCAAAAGCTCCTAGCCCAGGGCATCGCCCTGGGTATAATGGCAATCAGCAAGGCGCCCTGTAAGGGCAAAAGCTTTCAAATACCTAGCAATATACAAAGCTTTTGCCCTTACAGGGCGACAGTGTTGCGTCCATAAACACCCAGGGCGATGCCCTGGGCTAGGAGCTTCTGCCCTTTCAGGGCGTGTGGAGCTTACTTGCGAAACTTGAGTTATTTAGAAATAATTTGTTTAGAAATAATAAGTGCCTCCAAGCATAGCAGCTCTGTTGCCGAAATGCTGCCCTGCTATATCATGATATCTGGCCTCCAGCGTCCAGTGTCTGTTAATCGTCTTGTATACCCCCATTTCAGCATATAGGTTGGCAGGAGTATAGTTTGGCGTGATGGTATGTCTGCGGGTACACCATATCATGTTCGATGCAAGGCGCCAGCCCGAAGGCAGCGAAAGCTGGGGAGCAAGCTTGAAAACTGCAAAGTGGCTGTATTCCTGAGCCTTTCCCTGTGGCTTGATATCCGTTTCAAACACCTCAGCCTTTTCCCAGAAATAGTTGAAGCCAGCCGTCAGTCGCAGAATACCCTTGTGCCAGAAGGCAGTGGTACCAATGCCCAGCGTGTTGTCCCTATCCACGCCCGGCAAATCCTGATGGATGTTCTTCACCGAGGTGCTCACCACCAGATTCGGCTTGCTGTAGGTATATTTCAGCTCCGCCACATAAGCCAGGCGTTCGCTGATATCCGCCGTATATACAGGCTTCCAGGCCCCCTCCATGTCGCCCGCCGTAATGAAATCGCCGAAGTCGGGGTTGAAGATGCGGCGGCAGAAGGTGCCCTGCAGCGTGTTGCCTGGGGTAAACTGGTGGTAGATGCTCAGCGTGTAGCTGTGGTTGTGCGTGGTGTTCTTCCACTTCTCTTCCGTCTTTAGCTGCTTGGGATGGAAGTGGATGGTGCGATAGCGGTCGCCCACCATGAATCCCCATTTGCCGATGTGATAGTCTATCTGAGCGTAGAGATCCTGATAGTTGGAATGGTTGGTATAACCCTTCACGCAATTCTTCTCTATGGAAAGTCCGCCCTCGAAACCGGCTGTAATCCAGAGATTCTGCGAGAATACAGGCGTGGCATATTCCACCACCATGAAGGGATAGGTGGAATGATTGCGGTAGGGAGATGCACTGCTTCCCCCCTGGTCGCTGATATTCTCGGCACCCAGAGTAAAGAGGATGCTCGACCCGTTTTCGCCCAGGGTTCGGGTATAATCCGCCTGGAGATGGTAGGCACGCACGAAATCGGCTGCATCGCCCGAGAAATGATTGCGGGTATAGGTCTGCATCGCATCCACCTCCAGCACATCCTTCTCCGTAGGAGTCCAGAGGATATTCAGCTTGGCACCCTCGTGCGAATAATGGTTGATGGAAGTGCTGCCGTTATCGCCCGGATAAGCCCCCTGGGGATGAAAAGAAGACCGCTGCATGCTGCCCTCCACGTGGCTCAGGATGCGCAGCTTCTGCTGCTGGCTCAGCACGCTCACGATGCCCTTGCCTCCGCCGTAGGTATCGCCGAAGAATCCCACTCTTCCGCTCACGCCATTCTCGCTCTTTCTCAGCGTGATATCAATCACTTTTTTCAGACTGCTGCAGCCCTTCATCACTTCAGCGTTCTGGCAAACCTTGATGGTTTCTATTTCTCTTGCCTTGAAATGATGGAGCAGGGTAGCGTAATCCAGTCCGTATTCCTGATTGTCGATACGGATTACGAATTTTCCATATAGATTGGCAAAGGGGTCGCCGCCGATGATATTATTGCCATCCAGGGTCATCACCTCGGGGCACATCATCAGCACGTCGAGCAGCGATTCCTCGCCCGTGAGTTCCAGTTCCGGAACATGAATCATATATCGGTCGCCGATATGTTCTATCGGTGCTGCCGCCAGTTGCTGGTTGGCACCTCCGAGTGCCAAGGCTAGTAGTAACAGGCGGCTGGTTTTCATTATGTTTTTTCTCTTCATTTTATTCTTTTCTTCTTGATTGTTTATTCCTATCTTCTTTTCCTAGCTGAAAAGCTGCGTTATCAGGGGGATGGTGATGATGCTTCCCAGGGTAGTGATAAAAGTCATTTCCGTAATCAGCGACGGGTTCCTGCCGTATTTCAGGCAGAACATCGTGCCGAAGCTTGCCACAGGCATCGCTATCACCACCGTGTTGATATTGTTCACCACGTCGCTCACGCCGCACACCTTGAAGAAGAAGTAAAGGCTCAGCGGAACCACCACGAGGCGGAGTACAGAAGCCACGTAAACCTTCGGACTTCCGATAATCTCCCTCACGGGCAGCTTCGCCATACTACTTCCGATAATCATCAGCGCAGCAGGCACCGTCACGTTGCCCACCATCGTAATAGGACGGGCGATGACATCGGGCGTATGAACCCCCAGCGCCACCAGCAGAGCCGCCACGGCTGCCGCTATCAGCGCCGGACTCAGCAACACCTTGGGGTTAAACTGCTTCACGCTATACTCGCCCTTGATGAGCATCACGCCAGCCGTGAAGATGAAAAACGTGTTAGGCATGTTGAGCAGGGCAGCATAGAATATCGCCTTCGGACCGAAGATGCTCGAAACTATCGGGTATCCGATGAACCCCACGTTGGCAAACATCAGGGCGAAACCTATCATTCCCTGGTCATCATGGTTCTTGCTGATGAGGCGGGGCACCCCGAAACCGAACACCAGCAGCAGGATATAGGTTAGGAAACCTATGCCCAGAAGCGGGAGGATGAGCGTGCGGTCGGGCAGTTCTTCTCCCATCACCGACGAGAGCACCAGCAGGGGGCAGGTGATATCTACCACGATGCTGGAAAGCTTCTTGTCAAACTTGTCGCCCATATAGCCCAGCTTGCAGGCGACGTAACCCAAAATCACGATGATGAATAACACCACCATCACCTCTAAATTTTCCATCTATCCTGAAATCCTTACAATCTCCATCTATCTTAATCAATGAATCTCCTGGTGATATCGCCGTAGTTTTCGATGCGGCGGTCGCGCAGGAATGGCCACCAGCGGCGCACATCCTCGCTGTGTTTCAGGTCGATATCCACCACCAGGCTCTCTTCCTCCTTGTCGCTCGCACGATAGTGGAGCTCGCCCTGAGGACCTGCCACGAAACTGCTGCCCCAGAACTGGATGCCCTCGGTCTGACCGCTAGGGTCCGGCTCGAAACCAACCCTGTTCACCGCCACCACAGGCAAACCGTTAGCCACGGCATGACCACGCATCACCGTGGTCCACGCCTCACGCTGGCGCTGCTGCTCCTCCTCGGTGTCGTATGTGGCATAGCCGATGGCAGTAGGGTAGATGAGGATATCCGCACCCTGCAGCGCCATCAGGCGGGCAGCCTCGGGATACCACTGGTCCCAGCAAACCAGCACGCCCAGCTTGCCCACCGAAGTCTGGATAGGGTTGAAGCCCAGGTCGCCAGGGGTGAAGTAGAATTTCTCGTAGTAGGCAGGATCGTCCGGAATATGCATCTTGCGGTATTTTCCGGCGATGGTTCCATCCTTCTCTATCACCACCGCCGTGTTGTGATAGAGGCCCGGAGCACGGCGCTCGAAGAGCGATGTAACGATTACCACGCCCAGATCCTTCGCCAGTTTGCCGTAGAATTCGGTAGATGGACCCGGGATGGGTTCGGCTAGATTGAAGTTCTCCACATCCTCTACCTGGCAGAAGTAGAGCGAGTTGTGGAGTTCCTGCAATACGATGAGTTCAGCGCCACGCTTAGCCAGGTCGATGATGCCCTCGGCGAGGCGCGTCTTGTTATCGGCGATGTCCGCCGTGATGTGTAGTTGTAATAATCCTAATTTCATGAAATTTTGTTTTTTTAAATCTTATCTGACTCAAGTTTCGCAAGTGAGCTCCACACGCCCTGAAAGGGCAGAAGCTCCTAGCCCAGGGCAGCGCCCTGGGTAATCATGGACGCAAGTTTGTCGCCCTGTAAGGGCAAAAGCTTCAAAAGAATCAGGCAATTTACAAAGCTTTTGCCCTTACAGGGCGCCTTGTTGATTGCTATTATACCCAGGGCGCTGCCCTGGGCTAGGAGCTTTTGGGCCTTCAGCCCGTACTTGAACCACTTGCGAAACTTCAATTATTTGATAGCCCCCGCAGGCAGCTGCATGGTGAGACAGTGGATGCTGCCGTGCTGGCGGATGATGGTGAGCGAATCCACGCCTATCACCTCTCTGTCCGGGAAGGCAAGCTGAATCTGGCGCTTCGCCTCCTCGTCCTTCTCCGGCTGGTTATACGTAGGGTAAATCACCGCACCGTTCAGAATCAGGAAGTTGGCGTAGGTGGCAGGCAGCCGGTCGCCCTTGCTGCCCTTCTCCGTAGTCAGCCGGTCGCCCTCGTCGTAGATGGCATCCGGCATCGGCAGCTTCAGCAGGCGGTAAGGATATCCCTCGTAGTTGAACAGCTTCTTCAGCTGCTTCTCCAGTGCCTGGAAATCCTCATACTGCTCATCCTCAGGGTCGTCGCAGCCCACATATAATAAGGTGTCGTGCGGAGCCACCCTCACGATGGTGTCGATATGCCCGTCGGTATCATCGCCCACCAGGTTGCCATGGTCCAGCCATACCACCTGCTTGGCGAAGAAGAACGTCTTGAGCAGACTGTCGATGTTCGCCCTGGTGAAAGGCTGGTTTCTGTGGGGTGCCAGCAGGCATTGCGAGGTGGTGAAGATGGTACCCTTTCCGTCGCTCTCGATGCTTCCGCCCTCGAGTACGAATCCCTGGTGGTTCTCCATCGCCGCATCAAAGGCACCCTGATAGTAGAGCTGCAGGTTGATGGCGTTGTCCTTCTGCCAGGCGAATTTCTCGCCCCATCCGTTAAACTTGAAGTCGAGCAGATGGATAGGGATGATATGCGAGTTGCGCCTGCCTCTCGATACCATGCTGATAGGACCGTGGTCGCGCGCCCATGTATCATTGGTGTCCATCTCGTAGAGGTGTATGCGGTTCATCTGGCCCTCCGAGAGGCGTTCGGCGAGCATTCTGCGGGTACTCTCCACAATGGGTGTAACCACAAGCAGCTGCTCGTAGCGGGTGATGATGTCGGCAAGTTCCAGATAAGTGTTAGTTATCTGCCTGAGATAGGGTTTCCAGTCTGTACCACCATGTGGCCAGGTCAGCATAATGGCGCTCTGAGGCTCCCATTCTGCCGGAAGTGCGAAATCGCAAGGTAATGCTGATTGATACATAAGCTTTCAATTTTTATTATTTATTATATAGCCAGCCCTTGTGTGGGTTGCATAGTTTAGTCCGTTCTTTCTCCCTTCTGGAAGAAGAGTTAGCGAATTATAGGTGCAAAAATAATAAAAAAAACGGCAACTTCCATAATTTTTTGAAATTTTTTAGTGAAACTCTTGCTAATTTCATGAGAAATGCTTAACTTTGCAGCCTAAATTTAAGAATAAGACATATTAGGAGCGTGAAAATAAAACAAGTAGTTGATGCCCTTGAACATTACGCGCCTCTGCCCTTGCAGGAAGGATATGATAATGCCGGCCTGCAAGTTGGATTGACAGAGGCGGTAGAAATGTCAGGGGCATTGTTGTGTCTTGACGTCACCGAGGCGGTGGTGGATGAGGCCCTCCGGAAGGGCTGCAATCTCATCGTGAGCCACCATCCGCTGATATTCCGCAAGCTGCAGAGAATCTCGGACGAGAACTACGTGCAGCGCACGGTGGTGAAGGCCATCAAGAATGATATAACGATAGTTTCCATGCACACCAACATGGATGCTGCCCAGGGCGGCGTGAACTTCAAGATAGCCGAGAAGTTGGGATTGAAGAACCTCCAATTTTTCGGCGGCGAGAAGGAAGTGGATGGTGTGAAGGGTGGAAACGGTGTGATGGGAGAAATCTCAGACCGGGATATCCTGGAGGCTGCCCGGGCAGGCAGGCTTTCGGAAGAGGTGAAGGAGCATTTTGCCGAGGGCATTGCTGCCGACGACCTGGTGCTGCTCTTGCGCCAGCGTTTCGGTGTGGAGTGCGTGCAGTGCAACCAGCTCTTGCGCCGTCCTATCCGCAAGGTGGCGCTCTGTGGCGGTTCGGGTTCGTTCCTGTTGGGCGATGCGATAGCAGCCGGGGCGGATGCCTTCATCACGGGCGAGATGAGCTATCATGAGTATTTCGGGCACGATCAGGAGATTCAGATCTGCGTCATCGGCCACTATCAGAGTGAGCAGTTTACCAGCGAAATCTTCCGTAGCATCATCCTCGAGAATTTCCCCGATGCCAAATGCTGCATCTCGGAAATCAACACCAATCCTATCATCTATTTATAGGATGGGATGTTAGTCTATTTATAGTCTGGGATGTTAGTCTATTTATAGTCTGGATTTGGCTGCCCCTATTTAGGCTAGATTTGTCTGCCCCAGCACGCCCTGAAAGGGCAGAAGCTCCTAGCCCAGGGCATCGCCCTGGGTGTAAACGCAATCAGCAATACGCCCTGTAAGGGCAAAAGCTTTCAAAGCATTAAAGAAGAATAAATAAAGGTTTAAAGATAAAATCAAGAAATTATGGCAAAGAAAGATCCTACAGATTTGACGGTAGAAGAGAAGTTGAAGACTCTCTACCAGCTTCAGGTAACCTTGTCAGGCATTGACGAGAATCGTGAGTTGAGAGGTGAGCTTCCTCTCGAGGTTCAGGACCTGGAAGACGACATTGCAGGTCTCACCACCCGCATCGAGAACATCCAGCGCGAGATTGAGCAGTTCGACCACGCAGTGGCTCAGAAGCAGGCAGAGATTGCTGATGCCCAGGCTAGCCTGGAGCGCTATCACAGCCAGCTGGAGACCGTGAGCAACAACCGTGAGTACGACACTCTGAGCAAGGAGATCGAGTTCCAGGAGCTGGAAATCGAGCTTTGCAACAAGAAGATTCGCGAGGGCTTGGCAAAGATGCGTGAGCGTGAGTACGACCTTCACAAGGCTGAGGAGCAGAAGGCCGACCGTGAGCACGGATTGGTTGAGAAGCGTTCTGAGCTTGAGGACATCATGGCAGAGACCCGCGAAGAGGAGGAGCGTCTTACAGAGAAGGCTCTTGAGCTTGAGAAGAAGATTGAGCCACGTCTGCTCGCCAGCTTCAAGCGCATCCGCAAGGGTGCCCGCAACGGACTGGGCATCGTATACGTGCAGCGTGATGCCTGTGGTGGTTGCTTCAACAAGATTCCACCTCAGCGCCAGTTGGATATCAAGATGCACAAGAAGATTATCCCTTGTGAGTATTGTGGCCGTATCCTCATCGACCCAGAGTTGGCAGGTGTAAAGATTGAGACTCCAGCCGCAGATGAGAAGCCAAAGCGCAAGCGCGTATCTCGCCGCAAGAAGGCAGAGGATGGAGAATAATATTCTGGATAAGAAGATAAATATATAAAAAAGAGGGTGTGTCATAAGCCACATCCCATACGCCCTGAAAGGGCAAAAGCTCCTAGCCCAGGGCAGCGCCCTGGGTTTTAGAATAAATACAACAAAGCCGCCCTGAAAGGGCAAAAGCTTTCTATTTCAAAGCTTTTGCCCTTTCAGGGCGACTTTGTTTTTTGCCAACATTACCCAGGGCGCTGCCCTGGGCTAGGAGCTTTTGGGCTTTCAGCCCGTCCTCGGCTGCCATTATTTAGACTTATGACACACCCTCTCTTTTTTCGTTTTTCTACAACTTTTTTAACTCATGCAGCTCGTGACTCCGAGCGAAGTGGCTACGGCAGTCAGAATAGAGATTAAAATCTGAATAACAGTCTTCCATGTTTCCTTCTTCATAGGCAGTTTTTTTTAGTGATTAGTGATTAGTGATTAGTGATGAATGATTAGTGGTAAATGATTATTTTTAGCGATGTGATAGGATAGAAGAGTAGCCCCCGAAGGGGCTAACTCTACAGAGTGATGTGCTCGTTATCGCCATTGCTTCCGGTTCCGTCACCGGTTCCGCCACCCTGACTGGTGTTGCCACCAGAGCCTTCACTGCCCGTTCCGCCTGAGGTTCCGCCGCCTTCCTGGGTGTTGCCGCTTCCGCCTCCGTTGGTTCCGCCTCCGTCGGTTCCGCCGCCAGGAGTATTCTCGGCCCCGCCGTCCTCTTCGCCGCCACGGGCGTCGTAGGCAGTAATCTTGCAGAGCTTCTTCAATTCCGAATTACTCCAGTTCTTGGTATTTTTCACCAGAAGATGGATATCCTGCACACTTGCCGAAGTAACCTTGTCTCTGCTCACCTCACCACGCGAACTCATGCCGATGGAGAAGAGGCCCAGGTCGCCCAGACGCACGCTCTTGCCGTCGAGGATAAGCTCCTTCAGGCAGTCGAGCATATCCATCATCACGCCGTGCACAGTGCCGCGGCTGTAAGGCGAGTTGTGGGATGAAATGTGATCCACGAACTCCTCGAAGTTCATCTCTCTGTCGGTAACCACGGTAGCATACCAGAGCTCCTTACCAGCGTTCTCACCCGTCTGAGGGGTACGCTTTACTTTACGATACTTAATGTTTCCTTGTCCCATACTTTTTAGTGATTAATGATTATTGTTCTCTTTGTCATCAGCAGCCTTTCTTCTGAATGACGGTGCAAAGATACGGCTTTTTTCTGATACCACCAAATTTCGGGTGGCGATAAGGACCGATTTTCAGCAGTCCCTGATTCCGAAATCCGTTAATAAAGCTAACTCATATTTTAGCAGCGGGAGAACCATAGTTTTTTTTGACGCAAAATATAGTTTGTCCCAGAAGAAGATATCTCTCTCATACTATTTCCCCCGATTCCTGTAACCCCCGCAATTTCTTTCGAAATCTTACGGTTCTTACAGTTCTTACAGTTCTGACAGTTCAAAACGGACCCCCTATGAAAAGTGCAGTTGAAAACTAATATATATAAATATATATATATTAAAATATATTAATTACTATTTCCTTTCTTCCCGTTATCCATATACCCCCTAGTTTTGAACTGTCAGAACTGTAAGAACTGTCAGAACCGTAAGAACCGTAAGGGGCATGGATTTCTGCAAAATCATGGGCAACAGTCCATTCTCACAAAGAAGGAGTTTTGTTATTTTCTTTACAAAAAACAAAGACGGATTATCGGCTTATGCCTGGAGTCCAAGTTCTCCGCATCACCGTATATGCCCCTGCCCAGGCGTTCCGCCGGAATTAGTTTTGCAGTCCTGCCGTCCGGGGGGAAACTATTGCACCCACCATTTTTTGAAACTTTTCTCCCGATTTTCTTGCAGGTTTCAAAATAAAAGCGTAATTTTGCGGTAGTATTTAAAAATAGAACCGTATCATTTTAAAACAGAAAGGTTATGAAGTACTTAGACCCTAAGGCATACCTTACGTTCAAGAAAATATTCGGCAATCATCCTAAAAGACTGATCAGCCTCCTGAACGCCCTTCTGCCACTCAGCGAAGAAGAGCAGATACACGAGATAGAGTATCTGCCAACGGAACTTGTGCCCGAACTGGAAGGCCACAAGAATACGATAGTAGATGTGCTCTGCACTGATGCCAGAGAAAGGAAATTTTGCGTAGAGATGCAGATGGAGTGGTCTAACGTTTTCAAACAGCGTGTACTGTTCAATGCCTCCAAGCTCTACGTGAGTCAGGCGATGAAGCGCGAGAAATACAGCGATCTGCAACCGGTATATTCCCTGAATCTTGTGAATGACATCTTCGAGCGTGATACTCCTGAATTCATCCACAACTATCGCATCGTGCACGACAAGGATAGCAACAAGGTAATCGAAGGTCTGCATTTCACCTTCATAGAGCTTCCTAAGTTCACTCCTCATTCCATCTCCGACAAGCGCATGATGGTATTGTGGCTCCGTTTCCTGACGGAAATCAATGCCAATACGCAGGAGATTCCTTCCGATCTGCTTCGTGACCCGGAGATAGGAAAAGCCGTAGAGGAGTTGAAAATCTCCGGCTTTACAGATGCCGAACTCAGAGCCTACGACAAATTCTGGGATTCTGTAAGGGTAGAGAAGACCCTTCAGTACGATAGCTATCAGCAAGGCATGGAAAAAGGCATGGAAAAAGGCATGGAAAAGGGCATGGAAAAAGGCATAAAGCAAGGCATGGAAAAGGGCATGGCAAAAGGCGAAGAAGTAGGCAAAAGCCAAAGAAGTATTGAGATTGCTAAGAATATGCTGTCAAAAGGCATGGATGCAGCAACGGTAATGGAGATAACGGGGTTGACGGAGAGCCAGATGCAGCAGTTGATGTAATTTCTATTGCCCCACACGCCCTGAAGGGGCAGAAGCTCGTAGCCCAGGGCATCGCCCTGGGTATCATCGCATTTCGCCCTGCGCCCTGAAGGGGCAAAAGCTTTATAAAGCACCTTGTTTTGCTCATTTCCTTGATAAAATTTCTGATGCCATGAAGCCCCACCATATTTTTTCGAATCTTTTCTAAGAAAACTCTTGCCAGTCTCAAATAAAAAACGTACCTTTGCTCTCAATATAAAATAGTTGATATGATGGCAAATTTAGAAAAATATATGGATCTGCAGGCTGATTTTTACCACTATATGGTGGAGTTTGGCGGAATAGCAAAGAAAACCAGTTGCGATTATGTAACAAGAATGAAGTTCTTGGCACATGACTATGCTTTAGACGAAACATTGACACAAGAAAAGATTGACGAAATTTTGCGTCAGGAAGATCTGAAGCGTCAGGAAAGAACTGTCTATACCAGTAAGAAAAGTTTATCTGATTTTAGGGCAGGTTTGAATAAATTTCTAGCATTTGTCAATTCTGATTATCATAAACGGATGGAAGATTCTATCTTGACAGAAATAAAAGCTGTAGAAAACGACAATAATATCAAGGCTACTGAAAAAGATTCCATCGTAAAGTCAAGGATAGGACAAGGAATATTCAGAAATGAATTGATAGCATATTGGCATGGTTGTGCTATCAGTCAGTGTCCTTTTACTTGGATGCTCATCGCTTCCCACATAAAGCCTTGGAGAGATGCTGACAACCAGGAACGGCTGGATACTTACAACGGCTTGCTCCTGCTGCCGAATTATGACAAGTTGTTTGACCTTGGGTATATTTCTTTCACCCAGACGGGAAAAATTATGTATTCCCGTTTGTTGGACAAGTTTGACAGAGAAGCCATAGGACTTACCAGCGATTTACATTTAGTAAAGTTGGAAAATCAGCATTTGAAATATCTCAAATATCACAATGAGAATTGCTTCTTATTATAAGGTTCCCATAGCTCAACCTGGAGCTATGGGAGAAAGCAATTGCAGCAAGGTGAGGTCAACCATGTCAACATCCCCTCTAATCCTATCTATGATACGCTTGTCATGTTCTGAAAACTCCTCAGATCTTTCTAACGCATTATTCAGAATCTGCTCTGCCTGTCGCAACTGGTTGCAAAACCATTTGATGTCATTTGATACTTTATTCATATTTCTATTCGTTTGGTTTGATGGCGCGAAGGTATGAAAGAAAAAGCTAACACGGAAACTTTTTGATTTTTCTTATGTTTTTCGCGCATTTATAAACATTCGGAGAATCTGTCATCCTGAATAATTACACTAAAAAAATGAAAGATTCTTCAACCTGTCAAACTTGGGTTAATTGGAATTGGCAGGAGTGTTACGTAAAGAATTCGCAACGCTCCTTTGCCTTTGAGATAGGCTTCCTTTGCGTTGCTACCCCGATGTCACCCAAGATGTCACCCTGAAACTCTTGACAAGAAGCGATTTTTTTTATATCTTTGCAACCGTACTTCAAAGTGGAGTATCCTTGTCTTGCAGTGTGTGAACGCTAGCCGGTCAAGGTAAGCGCTTACTCATTGAGCAGATAACGGGAGAAACATTGCTTATTCAAGGTAATCGTGGGATTAAACTTGATAAGAAGTATGTTGGAAGATAGACTTATTCAGGTGGAAAATGGCATCAGACAGTGTAGGATGATGCTGGATGACCTTGAAAAAGAGGTCGTGGTTTTGAAAATGGCATGCCGGCAGCAGCAGTGTGGCGACAGTGAAGCTAACTTGCTGAGTCTCGTTGGGGACCCGGATAAGGTGCGCATTATCCAGAAGGCGATGGAAAAAGGCCTGCTGGCGATGACTCCGTCGGGACATCTGCACGGATTGATGAGAAGCAAGACTTTGCTGGCTTATTTCATCGGCAGATTATGGTCGGGGGATGAAGTGAAGAATGATGCCGTAACCCATGAGCCGATATGGGTGCTGCGTTCTTCTTTCCCCACGAAGCTGGTGGAGGACCTTTTCGAGGAGAAAGGCTTGCGCGACCTGCGAAAGCAGCGCCGCAACATGCCTCTTCCGCAAGGTCATGAGTTGATTGACTCCCTGTTCTGAAAGAATATTCCTGCGGTGGGATAATGTTTGGGATAAAGTGGGATATATGCCCTGGAAAATTCGCCGTATCTTTGCCCCGCAATCAGTTGATAAAGCTGGTTGCGGGGCTTTTCTGTATCCGGAAACCTGGTACCACTTCTGGCGTATGGAATTTGGCGAATGGTCGCAGCCTCAATCATATAAAATAAGTATCAGATATGAAAGAACTGATTCCTTATATTTTTGAGCATCCGCAGTACGGAAAGCTCAGAGTGGTGGTGGAAGAGGACAGAATTTACTACGACCTCTTCGATGTGAAGAAAATCTTCGTGAAGACGGCGCAGCAACTCTTCGAGGTTATTGCCGACTCAGAAGGAGAACTGAAAAACTTCAATGTGGTGATGAAGCCTGCGAAGAAGAACCAGCACAACCTTTTCTACAGCGATGAGGTCATGGGTGTGGAAGCCGCCGGCAGAAAGAAGAACGTGGCTGCTGACTTCAACTTCTGCGACGAGACGGTGGTTGTCGACCTGATGGATGCCGAATACGCCAAAGAGAAGCTGGCTGCCAAGTGGGTGCTGGGATTCGTGAAGAAGAACCTGAAGGACCCTACGATGTCGTTTATCCATGAGGCACAGGGCGTGGCGATGATATCAGACAACACCATCCTGGAGCCTATCAACATCTATATGGATGTGACGGGGATGCTCATCATCAACGACCAGATTTTTGATTAATACATATTTTCTAAAACTTTTATATATTTGTTTATATGAGTAAGACTAGTTTTGACGCTGCAGCTCAGGCTGCAATGGCTAAGAATGCAGCTCAGGCTGCAAAGCAGGCGCTTTTGAACGCCCAGAAGGTGGATGCCAGTATCATTACTGACGAGTGTGGTAACATCGCTATCCGCAAGTCGCCATGGAACGATGCGGAGATTATCTCGGATAATCCGAAGGTGATTCCGGGCAGACTGGTGTGCAGCGGTGGTGATTTCGGCGACCAGCTCGACTTCAAGCCTTATGCGCAGACGGGCGAGAAGAAGTATACGGAGATTATCCATACCTCGCATGGTGCCCTTAGAACTTCACCGCAGCGTGTGTTCGCTTCATTCTCCTTCCCAAAGGAGATGAACAAGGCAGACATCATGAAGTACCTTTACAAAGAGGTGCTGGAGATGAGAGGTAAGGTTAAGAAGTTTAAGGAGGACATTGCATGGGAAGAGTACAAGTAATGGCGCTGAACCCTGCACGCAAGGGCAACATGGGAAGAATCAACTCTTCCCAGCCCCTGGCGGTGTACGACCAGCTGATAGCCCAGCCGTGGTTGAAGGGGGTGATAGAGCAGATTCGTGGCGAGAAACCGATAGCTGGCGTGAATGCTCAGGATGTTTCGAATGCTTCGGATGAGAAGAATGCTCAGGATGAGAAAGCGCTGGCGAAGGCTAGGGAGGAACTGAAGAAACAGTTGCCTTTCAGAGCCATCCACTACTCCTGCTTCAGAAACAACCACCGTTCGCAGGGCGATGCTGATCCGGAAAGTTTCCTGTTTCAGACCACCGTGGATGTGGATGATGCGGAGTATGTGGAGAAGGCATTGGAGAAGGCTCGTGAGCTGAACTGCAGCGACACCATCTGGAAAGGCAAGCTGCTGCATCTGGAGTATTCGGCCAGAAAGAAGCTGCACATTGATATCCGAATGCCGGTGGGGATGACCATCGAGGAGACGCAGCGTGCGTATTGCGAGGCATCGGGGATTCCCTATGACAAGAGCTGCATCACGCCCGAGAGAATCATCTTTATCACGGATAAGGATTCCGAGATTTACCGCTCTAAGGAGTGGTATGCTGTGCTGCCCGCAGAGGAGATTTCGTTGAGAAGAGAGGCCTTCGTGAAGAGGGGGCTGACGATTGACGGCAGGGGCAAACAAAATTTCCCACAGATTTCACAGATTCCACAGATTCATTCTGCGGGAAGTGAAAATGTTAATAGTAATCATAAAGTTCAAAGTAATGACAATGTTCAAAGTGAAGACAATCGATTTCAGGGCACTAACGGCGATAACGCTGTTTATGCTGGCACTGCTGTTCAGCCTGCCCAACCTGGTGATAGCCATCGTGTTAATGATTCTCATCTCGGCCCTGCTGGAGATAATCAGAATGCTGGCGGAGTGGCAATCCAAGAAGCTAGTGAGAAGAATCTCATAGCTTTCGAACTCTTCAAGGAGGCGGCGGGATTGCAGGGAATGGATATCGATACCATCGGTTCCCGTCATTCTTCCCTGCTCGCTATTATGAGCGCAGGAGCTTCTAGAGTAATGGGAGAGGACGAGCTGATGAAGGTGGTGGCGAAGAAAATGCCGAGCTATTACGGGGAGCGTGACTGCCATCAGCTGATTCATGATTTCTATGCAAAATATGGAGACAGTTCGAAGCCTTTTTCCCGTGATGTAATCCGTATCAATGCTACGGCAGAGAAGGCGGCCATTCAGCAAGTTGACAGTTTACAGTTTAAAGTTAAAAGCTCAAACCTCAATGCTCAAGGTAATGATGGCGATGATGAATATCCTGCTCCGCCACCCATGCCCCAGAAGCTTCCCAAGCTTGTGGAACTCCTTGTCTCGAAAACGCCGGAGATTTATCAGCCTGCCGTGGCGCATGCCATCTTCCCTCCTCTGGCTACTCATCTTTGGAAAACAAGATTCAGATACATTGATAATGTGGAGCATGAAGCCACGTTAATGTGCTGTCTGTTAGCGGGTACGGGTGCAGGCAAAAGCTGCGTGCAGATGCCGATTTCGCTGATTATGGAGGATATCCGCAAGCGCGACATGGAAAACCTGAAACGTGAAAAGGAGTGGAAGGATGAGATGATGCGCAAGGGTGCCAACAAGGATAAGCGTAAGCGTCCTGAAAATCTGATTATCCAGATGATTGATGCCGATATGACCAATCCGGCTTTCGTGATGCGTACCGCCGAGGCTCAGGGGCATTTTCTCTATACTTCGCTCAACGAGATAGACCAGTTTGATGCCCTGAAGGGTATCGGCAACCAGCAATTCCGCATCATGTGTCTCGCCTTTGACCCGGGTAATGAATATGGACAGACGAGAGTAGGCCTGCAGAGTATTACCGAGCGTGTTACCATCCGTTTTAACTGGAATGCTTCCACCACCATAGAGAAGGGCAAACGTTATTTCTCGAAGGTGTTGACGGATGGTCCTGTCAGCCGTATCAACTTCTGCACCATCCCCGAGCGTCTCATAGGCGAGGATATTCCCATCTATGGCACTTACGACGATGAGTTCAAGGAGCAGTTGAAGCCTTACATCGAGAATCTTTGCAAGGCTTCGGGACTGGTGGAGTGCCAGGAGGCTTTTGATCTTGCTATGAAGCTGAAGGATGAGAATGCCGAGTTTTCGCGTCTGTCGCAGAACCGCATTTATGAGAATTTCACCTTCCGTGGCAATGTGATAGGTTATCTGAAGGCCTGTGTGCTTTACGTGGCTAACGGGTTCAGATGGGAGCCTGAGATAGAGGAGTTTATCCGTTGGAGCGAGCAGTATGACCTGTATTGCAAGATGCGATTCTTTGAGGATGGCATCAAGACGGCTTCGATGAGTGCCGAGAAGAGTACGAGTCATGGTCCCAGCAATCTGCTGCAGCAGTTGCCCGATGAGTTTATGTATCAGCAGGCTGTGGAGGTTCGTCAGAAGAACGGCTTGAGTGCCGACGGCACGAAGAACATGCTGTATGCCTGGGTGCATCGAGGCTATATTGAACGCAGAAAAGCTGGAAATAAAGGCGGTGCAGCAGGCGGAACATCTGGCGGAACATCTGACGGTTCTTACAGTTCTTACGGTTCTTACAGTTCAGATTGCTTCATCAAGCTGAAATTCAGAAAGGATGGGGTGGTTATTGAGAGTTAAGAGTTTATAGTTAAGAGTTTATAGTTAAGAGTTTATAGTTGTACATTATACCTTAATATAGTATGGAAATAGTTTTAGAGCGTATAGCGAAGAAGAATTCTTATACCATCGGCCGCCTCTATATCTTGCCCGATGCCGACGTGAAGCGCAAGGCGCTTTCGGGCAAGAAGGCGGGCGACAAGAGAAGTTTTCTTCATCAGTTTGACTTGCAGAAGTTGTCGAAGGACGCTTACTTCTGCGACACCCTGGAGCCTACGTGGCGCAACCTGAAGGGGGTGGAATTGAAGCCCGAGGAGGAGAACGGCAAGTATAGCAGGGAGAGTGGCAAGGTGGCAAGAAAGATTCCGGGCCACACCGCCATCCCCGAAGGCAGTTATCGGGTGCTTGTCACGATGTCGCCGAGGTTCAAGCAGTGGCTGCCTTATCTGCAGGGCGTGCCGAATTTCGAGGGCATCCGCATCCATGCCGGCAACTATCCCGACGATACCCAGGGCTGCATCCTGGTGGGCGAGAACAAGCTGAAGGGTATGGTGGTGAACTCCCGCATCTGGCTTCACCGGCTGATGAAACTGATAGAGGAGGCGCAGCAGAAGGAGGAATCCATCTGGATTACCATCATCTAGATTTCTTCTTCATCTGATATAAAAAAGAGGAGGGTGTGTCATGTACTTTTGACACACCCTCTATTTTTTATGCTTTTTGCCCTTAACAGGCTACAGACTTGCTGACATAAATTCCAGGTTAAATCCCCCTTGCCTTGTAGATTTTATCCTTGGCATCATTGATTTCCTGGAACTTCTTCTCTGCGGCACGGCGCACGTCCTCGCCCAGAGCTGCCACCTTGTCGGGATGATGCTTCAGCGCCATCTTGCGATAGGCTGCCTTCACCTCGTCGTTAGAGGCATCGGGCGTAACGCCCAGGATGCGGTAGGCATCATCAAGCGATGTGTCGGATGATGCCGATGAACTGCTGCCGCCATGCATGCCCAGCATCTGGTCAACATCCGATGGCTCCAGACCCATGTGGATGGCTATCTCCTTCAGGGCCTGTACCTCTTCTGGAGAAACCACGTTGTCGGCCTGGGCTATCATCACCAGGAAATTAAGCAGCTGCAGGCGCTGCTCGTACATCATGTTGGCACGTATCTGATGGCAGCTGTCGTGTATCACGCTGCGATATTGCTGCATGCCCATACGCTTCTGCTGCTCAAAGAGCTTGAGAAGTATCTCCTCGCCCTGCTTCTTGGCAGATTCGCCGAAGTTCTGGAGCAGGAACCGGCGCACCAGCTCCATCTCGGAATGCATAATCTTGCCATCCACGGCAATGATATACGAAGACAATACCAGAAGCGAGAACATGAAACTGTTGCGTTCGCCCTCGTAGGCGCGCTGCTGGCCGTAGCCCTGCTGCTGGTATCCCTGCTGGCTTCTTCCGTAGCCGCTGTAGGCTTCGTAGGCGTTGGAGTATTCATTGCGGTCGCCCCCGCCATTGCCCGGCTTGTTCACCTCGTCCATGCCATGGTCGAAGAGTGAGCCCAGGGCAAAGCCGGCAAGGGCGCCAAGAGGTCCGCCGGTGATGAAACCGAGGAAACCTCCTATCCATTTTCCTGCAGCCATGCTAGCTTAGTTCTCGAAATAATAGAGGAACTGGGCGATGCCTGAAAGGGCTGGCTTGCGCTGGCCTTCAATCTCGATGGTAAACTTGATGCTGGTCTTGCAGATGCCGCGCAGGTTCTGAATCTCGTGGAGTGTTGCCACGAGGCGAACGCGTGAACCGGTGATTACCGGCTGGCCGAAGCGCATCTCGTCCATGCCGTAGTTAACGAGCATCTTGATGTTGTTCACCTCGATGATCTGCTGCCAGAGGTAAGGCAACACCGAGAGGGTGAGGTAGCCGTGGGCGATGGTGCTGTGGTAAGGGCTTTCTACCTTGGCACGCTCTACGTCTACGTGGATCCACTGTGGGTCGAGGGTGGCGTCTGCAAACTTGTTGATACGATCCTGGTCGATCTGCAACCATTCTGACTCTCCTAATTTCTCACCCAGGTGAGAAGCAAATTCCTCATAGGAATTGATAACTAACTTTGCCATTTTTTATCTATTTTAATAATTTGTTATTTTCAGTCTTCCGCTTTTAACTATAAACTATAAACTATTAACTCAAATCAGTCTCTTCTGAAGATATCGCGGGTGTATACCTTCTCCTTCACATCGTCCAGACACTTGTCGTAGCGGTTGGCGATGATGGCATGGCTCTGGCGCTTGAACTCCTCCAGGTCGTTCACTACGAGGCTTCCGAAGAAGGTGCTTCCGCTCTTCAGCGTCGGCTCGTAGATAATCACCTGGGCACCTTTTGCCTTGATGCGCTTCATCACGCCCTGGATGCTGCTCTGGCGGAAGTTGTCGCTGTTGCTCTTCATCGTGAGGCGGTAAACGCCGATGGTGCAAGGCTTCTCTTCTGCCTCATTGTAGTTGTTCTGGTTGGCATAGTCGTAGTAGCCAGCCATGTTGAGCACGCGGTCGGCGATGAAATCCTTGCGGGTGCGGTTGCTCTCTACGATGGCCTGGATCAGGTTTTCAGGCACGTCGGCATAGTTGGCGAGCAGCTGCTTGGTATCCTTTGGCAGACAGTAGCCGCCATAGCCGAAGGATGGGTTGTTATAGAAGGTGCCGATTCTCGGGTCCAGTCCCACACCGTCGATAATCGCCTTGGTGTCGAGTCCCTTCATTTCGGCGTATGTATCCAGCTCGTTGAAGTAGCTTACTCTCAGGGCGAGGTAGGTGTTGGCGAAGAGCTTCACTGCCTCAGCCTCGGTGAGTCCCATGAAGAGGGTGTCGATGTTCTGCTTGATGGCTCCCTCCTGTAGCAGGGCTGCGAAGATGTGGGCTGCCTTGTCGAGGCGTTCGTCGCCCTCGGGTCTGCCCACGATGATGCGGCTAGGGTAGAGGTTGTCGTAGAGGGCCTTGCTTTCGCGAAGGAATTCTGGGGCGAAGATGATGTTGTCGCAGTTCATCTTCTTGCGGATGTTTTCGGAGTAGCCCACTGGGATGGTGCTCTTGATAACCATGATGGCATCGGGATTCACCTCTTTTACGAGTTCTATCACCTCTTCTACGTGTGATGTGTCGAAGTAGTTTCTCACGGGGTCGTAGTTAGTAGGTGTGGCGATTACCACGAAGTCGGCGTCCTTATAGGCTTCTGCTCCATCGGTGGTAGCCTTGAGGTTGAGTTCCTTTTCTGCCAGGTACTTCTCGATATAGTCGTCCTGGATAGGTGACTTTCTGTTGTTGATGAGTTCCACTTTTTCCGGAACCACATCCACGGCCACTACCTGGTGGTGCTGGCTTAGCAACGTAGCGATGCTGAGTCCTACATAGCCTGTACCGGCTACGGCTATTTTCATATTGTCTGTTGCCATTACTTTTTTGAATTTAAAATTTCTGCAAAGATAATAATAAATAGGTAGAAAACAAAATGTAGCGCTGATTTTTATTAAAAAATAACTGTATTTGCAGCAAAAAAGCCCCTCCAAAATTTGCGTATTTCTGAGCAGCCGTACAGTTGCCCGGAAATATGCGAATTTTGAAGGGGGATAAATGGGGTGTTTTGTGGGTAATGATGGAAAAATGGGATGGAAACGGAGGGGATGCCTCGTTGCCCCTTTTTCTTATATTGTCAATAAATCGGAGTATTCGGGGATGTCTTCAAGGAATACATATTTTTTACCCTCGTAGTCCATCTTGCAGATGTAATGCTCCAGCCCGTTGCTCACCACCAGGAAGTCTACGTGGAGCAGAAGGTTATATACGGATATCTGGTCGAACACCTTCTGGGTGATGGGGATGTGGGGCGCCTTGTACTCGATAATCATCCTGGGGCGCAGGTCGCGGCTATAGAGCACGCTGTCGGCACGCAGCACCTTGTCGCCGCTTTTGAGCTGAATCTCGTTGGCAAGCAGTCCGGCAGGATAGCCCTTGTGCTCTATGAGGAAGTGGACGAAATGCTGGCGCACCCACTCCTCGGGAGTGAGCGCCACGTATTTTCTGCGCAGCACATCCAGGATTCTGGGCTGCTGTCGGGTGCCCGAAACCTTGATGTCGAAAGTTGGCAAGTTTAAGCGAATCATATCTCTTTTTTAAATTTCTCTACCTTATTATATATATAGTTCGATTTATTTTTGTACCTTTGCAGGTGGAAATGCAGGCCTCCTGGGGCATGCCATGGGCAAACTCATGGGCTGACTCCGGGGCTGCATCTGAATAACATTGCAAAGATACAAAAAATAAATCAATGGCAGAAAAGAAAAGTGCAATAAGTTACGAGTCGGTGATGAAATCATTGAAGGCTCGTGAGTTTGCGCCCGTCTATGTGCTGATGGGCGACGAACCTTTCTATATCGACAAGATCTGCGACTATATTGCGGAGTCGGTGCTGCAGCCCGAGGAGCGTGATTTCAACCAGACGGTGCTCTTCGGCGCGGATACCACGGCGGTTCAGATAGTGGACCAGTGTAAGGGCTATCCGATGATGGCCGAGTATAGAGTGGTGATAGTGAAGGAGGCGCAGAACCTGAAGAGCCTGGAGGCGCTGGAGCGGTATCTGGAAAAGCCGGTGAAGTCTACCGTGCTCGTGATTTGTCATAAAAACGGCACGATAGACCGAAGAAAGAAGCTCCTGCCCCGAGCAGAAAAGGTGGGCGTGGTCTTTGAAAGCAAGAAACTCTACGACCGGCAGCTGCCTGGCTTCATCGAGACCTATCTGAAGGCAAGGAAGGCTACGATAGAGCCGAAGGCGGTGCAGATGATAGCCGACCATATCGGAGCCGATCTCCACCGTCTCACCTCGGAGCTCGACAAGCTGCTCATCTCGCTGGGCGAGTCCGACCGCAGGGTTACCCCTGATGTGGTGGAGAGGGAAATCGGTGTGAGCAAAGACTTCAATGCCTTCGAGCTTCGCAATGCCATCATCCAACGCGACGTTTTCAAGGCAAATCAGATAATAAAGTATTTTGACAGCAACCCGAAGACGGGTTCGCTCTTTGCGATTCTCCCGTTGCTCTTTTCTTACTTTCAGAATCTGATGATAGCCTATTATGCACCCAACAAGCAGAACGAAAATGAGTTTGCAAAATTCCTGGATTTGAAAGGAACCTGGGGCGTGCGCGATTATCTGACGGGAATGAGAAACTATTCCGGCGTGAAGGTGATGCAGATTATCGAGAAGATGAAGGAGGTGGATGCGAAGAGTAAGGGCATCGACAATCCGTTTACTTCGGCTGGCGAACTGATGAAGGAACTCATCTTTTTCATCCTTCATTAGTGAAAAAACAACTTCGTTCCCGACTCGGTTTGCGGCTATTGACGAGTCGGCGAAGAAGGGTGGGAGGGGGAGCGATTTTTGCTCCTTCTCCCTTTTGTTTGGAAAATGAAATGATCTGGAATCGGGGAGGGTGTTTAGCCTCCAAAAAGAGATGGAAATAGCGTTCGTTGACGAGAAAACGGGCGCTATTTTTTTTGTTTTTCTCTCGTGCAGAGTCTCGTTTTCGTGGTTTTCTCATCTAGATGGTGATTTTCCGGATTTCGGTGAAATCATACCTAACTATGGTGTATATCAACTGGTTATCGAAAATAACCCCCTTCAATACTCGCAAATTTGCCCAAAACTCGGCCTGCGGGCTTGAAAACGCTCAAAATGGAAAAATTTGCCATCGTTTGACCCCCAAAATTTAGCGTTTGCATTCTTTAAGGTTTATATATCTATAATTTATAATTATAAATAGAATAAATATAAATCGGTGATTTAGTTTATAAAAGTAAATTAGAGAAAACTTTATGTAGGTAAATGATGTTCAGATTTATAAATATAAACGTGAATATCATGATTTGATGGTATAAATGTATAAATATACATTGATGATTTTAAACTTGGAAGTATGTGAAACCCAGTGAGTTATATATTTTAGTTATTTCAAGCTTCAATCTGTTTTCTCAAAAATAGACATATCAAAGTGCATACGCCCATAAAATGCCTACTTTTTGGCTAAAATAGGCTTTGGAAATCAGCGATTTACTTCTTTTGCATCAAGAAAAGCTTTGTAACTAATTTAGAAAGGTAAAATCAGATATATAAATCTGAATCAGAAAACTTACATCTATAAATGGTGGTTTATAAATTTGAAAACATAAACGTAAAGTTTAAAAAACTAAATTTTTGCAGAAAAGTTTGGTATAACCAAATTTTTGCTTTACCTTTGTAAAATCTTAGAAAAATGGGGCAAAAAACGCCCTGTTCGGAAATTAAACATCGATTGAAACATCGTATAAACTGAAAATTTTGAGTGGCATGAAAGATAGAATCAGACAGATTATGGAGGACCAGAAACTCAACCAGCAGAGTTTCGCTCAGCTCATCGGAAAGTCGACAGCAACCCTGAGCAACATCTTCAACGACCGTACCAAACCTACGCTCGACATCGTGGATGCGATCAAGAAAAAGTTCCCTCAGGTGAACACCGAGTGGTTGCTTTTCGGTACTCCTCCTATGTATATTAATAAGGTGGAAGGTGGTGCCGCGGCATCATCATCCGGGGCTTCTGCGGGGGCTGGCGGCATGGGCGCCGAGGATTCGCTGGATATGTATGGAGGTGCTTCTGCATCAGCGGGTATGGGTGCTCAGGGCGGCATGCCGGGGGCAGGCGGCGTGGCAGGCGGCGCCATGGAGCCATCGCTGGATTTCGGGGCAGACGGACAGGATTCCTCTCCTGCTTCTCCATCGCTCTTCGACCAGCCTCAGATGCACGGTGTAAAAAGGACACCTAAAAATATCGCCAATGCGGCGGTTAAAATAGTGGACAAACCGCAGCGCAGGATAACGGAAATCCGCATCTTCTACGATGACCAGACCTGGGAGACCTTTGTGCCGAAGAAGTAAGGCGGGGCAAAAAACTTCCTCTCGGATTTGTGAAATTCGATTTTTTGCAGTACCTTTGCACCTAATATATAATAAGGTTGCAATAACATGAGTAAATAATTGAAGTTTCGCAAGTGGTTCAAGTACGGGCTGAAGGCCCAAAAGCTCCTAGCCCAGGGCATCGCCCTGGGGATAATAGCAATCAACAAGGCGCCCTGTAAGGGCAAAAGCTTTGTAAATTGCCTGATTCTTTTGAAGCTTTTGCCCTTACAGGGCGACAAACTTGCGTCCATGATTACCCAGGGCGCTGCCCTGGGCTAGGAGCTTCTGCCCTTTCAGGGCGTGTGGAGCTCACTTGCGAAACTTGAGTAAATAACATTATAATAATAATAATATCGAAAAGATGAAAAAGTATGTTCTCGACCTCAAGGTGGTTTCTGTGGAAAGCCTTAGCGACAAGCATGTGTTGATTAAGCTTACCGACGAGAAACCTTTGCCAGAAATGAAGCCTGGCCAGTTTGTGGAAGTAAGAGTGGATCATTCGGCTACGACAATGCTTCGCCGACCTATCTCTATCAACTTCGTAGACCGCGAGAAGAACCAGCTCTGGCTGCTCGTTGCCATGGTGGGCGACGGCACAAAGCAGCTCGGAAAACTGCAGGCGGGCGATACGCTCAACTGTATGCTGCCATTGGGCAACGGCTTCACGATGCCTACCCGCAAAGAGCAGAAATACCTGCTTGTGGGTGGTGGCGTAGGCGTGGCTCCGCTCCTCTATTTTGGTAAGATGATTAAGGATTTCGGAGCAGAAGTCACCTTCCTGCTGGGTGCCCGAAAGGATACCGACCTGCTGGAGCTCGACGAGTTTGCCAAGATAGGCAAGGTATGCATCACCACCGAGGATGGCTCTGCCGGCGAGGTGGGTTTCGTAACCAACCACTCTGTGCTGGAGAACGAGCAGTTTGATATGATTTCCACCTGCGGTCCTAAGCCTATGATGGTGAGCGTGGCGCGCTTTGCCAAGAAGGCTGGCGTGGAGTGCGAGGTATCGCTGGAGAACAAGATGGCGTGTGGCGTGGGTGCCTGCCTCTGCTGCGTGGAGAAGACCACCGAGGGACACAAGTGCGTTTGCACCGATGGCCCTGTCATCAACATCAAACAGCTCACCTGGGATATCTAATCCGAGCATTTATGCTCTAAAATTGTAATAGATTATTATTTGATTTAGAAGATTATGGCTGATTTAAGTGTAAATATAAAGGATTTAAAGCTGAAGAACCCTGTGATGACAGCATCGGGTACTTTCGGCTACGGATTGGAGTTTGCAGATTTCGTTCCTCTGGAGGAAATAGGAGGCATCATCGTGAAGGGTACAACCCTGGAGCCACGTGAGGGAAATGACTATCCTAGAATGGCTGAAACGCCTCAGGGTATGCTCAACTGCGTGGGTCTTCAGAACAAGGGCGTGGAGTACTTCTGCGAGCACATCTATCCTCAGATTAAGGACATTGATACCAACATGATTGTGAACGTGAGCGGACATTCGCCTGAAAGCTATGCCGAGTGTGCGGCGCGCGTAAACGAGCTGGAGAAGATTCCTGCCATCGAGCTGAACATCTCTTGTCCTAACGTGAAGGATGGCGGTATGGCTTTCGGCGTTACCTGCGAGGGTGCGGCTAGCGTGGTGAAGGCGGTGCGCAAGGTGTACGACAAGACGCTTATCGTGAAGCTTTCGCCTAATGTTACCAGCATTGCCGACATCGCCCGTGCCGTAGAGGCAGAGGGTGCCGATTCCGTTTCGCTCATCAATACGCTGATGGGTATGGCGGTGGATATAGAGAAGCGCCAGCCGCTGCTGAGCATCCGTACGGGTGGCTTGAGCGGTCCTTGCGTAAAGCCTGTGGCCCTGCGCATGGTGTATGATGTGGCTCATGCCGTCAACATCCCAGTGGTAGGCTTGGGCGGTATCTCGAACGCCAAGGATGCCATCGAGTTCCTGATGTGTGGTGCCACAGCCATCGAAATCGGTACTGCCAACTTCCTGGATCCTGCCGTAACCAAGAAGGTGAAGGACGGCATGAACGAGTGGCTGGATGCCCACGGCTGCAAATCGGTGACGGAAATCATCGGAGCCATCAAGTAAATCCACATTATTATATATAAGTAATAAGACATATATATCAATATAAATAGGATAGAAGTTATGGATTTGAATGAAATGAATCCTGTTCTTCTGGTGGCTACCCTCACGCAGCAGGTGGTGGAGCTGGAGAAGAAACTGGAGGCTGACGGCGAGGATGCCGAGATCAAGGCTGCCCTGAGCGAACATCTGCTGAAGCGGGGAAACCTGCTGATGCAGATGGGCGACAAGGATGGAGCCAGAAAAGATATGCAGCGATACCTGCAGCTGAACCCCGAGAAAATAGGGGAACTCAGCGGCGAGTTTAAGGCTGAAGGAAGAGAACACTGCCGATAATTGCAGAAAGAATGCTGATAAAATTCTGTCGATTTTTGGGATTTTCTATTAAAAATCTGCTGAAAAACTGCTGAAAAGCATAAAATATAAGGAAATTCAAGAAAAAAGTGACAAATTGTTTGGCAGTATCAAAGAAAAGTATTACTTTTGCAAACGAGTAGAGACTTCTAGGGGTCGAAACTCAAACTATGGGTTGAGATTCTCAGGAGTTGAAACCCGAAAGCAACGAGTGAATAACAAATTAAACAAATAAGAATTATGAAGAAGTTGAACGCTTACTTTTTTAGCTATTACTTTTACTTTGCAAGCAATTGTAAAGCGGGAAGTTGCGTGTAAATTTCAACTTAGGATATTAGATTCTTTGAAATCATCGAAACGGTCCCGCTCTATCAAGAGTTGGACCGTTTTTCGTAAACCGGCAATTTTCATAAACCGGAAGATTTCATAAACTGGTAATATAGAATAGAGAGATACGGCAATGAAGAGAATAGCAATACAAGGAGAGTTGGGATCGTTCCACGACATCACTGCCCATCAGTATTTTGAGGGCGAACAGATTGAGCTGATTTGCTGCGCCACCTTCGAGGAGGTGTTCGAGAACATCAAGCGAGACCCTACGGTGGTCGGCATCTGCGCCATCGAGAATACCATAGCAGGAAGCCTGCTCCACAACTACGAGCTGCTCCGACAGAGCGGTACCACCGTGGTGGGCGAGCACAAGCTCCACATCGAGCACAGCATCTGCTGCCTGCCTGATGACGACTGGAACACCCTGCAGGAGGTTCACTCCCATCCGGTGGCTCTGATGCAGTGTGGCAAGTTCCTGGCCAACCATCCCGACTTCAAGGCGGTGGAGGCAGAGGATACTGCCGGTTCGGCGGCTTACATCGCTCAGCACAAGGTGCATGGATGGGCTGCCATCTGCTCTTCGTATGCCGCCCGAATGTACGGCATGAAGATATTGCAGGAGGGCATCCACGACAATCCGCACAACTACACCCGATTCCTCGTGGTCTGCAATCCACAGAAGGCCGCTCTGCTGCGCCCCATCGAGAAGGCCAATAAGGCGAGCATCGTCTTCAGTCTGCCTCACGACAAGGGTTCGCTCTCCAAGGTGCTCACCATCCTGAGTTTCTACGACATCAATCTTACCAAGATTCAGTCGCTGCCGAACATCGGACATGAGTGGGAATATCTCTTCTACGTGGATCTCACCTTCGACAACCTGACCCGCTACCGCCAGAGCATCGACGCCATCACGCCGCTGGTGAAGAAGATCAAGGTGTTGGGAGAATATGAGGAGAAAGAATAATTGATAGTTGATAGTTAACAGTTGATAGTTAATAGATAAGAATTAAAAATAAGAATTATGATACAACCAGCCAATAGAGTAACGGAAATACAGGAATACTACTTCAGCCGCAAGCTGAAGGAAGTGGCTAAGCTTAATGCCGAGGGCATGGACATCATCAGCCTTGCCATCGGAAGTCCAGACATGCCGCCTTCTAAGCAGACCATCGACAAGCTCTGCGAGGTAGCCAACAATCCAAACGCACACGGATATCAGCCTACGGTGGGTATCCCGGAACTGCGCAAGGCTATGGCTGGTTTCTACAAGAGATGGTATGATGTAGACCTTGACTGGGCTACGGAGATACAGCCGCTCATAGGCAGCAAGGAAGGTATTCTGCATGTAACGCTCGCCTTCTGCAACCCTGGCGACGAGGTGCTCATCCCGAACCCGGGCTATCCCACCTACACCGCCATCAACAAGATTCTGGGTACCAAGATTACCTACTACGACCTGCGTGAGGACAACGGATGGCAGCCCGACTTCGACGCCCTGGAGAAGATGGACCTGAGCCACGTGAAGCTGATGTGGACCAACTATCCGAACATGCCTACAGGCGGAGTGGCGAAGCGAGAAACCTACGAGAAGCTGGTGGCATTCGCCCAGAAGCACAACATCGTGGTGGTGAACGACAACCCATATTCGCTCATCCTCAACGAACACCCGATGAGCATCATGCAGGTGCCGGGAGCCAAGGACTGCTGCATCGAATTCAATTCGCTGAGCAAGAGCCACAACATGCCGGGCTGGCGTGTGGCGATGATTTCGAGCAACAAGACCTTCATCTCGTGGATTCTGAAGGTGAAGAGCAACATCGACAACGGAAGCTTCAGAGGCATTCAGCTGGCTGCTGCCGAGGCGATGCTCAACAACACCGACGAGTGGCACCGCGAGAACAACATCCAGAACTATCGCCGCCGCCGCGACATAGCCGAGGAAATCATGAAGGTGTTAGACTGCCAGTTTGACCCTAACCAGGTGGGCATGTTCCTCTGGGGCAAGATTCCTGAAAAATATGCCGATGTGGAGGACCTCACAGAGAAGGTGCTGCACGAGGCACGCGTCTTCATCACCCCAGGCTTCATCTTCGGAAGCAACGGCAAGCGATACATCCGCATCAGCCTCTGCGCCAAGGATGAAAAGATGAAGGAGGCTCTGGAGAGAATCAAGAAGGTATTTGACAAATAAAGAAATTTAAAAATATACGACTATGGAATTAGAATTAGAACCATTGAATTTTCCTAGTGACCAGGAACGCCCTTGTATCATCGCAGGCCCATGCTCTGCCGAGACTGAGGAGCAAGTTATGACAACGGCCAAGCAGCTTGCTGCCAAGGGCTGCCACATGTTCCGTGCGGGTGTGTGGAAGCCTCGCACCAAGCCAGGAGGCTTTGAGGGAAATGGCGAGGAGGCCTTGCCTTGGATGAAGCAGGTGAAGGAGGAAACCGGTATGCTCACCGCTACCGAGGTGGCTACTCCTGAGCACGTGGAACTCGCCTTGAAGTATGGTATCGACATTCTTTGGGTGGGTGCGCGTACTTCTGCCAACCCATTCGCCATGCAGGCATTGGCCGACAGCCTGAAGGGTGTTGACGTGCCTGTGTTGGTGAAGAACCCTGTAAACCCAGACCTGGAGCTCTGGATCGGTGCCCTGCAGCGCATCAACCAGGCAGGTATCAAGAAACTCGGTGCCATCCATCGCGGTTTCTCAAGCTTCGACAAGAAGATCTACCGTAATCTCCCAATGTGGCAGATTCCTATCGAGCTGCATCGCCGCATACCTCAGTTGCCTATCATCTGCGACCCTAGCCACATCGGCGGCCGCCGCGACTTGATAGCCCCTCTCTGCCAGCAGGCGATGGACCTGGGCTTCGACGGACTCATCGTAGAGAGCCACTGCAATCCAGACGATGCATGGAGCGATGCCAAGCAGCAGGTTACTCCAGAGGTGCTGGATTACATCCTGAGCCTCCTCGTGGTTCGCGACGAGCACTATTCTACCGAGGGCCTGCACCAGTTGCGTGGCCAGATTGATGAGCTCGACAACCAGCTGATGGATCTCCTGGCAAAGCGTATGCGCGTGTGCCGTGAGATTGGTACCTACAAGAAGGAGCACAACATGACCATCGTGCAGACTAATCGTTATAACGAGATTCTTGACAAGCGTGGTGCACAGGCTGCCCTCTGCGGCATGAGTGCAGATTTCGCTGCTCAGATTTTCGAGCATATCCACGAGGAGAGTGTCCGCCAGCAGTTGGAAATCCTGAATCAGAAATAAATTAAGTGAAGAGTGAAGAAATGAGAATATTAATCATGGGAGCAGGTAAGATGGGAAGCTTTTTCATCGACCTGCTCAGCTTCGACCACGAGGTGGCGGTTTACGAGAAGGATGCCAAGCGACTGCGCTTCACCTACAACTGTTACCGCTTCACCAAGATGGAAGAGATAGAGATGTTCCGCCCCGAACTGGTCATCAATGCGGTGACGGTAAAATATACGCTGCCAGCCTTCGAAGAGGTGTTGCCACATCTCTCTAAAGACTGCATTATCAGCGATATAGCTTCGGTAAAGACCGGACTGCAGGAGTTTTACGAGAAGAGCGGTTTCCGCTTCGTGAGCACGCACCCTATGTTCGGCCCGACCTTTGCCAATCTGAACCAGCTTTCAGAGGAGAATGCAGTCATCATCAAGGAGGGCGACTATATGGGCAAGATATTCTTCAAGGATCTCTACCAGAAGCTGGGACTGAGCCTTCATGAATATACCTTCGACGAGCACGACCAGACGGTGGCTTACTCGCTGAGTATCCCATTCGTGAGCACCTTTGCCTTCGCCGCCGTGATGAAGCATCAGGATGCTCCGGGCACCACCTTCAAGCGCCACATGCAGATAGCCAAGGGCGTGCTGAACGAAGACGATTACCTGCTGCAGGAAATCCTCTTCAACCCGTATACTTCGGGACAGGTGGCACAGATTCGTGAAGAGCTGGCTGAACTCATCGATATCATCGACCACAAGGATGCCAAGCGCATGAAACTCTTCCTCACCAAAATCAGAAACCACGTGAAGGAAGACATCGAGATCAGACAGCAGAAATAAGAAGGTACAGGAAAGATACTGGAAAATAGAAGAAATGTACCGGAAAGATACAAGAAAATACAGGAAAATACAGGAAGACAACAGAAGAGTAGTAGATTATGAGTGAACAGATTGATCAACAGAATAACACAGCTGAACAGCCTAGCATGTTTCAGGTGGTAAACGAGGGATTCTCTACCCGCGAGGCGATTGAGGAGGCCAAGAGATGCCTGCATTGCAAGATTCCTCAGTGCAAGAAGGGATGCCCTATCGAAAACGATATTCCGGACTTCGTACACGAGCTGTCGATGGGTAACATGGGTGCTGCGATGAGCATCATCAACGCCAAGAGCAACCTGCCTGCCATCTGCGGACGTGTTTGTCCGCACGAGAAGCAGTGCCAGGGACACTGTGTGCTGGGAAAGAAGGGAAAACCGGTGCAGATTGGTAAGTTGGAGCAGTTTATCGCTGACTTCGATACCAAGATGAACCTTTCCAGAGAGAAGTTGCCTCAGAAGACGCGCGGCCGCGTGGCGGTTATCGGTTCGGGACCTGCTGGTCTTACCGTGGCTGGTGATCTCGCCCGCCAGGGTTTCAATGTTACCATCTTCGAGGGACAGGCTGAGCCGGGCGGCGTGCTGATGTACGGTATTCCGGAATACAGACTGCCTAAGAGCGTGGTTCGCGACGAGATTAGCAAGATTGAGGCACTGGGTGTACAGTTTATCACCAACTGCATGGTGGGTGAGAACAATGTCACCATCGACAGCCTCTTCCGTGCGGGTTACGATGCCATTTTTATGGGCACGGGTACCAATGTGCCTCAGAACATGGATTCTACCCCTGGTTCTACGCTGCATGGTGTGAGCCAGAGCACCTATTTTCTGCACAACGTGAGTGCCTATAACGAGGGTGCCCTGACCCGCGACATGGTGCCGCTGAGAGATGGTGAGAAGGTGGGCGTAATCGGCGGCGGCAACGTGGCGATGGATGCTGCCCGTACTGCCATCCGTCTGGGTGCCGATGTCACCGTGCTCTATCGCAAGACCCAGGAAGAGATGCCTGCCATTCAAAGTGAATACGAGGATGCCGTGAAAGAGGGCGTCAAGTTTGAGTGGAAAACCACCGTGGAGGCTTTCCTCAAGGGCAAGAACGGCCGACTGGGAAGCTGCGTGCTGAACACTCCTGATGGAGAGAGAGTTGAGAACTTCGACAGAATTTATCTCGCCATCGGTTCCCGTCCTGCCAACCGCATCGTTTCTACCACCGCAGGTATCGAGGTGGATGAGAAGGGCTACGTAAAGGTGGTGGAGCGTCCGTTCGGTATGACTACCCGCCGTGGTGTCTTTGCCGGAGGAGATGTGGTTCACCGTCCGCAGACCGTGGTCTTGGCGATGAAGGCAGCCAAGGAAGTGGCACAGGGCATCGCCCAGTATGTGGATGCCATCAAGCTGCTTGAAGAAGCTAAACGAATCGAAAAAGAAGGCGTATAATTACATGTAATTACATGAATCAGGAGGATATCTCATGATGCAGATATCCTTCCTGAGGTTAATATCTGCTTAATCAGGTTAATATCTATTGCAATATTTTGCAGAATGCAGGATTCTTGTTATTTTTGCCTTCTCAAAAATAAGCAAAGATTATGAAGAAGATTATATTTTTTATCATCTGCCTGATGTCGGTGGCATCTATGGCACAGGCGCAGAAAACCTGCGTCATCGCCAGCGCCGAAGACCATGTGCCTATCCGCGAAGCGCTGATTCATACCGACAAGAACCAGTGGGCACGCACCGATTACCGTGGCTATTGGAACATGCGCTATCAGTTTGACTCTGCCACCGTGTCGAAACCCGGCTACGTGAAGGCTACCATCCGCTACAAGGAACTGCCTGATACCGTGTTCCTGCTGCCGGAAGCCAAGCAGATAGGCGAGGTGACCGTGTGGGGCAAGAACCAGCAGCATATCGACGACATGGAAGGCTTGATTCAGGAGCAGGTGAACTCCATTCCTACCTCGCCAGGCGGCATCGGATTCGATGCCTTCGGCTGGATGGACAAGCAGGGCAAGCGCGACAGAAAGCATCTGGAAAAAGCGAAGGGAATCTTTAAGGAGATGGACCGCAAGGACCCTATCGTCTCTGCTTACGAGAAGGCTACGGGCAAGAACTACAAGCTGAAAGAGCCCGAAAAGTAGAAAAAATCGGGTAACTTGTTGGCTTTCTCAGAAAAAAGTAGTATCTTTGTCGCCGAAATAAAAAGAAATAATAAGAAATGTTTGAAAATTTAAGTGATAGATTAGAACGTTCCTTCAAAATCTTGAAGGGTGAAGGTAAGATTACGGAAATCAACGTGGCTGAAACCATGAAGGATGTGCGCCGTGCACTCCTCGATGCCGACGTTAACTATAAGGTGGCTAAGGAATTCACCAACAAGGTGAAGGAGAAGGCGCTGGGCATGAACGTGCTCACTGCCGTGAAGCCTGGACAGCTGATGGTAAAGCTGGTTCACGACGAGCTGGCTGAACTGATGGGTGGCGAGGAAGCGCCTTTGAAGCTGGAAAACCGCCCGGCAATCATCCTGATGAGTGGTTTGCAGGGTTCCGGTAAGACTACCTTCAGCGGTAAGCTTGCTAACCTGCTCAAGACCAAGAAGGGTAAGAAACCATTGCTCGTAGCCTGCGACGTTTACCGTCCTGCTGCTATCCAGCAGCTCCATGTAGTGGGCGAGCAGGTGGGCGTACCTGTATATAGCGAGCCTGATAACAAGGATGTCTGCGTCATCGCCGACCATGCCTTGCAGCAGGCTAAGACCAACGGCAACGACGTGGTTATCGTGGATACAGCCGGCCGTCTCGCCATCGACGAGCAGATGATGAACGAGATCAGCAATCTGAAGAATCATCTGAATCCTGACGAGACCCTCTTCGTGGTTGACTCCATGACCGGTCAGGATGCCGTGAATACAGCCAAGGAGTTCAACGACCGCCTCGATTTTAACGGCGTTGTTCTCACCAAGCTCGATGGTGATACCCGTGGTGGTGCAGCCCTCAGTATCCGCACCGTGGTTACCAAGCCTATCAAGTTTATCGGTACAGGCGAGAAGATGGAGGCCATCGACGTGTTCCATCCAGCCCGTATGGCCGACCGTATCCTGGGTATGGGTGACGTGGTTTCCCTGGTAGAGCGTGCGCAGGAGCAGTTTGACCTGGAGGAGGCTAAGAAGCTGGAGAAGAAGATTCGCAAGAACCAGTTCGACTTCAACGATTTCTACAATCAGATTCAGCAGATCAAGAAGATGGGTAACATCAAGGACCTGGCTGCCATGATTCCTGGTGTGGGCAAGGCTATCCGCGACGTTGATATTCCTGAGGATGCCTTCAAGAGTGTAGAGGCTATCATCCAGAGTATGACTCCAAAGGAGCGCTCTAATCCTGGAATCCTCAATACCAGCCGCCGCCAGCGTATCGCTAAGGGTTCGGGCACTGACATCCAGGAGGTGAACAAGCTCATCAAGCAGTTTGACCAGACCCGCAAGATGATGCAGATGATGACAGGCAACAAGATGGCCCAGATGATGAGCCGCATGAAGGGTATGCCAGGCATGCCTAAGATGCCGGGAATGTAAATCAGTTGATAGTTAATAGTTTATAGCGGCTTTGCCGTATAGCAAACTTGCTTTATAGGCAAGAATGCCTATAAAGCAAGAATGCCCTATAAACTATAAATTATAAATTATAAACTAAAGAATAAAATGCAGTTAATCGACGGAAAGGCGACAGCAGCCGCCATCAAGGAACAGATAGCCCAAGAGGTGGCACAGATTGTGGCACAGGGCGGAAAGCAACCTCATCTGGTTGCTGTGCTCGTGGGACACGACGGAGGAAGCGAGACCTATGTGAAGAACAAGGTTCTGGCTTGCGAGAAATGTGGCTTTAAGTCGACACTCATTCGATATGAGGATGATGTGACTGAAGAGGAACTTCTGGCCTGCGTTGACAGGCTGAACAAGGACGAGGATGTGGACGGATTCATCGTGCAGCTTCCTCTGCCTAAGCATATTGACGAGCAGAAGGTGACCATGGCGATAGACTATCGCAAGGATGTGGATGGTTTCCATCCCGTAAACGTGGGTCGCATGGCGCTGGGCATGCCTAGCTTCATCTCTGCCACGCCGCTGGGCATCCTTACCCTCTTGCAGCATTACAACATCCCGACCAGTGGCAAGAAATGCGTTATCCTGGGCAGAAGCAACATCGTGGGCAAACCTATGGCCCAGTTGATGATGCAGAAGCAGTATGGCGACGCCACTGTTACCGTGTGCCATTCTCATTCGGCTCATCTGAAGGAGGAATGCCGCGAAGCAGACATCATCATTGCTGCTATCGGCAAGCCTGATTTCGTTACTGCCGACATGGTGAAGCCGGGAGCCGTGGTCATCGATGTGGGTACCACCCGTGTGCCTGATGCATCGAAGAAAAGCGGATTCCGCCTGAATGGCGATGTGAAATTTGATGAGGTGGCAGAGAAGTGCTCTTTCATCACTCCAGTACCTGGAGGTGTAGGACCGATGACTATCTGTTCTTTGATGAAGAATACCCTTGCCGCCGGAAAAAAAGAGATCTATAAATAGGTCTATTCTGCACCAAAAGTGTGGAAAAGACGTTATGCGATTCGTGGAGGTAGGCTACTGTGAAGCAGCCTGCCTTTTTTCATATATTTGCATAGTTTATTTATTAAGCGTATGTATATAATAAGGTGAAACAATAGAAATCTAAAAACAAATTCGATAATTAAAAATTAGAAAATATGATGAAACCAAAGTATCTACTCTTCTCGGCGGCATTGCTAGCTATGACGCAAGCTGTGGCGCTGACTCCGGTAAAGAAGCAAATCAGTAAGGTGGCTGCTCGAAACAAGGTTGCGGCTGCTGCGAATGCGGCTAGAGCGAATGCTTCTGCTGCGAGTGTGGCTAATGCGCCTATAGATAAGGATGCGCCGGCTTATAGAATCGTGGGCAAGGATTCCACTTGCCAAATCTTCGTTTATTCTCCTGCGGCAGACCAGGGCTTGCATCTGGCTTATCTTACCGACGATGATCGCTGGGTGGATGTAGGTCAGCTCTGTGCCAGCGACTTCGGTCCGTGGGGCAGCGAGAAGAAGATGTATCGCCCGTTTGTGATGAAGGCGAACGATGGCACCTGGCGTGCGCTCTGGAGTGTGAATACCCGTTCGCCTCAGTTTGCCGTGGCTTATTCAGAGGATTTGGTTACCTGGCGCCCTCAGGATTATCCTATCATGAAGGAGAAGGGTATCAAGGATGTGGCAGCCTATCAGATGGACGACGGATCTTTCGATATCTATCTGAAAACAGCCAAGGGCAAGCGATATGTGCATGCCGACAAGGATTTCCGCACCTTTGAAGAGGATTCGCTGGAAGCCACAGCCGACGATGTACTCTGGCAGCGTGATACGGCTACCATCAACGGTAAGCTGGTGGAAGGCAACGATTTCGAGATTCCTGCCATCCATCTCAACTATATCCGTGCCTGGCACAAGGCACTAGCCGAGGAAAACAGAGAGAACTGCAGACTCCTGCCTCATAACGAAGCTGAGCTTCAGGCTTATCTGAAGGAAAAGAATGTAGAGCTGGCTGCAGGCAACGAGGTTTCTGCCCAGCTTCAGATCAAGGCTCAGAAATCGCATCGCATCTCAGACAAGCTCATCGGTATCTTCTTCGAGGATATCAGCCGTGCTGCTGATGGTGGCCTTTGTGCCGAGCTGCTGCAGAATGGCGACTTTGAGTATAACGGAGAAAGAAAAGGCTGGAATGCCATCACGGCATGGCAGGGATTGAATTTGCAGGTGGGTTCATCATCTGCCACTCTTTCATCTTCATCATCATCTTCTTCAGAGACTTCAACCTCTGTTGTTTCTTCAGAGAATGGTGTGAGCCAGAACAATCCTCATTATGCCATCCTGGGCGAGACACCTATTTATAATATAGGCTGGGAGGGTATCACCGTGAAGCGTGCTGCCTACGATGTGAGTCTCTATGCCCGCTGCATGGATGGCAAGAAAAAGCAGCTTACCGTGGCCTTGGTGGATGCTGAGAACCAGATAGTGGCTCAGGCTAAACTGAAGGTGCAGGGCGGCGAATGGAACGAATATAAGACCCAGCTCGTGATTTCTGATAAATATAAGGGTGAACTGGGCAAGGATATCCGTTTTGCCGTTATCCCTAAGGGCAAAGACAGAGTGGCTGTGGATATGCTGAGCCTCATGCCGCAGGATACCTATAAGGGACATGGACTGCGCAAGGATCTGGCAGAGGTAATCGCAGATTTGAAGCCTCGCTTCGTAAGATTCCCGGGCGGCTGCATGCTTCATGGTCAGGGCTTGGAGAACATCTATCACTGGAAGGAGAGCGTGGGTCCGCTGAAGGACCGCAAGCCGGCTAAGAATATCTGGAATTATCACCAGACTCGCAAACTGGGCTTCTTTGAGTATTTCCAGTGGTGCGAGGATATGGGAGCAGAGCCGCTGCCAGTGTTGGCAGCAGGTGTGCCTTGCCAAAATTCACAGCCTAATGCTCAGGACATCTGCGGTCAGCAGGGTGGTATCCCGATGGCTGATATGCCTCAGTATGTTCAGGATGTGCTCGACCTGGTGGAGTGGGCGAATGGCAATCCAGCCACATCGAAGTGGGCAAAGATGAGAGCTGATGCCGGTCATCCCGCTCCATTCAACCTGAAGATGGTGGGAATCGGTAACGAAGATTTGATTTCCACCGATTTCGAGCAGCGTTATCTGATGATATGCAAGGCCCTGAAGGAGAAGCATCCAGAGATAGAGGTGGTAGGCACTGTAGGTCCGTTCCACTATCCATCTTCTGATTATATCGAGGGCTGGAAGATTGCCAAGGAGAACAAGAAGTGGATTGATGCGGTGGACGAGCACTATTACGAAAAACCAGGATGGTTCATCAACCATCAGGACTATTACGATAACTATGACCGCAAGGCTCCGAAGGTATATCTGGGCGAGTATGCTGCCAATGGCAATAATGAGTTGGACCGTGCCCTGGCAGAAGGCATCCATCTCTGCAATGTAGAGCGTAATGGTGATGTGGTAGAAATGACCTCCTATGCTCCGTTGCTTTGCAAGAATGGTTATAGCAACTGGAATCCGGATATGATCTACTTCGATAACAGCGAGAAAATCCGTCTCACTGAGAGCTACAAGATGCAGAAGATGTTCGGTCAGCATGCCGGCGATACTTACATTGCTTCAGAGTTGAATCTTCCTGCTGCCTTGCAGCGTTATGTGGGAACCAGTGTGGTGAAGGATTCAAAGACGGGCAAAACGTGGCTCAAGGTGGTGAATGCCTTGCCTCGTACGCTCAAGCTTCAGGTAAATGGCCTTGGCAGCAAGGCTGTGGAAGTAAAAGCCCGTTCTTCGCAGGTCTTCGAACTCTAGGATAATTCCTATTTTCTATACAAGGGTAAAAGCATCAAACTTAATTCTGTATTGATGCTTTTGCCCTTCTTTTTTTTGCTCAATATCTCGTGAAACGTGCGTTTTAGCTGATAATTTGTTAGAATAAAGCTTTGTTTTATAACAAAATTCGTGATTTTTTGAAAGTTTATACGAAATTTGTTGGTTATTACATAAATTCTCATTATCTTTGCAGACAAAAATAAAGGATGAGGTCTCGAAAGAGTCCTTTTCGTAGTAACGAACAAGAAAAATAAAAGAGATAATTCAATATGAAACATCCATTAAGAAGTAGCGTCTGTACTGAAGGCAGAAGAATGGCAGGTGCCCGTGCACTTTGGGTAGCTGCTGGTATGAAACATGAGCAGTTTGGCAAGCCAATCATCGCTATCGTGAACAGCTTTACACAGTTTGTTCCAGGTCATACTCATCTTCACGAGATTGGTCAGATTGTCAAGAAGGAAATTGAGGCTATGGGTTGCTATGCAGCCGAGTTTAATACCATCGCTGTGGATGATGGTATCGCTATGGGCCACGACGGAATGCTCTATTCTTTGCCAAGCCGTGACATCATCGCTGATTCTGTGGAATATATGGTCAATGCTCACAAGGCGGATGCCATGATCTGCATCTCCAACTGTGACAAGGTGACTCCAGGTATGCTCATGGCATCTATGCGATTGAATATCCCTACCGTGTTCTGTTCGGGTGGTCCGATGGAGGCTGGCCGCTGGAAAGGCGAGAATGCCGACTTGATTACCGCAATGATCAAGGGTGCTGATACCAGCATTTCTGACGAGGAGATGGAGCAGATTGAAAAGTGTGCCTGCCCTGGTTGCGGAAGCTGCTCGGGTATGTTCACAGCCAACTCCATGAACTCTCTTACCGAGGCTATCGGTTTGAGTCTTCCGGGAAACGGAACCATTCTTGCTACCCATAAGAACCGCATCGAACTCTTCAAGGAGGCTGCCCGCCAGGTGGTTAAGAATGCATACGCATACTATCAGGATGGTGACGAGAGCGTTTTGCCACGCAATATCGCTACCCGTGACGCCTTCCTCAACGCCATGACACTTGATATCGCCATGGGCGGTAGCACCAACACCGTGCTCCACCTGTTGGCTGTGGCTCAGGAAGCTGGTGCCGACTTCAAGATGGAAGACATCGACGCTTTGAGCCGCAAGGTGCCTTGCCTCTGCAAGCTCTCTCCTAATACTCAGAAGTATAGCGTGCAGGAGTGCAACCGTGCCGGTGGTATCCTGGGCATCTTGAACGAGTTGAACAAGGGCGGACTTATCAATGGCAACGTGATGCGTGTGGATGGTCATACCCTTGCAGAACAGATGAAGAAATATGATATCACAGGTGCTAGCATCGACCCAGAGGCTGACAAAATCTATCATTCTGCCCCTGGCAGAAAGTTCTCTACCCAGATGGGTAGCCAGGATGCACAGTGGGAGAGCCTTGATACAGACAGAGAAAATGGTTGTATCCGCGACTTGGAGCATGCTTACACCAAGGATGGCGGTTTGGCAGTGCTCTTCGGTAACATCGCCCAGAATGGTTGCGTTGTGAAGACTGCCGGTGTTGACCCAGTGCTTTGGCACTTCGAGGGTCCTGCCGTATGCTTCGACTCTCAGGAGGATGCCTGCGAGGGAATCTTGGGTGGCAAGGTGAATTCTGGCGATTGCGTAGTGATTACTCACGAAGGTCCTAAGGGCGGTCCTGGCATGCAGGAAATGCTTTATCCTACCTCTTACATCAAGAGCCGTCACCTCGGAAAGGAATGTGCGCTCATCACCGATGGCCGCTTCTCGGGTGGTACTTCTGGCTTGAGTATCGGTCATATCAGTCCTGAGGCTGCTGCCGGTGGCAACATCGGTAAGATCAAGGATGGCGATATCATCGTTATCGATATTCCTAGCCGTTCTATCAACGTGAAGCTTTCTGATGAGGAACTCGCAGCGCGCCCACAGCAGCCTTTGAAGCGAAACCGTGTGGTTAGCAAGGCTTTGCGTGCCTACGCCCAGAGCGTAAGTTCTGCAGATAAGGGCGGTGTGAGAATCATCGACTAAGGTACGGGAATCATCGACTAATAGAGAAAAGATAACAAGTTTTTGAATTTTCAGAATAATAACAGATAAATGGCAAAAGAAGTAATAACAGGAGCTGAAGCATTGATGCGCTCGCTGCATAACGAAGGGGTTAAGACCATCTTCGGCTATCCGGGCGGTAGCATTATGCCAGTGTTTGATGCGCTGTATGGTTACACGAGAGGAGAGAAGAAGATGTTCGATCACATCTTGGTTCGTCACGAGCAGGCTGCTGCTCACGCTGCACAGGGTTATGCCCGAGTCAGCGGCGAAGTGGGTGTGACTCTCGTAACTAGTGGTCCTGGAGCAACTAATACGCTCACCGGTATTGCTGATGCCATGATGGATTCTACACCTATCGTGGTCATCGCCGGACAGGTGGGTGTGGGCGCTTTGGGTACTGATGCCTTCCAGGAGGTTGACCTGGTGGGCGTTACCCAGCCTATCTCTAAGTGGGCTTATCAGATTCGCCGTCCTGAGGATGTGGCATGGGCTGTGAGCCGTGCGTTCTATATAGCTCGTAGCGGCCGTCCGGGTCCGGTGGTTCTCGACTTCACCAAGAATGCCCAGGTTGCTACCTGCGAGTGGGAACCGGTGAAATGCGAGAAGGTTACATCTTACAATCCATATCCTAAGATTGATGAGAAGGCTGTGGCTGAGGCTGCAGAACTCATCAATCAGGCAAAGAAGCCTTTTGCCCTCGTGGGGCATGGTGTAGAGCTGGGAGGTGCCCATAATGAATTGTTGGAATTCCTGGAGAAGGCAGACATCCCGGCAGGTCGCACCCTGCTCGGTCTTTCTGCTCTTCCTAGCAATCACCCTCTCAACATGGGTATGCTCGGTATGCATGGTTCCTATGCTACCAATATGAAGACCCAGGAGTGCGATGTGCTCATCGCCATCGGTATGCGTTTCAGCGACCGTATCACGGGCGTTCCGTCTAAATACGCCAAGCAGGCTAAGATTATCCATCTGGATATCGACAAGTCGGAAATCGATAAGGTTATCAAGACAGATGTGGCTGTGATTGGCGATTGCAAGCAGTCGCTGCCAGCCATCACCCGTCTCCTGAACAAGAATGTTCACCGCGAATGGAGAGATTCCTTCGAGGAATATCGCCAGCAGGAGCAGGAGAAGGTGATAGAAAAGGATATCCATCCTACAGAAGGACCTCTGCTCATGGGCGAGGTGACCAATGTGGTGACAGAAGCTACTCATAATGAGGCGGTTCTCGTGAACGATGTAGGTCAGAACCAGATGATCAGTAGCCGCTACTTCAAGTTTACCAAGAAGTTGAGCATCGTGACCAGTGGTGGTTTCGGAACCATGGGCTTCGGTCTTCCAGCAGCTATCGGTGCTACCTTCGGTGCTCCAGACAGAACTATCTGCTGTTTCTTCGGTGATGGCGGATTCCAGATGAACATCCAGGAGTTGGGTACCATCATGGAGCAGCAGGCACCGGTGAAGATGATTCTCCTGAACAACAACTATCTGGGTAATGTGCGCCAGTGGCAGGATCTGATGTTCGAGGGACGTCACTCTTTCACCCACATGCTGAACCCACGCTATGAGGAAATCGCCAAGGCTTATGGCATCCCATACGATGTGGTTATCGACCGCAAGGACTTGAAGGAGAAGGTAGAGAAGATGATAAGCACCAAGGGACCATATCTTCTGGAGTGCGCCATCAAGGAAGACGAGGACATCGTTCCGATGACCCTGCCTGGAAAGAGTGTGGATGAAATGCAGCTTGAGCTTCACTATTAATAAAGAAAAGAATTATGGAGAATAACAACGAAAAGAAATTATATACGTTGCTTGTCTATTCTGAGAATATCGCTGGTATTCTGAATCAGATTACAACTGTGTTCACTCGCAGACAGGTTAACATCGAGAGCTTGAATGTATCGGCTAGTAGCATCAGGAATATCCATAAATACACGATTACTGTGTGGAGCGACGCTGAGCAGATAGAGAAAATCAACAAGGCGATTGAAAAGAAGATTGATGTGGTGAAGAGTGATTACTACACCGACGATCAGATTTTCATTCACGAGGTGGCACTCTTTAAGATTTCTACTCCTGTCTTGTTGGAAAATCCAGAGGTATCCCGCACCATCCGCAAGCACGATGCTCGCATGATGGAGGTGAATCCTACCTATAGCACCGTGCTTTTGGCAGGACTTACCGAGGATATCGCCGACCTCTTCCATAAGCTGAATAGTTTCGACTGTCTCCTGCAATATACCCGAAGTGGACGAATTGCCGTAACCCGAAGCTTCGACGAGCCGGTTTCCGACTATGTGAAGCAGAATTCAGAAGGATAATCCATTTATGATTCAATAGATCCCTTTGTTCCTTTGATTTGAAAATCAGAGGAACAGAGGGATTTTTGTCTTATATACAAGCATATTTTTCGTCCTTTATGCAAACAGGGCTTTTGCTATACAATATAAGCCGGAATTTTTCGCTATATATATAATGACGTTATATATATAATAACGCTATATATATAATAAGGTGTAAACGAATAAAAGAAATTAGTATGAAACCAGAATTATTAAGTAAAGTAGGTCGCTATGAGTTTTTGGCAGAACCCTTCCATTGCGACTTTTCCAGTCATCTCTTCATGGGACACCTGGGCAATCATCTTTTGAACGCAGCCGATTTTCATAGCAACGACCGTGGCTATGGCATGAATTATCTGATGCCTCGCCACAAGACTTGGGTATTGAGCCGTCTTGCCGTAGAAATGATAGAAATGCCAAAATCATACGATAAGTTCTTCGTGGAAACATGGGTAGAGAGTGCCATGAAGTATTTCACATCCCGTGATTTCAAGATTTGCGGAAAAGATGAGAAAGTGTATGGCTATGGCAAGAGTGTTTGGGCGATGATTGATACGGAGACCCGACAGCCTGTAGATATTTTTGAAATTAATGATGGTCTGATCAAGGAATATATCGAAACTGAAAAACTTTGTCCTATTGCTGCAAGTTCCAGAGTGAAGATGAGCAAGGAGGCAAAGCTGCTCCGCACCATCGATACCTATTATAATGATGTGGATGTAAACGGGCATATCAACTCCGTAAAGTACATCGAACACATCCTCGACCTCTTCGACATCGATTACTATTTGACACATTTCTTGCAAAGATTCGAGATAGCTTATGTTGCCGAGAGCCATCAGGGTGACAAATTGAAATTCTATATGGAGCAGGTAGAAGACGAAGAATTCTGCATAAAAATAACAAAAATATGCAGAAATGACGAAAATGAGGTGGAAATCGTAAGAAGTAAGCTAAAATTTATAAAAAAGTGATAGAAAAATTTGGTAGTGTCATTTTAAATCATTACCTTTGCACTCGAAATAAAGAATAAACCCAGTGCCGCTACCTTGGATAGGCAGTGGACGGATCAAACAGGCTCTCTTTGGATAAGAATACAGCTCGCATCCGTATGGACAAGTATAACCCGTGGCTCCATAAAGGTAAGCCGCACAAATTAAATTACAATTATGGCAGAAATGAATTTCGGTGGCGTAATGGAAACTGTTGTCACCAGTCATGAATTTTCATTGGAGAAGGCACGTGAAGTATTGAAGAACGAAACTATCGCAGTTATCGGTTATGGTATCCAGGGTCCTGGTCAGGCTTGTAACCTTCGCGATAATGGTTTCAATGTCATCGTCGGACAGCGTCAGGGTAAGACCTACGAGAAGTGTTTGAAGGATGGCTGGGTACCTGGCAAGACTTTGTTCTCTATCGAGGAGGCAGCTGAGAAGGGTACTATCATCTGTATGTTGCTTTCTGATGCCGGTCAGATTGCTTGCTGGCCAAAAATTAAGCCACACCTCACAGCAGGTAAGACTTTGTATTATTCACATGGTTTCGCTATCAACTGGAGCGATCGCACAGGCGTAGTTCCACCTAAGGATATTGATGTTATCATGGTTGCACCTAAGGGTTCTGGTACTTCTCTCCGCACAATGTTCTGCGAGGGTCGTGGTTTGAACTGCTCTTACGCTGTATATCAGGATGCATCTGGTAAAGCAGAGGAAAAGACTATTGCATTCGGTATTGGTATCGGTGCAGGTTATTTGTTCAAGACTACATTCCAGCGTGAGGCTACTTCTGACCTTACTGGTGAGCGTGGTTCTTTGATGGGTGCTATCGAGGGTCTGTTGGAGGCTCAGTACGATGTACTCCGTGAGAATGGTCACTCTCCATCTGAGGCATTCAACGAGACTGTTGAGGAGTTGACTCAGAGCCTTGGCCCTCTCTTCGGTGCTAAGGGTATGGATTGGATGTATGCTAACTGTTCTACAACAGCTCAGCGTGGTGCTCTCGATTGGGCTCCTCGTTTCCGTGAGGCTATCAAGCCAGTTATGGAGTGGTTGTATTACTCTGTTAAGACTGGTAATGAGGCTCAGATTTCTATCGACAAGAACTCTCAGGCTGATTACCGTGAGAAGTTGAATGCTGAACTCGAGGCTATGCGCAACAAGGAAATGTGGCAGGCTGGTGTTACAGTACGTAAACTTCGCCCAGAGAATAACTAATTTTTTTCTCGTACATAATGTTTTAAAAGGGGACGGACCGAGATGGTTCGTCCCCTTTTTAATGTGATTGATCAGAAGATATTTTGTGGCTTTATCAAAAGATGAAATTCTTGAGCATCTTTATTTATATAATCAGTGTAGGATGCTCAAGAGTTTCAATCCTTTTTTTCTATGATATGATGGTCTTCTATGATGATCTGGTTTTCTGCTACCTTCCTGCGGAGTTCCTTCTCTCTTTCTTCTGTCTGATCAGCCAGGCATACGTCGCATTGCTTGCAATCTCTGTCGTTCTCTTCTCCAAAATAGGCGAGTAGCTGTCTTGATCGGCATACCTCGTCGTTCTTGGCATAGCGAATCATGCTTTTGATGCGTTTCTCGTATTGCTCACGTCTCGACTCCCATACTTCTTTAGGAATCACTACTTTGTCTCCATCCACCCTGTCGCGGGTATAACTGATAAAAGGTATCTTGCGGCGAGGGATAAATTGGATGATATGGCGGGCTGCCAGACTCTTGAGAGCAAAATATACCTGCTGGATGGTTAGCTCTGCCTGCCGGGCTATCAGCGCCTCGTCGATATAGGTAAGATCAACAAAGAGACTTCCGTAGGAGCGTAGTAGGGCGGTGACGACGGCATCCTGGCTTGGAGCGAGCTGATCTAGCTGGTAAAGGTCGTTTCTGCCTAGCAGGAACATCACTCGTGCCTTGCCGTCGGGATTATCCTCATAATGCAGATATCCGCTTCTCTCCAGAATGCGAAGAGCTGCATCTACCTTGGTAGGGAAGTACTTGTAGGTGACGCAGAATTTCTCTATGTCAAACTCAAAGGTCTTGCCCTGTCCGCTGCCCACACCTATCTGGTAGAAGTAAGCCAGATGCTCATAAATGTCTTGTATGAGTTCTTTGGATGGGAAGGTGTCATCCACTCGCTTGCATAGCTTCAGCTCGTCGTGCTTGTTGTAGAGAAGTACGGCGTATGATTTCTGTCCGTCTCTTCCCGCACGTCCTGCTTCCTGGAAATAGGCTTCCAGCGAGTCTGGACAGTCTATGTGAATCACCACGCGTACGTCTGGCTTGTCGATGCCCATACCGAAGGCGTTGGTTGCACACATCACCCTTACTTCGTCCTTCTGCCATGCTTTCTGGCGCTGGTCCTTTACGTCGGGATCAAGACCGGCATGATAAAAGGTGGCGGTGATACCTTGCTGTGAGAGCAGCTGTGCCATCTCCTTGGTTCGCTTTCTGCTGCGGGCATAAACGATGGCAGAGCCACCCACGCTTTGCAGGATATGAATCATTTCGCCCTGCTTATCCTCTGCTTCGCGTACTACGTAAGCCAGGTTCTTGCGCTCGAAACTCATCTTGAAGACATTCTTTTCCTTGAAATGGAGCCTTTCCTGTATGTCGTCTACTACTTCGGGGGTAGCTGTGGCGGTAAGGGCAAGTATCGGAATGCCAGGTTTCATCTCCCTGATGCTGGCTATCTGCAGATAGGAGGGGCGGAAGTCGTAGCCCCACTGACTGATGCAGTGGGCTTCATCTACTGTGATAAAACTTACATGGATGTGGCGTAATTTGGTTTGAAACATATCCGAGGCAAGTCTTTCGGGCGAAACATACAGTATCTTCACACCTCCGAAGATGGCATTGTCGAGGGTTTGCAGGATTTCGCTTCTCGATTTGTCGGCATAGATGGCATCAGCCAGGATGCCATGTTCCCTGAGGTGCTGCACCTGGTCTTTCATCAGGGCGATGAGAGGGGTTATCACGATGCATACCCCTTCCTGTGCCAGGGCTGGCACCTGGAATGTGATTGACTTGCCACCGCCCGTAGGCATAAGACCGAGGGTATCCCGTCCGCTGGCAATGCTCTCAATGATATTGCGCTGAATGCCTCGGAAATCGGGATACCCCCAGTATTTTTGCAGAATAGATTGAAATTTATCTGCCATAATCTTCTTTCTTTAATCGTTAGGACGGATATCTTCTATCTGAAGCTGTACTTGGTTCTTCTTGAAGATATTGTCTTCGATGGTGTAAACAATGTCGAAACTGCGGCGGCTCTTGATGTAGCGGGCTGCTGCACTCTGTCCGAAGGCTATACCGTTCATGACAGTGCTCGACTTTGAATCCACCAATTCCAGCTTGATGTGTTCCTGTTCTCTACCCACCACCTTGCTGGTTCCGTAGTCGTATACCTTTCGGGTACAGAACACTGGTTTAGGGTTGCAGGGACCGAATGGCGAGAATCGCTTCAGGTCGGCATGCAGCTGCTTGCTGATGTCCTTGAAATCTATCACGGCTTCTATATTAAGCAGGGCTTCCGTCTGTTCGGGAGCGATGTGTTCTGCCACATATTTCTGGAATCTGTCTCTGAATTCCTTGATATGTTCCCATCTCAGGGTAAGACCGCATGCATAGGTATGACCTCCGAAGTTCACGAGCAGGTCGCGGCAACTCTTGATGGCAGAATAAACGTCAAATCCTGTCACGCTGCGGGCTGAACCTGTTGCCAGTTCTCCTTCGCGGGTCAATACCACGGTAGGACGGAAGTAGATTTCCGTGAGTCTTGAGGCTACGATGCCGATGACTCCCTTTTTCCATCCCTCATCATAGAGCACGATGCTTGAGTTGTGCTTCTGGGTTTCCAGTCTTGAAACAATCAGGTTGGCTTCCTCTGTCATCTGCTTGTCGATGTCCTTGCGCTGTTCGTTGTATTCGTTGATGTGCTTTGCCATGTGCAGTGCATGCCCATAGTCACGTTCCACCAGCAAATCTACGCTTTCCTTGCCATTCTCCATGCGGCCCGAAGCATTGATTCTAGGACCAATCTTGAAGACGATATCGCTCATGCCCAGCTCTCGCCCGTTCAGGCTGCAGATGTCGATGATGGCTTTCAGTCCGATGCTCGGGTTGGTGTTGAGCAGTTTCAAGCCATGGAAAGCCAGAATTCTGTTCTCGTCGACTACAGGCACGATATCCGCAGCAATGCTCACTGCACAGAGGTCGAGCAATGGGATGAGTCGGGAGAACGGAATGTTGTTGTTCTTGGCAAAGGCCTGCATGAACTTGAATCCCACGCCGCATCCACAGAGGTGCTTGAATGGGAATGGATCATCCGGGCGCTTGGGGTTGAGTATAGCCACAGCGGGTGGCATCACATCGTCGGGAACGTGATGGTCGCAGATGATGAAGTCTATGCCAAGGCTTTTGGCATATTCAATCTCCTTGATGGCCTTGATGCCGCAATCGAGGATGATGATGAGTTTCACACCAGTTTCATGTGCAAAGTCTATTCCCTTTTTGCTTACTCCATAGCCTTCGTCATATCGGTCGGGGATGTAGTAATCGATGTTGGAATAGAATTGCTGCAGAAACTTATACACCAATGCTACAGCCGTGCAGCCGTCTACGTCGTAATCGCCGTAAACGAGAATGCGCTCCTTGCGTCCCATGGCATCGTTGAGGCGGTCTACGGCGATATCCATATCCTTCATCAGGAAAGGATTGATCAGGTCGGAAAGCTGTGGACGGAAGAATCGCTTGGCTGCCGACTCGGTCGTAATGCCTCGATGGATGAGAAGATTCGCCAGGATAGGGCTGATGCTGAGCTTCACGGCCAGTTCGTTAGCCGTTTTTTCTTGCTCCGGTGAAGGTTCTTCGTAATTCCATTTAAAATGCATTTTTAATTATTTTTATTTCTGCCCCCAAAGTTACGAAAATAAAATGACAAACGGAAACTTTTTCCTAGGAATTTAACATAATTACGAAGAAATAATAAAAAAAGGCAGCAAACCAAGGTTTGCTGCCTTTGAATATTTTGTTTTTATTAGATTCCGAGCTTCTTGCGGATATCCTTAGGGATGGCGTTCTTGTTAACCATGAAGTCCATAGTCTTGTAAGCTACGAATGCCTTGGTCATGTACCAGGTGCCCTTGTAGTCACCATACTCACCCCAAGAGTTCTTTACCATATAGTACTCCTTGCCGTTCTGGTCCTTTGCGATACCGTAGATGTGCATTCCGTGGTCGTCTGTTGTCTCCCAGTTGTCGAATGCTTCCTGGCGCATAGCCTGTGTAGGAACCACCTCGGGAGCGTTTACGCCGAGTGAATCGAACTTCTCCTTCTTCTCGTCCTTAGAGAGCTTGAACCAGTGGTCAGCGTCTGTACCTGCCATAGAACGTACCTTCTTCACGTCGTAAGCGATACCGAGACCCTTGCGTGTGAAACCGTCCTCTGTTACGTCACCGCCCCAAGCTATGGTATAGCCATTGTTTACGGCGTTGTCGATAATCTTGCAGAGGTCGTCCATAGGAACGTTGTAGCTCAAAGGCCAGCGCCAGTTGTCCTGTACCTCAACAGCAAACTTGCTCCACATTGGATGGTGGGTGTAGCTGGTGATGGTTACGTAATCATCGAGGTTCAGACCGAGGCTCTTGCAGAAAGTCTCTGGAGTATACTGCTTGCCCTGGTAAGTGAACTTTTCAGGAGCCTTGCCGATGTATGAGTCGATGATGCCCTGAAGACCGTTCTTCCAAGCTGGAGAGAGCTTCTTGGCTGTGCTCTTAGCCACTGCCTCTACGTATGGAGTCATTACGTCGAAGAACTCGCCGAAGTTAGCCAGTGAGTCGCCTGTCATTGTACCTGGAGCTGGCATAGCATCCTCTGGTACGATGCCATAGTGCTGCAAAGCATAGAGAACATCGTATGCGCTACCACCCTGAGAGAAGCTTACGTCGCCGTGCATTCTCACTGCCATTGTGGCGCGGTCCATATAAGTCTTGTTGGCAACGAACATCTCGCTCAGGTTGAATGTCTTGCCTGTATTCTTCAAAATCTCGCTCTCGAAGAAGCTGAGAGTAGAGTAAGCCCAACACGTACCGCTACGGTTCTGGTCCTTGATGCTTGTGATAGGATTCTGCTTCACTACTGTGAAAACAGGCTTGTTCTTAGCGATGGCTGCTGAATCTGCAGCATTCTTAGCGCTTGCACCAGTAGCAACCATGGCCAACATGGCTGCGACAATCATTGATTTCTTCATGAATTTTTTTCTCTTTAAATTAATAATGTAATTGTATTATCTCTCTTTAAGATAGAATCTTCTCTTGTTAATGGCAGTTTCGCCTAGCGGATTTCTTCTCTGTTGGCTGCCATGTATTCCTCAACATCCTTTGGATGGTAAGGGATGCGGTCCTTGCCCAGGAATCTGCAACCATCCTTGGTGATGAGAACATCGTCCTCAATACGGATGCCACCGAAGTCCTTGTAAGTCTCAATTTTATCGAAGTTGAGGAACTCTGCACAGTGACCTGACGCCTTCCAGTCGTCGATGAGGGCTGGAATGAAGTAAACGCCCGGCTCGTCTGTTACTACGAAACCTTCCTGGAGTCGGCGACCCATGCGCAGGCAGTTGGTACCAAACTGTTCCAAGTTAGGACGTACTTCCTCGTCGAAGCCTACGTTAATCTGGTCGAGGTTCTCCATGTCGTGTACATCCATACCCATCATGTGTCCCAATCCGTGAGGCAGGAACATAGCGTGGGCACCAGCCTTTACAGCTTCCTCTGTATCGCCCTTGGCAAGACCGAGTTCCTTCATGCGGTCGAAGAGCAGGCGGCAAACACCGAAGTGAACATCTGCCCATTTTACACCTGGCTTTGCTACTTCGAGAGCATAGTCGTGGCAAGCTTCTACGATGGTGTAGATTTCCAGCTGGCGCTGGCTGAACTTACCGCTCACAGGCATGGTACGGGTATTGTCTGAACAGTAGTTGTTCATGGTCTCAGCACCCGCATCGCAGAGTGCCAGTCTGCCTTCCTCCAACAAGTTCATTGATGGATAGCCATGCTGAATCTCGCCGTGCTGGCTGAAGATGGTTGGGAAGCTGACCATTGATCCGTAAGAATGTGCGATTCCGCTTACCTGACCGGCTACGTATTTCTCTGTGATACCTGGGCGAACCAGTTTCATGGCTGTGGTATGCATCTTGTAGCCGATGACTGCAGCACGCTCCAGCTCTTCGATTTCCTCCTGGGTCTTGGTAGAGCGCATCTTGACTACGGCCTTAATCAGGTCCATGCTGGCTTCTTCCTTCTGCTGAACAGGGTGGATGCCGAGCAAGTCGAATACCTGAAGCTTGATGTCGTAGCGGTAAGGAGGCAGGAAGTGAATCTTGCGCTTCTTCGACATGGCATCGTTGCAGATGGTCTTGAGAGTCTTCATTGGCGCAGAGTTATGAACACCCACCTGTTCTGCCAGGTCGTGTACGCTGTCTACGCTTCCATACCAAACAATGTCAACCAGGTCGATGTCGTCACCGATCAGAGTCTCGATGTCGTTATCTATATCAATCACACCAACCAATCCTTCGCGCTGCTGTCCGAAGTAATACAGGAAAGTAGAGTCCTGACGGAATGGATAATATCCGTTGTTTGGGAAATTACATGGTGAATTGTTGTTTCCGAAAAGAATGATCACGCCGCTCTTTACAAGCTTCTTGAGCTCCTGGCGACGGCTGATATAAGTGTCCTTGCTAAACATATTTTTAGAATTTTACTTTATTTTGCTGCAAAGTTAGCAAATATTTCGCAAAAATGTATTATCTTTGCAAGCAAAAATAAAATATTCGTGTGAATTTATAAATAATTAATACATTCATGCGCTTTTTGATGGTAAATTGTAATGAAAATCGTAAAGAATACGCTTGTTTATTGCATGTTTGCTATCAGATTGAAAGCTATAATTGAAGAATAAAAAGCAGTTAAACAGTTATGAAGATAAAATTGAGAAATACAGGATTGGTATTAGAGGGTGGAGGCATGCGTGGTGTATTCACCAGTGGTGTGCTGGATGCCTTCATGAAGCATGATGTGTACTTTCCTTACACGGTGGCGGTATCGGCTGGAGCCTGCAATGGCATGTCGTATATAAGCCGTCAGCCTCGCCGTGCCCGAATTTCAAACATTGATTATTTGGCGCGTTATCAGTATATAGGTATTCGCCATCTCGTTACCCAGGGATGTATCTTCGACCGTAAGTTGCTTTATGATAAGTTCCCGAACCAGTTGCTTCCTTATGATTTCGACACCTTTTTTAAATATGCCGATGGCTTCGAAATGGTTACCACCAATTGTCTTACGGGACTGCCTATGTATCTTTCGGAGAACCACGACCGTCAGCGTGCCCTCGATATCGTGCGTGCTTCCAGCAGTCTGCCCTATGTGAGTAAGATTGTGAATGTGGATGGCATTCCGATGTTGGATGGTGGCATAGCCGATAGTATTCCTGTGCAGCGTGCCTTTGATAAGGGTTTTGAGCATAATGTGGTTATCCTGACACGTAACAAGGGGTGGCGAGATACGGGTAAGGATAGGAAGCTACCTTATTTATATAAGAACTATCCGCGTCTGCGAGTGGCACTGAGCCGTCGCCACAGGGCTTATAATGAGCAGATTCAACTGGTCGATGATCTGGAGGCTGCAGGAAAGATTACCTGTATTCGCCCGATACGTCCGATGGAGGTGGGACGCATAGAGAAAGATACCGCCAAGTTGGAGCGGCTCTATGAAGAGGGCTTCTTGCTGGGTGAAGCTTTCTGCGAGAAATATCTGTAAAATGAACTATAATAATAAAAATGAATATAGCTTGCTCTTTCTCTGGAATTCCAGGCAACGGGCAAGCTATATTTCAATTTATGCTGGTGCTCCGTAAATTTCTGTTATTTGCAGCAGATTCTTCCGTTTGGTGGCATCCATGATTAGAAATAGATCAATGAGCCACCAAATGCCACAATCTCCACATGTTAGCAATTTGATGATACCTAATCCCACATCACCAATGTAAATTCTGTCGATTCCCCATGATCCAACTATGATTGACAATATGATTGAAATCGTTGGGTCTTTGGCTTGTGCTAAAATAATACTAGCTGTATTGTAATCCATAGACAGTAATTTTTCCCTTACAGTAAAGATGGATTCAATAGGCAACTTGTTTCCATATATCGCAATAAGTTGTTCTACTTGTTGTTGTTCCATACATTAAGTTTTATATGTTTAATATGTTTCTGACTATAAACCAAATAAAAAATGTTGTTACATATATTCTTATAGCTATGTTGCTCTCAAATATATTTTTCATCTTTGTCTTTGTTTTGCTGTCAGGCAAATAATATGATATCACTACTAATATAAAATATGGTAATGCATATAGTAAATAATAGTTATATTGGTATGCTTTAGCTAAATTTCCTTGCAGTGCAGCATGAATAAACCTTTGTATTCCACAAGCGGGACAATTTAATCCTGTCAAAATCTTGATAGGGCACTTTGGCCAAAACCAATACTCTGAAGGGTTGTATTTGTATAGCAAAGGCAGACCAATGATAACTATTATTAATAGAGTGTATTTATTGATGTATTTCAATTTACAATTGAGATGCTATTGCTGCACCATAAAAGATGACATAAATCACTTGGATAACGAGACCAACAACAATACCGATAATACTCCATTTCTTGGCATCTTGTGCCATCAGAGCAGCGGCTTCGTATTGCTTTGTTAGGTAAAGTCCATTAACTTTACTAGCCTTAATGATACCAACTATACCAAATGGTAAGCAGCAGCATACGGTGCAAGCAATTGCCAAAACCATATTGTTGTCTGGTTTAGGTGGCATAGGTGTAGAAACTTGTTGTTCTAAATGGTTTTGTTCCATAATTCTAACTGATAGACCATTTATTAGTTATTTTCTTATGGTACAGTCTGGTCTTTTTCGCTGCGCCTAAGAACTTTATGTTAATTGTTGTTTATTCCTCAAGCAGGTCTGGGCGCAGGCGCTTGGTTCGCTCCATGGCTTGGTCGAACTCCCATTGGCGTATCTTCGCCTCGTTGCCGCTCAGAAGAATCTCTGGCACTTTCCAACCCTTGTAGTCGGATGGGCGGGTGTAGATAGGAGCTGAGAGGATATCGTCCTGGAAACAGTCGGATAGGGCACTCTGCTCGTCGCTGATAACGCCCGGTACCAGTCTGATCACCGCATCCGAGATAATTGCTGCAGCAAGCTCTCCACCTGTGAGCACATAGTCGCCCACGCTGATTTCGCGGGTGATGAGGTGGTCGCGCACACGCTGGTCTATTCCCTTGTAGTGACCACAGAGAATGATGAGGTTGCCACCCAGCGACATTTCGTTGGCTATCTTCTGGTTGAAGGTTTCGCCGTCAGGAGATACGTAGATCACGTCGTCGTACTCACGTTCTGCCTTCAGTGCCGTGATGCATCGGTCGATAGGCTCGCATTGCATCACCATGCCGGCACTTCCACCGTATGGATAGTCGTCCACTCGCTTCCATTTATCTAATGTATAGTCGCGCAAGTTGTGCAGATGAATCTCTGCGAGACCCTTCTTCTGCGCGCGTGCCAGAATCGACTCGTTGAAGAAGCCTTCCAGCATCTCTGGTAATACTGTAATAATGTCTATTCTCATATCATCTGCAAAATTAATAAATAATGTAGTAAGTTCCAAATCTTTTTCATCTTTTCTTTGTTTTTTGAGCCGAAAATTTGTTTTTTGCAGCTAAAACAAGTGGTTTGCTTGAAAATCGTAATTTTAGCGTGTTGGCACCAAAATAAGGTTGATTATTGCATAAATATGCAACAAATTCATCAAAAACAAAGAAATTTAATAGCAAAATGATAAATAATCGTGAAAATGTGCTACTATTTGAAGAAAAAGTCGTATATTTGCAAACAAAATCGCTCGATTAGGGTACATCGCATAGAAAAATGGTGTGCGTACACACGAGTGCATGGTTAATTTAATAATAGTGAATAAGATGATACTGGACATTGAAATGCTGAGAAGCTTTTATGCTTCGTATTCGGAAAGTGTAAAACAGGCGAAAGCTACTGTAAAACGACCTCTCACTTACGCCGAGAAGGTGCTCTTTGCGCATCTTTTCGACCCATCTGAGTTGCGACCATATAAAAGAGGTGTAGAATATGTGGATTTCCGACCTAACCGCGTGGCGATGCAGGATGCTACTGCTCAGATGGCGCTCTTGCAGTTTATGAACGCCGGTAAGGACAAGGTGGCAGTGCCTGCATCAGTACATTGCGATCACTTGATTCGTGCCGACGTGGGTGCTACACAAGACCTGCCTGAGGCATGCAAGACTAATAAAGAGGTATATGACTTCCTGAAGTCGGTATCTCAGAAATATCACATCGGATTCTGGGGACCAGGTGCTGGTATCATCCATCAGGTGGTACTTGAGAACTATGCCTTCCCGGGAGGTATGATGGTGGGTACTGACTCCCATACCCCAAACGCCGGCGGTCTCGGTATGGTAGCCGTGGGTGTTGGTGGTGCCGATGCCGTGGATGTGCTTACAGGTCAGCCTTGGGAGCTCAAGATGCCACGCCTCATCGGTGTGCATCTCACAGGCAAGCTCTCCGGATGGGCTACTCCTAAGGATGTGATTCTCGAAATCCTGGGCATCCTCACCGTGAAGGGTGGTACCAATGCCATCCTCGAATACTTTGGCGAGGGCTTGGATAGCATCTCTACCACGGGTAAGGCTACCATCTGTAACATGGGTGCAGAGCTGGGTGCTACCTGTTCTATCTTCCCATTCGACCAGAATGCCAGCGAATATCTTCGCAAGACGGGTCGTGAGGAGATTGCTTCTCTTGCCCAGAAGAACGCTGCCGAGCTTCGTGCCGACGATGAGGTACTTGCCAATCCGGCTGCTTTCTACGACCAGATTGTAGAAATCGACCTCTCTAAGGTGGAGCCACATCTCAATGGTCCGTTTACTCCGGATGCAGCAACTCCTATCTCTCACATGAAGGCGAAGGGACCTGCCAACGACTATCCAATGGTTGTTGAAGTGGGATTGGTAGGTAGCTGTACCAACTCTTCCTATCAGGACTTGGCCCGTGCTGCAAGTGTAGCCCGACAGGCTTACGAGAAGGGAATCCAGGTAAAGGGTCAGCTTATCATCAACCCTGGTTCTGAGCAGATTCGCTATACTGCCGAGCGTGACGGAATCCTCGATGACTTCAAGAAGATTGGAGCCTTGATCATGACCAATGCCTGCGGTCCTTGCATCGGACAGTGGAAGCGTCATACCGATGACAACACCCGCAAGAATGCCATCGTTACTTCTTTCAATAGAAACTTCCGTCGTCGTGCAGATGGCAACCCTAATACATTTGCCTTCATCGGCAGCCCTGAGCTCACCGTGGCTCTCACCATTGCCGGCCGTCTGGATTTCAATCCAGCCACCGACACCTTATTAGATAAGGATGGCAACAGCGTGAAGCTCGATGCGCCTACCGGTTTCACCTTCCCTCCTAAGGGATTCGCCGTGGAAGACAAGGGCTTCATCGCTCCTAGCGAGGCGAATGCCAATATCGAGGTAGTGATTGCTCCAGACAGCAACCGCCTGCAGAAACTGGCTCCATTCGCTCCTTGGGATGGTAAGGACCTGGTAGATATGCCTCTCCTCATCAAGACCGAGGGCAAGTGTACCACCGACCACATCTCTATGGCTGGACCATGGTTGAAGTTCCGTGGACATCTTCAGAACATCTCTGACAACCTGCTGATGGGTGCCGTCAATGCCTTCAATGGCGAGAGCAACAAGGTGAAGAACCAGTTGGATGGCAAGTATGTGGAGGTTTCTACCGCAGCCAAGGCTTACAAGGCACAGGGCATCAGCAGCATCGTGGTAGCAGAGGATAACTATGGCGAGGGATCATCCCGTGAGCATGCAGCCATGGAACCTCGTTTCCTGAACGTGAAGGTGATTCTTGCCAAGAGCTTCGCCCGTATTCACGAAACCAACTTGAAGAAGCAGGGTATGCTCGCCCTTACATTCTGCAACAAGGATGATTATAATAAGGTACAGGAAGACGACCGCATCTCACTCACCGGACTGAAGGAGTTTGCGCCAGGTTCTAAACTCACTGTCACCCTGAAGCACAAGGATGGTTCTGAGGATAGTTTCGAGGTTGAGCATACTTATAATGATACACAGATTGCATGGTTCAAGGCCGGTTCTGCATTGAACTTTGCTGCAAAGAAGTAATCTTGCAGCAGGAAAAGTAACAGTTTGTGCCATGCAACTTAAAAAGTAACAGTTATGAATAAAGAGTATTTGATATATAAATTAAGCGATGAGGTAAAGAACTCATGCAAGATAGATAAGGAGGCATTTACCAAGTTCAACGTGAAGCGTGGACTTCGTAATGAGGATGGCTCTGGTGTGCTGGTCGGACTGACCAACATCGGTAACGTTGTGGGTTACGAACGCGATGAGAATGGCAAGCTGAAGCCTACCGAGGGTAAGCTCTATTATCGTGGCTACGAGCTTGACGACCTCGTTACTCCTCTCTTGAAGGAGAAACGATTCGGTTTTGAGGAGGTTGCCTTCCTGCTCCTTTCCGGTCAGCTGCCGGATAAGGAGGAGCTGGAGGCTTTCAAGGAACTCCTCAACGACAACATGCCGCTCGACCACCGTACCATTACTCACATCATCGAGCTGGAGGGTTCTAACATCATGAACATCCTGGCTCGTTGCGTGCTCGAAATGTACACCTTCGATCCGAACCCTGACGATATCAGCCGCGATAACCTGATGCGTCAGAGTGTGGAGTTGATTGCGAAGTTCCCAACCATCATCGCCTATGCATACAACATCTATCGTCACTCTGTGCAGGGCAGAAGCTTGCACATTCGCCATCCACGCGAGAATCTCTCTATCGCAGAGAATTTCCTCTATATGATGAAGCACGAGAACTACTCTGAGCTGGATGCGCGTATGCTCGATCTGCTCCTCATCATTCAGGCAGAGCATGGTGGTGGTAACAACTCTACCTTCACGGTGCGTGTCACCTCTTCTACCCGCACGGATACCTACAGCTCTATTGCTGCCGGTATCGGTAGCTTGAAGGGTCCTCTTCATGGTGGTGCCAACATCAAGGTTATCAATATGTTCCATCATCTGAAGGAGGCTATCAAGGATTGGACCAATGTCAACGAACTCGATATTTACCTGAAGCGCATGCTCAATAAGGAGGCTTATGATAAGACGGGTCTTATCTATGGTATCGGCCATGCCGTGTATACCTTGAGCGATCCTCGTGCCGTAGAGCTGAAGCGACTGGCTGGCGAACTTGCCAAGGAGAAGGGTAGAGAGGATGAGTACAACTTCCTGAAGCTCATAGAGCAGGAGGGTATCAAGTGCCTGCAGGAGCATCGTGGCGGCAGCAAGCCAGCTTGCGCCAACCTCGACTTCTATAGCGGCTTCATCTATGAGATGATTGGTCTGCCTCAGGAAATTTATACGCCTATCTTCGCTATGGCCCGTATTGTGGGCTGGACTGCCCACCGCATCGAGGAACTCAACTTCGAGGGTCGTCGCATCATCCGTCCTGCTTACAAGAATATCCTGGGTGAGTTGGATTATACCCCATTGGATGAGCGATAAAAAGACTGTTTTATGGGTGCGAGATAAAAAAGCATCACATCTAGAATGATTGATTGTATAAAAAAGACAATGCTCCAGCGAGCATTGTCTTTTTATGTTTATAGGGTAGTTTCTAAGTTTATTTAGTAAAGTTCTGTTTGAAACGAAGATTTTTATTTAAAGAGTGTTAAATGTTTGAGTTTTAAAGGGATTTTATTTGCTTATAACGGATATTTGTCGTAACTTTGTCGACGGATTGCTAAAGTAGAAGGCACTATTCAAGGTGCTTAAAAAAATAGTAATAGATAATAATTTTAAGTATAGGTAAATTAAGGTGCTGCATTGAATGTCAGGCATCAATATGAAGGTATTAAATTAAGAATTGAATGGAAAAGGAATTTGAAGATTATTGGAATGCACATCGCAAGCGTATGCTGCTGAATGCACCACGCGAATTGCGAGAAGAATACTTGGAGTCTACTAAGTTGGATTCACCAATGGATTGGGTGTGTTTCGTTTTGCCTGTGGCGGTAGGTATCTTGGTACAGCCGCATATACACTTTGCAAGCGAGATACTCTCATGGATTATAGTGCTGCTCATCGTGGTGGTGCTTTTTGCCTTGTTGCAGATGGTGAAGCCGATGTTGCAGAAAAAGAAAACTACTATTCAGGTGATAGAGCAGATTAAGCAATATTACTATGATAGATATAAAAAATACGGATTGGATAAAATGGAGCCTTGGAAATAGGGCTCCATTTTTATGCGATTTATAATGCTTTTATTCGATTTGTAATGCCTTTATTCGATTTGTAATGCCTTTATTCGATTTTTATACTATCATGAAGTCGCTCATCACGTCGTCTGAGATATAGAGACCCTGATGGGTGAGCGATAGCCTTCCGTCTTCTATCTTCATCAGTCCACGCACTATATGCTTCTCTGCTTCCTGCATCATTTTTCCGGCAAGTTCTTTTCCGAATTCCTGTCTCGTCTTCTCGATGTTGATGCCGTCGCTTGTTCGCAATGCAGTGGTAATGAGGTCGTTGTATCGGGTGTTGAGGTCGAGTGTCTCGCTTTCCGATGGCAGTTCGCCTTGGTTGATTCGGGAGATGTATTCACTGATGTCGTCTACGTTCCAGCTTCTCATGGCTTTGCCGTTCCGCTTGTAGGAATGGGCAGCCGCACCTATTCCGATGTAAGGTATCTCGTGCCAGTAGCTGCTGTTGTGGCGTGACCGCTTGCCGGGACGGGCAAAGTTGCTGATTTCGTAGTGCTCGTAGCCGGCTTCGGTCAGCTGGCTGATAAGCTGCTCGTACATCTGGCGGCTGGCCTCCTCGTCTATTTCCTCTATTTTCCCTTGCTCCAGCATTCTGTAGAGGGTGGTTCCCTCTTCATACATCAGACTGTAGGCAGAGATGTGCTCCACGCCCAGATTGATGGCTGCAGCGATGTCGCTCTGCCAGTCGGCTAGGGTTTCTTGGGGGAAACCGAACATCAGGTCGATGCTGATGTTGCGGATGCCGATGCCGCGAAGCCTTTCTACGGCAGTCTTCACCTCGGCAGCATTGTGGCGGCGATGAAGAAAGCGGAGGCGATGGTCTGAGAAGGTCTGCGCACCCATGCTCACACGGTTCACGGGCAGCAGCTTCAGGGTTTCGCAGAATTCCTCGGTCACGTCGTCGGGATTGCACTCCATGGTGATTTCCATCTCCGGCAAGGAAGTTTCATGCCCTTTTTGAGCAGAAAGCTCTTCCTTCCTGGTGTCATCCGGGAATCCGCTTTGAAGATAGTTCTGCCTGATGGCATCGAAGAGGCGGATGAGCTGGTCTCCGGTCAGCTGGCTTGGAGTGCCGCCTCCCAGATAGATGGTTTCGATGTTTTCACCGTCGCCCAGTGCCTTCGGGATGGGGCGCAGTTCCATCTCTCTGCAGAGTGCGTCCACGTAAGCATCTCTCATTTTGAGCGATGTGGTGCTGTAAAAGCCGCAGTAGATGCAGCGGCTTTCGCAGAAGGGGATATGTATGTATAAACCTGCCATAATTCCTGATTCTTTAAATTTTCAATTCTCTTCCCACTTTCCCCTTAATATAATAAGGTGTAGGGGGCGAAAAAAGTCTTAACAAGATGCAAAATTACTAATATGTTTTAAATTATGGCAACTTTTTTGCGAAAATGTTTGGTGGTACGCAAAAAAAAGCGTAATTTAGTAGCATGAAACAGAAAACCGCATGGTTTTACTGATCATGAACAACTGACAAACATTAAGTATAACCCCTTAAAAATCTATAAGCGTCATGAGAGTATATCAGACAAATGAGATTAAAAACATTGCATTGCTGGGCAGTGCGGGTAGCGGCAAGACTACACTTGCCGAAAGTATGTTATTTGAAGCAGGCGTTATCAAGCGTAGAGGCTCTGTAGAAGCGAAGAATACGGTGAGCGACTACTTCCCAGTTGAGCTGGAGTATGGTTACTCTGTGTTCCCTACCGTTTTTCACGTGGAGTGGAACAACAAGAAGTTGAATATCATCGACTGCCCTGGTAGCGACGATTTCGTTGGTGGTGCTATCACATCACTCAACGTAACCGATCAGGCAGTGATCCTTATCAATGGTCAATATGGTCCTGAGGTAGGCACCCAGAACAACTTCCGTTATACCGAGAAGTTGGGCAAGCCTGTCATCTTCCTCGTTAACCAACTTGACTCAGACAAGTGTGATTTTGATAACCTCATTGCTACCATGAAGGACATCTATGGTCCTAAGTGTGTGCAGATTCAATATCCTATCGAGACCGGTCCTGGCTTCAATGCTCTCATTGACGTCTTATTGATGAAAAAATATTCCTGGAAACCAGAAGGCGGTGCACCTATCATCGAGGATATTCCTGAAGAGGAAATGGATAAGGCAATGGAACTGCATGCTGCGCTCGTTGAGGCTGCTGCCGAGAACGACGAGGGTCTGATGGAGAAATTCTTCGAGAGCGAGAGCTTGACAGAGGATGAACTCCGCGAGGGTATCCGCAAGGGTTTGGTTACCCGCAGCATCTTCCCTGTATTCTGCGTTTGCGCCGGTAAGTCAATGGGCGTTCACCGCCTCATGGAGTTCCTGGGCAATGTGGTTCCTTTCGTAAGCGAGATGCCTAAGCTGCACAATACCCGTGGTGAAGAGATTAGTCCTGATACCAACGGTCCTGAGAGTGTTTACTTCTTCAAGACTGGCCTGGAGCCACACATCGGCGAGGTGAGCTACTTCAAGGTGATGAGCGGTTCTATCAAGAGCGGCGACGACCTGACCAATGCCGACCGTGGTTCTAAGGAGCGTATCGGACAGATTTATGCCTGCGCTGGTGCCAACCGTGTGCCTGTGGATCAGTTGAATGCCGGTGACATCGGTTGTACCGTGAAGATGAAGGACGTGAAGACGGGTAATACCCTGAACGGAAAGGGTGCCGAGTGGCGCTTCGATTTCATCAAGTATCCTAACCCTAAGTATTCCCGTGCCATCAAGGCTGCCAATGCTCAGGATACTGAGAAACTGATGGCTGCCCTCATCAAGATGCGCCAGGAAGACCCAACATGGGTGGTTGACCAGAGCAAGGAGCTGCGCCAGGTTATCGTGCGCGGACAGGGTGAGTTCCACCTCCGCACCTTGAAGTGGCGTCTTGAGAACAACGAGAAGCTCAATGTTACCTTCGAGGAGCCTCGCATCCCATATCGTGAGACTATTACCAAGAAGGCTCGTGCCGACTACCGTCATAAGAAGCAGAGTGGTGGTGCTGGTCAGTTTGGTGAGGTTCACCTCATCGTTGAGCCATACGCAGAGGGTATGCCAGACCCTACATCATTCACCTTCAACGGCCAGGAGTTCAAGATGAACATCAAGAGCCGCGAGGAAGTTTCACTGGAGTGGGGTGGCAAGCTGGTATTCCTCAACTCAGTGGTTGGTGGTGCCATCGATGCACGCTTCATGCCTGCCATCCTGAAGGGTATCATGGATTGTATGGAGCACGGACCTCTTACAGGTTCTTATGCCCGCGACGTTCGCGTCATCGTATATGATGGCAAGATGCATCCGGTAGACAGCAACGAGTTGTCGTTCATGCTGGCAGCCCGCCGTGCCTTCAGCGACGCCTTCAAGCAGGCAGGTCCTAAGATTCTGGAGCCTATCTACGATTTGGAGGTTTATGTACCTGCCGACTATATGGGTGATGTGATGAGCGACCTTCAGGGACGCCGTGCCCTCATCATGGGTATGGATTCTGAGGCTGGTTACCAGAAGCTCAGTGCCAAGATTCCTCTGAAGGAGCTTGCCAACTATTCCATCTCTCTGAGTTCACTCACGGGTGGTAGAGCTTCGTTCACTACCAAGTTTGCCAGCTACGAGTTGGTTCCTTCCGACATTCAGAGCAAGCTGATTGCCGACCATGAGGCCGAGCTGGCTAAGGAAGCAGAGTAGAAGAATTATCTCTCTTATATAAATTAAAATTTTATGTTGATATGACCAATAGAGGGGGCGTGCATGTGATATGTACGCTCCCTTACTTGTTTTTCTGAAATTCAAATTCTAAATACGGAGCTATTAATGTTGCTTTTGGTTAAAAACAATTAATATCAAATAAATAATTAACTATTTTGTGTTAATCAATTAAGATTTTTCTTATCTTTGCGCCCATGAAGAAGAAAACGATTTGGACCATAGCCATTATCATGGGCTTTTCGTTCCTCGCGCTGCTATTCCTGCAGCTCAGTTACATCCAGGAGATGGTTAACATGAAGAAGGAACAGTTTGACGAGTCCGTCAACAGAGCCCTATATCAGGCTTCAAGAAACTTGGAGCTGAATGAGACCCTGCGCTATCTTGAAAAAGACGTCAATGAGGCGGAGCGCAAGGCCAACAGGAAAGATTCGGTGGGAACACGGAGCGGCCAGCCGGCAGATGGAACCGTACAGCATTCTCATCAGTATTCTGTGGTGGGCAAGGACGGCACGGTGTATTCATCCTTCGAGTTGAAGACCATCGCCACCAATCCTGCCAACAAGCCGAAGGCGATGATTCTCAGAAGCGACAGGAATTCGCTCAGCGAAACGCAGAAGTCGCTGCAGGAGATAGTGAAGAACCGCTATGTGTATCAGAAGGCTTTGCTCGACGAGGTGGTGTATTCCATCCTCTACTCGGCATCCGACAAGCCTCTGAAGGAGCGAATCAACTTCAAGCAGCTTGATCAGGATCTCAAGGCAGAGATGATGAACAACGGCATCAACATCCCTTATCACTTCACGGTGACAACGCAGGATGGACGAGAGGTGTACCGCTGCCCAGACTTTAGCGACGAGGGCGAGGAGTACAGCTATTCGCAGGTGCTCTTCAGAAACGACCCGCAGTCGAAGATGGGTGTCGTGAAGGTTCACTTCCCTGATATGAACAGCTACATTTTCTCCAGTGTGCGCTTCATGATTCCTAGCATCATCTTCACGCTGGTGCTGCTCATCACCTTCATCTTCACCATCGTGGTCATCTTCCGTCAGAAGAGGTACACGGAAATCAAGAACGATTTCATCAACAACATGACCCACGAGCTGAAGACGCCTATCGCCAGCATCAGTCTGGCTGCACAGATGCTCAACGACCCGTCTGTCTCCAAGAGCGAGCAGATGCAGAAACATCTGGGTGGCGTCATTGACGACGAGTCGAAGCGACTCCGCTTCCTGGTAGAGAAGGTGCTGCAGATGAGTATGTTCGACCGCAAGAAGGCGGTGTTCAAGAAGAAGGAGCTCGACCTCAACGAAATCGTAGAGAATGCAGCCCATTCGTTCTCACTCCGTGTGGAGCATACGGGCGGCAAGATTTACGTAGATATCGAGGCGATAGATTCCACCCTCTTCGTCGACGAGGTGCATTTCCAGAATGTAATCTTCAATCTGATGGACAATGCCGTGAAGTATCGCAAGCCGGATGAGCCTCTGTTCATCACGATGAAGACATGGAATGATGAACATCATCTCTATCTGTCCATCAACGATACGGGCATGGGAATGAAGAAGGAGAACCTGAAGAAGATATTCGACAAGTTCTATCGCGTTCATACCGGCAATGTGCACGACGTGAAGGGCTTCGGCCTCGGTCTTGCCTACGTTAAGAAGGTAGTGGATTTGCATGATGGCGAAATCAAGGTAGAAAGCGAGTTGGGCAAGGGCACCACCTTTACCATCAAGCTGCCTGTGATTCATGATTAATTCATGATTGATTCATGATTAATTCATGCCAAATCAGTATTCAATATTTAAAAATTCAACAATAGTAAAAAAGAATATTAACAAATTAAATAGATTAAGATATGGAAGAGACAGTAAAGATCCTGCTTTGCGAGGATGATGAAAACTTGGGTATGTTGCTCCGTGAGTATTTGTTGACCAAGGGTTTTGATACAACATTGTGCCCTGACGGTGAGGCAGGTTTCAAGGAGTTTTCCAAGAATAAGTTTGATATTGCCGTGCTCGACGTGATGATGCCAAAGAAGGATGGTTTCACCCTGGCACAGGAAATCCGCCAGCAGAATGTAGATATGCCAATCGTATTCCTCACAGCCAAGACTCTGAAGGAAGACATTCTCGAGGGTTTCAAAATTGGTGCAGATGATTATATCACCAAGCCATTCTCTATGGAGGAGCTGGTGTTCCGTGTAGAGGCTATCCTTCGCCGTGTACGCGGCAAGAAGTCTAAGGAGTCAACCATGTATCACATCGGTAAGTTCACCTTCGATACACAGAAGCAGCTGCTTACCATCAATGGCGAGCAGACCAAGTTGACAACCAAGGAGAATGAGCTTCTCGCTCTTCTCTGCGCTCATGCCAACGAGATTCTTCAGCGTGATTTCGCCCTGAAGACCATCTGGATAGACGATAACTACTTCAATGCCCGCTCAATGGATGTATATATCACCAAGCTGCGCAAGCATCTGAAGGAAGATCCGCAGATAGAGATCATCAACATCCATGGCAAGGGCTATAAGCTCATCGTGCCAGATGCAGAATAATGCCTATATTATATAAGGTGTAAGAAGAAAAGGGATAAGTCGGCAGCCGACTTATCCCTTTTTCAATGAATACACGAATCCTGCCACACCGGCAAGAACGAAGAATAATCCGGCGAAGAGCATGATGTTGCTCTTCATGGAAAAGGCGAAGCTGGCAGCAAGCAGCAAAACGCCCAGCACAATGAACGTCATGCCCATGGAAGGGATGACGCGGAGCGAATCTTTCAATTTTTTGTTCATAATTCCTACTATTTTCAAATATTTCCTGCAAAAGTACAAAAAATATTTGGTTAATTCAAAAAAAAATTGTAATTTTGCACCGCAATTCGTGAAATAGAGGTGTTTTCGCACACATTTCGTCGTTTTGCAAGAGAATTTTAATATTAATATTTAATCATTTACAAAGTAGTATGAATCAATACGAAACCGTTTTCATTTTGACTCCCGTTTTGTCTGATGAACAGATGAAGGAAACGGTCGCTAAGTTCGAGAAGGTACTCACCGATAATGGTGCTGAGATTCTGAACAAGGAGGCTTGGGGTTTGAAGAAGTTGGCTTACAACATCGAGAAGAAGACATCAGGCTTCTACAGCTTGGTTGAGTTCAAGGCAGAGCCAACTGTTATCGCTAAACTCGAGACAGCTTTCCGCCGCGACGAGAAAGTAATTCGTTACATGACTGTTAAACTTGACAAGTATGCCGTTGCTTACGCAGAGAAGCGTCGTGCAAAGCTTGGTAAAAAAGAGGAGGCTTAATCATGGCAGATCAGAAATCAGAAATCCGTTATTTGACCGCTCCTTCTATCGACACAAAGAAGAAGAAGTATTGCCGTTTCAAGAAGAGCGGCATTAAGTACATCGACTATAAGGACCCAGAGTTCTTGAAGAAGTTCTTGAACGAGCAGGGTAAGATCCTTCCACGTCGTATCACAGGTACATCTTTGAAGTATCAGCGCCGCGTGGCACAGGCTGTTAAGCGTGCTCGCCAGATCGCTTTGCTTCCTTACGTAACCGATTTGATGAAGTAATTTAAGGAGGAGAAGAAGAAATGGAAATTATTTTGAAGCAAGATATTATCGGTCTTGGATACAAGAACGATATCGTAAATGTAAAGAGTGGTTATGGTCGTAACTTCCTTATCCCTACAGGTAAGGCTGTTATCGCTTCTCCAGCTGCTAAGAAGCAGTTGGCTGAGGACTTGAAGCAGCAGGCTCACAAGCTTGAGGCTATCAAGGCTGAGGCTGTTAAGAAGGGCGAGGCTCTCAATGGCATCGTTCTTACTATCGCTGCTAAGGTTAGTGCTACAGGTCAGCTCTACGGTTCAGTTAACGCTGCTACCGTTGCTGAGGAGCTCGCTAAGAAGGGCATCGAGGTTGATCGCAAGATCATCACTATGAAGGATGCTAAGAAGGTTGGCGAGTACGAGGCTACTGTACACTATCACAAGGAGGTTGAGGTTAAGGTTCCAGTGAACGTTGTTGCTGAGAACGCTCCTGTTGCAGCTCCTGCTGCTGAGGAGGCTCCAGTTGAGGCTCCTGCTACAGAGGAAGAGGCTCCAGCTGCTGAGTAATCCCTTAAGGATAAAAATATCTCAAATCGACAAAAGTACGATAATTTTCGCACTGTAAAGCAAATTAATATAAAGAATCCCTTTTGCCGCAAGGCATTAGGGATTTTTTTTGTGTGTTTTAAGTCCGATTCTCAGATTTTTGTTGTTTTTCTCACGTTTCTCAGTTTTTTATTGTACCTTTGCAAGCGAAATAAGAAAATGATTGTAGAAAAATAGAATATTATTTATAAACTAAAAAAATAGGATAAAATGAAAGCATTTGTTTTCCCTGGACAGGGTTCTCAGTTCGTAGGTATGGGTAAGGACCTCTACGATAACAACACATTGGCAAAAGAACTTTTTGATAAGGCCGACGAGATTCTCGGCTTCAAGATTACTGATATCATGTTCGCCGGTACCGACGAGCAGCTCAAGGAGACCAAGGTTACACAGCCTGCTGTGTTCCTCCACTCTGTCATCTCTGCCCTCTGCCTGGGCGAGGAGTTCAACCCAGCTATGGTGGCTGGTCACTCTCTCGGTGAGTTCTCAGCATTGGTTGCTGCCGGCGCCATGGCTTTCGAGGATGGCTTGAAGCTCGTTGCTGCGCGTGCCAACGCTATGCAGAAGGCTTGCGAGGCTAACCCTGGTACAATGGCTGCCATCATCGGCTTGCCAGACGAGAAGGTTGAGGAAATCTGCGCTGAGGTAAGCACAGAGGGCAACGTGGTGGTTGCTGCTAACTACAACTGCCCTGGTCAGCTCGTTATCTCTGGTAACGTTGACGCTATCAACGCTGCCTGCGAGAAGCTGAAGGCTGCCGGCGCTAAGCGTGCTTTGCCATTGAAGGTGGGTGGTGCTTTCCACTCTCCATTGATGCAGCCAGCCAAGGACGAACTCCAGGCTGCCATCGAGAAGACTACATTCTCTGCACCTAAGTGCCCAGTTTACCAGAACGTGGACGGCAAGCCTCATACAGACCCAGCCGAGATTCAGAAGAACCTCATCGCTCAGCTCACAAGCTCAGTTCGCTGGACATCTTCTGTTCAGGCTATGATTGCCGATGGTGCTGACGACTTCACAGAGTGTGGTCCTGGTAAGGCATTGCAGGGCATGATCGGTCGCATCGACAAGACTGTCGCTGCTCACGGTATCGCTTAGTTCTTTGTATGGAGAAAAAAATCGTAATCTATCAGGTTCTTCCACGTCTCTTTGGCAATGGCAACACCACTTGCAAGGAGAATGGAACCATTGAGGAAAATGGTTGCGGAAAACTGAATAACTTTACCGACGATGTGCTGGCCCGTATCCATGATATGGGCTTCACGCACGTCTGGTACACAGGTGTGATTCGTCACGCCACCCAGACAAACTACTCTTCTTATGGAATTCCTACCCAGCATGCCGAGGTGGTGAAGGGCAAGGCAGGTTCGCCATACGCCATCACCGACTATTACGACATCGACCCGGATCTGGCAGTGAACGTGAGCATGCGAATGAAGGAGTGGGAGAGTCTCATCGAGCGCACGCACAAGGCAGGCATGAAGGTAATCATGGATTTCGTGCCAAACCATGTGGCCCGAGAGTATCATTCCATTTGCAAACCGGCAGATGTACGAGATTTAGGAGAAGATGATGATCCGAACATGCATTTCTCTACCAGGAATAATTTCTATTATGCCTGGGGCGATCTGGATTTGAACGAGATTCGTCATTCTAAGCCAGAATTCAAGGCTTTTCATGCTAAAGACGCTAAAATTTATGAGCAGTATGAGGAGAGCCCTGCCAAGGCCACGGGTAACGACCGCTTTGACAACCGCCCTGGTTGCAACGACTGGTATGAGACCGTGAAGCTCAACTATGGTGTGGATTATTGCGATGCCGGAGGCAGAAGCTATCATTACGAGCCGGTGCCAAGCACCTGGGGCAAGATGACCGATATTCTGCTCTTCTGGGCAAGTAAGGGTGTGGATGGCTTCCGCTGCGACATGGCAGAGATGGTGCCTACTGCATTCTGGGCCTACGCCACACAGATTCTGAAGGCGAAGTATCCTCACATCGTGGTTATCGGCGAGGTGTATGATCCTAACCAGTATCGCAACTACGTGAAGGCAGGCTTCGATTATCTCTACGACAAGGTGGGCATGTACGATTGTCTGCGTGGTGTGATTCGCGGCGAGCGTCCGGCAGCCAGCATCACCCATGAGTGGCAGGTGGTGGATGATATCCGCCAGCACATGCTCTATTTCCTTGAGAATCATGATGAGCAGCGCATCGCCAGCGATTTCTTCAGCGGCAGTGCCATGAAGGCGATTCCTGCGGCAGCCATGAGCCTCTTCTTCCAGAAGAATCCTTTCATGCTCTATAGCGGACAGGAGTTTGGCGAGAAGGGTATGGACAAGGAGGGATTCAGCGGCAGAGACGGCAGAACCACGATATTCGACTACTGGAGCCCGTCTACCCTGACTCATGCCTATCAGGATTCGGCCGATGGGACCCTGACTCCGGAGCAGAAGTATCTGGCAGCCACCTATCGCCAGCTTCTCCGACTTGCCAACGAGGAGAAGGCGCTTCGCGAGGGTGATACCTTCGACCTGATGTATGTGAATCCGGGTTCAGAGAATTTCGACCCGCGAACCAACTTTGCCTTCCTTCGCAAGAAGGATGATGAAGTGATGCTCATCGTGCTCAACTTTGCTCAGGAGGCCCGCCAGCTGCAGGTTTGCATCCCTGGCCATGCCTTCGATTTCTTCCAGATAGCAGAAGAGGAGGTGCTCGTTACAGAGCTGTTCTCGGGTGGCAAGAAGAAGGTAGAGTTGAAGAAGGACGGGGTATTCCCGATATCAATGGATGCCAACGGAGTAAGAATCTATAAATTCAATGTCAAGATGGAGGAGACTGATTTCATATTGAATGAGCATCACAAGGAGGAATTCCCTCCTGCTCATACGGCTGAGCATCTGCTCAACCAGTTGATGGTTCGTATGTTTGGTTGCGAGCGCAGCAAGAATGCCCATATCGAGCGCAAGAAGAGCAAGATGACCTTCGTGGTTGATCACAAGCCTACCCGCCAGGAGGAGAAGGCGATCGAGACGGAGATGAATCGCCTGATAGAGCTTGATATGCCAGTGACCTACGAGTTTGTGGATCGTGACCACATCCCAGCTGGTGTGAAGATAGACCGTCTTCCAGACGATGCCAGCGACACCTTGCGTCTGGTTCGCATTGGCGACTACGATGTTTGTCCATGCATTGGCAAGCACGTGCGTTCAACGGCTCAGATTGGCAAGTTTGTATTGCTCGGTACGAATTGGGATGAGCATGCTCACTCATTGCGTATCCGCTTCAAGATTGTGCAGTAATCGTTGATGCATTGCATTGACCCGATAGCCTGTGGTTTCTTTTCAGGCTTAATTCCCGATAAAGGGTATATGGTTGTTTTTTCAGGCAGCTGTATGCCCTTTTTCTCTTTCTTCATCTTCTCCTTTGTGCCCTTCTCTTTCTTTTTTCCGGAATCGGGTGCAAAGTTACGGCTATTTTCCGATACCGCCAAAAATCACCCTGCAGAGTTATGTGAAATTCCGTTAAAATATCGGGGGATATGCGTTAAAGAAAAAAACTCATGGTTTTGGTAACGAGAAAACATAGTTTTTCTTGTACGAACTCATAGCTTCTCTTGTACGAACTCATAGTGTGCTTACAGACTGCTGCTTACTGCTTACTGACAGCTTATTACGATTACTGATTACTGATTACGATTACAGTTCCATTTTCCGCTAGTTGTCTTATCAGGTGTGAAGGGAGCTTTTAAAGAAGGGTATATTATATATATATATTTATATAGATATATATATAATATACCTCCCCATATAACCCCTCATACATCGTTCGGAAAATGGAACTGTAATCGTAATCAGTAATCACTTTCAGCAAAGTAAGAGAAAAAGTTGGTGGGGTTCATCAGATGAAGGTCACCAAACTATATATGTTGATAATCAGATAGTTGTAAGTGAAAGGAAAAGATGGGATAGCCTATGTTTTTCAATATATTTTTAGGGAATCTATCGAAGTTACCTCCTGTCATTTTCCAGAAAAAAACAGAAAGATAGAAAATAATCTTTTGAAAGCTTGCCAGTTTCATTTCTTTTTATTATTTTTGCAACCATAAATATCAGTATATTGAAGATAAAGGCTGATATAAGGGATAAATATCATTATAATGATAGATAAATGATAGAAGATTATGGCAGATTTATATGAATATTCTACTCCAGAGTTGGTACGCTTGCTGGGAGTGAGATTCAAGGAATACAGATTGCGATGCAATCTCACCCAGAAGGAGGTAGCCGAGCTTACGGGGCTTGGCTTGACCACCATCCATAAATTTGAGAATGGCACAGCTGGCAATCTTTCGCTAGCCACTTTTCTTCTCTTGCTGAAGGTGGTAGGTCAGATTGATGCCATCAATGATGTGCTTCCAGAGCTGCCCCCTTCCCCTTATCTGATGAGAAAGGATGAGAAGAAAGCACAGAGAATTCGTCATACTAAACAATAATGGGCTATGGTAAATACGTTGAGAGTAATGCTTTGGGACGAAGAAATCGGTCGCTTAGCATGGGACGATCGCCGCAGGCTGTCGTACTTCACATATAATCCTGAGTTTTTGAAGAAGGGAATCGAAGTTTCTCCTCTTCAGGCTCCTGTGCATGGTATCCGTGCGATGATACCAGTGTGGGGAGAGGATGCCAGAATGTACCAAAAACTTCCTGCATTTTTGGCAGATTCGTTGCCGGATGCTTGGGGTAATCAGCTTTTCGAGCTTTGGCGAATTCAAAATCATATTCCTAATGCTGATATAACTCCGTTGGATAAACTATCCTTTATCGGTAAGCGAGGTATGGGTGCATTGGAATTCTTGCCAGAGGTGGCAAAGACGGATAAGGCTGAAATGATAGATGTCAAGTCGTTGGCCGATTTGGCAGAGCGCATATTCATCGAGCGTGAAAATGCCCACATCATGCCAGAGGAATCTATCACTATGCAGTCTTTGCTTACCGTGGGAACATCGGCTGGTGGACGGCAACCTAAGGCTATCATTGCCATCAATAAAGATACAGGGGAAATACGAAGCGGTCAGGTGGCTGGGCTGCAGGATTATGATTATTACATATTGAAATTTGGAGACACAAAATACAGTTCTGCTGAGATAGAGATGACCTACTATGAGATGGCCATCAAGTCGGGAATAGATATGATGCCATCCAGACTATATGAGATTGATGGAAACAGGAATTTCATAACGAAGCGTTTCGATCGTGATGGTGAGCGGAAATTGCATACACAGACCCTTGCTGCGATTTCTCCGGAAACCGATAGCTATGAGGGACTTGTGGCTATCTGTAGAAAATTACATTTGCCGGAGACTGATTGTCAGGAAGTATTTCGCAGACTTGTGTTCAATGTCCTTTCCAACAATACGGATGATCATACAAAGAATTTCTCTTTTGTGATGGACGAGGCGGGTCTTTGGCGTTTGTCGCCAGCCTACGATCTTACTTATATTATAGATACGGGAGGCTATTTACCCAATACGGGTCATTGTATGTATGTAAGGTCTAAGCTGCATCATATTTCTTACGATGATGCCATTCAGTTTGCCAAGGACAATGGTATTCGTCGTGCTGATGCAATCATCAGGGAAGTAGCTGATTCACTGCGGCAATACCGTGAAATTGCCAAGCGAAATGAGGTTCAGGACAGATGGATCAGTTCCATAGAGTCAGCGATAAATGCTCATCTCGTATCATGGGGGTTGGAGGATAAAGGCAACAGTTCTTCTTCTTTTGAGATAGATGGCAAAAGTTGTACTGATGTTCGCATAGAGCAGGCTTACAAAGGCAACTTCCATTTGTATGCAAGCATAGATGGGCGAGACTGTAAGTTTATTATCGGAAAGAACAAGCCCGAATATGCTATGATTCAAGAGACGGGATTGTCCAATCTTTCAGAGTCGATGCTCATGGATTTGGTTGCGAAATATCTGCTGAGATAGTATCGCGGCCTGATATAAATGTCAATATATTGAAGATAAAGGCTGATATAAGGGATAAATATCATTATAATGATAGATAAATAATAGAAGATTATGGCAGATAAAAATAACATCTAACAATACTGCGTATGAAACGTTATACAATAAAGAACCTACCACCCTCTATTCATAAAGAGACAGAGGATATACGACTTACTTTTGCCAAAAGCAGAAGTACATTCTTATGGTGTGCATTCAAGGACTTGCTTTTGAATGAAACTCTTCCTATGAGGATCATTATTGCCATCCTTGTCATAGGAGCCATCGGATTGGTGGCTTTAGACCGTCCTGAAAAATCCATCACCTGCTTGATAGTCCTGCTTATCTACTATGTAAGATACATTTGGACAGTCAACAAAGTTTACTCCTTGTATAAGGAAGGTACTTTTCCGATGCTTACATTCGAAGGACCGCAAAATACAATGAGCGTCGAGGAGGGAAAAAGGTATGTCCGGTTGGAGTCGCCAACCTGGGAAGAAGTGGACCGTATCTGCTTTTACCACAATTGCTTGGTTGTAGGAATGAACAAAAAATCAGAGTATGGGCTATTGTTTATGTGGACAAACGATATGGAAAAAGCGCAGCAAACAGCTTTGGACATGTGGCGGAATGCCTTGGATGCCAAAGCTTCCAACACGAAGATGCCTGAGTTCTATTCAGAAACAGAAGTCGATGAAATATCCAATTTCATTGAGAACATTTTCGGCAATTACGAACTTGTCCTTCACGAGATAGTCTCTCCTGATATTCACGTGGACATTGCTATCATTCCTCCTACTGAAGAACGCAATTATTATACTTTGTGTACAATGGGCGTGGGAGCGCATCGCATGAACGTGCCTGATACATTAAGGTATGAATCCCTAATTGCTGAACGTGTGGAGTTATTGATGTATCTTCCTGCTGACTGGAATCTGTCAGAGGAAGCATCGGAAGACGAACGGAATTTCTGGCCTATTCGTCTCTTGAAAGATTTTGCTCGTATGCCTATCTATAGCGACAGTTGGATGGGTTGGGGACATTCTTTAGGGCAAGAAGAGGTAGAACTCTTTGCAGAGGGCGTTCCATATTCTGCAGCTGTCCTGTTGGCACCACAACCCGACATTGACAACTTCACGTCTTGCCCTTTGACGGTTGGTAAGACTGTAGATTTCTTCCAAGTTTTTCCACTAACTCACGAAGAATTGGAATACAAGATAAAATGTGCCGAGGATGAAGATTGTGAATCTCCTACCGATATGCTGTTAGACCATATTCATGCCGACCGTGAGCATTGGCTGGACTATGCTTTAAGCCGCTTTGATTATCGAGAAAAAAAATAACAACGTTTACCAAGGGTCAACTCGTGTGTCGCTATTTGACTGTCTGGATTTCGTAAATATAGATACAGCTCCATGCTATATGAGATACATTCCGATATGGGCATAATTGTAACTTGCCTGTAACTTGCCTACAAATCGTTGCTTCTTCTACTGGAATCAATAATGTTACGATGGATTCTAATGTAAGCAATTGTCCTGTTTATAATATGAACGGGCAGAGAGTAGGAGGTAGTTATAAGGGCGTAGTAATCCAGAATGGATAAAAGAGATTAGTAAAGTAAAAACTTGCAGGATATATTATAAATGAAAAACAGCCAACTTTCAAATGTTATTGAAGGTTGGCTGTTTTTTTCTTGCTCAAAAGTTTGTATTATTAATAATTATTTGTATCTTTGCAGTGCGAGAACCCGCCAAGCCTCTCAACGATGCTCAAATGTGCGGGTCGTTTTGTATAATACGTTTATTCTCAAAATACGCTAATGTAAAGATTACTGCATTTTTTAGTCGTTTAAGTAGGAGTCGCCGCAGTCGAAAGAATCAACTTTATATTCTGTATCTGAATCAAAACGATAAATATTCATCCTAAAAGTGCGTTATATGTTAAATTCCAATTTTTCATGATGATGGCACTACGGTATGAACCTAAGAAACCGAAGTACATAGCTTCCGTGTGCTGGTTGTCGTTGTTCCTATCATCCTTGCTCTAACAAATCTTTGTCTGTCAGAAAATCCAATAATCCAACCGTCAATACTCCGAGTTCGTCTTCTTTGCGATGGATGTCATCACCTACAATAACAATCTTACGGAAGTGGTCATTGATTGACAATAGTGGGCGTCGCTCTTGTTCTTCCTTCTCTGGCGTAGGCATGTGGAAAGCTGACTGGATATACACCCTGTATGGAGGACGGTTTACTACAAAGTCAACCTCTAGCTGCTTTCTTGTAAACTTGCCGTTCTCATCCTTACCACCAAGTTCTACCAATCCTACGTCCACATTATATCCACGGCTACGAAGCTCATTATAGATAATGTTTTCCATAATGTGCGTTTCTTCCTGCTGTCGATAGTTGAGAATGGCTGCACGTATGCCGATATCTGCGAAGTAGTATTTCGTCTCGGTACCAATATATTTTCTGCCTTTCACATCATAGCGCAAGGCTTCTTCTATCAAGAAAGAGTCTTTCAGATAGTCAATATATTGTTTTATAGTGTCTCTTTTTATGGTTACCCCTTGTGCTGATCGAATGGTATTGGCTATTCTCGTTGGATTGGTTGATGAGCCAATGCCCGAAGCTAGAACACGCACCAATTCCTTCATTCCTTCAGGATTACGCAGATGGTTGCGCTCTATTACGTCACGCAGATAGGTGGTTTCATACAGACCACGCAAATAGTCTGTTTTCTTTTCTTCTGTTTCGAGCAAAGCCACCTGTGGTAGTCCGCCAAAGGTATAGTAGTTCAGCCATGCTTTGCGTATATCGCCACCAATGCCTTTAAAGTATTCGTCAAAGGTGAGAGGCCAGATACGTATCTCGTCACCTCTGCCTCGGAACTCAGTCACAACATCACTTGACAGAAAGCGAGAGTTTGAGCCTGACACATACACATCCACATTTCTCATGTGTGTCAAGCTAAGAATAACCTCCACAAATTCTTCTACCAGTTGCACCTCGTCTAAGACTATATAATAAGGATAGCCATCATTCACCACCTTTGAGTCTATATAGTCAAGTAAAGCATCAGGCTTCCTCAATCGTCTATTTCGGAAATCATCAAGTTGTATCTCGATGATGTGACTATCAGTCACCCCATGTTCCAACAGCCAATTATGCCAGATATCAAACAGCAGGAATGACTTTCCACATCGTCTGACACCTGTTATAATCTTCACAAGACCGTTCCCGCGTCCTGCAATAAGTTCATTCAAGTATTTCTTACGTTCAAATATCATATTAGAGTACTATTTTTGATACTGGTATCACATTTTACACCGCAAAGATAACATTTATATCTCGAAATACCGCATAAACAATGAAAAAAACTGTGTTTTTTAAGAATAAAAAATGTTTTATATAAGCCATAATCCCTTTACTTTAAGATGTTCTATCATTTCCTCTTCGTCAATCAGTCCATTTTTCTCTATGTCGGCTTCTATAGCCTCGATGCGAGCTATGGCTTTTTCTTCGTTGGTAGGTCCCCAGCCAACAAGTGTAGTTTTCTTCTCTTTCATATCTTTCCTGTTTTTAATTTATGGCAAAAATGAAAAGTGTATGTCACCACATTGAATCAGGGTTGGTGGGGTTCATCTGATGAAGGTCACCACATTATTTAATTGATAATCAATAATATGAAATGGAATCACTTATTGCTTAAACAAATCGTCCATCGTAATCTCGCTCTGTATCATGCCGTATTGGGCATTTTTTGCCACTCCGTAAGTCGTAACGAAGGTGAGGTGCAGAGCCTTGCTGGTACCAGTGGTTTCTCTGAACAACTCACGGCGATAGATGATATGCTCTAAATAGGAGGGAGTAATTTTTCTTTGAAGAATTGTTTCACCAGGAAAGTCTTGCCGATGCGTCGTCTTCCATAGACTGCTACGAATTCCGGTTTGTTGGATTCATAGCAATCCTGCAACGTTTTCTGCTCTTCCTTGCGTCCTATTATTTTTTGTAGCATAATGGTAAAGTCTTATTTTATGATAACAATTAGCCCTAAGGCTCTGATATTTGGCTACAAAGATAATGTTTTTATTTGAATTCCGCAAGGGATTTTAGATAAAAATATGCTTGAACTGGGGCGGTAACTCGTTTTTTAAGGCAGTTACCGCCCCATTTCAAGCATGTTTTGTTGAATTTCGGTTCTATTTTTACAGTGATATATTGTTAATAATCAGAAAAACGCTTGTTTTCTGAAATATTATCCGTATCTTTGTACCTAGATTATAAAGAGTAAGATTATGGCTTCAAAGAGATATCCTTTGGGAATACAAACGTTCTCCGAAATCGTGAAGGGGAATTACTTCTATGCTGACAAGACGGCTATCGTCTATCAGTTGGCTCATTATGCCAAGTTTCATTTTCTGAGTCGCCCACGTCGATTCGGAAAATCCTTGTTTGTATCTACTCTCCAGGCTTATTTCGAGGGTAAGAAAGAGTTGTTCAAGGGACTTGCCATCGAACAGATGGAGAAGGAGTGGACGGCATATCCCGTCATTCACCTGGATCTGAGCTGCGGTAAGTATTATAGTTTGGAGAATACTAAAATCATATTAAACAATATTCTTAAAGTTGAAGAGCAGAAATATGGAATAGAAGTTCCTGAATCTGAGCGCGAAGGCTTTGGAATTCGCTTTAGGGATATCTTGCTGGCTGCCACGGCTCAAACCGGTAAACAAGTTGTCGTTCTCATTGATGAGTATGATGCCCCGATGCATGATTCTGTAAGTGACGAAGAATTACAGAAGACCATCCGCAACATCATGCGAGATTTCTTCAGTCCCTTGAAGCAGCAAGAGGGAAACATTCGTTTTGTATTCATCACGGGCATCTCTAAGTTCAGTCAGCTCAGCATCTTCAGCGAGTTGAACAATCTCAAGATTCTCACGTTGAAGGATGAATACAGTAGCTGTTGTGGTATTACCAAGAGTGAATTGTCTCAGTATTTCCGTGAGGGAATTGAGGAGATGGCTGAGCATAATGGGCTTACTTATGAGGAGACCTTAGGGCAACTCAAGCAGCATTATGATGGCTACCATTTCAGTATCAATAGCGAGGATATCTTCAATCCTTACAGCATCATCAATGCATTGGATGATAAAGAGTTTAATAGCTATTGGTTTACATCTGGTACGCCTACGTTCCTGGTAGAGTTGTTGCAGCAGAAAAATTTGGACATGCTCAATCTGGATGATTTGTGGATACAGGCTTCACGTTTTGATACACCTACGGAACGACTCACTGATCCTATTCCGGTTCTTTTCCAAAGTGGCTACCTTACCATTAAAGGATATGAGCGAAGAGGAAAATTGTATCATCTCTGTTTCCCAAATCTAGAAGTAAGACAAGGCTTTTCTGATAGTCTCGTCAGGTATTATACTGCACAAGACATGAACAGATATGATGCCATTGTGTATGCTTATGCCAAGAATGTGCTCGTCAATGACGACATGGGAGCCTTTATGCCTCACTTGAAGGCATTCTATGATAAGTTCCCATATACGATTATCAACAATAATGAGCGTCACTATCAAGCCGTGATATTCACCATCTTCACCATGCTTGGCGAAGATGTGAAGGTGGAGCATAGCACTTCTGATGGAAGAATAGACCTTGTTCTCAAGACGGATAAGAGCATCTTTATCTTTGAGTTGAAATATAAGAAGTCTGCCGACATCGCCATGGCGCAAATCAGCCACAAGGACTATGCCAAGGCTTTTGCCGATGATGGGCGAAAGGTAGTGAAAGTGGGTATTAACTTCTCTGAAAACCAGCGAAGTATAGAGGATTGGGTGATAGAATAAATGATATAGAAGAAAGTTGGTGACCTTCATCAGATGAAGGTCACCACATTGAACAGGAGTTGGTGGGGTTCATCTGATGAAGGTCACCAACTCTCATTAACTCTGTAAAGTAATGTCATTCAGTTAATTATCTTATATAATCACTGCCGTTCCGCTGCACGTTACCATCAGCATGGAGCCGCTGTTGCCCACGGTTTCGTAATCCAGGTCGATGCCCACGATGGCGTTGCAGCCCAGGGATGCGGCACGCTCGGCCATCTCTCTCAGGGCAGTATCCTTGGCCTGGCGGAGGGTGCTTTCGTAAGAACCGCTTCTTCCACCTATCACATCACGGACACTGGCAAAGAAATCCTTAACAAAGTTGGTACCAATGATGGTTTCGCCAGTAACTACGCCACGATATTCACGGATAGGGTGGCCTTCTATGGTTGGAGTTGTACTTAAAATCATAATCTTTTTCCTTTCTTTTTTATGTTATCTATACTATTTATTTATGTAACTATACATGTTATTTTATAGCTTAGACGATAAAATACAGCAAAAGGTTGCAGGAAAAAATAAAAAATATGTAAAAAGCAACAAAAAAGAGCATAAGAAGCACTAGAAGCAAAAAAAGCTCCATTCGCATCATAAAATTGCGAATGGAGCTTTTTGCTGAGAATTAAAAACTTACTTTGTCTCCTGCTCTTCCTGCATATCCAGATACTGGTTGTCCTTGTCGTAGAATTCATACTGGAGGAACGCCAGTTTCTGCGAAGGAATCACATTGAAGCCGAATCCATACTTAAACTGCCATCTGCGCTTCAGGGAAACGAAGCCCTTGTTGATGAAGGCAGCTACATAAGGATTCACATACAAAGTGAACTTCTTGACGCCAATCTTGTTGACTAGGCGGTCGATCTTTCTTTCCAGCTGGTCGGTGAAGAGGATGCTCGACTTGATTTTGCCCGTGCCGAAGCAGGTAGGGCAGGTCTCCTCTACGTTCACGTCCATCGCTGGGCGCACACGCTGGCGGGTAATCTGCATCAGTCCGAACTTGCTCAATGGCAGGATGTTGTGCTTGGCACGGTCCTTCTGCATGTTCTTGCACATGCGCTCATAGAGCAGCTGTCGGTCTTCGGCAAGGTTCATGTCGATGAAATCCACCACGATGATGCCTCCCATATCACGGAGGCGCAACTGTCGGGCCAATTCATCGGCAGCGCCGAGGTTCACGTCGAGAGCATTCGCTTCCTGACCTTTCTCACGAGTGCGGTTGCCGCTGTTCACATCCACCACATGCAGGGCTTCGGTATGCTCAATGATGAGATACGCACCGTGCTTGTAGTTGACAACTCTTCCAAAACCAGCCTTAATCTGCTTGGTGATGCTGAAGTTGTCGAAGATAGGCACCTTTCCGGTGTAGAGCTTGACTATGCCCGCCTTTTCAGGGGCTATTAGAGAAACATAGTCCTTCACCTCGTTCATCACACCTTCGTCGTTGACGAAGATGTTCTCGTAAGATGGGTTAAACAAGTCACGCAAGAGAGCGACGGCTCTTCCGGTCTCCTCGAAGGCGATTTGCGGGCGCTGCTGGGTCTTCTGCACCTTGGCGATAGCATCCTCCCATCGCTTCACCAGGATTTTCAGCTCAGCATCGAGCTCAGCGACACGCTTACCCTCAGCCACAGTGCGGACAATGACACCGCAATTCTTTGGCTTGATGCTGTGAATGAGTTGCTTGAGTCGGGAGCGTTCTTCACCGCTTTTGATTTTCGACGAGACAGAAACTTTGTCACCGAATGGCATGAGTACCAGGTATCGACCTGCGAAAGAGATTTCGCCCGTAAGTCGAGGACCCTTGGTAGAGATTGGTTCTTTAACGATTTGCACCAGCACTTCCTGTCCCGCTTTCAGGACATTCTGAATGCTGCCTTCCTTTTCCAATTCAGGCATTTTGCTGGCTTTAGAGAATGGGAAAAGTTTCTTTCTGTCGCTCTGTACTTGTTTTAGATACTTCTGGTAGGAATTGAAATGACTTCCTAGATCAAGATAATGAAGAAAGGCGTCGCGTTCATAACCCACATCCACGAAGCAAGCGTTAAGTCCTGGCATCAGTTTCTTAACCTTTGCAATGTAGATGTTGCCCACAGAGAACGATGCCTCACGGGGTTCGTTCTGGTATTCCACCAGCTGCTTGTCCTCCATGAGTGCGATAGAGATGTCCTTCTGCTGGACGTCAATTACAACTTCGCTTGTCATACTCTTCAATAATCTTTTTACTTAAAGTTCTACTAATTACACTTTACAAAAAGGGGCATGCCAAACCATGTTGATATGACACGCCCCCTCAGTCTGACGAACCGACTGAGAGCAATGTTAGCTTCTAAATCGAAAGCTTACTTGCTCTTATGTCTGTTCTTACGTAATCTCTTTTTACGCTTGTGAGTAGCCATCTTGTGGCCCTTCTTTTTCTTTCCGTTTGGCATGATTTTAAAATTTTAAAAATATTGTTATTATTAAAAATGATATTATTATCTTTTAATGCAGCGATTGCCCTATTACTGGGCGTTCTGCATCTCCTCTACGAAGCTCTTTGCTGGCTTGAAGCTTGGAAGGTCGTGAGCTGGGATAGTGAGGGTTGTGTTCTTGGAGATGTTACGAGCGGTCTTGGCTGCACGGTGCTTGATGTTGAAGCTGCCGAAACCACGCAAGTAAACGTTCTCCTTGTTCTGGATGAGGCTCTTCTTCACCTCTTCCATGAACGACTCCACTACCATGCCTACTTCTTTCTTTGGCATACCCGTAGCGATTGCTACTTCGTTAATGATATCTGCTTTGGTCATTTCTTCTTTTATTTACTTTTATACTTTAATTATCTCAAATCGGTGTGCAAAGATACAAGTTTTTTGCGATATAACAAAATAGTTCGGGCTTTTTTTTGAAAAAAAATGCTCTAAGTATTTGCATATTAGGTTTTTATTATGTATTTTTGCACAAAAATAGGGAAATTATGGGTTTTAAGAGATATTTTTTGCTTTTCATAGGAGTGGCTTTCAGCGTGTTGTCGCTGGCTGCCAGCAGGGAGTGGAGCGCACAGAATGTGCCGATTCCGTTCCTCAAAGACTCCACGCAGTATGTTTCCGATCCGGATGGATTGGTGGGGAAGGCGCAGAAGGATTCTGCCAACCTATACCTGCAGAAGCTGAAACTGGAGTGTGGGGTGCAGAACGTGCTCATCATCGTGGGCAAGGTGGAGAACCAGGATGCCTTCCGCATGGCGCAGGATGTGGGCAACAAGTATGGCATCGGATATAAGAAGAGCCGAAGAGGACTGGTCATCGTCATCGCAGTGGAAGACCATAAGTATTTCATTGCTCCGGGTAGCGGACTGGAAGGCGAGCTGACGGATGTGGATTGCGACGACATTGCCCGTGCCTGCATCGTGAAATACATGCGAGAGGATGACCCCGGCGAGGCTGTGGCATCAGTGAGCCGTGCTATATATAATAAGGTGAAGAGCGGACGCACCGGAATCGAATCGGTAGACGAGGGTACGGTGAATGGAGAAGAAGACTGGGCGCTGGTTATCATCCTCTTCCTTCTCTTCTTCGGAGTTCCGATTTATTACCTCGTCAGATATATCCTGGAGCAGGTGGGTGTGCTGAAACCAAAACCTAAGGGAAAGGGTAGAAGCCAGAATAGAAGAAGAAATGATGACGACGACTGGTTGCCGCCGTTCTTCATGGGAGGAGGCGGCTTCTCCGGAGGTGGTGGAGGCGGCTTCTCGGGCGGATCCTTCGGCGGCGGTAGCTTCTCTGGCGGCGGATCCGGAGGAAGCTGGTGATAGTTAAAAGTTGATAGTTTATAGTTGAAAGTTGATAGTTTACGCAGGTAATCACTAATCACTAATCAATAAACACTAATATAATAATGTATAATCAATAAATAAAAGAGAATTATGAAGAAAACAGGATGGATCATCTTAGGCGTCATCGTAGTGTTGGTGCTGTGGGTGTTCAGTGGTTATAATGGAATGGTGAGTGAGCAGGAGGCTGCTACCACCGAGTTGTCTAACATGCAGGCTCAGTATCAGCGCCGTGCCGACATGATGCCTCAGCTGGCAAAGATAGTGAAGGCGTATGCCAAGCATGAGAAGGAGACCTTCGAGGAGGTGACCAAGGCTCGCGCCTCTGTGGGACAGGTGAAACTGGATGTAAACAACCTTACCGAGGCTAGCATGAAGCAGTATGCTGCTGCCCAGGGCGAGTTGGCGAATGCCTTTTCCAAGCTGATGCTGGTGGCAGAAAGATATCCTGAGCTGAAGGCGAGTGAGAACTTCAAGGCCCTTCAGGTTCAGGAGGAAGGCACCGAGAATCGCATCAGCGAGGCACGCCGCAAGTACAACGAGGCGGTACAGTCGTATAATCAGACCATTAGAAAGATGCCTAACGCCATCATCGCCGGTCTCTTCCATTTCAATGTGATGCCAAAGTTCGAGGCAGCCGCAGGCGCCGAGAAGGCACCGGATTTGGATATCTAGTCACCGGATGAACCAGTAAGGAATCCGGCCAAAGGGAGATAAACATCCTTTTGGCTGGATTTTTTTGTTTTCGCCCCCTTTCAATCTGTTACTATCGCAATATTTTATATATATTTTGTAGTTCAGATGAATCATATTTCAGATTTTCTTTGTATCTTTGCACAAAATTTGAGAAAAGTGATAGAAATGTCACGAAAATAATTGAAATTTCAATAAGGTTAATACAAATATGAAACAAACAAAGATTGTCGCTTCCATCAGCGATCGTAGATGCGATCAGGATTTCATCCGCAAACTCTTTTTTGCTGGCATGAACGTGGTTCGTATGAACACCGCACATGCCACAGAGGAAGGTATCCGCAACATTGTAAAGAACGTTAGAGCCGTATCTCCACACATCGGTATCATGATTGATACCAAGGGACCAGAGGTGCGTACCACCGACGTGAAGGAGCCTATACTGTATCATACTGGTGACGTGGTGAAAATCTTCGGTCGCCCAGAGATGGAGTCGTCTCACGACATCGTGAACCTGAGCTATCCTGATATTGCTGCCGATGTAAAGGTGGGCGATGACATCTTGTTTGATGACGGTGAGCTCGACATGAAGGTCATGGAGGTGCAGGGACCTATGCTCGTGGCTGAGGTGCAGAACGAGGGTGTACTCGGTGCGCACAAGAGCGTGAACGTGCCAGGCGAGCACATCGACCTGCCTGCACTCACGGCAAAGGACCGCCGCAACATCGAACTTGCCATCGAGCTCGACATCGACTTCATCGCTCACTCCTTCGTGCGCAATGCCGCTGATGTAAAGGCCGTTCAGGATATCCTCGATGCTCACAACAGCGATATCAAGATCATCTCAAAGATTGAGAACCAGGAAGGTGTTGACAACATCGACGAGATCATCGACGCCTGCTACGGTATCATGATTGCCCGTGGTGACCTGGGTATCGAGGTGCCTATCGAGAAGATTCCTGGCATCCAGCGCCGCATCATCACCAAGTGCGTGAAGGCCCAGAAGCCAGTAATCGTGGCTACACAGATGCTCCACACCATGATCAAGAACCCTCGTCCTACCCGTGCCGAGGTAACCGATATCGCCAATGCTATCTTCTATCGCACCGACGCCCTGATGCTTTCAGGCGAAACGGCAAGCGGTAAGTATCCGGTAGAGGCTGTGCAGACCATGGCCCGCATTGCCGAGCAGGCAGAGAAGGATAAGTCGCCACTGAACGACATCAACCCAATGGAGGATGGCAAGATAGACCAGAAACTCTTCCTGGCTCACGCAGCCATCGAGGCTACCAAGCAGTTGGGCGTAGCAGGTATCATCACCGACGGTGAGACCGGTCAGACCGCCCGCGACCTTGCCGCCTTCCGTGGTCCGAACCCAGTGCTTGCCATCTGCTACAAGGAGAAGCTTCAGCGCTGGCTGAACCTGAGCTACGGTATCATCCCAATCCATCAGAAAGACTACGTGTCTTCAAAGGATATGTTTACTGCAGCGGTACGCATGCTTCGCCAGAAGGGCTACCTTGACGAAGAGGATAAGATAGCTTACCTGAGTGGTAGTTTCGGAGAAGGCGGCGGCACCACTTTCGTTGAAATCAACAAGGTGAAGAAGATTTTCGATAATAGTTATACCTTTAATTTGCCTTCAAATGGCGTTGAAGACAAGTAAAAAGGCTCTTATTTTCTAAAAAATAATACGTTTCAGTAAATATTGGTGCAAAATATTTGCATCATTCAAAAAAATGCTGTAATTTTGCACCGATATTTTATAAACGAAATTTGTTGATAATGAAAAAATTCATCTATTCAGCGCTTGTCGCTTTAACAATGGTCTTGATGCTCGGCAGTTGCGGTAGCACCAAGAACGTGGCTTATTTTCAAAATGCAGATTCTATCAGTTTGGCGGCTTCTAAGATGCTTTACGAGGCTAAGATCATGCCAAAGGACGAGTTGACCATCACCGTCATTACTACAGACCCTCAGGCTGCCATGCCTTTCAACCTCTCGGTTTCACAGACCCTCGGCACTGGTGGCCAGTTGAGTTATGGCAGCGGTTCCTTGCAGGGTTATCTGGTTGACAATGCCGGCAATATCGAGTTTCCGGTTGTGGGTACCCTGCATGTAGGCGGCTTGACCAAGAAGCAGGCTGAGGACCTCATCAAGAGTAAGGTGAAGCCTTACTTGTCAGAACAGGAAAATCCAATCGTTACCGTGAGAATGGGTAGCTACCATGTTTCTGTGCTCGGCGAAGTTGAAAAGCCAGGCATCATCTATGCTCCACAGGAGAAGATGAGCGTGCTCGAGGCTTTGGCACAGTGTGGCGACTTGACTATCTATGGTAAGCGTGATAACGTGCTGCTCATCCGTCAGGATGCAGCAGGAGAGAAGCATACTTATCGCATGAACCTGAATGATGCAAACATCATTAACTCTCCATTCTACTATCTGCAGCAGAACGACATTATCTATGTAGAGCCTAACAAGGTGAAGGCACAGAACTCTGCCATCGGCTCTTCTACCACATTGTGGTTCTCTGCTGTGGGTACATTGATTTCTATCGCATCGTTGATTGTCAACATCTTGCGATAAGAAAAACGTTTGAATAGGGAACAAGGTCAGGATTAACGAACGGAATTACAACATAAAAGATTATAAGAAAATGTGTGGCATTGTAGGATATTTAGGTAAGGGCGAGGCTTATCCTGCCCTTATTAAAGGCTTGAAGCGCCTGGAGTATCGCGGATACGACAGCGCAGGTGTAGCCCTTATAAGTGATGATGGCTCTTTGAACGTGTATAAGGCAAAGGGCAAGGTGGCAGATCTGGAAGCGTTCTGCTCGGATAAGGATATTTCTGGACATGTGGGTATCGCTCATACTCGTTGGGCTACTCACGGAGAGCCTTCTGCAGTGAATGCTCATCCTCATTATTCTTCAAGCAAGAACCTCGCCATGATTCACAATGGTATCATCGAGAACTATGCCGATATCAAGAAAAACCTGATTTCCAAGGGTGTGGAGTTCAAGAGCGAAACCGATACAGAGGTGCTCGTTCAGCTCATCGAATACATCCAGGTAAAGAAGGAACTTGATCTGTTGACTGCCGTTCAGGTGGCATTGCGTCAGGTGATCGGTGCATACGCCATCGCTATTCTTGACAAGCGTAACCCTAATCAGATTATTGCAGCGCGCAAGCAGAGCCCATTGGTAGTAGGTATCGGCGAGAACGGCGAGTTCTATCTCGGTTCGGATGCCAGCCCTATCATCGAATATACCGACAAGGTGGTTTACCTGGAAGATGGCAACATTGCTGTGATGCGCCTCGGTGAGGAATTGCAGGTGGTGAACAGCCAGAACGTGAAACTCAACCCTGAGGTACAGACCGTGGATATCGACCTCGGTCAGATAGAGAAGGGCGGTTTCCCTCACTTCATGCTGAAGGAAATCTTCGAACAGCCTGAGTGCCTGCGCAACTGTATGCGTGGCCGTGTGGTGAGCCGCACGGTGGAGACCCGCGTGATGACCGACGGCGACGATTCTACCAGCAAGACGGAGACGGAGATGGGCGTAGTGCTCAGTTCCATCACCGACCATCGTCAGCAGCTCCTCAATGCCAAGCGAATCATCATCGTGGCTTGTGGAACATCATGGCACGCCGGACTCATCGGCAAGCAGATGATTGAAAACTACTGCCGCATTCCGGTGGAAGTGGAATATGCATCAGAGTTCCGTTACCGCAATCCTGTGGTAACCAAGGACGACGTGGTTATTGCCATCTCGCAGAGTGGTGAAACCGCTGATACCCTGGCTGCCATCAAGCTTGCCAAGGAAAATGGTGCGTTCATCTATGGTATCTGTAATTCCATCGGCTCTTCCATCGCCCGTGAAACAGATACCGGTACCTACATTCACGTAGGTCCGGAAATCGGTGTTGCCTCTACCAAGGCATTCACCGGTCAGGTTACCGTTCTCATCCTCCTGGCACTCGCCATCGGTAAGGAGAGAGGTACCATCAGCGAAAGCGAATACCAGAAGATTACAGAGCAGCTCTGGAACATCCCTTCAAAGATGAAGGAAGTGTTGAAGCTGAACAATAAGATAGCTGACTTGAGCCGTACGTTTACATACGCTCGCAATTTCATCTATCTGGGCCGCGGATTCCAGTATCCTGTAGCCCTGGAAGGTGCATTGAAGTTGAAGGAGATTAGCTACATCCACGCTGAAGGTTATCCTGCAGCGGAGATGAAGCATGGCCCTATTGCATTGATTGACAGCGATATGCCTGTGGTAGTTATTGCTACCCACAACTTCATGTACGAGAAGGTCTTGTCTAATATCCAGGAGATTAAAGCCCGTCAGGGCCGTGTCATTGCCATTGTGAGCAAGGGTGACGAAACCATCTCTAAGATTGCCGACGAAGTGATTGAACTCCCTGAGACCTTGGAGTGCCTGGAGCCATTATTGGCTACCATTCCTTTGCAGCTCCTGGCTTACCATGTAGCTGTATGCAAGGGCAAGGATGTTGACCAACCTAGAAACTTGGCCAAGTCAGTTACTGTCGAATAAAAGATAAAGGGAATCGTCGTTTCTTGACGTTTCCCTTTTTTTGGAGGGATATCCCTCGCAATAGGTATATTCAAATTTAACTAATTAAGATAAAGGATAATAGTGAGATGGAACCATTGAAACATGAATGTGGCGTAGCAATGATCAGATTGCTCAAGCCACTGGAGTATTACCAGCAGAAGTACGGCACCTGGATGTACGCACTTAACAAGCTCTATCTGATGATGGAGAAGCAGCACAACCGTGGACAGGAGGGTGCTGGTATGGCTTGTGTTAAACTGGGCGGAAAGCCTGGACATGAGTATATGTTTCGTGAGCGTGCAGAGGGCAAGAACGCCGTGACCGAGATTTTCGGTAAGGCGAATGCCAACTTCAAGGACTTGACTCCCGAGCAGCTTGCAGATGCTAAGTTTGCCAAAGAGGAACTGCCTTTCGCAGGCGAACTCTACATGGGACACCTGCGCTACAGCACCACCGGAAAGAGTGGCATCCAGTATGTGCACCCATTCCTGCGCCGCAACAACTGGAAGGCGAAGAACCTCTGTCTTTGCGGCAACTTCAACATGACCAACGTAGATGAAATCTTCGAGGAGCTGACCAAGCAGGGTCAGAGTCCACGCATCTACAGCGACACCTACATCATGCTTGAACTGATGGGCCACCGCCTGGACAGAGAGGTGGAGCGCAACTTCGTGGCTGCAAAGGCGATGGAGATGGAGAACACCGACATCACCAACTACATCGAAGACCACGTGAAGATGAGCAATGTGCTCAAGACCACGATGAAGGACTTCGACGGCGGTTATGTGGTCTGCGGTATCACCGGTTCGGGCGAGATGTTCTCCATGCGCGACCCTTGGGGCATCCGTCCTGCTTTCTACTACAAGAACGATGAAATCGTAGTAGTAGCCAGCGAGCGCCCTGTACTTCAGACCACCTTCGACCTGGAGGCAGAGGATGTGCAGGAGCTGATGCCGGGCACGGCACTTCTCGTGAAGAAGAACGGCGAGTGCAGCATCGAGCGCATCATGGAGCAGAAGGGCGATTCAGCCTGCTCATTCGAGCGCATCTACTTCAGCCGTGGTTCCGACAAGGATATCTACCAGGAGCGTAAGCAGTTGGGCGAGCAGTTGACCCAGCCTATCCTGAAAGCTGTGGATTATGATGTGGATCACACCGTGTTCAGCTATATCCCGAACACAGCCGAGGTGGCTTACTATGGAATGTTGAGCGGTTTCAAGAAGTATCTCAATGAAAGCAAGATAGAACAGATTGCCAACCTCGACCATATTCCATCTAAGGAAGAATTATACGATATTCTCGGCGATTTCGTCCGTTCGGAGAAGATAGCATGGAAGGATATCAAGCTCCGTACCTTCATCACCGAGGGCAACAGCCGCAACGACCTGGCGAGCCACGTGTATGATGTAACCTACGGAAGCGTCGAGCCGAATGTGGATAATCTCGTTATCATCGACGACAGTATCGTGCGCGGTACAACCCTGAAGGAGAGCATCCTGCGCATCCTCGACCGTCTGCATCCTAAGAAGATTGTAGTCGTATCCAGTGCCCCTCAGATTCGCTATCCGGATTATTACGGCATCGATATGGCAAGACTGGAAGAGTTCTGCGTGTTCCGTGCAGCCATCCAGCTGCTGAAAGACAGAAAGATGGAGGACCTCATCGAGCAGACCTACGAGGCATGCAAGGCAGAACTTGCCAAGCCTAAGGAAGAGCAGGTGAACCCGGTGCGTGCCATCTACAAGCCATTCACCATCGAGGAAATCAACGAGAAGATAGTAGAGATGCTTCGCCCAGAGGGCATGACTACTCCTATCCAGCTCGTGTTCCAGAGCATCGAGGGTCTGCGCGAGGCGATTCCAAACCACAAGGGCGACTGGTATTTCACCGGTCATTATCCAACCCCAGGCGGCACGAAACTCTGCAACCAGTCGTTTGTGAACTATATCGAAAACGTTTATCATAAATAAGTGAAGAGTGAAGAACGAAGAGTGAAGAATTCATTTGCTCTTATAAGTATGAAATAAAAGAATCAAATGTCAGATATGAAAAAAGTAACCTTAGTTTTGAGCGATGGAACCAAGTTCCATGGCAAATCTTTTGGATATGATGCTCCTGTAGCGGGCGAGGTTGTGTTCAACACAGCCATGATGGGATATCCAGAGAGTTTGACCGACCCTTCTTACGCCGGTCAGTTGATGACACTTACATTCCCTCTCGTGGGTAACTATGGTGTGCCACCATTTACTTTTGAGGAGAATGGTTTGCCAACCTTCATGGAGAGTGACAAGATTTATGCTTCTGCCATCATCGTGAATGATTACAGCGAGCAGTACAGCCACTGGAATGCAGTGGAGAGTCTTGCCGACTGGTTGAAGCGCGAAAAGGTGCCAGGAATCACAGGCATCGATACCCGTGAGTTGACTAAGGTGCTTCGTGAGCATGGTGTGATGATGGGTAAGATTCTCTTTGATGATGAACCAGACAACATCCCTGAGGCTAACTACGAGGGTGTAAACTTCGTTGACCAGGTGAGCTGCAAGGAGATTATCCGTTACAACGAGGGTGCCGGCAAGAAGGTGGTACTCGTTGACTGTGGTGTGAAGGCAAACATCATCCGTTGCCTCATCAACAGAGGTGTTGAGGTGATCCGTGTGCCTTGGAATTACGATTACACCGATATGGACTTCGACGGACTGTTCCTTGCCAATGGTCCTGGCGACCCAGACATGTGTGAGGATGCTGTGAATATTATTCGCAAGCAGATTAGCCAAAGCCGCAAGCCTATCTGCGGTATCTGTATGGGTAACCAGTTGCTTTCAAAGGCAGCCGGTGCTACCATTTACAAGTTGAAGTATGGTCACCGTTCACACAACCAGCCAGTGCGCATGGTAGGAACCAACAATTGCTACATCACCTCTCAGAACCACGGTTATGCCGTTGATGCCAAGACATTGGGCAACGATTGGGAGGAACTCTTTGTAAATATGAATGATGGCTCTAACGAGGGTATCCGCCACAAGGTGAACCCTTGGTTCTCAAGCCAGTTCCACCCAGAGGCTTGCTCAGGCCCTGTGGATACAGAGTTCATGTTTGATAAGTTTGTAGAAACACTTAAATAATTAGGAATAAAGATGAAAGACGAAAATATAAAGAAGGTGCTCCTCTTAGGTTCTGGAGCCTTGAAGATCGGTGAAGCAGGTGAGTTCGACTACTCAGGTTCGCAGGCCCTGAAGGCATTGCGCGAGGAAGGTATCGAGACTGTGCTCATCAACCCGAATATCGCAACCGTACAGACATCAGAAGGTGTTGCCGACCAGATTTACTTCCTGCCAGTGCAGCCTTACTTCGTAGAGCGTGTCATCCAGAAGGAGAAGCCAGACGGTATCCTCCTCAGCTTCGGTGGTCAGACTGCCCTCAACTGTGGTGTGGAACTCTATCGCCAGGGCATCCTGGAGAAATATAATGTCAAGGTATTGGGTACTCCTGTTCAGGCTATCATGGATACTGAGGACCGTGAGCTCTTCGTAGAGAAGCTGGATGAAATCAACGTGAAGACCATCAAGAGCGAGGCTTGCGAGAACATCGAGCAGGCCCGCAAGGCTGCTGCCGAGCTCGGCTATCCTGTCATCATCCGTGCTGCTTACGCCTTGGGTGGACTCGGTTCTGGTTTCGCTGACAACGAGGAGGAGCTGAACAAGCTCGCTGAGAAGGCCTTCTCATTCTCTCCACAGGTATTGGTAGAGAAGAGCTTGAAGGGCTGGAAAGAGATTGAGTATGAGGTGGTTCGCGACCGTTACGACAACTGTATCACAGTTTGTAACATGGAGAACTTCGACCCACTGGGCATCCATACCGGTGAGAGTATCGTCATCGCTCCATCTCAGACCCTGAGCAATGCAGAGTATCATAAGCTTCGTGCCCTCGCCATCAAGATTATCCGTCACATCGGAATCGTGGGTGAGTGTAACGTGCAGTATGCCTTCGACCCTAAGAGCGAGGACTATCGCGTTATCGAGGTGAATGCCCGCTTGAGCCGTTCATCTGCCTTGGCTTCTAAGGCTACCGGTTATCCTCTTGCCTTCGTTGCAGCCAAGCTCGGTATGGGTTACGGTCTGTTCGAGTTGAAGAACTCTGTAACCAAGACCACATCAGCTTTCTTCGAGCCAGCATTGGACTACGTGGTTTGTAAGATTCCACGTTGGGACTTGTCTAAGTTCCGTGGCGTAGATAAGGAGTTGGGTTCATCTATGAAGTCAGTAGGTGAGGTAATGGCCATCGGCCGCAACTTCGAGGAGGCTATCCAGAAGGGTCTTCGTATGATTGGTCAGGGCATGCACGGCTTCGTAGAGAACAAGGAGCTTGAAATCGATGATATCGATGCAGCTTTGCGCGAGCCAACAGATAAGCGTGTGTTCGTGATTTCAAAGGCAATGCACAAGGGCTATACCGTAGAACAGATTCACGACTTGACCAAGATTGACAAGTGGTTCCTCGAGAAGTTGAAGCACATCATCGACATCGACGAGGCGATGAAGAAGTGCAACATCAATACGCTTGATCAGGATTTGCTCCGTACCGCTAAGGTTTATGGTTTCACCGACTTCCAGGTTGCTCGTGCCGTGGGCTTGGAGCAGGAGTTGGGCAACATGCACAAGGCAGCCCTGCTGGTTCGCAATAAGCGCAAGAGCTATGGCATCCTGCCTGTAGTGAAGCAGATTGATACCCTGGCAGCAGAGTATCCTGCTCAGACCAACTACCTCTATGTAACTTACGCAGGCGTGAAGAGTGACATCACCTTCGAGAACGACCACCGTTCTATCATCGTACTCGGTTCAGGTGCTTACCGCATCGGTTCTTCCGTAGAGTTCGACTGGTGTGGCGTTCAGGCATTGAACACCATCCGCAAGGAAGGCTGGCGCTCAGTGATGATCAACTACAACCCAGAGACCGTTTCTACCGACTACGATATGTGCGACCGTCTCTACTTCGACGAGTTGACCTTCGAGCGTGTGATGGATATCATCGAGATGGAGCAGCCTCATGGCGTCATCGTATCTACCGGTGGTCAGATTCCAAACAATCTGGCTATGCACCTGGATGCACAGAACGTGCCAATTCTGGGTACTGCTGCCAAGGATATTGATAACGCTGAGGACCGTGCCAAGTTCTCTCAGATGTTGACCAACAACGGCATCAACCAGCCAGAGTGGAGCGCCCTGACCTCTATGGAGGACATCGACAACTTCATCGAGCGTGTTGGCTTCCCAGTATTGGTTCGTCCTAGCTACGTGCTTTCTGGTGCTGCGATGAACGTATGTTCTAACGAGGAAGAGCTGAAGCGATTCCTGCAGTTGGCTGCCAACGTGAGTGAGGATCACCCAGTGGTAGTAAGTAAGTTTATCGAACATGCCAAGGAGATTGAGATGGATGCAGTGGCAAAGAATGGCGAGGTGATTGCCTATGCGATTTCCGAGCACATCGAGTTTGCCGGTGTTCACTCAGGTGATGCAACCATCCAGTTCCCTCCTCAGAAGTTGTATGTTGAGACAGTTCGTCGTGTGAAGCGAGTAGGTCGTCAGATTGCCAAGGAGTTGCACATCAACGGTCCGTTCAACATCCAGTTCATGGCTCGTGACAATGATATTCTCGTTATCGAGTGTAACTTGCGTGCCAGCCGTTCGTTCCCATTCGTGAGCAAGGTATTGAAGATCAACCTCATCGAGTTGGCTACCCGCGTGATGCTCGGTTTGCCGGTAGAGAAGCCACACAAGAATCTCTTCGATCTCGACTATGTAGGTATCAAGGCATCTCAGTTCAGCTTCAACCGTCTGCAGAAGGCAGACCCTGTATTGGGTGTGGATATGAGTTCTACCGGTGAGGTAGGTTGCTTGGGCGACGATACATCTACCGCACTTCTGAAGAGTATGCTTTCTGTGGGTCATCGCATTCCAGCCAAGAACATCCTGCTTTCTACTGGTTCTGCCAAGCAGAAGGTAGATTTGCTCGATGCTGCCCAGATGCTGGTTAAGCATGGTTACAAGCTGTATGCAACCGGTGGTAGTAGCAAGTTCCTCACCGAGAACGGCATTGAGAACACCCGTGTGCTCTGGCCATCAGAGGAGGCAGAAGGCGGTGCACCTAAGGCTTTGGAGATGCTCCACAACCATGAGATTGATATGGTAGTAAATATTCCGAAGAACTTGACCAGCAGCGAGTTGAGCAATGGTTACAAGATTCGTCGTGCAGCCATCGACCTGAACGTGCCATTGATTACCAACAGCCGTCTGGCGAGTGCATTCATCTATGCATTCTGCACCACTAAGCTCGAGGATATCGACATCAAGGCTTGGGGAGAGTATAAATAGTTGATAGTTAATAGTTAAGAATTGATAGTTAGTAGTTAAGAATTGACAGTTAAGTCATTCTTGATGATTTCCAATAGAAAAATCCCTGCTGTAGGAAAGGCTTCCTATGGCAGGGATTTTTTATTATTTGTATAACTATTTTTTGCACATATCCTCAGCTACCATCATAGCTACATTTTGCGTATTGGGAAGTTTGTATGGACGATGGCTCTGTGTTGTGGTAATGATGTCATCACCAAGAACCGTTGCCATCTTTGCGATTGTAGCTAATGTGAGATTATGTGTTCCACTCAACCAACGACTCACTTCTGTTTCTGTCTTGCCAAGTGCCTTTGCGAAATCACGCTGTTTCATATTTCGTTCCTGTAATAGTTCAAAGACTCTGTTGGCAATAGCAACGCATAAGTCGACTTGTTTGTTTGTGTCCGCAGGAGTTGACTTGCGGATTTCATCCATCAGTTTATTTGTTTTCATATTAAATCCTCCTTGTTATAGTCGATATCTATAGTCAATTCAAGTGGTCCATGTAAATATGTACCATTGATTGTTATAATTCTTTTATTCTCAAGTTTCTTTATAATGATGTCTATCTTTTGTAAGTTTCGTACGGCTCTATGCAGATTTACATCTTCTTGATATGTTTGCGTTTTCTTTATACCACCATTTCCTAAGATTAAAATCTTATGACTGATATTAAGGCAATACAATCTTAAATTAGATGTATCAAGATGAGAGGGTAGTGCCATCACCCTGTCACGTTTGCTTCCTTCATATCTGAAGAATCTATCTTCTGCACCATTTTCTTTGATAATATCAATCCTTCTAATGAGGATTTGTACATCTTGGGCATATTGGTCCTTATAGGTGAGAAGGAATTTCTCAAATTCGGTATATTCCTCACCCTCGAATCTTGGAGAATAAAGGCTGACTTTTTCTCCAGTTTCCAATAGCTCTATTAATAAGTTCTTTTCCATATAACTTATATTTTTGCTGCAAAGATAAACATAAAAGTTGATTTTTGCAAGAATATTATGTTAAACTTTACTTTTATGTTCATCTTTTTATAATAGCGTGCATAATCCTCCTTGAAGTTTTTCGATTTGTTAGTTTATAAACTTAGAAGTTTATAATATTGATGCTTAGCTATTTGCCATTTGATAAAACTGCAAAGAAATTATGTCGAATTGTGAGTGTAATAATAACAACCTGCCAATAAAATCCATATAAATTATGCAACGCATACAAAAAAGGTTAAATATATAATGATAATAGGGAAATTATTTGTTGTATAATAGATTTTTCTGTATCTTTGCACAGAATTTTTAAATAACACAAAAATAAAGGTTATGCATAAAAAGTGGACAAAAGAAACCGTTTTTGAAGAAAGCAAGAAATATTCTTCAAGATCTGAGTTCAAAAAAAAGAAATCTGGTGCATTCCGTATTGCGTATATGAACGGATGGTTGGACGAAATGATATGGTTGGTGCGTCCGACAGCCAAACCTATCAAATGGACTAAAGAGGCGGTTTTCGAAGAGTCAAGAAAGTATTTTATAGTTACGGAATTTATGAATAATGCCGTGACTGCATACACTATTGCAAAAAATAATAATTGGCTAACTGAAATGGATTGGTTAGCTCCTAGCAAGCGTAAGCCTTCTGGATATTGGAAGATAAAAGAGAATGTAATAAATGAATCTAAAAATTATAAGTCGGTTACAGAATTTCAAAGAAAGAATAGTCGAGCTTTTGATTCGGCAAAACTCAACGAATGGCTTGATGAAATGGACTGGTTGGCAAAAACAAACAGAAAACCTGTTGGCTATTGGAAAGAGAAAAATAACGTATTTGAGGAATCTAAGAAATACAACAATAGGAGTGATTTTTGTGAAGGATGTTATCTTGCTTATATTACAGCTAAAAATAATGGATGGCTTAATGAAATGACATGGTTGAAAAAAACGAGAAATTCTCCAAAAGGGTATTGGGAGGATAAAGAGAAAGTTTTAAAGGAAGCCCGAAAATACAAATATAAAAGTGAGTTTCGTCATAAGGCTCCGTCTGCATATAAATCTGCACTATTACATCATTGGCTCGGAGAAATGGAATTTGAAACAAAAGTCTCAAAAGGGGATCCACGAGGTCCGATTCATATTATTTATGTATATATAGACGAAGTAAATAAATATGCTTATGTTGGTGCAACGAATGATATGAAGAGGCGAGATTGGGAACATAAAAATCAGAAAAATGATCCTGTCTATAAGTATTTTTATGGTAAGAGTTTGAAAATTCCAGCATATAAAATCTTATTAGACGGGCTAACAATAGTCGAGAGACAAAGAGAAGAACGTGTTCAATCTTTATATTATCGTGATGTTTTGCATTACACATTGATTAATAATATCAATCTGACAGGTGAAAATGTTGGATCTGTTGGAAGTTTAATAAAGAAATGGACAAAGAAAGCAGTATTGCGTGAAGCTGAAAAATATAAAACTCCAACGGAATTTTTTACAAAATCTGCTGGAGCGTATGATGCAGCTCTAAAATATAAGATGATGAACAATGAAACATTTCCATGGTTTTACAGTAAACGTATGCCTCCACGATGGTGGAGTGTAAAAGAACATGTGTTTGAAGAGTCAAAGAACTATAAATCATGGAATGAATTCTTTTTGAAGTCACCAGCAGCTCATTTTTCTGCAAGAAAGCATAAATGGGAAGATGAAATGACATGGTTGCTCCGTGACCAAGTTCCACAAGGTTATTGGCAAAATGAAGAATATGTAATAGAAGAGTCTAAAAAGTATTCAACGAGAACAGACTTTTTCAAAGGTTGCCATGCTGCTTATGACTATGCAGCCAAAAATAATCTATGGGAGAAAATGCCTTGGATAAAAACTAAGGTGAAAGAACATGGTTATTGGACAAAAGAACGTGTATTCGAAGAAGGTGGCAAATACTCAACCAAAATGGAGTTTAAAAGAGGTGCACCAACTGCTTATTCTTTAGCGACAAAAAACAATTGGATAAACGAAATGGAGTGGGCTGCTTCTGATGCCAAGCCACAGGGATTTTGGCAAAACAAGCAGACTGTAATAGCTGAATCACATAAATATTCTTCACGAAGTGAATTTAGATGGGGTACTCCGAGTGCTTATAGGTCAGCTATAGATAATGGCTGGATAGATGAAATGAAATGGCTGAAGCGTCCGCAAAATTATAACCTCAAGTGGACTCGTGAGAATGTATTCATAGAATCCCATAAATATGACTCTCGTGGTGCCTTTAAAAAAGGATGTCCATCTGCATACCGAGTGGCAAACGTAAATGGCTGGATGGTAGAAATGATATGGTTGAATATAAAGAACAAAAAATAAGATAGATATGAATGATATAAATTTTGATATAACAAAACATTGGCTTCCTGTTGGTGAAAAACAGGGAAGTATAGAGAAAGACACCTTAAGAATAAAGGTGTCTGGCATAAATTTTCACACAAAACCTGAAGCAAACTTTTGGGGAGTTTTTACAGGATGTATCAAAACTGAACCAAACAATCCATATGATATTAATGCTATTGGTTTCTATAAGACTGATGGGCAACTTTTGGGATTTGTTCAAAAAGAGTTGCAAGATTACGTTAATAAGTTTAGCAAAGGAAAAGAGTTGGACTGTGTAATTGCAATTACACCATTCATTTCTAAGGATGGTAAGGTTCGTAATCAGGCTTATGCAACAATCCTTAAATTTTTTGAGGATGATGTAGAATATGCAACAGAAATGATTAATAGCATCACTGAAGATGTTAGTAATGACGCTTTTATTGAAATTACTCATTTTGAAAAAGAGTTGCCAACACTCAATGTGTCACAGCCAAAAGTTGATGATAAAGATTATAATAATGAAGATAAAGATAGTAATGTCATATTCAGATATGATGAATTTTACAAATTTCCACAAAGCGATAAAACAGGAAAGAAAACTTATGATACACTCACTGTAAGAATAGAGGATGCTGATTGGTACTTTGATAGAAAGAAGTGGCAAGCAGGAGTATTCAGTGGATATGTGGATGTAGTGCATTTGGAAAGCCTTAATCAATATGGCATTTATCGAGAAGACAATACCCTTGTTGGTTGTCCTAATAGTTTTGACTTTGATGATGAAATCAAGGAATTCGCAGAAGGACAGCGTGTATATTGTATATTTTTGCTTGTTCCGCATATTGACAGCAAGACTTCTTGTATTGATATTAAAGGGAAGGCTGTTTTGATTAAGTTCTTTGAAGGGGAAAAGGACTATGCCCGTAAATTATTTGAAGATACTAGAACTCGACTTGCCCAAGATGCTATTTCTGATTACAAGAAATTCGTGGAAAAGAAAGAAGAGTTAGAACTTTGTGATATTAAGGTAATGTTAAGTTGGTCATTTGATACTCGCCGATATACCTTTGGAGATGATGCTACAACCTATCTTGATGACAAAGGGAAGCCCCAAAAGCCCAAAAGTGGGTGTGTAACTCTTGTAGCAATGCTTGTCTTGGGCTGTCTCTATGTTGTTTATTATACTTGGTGACAGTTATTGATTAATTTGTAATGTTGAAGTAGCAAGAGTTATTGTAAAATTATAATTCAATATGGAAGAAAATAGAATAAATGAAATTGGCAAGATGAGTCTGCCTGACAAGGTTTGTAATATATTAAAGGCTATTGGCAGCTGTTGTCCATTTACAGCCCCAATAGTAAGTCTGTTATCTGATTTTCAAAATCACAAGCAGAATCTATTGATAGAAGATGTGCTAAAAAAAGCATTTGCAATGATAGATGAACTTGATAATAGAGTTCGCAACATGGAATATATAAATAGTCAAGAATTTATCTGGGACTTGTTACGAACTGTAGATTATTCAAAAGATGAAATCGATGAAAATAAAAGAATTATGTATGCTAAATATTTAACAGCATGTTGCCACATTGATAATGCTGAGAATAGATGCAAGCGTATGTTCTTAGAATTAATGGAAAAAATTGACGGATTAGATTTCTATATTTTAAAGTCTTTAAAAAACACTTTTGATGGTAAAAATGCCATTGAAAGGATTTATAGTAAGTACAACGATGAATATAATAGCGATGTTTCGAAGAAAGAGGTTATGAACCACTTCTACTATCTGACTTCGCTTGGTTTAATAGAGATGTCAGACCAAGAAGAAGTTGAAGCTTTTTTGCAAAAATACAAAGAATGTCTATCTAGCAGTACGTTTAGAAAGGCTCATTTATATCAAAGAACAACTTTGGGTGATGATTTATACCATTTTATAAGTAAAATCGACATGTCTTCTTGTAGTGAAGCAGATTGATACCCTGGCTGCAGAGTATCCTGCGCAGACCAACTACCTCTATGTTACATACGCAGGTGTAAAGAGCGACATCACCTTCGAGAACGATCATCGTTCTATCATCGTACTCGGTTCTGGTGCTTACCGCATCGGTTCTTCCGTAGAGTTCGACTGGTGTGGCGTTCAGGCATTGAACACCATCCGCAAGGAAGGCTGGCGCTCAGTGATGATCAACTACAACCCAGAGACCGTATCTACCGACTACGATATGTGCGACCGTCTCTACTTCGACGAGTTGACCTTCGAGCGTGTGATGGATATCATCGAGATGGAGCAGCCTCATGGCGTCATCGTATCTACCGGTGGTCAGATTCCAAACAACCTGGCTATGCACCTGGATGCACAGAACGTGCCAATTCTGGGTACTGCTGCCAAGGACATCGATAACGCTGAGGACCGTGCCAAGTTCTCTCAGATGTTGACCAACAACGGCATCAACCAGCCAGAGTGGAGCGCACTGACCTCTATGGAGGACATCGACAACTTCATCGAGCGTGTAGGCTTCCCAGTATTGGTTCGTCCTAGCTACGTGCTTTCTGGTGCTGCGATGAACGTATGTTCTAATGAGGAAGAGCTGAAGCGATTCCTGCAGTTGGCAGCCAACGTAAGTGAGGATCACCCAGTGGTAGTAAGTAAGTTTATCGAACATGCCAAGGAGATTGAGATGGATGCAGTGGCAAAGAATGGCGAGGTGATTGCCTATGCGATTTCCGAGCACATCGAGTTTGCCGGTGTTCACTCAGGCGATGCAACCATCCAGTTCCCTCCTCAGAAGTTGTATGTTGAGACAGTTCGTCGTGTGAAGCGAGTAGGTCGTCAGATTGCCAAGGAGTTGCACATCAACGGTCCGTTCAACATCCAGTTCATGGCTCGTGACAATGATATTCTCGTTATCGAGTGTAACTTGCGTGCCAGCCGTTCGTTCCCATTCGTGAGCAAGGTGTTGAAGATCAACCTCATCGAGTTGGCTACCCGCGTGATGCTCGGTTTGCCAGTAGAGAAGCCACACAAGAACCTCTTCGATCTCGACTATGTAGGTATCAAGGCATCTCAGTTCAGCTTCAACCGTTTGCAGAAGGCAGACCCAGTATTGGGCGTGGATATGAGCAGTACCGGTGAGGTAGGTTGCTTGGGCGACGATACATCTACCGCCCTCTTGAAGAGTATGCTTTCTGTGGGTCATCGCATTCCAGCCAAGAACATCCTGCTTTCTACAGGTTCTGCCAAGCAGAAGGTAGATTTGCTCGATGCTGCCCAGATGCTGGTTAAGCATGGTTACAAGCTGTATGCAACTGGTGGTAGTAGCAAGTTCCTCACCGAGAACGGCATTGAGAACACCCGTGTACTCTGGCCATCAGAGGAGGCAGAAGGCGGTGCGCCTAAGGCTTTGGAGATGCTCCACAACCACGAGATTGATATGGTAGTGAATATTCCAAAGAACTTGACCAGCAGTGAGTTGAGTAATGGCTACAAGATTCGTCGTGCAGCCATCGACCTGAACGTGCCATTGATTACCAACAGCCGTCTGGCGAGTGCATTCATCTATGCATTCTGCACCACTAAGCTCGAGGATATCGACATCAAGGCTTGGGGAGAGTATAAATAGTTGATAGTTAATAGTTAAGAATTGATAGTTAGTAGTTAAGAATTGACAGTTAAGTCATTCTTGATGATTTCCAATAGAAAAATCCCTGCTGTAGGAAAGGCTTCCTATGGCAGGGATTTTTTATTATTTGTATAACTATTTTTTGCACATATCCTCAGCTACCATCATAGCTACATTTTGCGTATTTGGAAGTTTGTATGGACGATGGCTCTGTGTTGTGGTAATGATGTCATCACCAAGAACCGTCGCCATCTTTGCAATTGTAGCTAATGTGAGATTATGTGTTCCACTCAGCCAACGACTCACTTCTGTTTCTGTCTTGCCAAGTGCCTTTGCGAAATCACGCTGTTTCATATTTCGTTCCTGTAATAGTTCAAAGACTCTGTTGGCAATAGCAACGCATAAGTCAACTTGTTTGTTTGTGTCCGCAGGAGTTGACTTGCGGATTTCATCCATCAGTTTATTTGTTTTCATATTAAATTCTCCTTATTATAGTCGATATCTATAATCAATTCAAGTGGTCCATGTAGAATTTGCTACAAAGATAAACATAAAAGTTGATTTCTTCAAAGATTTTATGTTAAACTTTACTTTTATGTTTATCTTTTTATGATAGCGTGCATAATCCCACTGAAGTTTTTCATTGAGCCTTAACCTTGTGGATGGTAGCGAGTCGTGCTACGTGTCCTTTCGGAAGTGGAGACATTGTAATCTCGCTATGAGCAGGGAAAAACTTGTCTATGTCTTTGTAGTCTATAGAAATATTTTTCTCGCTGACACGTTTTGTCGCTAAGATTTATTATCTTTGCAGCATCAATTAGAATGTCAAACAATGAAGAGTGAAAAATATGGATATAAACGAATTATTTAATCAGTTTACACTCTTTGACCCCGCAAAAGGGCAAAGAGCTGATCTTCCTGCTGTGGAAGGCAATTATATAGTGGTGCTAAAGGCTGGTTGTAATATTCCAGACGTTTTGGGTAATTTCAAATATACAGAAGTCTCTTTGCATGGAGTGGATTATCGCGTGTTATATACAGGTGTAGCTTCAAATTTGAAAAGTCGAATATGGACAAATCATCTGCATGGTAATGGTGGTAATTCTACTCTTAGAAAAACTTTGGGTAGTTTGTTTGGTTATCAGAAGATTGCCAGAGATAAAAATTACCAAATCAATAAAAAACGAAGTTTGGTGCGGAAGATGAAAATAGTTTGACTACATGGATGGAGCGTAATTTGCTTTTTGCTTATCTTGCCAATGACAAGAGAAATGAGTTGGAATCTTTTTTAATCGACAGTCTTTTGCCACCTCTTAATGTTGAGGGTAGTAAGGCAGCAACTTTAAAAAGAGTGCATGAACTGAGATGTGATAAGTAAGAAGTAAACCGTTTCTGTTATGGCAAGACAAATAGATGGCATTCGCCGAATGTTGCTTATCATCAATAAGATTTATGCAACCAATGGTCTGTATGGGAACAGCTGTGTTTCCGTACATGACCTATTGAGTTATATTAATGACCATGTGGATGCTCCTATCTCAGAAAGAACTCTGCAAAGAGACATCAATGACATAGAAATGCTGTTTCATATAGAAATTTCCTTTGATAGGGCAACGAATAGTTATCGCATCAATGAGAGATTTTCGAGCAGGGAGGATAGGCTTTCCGAAATGCTCCTTAACTTCGAGTTGCTCAATGCTGTGGATGAGAGTCCTAACATGAGGTCGTATATTTTGCCAGAGCATCATCGGGCTGTGTTCAGCAAGTATATGCCTCAACTGATATATGCGGTGAGAAATCAGCATACCATCTCCTTCCAATATGTTCTGTATCGACATGGAGGTGAGCTGATAACGGAAGAGAATATCTTGCCTCATTATATCAAGGAATCTAACCAACTTTGGTATGTTTTGGCTTATGATGCAAATGGATATCAGCTAAAGGCCTATGGAATAGATAGAATCCGCAATCTGGTGGTGCATGATACCCTGTTTGAACGAAACGTAGATATTGATGTGGATGACCTATTATGTCGCGGCGATGAATGAGGCTCATGCCGAGGAGCTTGCTACCATTGCTTTCGAGAATGGGGAAATAGAATGTATGGGGATTCAAATCGTAAGCATTTATGCTTATAGGGCATAAATTCCTTTGCATAAAATGTCATAATGCTCTTAGGTGAGGGTACCAAGGGTGCAATATGTTATGAGCCTGAGCGAAAAGTACAGGCAGATAGCGACCGAAGCGATATTCGAGTGTTTGATACTGGGCTATCCACTCAACAATATGGAGATAACAGGCAAAGCACGAGAACTGCAGAGGAAGAGGAATGTCATAGGTTGATAGAAGTAGCAAAAGCTCATGACTTATATATAGAAAAGTCTGATCGATGATTCACTATAATATATAGAAAAATCCCTGCTGTAGGAAATGATTCCTATGGCAGGGATTTTTTGCACCTCTATAACTCTATCTTTTATCATAAAACATGCCTTTATAACTCTATCTTTCATCATGAAACATGCCTTTATAACTCTATCTTTTAGCAAAGTTAACATAAAATAATTGCATATCTCGTTAATTATCAGTATTTTTGCAGCCATATAATCATAAAGGCGAAAGATATGAAAAAATACTTGTCAAGAAACATAGACCAGGCTTTGCTGGAATGGAAGGATAATCCTCGAAGAAAACCTCTTTTGGTGAGGGGCGCCCGACAGGTAGGCAAGTCGAGCACCATTCGGCATTTGGGCAAGAGCTTCAAATATTTTTTGGAAGTTAATGTGGAAAGAAATCCTGAGGTGATGGAATTCTTTAAGGGCAGTCGTGATGTGAAGAGCATTGCTGCTAAGCTATCCGACTTCTTTAATGTGCCGGTTGTTCCGGGCGAAACCCTTCTTTTCCTCGATGAGATACAAAAGAGCGAAGATGTCGTTCACAGCCTTTGGTTCTTTAAGGAAGATTATCCCGAACTTCATGTCATTGCAGCAGGTTCGCTCCTGGAGTTTGCGCTGAAGGATTTGTCATCGTTTGGGGTGGGCAGAGTAAGTTCACTGTTTGTTTATCCGATGTCTTTTGATGAATTCTTGACGGCAACGGGGCAAGAGGGACTTCTTAGAACCAAACGAAATAGTAGTCCTACGAATCCGCTGCCCGAGGCATTCTATAACAGATTAGTGGAGGCTTTTCGAAGTTATATGCTGGTTGGCGGTATGCCAGAAGCTGTGGCAACTTACATGGAGACAGGGTCTTATCGCTATAGTAGTGACATAGTGAATGAAGTCATACAGGGGTATCAGGACGATTTTGCCAAGTACGGAGCCAAGGCAAATCCTCTGCTTTTGCGCCAAACTCTCATAAGCGTAGCACATCAGGCTGGAGCCAAGTTTGTTTACAGTAGGGTAGAAGGACAATATCGTTCGGCAGAAGTAAAGGTGGCTTTGGAGATGCTGAAGGATGCCGGACTAATCATCCCGATCTATCATACGGATGCCAATGGGGTGCCGCTTGGGGCTGAAATCAACGAGCGGGTTGTGAAATATCTTATCCATGATACTGGCGTGCTGCTTGGTATCCTGGGAATAGATGACGACATCGATGGCAGCATCAAGGAGATGATGGTGGCAGATTCCATCAATCTTGTTGACAAGGGACATGTGGCAGAGATGATGGCGGGCTTGGAACTTATCAAATATTCTTCTCCGCAGAAGCGGCATCAGTTGTACTATTGGCAAAACATGAACAAAGGTACTTGTGCCGAGGTGGATTATGTGATAGCTCGCAGTGGCAGCATAGTTCCGATAGAAGTAAAATCTGGTGTGAAGGGTTCCATGAGCAGCATGTATTCGCTGATGCGCAATCCGCAGAAGCATATAGAAATGGGCATCCGCTGTTCTCTTGAAAATTTTGGAACATTCGAGAGTCCCGATGGAAAGAAGATAGACATCATTCCTCTTTATGCTATCTCCAATTTGTTTGCGGAGAAGTAGATGGGGAATATAAAGAAATATCAAAAAAAACTAAGAATATGGCAAGAGCAACAGGTTCAATCAATTATTTGGAGCATCGCACGCCCTTGAAGGACGAAAGCGGTAAGTATCAGATACATCCGATGTTTGTGAAGCGAGACACCATTGACCAGGAGAAGATGGAGAAGCATGTTCGCGATCATTGTGCGATGAATGTTTCTTCCTTTATAGCTGCCCTGGAAACGCTGGAGGATGAGACGCTTTATGCCCTGGCGGATGGCAACGAGGTGAGGGTAGGCGATATGTTTATCGTCAAGCCTAAGCTGGGCGTGGTGCAGCATAGGGATAAGGAGGGAAATGAGTGGAAGAAGACCTTTCATGAGGGCGACTTGATTCCAGCCAACGAGGTGGATATCTGCGGTTTGGAGATTCAGCCCACGAAGGAGTTTCTTGAGAAGTTGCGTCGTAGGTCTAATGGTTGCAGTCGCCAGTATTGGGGAGTGAAGTCTGCTCCGAAGGAGGCTGAAAAGGAGTTTGCCGATATTGTGGAGATATGTCAGCAGCAGGGTTATATCACGGTGAAGGATATGATGAAGGAATTTGGCGTCACCCGCTATCATGCCAGCAAGGTGTTGAATGATCTTTGCGAGGAGCCTGCAGCCCGGATGTATGCCACCAAGGAAGGCCCCGTTACGCTCTATCGATTGAGGAAGAAGGAATAAAGATAGGAGGTGGGGATAAGCATCTTTACGGGTTGGAAAGAGCTTCTTGCCATGTTGGAAAGAGTATCTTCTCGGGTTGGAGAAAGTATCATTCCAGGTGCTAGGAAGTACCTTCTCCATTGTTGCCACTAGGCTCGGCAGCTCTGCTGAGCCTAATCAGCAGGTCTGCTGACTGCAGTCAGCACCTCTGTCGAGCCTAGTGGCAACACCTTGTTATCGTACAACTATAACCCCTTTAGTTGTACGGTTATAACCTGTTTAGTCGTACGACTATACACCCTATAGTTGTACAATCGTAGCTTTATAGTCGTACAACTATACACTTTTTAGTTGTACGACCATATTATGATGATACTTCCATGATACATTGATGATACTTCTTACCGCATTTTTCAAGAAGTGTCATTGATGTTAAGTTGTTAATCATCAGAAAGATAACTGGTATTTTGAGGGCAAAAATGAGACTATGAGACTTTTTTGTAGAAAAAACTTATGTTGATAAGATGCAGAAGATGCTTTATGAAAACTACAAATTACGTACAGGCGAGGAGCCTGTGAGATTTAATGTCTTGTTGTAGCTGCTTTGGGTTTTATAAAACTAGGTAATGTTATATATTCGTTAGAGCAACGAAATAAAGTAATAAACGGTGGAGGCTTATCAGCAGTCTTCACCGTTTGTTTCTATTTATGCTTGGTAGAATCGAAAAGTTGGTGGGGTTCATCAGATGAAGGTCACCAAACCTAAATATCTTGAAAACAAAGATTTGCAAAATAGATATTATGACATATTTCATGAAAAAGAGCTGAGATGCAAGTCGGGAAGTAATCAAATCTTATAATTTTTAACATAGATAATCACAATTATAGTTGTTTAGCAAAAGTTTCCTTCACAAAATTTGTAAATGTCGAATAAATATATTATCTTTGCCATGTGTTTAAAAAATATGGTTATGGAATATCAATGGTTTGAAGAATTACCACCGAGTTGTCCGCCATTTGACTCTGTTGAATGCGATGGCACTTATTTCCGTGTATCACATGGAAATCCTGCGGAATCGGAGGACTTCTTCTCTCAAAAACGCTTGGCACCAAACAAGGTTTTCAAGGGAGAGGGCATAGATGATTGTATAGTGAGAGCTGTATCCGTCTTTTCTTTGCTGGAAGATGCCAAAAGACTATTGAAGCTCCCTAAGTTTAAGCGTGCCAATATTGCAGAGGTGCGCTTGCAATCTAAGGATGGTAAAATCAAGAAGACTTTCAAAAACTCTCACTATTCTTGGTGGAGGAGTAAAGCATTTGATATTAAAAAGGCTAAAATAATAAAATTATGAATAAGAAACAATCCACATTAAAAGTAGATAGCATACTGGAGTACTACGACAATCCGCAATTGCTAACCGCAAGGGATTGTTTTGATACCTTATATTTGTGTTTGTTGTATGAAGATACTCCCGAATGCAAATATACGGCAATTCGTATTTCTAGTAAAAGATTGCAGGATTTTTGCATTGGAAAGAAGGACTTACGTTCTTTGTTCATATCTCCTGAAAGTAATCTGGAGTATTTCGATGTGAGGTATTCTAATGATAGTCTTGTGCTGGATTCTAAAATAAGCACAACTATATCAGAAGAGCGTTTACCAGATGAAGGCTATTATCTAGAAACTTCTGGTAAGGAAAGCATCATGGTTAATATTCCCGTTAAGGATAAAGGTCTGTTTACGGAACTTGTAAGAAAGTTTGGATGGGCTTGTATGTAAAAATACAGATAATTGAAACTGAAAAAGAAATATAACTAGCAATTATAAAAATGGATAATCTAAATAGTTACCTGAATGTATTGGAAAAAATGACAATACAGACCTTAGAAACAGAGCAGTTAAGTACTCGTGAAGATGCCTTCACCTGTTATGTTCTTTCACAGATTGCCACAAAGGTATCTGCAGAGAACTTTGTGGTGTGTCATGCGAGCATAAAAAATACATCTGGCAATTTCTTGGGAGAGATATCGGCATATAACGAAAGTGCTAATCAAGAAGTGCTGACATTGTTTTATACTATTTATGAAACCAATACCAGCGAAGTAAAGATTCTGAGCGATTCTGATGTGCAATATGCGTGGTCGCGTCTTCAAGGTTTCTATGATAAAGCTATTCGAAATGCTGCTGTAGATATGTCAGAGAATGATCCGGCCTATGAAGTTTGCAAGATGATAGACAATAATAAGAATCTGTATAAGACTGTAAGATTTTATATAATCTCAAATTGTTCTATTAAAAAGTCTGCACCTAAAAAAATACGTATTCGTGATAAAGAAACGGATTGCAATATATGGGACTTAAAGAAACTGTTGGGTAATCTGACAGATACAACCAACCATGTAGAGATCGATATAGACTTCGAGAATGATGAGGATTATCAGTATAAGATTCCTTATATCCAAATGGAGTCTACCGACCATTCTGAATACAAGTGTCTGTTGATGATGTTCCCTGCCAAGTTGTTGTATAAACTTTATAAAAAATGGAATACCGACTTGCTACTTTATAATGTGCGTTACTGGCTTACTTTCAAGAAGACGAAACGTAAGCATACTAATGCTGACATTAGAGATACGTTGAGAAATAACCCTCAGATGTTCTTGGCATATAATAATGGTATTACAGCTATTGCTTCTGATGTAGAACTTACTCCATTAGGCGAAGCTACACATGTGGGTGAAATGAAAGAAGGAGTTATTTCTTCAAACGATATGGTGTCGAGTGGTATCTTGAAAGCAATACGTAATTTTCAGATTGTAAATGGTGGACAGACAACAGCTTCTATTTTTCGTGCTAAGGATGCAGAAACTTCAGCTATTCACTTGGCAGGTGTCTTTGTGCAAGTTAAGCTCATTGTGATAGGACCTCAGCAAAGTGTTAACGAGTTAGCAAGTAAAATATCTCGTAGTTCTAATAGTCAGAATGCTGTAAAGGATGCAGACTTTAGTGTGAGTGAACAATTCAATACAACAATGCAAGAACTGTCACGTAGACTTGTAATTCCAAATGATAGAGGAGATGTAATGTATTGGTATTATGAGCGTATTCGTGGACAGTTTGAAGAAGAGCGCAATCGTCTAAAGAAAAAGGACGAGAAGGATGCTTTTTTGACAAAATATCCAAAGCAATGCCGGTTTACAAAAGAGAATATGGCTATTGCTTGTATGAGTTGGGATATGCTACCTGGTGAAGCCGTAAAAGGTGCAGGAACAACTTATGATACGTTTATCAATGGAGTTATTAGTTCGGGCTTTGTTCCTGATGAAAATTATTTCAAAACTATTGTCGGTTTACAGATAATTTATAACTATCTGAAATCTCGCAAGGAAAATAAGAATTATAAGAATGGTAAGGCTCCTGTAATAGCTTATACTATGGCTTATTTGCATTATATTACCTTCGAAGACTTTCCTTTGGTAGAACTTTGGGAAACGCAGCAACTTAATGATGATCAGAAGGAAGCTCTTGATGAGATTGCAGAAATGATGTTCAGAATGTTATCTGAGATAGCAACAGAAGAAATGACTTCAATCTTATCTATCAGTAAGCGTAAAGGAGTTTTTGAAGAAATCAAACAGAAGGCTTCAGGAGAGGAACTCTATACTCTTAGGAAATTGGCATTGGGATAAATAATGTTGATTATGGAGCATTATAGAATAAACAAAGTTTGGGTAGATAATGCTCATGTTTGGGCAGAAACTGCGAATGGTTGGAAGGCGAACTATCCTTTTAATCGATGGAGTCGTCTGGCAAAGGCTACAACGGAACAGCGCCAGAGGTTCTTTCTCAGTCGTTATGGAATTCATTGGCCTGAACTAGATGAAGATCTTAGTTTCTCTGGTCTGTTTTCTGATGCTGGTCTTTGCAACAGCAAAGATGAAGAGAATGCGATTTATTATAGCGCAAACTAATCGGATAGATTTTGTAAGCGTAGCAATAGTGGTATTATTAAAAAGCAGAAGGTATGAATAGTGATAATATTGATTTTGTAACATATTGCATTGGCAACTTATCTCGCAGATTGGGATTGAATGCTCGTGATGTATATCAGCGTCTAAAGACTTCTGGTATACTTACTGATTATATTATCCCAAGCTATGATGTGCTCCATACTTTTAGCAAGGAGTATCTGATGGAAGATCTTATTGATTTCATGAAAGAGAAAGGAGTGCTCTAGAATGATGAAACAAAGTTTATTGGTTATATCCATGCTTGCTGCCATGGCGTTGCCTGCCTCCTCGCAGGAGGATAGCTGCAAGACTATACACCGCATCGCACTGGATGCGGTGCCATCTACCATATTTCATACTAACGAGTTTCTGCGTGGAGGGAATGATGAGGCTCGGACGATGAATCACGACATGACTTTTACACTGAAGTATGCCTTTATGAATAAGGAGGAGGTGAGACCTGGCTCCATCTATCAGGGGGTATATCAGGGTGTGGGCCTGGCTAGACATGAGTTTAATCAGTGGCTGGCAAACCCGATATCCGTGTATCTGTTTCAGGGGGCACCGATTGTGAACCTATCCCGCAGGGTGTCGCTCAACTATGAGTGGAACCTGGGTATGGCGTTCGGATGGAATGCCTATGACGAACTGAACAATCCTGAAAACAAGGTGATTGGCTCCAAGGCTACGGCATATATTGATGTTGATGTGTATATGAAGTGGATGCTCTCGAAATATCTCGACCTGAATGCCGGTATTTCGCTGACTCATTTCTCTAATGGCAACACCACTTATCCTAACATGGGACTTAACACAGGCGGCATAAGATTGGGTCTGGCTTATTACATCAACCGACAACCATTGGCTGTGCCGAAGGTGGAGCGGGAGAAGCTGCCGGATAGCCGTGGTCTTTACACGGATGTGGTATTGTATGGCGCATGGAAGCAGGGGATAGCACATGATGGTGTGTCGAGCTATCTGCTGGATGGCAAGTATGCCGTGATGGGCTTCAATGTAAACCCGATGTATCGGATGAACCCTTGGCTGAGTTTGGGTGTCTCGCTTGATGGTGTGTACGACCGTTCGGCTAGCCGGGAGAATGATCCTTGGGACGAGGTAGTGAATCATAAGTTTAGTACCCAGGCTGGTCTGGGCCTTTCGGCTCGTGGCGAGTTTGCCATGCCTTATTTCAGCATCAACTTCGGTGCCGGAACCTATCTGCTTGGCAATCGCAACGATTTCAGGGGTGTATATGAGGTGCTTGCCCTAAAGATTCATGTGAGCCGACGTGCCATGCTGCACATCGGCTACAGTCTGGTGGATTTCAAGACTCCTAACAATCTGATGCTAGGCTTGGGATGGCGATTTGGCGGCAAGTAATGCCGCCATCTTTCGCCAGCTATGTAGTTTGTTTAGATTAATTGTATAAGAGTGTCGTAATGTATTGATAATTAAGTATAAAGGTGCTAGTTTTTCTAAAATTAGGGGCTAAGAATGAGCCAAACCTTCTAAAATTAGGGGCTAAGAATGAGTCAAACCTTCTAAAATTAGGGGCTAAGAATGGCATGAAGGTTTTAGGATATGTTTTTTTCGAAAGAAATAACAGGTAAACTTTTTCTTCTTTCAATCTTTTTTTGTACTTTTGCACCATCAATTTAAATGAAGAAGAAGTCTGATTTAAAAAAATAGGAAAAGATATGGCTGATAAAGATATGAAATGGAAGACGCTCTCGCAGAAGTATCTGATAGAGAAGCCTTGGCTCACGGCACGAGTGGATAAGGTGGAATTGCCTACGGGTGCCATCATTGATGAATATTACGTGCTGGAATATCCTGACTGGGTAAATACCATCGCCATTACGAAGGAGGGAGAGTTCATCTTCGTTCGTCAGTATCGCTATGCGATAGGGAAGACGGTGAATGAACTTTGTGCCGGAGTGATAGAGAAGGGCGAGGATCCGATGGTGGCTGCCAAGCGAGAGCTGATGGAAGAGACGGGATTCGGAGGCGGTAATTGGCAGAAGTGGATGACGATTTCGGCTAATCCGAGCACGCATACCAATCTTACCCATTGTTATCTGGCTATGGATGTGGAGCGCATGGATGTGCAGCATCTGGATAAGGAAGAGGATATCGAAATTCGCCTCTTCTCAAGAGAAGAAGTGATGGAAATGCTGGAGAAGGGTGAAATCTGGCAGAGCCTGATGGCTGCTCCGCTCTGGAAGTATTTTGCGAAAGCAAAGTAAGCTGCAGGGCTTCATTTATAAAAGCCAAGTAAACAGCAGACGATAGACTGTAAGCAATAGATATTAAACAATAAACATTATAAAGATGGTAATAGATTTCGAAAAGATTGCTGAGGCTCATTTGGAGGGCTTCAAGGGTGGACAGGGTAAACTTGATACTCGTAACTATGTGGATGACAAGGTGAAGATTATGTATTCTACCTTGCGTCCGGGTGCTTCAACTGGCCTTCATACTCATGAGGGCAACTGCGAGATTATCTATGTGGTAAGCGGCACTGCTACTTTCCATTATGATGATACCGTGGAGGAGGTTCGCCAGGGACAGGTGCATTACTGCCCGATGAACCACGCTCATTATATGGAGAATCTCACCGACCATGATCTGGTGTATCTCGCCATTGTGCCTGAGCATCATTAATATCCCTGGAGTATCAGGAATTCCTATTATATTCCTTTTATGGAATAGAGAAACAGAAAGTCCAACTTGGAAACCTTGCAAAAGGCTCCAAGCTGGACTTTCGTCATTTTTATCTTTTCATTATTATTTTCTTAATCTTCTTCATTCTCCAGCAAGTCGGTGCCGAGGTGAGTGGTCTGCTCACGCTTCAATCGGTCGCGCACTTCCTTAGGCTTGGTGGCGTAGGTAATCATTCGGATAGAATCGTTATAGCTTACGTACTTCCAGAGCCAGTTGAGCATTACCATTACCTTGTTCTTTACGCCAAGGATAGAGCGGAGGTGAACTACCAGCCACAATACCCAGGCAAAGAAGCCCTGGCTGTGGAACTTGCCAAGTTCTACCACTGCCTTGTTTCTTCCGATGGTAGCCATCGAACCCAGATTCTTGTAGCGGAAAGGCTTGAGCTGGGAATCAGTGGCTCCCTCTGCAATCTTCTGGATATTCTTAGCCAGGAGTGCTGCCTGCTGAATGGCTACCTGTGCCAACTGTGGATGACCGCCAGGATAAGCTGGGTCTGTAGTTTGGATACACTGGTCGCCGATGGCAAAGAGACCGTCCATGCCAGGAATGCGGTTGAATTCATCTACTACGATTCGGAAACCACGGCCCAGATGGTCGCCATCGATACCCGTGATAGGCTGTGCCTTTACACCTGATACCCAGAGGAAGGTACGGGTAGGAATCTCCTGACCATCCTTCATCATTACCTTGTGGTCCTTGTAGTCGGTTACCATCTTGCCAAACTGTACATCCACACCCATGCTGGTAAGGAATTCGTATGCTTTCTTAGAAGAGTCCTGTGACATTCCGGCGAGCAGTCTGTCGCCAGCTTCCAGGAGATAGATGTGCATCAGAGATGAGTCCATATCAGGATAATCGTAAGGAATCACGTAGCGTTTCATCTCAGAGAGGGCTCCGGCAATCTCTACACCTGTGGCACCACCGCCCACAATGACCACGTTCAGGAGTTCCTGTCGCTCCTCTTCTGTGGCACAGGTCAATGCACGCTCCAGATTACTCAGCACAGCGTTGCGCAATCCCATTGCCTCAGAAACGGTCTTCATCGGAATGGCCCATTTCTCGATGTTGGCATTGCCATAGAAATTGGTGGTGGTTCCTGCTGCGAATACCAGGTAATCGTACTCGATCTTACCGATGGAAGTCTGCAGAATCTTCTTGTCTGGGAACACGGCTCTTGCTTCTGCCATGCGGAAGTAGAAGTTCTTGCGCTTGCGGAAAATCTGTCGGAAAGGGAAGGAGATGGAACTTGGGTCGATACCTGCCGAAGCTATCTGATAGATAAGCGGAGGGAACTGATGGAAGTTGTTCTTATCGATCAACACCACCTGCAGGTTTGAATTGCAGAGGTCTTCTGCCAAACGAAGACCACCGAGTCCGCCACCTACGATAACAACTCTCTTTAACTGATTTCTCTTGATATTAATACTCATAACTACTGCTGTTTTTTAGAATTACTAAATACATATATTTGCTGAAAATTCTATTTCTAATAAGGCATATAGCCTAGTCATCGCTGAAAATTCGACTGCAAAGGTACAACTTTTTTATGAGGTGGCAAAGGAAGATGGGTAGAAATATGTGATTGTTTTTCTTTTTTTATCATTCCGCAATCTGATGAATCACATAGGTAACCACGCCCCAGATCATGAATCGGTTGGTCTCATCTACCCGGATTGGAGCGAAGTTTTTGTTCCATGGGATGAGCCAGCCGAAGGCACCGCTCTCATCTATCTTGAATTGCTTGATGGTGAATTCGCCATCCACGAAGGCAATGACGAAGTTGCCGTTGGATGGCTCTATCTGCCTGTCTACGATGGCTAGGTCGCCGTCGAGAATGCCTGCATCCTGCATGCTGTCGCCCGAAACACGTACATAGAAAGTGGCCTCACGATGGCGAACCAGAATATCGTTGAGGTCTATCTCTCCCTCCATATAGTCTTGTGCCGGCGAAGGGAAGCCTGCCTTTACGCTTTGTTCTGCCAGCGGAATCGGCATCTTGGCTCCGAATTCCGCAGGGTGAAACGTCAGTCTTATCTTGTTATCGTTATTCTTGTTCATTTTGTTTTTACTTTCAGAATCTCATGAATATCTGTGGTAAACCGCTTCGACATATACTCTCGTTTTAAGTCGAATCGGCAACCATTGCCTTGTACGGCTTGGCGGATGGTGTCATAACCGTTTTTCTGGTTGATGGCATCAATAGCTTCCATCAATGCCTTTTGCCTGCTCCGGTCGATGGTGTCGAAGAGGTCTTGTTGACGGGGATGGTCAGGTGAAATCTGCCACAGGATAACGCCAGCTTTCTTGAAGTGAAACGACATGCCGGGGCGATCGGGCCTGCTGTCTGCCATCGGTTTCGGGTATTTGGCCCGGAGAATGCTGAGGGCGGCACCTACTATTTCTTCCTGCGCATTGGTGGCAATGGGCAGGGTAAGGGAATCGTGGATGGCGTATTCCGGCACGTTCTCATTGAACCTGGATGTCCAGGCAAACACCGTGATTCCCTGGCACACGCTTCCCTGACGTCGCAGCTTTTCGGCGCAGCGCACGGCGAAATTTGCCACGGCTTCTTCCACCACATCCTTATCGCTGATGCCTTCACCGGCAAAGCTCCGGCTGGTGCAGATGCTCTTTTTCTGTGGCAGTTCCTCGATGCTGATGCAGCTTTCGCCATTCAGTTCCTTCCACGTTCTCACGGTGGTGATGTTGAAATGGCTGCGCACCCAACTTTCTTTCTTGTCAGCAAACTGGGCAGCTGTGCGAATGCCCATATAATCGAGCTTTCTGGAAATCTGTCGTCCGATACCCCATACATCTTCTATAGGGAACAGTGACAAGGCTTTGTGTCTCCGTTCATCGGTATCGATGAGGCAGCAGCCCTGGTAACCCTTGTATTTCTTGGCGAATTTGGATCCGATTTTTGCCAGGGTTTTCGTTTCTGCGATTCCGATGGAGATGGGGATTCCCACGGCTCGGAGCACATCGGCAGAAATCCTGGCACCATATTGATGCAGCAGGGAGTCACCATTCAAGAAAGTTCCGTTTCCTTTCAGACTTTCCTGGAAGAAGTGCTCTGTCATGGGATGATCCGTTTCGAAAAAGCTCTTTGCCATGGAACTATCCACTTCGAAGAAACTTTCATCGATAGAGTATTGGTCGATGTGGGGCGAGTAGTGCGACAGCATCGACATTACCCTATTGGAGAGTGAGCCATAGAGTGTGTAGTTGCTAGAGAAGATAGCTACGCCTTCTGCTTCCAGTTTTTCTTTTACCTGATAGAAAGGGTCGCCCATCTTATACCCCAAAGCCTTGGCTTCTTCTGAGCGTGCAATGACGCACCCGTCGTTGTTGCTCAAAACAACTACGGGCTTTCCTATCAGGTCGGGGCGAAACACTCGTTCGCACGAACAGTAGAAGTTATTGCAATCAGCCAATCCTATCATTTTCTTATCTTACAAATCCTTTCGTGTTGCAAAATTACAAAAAATATTCGAAACGCTAGTCTTTATCTAGGATAATTTCCCTTAAGGCAAAAAATATTTTCCCTTAAGGCTAAATATTTTTTGCCTTAAGGGTAAATAAAACCAGGGAAATCATAGGATGATTAGAAAGAAAATCTCCGAAAGGCTTGGGCTTTTCGTGGATTTTTTGTAATTTTGCCTTTTAAAAAGGTAAATGCTTTCGATTTCTGAAAAATTGAATGTGTTTATAGAAGGATTAAAAAGTTTAAAACGAAACGGTATGAAAAATATGTTGGCATTGAGCCAGGAACGATTCTCGGCTCGCAAGTTTACCTCTGAGGCGGTAAGTCAGGAGGATTTGGATTACATCATGGAATGTGTGCGTTTGGCACCATCGGCAGTGAACAGGCAGCCTTGGCATTGGCTCATCGTCCGCTCGGATGAGGCTAAGCAGAAGTTGCAGCAGTGCTACGACCGCGAGTGGTTCAAGACGGCTCCGATGTATATCGTGGGCATGAGAAATGTGGACGAGAATTGGGTTCGCAGATACGATGAGAAGCCTCATGGAGATATTGATGTGGCAATAGCTACCGAGCACCTCTGTCTGGCTGCTACTGAAAGAGGTTTGGGAACCTGCTGGGTATGCAATTATGATACTGAGAAGATGCAGCTGCTATTCCCACGTGAGGGATATGAGGCTGTGGTCATCATTCCTATCGGGCATATTGCCGATGATTGTCCTCGTGCCGAGAAGAAGCGCAAGGAGATGAGCGAGATAGTAGAGGAAATCTAGCATTTTAAAAGAAGTGGTCATGGAAATGAACGAAGAATCCATCCTGGCATGGAACATTATAGAAAAGACAAGTGCCAACCTTTTCCTTACGGGAAAGGCGGGCACAGGTAAGACGACCTTCCTCAAGCGATTGAAAGAACTGTCGCCTAAACGCATGGTGGTGCTGGCTCCTACGGGCATCGCTGCCATCAACGCTGGAGGAATGACCATTCATTCGTTCTTCCAACTTCCGTTTTCGCCATACGTGCCAGGTACGACCTTCGGTAGTGGCGAACAGAAACGCTATAAATTCAGTAATCTGAAACGTAACATCATCCGAAGCATCGACCTGCTTGTCATCGACGAAATCAGTATGGTGCGCAGCGATCTGCTCGATGCCATCGATTCCGTATTGCGTCAATATCGCAAGCGCCACGACTTGCCTTTCGGAGGCGTTCAGCTTCTCATGATAGGCGATTTGCATCAGCTTGCTCCTGTTGTTACTCCGCAGGAAGAGCAGATGATAGGGCAGTATTATGATACCCCTTTCTTCTTCAGCAGCAATGCCTTGAAGCAGGCGGGCTATCTTACCATCGAACTCAAAAAGGTGTATCGTCAGCAAGACCAGCAGTTTATCTCTCTTCTTAATCAGATTAGGGAGAACAAGGCTTCCGAAGCCACGTTGCAGGCCCTGAACCAGCGATATATCCCAAACTTCGAACCGCCTAAGGAGGGCAACTATATCCGTCTTACCACCCATAATGCTCCTGCACAGTATATCAACGAGCAGCAGCTTGCAGCCCTTCCGTCGCAGGCGTATTCCTTTACTGCCGAGGTGGAAGGCAATTTCCCGGAATCATCTTATCCTGCTGATTTCAAGCTCATCTTGAAACCGGGAGCGCAGGTGATGTTTATCAAGAACGATCCGCAGCACCGTTTCTATAATGGTATGATTGGCGAGGTGCGCACCATCATCGGCGACAAGATTACCGTGCGCAGCAAGGATACCTACCAGGATTTTGAACTGGAACAGATGGAGTGGACCAATTCGAAATATACTCTGAATGAGGAAACCAAGGAAATTGAGGAGAGCGTGGAAGGACGGTTCCGCCAGTATCCGCTCCGACTGGCGTGGGCGATAACCATTCATAAGAGTCAGGGTCTTACCTTTGAGCATGCCATCATCGATGCTTCCCATAGCTTTACCCATGGTCAAACCTACGTGGCGTTGAGCCGTTGCAAGACTCTGGAAGGTATGGTACTCAGCCAGCCGTTGTCTCGTGGCGCCATCATCAGCGACCAGACGGTGGATGCCTTCAATAGCCAGCTTGCTTCGCCTAGTCAGGAACAAATCAGCTATCTGGAACAGCAATATGTGTTGCACTGCATTGGTGAGCTCTTTGATTTCTATGCCATCAGTGGCAGTTATGAGCACTTGATGCGCTGCCTCGTAGAGTTCTTTACGGGCAAATATCCTCGTGTGGTGGGCGAGTATCAGAAACTGCAGGTGGTATTGAAGAGTCTGATTAGTGTATCGGATAAATTCCGTGTGCAATACACTCGTATGCTGGGGCAGAATCCTGATGTGGGTCAAGCCGAACTGCAAGACCGCATCCACAAGGGTGCCCAGTATTTCTTGGATAAGATAAGTATTCTGAGCGATTTAATCAGAAAGTCGAACCTTGATACAGACAACAAGGTGGGCAAAAAGCAGTTTGAAGACCGCTTTTCTGTTTTTTCAGAAGATGTAAGATTGAAGGAGAGACTTCTGCGATATGAGCAGAGCGCCGAGTTCAGCGTGACTGATTATCTGAAGAAGAAGGCACAGTTCCTCTTGATGGATGAGACTGCATCTTCTGGAACGGGTTCGGGTGCGAATGATTCTGGTGCTGGTAAGAAAGCTAGAAAACCAAAGAATTCGAATGGTCCAAAGGAGCTGAAAACCCCTACAAAGGAAATCAGTTACAACCTTTATAAACAAGGTATGACCGTGGATCAGATTGCAGAGGAACGTGGTTTTGTCAGGAGTACTATCATCGGTCATCTCATTCCATACGTGAAGGAAGGAAAGGTTGGCTTGCGAGCACTTATCTCAAGTGCCCATGAGAAGAAGATTCGAGATTTTATGAAGGCTCATCCTGATATAGAGCACTTCAGCGAGATCAAGGAGGCGATGGGGGATGGCATCGACTACTCCGAGATCAAGCTGATTTGTGATTTGATGGAAGACGAGGGATAATGCGTGCAGATGCTTAGCCCACGATTTCGATGGTACTGCTCGAATTATTGCCTTCCTGGTTCACCCGAATCTGTACGGGGATACGTTCTTTGAGTTCTTCTACATGACTGATGATACCCACATGGCGTCCCGACTTGGAGTGGAGGCTGCGCAGGGTGTTGACGGCATGTTGCAGCGGTTCACCGCTCAGGGTTCCGAAACCCTCGTCGATGAAGAGGGTATCCACAGAGAGCTGGGTGCCGATGTCGCTGAGTGCAAGTGCCAGGGAGAGCGAGACGAGGAAGCTTTCACCTCCCGAAAGGGTGCTGGCGGCTCGGCTCACATAGCCCTGATAGGCATCTTCAAGAGATATGACGAAGGTGCCAGGTACCACCTTTAATATATAGCGGTCGCTGAGCGTTCGCATATATCCGTTGGCTGAGTGGATGAGGCTGGCGAGTACATAACTTTGGGCGATGCGACGGAACTTATTACCTGTGGCGTCGCCAAGAAGCTGGTTCAAACGGCTCCACTTTTCAAAGTCGGCTTTCTTCTGCGCTGATTCCTGCAGAAGTGAGCCGACTTTCGCTTTGTTGGAGCGGTCGATTTCCAGGTCTCTGATGATTCCGCCACGCTGGTTGCCCAATTCAGAAAGCTGGGCTTCGAGCGATGCGATGCTGGTAGAAATTCTTGTGTCTAAGGATTCTTCTTCAGACATCTTTTCTCCTATAGGCATCTTCTCTTCTTCATCAAACAAAGCATCATATTCTCCTGTATGGAGTTGATAAGCTTTTTCCAGTTCATCCCAAACCGTTTGTTTGCTGACCAACTGCTGTTTTATACGATTGATAGCTTCCGTCTTTTCGGCAATATCAGACTGTTGGAGGGTATCGAGTTGCTTCAAGAGGTTCTCATCCAGCAATATCTCCTGTTCTTTGTCAGAGAAATCTTTCAACATCTCCTGTTTTTTCTCCATGAATTCCTTCAGCCATTTCACGGTGTCTTCTTCCTTCTCTTTTGCCGCATTCATTTGTTGCAGGGCAGCCGTTATCTGGCTTTGCAATTCAGAAGCTCTGGTAAGTACTTTTGGAATACGTTTCAGCATCAGTGGCTCTTTTGAAGGTGTTCCCCAGGTTGGTATGAGCTTGATGATGGCATCCAGAGCAGCGGCAAGATTCTTGTTACCCTCTTCAAATTGCTTCAGTTCGGCTGCAAGTTTCTGCTGTTTCTCAGTGTTCATCTTGTAGGTGATTGCACCATCTTCAACCTCTTTTCCAAACTCGGTGAGCATTGTATGCCAATCATTCTGCCATGAAAGGTTTCCGGCTTCGCCAATCAGTAAATGGATATCTTGCAGTGCCTTCTTGCTGTTTTTGTTCTGTAAGGAAATCTGAGCTTCGATAACTTCAATACGATGCTGGGTATCATCCACTTTCTGCTGTGCGGCTAACATCCCATTTCTTTGCACTTCGTATTCCTGAAGTTTCTGGTCTCTGAGTGTTCTAAGCTTTTTAGCCTCTTTTTCCTTGGCTTCGGCTTCTGCAATTTGAGCAGATACCTTTTCAAGGTTTGCCCGAGTCTGTGCTTCGCCGTTTTCTCCTTCCGGAATCTTTTTGGCAGCTTCCTGGGCTTTTTGGGTAGCCTTGGCTAGCGATTCACAGCATTTGGCAAAGACCTTCTGTTCGTTGGCAAGACTGTTTTTTAAAGCCTTGATGTCAGAATCTATGGCATTTTGGCTTGTTAATATCTTGTTATATTCGTTCTCGGCATCCTTATAAAGTTTCTCTGCTTCTATAACCAGGGCATCGATATTGTCTTCGTGGGGCAGGGTATTTTCTATTCGCTGTTGGCAAACGGGGCAGGTGTCGCCTATTTGCAACTTCATTCTGATGCTTTTCGCCCATTTGTTGATACTTTCCCGTTGCTTTTCATACGCAAGCTGGAGGGCATTCTTTCGGATTTCTGCATCATGAGATTCCTGCGTTAAAACCTGTAACTGCTTTTCTTTTTCCTGGATAGAGTTTTGAAGTTGAACCAGATTCTCCTGCGAAAGGACGTGACGATTCTGCTCCTCGTGTAGGAGTTCGAGGAGATTCTTGGCTGCTTGAATGTCGTTAAGAAGCGTTTTGAGTGCTTCTTGTTGCTGGCGAAGCTGAGGCAAATGAAGGTGTTCCAGCTCAGTTTCTGCCTCCTGTGCCTTGATAACCTGTTGGTTATATGTTTTCTGGCATTCTTCGAGCATCGTCTTGGCATTCTCAAGCTTTGGCTGATACTGGGTGTTCAGTTCCTTCTTGATCTGATTGGCATACTGCAGATTGTTTGCTGCATCTTTCTTGTTCTTCAAAAATGATTCGATGAGCGTATTCAGGGTCTGTGCATTTTCGTAGAGATGCACTTTGGGTGCTTCTTGGGCCAGGTAGTCGTCTATCTTCTTGATAGATAAGGCGATGGTCTGCTCTTGCTGAAGCTCATAGCTTTGTGCTCCCTGAATCTGTCGGAATGTTTGCTCTAAAGATTGCAGTTGGTTTTCCTGTTGCAGGATGGTTTTAGCGCATGATGCAGCTTCGTTCATCTTGGCGCGAGCCTCGATGGTATGGTTCCAAAGGGCGATGGTTTGCTCTTGCTGTTGGGTTTCGTCGCTTTCGGCGATGGATTTCACATGTGCCAGATCTTCTTTTGCCTGCTCTTTCCGCTGACGGAAATCCTGTTCCCGCTGAAGCCAGCGAAGCTTTTTCTGCTCCTTTTCCAGGGTGTTTTTGATTTGCTGGCTTTGCTCATCCAGCTGTTGCAACTGGTTGCTTTTCTGGGCGATTTCTTCATCGTTCAGAATCTGAATGCCTTCAATCTTTTGTTGGGAATCCTCCCAAATCTTCTTTTTCTCTACAGTTTGCTCAAAGATTTTGGCTCCAATTCTAGAGTAGGCATCCACACCTGTGATTTTCTCCAGAATTTCGGCTTTCTCATCGTCCTTGCTGTTAAGAAATCGGGTGAACTCACCTTGTGCCAGGAGAGTGGTACGGCAGAATTGCTTGAAATCCAAACCGATGGCGAGGGCTATCTCCTCACGAATCTCCTTATCTTTGGTATAGGTAAAATCGGTATCCAGATTGCGGAGCGCCCATTTCTTGTTCTGTATCTTGCCCGTCACCTTGTTGCGGGCTCTTGCCACTGACCATTGTGCCTCGTAATGTACACCGTTGCTGCCTATAAAGGTAAGGCGCACGAAAGCTTCACCGGTATTGCGGCGCATCAGTTGCACTGGGTCTTTAATCTTGATATCTTTTTCGTTGTCACGCATTTCTCCCTGCATGCTCGTGTTTTCGAGACGGGGAGTGCTGGCATAGAGCGCCAGACAGATGGCATCGAGGAGGGTTGATTTGCCTGCACCCGTCTTTCCGGTGATGAGGAACACCTCGCTATCGGCTAGGGGCTGAGCCTCGAAGTCGATGGTTGCATCCTCGATAGAAGCGATGTTATGTATTTGGAGTTGTTGTAGAATCATATTGTTACAGTGAAGAGTAAAGAACTAAGTGTGAGGAATCAGAATCCCGGCACTTATAACTGTTCGGTTATTTCTTTAAACATTTCCTTGAGTTCATCATCGAAGGTAATGCCGCAATCTTCGGCGTATCGTCGGGCGATGTCGATAGGTGCTTCCGACTGGAATTCCCGTACGGTCATTGTTCGAGGTTGGGATGTTTCGGAATGTAGTTTTCTTCGGGTGTTGATGAGGCAGAAGCGGCATTGCTTATCCTTTACAAGTTGTGATGCCTCCTGGTTGGCTGCCACGGGAAGGAAATCTTCTACTTCCACATTCAGGCGGATATAGGCAGGGATATCAGAAGGGAAATCTTCCAAAAGCTTCTTTGCTTCATCCCAGGAAGTGAAGTTTCCTTGCAGGTTTTCAGAAGCGGGCAGGGTGACTAGTGGTTTAGGGTTTTCTATAGCAATCTTCTTGAGTTCCACTTCATCCCCATGCTTGCCGATGGTGATGAGACTCACACTATGCTCATAGTTCTCATCAAAACTTACAGCCATCGGACTTCCTGCATAGCGGATACGATGGTGGCTGCCATGAATCCACTGTTCATGGTGGATATGACCTAAGGCAAGATAATCATATCCTTCTCCCAAGTCGCTGATTTCCAAAGAATCTATTCCTCCTACAGTATATTCTGTAGCATTGTCGTGTCCCTTGAAATCGCAACCCTTTACGGTGGTATGCGCCATCATGATAACAGGAAGTTCCTTGTTCCTTTCTTTTACTTTATCTAGAATTTCCTGGAAGAATCCTTCGGGAATGCTTCGCTCGTAGCAGTAAGGAACGGCTACGATGTAACCCTTGATTTCGTCTTGCGGTTTCTTCTTCCCTTTTACTTCGATGATGTGATTTTCGGGATGCTCCTTGTCTATATTTCCAACAGAAAATACCTTTAATGCCTGCCAGGGAGTCTTGAAAATCTCGTGCTTGGTTCCGCTGTCATGATTGCCTGCGGTGATGACGATGGTCATGTCGGGATTTGCCTCGTGAACCTGCACGATGGCATCGGTGAACATCGTTTGTACGGCAGCTGAGGGCTGAGAGGTATGATATACATCGCCCGAGAGGAGAAACGCATCTGGCTTCTCCTCTCTTACGATGTCTATGATTTGAGCGAGCATGGCAGTCTGTTCTTCGGTACGGTCGAAGTTGTAGAGCGTATGTCCCAGATGCCAGTCGCTGGTATGTAAGATTTTCATATCAACTTTCTATAGTTTCTTAACTGCATCTTCCAATTGCTTCAGGGCTTGCTGGAGGATGCTTCTTGGTGTTGCCACATTCAGTCGCATGAAGCCTTCGCCGCCAGGACCAAACATTTCGCCATCGTTCAGTGCCAGGTGTGCCTTGTCGATGAAGAGGTCGAGGAGGGCATCGTGTGAAAGCTTCAGGTCACGGCAGTTGAGCCATACGAGGAAGGAAGCCTGTGGGCGCAGCGGACGGATGTCAGGGATATGCTCTCGGCAATAATCCTCTACGAATCGGATGTTGTCCTCTATGTAGGCAAGCATTGTCTTTCGCCATTCTTCTCCCTTGCGGAAGGCGGCAATGGTGGCAATAGGGGCGAACAGGGTTGGTTCGTCTAATTCGTTGGCAGACAACCATGTGTAGAACTTCCTGCGAAGCTGGTCGTTGGGAACAATGGCGTAACTGCTCACGATACCAGCGATGTTGAAGGTCTTGGATGGTGCCTGGAAGGTGATGCTGATGTCTCTTGCCTTGTCAGAAACCGAAGCGAATGGGATGTGCTTGTGTCCGAACAGAGCCATGTCCGCATGAATCTCATCGCTGATAACGAGCAGATGGTGCTCGTAGCAGAAGTCGGCGAGTTGCTGAAGGGTCTCCTTGCTCCAGGTGATTCCGCCCGGATTATGAGGGTTGCAAAGAATGAGTATCTTGCACTTTTCATCGCAAACTTTCTCCAGGTTTTCGAAGTCCATCTCGTAATATCCATCCTCCTTCATTTTCAGCGGATTGAAGACCACCTCTCTTCCGTTGCCCTCTGGAGTGAGGCGGAATGGGTGATAAACGGGTGGCTGGATGATGACTTTCTCATCAGGCCGGGTGAAGACATTCACCACGAGTCCGATACCTTTTACTATACCTGGAATGAAGCGGATCCACTCTCGCTTCACATCCCACTGGTGGTGGTCATGCACCCAGTCGATGATGCTAGGCAGATAATCGGCTGGCTCCATGGTGTAGCCGAAGAGCGAATGTTCCAATCGTGCCTTGAGGGCATCTGTGATGAATGATGGGGTCTCGAAATCCATATCGGCTACCCAAAGTGGCAGCAGGTCGTCGCGTCCCCAGCGAGGCAGCAGGGCACCATGTTTGAGGTCGTCGCTGCCCGAACGGTCTATTATCTTATCGAAATCGTACATGTTTTTACTTTGAACTTTGAGCTTTGAACATTGAACTTTATGATTAGCCTTTTTCTCTGACCTGTTAACTGTAAACTATTAACTATCAACTAAAAGAAGACTGTAAACTATCAACTATAAACTATCAACTTTCAACCGCCTGCTTGATGTCTTCGAAGAGGTCATCTACATATTCCAGACCTATGCTCAGTCGGATGGTCGTGTCCTTAACATCCATTGATCTACGCATGTTCTCAGAGAATGCACCGAAGATGGTGCTTGCCGGGTGGATGGCAAGAGAACGGTTGTCGAAGAGGTTGGTGGCACGATGGATGAGCTTCAGATTGTTGAGGAAGTTGAAGCATGCCTCCTTGCTCTCCAAGTCGATGCAGATCATGGCTCCTGCTGTTTTGCCAAACTGGCGCTGTGCCAACTCGTGATAAGGATTATCTTCCAAACCTACATAGTTCACATATTGAATTTGTGGCAGAGTGCGCAACTTCTTGGCGAGTTCCAGGGCGTTGCTGCTCTGTACACGATAGCGGGCATCGAGCGTTTCGAGTCCGATGGTCTGCATATAGGCTACCTGTGGTGTCATGTAGGCACCGAAGTTGAAGAGCATCTCACCGTAGAGACGTTTGGCGAAGTCGCCATTGAAAGGGGTTCCGTAGTCGATGACCAGACCGCCGAGTGAAGTAGCACCACCGCTTACATACTTGGAACTGGAAACCACCTCGATATCCACGCCCAAGTTCTTTGCTGAAAATTGGGTGAAAGGAATCACGGTAGAATCTACCACCAAAGGCACATTCTTCTCGTGAGCCACTTCTGAAATAGCCTTCAAATCGGCAACCTCCAACTGTGGGTTGGTCAGAATTTCAAGGAATACGCAACAGGTATCGTCGTCGATAGCCTCACGCACAGCCTCGATATTGGTTAAATCGCGTAGGCGGACCTTTACGCCAAAACGGCGCAGGGTAGCCACGAGCAGCGCATAGGTATTACCGAAGAGATGCTTAGAGGTGACGATGTTTTTGCCTTGTGCCGCCAGCGACATGAGGGTATTGCTGATGGCAGCCATGCCTGAGTTGAACGCAGTGGCGTGAGCGGCATCAGTCAATGCAGCCACACGGCGCTCCAGATTGGTAACCGTAGGGTTTTCTACTCGGGAGTAATCTGGAGCCTTGATTTTGTCTGTAAATGCCTCCGACATGATGGCAGCATTGTCAAACTCGTAGGCGAGGGTGTTATATACTGGCACGCTCAGCGAATCGTAGGCATCGCGGCGCTCATACTCCAAATGAATGGCTTGGGTCTGTTTCTTCATTTTATCCTATATATATATGATAATGTGTATTTATTAATCTTTTGCATCAAGCAATCGAAGAGTGTATTGAACAATCTTTTGGGTTGTTTCTCGCTTCTATCTATTTTGACTGCAAAATTACAAAAAAAACTCTAGTTTTCCTATATAAATGTTAGATATTTTGTTTAAAAAGATATAATATTGGTAGGTTTTCTTTCTTTTCTGGGGATGAAGTAGCAGGAAATTCTATTTTTTGCAGTACCTTTGTACCCATGAAGAAAAAAAAGTTGATTATAATAGCTTTGAGTATGCTGATGGTACTTCCAGTTTACTCCCAGGACAAGCGTTATCATGGCGATGGCATTGATGATGTTCTTCGCTTTGTTCCTACCATTGCCGTCTTTGGATTGAAGGCGTGTGGAGTGGAGGCTGAAAGTACTTGGCAGCGAAGAATCGGTGCCCAGGTACTGGCATTTGGTGTGAATGCTGCCGTGACATATTCACTGAAGCATGCTATCCATGAAAAACGTCCAGATGGAACGGACAATCATTCGTTTCCTTCGGGGCATACCTCTGTCGCCTTTTCTGGAGCCACGGTCCTGATGCATGAATACCGCAAGGTGTCGCCTTGGATTGGTGTGGCAGGTTATGCTGTGGCTACTACCGTGGCGGTGGATAGAGTAAGACGAAATCGCCATCACTGGGGTGATGTAATGGCAGGTGCCGCCATTGGTGTAGCTTCTGCTGAGGCTGGCTATCTGCTGGGTGACTGGCTTCTAGGAAAGAAAAAAAAGAAGGCAAAGGAAATGGATGGGGAGTTGGAAATGAAGAATGGGGTGAATGATAATCTCAGTCTTTCTGTTGCTCCTACAGGCATCGAATTTGCCATCAAACTATAATGCTTTTTGAAAGAGGAAAAAATTGAATCGAACAGATAAAAGATATACATAAAATCATGATGAAAACAACAACCATGAGCCTTAAGGCTCTTACTTTTAGCGTTGCTCTCTGTGCTTCGCTCGGCTTGTCGCTTTCTGCGAATGCCGAGACCATCGAAGTGCAGAAGCTGAAGCATGCCGGCCCTTATCCTGTGGCTACCCCTTGGATGGCGGATAGCGTAAATGTGAAGGGGGAGAAATTTTCGATGGAGAGTGTGCTTGACTCTCCACTTTCGTTTACTTTATTGAATAATGGAAAAGAGGTGGCTGCATCCCAGCTTTTAGCGGATAGCAAGCAGAATGCAATTCACCTGGCTTCTTTCACCATATCAAATACCAGCCGTACCAAGGCTACTATCGAGGTGAAGGGCTTGAAGCAATATCGCCTCTTCGTTGATGGAGAGCAGGTGACCGTGAATGGCGACAAGGCAGAAACTACCTTAATGCCATCTAGTCATACAGTGGTGATTAAGTACCTCACTGAGTCATCTGACAAGGATTTCAAGATCAGCATTACCGCAACCGATGGCAAGCAGCTCAGCGTAGGAGAATCTGCTGCCAGCACCAAGCGCGCATTCAATATATACGATGTGATCTGCATGCCTAACTACGCAAGTGTTCAGATGTCGCCGAACGGCAAGTTTATGATAGTGCGCAAGACTTGGGTAGATAGACAGGGCAAGAATCATAGCATCAACGAATTGCGAAACAGTCAGACCAACAAGGTGGTAGCTTCTTTCGAAGAGAGCGTAAGATGGATGCCTCGTACCAACAAGATGTACTTTACCCAGAAGGCGAGCGACAGCTCTATTGCCGGCGAAGGCAAGGCAGATGGCGAGCTGCAGCTCATCACCATCAATCCGCTCAATATGGATCGCGAAGTGTTGGCGGCCAATATTCCAGACGGATGGTTCCAGTTTACTCCCGATGAGAAGACGCTTATCTACACTCTTTATACCGAGGGCAGAAAGAAAGATGCGCAGGTGTATGATGTGAAGGAGCCTGATGACCGTCAACCAGGATGGCGAAGCCGTAGCTATCTTGCCAAGTTTGATTTGGCGTCGGGTGTTCTCCAGCCGCTCACTTTCGGCTATCACAACGTCTATCTCAGCGATATTTCTGCAGATTCCCGCTATCTGCTCATCGGCAAGAGCGAGGAACGCCTTACCAAGCGTCCAACCACTCTTAATTCCTACTATCGTCTCAATCTCAATGATATGAGTGTAGAGACTTTGATAGAGAAGGGTGAATTCCTGAATGGTGCCCAGTTCTCGCCTGATGGCAAGAGCATTCTCGTTACGGGTTCGCCTGAGGCATTCGGTGGTATCGGAAAGAATGTAGAGGAGGGACAGATTCCAAGTATGATTGATACCCAGCTCTATCTGATGACTCTTGCGGATAAGAAGGTTCGTCCGCTGACCAAGGATTTCAATCCGAACGTGCAGAGTGTGGATTGGAGTAAGGCAGATGGCAACATCTACTTTACGGCAGAAGATAAGGATTGCATGCATCTCTTCCAGCTCAATCCGAAATCAGGCAAGTTTACATTGCTCAAGACTCCAGAGGAGAACATCAAGAGCTTCTCTGTTGCATCATCTGCTACGGAAATGGCGTTCTCCGGACAGAGCGCATCCAATGCCGACCGACTCTACAAGATGAATCTGAAGGCGCAGAAGTCTCAGCTTGTTGATGATCTCAGTGCCCGTTTGTTGAAGAATATCGAGTTGGGCGAGTGCAAGGCTTGGAATTTCGTGAACTCTCGTGGCGACACGCTTTGCTGCCGTTACTATCTGCCACCTCATTTCGATGCATCGAAGAAGTATCCGATGGTGGTGAATTACTATGGCGGATGTAGTCCTACTACCCGAATGTTCCAGAGCCGCTATCCTCATCATGTATATGCTGCGATGGGTTATGTGGTGCTGGTAGTGAATCCGAGCGGAGCTACTGGTTTCGGTCAGAAGTTTTCTGCCCGTCATGTGGATTCTGCAGGTGAGGGTGTGGCAGAGGATATCATCTCCAGCACCCAGGCTTTCTGCGATGAGCATAGTTTTGTGAACAAAAAGAAGATAGGTTGCATCGGTGCCAGCTATGGCGGTTTCATGACGCAGTATCTTCAGACCAAGACCGACCTCTTTGCAGCGGCTATCTCGCATGCAGGCATCAGCGACCATACCAGCTATTGGGGTGAAGGTTATTGGGGCTACAGTTACAGCGAGGTTTCCATGGCTAACGAGTATCCTTGGACCAACAAGCATCTCTTCGTAGATCAGAGTCCACTTTATAATGCAGATAAGATTCATACACCATTGCTTTTTGTTCACGGAACTGCCGATAACAATGTGCCTGTGGGCGAGAGTATCCAGCTCTATACGGCATTGAAACTCCTCGGTCGTCCTACGGCGATGGTGTTGGTAGATGGTCAGGACCATCACATCATCGATTATGAGAAGCGCCTCAAGTGGCAGGATACCATCTTCGCCTGGTTCGCCAAGTGGCTGCAGGATGATGGCAGCTGGTGGAAGGAAATGTATGGTGAGGAAAAAATGTAGTTAATGCCTGGCTAGCGAAAAGCTGGCTTCGGTCTTTATAAAACAAAAGAGATTATATTCCTGCTTTGTGGGGAATATAATCTCTTTTTGTGTTCTTGCTTGTTGCAAGTATAATCTCTTTTCAATATTCTTATTTCTTGTTACTTAGTGTAATGGCTAAGGAAATGAACGCAAAGGTAATGCCCACGATGCAGACTCCTAGCCAGTTGGCGCGGGTCCATACGTATCCGGCACAGAAAGTGCCGAGCGAACCGCCAATGAAATAGGTTGTCATGAAGATGGTATTGGCACGGTTGGATGCCTGTGGAATCTCCTGCAGACAACCGCTCTGATTGCTGAGCTGCTGGCATTGCAGACCTATGTCAACCAGAATGATGGCTGCGATGAGTCCTGCATAGGTGTCGCCGAAGAGCAAGGCTATTCCCCAGGCCATAATCTGCATGCCTGCTCCAAGCAGGCTGAATTTATGAATGCCGAACTTAGGAACCAGCTTTCCTACGCCACTTGCCGCCATGGCTCCCATGATTCCGCAAAGTCCTAGCATTCCCACCATGTCGCTGCCTGCACTGAAAGGTGGCTGGGCAAGATGAAAGGCGAGGCAGGACCAGATGGCCATCATGCTGCCGAAACCGAAGGCGGCACGGATGGAGTAGATGCGGATGGAAGGGTGGAGGATGAAGATTTCTGCCACGGTGGTCATCAGTCCTCTGTAGGTACCCACATAGTTGCGCTTCATCTCTGGCATCATCAATAGCATCACGCCCATGCAGGCAATCATGACGAGGGCGGCAATGAAAAACATCTCCCGCCATCCCAGCCATTCGCCGATGTAGCCGCTGATTACTCGCGAGGCAAGAATACCCGTGAGCAGTCCGGAGAGTACAATACCCATATTCCTGCTCTTGTTCTTGGGCTCAGAAAACTGTCCTGCTATCGGGATGAAGAACTGCGGAATCACGGAACAGGCACCAATCAGCAACGAAGCTCCCCAGAGCATCCATACGTTTTGCGCTACAGCCATCACGATGGCCATCACGGCTGCAATGGTCATATTCGCAAGGATGAGCTTCTTGCGTGAGAACATGTCACCCAGGGGAATGAGAAAAAACAATCCCAGTGCGTAACCTATTTGGGTAATCACGGTGATGAGGTTGGCGCTTTGCTCGGTAATGCCCAGATCATGACGGATCAGTTCGAGAAGCGGCTGATTGTAGTAGCAGTTGGCTACGGTGAGTCCTGCGATGATGGCCATCATCAGGAGAATGCTGCGGGGAATGCCCCGATTTTCTTTTAGCTGTATCATCTTTGTTTGTTTATGATTCTGTTTCTGAGGGCAAAGTTACTAAAAAGTTCTCGGCTAGCAAAGTTTTTGGGCTCGATTTCTTGGAAAAATCATCTCTCTTCTTGAAAAAATCATCTCTCTTCGATGAAAAAGTTGCTCTCTTTGAAGAAAAGTTTCTGCTCTTTTTCTCGCGCGTACCTTATTATATGTATCATCCCTCACTTCGGCAGGGGTGTTGGCGCACACCTTTGTTACGCTAAAAAACACCGAAAAGTGTTAATTTTGGGCTGTTCCCGAGCACACTAAAAACTTTAACCTTTGTTAACACTTTGTAATCGGTTGAATATCAGTTGTTTGTAATTTTGTTACAAAATGCCCCTAAAAAAAAACACAAAAAAAAGTACGCCGTATCAAAAAAATGCTTACCTTTGCATCAGTTTTAATAAACGAATGATTGTTTTACAGATTTAAAAAGCAAAGAAAATGAAGAAATTAGTTTTTATGTTCGTAGCTATCGCAGCTATCTCTTTCGCATCATGTGGTAACAAAACAGCTCAGAACACAGCTTCTGCTGATTCTGACACAGCTCAGGTAGACACAACTGCTGCTGTTGATTCAGCTGCTACTGATTCAGCTGCTACTGATTCAGTTAAGTAATTTAGAATTACTTACGAACGAAAAAATGAGAGAAACAACCGCTGGACTTCGGTCTAGCGGCTTTTTCGTTTTATAGCCCCTGGGGTATAAAAGCAATCAACAATGCGCCCTGAACCAACGGTCACCGGCCGAAGGGAAAGGTAAAGGGCAAAAGCTTAAAAGAAACAAAGAAAAAGATAAATATATGATAGATTCAAGTGCCTTCCAAGGCAAAAAGGCTGCCTATTATACTTTGGGCTGCAAACTCAACTTCTCGGAAACTTCTACTTTTGGCAAGATGCTCGAAGATATGGGCGTCATTACTGCTCAGAAGGGGGAGAAAGCAGACATTTGTCTCATCAATACCTGTTCGGTGACAGAAGTTGCCGACCATAAGTGCCGTCAGGCCATTCATCGCATGGTGCGCCAGAACCCTGGTGCCTTCGTTATCGTTACCGGCTGCTATGCGCAGTTGGAATCGGAGAACGTGAGTAAGATTGAGGGTGTTGACCTGGTGCTCGGAGCCAATGAGAAGGCACACTTGATTCAATATCTCAGCGATGCGTGGGCTAAGAAATTTGCTGCAGAGAACGGACTCTCTGCCAACGGAGAGAATCTGGAGCCTTCAGATTCAGCGCTTCATCAGCACCACAGCGTGAAGACCAAGGAAATCAAGACCTTCCAGCCTTCATGCTCCCGTGGTAACCGCACCCGCTATTTCCTGAAGGTACAGGATGGCTGCAACTACTATTGCACCTATTGCACCATTCCTTTCGCCCGTGGCAACTCCCGCAACCCAAGCATCGAGTCGCTTGTGGCTCAATGTGAGCAGGCGGCAGCCGAGGGTGGTAAGGAAATCGTGATTACCGGTGTGAACATCGGTGATTTCGGTCAGACCACCCACGAACGATTCCTCGACCTCGTGAAGGCGATGGATCAGGTGGAGGGTATCAAGCGTTATCGTATCTCCAGTCTGGAACCAGACCTTTGCGATGACGATCTCATTGCCTATTGCGCAGAGAGCCGTGCCTTCATGCCTCACTTCCACATCCCATTGCAGAGTGGAAGCGACGAGGTGCTCAAGCTGATGCACCGTCGTTACGACAAGGCGCTCTTCGCCCACAAGGTGAACCTCATCAAGGAAAAGATGCCTGATGCCTTTATCGGTGTAGATGTGATGGTGGGTTGTCGTGGCGAGACCCCAGAGTGCTTTGAGGAATGCTATGAGTTCCTGAAGAGTCTGCCTGTTACGCAGCTCCATGTGTTCCCATATTCCGAGCGTCCAGGAACTGCTGCCTTGAAGATTCCATACGTGGTAGAGGAGAAGGAAAAGAAGTTGCGCTCTAAGCGCCTTTTGGAGTTGAGCGACCAGAAGACTCAGGAGTTCTATGCCCAGTATATCGGTACGGAAGCTGAGGTTCTTTTTGAAAAAGCACCAAGAGGCAAGGCAATGCATGGTTTCACCAGGAACTATGTTCGTGTAGAACTTTCACCAGCTCTCGCCAAGGAGGAATACGATAACCAGCTTATCAAGGTTCGTCTGGGAGATTTCAATCACGACAAGACGGCGTTGAAGGGGGAGATTGTTGATAGTTTATAGTTGATAGTTTATAGCTCAAAGGCTGATTATCAAGTTAAAAGCTAATATTCAAGGCTAATCATAAAGTTCAAAGCTCAAAGTTTAAAGTTCAAAGCTCAATGTCATTGTACAACGATTTTGGAACATGGATCAGGAAGCAGTTTCCTGATTTCCGCGTTCAGAAGATTTCGATAGACGCTGGGTTCTCCTGTCCGAATAGGGATGGGAGAATATCGAGCGGTGGTTGCACTTATTGCGACAACCGGACGTTCAACCCTAGCTATTGCGACCGGAAGAAGTCGATAACGGAGCAGTTGGAGGAGGGCAAGGCCTTCTTCTGCAGAAAATATCCGGATATGAAGTATCTGGCTTACTTCCAGGCTTACACCAATACCTATGCTAAGGTGGAACTCCTCAGGCAGATGTACGAGGAGGCATTGCAGGTGGAGGATGTGGTGGGAATCGTGATAGGAACCCGCCCCGACTGCATGAGCGATGAACTGCTGGATTATCTGGAGGAGTTGAACCGGCGCACCTTCGTTCTCGTGGAGTATGGTATAGAAAGCGCCAACGATGAGACCCTGAAGAGAATCAATCGCGGTCACGACTTTGCCTGCTGCCGTGATGCTGTGGAGCGAACCCATGCCAGGGGAATCCTGACGGGAGCTCATATCATCATCGGTTTGCCTGGCGAGGACGCAGAAGAGAGCCTCAGGCAGGCTCCCATCATCTCATCCCTCCCTATCGACATCTTGAAGATTCATCAGATGCAGATTATCAGGGGAACCCGGTTGGCACAGGAATATGCAGAGCATCCCTTCCATGTCTATACGGTGGAGGAATACATAGATGTCATCGTAAAGTATATCCGGCTGCTCCGCAAAGACCTGGTGCTGGAGCGATTCGTCAGTCAATCGCCAAAAGATCTGCTTATCGCACCTAAATGGGGACTCAAGAACTACGAGTTTACCAATCTCCTGAATAATAAATTAAAGAGTTTATTATAAAAGTATGGCAAAAGTTGCAATCGTAATATTAAACTGGAACGGGCAGCAGATGCTTGCCAAGTATCTGCCTAATGTCGTGGAGTATTCACGGCAGGATGCCGAGATATGGGTGGCGGACAACAGTTCGTCAGACCAATCCATGCTCCTCTTGGAAACCCAGTTTCCTCATGTCAAGACCATCGTCCTGGAGCAGAACTTCGGTTTTGCCGAGGGCTACAATCGGGCATTGAAGGAGATAGAAGCCGAATATTATGTGCTTCTGAACAGTGATGTAGAGGTTTCGCATCATTGGCTCACTCCGCTCATTGAGTTCATGGATTCCCATCCGCAGGTGGCAGCTTGCCAGCCTAAGCTCCTGGCGGAATACGACAAGGATAGTTTCGAATATGCCGGGGCTTGTGGTGGATTCCTCGATAAGTATGGTTACCCGTTCTGTCGGGGCCGCATCTTCGATACCGTGGAGCGTGACAATGGTCAGTATGATTACCAGCAGGAAGTGCTCTGGGCCACAGGTGCCTGCATGATGATCCGTTCCAAGGATTATTGGGAGGCTGGCGGCTTGGATGGTCGCTTCTTCGCCCACAATGAGGAGATAGATCTCTGTTGGCGATTGCGCCTGATGGGTAGAAAAATCTATTGCATTCCCGAGAGCGAAGTATATCATGTGGGTGGTGGAACCTTGCCGAAAAGTAATCCGATGAAGACCTATCTGAATTTCAGAAACAATTTAACGATGCTTTATAAGAATCTGAGTGATAGAGATTTGAAACATGTCATGAGAGTGAGATGGTTCTTGGATTATCTGGCTGCTTTCGAGATGCTCATCCTGAAACACAACATGGGTGACCTCAAGGCTATTTTCAAGGCCCGCAAGGCTTTCCAGACATGGAAGCATGATTTCGATGAAGACCGCAAGAAGATTCAGGCGAATAGAGTAGCGGGCGAAATCCCTCAGGTTTTCGACTGTTCCATCCTTTGGCAGTACTACGCTAAGGGCAAGAAAATCTTCTCGAAGTTGTAAGATTACATAAACAAACTTAAAATAAGAATCTATGATGAAGAAACAAATGATGATGGCGCTGGTATCGCTGATGACCTTATCAGCCCAGGCTCAGGCGAATTTCGAAGTGTCGGTATCTAACCCTTCCAAATCGGCTAAGACCGATGCTCCGGTGGTTATCGACCTCAGTAAGTTAGGATCCATTGGCGCTATTCAGCGTGCCGTGGTTAAGGTGGATGGCAAGGAGATTCCTTCCCAGCTCGACGACACCAATCGCGATTGCACCAACGATGAGCTCTGTTTCCTGGTTGACCTTGGCAAGAAGGAGACCAAGACCTATCAGGTTCAGCTCTATCAGGATGGCGAGCAGGCACAGTATCCGGCCCGTACCTTTGCCGAACTTTGCTTGCCTAGCAAGAACAAGAAGTTGGCAAAGAACAAGCAGGACATCTATCTGCGCAGCATCTCTTTCGACAAGAAGACCAAGGATGTGTATCACTACGTGCATTCTCATGGCGTCTGCTTCGAGAGTGAACTGGTTGCCATGCGTGTATATTTCGACAATCGCCAGACCATCGACCTCTATGGCAAGATTAACAAGGGACTGGTTGTCTATGATACCCAGTTCTATCCATCCGAAGAACAGCTTCAGGCTGGTTCTGGCGACGACTGCCTTTGGGTAGGCAACACCTACGGATTGGGCGCCCTGCGTGGATGGGACGGCAAGAATCAGCTGCATCTCAACGATGTGAAGTATCAGGAGCAGCGGGTTATCTCCGAAGGTCCGCTCCGTGCCATCGTCGAAGTGGTGGATAATGGTTGGGTACCAGCTCCGGGTTTGAAGCCTGTGAATGCCACTATCCGTTACACCATCTATGCCGGTCATCGCGATTTTGATGTAGATGTGTTCTTCAACAAGGATGCTTCCGATTATCAGTTTGCCACAGGTCTTATCAATGTGAAGGGCTCCAGCGAGTTTGCTGATGGCAAGGGATTGCGTGGCTGCTACGGAAGCGACTGGCCAACGGGCAAGGATGACGGCAAGCATAAGCTGGAGACTGTGGGCTTGGGAATCTACGTGCCACAGTCGGCATTGGTTAGCCAGGAACCAGCCAACAAGGATTGCTATACCCAGGTGGTGAAACCTACTGGTAATAAGCTGAGCTATAAGCTTGCTTATACTAGTGCCAACGAAACCTATGGCTTTAAGGGCGAGAAGGAGTGGTATCAGTGGTTGAAGGATTGGAAGAAGCAGATAGAAGAGCCTGTCAAGGTGGCTGTTTCCTGCAGCATCCGATAATAGACTTATTGCAGCATCCGATCATTAAAATATTGCGCAAATAGCCAATAATGAGCAAAAAGAAAGTCTTATTTGCCCATTATTGGCTTTTTTGTTAATGAATTTAGAGTAAAACCCATCTTTTTTCACGGATGAGTTTGATTTTTTAGCAAAAATACTTGGTAATTTAAATAATTTTTAGTATTTTTGCAGTCGTAACTTGAAGAATGTGAATTATCGTGAAAAAGATATTTGATTATATTGTCATATTAGCAATCATACTGCTTTGTTCGGCTTGCGAGTTTAAGTTCAAGCCGAATGAGGAAGCCGATGCTGTACCTCTCACGGTGCAGCGCTACGACCGCTTGCAGAGCAGATACCTCACTACAGGTGATTTTTCAGCCCTTCAGCAGATGAACACCGATTATCCGATAGAAACCCGTACGCTGATTGAGAAGATGCTGCAGTTGGGCACCATCACTGATGCCAACATCAGCAACCGTTTCCTGATGTTCTATCAGGATTCCACCCTGCAGGCTCTGATAGCCGATGCAGAGGCGGAATACGCCAACATGGATGATATCAATGACCAGCTCAAGAAGGCGTTCGGCCGTTTGCACGATTGGATTCCAGAACTTCCTCAGCCTTATTTCTATGCCCAGATAGGTGCCTTAGACCAGAGCATTGTGGTGGGTGAGCATTCTGTGGGCATCTCGCTCGATAAGTATATGGGCCCGGATTATCCGCTCTACAAGAAGTTCTATACAGTCCAGCAGCGCAGCACCATGCAGCGCCAGTATATCGTGCCCGATTGTCTTACCTTCTATCTGCTCAGCAACTATCAGATGAAGAACTTTGATACCCGTGCGCAGTTGGACCGTGACCTTCACATGGGCAAGATTATGTGGGCTGTGAACAAGGCGATGGGCAAGGATGTGTTCGAAACCAAGTATGTGAAGACTATCCAGGCTTTTGTGAAGCGTAATCCGAAGATTACCGTGAAGGAGTTGCTTCAGGATGAAGACTATTCGCCTATTGAGGCGTTGCACAAGGATTAGTCTGTTTCACAAGGATTAGTCCGTTTCACGTAGTTTAGGAAAGCGCAAGGGCTTCAACGCATTCCATCAGGGATTAAATGATAGAGTAAACAACATAAAGTATTCATATAATACATGAAAAGATTTTCAGTTTTAATTGCAAGTATCATGATGGTATCAGCAATGCAAGCGGCAGAGAAGCTCGATCTGAAGGCTATTACCTCCGGCGAATTCTCTGCCTCATACGTTACCGGTATCAACCCTATCGAGGGAACCGATCTCTATGCTTCTATCAGCAATGACGGAAAGCAGATTGTTAGTTATTCGTTCAAGACGGGTAAGCAGGTGGCTGTGCTCTTCGACGTAGATGCTGCCAAAGCGCCTATGCAGAGTGTTGAGGGCTATGTCATCAGTCCTGATGGCAAGAAGATGCTTATCTTCACCAAGCGCAAGGCGGTGTATCGCCGTTCGTTCAAGGCTGAGTATTTCATCTACAACATTGCTTCGAAGACCATCAAGAAACTCTCTGAGGGCGAGAACCAGCAGGTGGCTACCTGGTCGCCAGACTCCCGCCACGTGGCTTTCGTCAAGGACAATAACATCTTCGTTACCGATGGCGAGAAGGAAGTACAAGTAACCAAGGATGGTAAGTTCAATGAAATTATCAATGGTATTCCTGATTGGGTTTACGAGGAGGAGTTTGCCTTCAACCGTGCCTTTGCATGGAATGCGGATGGAACATCCATCGGATGGATCCGTTTCGACGAGAGCCATGTGAAGACCTATTCGCTCCAGCTCTTCGAGGGTTCAAATCCTACCAGAAAGGAGTTTCACGACTATCCGGGCGAGTATTCCTATAAATATCCTAAGGCAGGACAGGATAATTCCAAGGTGAGCCTCTGGAGCTACGATATGAAGTCGGGCAAGACCATCGCTCTGGATGTGCCTGTAGATGCTGACGGCTATTATCCTCGCATCAAGACTTCTCCTGATGCCAACAGCCTCATCGTCTATACGATGAATCGCCATCAGGACGATATGCGCCTCTATTCCGTAAATCCTTTCACCGGTAAGAGCAAGCAGCTCATCCAGGAAATCGTTCCTAAGTTTGTGAAGGAAGAAGTGGTAGAGAACAGCATCGTGGGCAAGAAGAACATCCTGCTTCCTAGCGACCGCGACGGCTATATGCACCTCTATCTCTACGATATGAACGGCAAACTGATCCGTCAGGTGGAGAAGGGTAACTATGATGTGACTGCCATCTACGGTATGGACGAGAAGACGGGCGACGTTTATTTCCAGGCAGCCATGCTCAATGCGCACGACCGCCAGGTGTATGTGGCTCACAAGAACGGAAAGGTGGAACGACTCACTTCTCAGGAGGGTTCCAACTCGGCTTATTTCTCGGGCGATTACCGCTATTTCGTGAACAACTGGAGCAGCTACAGTCATCCATACGTCTACACCGTCCGCAACAATAAGGGAAAGGTGATCAAGACCTTGGAAGACAATAAGGAGTTGATTGAGAAGACACAGAAGTACAACTGGGGCAAGCGTGAGACTTTCTCCTTTACCACTTCCGAGGGCGTGAAGCTCGATGGTTGGATGGTGAAGCCTGTAGATTTCGACGCCAGCAAGAAATATCCAGTCATCCTCTTCCAGTATTCGGGTCCTGGCAGTCAGCAGGTGCTCAATGCCTGGAGCACAGGTAGCATGGGTTCCGGCGGAGCCTTCGATTACTATCTGGCACAGGAGGGATTCATCGTGGCTTGCGTGGATGGACGTGGTACAGGCGGACGTGGCGCGGAGTTTGAGAAGTGTACCTATCTTACCCTTGGCGATCTGGAGTCTAAGGATCAGGTGGAGACTGCTCTCTACATGGGTAGCCTTCCATACGTGGATAAGAACAACATCGGAATCTGGGGATGGAGCTATGGTGGTTTCAACACCCTGATGAGTATGAGTGAGGGTCGCCCTGTGTTCTATGCAGGTGTAGCCGTAGCGCCTCCTACCTGCTACCGTTACTACGATTCTGTTTATACCGAGCGCTATATGCGTACTCCGAAGGAGAACGAGAAGGGTTATAACGACAATCCTATCGAGCGTGCCGGCAAGCAGCATGGAGCCCTGCTCCTCTGTCATGGTGTGGCTGATGACAATGTGCATCCGCAGAACACCTTTGAGTATGCTGAGGCCTTGGTGCAGGCAGACAAGGATTTCAAGGAGATTTGGTACACCAATCGTAACCATGGCATCTCTGGCGGCAACACCCGTAATCATCTGCTTCGCCAGATTACAGACTGGTTCAAGACTCACCTGAATAAATAAGGGTGAGCTTGTGCCATAGGCAATGAATATAAACGATAAAAAACTATAGCATGAAAACAAAGAAAGGTTTTAATCTTCGCCAGGTGTGCGGAGAAAACGTGATAGTGGCAGAAGGTGCTGAGAACATCGATTTCAGCAGCATCATCAGCATGAACGAGAGTTCTGCTTATCTCTGGAACAGCATCCAGGGCAAGGAGTTCGACAAGAACAATCTGGTAGAGTTGCTTACCCAGGAATATGAGGTTGATGCTGATACGGCAGCCAAGGATGTAGAAGCACTCGTGGCGCAGTGGATGAAGGCTGGCATTATCGAGTAAAATAGATATTTATAAAAAATGGGCAATCCTACAAGACGAGGATTGCCCATTTTTTATTTCTTATATTTTCCATTCCATATCTTCCATGCTGCCAGCAGATAGCGGCGGATAGGGAAGAGGCGGGTCCACATTCTGGAGTAGATGCGCCATTTCAGGGCGTCTGTCCTGTCGATGGATTTCCTTCCTTTTCTGTAGAAGCCTATCACGGCACCCCTTACATCTTTTCTTTGGCAGACTTCCACACCGAAGTTGCCGTCGCCTCTCAGCGTCACCTTTTCTCCCTCTACCTTCACGATACGATGGAGCACGTAATGATGGGGTTTTACTTCTGCAAGTACGGCATTTCCTTCTACCACGTCTTCCAGCGTGGCTTTGCGGAGCAGCGCCTTGTCGCGGTTGTCTTCCAGGAAGGGACGCATCGAATAGCCGCGAAGTGGAAGTGTCACCGTATGACCTTCTTCCAGAAGTCGGGCTGTAGCCTCAACCAGACTTTCCTTCACGCTGATAGCTCTGTTGCAAACCAGTGCTGCCTCTTTGTCGGGCAGGCAGTGGAGGGTGTAGATTCCTATGGATTCTATCACCTTGGTGATGGTGGCACAGATGCGGTCATAGATGTCCTTGTCCCATTTCATGCTAGAGCAGGCAGGCAAGAGCGATGCGAAGGCTGCCACGGGCGAGAGCTTATCCACTGAGTTTTCTTCAGCCCTGTCGATGCGGGTGATGGCACCCAGCGGAGCCTTCACGTTGCGATAGCAAGGCGTCTTGCCGCTCCATGGACTTCCGAAGATGTAAACCTTGCCCCCGATGATTCGCAGGATTGGATTGTCATCGTTCATCAGGTCGCAGCCCTTCAGATGTCTCAGCCAGAGACTCACGTGCGTGCTCTTTCCAGTTCCACTCTTGGCGATGAACGCATAGCCGTAGCCATTCTGGCGAACCAGGGAAGCATGAAGCATCAGCGTGTCGTATGGGCAGGATGAAAAGGCGTAGATGAGCATCAGCGTGTTGTTAAGACCGAATCGGCGCATGTTCATGCTGCCGTTAAGCGCACAGTGGCATTCGCTGAAGTCGGCGTTGGTAATGACCAGTGCACAGTCGGCATCATAGATGTCGCGGATGATAAACTGGTATCCGCCATTGTCGAGCTTGTCAACCAAGGTATGTCCGCTGCCAGTATCAAAGTTTCTGATTCGTTCGCGTTTTTCCTTGGGATAAGGTCGGGTACTGTCATCTACGGTAAGGTGGAATAAAATCGAGCCCTTCGGAGCAGAAACTCTGAAGGGTTCGAATGATTCTATGAGTCGCTCGTCGTTGGTGGCAGATTCTGCGAACTGTATCAGCATGTCCAACTCGGCGACGCGGTAAAAATTGTCTTTCATTTTTTCGGTTTGCTATAGGGTAGCTGCTTTTTTACTTGGATTTGGCATTCTTGGCTTCCGCCTTAGCTTCCGCTTTCTGCTTTTTTGCATCTGCCTTCTGCTTTTTTGCTTCCGCCTTCTGCTTCTTCACCTCTTCCTTAGCCTTCATCTTTGCTTCCTTACGCTCCTGCTTGGTCATTGGTTCCTCCATATTGTCAGGAGTGATAGGCTTGAAGGTGAACTTGTTCTCGTCCACGCTCTTCACCTGCCATGGTGAAGGAAGTTCCTTTGGCTTTTCTCCGCTCTTCAGGCGCTTGGCCTTTGTCTTCTTGGTGTAGCGCTCGTAGAGCTTGGTCCACTTTTTCTCTGCCTTCTTGAAGTTGCGGTCGAACATCACGATGCAGGTTCTCTTAGGCTCGCCGATTGACTCCAGGTAATCACGAAGCTGGAAAGAGTAGTTGTCTCTGCCTTCCAGAAACAGGTTCTTATGGCTGAGATATACGGAATCTACTTTCTGAACGCTGGTGATGTACACGGTAGAGTCGTTGAACGACGATGCAAAACCAAACATATATGCAGTCGTTGGTTCAACCTTTGCCTGTGCTGCAAGCGAAGAGATGGCTACGATGGCCAGTGCTAATGCAATTCTTAATACTTTCATTTCTTATTTTTCTTCTACTGATATTTTTAAAGCCGTCGTCCCACCTAAATCTAAACAGGTTGCCCTATTTCTGAAAAACAGGTTGTCCTATCTTCCCAAGTAGGATTTCAGCAGTTGGTTATTCGTGTTGTGTCTGATTCGGCGAATGGCTTTTTCCTTAATTTGGCGCACTCGTTCCCGGGTCAGATTATATTTTGTTCCTATCTCATCAAGCGTCAGCTCCGGTTCTCCGATGCCGTAAAAGGCTCTCATCACCTTCTGCTCACGTTCGGTGAGGGTCAGGATTACTCTTTCAATTTCCTTGTGCAGGGATTCTCTGTCCAGCTGGTAGTCTGTACTTGGGGCATCACCCGAAGTATAGTAGTCCATCATGCTGCTGTCCTCGCCGTCGGCAATGGGAGCATCCATGCTTACATGGCGTGAGTTTGCCTTCAGGGCGTCACTGATCTTGTCTTCCGGCAGGTCTACACGTTCGGCTATCTCGTCAACGCTGGGTTTGCGTTCGTGTTCCTGCTCAAACTTGTTGAGTTCCTTCGCTATCTTGTTTACGCTTCCCACCTGGTTGAGTGGAAGGCGCACTATTCTGCTCTGCTCGGCTATTGCCTGCAGAATGCTCTGGCGAATCCACCATACGGCGTAGGAGATGAACTTGAAGCCGCGGGTTTCATCGAATTTCTGGGCAGCTTTGATAAGACCTACGTTGCCCTCATTGATAAGGTCGGGTAAGCTGAGTCCCTGATTTTGATACTGCTTAGCCACAGATACCACGAAACGCAAGTTTGCCTTGGTTAATCTCTCTAGAGCTCTCTTATCACCTTCCCTTATTTTCTGCGCGAGTTCCACCTCTTCCTCTGTGGTGAGAAGGTCCTCGTGTCCAATTTCTTGGAGATACTTTTCTAACGATGCGCTTTCGCGATTCGTTATCGATTTTGAAATTTTTAGTTGTCTCATGGTAACATTTCATTTTATGTTGATGCAAAATTACACTTTTTGTTTGAAACGACAAAAAAAATAGCAGATATTTTTGAAAATACCTGCTATTTTGTTATTTTTTATCATTTCTGAGACGATTCAATCCTCTTTAGGAGAGTTGAAAGCCCCACTTTTTTATGCTTTTTTCATCAACTCCAATGCTCTCTTTATCAGCAACGGTTAGTCCTTCTGCAGAGGAACTGCGAAGTAAGCCTTCTTGCCGGTAGGCCATACGCCCTGGATGTAGAGCACAGGATCCTTGCTGGTAGAAGCACTCTTCACGGCTTTCTGCAGGTCGTCGAGCGATGTAATGTTGTTGTCGTTGATGCGCTGGATAATGAATCCGCGTGATACACCTGCATCCTTCAGTGCACCGCTGTTAACCTTCATCACTTCTACACCATACTTGATGCTGAGCTGGTTCTTCTGGCTCTCGCTGATAGGGCGGAAGGTGCCGCCGAGGACGTCGAGGTCAGCGCTCTTAATTACGGAAGTGTTGCCCTGGGCATTCTTCAGGGTGATGGTCTTCGTGTTGGTCTTCTTGTTGCGCAAGTAGGTGATGCTCATCTTGTCGCCAGGGCGCTTGCCGTTCAGTGACTCCTGCAACTCTGCCATCTTGGTCACCTTCTTGCCGTCTACCTTGGTGATGACGTCACCTTCCTTCAGTCCGGCTGCTGCACCGTTGCCGTCCTCATCTACCTTGGCAATATAAACACCCTCGTTGGTACCTAAGTCAACTTCCTTTCCGTTCTCCTTCTGGGCGTTGATGTAGTTGAGAACGTCGCTACCCTGGATGCTAAGCATCACGCGCTGTACGCTGCCGTATTTCTTCAAGTCGTCTACTACCTTGTTCATGATAGAAGTAGGGATGGCAAAACCGTAACCTGCATAAGAACCGGTCTGGGAATAGAGCATGGCGTTGATACCTACCAGTTCACCCTGGGTGTTGACCAGTGCACCGCCCGAGTTACCTGCGTTGATGGCTGCATCGGTTTGGATGAAGCTCTCTACGCCGTTGGCGCCCAGCGAACGTGCCTTGGCGGAGATGATACCTGCGGTAACGGTGTTGTTCAGTCCGAATGGGTTGCCCACTGCGATGACCCATTCACCCACCTTCACGTTGTCGCTGTTGGCGATAGGAAGGGTAGGCAGGTTCTTGCCGTCAATCTTGATCAAGGCAAGGTCGGTGGTCTTGTCGGTACCGATGATGCGTGCTGAATATTCGCGGTTGTCGTTCAGGGTAACGGTCAGCTCGTCGGCACCTTCCACCACGTGGTTGTTGGTTACGATGTAGCCGTCTGCGCTGATGATGACGCCCGAACCAGTGGCCTCTCTCTTAGGAGTCTGTACCTGCTGCTTGCGTGTTCCGCCATTTCCCTGTCCTGGGTTTCCGAAGAATCCGAATGGGTCGAAGAAACCTCCGAACGGGTCGCTCTGCACATCCACAGTCTTCACCTTTGAGTTCTGAACGTATTTGATATGTACCACGGCTGGCAGAGCCTTCTCTGCTGCGTAAGTCAAATCTACCGGTTGACCTGGTGCCTCAGCTGTTACTGCTGGAGAAGCGTTCACCTTCATAAATGCACCTGTTGAGAATGCCAGCGATCCTACGCATAGCACTGCCATTACATAATTAGTTACCTTTTTCATGTTTCAATATCTTTTTTATTATTACTTTCGTTTGATTGTTACTTTCATCTTTATTATGTTATAGCTTTCAGCCTTGCCAATACTGTGCCAAACTTCCTGAGTCTGTCACTTCTGTCAGCCCTAGCCTCAGCTTTTCGGATGCAAATATAGAATCATTTTTTGATATACGGATAACTTTGTGCTAATTTTTATCCCGTTTTAACATTTGAAATTAACACTTTAACGGCTCTTAAACAAGAATAGTCCCATTTTTACAATTGTTTGCTACTTTTCTGAAATTTTCTACTTCTGTATATAAAACTAAATGTCTGCAAATTGTAAACGAATATAAAGAAGGTTAGTAGAAAAGTAGTCAGAAAACCTTCTCGAATATCCTGAAAGCGGCATTGAGATGGCAAAGAAAAGCGAAAAGAGTTTAAAAACTTAGCAAAATTAGCGGTTAAGTCGAACTTTTTTGTTACCTTTGCAGTTCGAAAGCAGTGCTCCGGCTTGTCGCTGGCATTCCCTGATGGGGATGAAAGAGGAAAGTCCGGGCAGCAAAGGGCATCCCACTTCCGAAAATAGAAGCTATTGGTGACAGTAGGTGTCGGTAGAAGAAAACAACCGCCCGAAACTTATTCCGTAGCGATGGGGCTTTCAGCATACGTCGTGGTTTAGTGTCGGGTAAGGGTGAGAAGGTGGTGTAAGAGACCACCAGCTGGCGGGTAATCGTCAGGCTGTGCCATCTGGGAGCTGTAAGCTCATGTAAACCGCAGATTGAGGGCGGCTCGTCCGATTGCCTTCGGGCTACTGTGGAGGGTAGAGTGCTTGAGCCCAGGGGTGACTCTGGGACTAGATAAATGACAGGCGCCTGTTTCCTTTCTTGGGGCAGGAACAGAACTCGGCTTATAGGGGCACTGCTTTCTTTCTTTTTAGTTCTTTCCGCATCGCTATATATATAATAATGTAGGGTGCGATATTTCAAACGTTTTTAATATAACTAACAGGATTATGAATCTCAGAGAACCGGAAAAGCAGATATTAGATGATTTTGAGCACAAGGTGACCAGTAAGATAGAGAAGTATGGTGCGAATGCCGACTTCCCTAAGTTCGAGAACTATGGTATTACCCGCATGGATTTGGACGACTATCTCTTCGATAAGCAGGCCATCCTCGATATGGGCGGCTCCAAGCGTACCCAGCTCACGGTGGGCGGTTTCATTACCGTTATCCCAGTTTTAATCTTGTCTTGTTTCCCCGACAAGTCGCCTATCTATGAGAATGGCAAGGCCCTCACCACCGTCATAGCCCTTATCATCGGTCTGCTGCTTGCCTGCTTCTTCAAGGCTTTGCTTCAGATGGTCATCGCCTATCGCGTGAACAAGCACAAGGAAACCCAGATGGAGACCTTCATCAAGGCTGTGCTCTTCTATGAGCCGAAGGCATAGCCCATAGGAAGTCTTTCGGAAGCCTCTTGGAAGTATTCCAAAAGCCTTCCCGAAACTATAAACTATAAATTATTAATTATTAATTATAAATTAACATGACTTTACCAGACTTTATGGCTTATAAGGACAAGTTCACTCAGAGTGCATTTGTCGAGAAGATTTCGCACGTGGCTAAGCGTGCAGGTGCCAAGATGGTTTATGCAGCCCTCATTCTCTATTATACATTAGAGAGCGACAAGGTGGCGCTGAGAGACAAGGCGATGATTATAGGAGCCTTGGGCTACCTCATCAGTCCGCTGGATGTCATCCCTGATGCCATTCCTATTGCCGGCTTGGGCGACGACCTTGCCGTGCTGCTCTTCGTGCTCAAGAAGGTTTGGGGCGATGTTTCAGAAGATGCCAAGCAGAAAGCCTACAGCAAGCTTTCGCAATGGTTTGATGAGGATGAGCTGCCTAAGGAGGCAGACGACCTCTTCAAGGAGAAACCGGAAGATACACCGGTATAAATAACAGAAGAGAAATATCGGCAGGAATCCTTTCGTTTTCTGCCGATTTTCATCATCCCAAAATCGATGTTTATCATAGCAAAAGAGGGCAATCCGATATTCCGGATTGCCCTCTTTCTATATCATAACCAAGTTGGTAGTCTTCTTGGATTAAACGATGCCCTGAGCCATCATAGCCTTAGCTACCTTCAGGAAGCCGGCTACGTTTGCACCCTTTACGTAATTTACGTAACCGTCTGGCTCTGTACCATACTTCACGCAGTTAGCGTGAATATCGTTCATGATGTCGTGGAGCTTAGCATCAACCTCCTCACGAGACCACTTCAGACGCTCTGAGTTCTGGCTCATCTCAAGACCTGATACTGCCACACCACCTGCGTTGGCTGCCTTACCTGGAGAGTAGAGAATCTTAGCATCCTGGAATACTTTGATAGCCTCTGGAGTAGAAGGCATGTTAGCACCCTCGCTCACTGCGATAACGCCGTTGGCGATGAGAGCCTTGGCTGCCTCCTCGTTGATTTCGTTCTGAGTAGCTGATGGGAGAGCGATGTCTGCCTTCTCAAACCAAGGCTTAGCACCCGCAACATATTTTACACCATACTTCTCTGCATACTCCTTGATACGGCCACGCTCTACGTTCTTGAGCTCCATGATGTAATCGAGCTTCTCGCGGTCGATTCCGTCTGGGTCGTAGATGTAACCGTCTGAATCTGAACATGTAACTGGCTTAGCACCCAACTGGAGCAACTTCTCCATAGTGTACTGCGCTACATTACCTGAACCTGAAACCAAAACAGTCTTGCCCTTGATGTCAATACCCTTGGTAGCGAGCATGTTGCAGAGGAAGTATACGTTACCGTAACCTGTAGCCTCAGGACGGATCAATGAACCGCCGAACTCCTGACCCTTACCGGTCAAGACGCCCTGGAACTGGTGTGTCAACTTCTTGTACATTCCGAAGAGGTAACCTACCTCACGGCCACCTACACCGATGTCACCAGCTGGAACATCCTCGTCTGGACCCATGTGACGATAAAGCTCTGTCATGAAAGCCTGGCAGAAACGCATCACCTCGTTGTTGCTCTTGCCACGTGGAGAGAAGTCGGAACCACCCTTAGCACCACCCATTGGCAGAGTTGTAAGAGAGTTCTTGAATGTCTGCTCGAAAGCCAAGAACTTCAAAATACCCAAGTTCACAGACTTGTGATAGCGAAGACCTCCCTTGTAAGGGCCAATCGCATTGTTGTGCTGAACGCGGTAACCCATGTTAGTCTGTACGTTACCCTTATCATCAACCCAAGATACACGGAACTGGATGATGCGGTCTGGGATGCAGAGACGCTCGATGAGGTTTGCCTTCTCAAACTCAGGGTGCTTGTTGTACTCTTCCTCGATAGTACCGAGAACCTGACTAACTGCCTGGATGTACTCAGGCTCGTTTGGGAATCTTCTTTGGAGATTCGCGATTACTTCAGATGCTTTCATAATCTTTCTTTTATTGTGTTTAAATTATTGTTTTCTATTTTCTGTTTGCAAAGGTATAGATTTTTGTTGAAATAACCAACAAAAAGAAAGAAAAAATGAAGAAAAAGTAGAAAATAGATACTCTTTTAACTTTTTCTAATAGTTAATGTAGTGTAATTGTATGCGTACACATTATTATATATAGGAAAAATGGGTAAAAACTGTCTGCAAAGCAAGAGTTGAAGGAAATAAATAGTAAGAGAAAAGCGTTTTTCTCTATCTTTTTGTTGGTGTTATGAGATTTTTTAGTATCTTTGCAGGGTGTAAGGAACTCCACAAGGGAGATTTCTTCATGCAACATTTATTATAACGATTATGCCAAGAGCAACAGGACCGATAGGTTACATAGAGCACCGATCTCCGAAGAAAGACGAGACTGGCAAGTATTTGATTCATCCTCAGTTTGTATATAAGGATGTGTATGATTTCAAGGATATGCGTGATGGTATGCGCCAGCATTACCAGATGGCTACTCCTCAGTTTCTGGCTGCCATCCAGTCTATCAAGGATGAGACGATGATGGCTCTTTCCCAGGGCAAGGAGGTGAAGGTGGGGGATATGTTCATCATCAAGCCTAAATTGAAATTAAAAGACCATAAGGATGTCGATGGAAACGTATATCATAAGGTGTACCATGAGGGCGAGCTGATTCCGGCAAGTGAGGTAGAAATTGAGGGCTTCGAGGTGAGAACCACCCATGAGTTTGATAAGGAGTTTTTCGTCAATTATAGATGCAACTGCAGTCGTGACACCTGGAAGGTAAGTGCGCCTCCTAAGGAGACTGCTCAGGAATTGCTGGATATTACCAACTTCTGCCGTGAGCATGGCTATATCACGGTTCGTGATTTCATGCGTCTTCATGGTGTTACCAAGTATCATGCCCAGAAGGTATTGTCCGACTTGTGTGAGGGTGAGTTTCCGAAGATGACCCGTGAGCGCGAAGGCAAGGTGTATATCTATCGCAGAATAGGAGTTTAAAAAAATAACGCAGAAAAAATCCTTTCACAAATCTGCTTTTTCCGTTGATAAACAGCGCATTGAGTGTGAAAGGACTTTTTCTTTGCGTTCTTGTATTCTTTTGTGTTTGTATTCTTTGTTTTTGAAGTTCCTTCTATCTATCGGATTTCTTCTACAAGATACAGGTTGCCGTATCTGGCATGTTCCGGTTTGCCAAAAAGGCGGGTCAGGGTCTTGCTGAAGGGATTCATGGCGATGTTCTGAACTCCCTTAGCGTGCTTTGTTCTCAATTTTTTCAAGATGATGTCGGCTGTCAGTTTCTCTCCCTTTTCATCGTTGTCGGGAATTCTGAAGTATGAAGTGATGGTTTTTTCCAAATCTGTCTTGATATAGTAAGGCTGGTTGTGTTCCTGCATCTCCTTTTCATCATCCTTGGAGAAGAAGTAAGGTTCGCCATGTTCCAACTCGTATAGAAGTTGGGCGTAGATAGCGTCGTGCTCGATACCTTCCACGTTGATCATCCCGTCGGGTTCCAGAATCAGGAATCTTCGTGACCCCGAGCGGTCGGTGAGGAGTTCACGCTGGTTGCTGGTGCCGGTGAACGACGCTGAACGGGGCAGACGGTTGAAGTTCTTCTTGTAGGCACCGATGAAGCTTGGCTTCATGGTTTGCATCAGGGTTTTCATCAACGGCATCTTCTTCGGATTCTCCTTGTCAAGCTCGTCGTCATTGATGATGGCAAATTCTACTATCTTTCTCTGAGCATTTCCCTTTTGGTTGAGCGAGAAATCATCTGTGTAGTAATCTCTTAGCTCGTTGGGCAATAAACTTCTGAGAAAAGTACTCTTATGCAGTCCCTGTGTCGTTGAAACCAGGGTAAGCATCACGCTGTTGGCATGTTTCTCGTCGTATCCAGCCATCTGCGCCACCATGGCACGTAGCCAGATTCTTCCCATCTTCAGGCAATAGTCAGACGGGTTGATGCGGCGAAGGAAGTCGCAGATTCTGTCCTTTCCGTCCCAGGTTCCTCTCACCTTGTTGATATAGCTGCGGATGGGATGATAGGGTTGGGCGTACTTCGACTTGATGAGTCGTTCTACGAAGTGGTCACGCACGAAGATGCCTGCCTCCTGCACCTCGATGGCAATGGTGTTGATGGCATACTTGTCGATGATTTCGAAATCATGCTTGATTTTGCCTTCTGAATCATATTCTTCGGTCTTCACCATTCCTTTTTCTTCATCATTCTTCTTTCGATATTCGAAAACATCGGTGATGACATTATATCGGAACTCATAGTTCTCCAGCAACCATTTCTGCATATCCGTGATAGGGCGCAGGTAGTTGCGGCTGCGTTTCTTGTACTGAGCCTCTTCGTCGGCCTCTTCCTGTTCCTTCTCCTTTTTGAAGACGTCCTTCTGTTTCTGAAGGTTGTCTTTTTCCTGCTGGAGTTTTTCTTTCAGCAGATCATTCTGCTTTTCGAGCGCTGCGACATACTGTGTATCGTTAATCAGTCTCTTCAGTGTTTTTCTGATATTCATGTATTGAATTCTATTTGGTTTATACTTAATGTTTTATAACGCTGCAAAGATACAACAATAATTCATCATTTGCAACACTTACATTGATAAATGTTGCAATAAATCCAGGGGGGACAAAGAGGGGTTACTTGAGGGAGTAATAGCCTACATCTGAAGGCGAAGAAACATCTTTTTCGCATCGGTTGACTCGGGTCATTCATATAGACCACTCACGTCATCCATATAGATGACTCTGGTCAGCTATATGGATGACCCGAGTCGACCGATGCGAGGAAGGCATTACCCCTCCTTCTTTTCCTATCTCTTTCTCCCCCAGGTAAAGGTTTCTTCTCCCTGTAGTATATGTTCCTTCGTTTACTCTTATTGAAAGCGGCGAGAAATGTCATTGATGAAAAATGCCTTCACACTTAAGCGGATGAATATCAGAAGATTGCTGGTGATGTGAAAGGAAAATGAAAGATAAATAAAAAAAGGTGTATCAGAAACCATGAAGCTTTCTGATACACCCTTGTTTTATTCTCTTCTATTTATACTTCTTTAATTGATTTTGCTAATTTGCTCAGGTGAAAGACCAGTATATTTCATAACAAGTTCTTTCGACATACCATCAGCAAGCATACGCTGTGCTGCATTTATATTTGCCTCATTAGAGCCTTCAGCTCTTCCTTCAGCTCTTCCTTCAGCTCTTCCTTCGGCTCTTCCTTCGGCTCTTCCTTTTGCCATACCTTCGGCTCTGGCTTCCGATTCTGCGGCAGCCATGCATGCCAAATTATCGCGAGCAATCCAAAGACTGTTCTCGTAGGCTTCCCATTCTTTCTTCGAGAGTCTGTGACTGTCGGCATATTCCTCAAGTTTCTCGAAAATCTTCTTTTGTGCCGTCCAAGGCATTCTTGTTAATGCTTCCATATGAGTCAATACATAAATCCATTTATCAAAATCACTTTCACATTCCTCTGGCTCTTTTTTGAAAAGAGGCAGTGCCAAGTAGATGAAGCGAAGCTTGTTGGAAGCTTGCTCCTTGCTCTCCTTATCTGCCAATATGATGTCTGTTCTGAACTTGTTTACTTCGCCTGCCTTTGGCATATAGTTCATGAAGCAAACTGTGTATATCGGCAGAAACTTATAGGCATCCTGATTCTCAGTCTTGCCCTTATCTACCTGTTCCAGAATACTTCTGCAGGCATAGCAGATGGAGCGATCCAGAAAATTGGGTTGCCACTTGTTCTGCATTTCCAGGATGAATCGCTCGCCAGTGTCGGTTTCGCAGAAAACATCGTAGATAATGCCTCGCTGATCTTTGGTCTGAGGCAATTGCTCCTTGTCTTTAAATACTACGTCCTTGACTTGGAGCTCTCCCTCCAACAGATCGTTGAGAAAGCTAATCAGCAAATCCTTGCTGAATTCTTGACCGAAGAGGCGCTTGAAGCCCCAATCGGTGAAGGGGTTGATGTACTTTGCCATCTTGTTAGATTTTAATTGTTCTTAAATCTGATGACAAAGATACGTTGTTTTTTTGTAAACTCCAAATATTTAATCGATTTTTGCATAAATAATCGAAAAATTATAAATACGCTGTTGTTCTCCTTATTCCAATCCCCACATATCATTCAGCATACTAATAGCTGACTCCGAGCGGAATACATGATTGTGGAAGGTGATGATGCCTTCGGGGGCAAGGTGGTCTTCGAAGGAATTGACCAGGAAATCTGCTTCGAGCAGAATGCGATAATCGAGGCTGGTTACATCCTTATAAGTATGATGATGAGCAATGAGCCGGCAGATTCTTTCTGTCTGCGTGGCGCATCGCCACCATCACAGGTACAGTTTTTAATAAGACGACATCCGAACCTCTTGACTTCGCTACAGTCGTTCTTGTGAACCCGGAAACGGGTGCACCGCTGCCTATTGGCATCACAACCGATGAGAACGGAGTGTTTATCATCCCCAATGCACCTTCGGGAAAATATATTGTCCGTGTCAGCATGATTGGTAATGTCACACAGGAACGTGAGTAAGCAACGTATTTGCATCAGGCAAAATGATGATAGATAATTCTGAAGTAGTTCCAGTTGATACAGTAGCACCTGAAACTCCTAAGGATTCAGCAGAGGTCAGCACTCCTGTTTTGCCACAGGCTGGTGCAGAGGATTCTACAGATCAGGCTACTCCTGCAGAGACAACATCTGAAGCAACATCTGAAGTTACATCTGAAGCAACAGAGGCTACATCTGAGACTCCAGCAGAGTCTGTAGATACTGCTCAGACAGAGCAGCCTGCAGCACAGGCAACTGTTTCTGAGTAAGCAGCTCTGATATAACTCAATTCTAGGCATACACAAATGTAATACATTTTGCAGTACATATATATAGATAGATAAAGAAGTAGAAAGAGTTTTCATCAAGGTAAGAGTTTATATTTAGGTTTAAATTGCAGTTTTATTATCTCAAAAGATAAGTAGGATTTTAGGTTCGGTTTATGAAAAGTGAAGCCTGCCGGCAGTGATGCCGACAGGCTTCTGCGTTTACTGCTTCCTCAAACTATACTTGCCGTGCTTGTCGAACACGAGCCAATAGAGCACAGGCAGGATGGTGGCGATGAGTACCATCGAGATAAGCGTACCGAAGAAGATAACGGCTCCCATTGGCGACCACAGCGTATTGTTCTCTACCATCATAGGCAGTACGCCTACCGAGGCGGCTGCCGATGTAAGGAAGATAGGGCGCATGCGGCGCTCGCCAGCCTGGAAGGCGGCTTCCTTTACCGATAACCCCTTGTCGCGGCGCAGTTCCTCGGCATAGTCGAGCATGATGATGCCGTTTCTCACCAGGATACCCATCAGGCTCACAATGCCCAATATGCAGGTAAGACTCACGTCGAAACCCGTAACCAGAAGGCCTATCGCTGCACCGAAGATGCAGAGCGACATGGACGAGAGATTCACCAGTGCCAGACTGATGCGCTTGAAATGGAAGAGCAGGATGAAGAAGATGATCAAGGCTGCTATCATCACGCCCGATGTAACCTGAGGAAGGGTTTCGGCATCCTTTTCTGCCATACCGCCAATCTCCCAATCAAGACTGGAATCTAGCGGGAGTTTGGATACTTCCTGCTTCAGTTCGTTGGCCAATTGGTTGGCATTGAATCCCCTTAAAGGTTCACCTATGATAGAGATGGTACGCACGCCGTTTCTGCGTATGATGCTGCCGTCGTGCCAGTCGGGCGAAATCTTAGCCAGCTGGCGGAGTGGAACGCTCGATGTTCCTCCCATCACGGGGATGTATTCATTGGCAAGATCGCTGTCGTTTTCCGATTTCAGAACCATCTTCACCGGATAGTCGCCTTCCCAAAGGGTGGCCATCGGGATGCCATCGCCAAAATGAATGGCAAGGTCGGCAGAGAGTATGGTCTTGTTCACACCCAGCCGGTTGGCCTCGGTAGCATCTGGAGTTACCCTGATGCCAGGCAGGGGCTCTTCGTAGTTGGTACGAATCAGGTTGATGCCTTCTATCTTGTGCATGCAGGCTTCTATCTTCCTGGCGGCAGCCTTCAGGTCGCCCATGCTGTCGCCGCTCACTCTTACTTCGATAGGGTAGGTGGCGTTGTTGTAATCCATCTGCTTGAAGCGGATGTAGCAGTCGGGAAAATAGTTGGAGTATCGGTCGGCATATCGGTCGAGTACCTCTTCTGTGGCATCGTTATCTACCGTATTCACGATAAACTGTGCAAAGTTTTCACCGCCAATCTGTGGCGCATAGGTGGTGTGGAAACGGGGTGAACCCTGGCCAACAAACGTGGTTACGGCTGTTACCTGCGGGTCGCGCTGCAGAATGTGGGCCATAGAATCTGCCACCTGTGCGGTTCTTGCAGCGGTGGTTCCGCTAGGCAGATAGAACTCTACGGCAAACTGGTTTCTCTCGGCGATAGGCATCATTCTCTGCGGAAGATGTACGAAGATGATGGCTCCGGTGCTCACCAGCATGATGCCCACAACGAGGGTGGTGCGTGGAAAGGCGAAACAGCGTTTCAGCAACCAGGTGTACCCCATCTGCAGATAGTCGAGCGGCTTTTTGCGGGCGTTGGGCTTGTGCTGGCTGCTGATGCCCTGGTGAATCACCATATACTGTAAATAAGGTGTGAGCAGCAGCGAAACCATGAGCGAGATGCTCAGGATGATGAACATGGCCCAGGGGAATGATTTTACGAAATCGCCCATGTCGCCATGCATGGTAAAGAGGAATGGGAAGAAGGTGAGCGAGATGCTGAGCGTGGCAGAAAGCACCGACATGAAGAACTCTCTAGGAGCTGCGATGGCTGCATGCCAGCGCGACATGCCATGGCCCAGCTTCTCCATGTAGTTGTCGATGATAACCACGGAATCATCCACCACCATACCCAGTGTTACGATGAGGGCAGCCAGTGTAACGGTGTTCAGCTCCATGCCGAAAAGATAGAATATGCCCACCGACGAGAAGATGGTGATAGGGATACTGAGGGCTGATACCTCTGCCACGCGGCGCGGCATGAGCAGGATAACCACGATGATGACGGAGATGACCGATATGAGCAGCTCGCGCAGGAAGGTTAGCACCGATTCGCTTACCACCTTGCTCTGGTCGGTAATGGTATTGATGTGTACATCGCCTGGCAGGGACTGTTCAAAATCATCCATCATCTTGTGTACGTCTCTTCCCATCTTCACGATGTCGTTTCCCGGTCGCATTTCAATGGATAGGAGCACGCATTTGTTGCCGTTGCTCTTGATGTATTTATTCAGTTTCGGGTATTCTCTTTTAATCTGTGCGATGTCCTTCAGGCGCACGATGTTGCCCTTGGGGTCGGAATATACAATTTGTTCTGCCACATCCCGCTCGTTGTTGTAGGAGTCGGTGATGTGGATGGGCAGGTTGAGGTTGCTCATCTCCAGGTTTCCGCTCACGGTGGTGAAGCCTTGCAGGGCAAGGTCGTTCAGAATCTTATAGGGGCCGATGCCGTATTTGGCCAGTTTGTTCTGGTCCAGGCAGATGCTTATCTGTTCGTTTTCCAGTCCGTAGGTTCGCAGGTTCGAGATGGCATCAATGCGGCGCAGTCTGTCCTTCAGCTGGTCTATGTATGTATTCAGTTCCCTATAGGTTTTCTGCTTGCTTTCCATCGTGATGAGTAGGGCAGAGGTGTCGGCGATGTCATCCACAGCCTGCAGGGCAAGGACACCCGTAGGAAGGGAGCTCTTGAAGGCCTGCAGGCCATGCTTGAACTTGCTCCAGAAGGCATCCCGGTCCTCCACGTCGTCGTTGAGTTCCAGGAACACGATCAGCATGCCGTCCTTACTCTGGGTATAGGTCTTTTTCTTGTTCACCTCCTTGTATCCGAAGATGAAGTTCTCCAGCGGTTTAGCCACCCGTTCTTCCACCTCTCCGGATGTAGCGCCCGGATATACGGCTACGCAGGCACCCTGCCTGATGGTGAATTGCGGCATCTCCTGCTTGGGCATGATGCAGATGCCGAGTATGCCTAGAAATACGAGCATGCCCATCAGAAGCAGCACGATGTTGTGGTTGCACATCGCCGACTCGATGAACGAGCGCTTGATGATGCGGTTGGGCTTCCTGGTGATGCGTGCCTTGATGTGGTCGCGAAGGGCGGTGTCTCTCTCCGGCTTGTTTGTCTCTTGATTCATATCTTTTCCCTCCACTTTTTTTATCGGTTATCGCTTTTTGCTGTATCTACATTCATTCCTTCAGAAACTTTCTGCTGGCCATTGATGATAACCTGGTCGCCAGCCTTCAGTCCCGAAAGGATGACGATGCCGTCGCCTTCGAAATCGCCGGTAGTTACGGGTTGCTGATGCGCCTTTCCGTTTACCACGGTCCATACGAATCGGGAGTTATCTACATCCAGTTCAATGCTTTGTGGCGGAACGGTGATGTGGGATGGGGTAGCAGCGCTTCCCTGCACCTGGGCGTTGCATACCATGCCTGGGAGCAGACGGCCCTGCGGATTGGTGATGCCCACCTTGACATCGTAGGTATGCGAGATGGGGTTGGCATCGATGCCTTTTTCTGAAATCGTTCCCCGGAAAATGGCACCCGAAAGAGCGGCTACCGTCAGTTTCACCTTGTCGCCCACGTGCAGATGAGATATTTCAGCTTCGGGTACGGATACCTTGGCGTTGACTTGTGCCACATTGGCGAGTTTCAGCACAGGCTGTCCGGGGAGCACGTAGGTTCCCAAGTCCACGTTCTTGGCAGCGATGACACCTGCAAAAGGAGCTGTGAGGGTAGAGTGGGAGAGTTGCTGGCGGGCGATGCTTTCAGCCGCCTTTGCCTGTTCCAGTTTGCTTTCTATCTCCACCCATTTCATATCCGAGATGGTTCCCGACTGGTGCAGGGGCAGGAATCTTCTGTAGGCATCCTGCGCCTGTTTCAGGGTGGTGAGTGTTGCCCGGTGAGCCTCCTTCACGGTGGTAGGGTTGATGGTGGCGAGCAGCTGTCCCTTGCTTACTCTATCTCCTTCTTCCACCCGTATGGAAGTGATGTTTCCGGCTATCTCGAAGCTGAGTGTAGATCCCATCTTTTCCTCGATGGTTCCCACATAGTCTTTCGTTCCCCCCAGGTTTGTATTCCCCACGGAGATAGTCTCAACTTTCACGTTTTTCTTCTCTAGCTTCCTGGCTTTTTCGGTGCATCCCGCCAGCATCATACAGCTGATAATGAATGCGACAAGCCATCCCGTTATAACATCTTTCTGTTTCATATTAATTACATTTTGTTGTTTTTTGCAAAGATAATGCAAAGGTATGAATTTTAGCTGAAAGCATAGGAAAAATAGGATTAAAAAAAATAAAAAAACAACCGAACAATCTACACCTTAGACCGAGGGTTGAGTCGATTACAGAAGACAATGTGGAGTCAAATTGCTCCATGACCCGAAAAAATCCTCCAAAAAGAGTGAGTTTCTCAGATTTAATTTGTATCTTTGCCATGTTATGTCAGAGTTTTGCTTGTTTTCTTTTCGCAACACTAAGATAAGTGAAAATTCTCACATGGCAAAATCCTGAGCAACTTTTTGTTGTTCTGGGGCTTAAAAGGTTTGATTTATAATAGTGTTGTGGAATTAAGGTTATAACAATATTATGACATCGTTATTCATATTGCAACTTGTATGTTGCGTCATTACAGCCATGCTAGCATTGCAATTAGCCATGGCAAGTTTGCAGGTGAGATGGAAGGTGTGGCGCTACGAAATATCAAGATGGCTTCTCGTTGCATCCATGCTATTCTTCTCCGTCCACTACCTCTTACAGATGGTTCATGGATTCCGTGCACAAGGTACCGATGTGGGCGCAGCATTCAACATACTGTTCTATACCCCAGTGGCATTTGCCATCACTCTCTCCATCATCAACATAGAGAGCACAGGCAGCAAAGTGCGCCGTTATTGTTTACGTAGTATGATGGCATACATACTCATCGCCCTAGTTTTCGTCATTGGCATATTCAAAAGTCATAGTTTACACATTGGCAATATGCTCTATGTGATGCTCGGTCTTTTTGTGGCTAGCATGGCATATTTTATCTTTATCATTCGCAAAGAAACAAATACCCGAAGGCAGAAGCTCATGGAAAATTTCGGAAGTGACTTGATTCCATACGTGCGCTATTCGCAAGCCAGCATCATTTTGCTATACCTTACTGCTGGACTCCTGCCTGTAGCAATCCTCTTCAATACCTTATTATATATAATAGGTCCCTTGATGTTACTCTCTGTCATCTTTTTCGTCCACACTTTCATTGCTATGGGCTATTACATCACACCAAAAGAAGTCATTCCTGAGGAAAATGACGCAGAGGCAAAAGTCACGGAAGCAGAAGATATAAAAGACGGCAAGAATACTTATGGTACAAATATCTTGACAGCTAATAGAAAGATAGAAATAGAATTAGCCCTCAAGAAATGGTGTGAAGAGGGATTTTATAAGGACTATGAAGTTAGCATCTATTCGTTAGCTACCAAGTTGGGATACAAGAAAATCGAACTGACAGAATACTTCAACCAGTCAGAATATACCAATTTTAGAACCTGGCTTAGCGACATTCGCTTTAATGAGGCAGTTCGCATGATGAAAGCCAACCCCGAATATAGCATTGACGCTATTTCCACAGAGTGCGGTTTCTCATCCCACACATGGATTTATCGTATATTCAAACAGAAAACGGGCATGTCACCTAGCCAATGGCGCAAACAGTTTGTCTCCATCTAAGTGTGTATTTTTGTAATCATACATTAAATACTGTTTAAAAAGTAGTAGTTTTCCTAGGAAAGCTACTACTTTTTTTGTGGAAAAGCTACAACTACCATAGGAAAGCTACTATCACTTTCAAAATAAAAAAGCTATTTTTGCAATCGAATCAATAACATAACAGATAATGAAAATGACAAGAGCAGAACCAACCATTTCAATTTCAGATGAAAATCTCATCATGATTGTTGTAGTGATCGTGACTGTGATTATCATAGTGTTCATCCTTGTGATGATACGCGACTACCGTCTCTATCTTGGGAATCATTGGAAAAAGAAATTCAGTTTCGCTGATTTCGTCAAGCAAGAACAATTCTATATTTATATACTGTTGTTCTTCCTTCTTTTGGTAGGTTCGGAATTGTTGTTACAAAACGAGTATTCATTTTAAAACAATAAATAATTATGAAAAAATCGTATCTATCATTATTCATCCTCGCAATAGGAGCGGCGATGTTTACTGCTTGTTCAGACGATGACAACAATGGGGAAAACGGAAATCCTAACATTCCTCTGGCAGAACTATCCAAGCCAAAGGCAAACCCTTGGCTGGCACAAGAGGAATACAGCATCACCCATTTCAATTCGGCTCAGACCGATGCTTTCACTGCAAAAGTAAAGGACGGCACGTTCTATGCCGACCTGACGAAATGCAAGGCAACAAGCAGCGGTCCAGTGAACCTCATGACGCTCGCATCCACTTCCCCAAAATATATGTGGGGAATGAGTAGCGACAGAGTGTCTATCATAGACGTATCCAACGGCAACTTTGAAAGACTCGCAGAAGCTGGTTTGCCTGGAATAACAATGAAGAATCAAGAACAGCTCAATATCTTGACATCCAGCTACTCGTCTTACTCAGAACTTGCTACAGCCGTAACCGGAGTGCTAGGTGCTGCCCCACAGATGTCTATAGCCAATGGAAACTATGTGTTGTGCGACAAGGACAACTATGTATATACCAATGCTGGACACATCATGGCAAGATACAAGCTGAAGAACCCAAATAATCCAAAGGAAGGCATAGAGCTAGACAGTCAGATTAAGCTCACACCGTATATCAACAACTCTTACACGCTGGTGGGAGCTACCATGACATACGATGGACATTTGCTCGTGGCGGCACAGAATGCTCTTGTTGTACTTAACCGTGAGTTGACCACGGTAGAAGATACCTACCCACTGGCAAGCACCCAGATATTGACGAACTCAATAGCAGTGGATGAGAACGGCGGGGTATATGTGGCAAGCAACGCCAAGGAGGCCAACGGCAAGGGACTCATGCAAAAGCTGATATGCAAGAATGGAAAGTTCTCTGACAGCGAGAGCGATGGAGCATGGAAAGCCGAGTATGACGGAGGTCCAATGGCACCATGTATCAAGCTCGGATATGGCACAGGAGCAACCCTACACTAATGGGATTTGGCAACGACGAGGACAAACTCGTAGTGATAACAGACGGAGCAAAGAGAATGAAACTCGTAGCTTTCTGGCGTGACGCCATACCTGCCGATGCCAAGCCTGTAGATTCCGGCAACAAGCGTTTGGCAGGAACGTTCGACATAACGTGCGGATTACCAGCCTCTACCGAATGGGTACAGTCGGAGCAATCCGTAGTAACCGCAGGATACGACGCTTTTGTGGTGAACAATATCAGCCAGACAACGGAAAAGATAAACGACAAGATTATAGGCGTGCTGGCAATCGGTCCTACCATAGAGACTCCTAGAGGTGTTGAATGCGTGAGCTGGAACACAAAGGAGAACAAGTGGGAGGCTAAGTGGACACGTGCTGACGTCAGTTCACCAAGCATGATTCCTGCTGTAAGCACATCGTCTGAAATGGTATTCGTAAGTGGATGGAACGATGCCACAGGATGGGAAGTAACCGGACTCGACTGGCGCACCGGCACCACACGCCACCGCACAATCCTAGGCAAAGACAATCGGGCCAATGGAGCATATGCCATCATACAGTTCTTTGACAATGGTGACTTACTCTACAATTCGGTGTCTGGACCGTTCAGAGTGGAAATCAAGTAAAACAGAGTGAGAACAAAAAGTATATTAATTTAAAAAAACAGGAAGTATGAAAATCAAGCAAATTATCATGACCTCATTGCTAAGTTTTATCACGGCAATGACATTCATCGCATGTTCCGATGACGACAGCAACAACGATATAAAAATCCCTACCGTGTCACCTAAGGAGCAATGGGGCGCAACCCTGAAAGGCGATGGTGAGGTTCTCGGAGCATACCCGGACTTATATTCCAATTATTGGGAATACACCTATGAGATAGACAAAAACAGTGACAAGATTCTATGCCTGAAAGGAGAATATCCTCATTGCAGATATTTCAGCATATCACTATACAATGATAAGACAGGAGACGTTTTTGCAGGCATCGATGACCAGGACATCTCGGCAGATAACGGAAGCACGAATCCTTTCGTCGCAACCACTTCTGGAAAGAACTATTTCACCCTCTATGTGGTGCCAAACGGAACGTCACAAAGCGTAATAGACAAACTTGGAGAGAATGTGGTGAAAGTTAAAGAAGGTGTGAACAAAGTAGCTGTAGTTCTCAGACATTACCTGGGCACTACTGCCGATGGAAGCCAAAAAGATGAATACGCAGGAGTAGAACTACCAGCCATCACTGCACTCGACATGAAATTGCATGAGACCTACGTGCCAGAACACGTTGTATCAAATGTCTATAAGATAACATCGAAGGTGTTTACACAGAAATCCGACGAAAACAGGGAGATGCCATTCTTCCTTGCTCCAGTTGGCAGGTACTATCCAAACAACTCCACGGCATACCTTTATGGAAGAACGCACTTGCGCGAGGACTCTGTGCTCACATTCTCCTTCATACCGGCCACAGTGCCTACAAAGCCTGAGGAATACAGAAAAGCTGTGACACGTTACTGGTCTATCTGCATTGGCTCAGCAAGCGACACACGCTCATATATGTCTGTATATGATGCGAAGGCTCGCTATGCCGATGGCAAGAAAGCAACATTTGTGGTTTGCCTGAAAAAGAATCCTAAGCTATCGGCCATACAGAGCAAGGTGAACGAAATGAATGCCAACGGAGAGTATGTCAATCTCTTCATTTGGGATAGTGAGAAAAAGAACATAGACGGCAATCCTATCGGAGAGATTGTGGCTGTCATGTACAGGAACATTCTTCCAGACAGGAAATGGATACACTCCATCGCAACCATGACACCTACTGCTTACAAGGATAAGACTGGCGAACCTATCGACCATGTGACCGATCCCGACAAGCAGCTTGCTCACAAAGCTCTTGGCGACTATGGACCACTTGGTGTAAAGGTAAGCAACGATGATTTCTTGCAGTAATGCCTACTTTTATGAACCTACTACGCTAACTCGCAAAAATGAGGGTTAGCGTGGTAGGCTCTCTACTTTTTGGGGTCTTCCGCTTTTCTCGTTGGTAAGACCATATATTCACTTCTTCTAAGTTTTAGTTAAATATATTTAATGAAGTGAGGATTTTCAGATAATAAATTGTATCTTTGCCTTCAATACGAACCATATAATTAAAATACAATATGAAGAAAATCTTATCTATTGCTTTTGCAGCATTACTTGCAACATCATCTTTTGCACAGAAAAGCGAAACACTTCTGGAACGTAACCAGTTGGCCAAGACTCCCCCTATGGGATGGATGACCTGGAATCTCTTTCAGGGGAACATCAGCGAGAAACTGATTAAGGAAACTGCCGATGCCATGGTGAAACATGGATTCCGAGATGCTGGTTACGAGTACATCTTCATTGATGACTTGTGGCAGGGCGGTCGTGACCGCCACAACAACATCATTCCAGACCCTGAGAAATTTCCGAATGGCATCAAGGCGCTTGCCGATTATGTTCACTCCAAGGGCTTGAAGCTGGGCATTTATTCTGATGCGGCTCAGCTTACCTGCGGCGGATGGACAGCCAGTTACGGTTTTGAGGAGCAGGATGCCCGCACCTTTGCTTCGTGGGGCATCGACTATCTGAAATATGATTACTGCCATGCTCCTGAGGACAGCGCCACAGCCCGGAAGCGCTATCGTACCATGGCCCAGGCTTTGAGCAAGTCGGGTAGAAACATCGTGCTCGGTATCTGCGAGTGGGGACAGCGCAACTGCGAAGATTGGTGCGAGCAGGTAGGCGGTTCTCTCTGGCGAACCAGCTATGATGTAAGAGACATGTGGAAGGATATTGTTCATCAGGGTGGAATGGGTATCCTCGATATCGTGAACGTCACCGCGCCGCTTGCCAAGGATGTGCGCCACGGTCAGTGGCCGGATATGGATATGCTGGTAGTGGGATTGAACGGCAAGGGCGGCCCATCCAGCGATTTGGGTGGAGTAGGGTGCAACTATACGGAATATCAGACTCAGATGAGTATGTGGTGCATGATGTCGTCGGTATTGGCACTGAGCAACGACCTTCGAAAGCTTTCGCCTGAGGACAAGCGCATTCTTCTGAACAGGGAGATTATCGCCATCAATCAGGATCCGCTGGGCAAGGCTGCAGAGCGCAAGGTGAATCAGGCAGATTATCAGGTTTATGTTCGTCCTTTGGCCAATGGTACCCATGCCGTAGCCATTCTTAACTGCAGCGACAAAGCCATCAGCATACAGGCAGATTTCAAGCAGTTGGGCTTAAATGGCAAGTATGCGGTAAGAGATGTCTGGCAGCATCGCGATATTGCCAGAAAGGCAAGCAAGTGGAAGGGTAGTGTAGCTGCCCATGAAACGAAGGTATTCGTATTGAAATAGGTGTTTTTTGATATTGATATAGAGGAACCGGCACTTATATATATGTATATATATGAGAACCGGCACAAAAAAAGGGCTAGCCCATTACCAGGGCTAGCCCTCCGTTTTAATTATTTTCTAGGGTGCAATGAAATGTCATCCAGAAAGCTGCTTAGCACGTTATGAGTGATTACTTTACCTCAATGTGCTTAACATCGTCTTTCTTCTCCTCCTTGGCTACCTTAGGAATCTCAATCTTCAAGACACCATCGCTGACCTCAGCAGAAATCTTCTCGTGATTGGCATCCTCTGGTAAAGCATAGCTCTGAGAGTAGCTGCTGTAAGAGAATTCACGACGCAGGTAATGCTCTTCCTTCTTTTCCTCCTTCTTCTCGTTCTTGTTCTCGATAGATACATTCAGATAACCATCCTTATCAATGTTCATCTTAACCATATCCTTCTTCAACCCAGGAGCTGCAATCTCCATCGTGTAAGCTGTAGCATCCTCCTTTACGTTAACAGCAGGAGCTGTGGCGTTCATGTGTGGCATCAATTCGGTATCAAAGAAGTTGTCATTAAACCAACTGTTCAACCAATTTGAAACACTGTTATTTCTACGAGCTAACAACATAATGTAAAACCTCCAAATTATATTTTTCTCATCCTCTCTTCGCCTTCCGGCTCTGTCGGGATTTCTAATTGTTTATTAATTTATCCTTTTTCTTAATGATCGCTTCGGCTTTCGGGACTCAAGGCCTTCGAGAAACCCTCAAATGTAATTGCTTAGGGTTCTTATCGTTCCCCTTGCCCTTTCAGCTTCCGTTTTCATCTTAGGTATTAGCAAGTTATGTGCCAGGTAAATTTTTATATCAGGAGTGAACGGTTTTTGCCAGAACTGGCAATAAATGCTGCAAAAATGGCATCAAAGTATAATTAATTTAATCATTTCTGCCAAAATATTCCGTTTTCCCTCCTCAGTTGTTCCCGTCTGTTGCTTGAAGAATGAATGTATGTTAAACTTTTAATGAGAATACTTTTTCAAGTGGACTATTCTTTCAAATCCCTATCCACCATGGCGCAGACACAGGAGTCTGACCATACATTCTCTGCCGTCTCTACCATGTCGATAATGGTATAGATTGGCAGGATGATGCCCATGATGCCGATAGGAGCATTGATACCGGACATCAGAGATAGGGTAAGGAAATAACATCCCATCGGTACTCCTGCATTACCCACTGCTGAGATAACTGAAATGAAGAGCCAGAGAATCATCGTAGTCCAAGGTAAAGGCATTCCTCCATTCTGCATCAGGAATAAGGAGGTTACGAGGATAAACGCAGCACAACCATTCATGTTGATGGTAGTACAGATAGGTAATACAAAGCGGGAAACCTGATTGGAAACTCCCAGTCTATCTTCTGCTGTCTGCATCGTCACCGGCAACGTAGCAGCAGAACTCTTTGTAAACAGAGCCATCAATACTGCCGGCATCATCTTGCCCAAAGTGCGCACTGGATTCAAGCCTCTTGCCAAGAGGAAGAGCGGGAGGATGATGAAGAATTGAATGACATTACCTCCCAGGATAACAGCTACGTACTTTCCTAGAGAAGCCATCACGATACCCGCAGAGAACTGGGCTGAGAGTTGTGCTGCAAAGGCAACGATACCCAGAGGCAGAGCCCAGATTAATCCATGAATCAGCATGAAGAGCAGATCCTGTAATCCAAACAATCCCTTCATCACGACTTCTTTCTTATCGCTTGATGGCATTTTGGTTAAAGCAATACCTGCAGCTGCCGCCAAAATCAATATAGAGAGTACATTTCCTTCGGCAAACGGCTTGATGATGTTGTTGGGTATTACCCCAAGAATATGATCATAATAGCTGGTTTCTCCCAGCTTTTGGGGAACATCTGCCATACCGCTCTGCACCAAGGCTGTAGGTAAATTGCCTGGAGAAACGATGTTGTAGAGTACCAGTCCCACTGCTGCTGCAGCTATCGTCGTGAGCAGGGTGTAGGTGATGGCGTGGCGGAATATCTTACCGGTATCTGCCTGGTTGCCCAAGGATGCCAGGGTTGTGATGACAGCCAAGGCTATGGTTGGTACTGCCAGAAGTTGGAATAAGCGGGTATAGACCGTGGCGATGAAATTCATCAGACCATCCAGCCAGCTGATGCCGAACATACCCAAAACTGCGCCTACTATCAAAGCGCCAATCCATAGTACCAGCTGCCGGGTTTGCTTATTCTTCACTCCTTTTTGGTTACTGCAGCCGGCATTGCTGTCCGGCTGTCTATTTCCTATATCATTTATTGTTTTTACCATGATTTTAAATTATTATTTTTTAGACAAAAGTATTCTCCTTATTCCAACCCCCACATGTCATTCAGCATACTGATTGCTGACTCCGAGCGGAAAACATGATCGCGGAAGGTGATGATGCCTTCGGGAGCAAGGTGGGCTTCGAAGGAATTCACCAGGAAATCTGCTTCGAGCAGAATGCGATGGTCGAGGCTGGTAACATCTTGATAAGTATGATGATGGGCAATGAGCCAGCAGATTCTTTCTATCTGTGCGGCTGTGAATCCATCTACTTCTGACAGTACTTTTTTTGCCTCGTCAGGACCCAGTTCTTCCTGGTGCTTGCCATCGCAGTTGCCGTATCTGGCTTGTGAAACGTGAATGCCTACATCGTGAAGAATGGCTGCTGCTTCGAGCACGAAGAGTTCTTCTCCGGTCATTCCCTCTGCTATCGCAATCATACGGGCAAAGTCGTGCACCTTTACGAAATGCTGGATGAGTGGCGCATCGCCACCATCGTACTTAATCATCGCCCTCATCAGTTGGGCGAGTGTCAATTCCTTGTTTGTCATAATCTTATGTTTTTTTAAAAATCAATATTTATATCTACTTAAGATGTTAATCGAAGAGTTTCTTCCAAATCCACAATACCGCTATGGCACCAATGACATAGAAAATAAAGTTGGTAAGATAACCCTTGCCAAACAGTTCTATGTTCAGCAGACTGCTGATGATGGCGCCGGCATATACGCTACGCCTCCAGCAGGAAGGTTAATCCGCTGATTCCGATATAGGCATAGATGATGTATTTGAGTAGGGAGCCGCTGAGGTGCCTGAACACCCAGGAGCCTATCAGGTTGCCGATGAAGACTCCGGCTATTCCGTAGATATAACCTATGGAGACCGTGGTGGTGAAGAAACCATTGTAGGCTCTTGCCAGTGTCATCATCAGATTGCCTGCCAGGAAATAGGTCTGCGTCATCGCCAGATAGCGATCCTTGTCGGGCTCTGAACTGACGAAATAGAGTACGGCTGGGGGACCCTGCATTCCGAAGAATCCTCCCATCAGTCCGCTCAATGTTCCTGCCGTAACCTGCACGGGTAGCGTAGTCTTTACCTTGATGCGCTTGCTGAAGAAGGTGAAGTAGATGCTCACGATGATCAGCGTAATGCCTAGCAATATGTTCAGTATGTGATATTCCATCCGCTTGAGCACGAAGATGGCTCCGATGGAAATGATGATGAAGGTGAACAGAATGGGCAGCAACCGCCTCCAGGTGATGTACTTGTATTTCTGAATGACGATGATCAGGGAGGTTGTCATCGCCAGGATGCCTGAGAGGGTTGTTGCCTCACCGTAAGAGGGCATGATGGAGGGGAACATCGTCATGATGAAGATGCCAAAACCGAAGCCAGTGGTGCGTTGCACAAAACTGGCTCCGATGCTCAACAGGAAGAGTTCTACTACTATCTGATCCATTTTCTAGTACAATTTATCTGAGCTTTCTGATAACTCTTGCAGGATTTCCCACAGCCATGGAGTCATCAGGAATATCCTTGACCACTACGCTGCCGGCACCGATTACGCAGCGGTTGCCGATGGTTACTCCAGGGCAGACGATGACTCCTGCGCCCAGCCAGCAATCCTCGCCAATGGTGATGGGGAAGCCTGTTTCTACTGGCTTGCGGCGTTCCATATAGTTGATGGGGTGGTTAGGGGTTACCAGCTGGCAGTTCGGACCTATCAGGGTGCGGTCGCCGATGGTAATCAGGGCTTCATCGAGCATCGTGGCACCATAGTTGATGAATACATTCTCACCCACCTTGATGCCGTGACCATGGTCGCAGTGAAAGGGTGGACAGATGGTGGCTGAAGTTGGAATGCCAGGAATCAGTTCTTCGATAATGGTTCGATAGTCTTCATCAAACAGGGTTAGCGTCTGCAGGCGGCAGCAGAGACGGTTGGCGTGCTCTATGCTTTTCATACCTTCCTTGTTGCTGAAATCATAAAGCTCGCTGTTTCTCATTTTTTCAAATTCTGTCATCTTTGTTCTCTATTGATGGATGTAATCCAGAATCTGTTCTGCATGAATCTTGGTCTTGATCTCCTTTGGAGTGAAGATTTTCTCAATAATGCCTTCTTCGTTGACAAGATAGGTGGTGCGGAGGATTCCGATGGTCTTTCTGCCGCAGGTTACCTTCTCGCCCCAGCAGCCGAGTTCCTGCAACAGAGTGGTTTCTGTATCGGCAATAAGAGGGAACTGCAGACCCTTGGTTTCTGCAAACTTCTTCTGCAGCGCCTGCTTGTCCTTGCTCACGCCGATAATCTCGTAACCGGCTGCTGCCAGTTCCTCCTTATGAGCCTGCAGGGAGCAGGCTTCGGCAGTGCATCCGCTGGTGTTAGCCTTCGGATAACTGTAGAGCACGAGCTTGCGACCACGGTAGTCGCTTGCCTTGATTTCACGTCCTTCCTGGTCAATGCCAAGAATCTCTGGTATTTTATCTCCTACATTCATAATTATATATTATTTAAAAGTTATACTATTCTTCAATCTATTATTTCTTCCTTTTCACCCCTCTTACTGCCTCGCTTTCCAATGGATTCTCGGGCCAGAAGTGTTTGGGGTAGCGGCGCTTCAGCTCCTTGCGCACCTCGAAGTAGGTGGATTGCCAGAAGCTGGCGAGATCCTGCGTAAGCTGAACGGGCTTGAAACCCGGAGAGAGCAGCTCCAGCAGCAGTGGCTGCCTGCCATCATCAACAGCTGGCGTCTGAGTCATTCCGAAGCACTCCTGCAGGCGGGCACTGAGGATGGGTGCCTCGGCTCCCTGACGATAGTCGATGCGGATATGACTGCCCGATGGAACCACGATGTGGGTGGGAGCCAGGCGGTCTATCTCCTGCTGCTGCTCGTATGGAATCTGTGCCCATAGAATCTCCGGGAGATTGAGCTTCCTGAGCTCGGCGGTGCTCGTCTTGAGCTTTCCGCCCTGTTCCAGATAGAAGGGCAACCATTCGGCGGCTGTCTCCATCAGGTGCGCGGTGGACAGATCGGGTAACTCCATTTCTGGGTGCCACGCTCTTACCTGCGCCACTCTCCGCTGCAACCGCTGAACGTCTTCGTTCCAGTCCAGCATGCTGAGTCCCTCCTTCCGGATGGCGGTGCAGAGGATATCGATGATTTGCTGCCTGTCGGCATCCTGGAGCGGTTTGCTATCTACCACTAGGGTTCCGATGCGCCGCTCTCTCTGCATCCTGATCATTCCCGCCTTACTGTCCCACGAGATGTTGTCGAACTCGTGGGTAGGGAGGTCGTTGATGTTTACGGGAGCCGAGAGAAACACCCTGCCTGCCTTTCCCGAAGATAGAAGCGGGGTGGAAGCATTCGTGTCCGACGGCTGGGCAGATACATTGAGCGAGGCGATGGCGAGCCATTGCTGCGCCGACATCGCATCGCTTGAATCGATGAAGAGCGTCTTACCATTCGACATTCTGAAATGGCCGATATTATCGATGGCCATGGCGATGCGCTCAGGATAGGCTAGGGCAATCAGTCTGCCCACCTCTTCTGCATCCACCGGCTCATTGTCTTCCTTCACCTTGAGCATCCTGCGGTATTCCTGGGCTATCTGGGCGATGCGAGCCCATCTGCCCAGACTGTTTTTCTGTCGCTGCGAACGGAGGATGGAGAGGCGCAGCGACATGTCTGAATCCTCAGAGTCACTCATCGGGTCTTTCTCTTCCAGCAGGGCGGCAACGTCGCAGGCTAGAGCTTTGAGCGCAGAAGATTCTGTACTCATCATCATCTTGGCGATGCGCGGATGACAAGGCAATGTTGCCATCTTCCTGCCCAATGGGGTGATGCTGCCATCCGCTTCTATCGCTTCAAGTGATAGAAGCAATTCCTTGGCATTGAGAAGGTTACTGCTTGATGGTGGGGTAAGCCAGAGCAGCGACTGGGGATTGTTCTCGCCAAAGGCTGCAATGTCGAGTACCATCGATGTTAGGTCGGCTTCCTCTATTTCCGGTTGGCGCTGGTCTTCCATCAGATGTTCCGAGGTCTGAGTCCACAACCGATAGCAGATTCCTTCAGCCACACGTCCGGCTCGTCCTCTTCTTTGGGTGGCCATATCCTTGCTGATGGTTACGGTTTCCAGGTGGCTCAATCCCGTACGGGCGTCGTAAACCAGTTTTCTGCAGAGTCCGGAATCCACCACGATTCTCACCCCTTCGATGGTAAGCGAGGTTTCTGCAATAGGTGTGGCGAGCACAATTTTCCTTTCTCCCTCTTTCGAAGGGGCGATGGCGAGGCGCTGCTTCTCGGGTGGAAGATTGCCGTAGAGCGGATAAACCTGCGGAACGGTAAGTTCAGCTGAAGCCCTGCTGAGGCTTGCATCCAATATCTCCTTGCATTTCAGAATCTCCGACTGTCCCGGAAGAAAAGCCAGAATATCGCCCTCGTGCTTATCTGCAGCCTTGAGGATGGTAGCTGCCACCTCTTTATATATGTCGTATCGCGCAATGTCGGTCTCAGAATAAATGGTCTCTACTGGGAACATTCGGCCTTCGCTCTCTATCAGGGGAGCTTGTAATGCCTCGCAGATGGCAGAAGCATCGATGGTAGCCGACATGATGATAATCTTCAGATCGGGTCGGATGATTTCCTGTGCCTGTCGGGTGAGGGCAAGCGCCAGGTCGGAGTTGATGCTTCGCTCATGAAACTCATCAAAGATGACGGCGCTCACTCCTTCGAGCGTGGCATCATGGATGAGCATCCGGGTGAGGATTCCTTCGGTGAGCACCTCGATGCGGGTTTCTGAAGAAACCTTGTTCTCGAAGCGTACCCGATAACCCACGGTTTTGCCCACGGGTTCGCCCAGGATGCTTGCCATCCGCTCTGCTATCTGTCGGGCGGCAAGTCGGCGCGGTTCCAGCATCAGAATCTTTCCTTGTGGGGTGGCTTCGAGGAGAGTGAGTGGAAGTACGGTGGACTTTCCGGCTCCCGGCGGAGCGGTAACAACAAGGTTTGCCGACTCCTTCAGAGTGCTGTTGATGGTGTCGGCTATCTGGAATGCAGGAAGATGACCTGCCTGCTGTTTGATTCTATCGTAATTCATACTGCAAAGATACGCATTATTTTTGTGATACACAAATTTTCAGACCATCTTCTCTTTCAGCCGGTACCATTTTACGAAAGCGAAGTAGCCGGCTAGGATGGCAACATAGAGAATGGCTAGCTGGAGCAGGGAAAGATGCACATGCTCGATGCTTGCCCCCGGCAACATACTCGTCAGCCGGAAGGCGGTGTTGATGAATTGGGTGATGGAGGTGAGAACGTTTATCACCAACTGCATTAATCCTTCTGTGGGTGAGGCTAGGAAAGAGATGTAGGTAAGGGGTGAAAGGATGAAAAGCAGGACGCAGAGATAGAGAATGAGGGTGGCTGCCGGGATGGCGATGAAACTGGTAATCAGGGAGTAACAGGAAATGCGGCCGAAATAGAAGACGATGAGGGGCAGGGTGCCAATCTGGGCAGCCAGGGAAACACAGAAAAGACCCCATATTGCGCGGATGATGTTGCTGTGGGATGAGAGGAGACAGAAGAAGAGGGGGTAGAACAGAAGAATGGAACCCACGGCAAGAAAGGACATCTGGAAACCGATGTCGAAGATGTTGAACGGGTTGACCAGCACCATGATGATGTAGGCCAATGCCAGCGTGTTGAGCGTTGGGTCGGGGCGCAAGGAGAGCAATACCATACTGTAGATGCTGAGCATGGTGGCTGCCCTGACGGCACTGGCTGGGAATCCGATAAAGATGACGTATGCCCAGACGATGGTGGTGGATAGGATGATGGTTAGCTTAGACCGGCGTTTGCCGCCTAGCAGCAGGATAATGAGTTGGAAGATGATGCCGATGTGCAAACCGCTAACTGCCAATATGTGGCTTGTTCCGGATATAGAATAGGCTTCCTTGGTTTCCTGGCTGAGTGCCGACTTGTCGCCCATTGCCATGGCTGCGATGACTGCGAAATCCTGTTCTCCGATATGCAGGGTGTGGAGTCGTTGTTCCGCCTGCAGCCTGAAGTCTTGGGCTTTCAGGATGGTGCGTTCAAAGGAGGAGAGTGATTGGTAGGCTTTTATCTGAACGGGAGCATTGAGCTGATTGATGTGATGGGCGGTAATGCAACCGCCGAGGCAGAAGATGCAAAGATAGAGGTTGAGGCATTGATAGTGGATGAGCTTGTCGGTGGTGCGGCTCGACGGGTTGTGTCGGCGGATGAGTTGGGTCATCATATAGCAGCAGGCTGCGAAGCTCCAGGGGAGGATGGAGAAGGTGAGCCATTGGCGCATGCTGAGGTAATCATAGCTATATTTAGCCGTGATGATACCTACCGTCAGTACGAGGCTGAAGGACATGAGTGGGGTGAAATGTTGCTTTTTGATTCTGTCCATAGTTACCGATTTTGCTGGAAAGCCGATGGAATGAGATGGCTGATTCCATGGTTTATGTAAAAGCCCGATAAAAGGTTGGTGATAGTCCAACGCTCTTATCGGGCTTATCCTATTGTATATAGTGTTTATCCTATATATATAATAATGTGTAAATCTACAGCAGATGCTGCAGATGAGTTATCTAATCATTATTTGCCGAATCCGAAGATACGCTTGATGAATTTCTTCACCGCGTTCTCGTTCTTCTGTGGGTTTACCACAGGAGCATACTTGCGGTTGCCGGAGCCCTCGGTGTTCTGCTGCTTCTGCTGGGAAGTGCCCTGCTTTTTCTGGGCTACGCCTCTGCCACGGCCATTGCTGCCTGGGCGGACATTGTTCTCTGTACCAGGACGCTGGTTGCCATTAGGCTGCTGGTTGCCGTTTTCATCATAGCGGCGCTTGTTGTTGTTGCGGCGCTTGTTGTTACGGTTCTGCTGCTCGCCATTCTGTGGAGCAGCCTGCTGGTTGTTCTGTGGCTTGGCTCCCTTAGGGGCATTCTGCTGTTTGGCATCCTTTGGAGCATTTGGCTGCTCGCCATTCTCGCTGTTGTTGCGGGGATTCTTCTCCTTTCGGTCGTTTGGTTTGTTTGGCTTGCGCTTGTGAGAAGTCTGGTCACGGTCTTTCTGGCGACGGCTCTTGGCGCTGGTCTTGGTCTTACCCTCACTATTGGCATTGTTGCCTTCGTTTCCATTTTCTCCGTTGTTCTTGTTTTCGCCGTTGTTTCTGTTCTCGGCGTTCTTCTTGTTGCGGCTTTCTCCGTTCTTGCCACGGCCTTTTCCGCCTTGCTTTCCGCCCTTTCCACCACGGCCGTTGTTCTTCTTAGGCTTGTTGAGCTTGATGTATTCAGGGCCTTCGCCGCAACCTTCCGGCAATGGCATCTTCTCTACCACTTTTTCCAGGAACTTCTCTATCTGCTGGAACCAGTACTGGTCTTCCTCGTTTACGAAGGTGATGGCTCTACCGTCACGGTTGGCACGGGCTGTACGACCGATGCGGTGAACATAATCCTCTGTATCGTGAGGAACATCGTAGTTGATAACCATCTCGATGTCATCGATGTCGATTCCACGAGCCACGATATCGGTAGCCACGAGTACATCATATTGTCCGCTCTTAAACTTGAACATCACGTCGTCGCGCTCTGCCTGCTCCAGGTCGGAGTGCATCGCACCGCAGTTGATGCCTATCTGCTGAAGGGCTGCAGCCAACTGCTTCACCTTCATCTTGCTGCCGCTGAACACGATGACACGCTTCATGTCGCCAGCTTTGAAGATTTCCTTGATGATGGTCATCTTCTGGGTTTCATAGCATACGTAAGCCTCCTGCTTGATCTTCTCGGCTGGTTTGCTTACGGCGAGCTTAATCTCTACAGGGTCCTTGAGCAAGGTCTTGGCCAGTTCCTCAATCTTCTCTGGCATGGTGGCAGAGAACATGATGGTCTGGCAGGTCTTTGGCAACTTGCTTGCGATGGTGTTGATGTCCTCAGAGAAACCCATGTCGAGCATGCGGTCGGCCTCATCAAGGATGAAGAAGCTCACCTTGCTCAAATCCACGTTACCCAGAGAAATGTGGGTGATGAGGCGGCCAGGGGTAGCGATAACTACATCGGCACCCATGCGGAGGCTCTTCAATTCCTGGTCGTAGCGGTTGCCGTCGTTGCCGCCATATACTGCCACGCTGCTCACATCTTGCAGATAGTAGCCGAAGCCCTGCATTGCCTGGTCTATCTGCTGAGCCAACTCGCGGGTTGGTGACATGATGACGCAGTTGATGGCATCTTTTGGATAACCGCCATCGTCGAGCTTGCTCAAAACTGGGAGCAGGTAGGCTGCAGTCTTACCGGTACCGGTCTGTGCAACGCCTAACACGTCGTGACCTTCCAATATCTCTGGTATACATTTTTCCTGTACGGGGGTGCAAGTGTCGAATCGCATGTCGTATAATGCGTCGAGCACGTTGTCGTTTAAATCTAATTCGTCGAAATACATTTCTATAAATTTTTTAATTTATAGTTTATAGCTTATAGCAGCAGTGCCCCTATAAACTATAAACTCTTAATTCTTAATTGATAATTACCTCGGAGCCTTGCGGTAGCAGAAGTAAGCCACGAAGGCAAAGATGATGTTTGGCATCCATGCCGCCAATGCCGGAGGAAAGTTTGCCTGGATGGCGAAGGTGGCTGAAACGGTCTGCAGCATGATGTAGCCGAAACTCAGTGCCAGACCGATGCCCAGTGCCATTCCCATTCCTCCCTTTCGCTTGCGGGATGAGAGCGAAACACCGATGATGGTGAGGATGAAGGAAGCAAACGAGGAGGCGATGCGCTTGTAGTACTCCACCTGATACTGTACCACATTGCCTGAACCACGGTTGATCTGCTTGGAGATATAATCCTTCAGTTCCGGACTGGTGAAGGTTTCCTGCTGTCCCTTGGAGTAAACCAGATCGGTAGGCTCCATCATGATGAGCGTATCCTTCTGTGCTCCACTCGTGATGTGTTCCTTCATACCCTTCAGCTGGCGCACCTTCCAGCTGCTCAGCTTCCAGTGGTACTTGCTGTCGGAGATGGTATCATACTGAATCTCCATTGCCGTGAGGTGACTCACCAGTTTTTTGTCCTGAAACTTGTCCAGGCAGAAGCCATAGCCTCTCTTCACGTTGTTGTCGTAGTGCTGGATGTAGGCGATGACACCTTTATCTACCTGCAGCTGCACATTCTCGGCAGAGGTGTTCTTCTTCTTGTTCTTATACATGTTCTCGAAGTTCTGTCGAACCACGGTGCCATGTGGGATGACGTAGGCGGAGAGCGCATAGCTCAGGGCTGAAAGCATCACGCAGGTGATGAGATAAGGACGCAGAAGTCGCTTGAATGAAACGCCCGATGCCATGATGGCAATGATTTCTGAGTTGCCTGCCAGCTTGGAGGTGAAGAGAATGACAGCCACGAACACGAACAACGCACTGAAGAGATTGGCGAAGTAGGGAACGAAGTTGGCGTAATAGTCGAAGATGATGGCCCGGGTCGGCGCATGATACTCCGTAAATTTCGCCAGGTTCTCGTTGAAGTCGAACACGATGGCAATGGTAATAATCAAGGCTATCGAGAAGAAGTAGTAACCTACGAACTTCTTGATGATATACCAGTCCAGTCGCTTGATGTATCTCAGTGGGTTGAGATACCTGAGCACCTTGAGGAAACGCAGTTTGTGCCCCATCCATCCCAGCACCTTGGCGATGCGGTGGAGGATGGGAACCAGCCAACCGAAGCGATGGGCAATGGCTCTGCCCATCTTCAGTCGTCTGCGATGTTTTCTGATGTATTTAAAATCTTTCATCATTTAAAGTAAATATGTATGGGAGCATCCCATAAAGTTCAATGCTCAAAGCTCAAAGTCCAAAACTAGATTCGTGTGCCGAGCTGGTCGATGATGGAGCGCTTCCACTCCACAAAGTCGCCCTGCTCTATGTGATGGCGGGCATCGGTGACGAGTCGCAGGTAGAACGAGAGGTTGTGGATGCTGGCTATCTGCATCGCCAGGAGCTCCTGTGCCTTGAACAGGTGGTGCAGGTAGGCCTTGGTGGTCATGCGGTCGATGTCGCATCCGTCCGGGTCTACCGGACTGAAATCCATCTCCCATTTCTTGTTGCGCATGTTCATCGTACCATTATAGGTGAAGAGCATCGCATTGCGGCCGTTGCGGGTTGGCATGACGCAGTCGAACATATCTACACCACGCTCGATGGCTTCCAGAATATTCTGAGGAGTACCCACACCCATCAGGTAGCGAGGCTTGTCCTTTGGCAGGATCTCGTTCACCACCTCAATCATCTCATACATCACCTCGGTTGGCTCTCCCACGGCAAGACCGCCGATGGCATTTCCGTCTGCGCCCTTGTCGGCGATGAACTTGGCTGCCTCGCGGCGCAATTCAGGGAAGGTGCAGCCCTGAACGATAGGAAAGAGACTCTGCTGGTAGCCGTAGAGCGGTTCCGTTTCGTTGAAGCGCTTGAAGCAGCGGTCCAGCCAGCGCTGGGTGAGCTCCAGACTCTTTTTGGCGTACTGGAAATCGCTCTGTCCAGGAGGACACTCATCGAATGCCATCATGATGTCGGCACCGATGATGCGCTCGGTATCCATCACGTTCTCGGGGGTGAAGAAGTGCTTGCTGCCGTCGATGTGTGAGCGGAACTCGCATCCCTCTTCTCTGAGCTTGCGGATGCCAGTGAGCGAGAATACCTGGAATCCGCCGCTGTCGGTGAGGATAGGGCGGTCCCAGCCGTTAAACTTATGCAGTCCTCCTGCCGCCTTGATGACGTCGAGTCCCGGACGCAGGTAGAGGTGGTAGGTGTTGCCCAGGATAATCTGGGCTTTCACCTGTTGGCGCAACTCCTCGAAGTGGACGCCCTTTACGCTTCCCACGGTGCCTACTGGCATGAAGATAGGTGTCTTAATCTGTCCGTGGTCGGTGGTGATGATGCCAGTACGTGCATCGCTGGCCTTATCTGTTACTTGTAGTTCAAATTTCATTTTTCTTTATTTTTCTTCTTTTTTGTCGTTATCTGGAATGGTGAAGTTGATAGGGTGCTCCACTTTCTCGTCGGTGAGTGCGAACTCCCATACATCTGCCACGTCTTCTACATAGTGGAAGCTTACGCCCTTGAGATACTTTTCCGGAATGTCGAGAATGTCCTTCTCGTTATCCTTGCAAATCACGATGTCGGTGATGCCGGCACGCTTGGCTGCCAGAATCTTCTCCTTGATGCCACCCACTGGGAGCACTTTGCCTCGAAGGGTTATCTCGCCCGTCATGGCGGTGTTCTTGCGCACCTTGCGCTGGGTGATGGCCGAGGCGATGCTGGTGGCGATGGTGATTCCTGCCGATGGACCGTCTTTAGGCGTGGCACCTTCCGGCACATGGATGTGGAGGTTCCAGTTTTCAAAGATGCGATAGTCTACGCCGAGCAGGTCGATATGCGCCTTAATGTACTCCAGAGCGATGACGGCAGACTCCTTCATCACGTCGCCGAGATTTCCGGTCAGGGTCAGCTTGCCTTGCCTGCCCTTGCTCAGGGAGGTCTCGATGAAGAGGATTTCTCCGCCCACGGAAGTCCATGCCAGTCCGGTTACTACTCCCGCATAACTGTTGCCCTGATAGATGTCACGGTTGAAGGGTGCCGTGCCAAGAATATCTTTCAGTTCGGCTGGGGTGATGGCAGGCTTTTCCAGTTCCTTGGAAGAGGCGAGCTTGTAGGCCATCTTGCGCAGTCCTTTGTTAATCTGCTTCTTCAACTGGCGTACGCCGCTTTCTCGGGTGTAGTGCTCGATGATGTTCTCGATGGCTGCCTTGCTGAAGGTCACCTTCGGGGTGAACGTGTCGAGACCCGTATTCTCCAACTCCTTCGGAATCAGGTGGCGCTTGGCTATTTCTATCTTCTCCTCGGTGATATAGCCGCCTACTTCTATCAGCTCCATGCGGTCGAGCAATGGGCGCGGGATGGAACTGATGTCATTGGCGGTGGCGATGAAGAGAACCTTCGAGAGGTCGTAATCCACATCCAGATAGTTGTCGTGGAAGGCTACGTTCTGCTCTGGGTCGAGTACTTCGAGCAGTGCCGATGCCGGGTCGCCATGATAGTTATTGCTTGATACCTTGTCTATCTCGTCGAGAATGAATACTGGGTTGCTGCTTCCCGCTTTCTGGATGTTCTTGATGATACGTCCTGGCATTGCACCGATGTAGGTGCGGCGATGACCGCGAATCTCCGACTCATCGTGCAGACCGCCGAGCGACATGCGTACATACTTGCGGTTCATGGCCTTGGCAATACTTCTTCCCAAACTGGTCTTTCCTACTCCTGGAGGACCGTAGAGGCAAAGGATAGGACTCTGCGTTCCGTTTTTCAAGCTTCTAACTGCCAGGTATTCCAGGATTCGCTCCTTCACTTTCTCCATGCCGTAGTGGTCCTGGTTGAGAATCTTCTTGGCGTGGGTCAGGCTCAGGTTGTCTATGGTGTATTCGTTCCAAGGCAAATCTACCAGCGTCTGCAGATAGTTGATCTGAATAGGATAGTCGGGGCTTTGCGGATAGATGTTGTCAAGCTTGGCCATCTCCTTCTTGAAAACCGCCTGGGTTGCTCCGTTCCATACTTTGTGCTGGGCCTTTTCGAGCAGTTCCTTCTTCTCCGGACTTCCTTCCCCTTCTCCCAGTTCAGTCTTGATTTGCTTAATCTGCTGTTTCAGGAAGTATTCCTTCTGCTGTTCTTCCATCTCGTATTGAGTCTTTCTCCTGATTTCTGATTGCAGGTAGAGCAGTTTCAGCTCCTTTTGCAAAGCCTTCATTGCTACTATAATACGGTCGGGGAGGAACTCTTCCTCCAGCATCTTGATTCTATCTTCTACAGAAAAAGACAAGGAGTTGCAGAGAAAGTTGCACTTGACGAAGATGTTGGAAATCTCATTGATGGCATAGACCGCCTCGTCTGGGATGTTTTCGTTATTCTTGATGAATTTGATTGACTCCTCGAAGAAGGTCTTGGTCAGGGTCTTGAACATCGGCTCCTTGGCCAATTTCTCTGAAGGCCAGAGTTCCAGTTGGCTCTCCACGTCTGCCATGTGGTAGGGGTGGGATTCTACGATGCTTTTCAGCTTGCATCTTCCCAGACCCTGTACGATGACGGTCTTCTGGTGCTCCTCGTTGGGCATGTTGATGACTTTCACCAGTTTTGCGAAAGTTCCCTGTTCGTAGAGATCTTCTGCTGCAGGATCTTCGGTGTCTTCTTGCTTCTGACAGAAGATACAGAATATCGTTTCTGGATTCTGCTCCAGCATGTTTACCAGTTCCTGACTCTTTTTTCTGCCCACCACGATAGGGGTCAGCACAGCTGGAAAAACTACCAGGTCGCGTGTGCAGAGGGTAGGATAGATGCCTGCTTCTCTTTGTTGAATCAGCACGGATGCATCACCTTCGAAGTCGGCAATCATCTGGATTCGTGTATTTGAATTATCGTTCATATTTGTTAAATAAACACTTTTTGGGGGTGTAAATTTGATGAATATACTTTTTTAGTTTGCAAAGTTAGTGATTTTTGGTGAAAAACCCATCTGTTTTTCCAAAAAACTCCTCTTTATTATATTTTATTTTTAATAGAGGAGGGTAAATGTAATAAAATGCTTAAATTTGCGTTATGATTTTAAGTAAAAAAGTTAGGATAAATGGCAGGATTTAAGTTTAAGCAATTTGAAATTCACCAAGACCGTTGTGCCATGAAGGTGGGTACGGATGGTGTGCTGCTGGGGGCATGGGCTCCTGGCGGCAAGCGTATATTGGATATTGGTTCGGGCACAGGGCTCATCTCGCTGATGATGGCGCAGCGCTGCCAGGAGGCTCAGGTGATAGGTGTTGACCTGGATGCTGAGGCTTGTGATGAGGCTCGTGAGAATGTGGCGGCTAGTCCCTTTGCCGACAGGGTGAGCATAGCGTGCTGCCGCTTGCAGGATTATGAATCGGCGGAGAAGTTTGATGCCATCGTAAGTAATCCTCCCTTCTTCTTGAATAGTCTGAAAAATCCAGACAGTAAAAGGTCTATGGCCCGCCATGCTGACAGCTTGCCGTTTAGGGATCTTTTTCTGGGGGTAAAACGATTGCTTTCTGAAGAGGGCGTGTTCTCGGCAATAGTACCGTCGGAAGTACTGGATGCTTTTACGTCAGAAGCCTATCTGCTAGGCTTTTGCGTTGTTCGCCAATGTGGGGTTAAAACGGTGGAACGGAAGCAGCCTAAGCGCTTTATGCTGACCTTTGCCAGACATAGAACGGTGGAGATGGAAAATGCGATTGAGGTAATGATGGATTCTGACGGGAACCGATCGGAATGGTATGCGAAAATTACTGAGGAATTCTATGTAAGCTAATTTTGATATGAAGATATTGATTTAATATCAAAGATAATATTTTTATATAAAGACAAGAGTTGGAGGTTAGAAGTTGCAGGAAGTATAGTCATGCCTGCAAAATCTTCTAATTTCCAACTCCTGTCATTTTAAAGGTTCAGTTTGCGTTGCACCAGTTTACTGATGGCTTCAACTCGCTTGCTCTGTCGCTGGATATCCTTCTGGATGTCGTCGCGAACCACATTGATGTCGTTGAAGAAATCTGCAAAGGCCGATTGGATCATGTTGGGCTTGCGGACACTTTTGTCGGCGAATGGATTGATGATCATCTTGATGCCTTTCTCTTCCAGATGCACGTCGATATCGGCACCAGTCATCACCGGGTCACCGTCGTAATGGATAACACCCGGCTTGCTGCGTGAAATGTGGAGCTTCTTACAGCGGAACGACTTAATCTTCGAGTTCTTGTCGAGCGTCTTGTTGAACATGTCGAAACTAACCTGCGAAGCCTCCAGAACATCGAATGGCTCCATGATGACAACGTCCATCAGTCCGTCGCTCATGGATGCCTGTGGAGCTATGTAGGCATTGTTGCCATATTGTGAGGCATTGGCGCAGGAAATGAGAAAGGCCTTGTATTGCTTGGTGCCTGTCTCGTCTTCCAGCGTATAGGTCTCCGGCTCATATTTCAGACCCTCTCTGAGAATGTTCTCTGCATAACTGATAGGTCCTCGCTTTCCGCTCTCGGCAAATTTCATGCTGACGAAGGCGTCGAATCCCATTCCGCAGGTGCAGAAGAAAGGGTAATCGTTGATGACTCCATAGTCAAGGTCGCGTATCTGGCAAGCATTGATTACCTCGATGCTCTTTTTCAAGTTCATAGGCAAGAGCAGGTGGCGCGCCAGTCCGTTGCCGGAACCGCAAGGCAGGATGCCCAGGGCTGTATCTGAATGGACGATGGAACGGGCTACTTCGTTGACGGTGCCGTCGCCACCCACTGCCACCACGATGTCGGCATGGTCGTCTCTGGCTTCGGCGGCAATCTCAGATGCGTGCCCGGCTCTTTCGGTTAACCTTATCTCGTACTCGAACAGCTCCTTGTCCAAAGTAGAATCTATCAAACTGGGAACAGCCGCTTTGCTGCTGGTTCCAGAAATCGGGTTCATGATGAAAACTATCTTTTTTTTCATATCTTAGTCAAGAAAACGTAATTTTTAAAGTGCAAAAGTAATAAAAATCCCTAAAATAGCAAGAAATATCCATTAAAAAAACTCTAAAAGTAAACTTTCTTAGGAAAAAAGCGGTTATATTAGTCTTTTTTTGTATCTTTGCACCCTGAAACTTAGAATAAATATAAAAAGAAAATAAAGTACACCTATTTATAATGGGACAATTACAAGAAAGATACAAGAATTATCGTGTTCCTCAGAAGTATATGGCTGCCGGTGTGTATCCATACTTCCGCGAGATCACAAGTAAGCAGATGACTGAAGTTACCGACATCGACGGACACCATATCCTGATGTTCGGCTCAAATGCTTATCAGGGTTTGACAAACGACCAGCGTGTAATCGACGCAGCCAAGGCTGCTCTTGACAAGTATGGCTCAGGCTGTGCGGGTAGTCGTTTCCTCAATGGTACCCTCGATTTACATGTACAGCTCGAGAAGGAGCTTGCAGAGTTTATGGGTAAGGACGAGACATTGTGCTTCTCTACTGGTTTCTCTGTGAACCAGGGTGTGTTGGCATGTGTTGTGGGTCGCGGTGATTATATCATCTGCGACGACCGTGACCACGCCAGTATCGTAGATGGCCGCCGTCTCTCATTCGCTACCCAGCTTCACTACAAGCACAACGACATGGAAGATTTGGAGCGTGTGCTCTCTAAGCTTCCTGAGGATGCTGTCAAACTTATCGTGGTTGATGGCGTGTTCTCTATGGAGGGTGACTTGGCCAACTTGCCTGAGATTGTAAAGCTCAAGCATAAGTACAACTGCTCTATCATGGTGGATGAGGCTCATGGTCTCGGCGTATTCGGTAAGCAGGGACGTGGCGTCTGCGACCACTTCGGCTTGACAGATGAGGTAGACCTTATCATGGGTACATTCTCTAAGAGTTTGGCTTCTATCGGTGGTTTCATCGCATCAGACAAGGATACTATCAACTTCCTCCGTCACAACTGCCGTACTTACATCTTCAGTGCATCCAATACTCCAGCAGCTACCGCTGCTGCTCTTGAGGCACTCCACATCATTCAGAAAGAGCCAGAGCGTTTCAAGAATCTGTGGGATGTAACTAACTATGCCTTGAAGCGTTTCCGCGAGGAGGGTTTTGAGATTGGTGAGACCGAGAGTCCTATCATTCCTCTCTACGTTCGCGATGCTGAGAAGACATTCGTTGTTACTAAGTTGGCTTATGATGCGGGTGTATTCATCAATCCGGTTATTCCTCCAGCATGTGCTCCACAGGATACATTGGTACGTTTTGCCCTCATGGCAACTCATACCAAGGATCAGGTAGAGAAGGCTGTTCAGATTTTGAAGAAGATTTTCGTAGAGGAAGGAATCATCAAGGCGTAATGGCAATAAGGATGGCGATAGCTGATTTTTCAGAATCGCTATATATAATAAGGTATAAAGGGCAGCTTTTTCGGAAGTTGCCCTTTTATTTTGGGCAAAAAACAAGAAAATGAATATTTTTTTGAAAAAAGTTGCCCGAAAATTTGGTGGAATCAGAAAATTGTTGTACCTTTGCACCCGCAATTCAGAAATGATGCTTACGCTAACAAAGATAAGTTGCAGTGAGAATGAAAGCGGGGTGTAGCGCAGCCCGGTAGCGCTCCTGTTTTGGGAACAGGTGGTCGCAGGTTCGAATCCTGTCGCCCCGACTCAATCTTCTCTAGTGACGGATAGCATAAGTAAAAGCGGGGTGTAGCGCAGCCCGGTAGCGCTCCTGTTTTGGGAACAGGTGGTCGCAGGTTCGAATCCTGTCGCCCCGACTTGATTGTTTCTGATGATAAATTGCTAATGTAGAAGCGGGGTGTAGCGCAGCCCGGTAGCGCTCCTGTTTTGGGAACAGGTGGTCGCAGGTTCGAATCCTGTCGCCCCGACATTCAAGAAAGCTAAGAAGATTAAATCTTCTTAGCTTTCTTGCTTTATATAAGTTTAATTTAAAAATGTTACTATCATGATTATTACGATTGCGCGCCAGTGTGGATGTGGCGCTGTTCGTGTGGGCAGGTTGCTTGCTGAACATTATGGTATTCCTTTCTATACCCGTAAAAATTTGATGGAAATGGCTGAAGAGCGTGGAATCCTTGACGAGATGGAGGCTTTCTTCGATGAAACTCCTGTGGATGAATTGCTCTTTTCTATGTCTTCCCTAGGTGAGAACCAGAAGCTGCTCACCGAAAAACCTCTTCATGCTTTGGCGGATATGATCGGACAGGAGAATTGTATCATCATCGGACGCTGTGGAAACTATATCTTCAGAGAGCGCAAGGATCTGGTATCCGTGTTCCTGAAGGGTGGTTTGCAAGCTCGTATCGAGGAAATCCAAGAGGAACAGGGATTAACCCGTAATGAGGCTGCCGAGTTTGTGGAACATGCCGATTATTGCCGTGTAGCTTATCACCAGTATTATACCGGACTAACATGGGGTAATGCGGATGATTATGACGTTTGTCTGGATACGGTTCGCCTGGGCGTAGAGAAGACGGCAAGTGCCATTGAGACTTATGTAGAAGCGGTATTGTAAAAGTAAGGAGTTACCTGTTAGGAGGTTTTAAAGGACTACTAACGGTCAGTTTCAAAAAATAGTATTTAGGATGAAATTTTTAATTCAGTTTTTAATTATCATTGCATTCTCTTTTGCGGGAGAATTGCTCCATTACCTGCTGCCGCTGCCTATCCCTGCCAGCATCTATGGCATCGTCTTGCTCTTTGCGGCTTTGGAGTTGAAGTTGGTCAAGGTGAAGCATATCAGGGAGACGAGTGGTTTTCTGATTGCCATCATGCCTGTGATGTTTATTCCTGCTGCAGTGGGTCTCATTGATTCCTGGCAGTCGATTGCCGGCGCATGGCTGCAGTATGTTGTCGTTACCGTGGTCAGCACCTTCGTGGTTATGGGGGCTTCGGGATGGATTACTCAGTTTGTTATCAGAAAGGGAAAGGAGGCGAAGAAATGATGTCGCTTTTCTTATCTTCTATGACCATGCTGGGTGCTTCGGTTCCGTTGTTCCAGGATTCCGTATTTTTCGGAGTTCTCATCAGTCTGGCTGCATACGCCATCGGTATGTTGCTGAAGGTAAAGACAGGATGGTCGCTGATGAACCCGTTGCTTATCTCTATCATCTTGGTGATTGTTACCTTGCTGATTACTGGGGTAGACTACAAGACGTATAGTGCGGGTGCCAACTGCATCAGTTATCTGCTTACTCCTGCAACCATTTGTCTGGCTGTGCCGCTTTATCAGCAGGTAGAGTTACTCAAGAAGAATTATCGTGCTGTATTGATTGGTATCCTGGCGGGTGTGTTGGCAAGTCTCTGTTCTGTCTTGATTCTGGCTTTGCTCTTCCATTTCGACCATGCGGCTTATGTCACCTTCCTACCGAAGTCTATCACCACCGCCATCGGTATCGGTGTTTCTGAGGAGTTGGGAGGTCATGTTTCCGTAACTGTAGTAGTTATCATCGTAACGGGTGTCTTGGGCAATATCTTTGCTGAGAAATTCCTCAAGCTGCTCTGCATCAAGGAACCTATAGCCAAAGGTATCGCCATCGGATGTTCTGCCCATGCGCTGGGTACGGCGAAGGCGATGGAGATGGGTACCATCGAGGGTGCGATGAGTAGCCTTTCCATTGTGGTATGTGGTGTGATGACGGTGATTGGTTCTTCCATCTTCGCCATGTTCATGTAACCATGTAAGCAACATTTGCTTTCTTATCATCTTGGTTCATAAGAATCATGCAATATTTAGTCCCTTTTTTCGTTTTATAAATATGAAACGAAAAAAGGGATTTTTATATATATTAATAGGTGGTATGACTACTGCCTTCATGGTAAGTTGTGCTGATGATGAGAGTTTCTCATCATCCCGTAACGACTTACTCGCTTTTTCCATGGATACAGTTTGCCTGGACACTACTTTCTCGAATGTGCCTACGCCAACCCGAAGCTTCTGGGTTTATAATCATACGGGAAAGGGATTGCGCTGTTCTTCTGTAAGATTGGAAAACGGAAATCAGACTGGGTATCGGGTGAATGTGGACGGTTCGTTTCTGGGGCAGACCGCTGGTTTCCAGACTCAGAATGTTGAGGTGCGCAAGGGTGATAGTATCCGTGTATTCGTGGAACTGACTTCCCGCCAGCAATATCAGGATGATCCGCAGCTGGTGGAAGATAATCTGCTCTTTCAATTGGAGAGTGGAGTGCAGCAGAAGGTGAACCTGAAGGCTTATTCGTGGGATGCCACTTTGCTGAACAATCCCACCATCAGGAAGGATTCTACCATCAGAGATAGCAAGCCGATTGTGATATACGGCGGAATGAAGGTGGACAGTTTGGCTACGCTTACTATTGGGGCTGGCACCCGACTGTATTTTCATGAGAATGCCGGGCTGAAGGTGTATGGAACCCTCCATGTTCAGGGTGAACAAGGCAAGGAGGTGGTGATGAGAGGAGATAGAATCGACAATATGTTTGATTATCTGCCTTACGACCGCACTCCGGGACAATGGCAAGGCATCCAGCTGATGGCATCATCATATAATAATGTCATCAACTATGCTGATATCCATAGCACCTATCATGGTATCCTTGTTGATTCATGCGATGTGACCAGGCAGAAACTCCTGGTGCAGAATGCTACGGTTCATAATTGTCAGGGCTATGGCATTCTCGTTGATTCTGCCAAGGTTCAGATATACAATAGCCAGATTTCCAATACACTGGAGCATCCGCTCTATGTGCATGGCGGCGATGTGGAAGTGAACGGATGTACCATTGCTCAGTTCTATCCGTTTGATGGACGCCGTGCTACGGCTATCGGATTCATGCCTCCTGTCAGCAACCTCAAGGTGACGAACTCGCTTGTTACGGGCTACCACGACGATGAGGTGGTCTGGAGTGCGCCAAAGGAAGATGAAGTCTGCAATTTCAGTTTTGACCATTGTGTGCTGCGTACGGAAAAGATGGAGACAGACGACAGTCTGAAGTTCACGAACATCATATTTGAGGATGTGAAGGACACCACCCGATTTGGTGAGAAGCATTTCCGCCTGTTTGATACCGACAACTTGAAGTACGATTTCCGCCTCCGCAAGGAATCGGCTGCCATTGGAGCAGCAGATGCTGCCACCTCATTGCCTGCCGACCGCCTGGGATTTCGCCGTGACGACAAACCGGATGCGGGCTGCTATGAGTTTGAGGAACAGATAGAAGAAAATGACAAGAAGGAGTAGGATAGTGAGGGTAGGAGCAGCGGCATTGGCCCTGATTCCTATTCTTGCGTTTGCAGAAGGGAGGCAGACCGAGAATCAGTCGCTGCCGGTTTCTTCCCAGCAGCAGAAGAAAGAAGATGCAGAAGTGCTGGCAAGGGCGCTGGATTATTTCGTTTCCATGAAATATCATGAATGCCAGATTCTTCTGGAAAGGCTCGACAAGACCTATCGCCTGAATCCCAGATATAAGGCATACTTGGGCGTGTGCTATTATTATGAATGGGATTATGAGCAAACCGTCAGGTGTCTTGACCCGGTTATCCCCCTGTTGGAGAACTTTGCGCCTCAGGAGCGTTCTTTCTATTGCTGGGCTGATGCAGAGAGCCATTTCGGTTTGCAGCAATACGAATCGGCCTTGCCGCTTTATGAGCAGATGCTTTCGCTTTGTCAGGAGAATGAGAAGCCTGATGCCTATTATCGCTTGGGCTTCTGTCATCTTTTCCGGGCGAGGGATATGGAGAAGTCTGCAAGTAGAGAAGATATGATGACAGAATATACGAAGGCTCGTGATTATCTGCGGAATGCATTGAAGGGTTACCTGCGTTATCGCAATACGGCAGATGAAAAGGCCCGCATTGCCCAGATACAGCACATGCTGAAAGGGATGAGGTGATCCATTATAATAAAGTAATCCATTGTAATGTGGTAATCTGCTATAATGAGGTTATCTTCAATATCGCAGGAAACAGTGAGGTAATAGTATTGAAAGAGGGCGTGTCATAGATTATCTACGACACGCCCTTTTTGCATTTTATTCTTTCATGTTGGCATCTACGAATGAGAATGGCAACAAATCTTTGATACTTCCGAAGCAATAGATGCCAGCCTCGCCGTATAGCAGGATGCGTACAGGCTGCTTGTATCGGTCTTCCATCTCAAGAATCACCTGGCGGCAAGCACCGCATGGCGATATGGGCGACTTGAGGAAGCCGTTCGCGTTTCTGGCTGCTATGGCCAGGGTAGTGATGGCCTGCTCAGGATAGTTAGACTGAGCTCCGAAGATGGCACTTCTCTCTGCGCAGAGGCCAGAAGGGAAGGCTGCATTTTCCTGGTTGGCTCCAATGACGATTCTTCCGTCAGCAAGCAGGCAGGCAGCTCCTACATAGAAGTGACTATAGTTGGCATAGGAATTATGGGTAGCTTCCATTGCCTTCCTGATCAATGTCTGTTCCGTTTCATTCAGTTCAGATAGCTGGGCTATCTGGTAGTTGATGTTCAGTGTCTGCTCTTTCATAAGCTAAGTTATTTGGTGTAAAAGTCGATGATGTCTGTCAGGGCTTTTTTGCATACCGCACAGAAGTTTGGGGTTTCGTTGATGCGCATTCTGCAATCCTGTACGCCACGGTATACGCCCTTTACGCTATAGCCGGCTCCCTCGAAGACTCCCACTTTATTCACAGCCTCCTTTTCCTTCTTGGAAAGAGGTGTTGGTATTGGGGTGCCCTTCTTGATCATACCCTTCCATTTGCTGTCGAAGTCAACCAGGGTGGTGATGTTCTTCTCCCATGGTTCCACGTCGTGGGGATACATTGGGATGGCTTCTGATTCGTAGGCATATTCATCGGCAAGTCCGGCGAAGGAATGTCCGAATTCATGTACTACCACTGGCTTGAACCATTTCTGATGACAGGTGGTCAGATTGTATGAGTTCAGGATACCGCCGCCGCCATATCTGGTGGAATTTACGAGAACGATGATGTGCTCGTAGGGTGTTCCTGCCAGACAATTGTGCAGATCCTTCAGATGCAGGGTGGTGAGATAGCGTTCACTATAGAAGGTGTCGAAGTGGGAACTCAGAGCGGTCTTCTTCCAGATACCCTTGCCTGGTTCGCTGGTGCCACTATCCTGCGATACCGATTTCACAGCAACAACGTTGAATCTGTCTTTCATGCTCTTGAAAGGCTCGTGTGCAAATATGGCGTCGTTGGCTTCCTTGGCATCCTGCAGGAAGATAGGCATCTCTTCTTCCGTATATCCTTCTGCCACGTAGGCAATGTGGATGCACTTGTTGGTATCCGCTGCCGCCTGCAAGGTTTCGTATGGGGTAGGATTGTCGCCCTTGTGATGAATCAGAATGTCTTTAGGTGCTACCTGATGGGTGAGCGATGTCATGATTTCGCGGCGGTTGTTGCGCAGGTCAAGGGTGATATCTACCGTATCCTTTGGCATGGGTACCAGAAAGACATTCTCGAAACTCTGGGTGTTCTTGGCTGCCTCTGGATAGGAGAGCCATTCCTGGAAGAGCGTAGAGAAGGAATTGCGGTAGATTACTTTGCCCGAACGGTGGTCGCGCACGGTAATCTGTCCGTTACCTTCTACCGGCAACTCGCTGAGTCGCTGTTTCTTACCATACCAGCGTGGCAATACGTTCAGCTCGTCAACGGCAATCAGCTGCTTGTCGCTGTTGCCGGCAAAAGTGTAATCAACTCTCAATGTCTTGTCAACGAAATAATCGTCAAAGTTCTGCGCCTTCACTTGGCTGGCTCCCATGAGTATGGCCAGGGCTGCAAATGAAATGATATATTTCTTCATTGTCTTTTATTTTATTTACCTGATTCTGATTCTAATCTTCTTTATTATCTGATTCTGATTCTATCGCCAATCTTAATCTGATGGTCAACATCAAAATTGTTCATCTTGTAGAGATACTTCAGTCTGATACCATACTTTTGTGAGATGGTATACATACTTTCGCCGTTTCTTACGATGTGTGGACGATTCTTATACTGTTTTGGAGCCTTCTTGCGCTTCTTCTTGAGATAGATTACTTCTCCTCTGTGCAGAACGTCGTTCTTGTCTCGTTCGTTGTATTTGGCAAGCTTGCGCCAACTGATTTCTATTTCCTTACCCAATGCCTTGAAGGTATCGCCCTCGCGGGTAATCAGGTAATAGTTGTCATTGAACTTGTGGATAGGGTGCAGAAGTCCCTGGGCATTGACAGCCTGTTCTGTTCCGCTATGCTCGGCCATGAAACGGTCGAATCGCTTCGCCTTGTCGTAGTCGAAGAGCTTGTAAAGTTCTATGATTTGTATCAGCTTGTTGGCATATTGCGGATTGGTGGCATAGCCACACTGTTTCAATCCTCGTGCCCAACCCTTGTAGTCGCGCTGTCCCAGTTCAAAGAGACGGGCATATCGTGGCTGTCTAGCCAGAAACTTGCTATGGTCTTCATAGCTGTCTCTGGCATCCTTGTAAACACGGAAGCACTCGCCGCGGGCATCGTCGTCGTGGTATTGGGTAGGGCCTGTCCAGTTGTGACATTTGATGCCAAAATGGTTGTTACCCTGGGTTGCCAGCACGCTCTTGCCTGCGCCACTCTCAAAGAGTCCCTGCGCTAGAGTGATGCTGGCTGGAATATGGTAGCGGAGCATCTGTTCAATGGCGAGATCCTTATATTGGTTGATGTATGTCTGATAAGACTGGTTCCACTTCATCTGCGCATGAGATGTAGCGCAGATGAGTAAAGAAATGCCTATTATATATGTTTTTATTCGATTCATAATGCAAAAATATAAAAAAAATCGGGAAAATCGTACATAATTTAAGTATTTTCACTATCTTTGCATAGAAATTAGAAAAAATGAAGGCATATAGAACAAAAATAGTGGTAGCATTGGGTTCTAACGTCAATCAGGAAGCCCATATCCAGCAAGCCAAGGCTTTGCTTGAAGCTACTTTTAATGATATGGAATTTGGCACTTCCTTATGGACCGAACCTATAGGAATATCATCTGATAAATTTCTGAATGTGATAGGAGTGGGATATACGAATGTAAATAAGGAACGTACTATTCTGGCTCTGAAAAACATGGAGCATAAATGTGGAAGAAGAATAGGAGAGAGTAGAAAGGGTATCATTGCCCTGGATATCGATTTGCTGCTCTTTGGTTCAGAGCGTTTGCACGAGGGCGACTGGAACAGGGGGTACATCAAGAACCTGCTTCTGCAATTGGGAGTTTCCGTAGACTGAGCTTTAGGGGTTTTAAAAAGCTCAGTGGACGGAAAAATTGTGTAATTCCTGAAAGAATTTGATGATTTCAGGAAGAATCTGATGATTCCGGGAAGGGGGTTATAGTTCCGGAATCGGATTTTCTTTGGTAAGGTGGAGCTCTATCACTTTACCTGTTTCTAATGATTTCTTTACGTTGATGAGCCGCTGGTTGCTGCTCCCTCTGAAAAAGAGGTCTTCATCACGAAGGTCCTTCATAAACGGACCATCTACCAATACGTCTATCAGTTTCAACAGCTCAAGTTGTTTGGGATTCTTCAGCAGATTCTCATACTTGTAGCCGGTGAAACACCAGATATCCTTATCGCTTTGCGCCCGGATGGCACGTGCCAACTCTGCAAAGCCTTCTGCCTGGAACATCGGGTCACCGCCGGAAAAGGTAACATTGGCGAATGGATCGTCCATGATTTCTTTCATGATCTCCTCCGTTGAGGTCATTGTGCCATGGTTGATGTCCCACGATTGAGGGTTATGGCATTCTGGACAATGGTTGGGACAACCGGCACAATAGATAGAGGTCCGGAAGCCCGGACCATCTACCATTGTATCGTGTACTATACTTAAAACGCTTATCATGACGGATGTTAAGAGTTTGGTGTGTCAATGTGGGTAACACGGTCGTGGAGCTCAGCCAGCTTGCCGCTGTTCCAACGGTCGGTGGTACCTACCAGGTAACCTGTAATTCGCTGCAACTTGTCGATGTGGCGGCTGCCGCACTTAGGGCAAACCTCAAGGTTGGCATCTGCATTCTCATATCCGCAGTCGAGACAACGGTTGCGGTTGTGGTTTACAGAGCCATAGCCCATGTTGTACTTATCCATCATGTCAACAACGCTTGCAATTACTGCAGGGTTGTGGGTTGCATCACCATCAATCTCTACATAGAAGATGTGGCCGCCACGGGTCAAATCGTGGTAAGGTGCCTCTATCTGTGCCTTTTTCATGGCGGTGCACTTGTAATATACTGGCACGTGGTTACTGTTGGTATAGTAATCGCGGTCGGTAACGCCAGGGATAATGCCAAACTGCTTGCGGTCTTTCTTGGTGAACTTACCGCTCAATCCCTCGGCTGGTGTAGCGAGGATAGAGTAGTTGTGATGGTACTGCTCGCTGAACTCGTTTGCACGGTCGCGCATGTAGGTCACAATCTTCAATCCTAATTTCTGAGCTTCCTCGCTCTCGCCATGGTGATGACCGATGAGAGCTACGAGGCACTCTGCCAGACCGATGAATCCGATACCGAGTGTACCATGGTTGATGACGCTTTCGATGGTCTCCTCTGGCTTCAGCTTTTCTGCGCCCACCCAGAGATACTTCATCAGCAATGGGAACTGCTTAGCCATCGCTGTCTTCTGGAACTGGAAGCGCTCGTCGAGCTGTTTGGCTGTGATGTCGAGGATGTTGTCGAGCTTGGCAAAGAACATGTCGATGCGCTGCTGCTTGTTCTCGATGCCCATGCACTCGATGGCGAGTTTCACGATATTGATGGTAGAGAAACTCAAGTTACCACGAGCGATGCTGGTCTTCTCGCCCCAACGATCTTCGAATACACGTGTGCGGCAACCCATGGTCGCGATTTCCCACTTGTAACGCTCAGGATCGTCGGCACGCCACTTCTCGTTCTGGTTGAAGGTAGCGTCGAGATTGAGGAAGTTAGGGAAGAAACGACGGGCTGTTACCTTGCAGGCCAACTGGTAGAGGTCGTAGTTGCGATCTTCCTTCAGATAGTTTACGCCACGCTTTTTCTTCCAGATTTGGATTGGGAAGATGGCTGTCTCACCATTGCCCACACCCTCGTAGGTGCTCTGCAGAATCTCGCGCATGATGCAACGTCCCTCGGCGCTGGTATCTGTACCATAGTTGATAGATGAGAATACCACCTGGTTTCCGCCACGAGAGTGGATGGTGTTCATGTTGTGGATGAATGCCTCCATGGCCTGGTGGACGCGGTTCACGGTCTTGTTGATGGCATGCTGCTCCAGGCGAGCCTTGCCCTCAAGACCTGCGAGGTCTTTCTCCAGATAGTCGTCGATGGCGATGTCGTAGAGGTCGCTCAGGTCTTCGCCAGTCAGCTTCTCCAGGTTCTTCACCTCTTCCTTATACGACATGCGTACGTAAGGGGCAAGATAGAAGTCGAAGGCTGGAATTGCCTGACCACCGTGCATCTCGTTCTGGCAAGTTTCCAAAGAAATGCAAGCCAATACTGCTGCAGTCTCGATGCGCTTTGCTGGACGGCTAGAACCATGACCGGCTGTGAATCCATGTTCGAGAATGACATCCAATGGGTGCTGTACGCAAGTCAGACTCTTGGTAGGATAATAGTCTTTATCATGGATATGGATGTAGTTATGCATGACGGAGTCGCGAACATCCTGCGAGAGGAGGTAGTCGTCGACGAATGGCTTGGTGGTTTCTGAAGCAAACTTCATCATCATGCCGGCTGGTGTGTCGGCATTCATGTTGGCGTTCTCACGGGTAATGTCGTTGTTCTTGGCATTGACGATGCTCATGAATACGTCGCGTGTCTTTGCTTTGCGGGCAATGTTGCGCTGGTTGCGATAAGCGATGTATTTCTGGGCCACATCCTTGCGGGCGCTCTTCATGAGCTCCATCTCGATGGCATCCTGGATGGCCTCTACGCTCATCTGGCTCTTGCCTCGATATGAGATGTGGTCGGCGATTTGCTCTATCAGGGTAGAGTCCTCGCCCTTATCTGTATGTAACATGGCTTTGCGTATGGCAGCCATAATTTTTTGCTCGTTGAAACCAACGATACGTCCGTCGCGTTTTACTACAGTTTGAATCATTTCTAGTGTTACTTTTATGATAGTTATTTAATTCTCTTAATACTAAGTCTTTACGACTTTCGATGGTTGTAAAGACCATCTTTTTGATGTTGCAAAGATAAGAAAATAAGTTGAAAGTTGTACGTTTTGGATAACTTTTCTTCTGTTAAAAAACATTAAGTCGTTGATTTTCAGAGATTTAAAAAATCGTTTTGGAAAACTTTACTTTGTAGAGGTTTCCCAAAACGATTAACTTGTTCTTTTTCAATATGTTGTAGCGTTGTGCATGTCGTGCCCATTATATTTGTGCTTTTTGTGCCTTTCCGCCTTTCTTCTGTTAGTTTGATGATGATAAGTAGTTCGTATCTTATTCTATGCCAATGTAGCTCTGCTCTTATAGTCGAGTGCAGCACCGATGGCGGTGCAGAATTCTGAGTATTTAGGTATTCTGAATCTCACCCCATAGAGCTTCTCCATGGCTGGGAATACCTCCCGGCATTGTGGCAGGAGGGTCAGGTTGCCTATCATGACAAAGTCTTTGATACCTGATTCCAAAGATGAGAGAATCGTGGCAGAGCCGATGCTCTGCAATACCATGCCGATGAGTCCCATGGCGATGTCTTCCCTGGAAGCATTTGCCTTGGCGTTGCTGAAGAGGGAGGCTGTAGCGGTCATCGGAAGTCCTGGAAGGGGCTTGGCGCTGATGTCGCCTATGAGCAGGTTGATCTTAGAAATGTCTCCATCTTTGGCAAGATTAACTATCTGCTTGATGTCATCCGTCTTGAGCATGATGCGACTCAGACCTGCGAGTGTTCCGCCGCCTATGCCTATGCCGCCGATGTGCTTGATTTCGTCTCCATCGCATTTCACAAGCGATGTGCCTGTTCCCATGCTGACCACAATCATGCGGTCGAGCTTGCTCTCATAGCGTGCACCCAAACCGTCTGCAACGAATTCCTGACTCTTGGAAGTAGGCAGACCATAGATAGGCTCATCGATATAGGCTGCGCCTACACCCGTGAGCATCACGTGTTCCACCTCGTTGAGGCTGATCTTGTTGTCGTGTAAATATTTTCCGAAAGCTCCGTACAAGGAGGTGATAGGGTCGGTAGCCTTGATGCGTATCGGACTGATAACCATTCCGTTATCGTCAATTCCTACGATCTTTGTTGTTGAAATACCGACGTCTATTCCGATTACTATCTTTTTCATGGGTGCAAAGTTACTGCAAAAAGAAGACACTGCAAAATAAAAATGGATTTATTTTGCAGTGTCGATATTTAATACTTCTTAAAATGTGTTCTTTTACAGAACATTCAGTCGGCAGAAGGTGATCAGTACGGTGTAGCCGATAACCATACTTAATACACCCACGGTAAGACCGGCTTTCACCATGTCGGTCTGTTGGATAAGACCGGTGGAGTAGGCGATGGCGTTAGGAGGGGTAGAGATAGGGAGCGACATGGCGCATGATGCTGCCACTGCCACGCCGATGAGAACCGTCTCAGTTCCACCGATTGCCACCAGTTTCCCGCCCATACCAGCACATACTACGGTAAGGATAGGTATCAGCAGGGCGGCTGTGGCTGTATTGGAGATGAAGTTACTCAGCGTGAAGCATACCAGGCCGGATACAACCATGATGACGAATGGGTTGAACTCGCCGAATGGGATACTCTTCACGGCGTTTTCTGCAAGTCCGGTGCCGTTCATGGCAAGACCGAGAGCGAATCCGCCGGCTACCATCCAGATGACAGCCCAGTCGATGTCCTTCAGGTCGTTAGCTGTTATCACGCCTGTGAATGCGAATACGGCTATCGGCAACATGGCTACGGTGTTGGCGTTGATGCCGAGCTGCTTTCCGCAAACCCATAATATAATGGTAAGGAAGAAGGTGGCTCCCACCACAGCAGTGCGCCAGTTGTGCTGCATGCTGCCGTCTATCTTGAGTTCGATGGTCTCCTGTGAGAATGGGAACATCTTGCGGATGATAAACCATGCGCAGATGAGCATGATGATTACCATCGGGCACATAATCATCATCCAGTCGCCGAAACCGATGCCTAGGTTCAATCCGGTTGGGTCGTTGAGCACCTTGTAGGCAAAGGCGTTTGGTGGGGTTCCGATAGGGGTACCCATACCGCCCAGGTTGGCACCGATAGGAATGGCCATGGTAAGTGCCACTCTTCCCTTTCCGTTGGCAGGGAGTGATTTGAACACTGGGGTCAGGAAGGTGAGCATCATGGCTGCTGTGGCTGTATTGGAGATGAACATGGAGAAGATTCCCGTTATCAGCATGAAGCCCAGCAATACATATTCCGACCGTTTTCCGAATGGAGCTATCAGGGTTTTTGCCATCAATACGTCAAGACCACTCTTGGTGGCGGCTATCGCCAGGACGAAACCTCCCAGGAAGAGGATGATGGTTGGGTCGGCAAAGCATGCCATCACACCTTGGTAGTCCAGAAGCTTTCCGTATTCTCCCTCGGCTCCCTGCATCACAGCGAAGGCTGAGTCGGAGACGAAAAACAGCAGGACGAAAATGATGACTACCGACGTAGCCCATGCGGGAATGGCCTCCGTGAGCCACAGCATGACGGCCATCACGAAGATAGCTATGACGCGTTGTTGAACCACAGTGAGGTTTTCTATGCCGAAGCAATCGATGGGCAAGTTCCACACTACGACGGTGAATAGGGCAGTGATGGCAAACATCAGAGCTTTTTTTCGATTGAAGTCACCGGTCAATACTTTTTTAACTGTTTCTTGCATTATCTTTCTTGTTTTTAGATTATATTTTCCTTTTTCCGGTTAGGAGCATTGTCTTCTGGCAACACTTCAATACTGCAAAAATACATATTATTTTTGAATTAGCAACAAATATATCGGAAAAAACGATGAAAAAATATGGTTTTTCAACAAAAAAATGAGAAAAGGTGACGAACTTTGCGTTTTTTTTCTTATATTTGCAGAAAAATGGCGATAGTAGCTATCGCTTTAACCGATTAAAATTATAGCGTATGAGTCAGTCAGTATTATTTTTTATCATCGTTTTGGTGATTGTTTTTGCCATCATGGTATCGTCTTATATACACAAACGCCATCATGAGTTTAATATGGACGATATCGAGAGGGCTGTGCGTGGAGCATATCCTAAGGGGGTGCGCTCGATTGGAAAGAGCGAACTGGTAGATGCAGTGAAGAAGCATTTTCATTGTTCTTCTAAGGATGCACATTATATAATAGGTGTAGCACGCCGAAAAAAGATCATTGATATTTCTGCTGGCTATGTTACGCTGGCATAAAAGCCTGCTGAAATCGCTCGAAAATTGGCCTTTAGCATGGGAAAATTTTCCCTTAAGGAAACTTGGAGTTTCAGTTAAGGAGACGTAGATTTTCCCTTAAGGAAACAAATGGTTTCACTTAAAAAAGCATTTGAAACACTTTTGGTGTGTTTTTGAGGCCATTTCTTAGCCCTTATCTGTAGCCTTGATAGTGGTGTGTGTTCGTGCACACCTCATGCTATATAATATAATAAGGTGTAATGCAGAAAAAGAAGCTTTGAAATGTTTTAGAATGTTAAAATCAAAAGAAAAATGAAAGTTTTTCCTCGAAACATTTGGCAGTTTCGGAAATAGTTCGTACTTTTGCACTCGCTTTTGAGAAATCGCTTCTCTTAGCAAACATAAAGCAAGAGTTCTTTGAAAGATTTTACATAAACAGACAAGTAGTACAAGAAGCGGTTTTGAATTACACCTTATTATATATAGGGAGTATGAAGGAACTGGGTAAAAAGAAACGAACCGTCAAGAAATTGACAAGTCAGGTTTACTAAGCTTCAATAAACGAAAAGGATATTCGTCCTAAGTACAGACAACAAACACTTCGCTATACTTTCGGGTTTAGCAAAGTAAAAATGATATTTTACAATGGAGAGTTTGATCCTGGCTCAGGATGAACGCTAGCTACAGGCTTAACACATGCAAGTCGAGGGGAAACGATAGAGAAAGCTTGCTTTTTCTAGGCGTCGACCGGCGCACGGGTGAGTAACGCGTATCCAACCTGCCCATCACTTGGGGATAACCTTGCGAAAGTAAGACTAATACCCAATGACGTCTCTAGAAGACATCTGAAAGAGATTAAAGATTTATCGGTGATGGATGGGGATGCGTCTGATTAGCTTGTTGGCGGGGTAACGGCCCACCAAGGCGACGATCAGTAGGGGTTCTGAGAGGAAGGTCCCCCACATTGGAACTGAGACACGGTCCAAACTCCTACGGGAGGCAGCAGTGAGGAATATTGGTCAATGGACGAGAGTCTGAACCAGCCAAGTAGCGTGCAGGATGACGGCCCTATGGGTTGTAAACTGCTTTTATAAGGGAATAAAGTGGGAGTCGTGACTCCTTTTGCATGTACCTTATGAATAAGGACCGGCTAATTCCGTGCCAGCAGCCGCGGTAATACGGAAGGTCCGGGCGTTATCCGGATTTATTGGGTTTAAAGGGAGCGTAGGCCGGAGATTAAGCGTGTTGTGAAATGTAGACGCTCAACGTCTGCACTGCAGCGCGAACTGGTTTCCTTGAGTACGCACAAAGTGGGCGGAATTCGTGGTGTAGCGGTGAAATGCTTAGATATCACGAAGAACTCCGATTGCGAAGGCAGCTCACTGGAGCGCAACTGACGCTGAAGCTCGAAAGTGCGGGTATCGAACAGGATTAGATACCCTGGTAGTCCGCACGGTAAACGATGGATGCCCGCTGTTGGTCTGAATAGGTCAGCGGCCAAGCGAAAGCATTAAGCATCCCACCTGGGGAGTACGCCGGCAACGGTGAAACTCAAAGGAATTGACGGGGGCCCGCACAAGCGGAGGAACATGTGGTTTAATTCGATGATACGCGAGGAACCTTACCCGGGCTTGAATTGCAGAGGAAGGATTTGGAGACAATGACGCCCTTCGGGGTCTCTGTGAAGGTGCTGCATGGTTGTCGTCAGCTCGTGCCGTGAGGTGTCGGCTTAAGTGCCATAACGAGCGCAACCCCTCTCCTTAGTTGCCATCAGGTCATGCTGGGCACTCTGGGGACACTGCCACCGTAAGGTGTGAGGAAGGTGGGGATGACGTCAAATCAGCACGGCCCTTACGTCCGGGGCTACACACGTGTTACAATGGCAGGTACAGAGAGATGGTGTTCTGCAAAGCGCATCTAATCCTTAAAGCCTGTCTCAGTTCGGACTGGGGTCTGCAACCCGACCCCACGAAGCTGGATTCGCTAGTAATCGCGCATCAGCCATGGCGCGGTGAATACGTTCCCGGGCCTTGTACACACCGCCCGTCAAGCCATGAAAGCCGGGGGCGCCTAAAGTCCGTGACCGTAAGGAGCGGCCTAGGGCGAAACTGGTAATTGGGGCTAAGTCGTAACAAGGTAGCCGTACCGGAAGGTGCGGCTGGAACACCTCCTTTCTGGAGAGACGAATTTCCTATGAAGATTTAGGAACAAGACTTAAAAGTTCGCTTCTCTTCTTGTACGCACCATCTGTTTAATTAAATACAGGAGACTGGGATTCCTTATACATTATATAATATGTAGGGATGGCTCAAGCAAAATGGTTCAACTCCACAATCTCCACCATGCCTTTTAAGGCAAGAAGATCTTTGACATATTGACACAAGCAAAACTGTAAGTAATGAACTTTAGTTCAGACTAAAGTGAATCAAATCGCAAGATGAGATTTCACAAGTTAGAATACAGCTGAAAGTATGAGCTACTTATTCGTTATTCGGAAACGAGTAACAAGAATACAGTCGTAAAGAAAGTAAGAAAGGGCGTATGGCGGATGCCTAGGCTCACGGAGGCGATGAAGGACGTGATAAGCTGCGATAAGCTTCGGGTAGGTGCAAATAACCTTTGATCCGGAGATTTCCGAATGGGACAACCTAGCCGTCTGAAGGACGGTTACTAGCACTCATGTGTTAGAGCTAACGCAGGGAACTGAAACATCTTAGTACCTGCAGGAAGAGAAAATAAATGAATGATTCCCCCAGTAGTGGCGAGCGAACGGGGAACAGCCCAAACCAGTGGCGTCGCAAGGCGTGGCTGGGGTTGTAGGACCGCGACATTGTATTGAAATGGTGAGTGGAAGTATCTGGAAAGTTACATCACAGAAGGTGATAATCCTGTACACGAAGCCAAATCAAGCATAGCGGTATCCTGAGTAACGCGGGACACGAGGAATCCTGCGCGAATCTGCCGGGACCATCCGGTAAGGCTAAATACTCCCGTGAGACCGATAGCGAACGAGTACTGTGAAGGAAAGGTGAAAAGAACCCCGAGCAGGGGAGTGAAATAGTTCCTGAAACCATGCGCCTACAAGCGGTCGGAGCACAGCAATGTGTGACGGCGTGCCTTTTGCATAATGATCCTACGAGTTACCGTCACTGGCGAGGTTGAGTACCATGAGGTACGTAGCCGCAGTGAAAGCGAGCCTGAAGAGGGCGCACAGTCAGTGGGGGTAGACGCGAAACCAAGTGATCTACACTTGGCCAGGATGAAGTCCCGGTAACACGGGATGGAGGTCCGCACCAATAAGCGTTGAAAAGCTTCTGGATGAGCCGAGTGTAGGAGTGAAAGGCCAATCAAACTTGGAGATAGCTCGTACTCCCCGAAAGGCATTTAGGTGCCGCGTCGGATGGTCACCGTGAGAGGTAGAGCGACCGATAGGACAAGAGGGCTTCACCGCCTATCGAGTCCTGACGAACTCCGAATGCTCACGGTCTGCAGTCCGGCAGTAAGGGGGCGGGTGCTAAGGTCCGTCCCCGAGAGGAGAAGAATCCAGACCGCCGTCTAAGGTCCCGGAGTTCTGCCTGAGTTAGTCTAACGAAGTCTGGTCCCTATGACAGCTAGGATGTTGGCTTGGAAGCAGCCATTCATTCAAAGAGTGCGTAACAGCTCACTAGTCGAGGGTCCGGGCATGGATAATAATCGGGTATAAGGCAGACACCGAAGGCGCGGGATAGCAATATTAAAAGTATCGGTAGGGGAGCATACTCACAGCGTCGAATGGTGTACGTAAGTTATCCTGGAGCGGTGAGTAAAGCAAATGTAGGAATAAGTAACGATAAGGAGGGTTAGATTCCCTCCCGCTGTAAGACCAAGGTTTCCCGGGCAATGCCAATCAGCCCGGGGTCAGTCGGGTCCTAAGTCTAAGCCGAACGGCGATGGCGATGGCAGAGACGGTTAATATTCCGTCACTGCCGCATGGGGCGACGTGGAGACGGAGCAGTGAAACCACCGCGGGGCGACGGAAGTCCCCGTTGAAGAGTGTAGGTGTTGAGGATGGCAGGCAAATCCACCATCCGAGCTGAACTTGACAGTACGGAGTCCTCCTCGGAGGAATCTGATAGTGTGGGTAATCATACTCCCGAGAAAATCCGCTAAGCTTAACCCATGCGGCACCCGTACCGCAAACGGACACACGTGGTCGGGTAGAACATACTAAGGCGTTGAGAGATTCATGGTTAAGGAACTAGGCAAATTGACCCTGTAACTTCGGGATAAAGGGTCCTCGTGAATAGCGAGGCGCAGAGAATAGGTCCAGGCAACTGTTTAACAAAAACACAGGGCTGTGCAAACTCGAAAGATGACGTATACAGCCTGACACCTGCCCGGTGCCGGAAGGTTAAGAGGAGATGTCACCAGCAATGGGAAGCATTGAATTGAAGCCCCGGTAAACGGCGGCCGT
>NZ_CP146520.1:1575000-2775000 GCF_051861805.1 Segatella copri | reverse complement strand
GCGCAGGAACTTAACATGGAAAGCAAGCATTCTATCGAAAAGCAAACGGCTAAGTATGTGGATTGTTTCACTACTGTGAGCGATATTACTGCCAATGAGTGCAAGGAATTGCTCGACAAGCCTGTTGACTTCGTATTACCTAACGGATTTGATAATAGTTTCGTACCTAAAGCTGCAACATTCTCCAAGAAACGCAAGGAAGCGAGAAAGCGTCTGCTCGATGTGGCTAATGCTTTGATGGGTACTGATCTGGACGATGAAACTCTCATTGTTTCTACCAGTGGCCGTTATGAGTTCCGCAATAAGGGTATCGATGTCTATATCGAGGCAATGAATCGTTTGCTTCGTGACAGCAATCTGAAGAAGAATGTTCTGGCATTCATCGATGTACCGGGTTGGGTAGGTGATCCACGTCAGGATCTTCTGGATCGTTTGAATAGTGGCAAGAAGTTTGATACTCCTCTGGAGGTCCCTGAGATTACCCACTGGTTGCACAACATGAGCCATGATAATGTGCTGGGTATGTTGAAGTACTTCAATATGCATAATAATAAGGAAGACAAGGTGAAGCTGATTTTCTTGCCTTGCTATCTGACTGGCGATGATGGTATCATCAACAAGAGTTACTATGATGTAGTATTGGGTAATGACCTCTGCATCTATCCTTCTTATTATGAGCCATGGGGATACACCCCATTGGAGGCAGTGGCGTTCAAGGTACCTTGTATCACAACCGATTTGGCAGGCTTCGGTCTTTGGGCAAACTCAGAGAAGGGAAGCTACAGCGAGATTGAGGATGGTGTGAAGGTAATCAAGCGCACAGACTACAATTATTCAGAGGTGGCTGATGCCATCAAGGATACAGTGGCTAAGTACTCAGGCTTCACCAAGACTCAGGTGAACAAGTGCCGCAAGAATGCCGAGAAGCTTTCGGAGAAGGCTTTGTGGAAGCACTTCATCGAGTACTATTATGATGCCTACGATTTCGCTTTGCGCAAGGCAGAGGCACGTATGAAGAAATAAGAAATATCTCTCTTTATAGTGAGAAATCACGATATAACAATTAGAGAAAATTTATACTTTATAAATCGAAACACAATGAAAATTAAAGCAGACTATGCTAATGCTCCTCAATGGAAGGAGACAACCATTAAGTCAAGCCTTCCTAAAGAGTTGAAGTGCTTGGATGAGATTGCTCACAACATGTGGTGGGCATGGAACTATGAGGGTCGTGACCTGTTCAAGAGTCTTGATCCTGACTTGTACGAGAAGTGCAATGCTAACCCAGTATTGCTCTTGGAGCGTTTGAGCTACGATCGCAAGGAGGCTATTGTTAAGGATAAGGAGACAATGGCTAAGGTAAAGAACGTCTATAAGATGTTCCGTGAGTATATGGATGTGAAGCCAAACTCAAAGCGCCCATCTGTAGCTTACTTCTGCATGGAGTATGGTATCAACCAGGTGGTTAAAATCTACTCTGGTGGTCTCGGTATGCTTGCTGGTGACTATATGAAGGAGGCTTCTGATAGCAACGTTGATATGTGTGGCGTTGGTTTCCTCTACAGATATGGTTATTTCAAGCAGTCTTTGAGCATGGATGGTCAGCAGATTGCCAATTATGATGCTCAGAACTTCAATTCTCTCCCTTTGGAGCGTGTTCTGGATGAGAATGGCAACCCTGTTGTCATCGATGTACCTTATATGAACTATCAGGTTCACGCTTATGTATGGCAGATGAACGTTGGTCGTATCAAGTTGTATCTCCTGGATACAGATAATGATATGAACTCAGAGTTCGACCGTCCTATCACTCACTCTCTCTATGGTGGTGACTGGGAGAATCGCCTGAAGCAGGAAATCCTGTTGGGTATCGGCGGTATCCTGACATTGAAGAAACTTGGTATCAAGAAGGATATTTATCACTGCAACGAGGGTCATGCTGCTCTCTGCAACCTGCAGCGTCTCTGCGATTACATTGAGGAGGATGGCTTGAACTTCAACCAGGCTCTCGAGTTGGTTCGCGCTTCTTCTCTCTATACTGTTCATACTCCAGTGCCAGCTGGTCACGACTACTTCGACGAGGCTCTCTTCGGTAAGTACATGGGTGGCTATCCACAGCGCCTCGGCATCTCTTGGGATGAGTTCATCGGTATGGGTCGTGAGAATGCAGACGATCACAACGAGCGTTTCTGTCTCTCTACCTTCGCTTGCAACACTTGCCAGGAGGTTAACGGCGTAAGTAAGCTCCACGGTTGGGTAAGCCAGCAGATGTTCTCTAACATCTGGAAGGGTTACTTCCCAGAGGAGAACCACGTAGGTTATGTAACCAACGGTGTTCACTTCCCAACTTGGACAGCAACAGAGTGGCGTAAGCTCTATGATACATATTTCGACAAGAACTTCATGAACGACCAGAGCAACGAGGAAATCTGGCATGCCATCTACAATGTTTCAGATGCAGAAATCTGGAATACCCGTATGACATTGAAGAAGAAGCTCGTAGCTTACATCCGTGAGAAGTTTACACAGACATGGTTGAAGAATCAGGGTGATCCTGCTCGTGTCGTATCTTTGCTCGAGCGCATCAATCCTAACGCTTTGATGATTGGTTTCTGCCGTCGTTTCGCTACATACAAGCGTGCTCATTTGCTCTTCACCGACTTGGATCGCTTGGCTAAGATCGTTAACGATCCAGAGCACCCAGTATTGTTCTTCTTCTCTGGTAAGGCTCACCCAGCTGATGGTGCTGGTCAGGGCTTGATTAAGAGAATCTTCGAAATCAGCCAGCGTCCTGAGTTCCTTGGCAAGATTATCTTCCTCGAGGACTACGATATGACTTTGGCTCGTCGCCTGGTTTCAGGTGTTGACATCTGGATGAATACTCCTACACGTCCATTGGAGGCTTCTGGTACATCTGGCGAGAAGGCTGAGATGAACGGTGTTGTCAACCTCTCTGTACTTGATGGTTGGTGGGTAGAAGGTTACCGCGAGGGTGCTGGTTGGGCTCTTCCTGAGAAGCGTACATACCAGAACCAGGGTTACCAGGATCAGCTCGATGCTGCTACTATCTACAACCTCTTGGAGAACGACATCATCCCAATGTACTACAACAAGAACAAGGAAGGCTTCAGCAAGGAGTGGATTCAGGTAGTAAAGAACTCTATCGCTACTATCGCTCCTCACTATACAATGAAGCGTCAGTTGGATGACTACTATGATAAGTTCTACAACAAGGAGGCAGCCCGCTTCAAGAAGTTGAGCGCTAACGACAATGCTTTGGCTAAGGAGATTGCACTCTGGAAGGAAAGCGTTGCTGAGCGTTGGGATGGTATTCACGTAGTATCTAAGGACGACAGCAAGTTGATGGCTGCTGAAACTGGTCAGAAGATCAAGGTTCAGTATGTTATCGACGAGCAGGGCTTGAACGATGCAGTAGGCTTGGAGCTTGTTGTATTGAAGGAACAGCCAGAGGATGGCAAGCAGATTTATGCTGTTTATCCATTCAAGATGGTTGGTCACGAGGGCAACAACTTCACATTCGAGGCTGAGATTGAGCCAATCAATGCTGGTTCATTCAAGACAGGCGTTCGTATGTATCCTAAGAACGACAAATTGCCACATCGTCAGGACTTCTGCTACGTTAAGTGGTTGAACTAATAGGATAGTGGATTTCTATTCGCATCATATATTTAATCCCACATCTCGCAAGGAGGTGTGGGATTTTTTATTTCTTACTTTTTTTGATAATGTAATAAATTCCACACAATATGACAATATAGCCAACTAAGAGTTCGATATTGGTAAGAGTGTCAGGAGAATCAAAGCAAAATATTAAACCTAAAAGGGCATAAAGAATAAAGAAAAATCCGATAAAGAGTTTTAATAATGTTTTCATAATGGGGGATTGGTTATATCATAAAAGGACAGGATTTCAACAACTTAGAAATCCTGTCCTTTTATATATGTATTATACGAGATACTGAGAAGAAATACTCTCGTTGTCTTCTACGCGGCGGATAGTCTCAGCAAACATATCAGCGATAGTGAGCTGCTTAACCTTGTCGCAACGCTTGGTGTAAGGGATTGAATCTGTGAAAACAATCTCCTCGAGAGCAGAATTCTGTACGCGTTCTGAAGCAGGACCACTCATTACACAGTGAGAAGCACAGGCGCGAACGGTCTTGGCACCAGCCTGCTTCATGATATCAGCAGCCTTGGTGATAGTACCTGCTGTATCAACCATGTCGTCGATGATGACAACGTTCTTGTCCTTGACATCGCCAATAATCTGCATGCTGGCAACCACATTGGCACGGGCACGAGTCTTGTTGCAAAGTACGAGAGGGCAACCGAAGTACTTAGCATAAGTATTGGCACGCTTAGAACCACCTACGTCTGGAGAAGCAATTACCATATCCTTGAGACGCAGGCTCTGCAAGTAAGGCAGGATGACACCAGATGCATAGAGGTGATCTACTGGAACATCGAAGAAGCCCTGAATCTGATCGGCATGGAGGTCCATGGTGATGAGGCGGTCGATACCTGCTACGCTGAGCAAGTCGGCAACCAATTTTGCACCGATGCTGACACGTGGTTTGTCCTTACGGTCCTGGCGAGCCCAACCGAAGTAAGGCACAACAGCGATAATGTTACGGGCAGATGCACGCTTGGCAGCATCAATCATCAGGAGCAGCTCCATCAAGTTGTCTGAATTAGGGAAGGTGCTCTGTACGAGGAATACGTCGCGGCCGCGGATAGATTCCTCGAAAGAAACTCCAAACTCACCATCAGAGAACTTGGTTACTACCAAATTACCCAGTGGGCAACCTAAACTAGCGCAGATTTTCTCTGCAAGGTATCTCGAGTTAGTACCAGAGAATACCAAATAAGAGTTCTTGTCACTCATTTTTCCTTTAGTGTTTACGTGTATTAATAGTTATGATATATTTCTTTCTTCTTATCTTATTTTAACTGATTGCTTTTCTCAATCTTTCGAAGTGCTGGATGAGCTCCTTGAAGTCGGTCTCGTTGTGGATGTCGAATCGGTTCCAGATGTCGCCACAGATTACGACTCCACCGAATCCTAAATCCTTTGCCGCTTTGAGATTTTCCAGACTCATGCCTCCCAGGGCATACACCTTCTTGTCGATGAGTCCAGCTTTGGCTGCCATCTCCAGCTGTTGCAGGGAGAAGGAAGATTTCTCGTCCTTGAACTCAATGCAGTCGAAGATGTTCTTCAAGAAAACATAGTTCGACTTCTTCTTCATCTCCTTCAGCATGGAAAGATCGGTACAGGTACGACTGTACTTGCCCTTATAGCCATCTGGAACAGGAGCAAGCGGATCATCGATGTGTATTCCCGCCAAGTCATATTCTTGCTTGAGGTAATAATGGTCGTGAACCGTCACCTTGCGCCGGTAGTCTTCTGGCAATAAAGTGAGCAAGCGCTCAGAGTACATGGGCGAAGAACCTGGCTTGAAAAGATGCAGGTTGTCCATGCCCTCGTCGAACAACGAGGTTAGTATTTTGTCTTCCTCCACAAAGAATGTGGACTTGGTCATTATTGCTAATTTCATCGTCAAAATGCATTTTATACTGCAAAAGTATTAAAAATTTCGCAAACCTGCAATTATATCGGGATAAAAAGCTATCTTTGCACCATAAAATTAATATTTATCAAGAAATGAGAGTGAATTTATCAACTTTTAGCGGGTTAAACACCCCAATTTACGTTTTGGAGGAGGAACGCCTGAGAAGCAACCTGAGCCTCATCAAAAGTGTGGCCGATCGTGCCGATGTGGAGATTATTCTTGCCTTCAAGGCATACGCTTTGTGGAAGACTTTCCCTATCTTCAGAGAGTACATTCAGTCTACCACGGCGAGTTCATTGAGCGAGGCAAAGCTGGCTTTCGAGAAGTTCGGAAGTCCGGCGCATACATTTTCGCCAGCTTATACCGATTACGAGATTGATGAGATAGCCCGATGCTCAAGCCATCTTTCGTTCAATTCGCTTTCGCAGTATGAGCGATATCATGAGCGTGCCCGACTGGCGAATCCTGCCATCAAGTATGGATTGAGAGTGAACCCGGAATATTCCGAGGTGGAGACCTTATTATATAATCCATGCGCTCCGGGAACCCGATTCGGCGTGTCGGCAGATAAACTGCCCGAAACCTTACCTTCGGATATCGAGGGCTTCCACTGTCATTGTCATTGCGAGAGTGGGGCAGATGTCTTTGAGCGTACCTTGGCGCACATCGAAGAAAAGTTTGCCAAATGGTTCCCGCAGCTGAAATGGATCAACTTTGGAGGTGGTCACCTGATGACCCGAAAGGATTACGACGTTTTACACCTTATTAATATATTAAAGGGATTTCATGCCCGTTATCCTCATCTCAAGGTCATCATGGAACCGGGTAGTGCTTTCGGATGGCAAACCGGTCCGCTGGTTACCCAGGTAGTAGATGTGGTAGAGGATAAGGGTATCAGAACAGCAATTATCAATGCAAGTTTCACCTGTCACATGCCAGATTGCCTCGAAATGCCATACATGCCAGCCGTGAGAAATGCCGAAACGCTGGAAGTAGACGACCCGATGAAGGCTCCAGAGGGGGACCATATATATAGAATAGGAGGCAATAGTTGCCTCAGTGGTGACTTCATGGGCTTCTGGAAATTCGATCATGAACTGGAAATTGGTGAAAATGTCATCTTCGAAGATATGCTTCACTACACCACTGTGAAGACAAATACCTTCAATGGCATCACTCATCCGGCCATCGGAATCGTTCATTTGGATGGAAATTTAGAAATTTTGCGCCAATTTGGCTATGAAGACTATCGCGACAGAATGGATTAAGGAAAGACGTTTTTAGTAAGTAAACTGCAAAATCGCCCCCGAAAAGGGGCGATTTTTGCCTAAAAATGCCTGCTTTTACCCAAAAATGAAGGAAAAAGTACTTTTTTTGAAAAAAAATCGCTGAAAAATTTGGTGGGTTCAGAAAAATGTAGTACTTTTGCAACCGCATTCAGAGGAACGCTCCTATGAAAGTTAGGAAATAAGCGGAAATAGCTCAGTTGGTAGAGCACAACCTTGCCAAGGTTGGGGTCGCGGGTCCGAGTCCCGTTTTCCGCTCAACATTTTGAAACAACAGGAATTCTGTTTTGAATACGGAGTTTTTGAGAACGGAGAGGTGGCGGAATTGGTAGACGCGCTACTTTGAGGGGGTAGTGACAATTGTGTCGTGGGAGTTCGAGTCTCCTCCTCTTCACTTCTCGAAAATGAACAAGCGGAAATAGCTCAGTTGGTAGAGCACAACCTTGCCAAGGTTGGGGTCGCGGGTCCGAGTCCCGTTTTCCGCTCGAATAAAAAGTATTCAACTTCAGTGTTTCTGAATTTAAGCCCAAGTGGCGGAATTGGTAGACGCGCACGTTTCAGGTGCGTGTGTTTTTCAACGTGCAGGTTCGAGTCCTGTCTTGGGCACAGATATTCAAAATGGTATTTAAATGTTGGAGAGGTGGCGGAATTGGTAGACGCGCTACTTTGAGGGGGTAGTGACAATTGTGTCGTGGGAGTTCGAGTCTCCTCCTCTTCACACATTTTTATTATTTTTTTTAAGCGGAAATAGCTCAGTTGGTAGAGCACAACCTTGCCAAGGTTGGGGTCGCGGGTCCGAGTCCCGTTTTCCGCTCTATTTTATATTGAAAATAGAGAAACATACCTATTATGAATTTATATTTAAGATATTTTGATCAGGAAACATTGGTTAACAATGTTGATGAAGCAATAGATTTTTTGAAAGGTATCCCAGAGATTGGAATGGATGCTGAACTAGAGGCTGATATTAGAGATTATGCCGCTAGCGATGTTTGCTATCCCAAACGTTATAAAGTTCGCCCACGTATTTATTTCATTGTTATCAAGACTCTTGCTGCTACTATGCAGGATTTCAAGGACAAGAAGGCTTTGCGTAATACTGCGTCTGCTGAACGCCAGGAGAATCCAGTCATGTTGCAACTTGCTGAGGAGCAGCCGGGTTGGTACGAGGGTTCTATCGACTTTAAGCGTGTAGTGCTGGTACCAGCTACAGGTAAGTTTGAATACCGTGATACTCATTTCGTGGCTAACGTGAAGGCTATGTCTGGCTTAGACTGCTACACCCGTATCGTGGAATACTTGAAGGATCATGTAGATTCACGCAGTCAGTTCCCTTCAGCAAAGGGTAAGAATTTCCATTTCCGTTATCTCGGAATGTGGAAGTAACTAATTTATAAAAGGAGAAACGATGAATAAGGTAATGTTGATTGGTAATGTGGGAAAGGAACCGGATGTGCATTATTACGATGCGGATCAGGCTGTGGCTCAAGTGTCTTTCGCTACAACGGAGAAAGGATACACCTTGGCCAATGGTATGAAAGTGCCCGACCATACCGATTGGCATAACCTTGTGTTTTTTCGTGGTCTGGCTAAGGTCGTGGAGAAGTATGTGCACAAGGGCGACCGTCTCTATGTAGAAGGACGGATTCGTTACCGATTGTATGATGACAAGCAGGGAAAGCGACATAATATCACCGAGATTTACGTGGATAATATGGAGATGCTCACCTCGCGTTCTGCATCATCTTCGGCAGCACCGGCTCAGCCTGTTCAGCCTGTGCCTGTTCAGCCTGCTGCAAGTCAGCCGGCTTCTTCGACAACGGATTCATCCACTGCCGGGGCTACAGATCAGAATGATTTACCATTTTAAAATTTTCAGCTCAGAAATTGGATATATCTACCATAACAGATGCTTTTGGAGATGTGGTGCTCTTGTATCCATCTACCGGAGTTCTGGTAGCCGCAGGTTTAGCGGCTATCTTACTAGGCGCGTCAGCTTTTGCCAGCGGTTCCGAAATCGCCTTTTTTAGTTTATCACCTGCAGATGTTGCGGAACTGGAGGATGAAAAGACTGATGCCGACAGAAAAATCATGATGTTGCGTGAGGATTCCGAACGTACATTGGCTACCATATTGATAACCAATAACTTCGTGAATGTAACCATTATCATGCTTCTTAACTATGTTTTTGCGGGTATCGTGGAGTTTGGACCGAAGGCTTATTGGCTTCAGTTCCTCATCATCACCGTGGTCTTAACTTTCTTGCTCTTGCTCTTTGGTGAAATCATGCCAAAGGTATATGCCCGTCAGGATTCCCTTAAGTTCTGCCGCCGTTGCGTGAATGGCATCATGTTCTCACGTAAACTGTTCTGGCCCTTGGAGAATGTTCTGCTCAAGAGTGGTATCGTGGCAGAAAAAATCATACAGAAAGAGAACCATGTGTTGAGCGTGGATGACTTGGAGCAGGCGCTGGAACTCACTGATAAGAATGATATCAAGGACGAACAGAGCATGCTGAAGGGTATCATCCGTTTTGGTGATGAAACTGCCAAGGAGGTGATGACCAGCCGACAGAATATCGTTGATCTGGATATCCGCAGCACCTATCCTGAAGTGTTGAAATGCATTGAGGAAAACAACTATAGCCGTATTCCCGTTTATCAGGATAATACGGATAATATCCGTGGTGTGTTGTATATCAAGGACTTATTGCCTTATCTCACGAAGGCTTCCAACTTCCGTTGGCAGAGCTTGATTCGTCCTCCTTACTTTGTTCCTGAAACCAAGAAGATAGATGATCTGCTTCGCGAGTTCCAGGATAACAAGGTTCATATCGCCATTGTGGTAGATGAGTTCGGCGGTACTTCCGGTATCGTAACTCTTGAGGATATCCTTGAGGAAATCGTAGGAGAAATCAACGATGAATACGATGAGGAGGAGAAGTTCTACTCGAAATTAAATTACAACACCTTCATCTTTGAAGGAAAGACCTTGCTTTCTGATTTCTGCAAGATTCTGAATGTAGATGACGAAGAGTTTGAGGAGGTAGAGGGTGATGCTGATTCCCTGGCTGGTCTGCTCTTGGAAATCAAGGGCGATTTCCCAAGCATGCACGAGAAGATAGATTATAAGAACTATACTTTTGAGGTGATGAACATTGAGGAGCGCCGCATCAGCAAGATTAAGGTGACGGTGCATCCCGTGAAAGATAACGTGGAGGATTCTTCTAAGTAATCATCTGGGTTTCATTTTAAAACAGATTATAATAGAAAATATGGCAGTAGTCAATATACGAGAAGTTTATCCGGGAGTGAGCTTGGGCTTATGGCAGATGGATGAGACTGTAGAACAGTTGTTCGAAGTATACCCTCTTCTGCAGGCTTATCGCTCCCAGGTGGAAGAGAAATATAAGAACGATGGCAGGAAACTGGAGTTTCTTGCCATTCGTGCATTAATGTATGAGATGCTCAAGACGAACGGGGCATCCAAGGGGTTGCTTTCTCATGCGGGTGACATTACCCACAACGAGGCTGGAAAGCCATTGTTCCGTGGTTATCATATCAGCGTTTCGCATACCAAGGGTTATGCTGCGCTTATCCTTTCCAAAAATCAGGAAGTGGCGGTAGATATCGAATACTTCAGCGATAGGGTAGAGCGCATCGCTTCCAAATTCCTGCGAAAGGATGAGAAGGCGGAAGATCTGGATGCCAAGCTGGTGCATTGGTGTGCCAAGGAAACGGTCTTCAAGTTATTCTCAGAGGAAAAACTGATGTTTGAGGATATGCGGGTGAAGCCATTTGATACGATGGCAGACTGGTCGTGTGATGTGGAGAATCTCAAGAGCAGAAAGACGGCGCATGTGGATTTCGAATTAACCATGGAGTTTGTTCTTACCTATGCAGCGTTGTAATATCCTGACCATCTTCCTGGCATTCAGTCTGTTGGCTGGAGCACAGGATTGGAAAGTAGTGAGAGAGAATTCCCAGAAGGCTTTTCCGAAAACAGTGGCTGCGGGCAACTATAGTGGCATTGCTCATCTGCATGATGATATCTATGCGGTGGTAAGCGACAAGTCGGATAGTGCTCTGTACTTCAACTTCCGAATTCAGGTGAATCCCAAGACTGGCGAACTGGAACAGGTAGAGAACCTTGGTTTTACCGAGAGAACAGATGGAACGCTGAACGACGGCAAGCCTTGGTTAGGGCAGGAGAAAGGCTTTGACCACGAAGCCATCGTGAAGGTTTCTGATTCTACCTTGGTGATAGCAAGCGAAGGATATTGCCGTTTAAAGGAGTTTCCTATTCTGCCTACTTCGGCAGATGCTGCCAAGGTTGGCTATCAGCAGAACCTTTGGGAAAGCAGATGGCCTTCTGCTGATTTTTATCCTAATTATAATTTTGAGTCTCTGGCTTTTGATTCCGTCCGGCAGTATCTTTGGACGATACCTGAGAGCACGCTTCGCAAGGACGGACAGCCTGCTACTCCTCAAAACGGATTGGCCAACCAGCTTCGTTTGATGAGGTTTGATTGGGGAAAGATGAAGGAAAATCGTAACAAGGAAGCGTATAGCGAGCAAGTGAGCAGCAAGAAAGACTCTCGTTGTATGACGACCTATGCCTATCAGATGGATCAACCTTCTACCTATAAGAAAGCAGATATCTATGTGATGGGTGTGAGTGAGCTTTGTGCCTTGCCCGATGGTCAGCTTCTGATTCTGGAGCGTGAGGCATTTATTCCTAAGATCAAGATAGGTGCTTTCTGCAAGTGCAAGCTCTATTTGGTAAATCCTTTGAATTCTGAGGAGTTTTCTATGAAAGAGAAGTTTTCTATGAAAGAGAATATTTCATCAGATACTCCTTTCTTGAAAAAGAGATTGCTCGCGGAATGGAAAACCGGCTTATCTCTTTCCAAGCGTTCCTTTGCCAATTACGAAGGCATGTGTCTGGGCCCCAAGCTGGAAGATGGTTCCCAGGTCGTCATCCTGCTGTCTGATTCGCAGGATCAATATGCTGGAGTATTGAAAGACTGGTTCAAGACGATTGTCATCAGAAAGGAATAAAGTTGTTATGTTGTAATCCTCAATCTCGTCCATAACCATCTAGGAATGAGTCGCCAGAGGAAGACGAGGATATCATATCTCCAGTCTATCACCTTAACTTCCACTCCGTTTTCGATGGCATTCTCGATATGCTTTGCCACATCTTCCGGTTTGAGCTGCAGTGGATAACTGCTGCCTGCGATAAGGTCTGTCTTTACAAAACCTGGTCGGATATCTGTGATGGCGATAGGGAGATGGCGCATCCGTGCCTGCTGCGACAGGCATTCCAGATAATGGTTCTGGAATCGCTTGGTGGCAGAGTAGGAAGGGGCAGCACCGAGACCTTTGGTTCCGGCAATGGAAGTGATGCAGGCAATGCGGAATTTCTGACAGGCATGGTTTGCCTTCTTCTTACTTTCAGGAACAGAAAAATCGCTCTTGTTGGTTGGAGTAGAAGACTGGGCGGCAAACCAGTTGAATGCCGTATCCACCATTCTTGTGAATCCCAAACCATTGGTTTCCAGGGTCTTCAACTCCTTTTCTATATCCAGCGTATTATTCTGCCAGCCAATGCCAGAACTATGGAAATACAGGTCCATGCCTCCCAACTTATCGATGAGTTCCTGAAGTTGGGCAGGAGCATCTGGAGAAGTTACGTCTATTTGCTGGTAGCAGGTAATGCCGCCCTGCGAAATCAGAGCCTGCAATCTTTCGATTCTTCTTCCGGCTATTCCCACTTGCCATCCTTTTGCAGCAAGCAGTTTTGCCACTTCCATTCCGATGCCCGATGTGGCACCCATTACAATTGCTTTCTTTGCCATATAGTCCTATTATATAAGGTGAAGTCTTGATAGTTCAATTTATATAAGGTGAAATCTTGTCTAACTCTATCTAAATATCTGAATCGCTTTTATTCTTCAGCAGCTTTTCCGCCTTCTTCACGCTTCCAGCTTTCAGAATCAGCAGCTTCACTTTCTCGTAATCCGTATATTCCGGATTGCGTTCCATGAAGATACGGCAGGCACGATCGATGAGTTTATGATTGATGAGCTTGGCGTTCACCATCTTGTTGCCTTCCACTCGTCCTTGACGAATCTGAAGAGAAGTACTGATCATATCCAGTATCATCTTCTGCGATGATCCGGCTTTCATACGGGTACTTCCCGTCACGAACTCCGGTCCCGTGATGACCTCTACAGGATAATCGGCAGCCTGGGCGATGGGAGCGTGGGGATTGTTCACGATGCATCCCGTAGGAATGCCTGCCTCTTTGCAATGCTTCAGGATGGCGAGTACAAAGGGAGTAGTGCCACTTGCCGAGAAGCCCAGCACGAAATCATGCTTTGAGATATGCTTGTCGCAGAGTTGAAGCCAGCCATTCTCCAGGTCGTCTTCTCTTGATTCCCTGGTTTGTGTAAGGCAACCGATGCCTCCGGGGAAGATGGCTTGTATCTGTGAACCGTCGATACCATAGGTGTTCTGCACCTCGATGGTATCGAGCGTAGCCAGTCTTCCGCCCGTTCCGCAACCGGCATAGAAGAGCCTTCCGCCTTTCTTCAGCTGCCCTTCGATGGCGGAAATCAGTTGGTTGATGGCAGGCAATGCTTGTTCTATCGCCAGAGCCACCTTCTTGTTTTCTGCATTGATATGAGCGGTGAGTTCAGCCACGCTCATCTTTTCCAGATGTTCGTAGAGCGAGCTCTGCTCTGTTATTCTCTTTTCTTCTTTATTTGGCATATTATCCATCAATCCAAATGCTTAAAGCTTTTGATAGTTTGAACTCTGGCAGTTGTGCTATGATGCAACGACGCAAGAAATTAAATAATCCGTTATAACATTCCATTATTATCTTGCCATCCAAACTCAAAATGGCATAAGTATTATAGATTGGTACTTCGTAGATCCAACTACCATTTACTCGATGGTAGTCATTATCGCTTCCCATTTGATATGTTTGGAAGCTTTTCTTGCTTAGTAAAGCTAAGCGAGATGGAGTGTCAGGAATACTGTTTAGTTCTTCCAATACATCAGGCGCATCATAGTTGTCACCATCTTGGTATCGCAATTGATAGAACTTCTCCAAGAAAGGGATGAACTCTTTGTCTAACAACTTTTCGTCAAGTGTGTAAACATAATAATCCTCTGTTTCTTGGCGAACGTAAATGTCTTCAAGGTGATATTCTTTTTCTATCTCCTTGAAAATGTCTTCGAGTGGCATCTTGTCAAGATGCTTCGATATTTCTTTCTTTCCAATGGCTGTTTTTATCTTCAGCCCGATTGCTAAATAACATCCCATGATTTTATATTTTTATGTTGTGTTAATGAGGTTAGGTTGTTACCTTGTTATATGGCAATTCCTTTCCTTGTTATATTATGATTAAACCATATCTATCAATATTAATATATATGCTGCAAAAATACGAGTTTTCTTTCTAATCACCAAATTTTTATAATAAAAGAATGCTAAAAGCGGTCTAATATCTTTTTTAAAAAATAAGCGTTTGATGTTTTTTGCTTTCACGCCCATGTTAACTCTTTGTGGCATAGTGGCTTGAGGGTGAAAGGAGAATAATGAATAGAGAAAATGGTTGTTACGTGGAGGAGGATGATTGATAATGATGAGTGGGAGTAGCTGGCAGGTAAAGAAGGACGGAGAATACTATTCTCGTATCGGTTGACTCAAGCAATCTATGTAGCTGACTAGAGTCATTCATATAGCTGCCCCGAGTCATCTATATGGATGACCCGAGTCAGCCGATGCTAGATAGTGTCTTTTGCTCCTGTTGGAAATATCAGCTTCTCCTATGAGTACGATCATATTCTCTGCTTATAAACTGCCTTCACCCTAAACTTGTTGATAGACAGCTGTTTAAAAGAACTGTGAAAGCAAAGATTTAAAGAACAAGGAAATGCTGAATGCGTATGGGTTGTACTACGCATATCCAGTGGTTAACGAGAATCATCAGCGTCTTTGTGTAAGTCTTCGTCTTTTACGGTTAATTATCTGTAAATAAACAATCCAATAGAGTTGTAATCAAATAAAAATATGTACTTTTGTAGGCGAATAACGTATTTAAAAAGAGATCCGATGGCTTAATGAATCGGAGAACAGATAGAAAGAGTAATATTCAGAATAGCTTATGAATAAAGAAAAAGACGATTTCTTCCTCCATTCCAACGAGGTGAATCATATCAACAGAGAAGATTACGAGAAGATAGAATTATTGGTGAATGCGGCAAAGGCCTTTGCCCGCAGCACCTACCAGTGCGTCTATATCATCGACTATTTTCATCAGGACTTCATCTATGCATCAGATAACCTCGCTTATCTCTGCGGATTGGAACCGGAGCAGTTGATGGACGCAGGCTATCAGATGTATATCGACCATGTTCCGGATGCCGACCTGCAGATGCTGCTCGAAGTGAACAAGAAAGGTTTTGATCTTTTCAATGAATTGCCTGTGGGCGACCGTCTGGACTATACCATCTCGTACGACTTTCATCTTACCAATGGCAGGCATAGCCGATTGATTCATCATCACCTCACTCCGATACTTCTTTCTGATGATGGAAGAATCTGGCTTGCCCTCTGCACCGTATCATTGGCTGCAACCGATGAACCGGGACATATCATCATGCAGAAGAATGGTGAGCGTAGCTATTTTGAATATTCCACATTGCGCCACAAGTGGGAAAAGAAAGAAGGCATAACCTTGAGCGAGACTGAGAGAGATGTTTTGAGATTGTCTGCCCAAGGTTACACGATGAATGATATTGCCGACCGACTATGCAAATCGGTTGACACTATAAAGGCTTGCAAGCGCAACCTTTTCGCCAAGATAGGCGTGAAGAACATTGCCGAGGCACTGTTTCATGCCACGAATTATCAGATGATATAATCAGAATCATATCTCTTCCAACAATGGCGAGAGATAGAACTTGGGGAAGTATTTCACCTCCTTGCCTTCCGCAAGGTTTGCGAGAATGTTGGCACAATAGCCGGCGGTAATATATGCCCCGATGCCCCGTTGCGGGAAAGACTCATTGGAATAATGCCTGATGGCTTCATCTATCCAAGGCACAGGCATCTGCCAGAACATACCGTACTGCGAGATATACTTGCCCAGTGAGCAACGGAAATCATCCGTTCCTTTTTTCACTACTTCGCTGAATGGATAGCCTTTCGGTTTCTCTACAGCGAGAAAGGCAGCCTTGCCAAGATTGACGGCATGGATAACGGTGATGCCCTGCTCCTTACATTTCTCATCGAAAGCAAACGAGGCTTCGTTGTCATGCAAGGTTGCATTCACCGCATACCGGATGCCCGACAAGTCGCATGCATCCACATCTTCCATCGTCAGCGTATCCTTTTCTATGCGATAGATATGAAATCTATCTTCCTGCCGAGGGCTTTTATGGAAGTCATGGCGCAAGGCACAGGAAGCTATCAAGCCTCCCAAGTCTGCGCCACTAATCAACAATTTCATTGGGTTGTTCATTTATAGAGAGATTTATTGTCATTACACCATTGCTGGATTCAGCAGATAGACAGATTACATTCTGTTCTTCTGGCTTTCTCCAGCACCCGTACCCTTATACTTGCTTCTTGTAGTGTTGAACTTATACTGTACAGTAAGCGACACTTTGCTTGTTGACAATCCATCATACACCATTTGCTTTATTTTGCCAAAATGAGCAATCATATGGCTGTCGTTTGTTCCGAACAAATCATAGATGAAGAGCTGAAACGACAAACGATCCTTCAAGAAAGCCTTATATGCGGAAACATTCGTGCAAAACATTGGCTTGTACAGATACTGGTTCTTCTCATGGCCTTTCGTGATATATGACATCATCAACGTAAACATTCCTAATTTGGTGTTGAGGGTATTGTCAAAACGGAAAGAAGCCATTGGCTTATTGAGCGATTTCCCATCGTGCGTCTCCATATCAAACCATTGCTTGTCAATGGATGCAGTAAGCGAAGGATACCAGATGCCAAACGAAGGGCGCAAATTAATGGATGCAGCTACGTCATTATACGAATTCCCATTCACAGGCTTCATCAAGCCTATTGCAGGATTATCCTTATAAGTCTCCACTGTTGACATAATTGGATGTGAAGTATGACTGTAGGTCATATCGAATGTCAACCATTTGTAAGCCAACTCGTAGTTGAGATTTCTGCTTATCTCAGACACCAAGAATGGGTTTCCTGTTTCATACGTGTAGCGGTTGTCATACTGAATGCCGCTGCGCAGGAAATGATAGGAAGGACGATCGATGTCGGCAGAATAGCTCAGCTGCATCTGTACCTTGCCCACAGGCATCGATAAGCTGAGCGATGGGAACCAATTGCCATACGACTTGCTTTGTCCTGGCATATACTTGCCGTATTCATAGTAGTTGAAGTCGATGTACTCGTATCTCAGTCCTGCCTCCATGCTTACGTTTCCGAAATCTCTTGAATAGGTCAAGAATGAAGATGTCATGCTTTCTGTAATACGGCTGTCGTCATCCGATACCAAGTTGGTTGGCACCACTTGATACTTTGAGGTACGATGGGTATTTGAATATTCACCACCCAAAGATAAGTCGCCGCCCAACAGAGGATAAGAAAGAACCAGCTTGGAAGCAAGCAAATGATAATCCTTGTTAGTCAAGCTATGAGCCGTTTGGCTTTGTGCATTCATCCCCACTTCCTGGTATTGCTCTTTGGTAACATCGTTCTGGTATTCCTTCGACCATAGCCAGTCGGTATTGAAGTCGATGCCGAGTTTGCCAATCTTTCCCACATAGTAAATGTTGCTTGAAAGATTATTCTTCTGCCAAAAGAAATCAGCATGACTATCAGAACTTTCAGACAATTCTTCGTCTTGCAATATAGAAGAACTCATATCGCCGTTCCATGTTTGTTTTGGATTTCTTAGAAAACCAAAGTTGGCACCTATAGAGTTATTGGCATCCAACTGGTAGCTGGCATCCAATCGAAAGTTCATGGCTTCGATAATACCTACTTGTCTTATCTCACTTTTCTGGTTCCACGTCTTGTCAAGATAAGTCTTCTGCTGTAAGTCTTTATTGTCTGGCTGGTATTGTCTTGCTCCAAAAGCGTATGCGCCTAGCTCTAATCCATTCTTGCGATAGTTCATATTCAGCCTGCCATATCCTCCAATGTTCTTTTTCTCGTCGTACGATCCTTCTGTTGTAGCGTCAAACCCGAAGCCCTCGCCCTGTATCTTCTTCGTTGTGATACGGATGACCGCCTTGGTGCTGGCAGCGTAACGAGCACCAGGGTTAGTGATGACTTCCACCGACTTGATGTTATCGGAATGCAAACGGTCCAGCTCGCTCTTGTCTCTCATCTGTCGTCCATTGATATAGATAACAGGCTCACCGCGACCGAATACCTTGATGCTGCCATTCTGGGCAGACACGTTAGGGATGCGGTCGAGCAGGTTCTCCATGGTTCCTGCCTTCTCAAGTACGGATCCGACAACGGTTGTCGTCATTCCGCCATTCTTCAGGATAGTCTTAGGCAGGGATGACTTCACGACCACTTCGCCGAGCATCTTGCTGTCTTCTTCCATCTTGATGATGCCCACATTCTCACCAGTGCAATCCTTGCAGATTGTCTTATAGCCTACGGATGTCACCTTGATGATTCCGCCGTTGCAGGAAGAGTCGATGACAAAGCTGCCATCCTCTCCACTCACTGCGCCCTTGACGAAAGCCGAGTCTGTTCTATTCAATAATACTACATTGGCAAACGCCAAAGGTTCTCCCTTGGTATTCATCACCTTGCCGGTGATATTCTGCGCCATCATCGGAGTCATAGCCGAGAGGCACAACGCTGTGGTAAAAATTACTTTTTTCTTCATATTGCTACAGTTTTGCTTGATTCATTTATTTTTCTGCTGCAAAAGTATAGCTTTATAGGAAAAAGCCTTTGACACAAAAGTGTATTTCTCTAGAGTGCGGCTTAAGAATTACACTTTTGTGTATAAAAAGAAAGGATAAATAGCGTTTGGTGATAGATTTTTGATGAATTTACCTTATTTTTTCATCACCAAATCTGCGAGCACGATGGCAGATTCCTTCTCATCTCTCGGTGCATCCTTTGACTTCCATGCCACGATGAAGCGGATTCGGGCAGCAGTTACCTTGTAGCCTTTCAACTCCCATTTGCCTAGTTTCTCTTTCATCTTGATGGAGAGCTGGGCTATGTCTCTGCCTGTTGATGGGAGACAGAGGCAATGGTCGTGGTAGGTTAGCGGCATACCGCTTCTCAGGCAAAGGATAGCATCCTTGTGAGGCTTGGAGAAGCCCAGGTTTACATCCTTGTGTGAGAGCTGAAGTACTATTTCTTTGGGCTCATCGTAGGCTTGGGCATCATAGAGATGCTGGGCACTGTTCAGGCTGTCGAAGAGATTGCCGTTGGTGTGGATGGCAAGCGTACGCTTGGCACGGGTCATACCTACATAGTATCGGCGCAGTATTTCATCTGTAGGATGTTCGGGATGGGTAATGAGCATCAGTACATGGTCGAACTCATGGCCTTTTGCCTTGTGGATGGTGCTGACCACGATGTCTGATTTCGAGATGTCACAGAAGTCTTCTACTGATGATTCGAACACGAACTCCCTCAGGTCGCTGTAGTACTTGGCACGATTGGTCTGCTCAAATATCTGAAGGCTGCGGCGCAGGTATGGCAATGCCTGGCTGGTGGCATACTTTTGGAATGTCTGCTGCTTGGCTGCTTCCCAAATATCATCAGGGATGATAGGGGATTTCGTCTCCTTGATGCCTTGGTCTATCTTCTTCAAGAAGTATCTTACCTCTGCCAGATTCCAGAAGCGCAAGCCGTCCATTGATTGCACCAGCTTGGCCTTGATGCCATGGCTGTGAAGAAGAGCCAGCATGATGACAGCCTCCTCATTGGTCTGCGTAAGGATGCTGATGGTTTCGTTCTTCTTGAGGGAAGATGCATCGGCTTCTTTTGAAGCGTTACTTCTTAGTAATTGCGTAACATCTTCTAGGATAGGCTGATACATATAAACCTTTTTCTCCTGAATCTCGTATGGATGCTTCACGATTCTAACCTCGCCATCTTCTTGACTCATGGAGATGATAGGGGTAGATTTGATTCGTTGGCGGATGTTTCGGGCGAAGTCGTTGGCAGTATCCACGATGTGGCGAAGGCTGCGGTAATTCTCGGTCATCTCGATGAAACGGCTGTGCTCTGTCTGGGTCAATTCATAGAGATACTGCGAGTTGGAGCCCCTAAACTCATAGATGTTCTGGTCATCATCGCCTACGGCAATCACCCTCATCTCTTCGTTGGCTTTCATCAGAGCAGAGACAAGGGCATAGTCATCCTTGCTCATGTCTTGCGCTTCGTCGATAACGAGTACGGTCTTGCTGATGCGATTGGGCTCCACTTCTCCATTGTTGATCATTTCGGCGGCTTGCTTAACCACATCTCCAGCCTCATCCAGATTGCCAACCCTGCCCAGCAGGTCGAAGCAGTAAGAATGGAAGGTCTTGATTTCTACGAAATGGGCGGAATTGCCGATGAGTTGCATCAGTCGCTGCTTGAACTCGGTAGCGGCTGCACGAGAGAAAGTGAGCATCAGGAGTTGTTCGTGCTTTACATCTTCCAACAGCAGGAGAGAGGCAAGCTTATGTACGAGCACACGTGTCTTGCCGCTGCCAGGACCGGCAGCGACTACGATGCAGCGGGACTCGTGGTCGTCGATGATTTCCTTCTGTCTCTTGGAGAGCATTCCGAAGAGTTGCTTATACTTCGAAGGTGTTACGTTGCGCTCTATCTCAGTCTCCCGGTTGCCCTTGAAGTACTTTGAGATGAAGCGATGGTAGTCCATCTGGAAGTAATCCTGCACATATTGCAGGGCGGCGTCATAATCCCTTACCATCAGGTTGGCATATTCGCCCACGATGTGAATCTGCTGAATCTTCTGCTTGTAGAACTCATTGAGCATGCGATAATCCTCCTGCTTATAGCGCATGCGAAGTTCCTTGGTGCGTTTAATCGCCATCGCATTGTAGAGTACCAGGAATCCTCCTTCCAGCTTCATGGCTCCTATCTTGGAGAGATAGAGCAAGGCTTCCTCCACGTCTTCCAACTGTAGGGAAGAGAAGTCGGAGAAGAGTGACTGGTTGCTGGATTTCAGATCGTTCAGAAGTTCGACTACCGAGAATTGAAGAGGCTTCTCTCTTGAATTCTCTCTTGAATTCTCTCTTGAATTCTCTTTTGAATTATCTCTAGAGCCAGAGGCTTTTCCTAAACCTTTTTCTTCGAAAGGATTCTTTTCTTCAGAAGAGCTATTGTTGCTCTCTTCTGTTGTAGTTTTACTTATTTCCTCAGCCAGGCTATATAGTCTTTCGATAATGAATCGGCAAACCTCAATTCGTCTTTCGAATCGCTTGATGATGGTCTCTATATCCTTGTCTCTTGTTACGATGAGATTACGGACGCCGTCTTCCTTCTTGTGCGCATAGCCCTTCACTGCTAAGAAGTATAGCAGTGTGCGGATTTTCTTTTCTGTAGAAGTGTTGATGCCGTCATGTACGGCATTGTCATTGAGTTGTTTGTATGTGATGTGCAGCGATTCATCCGGAATATGTTCCAGAATGTATCTTTCCAGTTTGGCGAAGTTTTCCAGCATCTGCTGAGGCTTGCGTTGCTTGTCGCTGATGTCTTGCAGATAGGCAGAGATGTCACGGGTATCGGCAAGGATGCCTTCCTGTCGCATTCGGTCAACGGAGGAGATGACGTCTCGCTTGCTGAGTCCTAGGATGTCGGCGAGGTAATCGATGCGGGATTCTGCCTCGCTATCCTGTGCCTTGGCTATATGCTTCTGGGTGATGAGCGACTTGATGATGCGGATGGCATTCTTCATCTCATCTTCCGAGAACAGGGGTGATTCGGTGAGGCGCAGTCTTGCCTCGTCCATGTTCTTGACAGTAATACCTGTGGCATAGACGTGCGGAATGTTGTTGCCACGCTCTATGTATCCGCTCTGTTCGAGAGCAGAAAGGGCGGTGCGAACACGGGTTTCTATGTCGGATACCGAGTCATCCCAACCGGCTTGGCGGGCTATCTCCAGTGCCGAACAACTTACATGTGGACGCTGCTTGGTAAAATCCTTAATGGCTTTCCATACCTGTTGTATCTCACTGATGCTCAGTTTGGTTTGGTTGAGCAGGATGAAGTGCTTGTCCAAGTCCTCGTCGCTATAGAGTACATAGCATTTGGCATTGAGGTGTGGATCTCTTCCTGCACGTCCAGCCTCCTGTACATAGTTCTCCAGAGAGTCGGAGATGTCGTAGTGGATAACCAGCCCCACATCGCTCTTATCTACTCCCATGCCGAAGGCGGAGGTAGCAACGATGATTCTTACCTTATCGCTCATGAAGGCATCCTGATTGTGTATCTTCTCATCAGCATCCATCTTGCCATTATAGGGCAGGGCGGAAATTCCGTCACGGGTCAGCTTCTGGGCGAGTTCCCGGGTTCGCTTGGTGCGGGATACGTAGATGATGGTAGGGCAGTCAGCCTGCTCTACCAGCGAGCGCAGGAGATTGTATTTGTTGCCGTCACTATCTACGTGGATAACGGAATAGTGCAGGTTGGTACGTGAGGCTGATGAGGCGAAGAGCTGGAGATCGGTGCCCAGCCAATGCTTGAAATAGTCGCAGATGTCCTGCACCACCTTCTGTTTTGCAGTGGCGGTGAAGCAAGATACGGGTATCAGGGTCTGACCATGATTACGGGCCATTGCATCCTTGCCAAACTTGCGTTCCTGATATTCCTTGATAAACTTGCCGATGTATAGATAGTCCACACGGAAGTCTTGTCCCCATGCAGAGAAGCAGTGAGCTTCGTCAATGACGAATCTCACCACATGCCGTGCCATCAGGATGCGCTCGATGGTTTTGGAGCGCAACATCTCTGGTGCTATATATAATAAGGTGGCATCTCCGCTCTGTACTCGTTCGATGGCTAGGGAGCGGGAGATAGGGTCGAGGAGACCGTTGATGGTTACGGCATCGGTGAAACCGCGGTCAGCGAGGTTATCTACCTGGTCTTTCATCAATGATTGCAGAGGCGAGATAACCACGGTGAGTCCATGAATGGTTCTGCCATCCATCAGGGCTGGCAACTGGAAGGTGAGTGACTTGCCGCCACCCGTAGGAAATATCGCCAATAATGACTTGCCATCCACTGCTGCCTGCGATGCCTGTTCCTGCAGCGGTTCGCCGTCATAGGTACGGAAGGCATCATAGCCAAAGAGCTGTTTCAGGTTGTGATGAATGTCGAGCATGCGGTTGCAATACTCGCAGCCATCGGTGCATTGAGTATGGCAGAGCATATAGATGATATGTTCTACTTCGGGATAATGGCAGAGTACCCAACCTGGGGTTACAGATTGGTAATCGTCTGTGCCTATGAGAGCCAAGGCGTATGCCAAGCCGCAAGGCGACTGGGCTGCAAGAGCCGGAATGTCGGCATGGGCGCAAATATGATTCTTGTATTCAGAAAGAATGTATTCTGAAACTTCTATGATTGCATGATCCGATATGGTATCAGCTGATATGGTATCGGTTGATATAGTATCTTCCGTGTCGATGGCTCCCACATACATCAGGAATCCTCTGAATTCCTCTTCATTCTGGAGCAGCAAGGTGAAGATTTTCCTCTTCCTTTCTGATAATTGATTCCATGCAGCGATTTCATCCATCAAAAGCTCCTTGGCTTTCTCGCAGTCATTGACAGGATTGTTCATCTGCTCGCTCATCAGTTTGTCGTCCTTTACAAGATGATGGTAAGGGCGCTTGGGGAAGAGGAGTGGGGAGAGATAGAGGGTATCTATCAGTATGCCGTTGAGTTGGAGATAGCGGGCATCGTGATGAATGAGGTTATGCCCGCAGATGTAGTCAACCTTTCCTTCTTGCAGGAACTTGTTCAGTGCCGTCTGTGATGCTTGGTGAAAGGTAGCTCCATCATAACTTAATGCCCCGATATCATGTATTTTATGGTCTTTCAGTCCCACTTCGGTATCTACGAAGGCAATATTTCTGCTTCTGGCATCTTTCTTCTTGATGTCAGAGCTTACGCTAAGATTGTTCTTCCTTCCAAAGAGGCGACTGAATATTGACATAATCTTTGATGTTTATATTTCCACCGCAAATTTACAATTAATATTTGATATATGCAAATAATCAAGTGCTTTTATGTTCTTTGAAAGCTGTTTTTATACAATCCCAAGAGGCTTACGAGGATATCTTCAAAGCAGATTAATATGCCCCTAAAACCTTCCAGTCGTCTATGAGTTTGAACAGGCGGGGCATGGCTGGCTTGTAGCTGTCGGGATAGGTGAGGGAATAGACGAAGAGTATTCTGCCACTCTTGATGAATTTATCGTAATGACTGTAGCCATCTACTCTTACTCCGTTTTCATAGACAGGACCGGAGAGGATGAATGCTTTATTCGATGCCTGCATCGTCCGCTCCGAATGAAGCTTCTGGGCTAGAGAATCGGCACAAGCCTGGAGGGTGTTGCTATAGTTGGGGGTAACGTAACTCTCCAGGATGATGTTGGCATGATTGGTGAATGAGAAGCGGGCATAGCCCTGGTATCCCGATACCGAAGTATCCTCCTGCTGGAAGAAGCAAGGATATTTGACAACGTAGCCGAAGTCCGGATCATTGTATTCCTTCATAGGTGCCATCTCTACCTTGGTCTTGAAATCCGCCATCGGTGTATGCTGCTCTTTCGTAACCTCATGATGATAGTTGATGATGAAGTTTATCATCATCAGCAAGACAACTGCTATCAAAAAAATCTTCTTCATATCTTTGCCACTTTTATATTTTAGCAGCAAAGGTATGAAGAAGATGGGAAACTGCCAAATAACAAGTATGACATTTTAGTTTTTTAAATATTTATTTCTTCCCTTTATTGATGATATAAATTCCGGCAGTAGCCAATGCGCCTGCTATCAGATACTTCCAGTAGAAGGTTTCGCCAAGACAGAGGCAGGAGGTGATGGCTCCTACTACGGGGATGAGCGAATTGTATATCGCTACCTTTCCTACGGGATTGCAGCTCAATAATTTGTTGTAGAGAGCGAAACTGATGGTTGAGATGGCAATGAGCAGCAGCAGAATCGTGATGCCCCAGAGGCTGATGACTGGTAGATAGCCACCCATTAACAATGCAGGAATCACCAGCAAGGCTCCACCGATGCTCAGCGAATAACCGGTTCCTACGAAAACATCCACTCTCTTGCTCAAGCCTCGGGTCAGCAGGGAAGCACTGGCTCCACACAGGGCATTGAGGATAATCATACCATCGCCCAGGAATGTGAAACTTCCGCTTTCCTTTCCGCCAAGGTTCAAGGCAAGGATGCCCAGGAAGCCGATGATGCAGCCCAATGCCTTTCGCCACGTCATCCTGTCGCTCTTGAAGAAGATGCAGGCAAAGATAACCACCGTGAAGACGCTCATCGAATTGAGTATCGCCGAACGTGCTCCTGCATTATGCGAGAGTCCGAAATAGAAGAAGGCATAATGAAGGGTGGTGTTGAGGAGTGCATAGAGGAGAAGGAACCAGACATTCTCTTGAACAGCTTTCTTCTTGAATCCGAATTTACGATGCGAGCTTCTGGCGATGGCAAGGATGATGATGCCGGAGATGAAGAAGCGGATGCCGGCAAAAAGCATCTTGCTTCCGGTCATGTCTGCTGTAATCTGATATTCCTTCATTCCCATTTTTATCAATGGGTAAGCCCATCCCCACGAGATAGCAGCCGTAAGGGCGAACAGGCTTACCCATACCGGGCGCTGAAATATACTGAGTGTATTTGTTTCTTTCTTTTCCATTATAACTTAATTGATATTCCCTTGCTTCTGTGTTTGCTAAATGGCAATCTACAAGTCCCCCAGATGCCTTTCTATCGGAATTCCGCGGTTCTTGTCCTTGTCATCCTTGTTGATGTCTATCCAGTTGCGCAGGGTATCCATGGCGATGCGGGTGGCATGGCGAAGATGATCGCCATCCTTCAGTCTGCCCACGATGATGCTGGAGAAGATGTCGCCGGTGCCCGGGAACTGAACGGGGATTTCTTCGTAGGGCAGGAGGAAATACTCTTCTGTAAGATGATTGAAACCTACCACGGCATGCTGACCCTCTACGATGCACGAGGTGATGAGCACGGAGTGGGAACCGATGGCTCTCAGTTTATCTATCAGTTCATAGGCTTCCTTCTCCGAGATTCCCTCTTCCTTGTATTCCGAATCCGTCAGCAGGCACGCTTCGGTATAGTTGGGAAAACAGAGATGCGATACGCTCAGCATCTCCTTCATGCATCTCACGGTACTCTCACTGGCTCCACCATAGAGCTTGCCGTAATCGCCCATCACGGGATCCACATAGATGTCGGTGCCCAGTGCTGCCTGTTCCCTGCAATAGCGTGCCACCAGCTTAGCCTGACGCTCCGAAGCCATGAAACCCGTGGTGATGGCATCGAAGTGAATGCCCAGTTCGTTCCACTTCTGCAAGGCTTCCTCGATATACGAAGTGCATTCCAGAATGGCGTACTTGCCGTATGGGAAGGTGTTGCTGATGAGCATGGTGGGCAGATTAAACACGTCGAGTCCCATATAAGAGAGGATAGGCATCTGAACTGCGGCAGATACCTTTCCGTAGCCACACATATCACTGATAATAAGGATATTACTTTTCGCTTTCATTCTTTCTTTTTTCTACTAGCTTTTCTTTCTTATCCTGATTATCTCTTAATAGCTGGCTGTACACTTGATGCCCAGAGCCTCTACACGGTCCTTGATGGCATCGAGTACTTCCTTTGGAGCCTTTTCCAGCAACTTGTCTGGTGTTTCACGGGCGATGGTATAAACCATTACCTGCTGAGGCTGGATGTCTTTCACTGCCTCTAGCCAAGGAGCTACGAAATGCTCGCTGGTATTGTCCAAACCGTCACCTCTCAGGAACATGGTCTGGATGATGACGTGCCCATTGAACATCTTCAGATATTTGATCACATCCTTCACGTCGTAGTTAGGCTGCTGAGGGCGGTCCAGCTTCTTGATGTAATCCATATCCACGGTATCCAGTTTCAGGATGTTGTTATCCACGAGCATCAGCGCCTCTCTCACTTCCTCCTTATATATATAGGTGGCATTGCTGAGTACGGATACTTGTGCTTCAGGGAAATATTTCTTGCAGAGTTCCATCGTATCTTCCACGATTCCCTTAAAGTCAGGGTGTCCCGTAGGTTCACCGTTTCCTGCGAAGGTGATGTCGTCCAGAGGCTGGTTGTTGTCGTGGCGCTCTTTCAGAACCTTCTCCAATCCTTCTCTTACCTCCTCGCGGGTAGGGCGCTTCTTCTTAGGACGGAAGTCGGCGTTGAATCCGCATTCGCAATAAACGCAGTCGAATGAGCAGACCTTGCCATCAGATGGCATGAGGTTGATGCCCAGTGAAACTCCCAGACGGCGGGAGTTTACCGGACCGAATATCGGTGATGGATAAATAATCGTTGACATAATCTTATTCTCCTTTATCTAATCTATTCTTTATTTTATCTTGGTAATACCTATTTTATACCAATCTTATTTACTTGTTCCTAATTTGGTGGGCAAAAGTACTAAAAAATGTTGGAATGAACAAATAAATCAACAGAAAATCGATTTATCCTTACCATTTGTCTTCTATCTCCGATAGATTGTGTACTTTTGCATTCAAATCCGGGGAGAATCTTGGTGATTTCGATTCGGATTTAAAGAAAAAAACAAAAAAGTTGATGTTTTGCTTAGTTTTTCGCTTGGCTCAACTGTATAGATAGTATATGAACAGAAAAAAGGACATAGAACAGTTATTCCGTCAGCATTACGCGAAGATGTACAATCTGGCCAGATGCATTCTTTCGGATGATGACGAGAGCAAGGATGTGGTGAGCGAAGTTTTCGCCCAGATTCTTGCCGATGATGTGGTTCTGGTGCCTGGGGGTGAGGAAGGTTATCTGATGCGGAGCGTCCGCAACCGCTGTCTCAACCTGATAGCTCATAAGAGCGTGAAGGAAAGGGTGGCGAAGCTGCTGCTGGATGATGCTGACGTAATTCTCTCGGAAGAGACCGACGAGCGACTCGACCGGCTGATGCTTCTCATCGAAGATCTGGAACCGCCTATCCGGCAACTCATTTTCCGCCTGCGCTATCTTCAAGAGAAATCTTATCAGGAGGTGGCTGATGAAGTGGGAGTGAGCAAGGTGACGGTGTTCAACCATCTCTCGAAGGCGATGGACTGGATTAAGAAACAATTTAAATGAGCAAGACAATGACAAACATGAGTAAAGACGAAAAGCGGATGATGCTCTTTGACATGCAGGAGCATCCCGAGAAATATACCGACGAGCAGGTGGAGCACCTGCTTGCCGATGAGGAAGTGAAGGAGTTCTTCCATGAACTGGCGATGGCGAGAATGGCTGGCAAGAAAGCCAATCCGAAGGAGGTGGATGTGGATGAGGCTTGGAAGGAGTTTGTTCAGGCACATCTTGAGGATAAGATGGCGATGGATGCCGGCAGAGCCAAGGACGCTTATCGCAACCGGATGAAGATTGCTGCATCCATCGTCGGCATCATCTTCCTTTCGGGTGTAGCCTTGGCTGCGATTCACAATGGCTGGTTGGGGTTCCCGGCTTCTGATCAGACAGCGGATAACAAGGCTGCGACAGAACAGCTGGCAACAACCCAGGCCCTGACGAACGACAGTCTTCGTGCTGCAACAGCAGAGAACAAGGATTCGCTTGATATGAAACCCGTGGTGTTTGATGATGCTGAATTGGGAACCATCCTGGCTCAGTTATCCTGTTTCTATCATGTCAAGGTGGAGTATGTGGATGCCGGTGCCCAGCACATCCGTCTCTTCTTCAACTGGAACAAGACGAAGAGTTTGGAGCAGAACCTGGAGATTTTGAATGCTTTCGACCGTATACAGATAGAGTATATTGACGGTACATTGATGGTGAAATAAGATAGGAGGATATATTTATGAGAGATTTTTGGAAACCAATGCCCGTTAGCGGCAAGCTTATCAGAGAGTTTCTTCTTCTCTTCCTGTTGCTTTTGGTTCAGCAGTCTTATGCCCAGCGCATCACCCGACAATATAAGAATGTGTCGTTCTCTGCGGCGTTGAAGGATTTGAACGCCCGCCAGCATAAGTACACCATCAACTTCGTGTATGATGAACTGGAGGATTTCAGGGTAACCAAGAGCATCAGAAACCAGAGCGTTCCCGATGCCATCATGCAGCTGATAGGATTCTATCCCATCAGGATGACGCAGGTGGAGGATAATATCATGGTGGAGTGTACGCAGAAGACAACCCTTCGTTATAAGGGACGTATTATAGATGAGAGTGGCAATGCTGCCGAATATGCAAATATAACCTTGTTGTCGCCCATAGATTCTACAATCGTAGGACATGGTGTGAGCAATGAGAATGGAAGTTTTGTCATTCCTTGTAATTCCCGGAAAGTCTTAGCCCGTATCACATACGTTGGTTATAAGACAATCAACCGTATATACAGCAATCCGGAAATGGGAATCATCAAATTGCAGCCTGAAACGATGATTATCAGGGGAGTTGTAGTGAAGGGTGAAAGACCTCAGTATAAAATGTCGCCTGGAGGAGTGGAGGTTGCCGTAGAGCATACCTTGCTTTCTAAGATGGCAAACACTTTTGATGTCCTGAATCTGTTGCCCCGTGTCTCTGTTGATGGACAAAAGATATCCGTGTTTGGTAAAGGCACACCGATTGTTTATATCAACAACAAGCGTGTGAATGACAATAATGAGATTGTAAATATCACTCCCGACAACATCAAGTCGATTTCCGTGATTACAAGTCCTGGAGCTGAATATGATGCCGAGGTGGAATCGGTAATTCGTATCCGTACCAAAGAGCGCCATGCCAATGGGTTCAGCTTACGCGCGGATGCTTTTGGTAAATACAACAAATGGATGTCGGATTACGAGCTTATCAGCACCCGGTATCAGACCAAGAAATTTGAGATAGCCAATAGCTTATGGACGCAGGGCTATCATATTGGCGAGGATAATCACCTGAACACAGATATCAATTTGCCCGATAAGCATTATCACAACGACCAGCATTTTAATTCGGATACCAAACACCGCTTCTTGTCGGAATATCTCTCGGCCGACTATTCACTCAACGACAGCAATTCTATTGGTGGCTCTTATCGCTACTATGGCATGTTGAATGGCAGGACGAATAGTGCAAGCCAACAGGATGTGTTTCTGAACGGTGTGGCACAGGGAAGCATTGGGCAGAATGAGGTTGCAAAGCCTCACCTTGGTTCACATGAGGCAGAAATCTATTATGTGGGAAAGATAGGACAGGTAGGCATCGATTTCAACGCCACATACTATACGGTCAATAACAGACGTAGTGACGAGAGTATTGAAAGCAGCAAGGAGTTGGGTAATCAGGAGGTACACTCAAGCAATCGTCAGAATAGCGATATGTGGGCAGGCAAGTTGGTTGTGAATATTCCTTTGTGGAAAGGAAATATGTCTGTAGGAACAGAGCTGTCGAAGACCGACTCTCATGGAACGTTCCTGAACGAAGAGCAGTTGGTGCCATCTACAGAGACGGATATCCATGAAAGAAATGTTGCTGGCTTTGTGCAATATGGACTGTCCCTCAGCAAGTGGAACATTGGTCTTGGTATGCGTTACGAGAATATCATTCGCGACTATTTCTCTGGTGGAATCAAGCAGGATGATGTAAGTAGAAGATACAGCAACTTCTTTCCTAACCTCAGCATTTCATGGAACAAAGGTAACTGGAATTGGCAGTTGAATGTCAACGAGAAAATAAGTCGTCCAAGTTATCGACAGTTAGGCAACTTCATGCAGTTTGATAACCGTTTCCTTTATGAAGGCGGAAATCCTACCTTGCAACCGGAGAAGGTGTTCAATGTTGAGGCAATGATGACATATAAGTGGCTGAATGTTTCCGCAGGTTATAAATACCTGAAGGATGTGATAGAGTGGACCAAGTATATCTATCCTGGAAAGGAATTTGCTTATAGTACGTCGTTGAATTTCGACCATAAGCAGCTGCTTTATGCTTCTGTCAATGTTTCGCCAAAGCTTGGCTTCTTCCGTCCTACGTGGGGATTCAATTATAACCAGCAGTTTTTCGATACCAGGAAGTATGGTGCCGGCAAGGCATTAAGCAAACCTTTGCTGTCGTGCTCGCTCGACAATAATTTAGCTCTTTCAGAAACCATGAATGCGGCAATCAGTCTGAATGCTGAAACATCCAATGCTGATGGATTTCTTATGATGAAGAGTTTTTACAGCGTCGATCTGCGGTTTGACAAGTCGTTTGCCAATCGCACATGGATCATTTATCTTTCTGCAAATGATATCTTCAAGACGGCAAAGGAGCGTTGGACGATGTATGGACTAGGGTCGGGCACTATAAAAGACTGCTACAACTATACTCGTAGCATCTCCTTGCAGGTTACGTATAATTTCAATGCCAAGCGCAGTAAGTATAAGGGTACGGGTGCTGGTAATGAAGAAAAGAGCCGCTTGTAGTTTTTGTTAGAAAGAAACTCTCTTAAAACAATGAATATATGACAATCGGTCAAGCGAAGGCAAAACCATATTGGCTTGCTCTTTGCTTGACCGATGTTTTTTACTTCTCTTTTGTTAGATACTCCTTTATTTGTTGCTCTAATACCGGAAGGTCGTTTGTAATCACATCCCAAACAACGTTGTTATCAACTTGAAAATATTCATGAACGATATAGTTCCTCATGCCGTTTATCTCTACTTCGTTCTCTCATAAACTAAGATTTTATCACGTTCTACTGATTCCTGTGCAAAAGGGAGTAAGGTTCCTTCTGATACCAAATCAACTTTTCTACCTAAGAGTTCTTCCAAATCACTCCACATGCCGAAGAATTTTAAACCAATAGGTTTGCTCTTGTCCAAAGAAACCATAATATCGACATCGCTATCCTTCGTTTCTTCCCCTCTGGAGAAAGAACCGAACAGCCAGGCTTTCAGTACGGGTTGGGTGCTGAAATAATGGCGTAAAGCTTCTATGATGGCTCGTTTACCCATAATATAATGATGTCGTTTCTTGGTGCAAAGATACACTTTTTATTCGAAAGAGCAAGCTTTTTTCTAGTTTTTTATTACCTTTGCATAGGTTTTTCGAAAATAATCTATGTTTTGCTTAGTTTTTCGCTTGGCTCAACTGTATAGATAATAAGTAACAGAAAAAAAGAAAGACTGATGTATATGAAAAAATGGATTATGATTTGTGCTTGTGTGGCTGTTTTTCAAACCGCATTAGCCCAACGCATCACCCGACAATATAATAATGTGTCGTTCTCTGCAGCGTTGAAGGATTTGAACGCCCGCCAGCATAAGTACACCATCAACTTCGTGTATGATGAACTGGAGGATTTCAGGGTAACCAAGAGCATCAGAAACCAGAGTGTTCCCGATGCCATCATGCAGCTGATAGGATTCTATCCCATCAGGATGACGCAGGTGGAGGATAATATCATGGTGGAGTGTACGCAGAAGACTCCCACCAAGATGATAGGCCGTATCATCGACAATAAGAATCGCCCTGTAGATTTCGCCAATGTGGCCCTGCTGAATGTTAGGGACTCTTCATTGATAAATGGTGGTGTGACGAATGAGAACGGCCAGTTCGTGATTCCCTGTGAGGCGAGAAAGGCGATCGTAAGAGTAAGTTGCGTGGGCTATATTACGGCAAGCAATACCTTTAATATAGGTAAGATAGGGACAATAACTCTGAAGGAGGCAACAATGAACCTGCAGAAAATTGTAGTGAAAGGACATCGACAGCCTTTCAGAATGACTTCTGAAGGATTGGTGGCTCAGGTAGAAGGAACCTCCTTGGAGAAAATGGGCTCGGCAGAAGATGTATTGAAACATCTTCCGAGAGTGATGCAGAAGAATGGTGATATAGAAGTCTTGGGAAAAGGTAAACCTTTGATTTATATCGATAACAAGAAAATCAAGGGAACCGTTGATCTCGACAGATTGAGTTCTTCTGACATCAAACATGTAGAGGTGATAACCGAGCCGGGTGCTGAATACGATGCAACCTATCAGTCTGTCATCAGAATCAAGACGACAAGAAAGAAGGGAGAAGGACTGGGATTGACTTATCGGCAAGTCTATCAGCGCAATCATCAGGACAATCATCGTGAAGTACTCGATTTGAATTATCGTTATCGGGGATTGGATATCTTCTCCAATTTGTATGGCGGTTTGTCTCAGGGCTATCAGAATCAGCATAATGATAACAGACTCTACGGCAAGACGCTCATGAATATCAACGAAGACTTGATTATCAAAAACAAGAGTTACTATACCAGTGGAAGTCTTGGTTTTAATTATGTTTTTAATGATAGGCATTCCGTGGGTGCCACTTACGAGGTGAACATCAATCCTTATAGTCGGGGTGGATGGAATTCGCTGATGGATGTCTGGAAGAATGGCTCCAAGACAGAAAGCTATACAAATGATATGTATTGCCGTTTCAAAAGCCGACCTACGCAAGATATTACGGCTTATTATGCCGGACAGATAGGAAAGGTGAGCATAGAATGGAATGGGGAAATATATCTTCGTAAAACAGGACAGACTCAATATTCTGAAGAAACAGGAATGGAGGGCGGAGATTCTCGTACGATAGAATCTGATTTCACGGCTGATAGTTGGATGTATGCATCTAAGCTGGTACTGAGCTTTCCGGTATGGAAAGGTACTCTGAAGGTTGGTAATGAGTTTACCGAAAGTTGCCGTGCCAATCTTTATACTATAGATGAACAGGGAACTGACTTGCCAGGCAAGACGGACGACCAGGTGAAGGAAAGTAATCTTGCAGCCTTTGTTTCTTATGGATTGAGACTAAACAAGGTAGAACTGAATGCTGGCCTCAGATACGAACATGTTTCTTCCAATTACTATAATACTGGTGGTGATTATTGGAGCGAGGAAAATAAGGATTATTTCGTGCCTAATCAGAGTCGTAAGTACGACCATTTCTTTCCGAATGTGTCCTTGACCTTTCCTATCGGGAATATGAAAATGAATATGGTCTATAAGGTGACGGTAAGTCGTCCTTCCTATAGTCAGTTAAGTAGTAACGTGCAATATAATAGTCGCTATTATTATCAGGGTGGAAATCCATTGCTCAAGTCAACCTTCGAACATGGCATAGGGATTAATCTGGGATATAAATGGTTCCAGTTTTTTGCCAACTGGCGTTATCTTGTAGATCCTTGCTATCAGGTGATAGAACCGTATCATGACAAAGAGTTAATCAGTATGTACACCTTTCGTAATTTGAATCATACTCAGGTTTGTTACGTGGGACTGACGGCATCGCCGACGATAGGATGGTGGCATCCTACGTTGGACGCTGGTATGAGAAAGCAGTTCCTGACGATTGGTGGTAAGGCGTACAGCAAACCGATATTCATAGGCTCTTTCAATAATGCGTTTTCGTTACCATGCGGTTGGACGCTTAATCTTGATATGAGTTGGAACACGCAGGGCCATTCTTCGCTTCCGCTTTATATGGCACAAGGAGGAGTGGACGTCTCTTTGCGTAGAAGTTTTCTTCACGACCGCCTGAATGTCATTTTGGCGGGCAATGACCTCTTTGCGACGATGCGCAATTCCACAAGATTGGTATATGGTACCAGCGATATCTATACCAGAAAATATACCGATACCCGAATGATTATGTGTTCATTCAGCTATAAGTTTAATGTTAGTAGAAGCAAGTATAAGGGTACGGGTGCCGGTAATACAGAAAAGAACAGATTGTAAAATAAAAAAACAGAAAGTATATGAAGCGTTGTTTATGGATGATATTCATGGTGGTTGGCATCTGGATGCTAACTGGCTGTAGTAGTGATGATGATAAGTTGGACAGCCTTCCTTGGAATGACAAGGAACTGTTCAACCAGTCATTTGTTTTAAATCAGGACGGGTATTGCATCTTAGATGGAAAGGCTCCTGTCTGTGATATAGATAGGAATGTTCTGAATTCTTGGCTTGTAAGTTATGGCTGGCAACCTGTCGGCATCTATCAGGTGAAGGAAAACGGTAAACTTGCGAAAACTGATTATCGTGAAGGCATCAAGGATTATAGTCCGAAGGTCTATGAATTCTTATCTGAGAATCAGTTGATGACTTATTATCGTGATGAGGATACACGTACATTCTGTTTCAAGAAGCAGGATTGGTCGTATGATGATGCGACGGGCATTGTCATCAAAACGAATAAGGCAGGTAAGGTTGATGATTATATGCAAATTCTGGATGTGAAGTTTCATGAAGATGAAGCTTACCTGTATGTGATGGAGAAGATTGGTTCGGTGACAGTAGCTGACAATCAGGAAAAAGCTGTTTATGGCTTGGTGGTATATCAGCGTTTATCTTTATTAGAACTGATTAATGTGCAGAATACTTATACTATTGATAAGAGTGATGAAGAAGACAAGCCAAATGAAACTGAAAAAGTACCGGATGATTGCCGTTATTATATTCGGTGTGTATATGCCAATTCTAAGGATGCCCATGGAATGGGTGATGGACATAGTAAATTTCAGTCATTCAGACTATTGAGTTTTGATTTGACCGATTATCAGAACAATAACTCATCAGCTAACCCTTATTATCATTATTATGATTCCATTGTATGGTCTTGTAAGGGAATGCCAGATAGGGAAGTGAGTCTCAGAAATGATTACAATTGGAGTGTTGTGTCAATTAACCTTACCACTTATCTTTTTCAGATCAACCGTAATACTTCTATGACGGAGGAAGATAGAACCTTGATTGTTGCTGATGGCTATAAGGGTGGACGTGTAGTTTATTCTTCCGGCATCTATCTCAATATCTATAATACTGGTTTCATGGGTTACGATTTCGGCTCTTCTGATTTGCTGAATCCATCTAATGAAGACTATGATTTGTATTGCATCTTCGACCGGAGCAAGCGGTTCCGGATAGTCTCTCCTCGTTATTCTCCTGATTTTCCAGAAAAGCCATATTCTGAGTTGAAATACATTGTATCAGGGGTGCTGTTGGATTCTGAGGATCCGGAAAGCATGAAGAAGCATGAGGCTGTGTTGTCTGAGCAAAAGAGGATGCTGGTTGATCTGATGGATATGTATTATGGTCAGTATGGCAAGGGTGTTGTGGTAGATGATTCGAACAGAGAGAAGTACCGCAATCGTTTCAAGGCTTTGCCATCCGATGCAGACCTTGTGATGTATTGGAAGGGCTATACGCCTGTGCAATGGAACTCTGATTATGAGGGTTGTTTAGTTGCTTTAATCTTGAAAAAGAATAAGGAAAATCCCTTGAAGAGTTACTATTGTATCCATGCAGAGCCGATTAAATAGATTTCTCTCTCAATACAACAATGAATATATGACAATCGGTCAAGCGAAGGCAGAACAATTTTGGTTTGCTCTTTGCTTGACCGATTTTTTTTATTACCTTTGCATCGGTTTTTCAAAAGAAAGTAGAAGATTTCTTCATTTTAGGGGTAATTGATTTCCGGAAAGCTTGTATATAAGAGTAGAAACAAGAAGAAAATGACGTGATGACAGAAGAAAATGAACAGCGGATGGAACGGCTGTTCCACGACCATTACGAGCAGATGTATCGCTTCGCCTTTGCCTTGCTCCATGATAATGAGGAGGCGAGGGATGTGGTGAGCGACGTGTTCTCCAGATTGTGGGATAAACAGCTGGTTCCAGACCGGGCTTACCTGATGCGGAGCGTGAAGAATGCCTGCATCAATCTTATAGCCAGAAAGAAGAGAGATGAACGACTGAAACGGCTTCTCCCTCTCTCGGAAGAGAAATTGACGGAGGAAGAACCTTCTCGTCTGGAAGAGCGATGGCAGGCTGCCGTGGATTGCATCGACCACGACCTGACCGACCAGACTGCTTCCGTCATCCGATTGTGCTATCGGGAAGGAATGTCGTATAAGGATACGGCGGAGGAACTGGGCATCAGCGTCTCGGCAGTGAACAAGCATATCGTAAAAGGTTTGCGAACGCTCAGAGAAAAATTGAAAGGAAAATAATCCGCCAGGCGTTCAGACAAGATAGTCTTTGCCGTAAGAAAGTCCTCCGCCAGGCGTTCCGACGGATTTGCAATCCGTCGTTAAAAAAGGTTCGACCTCTTTATTTTGCGGATTTGCAATCCGCTTATACAATAACCCTAAAATGAAGAAAGGAAAAGAAAATGAAACATGAATTATCTGACATAGATCCTCAGAAGATGGATTCTCAGAAATGGGATATGCTTCTCGATCTCCTGGAGCATCCCGAAAAGTATTCCGAAACCCAAAAGGATGAACTTCTGGGCGATGAGGAAGTGAACGAACTCTATCAGCAGTTGGTAGAGACCCGACAGTCTCTGGATTTCGCCAAGTCGAAGGAAAAGATGAAAATGCCTTCGATTGATGCAGAATGGGAGAAGCTGAAATATGAGATGAAGCTGAAAGAAAAGCAGCAGAAAGATGAGACGAAGCAGAATGCAGAAACCCAGCAAACTGCCAAGCAGCTTCCTCTCTGGAGCCCGATGAGAAAGGTAGCTGCCGTTGCTGCCGTCCTTGTCGTCTCCGGCATCACCTTTGCAGCCATTCATCTGGTAACCCGTTCTCATCAGCCATCTGATAAGAACAATACCGAACTCGTGGCATCCCATAAGGATTCTATCCAGCAGGTTTCTGCTCCTCAGAAATCCAACATAGAAGAAAAGACAGATTCTGCAAGTCTTGCCCAGCTCCCATTGGTTTACGAAAACGCTGAACTTCAGAATATCCTGACTCCTATTGCCGAGCATTTCCATCTCCAGGTAACTTATCAGAACGAGTCAGCTCGCCATATCCGTCTCTTCCTGCAACTGGAGAAGAACATGAATCTGGATGATATCATCGAACTGATGAATCATTTCGAGAAAGTGAATATTCGTCATGAAGGTCAAACTTTAATCGTGGAATAAGATGAAAAGATTAAGATATATCATGCTGCTGGCAGGTTTGATGAGCCTTTCTCTTCAGACCATCTATGCCCAACGCATCACCCGCAGCTTCCGTAAGACTTCTATGTCAGAAGCACTCACCATCCTTGCCAAGAGCACCAAGGATTATCGTATCAACTTTATGTATGATGAACTGGAGGATTTCACGGTTACCACGAGTATCGTGAAGCGAACTGCTCCGGATGCCATCCGCCAGATTATGGGTTTCTATCCGATGAAGATGACGATAGATGGCGAAAACATCTTCGTGGAGTGTACGCAGAAGACTCCCACCAAGATGATAGGCCGCATTGTGGATATGCATCATCGCCCTGTAGATTTCGCCAATGTTGCCCTACTGAATGTTCGTGACTCTTCATTGATTAATGGTGGCGTGACGAATGAGAACGGCCAGTTTGTGATTCCCTGCGGAGCCAGAAAGGCGATAGTAAGAGTTAGTTGCGTGGGCTATCATACCGCTGTTGATACTTATAATATTGGTAAGATAGGTTCAATTACTCTGAAGGAGGCAACGATGAACCTGCAGAAGGTGATTGTGAAGGCGGTTCGCCCAAAGACAAAACTGACTCGCGAGGGATTCCAGACCCAGGTGCAGGGTACGATACTGAGTGATGCAGGTATGGTTGCCGACTTGTTGAAGCAGGTTCCAAGAGTGCGTGTAGATAAAGATGGAAACTGTTCGGTGTTCGGAAAAGGCACACCGGAGATTTATGTCAATGGCAGAAAGCTGACCGACAAAAATGAATTGCAAACCATATCTTCCAAGGATGTGAAGAACGTGACGGTTATCACGACTCCTGGTGCGCAGTATGATGCCCAGGTCAATTCGGTGATTCGTATTACTACGGTCAAGAAGCAAGGTTATGGATGGAGTGGTAATTTCCAGGCAAAATATGGTTTTGCCATGAAGAATGCCTGGCAAGAGCAGGCTAATCTCAATTACCGTGTGGGTGGATTGGATGTATTCGGTGGATTGATGTGGTCAGATTCGTATTTCTATGATAAGTTGGGATTGGATGAATATATCAATGGAAATCAGCATCAGATATATCAAAAATCAGTAGGGCGCATTGATTCTAGAGATTATGGACCTGATGCCAATCTGGGTTTCAATTATGAATTCAACGCAAATCATACCATTGGTCTGAAGTATAAGTTTGGTTCTGGCTATACCAAGTATTTTACTGATCAGAATAATTATTCTATCTTTCAGGATGGAGTTCACCAGGGAGATGTAAATTATCTCAACGATGAGTCTGATTCCAAGCAGACGCCTATTCATCAGGCAGACTTTTATTATGATGGTAAGATAGGCAAGTGGAGTATAGATTTGAATGCATCTGCTATGTGGCGGACGAAAGACCAGATACAGAAAGCCACAGAAACCAGTTCTGAGTTGGGCGACCAGATTGTATGTTCAGATAGTCATACCAAAGGAAAGTTGCTTGCCGGTAAATTGGTTGTTTCTTATCCTTTGACCGACCAGTTGAACATAGACTTTGGTTCGGAATACACAAATTCTGATAGTCATACCAACAACCAGAACGAGGGTGGTGTGGCAGCATCCAATGATTCCAGAATCAAGGAACAGAACATTGCCACCTTTGCTGAGGCTGCATGGTCGTTGGGAGATTATTCTCTGAATGCCGGTGTGAGATATGAGCATGTAAAATCAGACTATTATGCCGAGGGAGTGCTCAATCCGGATATGAGCAGAAAGTATGATAATGTATTTCCTAATGTATCCTTGGGATATGACAAGGGCAAGTGGCATTCTTCGTTGAGTTTCACGGCAAAGACCTATCGACCAAGTTACTTCCGTCTTTCCGGTTATACCCGATATACGAGTCGTCATTCCTATGAAAGCGGTAATCCTAACTTGCGACCAACGGATGCCTATCATCTGGAATGGGATGCGCAATATTCCTGGTTGAGTTTCTCTGCTGAATATATTTATAACAAGAATGCCTCGGTATATATGATGAAGCCATTCCAGGGCAATAAGGATATAGCCCTGTCATATTACGAGAATGTAGATAAGATTCAGAACCTGAAATTCTATCTTGAGGCTACTCCGGTGATAGGCTTATGGCATCTTGACTATACGGTAGGTCTGCTCAATCAGTTCTTTGATGCCAGCAAATACGTCAGCGACTATAATGCCAACCGTCCTTCTCTCTATCTGGATTTGGAGAATACCTGGGTATTGCCACATCATTGGAAGGCTCGATTGGAATACGCTTACCAGTCGCGTAATTATAGCGAATTGGGTGTCAACTATGCATGGAATTCCCTGGATGCGTCTATTTCCAAGTCGTTCCTGAATAACCGACTGGTTGTGAGACTGGAAGCAGAGGATTTGCTTCATGGACAGAACGAGAGTTGGCAATATCATAATTCGTATGCGCACTTCACCAGAACCGGTATAGATAATACCCGCATGTTCTTGGTCAATGTAACTTATAACTTCAATGCCACTAAGAGCAAGTATAAGGGTACGGGTGCCGGTAATGCAGAAAAGAGCAGATTATAGCTCATTTTTAAAATACGGACAAATTGAATTTGTCCGGACAAATTGTCCGGTTGGTTCTAAGTAGTTGATATTTAGAATATTATAAGCCGACGGACAAAGAGGCCGGACAAATTCAATTTGTCCGTGTTGTTTTTTTCAGTGGTTTTGGAGTCAAAATCAGGCTTTTTAGCTTTTCTCCCTATAGTTTTCTTCTCGTAACCCTATGCTTTTCTCCCCGTAACTCTATGACTTTTGGATGCTATCTCTATGAGTTATTTTTTTAAAGAGATGATGTATAGCAAAAAACGGGAATGCATTCCGGGTAGGAGGGATGAAGAACTGGATGGAATTGGTAATTTGATGCAGTTATACAAATTTAACGGAAGAGATGTAATGGCTTTGGATAATAATGTGTACTTTTGTACTAGATAATGATGAAATAAAAACATATTGTAAGAATGAAGACGGTTTTTTGCTCTTTGGGACTGCTGATAGCTGCTGTGCCCGTGTTCGCTCAGAACACTGGGAAGGACTCTATTGTCTCTACTAAAGCTTTGGATGATGTGGTGGTATCAGCCTCCAATATCAGTCGTGTGGGTGATCATCTCGTCATCTATCCCAACAGCCAGCAACGAAAACATGCGGTTAATGGATTCGGGGTGTTGGAAAACCTGAATATCCCAGGACTCATCATCGATGCAAAGTCGAATCAGGTGGATGTGATGGGACTGCAAGCCACCTTGTATCTGAATGGGCAGGAATGCGACATCCGGGAAATACAGATGCTCCGTCCTCGTGACATCGAGAAGATAGAATATCATGATGCTCCATCGGGAAAATACGCCAAGGATAAGCTTGTCGTTAACTTTATTACCAAGCAATACCGGTATGGAGGATATGTGCAGGCTGACGGACTGCAGACGATAGGATATGACCATGGCGACTATAACGTTGCCACCAATTATGTAAAAGGTAACAATTCCTATACTGTGTTTGCTGGTGCAAACTATAGTCATGTGGATGGTACTGAGACCTGGAACAATGAGAACTATCAGTTTACGCAATCCCTATTTGATAGGGAGAGCTATAGTAAGAATTCTTACCGGAATCATCAGGAATATATGCAGTTCCGCTATCAGAACCAGAAGGGAAAGAGATATTGGGTGGGCAAGTTTACGCTCGTCAATCTTTCTACTCCAAGAAATGCATCTTCTGGTTTTGCGAAGGAAAGCACAGAGACGGATGTATTCTCAAATATCAGGAAGAAGAGTCTGTCTCCTAAGATTGACCTGAACGCCAACTTGCCATTAAGCAAGAATCAGACGCTTACCTTGGGAGTACATGGCAAGTATTCTGCCAACTCCTATCACCGTCTTTACCAGGAACAACCTTTCGAGGCAATGACCGATGAAGACGAGAATGCGCTGTCGTTCCAGCTGTCTGCCATCTATAATTATTTCTCTCAAAAGCATTCCTTATCCGTGGAACTGTTTCATTACCACGATGTCTGGAATGCCGATTATTCCGGCAATTGCGAACTTTGGCAGCATCTGTGGAAAGGGGAGTCGTTGGCTTTCTTCTCCTATAATTTCCAGGCTAGCAGGCGCTTGAGCCTGAAAACCCGCATCGGATTGGATTGGCTTCAATATCATCTGCATGGAGACAACAGTTTTAGCCAGCTGTCTCCTCGCATCAATACGAATGTGCAATACCAGCTGAATAAGGGAATGCTCTTGTGGTCATTCAACTTTGTGAACTCCAATCATGGTATGGATGTCATCAACCGGGCTATGATTCAGGTCAATTCCCACATGATGGAAAAGGGAATGCCTGAACTGAAGAAATCGCATGACATCAACACCTATTTGTATTATATGGGGCGTTTCAACAGGTTGAGTGTTTCTGCCATCGGACAATTCCGTTACAATCATCATCCTGTAACTGATGATTATTACCTGGATGAGGCAAACGGGAAAATAGTGAAGACTTACTCGAATGGTGGAAATGCTCAATATTATTCTGCTATCCTCGCCTTGCAGTACAAACTGTGTAAGTTTGCCAATTTGTCGGGAGATATCAGATATAACCATGCGGAGGTGAAGACTACCTGGTCGAAGCATAACAACAATTTGACGGGTAATCTTGGGTTGAATATGTTCATGGGTGATTTTGCCTTGAAGCCTTACCTGCATTTTGGCAAGAAGTCTTTAGATGAAGCTGCTTTGGTGATAAACAAGACTCCTATCGACTATGGAATGTCGTGTTCTTACAGCAGGGGCAACCTCTATGTAGAACTTCAGGCAGTATCGCCTTTCAAAAAGCAGGAGAAGCAATATTGGTTGGATTTGCCTATCTACAGTTACAGTAAGAGCATCAAAGACCAGACGGCTTCGCAATATGCCAGCATCAAGGTTGCTTACTCCTTCGACTTTGGCAGGAAGACCCAAAAAGTAGAGAAGGATGTTAATAAGAATATAAACAGCTCTTTGTTAAGAGTGGAATAGAGTTGAATAAATCTAGATATATGTAATGGCAATAAGAAATGAAGAAGATAAAACAGAAAAGGATGAGAAAGATAGGCATTGCTTCGGCTCTGGGCTTGGTGGTGCTTGTGGTGCTGGGACTGTATGGTGCCAGCAACTATATGCTCAATTATTCGCTCAACTATCCGAAGGAGGAGAGAATGACGGCTGAGCATTGGAAGAACAGAATGAAGAACGAGTGCCCCTGGATGATTGCCTGGATGGACTCTGTGTATCAGCACCATTGCGTGAAGGATACCTTTGTCGTGATGCCGTCGGGCTATAAGGCCCATGCCATCTATCTCTATGCACCGAAGACTACGGAAAAGACTGCCGTGGTGGTGCATGGCTATCAGGTGCGCTCCGAGGGAATGCTGCACATCGCCTATCTCTATAATCACGATATGGGGTATAATGTGCTCCTGCCAGATCTGTATGGACACGGAGAGAGCGAGGGCGACCATATCCAGATGGGATGGAAGGATAGATGGGATGTCATCAGATGGTCGGAAATCGCCAATGAGATTTTTAAAGTGAAGAGTGAAAGAGGAAAAGTGAAGAGTGAAGAACGAAGAGTGAAGAATACCCGTCAGGTGATTCACGGTATTTCGATGGGTGCGGCAACCACGATGGCAGTATCGGGAGAGAAGACTCCCGATTACGTGAAGTGCTTTGTGGAGGACTGCGGCTATACCAGCGTATGGGATGAGTTTTCCGCTCAGCTCAAAGACCAGTTTGGCTTGCCTGCCTTCCCGCTGATGAATACTACTTCCGCCCTTTGCCAGTATCGCTACGGTTGGTCGTTTGCCGAGGCGCAGCAGATAGAGCAGGTTCGCAAGAGCACCAAACCGATGCTCTTTATCCATGGCGACAAGGATGCCTTCGTGCCTTACGCCATGCTGCATCCGCTTTATGAGGCGAAGACGAAGGGAAGAAAAGCCATCTTCATCGCCAAAGGCTCCGTTCATGCCATGGCATATCGCGACCATCACGAGGTATACACCCGCATCGTAAGAGACTTTGTTTCGAAGGAAGAATAGTATGAATATAATTACCCTTATGGCTAAAAATATTTAGCCTTAAGGGAAAATATTTTTTGCCTTAACTCTAAATATTCTATGCCTTCCTGATGGAGACTTATATCAGGAAGCAAAACTTTGCTTTTTTTGACGGATGTTTGCCTTTTTCTGCTTTTGCCTTAAAATAAAGCAGAAAAGTATTGGCTAGTATCTTATTTTTTCTTATTTTTGCAGTCGAAAAATTAGTCAATGACAGAAACTAATAACATAATTCAACTATGATGAAATTAAAATCACTAGCGTTTTTGCTCATCTCCGTCGCCATGCCTGCGATGGCCGAGCAAGTATCAGTTAACAGTAAGGGCATCTCACTTATTCTCGATGTGGAGAACGGCAAACCTGCTCAGTATCTCTACTTCGGTACCAAGTTGAATGCTGCCGACCTGCAGAACCTCAAGGTGGCTACCAACGGAAGAATGGATGCCTATCCTGCCTATGGCTTGAACACTCCTACAGAGGCTGCACTCGCCATGCGCCATAGCGACGGTAATCTTTCTACGGCTCTCGTGGCTACGGGCAGCAACGTGAAGCAGGAGGCAAATGCCACCCTTACTACCATCCATCTCAAGGATCCTGTATATAATATAAAGGTGGACTTGAAGTATCGTGCCTACAAGGATGTGGATATGATTGAGGCGTGGACCGAAATCCGCAATGGCGAAAAGGGCATCGTTACCCTGACCACCTTCGCTTCTGCCATGCTTCCTATCCGCTGTGGCGATGTATGGATGAGCCACCTCTCGGGTACATGGGCTGCCGAGGCGCAGTTGAGCCACGAGAAGCTGCAGCCAGGCGAGTTCGTTATCCGCAACAATGATGGCGTACGCAATTCGCATACCGACCATGCCGAGGTGATGTTCTCGCTCAACGGCAAGGGACAGGAGAATACGGGTGCCGTAATCGGTGCGGCACTGGAATACAGCGGCAACTATAAGCTCAAGACCGTGACCGACGATACGGAGTATCACTACTTCTTTGCCGGCATCAACGAGCAGAACTCTGAATATCACCTGAAGAAGGGCGAAACCTTCAAGACTCCGGCGCTCGCCTTCACCTATTCCAATGAGGGATTGAGCGGTGCCAGCCGCAACTTCCACAAGTGGGGACGCAAGTATGTGCTTGCCCATGGCGACCAGGAGCGTGACATCCTGCTCAACTCCTGGGAGGGTGTTTATTTCGACATCAACCAGAAGGGGATGGACCAGATGATGGCCGACATCCACAGCATGGGTGGCGAACTCTTCGTGATGGACGACGGATGGTTCGGAAAGAAATATCCTAGAAAGAAAGACGACACTGCCCTGGGCGACTGGGTGGTGGATACCGAAAAGTTGCCTGATGGCATCGAGGGTCTGCTCCGTGATGCCAAGAAGAACGGCGTGAAGTTTGGTATCTGGATTGAGCCAGAAATGACCAACACCAAGAGTGAACTCTACGAGAAGCATCCTGACTGGATAGTCAAGGCGCCTAAGCGTGATGCAGTGGTAGGCCGTGGCGGCACACAGCTGGTGCTCGACCTGGGTAATCCTAAGGTGCAGGATTTCGTATTTGGCGTGGTAGATAATCTGCTTACCAAGTATCCTGAGATTGCCTACATCAAGTGGGATGCCAACATGTCTATCATGAACCATGGCAGCCAGTATCTTTCTGCTGCCGACCAGAGTCATCTCTACATCGCTTACCATCAGGGCTTTGCCAATGTCATCGACCGCATCCGTGCCAAGTACAAGGATGTGGTAATCCAGTGCTGTGCCAGCGGTGGTGCCCGTGCCAACTGGGGCAGCCTTCGTGGCTTCGACGAGTTCTGGGTGAGTGACAACACCGATGCCCTGCAGCGCATTTATATGCAGTATGGCACCAGCTACTTCTTCCCAGCTATCGCCATGGCGAGTCATATCTCTGCCGTGCCTAACCACACCGTGTTCCGTACCACATCATTGAAGTATCGCATCGATGTGGCCATGAGCGGTCGTCTGGGTATGGAAATACAGCCTAAGCACATGAAGGAGGAAGAGAAGGCACTCTGCCGCAAGGCCATCAGCGAGTATAAGGAGATTCGCCCTGTGGTACAGTTTGGCGACCTCTATCGTCTGGTTTCTCCATACGATAACCAGGGCTTGTCGTCTATCATGTATGTAAGCGAGGCGAAGGATAAGGCTGTGTTCTACTGGTGGAAGATAGCCAACTTCTACAATGTTCATCTGCCAAGAGTAAAGATGGCGGGTCTGGATGCCAACAAGATGTATAAGGTGCGTGAGTTGAATGTCATCGACAATACTCCGCTCGATTGCGAGGGCAAGTCATACTCTGGCAAGTATCTGATGGAGCATGGTTTGGAGATGCCATTGGAGAACAATGTAGATTGGGGTAAGAAGACCGACTGGTCTTCACGCGTGCTTTATCTCGTAGCACAGTAAACCTGAAGTATCGAAATATCTTAATATCGTAATATAGAAAAAAGCAGAATATCAATTGGTATTCTGCTTTTTTGGTATTTTTCAAAAACTTTTATTCTCCGATAATCTTTTATTCTTTAAGATTCTTTTATTCTCCTATATGTTGTCCCACCACATATCCCGTGGTCCAGGCTGCCTGCAGATTGAAGCCGCCGGTGATGGCATCGATGTCGAGCACTTCGCCGGCAAAGAAGAGGTGAGGGCACACCTTGCTCTCCAGGGTATGCAGGTCGATGTTGCTGAGGCTGATGCCGCCGCAGGTAACAAACTCCTCCTTGAAGGCTCCCTTGCCGTTTACCTGATAGAGGTCGTTGGTGAGGGTTTCTATCAGCAGGTTGCAGCCCTTCTTTCCCATTTCGCTCCATTTCTTCTCGGGCGCATACCCCATCTTCTGAATCAGGAAGAGCCAGAGGCGGGATGGCAGATTGTAGGGGCGGATGCTTGCCAGCTGCTTCTGCGGGTTGGCGATGATGATGCCCTGGATGTTCTCTTCCACCAGCGAGCGGTTGCTCTCGTGTACCCAGTTTACGGAAATCTTAATCTGATAATTGTTCTCGTGCAGATAGCGGGCTGCATGGGATGAGAGCTTCAGCACGGCAGGACCGCTCATGCCCCAATGGGTGATGAGGAGCGGACCCTCTGCCTTCAGCTTGGTGCCCGGAATGCTGGTATATACCGGCTCTACCACCGTGCCCATCAGATTCTTGAAAGCCTTGTCGGCGATGTTGAAGGTGAAGAGCGATGGGATAGGCAGCTCTATCGCATGTCCCAGGTCTGAGAGATGCTTGAAGCTCTCCATCTTCGGATGACCGCCCGTGGTGATGGCTACCCGGTGGAAGGCAATCTGCCTGATTTCGGAAACGGGATGAGAGGCAGAAGATGCACCCGATAGATTTCCCTTTTCTTTTGAAATCTTGAATTCCAGGAGCAGGCGCTCATCCTCCAGTTCGGTGATGGCGGTGAGCTGGTGGTTGCATTGTATCTTCACGCCCAGTCGCTTGGCGGTATTCACCAGACAGTCGATGATGCTGTGCGAATCCTGCGATTGCGGAAACACGCACTGGTCTTCCTGCGTAACCAGTGGCACGCCGTTCTCCACAAACCAGTCGAAGGCATGCTGGTAGTCGAATCTCTTGAAGAGTCGCTTCATCAGTTTATGTCCGCGGGGGTACGCCTGTTTCAGGTCGGAAATTTCCTCAAAGGAATTGGTAAGATTACATCTTCCTCCTCCCGTGATTTCCACCTTGGCGAGAACCTTCGAATTCTTTTCGAAAATCGTGATGTCGGCGTGAGGGAAGTTGCGCTTGGCCTCTATCGCCGCAAAGAATCCTGCGGCACCCCCACCAATAATTGCAATATGTAGTGTCTGTGGCATATCGTATTTTTTGATGATTAGGGTGCAAAGGTACTGCTTTTCTTTGATAAAAGAAGAAAAGTTCTCCTTTTTCTTTTGCAGATACGATAGATTTTTGTAACTTTGCGCAAAAATATCAGCACATGGAAGCAAAGAGAATACCATACGGCGTATCTGACTTCGTTGACGTGATGGAACGGAATCAGTATTATGTAGATAAGACTATGTATATTCCACAGTTGGAAGATGAAGCGGATAATTTGTTTTTTATCCGTCCTCGCCGCTTTGGAAAGAGCATATTCTTAAGTATGTTGCATGCCTATTACGATTGTCATACCAAGGATAAGTTCCAGCAATGGTTTGGCAATCTCTGGATAGGCAAGCATCCTACACCCTTGCAGGGCAAGTTTCTCGTCTTGCATCTAGACTTTTCGCAGGTGGGAGGAACAATAGAGAAGTTGGAGGATAACTTCAACAGTTATTGTCGTATCAAGCTCGACAGCTTTGTTGATGTTTATCGCGACTTCTATTCAGAGACTTTTGTCGAAAAGGTGCTGGCTTCTACTGAAGCAACAGAGAAACTCAATATGATAAACGATGAGAACAGAAAGCTAGGACTGGATGTTTATCTCATCATAGACGAATACGATAATTTCACCAACACCGTACTCAATGAGCAGGGTGAGGACATGTATTGGGCGATAACTCATGCAGAAGGTTTTTATCGCGACATCTTCAAGAAGTTCAAGGGCACTTGCCGTCGTATCTTCATCTCGGGTGTAAGTCCTGTTACGCTCGATGATGTTACCAGTGGGTTCAACATAGGATGGCATATTTCTACCAAACTGAAGTTTAATCAGATGCTCGGCTTCTCCGAGGAGGATGTGATGGAACTGTTTGGATATTACAAAACGGCAGGAAAACTGCCTGCTGACTGTGATATTCAGAAAGTGGTAGCGGAAATGAAACCATGGTATGATAACTATTGCTTTTCAAAGATGGCGTTGAATAAGCAGAGCAAGGTATTCAATTGCGATATGGTGCTTTATTATCTTCGCACGTATGTAAGCACGGGGGCTGCCCCAGAGCAGATGATTGACCCGAATACCAAGACCGACTATAATAAGATGAAGCGCCTTTTGCAGTTGGATAAGTTGGATGGAGACCGCAAGGGAGTGATTCGCACCATTGCTGAGACGGGGCAGATTATCACGAATCTTCGTGAAACTTTTCCAGCCCGTTCCATTACCGACCCCGGCGTGTTCCCAAGTCTGCTTTTCTATTATGGAATGTTGACCATCAAGGATACTTTTGGCGACCAGGTGATACTGGGTATTCCCAACAACAATGTTCGCAAGCAATATTATGAGTATTTGCTGGAAGAATATCAGGATGTAAAGCATGTAAATATTGATGAGCTCAAGACGATGTTCACTTACATGGCATTCCAGGGGAAATGGTGTGAGGCTTTGGGGCATATGGCAAAAGCATACGCCGAAGTCTCTTCGGTGCGTGATACCATCGGAGGCGAGCGAAATCTGCAAGGTTTCTTTATGGCCTACCTTAGTTTGAACAACTATTATTATACTGCCCCCGAATTGGAACTGAATCATGGCTATTGCGATTTCTTCCTCTTGCCAAACTTGTCTCGTTATCCTACCAAGCACAGTTATATCATAGAATTGAAACTTGTGCCAAAGAAAGAAAAGGGAATTTCGAAAGAAACATTCGAGAAGATGATAGGGGAGCAGTGGGATGCTGCTGAAGAGCAAATCTGCCGTTATGCCGTGGCTCCAAGGGTTGAGGCCTTGCGACAGGGAACCCAACTGCATAAGATTATCATGCAGTTTGATGGCTGGAATCTGATCCGTATGGAAGAGGTGTGAAAAGGTGTGAAAGTGGGTAATAAGATACCCTATAGAATATTTTTTGATTTAGGATATAAATAAAGATTTATGGCAAAAAGAGAATATGTTGAAGCCAACAAGCGTTGGCTGGAGGAAAAGGCAAAGGAGGAGGGCGTTATGGCGCTGCCTCGTGGTATATATTATAAGGTGTTGAAGCAGGGCGACCCGAAGGGAGCACAGCCTAGCCGACGCAGCATCGTGACGGCTCATTACACCGGTTGGACCATCAACGGCAAGAAGTTTGATTCCAGCCGTGGCGGTACGCCTTTCGCCATGCGATTGAGCGACCTGATAGATGGCTGGATTGTTGCCATGCAGCAGATGCACGTGGGCGACCAGTGGGAACTTTACATCCCTGCCGAGATGGGATACGGCAAGTTCTCGCAGCCGGGCATCCCAGGCGGTTCTACCCTGATATTCGAAGTAGAACTGCTGGGAGTGGGATAACCCGGATACTTGAAATTATAAAGATCATTAAGATAAGAGAGTCTTGTCCGGCTATAGTCGGTTCAATTCATCTTCCGCACTGTTCATGCCGTTGTATCTTCCCTTGCGCTTGTTGAATTTCCAGGTTACGGTCAACTTGTAGCTCCATAGCTTGTAATCCTCAGTCTGGGAGAAGTCAACGGCATGCTCGTGGGTTCGCTCCTTGAAGAGCTGCTGATGGAAGAGGTCGTTGGCACTGAAGGCAACCTGTAATCTGCCGTCCATCCACGATTTGTTGGCACCAAGACTCCAGTTCTGAGTGGGGCTGAACTTCGTTTTGCCCACTTGTCCTCCGTTGTCAAAACTGTAGGAGAGCGACAGCTGATAGTCGTTTGGTAGCGTGAAGTAATTATCAAACGATGCATTCCAAGTTGCTCCGTTGTAACTGATTAGCTCTCCATGATCATTTACGGAGAAGCGCTGGTAAGTGATGCTTGCATTGACATTCGGACGCCAGCAGCCGAAGACGTGTCCCCAGTTGAGATATGCCATGTATTTCTGCATCTTGTTGAAGTTCATGAATGTACTCACGTATCTTACGGGCTTGTCCTCCGGCACTTCATGAATGTACATGATGGAGTGGTCGATACGGGTGTATCTCAGCATTCCCATGAAGTCTTTCCACTGTACCGAGTAGGTCAGACGATAGGTGTTGACAGGCTGCAGCTTCGGATTGCTGATCTGATACTGAAAGCGCGAGATATAGTAGATGTTCCCACTGAGCTGACTGAAAGAAGGTCGGGCGGTGGTAGTTCGGAAGCTGAGCGAGTGATGCCACGATGGTTCGTTGAGAGTGATACCGAACGATGGAAACCACTGGTCGTAATGGCGCTCCATATTGTCGGGAGATTCCTCCGACAGATTGGTGTATCGGGATGTGAGATGCTCGTATCGGATGCCTGCCCACCAGCTCCATCTGCCAGCTTTACCCTGATATTGCAGGTAAGCAGCCGTCTTGGTATCGTGGTTTTTGTATTCCGTAGTTCCAAGCATATCGGCAGAACTTTCGGTTTTTCCCTTGCCTTCCATCAGACTCCATTCGCCACCATAGTTGATGGAATGTTTATCAGAGATGAGTTGCTTGACTTCGATTCTTCCACTATAGATATCGTAGTTGGAATTAGAGCGGTTGAGGGTTTCCTGCATCTCGCTACCTTCTTTCTCCGTGATAGGCTGTCTGTCAGAATCCTTGTTCCTTGCATAGTCCAGATAAATCTGTGATGAGAGATGTTTCGACCATTTAGCCAGATGGAAGAGATTGAAGTGGTGGCTGCGCTGGTGTCCCCATTGCTGGCTCTCCGAATCAAAATACTTCATCTTGCCATCCGCATCAGAAAGCTTCATCTCGCTATTTGTATCTTCTCCTGCTGGGGTAGGATAGCGATAGTACTGCTGCTGTTTCTCGCTTCTACCGCCATTCAGCCAAAGCCCTTCCCATTGTATTCCCACTTCGTGCTGCTTGCTGATTAACCAGTCGAAGTTGAGTTCCGTAGCGTTATAATTTGCCTTGTTCTTGCCATGGCGGTCGGCTCCGAAGAGATATTCGCCATCTTTGGCTCTTACGAGCGCTTCCTGTGGCTGATGCACATTGTAACGGTTGTCTGTGTAACCGTAAAATCCTGTGAGCGAAATTTTCTTCGTTACCCAACCCAGAGTCAATTCCTCGTGGTTGGTGTTCACCTCGCTCAATTTATCATACACCTGCATCTTGCCGAATATACCCTCGTCTGTTCTTCTCGTCAGGATTCTCAGTACGGCTCCCGTCGTTGCATCATATTTTGCACCAGGAGTGGTAATGAGTTCTATTTCATCTATCAGCTTCACATCGAGATGAGAGAGTTCGGCAGAAGTCGCCTTCTTGTCGTTGAGATAGATGATGGGTGCTCCCAGTCCGTTTACTTCCAGAGTTCCATCGGCGGTTTGTTTCATGCCGGGGATGTGCTTCAATACATCTTCCAGCGTTGGCTCCTTTGCCAAGGGAGTGTTGCGGATACGGGTAACCAGGGCATCGTTTCTCATCTTGTACATCGGGCGATGACCTGTTACGGTTACGGCTTGAATCTCGGCTTCCTTATCAGCTTTTGTCTCAGCCTCCTTATCAGCATAGATCTCAGTCTCCTTATCAGCTTTGATCGAATCATTTTCCGTCTGTATTGAGTCTGCGCAAACTCCAGATGTCGGGAATTTCCCGTTTTGTGCTGTTACACAGGTGGCGGTGGCTAGCATCGCGCATAAAACTGTTTCTTTCTTCATTTTCTTCCTTGTTTTTTGTTTTCGTCTGCAAAGGAACAGCTTTTCGGGCTCAAAATCGCAAATAATCATTACTGAAACATTACGCTGGCAAAATAATCTTGCTTCACCTTATTATATATAATGAAATCTTTGTACCTTTGCATCGAAAAAAAAAAATGATATGAATAGAAGAATCAAACAAGTCTGGCAGCTCGCCATCCTTTCCTCTTTCCTGCTGATAGGCTTGCAGACCTATTGGCTCTACAATAGTGTAACCTATTCGATGGGAGAGATGGGAAAGAAAAATGCCGAAAAGGCGGAACAGGCAATAGTCACTTATCAGGCAAATATCGGAGCAGCGGTAAAAGAAAAATCACATATCGGTTATGTCGTTACGGCATATTTTTCTGACTTCAAGCGTCCCTGTACTACGATTTGCTCTCCGCTGGATACGGATACAATCATTGGTGGAGTGGTGTATAGCAAGCCGAGATTCGGCAACGTGATGGAGAAGAGAGATACTTTCGATTTGCGTGAGACGGATTCCAACAATTCTTTTGATTGCCTGAATACTTACATCACTTACCAGCTTACCCGCTTTGACAAGGCGCATTTTGACCGTTTCATCAGTAAGAAACTGGGCAATGATTTCATCGGGGCAGAGATGAAGACGGGAAAGCATCGTCTGTGGCAGACAAGAATCCTAGAGCCTCCTACCTTGTTTCATCACGAAATGCTGGTGGAAGTGCCTTTCAATCCTATCCAGTATCAGTCGATGCAGATGAGGATGCAGGTGCCGATGCTGCCCATCCTGAAGGGAATGATGTGGCAGATGATAGGAAGTCTGCTGGTTACCATCATGCTTCTCCTGAGCATAGCTTATCTCATCAAGGTGATGCTCCTGCAGAAGAAGGTGGATAAGATGCGAAGCGACTTCGTGCATACGATGATTCACGAGTTGAAGCGCCCCGTGCAGACACTGAAGATGTGTGTGTCCGTATTCTCTGCTCAAAAGACTGATGAGAAGGATGAGAATGCCCTCATCATGGAGACGGTTAGAGAGGAGAGCGATAACCTGACCGCCTATCTCGCCAAACTCCGGGAAGTAATCAGGGCAGAGGAACATATCCCGCTCCAGATAACTTCTTTCGATATCCATGCCGCCTTGCAGAATCTGGTGGCAGTTTATCGAAAGAATAAGCAGAAGGAGGTGAATGTTTCGTTCGATTACCAGCGCACTTCCGATAGGATGATGGGAGATAGAGACCAGCTTCTGAATGTGGTCAGTAATCTGATGGAGAACTCGGTGAAGTATTCCGGCGATATCGTCAATATCCATGTTGCCTGCCGAGATACCGTGAAGGAGGAAGTCATGATTTCTGTATCAGATAATGGTATCGGAATTTCGCCCGACGAGCAGCAGAGAGTCTGGACGAAGTTCTATCGCAGCAATGCTTACCCGGATATGATGCAGCCGGGCATCGGCTTGGGTTTGAGTTTTGTTGATATGATTGTGAAGGCCCATGGGGGCAGAAAAATGATGCAGAGCGAAGTGGGCAAGGGAACCAGGATTTCGATTGTCATCCCGCAGCACTCCTGATGCATCCGGTTTAACGCTATAAACAACAGAAAAAATGATCAAGATATTATTTGCAGACGATGACTTGAAGTATTCCATGTTGCTGAAGAGTTTCCTGCAGCAGCATGGCTACGATGTGACTTATGCCGGCAATGGCAAGAAGGCATGGGAGCAGTTCCCGGAAGTGAAGCCCGACCTGGTATTGCTCGACATCAATATGCCGGAGATGGATGGCTATGAGGTGGCTGAGCGCATCAGAGCCATCGACCCGAAGGTGCTTATCTTCTTTCTCACCGACCGTACGGAGAAGAACGATCGACTGAAAGGTTTCTCCCTGAAGGCAAACGATTATCTTGCCAAACCCTTCTATCCGGAAGAGTTGCTGGCAAGAATAGAGGAGCGGTTCTCCATGAATGAGAGTGAGACGATAGAAGAGGAGGTGTATCATTTCGGAGAAACCACCTTCTGCTATAACAACAATGAGCTTCGTACCCGTTCCTCTCGTGTGCTCATCACCAGCCGACAAGCCGACATCCTCCGTCTGCTGGCGAAGAATATCGGCAATGTTGTAAGCAAGGAGATGATACAGGAGGCGGTGTGGGGTACCGTGAGCTATGCCAACTCCCTGGCTGTGAATGTGCAGATGACGTATCTTCGCCATGCTCTTCAGCATGATGCGACCGTTAAGATTGAGTCGCTGAAGAAAAAGGGATATGTTTTGTCTGTTATTTCTCCAGAGTAACGATGATGTAGCTTCTGCCATCCTCTTTCAGACCTCTTTCCTGAATGGCTTTGGTGCCTTCTTTCAAGACCTCGATGGCTCTGATCTTGCTGGGAGAAATCTTGTTGAATTCCTCTTTAGTCAGTTCCTGCTCTCTGCCCTTGATCAGATAGTGAGGGTCTGGCTTGGGGGCAGGAGGTGTGGTAGTGGTGATGATATGAATTTCTATCACATCTCTTTTGGGTGCCGGCAGGACGTTGGTGTTTACCTGGTAATTCTTGATGGTTTTACCGATGAGTTCCTTGCCGGTGAAGTTTGGAATGCGCTCACCGTCAATGCTGTAGATACGCAGGGTATCTGCCTTGGATGCCATACTGCTGGTTATGCCTAGCAGAGCAAATGCAATGGTGAAAATATACTTTTTCATAAGCGTGAAATGTTTATAATTCAGCGTGAAATGTTTTATCATTCGTTTAACTGTGCCAAAGGAAGTAGCTGATAGCTACCATCTTGCGTTTCTGCGATATTGATGGTGTAATGCTGCATGTTGCCGTCGTTGTCCAGGGTTGAGATAACGATGTTATTGCCTTGGCGGTTGATGGTCAGCTGCTCGGCAGAAGGCAGGGCGGCAGAGGCTACTTCATAAATCTGATTGAAATCTTCATGAATGCTTCTTTCTGCTTCAGAAGAGATCTCTTCTGTATTTTCTGCAGTCTTCTCTGTATGGTTCTCGCTTCTTTCTGCGATATTCTTTCTTTTGGCAAGTACCATCTTGCTTGCCTTCATTTCCTGCGGGGTCACGATATCCTGGGTTGCAGCCAGGAAGAGGGAGTCGGCACGTTCCATCTTTTCGTATGCGTTCAGGTTCCCGTCTTCATCTTCTGAAGATGGCTGCGAGCGAACCACCTGCTCTGTAGGAACCAGGTTGGCAAGGCCAGGTTGTTGTTCAGAAGAGGATGAGAAATAATCCTTGATAGGGAAGAGCAGGAAGATGAGTCCTGCCAGCATTGCCGTAGCGAGAAGTATCGCAGAGAGGCGTACCCATCTTGTTTCGTGCTTCTTAGAAGTTGCAAGGGACATCTCTTTCATTTGCAGCTGTCCATCAGCTTCTTTTCTGTCCAGTTCTTTCATCTCTTCTTTTCTGTCCAATTCGTCCATTATTTCCTCTTCCGTCAGAAGAATATTTGGAGTATAGTTTTCCATTCCCAGCATCAGGTTTCTGATGTCGAGATCCTCATCCGTTAAATCCTTCTCCTCGCAATGGCGATAGAAATCAGCCAATGCCTGTTCTTCCTCCACACTGGTATCAGCATCGAGGTAGCGCTCTATCAGCTCGTGGCGATAGGTTATATCTTCTAGTTTCTTCATTTCTTTCATTTTTAGAATTCAATTTGAAGTTTAATATAGAGCTCAATTTGAGCACCAGCCTTTTATGACTTCATCATTTTCAACAATGATCTTCTTGCTGCAGAAATCATCGTCTTGGTGCTCGTCTTGTTGGCTCCGCAGATTTCGGCAATCTCATCGAGGCTCTTTCCCTCGCTTCTCAATAGCAGCATTCTTCTCTGCGTATCCGGAAGCCTGTCCATCGCCCTGTTGAGTCGCCTTTGCGTATCTTCGCCGATGATGGCCTGGTCGGTACGCTCGGTTGCCGTACAGATTTCTGCGGGATGCTTCATCTGTTCCAGCGATGCAGTCTGGGCTTTGTTGCGTCTCAGATGGTCGATGCAGAGATTCCTGGCTATCGTCATACCTAGGGCCTCGATGCTCTGGTATTCCGAGAGCTTGTCGCGCATCTTCCAGAGCTTCACCAGGGTTTCCTGCACGATGTCATCGGCTTCTTCGGCAAGGGTTCCTGCCGAGAGATAGCGTTGACAATGTGCTGTCAACCTGGGGCGCATTTCCTGGGCGATATGTTCAAATTCTGTTTCTTCCATTTGTTCCTTTTTATGTGTATGACGCAAGAAGAGGCGAAAGGTAAACAAAAAAAATGCTACCTTCGCACATTTCTGTGCAAAGATAGCATAAAAATTTGAGATATTGACATATCTTTTATTTTATTTGCGGATGAAGTGGTTTATTCTTCAGTTTTTGCCATCATCTTCTCGTAGAGTCCATCCACGATGGAGTCGGCGAGCGAGATGTTGGGCACCATGATGCTTTCACACTTCAGGTATTCGCATGCCTTGAGGAAGATTTCAGCGGCAGGAATGATGACGTCGGCACGGTCTTCCTTCAGAGAGAAGGAAATCTCGCGCTCCTCGATGCTCAGGGGCTGCATCATCGAATAGAGACGCTTCAGTTCGGCAAGCGTCAGGTTTTTGGAGTCCTGCTTGCTGTGGCGTGCCAGCTTGTTCAACTTGTTGATGTTGCCACCCGAACCGATGATCCTGATGTCGCCGTATTGCTCGGCATATCTCGTAAGGTTCTCCTTGAAGAGCTTTTCTGTATCGGCAGTCACCTTGCCGCTCAGCATTCTCAGCGTACCCATGTTGTAGGAATAGCTCTCGGCGAGCACACCGTCGTGGATGATGCTCACCTCCGTGGAACCACCGCCCACATCAATGTAGGCAAAGCTGCCCTCGTTGGAGTCTGTTTTCTCTACCAGGTTGTTGTAAAGGAGCTGTGCCTCCTCCTGACCCTTGATGATTTCGAGTTTGATGCCGGTTTGCTTCTCTATCTTCTTGAGCACCTTCTTGCCGTTCTCGGCATCGCGCATGGCTGAAGTGGCACAGGCGCGAAATGCCTCTACGTCATTGAGTTTCATGAATTGCTTGAAGCCCTTCATCATGTGGAGCATCATCTTCTCACGCTCCTTGGAAACCTTTCCCAGGGTGAAAACATCCTTACCCAATCGCAGTGGGATGCGGATGAACATGAGTTTCTTGATGCGGTCTTCCTCTCGGATTGCCTCGGGATCGAAGCGCTTGATGAGGAGTCGGGCTCCGTTGGAGCCGATATCAATGGATGCTAAATTCATCATTATTTATATGCTTTATTATTTATATGCTTTATAAAGTTCTTCCTGACTGCGGAATGGTTCGCCTTCCACAAACTCCTTGCCGCCCTTGCCATCTACCACTCGGCCGTTCATCGTATCTCTCATACCATAGGAGATGGTGCGGAGCAGGTCTGCCTGCATATCCTCGTCATATACCGGGGTGAGCACCTCGATGCGGTTGATGAGGTTTCTAGGCATCCAGTCGGCAGAACCGATGAAGTATCTTGGCTTGCCTCCGTTGGCAAAGATGAGGATGCGGCTGTGCTCCAGATAGCGGTCGATGATGCCCACGCAGCGGATGTTGTCGCTGAGCTTGGCAATGCCTGGCACCAGCGAACAGTTGCCGCGGATCACGATGTCTATCTTCACGCCAGCCTTTGAAGCCTGATAGAGCTTGGTTACCATATCGGTATCGGTGATGTGGTTGATCTTCATCTTCACCCAAGCTTCCTTGCCCTCGTTGGCATTCTTGATTTCTGTGTCGAGCATGCGCAGGATGCGGCTCTTCATGGAGTTTGGAGAGACGAGGAGCTCGTTGAAGCGGAATGGCGAGAATGGACGGTCGATGAAATCGAATACCTTAGCCACCTCGTTTACCAGCTTAGTACGGGTGGTCATCATCAGATAGTCGGTATAGATCTTGGCATTGCCTTCGTGGAAGTTTCCGGTTCCTACGCAGGCGATGTTGCCCTTCTTTGACTCGATATAGAGCAGCTTGGAGTGAATTTTCAGTCCTTCTACACCGAAGATTACGTTTACGCCCTCTTCCTGCATGCGCTTGCTCCACTTGATGTTGCTCTCCTCGTCGAAACGTGCCAGAAGCTCTACCACGGCAGTCACCTTCTTGCCGTTGCGGGCAGCGGTGATGAGTGCCTTCACTACCTTTGAATCCTTGGCCAGGCGATAGAGGGTGGTCTTGATGGCCTTTACCTCGGGCTTGGTAGCAGCCTCACGGAGCACACGGATGTAGCCGTTGAAGCTATGGTAGGGTACGTGGATAAAACGGTCTTTCTCACGAATCTGGTCGAGGATGCTCTCGTTTGAGAGGAATTCCGGTTTCATGATAGGAGCCCATTTTTCGTATTTCAGTTCCTTGTGGCCGCAATCTGGGAACGACATCAGATCCTTGTGGTTCTGGTATCTTCCGCCAGCCAGTGAAGCATCCAACTCCTTGGTGTTCAATCGCTCACGCAGCTTCTTCTGAAGTTCCTTCGGCATCTCCTGGTCGTAGATTACGCGCACGGCTTCACCCTTCTTGCGGCTGCTTACACCCAGGGCTATCTTCTCCATGGTTCCGAAGTCAGCATCGTTGTCCATCTCCATCTCGGCATCCTTGGTAAACTTGAAACTGAAGGCACGGTAGGTGCTCTTCTTGAAACCGAGGAATACCAGTGGCAGACAGTATCTGATTACATCGTCCAGATACATGATGTTGTCGAAACCATCGCTTGCCGGCACCTTTACCCAGCGTCCATAAACTCTATCCGGTACCTTTACTACGGCATATTTCTTCTTCTTGTCATCCTCAGCCTTTTCTACGGCTAGGTAGATGCGGTTGTCCTCCAGTGTGGAGAGGTCGTCTATCTCGTTGAGCCAGATAGGGTTGACAGAACCATTGAGCTTGTCGTAGAAGAACTGCGTGAGGAACTCCTTCTGCTCGTCGTTGAGCAGGTCTTCGGTGAGCAGGCGAACCTTGTGAACTTCAAGTTCGCGGAAAACTGTATCCACCGCTTCAGTGTATTCTTTCGAATAAGATTCATTGAGCTTATTTATCGTTTTAAGAGATTTCTTAATCTGCTGCTCGGTATCCTTGTCGAGTTTCTGGTCGAGCATGCGGTTGAGCGATGCTACTCGTACGCGGAAGAACTCGTCGAGGTTATTGGAGTAAATACCGAGGAAAGAGAGGCGCTCCAACAGTGGCACATACTCTTTCTCTGCCTCCTGCAGAATGCGATGGTTGAAGTACATCCAACTGATGTCGCGTTCTACATAAGCTTTCTTCATCATATCTTCTTTAGTCATGATTTCTCTTAGTCTATTTTTTTTGAGTTATTGAACTTTCGTATGTACGCCCCCACACGCCCTGAAAGGGCAGAAGCTCCTAGCCCAGGGCATCGCCCTGGGTATTTCATGGACGTAAACCTGCGCCCTGTAAGGGCAAAAGCTTTCAAAGAACCAAGCAATAAACAAAGCTTTTGCCCTTACAGGGCGCCTTGTTGACTGCTATTATCCCCAGGGCGTTGCCCTGGGCTAGGAGCTTTTGGGCTTTCAGCCCGTTCTTGAACCACATTCGAAAGTTTCGTGAGTTATTTTACTTTTTCAGCTTTCTTTTCAGCCTTCTTGTCTTTCTTTTCAGCTTTCTTTTCAGCCTTCTTCTTAGAATCCTCCAAAACCAAATAGTCGGTGTCTCCATCGATAAAGTGGAGTTCCTTGCGGAAGAACTTGCTGCTGCCTACAGGCACGATGATGTCGTGCAACTGGTCGCAGTCGTCAAAGGCATGACGGCTCAGCTTGTTAGGAGTACCTGCAAAGGTAACCTTCTTCAACTTGTCGCACTCTGCAAAGGCGTAGCTCTTAACCACCTTTACGCCCGCAGGCACATAAACGTTATCCAATTCATCACAATCGTAGAAAGCATCGTGCTCAATTTCCTTCACGCTGTTGGCGATGATGATGTTCTTGAGGGTCTTCTTGCCGCGGAACGCCATCTCGCCGATAATCTCCACTCCCTCTGGAATGGCAAAGCTAGCCTCCTGGCTCATGCAATAAACCAAGCGCTTCTTGTCGTTGGTGTAAACTGCATCGCCATCGAATTCAAAACTGTCGCTGTCAATCTTCTGCAAGGCGAGATTGAGCACCAAGTTCTCAAACTTACCTTCTTTCTTAGATTTCTTCTTAAGAATATCCAAGATTGCTTTCTTGTTTTCCTTCATCCTATTATATATGTTAATGTTGTTTTTTCTAGGTGCAAAGGTACGGCGATATTTTCAAACGGGGGAGAAAATCAAGTTACGTGTTTGTGACGATAGTGTTACAACCGTGATACGGATGTTACAATGGTGTTACCTGTGCTGAAAATCAGCGATGTAACAACTTTGTAACACTTATGTTTTACGGTAGAAACATCTTCTCCTTAACTTTGCAGCCGAAAGTAAAAAGAATCAGATTTACGTGTATATATATAATAAGGTAAGAAATGAAGAAGAAAACGTATTTGTTGATGGCACTCACGATGGTGTCGATGGGAATGAATGCCCAGAATTCAGGAAGCAGCTCTGTAGAGAAGGGCATCGGGGAATTCACCAAGACCATGACCATTGGTGGAACCATCCGCTCCAAGTATGAGTACCAGACCGAAGAGGGGGAGGGACGATTCGAGGTGCGTACTGCCCGTATCAACGTGGCTGGCAATGTAACACCTCAGGTAAGCTACAAGGCGGAAATCGACCTCTGCGACGAGGGTAAGATCAAGATGCTCGATGCCTATACACGCATCAAGCCTTGGAAGACCCTGCAGTTCACCATCGGTCAGGAGCGTGTGCCATTCACCATCGATGCTCACCGTTCTCCTCATCAGCAGTACTTTGCCAACCGTTCGTTCATCGCCAAGCAGGTGGGTAACGTGCGCGACGTGGGTGCCGAAATAGGATACACCTGGAATGTAGGTTTCCCTATCGTGGTGAATGCCGGTATCTTCAATGGTTCTGGCTTGACCAACCAGAAGGATTACTGGACCAAGGGCGTTAACTATTCTGCCAAGGCTCAGTTCCTCTTCCCGAATGTGAACCTGGTGTTGAGTACCCAGAAGATCAAGCCATCTGATGTTACGGTAACGATGTATGATGGTGGTATCACCTTCCACAAGGGCGGTTTCATTGCTGAGGCTGAGTATCTTTACAAGCATTACAGCAAGGATGCCTTCCACGATGTGCATGCGTTCGATGGATTCGTATGCTATGACATTCCGGTTCGCAATCAGAAGAGCCTCATCAGAAAGGTTTCTCCTTTGGCAAGATATGATTTCATGAGCGACCACAGCGATGGTACCCGATATGGCGGTTCTGATACCGAACTCGGTGCCTTGAAGATCAATGATTACAAGCGCCATCGTGTTACTGGCGGTGTAACCCTGAGCCTTGCCAAGCCATTCATCTCGGATATCCGCATCAACTACGAGAAGTATTTCTATCGCAAAGGCGGCATAGCCAAGACTTCAGAAAAGGATAAGATTGTCGTGGAGTTCATGACTAAATTCTAATAATAGTTTATAGTTAAGAGTTTATAGCAACAGTCATCTATAAACTATAAACTCTTAACTATAAACTCCTTACAGCATTCCCTTAGAGCTAGGAAGCTCGAAGTGATAGATGTCTCTCTTCACCGCCATTTTCAGCGAGCGGGCAAGCGCTTTGAAGATGCCTTCTATCTTGTGATGCTCGTTCTCACCCTCAGCCTTGATGTTGAGGTTCATCTTTGCCGCATCACTCAGACTCTTGAAGAAATGCTTGAACATCTCGGTTGGCATTTCGCCCACCTTCTCTCTGTGGAACTCTGCATCCCAGATCAGCCATGGACGGCCACCGAAATCCAATGCCACCTGGCAGAGACAATCATCCATCGGTAGACTGTAGCCGTATCTTTCGATGCCACGCTTGTCGCCCAGCGCCTGCAGCAGGCATTCGCCCAAGGCAATACCCGTATCTTCAATGGTGTGATGTTCATCCACATAGAGGTCGCCCTTGGTGTGGATGGTGAGGTCCATCATGCCGTGCTTGCCTATCTGCTCCAGCATGTGGTCGAAGAAACCAAGACCGGTTGAAATATCGCATTTGCCACTGCCATCGAGATTTACCTTAATGTAGATATCCGTCTCCTTGGTGGTGCGCTTCACCTCGGCAATGCGGTCGCCGGCAAAGAGAATCTCGGCAATCTTATCCCAGTCCATGCCGTCCTTTCCGAGAATCAGACTCTTGCAACCCAGGTTTTCGGCAAGCTGGGCATCCGTCTCACGGTCGCCGATTACATAACTGTTTGCCAGGTCGTATGCCGGGTTGCCGATGTATTCGGTCAGCATGCCCGTGCCCGGCTTTCTCATTGGCGAGTTATCCTCCGGGAAGTGGCGGTCGATATGCTGCTTGCTGAAGTGGATGCCCTCGCTCTCCAGGGTCTGGATGATGAAGTTGTGTACAGGCCAGAAGGTGTTTTCCGGGAAGGAGTCGGTACCCAAGCCGTCCTGGTTGCTCACCATCACCAGCTCGTAGTCGGTGTGCTGGGCAATGAAGGCGAGGTTGCGGAACACGCCCTTGGTAAATACCAGCTTCTCGAAGCTGTCAATCTGCTCATCCTCTGGTTCCTGAATCAGAGTTCCATCGCGGTCGATGAAGAGTAATCTAGTCTGTTTCATGTCTCTTTTTAAAATAAATATGTTAATATGATTAATATTTTTCTATTTCTGCGGTTGCCATCTGCTGCAATCCCATCTTTTCGCTTTCCTTCTGCTTCTTTCTCTCTGCATCAATCACCTGGTACGAACCATATTGGTAGGCCAGCGAGATGCCGAGCCAGCTCAGGGCGTAGAGGATGAGCAGGAAGGTGATGATGAAGACCACAAAGAGGAGTGGGGGGAAATAGCCCGGCACACCGAGTGGGTCGCCTTCCAGTGCTCCCAGCTGTGAGTAGAGCTGGGCGATGATGAGGATGATGGATGGCAGGGCAGCGATGAAGGTAGCGATGCACACAATCATGATGCCCAGAAAACAGGTCATGAGGAAACCTCCCAGATGGCGAAGGATGCGGAGCATCCACTGTCCCTTTTTACGCTTCTCGCCTTTGTTGGCAGAGAGTTGCTTGCGTGGCAGCAGATGCCAGAACGATACCACTGCCATTATCAGGGTGGCTGCGTAAATGATGGTTTGCAGAATGAACGAAGCCATCGGATTCATTTCTCCCCAGTCGTGAAGCGACTTATTGGGGAGGAGAAAGTAGAGCACGATAGCCAGCAATATGGCGAAGGGCACCTGAGTAATCCATGTTTGCTTGACGAACGATTTCGGATCGGCCGTCATGGCGTAGTAGGATGCTCGCATACAAGCAGTTATGCTGCGCTGCTTAAATAATTCATTTACTTCCATAGCTATAATGATTTTATACTACTTACTATTTCTTGTTATTTCTTGCTATTTAAAAGTTTCTTCTGAATTCAGAGCAGGTGATGGCGGTGGCGATGGCCACGTTCAGGCTGTCGGCAGTGGCTCTTCCTTCCGGGAAGTTAGGGATGAGCAGTCTGCGGTTCACCTTCTTGGCAAGAGCTGGCGAGATGCCTTTTCCCTCGTTTCCCATCACGATGAGTCCCCGATTTTCCAGCTGCTGCTGATAGATGTTGTCGCCATCGAGCAGGGTTCCGTATACGGGTACATCTGCTGGCAAAGACTCCACCAGTCCCAGCAGGTTGCCGTATTCCACCTTTACTCTGGCTATGCTGCCCATGGTGGCCTGCACCACCTTGGGGTTATAAACGTCGGCTGTGTCCTGACTGCAATAGATGTGGGTGATGCCAAACCAGTCGGCTATGCGGATAATGGTACCCAGGTTTCCCGGGTCCTGCACGCCATCCAGGGCGAGATTCAGTTCGCTGGTATTGATTTCAGAAAAGCCGAAGTTCTTTTCTTTATCGTTAGCCTCTTCCTTAGCCTCTTCATAAGAGCATCCGGCATCCTGCTTAAACACAGCCAGCACCTGCTGCGGATGCTGCAGGAAGCTCACCTTCTTCAGTTCCTCCTCGGTTACTTCAATCACCTCTGTCTGGGCTGCCAGATGCTTTCCCTTCAGCCATTCGCCGGTGGCCACAATGAGGTCGGCAGGTTGCAGGGCGAGCAGGTCATCCACCACCTTGAACCCTTCAGCCACGAACTTTCCCTCCTTGTTTCTATTCTTCTTCAGTTCGAGCGAACGAATGTACTTGATCTTATTCTTGCTAATCATTTATTGTCGTTTATTGTCATTAATGGATGCAAAGATAACATAAAAAGCAGACAATACAAAATATTTTTCTTAAAACCTTTGGTAGTTTAATAAAAAAAGCATACTTTTGCATTTGATAAGGTGATATTCTGACTTGATATGTTTGAATATTCAAATAAATAACAAATAAAGTATGGAGGAAAGATTATGGCACGACCAATTAGAGAAACCCCAATTCTTTACGGGGATGACGCCAAGAGATTCTTGGCAAATATAGAAAACGTGAAGCCAGCTTCAAAAGAAGAGAAAGAAAGAATTCGTGCTTCTTATGAAGAAATTAAACAGATGGCAGATTTTGTGATGTAAGGAAATTTCGACATGAATACAATTGCTTTAGATAATAAAACATACTATGAGGGCAAGTTCTATATATCCCCTGAGGTGAAGGCCTTGGAGGTAGGTTTTCAATGCCCAAATGATTTGTCTGATGATTATAAGAAACTCAAGTTTCGCAAGTGAGCTCCACACGCCCTGAAAGGGCAGAAGCTCCTAGCCCAGGGCAGCGCCCTGGGTAATCATGGACGCAAGTTTGTCGCCCTGTAAGGGCAAAAGCTTCAAAAGAATCAGGCAATTTACAAAGCTTTTGCCCTTACAGGGCGCCTTGTTGATTGCTATTATACCCAGGGCGCTGCCCTGGGCTAGGAGCTTTTGGGCCTTCAGCCCGTACTTGAACCACTTGCGAAACTTCAATAAGAAAGAAAAGAATAGATAAATATTTTGAAAGTACAGAAGATTTCAATACTCGCCCTGCCAGTGATGCTTGCAGGCTGCTCGGCCAGCAAATACGTGCAGGAAGGGGAGTATATATTAAATAAGGTGGAAGTGAAGAGCGACTCTGCAGCGTATGATGCAGGGGCGCTCAAACAGTATGTGCGCCAGAAAGAGAAGCCTAAACTCTTCTCGCTATTCCATAACCCGTTCAGCAAGAAACCTGTGGTGTATGATACCCTGCAGGCACAGCTTTCATGCCGCGACCTGCTCACTGCCATGCAGAACCAGGGATTCCTGCATGCTGGAGTAACGCTGCAGACTACTATCCACGGACAGGAAAAGACGGATAGCATCGCCGAAAAGAGTCGGAAGAAGGCCCCAAAGGTGGATGTAACTTATATGTTGCATCCCGGCGAACCATTCCATATAGGCAAGGTAGAGTATGATATAGAGGATAAGAACATCGAGCAGATTCTGAAGCTCTATAATCCTGAAAACCAGAAGATTAAGCCGGGTATGAGATTCACCGTGGATGCTCTGGATGCCGAGCGCAAACGCATTGCCAACCGACTGCTCGACGATGGATACTTCCGTTTCAATAAAGACTTCATACAGTTTTCTGCCGACACCATTGCCGGACAGAAAGATATCGCCGTGACCCTGAACCTGCTGAAGTATAAGGCAAGCAGCAATGCACCCGAAACCGACCATCCCCGTTACGAGATTCGCAACATCAGTTATCAGAGCAACGATAGCGACCGCATCCATCTGCGCCATCGTGTGCTGCTCAACGCCACTGCTCTGGAGGAGGGAAAGCCCTACAGTGCCTCTGCCCTGCAGCGAACCTACAATAACTTCGCCCGATTGCAGGCTGTGAAGTATACCAATATCAGATTCAGTGAAGTGGCTGGTAATGAAATTGATAGCGCATCGGTTAGTACATCGGAGATTCCATCGGACAGTACGATGAACCGGCTTCTCGACTGCCATATCCAAATCAGCACCAACAAGCCATCTACCATCTCCTTCCAGCCGGAAGGAACCAATACGGCAGGCGACTTGGGTGCGGCAGCTTCGCTCACCTATACCAACAGAAACCTCTTCAGGGGTAGCGAGCAGTTGAGCATCCAGTTGCGTGGAGCCTACGAGGCAATCACCGGACTGGAGGGCTATCAGGACCAGAACTATCAGGAGTATTCCGTAGAAGGAAAGGTGGTGTTCCCGAGATTCATGGCACCCTTCCTTTCGAGCAGTTTCAGAAAGAGGCAGACAGCCAACAGCGAGCTCTCCGTGAGCTGGGACCTTCAGAACCGTCCGGAATTCCATCGCCGCGTGTTCTCCACGGCATGGCGCTACCGCTGGACAGAACCCCGTCATCATCTTGCCTGGCGATTCGACCTGCTCGACCTCAACTATGTGTATATGCCTTGGATATCAGAGACTTTCAAGCGCGATTATCTGGATGATGTGGACAATAGAAACGCCATCCTGCGATATAACTACGAAGACCTCTTCATCATGAAGATGGGATTCGGACTCACGTATAGTGATGGGGTGGATGCCATCCGACTCAATGTGGAGTCTGCCGGAAATCTGCTCAGCGGATTCTCCAAGACACTGGGATTCAAGATCAATGCGCAGGGGCAGCGCACCTTTCTCAACATCGCCTATGCACAGTATGCCAAGTTTGATTTCGACTATACCCGCCTCATCCGTTTCGACGACCGCAATGCCCTGGCACTGCATGCCGACCTGGGAGTGGCTTATCCTTACGGCAACAGCACCGTGCTGCCTTTCGAGAAGCGATATTTCTCGGGTGGAGCCAACTCGGTGAGAGGTTGGGGAGTAAGAGAACTGGGACCTGGCGGATACAAGGGCAATGACGGGCGCATCGACTTCATCAACCAGACGGGTGACCTGAAGTTCGACCTGAATGCCGAGTATCGAACCTCGCTCTTCTGGAAGTTCGAGGGTGCCCTGTTTGTGGATGCGGGTAATATCTGGACGCTTCGCAACTATGCCGACCAGCCGAACGGGCAGTTTAAGATAGACAAATTCTATAAGCAGATAGCTGCGGCGTATGGTATGGGTATCCGATTGAATTTCGATTACTTCATCCTGCGTTTCGACATGGGTATGAAGGCGATCAATCCTGCCTACGAGAGTGGGGATGAGCATTGGGCGATCATTCATCCAAAGCTCAGTCGCGACTTCGCTTTCCACTTTGCGGTAGGATTGCCGTTCTAAAGCTAGTTAATAGTTTATAGTTTAAAGTTAATAATAAAGGTTAGGAGTTTCAGCAGAGCATCTTTTAGTATTGATGCTTGCAGAAACTCCTAACTTTTTCAAGGCAATTTCTCCAGTTTGATTTTCCAAGCATTATTCTCCATACTCATCGGCAACTGGAACTCCGCCTCATCCACGAAGTGGGCTTCCTGCCCGATGCTATCCATCTGAAGGAAGTTGCGCACGGTGATGCTGGCAGTGGCACTCACCCCGTCATCGCCGAAAGTGATGTCGTTGATTTCCACGATGGCATCCTCCTCCTTCGCCCTCAGCCTTTCCACATCCGCCTTGTGCACGTTGCTGGCAGCATAGCGCAGCCAAGGTTCCGAACTGCGGGTGCAATACTTCTGGGTTTTCGGGAAATGCCAGTTGAAGTAGTAGGTGGCAAACGAGTCAACATCTGCCTCCAACTGATTATCGTCGCCTTCGTGACTTTGGCAGCCCGTAAGCCCGTAAAGACTTGTTGCTAGGGCTGCTACGGCGATTCCCATGCCTAATATCGATTTCTTCATCATGTTTTCTATTTCTTAAAATATCTATTTATTTGCTTATTTTGCGCACAAAGATAATAAAAAACTTTGTAATAAGAATCTTTTTTGTTAACTTTGCAGGGAAAATAACAATAAAAATGCTTAGATTCATATCCTTTGGCAGTGGAAGTAGCGGCAACAGTTACTATCTTTACACTGAGACGGATTCGATACTGATAGATGTTGGAGTGGGAATCAGAACGCTGAAAAAGCATTTCCATAACTATGGATTGCGATTTGAGGATGTGCACCACATCTTCGTCACGCACGACCATGCCGACCATGTGAAGTCGGTGGGAAGCCTCAGCTCCGATTATCATCTGCCAGTATATACAACCCGTAAAGTTCATGTAGGTATCGAGCGCAACTACTGCGTCCGAAAGAAGATTGCGCCCAATCACGTGCACGTCATCGAGAAGAGTGTGCCGCTGAATGTGGGCGAGTTCAAGATTACTCCGTTTGGGGTTCCCCACGACAGCACCGACAACGTGGGCTATTTCGTGGAGTGTGAGGGGGTGACGTTCTGCCTCATCACCGATGTGGGCCACATCACCGAGGAGATGCACGATTTCATCGGGCGCTCCAACTATCTGGTGATAGAGGCGAACCACAGCGAGGAGATGCTCCAGAAGGGACCGTATCCGCAGTATCTCAAGGATCGCATCCTGGGTCCCAACGGTCATCTGAGCAATGTGGCGTGCGGACAGGCGCTTGCAGATTATGCCTCTCCCAATCTCCGCCATGTATGGCTCTGCCATCTCAGCGAGGAAAACAATCATCCCGAGTTGGCAAGAAAAACCGTGGAGCAGATTCTCAGAAGCAAGGGCATCGTTGCCGGCAAGGACTTCGAACTCGAAGTGCTGAGGAGAAAGACGCCTAGCGAGATTTATAAATTGGTGTAAATCATAATAGGGAGTTAAAGGAGTTAAGGAGTTAAAGGAGTTAAGACAATAGTCTTTTTGGCGTAGTTTTTAAACTAACAAGGCATACGTCTTAACTCCTTTAACTCCTTAACTCCTTCTTTTTATATTTTATCCAATGCCTGCTTGATATCATCCAGGATATCCTCTACATCCTCGATGCCCACTGAGAGTCGAATCAAGTCTGGTGCAATGCCTGCTTCCTTCAACTGCTCGTCAGAAAGCTGGCGATGGGTGTGGCTCGCAGGGTGGAGCACGCAGGTGCGGGCATCAGCCACATGGGTCACGATGTTGATCATATCTAATGAATCCATAAACTTGATGGCAGTCTCGCGGTCGCCCTTCAATCCGAAGGCGATGACGCCGCAGGTGCCATGAGGCATATACTTCTGGGCTAGGTCATAATACTCATCTCCCTTCAGTCCGCTATAGTGAACCCAAGCCACGCGGTCGTCGTTCTGCAGGAACTCAGCCACCTTCTGCGCATTCTCGCAATGCTGGCGCATGCGCAGGTGCAGACTCTGCAGACCCAGGTTGAGGATGAACGAGTTCATTGGCGCTGGGATGGAACCCAGGTCGCGCATCAGCTGAGCCACCAGCTTGGTGGTGTAACCCATCTTGCCGAAGGCCTTCACGTAAGTCAATCCGTGGTAGCTCTCGTCCGGAGTGCAGAGACCAGGGAATTTCTCGGCATTCGCCATCCAGTCGAAGTTGCCGCTATCCACAACCACGCCGCCTACCTGCGAAGCGGTGCCATCCATATACTTGGTGGTAGAGTGGGTCACGATGTCGGCTCCCCATTCAAATGGACGACAGTTGATTGGAGTAGCAAAGGTGTTGTCCACGATGAGAGGCACCCCGTTCTTATGGGCGATGCGGGCAAACTTCTCGATGTCGAGCACAGCGCAGCCAGGGTTGCTGATGGTTTCGCCAAACACCACCTTGGTGTTAGGACGGAAAGCCTTCTGAATCTCCTCCTCGCTGGCATTAGGGTTTACGAAGGTGCACTCGATGCCCAGCTTCTTCAGGGTAACACCGAAGAGGTTGAAGGTGCCGCCGTAAATCTCGTTAGAGGTAACGATGTGGTCGCCCGCCTCGCAGATGTTGAACACGGCGTAGAAGTTGGCAGCCTGTCCGCTAGATGTCAAAACGGCGCCCACGCCACCTTCGAGCTGAGCGATTTTCTTAGCCACGGCGTCGTTTGTAGGGTTCTGGAGTCGGGTATAGAAATATCCCTCCTTCTTCAGGTCGAAGAGCATCGCCATCTCTTCAGAGTTGTCGTATTTGAATGTAGTACTCTGGATGATAGGCACTTCTATCGGTTCTCCGTTCTTTGGTTCATAGCCTCCCTGCACGCAGAGGGAAGCGACACGTAATTTCTTTTCCATTGTCGGTTTATGTTTTTGTTTATATTTTGTTTAATCCATTCCCAACACGCCCTGAAAGGGCAAAAGCTTAAGAATCTATTTCATAAAAACGAAATATACGGCAGCGATGAGGCAGACGAATGCCGCAAAGTGGTTCCAATGTAAGCCCTGTCCCTGGAAGAGGATGTTGGCGATGATGGCGAAGACGATGAGCGACACGCACTCTTGAATCACCTTGAGCTGAACCAGGTTGAAGGGACCGCCATTATCGATGAATCCGATTCGGTTGGCAGGTACCTGACAGCAGTATTCGAAGAAGGCGATGGCCCAACTGAATGCGATGACTCCGATGAGTGGCCAGTGGCTGCTTACGCCCGTCTGCTGCAGTTTCAGATGTCCGTACCATGCCAGCGTCATGAAGATGTTGCTCAGCAAGAGGAGCAGGATTGTATATATTCCGTTCATATTATTAATAATGTATAAGTGGGTGCAAAGGTACATTTTTTCTCTTAAAAATGTATGAAAAAGAAGAAAAAATAATGGAAAATAAAAAAAGTGGCTGAAAAATTTGGTAGTTTCAGAAAAAAGCAGTACCTTTGCAACCGCTTTTGAGAAATACCTCAACTGCTTAACAGATGCACCCTTAGCTCAGTTGGTAGAGCAACTGACTCTTAATCAGTGGGTCTAGGGTTCGAATCCCTAAGGGTGTACATAGAAAAGCTCCGAAGAAAATCATTTTTCTTCGGAGCTTTTTCTTGTTGTAACAAGCATTGCTTTCAGCGATGCTTCTTCCTGCACTCAGGACATTCTCCCTTGATGACGAACGAGATGGAGTGGGGATAGAAACCCTCTGGCAACTCGAAACTCGGGATATGAATATCCTCCATGCAAAACGAACGATGGCACGATTCGCAATAAAAATGAATATGACCATCATGATGATCACATTCGCCATCCTCCTCGCATAACTCATAGTTCAGCACCCCTCTGCCATCCTCGAACGCATGCACCGCATCATGCTCCAGAAATAACGTGAGGGTTCGGAAGATGCTCGACTTATCCATCGATACCATCTTCTGCTCCAGGTCCTTCAGGCTCTGCGGATTTCCTCCGCTCGCCAAGGCCTTCATCACCAAAATCCGGTTGGAGGTGGGCTTGATGCCCTTCGCCTCCAACTTGCTGATAATCTCCTCTGTTTCCATATCTTTTTCCTTCTCTTTTTTCTTCATTAATAAGATGTTATTACCTTTTCTTATGTGGAGGGAATAGAATATCCCCCTCTCTAGAGAATCTGAAGCTTTGCTCCAAACGACAGTCCGAACACATCCCAGAAGTTGGCGTTGCCGTTGCGCCAGAATCTCATGAAATAGATATCATTCGTGCTCAACTCATAGAACATCGTGATGCTCTTCACACGCTTGCGCCTGCTGTTGGGGATATGATAGGTGAAGCGTTCGCCAAAACCCAGGTTCGGGCGCACTCTCGTTGAAAACGGATAGTAGCCACTCTCGTATTTCGTAGGCTGCTTCGTCCAGAAATCATGCCCCAGCACCGTGTTCAGATACAGCGTGCACTCCAGTGGCTCAAACTCCCATCCCTTGCCCCAATCCTTGCGCCAGGGAATGAAGTTCTCCTTCAGCGTAATCGTACACTTCACGGCATCCGAGTCGTATTTCGGGATGATGCCGAAGAGCAGATGCGTTTCCCACTGACGCCTCTTTCCGTAATCCCAGCCGATACCCACCGAGATGATACCCATGTTGCCGCAGGTTTGAATCACCGACTGTGTAGGCATCAGCACGTCCCAATGCCTGCGATAGCGGAGGATTCGCCTGTCGTAGCGAGTCAGGGAGTCCGTATCTTCCGAATCAGCCAACATCTCCTCCGATATCCTGTCTTCGGCCTTTGCCTCCATCATCCCGCTTGCCATCAGCAGGCAGGATAACAATCCTATTTTCAGTATCTTATCTCTCATAGCCTTAAAATTTAACAACCTCATACTTGTATCCTTTAGGAGTGATGGTAAACAGATAATACTCATGGAAATGGCAGCTGCTAGCCATGTAGAACAGGGTGCCGTCGCCAAATAAATCCTCCGTCTTCGTGTGATGACCATGACCATCCAGGCAGAACAGCAGCTGAGGGAACTGGTGGATGTAATAGTTGAACACCTTAGCCACGTTGTTGTTAAACTGCTCTGAATAGGGAGCCGCATGCATGCATACCACGGTGCGGTTGAAACTCAGCGAATCGCGAGAACGCTCTGCCTCCATAAAGTCGAAGTTAGGCACCGGACGGGAGTAGTCGTATTCGATGGCATTGGTGTTGAGGCACACGAACTTCACGCCTCCGGCGATGAAACTGAAGTCGGGGTCGCCGAAGATTGTCGCATACGACTGGTTGCCTGTTCCCAGACAGTCGTGGTTGCCCAGCAGCACCACCGATGGCATCTTGAGTTTCTGCATCTTGTCTCGAGTCCAGATCATCTCCTTTGTAGCACCGAAGTCAGAGATGTCGCCACAGTGAATCACGAAGTCGATGCTGTCTTTTCTCCGGTTGATGTCGTTCACCGCCAGTTGCAGGTCGTCGAGCCATTGATGGCTGTCGCTGATTACGGCAAACCGGATGGTATCCTTGCTCTTCACAGATTCTTCAATCTTCCTTATATTCTTGGCATTCAAGTCGGTATCTCCCTTCACCCTCACGTCGTAGGGGTGCACGTCGAACACGGTGTCGCAAGCTCCCATCATCATCATGCATGCGATGCTGCAGAAGCCTGTGCCCAGGGCGATTTTCTTTCTATGTGTAAAATTCCTCATATCGTACTTCTTTTATTTATGCAGGGAGCCTCTCTAGGGCTTATCCCTCTTTTATAATTCAAGTTAATTAATTCAGGTGCAAAGGTAAGAAAAAAACTGAATTAAGCCAAAGATTTTTCTGATAATGACTACTTTTAAGGAGAAATTGATAAGAAAATACCTATAATGGGGGATGGGGGACACGAAAGTCTTCTTCTACGTATTTTTTTTGCAAATTATCTATCACCCATCACGATTTTCGTGATAAATCTGTATAAGCCATTGATAGATAAAGAAATAGTATGAGTGACTGATACATCAAAATGGGGATTTATCCCTCACGTATCCCTCACGATTTTGGCTTTATCCCTCACGATTCAGCTTTTGCAGAAAAACAAAAAGGCTTTTTTTCTATTGAAGCTAGCTTCGGCAGTTCATGAAACTAGCTTCGTTTGTCGTTGAAATAGGCTTCATTTGCCATTGAAGTAAGCTTCAATCCAAATTGGTTTGAGGCTCAGATAAAGTTTACGTGAGCCTCTATTAAGGTTTACTTGAGCCTTACTCCAAATCCAGATGAGGATCAGTTCGATTTGAATACCGGTTTTTTAAGGAATGCCCTCAATTTTCTGAAGAATAATTTGGCAGTTATCAAAAAAAAGTGTATTTTTGCAGCGTCATCATGAGGGGAGTGAAGTCTGCTGGAGGATGAATGAACTCAGAGGGCAGAATGACCTCATGTGACTGCTGCATCGGCAAAAGCGCCGCCCGGCATGATCGGATAATAAATCGGATAGATCATCTGATAATCATCTGATGAAAAGCAGCAGGGCGAAAGATGCCTGCGCTTGGCTTCTGCAGCAAACAGGAAACAATGAACAATCAGTTTTAATCTAAGTTTGCCGGACATCCAAACTTGTATCTATTTAAGAATTATGAAGAGAACATTACTTGTTTCAGCTTTCACAGTTATGGCTTTGGCTGCCAGTGCGCAGGTTTCAGAAGTGACTAAGATGAAGGGCGATGGTTTTGGTTTCATCCCAAAGAGCCTCACTACCACTGGTGTCATCACTCCTTATTCAACCATCAGAGGAGGTGATAGAGGTGATGGTCATAGCACTGAGATTAAGCCGGCAGAGTTCACGGTTTATGATGCTTCCTTTAATGTAGCGAAAACTTTCAGCTACGAGCCTAAGGTGTTCAAGAATAAAGTAGTACGAATGAAAGCTTTGGCCGACTTTAAGACCAAGGAGGTTCTTGATAAAGGTTATGAGGAAAGATATTGGAAATTTGTTGATGGAGTCTACGATTATGAAAAAGGTTTTCTGATTCCTGTTACGACGATGGATGAATTCAAGGCCGCTGTTGCTAAGATGTTTGGTGAAGAAAAGGTAGATTTCTTTACTGATGACAGTGGCAATTTCGCTTTCCGTTCATTTAATGATATGCTGTACTTTGAGGGATGGGGAGATGAAGGTCTCATAGTTAGAGAGAATTTCTATTATTATAATTCTTCAGACAATGGACTTTATAGGGTAGAGAAACTCCAGAAGCTAGTAGATGTTAATACTTCTAATTTGGCTTGGAAGGAGGATGATAGCCGTGAAAGCTATGAGATTACGAATACAGAGAGAATCCATCAGACAGAGGTGTATGATTATGATGTAAACTGCAATGAGAGTTCTGATGTATATCTTTCTCAGAATGTGTTTAACAATGACGATAAGTATGAGTATGTGGTGGAAAGCTATAGAGAGGTATCTGCTCCAGCAGATTCTACATCATACCCTATTGAAGGAATTGAGAATGGAAAAATCGTTCTAATCAAGGATGTACAGGATAAGTACTATGAGTCTTATCTTGTAGTAAAGGATGAGGACGGAAAGGATCTGTTCTCTGTGCCAAATAGTGGTTACAGGGATGACTTTACCATCTATCGTGCCAACGGCAAGACTTATATCAGTAATTATGAAAGCCAGGGCAGTGGTTTAGGGCAGTATGTTATCTATCTGCTCGACAAGACTGATACCGGCATCACAGAGCTTGCCCGCACGCAGGCGGTGAAGTCTGCCAAGACCTTCAATATGGCTGGCATGCTGGTAGGCAAGAATGCCAAGGGCATCGTTATCCAGCAGGGTGGCAAGAAATACTTTAACAAGTAGCAATAGAAATTACTGTAATAATGATAAAGAAAGCCAGCCTTTTCGCAGGAGAAGGCTGGCTTTCTTGTTCTTTTTGCGTGAGGAAATTATCCTTATAATCCATTAAACTTCGGTATTCTCTGCCATTTTCTTGCAGATTTCCTTGCGAGTTTCAATCTTTCTTCGTAACTTTGCATCATCTTTACATAAGAAACGTGGAACTTTAAAAGCGAGAGAATTATGGAGGAAAAGAAATATCATATCGAGGAATCGAAGATAGCAGGAGATAAGGTCTGTGAGCCATCGCCAGCTTATCGTTCGGCAGCATCATCAGTTTCATCATCTGTATCATGGGATGAGGCTTACGACACCGATTCCTATCCTATGGGTCGCTCGCTGGAGCAGGTGATGGAGCATTGCGCAGAAATAGACAAGCATTTGGATGACCCGAACTATGGTCATCCAGTGGATGATTTGATTGCAAGATTAGAACAGAAGATTGCGCAATGGAGATAAAGGCAGATGATTTGTTTGATAGCGAATTTGACAAATGTGTAGATTACGCTTTGTTGGAATTCGGCAGAAAAACAGCCAAAAAGTGGATTGATAGCTTGATTGGTATGAAACATCAGCTGAGGTTGATGCCTGAGAGTTATCCGTTTGTACCTGAACTGCAGAAATGGAGAAAGTATCGTGGTGCCATCATCATGAAGAACTTCAAGATTATCAATTTCTACAATGAAGAGAAAGATATCCTCTGGCTGGTGGATCTCTGGGATTTGCGCCAAGATCCTCGTAAGCTGAACATGCGAGCCAGGAGGATAGAAAGAAAGGATTATCATTAGAACTTTAAAATCCGCTAGGCGTCCTGCCGGATTTGCAATCCGACATAAGGAATGTTCGACCATTTTGGGTATGGCGGATTTGTAATCCGCCTCACCTGGATGGGCAAAAAAGGATTTGCAATCTTGCTTGCTGCGGATTTCAAATCATAAGTGGTTGAAAGATTATTTTAGGCATGTTGCTCTATAAAGTAGGATTTCCTTTTTTAAGGAATCCTACTTCTTATAGTAACATGCCTGAATGGAGTCTTACTCAAATCCCCACCATTAATAACCACTAACAACGCCCCAACCCATTCTTGCATTTCAAGGTAAAAGTTAAATTTCGCAATAGAAAAACCGAGCTCATTTTCCTTTTTGTATATCATAACCAGCATAGAGGTAATAATAGTCATGTAGAGAATGACTTTTATGCCATTCTCATTAGTAGACAGAAAATGAGAAAAATTCAAATTCTGCTTTAAAAACTTAAAGTAAACCTCTATGTCCCAGCGCTTTTTGTAACAGAACGCAATTTCTTGTGGAGTCATATCAAAGTCGTTAGTTATAAAAAACACTTCATTTTCTACACGCTTTACCTTACCCTTATTATTTGGACGAGTAGTATCACGAGGCGTTTTGAATTTAGCCTTTATCACTCTATACTTTGTATTTGAAAAATCTTTTTTTTCTCTGTCATATAGGAACACAACAAGGTCATCCACCAACTCCAATTTTCCTAAATCAGTGTTGGTGTTTTCTGTCATAAGGCTTTCTATAACCTGCATTTTGCGGTTAGTTTTAATTCGTCCTACAAACTTAGCCTTTGCATCTTCTACCAATTCATAATTCTTAAGAGCACAGAATCCCCTGTCAAGAACGTATAGATTGTTATGTTCTGGGTCATACTTAATCAGTTCTTGCACAACAGCCGGCATAGCTATGTCTTCGCTAAGATATTCTGGTTTAGAAAATACTTCAGCAAGTTTAGCAGAAAAGCCATCATAAGCTACTGTATACTTTATTTGTTTGCGTTCTGTTTTATTTGATGCTTTTTTACCAACAGTAAATCCTTTCTTCAGCTTGTTACAGGTTTCTGCCACCATGGAACTATCTATGCGAACTATGTTTTTGGCCTGCAATTCTTTTTCTGTATATAGCTGAGACAGACGGTTATATAATAAATCAAAAGCCTTCTCAAAGAAGTCGAGATTTACATTAGCCAAACGGGTAGATATGGATCCGTGTGTTACGGTAGCATCCAATGCTACATTGAACAAAGTTTTATACGTAGGATTATTGAAGATTGACTCAAGTCTTCTTTGACTAACATGGTCGGCAGATAAGAAGGCAAAGACAAGAAGGTAGAAAAGGCGCTCACCGGTTAATACCTTGGCGCAATAATCCACCTTCGTGTCTTTTGCTATTTTTGCGATTTCTTCATCTGGAATCATTCTAAGAATATCCCATGCATGTACCTTTATTTTGCTCATATTTGCTATTTTCTATTGTTTTTATCTACCTACAAAGGTACAAAAAATAATTGAAATACGCAAATAAATAACTGATTATTAAGTGGTTATAGATGTTAAAAAATCTATTAACCACTTATGATTTCAAATCCGCAGAGCCTAAAGAGGTTAGGTCGTTTTTTGACGACGGATTTCAAATCCGTCGGAGCGCCTAGCGGGGAAAAGATCTGCACAATCCATTAAATTTCAGCGTTCTCTGCCATTTTCTTTCAGATTTTCTTGCGAGTTTCAATCTTTCTTCGTATTTTTGCACCAATAAGTAACGTGGAACTTTAATAGCAAAAGAAATATGAAGGAAAAGAAATATCATATCGAGGAATCGGAGATAGCAGGGGATAAGGTCTGCGAACCATCGCCTACTCATCGTTTGGCATCATCAGTTTCATCATCTGTATCATGGGATGAGGCTTACGACACCGATTCCTATCCTATGGGGCGCTCTTTGGAGCAGGTGATGGAGCATTGTGCTGAGGTTGAGAAATACTTGGATGATCCAGACCATTGGATTTCCATAGATGAATTTGAAGCGCAGATGCGAAAGGCAATACCGGGATGGAAATAGTGGAAATTAAAGTTGAAAGGCTTTTTCTTGTAGAATTTCGAAAGTGTGTGGCATATGCACTCTCTGAATTTGGAAGGAAAACGGTGAAGAATTGGAATGCTGAGTATGAGAAAATTAGGCATCGCTTGGAAATGATGCCTACTGGCTATCCTTTTGTTCCTGAATTGCAGAAATGGCAAAAGTATCGTGGTGCTATCATCATGAAGAACTTCAAGATTATCTATTTCTATGATGAAGATTCAAATCTTGTTAGAATTGTGGATCTCTGGGATTTGCGCCAAAACCCTCGTAAGCTGAACATGCGAGCCAGGAGGATAGAAAGAAAGGATTATCATTAGGATTAGATAAAAAACGTCAGGCGTCCTGTCGGAACGGAAATCCGTCGGGACGCCTGACGTTTTTTCCCTCGTTTAGAGGATATGTTATTTCTTCGCCAGCCATCTGCGCACTGGCAGGTCGTAGAACTTTAGGCATAACCAGGCGGCTGCTATCGAAACTCCACAGGTGATGAGCGCCTCGGGCCAGGTTTCACCAAGCGTGAAGAGCTGCTTCTCGATGAGCCACGAATAGAAGTAATACATAAACGGATAGTGCACGATGTAGAGCGGGAAGGAGATGTCGCCCAGGAACGTGCAGACGCGGGTACTGAAACGGTCGGTTGTTGTTCCGTTCGCTCCCAGCCATACTATCGCCGGGAATATCAGAAGGATGCACACTGCTTCGAAAACACCATTCAGCATGATGCCATTCTCCATGATGCCATTCTCCACGATGCCATCAGCGCTGCCCACACTACTGCCGCCAACCGTACTCTCTATATAAGGTACGTGGAAGAGCAGGAGAAGAATGATGGAACTGATCCAGAACGCACCCTTTACCTTGAACTGGATGCGATGAAAAACACGGGACAGCAGCATTCCTATCGTAAACGGGCAGAGCATGCGCAGAAGTCCACCCCAGAAGTTGAGACCATCCAGCGTCCAGCCCACACCAAACATGCCATATCCGCATACATCCGTAGCCGTGAACCAAAGCAGCAGGATGGATAGGATTCCGGCGAGAATAGCCAGAGCTCTGGTGGATAGCCTCCGGATGAAAAGGGCATAGAGGATATTGCCGATGTACTCGAAGAAGAGCGACCAGGCGGGTCCGTTGAGTGGAAACATTTCGCCATTGCCTCTCACCTCGTATCCGCAACCCGGCAGGGCGGGAATCATCAGCAGTCCGCAGAGCAGGGCTATCATCATCGCAGGTACCGAAGCTGGAGTGCCTTCCCAGGTTACTGCTCCCTGAAGGATGAACATCACGAGTCCGATGAGGGCACCCATCACCACCATCGGATGCAGGCGGATGAGGCGTCGCCTGAAGAATTTCCCAAGAGTCAATGTCTTTCCCCATCTGTCATCGTAGGCGTAGCCGATGACGAAACCGGAAAGGATGAAGAAGAAGTCAACCGCCAGATAGCCGTGGTTGATTTCCTGGATGATGGCTGAGCCGGATGCAAACTGGTAGCCTTCGAACACATGATACCACACCACGAGCAATGCTGCCACGCCACGCAATCCGTCGAGCAGGGCATAATGCGGTTTGGTATCCGAAAAACGGGATGTTGATTGTTGTAAGTTAGCCATATATTTCTATTTGTTTGATTTCTTGTTTTCTATATTCTGACTTCTTGTTCTCTGAAATTTGAATTCGCATGCAAAAATACAAAATATTTTTGGAATCATCAAGATAATGTTAGATAAAATAAAGATGAAGTGAATGTATAATCCGAAAATATGATAAAACAAAAAACTCACCAGCCGCTTTGAAAGGATGAAAAAAAACAAAGTTAGGCTGGTGAGGGGCAATTGCGCATTACAAAAAAGATTTCTTTATATAGTGTCAGTAGTATGTTTCGGATACAATCTTACGGAGTTATTCCTCCTGATAAATCTTCTGTCTGTTCTTGGCAGATGAAAGCCGCTTGACGATTGCTTTCAGGCGCAGGCGGTACATGATGCAGGCAAGGATGCCATACACACCCACCTGGCACCACAAACCAACATATTCATGATGAATATCCTCGATGGATGCCCCCGTGCCCATGATGCGCAGGTAGCCGTTCATGCCAAACGTTGAAGGGAAGAGCCAGGATACATACTTCCAAAACTCTGGTATCTCTGAACCCGGCCACGAAATGCCCGACATGAATAGCAAGGGCACCGACAGGAAGACGAACAGCATGATGCAGTCTTCCCTCCGGTAAACCAGTACCGACAGTACCATTGCCAGGAAGATGCAGGCAAGGAGGTACGGAATGATGAACCTCAGAAACACGAAATAATCGCCCACATCAGGCAGACTGAACCATCGGGTTACGGCGGCATAGGCATATATCGCCATCAGCAGATAGAGAATAAAGTAGAAGATGGCCTTACCCAGGACGATATCCACCGGTCTTCTGTACCACTTGCGCTTGGGCAGCATGCGGGCGAGGCATTTCTCGCGCTGGTTTCCCATCGACATGCCGATGCCCAGAAACAGCGTCTGCTGCAGGATAAGCATCAGCACCGGTGGTATCAGGAAGGCGGCAAAACCGCTCTGCGGGTTGAAGAGACTGATGTAGTCGTATTCTATCGGCATCCGGGCTATCTCTTCATCCTGCCGGGTCATCGGATGCAGATGATTATCTACCTTGATGTCGCGGTTCATATCCAGCGAAACATTGTTGGCGGCAAGGAGCAACGCCTTGTAATAGAGCAGCGAACTCATGTCGCAATACAGTCCTACGGTGGTCTGTTCGCCTCTCCAAATGTCAAGGTTGAAATTCTTGGGGATGCGCACCACACCATAAATCTTCCTTTCCATCAGCAGCTGGCGGGCTTCGCTCACATCGTTGCAGTGGGCAGCCATGTGGGCTTCGGGCGTGGCATCCATCTTACGGATGAACTCACGGCTCATGCTGCTGTTGCAGTCATCAATCACCGCAAACGGCACTTCGCGCACCACCTCGTTGGTATAGACGTAGGAGTAGAGTAGCGGATAGCACAGCGGCACGAAGAGGATGAAAATCATAATGCCCTTGTCGTGCATGATTTCCTTCAGCTCCGTCATCCAAATCTGTATGATATTTATGATAGACTTTGTCATTATGGTATGTACTTAACTTTGGTGAATAAACTGCGATAGTGGTGCAGCGTGAGCAGTGGCAGCAGGGCGAATATCGCCAGTGCCAGCACGCTATGCCAGGCGTATGCGATGCTATACCCGTTGAGTGCCTGGTTGACATACAGCAGATAATAGTGGCGCAGAGGAAAGAGAACGCTGAGCTTCTGCAGGATAGGGTCCATCGCCGTTACCGGATAGGTGAAACCTGCCAGCGAGAACGAAAGGATGCCCCAGAGCGAGCAGAGGCACATGGAGAGTCGCATCTGTCCGCTCACCCCGAAGAGGAAGGTGGCAAATCCCTGTGCTCCCAGTACCGTGAGCATGCCCACGCCTATCATCGCCATGATGCCGCTGTTGCATGGATATTGCAGATAGCGGTAGAAATATACGGCATAGAGGATATAGATGAGCCAGAATACCAGGGTTTGTGGCAAGAGTTTTCCCATGAGGGCGGTGAGCGGAGAGTTGCCCGATATTCGATAGAGTACAAGCTGCGTATCGCGTTTCCATTCCAGTCCGATGGTGTAGGCTGCCGAGAGCATCACCAGGAGGATGAAGATTCCGGGGATGAGCATATTGTTGAGATATACTGCATAATCAAGGTAAGGGTTGTTGAGCGGATGTGTCTCTATCTTGATGGGTTGTATCACGCCCATCGCCTGTCGTGGGTTCATGCCGTGGGCATAGAGCGATTCCCGGGTCAGGGCTAGACCTGTAAGCTCTGAAGCATAGCGCATGTCGCGCATCAGCAGATTACCCGGCACATAATAGCACTCGTTGGTATAGAACGAGATGCGGGGCTGGCGGTTTGCCAGAGCCTTCTCAGTGGTCTTCTTGGGAAGATAGAAGAAGGCATAGATTTCTCCCCGCTGCATGGCTTCTCTTGCCTCGCCGAAGGTAGGATAGTGGCGGATGATCTTCACGCCCTCCATCGAGCCGAGTATGCGGGTGATGGTATGGGTGATGTGGGTATCATCTTCATCCACCATCGCTGCTGGCATCTTGGTAGGCAGGCCGGCATCCATCAGTGAGGTGAGGAATATGAGACAGAACAGCGGCGCAATGATCATGCAGAAGAGGAAGAGTGGGCGATGCGAATACATCTTCAGTTCTCTTTTGCCTATCATGGCGAGCCTTCTGATAGTCTTGCTAATGATGTTCATGATGATTGTTGATTATTTGCTGTTGTTCTTTGGGGCTTCGCTGGTGGCAGAGGATGATTTTTTCAATACTGCCGACATGCCCGACATGATGTTGCTTACTGGCTGCAATGGGTGAGCCTGCACCTCGAAGGTCTTCAGGTCGAGATCATCGAGAGCCTTGGTAGCTTTCCATACGGCAAAGGAGCCTACGTCCTTCATCAGGGTGATGCGCACAGGGATGGTCTTGTCCACGGCTGGAACATATACCTCTGCCTGGGTGCCGATGGAATAGCCCTTCAGCTTGTCTTCACGGATATTGAAGACGAACCATACATCTTTTACTACTGATACATTCATGATGGGTGCACCAGTGCCCACCAGTTCGCCTACCTCTGGGAATATTTCGGTTACCATTCCGTCGGCTGTGGCTGTCAGCACCGTCTCCTTGATGTAGGAATGTACTTCGGCAATGGCTCCCTTGGCGCGGTTTGCCTGTGCCTGTGCCATCGACTTCTCTTCTTTTCGTGCTCCGTTTACCGCCATGTCGTATTTAGCCTTGGCTGCTTTCTCGGTGGCGATGGCTGCATCGTATTGCGCCTTCGCCTCGTCGCGTTTCTGCTCAGCCATCACGCCGCTGTCAAAGAGGCGCTGCACGCGGTTGTAGGTCTTGTGGGTAACATCTACGGCTGCTATAGACTTCTGCCACATCTCGTATGCTGCCTGTATTTCCTCCTGTCGGGCACCGCTATATACCTTGTCTTCCATAGCCTTGGCTGCATCGTAGGCAGCTGTAGCCTGCGAGAGCTTGGCTTCCACATCCGGTGCTTCGAGTACCACGAGTGTATCTCCCTTGTGAACAAAGTCGCCTTCCTTCACTCTCAGTTCCAACACGCGTGAAGGTACCTTGGAAGAAAGTCGGTAGTCGGTGGTTTCTGCCTGTCCTTCCAGGGTTTCTTCCTTGGTGGTCTTAAACAGTCCTACTGTGATGACGACGATCATGACAGCAATGAGCACCAGGGCCATTGCCAAAACACTGGTTATGATTCTATTCTTTTTCATTTCTGAGTATTTTCTGATTAAACATTCATGTTGTTATACATTATATATATACCTCATATATTATATATGGGTGTCGATGGAACCTACGGCCTTTCTCAGATAGAGGTTGGCAAGGCGTACATCCACCTGTGCGTTTACCCATTCCGATTTGGCTTTCAGCCATGCCGTCTGTGCTTCCATCACATTGCTCAGCGTAATCACGCCTTCCTTCATTCCCAGGTTGGCATAGCGCAGGTTTTCTTCAGCCTCGTCCACGCTGCGCAGGGTGGTCTGGTATCGCTCCATGCTCTCCTGCAGTTTCTGTCGGCATTGGTTCACCTGCAATTCTATCTTTTCCTTCACCTCTTCGGTTTCATACCGGTGCATCAGGGCTTCTGCCTTGGCACTTTTCACCTTGTAGGATCGGTCGCCCCAGGTAAGGATGGGTACATTCAGGGTGATGCCCACGTTCCACATGCCTTTCAGCTTGCGCTCGAAGCTGTTGAACACCGAAGGGTTGCTGGCTAGATAGCCTCCCATCAGCGCCACCTTAGGCAGATATTCGGCACGTGCCAGATTGATCTTCTCTTCGTAGATCCGGTTCTGGAGTCCCAGGGCCTGCAGTTCCTTGCGGTTGCTTTCTGCCTGCTGCACCAGGTGGTCTGACTTTGAGCTGACCATATCTGCCTGACCCATGATGTTGGCATTCTGATTCTTTTCGTCGATGGCATCCTCCACTTCTACGGGTTCGTTCATTGCGAGTCCACAGATTCGGCAGAGATTCATTCTTGAGAGTTCAATGCCGTTGTTTACCTGGATGAGCGATACGCCGGCTTCGTTCACCTTTACCTTCACGCTCAGCAGGTCGGCCTTGGTAGCCATGCCTTCCTTCACCAGTTTCTCTACATCGCCTTCCAGTTTGTCAACCAGCGCCTTGTAGCCCTCGGCAAGTTTCTTCTTGCTGTATAGTGCCACCAGATTCCAGTAGGCTTCATCTACATCTACAATGATATCCTGCAACTCCTTGTCGTACAGGGTTCCAGCAGCCTCTTCGGCATATTGGGTAATCTTGTTGTAGGCTCTGATCTTGCCACCCATATAGATAGGTTGGGTCAGCATCACCGCCACTACGCCTGCATTGCGGGTGTCGGTATGCAGGGCATCTACTACTCCCTGTCCGGCGGTGTTGATGGCAGAACTCATCGGGGCGAGATTGGGAACCACAGCGGAAAGTCCTGTTCCTATATTAGACAAGGAGGTTTTCTGCTCATCGCTCAGCAAGGAAAGCTCGCGGCTTGTGTACATATATGCACCTGTGGCTGAAACCTTCGGCAGGTAGTTGGTGGCGGCAGATTTACGGGTGTAAGAAGCTGCTACCTTTTTCTGACCTGCCATAAGGAGTGCCTTGTTGTTGCTGATGGCTTTGGCTCTCAGCGAGTCGAGTGACCAGGAGTTGCCTGCGGCATGTGCATCAATCAGCGCAAGCGACAACAATCCAAGCATTAATACTTTTTTCTTCATTCTTTTCTTTCTTTTTTATAATTGACGTGGCAAAATTACTACAAATAGAACACTCTGCGGTGTTCTAATTGTCGGATTTACCGGTCTTTTGAGCGAGTAGTTATCTAAAAGAACAATAATTCTTCAGTTTAAACTACTAGATGTGGCTTTTTTTTGCTAAATTTGCCAGCAAAAACATCGCAATATGGCAAATTTTGAAAAAATAGATATAAGGGACATGGAGCAGTTGACAAACGTGGAGTTTGTTGGCTATGCTGATAATGATGTCGTTATCATTGATGACCTGCGCAACTTCTCTAAGCTGCAGGCCATCAAGGTGGATTTCCTGCTGATTATCGTCATCAAGCAGGGACGCGTGGCTATGCGGACGAATAAGGAAGAAGCTACTGCCTCTTCCAATGATATTATCATCTGCCAGCCTAATACTATCATGAACGATTGCCTGTTCAGCATCGACTTTACGGCGAAGGCGGTCTGTCTCTCTTCTCAGATAGCCCGCAGTATGCTGCATATCGGTGATGTGGTAGATATCTCTTTCTACCTGAAGAACCAGCCTATCATTCATATTGATGAGTCGAGCATGAAGACTTTCGAGAAGTATCATGCCTTGCTGGCTGAGCAGCTGGTAAAAGCAGATACCAAGTACAAGAAGCAGATTGTGGGCAGTCTGGTCAGTTCCTTCCTGTTCTGTCTGCTGAGCATCATCGAGCAGGTTACTCCGCAGAGGGAATCTCTCCACATGTCGAGAGGCAGTCTGCTCTTCAAGCAATTCATCGACCTGCTGACTTCCATGGAAGTAAAACCAAGGAAACTGGAATACTACAGTACGAAACTGTGTATTACCAGCAAATACCTCTCGGATGTCTGTAAGAGCAACAGTGGCAAGACAGCCAATGACTGGATTACGGAATATACGGTAGAAGACATCAACCGCCTTCTCTCACATTCCGATATGAGCATCAAGGAAATCTGTGCCTATCTGGATTTCCCTAATCTTTCCTTCTTCGGCAAATACGTGAAGGCCCATCTGGGATATTCGCCTACGGAATATAGAAGGTTGAAGGGAAGACATGAGAATGGAGCCAATAGTCTTGATTATCCTCGTAATAACGGGAATTTATCGTAATAGCGGGAATAACGGGAAATTATCATAATAACAGGAATTTATCGTAAAAATGCTAATAAGATGTCGTTTCTCTTTGCCGGATGAAAATAAATCCTTACCTTTGCATAATATTTGAAATATGTGGAGATTACCAACGAAAGTTTAAAAAGAGAAAACATAAAAGAGAGACGAAAATGAAATTGAATTTGAGATCCTTGAAATTGATGCTGCTGCTCTTCATCCTGCCTCTGCAGATGCTGGCGGCAGAACTGGGAGAGGCGGGCAAGCTGTTGGCGGCACTGCCTGAAGTGAGTGATGTGGAAACGCTGAAGAGTACGCATTTCCCGGAAAAATATGTGTTCTTCATCAAGCAGCAACTGGATGCCAAGGATGCTTCCAAGGGTAGTTTTGAGCAGCGAGTGATTCTCTGCCACAGAGGATTCGACCGTCCTACCGTGCTCGTAACAGAAGGCTACAACGCCAAGTATGCGCTGCGTGAGGATTACATCGAGGAACTTTCCAAGCTCTTCGATACCAACATCATTACCGTGGAGTACCGATATTTCGACAAGTCGATGCCTAGTCCTTGCAACTGGGATTACCTCACCGTGGAGAACTCGCTCTACGATCTGCACCACGTAAACCAGACTCTGCATGCGATGTATAAGGGCAAGTGGATTGCCACGGGTATCAGCAAGGGCGGACAGACCACGATGTTCTACCGCGCCTACTTCCCGAATGATGTGGACATCTCCGTGCCATACGTTGCACCGCTGAACAAGGGCGTGGAGGATGGCAGACACGAGAAGTTCCTGCAGCATGAGGTTTCTACCAAGGAGAACCGACAGAAGGTGCTCAACTTCCAGCTGCTGCTCTTCAGGCGCAAGGCTGCACTGCTGCCGATGTTCGAAAAATATTGCAGCGAGAAGCAGTATCGCTTCAATGCTCCTATCGCCGAGATTTTCGATTACTCGGTGTTTGAGTATGCCTTCGCCTTCTGGCAGTGGGGTGAGGACATCAAGAAGATTCCTACGAATGATACCACCGACGACCAGGTGTTCAAATACTGGATCAACATGTGTGAGCCGGAGTATTTCACCAACTACAATGCCACCTCTCCGTTTGATGTGCAGGCTGCCAGGGAGTTGGGATATTACGGCTATTACACCAAGCCATTCAAGAGATACCTGAGCATCAAGTCGCCAAAGGGTTATCTGAAGAAGCTGATGGTGCCGAAGGGTGCCGAGAACGTGGAGTTCTCGCCAAAGCTTTACAATTATACCGTGGATTTCCTGACCAAGAACGATCCGAAGATGGTATATATTTATGGTGACATCGACCCATGGGGTGCATCGGGCATCTATGGTCTGCCATTCACCAAGAACAAGAAGAACCTGCATGTCTATATGTGTCATGGCGGTTCACATCTCACCCGCATCCTGTCGTTCCCTGAGCCAACAAAACAAGAAATCATCGATCTGATAGGTGGATGGCTGAAGGAATAAGCCTTTGGATTACATCCAAACGCCTTGGATGGTATGTATAGTTTATCTCCATACGCCCTGAAAGGGCAGAAGCTCCTAGCCCAGGGTAACACCCTGGGTTACGCATAAGCAAGAAAGTCGCCCTGTAAGGGCAAAAGCTTTAAATATAAGAAGCTTTTGCCCTTACAGGGCGACTTTGTTATATCACATTCTAAACCCAGGGCGATGCCCTGGGCTAGGAGCTTCTGCCCTTTCAGGGCGTGCTGCTTGCAGTTTTTTTCCTTTCAGGGCGTGCTGCTCTGTAAAATTATCCGTTTGCGATATTTCCAAACAAATCGAATGAGGCATCCCAATCCTTCCATACTGGCTCTCTGCCCAATTCCTTCAATCTCGCATTGATTACCTTGGCAGTACGCTCATCGCTCACGGTGAACTGCTCCAGCGCCTGAGGATAAGTATGGTAACCACCAGGATTTACCTTTGATTCTGCCGACATGGTGGTGACACCCAGTGTTGCCATGTTGTCACGGATGTAGGCTGGCTCACGGGTAGAGTAGGAGATATCTACATCGTGGTCGAAGATACGCATGGCGAAAGTAGCCTGTGCCAACTGCTTGTCGGTCATGAAGCAGTTCGGCTGGAAACCTTCGTTCTGTGCAGGGCGCATACGAGGGAAGTTCACGCTGTACTTGGTCTTCCAGTAGTGCTTCTGAAGGTAGCGCAGGTGATGAGCCATCATCACAACATCCGTGCGCCACTCCTTCTCCAGACCGATGAGCACACCCATACCGATGGAGTGAACGCCTGCCATACCCATGCGGTCGAAACCATCGCAGCGCCACTCAAACTTGCTCTTCATACCACGTGGGTGGTAGAGCTTGTAGTGCTCGTGATTGTAGGTCTCCTGGAAACAGATGACACCGTTCATGCCATGGTCGGCGAGGGTCTTGTAATCCTCAGTAGAGAGCGGCATCACCTCGATCTTCACGTTAGAGAAATACTTCTTGGCGATGTCGATGGCCTTGGCAAGATAAGGGGTACCAGCCTTTGCCGGGTTCTCGCCCGTAACGAGAAGGATGTTCTCGAATGGCGCTAACTGCTTGATGGCCTTGTACTCGTTCTCAATCTGCTCTGGGGTGAGGATGGTGCGGGCCATCGGATTCTCACGATGGAAACCGCAATACACGCAGGAGTTTGAGCATGAATTGGTGATGTAGAGAGGAATGAACATCGACATGGTCTTGCCGAAGCGCTCCTCGGTATATTTGCGGGAAAGACGCGCCATCACCTCCAGGTATGGCTCGGCAGCCGGTGAAAGCAGCGCCATGAAGTCGTTCACATCGCAATGGTCCTTGGCGAGGGCACGGCGCACATCGTTATCGGTCATTCGAGCAATGCGCTCCGTGGTCTCCTCCCAACTGATATTCTTTAATTCGTCTGAAAACATTTTCTTACTTTTTAAACTTTCTCAAATCGTGTGTCAACTTGGCTGCGCAGAAGTTTGGACCACACATGGTGCAGTACTCACCGTCTGTATGACCTGCCTCCTCGAAATACTTCAAGGCGAGCTCTGGGTCGAGAGAGAGGTGGAACTGGTCTCTCCAGCGGAACTCGAAGCGGGCTTTGGAGAGGGCGTTGTCGCGGATGGTTGCACCTGGATGACCCTTTGCCAAATCGGCTGCATGAGCGGCAATCTTATAGGTTACCACACCTGTGCGCACATCTTCCTTGTTAGGCAAGGCAAGGTGCTCCTTTGGTGTTACATAGCAGAGCATGGCGGTGCCGAGCCATGCTATCTGGGCGCCACCGATGGCGGATGTGATGTGGTCGTAACCTGGAGCGATATCGGTAACCAATGGGCCGAGGGTGTAGAATGGTGCCTCGTGACAGTGGTCGAGCTGGCGCTCCATGTTCTCCTTGATCTTCTGCAATGGCACGTGACCAGGACCCTCGATGAATGCCTGCACGTTCTTGTCCCAGGCACGGGTAACGAGTTCGCCCATGGTATCCAACTCGGCAAACTGGGCTGCGTCGTTGGCATCGGCGATACAGCCTGGGCGCAGACCATCGCCCAAAGAAAGGGCTACGTCGTACTGTGCCACGATGTCGCAGATGTCGTCGAAGTGCTCATAGAGGAAGCTCTCCTGGTCGTGGTAGAGACACCACTTGCTCATGATACTACCGCCACGGCTCACGATACCGCAGAGACGGCTATCGGCGAGATGCACGTTGTGGCGACGGATGCCGGCATGGATGGTGAAGTAGTCAACACCCTGCTCGCACTGCTCGATGAGGGTATCACGGAATACCTCCCAGTTCAGATCCTCTACCTTGCCGTTTACCTTCTCCAAAGCCTGGTAGATAGGCACGGTTCCTACTGGCACAGGGCAGTTGCGCACAATCCATTCACGGGTTTCGTGGATGTTGTCACCGGTAGAGAGGTCCATCAAGGTATCGCCTCCCCACTTGCAAGACCATACAGCCTTATCCACCTCTTCCTCGATGCTGGAGGTAGTGGCAGAGTTTCCGATGTTGGTATTGATCTTCACGAGGAAGTTGCGGCCGATGATCATCGGTTCGCTCTCCGGGTGGTTGATGTTGGCAGGAAGAACGGCACGTCCGCGTGCAATCTCATCACGCACATACTCAGGGGTGATATGGGTATCGATGCCCAACTCCTGGCAGTTCATGTTCTCACGGATGGACACATACTCCATCTCTGGAGTCACGATGCCCGCCTTGGCGTAAGCCATCTGTGTGATGTGCTTGCCAGCCTGTGCACGGCGAGGCAACTGGATGTGCTCGAAGCGGAGGTGGTCGAGGCTATGGTCAGCAAGACGCTGCTTGCCATACTCGCTGGTAACCTCCTTGAGCTGCTCGGTATCGTTGCGGTCGATAATCCACTGCTCGCGCATTCTTGGCAAGCCCTTCTTCAAGTCTACCTGATAGTTAGGGTCGCTGTAAGGACCGCTGGTATCGTAGATGTAAACCGGAGCGTTTGGCTCTGTATGAGGAATGCCGCGCTCATCCTTCACAACAGTAGGAGTGAGGTTAACCTTGGTCATTCCAACCTTGATCTGTGGGAAAAGTTTTCCCTGCATATACGCCTTTTCTCTCTGGGCGTAAGCTTTCTTATCGTTTGGCATTATAATGTCGTTGTTATATTTAATGTTGTTATACTAGACTATGTATTATATATGTAATAATGTATATAATATAATAATGTGTAATTAGTCGTTGAGGAATGCGGTGAGTGGAGAACTTGCCTCGGCACAATCGCTGATGGCTCCGAGACCTGCCTCGTAAGCACGGCGACCGCATACCACTGCCTCCTTGAATGCCTTAGCCATTTCTACTGGGTCTCCGGCTACGGCGATGGCTGTGTTGACCAAGCAAGCGCTGGCACCCATCTCCATGGCCTCGGCTGCGTGGCTAGGCGCACCGATACCTGCATCTACTACCACAGGAACAGTAGCCTGCTCGATGATGATCTGCAGGAAGTCCTTCATTCTCAAACCCTTGTTGGTACCGATAGGTGCAGCGAGTGGCATCACGGTAGCAGCACCAGCCTCTTCGAGGTGCTTGCAGAGTGTAGGGTCTGCCTGGCAATATGGCAATACCACGAAACCGAGCTTTACCAGTTTCTCGGTAGCCTTCAGCGTCTCGATAGAGTCTGGAAGAAGATAGCGAGGGTCTGGGTGGATTTCAAGCTTGAGCCAGTTGGTTCCGAAAGCCTCGCGAGCCATCTGTGCTGCGAATACAGCCTCCTCGGCGTTGCGCACGCCACTGGTGTTAGGAAGGAGCTGGATATTTGGGTTCTGCACGATATGAGAGAGCAAGTCGTCCTGCTTGTCTTCGAGTTCGATACGCTTCATGGCAACGGTTACCATTTCTGTTTCAGAAGCCTTGATGGCTTCAGCCATGAGCTGGTTGTTGTTGAACTTTCCTGTTCCGAGGAAGAGGCGGGAGTTGAACTCTCGTCCTGCAATTACTAATTTTTCCATTTTTTGTATTGTTATTTTTAAATATTTGCTTATTTTGATTCCTCCATCAGATGTTTGTATATCTGAATTCCCTCATCATTTCCATGATGTCATGGGTTTCTGATGCCGGATCCTTGGCATTGAGGATGCAGCCGCTGAGGGCGATGCCGTTAACTCCCGTCTTCATGATTTCGGGGATATCCTCCTTGGTGATGCCACCTATGGCAACGATTGGGATATCGATATTTTCTGCCTTCATCTTCTGGATGATTTCCTTATATCCTTCAAGACCGAGGATAGGAGAGAGCTTCTCCTTGGTGGTGGTGAAGCGGAACGGACCGCAACCGATGTAATCGGCACCAGCCTCATAGTGAGCCTTTATATCCTCGAAGGTATTTGCCGTACCACCGATGATGAAGTCGTCGCCCAGAATCTTGCGGGCTTCGGCAATCGGCATATCGTTCTTGCCCAGATGCACGCCGTCGGCACCCACCTCTTTCACCAGTTCCACACGGTCGTCGATGATGAAGGTAACATTCATGCTCTTGCACCATTCCTTCACCTTGTAGGCGATGGGGCGCACTTCATTATCAGAGGCATCCTTCATGCGGAGCTGAACCCATCTGCAGAGTCCCGTTATCGCCTCGTGGATGCCATCCAGGTAAGTCATCTTCTCATTCTGGTGAGAGATGAACTGCAGTTGAAAACTGTCTAAAGGTATTTTTGCCATAGCCCTATAAACTATAAACTAAAAACTATACCTTATCCTCCGCAGAATGCTTTCACGATTACGATGTCGGCACCCTCCTGGATAAGGCGGTTTTCCCATTCATCACGTGGCACCATCTCGTTGCTGATGGCTACAGCGCAGCCTGTGGCTGGAAGGTCGAGCTCCTGTGCAAGTTCCTTTACGGTCTTTGCCTGAGTCTCTGTCTCTTTGTTGTTGATCATTACTTTCATAATTTTCCTATATTTACATTTATATACTCCAACTTTGTAAACACGGGTACATTTTCTGAAAGATTCTTCGCTTCTTGCCAGAAAGAAGCAGATGGGATTGTACTTAAAATCAGTTTCCTGCGTCAGCATTACCTGCATCAGGTTCAATGGGTATAATCTCAGCCGAATCTATCAGCACCCCGTGATAATTGAATGCAAAAGTAAAGAGAAAATCTGAAATAGACGATAAATTGACAGAAATTTAATCTATATTAACTGAAAGTGATGAGTTTTTGAAGACGTTATGGCAGATGTAGGCATGAGGTTTGGAAAAGACACAAAAAAAGCGTGCAAGAAACTGGTTCCTGCACGCTTCCGGTATATCGTAACGTAATTACATTCATTTAAGAAGATGCTTTAACTTGGTGCATCTTAACCACTTTTCTAACTCTTTTCGAGTTTACTACTTTTCTAACTCTCTTCGAGGAGGGGGTTATGCGCAAGCACAACCACGACCTTTACTGATAGCCTCGCCATATAATGTCATGGCGTTCATGTAGTTATCAATGAAAGCCTTCAAAGCCTTCTTGATAGTGTTCATCAAATTTTTCATAACTGTTATCCTTTCTCTTTAATCATGTTAATACTTGGGCTTCTGTTAGCCCTTTTTTCTTTTTTCAACAACTTCAACAAGGTGATGGAGTAATTACTTACCCATCTCGATGTGGTTGTTTACATTGATTGCCTTTGCAATCATCACTGCTACTACTGCAAGTGCCATTACTGTTGTCATCATAATTTTTTCCTTTCTCTGTTTTTTGTGGAGCCGTCGTGTTTCGGACTCCTGTTTCACATATTATCCTGTAACAATCTCTCTTACTTGAAACCTTCCGTCCTGATTGCTCAGAACTTGTTGTTTCTTCTTTTCGAGTGCAAAGGTAATGCCTTTTTTTTGAATATCAGCAACAATGGCATGACAAAATGATGAAAAACGGCCTTTTTTTGACTCACGTCAAGAAGTGGCAGTTGGCGGCTTGATGCAGGTCAACTACTGTCACCCCATCAGCTCATTTTGTCGTTGTTTTCTCTGTTTTTCTAGTTTTTCAGCTACTTTACGTACTTCAGAATCTCCTTGCTCTTCCTGCTTTTCCTGGCAGGCAGCGGCATGAATCCCTCGGTAAGTCCCGTCTTGTCGGTCATTGCCTGGAACACGGCGGCGGCATAATCTTCCAGTTTCAGTTTCCTGAGTTCCTCGTTGATGGCATCCTCGTCATAATTGTCTGCATATAATAAGGTATGCAGGTCGTCGAGATAGCTTTGCGGAATGTTCTGATGCGGCATGCGGCTCTGTATCTGCATGATTTGGGCGATGATGGGCTGCTCCGTCTGCTTGGCGATGGCTTCAGCCTTGCGCTGCTCGTAGTCGGAGAGGGTAGTGAGACTGGTGTCGTTCCAGTCGTGCATCATGCCGTCGAGGGTGGTGAGATGACTGTAGCCGAAGTATCGGGTCAGGATGACGCGGTTGTTCCAGCCCAGTTTCATCAGATAGTTTCTCTCCATCGGCGTGCTCGCCACCAGCAGGTTGGCATGCTTGTACATGCTCTTCTGGTACATCAGGGTCTGCATCATGCGCTTCAGATGCGGATTCTGGCGATTGCGCTCGGAGATGTCGCCCAGTGGGCAAACGATGTATGGGATACCCATCTTGCGCGATTTGCTGGCAAGTTGGGCACCCTTTCTTGTCCATGCTCCGAATATCAACACTATGTCGGCATCTGCCAGGTTCTGGCAGATGTCAAACTTCTGGTTCAATGCTTCGATGTAAGGTAGATACATCTGAAGCATTTTCTTCTCCTTGGAAATGAACAAATAGATTCTCATCGTTTTTTCTCTTTAATAATGTTTTATAACTTATGACTTGTAAAGTCGTTCTTGTCTGCTCGCCAGTATCTCATCTTGTTGGCGAGATTGCGCCAGATGATGCCATACTCCAGGAATGGCAACTTGAAGATGGCAATGTCGTCGTCGAAGTGCTTGACGGCCTTGTTGGCGATGATCATGCGGAGGACGAAGAGCAGCAGCAGGGCGAAACCTGCGATGCCGGTCAGAATCCAATTCTGCATGAAGATGGCGTATGCCAATACGGCTATCGATGCCAGCAGACTGAGATGAGGCATCAGATGGTCGAAGAACATCAGGGTGCGCATGCTGGCAGCACGCTCCAGACTCTTCAGGGATGCCTGGTGATAGAGGTGGGCATTGTGCCAAGCCTTGTTGGTTGGCTCATCACGGGTGAGCCAGGCATCGCAGTCCAGTTCTACGGCGGTATCTCCGAATGCGGCATACTTGTTTACCAGGAAGTCGTATTCGCCACGCACATACTCCAGGTTGCCCTGGTAGCCCTGTTCGCGCATGAAGTCGCTCTTGCGGAACGCCACGTTGGGCATGTGACTGCGATAGCCATAACTGTGCTGGGCACGGCGAAGCAGATAGAATGCCTTGCGGATGCTGTCGAAGCGGCGAACGCTCTTGGTCTCGTTGTCCAGACTTACGTATCCCAGAACCAGATGGTTAGGGTCCTGGCAGTTGCGTGCCATGGTGGCCAGCCACTTGTCGTTCTCCGGCTTGCAGGTAGGCTCGGTGAGGATAATCCACTCATACTTAGCCGCCTTTACGCCCAGCGTAATCTGCAGTTTCTTGCGGCTCATATAGCGGGAACTCTCAGGGATATACGTATAGTAGAGGTGAGGGTTCTCGGCAGCCATGCGCTTCAGATAGTCCTGCGTCTCGCCATCCGTGCTCTGGCAAACCACGATTACCTGGTAATCGGCGGCATGCTTCTGGTTCAGGAACATCGGAAGGTTGCGCTCCAGTTCCGGCAGGTTGTCGTGGGCCGTAATCAGTACGGAAACGGGTACATTCGCACCGCTTTCTGCATCAGAAGGTTTTGATTCATTGCTTGAACCATCTTCTGTAACTCCCTCTGAATCAATGTCGGCTTCCTCTATATCCGGAAAGCGCAACGAGCGCAGAAATGGATTTATCAGCGATCCGAGGATTGCCAATAAAACCACCACTGCGCCTGCTATGATAGTAGTTAAACTAATTGTCATCATTTCTTTTTTTCTCGTAATCAAGAAATATCTCTTAACTGTAAACTCTTAATTCTCAACCGAATTAAAAGTCTTCTGTAATGTAGCCCTTTGGCAACTGGCGGCAGTTGTACTGGCTCGCCATGATCTCACCGTAGGCTCCGGCTGAGCGGAGGGCGATGAGGTCGCCACGATGGGTCTTGTTCAAATCAATCGCCTTGGCAAATACATCGCTCGACTCGCAGATAGGACCTACCACATCGTATGTCTCAACAGGTTCGTCGCTTGAGATGTTCTCTATCTTATGATATGCCTGATAGAGGGCAGGGCGAATCAGATCGGTCATACCCGCATCAACGATGGCAAACTGCTTGGCTGTGCCCTGCTTGATGTAGAGGGTCTTGGTGATGAGCGAACCCATCTGTCCTACCACGGCACGACCCAGCTCGAAGTGTAACTTCTGACCATCGCGCAGCTTCAGTTTCTTGGCGTATGTATCGAAGTAATCCTTGAAGTCAGGGATAGGCACACGGTTTGGATGGTTGTAATCGATACCCAATCCACCGCCTACATTAATGTTCTTTACTACGATGTGATGAGCCTCCAGCTGGTTCTGCAGCTCGTTGATGCGGTTGCAGAGAGCCTCGAAGTCACCCATGTCAAGTATCTGACTGCCAATGTGGAAATGGAGACCCAGGAACTTGATGTTCTTCATTTTGGAAGCCTCCTCGATGACGCTCTCCATGTCGCGCATGGCGATACCAAACTTGTTTTCTGCCAAGCCTGTAGTGATGTTGGCATGTGTATGCGCACCTACGTCTGGGTTGATGCGGAAGCACACCTGTGCAATCTTGTTCTTCTTCTCGGCGAGTTCGTTGATGATTTCCAACTCAGGGATGCTCTCTACGTTGAAGCAGAAGATGCCCTTGTCCAAACCGAGGTTGATTTCCCAATCGCTCTTGCCTACGCCTGCATATACAATCTTATTGGCTGGGAATCCGGCATTGATAGCTGCCTGAATCTCTCCTCCGCTCACACAGTCGGCACCCAAACCAGCCTGGCAGATGATGTTGAGCACCTTAGGGTTGGCGTTTGCCTTCACGGCATAGTGAACCTCAAAGCCCTCGTGCTTGCCTGCCTCCTGGTTGATGACCTTCAAGGTCTGGCGCAACACGTTGGTGTCGTAGTAGTAGAACGGAGTCTGTATCTCCTGAAACTTATCTATCGGAAATGTTCCTTTCATTTCGTTTATTCTTAAATTAATATCTTATTATAGTTAAATCAGAATATATCTCCGCCCCCCGATGGGGCGGAGATATTGAATATGTGATTACTTCTCGAACAATACGTTGCTCAAGTTCTGCAATGCCTGCTTCTTATCCTTCTCCTTGATGAGGAATGAGATGTTGTAGTTGGAACCACCGTAAGAAATCATGCGCACTGGGATGTTCTTCATTGCATCGGTAGCGATGGTCTCGAAGCCTACGTTGCTCCAATCCAGGTCACCTACCACGCAGATGATACACATGTCTGAATCTACGGTCACTGTACCATACTTCTTCAGCTCGTTCACGATGTCGTTGAGGTGAGCGTCGTTATCGATACTCATGCTCACACCTACCTCAGATGTAGCAATCATGTCGATTGGAGTCTGGTAGCTCTCGAAAATCTCGAATACCTTGCGCAGGAAACCTGTGGCGAGCAACATGCGGCTACTCTTGATCTTGATGGCTGTGATGTTGTCCTTGGCAGCTACTGCCTTGATCTTGCCACGTACGATAACGTTGTCGATGATGGTACCGTCTGCCTTAGGATCCATGGTGTTCTTCAGGCGAACTGGGATGCCGGCATACTTGGCTGGCTGAACGCAGGTAGGGTGGAGAATCTTGGCCCCGAAGTAAGCCAACTCGGCAGCCTCCTCGAAGTTCAGCTGGCGAACTGCCTCTGTGTGCTCTACGACACGAGGGTCGTTGTTGTGCATACCGTCGATATCGGTCCAGATCTGAATCTCGTCAGCTGGCAGGGCTGCACCGATAAGAGATGCGGTGTAGTCGCTACCACCACGCTGCAGGTTGTCGATCTCGCCGTAAGCGTTGCGGCAGATGAATCCCTGGGTGATATAAATCTGGTAGCCCTCGTTCTGCTCCATGATGGCAGCCAACTTCTCCTTGATATACTGTGGGTCTGGCTCTGCGTTCTTATCTGTGCGCATGAAGTCTAAAGCGTTGAGCAATACAGCCTTTACGCCCTGTTCCTTCAAGTAGTTTACAACCATGTTGGTGCTCATCATCTCGCCCTGAGCCACGATGCTCTTCTCCTCGAAAGAAGTGAAGAGGTCTTTGGTGAAAGAGCGGAGATAGTTGAACTCGCCCTGCAAGAACTCGCGTGTGGTCTGCTTCATCTCCTCGGTAGAGTAGAGCTCTTCCACGTGCTGCATGTATTTCTTCTCCAAGTTGTTGATTACCTCGTTGGCGCCCTCTGGGTTCTTCTTGTAAAGATAGTCAGAGATCTCAACGAGAGAGTTTGTTGTACCGCTCATCGCAGACAATACGATGAAAGTTGGTTCACCTGATTCTGTAACCAAAGAGGCTACTCCCTTCATGCGCTCTGGTGAGCCTACAGAAGTACCTCCGAATTTCATTACCTTCATAGTCGTAATATTATTTAAATGTTTGATTTTTATTGTTCTTTAATTAATTCTCCTCGCCATCTTCCGTAAGGTCGATGCGGTTGTACTCGTTGGTCACGTCGTGGAGCACGCCGTCCTTGCAGCGATATACGATGCCCGGGAACTTGTCGAGCATTGGGATGTTATGGGTTGTCATCACAACAGCTGTGCCTTGCTTGGTGATATCCTTTAGGAGGCTCACGATGTTGCTGGCTGTTTCGGGGTCGAGATTTCCCGTTGGCTCATCGGCGATGATGATCTTCGGGTTGTTGAGCAGGGCACGGGCGATGGCCACACGCTGCTGTTCTCCGCCCGAGAGTTCATGAGGCATCTTGTCGATTTTCTCGATCATGCCCACCTCGTTGAGCACCTCTTCGATGCGTTTGTCTCTATCCTTCTTGTTTTTCCATCCGGTGGCCTTGAGCACGAACTCGAAGTTCTTGCGCACGGTGCGGTCGTGGAGCAACTGGAAGTCCTGGAAGATGATGCCCATTTCCTTTCGCAGGGCTGGAATGTCCTTGCGGCGGATGGTCTTCAGGTCTCTGCCCAGGATTTCTGCCTTGTCGGTCTCGCCCTCCACGAGGTCGAGCTCGCAGTAGAGGGTTTTCAGGAGCGAGCTCTTTCCTGAGCCCACCTTACCGATGAGATAAGCGAACTCGCCTTCGTCTACATGGAAGTTGACGCTCTTGAGTACGCATTTCTCAGCCTGGTATATGCTGACGTTTTGATAATCTATTAACATCCTAATTTTTTCTCCTTTATTTAATGTACTTAAAAGCTTTTGCCCTTTCAGGGCGTATTGCCAATATCTTTATTATACCCAGGGCGTTGCCCTGGGCTAGGGGTTTCTGCCCTTTCAGGGCGTGCAGCTGCAAGATAGCCTTGAGCTAGATATATTATTTCATTTCGCCCTTGCTCTTTGCTACGCGGCGCTTCTTATCCCATTCCGGGTCGTGTCGCATTTGCAGCTCCTTTACTACATCCTCGATTCGCAGACCCTTGCTGGTGAGCAGCACGATGAGATGGTAGAGCAGGTCGGAACTCTCGTAGATGAGCTTATCGTCGGTGCCGTTGGTAGCTTCGATGACGGTCTCAATGGCTTCTTCTCCAACCTTTTGCGCCATCTTGTTCACGCCTTTCTTAAACAGGCTTGTGGTGTAGCTACCCTCAGGCATCTCTTCGTGGCGCTTGTTGATGAAGTCCTGCAGCTCCGAGAGGAAGAGGATTGGGTTCAGGGTGTTCTCCTCTGCCCAGCAGGTGTCGGTGCCCTTGTGACAGGTAGGACCGTCTGGATGAACCTTTACCAGGAAGGTGTCGTTGTCGCAGTCAATCTGGATGCTGACCAGGTTGAGGAAGTTGCCCGATGTCTCGCCCTTGGTCCAAAGACAGTTGCGTGAACGGCTCCAGAAGGTAACCTTCTTGGTTTCGATGGTCTTATCGTATGCTTCCCTGTTCATGAAGCCCAGCATCAGGACGTTCTTGGTTACGGCATCCTGGATGATGGCTGGAACAAGTCCGCCCATTTTTTCAAAATCTATTTCCATTTTATCTTTACAATTTTATCTGTTTGTCCTTTGTTTTGTCCTTCTCCCCATATTCTTGGGGGAAACGTCTCGCTAAGTCTAGAAATATTTTCCCTTAAGGCTAAATAAATTTATCCTTAAGACTAAATATATTTATCCTTAAGGCAAATATAATCAGGGTATCCTGCCTTGATTTCCCTGCCTTTACAGTCTGACGTTGATACCTTCGCTGCGGAGGTATTTTTTCAGGTCAGGTATGGCGATTTCGCCGAAGTGGAAGACGCTGGCAGCAAGGGCTGCATCTGCCTTTCCCAGGGTGAAGGCATCACGGAAATGCTCCATCTTGCCGGCACCACCCGAAGCGATGATCGGAATACTTACTTCTTCGGCAAGACGGGCGAGGGCTTCGTTGGCGAATCCTTGTTTTACACCGTCGTGATCCATACTGGTGAAGAGAATCTCACCCGCACCACGGTCGGCCACTTCCTTTGCCCAGTCGAACAAGCCCAGTTCTACTCTCTCTCTTCCGCCTTTAACGTAGCAATGCCAGCCGTCTGGGTCGAGGCGGGCATCAATGGCGCATACACAGACCTGCGAACCGTAATGGTTGGCAATCTCGTTGATGAGCTCGGGATGTCGGATGGCAGCACTGTTGATGCTCACCTTGTCGGCTCCTGCATTGAGGAGTCGTTCCACGTCCTTCAGCTCGTTGATGCCGCCGCCCACAGTGAATGGGATGTTGATTTCGGCAGCCACGCGAGTTACCATGTCTGTAAAGGTCTTGCGCTCTTCGAAGCTGGCGGTGATGTCGAGGAACACGAGTTCGTCGGCACCTGCATCGCTATAGGCCTTTCCCAGTTCCACCGGGTCGCCAGCGCTTCTCAGGTTCACGAAGTTCGTTCCCTTCACGGTTTCTCCGTTCTTCACGTCGAGACAAGGAACGATTCGCTTTGCCAAGCCTTTGCTTTTACTTTGAACTTTGACCATTGTATTTAAATTCTTATCGATTGAAGCTTTTGCCCTTACAGGGCGATTGCCTATATCTTTGTTATACCCAGGGTGTTGCCCTGGGCTAGGAGCTTCTGCCCTTTCAGGGCGTGTCGAGAATAGCTCCGAGCTATTAACTGTTAACTATCAACTATTAACTTTTAACTAGCTTGTCAGCGTCAATCTTTCCCTCGTAGAATGCCTTGCCGAAGACTACGGCTGGGATGCCGGCGGCTTGCAGGGCCTCGATGTCCTCGTTGCAGCTTACGCCGCCCGAGGCGATGAGGTGGAGCTGAGGATAGGCTGCCATTACCTCTTTATACAGGTTGATGGCAGGACCTTGCAGGGTGCCGTCTTTGCTTATTTCCGTGCAGAGCACGTAGCGCACACCCTTGTCGATGTATTTCTTGAGGAACGGGAGGAGGTCTTCTGATGAATCCTCTTTCCAGCCGTTGATAGAAATCTTGCCGTTTCTTACGTCGGCTCCCAGAATGAGCTTGTCGGCACCATACTTATCCATCCACTCCATGAAGAGGTCGGGATTGGTGACGGCGATGCTGCCCACGGTTACCATACTGGCACCAGCGGCGAAAGCCTTCTCTATGTCTTCCTCGGTCTTGATGCCGCCTCCGAAATCTACCACGAGATTCGTCTCTGTGGTGATGGATTTCAACACCGCATCGTTTACGATATGCTTCGACTTGGCTCCATCCAGATCCACTACGTGGAGTCGCTTAAATCCCAACTGCTCAAAGTGTTTTGCCACTTCTGCCGGGTTGTCGTTATAGACCTTCTTCTGGTCGTAATCGCCTTTGGTCAGGCGCACGCACTGACCGTTAATCAAGTCGATGGCAGGAATTAATTCTATCATATTTCTTTTATTGCGTTTAATCCTATTCTATATCATCGGGAAAAACTGCTTTGCTTGGCAGAATGTCCCTGTTATATTTCAAGGAAGTTCTTTAAAATCTGTTCTCCCACCTTGCCACTCTTTTCGGGGTGGAACTGGCAGGTATAGAAGTTGTCCTTGTGGAGCGATGCGCTGTAGGGGAGGATGTAATCAGCCTTGGCGATGGTCTCCTCGCAGAGCGGCACGTAGTAGCTATGGACGAAATAGGAGTAGGGATGGGATAATCCTTTATACAAATCCGTCTTCAAATCATAGATTTCGTTCCATCCCATTGCCGGCACTTTGTCTTCGTGCTTCTGTGGCTGGAATCGCTTGACATCCACATCGAAGATGCCGATGCAGTCTACATCTCCCTCTTCAGAATGTCGGCACAGGAGCTGCTGTCCCACGCAGATGCCCAAAACGGGCTGCTTGAGATTCTTGATTACCTGGTCCAACTGGTGATCCTTGAGGTACTCCATGGCTTCCCTTGCCTGACCTTGTCCTGGAAACAGCACACGGTCTGCTTTCTGGAGCATTTCGGCATCATCGGTGAGCACAGGCTCGATGCCCAGACGCTTCATGGCGTTGACCACGGAATAGATATTCCCGGCATTGTATTTTACGATTGCTACATCCATAACCTAACGTATTTCTTCTGTTTTTTTGTACGTTTTGGGAGTTGTCTCCCACGTCATTCTTATTTTCCGTTGCAAAGGTACACATTTTCTTTCAATTTAAAGAAAATATTATCAAAAAGATTACTATATTAGTAGAATTTCTTGCAGAAAGTAAGAAATATCGGTATAATTATACGTGTTTATCAGCAAAAAAGGGTTAGAGTAAGATTTTTCCTACTCTAACCCTTCGATTTATTTCAATCTGTGAATGTCTTGTTGGTTGGCCTGAATGCCCTCCGGAAGCCCACGATAGAGCTTGCTTATTCCTCCTCGCTGTCGGCGGTGCGGAGGATGATGCTGGTGGCTCCGATGGTGAAGAGGGTTCCGTCTTCGATGATGCGGCGCTCTCGGTCGCCCAGAATTTCGTTATCCACGAAAGTTCCGGTGTAGCTTGGTCCGTCGCGGAGCACATACTTCAGTCGGCCTTTCTTGTCACGGCTCACGTTGATGACGCAGTGGTTCATATCCACGCTTGGGTCAACGGTCTCGATAGGGCAGTTGATACCACTATTCTTCATGTATCTGCCAATCACATTGTCGCCCATCTGCAAAGGAATCACCTGCTTGTAGGCAAACACGTTCTCGATAACCACGATGGAACCCACGCCATGCTCGTTGGCCTGTTCGTCGATTTTTTCCTCCTTGCGGGTTTCGCGAAGCTTGGAAACACCCATTCGGATGCCAAACTGCTTGTTGCAGTTAGGACAAACGAAGACGAGGCTCTGTCCTGCCTCATACTTGGTTTCGTCGAACGTGATGAAATTATCGCATTTCGGGCAACGTACTCTTTTCATATCTTATTCTTGTTTCTTTTCTTTAACTTCTTTATTCTATATATAATAATGTATTCAACTTTTGCAAGTACCCTCCGGTCCCCGAAGGGGGCCAACTTTCAATAACCGCTGGTGGAATGACCGAAGGTCATGGAACCTGCGGACAACCAACGGGAGGGAAAAAGTGTCCCCAAAGGGGGCGAACCACATCCGGTTTTGCTCCTGTTCGCCCCCTTCGGGGACGATAAAAGTGTGTATCGACTTATCCGCAGGTTCCATTCCCTTCGGTCATTCCACCCGCGGTTATTCACATTCGCCCCCTTCGGGGACGGCTGGATGTCACTTGTGAAATTTCTTTTAACTCTAAAAACTATTCCTTAACCTTTGTAATCCAACCATCAGCGAAAGCCTCGTTGTCTCTCAGGTTCTTCAGGGCAGCGTGAGCCTCGCTTTCAGAGTTGTATGTGCCGTAAATCACCTTGACGTTGTTTTCGGTGATGAGCACACGGGCTTGCTTGAATCCCTTGCCTTGCAGGCGCTCGGCATAGTTGGCTGCGTTGTGCTTGGTGACACGGCTAGCCAGAACAATGCTGTAGTAAGTGGAAGGGAGGGATAGCTCGGCGTCCTGGTTGGCATTCTGCGCTGTATTTCCCGCATTCTGCGCAGCATTTCCTGCTATCTGTGAAGAGCTTCCTGCAGATTGCGCAGCGTTTTCTGTATTCTGCGCAGCATTCTCAGATGTCTCCATCAGTTTGGTTCCGTCTCCATTGATTACCAGCTCCTTGGCTTTCTTCATCTGGTCGATTTCCTTCGGCATGATGCGGTTCAGCATGCCAGTGTCAATCTGGCTCTTCTGCATGGTAGGAGCACCCAGTGGGGTAGAGATGGTGAAGAAGGCGATGATGGCGATGCAGGCAGCTGCCAGATTTCTGAGCCAGCTTTTTCTGATGCTGATGAATTCAGCGCTGGTCTCCTCTTCCTCATCGTCGTTGATGAATACGGAGTTGTTGACTGCTGCCTCTTTCTCTTTCTGCATAGGCTTGGCAGGCATCTCTACAAGGTTTGCATTTGGCTTGCTTTCTGCTGCAGGAGTTGTCGTCTTGCTTGTTGCTGCCTTGTTGGCATTCGCCTCTTCGCCAGCAGTGAGCTGCGCCACAGGCATCATGTCAAATCCGCCCAATCCATAGAAATCTGGGGTGAGGATTCCTGCCTCGTATGGCTCAAACTCGATGTTTCCATCCTCATTGAGCGAGAGGATTCCCACGTTGTCCACCTCATACTTTCCCTCGTTTTCAAGGGTCTGGCGAATCTCAGCCACCTCATCTTCAATGCGTCGCAAAGCTTCTGGGTAGCTCATGTCGTAGGTCTCCACATACGAAAGTACAAGCAACGAGTCGTTCATCGTGAGTTGCGGATTGAAGCCCACGGTGCGAAGCGGTGGCAGGAACATGTTGTCGGTGCCATCGTATCTTGCATCTACATGATGAGCCATGAAGCCGCCGAAGCCTGGCACAATCACGCAGTCGTTGCTCAAGAGCAGAATCTCAATATGTCTGTTAATTTCTATCACTTCTTACCTTTCGTTTTATCTGTTATTCTTGTTCGTGAAACCTGAATTCTACATTTCATGTACATTTCACCTTGCAAAGGTACGGCTTTTTTAGGAAATAGACAACTATTTTTTGTGAAATTTTCAGCTGAAATGATAAAAAGTTTAATTTATTTTGCTATTCCGCCAAAAAGTAGTATCTTTGCGACTAAATTTAGGTATATGAAACAATCGAACAACATATTGTTAGGTGCTTGCCTCATGGCGGCTATGGTGGGTTGCGGACAGAAGCAGTCTGCCCAGAAAGCCGAACAGCAGGAGGACGTCGCTGCCAAGAAGATGCTTCAGGGTGTCTGGATTGACAGCGACGACGAGGATGATGTTGCCTTTCGCGTGAAGGGCGATACCATCTATTATCCCGATTCTACCAGCAGGCCGGTTTATTTCTGCATCATTGGCGATACGCTGGTGATGAAGGGTGCGAATACTGCGAAATATCCGATTGTGAAGCAGGCGGCACACATCTTTCAGTTCAAGGTAGCCAATGGGGATGTGGTGAAGCTCGTCAAGACTTCCGACCCGATGTATCTGGAGCAATTCCAGCATGCACAGCCTGTGACGCTGAATCAGAATAAGCTGGTGAAGCGTGATACGGTGGTGAATGCGGGCGAGGAGAAGCTGCACCTCTATGTGCAGGTGAATCCTACCACATACAAGGTGTTTAAGAGCAGTTACAACGACGATGGCGTGGAGGTGGACAATGTTTACCACGACAATATCGTGAACGTGAACATCTATCATGGTTCGCGCAAGATTTTCGGTCGCGATTTCCGCAAGGAAGATTTCAAGGAGCAGGTGCCTCATGAGTTCCTGAAGCAGTCGATATTGAGCGATATCGTGTTCAAGAAAGTGGATGCTGATGGTGTTCATTACAAGGTGGTGCTGGCGATGCCGGATAGCAGCATGAGCTATCAGGTGGAGGTTATCATCTCGCTTGAGGGTAAAATGACGATTAAGAGGGGCTAGACCGCACGCCCTGAAAGGGCAAAAGCTCCTAGCCCAGGGCAACACCCTGGGTATTATGATGGATACAAAAGGTCGCCCTGAAAGGGCAAAAGCTTTGGATCTAACAAGCTTTTGCCCTTTCAGGGCGATTTCTTTGTTGGATGGCTAACCCAGGGTGTTGCCCTGGGCTAGGAGCTTTTGCCCTTTCAGGGCGACCTTAAGCTATTTTTTTATTTCTGCATTAATTGAAGAATCCCAGCAGGGCACCTGCTGCTACGGCGGAACCGATGACGCCTGCTACATTCGGACCCATGGCATGCATGAGAAGGAAATTGTGGCGGTCGTACTCCAAACCCAGATTGTTGCTGATGCGGGCACTCATTGGCACGGCACTCACACCGGCGTTTCCGATGAGCGGGTTCAGCTTCTTGCCCTTTGGCAGGAAGAGGTTCATCAGTTTCACGAAGAGGATACCGCTGGCTGAAGCGATGATGAATGCCAGAGCACCGAGGGCGAAAATCTTGATGGTGTTCAGGGTCAGGAACTCCGATGCCTGGGTAGAGCAGCCCACGGTAAGTCCGAGCAGCATCACCACGATATCATTCAAGCTGCTGCCTGCCGTCTTGGCAAGTCGGGTAGTCTTTCCGCTTTCCTTCAGAAGATTTCCGAAGAAGAGCATGCCGAGTAATGGCAGGCCGGATGGCACGATGAAGGTGGTGAGCAGCAGACCGATGATTGGGAAGAGAATCTTCTCGGTCTGAGATACCTGGCGGGCTGGCTTCATCTTGATGACGCGCTCTTTCTTGGTAGTGAGCAGGCGCATCAATGGTGGCTGGATCACTGGTACCAATGCCATGTAGGAGTAGGCGCAAACGGCGATGGCACCCATCAGGTTAGGACTCAGTTTGCTGCTCAGGAAGATGGCGGTAGGTCCGTCGGCACCACCGATGATGGCGATACCAGCAGCCTGGTTCGGTTCGAAGCCCAGCGCCAGGGCTATCATGTAGGCACCGAAGATGCCAAACTGGGCGGCGGCTCCAATCAGAATCAGCTTCGGGTTGGAAATCAATGCCGAGAAATCGGTCATCGCTCCGATGCCCAGGAATACGAGTGGGGGATACCAGCCCTGTTTTACGCCCTGATAGAAGATGTTCAACACCGAGTTATCTTCGTACAGGCCGATTTCGAGTCCGGCATCGGCACGGAAGGGGATGTTGCCCAGGATGATACCCAATCCGATGGGCACCAGGAGGAGCGGTTCGAAATCCTTCTTGATGGCAAGCCAGATGCAGACGACTCCTATTACTATCATGGCGAGGTTTCCTGCCGTGGCATTTGCAAAGCCCGTATAGGTCAGGAACTCATTGAAGTTTTGTATGATGAAATCCATAAGCTATCTATTTAATGGTTACTAACGTGTCTCCTTCCATCACGGCATCGCCTTTATTCACGTTGATGCTGGTGATGGTTCCAGAAGTCTCTGCCTCGATGTTGTTCTGCATCTTCATGGCTTCGAGGATGACGACAGTATCGCCTGCGTTCACCTTGTCGCCCACCTTCACCTTGATTTCGTTAATGGTACCAGGCAGAGGGGCTACCACTGGCTTGCCAGAGGCTGTCTTTCCTGCGTCTCCTGCATTTATTGTTTGCCCGCTGCTTGCTGCGGATTGCAAATCCGCAGATGCCTTCGCGCTCTGAGGGGCTGAAGAACTGTTGAATTCTTCACTCTTCACTCTTCGTTCTTCACTTAATTTCACTTTCTGCTTGCCAGCCTTCACTGGCTGCTTCATCTCTACTTCGAATGGGATGCCATTCACGGTTACGTTGGCGATGTTGCCTTCTATATCCTGGATTTCGACTTCATAATCGACTCCTTTCACTGTATATTGATACTTAGCCATAGTTTCTGTTATTTAGAGTTGTTGATATTATTGAATTTCGGGGCATTCCATCTGGTCTGTTTAGGCTTGATGGTGATGATGCCGGATTCCACATCGTGCACATCCTCCAGGTATTCCTTGAGGGCGAGTGAAATCACAGCCATGTAAATCTCCTTGTCGATTCCCTTGGTTTTCAGACCATCTTTCAGAATCACGTTGGTCTTATGACTCAGGTCTTGCGTTACCTCGATGGTCTTCTTGCCCGTCTTATATAATAAGGAGGCGTGCTTCTCGGTGGCACGGGCGATGCGCTGCTTGTGCTTCATGTAGGCTCCGAATGCCCAGAATACCAAGAAAAGAAGGGTGAGACACGAGAACACGATACCCATCGAAAGCACGGAGATTCCGATGCCGTATGGGTCCTGTTTCTTCAGAAGCTGTGCCTTGCTCAAGCCCATGTTCTGTGGCAGATAGCCCGGAGTAATGGCTCCGGCAATGGCTTTATCCCATGTCTTGAAATCACGGCTCAGTGTATAGCTCTCGTCGGCTGCCAATGCTGGTACGCTCACGGAGTCTATCAGGTCTACGGCGTTTCCGTCATAAAGTGCTATCCAGTTGGGCTTCTTTTCCTGCAGAATAAGATTGAGATGAAAAGGTCCGGTATTGGAAGAATCCTTTGCCTTCCAATGCTGCCCGTTCCAACTGTCCTTGTACCAGCTACTGCTGTCGAAGATGACGATGCTCTTCTTACCGCCCAGCATGGTTCGGGGTTCATTGTTCGGCAATGGATACATCATTTGCCGACGTACTTCGGGCGAGAGGTTCTTGTTGAGAACTCGTCTGTCGGTGGTTAGGAACATACCACGCACGTTGTACGTGGTAAAGGAGGAATTGCTCAATTCCACCCATGGCTTGTGCTGACCGTACTCATCAATGAGACTCGTGCGGTTGTCGGTCATCACTTCCGTAATACGGATGCTCCTGGCACCTTGTCCCCAAGCGGGCAAGGATGCGATGACCAGCATGGTTATCAGAAATCCTAATTTATTCATACGCATCTAACGTTTTTAGGGTTGTTTGTTTATTGTGCTCAAAGGTACGAATAAATTCTGAAAAGAAAACAAAAGAGGTGCACAAATTTTTATCTTTGTGCACCTCTTTTATAATTTATAACTATTTCCAGTTGTTTTGTTAACATTTATAAGCGTTTATGCTCCGCAGAAGAACAGCACCACAATCTGGGCTGTAAAGATACGGAGGAACATACTCAATGGATATACAGTAGAGTAACCTACGGCTGGAGCCTCCTTAGAGCATGATGCGTTGGCATAAGCCAGGGCAGGAGGGTCGGTATAAGTACCGGCAAGCATACCCATGATGGTGAAGTAGTTGAACTTGAACTTCAGTCGTGCGATGGTACCCACGATGAGGATAGGAATGATGGTGATGAGGAAACCGCATCCCACATATTTCAATCCGTCGCCCTGGACCACTGTGTCCCAGAATCCGGCACCCGCCTTGATTCCCACACTCGCCAGGAAGAGTACCAGTCCTATCTCTCGCAGCATCATGTTGGCGGAGGTAGTGGTGTAGGTAACCAGCTTCATGCGATAACCGAAACGGCCGATGAGGATGGCGATGATGAGCGGACCACCGGCGATACCCAGCTTCAGAGGCACTGGCATGCCTGGGATGGCGAATGGGAGGGAACCGAAGATGATACCCACCATGATACCGATGAAGATAGTAGCAATGTTAGGCGCATCGAGGCGCTTCACAGAGTTACCCATGATCTCAGCCACACGGTTTACGTTCTCCTCAGGACCTACTACCATCACGCGGTCGCCCACGTGGAAGTGGTGGTTACGGCTTGCGAAGAGATCCATGCCCTGACGGGAAATGCGGGTTACGTTCACGCCATACACACTGGAGAAGTGCATCTTACCCAAAGTCTTACCGTTCATCTCAGGACGGGTAACGATGATTCGTCTTGATACGAAGTGCTGTACCTCATCCTTCTCGCGGTCCCACTCTGCCTCGATTTCCGGACCGATGAAAGCCTTGATGGCCTCGGCATCAGCCTCTGCGCAAACCACGAGCAGCTCGTCGCCTACCTCGAAGGTGGTCTTGCTGTTAGGAATGCTCACCTCTCCGTCGTGGAGCAGTCTTGAGCAGACGATGTCGCGGTTCAGGAACTCAGAAACCTCTCTCAGGGTTCTGCCTGCGATGTAGGCATTCTCCACACGCAAGTGCATGTTGTGAGGTTTGGCATGAGGGTTGGCAGCCTCCTCCTCGTTGAGCTGGGCTTCTTCCTCTGTCAAGTCAACACGGGTGATGTACTTGATGAGGATGGTAGCACCGATGATACCAACCACACCCAGAGGATAAGCACAGGCGTAACCGTTGGCGATGCTAGGAGCACCATTAGGGAAAACGCTGAGCAACGCCTCGTTGGCAGCACCAAGACCCGGGGTGTTGGTAACCGCACCATACAGGGTACCCACCATCATAGGCAGGTTATGCGGGTTGCTGGTATCGAAGAAGAGGTAATAGCATCCGAACATCACGAGGATGTTGAGCAGGATGGCTGTGGCAGAAAGCAAGTTCAGTGTCACGCCACCTTTCTTGAAACTCTCGAAGAAGCCAGGACCCACCTGCATACCAATCATGAAGACAAAGAGGATCAATCCGAAGTCTTGCACGAAGGTGAGGATTTCCTTAGGACCTGTAAAGCCCACGTGTCCGGCTAAGATACCTGCGAAGAGCACGAAGGTAACACCCAGCGAGATGCCACCAATCTTGATCTTTCCCAGGTAAACACCAATCGCAATGACTATTGCGTAGAGCAGGGCGATGTGCGCCACCGACTCTGTATTGGTGAAAAGATTAATAATCCAATCCATTAAATTGCGTTAAATGGTTTTTAATATGAATAATTTTTAATAAAGGGAGTATCGTTAGATTGTTAGGGGTGGGGTATCTTATATACTGAAAAATTCGAGGACATCCACTATGGGATGCCCCCGAACCGCTTTATATAGATTACCTATTGATTACTTCTCAATAGCTGCTACGCCTGGCAATACCTTGCCCTCGATAGCCTCGAGGAGAGCACCACCACCTGTAGAGATATAAGATACCTGGTCTGCCAAGCCGAACTTGTTGATGCAAGCTACAGAGTCACCACCACCGATGAGTGAGAATGCACCCTCCTTAGTAGCCTCAGCGATTGCGTCAGCGATAGCCTTAGAACCACCAGCGAAGTTGTCAAACTCGAATACACCTGCAGGACCGTTCCAGAGGATAGTCTTAGCGCCCTTGATAGCCTCAGCGAATGCCTTGCGAGTCTCAGGACCTGCGTCCATACCCTCCCAACCGTCAGGGATGTTGTTAGATGGGCAAACCTGTGTGTTGCAGTCGTTCTTGAAGTCGTCACCGCAGATAGAGTCTGTGCCGAGTACGAGGTTTACACCGTTCTCCTTAGCCTTCTTGATTACGTCGAGAGCTACGTCAAGCTTGTCATCCTCGCAGATAGACATACCGATCTTGCCACCGAGAGCCTTAGAGAATGTATAAGTCATACCACCGCAGAGAATCAGGTTGTCAACCTTAGTCAACAGGTTCTCGATGATACCGATCTTGGTAGAAACCTTAGAACCACCCATGATAGCTGTGAATGGGCGCTTGATGTTGCCGAGGACTGCGTCAACAGCCTTCACCTCTTTCTCCATCAGGAAGCCGAGCATCTTGTGATCCTTGTCGAATGAATCTGCGATAACAGCTGTAGAAGCGTGCTTGCGGTGAGCTGTACCGAATGCGTCCATTACATATACATCAGCATAAGAAGCCAACTTAGCAGCGAACTTCTTCTGGCGCTCCTTCATCTCAGCCTTAGCAGCGTCGAACTCAGGTGTACCCTTCTCTACGCCAACTGGCTTGCCTTCCTCTTCTGGATAGAAACGAAGGTTCTCGAGCAAGAGAGCCTCACCTGGCTTCAAGGCAGCAGCCTCAGCATCAGCGTTACCGCAATCCTTGGCAAACTTAACCTCTACACCGAGAGCGTCAGAAACGTTCTTTACAATCTGAGAGAGAGAAAGCTCTGACTTAACCTTGCCCTTTGGCTTACCCATGTGGCTCATCATGATGAGCGCACCGCCGTCAGCGAGTACCTTCTTCAAAGTAGGGAGGGCACCACGGATACGAGTGTCGTCTGTTACATTACCATTTTCATCCAATGGCACGTTGAAATCAACGCGTACGATTGCCTTGTGACCGGCAAAGTTAAAATTTTCAATCTTCATTTTTCCTAAATTTTATATTAGTTATTATTATTGATTTAATTAACGATTGAAACTGAACTCAGTTGATGGGGCTTCCCATTCCGCCGTCTGTGGAGCTAATCGGGCTCGGCAGGCTGAAGCGAATCTGGTAGCAGGGCATCCTTCGCTCAATCCGACGCAAAAGTAACAAAAATAATTGGTATCACCAAATCTTTGCATCATGTTTTAATGATTTTTTGTCATAGTACGCATCTTTTGCAACGTGTAGATAGCAAAATACCGCCTATTTCACGACTTCTTTCCTGTTTTTGAAACAAAGTTTTTGTGTTTAGAGGGAAAAGTTTTTGTGATTAGAGAAAAAAGCTGTACCTTTGCCGAAAATTTGCGAAAGATGGCTAAAGATAAAATTGCATACGTTTGCAGCAACTGCGGGCAGGAGAGTGCCAAATGGATTGGCAAATGCCCTAGCTGCGGACAATGGAATACGTTCAAGGAGATTAGAATAGCAGCCGATTCGGGGTCGCAGGCGGCTAAGAATGCCGGCATGACCATGAGGCATGGAGGTGCTGCCACCATGTTTGGAGGACAGCATTCGGATAGCGATGCCAAGCCGATGAAGTTGCGAGACATCTCCTCGATTGATGAACCTCGCATCGATATGATGGACGAGGAACTGAATCGTGTGCTGGGTGGCGGAATGGTACCCGGCAGCATCACTCTGCTGGGTGGAGAGCCGGGCATCGGAAAGAGTACGCTTACCCTGCAAACCATTCTGAACATGAGGCACAGAAGGGTGCTTTATGTAAGCGGCGAGGAGAGTGCCCATCAGATTAAGCTCCGTGCCGACAGATTGGCAAAGGGACAGGCGCTGATGAGGGCTTCGGTTGCTGCTTCGGATGCCGGAGATGCTTCGGCTGCTGGTGATGTTTCTCCTGAAGCGGCTTTCGACCATATTACGATTCTCTGCGAAACGCAGTTGGAGAAAATATTCACTCATATTCAGCAAGTGGCTCCAGAACTGATAGTTATCGACTCTATCCAAACCATTGCTACAGAGGAAGTGGACAGTTCTCCAGGCTCTATATCGCAGGTGAGGGAATGTGCGGCGTCGCTCTTGCGGTTTGCCAAGACCAGTGGCATCCCTGTTATCCTGATAGGACATATTAATAAGGAGGGAACCCTGGCTGGACCGAAGATTCTGGAACATATCGTGGACACCGTTATCCAGTTTGAGGGCGACCAGCACTATATGTACCGCATCCTGCGAAGCATCAAAAACCGATTCGGAAGTACTTCGGAACTGGGTATCTACGAGATGCAGCAGGGAGGACTCCGACAGGTGAGCAACCCGTCGGAACTGCTCCTTACGGAAGATCACGACGGACTCTCGGGCGTTGCCATCAGTGCTGCCATCGAAGGCGTCCGCCCGTTCCTGGTAGAGACGCAGGCACTGGTGAGCACGGCGGCATACGGAACCCCGCAGCGTTCGGCAACGGGGTTCGACCAGCGCAGACTGAACATGCTCCTGGCCGTGATGGAGAAGCGAGTGGGCTTCAAACTGATGGCGAAGGACGTGTTCCTCAACATTGCGGGCGGACTGCGAGTGACTGACCCGGCGATGGACCTGAGTGTGCTGGCAGCCGTGTTGAGCAGCAATGTGGATACACCGATAGAACAGGGGTGGTGCATGTGTGGCGAGGTGGGACTGAGCGGCGAGGTTCGTCCGGTGAGTCGCATCGAGCAGCGCATCGCTGAGGCCGAGAAGCTGGGATTCCTGCACATCATCATTCCGAAATATAACAATCATGGTTTCGACCACAAGAAGTATCAGATAGAGATTCATCCCGTAAGGAAGGTGGAGGAAGCATTCCGCTGCCTGTTCGGGTGAAGATCTCACGCAGATTTCGCGGATTACGCAGATTTTAGTGTATAGTCTGAATTTATAAATATAATCTGATTTTATAAATATAAAGTTCAAAGGAAAAGTAAATGAAGGATTCAGTAATTATTGTGAGCGGCGGTATGGATAGCATCACGCTGCTTTATGACAAGAAGGACGAGATAGCCCTGGGTATCAGTTTCAATTATGGCAGTAACCACAACGAGCGAGAGATTCCTTTCGCCAAGATGCATTGTGAGCGACTGGGCATCAAGCATATCACCATCGACCTGGGATTCATGCATCAGTATTTCAAGAGTTCTCTCCTGGAGGGTGCCGATGCCATCCCAGAGGGTCACTATGCCGACGACAATATGAAATCTACCGTGGTTCCATTCCGCAACGGCATCATGCTCAGCATCGCCATCGGCATTGCCGAGAGCAACAATCTGAAGAAGGTGCTTATCGCCAACCATGGCGGCGACCACACCATTTATCCGGATTGTCGCCCTGAGTTCATCAAGGCCATCGATGAGGCTGCCGAGGCTGGCACCTTCGTGGATGTTCGCGTGGTGGCTCCGTACACCAACATCACCAAGGGCGAGATTGCTGCGATAGGCAAGAAACTGGGCATTGATTATGCCGAGACCTGGAGCTGCTACAAGGGTGGCGAGAAGCACTGCGGAAAGTGCGGCACCTGCGTGGAGCGCAAGGAAGCACTGGCTGCGGCTGGTATTGAGGATACCACGGAATACGAAGCTTAAAAGCTTTAGATTCAAAATAGAAAATACGAAATAGAAAATACTAAATAAAGCGAGAAAAGAAGATACAATGAAGAAAATGATTTTTACTGCTGCCTTGGTGCTTGCATCAACTGCAGCAATGGCTCAGAAGAGCAACTTCCAGGTGAAGGGAGAATTGAAGAACTTCTCTAGCGATACCATTTTGGTATATAAAGGTAGAGGTGTGAAGATGGATACCATCTTGGTAAAGAAGGATAAGTTTACTTACAATACCAATGTGGAGAAGCCTGTGAACTATACCTTTATTACCCCAAAGACTTATCGTGGAGAAGAGCGTAAGGCTTTCGCTTTGGTTTGTGTGCCTAACGAGAAGGCTGAACTGAAGGGAGATGCAAATGCTCGTTATGATGTAACGGGTACTAAGTTTTACCAGCAGTATCATGAGGTTGACTTGATGCTGGAGGCTGCACAGAAAGCACCTGATGCCAAGGATACCTATAATGATAAGGTGATTGATTTTGTAAAACAGCATCCTGACTATGAGGCTAGCGCCACTCTGGTTTCTGCTGTTGATGGATTGGAGAACATCGAGAAGGTGGTTGGTCTGCTTTCCGACCCAGTGAAAAACGGCCGTATGAAGGGATATTATCAGCCATTTGTTGAGTATGCCAAGAAGCAGGCTGAGGCTGAGGCAAAGGCTGCCAAGGTTCAGGCTTCCGGTGTAGAGGCTCCTGACTTCACTCTGAATGACATCAATGGCAAGCCATTCTCTCTTTCCAGCCTCCGTGGCAAGTACGTGGTGCTCGACTTCTGGGGTTCTTGGTGTATCTGGTGTATCAAGGGTATGCCTAAGATGAAGGAGTACTACGAGAAGTACAAGGGTAAGTTCGAGATTCTCGGCATCGACTGCAATGATACCGAGACTAAGTGGAAGGCTGCCGTTGAGAAGCATCAGTTGCCATGGATTCACGTATATAGTCCAAAGGGCAGCAATATTTTGGAGAAATATGCTATTCAGGGTTTCCCAACCAAGATTGTTGTGGGTCCTGACGGCAAGATTGTGAAGACTATCGTGGGTGAGGATCCTGCATTCTACACCTTGCTCGATGAAGTATTGAAATAAGTGTTTGGCAAATATTGCCCACCATATATAATAATGAAGAGGGTGTGTCATGAATTCATGACACACCCTCTTCATTATTATATATGGTATTTCTTCTGATAATTTCTCTTTGATTTCACCGGTGCCCCATGAAAGGAGTCGGTTCCTCTTCCGATGTGCGGGCCACGGCTGCCGCCACGATAGCTCTCGTGGAAACTGGCTCCACCGCAATACTCGCTCCAGCGGGCACGGATTCTATCCACGTAATCTGCCGTCTCGGCGCCTCGCATATAACCGTATTTCACAGCCGGGTCACAATAGTAGGCTGGTTGTGACAGTCGGAGCACATATTCCCTTACATCACCCCAATTTTGCGAGTTGCCACCGTGCTTCCGGGTCAGCACCATCGCATCGCGGATATGATGGAAGCCGCCGTTGTAGGCAGCAAGGGCAAAGAGTACGCGCTGCCCTGGGTCGCCCACATCGCTGAAGTGTCCCTGCAGTTCTGCCATGTATCTCGCAGCCGCAGCCACATTAGCCTCGGCATCGTGGATGGCACTCATCGGCAAGCCCAGGTGCGAGGCGGTGGATGGCATAATCTGCATCAGTCCGCAGGCACCCGCCCACGATTTGGCATTCGCATCGAAGCAACTCTCCTGGTAACACTGAGCCGCCATCAGTCGCCAGTCCATGCGAGCCGTTCCGCTGTATCTCATGAAGAGATGGTCGTAGCGCGAGATGACACCCTTCGAACGGTTCAGGAACGGCGAATACACGTGGCGGCGGATGCTGGCTGTAGATAGCAGGAAGGTTTCCTCCTTCTTCACCTCGGCTATCATCTTCGGCTTGAACCATCCGTTCAGGGTATCGGCAAGACTCTTGTTGCCGCCAATCACCGCCCACTGCGTCTTTCCGCTGTCGGGAGTAACGCCGCAGAATTGCAGGTCTTTTGCTTTGCTTTGGCGGGGCAGTGGCACGGCGATGATGTCGCCTTCTCCCTTCTGCAGTCTCTGAATCATCTCGGTGGTATCCTTGCATTCCTCCACTCTCAGCGACACGCCAATCTGCTGGGCAAACTTCTCGCAGAGCAGATACTGCAGACCCATGCCGTGGTTGTGATAATCATAATAGGTGGTAGGACCGTTCACGGTGAGCATGATGAGCTCGCCATTCTCCTGGATATCTTCCAGCGAGAAACCCCGCTGCCGGTTTGCCTTTCCGTTGGCATCATCCAATCCATCTCCGTCGGCGTTTCCATCCTCTTCAGAACCGTCGATACCATCCACTTCACCCACGGGAGTACCCCATGGCGTAAGCTCTTGCTGCGGTTTCTTATCAGCGCAACTTGAGAGCAAAAACAGTGAATATAATGCGTATAAATATAACTTTTTCCTCATTGCGACTGCAAAAGTACTAAAAAATTGAATATAAGTACGAAATTATTTGCATATTCTAACAATTTTATGTACTTTTGCAATGTTTTTCAAACAAAATACAGAAATATGTTACGAATAGCAGTACAAAGTAAGGGTCGTTTGTTCGACGACACAATGAATCTTTTAGCAGAGGCCGACATCAAGGTCTGCGCTTCCAAGCGCACTCTCTTGGTGCAGGCAAGTAATTTTCCTCTCGAAGTGCTTTACCTTCGCGATGACGATATCCCTCAGAGCGTTGCCTCTGGCGTAGCCGACATCGGTATCGTAGGTGAGAACGAATTCGTGGAGCGCGGTGAGAATGCCCAGATCATCGACCGATTGGGCTTCAGCAAGTGCCGCCTGAGTCTTGCCATCCCTAAGAAGATTGATTATCCGGGATTGCAGTGGTTCAATGGCAAAAAGATTGCCACCTCATACCCTAACATCCTTCGCAATTTCATGAAGAAGAACAATATCAATGCCGACATCCACGTCATTACAGGTTCTGTGGAAATCAGTCCGGGCATCGGTCTGGCAGATGGTATCTTCGATATCGTCAGCTCTGGTTCTACATTGGTAAGCAACAATCTTGCCGAGGTGGAGGTAGTGATGAAGAGCGAGGCTTTGCTCATCGGCAACTGGAAGATGGATGAGGAGAAGCATCAGATATTGAACGAGATGCTGTTCCGCTTCGAGGCAGTACGCTCTGCTCAGGACAAGAAGTACGTGATGATGAACGCCCCTAAGGCGAAGGTAGAGGAGATTACCCAGGTATTGCCAGGTATCAAGAGCCCTACCATCATCCCATTGGCCGACGAGGAGTGGTGCTCTATCCACACCGTTCTCGACGAGAAGCGTTTTTGGGAAATCATCGGTAAACTGAAGGAACTCGGTGCACAGGGCATCCTGGTAACACCAATCGAGAAGATGATATTGTAAGAAAGTTAGATATTAGGAGTAGCGACCAGCTTATGCGCAGGTCTAGTTCTTAATTATCCATTATAAATTATTAATTAAATTTGGAATGAAGGTAATAAAGTATCCTGCAAAGGAGGAATGGAGCGAGATAGTAAAACGCCCACACCTTGACGTGTCGCAGCTCAATGCTACCGTTCAGGGTGTACTCGACGATGTGAAGAACCATGGCGATGATGCCGTGAAGCGTTACGAGGAGAAGTTTGACCATGCCCATCTCGATTCTTTGGCTGTGACTGAGGCTGAAATCGATGAGGCTGAGCAACTGGTTTCTCAAGATCTGAAAGACGCTTTGCACCTCGCCCATCATAACATTGCCGCATTCCATCAGAGCCAGAAGTTTGAGGGCAGCAAGGTGGAAACCTGCGCTGGCGTAACCTGCTGGCAGAAGAGCGTGGCAATAGAGAAGGTGGGATTGTATATCCCGGGCGGAACGGCGCCTCTCTTCAGCACCGTATTGATGCTCGCTACCCCTGCCAAGATTGCAGGCTGCAGGGAAATCGTGCTCTGTACTCCTCCTAACAAGGAGGGAAAGGTGAATCCGGCTATCCTCATGGCGGCTAAGATTGCAGGCGTGAGCAAGATCTTCAAGGCGGGCGGCGTGCAGGCCATCGGTGCGATGGCTTACGGAACGGAGAGCGTGCCTAAGGTATATAAGATATTCGGACCGGGCAACCAGTTTGTCATGGCGGCAAAACAGCAGGTTTCCCTGCACGATGTGGCTATCGATATGCCGGCTGGACCATCAGAGGTTTGTCTTATTGCAGATGAAACTGCCAACCCTGTGTTTGCAGCTGCCGACTTGCTGTCGCAGGCTGAGCACGGCTTCGACTCGCAGGTGTTTTTCATCACTACCTCCGAAAAGGTTTTGGAAGCAGTGAAGAAGGAAGTGGAAGTGCAGTTGGAGCGATTGCCTCGCAAGGAGATGGCGCAGACTTCGCTGGACAACTCCAAGTTCATCCTCGTTGAGAACGAAGAGGAGGCCATCGACCTTTGCAACACCTACGCCCCAGAGCATCTCATCATCGCAACTGCCGATTACGGGCAGCTTGCCGAGAAAGTGGTGAATGCGGGCAGCGTGTTCCTGGGCAACTATGCGTGCGAGAGTGCCGGCGACTATGCCAGCGGTACCAACCACACCCTTCCGACCCATGGCTATGCCTTGGCATATAATGGCGTGAACCTCGACAGTTATAATCGTAAGATCACCTTCCAGCATCTCACGGAAGAAGGTATTCGTAACATAGGCGATGCTGTGGTGACGATGGCGGAGAACGAGCAGTTGGAGGCACATGCCAACGCCATGAGATTGAGAGTTAATAGCCTAAAATAATTTAAAAGAATGAAAGATTTAAAAGACTTGTGCCGAGAAAACATTTGGAACTTGGCACCATACAGTTGCGCTCGCACGGAATTCGCTGGCAGAAATGCCCGCGTCTTCCTCGATGCCAACGAGAATCCATATAATGACCCGTACAACCGATACCCTGATCCGCTGCAGCTGGAGCTGAAGAAGCAGGTGAGCAAGATCAAGGAGGTTCCGGAAGACCAGATTTTCCTGGGCAATGGTTCGGATGAGGCCATCGATCTGGTTTTCCGTGTGTTCTGCCGTCCGGGCAAGGACAATGTGGTAGCGATTGCGCCTACATACGGAATGTATGAGGTGTGTGCCGATGTGAACGACGTGGAGTATCGCTCCGTGTTGCTCGACGAGAACTATCAGATTTCTGCCGAGAAAATCATCGATGCCTGCGACGAGAACACCAAGGTGGTTTGGTTCTGCAGTCCTAACAATCCTACGGGCAACCATATCAATCGCGAGGCGATAGTAGAGGTGCTCCGTCTGTTTGATGGCATCGTGGTGGTAGATGAGGCTTACAGCGATTTCTCTACCGAGCGAACTTTCCGTAGTGTACTGAAGCATTTCCCTAACATGATTGTGCTCAATACGATGAGCAAGGCGTGGGGTTGTGCGGCATTGCGCCTGGGTATGGCGTATGCGAGCAAGGAGATTATTGATATCTTCAATAAGGTGAAGTATCCTTATAATGTGAATCTGCTTACCCAGCAGCAGGCACTTGAGGTTTTGAAGGCACCGCTGAAGAAGGATGAGTGGGTGAAGAACATCCTGCAGGAGCGTTCTAAGGTGATGACTGCCTTCCTGGATTTGCCTATCACCGTGAAGATTCATCCTACGGATGCCAACTTCTTCCTGGTTCAGGTGACGGATGCGCAGGCCATCTACGATTATCTTGTGGCTCAGGGCATCATCGTAAGAAACCGCAACAAGGTTCAGCTTTGCGGCAACTGTCTGAGAATCACCATTGGTAACAAGACAGAGAACGCCGAGTTGCTTGGGGCGTTGAGACAATATTAACCCCCTTAATGATACTTTCGGAAAAAATAAACATTCGAAAATAGATAAACCGCTCCACCTATTTATATGTAAGTGGAGCGGTTTTATTATATGGGTTCATCTCAAAAATAATCGCATGTTTCTTTCTTGCATCTTTCATGCATTCTTTCATGCATTCTTTCATGCATTCTTTCATGCATTCTTTCATGCATCTTTCTTGCATTCCATTTCTTCCAGCAATCCTGTTGCTTCTCCCCATCCGCTGATGAATACCATCTGTCTGGCACGGGTGATGGCTACATAGAGTAGGGAGCGGATACCCATCAGATACTCTTTGCGTTCCGGAACATCCATCATAGAGAATGGTTTACCGGAAGTCTCCTTTGATGGCATACTTCGCTCTGTTACACCAACCAGAATAACTATGCGGAATTCCAAACCTTTCAACGAGTGGAATGTACAGAGTGAGATTCCTTCTTTATTACCCGTAGCGTTTCCACCTTTCAACTCCTGATAAGGAATATCATTGTGATGTAATCCGTCAACAACATCTTTGTATAATGCCCGGGTTCTGGCAGCTATGCAGATATGGTTGAGACTGATGCCATTATTTTCACATTCAGCCACAGCCTTCATTACATATTCTACCTCTTCATTACTTGATGCAAATATCCTGTAGCAAGGCTTTTCGCCATGAACCAAGGAGATATATCCCTTGTTGTTCTCTTCGCCGCCATCCATGTCGTCGTATTTCTCACCTTTCACTACGGCAACAGCCATGCGCTTGATTTCTTCCGTGGTGCGGTAGTTTACCTTCAGTTTCTTGCTCTTTTTGCCACGGATATTGATTCCGGCAGCAGTAAAGTTAATCTTTCTTCCACTATAGATGCGCTGGTATGGATCACCCGTCAGGAACAGATCGTTTCTTCCTTCTGCTACAAGCTGGCGCAGGAATCGGAGTTCCGGGTTCGAGAAATCCTGAAACTCATCAGCTATCACATGACTGTATGGATGTATCTGATGCTCCTTCATATAGTTAGCCGCCATATTGAACAACTCAAGGCGATCTACTTTCTTACGTTCCTGCTTGAGGGCTTCATACTGCTCTTTCAGTTTCCATATCTCCACACGCTGTTTGCGGGTAATAGGCTTCGTTCTGCCCGTTCTAGCCTGCAGCAGGTATGATTTCAAGTCCTTATTGTTATTATAGATGATTACATCTATATATTCCGAATAAAGAAACTGTTCGTCGAATTCAGAGATATTCTGGTCAAGCACCTCACTCCAGAGAGCCAGGGATTCCTTGTCACCGGAGTAATCCAATACATGGAAATCTGTCGGAAGAATCTTATACTCCTTGGCTACTTCCAAAAGCACCTTATCAATGTTGTTGAGGGCATACTTCTGCTTGTCAATGCCCATTTTCTCTACAAGTACTCTCAGATTATCTACCAGAGCTGTGGTATAGGTTGTGAAGAGAACCTTCCCGAACATATTGCTCTGGCAGAGATATTTCAGACGGTGAATGGCTGCGATGGTCTTTCCGGTGCCAGCTGAACCGCTCACTTTGGTTGAGCCATTGTAATCGCTATCTACCAGCTTGCGCTGTGAAGGGTGGAGAAACAGTTGCCATTTCTCCATACCTTCGTCCATGATTCGGGCGAGTTCTTCATCGGTTGTAATCTCGATGAAGCGGCGGCGGTTGTTGCTCGACAGCAATGTATCTTCTCCCTCCTTTGCCTTGCCTTCTTCTATATTGGCAATAATGGAGCTGATATCGTTACCATCCATCACGTCAAAGATATTCTCGAAAGCATCCTGCGGAAGCATCTTCTCTGCCTTGTCCAGGTCATCAAAGTTTCTGATATTTCTGACGATACCGATCAGCTCTTCTGGTACACCGATTGATAACAGCTGAGCGTCAGTAATATCGCAGAACGGACTCTCGGCAGTTGCATCATTAGAGTTTCCGTTTTCTTCTACGTATGTCTCTTCTTGCTGAATATCAATAGGAATGATCTGGCAGGTTTGTGTATGCTCATTCCATACGAACTTCTTGTTCTGTGCCCAGCGGTATGCCTTGTCGTGCTTATCTACATAGAGCAGCATATAGTTGTCTTGTCCCAATGCACCCACAACGGCACGATACTCCTGGTTTACACGGGCAGTTTTCAAGGAAGAATCCTTAAACTGGGTGATGGATTCCAGGTGTATGGCAGAAGACTGAGAATTCTGACGGAACTTCTTCTGGAAGTCCCTCACGTTTTGTTGGACGTTGCGTGGCAACTCCGTGAATTTATCGAAAAATGAATCACTTAAGAATAGTCTCATATCTATCAATTCTTTTTAAGTTCTACAATGTTGAAGGTCTCAGGCGTATATACCTGATAGCCATGCGCCACGAAGTAGTCGTAAGCTTCGGGACGGTCTGAGAAATCATCTATCACGATGTCCTTGCCTTCTATCTTGATGGCAGCCTCCATAGCTACCTGCCCGTTTTCATCCATAACAGAGAAACCGCCATCGGTATCGAATGGAATCTTATTGTTCACAAGTTCCGTTACGATATTCTCCAGTCCAGGGAAGTAGAGCAGTACTTCATCCAGGTTTATCTGTTCCGTTGGCTCTTCCTGTGCCTTGTTGCTGAAGAATTGCAGGATATTGAATCGGTGCCAGAAGTCTGTCCAGTCGGCTTTGTTGATTTCTGAAAGTCCTTCCTTGATGTCCCATTTATATCTCACGCTGTTGAGGTAGTCTTCTTCGCAATCGTATGGATACCAGGCAGAACCTGCCAGCAGCGTGTTTCGTGGAATGAATGTGGTCTTCACGAAGAAATGGCACTCATCAGCTTCTTTATCTGAGAAGTCTGCGTATTGTGTCCTTGCGTTTTCTTCCACAGCCTGGTCTATATGGCTATACGATGCTAAGTACTGATTCTCATCTGTCCAGCATGATGCAAGATATGAGAATGCTTCTTCTCTCAGACAGCACAGATCAGGGTGGGACAGCATGAAGACGAAACGCTTTACGGAGTCCTTCATTCTCCAGAGGTCATTTTGAAAATCTGCCAACAATTCGCGGTTAGGAGAACTGACGAACAGTTCATCTGTAGCTTCATCCATATTCTCATCGGGTGAGATGTAAGGCTTAATGTCTTCCCAGGTCAATGTCCATGAGAGTTTTGGAAGTCCTGAAGAGTGACTGATGGCTTCTCGTTTCTGAACATCACTGTAGAAACGAAGGTTCTGCTTGCTGGCATGATAATCATAGCCGTCCATGAATACAGACCATTGCGGGATGCTCTGTGCATCCACTTCCTGACCTTTTACCTGAGCATAGGCACAGATAAACTGGAAATCCGGAACGGTGGTTTTCTCTACGCCCAGCGATGGACCCAGTTTATATTGTGGAAGGACAATATATTTAATCTCCCGTTCATCATCCTTGATGATAAGCTGATAGTTATATGTCTCGTCCACGGCATCCACCTCTTTCTTCCAATTCCAGTGCTTTTTCTTGCAGACATTCTCCATTGTCTTGACGAAGAGAATCTCCAACTCGCTATCCTCAATGACACCGCTGCTCGTGATATTGCCCACAGAACCGTTGATGTCTTCCCAATGATCCAATTGGTCAACAATCTTCTTGAACAGTTCTTCAGCTCTTGCACGGCTCAGGTTCTGGCGTTGCCATTGGTTCCCATAGCTCAGGATACAATGATAGCAGCCGTCCTTGCCTTCTCGCTGACATTCACAGTTGCGGATATGCTCATAGCTGATTTCTATGAGTTTTGAGAACTCCACCTTATTATATAGCTTCGACAGATAGCCCGTACCACCAGGTATCGTATCGTAGATAACCAGATAGTTGTCGAAGTTCTGCGTAGCCTTGTTGTATTCCTGATAGGTATCTATGCGCAGGTGCTCCGGATTACTCTTGTAGTAATGGCGCATACCCAGTTCGATGCCAGCCTTGAACAGTTGTGATGAAGCCTCTGTTTCAAAGAGCTGTACAGGGAGCAATACCTTGATAGCCTCCGTATGCATGCTTCGGTAAAGATACAGACTGTCGAATGTATCTGCATGGGCAGCATCGGCAGGATAACCTATTTCCTTATGGTTGCAGTAAGGATGATGCATCTCCTTGGCGTCCATTGTGCCATAGAGCACAGGAGTCGATTTGCCGCAATACCGGCAGGTAACGAAGCCCAGTCCCGATATGTGCTGCTGCTTGTTGATGGTTACCTGGTCGGCAAGCTGCTTTCTGCTGCCATAGTTCACCTCTGTCAGGGTTACGTCCTTGCAGAACTCTATACCGAAGCCCACCTTTTTCAGACCATACGAATGGATGGCTCCATTATGGTCGAAACGGAAATGCTTCATGGTCTTGTAGAACTCCTCCTCACGCTCTTCCTTGCTGTCGTTGATGGCAGCCTTGTCGCGGTAACAACTGGATAGTGCAGCCGTAAACTTCAGAAACTTATGCTTGTTGGCGTGCCAGGAATCGCTGCCACATTTAGGACAGGTATTCAGGTTGTATTCTGGCATGTCTTCCGTGGCAAGTGCATCGCAGTCGCTGCAGTATCTCAGCATCTTTACTGAATCGGCTCTGTCTTTCAGCGACAAACCGTTGATTGGCAACTTCAGTTTCTGTGTATAGAACTTGTTGTCGGGAGCAAGCTCCCTGATTCCTTGCGAGGCTGGTCTTACCAGTTCCAGAGTTGTTGGCTCTGGCGTATTTTCTGCCTCATCGCCCAATGCCTTCTTGGAGAAGATAGTAGCGGTCAACTTGACGCCTGTTTCCGGGAAGGCGTAGTTTGGCAGCAGACCGGCATTGGTCATAAACTCCACAACAATCTCCTTGTTGATCATCTCTTCCTGGGCTCTCAGGCTTCTGTTCTGATCTAGCAGTTCTGTCCGGCGCATCGTATCGTTCATAGGAATCTCCTTGAGCATCTTTCCAATATGGGTCTTTTCTGTACGTATCTGGTTGATGCGCTCTATCAGGTTTTCAAACTCTACGATTACGTGCTCATAGAACTTGGTGGAGTCGAGCGTAGCAAAGAGTTCATCCAATACGGGTTGCGTATTCTGGGGATACTGCTTTCTGAATCTCTCTTCCAACTGGGCGAGATTTCCCTTGATGTATTCGAATATTCGGTTGATGAAGAAGTTCGGATCAGTCAGCAGAGTATGGTTGAGATGCAGTTCCCTGAGCACGTTCGGAATCTCGTTGTTGCTGTCTGCGCTAACCCATGAATCAATGCAATAGGCTAGGAAGTGGCGGCGCAAGATGTCTCTAGCCTCCAGGAAACATCCCGGTGTGCTCACTTCACCCTCCATCATCTCCAATGGGGAGGCAAAGTAGAACATGTCGTGCTTGCCCGCCTTGGCATAGTTGAGCACCAGAGCCGAACCTTCCTTACGACCCGCACGTCCGATGCGCTGCAGGAAGTTGCCTGGCTTGGGTGGAATGCCTGTATTGGCTACTACGTTCAGGTCACCGATGTCAATACCCATCTCCAGGGTAGAGGTGGCGGTCAGTACATTGATGGCATGCTGCAGTGGCTTGCCGTTTTCGTCGGTATGGTCTTTGAACTCATGCTCAATCCTTTCTCTTACCTCTCTGTCCAGAAGTCCCGTATGTTCGTGTGCATAGATACGAGGAGAAGATTCTCTGTCATATACCTGGCGATAGTAGTTATCTGACATCGATTCTCCTTCTTCGTAAATTCCCTTATCGCACTTGAAGTCAAGGCAATGGGTGCCTTCGCTCAAAGTATCACTTTTGCCAACAAACAGGTGTGATTCGCATTCGTCACACTTCAGGTTTCTGACTCCTGCCTCCACATAGATGGCATCCGGGCGGATGGCATAGTTCACCATGCCATGAGCCTCCTTCTTATCCAGAATCATACAGTCGGTCATGGTGTTGAGCAGCATCACATAGAAGTCGTTGATCTGTTCTACGTTGGGCTGGAACATCATATCCTGTGGTATCAGGCACTTGATGAAATAGTTGTAGAACCAGTTGCGGCGATTGTTTCTTACAGTCGTCACATCCAGTACTTCATCTTTGGTCTTCACTGGCTGATAGCCTATCATGTGTGGCACACGGGTTGAGCGAAATCCACGATACAGAAAGTGGATGTTGCTCTGGCGAGGCCAGTTGAGCATCACGGGTTTCAACTGCTGCGTGCGGTACAGACGCAGGAATTCATGGTCTATGCCACCACGCTGGCGCAGACGATGCAATATGCCATTGGCAAAGTGAAGGAAGGCTGGTTCTTCCTGGCATATAAAGTCAAGATGGTTTTCTTTCAGCCATGTTTCCATTTTGTGGAATACCAGGCGCAGGTCGTTCTCCCTGAACAGGGTGGCACTGGAACCCATCTTTTCCAAAGTACGACCTCGGGTTGACATCATACCAAACTCAGAGCAGATTTCCCAATCCACTCTCAGGTCAAACTCTTTCTTGAACTTATCGGTCAGTTCGCCTGTAGCAGGGTTGCGATAGTTCTTTTTCAAGTCTATTTTCTCTATCTGGTCGTCTGGTATGAAGCGATAGTAGTACTCGTCGCCCTCCAGTCTTGCTTTCCAGTATTTCTTAAAACCCTCCTGCAACTCTTCCAGACTGACGGGCTTGTCTATCGTCTTGAGATATTGCTGGATACTTTGGCGGAAGAGGAAGCGGTAGGTTCTGATTTCATAGTAACCAGCCAGATAGGCTGAATCTTGTACCGAGTTGCTGAAACTCAGCATCTTTCGCTTGCTCGCATCCTCGCTGTCCATGTCGCTTGCCATGATTTGGCTCACGCCCACCGACGATAGTGTGGTGGTTCTGCCGCCCACGATGGTGAGTGAATCGCTCATGCAGAGCGGGCACTTCTTGTCCAGGAACAGCGACTTGCCATTCTGGGCAAATATCCTGCGGCTCAGTACTCTTACTCTGAGCACTTCAGGGTCGGTCTTCGCACCGATGGTCAGGTCGTCTGGATGGATATAGAGAGTTTGGTTTACTCCGTTTTGGTTGATGTAATCCTCGATAGGCTCATTCTTCCTGTTTTCTGTATTCATGAGTATCACATCCTTGTCCCCATCCATGAATGCTGTATTGATGGCTGATGCATCTGTAGCAAACTTCCGCTCGGTTGCCTTCTTGGTGGTAATCCAACCGCTGCTTCCGCAATCTCTGCAGAAGTAGATTGGCAGGGAGATGCGGTCATCCATAGGGATGCTGTCTCTCCATGTGAATTCCGGCTCATTCTGTACAAATCGCTGAATGCCACTCAACTCTCTCTGCCACAGCTGCACCTGGAGATAGAGCAGCGGAAACTTTCCGCCTGGCATCTTAGCCTCTGATATCAGGGCAAGCATATTCTCCAGTGCTATATTTGCATAGGCTGGGTAGTTGAGGAGCATTCGCTGAAAACCGACATTCTTTCTTCCCAACTGTTTGCCCAGCTGTTCCATGGTGATAATGCCTTGGGTAGTAACGCTCAGCAGGTCTTTGAATATCTGCAGTTTTCTGAGTCTTGCGCCTATTTCTGCCCGGTCGGCTTTGCAGCCTGGCAACCAGATCTGTCGGATGGTGCGCAGGTAGGCTTCCACGGTCTTGGTTTCTTTCAGGGTGCATCGCTTCAGGTCATACTTCTCCGGCAGTCCATCTTCCGTGATGTCTGCAAAGAAATCTTCCACGCTGATACGGTGCTCTTCTATGATGCTTTCGGCTGTAAACTCTTCGCCGAATACGCTGCTGGCATATTCGCACAGCAGTTGCTTGGAGTCTTTCTTGTTGCCGATGGTAGCACTCGTTCCTACTGGGGTAAGTCTGTGCTCCGGCAGATTCAGTTTCAGCTTCAGGCGTCGGATGAGGTTGGCTACATCCGTGCCCTGTGCGCCATCGTAGGTGTGCAACTCATCCAATACCAGGAACTTGAGCATCGGTTCTCTGGCTCCTAGGTTGCCTCGCCACAAGGAAGTATATTTCTGCTGCATCAGGGCATAGTCGAGCATCTTGAAGTTGGTAAGCAGAATGTCGGGAACTTCTCCATGTACGATGCTGTCTCGGTTTTCTATGATATGGTCTTTCCCCATTTGGGTAGGGTGCTCCTTGGGGTTCGTGCCTTCACCGATAAAGAGTCCGGCTGTTACCTTGCCTCTCAACGGGTGTTCTTCCTCCGTTCCCCAAATGGCTTCGGCAAGACGCTTTGCCTGGTCGCTAGCCAGAGCATTCATAGGGTAGAGGATGATGACTTTCACGCCCGGGCAAACCTTCTCCCGGTTCATCTGATATACGTAGTCGAGTACCGGGAAGAGGAAACATTCGGTCTTTCCCGAACCGGTTCCTGTGGTGAGCAGGGTTGGTTCCGGCTGATGCCCATCGTGGGTGGTCAGACGGCGGAAAGCCTGTATCTGGTGCAGGTGAGGAGTGAACGGTGGACGGATATCCAAGGGAATCTGCTCATCTTCCTTTGCCTTTACAAAGGGAGTTTTCAGGGATACATAAGGTCCCTTGAAGAGTCCGTTTCTGGAATCCTCAATAAACTGGTAGAAAGCCTTTCCCACTTCATTGTCCTTGAAGTGGAAAGTGGCTTTGATATATTCGAGTACGGCGGAACGTACCTCGTATGCTTGTTGCAAAGGTAACATAAGCTGCTTGTTTTATTTAATGATAACCCATCGGCCTGACTTTTGTGAGCCTTCACGACGAATGATGTTTTCTTCTTGCATCTTTTTGAGATGTTTAGATATGGCACTTCGATTGATTCCCAATCTGTTAGACATCTCTCTTGAAGTGATGCTTTCATTCTCTTGTATGAGCTGTAAGATGGAAATCCTAGTTTCTGGTCCACTTTTCTGGTCCACCTTTCCTTTTTCTGGTCCACCTTTCCTTTTTCTGGTCCACCTTTCTGGTCCACCTTTCTGGTCCACCTTGGTCTCCAGGTAAGCGAAATCTTCGCTTTGTGATTTTTTATGCTCTGCTATTTCGTTTCTCAGATTCTTGATATGCTCCTTGATCATGAATAGCTGGAAAGGAACCATGCTTTCTTCTTCCCTTGAATCATTCAAGGCTTGTATGTATTCGGCTTTGTCTTCTTTGACTACCTTGGTAGGGATAAGATCAAACTCATATTGTATATGGTTCATAATGAGACGAGACATTCTGCCGTTGCCATCTACCCATGGGTGGATGGTAACGAGAATATCGTGTGCATCAAAACTGAGCAGATAAGCATCGATAGGATTGGGATTTTTGATCAGGGCTTCTCGGCGCTCATTCATCTGTTTGCAAAACTCTTCCAGTTTCATTGGCACCTTTCTGTAGTCCATGTATGAACGTCCTCCAATACCTGCTGTAACCCCCACCAAGCGTAAGTCTCCTTTTGAGGAATCGAAGTCACCCATCAGCGTACTATAATGACTGCCCGTATTACGCATTAAGATGGCTGAGAGATTCTTTAGCATCTGGATAGAGAACGAATGGTGTTCGCTTGCCCAAATCATGCTTTGCTCATAAGCCTGTTTCAAGTCCAGGTTCATGAGTTGTTCCACCATCGGCTTTCCTTTTGCAGTGATGCCTTCGTCAAAGAGGAGTTGATTCTCTATCTCGGTTACGGTGGAACCTTCGATGGCTGTGGAGTGGGTGATGATGGAGTACAGATAAAACTTTTTATGGTCTATCTGGTCTTGTATGCCCAACTGCTTATATTCTTGCAGAACTTTTTCAAGTTCGCTTATGCTGTTATGTATAGTCTTCATATTCTTGCGAGTTCGTTTGGTAGATTTTGCACGCGCGCGTGCAAAATTAAAGTCTGTTCTCAAAGAATGCCCAGGCACGGCGATAGTCGGCTATGCGGTCACACTTCGTGTAAGGGGCATAGTAGGTTACTTGCTCGCCACCATACATTTCGCTCTTCTTGGGGTCGATGGTGTGGATGTAGGTGGCTTCCGTGCCTTCGTAGGTCATGCTGTCTTCGCTGAGGTTGCCACGGATGGATTCCCATTCCTTGCGCTCGCAGCCTACACCTTTCAGACCAGATGAGCAAGTGAAGACGATATTGCCCTTGGCATCATACCAGGTATCGTTCTCGTTCTGTTGGAGTACAGGGAACTGGATGGTATAGATAAGCTCCAGGTCTTTTAAAGACAAGCCTAATGCCATCGCTGCCAATACATCGATTTCCACCAAAGCCTGGCGGCGCTCGAAGTAATTACGCAAAGGTGTATCCCAGGTCCATTCCTCGGTTAAGCCTGTGAATGGCTTAAGGCGTGGGTCGGAGTGTGACCATTCTTCATGAGCGTACTCTGGACGCCAGCAACTCTGCCAGAGGTCGGCGTAGTGGACCGTGAGGCAGTTGAGGAGGAGAGTGCGAGAGTACATGGCAGACTGGTACTTTTCGGCTACGCCGATAGGGAAAGAGGCTAATCTACTATAACGTAAATTCTGGGCAGCTACAGATTTTATATAAAAATCTAGTACTAGGGAAGAACATAACGCTGTCATATCCACGGCATCATATCCACGGCGAAACGCCGTGGATATGATGCCGTTGATATGCGCTGTCTTTTTGGGAAAGACAGCGCATATCAACGAGCGCTCGCCAGCTTGATTGATCATAGCTCTAATTCCGACTTTATAATAATCTAAATAATTATCATATTTATGTAATGTATCATTTATGCAGAATCCTCTTATTAGTACCTTATAGTCACTTAATGGTATATTTGGTACATAATTTGTTCTTTGTATAAATCCCCGTTTAGATTTCTCTAAGTCAATAATGTCATAGTCAGCTTTGTTAATGCATTTTGATCTTGGACTTTTGTAAAGAGGGTTAGAAATATATATATGAGGACCAGAATAAATCATTTCATAATTATCTATGACTGGACTTTTTGTGTCCCTTCTGATAATACCCGCTTTTGGTGCATTGGTTTCATCAAAACACATGGTTGTGACATTATCATAATCACCGATATGAGTAGGGAACAATGAGATTTTTTGCATAATGTTTAGGATCTCATTTGTATGAATGTTTACTAGTTTTGCAGAATCCGGATTTTCTCCATCTTCAAATGTATTTGCTAGTAATGTTAATTCTTTTTGTGTAATTCTAACAATTCTATCTTTATGCCCTTTGATATTCCAAGCTCCATTTTTATCTTTTATTCCTTCTGCGAATCCAATTCCTTGATGACAAAAACTTTCGTCAATAGTTAGAGGCGTAAAGAGATTATGTATGCTTAAAAAGTTTGGTTGATATTTTGATGGGCCTAGAATTTGTTCTCCGTAAAGTCGTCTATCACCAACTTCTGCAAATAAAAGTAGTTCATTTTGATACTGGAAATGGTAGCGCAAACGCTTGTATAGCTCACGTCTAAGTGGCTGTCCCTTAGGATCATCATAGATACTTTCTGGAGTAAGCAAACCAATGAAACCTCTTTCTTCAGAAGCCAAATCCATTGTATTTTCGAGCACGCACTTATACAAGTTAGTCTGCTGACCAACCAGTAACGGATAGTTACAATAAGCGTTTAAGAACGCAGTACTTCCCACGTTCTCATATTGTTCTGAAGTATAAAGGTCTCTCATGGCAGGATTACCCAAGAAGTCGTTGATGCGCTGGCGCACGTCAGGAGCTGATACCTTTCGGATAGCGACCTCAGGGTATTTATCTGAAATGATGTTAGCCTCGTTAAACTCCAACTTGATCCATGGTGGATTACCACAGATAATATCGAATCCATCTCTCAGCCAGAATACTTCGATAAACTCCAGCATCGGATGGAAGAAGTGGTAGCGGTCGGCATACTTCTTTACCGTCTTGAAGCGCATACTATCATCAAAGAAGGTGCGGACGGTACCTTGGGTGTCGCCTAAGATCTCTTCCTTCGACTGTGTCTTCAGTTCGCTTACCTCATCGTTGTCTTCCAAGTCTGTATCCTCATCATGATGAGGGTCTTCGTGTGCCATGTTCTCATACTGGGCTTGTGCAAAGAGGTCGTTCTGATGGTTCTCTCCAAAGAAACCGAGCTGGCCGTCCTTCTCCACATAAGTCTGCAGGGCACGTTTGGTACGGGCATTCAAATCCTCGTCCTTTACCTGGAGAATCGCCTCTATGTCACTCCAGAACTCACGGCGGGTAGGGAGTTCATGGGCATCATCAAACTCCCAGAACCAAAGGGCACACCAATAGTCCATCACATTCTTCAGAATGAAGTATGCGTTGTTATGGCGGTAGCGGGTATCATTCAGTCGCTCTTTCTCAGCATAGTTTTCGGCAAGAGATCCAAACTCCAGCGTAGTCTGACCATAGATTCCCCAAAGGTCGGTCTTGTTGTTGGTCAGTCGCTCAATGTCCCATTGGAAGGTGAAGTACTCCAGCAATCGCTTATCAATCTTGGCAGAGATGCGTTGCAGAATCTGGAACTCCTCACTGCTGATAGGGGCTGTCCAGTCGTCCAGCATCTCCTTCATGCCCTTGATCTGCGCCTTGCGGGTCTCTTTCAGTTTCAATCGCTCTTCTTCCGTAGCATCAGCAGGGATGAATACATCCTTGATGCTGCGCACGGCAAGCATGTTCTTGTCAGGCAACAGAAAGTGGTAAATCTCATTCACCGAACGCTTTACGGCACTCTTTACCTTTCCATTCTCGAAGTTCACCTTATTGAAGTGAATCTTATGAGGTGCTTTGGTCCACCATTCGTTAGGAAGCAATTTGTATTTGCCCTTAACGGTAACAGAATGACCTATAATATCCTTCTTGTCATAGACTTTCAGCCAGGCGCCAATCACGGCATTGCCTAAAGCCAGACGGTTGGAGAAGAACGGAGTCTCCATGTCCTTGTGGATTACGTTCAGCCACAGCGATAGCTTACCCAGCTCAATGGCAGTTGGGTTTAAATCGACTCCATAAACATTGTGTGTGGCAATATATGCCTTCACCTTCTGAAGCTCATCACGATAGTGGTCTGGGGCGATGCGCCACTCCTTGAAACCAGCTTTGTGGCGTTGCTGTTGCTGATAGGTGAGATAAGCCTCAGCCAGCTGGTTGATTACCTCGTTCTGGAAGGCGGCAGCACCCATGGCAGGTTCAAGGATTTTCAAATCGAGGAGATCCTGCGCCTTGCGCTTGCCCTCAGCCACCTCGTCGAGAATACTCTTCAAGGTATATTTCACGGTGCTTCGGGTCAGAACCTCAGGCGTATAGTAGCTGGCAGACTTCTGGCGGTCACGACCATTCAGACGATAGACAAAGGTGCCCTGTGGCAGAATCTTAGGTTCACCCTGTTCTTCGCATAGAATCTCGTCAGCCTCGAAATCATCCATTCGGCTGTAAGGTACCAGGAAGGTTCCTTCCTCAGGTTTGCCCACCTTGTGTACTTCGATATAATCCTGTTCGGCATAGAAACCGCGGTAGGCGAGAAGACTCTCATATACGCTACCCAACTGGTTGACGCCGAGGTTGGCGTAGCTGATTCTGCCCACCTGCTTGTCGCGGTTGCTCAGAGAGAGGGCACGGATAATCTTCTGCCATTCAATATTGCGAATTTTCACATCCTTGAGGTGATGCAACCGTCTGTTGTCGAAAAGAGGAGAATCAATCTTTCTTACCGAGAAGCTCTTGTTATCCTGCTGCCCCTGGCGGTAGCCGTTGGCAAGGAGCCAGAAGAGGTCGTTGAGGCTGTCGTTGAAGAAGTAACCGTTGCGGCTTTCTTCCGTTCTCATCGGTGCTTTCTCCAGGTCACGGAGCATCTCCAGCGAGTAACCGTCCTTATAAACCTCGTCCTTGGTAGGCAGGATATCCAGTTCATCACGGCTCTCGGCATAGAAGATGAAGAGCAGACGGTAGATGATGTTAAGGCAGTCGTCCTTTACTTCTGCCTCGAATGTATCATCGGTATAATCAATGCTGCTTAACGGATTGGTCTTCAATGTGGTATCAGGATTGGTTAATTCTTTCTTCCAATACCACAAGGCTTCGTTGGCAAGGGTCTCTACAGAGAGAATCACACCTTCCTTCAGGTCCTTGGTAACCTCGTAGGCACTCTTGTAGCTTTCTTCTACGAGCTTATCCATCAATACCGATTCGCTGTCTGCTGCCAGCGTATCCTTGCAGATAAGCAGATGGAAGAGGGCGTAGTATTTGCGGAATGCAGAGATGCTTGCCTGCGAGAAGAGTTCATCCATGGAGAACTCCAGGTAGCTTCCACGGTTCCACTTGTCGGAGTCGAGCAGGAACATCGTGTTGCCTGCCATCATCAGGATGAAATGAGGGCGGTGCTCTTCCGGCAAAAGGAAGATAGCATCTATCGCCTTGTTGATGACGGCAGGAGAGATATGAGCCTCTTCGTCTTTAGGCAATGTGAAGAGTTCGCTCCATTGACCGGCATAGTACTGCTGGTGGCGGATGATAACAGAGGAAGTCTGTCCATCTTCTACCACATTATACTGCTGTTCGAACAATCCGGCTGGTTCCTGCTCATCGGTCTTGATGAGATGCTGCATCTCCATTACGAGCATCGTGGTCTTGCCGTTGCGGGTAAGGATGTGGCGCACGGGAACCACGGAATGGTCGTCCTCGTTGATGGTGATGAACTGCTGGTAGGCGCAGGTTGTATCGTAGCCCAGGATATTGAGCAGCAGGGTGTGGAAGTCGTGGGTATGCTTGATGGCATCCTTGACACGCGGATGGGTGTTAAGGATGTAGTTCTTGTACTTCTCGTACTCGCCACGAAGTTTTACGTATGGCTTGCACAGCTCCGTCATCTGGTCGGAGTTCAAGCCTGATGCTTTCTGGACTTTATCGATAAAGTCCTCTGAGAAATATCCTGAAGGGAAATAGTCTCCCACATTCTGGATGAATTTATATTTTACGTTTTCTGCCATAACGTTTTAGTTTATCTGTTAAAGAATACGGCTAAAACCTTGATGTAAGGTTCGTTGTTGTCGAGCGTAAACAAGTCGTTGTTAAACTGGCTTTGCTTGCTGACGATGGTTTCGATTTCTTCTTCTGCCTTGCTGTATGCCTTCTGGCGGAACTGGACGACATCCTCACCAAACTGGATACTGAGCTGCTGCTTGGCCTGGTTTGCCCAGTGGGCAAGTTTCTGTCTGTATATCTCGAGTTGCTGGCTCATCTTGTGGCTCTCCTCGTTCTGTCGGCTATACATATATTGAGTCTCACCATTTTCGAGGGCATCAGAGAGCAAGTCCTGGAGTAGAGCCAGTTCTTCCTCGCTCACAGACTCCTGATAGATGGTATTCATCATATCGGGATACTTTTTCAGCATATCATCCAGGGAGTAAGGAGCCTCACAGAGGGTACCCTTCTGGATATTCATCGGTACCACGAAGAACTTGCTCACGAGTGTCTGTCCCAAACCATTGGCTACACTTCCATACATCAGGAAGAGGGCTGTATCCTGAGGAAACATCTTATGCTTGACCACGAATGCCTGTTCCTTAGGAACGGATGCAGCCAACTTGGTGAGCTGATACTGGATGATAGGGTGCAGATCATAGAGAGGCTGGAACTTTGCCCAGTTGTTATTGTTTTCCTTTCGGGAATCTGCAATGGCATCCATGACTACCTTCCGGTTGTTGCAGAGACGGAAGACACGATCGGTAGGCAATGCTTCACGAGGAATATCATAGAGCACCTCTTTCAGGTCTTTGCTTTCCATTGCCTCCACGTATGGAATTTCAGCATCTACCACCTGTATCTCTCCATGTTCGTTGCGCCCCTTGCTTTCCAGTTCGGCAAAGAGGTCACGGTAGAACTGCATATCGTCGTGATAGAGGCTAAGTTGAGGCTCGTACAGCACTTTGTGCTCTTTGGCTGGTGTCGTGTTCTTGCCGAGAGAGAAGAAACCGCCCCGGCGACGGCGGGTCTTTTGCTCTTCGCCTTCCTGGTTGGTATCCAGAAAATGGGTGTCGTGGGTTTTGATGGCCTTGGTTACGGCTACAGCTTCCTTCTCTGCGCTATACAGGTTCATGACGCTGAGGGCATCGCCCAGGGTCTTGTGTACTTCCTCTTCCTTATCTACCAGTTTCTTGAGAATAGCCATGTCGCTGCGAACACTGTCGCTCGTACTCTTGGCTATCAGATAATAGATGTATGGAGTCTCTTTCTGACCATAGCGGTCGATGCGTCCGTTTCGCTGTTCCAGGGTAATCAGACTCCAAGGAATATCGTAGTTGAACATCAAGTGGCAGTAATAATGCAGATTGACACCTTGTGAACCGGAGTCAGAAGACAGGAACACACGTATCTTGCTGTCTTCCTTACCGAAGTCTGCCACCAGTTCTTCCTGTTCGGTATCCGACAGACTGCCGTTGAAGAGTACAATCTGGTCATCTTTCATCTTGAAGTCTTCTTTCAGGCGGGCAGCCAGATAGTTCATGGTCTCGATGCGTTCGGTGAACACCACGATACGCTCATCTTTCTTGGTACCTTTCCACTTGAGTTCCTTCAACTTGTTTCTGAAGGCTTCATAGCGGGAGTCAATCTGCAGCTGGTTCATCTCTTCCAGGATTCCTTTCAGATTCTCCAGTTCCTCGGTATTGTTGTGGTCCTTTGCCAGTCGGTTGTTGACTGCCTTCAAAGCAGCCGCAGGACTGGAAAGGAAGGTCTTGAACAGGGAGAAGGCAAAGAGGAGCTCCCGATGCTCCTCATCGGTCTCATCCTTTAGGGAGCGGAATTTAATCTTCTGTTGCAGGGCAAGCAGCGCCTCTTCCTGAGGAGCCAGTTCCACATCAACAGAAATCACCTTTCGTTCCTGGAAGTTCTGTCGGATGTTCTCGTCTTCTATATCGTTTTTGAAACGGCGCACGTAATACTTCTCTACATCTTCCTTGGTATATTCTCCATCACGAGGGATGGAAGTAGGTTCAAGCATACGCATCAGATTGGCAAATGATTCTGCCGAACCATTATGAGGTGTGGCTGACGTGAGAATCAGACTGTCGCAATGGTTGGCAAGGAATTGAGCCAATTGGCCACGAAGACTTCCTTCATTGGCTACCGTATGGCATTCGTCAATGACGATGATGTCCCAGCGGGTCTTTTCCAGCCAGGCACGGAACTTACCGTTATTCTTCAACGTATCGATAGAGATAATGGTCTTGTCATAGTAGTCGAAAGGATTCTTGTTCATCGGAATGTTCATGCGGATATGATCCACGCCGGTACTGTCGAGACGCATCAGTGGGATAGCAAAACGATTCCACAGTTCTTCCTGGAATTGGGCAAGAATACTTTTCAAAGCACATACAAGGATACGGCGGCCTCTTCCTCGGCGTATCATTTCGCTGAGGAAGATTCCCACCTCTATGGTCTTTCCCAGACCTACGCCATCTGCAATGAGTAGGCGAGGGCGTGGCAGTTCAAGTGCTTTCAATGTAGGTTCCATCTGATAGTCGGCTACATTGAAGGCACCTTTTTGAGCAACGCAAATCTTCTTGGAATAATAGTCGTTGCCACGGATGGTTGATTCTATCAGCAATCGGGTGGCACGGCATTGCGGACTGTCATCTGCTACTAACTGGGTGTTGGTGGCAGAGACAATCATGATTTTGTTGTTGTTTTCTTCTTCGATTTTGGTGTCGAAGATATAGTGTTTGTTTGCGACAAGTTCGCTGAGACCATCGGCATATAGAATTTCCTTGCCATCGTAGTTTCTTTCAACACGAGTGATTCGGAACTCTTCGCCTCTGACACAGATTCTTTGTCCTGATGAGAATGCTGTCATATTCCTGTATATTTTATGCTTTTTCGTGCAAATTTACAAAAAAAGTGGGGAATAGGCAAATTCTTATAGAAGAAATTCGCAAAGGATGATGCTTTTTCTATGTTTTCTGATTTGAATGTATGTGATTGCTGAAGTTGATAGTGTCTACTTTTCTAGTTGATGGTAATAAAAGGTGTCAGCATAATCTATTAAGGTGGTCAACTAAAAATATGACTAAGTTTCAGGAAAGTCAACGTGAATTATAAATAAGTTTTAACCGAGTCAACTCGTCTTATAAATAAAACTAATAGTGGTCAACTAAAATCGTTAAACTACAGTCAACATATATAGTAAAGATCATACTGAACTTGTGCCCACGTACATGAGGATTTGTGCCCTCGTACATGAGCACGGATGCCCGAGAACATGAGCACTATTAACCGACAGTTCCGGGCACAAGTGCCCAAAGTCTTGGGCAAAGTTGGGCAAAGCCTCGGGTGAACTTGCCTGATGGTTGAAATGACTTTTCCTAATGGTTGAAAACATGCTATTTCTTATTGTTTTTGGTGGTAACGTGGTAATAAACGTGGCAATAACGTGGTGTTTGTGGTAATAGCGTGGCAATAAAAAACCACTTATTACCACGCTTATCTTTTTAATAATCAAATGATTAGATAATGCGTGGTAATAGTGGTAATAAAAAAGCGAAAACTTTTCTATGTAATCTTATCTTCTCCTGCCTCTTCCTTCATTTCTTCCCTGGTTACCACGACCACTGCCACGCTCGTTCCTGTCGCCGCTGTTGTAGCGGTTCTTGCGGTTGTGGTTGTCGTTGTCGAAATTAGGGTTGAAACTCTTTTTCTTCTTGTCCTTGAAGAAGCCGGCACCCTGGTCTTTCTGATTTCTCAGTTCGGCTCTGGCTGCTGCCACGGCATCACGGATGTTGGCATTCGAAGGCTTACCTGATTTTAGAGATTTTCCATTGTTCAGGTATTTCTCCTCATCATAGCAACCCACGTTTCCATATCCCTTTGGCGCAAAGCGGTCTGAGGCATTTCTGCCACGGCCTTTTCCGGCTTTTGAATCTGCTGCATTTCTGCCGGCTCCACGCTTGCCCTTGGCACCTCTGCCCACGCCCGGATTATCGTAGGTAGAACCGATAGCCTTGTCGTCGTAACTGGTATTCTTACCCTTAAAGCCTCCGCCAAAGCTCTTCTTGTCGTATAGCTTATCTATCAAATCCGCTCTGCCTATGCGGCGAAGCTCGCTTTCTATGGCACGGCGCTCCTCTGGCTTGTACCAGAAGAAGAACATGCGCTGGGCCAGCTTCTCCTTCTGCGTCTTGGCACTGAACACAGGCTCCAGGGTGTATGGGTCGTATCCCGTGTACCAAGTCTCGGTGGAAATCGTCATTGGGGTAGGAGTGAAGTCCTGCACCTGCTCCAGATGGAAGTCCAAGCCCTTGGTGATTACCGCCAGCTCCGCCATATCCTCTTCATGACAGCCCGGATGCGAACTGATGAAGTATGGAATGATCTGCTGGTTGAGACCCTCTTCCTTATTGATCTTGTCAAAGATGCGCTTGAACTCGTAGAACAGATCGAACGATGGCTTGCGCATGAACTTCAAGACCTCAGGACTGGTATGCTCCGGCGCTACCTTCAGTCGGCCGCTCACGTGCTTGGTAATCAGCTCGCGGGTGTATTCCCTTGCCGCCTGGTTCACCTTCTCGTCCTTGCTCTTGTGCAGCAGCAGGTCGTAGCGAACACCACTGCCTATGAAGCTCTTCTTGATTCCCGGCAGGGCATCCACGGCATGGTAAATCTCCAGCAGCTTGCTATGGTCGGTATTGAGGTTCGGACAAATCTGCGGGTTCACGCACGATGGGCGCTTGCACACCTCGCACGCCTTCTGGTTCTTGCCATGCATGCCATACATGTTTGCCGAAGGACCGCCCAGATCGCTCAGATATCCCTTGAAATCAGGCATTTCTATGATTTTCTTCACCTCTTTCAAGATGCTCTCCTTGCTTCGGCAAACCACGAACTTGCCCTGGTGTGCCGAAATGGTACAGAACGAGCAACCGCCAAAGCAGCCGCGATGAAGGTTCACGGAGAACTTGATCATCTCGTAAGCCGGAATGGTCTTGCCCTTGTACTTAGGATGAGGCAGACGAGTATAAGGCAGGTCGAAAGCGGCATCCAGTTCCTCTGTTGTCATCAGCGGGAATGGTGGATTCACCACCACATACTTGCCGTCGGTCTCCTGAATCATGCGCTGGGCATGCATCTTGTTGGCTTCCTCCTCCAGGTGGCGCACGTTCTCAGCCTGTCCCTTCTTGTTGTGAAGGCACTCCTCATGACTGTGCAGGATGATGTCATCGTCTTTGAATCCGCCCGGAATGTCCTTCTCCTTGCAGTAGAAAGCCACCTGCGGCATCTCGTGAATCTGGTCCATGGTCTTGCCTTCGGCGAAGGCGTTGGCAAGTTCCACGATAGAGCGTTCGCCCATGCCGTAGAGGATGAGGTCGGCACCCGAATCGCAGAGGATGCACTTGCGCAGTTCATCCTTCCAGTAGTCGTAGTGGCTGATGCGGCGCAACGACGCCTCGATACCGCCCAGTGCCACAGGTACGTCGGGATAGAGTTTCTTCAGTATCTGGGTATAGACGATAGACGGATAGTCGGGGCGCATGTCGTGGCGGGAGTCGGGACTGAAGGCGTCCTCGCTGCGCATACGGCGGTTGGCCGTGTAGCGGTTTACCATCGAGTCCATGGCTCCCGGCGATACGCCGAAGAAGAGGCGAGGGCGACCCAGCTTCTTGAAGTCACGGAAGTCGCCATGCCAGTCGGGCTGGGGAACGATGGCCACGCGGTAGCCGTTCGCCTCCAGGATTCGTCCCAGGATGGCAGGTCCGAAGGATGGGTGGTCTACGTAGGCGTCGCCCGAGAAGAGGATTACATCCAGTTCGTCCCATCCCCTGAGTTCGCACTCCTTCTTGGTTGTTGGCAGGAAATCTGTTAACTTATATTCCATTCAAAATACTTTAATCATTTACTGCATCTGGCTCTGCATCAGCAGATTCCTGTGCATCCTTCTTCTCCTTCCAGTCCACGTAGAGCAATACGAGGTTGTGGAGTCCCAAAGCCTTCATGTTCTGGTTGTAGATCACGTCGAGGCAGAGGTCGAGCAATTCCTTGTCCTTGATGTCGCTGCTCTCCAGGAGGGCGCGTACATTGAACTTTAACTTGTCGAGCACTTCCTCGTCGATGATGCCGTTGCTATCTACGAGGTTGCGGAGCAACTGATACTTGTCAATAGTCTCTAAATGCTGGTCGCTCACTTCGATAGAGCGTGTGCCAGACTGGTTTGCTTGAATCTTATACATATAATTATTAATTTTAAATTATTCCGTCAGGAAATTGAGGATACCCAGCATGATGCTGTGGCGGGTCTTCTCATCGCTGATGCACTCCAGCGGGATGCCCATGGTGAAGGTGCGGTAGCTGCTACTCTTGTAGGCCACAGCCGCACTGGTGCCCGATAGGTATCGCATGGCGCAGAAGGCGGTGCTGCCCACCGGCTTGAGAATCTCGGGATGAGTGGCGGCATAGTGGCGGGCGTTCAGCTGATTGTAATAGCTGAATTCCTTACCCAGTCCCTCAATGATAGGGTCGGTGCCTACGATGCTGTCTCGCTCGGTGATGGTGGAATCCTCGGGGTTGATGTCCTGAACGATGAATTTCGTGCCCGTAGGCTCGTAATGCACCTTCAGGATGTCGCTCATGAAATTCTGTTCCTCTTCCGTCTGCATGTCGCTGCCGTTGTAGGAACCGCTTATCAGCAGTCTGCCGCCGTTCAGGGCGTAATATCTGATGCGCTTCTGCAGGGTTGGGGTGAAGGTCTTGAAGTACTGATGGGTGTAGCCATCGTTGCGCTCCAAGCCGTTGATGAGGTCAACCACCTGATAGTCGGTCATCTTCACCTTGCCCGATGCGATGGCTTCGCTCGAACAGCTGGCGATGCTGTATTTGTTGCTCGATGCGATGGCACGGGCATGTTCCTCGGTGTAGTTGAAGTCGTTGCCTGCCACAAACTGACCTACCATCTCGTTGCCGCAATAGCCCAGTCCGCTGGTGGTTTCCAGACCCATCTTGTTGATGTCGAACATCAGCTGCTTGCCGCTCCAGCCTGCCGTGAGCCCGTAGCTTACGCCCGGATCCTTGTCGAAGTCGAAGCCCTGGAAGGTGTCGTTATCCACCACCTGTGGCGAAGCCAGACGATGGAAATTGTTGACCACCAATACCTTTTGCGAGGCTGATGGATTGTAGAGGGCCGAGAGGGTTTCTGATGGGAAACTCTCGCCACCCTGGTTTACGGCTGCCACGCGGAAGTTGTAGAGCTTTCCCGGCTCCAGCTTCACGAAGTGCTGTGGCGAACGCACCAGGGTTCCGTTGTCGAATCCGCCGTTGCCCTCTGCCTTGTAAACGATGTAGCGGGTAGGCTTGGCGCTTGGCTCCAGCTTATCCAGTTGCGGGCTCCAGGTGAGTTTGGCGTATCCGAACTCATCTATCTCCACGCTGAAGTGGTTGGGCGCCAGTGGCTGCACCACATAATCCTCGCCGTGGTTGCTGTTCACGAATCTCAGGATGGTCTTGTAGATGGAGCGGGCGATGGTAAACTTGCCCATCGGGTCCTGGGCGATGCGCATATCCGGAAAGCTCTGGTGAGAGAGCATTTCGAGGATAGCCGATGGCACTTCGGGCAGTCGGGTCTCAGAATAGTTGCGGTCCCAGAGGTATCGCTTGCCGAATGCACCAAAGGTTTGGCTCATGTCTTCTACCAGATTGTCACGCAATGCTTTAGCAAAATCCTTTGAAGTGAATCTCGAAACTCCGCTGTTGAGCATCCCGTCGTTGAAATCGGTGGTGCAGATGGCGAGTGCGCCCCAGGTAGATTTGCCGTCGGGGTTGAAGCCTGCGTCGCTGTGCAGGGCGAGCGAGAGTTCTATCGGCACCTTCTTTCCGCTGAGGGCAGGCATGTATACGCTGCCTCCGCCCAGCCAGTTGGTCATCAGCGAACGGGTATTGATGTCGTCAGCATAGTCGTTCTTGCCTTGTCTGCCGCCATAGACCTTGTAGGGAGCGCCTGCCCACTGGGCGTAGTATCTGGCTCCCTCCAGGCATCGTGGCAGTCCGCTCACGTCGCCGCCGCGCTCTATGTTGCCCATGCCTCCGCCGAATCGTACGGCATCGGTGGTGACAACGCCTCTTTTGGAAGCCTGGTTGGTGCACACCACCCGGTTGAACTCGTTGCATCCCTTGTCGAAGTCGAAGGTTCCCAGATACACCCAGGTTCCGCCACCCATTCGCTGGTTCACGGTAAACTCGGTGGCCTGTCCCTTGTGGTACACGATGTATTTAGCGTCGGGCACGCTCTTCGGCAGGGTCTGATAGCTTACGTATACGGCATATTTGCCAGCCTCCTTGAATTTAGGCTGGTAGCTGACGAGGCTATATTTCTTCTTTTTCTTAGTGGCTTTGGCTTGTCTTACTGTACCCATGGTGAATGGGTTTTCTCCATCGCTATACAGGGTTTTGGCGTTGGCGAATCCCAGGGAGTCGCAATCCTTCCATTTCTTGGAGTTATCCACTTCGATGTAAGAGATGGATCTTCTGTCGTTGTTGTCGACGATGATTTCCTGTTGCTGCCAGTCGCGTTCACGAGGAGTGAAGACGATGGCTCCTGCATTCTGGAGCATGGGGATGAGATAGGGCACCACGATGGTCTGCGTAAAGAGGTCTTCGTTGGTGCAGAACAGGTTGGGGCGCTGCCATTTCCATCCGCGCTCCGCATCCCAATATCGTCCGTGAGAAGCCCACAATGAGAGGTGTCGGTTCTGCAAGCCGGCAGTCACGAAGTAGGGGCGGGAGCTGTTGAACACCCATGGGTCGTCATCGTATTCGATGTCTTCCCAGGCGTTGCTGTTGCCCTCGTCATATCGGTTTGCATTTTTGGCGGCAGCCTTTGCAGCGGCAGTTTTCGCCTTTTTTGGCGAGACTTTTGCAGCGGCAGTCTTCGCCATGCTTGGCGATGCTTTGGCAGCGGCATTAGCCTGGATTCCTGCTCCAGCCGGAATAAGCAAACTGCTTATCAGACAATATTTTATAATTCTGTTTTGTTTCACTTTCTTAAATCATATTTTAATGCTTTTGCCCTTACAGGGCGCATTGCTAATCGCCGATTAAACCCAGGGTGCTGCCCTGGGCTAGGAGCTTTTGCCCTTTCAGGGCGATTCCATCAGTCGATATTTCCAATTGTGAACTTCTCGGGTTTCTTTCCCTTGAAATCCTTGAAGTAGAGCTTGATTTCCTTCATGTCCTTCTCCACATCTCCCGAAGGGATGATGACCTTGGTACACTGGATGAGCTTCTTCTCGTAATCCACACCGTAGAGGAGGATAGGGATGCCAGCCTTCAGGGCAATGAAGTAGAAACCCTTCTTCCATTCCGGATTGAGCGAACGGGTGCCCTCTGGCGTGATGCAGAGGCCGAAGGAATCTCGCTTGCGGGCAGTCTCGGCAAGATTGTCGGTCATGCTCGTATGCTTGCTTCTCCATACCGGCACACCGCCCAGCTTCCTGAAGATGGGACCCAGCGGCCAGAAGAACCACTCCTTCTTCATCAGGAAGTTGCTCTTGATGCCCTCAGCTCTGGAGAAGAGCAGGCCTATGATGAAATCCCAGTTGCTGGTGTGGGGAGCCAGGCAAATGATGAACTTCTTGGGATGGCCTACGGTTATATCCTTCTTCCATCCCAAGTGTTTGTATAATACCCACTGACAAATGTCTTTTATCATTCCTTATCGTTTGTTCTATATATAAATAGGTGTATCTGCTAAAATCCTGTTATCCCAGGCTCAGCAATCCTCTTTATCCCAAGGTAGCAATCTGGTCGATAATCTCGCTCACCTGCTTGTTGAAGTCCTTGGTCAGGTTCTTGTAGTAATCACCCGCCTTGATGCCCGGCTCAGGATGAGACACTCTCTTGATGAAATCATCATTCACCATGACGATGGAAGAAAGGATTCCATCAACGTCGGCCTGCTGTGTGCCGTTGTACAAAGACGCTGCTACAGTCTCAGCGAAAAGCTCGCTGGTGATGTAGTTGATTGTTCGTTTTAAATCTCTTTTGTTAGCCATATTTCTTTTCTCTAAATTAATAATTGGTTGAAAACAATGCTCAAAGATAATAAAAATCTCTGGAAAAGCAATAGAAAATCAAAAAAAATATCGTAATTAACGCATTTTTAGCATTTTTCTTTCCGTATCTCGTAGAAAAACCTTAAATTTGCAGTGTTTTTGAAGTTTCAACTAATTAAAATATAAAAAGGAATTATGGAAAAAAGTGCATTGCAGATTGCAAGAGCGGCTTATCAGCCAAAGTTGCCAAAGGCTCTTCAGGGTCCAGTAAAGGCTGTTGAAGGTGAGGCAACACAGTCAGTAGGTAACCAGGATGAAATCAAGGCGTTGTTCCCTAACACTTACGGAATGCCTGTCATTACTTTCGAGGCTGGCGAGGCTAAGGAACTCCCTGCTTTCAACGTAGGTGTTATCCTCTCTGGCGGTCAGGCTCCTGGCGGTCACAACGTTATCTCTGGTCTCTTCGACGGCGTGAAGTCTCTCAACCCAGCTAACAAGCTCTATGGCTTCATCCTCGGTCCTGGTGGTCTCGTAGATCACAACTACATGGAGATTACTTCTGAGATCATGGACGAGTACCGCAACACTGGTGGTTTCGATATCATCGGTTCTGGCCGTACAAAGTTGGAGAAGGAAGACCAGTTTGAGAAGGGTATCGAGATCCTCCGTGAGCTCGGCATCAAGGCGCTCGTTATCATCGGTGGTGACGACTCTAACACCAACGCTTGCGTTCTCGCTGAGTACTATGCTGCCAAGAAGTATGGCGTTCAGGTAATCGGTTGCCCTAAGACTATCGACGGTGACTTGAAGAACGAGCAGATTGAGACATCTTTCGGTTTCGATACAGCCTGCAAGACTTACTCTGAGCTCATCGGTAACATCGAGCGCGACTGTAACTCTGCACGCAAGTACTGGCACTTCATCAAGTTGATGGGTCGTTCAGCTTCTCACATCGCTCTTGAGTGCGCTCTCCAGACTCAGCCAAACATCTGCTTGATTTCTGAGGAGGTAGAGGCTAAGGAGATGTCTTTGGATGACGTTGTAACATACATTGCTACAGCCGTAGCTAACCGTGCTGCTGAGGGCAACAACTTCGGTACAGTTCTCATCCCAGAGGGCTTGATCGAGTTCATCCCAGCTATCAAGAAGCTCATCGCAGAGTTGAACGAGGTTCTTACAGACCCTGCAACAGGCGAGAGCCGTGAGTTTGCCAGCGCTGAGGAGCAGATTGCTTTCGTTAAGGGCGCTATCGCTAAGGACAACCTCGCTGTATTGGAGTCATTGCCAGCAGACGTAGCTCGCCAGCTTTGCCTCGACCGTGACCCTCACGGAAACGTACAGGTATCTCTCATCGAGACAGAGAAGTTGCTCTCTCGCATGGTAGCTGAGAAGTTGGCTGCTTGGAAGAAGGAGGGTAAGTTCGTAGGTAAGTTCTCAGCTCAGCACCACTTCTTCGGTTACGAGGGACGTTGCGCAGCTCCTTCTAACTACGATGCTGACTACTGCTACTCACTCGGTTACAACGCTTCTCGCCTCATCGCTAACGGCAAGACTGGCTACATGTCTGTTATCAAGAACACAACAGCTCCTGCTGCTGAGTGGATTGCCGGTGGTGTGCCTATCACAATGATGATGAACATCGAGCGTCGTAACGGTGCTAACAAGCCAGTTATCCGCAAGGCTCTCGTAGAGCTCGACGGTGCTCCATTCAAGTTCTTCGCTTCTAAGCGTGAGCAGTGGGCTAAGGAGACAGCTTATGTATATCCAGGTCCTATCCAGTACTGGGGTCCATCTGAGGTTTGCGATCAGACCACAAAGACTCTCCAGTTGGAGCAGGCCAAGTAATATACGAAATATAAGTATATTATATAAGTAATATAAAAATACTCATATATTTTATATGTCAACAAGACGAACGGCTTCTACACAGAAAAAGGGGACTATGGCGAGGAAGAGTACATCTGCTCGGCGTGGTGGCTCTCGTGGCAGAAGGCGTTCGTCTTCTGTTTTCAGACGCTATCCCCGCTGGGCTTGGTGGATAGGCGGAACGGCAGTAGTCGTTCTCTACGTCTTCCTGTTTTATCATTTCTTCGTCAGTCCTACGGGATTCCGCTGGCGTGCGCTCTATGGCGACGAGGTTTATCCCGAGGGTTATGAGATTCATGGCATCGACATCTCCCATTATCAGGGTGAGATTGATTGGGAGCGCTTGAAGGGTGCGATGATCAAGGGATGCCCTGTGCGCTTTGTCATCATCAAGAGCACCGAGGGTTCCAGCCGACTGGACGAGAATTTCCGGTCTAACTTCAACCAGGCACGTGATTTCGGATTCATCCGTGGCGTATATCATTTCTGGAGCAACAAATCTTCTGCCCGCGACCAGGCGTATTATTTCCTGGATCAGGTGCATCTTACGGATGGCGACCTGCCTCCGGTGCTCGACATCGAGCATAAGCCTGATGACAAGAGTGTGGAAGATTTCCAGCGTGATGTGCTTACGTGGCTGCATATCGTGGAGGATAGGTATCATGTGAAACCTATCATCTACACCTATTATAAGTTTAAGGAGCAATACCTGAGTGCGCCCGTTTTCGATGACTATCCTTACTGGATAGCCCACTATTACGTGGATAAGGTGCAATACAAGGGCAAGTGGAAGTTCTGGCAGCATACTGATGCCGGAAAGCTGCCTGGCATCAAGGGCTACGTGGATTTCGATATCTACAACGGCAGCTATTACGACTTGAAACAACTCTGCATCGGAAGCAACAAGAGCGAAAAGGTATTTGATGAGAACGAATAAAGGCTGATTTCCCGTAAATCCGGAAAATCAGCCTTTATTTGTTTTATATTTTATCCCCAAAGCGATTTCTAATCTCTAGAGCTGTTTTTATCCCAGCACCAGGCAGGTCCAGTTGTTATCCACCTGTCTCGTTACTTCGTGCAGTCCCAGTTCTGCCGCCTTTTCCAGCAGCACCGGCACATCTTCCTCGTAGAAACCGCTCAGAATCAGGGTTCCGCCGATGTTCATCACGCTGCGGAAGAGGCGCATGTCGCTGAGCAGGATGTTGCGGTTGATGTTCGCCATCACCACATCGAAAACGCCGCTCACGTGGTTCAGCACATTGCAGTTGCCGAAGAGCACCTCCATGTTGTCTACGCCGTTCAGCACGGCATTGTGCTTGGCGTTCTCCACGCTCCATTCGTCGATGTCGTAGCCCACCACTTCCTTGGCACCCAGTATGGAGGCGGTGAGTCCCAGAATGCCCGTTCCCGTGCCGCAATCCAGCACTCGCTTGGTCTTCACCGGCATCTGCAGCAGCTGCGAGATGATCATGCGGGTGGTTTCGTGGTTGCCGGTTCCGAAGGCAAGCTTCGCCTCGATGCCAATCTCGATGATGTCGGGGCGGTTGCTGGTGTCGGGGTAGAGCTCAGGATGCTTGGCGTCGTAGATGACCACCTGGTCGGCTACGAAGATAGGGGCGAAGCCCTGCTCCTCCCATTCCTGGTTCCAGTCCTTGTCCTCGGCATCCTTGATGTCGTAGGTGATGCGGGTATCCATGATAGGGAAGTCGGCGATGTATTCGTCCAGTGCCTCCTTGTCAAAGAGGTCCTTCTGCACGTAAGCCTCTATGCCCGTTTCCGTTTCCTCGAAAGATTCGAATCCTGCCTCGGCAGCTCCGTCGGCAAGCAGGTCCTGGCAGGCTTGCATCAAGTCGGCGGTGGTCTCGATGTTGAATGTCGCTACTAAATATTTCATGTTTAATTTGTATTAATTTCTTGTCATAAAACGCCTTTGAATGTTCAAAAAAGCTAGAATTATTTTAAATCTTCTGCAAAATTATAAAAAAATAGGGGAAAACCTACATTATTTTAGGGAAATTCTGTATTTTTGCATAAAGATAAGCAATATTTTTGCACTAGAATTATTATATAGATAGAAAAAGGCTGTTTTTCAGCCCTCACTTGCATATATAATTCAGCAGATGATTCACGGATATGCAGGCCGTGATGATTCGGAAAACGAAACTAAAGAATAGGAGAAATATACGATGAAGAAAATGTATCTTCTGGCAGTCCTGATGGCAGCAGCCATGCCATTGACTTCGATGGCGCAGGACGACGACCTCTACTTCAACCCGAAGAAAGAGGCGCAGGAAAAGGCAGAGAAGCGGGCACGCCTCCAGCAGCAGTATGCTGCGCAGCGTGCACGTAGAGATAGCATCTACTCACTGTATTGGAGTGGAAGCGGGCGTGATGTGGATGAGTATAACCGTGGCGGACGCATCTTCAGTCATTTTGAGCATGTGGGCACCGATTCGCTCGGCAACGACATCATCCAGTTTCATGTGGGCAAGGGCGTGGTGCCCGACAGTATCTATGATGATGCGTATTTTGCCCAGAAATACATCAACCAGGATGAGGATTTCGACTGCACCCGCCGCATGAGCCGCTGGGATGGCTATTATGATCCGTGGTTCTACGGCTACTATGGCTATGGTCCGTATTATTGGCGTTCGCGCATGTGGGGATGGCACAATCCTTGGCGCTACGGCTACTATGCGGGCTGGTACGACCCATGGTTCGACCCATGGTATGATCCGTGGTATTATGGCTACGCCGGATGGTATGGTGGCTGGTATGACCCATGGTATTACGGCTGGGGCGGCTGGTATGGTCCTTGGTACTGGGGTGGTCCGATGATTGGGCATGTAAGCTATGGCGGTTTTGCCGGCGTCAAGAGATATAACAATCCGGGTCGCATTGATGCTTCTCATGGATATGTTTATGGCGGATCGCAGGGCAACAGGAATACCTATACCCGCAGAAGCGGTTCCAACCGCAGTTTCGGTCAGCGCCGTGACAACAATGGCTTCAACAATAATTCCAATTTCGGAACGCGCAGTAATTCCGGCTTCGGCAACAGCGGCAGCTTTGGTAATGGCGGCAGCTTCAGTGGCGGCAGCGTAGGCGGAGGTGGCAGCTTCGGTGGTGGCCATTCCGGTGGTGGCAGCTTTGGAGGCGGCGGTCGCTCTGGTGGCGGCAGCTTCGGAGGTCGCCGATAAATACGCCCTGAAAGGATTTGCCATTTGCCAGCACGCCCTGAAAGGGCAAAAGCTCCTAGCCCAGGGCATCGCCCTGGGTTATAGTGGTTTTTATGAATACGCCCTGAAAGGGCAAAAGCTTTATAAACAATTAAAATTAGAAATAATATGAATCATTTGAAACATATACTTTTTGCCAGTGCACTCGTGGCTTCCATGAGTGCCACTGCGCAGGAAACCTATCAGGATACCAAGTTGGCTGCCAGCCAACTCACGGGTACCGCCCGCTATGTAGGTATGGGTGGAGCGATGGAGGCCTTGGGTGCCGACATCTCCACCATCAGCACCAACCCAGCCGGTGTAGGTCTTTTCCGCAAGAATCAGATTTCCCTCTCTGCCGGCGTCATCGCCCAGAGCGGTGCAGACAACAGCGTTTCCCTTGGCTATTCTACCATAGATATCAAGGGCAAGAAGAGTCATCCAACCTTCGACCAGGTAGGCATCGTCTGGTCTACGAAGATGAGAAACTCCAGTGCGCTCAATCTCGCATTCAATTATCATAAGAGTACCGACTTCGGACAGCTCCTCAACGCAGCCAATACGCTCACGAAGGCTTCGCAGAACAAGTTGACTGCAGCCAAGCATGCCGAGGGCGTGGATGGATGGAGTTCTGTGGATGCAAACTTTGGCGGTTACAAGGATAATGCAGGCAATTATCAGAACGGTCTGCTCAATGTCACTTCCAATGGTGCCCTGGCTTTCGCCGACGCCCAGTCTTATCTCTTCGGCCAGTATCAGCATGGCTACATCGGCAGCTACGATTTCAATATCAGCGGTTCTATCGGTAATAGAGTATGGCTCGGTCTTACCATCGGCTTGCACGATGTTCATTACAACAGTAATTCCCTCTATGCAGAGAATCTGGTGGATGGCAACTACAGTGATTCCTACGAGGAAATCAAGATTACGGGTACGGGTTATGACGTGAAGGCTGGTGTCATCTTCCGTCCGGTAGAGGAGTCTCCTTTCCGCATCGGTGCCTACGTCAATTCTCCTGTGTTCTACGATCTCTCGCTCAGCGCAGCCCACGATCTGAGTATGTATGGCGGTGAAGCACCAGCTACTTTCCAGGATAAGGATGCAGCCGGCAATATCGTCAATGTGCCTTGCTATACAAAGGGTGATAAGGGACAGACTGTGGATTACGACTTCCGCTTGAACACTCCTTGGAAGGTGGGTGTCAGCATGGGTCATACCGTGGGCAACTATCTTGCCCTGGGTGCTACCTACGAGTATGCCTGGTACGACCACATGGACAACCGCGTGAAGGATGGCGGCTACTACGATTACTACTGGGGCGATTATTACGAGACCAGCAGCAGCGATGATGTGATGAATGCTGATACCCGTGCCAACCTGAAGGGCGTAAGCACCTTGAAGGTGGGAGCGGAAATCAAGCCTACCTCCATGCTTTCTCTGCGTCTGGGTTACAACTATGTATCGCCGATGTTCGGAGAGAATGCCTATCGTGATCAGTCGATTGGCAGCAATGGAGTAGATATTGCTACTTCTACAGATTATACCAACTGGAAGGCGATGAATCGCTTTACCTGCGGTGTGGGTTTCAACTACGAGAATCTGAATATTGATGTAGCTTATCAGTATACTACCCAGAAGGGCGATTTCTATCCGTTTATGAGCTATGTGAATGAGAATGCAGCGTTGAGCAATATCCCAACTTCGTGCAAAGTGGATAACAATCGCCATCAATTGCTGATGACAGTGGGGTATAAGTTTTAAAATGTATTAATATTCGCCACTTTCTTTTAAAAAAGTTTAGAGAATTTGGCGAATTCAAATAAATTGCATAACTTTGCAAATGGATTTTAGGAGAAGAGGTTTGGTGAACCTCTCGAAGAGGTAATATCCTCTTTGTTGTTTTGTAAGTCAAGGAGTTTTTTCCTCTAAGGAAAAAAAAAGATATTAGTTTTTTTAGTGGTTAATTTAGTTTTAGTAAGTATGTGATAGGATCTGTTGTGAAACAGGTCCTATTTTTTTGTGTTATGGTTTTCAACCTTGATTGAGGCTTACATCTCTTTTGAAAAAAATATAAAGATTGTTATTTTTCTTAGGTTGTTGAAAGCAATTCCATGGATTTGTATTATCTTTGCTGATTGAAGAGAAGCTGCTTCTTAAAGTGGCTCATATATATATAGTGTAGTAGTAAAGGATAATATATAATAAGGTATGAAACGTTCGTTCAACATAATAATGGCTTTGGCTTCTATGCACCAATTGGATGCGCAGTATGGAAATAAATTTTATTATCTCAACGAGAAGAATCTCTATGGTTCGCTGATGTTTGAAACGAACTTTACCCAGCAGCACAATCTCTCCGTGGGGTTGAGCGTGAACCATGATTATCTGGGGCAGCGCACGAATGTGAATGTCATTCCCTATGCGTCGATAGATGGTAATCATCCTTATATCTTGCCTGAGATGCAGCGCTTGAACGAGAAGGAGACTACTCCCGGTGCTTACGCCCAATATACCTATACTTTAGGCTCCAAGCTCACGGCGATGGCAGGTGTGCGTTTAGACCATAGCTCCATCTATGGTAATTTCTTTACACCTCGTTTCCACTTGAAGTATTCGCCTGTAGATGCTGTCAGCATCCGATTATCTGCCGGAAAGGGCTATCGCACGGTATTCGGTTTGGCGGAGTACAACTATCTGCTGGCGAGTGGAAGAGAACTTCAGCTTTCAGGTGATGGTCTGAAGCAGGAGGAGGCCTGGAACTATGGGGTGAGCACGGCCTTCTATATCCCTCTGTTTTCCAAGACTTTGAAGCTGAATGCCGAGTATTACTATACCGACTTCAAGACTGTGGTTTTCACAACAACCCCTCAGATGCACTGTGCGGCTTGTGAGAACAAGATTAAGAGCAACCTCCGTTTTGAGAAGGGTATCAAGAGTATCGAGACCTCGGTTCCTAACCAGACGGTAACCGTTGAATATAATGCCGATAAGACTACTCCCGAGAAGCTTCAGAAGGGCTTCGAGAAGTTCGGCTACAAGGCTCGCGTCCTGAAGGCTGGCGAGAAGGTTGAAAAGAATACTGAAGAGAAGTGTGACTTGATGTAATACGATGGATTTCGAAAAAAATGGTGACCTTCATCTGATGAAGGGCACCAAAATAGGTGGGGTTCATCTGATGAACCCCACCAAATCTACATACCTTAATCGATAAATTGAAAAATCAACAAATTCTTTCTCAATTTATTCTTCTTCAATTTGTGCGATGCGCCTGATGCTTCTGTTGCGCTGGTTGATAATGAGCGGAACACGTTCTACCACCACCATGGATGTGTCGAGGCCCAAAGCCTTAGGCTCGTCAATGCCTATCTTGCCGATAAGGGCGTAGATGGTCATCAGCAGGTTCTGTTGACGGTTGTCGGAACTCTCCGGGTAATATACGCGATGGATGATGATGAAGCGGAAATCGCCAGGAATTCCGTTTTTGCGGAGCGAAGGATAGGTGCTTCTCAAATCCACCTTCCTGCTTGCCACCAGGTCTTCTACCACTTGGCGCAGATAGAGGCTCACCCTAGGCTCAATGCGGAAACCTATGCGCATGGTTACACTGTAGAGGGTGTCGGGAACCAGGGTCTCGCAACTGTACTCCAGCGTGTCTGGAGTATCTGCAAATTCCAGATTGATAAGCCAGTAATGGTCAGCACGCTTGGGCTGCTTGTTAATGATGGAATAGAGCAGCTTGTCATCCACCGCACCTTCCTTCTCGGCATGGTTCACATAAACCAGATTGGATGCGTACTTGGGGATGCTCTCGTCGGCCTTGATATCGGAGATAATCTGATAATACTCATTCAGCGGTTTGGTACTGATGTATTGATGGCGGATCTTGATGGCGCGGACCCATACATACATCATCAGGAACAGGATTCCGCCAATAAGCATCGTACACCATCCTCCTGCGAGGAATTTTGACAGGTTGGCGGCAAGGAAAATGCCCTCGATAACGCAATATGCGCCCATAAAGAGCAGGATGAAGATGCGCGCCACACCCTTGGTGCGCAGGTAGAAACCGAGCAGCAGGGTGGTCATCAGCATGGTGATGGTGATGGCGAGTCCGTAGGCTGCCTCCATGTGCGAGGAGTCGCGGAAGAGCAGGATGATGAGAACCACACCGATGTACATGGCGAGGTTGATTACCGGGATATAGAGCTGTCCCTTTACATGGGTAGGATGCTTGATTCGCATGCGTGGCCAGAAGTGCAGGTTCATGGCTTCGCTCAATATGGAGAAAGTGCCGCTGATAAGTGCCTGGCTGGCAACGATTGCCGCTCCCGTGGCCATGATGATGGCAAAAATCAGCATGCTCTGCGGCATGATGGAAAAGAACGGATTCACGGAGGAGGCAGTCTGAATATGGTTCAGCACCCATGCTCCCTGTCCCAGATAGTTGAGGATGAGCATGGCCTTTACGAAAAGCCAGCTGATGGTGATGTTCTTTCTGCCGCAGTGACCCAGGTCTGAGTAAAGAGCCTCAGCACCGGTGGTACAGAGGAACACGGCGCCCAGAATCAGGAACCACTCTGGCGATTTTGCCAGCAGCATGGCAGCATAGTAGGGGTTGAAGGCCTTCAGAATCAATGGATAAGAGGTGATGCTGAAAGCTCCCGTTACGCCCAGCAGCAGGAACCATATCAGCATGAATACTCCGAACGACTTGCCAATGCTCTCTGTGCCAAAGCGTTGCACAAAGAAGATGATGGTGATGATGCCCAGTGTGATGGGGATGACTGGCAGGTGGGGACTGATGCTTTCGAGTCCTTCGATGGCTGTGGTAACTGTGATGGCAGGGGTGATGATTCCGTCTGCCAGCAGGGTGCTAGCACCGATGATGGCCAACAGGTAAATCCACTTTCTCTTCATCTTGCGCAACAGGGCGTAGAGGGCGAGGATGCCTCCTTCGCCATTGTTGTCGGCACGCAGCGCCACACATACGTATTTGATGGTGGTCTGCAGGGTGAGTGTCCAGATGATGCACGACAATGCACCCAGGATGGTGCTCTCGTTGATGGTTTCACCCGTGTGCAGGATGGCCTTCATCACGTAGAGTGGGGATGTACCTATATCTCCAAACACAATGCCCAGAGTGATGAGCAATCCCAGGAAGCCTACTCGATGATGGCAGGCTACTGAACTTTCCGAATTTTCTCTCATATAACTTCTCTTATTTAATTAAAATATTATCCTTCTTTACATTAAGGAATTATCCTTTGTATTATCCTTTTTACATTAAGGAATTATCCTTATGTGAACATAAAATATCCATTTTTTGATTATAAATTTGGGTGCAAAGGTATGAACATAAGTGGTAAAAGATGATTTGTTTAACAAGATTTATCCGTTTTAACTTTCGTTTTAATCGACTGTAAGTGACTGTTTGGAAGATGTAAAAAAAGGTGATATTCTTTCTCTGAGTCAAAAAAAGCCCCATCTACTATCCGAATCTTCATTCATGCTGAAATCGGAAAGTAGGTGGGGGTCATCAGATGAAGGTCACCACATTTGATGCTTCGTTATATTTACATATTTACGCAGTTTTGCGATACTCGCTTGGTGTCTTGCCCGTCTGTGCCTTGAAAAAGCGGACGAAGTGCTGAGGATACTCAAAGCCTAGGTGGTGGCTGATTTGTGTGATGGTTAAGGCTTCATCCACAAGTAGTTGGCGGGAAGCCGAAAGCAGTCGGTTGTTGATCAGACTCTTTGCAGTTCTGCCAGTCTCAGTCTTGACTAATTCACCGAAATATTTAGTTGAATAGCAGCATTTGTCGGCAAAGTAGGCTACGGTAGGCAATCCTTCACGCATCGCTTTCTTGGCAATGTATTCATCGAGTAGAGAGATGAATTTCTTGACCACCGAATGATTGATCTCCTCGCGTGTGATAAACTGGCGATCATAGAAGCGCAGACAATAGTTCAGCAGCAACTCTATGTTAGAAACGATGAGTTCACGCGAATGTCTATCTATAGGATGCTCGAGTTCCTGACTAATCATTGAAAGCACATCACGGAAGATATTTACCTCGGCAGCGGATAAATGTAGTGCTTCGTTGCTTGTATAGTCGAAGAACTCATAGCGGGAGATGTTCTTGCCAAGCTGGGTGCGGTTGAGCAGCTCGGGATGGAAAATCAATACCGTATATTTGGCAAATGGTACTCCTGGATTAGGTTCCACTTTAACCGACTGTCCTGGAGCAAACGAGGTTACGGTCATCTCGTCAAAATCATATTCTGTTCTGCCGTATGACAATTTGCACCCCTTGTTTTCCTTCAGGAAGAAGGCATAAAGTCCGTAGTGATGCACAGCCTCCTGAATAGGAGAGGTGTTCTCTACACGCGCAATGCTCACCAGAGGATGAAGTGTTTTCACCCCTATGAAGTCATTGAACTCCTGTATGGTATTAAAGAAAAATTCCTTCATAATCACTTGCAAAACTTGAATTAATGTTATTTAATCTTGTTATTTAATCTTGTTATACTCCTCATCGCTCACAGCCTCCTGCCACTCGTTGGAGGTGTTCTCGCCAGGTATTTCAAAGGCGAGGTGGGCAAACCAGCTGTCTTTTGCAGCACCATGCCAATGCTTCACGTTGGCAGGAATATGGATGACTGTGCCTGGGAGAATCTCCTGTACAGGCTTGCCTTCTTCCTGATACCAGCCGCGTCCGGCTACGCCTACCAGCATTTGCCCGCCGCCCTTTGTGGCGTGGTGCGTGTGCCAGTTGTTACGGCAACCAGGCTCAAAGGTAACATTGAAGAAAGGTATCTGACTATCAGATATTTTCGCAAGGTAACTATTGCCCTTGAAATATTTGGCGTAAGCGGTGTTGGGTTCGCCAATAGGGAAGATCATCTCGCGCTGGAAAGCAGCCTTGGCATCTTCGCCTTTCATGTCCTCGTTCCATACCTCCTTTGCCAGATTGAAGGCAGCCCATGCTTTAGGCCAGCCGGCGTAGAAGGCGATGTGGGTGATAATCTCTGCCACTTCCGTGCGGGTAATTCCGTTGTTCTTTGCCGACTGCAAGTGATATTTCAGCGAATTGTCGGTGATTCCTTGGCTGATAAGCGAAGTGATTGTTACCAAACTGCGGTCGCGCAATGAAAGCAGATCATTGCGGCTCCATACTTCTCCGAAGAGGATGTCGTCGTTGAGGTGGGCGAACTCTGGGGCAAACTCACCCAGTTGGGTGCGCCCTGCTGTCTGTACTATTTTCTGTTGTGCCATTATATTGAGTGAAATAGTTGTTAATATAATAAATGTTGCAAATTTTTTTCATAAGAATCAATAGTTGATCCTCTATCCCTTGACTGATTTACCTAACTCGTATGCTTCCTGCAATTTCTTGTTGCCCTCAATGGTACGTGGAGCGACAACACCACCGCAGAACAGAGTGCCGGCAAGATGGCTCTCAGGATAAATCTTTTCCACTTCATGACCTGCAGCCTCAGCACCTTCGATAAACTGATCAGCGAGCATGTCGCTGTTTGAACCAGTACGCAGACTGGTAGAAATTACGATTATTTTCTTCATTCTATCTTAATATTTATCTTATATTTAATGTCTGGTGCAAAGGTATGCAGATTTCCTTAATGTTCTTATACCTGTTTTTCGGAAGATATTACCTTTTTCGGAAGATATTACCTTTATCGGAGTTTATTCCATTCTGCCATATTTCATCTCCACGCCTTCCTTATCATACTGCTTGCGTTTACCGTCTTCGTCAATGAAACTTGCTGTCATGTACGGAGCCTTGTGCATTACTTCCAATGCCCATTGGCTATCCATTGCTCTTGATTCCTTTCTCATTTTTATCCTAATTAATTTGATTATTTTTATCCTGGAGGATAAGCCATGCTCAACCTCCATATTAGCGCAATATATCTGCAAAAATACAAAAAATATTCAGAAAAGTGATTATATGGATGGATTTTGTTTGCAGGACGAACTTGATTTAACCTTATTTATAAGCTAGAGGGGGCATTGGTAACTACTCCCTATGGGCGTGAGGAGTACATTTAACATCTTGTTCTTTAAATTTATCCAAAATACAGCTTTATTTTTTACTTCAGTATCTTTTGGAGGTCTAAATATTGTGAGTACGACATTAATGTAAAATAAAATAATGGAATTATGAGAAGATTATTTATAAGTCTGATGCTGACTTTGACAGCATTTATCGTTAACGCCCAACCTTCTGCCATCGCCCCACGCGATTATCAGCAGATGCTGAAGAAGGGAATCGATGTTGATTGGTGGGGAAGAAGTGAGAAAAATAAATATGGTGCCTATTCGGAGACGGCAGTAAAGAGATTTGCACAGCAAGGTATCAAGCATGTAAGATTCCGTTTGCATCATTATCATTTTACAGATGAGGATTTCAAGAGACTGTTTTCGCAGATAAATACCTGCATGCAGAATGACCTGATTCCAATTATAGCCTTCTCAGCCAAGCCTTACAAGGAGAATCCGAATACTGGGGAGCATGAGAAAGTAGTAGAGTGGTGGAAGAGAATGGCAGAAAAATGTAAGAATCTCTCACCAATGGTTTCGTTTAATCTGATTGTAGAGCCTTCGGATCAAGTAAAAAAAGATGTGGAGGAACTCAACTCCCTTTATGAGGATTGTGTTACGGCTATTCGCAAGACTAATCCTAAGCGAATCGTCTTTATAGCACCTCCGAAACTGTCTCATCCAGAAGGTCTTAAAGATTTGAAGATTCCTTCGATGGGAAATGGTTATCTGATGGCTGAATGGCATTTCTATGCTTCTGGTCCCAGCAAGTCAAACGACAAAAAATGCTGGACTACTGGCACGGCAGAGGAAAAGCAAAAGATAAAGAAAAGCATCAAGGTGGCAGTTGATTGGCAAAAGAAAACTGGTATTTACACCTGGGTGGGGGCTTGGATGCCTGGCGCTTATAACAAAGACGATAATTACAGTGTAAAGGAACAGACTGAATTTGCATCATTCATGACCCAGCAGCTTGATAAACATGGAGTTCCCTTCGCCATTGTTGCTGATCATCATTTTTATGATTATAAGGCTGAACAATGGATTCCCAAATATAAAGATTTGTTGAATACAATATTTATGTGATATTTAAATGATTTTTTTAGTAAAGAGCGGCCTTCAGGTCGCTCTTTACTAATGCTTATACTTTGCCTTGCAGAAAGGATTGTCCTGTTATAGCAGGTTCTTATGGTCATAATCTCATGAGCCACCTATCCAAACATCATATGTCGGTGCGTCCTGAGTCATGGCAAAACAACTACTCTTCGTCTATACGCTCAATTTTGAATATAACGGGGCGCGTTCCGTCAGAACAACAGCATATCATTTCATTTTCACGCTTCATCCACCCCTTCATGATTGAACCACCTTGCAGTCCGGTGTATATATATCGTGAAATAGCATCCCATGCCTCAGAGCAATGTGGCATTTTCGGACCTCCAGCTACTGTGTTCGGGTCAGCAGATGTTTTAATGAGCGTATTCATTCCTCCATGCCAGAAATGGTCGTTCTCTTCGTCACGCTCAAAGATAAACTCATCGCCAACATTGTAGCATGGACACATTCCTGCTTTAGGGTCGGCGCAATACTTCTCCTGTAGTTCCGGATAGATTTTCTTGTCTATTACGGTCACTTTTACTTGATGCTTCATATTCTTTTTTATTTATTTTAATCATTTGTACTTAAACACTTTCTTTATATCCTTTGTACTTAAACACTTTAACCATATCCTTGTCGCCACCTACGAGCTGGCTGCATCTGTTCAGCATTCCGGTGTCAGAGAAACAGCATTTCTCCATGCCCTTCCAATAAATCCCATTCATTGTATTACTCATATGCTTCGTTCTTTAGTTTGAATTTCTTGTGCATTGTCTCATGGTGCCAGACTTTCATTTCCATCCATGTCCAGATGCTGCAAAAATACAAAAAATATTCAGAAAAGTGATTATATGGATGGATTTTGTTTGCAGGGCGAACTTGATTTAACCTTATTTATAAGCTAGAGAGGCATTGAGGGACAACTTGGAGACATCTTGAATAACCGGAAATCCTTAATGACCGGAAAACGCCCCCTAATCATTATAGTTAAACTTTGTAAAATGCTTGCTCATTTCTTGCGAAAGTGTGCAGAAATAGAGGCTTTTTGAAAATTATTACATTGGGATAATCGTATTATAGAAATATAAGGAGCACATGAAAAAGATGCTTCTTATGATATTGTAGAACTTAAAATACATAATGAACAATGAACAAAGAACAGAAACGCAAGGTGCAACTGCAACAGAGAACACTCAACGAGTCGTTGACATTCCAAACTATGTTTGGTGCAAAGCAGAAATTCGATTCCCTGACACCTGAAATCGAAACCCGAATAAAAGAGGAGTTGCTGGTATTTGCAAACTTGGGTATTGCTAAGGACCTAATGACATTGAGAGATGTAATGGGTAAAGTAAAAGAACAGTTAGGATACAGTGCTGAGCCTTCCAAGGGAATATTGGCTGGCAGCTATGTGGCATACTGCCTTGGGCTTGAACCTAGCAACCCAATGGTGACAGGCAAGGAAATCGAACCAAAAGATTTTCAAGTAACTCTTCCTTTAGGTCTCACCATCTGCTATGACAACGAGGTTAGAAATGAGGTGGTGAATTGGATGAAGGAGCACGGCTGTGAGTTTACCACCTATATGTCTCAGCCGATGCTGAAATTGGAGAATACGAGAGTCATTATACGAAGAGTATTGAAGTGAAATCAATGATAAGCAATATTGAAATAATAAAGGGTCTGGTGAGGGAGTTTTATCAGACCCGTATGGTGGTAAGCATTGATAATGATGACTTTGAGTCCTTCTTTCTTGCAAAAGGCAAACTTGTAGCCTTTGATTGTGAGGAGTTTGATTTATGGAATAAGCCATATAAATTGGTTTGCAAAATGACGCAAGATAAGCTTGAATCCTTGTGTGGGGGGCGTAAGATAGCTCGTGTACTCTTTCTTGTCTTCCAGCCAACTGGCCATGAATTGCAAATGACAGATATGGAAAGTTTGTATCTGGTAAGTAAGTCCTTTAAAACTGTAACGTGGGGAATAGGCTCTTGGCATGAGGATTCTGTGAGATTAGTAACCTTAGTTGAAGTTGTATCCCAATGAATATACATAAATATCAAATAAAAAAGATGGATTTAAGACAATATTTCTAATTAAGTATACGTTTTTCTAATAACACAATGAAATTGAATGACGATGGCAAGATTTCAAACATATCTAAAAGATAGCGATGTTGTAGTTACGATTCATCGTGGAATAGACCAAATAGGTGGATGTATTACTGAAATATCCACGAAGACTTCTCGTGTCTTTGTGGATTTCGGTCAGAACTTGCCTGGTTGTACTGTTCCTACTACACCTGAGCAAGATGAAGCTCAGGTGCGTGACATCTTTGCGCAAAATGTTAAGCAGCACCAAGCGGTGGTATATACTCATGCCCATGAAGATCATGTCGGCTTGTTTGACCTAATTCCTTGCGATGTGCCTCAATATATAGGAGTGGGAGGTCAAGAACTAATGCTTGCAAAATATGGACTATTGAAAATAGCTCATGAGCAAGAATGGAAAGATTCGGAAGAAAAAAGTAAGATATTGATAGATGATGAGCAGAAAATAAGGAAGATAAAAGATTTTCATATATGGGAGCGTACAGCACCGCATACTCGGCCAAAATCTTTTATGATAGGGGATATCCGTATCACTCCTTTTTTTAATAGCCATAGCATCTATGACTCCTATATGTTTCTTATCGAAGCTGACGGAAAACGCATATGGCATACTGGTGATTATCGTGACCATGGCTATCTTGGCAAAGGATTATATCCTACGCTTCATAGATATGCTTCTAATATAGACTTGCTTATCACAGAAGGAACTACACTGAAGCGTGGAGACCTTTGTATTCAAGAAAGTGAGGTGTCTAGACGTATGGCTTGTGTGATGAGTGCTTTCAAGTATGTGATAGTCTTGGCTTCTGCCACGGATATTGAGAGATTGGCTAGTGTGAAAACGGCAGCTCTCAAAGCTCGTAAGGGACTATACTACACTGGTGGAATGATGGGCAGAGCGATGCGAATCTTTACACATCGAGAAGCAAAAACTTCAAAGGGCTTGTTTGCTTTTCACTTTAAGTATGTGGGGGAGGATGATCCAAAACTCGGTGAGATGCAAAAGAAAGGCTTTGTCTTGGTAACAGGGGCTAGCCATTTGGATTTTGTGAAGAAAATGTGTCAAGGATTATCTTCGTCAGAGGTTCTTCTCATCTATTCTGCTTGGGCTGGTTATTACAAAGACCCATTGCAAGTAAAGCAAAATCCTGCTTACAGAGACTTTCGAGAGGCGTTTTCCAATGTGGTGGATATCCACACCTCAGGACATGCTTCGAAAGAGTGCATCAAGAAAGTTATTGATATTGTTAAACCCAAGGAGGTCATCTGCATCCATAAGGAGGCTGGGGCTGAATTATAAACTTCATAATTATGACAGACAAAGAACGTATAGAAAAAATTATTAAAGACACTTTTGATGTTATCAAAAAAGTGTATCATACGCAAAGAGAAGGGGATGGAAATCATAAAGATTTTTGTGAATCACAATCAAGAATTATCTTCCCCAAATACAGTGAGCAATATCGTGATAGTGAAACTCGCATCAGCGAGCAAGAGTTGAGATTTATATTTGTTGAGCAATTCAACAAGTATTGTGAAGCTAATCAGTGGAATGCATATTATTCTGTGGAAACCCCAACTGAAGAAAAATATGTTTTTAGTAAAGAGCATATAAAAGTTGTCCCATACAAAGCTGATGGAAAAGAAAAAACGGGACAGTCAGCCATGATAGACCTCAGTATCCACAATGATAAATTCGACAGAATTGCTCTTATCGAGTTCAAGGCTCTAAACCCAGAAGAGTCTGCCTTCGCCAAAGACTTCTGCAAGTTGAGTAATGAGCCTACTTGCCTAACCTTTTTTATCATGATAGTAAAAAGCCATGACAATGGAACTATCACAAATATCCATAAAAAAATTGAGTCAAAAGGCGCTGAAACAGAGTTTTATTGTTTTGACTTAGAAAAAGGAGAAGACATCTCTAAGAAAATAATAGATGGAATTTCCTCTTCCGAAAATAAATGAAGATACTTCATATTTCCGACACTCACAGCCATCATCGTCAGCTGCAGGATCTTCCTGCAGCTGACGTGATAGTCCATTCCGGTGACTTCACGATGGCAGGAACTGAAGCCGAAGTTATCGACTTTATGGAATGGTTCTGTGCCTTGCCATACAAACACAAAGTTTTCATAGCAGGAAACCATGACGACTGTCTTTTCGGAGCCGATATCAATGGTCTGCCCGAAAACTGCCATTATCTTTATGGTACCGGTGTAACGATAGAAGGCATAAAGTTCTTCGGCATCCCGATGTTCGTTGAAGATGATATAAGTGGTAACTATACTAAAATGTTGGAGAACATTCCTTCCAATACCGACGTGCTTATCACTCATCAGCCACCCTATCTCATTATGGATGAAAGTGCAGGTTTGAATTATGGCAACAGAACTTTGCTAGATGCAGTTAAACGCATCAAGCCGGAGGCTCATCTCTTCGGGCACATTCATAATGCCTATGGGATGAGCGAATGCAGCACTGTGTTGTTTTCCAATGCCTCGATTGTTACTGAGAACTATGAGTTTTGTAATCAACCAAATATGATCAATTTATGATTATTCCAAGAAAAGACAAGCCTTACTTTTACCCTCCCTTTTTTGATATTTCATGTTTTTGGCAAGAAAGCACAGGGCTTAGTCGTAAAATCAGAGTTTATATTCCTTTTGAAACGACTATGACTTTCACGCCCTTTCTGGGTGTAATGGTTAACCGAAAGCAATTTGAATATTTTTCGATAGAGGATAATCCGATAAGAAAACCTAATGCAAAGTTGCTTCCTGCCTTGTAAGCTTTCTCCAAGTCGCGATAGGCACCGTAGCGGTCGCAGTAAGGCTGGTGGAGGAGCATCAGGTCGATGTAGTCGGTCTGCAGTTTGCGCAGACTCTCGTCGATGCTCTTCATGGTCTGTCCCTCGCCATAGTTTGAATGCCAGACCTTGGAAACGAGGAAAATCTCATCACGATTCACGCCGCTCTTCTTCCATGCGTTGCCCACGGCTTCCTCGTTGAGATAAGCCTGTGCCGTATCTATCATTCGATAGCCCACGCTGAGAGCATCCAGCACGCAACGCTCACACTCATCAGGTTCCACCTGATAAACACCATAACCCAGTTGTGGAATTTCCACGCCATTGCTTAACTTTATCTTCTTCATAATCAACATGTTTTTATGTTCGTTATTCCATTCTCATTTTTATTTCAAGAAAGGATCAAGCGTAGCCAGCAGTTCGGCTTTATCTACCACACCGCTTGTGCGCCACAATACTTCTCCGTTTCGGAAAAGCATCAGCGTAGGCTCAGGAATATACGCTGCCGTGAGAAGTGATGTGCTTGGCAAATTTCTCGATGGTCATCACATCGGTGTACTGCGAGATGGCGAACGCATTCTGCTTCTCGGTCTTCACCAGGTCGGTGTCTAGAAATCACAACTACCCGGAAGCCCCCGTTCTGCCCCGATTTTGGGTCTTCATTGATGACCGGCGCCTGTCATCATTTAAGCCCCGCTCCGGTCTTCATAGATGACCGGTTTTCGGCACGATAGGCTGTTCCTTCGATTGCTGGTGCAAAGATACGAAGAATTTCTGTATCTACCAAATTTTGGCATGTGATAAGGAGCGATTTTCAGCAAAATACTTACGATTTGAAACTTCGTTAAAAACAAGCTCTATGTTCTATGGGGCGCATCTCTATGTTTTTGTGGTATCGAAAACTATGTTTTGCCATATAAATCAGCATATTACAAAGTAATACCCGATTACAGGGAAACGTGTTCAGTATTCAGTATTCAGTTTTTTTCGCTCTTGTTACCACCGTCTGTATAGATAGTATATTATATATATAATATATAATATAAAATAATTGCTTACAATCTATAACCATAGAAAGGGTAACTATCGCGAAAAAAACTGAATACTGAATACTGAACACCCTCTTAGGCATCTTGCGCCCTGGGTGTCATGGCTGCATCAGGGAAAAGATAGTACTAGTACGCGTACATAGTACGTACTAGGTAAATATAAAAATATTTTCGTACCTTTGCACCCGTAATATTACATCGAGAAAATTCCTCCGAAGGGAGCAAATGCCGATGGAGCTGACGGAAAGCAAGGCGGAAAGGTGTTCAGTATTCAGTTATTCAGTTTTAAGAAGCTATTATATCGTTCAGACGGACTCGACCTGAGAGGTTTCAATGTTTAACAGTTTTCGAAAAGCTTAACACTTAATATTCAAACAAATCTTTGGTGAAGACAGAAGCAGCATCTTGTATAATTTGTTTGCAGGTAGTAGAAGTCGTGAACTCAACAAAAAGATCATGAATGCCTATTTTGCCGTGAGTTTCAGAGTCTATAATGGCAATGTAATGGCATGTACCAACAATGCTTTCGATGATATTAGTTACAAGGTAGTGAGTGCGAACTTTAGCACCAACAATAGTCTGAAGAAAGAACCATCAAAGGGAGACTTTAACGAGTTTAATGAGAAGATATTAAATAGTAAGACGAATGCCGATATGGGTTGGACGCTTTTGGAGTATTTGCGCAAGCATAAGGCTACTCGTTCAGGTTCATCTACAAGGCAGAAGTATCATTGCAATGGCTTGGAGTTTGACAATCCTGCCGATATGGAGGACTACAAGAACGCTCAAGGTTTGAAATAGTTTTTGCAATATGTTGTAGTAAGACGGCTACACTAAAAATGAACAGAAGAGATGGGCGGCTCGTCAGGTATATGCTTTCCATCTCTTCTATATTGCTTGTATTTATTTTTCTGATGAAACTCCTTCCTTGTCTTAGCCATTGCTGCCGTAGCTCTATCGTGGGTTTCTATCAGCAATGGGCTTTTGTGATATTGCACAATCTTGACCCCGACTGAGTTGTGCCTTTTCTTTTCCTCGATGCATTGAATGATCAAGTCTGGATTGGCTGATTTAGCCGTTGGAGTCTTGTCAAAGTTCTGAATATAGGCAGCGTTGGTCAGGAAGAGTATGTCGGAACCTTCCGGTATTTCCTGCATTACCTTCACCATGAGGGTTAGCATCATTCGGAACTCTGTGGTGTGCAAGTCGCTGATTACATCACGGCTGATGATGTTGCCGTTATGCTCAATCACAACGGCAGCACCACCAGCTCGCTCTTTATGGCCATAATCACATGAGCCACCTATCCAAACGTAATATGTAGATGTATCTTGTGTCATAATTATTTATCTTCAATGTCCGCAGATATTCTTTCTGCTCGGGCGTGATTCTGTAGCTCTCGATGGCCTTCTGGATGGTCTTGTTGTGCGTCCAGGGAACAAGGCGGTTTTGCTCGATGTAGGGAATCGCCTGGTCCCATTGCTTGGCAAGGGCGGTGGCGAAGAACCAGGCTACCATCATTTTTACGTAATACTCATCGCTCCTTACTGATGCTGGAATTTCAAGATATTCTGTCTCCTTTGTAAATTCTTTTGCAAACTTGCGAAGCACAGGAACACGAATGCCTATGAAACTCTCCATAGGCACTCCCGGTGTCAGTTTGGCTTGGAAAGCAGCATACTGCTTATCCTGCATGGCGAACAGTCTTTCTTGAAGTGAAGTCATTTTTATCCTATTAATTTAATGATCTGTTTATCTGAAGCATCAGGCAGGATTTCTTTCAGATGCTCGAAAATTCTTTGATAAGATTCCTGGGGAGTGCGGTTGCATTGGCAAGCCTCTTTGCCATAGAGATCTTCGGGAGTATTGAGCAGCGACCAACCCCAGCCATATTCATGATTGTGTTTGTCACGAGGGTAGATGAAATCCTCGGTCACGATGTAAGTCGCCATTTCCAGTCGGGTGAGATAACCGTCAAACTTGCTTCTCATTCCCTTTCCTGTAAAACCGCAGGCTGCCCGCAGTTCTCTCGTGATGAGACTGCCAGTAGATTGAAGCGTACTGAGAATGGCTCCTTCTATTGATTCTTCATCTGGACGAGGGTATTTGCTTCTTCTGTAGTTGCAGAAGTCCGACCACCATTCCTGACTGATGAATCCTGCTTTCTTGTTGAAGAACTTTCCGTACATACACGGCATTTCCTGCACAATCTCGCCCTTCCATTTCCATAGCGGCCAGTCCCAACCGCCTTCAGAAAATGTTACATATCGGCAATCCTCCGCTACGATGTCTTCGGCAGAGAAGCCTTCAATGCCACTATCAAGAAGAGGGAGGAAGCCGATCTTCTGAATCAGCTCCATCATGCCTGTTGCTGAATATATTTCTGGAAAATTCATAAGCTTCGTTCTTTATTTTATTATTATCAATTTTTGATAATTTCTTGCCATTTCTGATGCTCTTCCAGATGATTGGTCTTTACCAGTACGCTCTGAAAACCGAAACGCTTACCTGCTTCGGCATTCTCGGCACGGTCATCGAAATAGAGGGTGGTGGCAGGATTCAACCCAGTCTGCTGCGTCATCTCTTCATAGATTTCGACGGATGGTTTTTCCTTCCGCATGGCGTATGAGAGGAACACTTCATCAAACAGCTCGTCTGTGGAATATCCCAGCTGCTTCATCAGACTGACTGATTTCTGCCAAAGCGTGTCGTTGATGTTGCTGAGCAGATAGACCTTGTACCGCTTCCGAAGCTTGACCAATGCCTCCAGTCTTTCCACGGGCAGATTGCCACACAACTCTTCCAGGACTTTTTCTATATCCTCGGTTGTGGTTCCTTTGCGGCAAAGGCTCAGCATCTCTTGCAAAGTTTCTGTTTCCGCCACCAGACCATTAATATATTGGTGCATCAGTCTCTTGATCTTGCGGACATGGATTAGTCGCTTGAACGCCGTAACGCCCAGGCTCTCCATGGCTTTTACAACAGAGGCATCATCAATGTTCACGATGACACCTCCATAATCAAAGACGAGTGTTTCTATCTGTTTCATGCTCTAATCATTTGATAATGATGCGCCTATAATCTGGGAGGATAAGCCATGCTCAACTCCCATATTAGCGCAATATATCTGCAAAAATACAAAAAATATTCAGAAATGTGATTTTATGAATGAATTTTGTTTGCAGAGCTAACATGATTTAACCTTATTCTTAATCTAGAGGTTGCTTCCGTAGCCCTATCGTGGGTTTCTATCAGCAATGGGCTTTTGTGGTATTGCACAATCTTGACTCCGACTGAGTTGTGCCTTTTCTTTTCCTCGATGCATTGAATGATCAAGTCCGGATTGGCAGATTTAGCCGTTGGAGTCTTGTCAAAGTTCTGAATATAGGCAGCGTTGGTCAGGAAGAGAATGTCGGAACCTTCCGGTATTTCCTGCATTACCTTGATCATGAGGGTTAGCATCATGCGGAACTCTGTGGTGTGTAGATCGCTGATTACATCACGACTGATGATATTGCCGTTATGCTCGATCACAACGGCAGCACCACCAGCTCGCTCTTTATGGCCATAATCACATGAACCACCTATCCAAACGTAATATGTAGAAGTATCTTGTTTCATAATTATTCGCTTGATTTCCGTACAAAAGTACCACAAATATTGCTAAGTGTGGTAGTTATCCTGCATGGCGAACAGTCTTTCTTGAAGTGAAGTCATAAATTCTTTGTTTTATAATGCAACATAGAAGGAGCAATTGCCTCTTTATTCCATTCTGCCATATTTCATTTCCACGCCTTCCTTATCATATTGCTTGCGCTTGCCGGTTGGTGGCTCAGTAAGTGTGATGCGAATTACAGCCGTGCGTGATAGGGAACGGGCGATGCTCTCGTCGAAAGCATCCATGTGTTGAGGAAGGAAACGTTCACTGATTAGTCGGAGACCATGAATCTTCTCTGCATCCTCAGTCACGATTTCTGCCTTGCCGAATGCAATGGCTGATTTGAATTGCAGGGTGAAACTGCCGTCCTTCGGACCAACCGTAGGCGCACAACGGGTTACGGCTGAAAGGCAAACCTCGGGATGAGTCTTGATTGCCTCCAGCTTCTTGCCTTCCAAGGCACCATGAAAATACCAATTCACATCATCATCTGATGCGAGTGACAGGGGTAAACCATAAGGCTTGCCTTCTTCGTCAATAAAACTGACCGTTATATACGGAGCCTTGTGCATTACTTCCAAAGCCCACTCACTATCCATTGCTCTTGATTTCTTTCTCATTTTTTAATCCTTTGTACTTAAATACTTTAACCATATCCTTGTCGCCACCTACGAGCTGGCTACATTTATTCAACATACCTGTATCGACGAAACCGCATTTCTCCATGACTCTTCCTGATGCAGGATTGCCTGTGAAATGGTCTGCCCAGATGTTTTCGAAATGCTTCTCGTTGATGCAGTAGTCAAGCATCAGCTTCAAGGCTTCGGTGCAGATTCCCTTGTTCCAATAAGGTTTTCCTACCCAGTAGCCCACCTCGCAGTCGTTTCCTCCGATAGGGATGTTGCTGGTTTCATGGGTGTAGTAGCCGATGCAGCCGATAGCCTCGTCTGTCTCTTTCAACACAATCGCCCATGTCGTGTCATTATGGAAGAATGTCCGGATTATCTCCCGACTTTCCTCAACAGACTTATGTGTCGGCCATCCAGCACGTGGTCCTACGTCAGGGTCGGAGGCGTACTTGAAGAGCGCCTCTGCATCTGATTCCTGCCAATAGCGGAGTAAAATTCTTTCTGTTTCCATCAGATTATTTCAAGAAAGGATCAAGCGTAGCCAGCAGTTCGGCTTTATCTACCACACCGCTTGTGCGCCACAATACTTCTCCGTTGCGGAAAAGCATCAGCGTAGGCACGGATTGGATGCGGTATTGGCTTGCTGTTACGCCGTACTTATCTACATCCACCTTGATGATTCGGATGCGGTCGCCCAATACACTCTTCACCTGCTCCAGAATGGGGTGCATCGCTTTGCAAGGTTGGCACCATGTAGCAAAGAAATCGACCAGAACAAGCTGGCCACTGTTTATTACGTTATTAAATGTCTCCATAATTATTTATCTATTTCCGTGAAACGATTATAAGTTCTGCCGTCGTGGCGAAGAATCCGTGTAGGAATAATATCTTCTTCATGCTCAAATCATTTGATAATGATGCGCCTATAATCTAGGAGGATAAGCCATGCTCAACTCCATATCAGCGCAATATATCTGCAAAAATACAAAAAAATATTCAGAAAAGTGTTTATATGGATGGATTTTGTTTGCAGGGTGAACTTGATTTAACCTTATTTTATAAGATAGAGGGATGTTGAGGGATTTTTGAAAAACCGAAATCCTTAATGACCTTAATGACCGTGACCTTAATGACCGGAAATAAAATAAACCGCCCCACCTATATATATTATAAGGTGGAGCGGTAGTAGCCTACATGCAGCTCGTTACGCCGAGCGAGGTGGCGATGGCCGTCAGGATGCTGATGGTTATCTGAATCACTATTTTCCAAGTTTCTTTTTTCATCATCTTCTACTTTTTTAATAGGTAGCTTATGAATGAATTTGTTGACATCATCGTTATCTACGTCGTTCTCCGTGCCATCCTCGCCTTCCTGGGCGCAGGAGGCTCAATGCAAGTATGTGGACAATAAAAAATACGCACATTCTCCAAAAGAGTTCTACAGCGGTGCGTCATCTTCAATTGGTTATAAATGACTATTGTCAGAACTGCAGATAATACGTACCTTTGCAGCGCGAATTAAAACAATAAATAATATGACATTTAAATCATTTTTACCAATGGCTGCCTTATGCGTGCTAGCATCGTGCAGCAACTCTTCAAAGCTGGAGAAAGCAGACAGTTCTTCTGCTGATTCTGTTCAGGCACCTGTCATGAGTTTTCAGGATTGTGACCTCACGCTTGGCGGTATTCACTTCACCAAGATGCTTAATGAAGCTGACAAGCAGGTGAGCGAGAAGGCTGGTGTCATCACTTTCGTTGCTCCTGAGAAAACCGATTTGTTCATCGACCCCAACGATGCAAAGCTGACCGCCAATACGGCAAAGGTGCTTTTTACGGAGGTTGACAACACCAAGCCCTTTACATTCTCTGCCAAAATGAAGCCGGGCTTTACTCCTGATGGACTCTATAATGCAGCAGATCTTGTTGTGATGGCCAACGACACACTCTATCAGAAATTCTGCTTCGAACAGGATGAACGAGGCAAGCACCGTGTGGTGACCGTGCGCACCGTGGGGACGAGCGATGATAACAACCATGAGGTTGTGAATCAGGATTTTATCTATTATAAGATAAGTTCTGACACAAGAACCATCGCTTCCTATTATTCGCTGGATGGCAAGGAATGGCAGATGGTTCGCCTTTACCGCAACAACTATCCCAAGAACCTGAAGGTGGGCATCAGTTCTCAGGCTCCTCAAAAAGGAGTATGTGTGAGTGAATTCTCAGAGTTGCGCCTATCAACCGAGACGGTGGGTGACTTCCGAATGGGAGAGTAGAAACCGAGTCAGAGTAATCCCATCACATGTGCCAGTTTGCATGCTTCGATGGCACGATCTACCTTCAGTTTCTGGAGAATGTTCTGGCGATGGCGGTTCACGGTGTTGATGCTGATGCAGAGATTGTCTGAAATCTCTTTCGACAGCAGTCCCTGGTCGATAAGACGGAGCACTTCCATCTCCCGTTTAGAAAGTATATTTTCGTAATCCTTATTCGTCAATATCCGCACCTCTCCGGTTCGGGTATTGGCGAATTTTGCTTTCCTGTCCTCATCAGTTGCCAGCGTATAGATGCAGGCGCAGAGCAGCAGGCAACCGTTCTTATCGGTGGCAAGCGGAATCATTCGATGCTTCACCCAGCGGTATTCTCCGCAGGCATCTTTTACCCGCAGGTAGTTGCAGAGCACATAATCACGATAGTGCTGGGGGGTAGAGTTGCCGGCGATGTAGCGAAGGAAGGCAATCTCTTCTGCATGGCGCCTGCTGAGATCATCGGGATTGCAACGGTCGAAGATGAAATTCTCGTAAAGCGAAGGCAGCTGGCTGACCCGTTCCTCCGGCGAAATGCCCAGCACGTCGGCCACTCCGCCGAAGTAGCAGTAACTGCAGTTTCTGCGGTTGTCTCCCATCGAGACCACTGCATTCTCTGTCAGGGCGTATGTCCGGGCTATCATCTTACATTCTGTAAGCATCTGTCCTTCATCGCTTTCCGTATCAAACACCTGCGAGAGATACAGTTGCTCTATTGGTTCGAAATTCTTGTCCATATTTTCTTCATGCGCTATTCTTTAGATGCTTATGCGCCTATAATCCAGGAGGATAAGCCATGCTCAATCCCCATATTGGCGCAATATATCTGCAAAAATACAAAAAATATTCAGAAAAAGTGATTATATGGATTAATTTTGCTTGCAGGGCGAACTTGATTTAACCTTATTTTATAAGATAGAGGGATGCTGAGGGATGGGTCAGGAAGAGAATGTCGGAACCTTCCGGTATTTCCTGCATTACCTTCACCATGAGGGTTAGCATCATTCGGAACTCTGTGGTGTGTAGGTCGCTGATTACATCACGGCAGATGATATTGCCGTTATGCTCAATTACTACGGCAGCACCACCAGCTCGCTCTTTATGGCCATAATCACATGAGCCACCTATCCAAACGTAATATGTAGAAGTATCTTGTATCATAATTATTTTATCTTCAATGTCCGCAGATATTCCTTCTGCTCGGGCGTGATTCTGTAGCTCTCGATGGCCTTCTGGATGGTCTTGTTGTGCGTCCAGGAAGCAAGGCGGCGTTGCTCGATGTAGGGAATCGCCTGGTCCCATTGCTTGGCAAGGGCGGTGGCGAAGAACCAGGCTACCATCATTTTTACGTAATACTCTTCGCTCCTTACTGATACTGGAATTTCAAGATATTCTGCCTTGAAGTCTTTATCCAGGTAATGAGACATAAGTGTCTCTATTCCAAAACGACAAGTATAGATGTGTGACGATTTACTCCAAGTCTTGATCTTCGCCAATAGCTCCTTCTTGTGTTTGGCAAACACCTTCGGAGACATGATGTCGCAAACTGCCCAGTTGTCCACGAATGGCAGGAATCTGTCTGTAAGACGAATGCATTCCTCGTAGTCCTTTACCTCGGAAATGAGGAGACCGTGAAGCATGTTCTCATCGTAGTATTCGTGAGGAAGCTGCTGAAGAAATTCCTTACATTCTGTCTCCTTTGTAAATTCTTTTGCAAACTTGCGAAGCACGGGCACACGAATGCCTATGAAATTCTCGACAGGCACTCCCGGTGTCAGTTTGGCTTGGAAAGCAGCATACTGCATATCCTGCATGGCGAACAGTCTTTCTTGAAGTGAAGTCATTTTTATCCTATTAATTTAATGATCTGTTTATCCGAAGCATCAGGCAGGATTTCTTTCAGATGTTCGAAAATCCTCTGATAAGATTCCTGGGGAGTGCGGTTGCATTGGCAAGCCTCCCTGCCATAGAGGTCTTCGGGAGTATTGAGCAGCGACCATCCCCAGCCATATTCATGATTGTGCTTGTCACGAGGATAGATGAAATCCTCGGTCACGATGTAAGTTGCCATTTCCAGTCGGGTGAGATAACCGTCAAACTTGCTTCTCATTCCCTTGCCCGTGAAACCGCAGGCTGCCCGAAGTTCTCTCGTGATGAGACTGCCAGTAGATTGAAGCGTACTGAGAATGGCTCCTTCTATTGATTCTTCATTCGGGCGAGGAAACTTGCTTCTTCTATAGTTACAGAAGTCCGGCCACCATTCCTGGCTGATGAATCCTGCTTTCTTGTTGAAGAACTTTCCGTACATACACGGCATTTCCTGCACAATCTCGCCCTTCCATTTCCACAATGGCCAGTCCCAACCGCCTTCAGGAAGTCTTACGTAACCGCAGTCTTCTGCCACGATGTCTTCGGCAGAGAATCCTTTAATGCCGCTATCAAGGAGAGGGAGGAAGCCGATCTGCTGAATCAGCTCCATCATGCCTGTTGCTGAATATATTTCAGGAAAATTCATACGCTTTGTTCTTTATATTTTTATCAATTCGTTCAGTTTGTCCTCTCTGATAATCTTCGGCTGAGCCTTGCCTGCGAGAATGAGATTTTTTTTACCATTACGATAAATATGAAGCTGTCGTGAGCGAACCACGGCTGTCAACTCCTCATCGTTCTGCATGGCTTGCCAGATAGGATAATATACGCCCTCAGGTTCAAACAACTTCTTCTGAAGATGTGAGCAGAGGTTTGTTGTATCAATAGTCATTTATTTCTTCTTTATCGTTCCATTAAATATTTTCCATTGCTTCTCAAATGATAAATCCTTTTCTATCGAATCAAAGTAACTGATGTTGAGATTTTTCTCCCAAGGATTCCAGTTGCCGCAAATTCTGCCATCATGGGCGATAACAGGAAAGAAAATGCCATTATTAGTGTATGCAGACGGCATTTGATGTGGATGGATTACTAATTCCCGGCTTTTATAATCAATCAGATATTCATCAAAGGGAGCTATCAGATGAGTCTTTCCTCTTCTGAATCCACGTGTTCGACATGATTCATGCAGGTAGAACTGATAGTCTTTCCATTTTTCAACCCTCAGTTCTGAACCAAGCAACTCAATGCCTCGTTGGCAATCAGAAGTGCTCAGTCCTGACCACCAGACATAATCTTCGAATGTGGCTGGCGAATGGCTCTGAAAATATTTTCTTGCCAGAAGCATCAGCATTTCATCACGTTCCAGCCTGGCAGTTTGGGGAATCTTCTTCTCCGTGAGACTGTATGTTGCCTTTGTTGGAAGAAGACTGCCGCTGCAAAAAGTACCGTTCAATTCGTTAAAGCGAATGTGGTAGGATAGGCGATGTTGCCTTAGGTGAAATCAGGTCCAGCATCCACCAATAGTCTTCATTTGAAACCAGTTGCCAAGTGCCACGCAGCAGGTGAAGACGGACTATCTCACCCTCATCGTATGCATTCTTGAATGCGAAGGAAGAAGGTTTGCGAGTACGCATCATCACAGCCCATCTTACCATCCGGTAATCCTGGGCTTGCATGGCTCCAAAATGAGATACCACCTTTTGGGGAGTATCAAATTGAGGACAGATGAGCTGCTGCGAAAGCAGGCGTATTGCTATTGGATTCATTGCTTCTGAGTCGTTAAAATTACGTTGATTATTTCAAAGCCTTGCCGTCAGAGAATGCGTTACCGACTTTCTCGCCCAGCTGGATATAGCCGTGATGAATAGGGTCGAAGACAATCAGTTCCATCTTCTCCATATCTGGATTTCCGTCTTCAGCCAGATACTTCTCATCTACAAGAATATTGACGATTTCGGCAACGAGATAATAACCGGTTTCGCTTTCGTCGTATTTCTCCTTGATGCGGCACTCCAGGGTCATTGGGAAATCGGTGAACACAGGAGCGTTAACCATTGTCGCCTTCTCGATGCTCCATCCCGTCTTCTCCATTTTCTTCGGGTCGTTCTTGGCAGAAACAATGCCCACGAAATCAGAAGCCACCATGGTTTTCTTGGTCGCGAAGGCAACGGTAAACTCGCCGCCAAGCTTCAGGTTGTCTGTGGTGACGTGATTTCCCATCGAAATCATAATCTCCTTCATGTCCCACTGTCCTGCCCAGGCAGCGTTCATTGCGTTGGCAACTCCTTCCTTATTATATGTGCCGATAATCAGCACTGGCTGTGGTGCAAACCACGGCTTGGGTGCAAAATTTTTCATATGCTTCGTTCTTTATATTGTTATCTATTCATGTGTAAATACGCCATCAGCGCAATCTGTATCAGCAGAATAGCAGGAATGGCGTATTTGAATTTCTTGTGCATCGTCTTATGGTGCCAGACTTTCATCCCCATCCATGCCCCGATGCTTCCTCCAAGTACAGCCAGTAACAAAAGCGTGGTTTCTGGAATGCGCCACTTGGCTTTCTTCGCCTTGTATTTGTCAATGCCATACATGATGAATGCAACAGCATTGATGGCAAGGAGATAGTAGGCGAGGCAACTCATTATTCAATATCCAAAGGTAATTGCGGATCTTCGCCGTCAAACTTGTCGAAATCAGAGCGAAACAGACGGTCCTGTATCACTCTATATTTCTCAAACTCGCTTTCGGCATATTCCTTTGCATACTCGGCAGTAATGTGTCCTGCGTCTTGCAGAATTTCTCTGTCGGTTGCATCGAGGAATTTGTCGATGCGTTTAGCCCAATCCTCCATAGTCATAGGAATATGGCGCTCTGCCATATCCTTTGCCATATCAAGATAGGCATTCACCAATCGTCCAAGGGCTTGCAACTCATTTTCCTTCAGATAGTTCTTGGCTATACTTACGTCGGACTTTATGATTTTACCATTAGGAGCCTTTGCCCATGTAGTGAGCCCCATGTGCTCTTTTTCTGCATCAGCACGATCCACTATCAGTTCTGCGGCAGTATGTCCATGAACAGCATAATGCATCTTGTTCTGTACCTTCTTGAAGAACTCGCATGTTGTTGGAGCATCACGGTTGTAGTCGATGGCTGTGGCGTAGATGTCGGTCAGTTTCTGATAGAAATTGCGTTCCGATAGACGAATCTCTCGAATCTCCTCCAAGAGTTGTTCGAAATAGTCCACGCCGATGAATGAGCCATTTTCCATACGCTTCTTGTCAATCACATAGCCACGGATAGCATACTGTCGGAGAACATAAGTGCACCATTGGCGGAACTGAGTGGCTCGGCGGGAGTTGACGCGATAGCCTACTGAAATGATAGCATCAAGATTGTAGAACAAAGTGTTGCGTCGTACCTCTCGCGTTCCTTCCTGTTGAACTACCGAGATTTTCTCGGTAGTTGCATTCTTGTCCAATTCCTTAGCATCGTATATGTTCTTCAGATGCAATCCTATGTTGTCAGCAGAGCAGTCAAAAAGCGTTGCCATTGCCTTCTGTGTTGCCCATATTGTTTCTTTCTTATATAGCACTTGAATGCCTTGCTCCTTACCCTCAGCCATGAAGATAAGAAATTCAGCGGTACTATTTCTTATTTCAAATCTCTTTGCCATTTTTCTGCGTATTTTCTCGTCGCTAATATTTTTGCAACACCTTATTATATAATTATCTGTCTATTTCCGTGAAACGATTAAAAGTTTGCTGAAAAATCCATCAGCATTTTCTGGGCAAGGGGAGCGTACCAGGTCTTCACCTCCTGCTCAGTAGGCGTATGACCGCCTGGGAAATGGAAGGCTTGATTGTAATGCTCTAGGAAGAGAGGGGAGAAGTGAGCCAGGGTGTCCTGCTCACCAAAAAGTCCCCACACACGATCCTTATAATAGGGGTTGCAATGGTCAAACTGCACGGCTTCAAGTTCCGCAAACTCCTCAATCAGCGCCTCGTCAATCACCAGCCGCTGATTGCCGTCCCTTCTCGGCGCCTTGTATTCATGCTCGCCGATGCGCTCCTTCAGAAACTCCGTCATTATGAAATACGGATTGCCGAGCAGGGCAGGAATGCCCACCACTGGAGCCTGCATCTGGGCGAGGAAAGAGCCGCAGCTGTTGCCCAGAAGCAAGTCGGGCTGCTCCAGGTCGATGATGGAGCGAATCTCCTTCAATGCCTCTTTGGGGTGCAAAGGGAGGTCGGGAGTCAGCACCACCGCCGTCCCCTCAAATGCCTCTTTCAAGGCTCTCGCCATCGGACAGCTGCCCGTGGCGAAGAATCCGTGTAGGAATAATATCTTCTTCATGCTCAAATCATTTGATAATGATGCGCCTGTAATCTAGGAGGATAAGCCATGCTCAACTCCCATATTAGCGTAATATATCTGCAAAAATACAAAAAATATTCAGAAAAGTGATTATATGGATGGATTTTGTTTGCAGGGCGAACTTGATTTAACCTTATTTTATAAGATAGAGGGATGTTGAGGGATTTTTGAAAAACCGAAATCCTTAATGACCGTGACCTTAATGACCGGATTTAGGTATTGAAAAATGACCGATAATGAATTTGACACTTCATGACCTCTTAAAACAAAAAGGCGTAAGGTATGGTAGATATAATCTTAGTAAAATGCAGAGTAATTTGCATTTTTCTTCATAATCATTCGTGTTTCTAACATATTTTACCTATCTTTGTACCTTAAAAAATAGAAGTTGCAAAATGGATGCATATTTGTTGAGCTTCGATGTCTTTAAGCCAAGGGAATCTTGAAACGTGAAGGCGGTAGAAAAAGTGGTAAATGGATAGTTGTAAACATCTGAATAATCCTAAATCACTTTTATTGTATTGGAAATTAATATTAATTAAAATAGTAGCTTATGAGCAATGTATATTTTGAACCTTGAGTTGGCTGCCATTACTCCGAGGGCATAAATGGGAAACGTATAATGGTTTTAGGCCATGTTCACGTTTGTGATGGATGTGATAATTGTGGTGTTGAAAAGTGTGATGATTTTTCTACCCAGAAGGTGGTGGAAGATTATATTGTTTGGAGAAAAAACGGAACAATACCATCTCCAGGATATGAAAAATGGCTTCAGACTTACCTCAACTTTGTCAAAGCTTTCTTCGGATTTCAACCAGAACCTGAAGTTGAAGAAACAGACTTTTGGAACAATATCATGTTTTACAACTATCTTCAGTTGGCCGTTCCCACTCCAACTACCCAAGTTCCTCATGATGCTTATGTCCGAGCTCAAGAGCCTTTTATATCTGTTATAAATAGTTATGAGCCGGATGTTATTTTCGTATGGGGAAAGCCAACATACGATAATACCCCTGCGTATAAAGGTGTAGAACTAGAGCCATTGCAATTTAAAAATATAATTACTAGAAGATATGAGTACACTCTTGATTCTGGCAAGAAATGTGTAATGATAAATGTACATCACCCATCTTGTTATTTCTCTTATTCTCAGTGGCATGAAATAATTAAGCAAGCTTTGTGTTAGGCATTGAGGGACTTTCGAAATACCCCGAAATCCTTAATGACCTTGACCTTCATGACCGGAAACGACCGCTCACTCATGATTACTGAGGTGAGCGGTCGCTTCTTTTCCGTTGCCAATTCCTGCCCTTACGCATAGTAAAGGGTAGCAAGTGACGTCCTGAGTTTATGCCCATGTACATGAGGATTTATGCCCGTGAACATGAGCACGGATACCTGAGAACATGAGCACTTTTAACCGATTACTTTGGGCACAAGTACCCAAAACCTTGGGCAAAGTTGGGCAAAGCTTCGGGTAAGTTTGCCTGATGGTTGGAATGACTTTTCCTGATGGTTGCAGGGATCAGAACGTCTGTTGCATGATGCAGGAAGCATCATGAACCTAGCTGGTGTGGTAATGGCGTGGTAATAGTGTGGTAATAAAAACCCGCTTATTACCACGCACATCTTCTTAATAATCAGATGATTAGAAGATGCGTGGTAATAGTGGTATTAAAAATGAAAAACTTTTCTGTTATTATATGTAGCAAATAGGTTATTTTCTCCGATGCAACATATAGATGTTGCTGATAGTATAGCTTTCTCTTGGATTTATGATGAAATGATATGCTAAATAATAAATTTCAGCATAGTAAGTCTGTTTCTCAAAATTTTCTATTACCTTTGCTAAACGCTATAAAATGGCGATAAAAGATATTAATCGAATACAAGTCATGATGGTTATCAATATGCAACCACTGATTTGGGTTATCTAAAAACTAAGGAATATGGCAAAGATAAAAGTTGAAAATACAGAAATATCTGTTGTTAATGTTCAAAATGAGGATTATATCTCTTTGACCGATATGGCACATAGCCAAATGCAAGAGCATATTATTTTCAGATGGATGAGCCTCAAAAGTACAATAGAATACCTCGGTGAATGGGAAAAGTTATATAATCCGTTTTTTAATTGTACCGAATTCGATACAATTAGAAATGCAGCAGGAAGCAACAACTTCGTGCTTTCTGTTAAGGCATGGATTCAAAACAGACGCAACACGTGATAAACAGATAGGGAACGCACTGCGTTCCCTATTACCATTTTCTGTTATTTTCCGATGCAAAAGTGCTTGAAGATATTATTCAGCGTTTCCTGGCTACTTATCTGTCCGCCAGTGATTTCGCCAAGTTCTTCCAATGCCATCTTGAGGTCTTCGGCGATGATGTCGCCGCTCATGCCGGCATCCATCGACTCCAATACTCGCTGCAGACTTTCGTTGGCTTTCGTCAACGCTTCGTAGTGGCGGGCATTCGTTATGATGACATCGTTCTCCGTAATCTCTGGAACATTGGCAATCTTTACCAGACATTCCTTGAGACCATCCATGTTGTAACCCAACTTGGCACTCATCGGAACTATGTTTAGTGTCTTCAATGGTTTTCCGCTACACTGGCTTTGGAACGCATTGAACGAGTTGAGACTTTCCGTCATAGCGTTGAATCCATTGATATTCTCTTCATTATACTCCGTGATGTCGTCAAACTTGTTGATACCTAAGATTATATTCGGGCAGTCGTAGTCATTAATAATCTCCATAAACTCGTCCATGTCTTTATCCTGCTGGTCATCATCAGTGCTTCCGTCGATGAGATAGATGAGAATCTTGGCTTCCTTCATCTTCTGATAGGTGCGCTCTATGCCCAACTGCTCCACCTTGTCGTCGGTGGATCGGATTCCTGCCGTGTCGATGAAGCGGAAGGTAATGCCGTCTATATCTGTAGTGTCTTCGATGACGTCGCGTGTGGTGCCGTGGATTTCGCTCACGATGGCTTTGTCATCTTGCAGCAGACGGTTGAGAAGGGTGCTCTTGCCGGCGTTGGTCTTGCCCACGATGGCTACAGGGATGCCTTGCTTCAGGGCGTTGCCGGTTTCGAAGGAGTGGGCGAGGGTGGTTATCTTCTTCTCTATTTCCTCGGCCAGGGCGTGGAGCTCTGAGCGGTCGGCAAACTCCAGGTCCTCATGGTCGCTGAAATCCAGTTCCAGTTCGAGGAGTGAGGTCATTTTGAGGAGCTTTTCACGAAGGGTGGAGAGCTCGTTGCTGAAGTGACCCTTCAGTTGGCTCATCGCCATCTGGTGGGTTGCCTTGTTGGTGGAGGCGATGAGGTCGGCAACGGCTTCTGCCTGCGAGAGGTCCATCTTGCCGTTCATGAAGGCACGGCGGGTGTATTCGCCGGGTTGTGCGTGGCGGCAGCCTGCCTGTATCAGGCATTGCATCACTTGCTGCAGAATGTATCTGCTGCCGTGGCATGAAATCTCGGTGGAGTCTTCGCCTGTGTAGCTGTGGGGTGCCTTGAAGACACTTACCATCACGTCGTCGATGGTGTTGCCGTTTTTATCTTTTATTTCTCCGTAGTGGAGGGTGTTGGGCTTGGCATCGGCTAGAGATTTGCCGCTGGCTGCGGTGAAAACCTGGTCGGTGATGGTAATGGCGTTGTTGCCACTGAGTCGGATGATTCCGATGGCGCCTCCGGCTGGGGTTGCCAGGGCGCAGATACATTCTTCTTGATTCATTTTTCTTTTACTTTAAATTCTATCTAATACTACTTTTATCAAGTTGTCGATGGTGCTCTTGTAGCCCGTGTTGGCCTTCTTGGTGCGGCGGTTGGCAATGACCATGCAGCAGGTTAACGCCTTGTGGCCCAAGAGGAGGGATAGGCCGGCTAGGGCGGAGCTCTCCATCTCGAAATTGTTGATTTTTAATCCGTTATGCTCGAATGCTTCTATCTTTGCATTAAGTTCTGGGTCGGCGAGTGGGGCACGCAGCTCTCTGCCTTGCGGACCGTAGAAACCGCCGCAGGCGATGGTGATTCCTCGAACCATATCGTCGCCGGCTATCTGATTGAGCAGTTCCGGGTCGTTATCTACACAGTATGGATTGCCTATCTGGTCCATCCACTTTACCTGGCGCTTGAACTCTGCCTCTGTTTCTAGGTCGCAGATTTCGTTGCGGCGGGCGTAGAAGTTGATGAGGCCGTCGAAGCCAATGCTCTTCTGCGATGCTACGAAGGTTCCGGCCGGGCATTCTGGCTGCAGACCGCCGCAGGTGCCGATGCGCACGAGGGTGAGGGTGGTGTGCTCGGGTTTCTCGGTGCGGGTAGTGAAGTCGATGTTCTTCAGTGCATCGAGTTCGTTGACTACGATATCGATGTTGTCGCAGCCGATTCCGGTGCTCTGCACGGTGATTCGCTTGCCTTTATAGGTTCCGGTGATGGCGTGGAACTCTCGGCTTGAAACCTCGCATTCCTGCTCCTCGAAGTGGGATGCTACGAGGGCTACGCGACCTGGGTCGCCTACTAGGATTACTTTATCTGCCACTTGTTCTGGGCGGAGGTGGAGGTGGAAGCAGCTTCCATCCTCATTGATAATCAATTCTGATTCTGCAAAATACTTGCTCATGGTTATTACTGATTAAGTTCGACTTATATAGCACATGTTTTTATCTTGTGCATTTCTTTTTATTACTTATTTTAAGTACACAAAGATACAAATATTTTTCAGAATATCCGAAATTCGTTAGAAATGTTTAACAAATAAAAGCGGGTTGACGATTTCGTCAACCCGCTTCTAGCTATTATATCTTGAAAATCCTGCTTAGTTCTTGAAGCTGTGGATAGGAGCAGGGATTCTGCCTACACGGTTCACGAAATCTGAGCAGCTGAACTTATTTACTGGCATGATTGGCGCATAACCCAAGAGACCACCGAAATCTACGGTGTCGCCTACCTTCATTCCCACTACAGGGATGATGCGCACGGCTGTGGTCTTCTGGTTCACCATACCAATGGCAGCCTCATCGGCTATGATGCCCGAAATGGTGGTGGCAGGAGTGTCGCCAGGGATGGCAATCATATCCAAACCTACTGAGCACACGCAGGTCATCGCCTCCAACTTCTCAATGGTCAGCGCACCAGCCTCTACGGCATTGATCATGCCCTGGTCCTCAGATACAGGGATGAAGGCACCGCTCAAACCGCCTACGTAAGAGGAAGCCATGATTCCACCCTTCTTCACCTGGTCGTTCAGCAAGGCAAGGGCGGCTGTAGTACCAGGGGCACCGGCACGCTCCAGTCCGATAAGCTCCAGAATATCAGCTACACTGTCGCCGATGGCTGGAGTAGGAGCCAGAGAGAGGTCGATGATTCCGAATGGTACGTTGAGTCGGCGGGAAGCCTCCTTGGCTACCAACTGCCCCACACGGGTAATCTTGAAGGCAGTGCGCTTGATGGTCTCGCAGAGCACCTCGAAGCTCTCGCCCTTCACCTGCTCCAATGCATATTTTACCACACCTGGTCCGCTGACACCTACGCTTACTACGGCATCGGCCTCAGAAACACCATGGAAGGCACCTGCCATGAATGGGTTGTCATCCGGTGCATTGCAGAGCACCACGAGCTTGGCGCAACCCAGGGAACCCTTGTCCTTGGTAGCCTCGGCAGTATCCTTCACGATTTCACCCAACAGGCGCACGGCGTCCATGTTGATTCCGGTCTTGGTGGAACCCACGTTCACGGAACTGCAGATGAAATCGGTCTGTGCCATTGCCTGAGGGATGGAACGGATGAGGAGTTCATCGCTCTTGCTCATACCCTTGCTCACGATGGCAGAGTAGCCGCCCAGGAAGTTGACACCCAGTTCCTTGGCACACTTGTCCAGGGTCTTGGCTATCTTCACGTAGTCGTCGGTGGTCTTGCAGGCCGAACCGCCTACCAGGGCGATAGGAGTGATGGAGATGCGCTTGTTGACGATAGGCACACCGTATTCCTTAGAAATATCCTCACCGGTCTTCACCAGGTTCTTGGCAAGACGGGTTATCTTGTTATAGATGTTTTCACAGAGCTGGTCGAGATCGGAAGTGGCACAATCCAGGAGGTTGATACCCATGGTGATGGTGCGCACGTCGAAGTTCTCCTGCTCAATCATCTTGTTGGTTTCTATTACCTCAGATATATTGATCATTTTCCTTCTATTGATTTTAAAAATGAATAACTGTTAAAGATGAATCTTTTAGATGAATCTTTTAGATGCGGTGCATCATGTTGAAGATTTCCTCACGCTGGCATTTTACCTGAACGCCGATGCTCTTGCCGAGCTCATCGAGTTCATCGGCAACAGTTTCGAAAGATGTGTTCATCTTACCCATGTCGACAATCATCATCATGTTGAAATACTCCTGCACGATGGTCTGGGAGATATCGAGGATGTTGACGTCTTTCTCTGCCAAATAGGTGCAAACTTTGGCGATGATACCTTTGGTATCCTTGCCTACTACTGTAATAATCGTTCTGTTCATGTAATAAATTCTTTAAATGGAATGTTTAATGCTGCAAAATTACAACTATTTTGGGAGACTACCAAATATAAAATAAGAAAACTTGCAAAATGAGTGACATTTTGCAAGTTTCCCAAAATAAAAGCCTACTTAATTCCTCTCTCGTTGAGTGCCTTGGAGTATTTCGCCGCGTTCTGCAGGTGCTCCTGATAGGTGCGGGCGAAGTTGTGGGTACCGCTGAAATCTTCCTTGGCGCACATGTAGATGTACTCGTGCTTTACGTGGTTGAGCACGGCGTCGATGCCTGCCACCGAAGGAATGCGGATAGGACCAGGAGGAAGTCCCGGATTCTTATACGTATTATACGGGCTCTTGATACTCAGCAGGTTGTTGTAGATGCGCTTCAGCCCGAACTGCTTCCAGGCGAACTTGATGGTTGGGTCTGCCTGCAGCGGCATTCCTTCTGGATATTCGGCGTTGCGGAGCATCAGTCGGTTGTAATACATGCCGGCAATCATCGGCTTCTCGGCGTTGTTGGCGGTCTCTTCGTCCACGATGCTCGCCAGGGTGATTACCTCTACCGGGGTGAGCTTCATCGCCTTTGCCTTCTGGGTGCGCTCAAAGTTCCAGAACTTGTCGCTCTCCTTCTTCATTCTATCCATCAGTTTGCTGACGGATACGTTCCAATAGATGTCGTAGGTGTTCGGGATGAACATGCAGGCGATGGTGGCTGTGTCGTAGCCATACTTCTCGCAGGTGGCCTCGTCGGTAAGTGCCTTGCGGATTTCCAGGCTGTCGAGCATCAGTTTCTTGCTGAGTTCGGCAGAGAGCTTGTCGATGGTGCGCACGGAAGGCACGGTGAGGTTCATCGGTTCCTGGAGTCCGTTCTTCAGATGTCTCCACACCTTGAAGGCTCCGTCGCCGGGATGGATGGCGTAGCGGCCGGTGCGGATGTGGTCTGCGTAGCCCGAATGGTGGGTGAGCGTGCGTAACGCCTGCATCGGGATGCTCTTGGCGAAGGGTTCCACCTTATTATATACCGAGTCGATATTATCGTCGGTGTCGATATACACATACTTGGTTTCGCTGCTTTTCGAGAACGCCGAGAAGCAGTAGAGATAACCTATGCAGGCAATCGCCGCCACGCAGCCGATGGCCCCATAGAGATACAACTTAGAAACTGACTTTTTCTTCATTTTCATTTATCTGATTTAAACGATTTTTCAATCTTAACGTTTTATCTACTCAAGTTTTGCAAGTACCCTCCGGTCCCCGAAGGGGGCCAACTCTCAATAACCGCTGGTGGAATGGCCGAAGGTCATGGAACCTGCGGACAACCAATAGTAGGGAGGAATCGTCCCCAAAGGGGGCGAACCACATCCCGTCTTGCTACTGTTCGCCCCCTTCAGGGACGGCAAGAGAGGGTATATACTCTATCCGCAGGTTCCATTCCCTTTGGTCATTCCACCCGCGGTTATTCACGTTCGCCCCCTTCGGGGACGGGAAAATGCTGCTTGCGAAAGTTCTGTATTTCTACATAAACGTTTTACGGTGCAAAAGTACAGTAAAAATGGCAAATAGCAAAGCGTTGTCAATTAAAATAGGTTAATTCCCGATTTCTTTATCCGTGGTATGAACTTTTTCCGTACCTTTGCAGGATAAAAAGACCCTTGCATGGTAAAAATACCTGCATAGAAGAAATGATAGATTTAATACGGAATGAAGATATGAAAATGAAATTTACGATAGCCTATAAGGCGGAGTGGGGTGAGACGGTGCATGCTGACATCACCTTCTTCTCGCGCGACGGAAAGCGTGAGACGCTCGATCTTGCACTGAACACGGCCGACGGTTACCACTGGCTGGCAGAGACCCATGCCCGACAGAACCGCCATCATCCATACGACGCCATCGCCTATTATTATAAGGTGGTGGATGCGAAGGGCGCCCTGATGAGAAGGGAGTCGGTACGCTCGCCGCGCGCCTACACCTACGACGCCAACATGAACTACATCTTTTCCGACTTCTGGCTCGACGACGAGGTGGAACTGACGGGAGAGGTGTCTAACTACACCGTGCCTGCCCAGTGGAAGGGCGACGAGGTGGCAAGACTGCCAATCTTCGAGCAGACCGTGATTTTTAAGGTTTCCGCCCCACGCCTTCACGAGAACGAGGCGCTGGGACTGCTGGGCAACCATCCTACCCTGGGCGAATGGAACACCGAACATTATCTGCCGATGACCCATCTGCAGGGCGACGACTGGGTGCTCTCGGTGAACGTGATGGCGCTGGAATCGCCACTGGAATATAAATATGTGGTGGTGGATGCGGAGACGAAGGCCTTCAAGCGCTGGGAGTATGGCGAGAACCGAACGATGGGCACGGGCTACGCCTACGGACAGGTGAAGGAAAATAGCACTTACACCACGGGTGCGCCCGACGAGGTGCGCCTCTTTACCAACGACGTCTGCGTGCTGCATGGCGGCGATTTCAGGGTAAAGAGAATGTCGCCCCATGCGCAGTTTAACTACGATACTTACATCTTCGACCTTGACGGCACGCTGCTCTCCACGCTGCAGGACTTGGCGGCTAGCTGCAACTACGCCCTGAAGAAGAACGGAATGCCTGAGAGAACGCTGGATGAGGTGCGCCGCTTTGTGGGCAACGGCGTGAAGCTGCTGATGATAAGAGCCGTTCCGGATGGCGAGAAGAACGAGAAGTTTGAGAAGGCGTATGCTGATTTCCGCCAGCATTACATGATGCATAATCTTGACACGACGCAGCCTTACAGGGGCGTGATGGAGATGCTGAGGGAACTGAAAGACAGGGGAAAGCAGATTGCCGTGGTGAGCAACAAGTTTTATGCGGCAACGCAGGCGCTCTGCCGTCATTTCTTCGGCGACCTGGTAGAGGTGGCGATAGGAGAGCGTGAGGATATCAGGAAGAAACCGGCTCCGGATACCGTGAACGAAGCCTTGCGCCAGTTGCACGCCGATAGAGACGGGGCGGTTTACATTGGCGACAGCGACGTGGATGTAATGACGGCGAAGAACAGCGGAATGCCGTGCATCAGTGTGCTCTGGGGCTTCCGCGATTTGGATTTCCTCATCGCCCATGGTGCCCATATCTTCGTTTCTACTCCGGGACAGATTGCGGGAATATAAAATCATCGATTTTCTTCATCGGATTACGCTGAGTTAACGGAACACTCTTGCTCCACGGATTACGCACGGAATTTAAACGGATTTGGCCTTGCGGCCATTGGGCTAGCGCCGTATAGGCTGGCTTGCGATTGCCAAGTAATGGCAGACTTTTTCCAGCTATAGGGGGTATCGCCACGACCGTCAGGTCGAGTTTCCGTTTAAAATCCGTGAGTAATCCGAGAAAGGCGATTAAGGTTCCGTTTATTCCGCGTAATCCGATGAATAATGACACACCCTCTCATTATTTATATTTCGTGCTCGTCAATGAACTTGAGAATTTCGTCCTTGAAGGATTCGGAAATCGGGATGGCCAACTTGCCGAAAATCATCTTCATTCGCTCGATGGTGTCGAAGTTGGTCATGTTGGCAAGATAGGAACGGTGAACCCGCTTGAACTTCTCCCTCGGCAGCTTCTCCTCCAGTCTTTTCAGGTTGCCCAGCGTCGTGATGCATTCTCCTCCTTCCAGATGGAACATCACGTAGTCCTTCAGGCTCTCAACGAAGAGAATCTTCTCGAAGGGAACGCGTATGTATCTGGAATCACTCTTTACGATCAGGAACTTATCGCGCTTGATGGGATTGTACATGTCGTCCTGCATGTAGCTGTTGAACACCTTCTCGCAGGCTCCCATGAAGTCTTCGTGGGTAATCGGCTTCACCAGATAGTCGAAGGCGTTCACCTTGTAAGCCTCGATGGCATATTCCTTGAAGGCAGTGGTGAAGATAATCTTTACGTTCTTAGGCACAATCTTGGCAAACTCCAGTCCGCTTATCTGCTGCATGTGGATGGCAAGAAAGAGAATATCCAGATGGTTGTGGCGAATTCCGTCTACTGCATGGATGGCGCTGGTGTAGGCGCCAATGAGGTTGAGCGTCGGCGTATCGTCGACGTATTTCTTCAGGAGCTCCAAGGCCCCTGGATCCTCGTCTATAATTGCACAGTTTAATATCATTGCTCTCTTGATTTGTAGGGTTCGATAAAATTGTTATTTTCTAGAAACGGAGAAGCATTGGATTTATTGTATATTGATATTATTTTTTCTTGATAACTATTATTTTTCTTCTTTTTACCTTAAATTTGTTTAATCTATTTGGCTGTTTGCCGAAAAACCGCTAACTTTGGGGATTGAATCGATAGATTATCGACGGAACATCGAATCTTATCGACTGAATTTTGAATCATAAAGACTATAATCGACATGAAATATAAGACAAACGAATATAACAACCCTATGTGGGCGAGCAAGGCTTTAACCGCAGGCAAGCCCCTGATGATCGCCCTGCTGCTGGCGTTCTCGCCCCTGGCTGCATCGGCCCAGAAAATCTCGCTCGGTTCCTGCACCACCCGCGACGGCGGACAGTATAAGGGCGAGATGGTGAGCGGAAAGCCGCAGGGCAAGGGAACCACCGTCTACACCAACGGCGACACCTACGAGGGTTCCTACCTGAAGGGCAAGCGAAGCGGATATGGCGTCTACACCTTCTCCGACGGCGAACGCTACGAGGGACAGTGGCTGCAGGACCAGCAGCACGGCAAAGGTACGTATTATTTCCAGAACAATAATAAATATGTGGGACTCTGGTTCCGTGACTTCCAGCACGGACACGGCGTGATGTACTATTACAACGGAGATAAGTACGACGGCGACTGGTACAAGGACAAGCGACAGGGCAGGGGTACTTACACCTACTCGAACGGAGCGCAGTATAAGGGTCAGTGGATGAACGACATGAAGAACGGAAACGGATTCTTCGACTGGGGCGACGGAACCACTTACGACGGACAGTGGGTAGACAACCAGCGTTCGGGCAAAGGTACGTTCAAGTATGCTGACGGCGACACCTACATCGGCGACTGGAAGGATGACATCCAGGACGGAAAGGGAATCTACAAGTTCCACAACGGCGACGTCTACGAGGGCGACTATGCCCAGGGCGAGCGCACCGGCGAGGGAATCTTCCGTTCAGCCAACGGTGCGAAATACACCGGACAGTTTCTCGACGGTCAGCGTTCGGGACAGGGCACCTTCATCTGGAAGAACGGCGACATCTACGTAGGTTCCTGGAAGGACGACCTGCAGAACGGCAGGGGCAAGTTGACCAAGAAGAACGGCGACATCTACGAGGGCGAGTTCAGAAAGGGTCATGTAGACGGCAACGTGGTGATTCACTACGCCAACGGCAACCGCTTCAAGGGTGTTTACCGCAACGGCAAGCGCGAGGGGTTCTGCATAGAGGAGACCAAGGAAGGCAAGCGCTTTGAGGGCAACTACAAGAAGGACGCCCGCGACGGCAGATTCGTGGAGAAAGACCGCAACGGCCAGGTTACGGCCAAGGGCGTCTATGAGAACGGAAAAAGATTTGAAGATTAATATAATATAGTAAATTGAACTGAACTTTCGCATGTGGTTCAAGAACGGGCTGAAGGCCCAAAAGCTCCTAGCCCAGGGCATCGCCCTGGGTATAATGGCAATCAGCAAGGCGCCCTGTAAGGGCAAAAGCTTTATGTTTTGTCTGGAGTTTTAAAGCTTTTGCCCTTACAGGGCGACAGGTTTGCGTCCGTAATTACCCAGGGCGATGCCCTGGGCTAGGAGCTTCTGCCCTTTCAGGGCGTGTGGGGCTTACATGCGAAACTTGAGTTAATATAATATAGCAAATTGAAGATTCATATAATATATTAAACTATGGTAATTGATACATTAGACAATTTGGAGAAATACGTTTCTCTCAATCCACTCTTCGCAGAAGTAGTAAAGTTTATCAAAGAGAATGATCTCGCTAAGTTGGAGACTGGCAAGCACCCTATCCAGGGCAGCGACCTCTTCGTAAACATTGCCGTGGCTCACGGCAAGACAGAGGAAGAGGCTACCATCGAGGCTCACCGCCAGATGATCGACATCCAGATTCCGCTGAACACAGAGGAGACCTACGGCTACTCTCCAGTGAAGGACCTGCCAGAGGTGGAGTACAACGAGGCAAAGGATTGCACCCTGTATCCAGGAGTGAAGGCGCAGACACTGGTAACCTGCAAGCCAGGCCAGTTTGCCATCTTCTTCCCACAGGACGGCCATCAGCCATGCATCGGCAAGGGTGACATCCACAAGGCCATCTTCAAGGTAAAGGCTTAAGCTGCCCTTGCCCTGAAAAACAACATAGTACTAACCATCTAAAATCATGATATATGGCAACAGAAAAGAAAACTTCAGCTAAGAAGACAACAGCCACGAAGACCGCAGCCAAGGCTTGTGCCAAGAAGACTGCAGCCAAGAAAACAGTGAAGGCTGCTGCACCCAAACATATAGGACTGGTAAAGAACGACCCATACCTGGCAGACTTTGAGCCAGCCATCGTAGGCCGTCATGAACATGCACTCTGGAAACTGGGCCAGCTTACCCGCAACGGCAAGATTACGCTCAGCGACTTTGCCAACGGATACGACTACTTCGGACTTCACAAGACCGAGAAGGGATGGGTGTTCCGCGAGTGGGCACCTAACGCCACCGACATCTATCTGATAGGTGACTTCAACAACTGGCAGGAATCGCCTAAATATCGCGCCAAACGCATCAAGGGCACAGGCAACTGGGAGCTCAAGATGCCGGAGAAGGCGATGAAGCACGGCGACCTCTTCAAGATGAAGGTGCACTGGGAAGGCGGAGAAGGCGAGCGAATCCCTGCATGGGCCAACCGTGTGGTTCAGGACGAGCAGACCAAGATTTTCTCTGCACAGGTGTGGAGCCCGGAACCGTACAAGTGGAAGAAGAAGACCTTCAAGCCTTGCACCGCTCCGCTGCTCATCTACGAGTGCCACATCGGAATGGGACAGGACGCCGAGAAGGTGGGCACCTACACGGAATTCAAGGAAAACGTGTTGCCACGTATCATTGAGGACGGTTACAACTGCATCCAGATCATGGCTATCCAGGAGCATCCTTACTACGGCTCCTTCGGCTACCACGTGAGCAGCTTCTTCGCAGCAAGCAGCCGCTTCGGAACGCCTGAGGAACTGAAGGACCTCATCGATACCGCCCATCAGAACGGAATCGCAGTCATCATGGACATCGTGCACTCGCACGCCGTGAAGAACGAGCTGGAAGGTCTGGGCAATCTTGCCGGCGACCCTAACCAGTATTTCTATCCGGGCGACAGACACGAGCATCCGGCTTGGGACAGCCTCTGCTTCGACTACGGAAAGGACGAGGTGATGCACTTCCTGCTGAGCAACTGCAAGTACTGGCTCAGCGAGTACCATTTTGACGGTTTCCGATTCGACGGCGTTACTTCCATGCTCTACTATAGCCACGGCCTGGGCGAGGCATTCTGCAACTACGGCGACTACTTCAACGGTCACGAGGACGACAATGCCATCTGCTATCTGACCCTTGCCAACTGCCTGATTCACGAGGTGAACAAGAACGCCATCACCATCGCCGAGGAGGTGAGCGGAATGCCGGGACTGGCTGCCAAGTTTACCGACGGCGGCTACGGCTTCGACTACCGCATGGCGATGAACATTCCAGACTACTGGATCAAGACCATCAAGGAGCTGAAGGATGAAGACTGGAAGCCATCAAGCATCTTCTGGGAAATCAAGAACCGCCGTGCCGACGAGAAGACCATCTCCTACTGCGAGAGTCACGACCAGGCACTGGTGGGCGACAAGACCATCATCTTCCGCCTCATCGACGCCGACATGTACTGGCACTTCAAGAAGGGCGACGAGAACGATATGGTTCACCGCGGAATCGCCCTGCACAAGATGATTCGTCTTGCCACCGCATCAACCATCAACGGCGGCTACCTGAACTTCATGGGCAATGAGTTCGGCCACCCAGAGTGGATTGACTTCCCACGCGAGGGCAACGGATGGAGCTACAAGTACGCCCGCAGACAGTGGAACCTGGTGGACAACCATGAGCTCTGCTATCATTATCTGGGCGACTTCGACAAGGAGATGCTCAAGACCATCAAGAGTGAAAAGAACTTTAACAAGACACCGGTGGTGGAAATCTGGCACAACGATGGTGACCAGGTGCTCGCCTACATGCGCGGCGACCTGCTCTTCGTGTTCAACTTCTCGCCAACCCGCTCGTTTACCGACTATGGATTCCTGGTACCTACGGGAGCCTACAGCGTGGTACTCGACACCGACAACAAGGCATTTGGCGGTAATGGTCTGAACGACGACGAGATGACCCATCTTACCAACTACGACCCTGTATACGTGAACGACCGCAAGGAATGGCTGAAGCTTTACTTGCCGGCACGTTCGGCACTGGTGCTCAAGAAAAATTAAATGTTGATTTATGAGTAATAAAAGGAATAGCACGGCGAAGATGCGCTTCGCCTGTGCTATCATTTTTTTCGTATTCAGTTATACCTACCTGGCTTGTTACCAGGCAGACATCTTAGCCGTGGGGCAGCACGTACTGTCGGATGGAAAGACCGACTATTTCTATACGCTTGCGCCGCTGCTGATAACCGCCGTATGCTTTCTGCTGCAGTTGGGAGCATACGCCGTAACCCGCGTGAAGCGCCGCTTCCATGGGTTGACTTATTTCCCTTCATTTCTGTTGCTGGCTTTGATTACCGACGTTCCGAACGACATCGACGTTCATCATTCCCTGGGCTGGTGGTGGTTCTTCCTGCCATTCAGCCTGCTGGTGTGGGGCGGCGTGATGTGGGTGGTTCGCCAGCTGGAACCGCTTGAGCAGGAGCCTCATAGCTTCGGCTGGTTCTCGCGTTACTCCTGGCTCAACATCAGCCAGCTGCTCGCGATGGCCATCGCCCTGCTCTTCATCGGCAACAACGACAGGCTCTTCCACGAGCGAATGAAGATGGAACATCTGATGAAAGAAAAACAGTATGAAAAGGCATTAGAGGTGGGCAGGAAATCGCTGCAGACGGATTCGTCGCTCACGATGCTCCGCATCGCCTGCCTCAACGAAACAGGCCAGTTGGGCAGCGAGCTCTTCACCTATCCGCTGGTGGGCGGCAGCGAGGCGATGATGCCTAACGGAACCTCGGTGAAGGCGATGATGTGGAAGTATCCGGGATGGATGAACAAGCCGTCGGCATGGATGGTAAAGCATCATCTGAAGTATAAGATTCCTGCCGACTACCAGCTCTGCGCACTCTTGCTGGACCGCAAGATAGACGATTTCGTAAGACAGGTGGGCAAGCATTACAATATAGTATCGGCCAAGTTGCCTACCCATTACAAGGAGGCGCTGGTGCTCTATTGCCATCTGCGCAGTCATCCTATTTTCGAATACCACGAAAACGTGATGGATGCAGACTATCAGGATTACCAGACCATGGAGGCGAAATACGCCAATCCGGTGGAACGCCAGTCGGCTCTGCACGATACGTATGGCAACACCTACTGGTATTATTACCAGTATGGCAGCAAGTAAAAGCAGTTTTTGGGATAGAAATCCTATAAAATGGTTTTGGGAATTATATCACATATTGAAGTTTCGCAAGTGGTTCAAGTACGGGCTGAAGGCCCAAAAGCTCCTAGCCCAGGGCATCGCCCTGGGTATAATAGCAATCAACAAGGCGCCCTGTAAGGGCAAAAGCTTTGTAAATTGCCTGATTCTTTTGAAGCTTTTGCCCTTACAGGGCGACAAACTTGCGTCCATGATTACCCAGGGCGCTGCCCTGGGCTAGGAGCTTCTGCCCTTTCAGGGCGTGTGGAGCTCACTTGCGAAACTTGAGTCACATAAAAAAAAAGAATGAATGATGAAAAGGAAGGTTAATATATGGAAGGCGTTTGCGCTGATGTTTCTGGTGCTGATGTCGCCCGTGGCGGCCTCGGCTCAGAAGAAGGAGATTCAGACAGCCAAGGACCAGGTGAAGGCGGGAAAGAATCTCGACCAGGCAGCGGCAAGCATGAAGAAACTGCTTGCCGACTCGGCGAACCGTACCAACAGGAAAATCTGGACGATTTACTTCGACGCCGTTCGCAAACAGTATGAGCAGGGTAACGAGAAGCTGTATCTGAAGCAGAAATACGATACGGCGCAGCTCTTCAACTACACCCGCCAGCTCTTCGAGGTAGCGTTTCAGTATGACTCCGTAGAGACTGCGCCCGACAAGAAGGGCAGGAGGGACTTTGAGTTCCGCAAGGGTCACAGCGAGTATCTGGCTCATATCCGTTCCAATCTCTACAACGGCGGCATCTGGTTTCTGAACAAGAAGAAATATCCCGACGCCTACAAGTTCTTCGACTGCTACATCGAGTGCGCCAGTCAGCCGATGTTCAAGCAGCGCAACTATGGCGAGAAGGACAAGCATCTGCCTACAGCCGCCTATTACGCCGTATATTCCGGCTACAAGATGAAGGACCCGAAGGCGACCCTGCATCATTCTTACGAGGCGCTGAAGGATACGGTGCACTATAATTATATGTTGCAGTATCTTGCCGAGACCTATATGCTCGAAAAGGATACGGCGCGCTACGTGGCTTCGCTGAAGGAAGGATTCAAGAGGGTGCCTACCTTCCCTTACTTCTTCCCACGACTGGTGGAATATTACGTGGTGCGCAACCAGCTTGACTCAGCGATGACGGTGGTAAACGAGGCGCTGATCGTAGTTCCCGACAGTGACGTGTATCTTGCCGCCAAATCGAATCTGCTCCTGGAGCAGGGCAAGCTGCAGGAATGCATCGAGGTGAGCAAGAAGGTAATCGAAGTGAACCAGAAACTGGGCGACCCATATTACAATGCAGGCATCTGCTACTTCAATCTTGCCGTGGAGCAGGACAAGAATTCGCACAATTCGCGCAAGGTGAAGGAACAGGTGGAGGCAAACTACAAGAAGGCGCTGCCTTATCTGGTGAAATATCGGGAAATGGAACCGAAGGAACAGGGCAAATGGGCCTTTCCGCTCTATACCATCTATCTGAACCTGAACATGGGCAAGGAGTTTGATGAGATAGATAAGGTGATGAAGCAGAAATAAATTAGAATAAATAACGGAACTGATTAGATTTTATAACTGATTAGCATAAAAAATATGATAGATAGAATTTTAGATAAATTGGGCATTGAGCTCAATGAAATGCAGCAGGATTCGATGAACGCTATCCTGCACGGCAACCAGGATGTGGTGGTGCTTTCGCCAACGGGTAGCGGTAAGACGCTGGCTTATCTGCTGCCGGTTTCGCAACTGGTGGATGCTGCCGATGATGAGCCGCAGGCCATCGTGGTGACTCCGGGGCGAGAACTGGCGCTGCAGTCGGCTACCGTGCTCAAGAACATGGGCAGCGGACTGAGAGCCATGGCGTGCTACGGAGGTAGGGCTGCGATGGACGAGCATAGAATGATGAAGCAGGTGCGCCCGCAGATTATCTTCGGAACACCGGGCCGACTGAACGACCATCTGGACAAGGGAAACTTTTCGCCTTACCACATCAAATATCTCATCATCGATGAGTTTGACAAGTGTCTGGAGATGGGATTCCAGGACGAGATGAGCCGACTTATCAAAAAGTTGCCGGGCTTGCGCCGTCACTTCCTGCTTTCAGCCACCGAGGCAGAGGAGATTCCTCGCTTCGTTCACATGGGCAGGGTGGATAAGATTGATTACCGCATGGACGAGGAGCAGGTGCCAGACCGCGTACATATATATAAGGTGGAAAGTCCGGTGAAGGATAAGCTGGAGAGTCTCGGTCTGCTTCTCCGCAGTCTGGGCGACCAGAGCACCATCGTGTTCCTCAACTATCGCGACAGTGTGGAGCGCACCAACAAGTATCTGGTGGAGCAGGGCTTCTCTACATCGTTCTTCCATGGCGGACTGGAGCAGAAGGAGCGCGAAGCATCGCTCTACCGATTCAGCAACGGCAGCGCCAATATCCTGGTGAGCACCGACCTGGCTTCCCGTGGTCTCGACATCCCGGACATCGACAACATCATCCACTATCACATACCTGAGAGCGAGGACGGCTACATCCACCGTGTGGGTAGAACGGCCCGCTGGGAAGCGCATGGAAGAGCCTTCTTCCTGTTGGGTCCTGAGGAGCACATTCCGGAGTACGTGGATTCAGAGGTGAAGGATTATGAAGTTCCATCTGCCGATGAGCTGCCGCAGCCAGCCAAACCAAAGATGGCTACCTTATATATAGGTAAGGGCAAGAAGGACAAGATCAGCAAGGGCGACATCCTCGGCTTCCTCTGCAAGAAGGGCGGACTGAATTCTTCAGAGATAGGAAAGATAGATGTGAACGACCGCTACGCCTATGCGGCCATCGCCCGCACCAAGCTGCGCAGCGTGCTGAACAATGTGAAGGGCGAAAAAATCAAGGGTGTGAAGACCATTGTGGAAGAAGTGAGATAGTTCTTCAAATAATAATAGCCTCATCTTGGAATCTGTTTCCGGATGAGGCTTTTTTGGTTATAAATCGTAATTTCCTGCATAAATATACGGGAAATATGTTAAAACCTCTAACAAAAAGAAAGAAATTTGCGCAAAACGCTAAAAATGTGCACGAAAATTTGGTAGTTTCAAATAAAATGTGTAATTTCGCAGTCGTAAATCCATCTTTGAGGATTACTCAATATCCTTTATGGGTGGATTGTGCAAGTAAGTTTCCTGCTAGCAGGAATCGTATACGTAAATCACTTAAATAAAAACATAAAAAGATGAAGAAGTACAATTTTAACGCAGGTCCATCAATGCTTCCACGCGAAGTGATTGAGAACACAGCAAAGCAGATTTTGGATTTTAATGGTTCAGGTCTTTCATTGATGGAAATCAGCCACCGTGCTAAGGATTTCCAGCCAGTTGTTGATGAGGCTGTCTCCCTTTTCAAGGAGCTTCTTGACATTCCTGAGGGTTACTCCGTAATCTTCCTTGGTGGTGGTGCGTCGCTGCAGTTTATGCAGATTCCTGCCAACTTCCTCATCAAGAAGGCTGCCTACATTAATTCTGGTACTTGGGCTAAGAAGGCTATGAAAGAGGCGAAGCATTTTGGTGAGGTCGTGGAGATCGCATCATCGTCCGACGCCAACTATACTTTCTACCCACAGGTGCCTAACAATGTGCCAGCTGATTGTGATTACTTGCATCTTACTAGCAACAATACTATTTATGGTACTGAACTTCGTGTAGATCCAGACGTGAACGTGCCTTTGATTTCAGATATGTCTTCAGACATCATGAGCCGTCCTGTAGATGTTTCCAAGTACACTGCCATCTATGCAGGTGCTCAGAAGAACCTCTCTATGGCTGGTGTTACCGTCATCATCGTGAAGGATGAGATGCTGGGCAAGGCTCCTCGTGAGATTCCTACCATGCTCGACTATCGCACCCACGTAGAGAAGGGCAGTATGTTCAATACTCCTCCTGTGGTTCCTATCTACACCCTGATGGAGAACCTGCGCTGGTTGAAGGCGAATGGTGGTGTGGAAGCTGCTGACAAGCGTGCCCACGAGCGTGCTGAGGTGCTCTATGCCGAGATTGACCGCAACAAGCTCTTCAAGGGTACAGTGGAAGAGGCTTCCCGTTCATTGATGAACATCTGCTTCGTGATGAACGACGAGTACAAGGAGTTGGAAAAACCATTCCTCGACTTCGCTACAGAGCGTGGCATGGTAGGTGTCAAGGGACACCGCTCAGTGGGTGGTTTCCGTGCCAGCTGCTACAATGCACAGACCATGGAGGGTGTTCAGGCACTCGTCAAGGCAATGCAGGAGTTTGAAGCACAGCACTAATTGATAGTTAACAGTTTATAGTTAAAAGTTAATAATAAAAGTTTCGCAAGTGGTTCAAGTACGGGCTGAAGGCCCAAAAGCTCCTAGCCCAGGGCATCGCCCTGGGTATAATAGCAATCAACAAGGCGCCCTGTAAGGGCAAAAGCTTTGTAAATTGCCTGATTCTTTTGAAGCTTTTGCCCTTACAGGGCGACAAACTTGCGTCCATGATTACCCAGGGCGTTGCCCTGGGCTAGGAGCTTCTGCCCTTTCAGGGCGTGTGGAGCTCACTTGCGAAACTTAAATTAATAATTATCCTTGATGATAATTGTTTCTTAAAGGATTCAAATATGAAAGTATTAGTTGCAACAGAAAAGCCATTCGCAGCGGCTGCTGTGGAAGGCATTAAGAAAGAAATAGAGGGAGCAGGCAACGAATTGGTGCTGCTCGAAAAATATACAGAGAAGGCTCAGCTTCTCGATGCAGTGAAGGATGTGGACGCGATGATTATCCGTTCTGACAAGGCTGATGCCGAGGTGCTCGACGCTGCCAAGAACCTGAAGATTATCGTTCGTGCAGGTGCAGGTTACGACAACATCGACCTGGCTGCTGCTACTGCTCACAACGTAGTGGCTGAGAATACTCCTGGCCAGAACTCCAACGCCGTTGCCGAGCTGGTATTTGGTTTGCTGGTTTTCACCGTTCGTAATTTCTACAACGGTAAGGCTGGTTCCGAGTTGAAGGGCAAGAAGTTGGGTATTCTGGCATTCGGTAATGTGGGTCGCAACGTGGCTCGTATCGCCAAGGGCTTCGGCATGGAGGTTGCTGCCTACGATGCATTCTGCCCAGCAGATGTAATCGAGGCTGCCGGTGTTCACGCCGTGAAATCTCAGGATGAGTTGTTCCAGACTTGCGACATCGTTTCTCTTCATATCCCTGCTACTGCAGAGACCATCAAGAGCATCGACTATAAGACCGTGAACCAGTTGCCTAAGGGTGGTATTCTTATCAACACTGCCCGCAAGGAGGTAATCAATGAGCCTGAGCTCCTGAAACTTCTCGCTGAGCGTGAGGACTTGAAGTTCATCACCGACATCAAGCCAGATGCTGATGCCGATTTCGCCAAGTTCGAGGGCCGCTACTTCTCAACCCCTAAGAAGATGGGTGCGCAGACAGCAGAGGCTAACATCAATGCCGGTATTGCCGCAGCCAAGCAGATCAATGCGTTCTTCAAGGACGGCTGCACCAAGTTCCAGGTAAATAAATAAAATTTAGGATATAAGAGAGCTCATAGAGGGTGCTTTATATAAGTACTCTTTATGGGCTTTTATTCATTAAAATCAATAAAACATTATGGCTATAGTTAAACCATTTAAGGGCATTCGTCCCCCAAAAGATTTAGTAGAGCAAGTTGAGTCTCGTCCATACGATGTCCTTGATTCTGAGGAAGCTCGCACCGAGGCTGGCGACAACGAGAAAAGCCTTTATCATATTATTAAACCTGAAATCAACTTCGAGCCAGGTACTTCTGAGTATGACCCTCGCGTTTACGAAAGCGCAGCAGAGAACTTCAAGAAGTTCCAGGAAAACGGCTGGTTGAAGCAGGATGATAAGGAACAGTATTACATCTATGCCCAGACCATGAATGGCAAGACCCAATATGGTTTGGTGGTAGGTGCCTACGTGAATGATTACATGACGGGCGTCATCAAGAAACATGAGCTCACCCGCCGTGACAAGGAAGAGGACCGCATGAAGCACGTTCGTGTCTGCAATGCCAACATCGAACCTGTCTTCTTCGCTTATCCTGATAACGCCGTGCTCAATGAAATTCTGATGCGCTATGCGGCAACAGAACCTGAGTATGATTTCATCGCCCCAATCGATGGCTTCCGCCACCAGTTCTGGATTGTCAGCGACGATAAGGACATCGCTACCATCACGGCTGAATTTGCCAAGATGCCTAGCCTCTACATCGCCGACGGCCATCACCGTTCGGCTGCTGCTGCCCTGGTGGGCGCTGAGAAGGCGAAGCAGAATCCTAATCATACCGGCAAGGAGGAGTACAATTATTTCATGGCTGTCTGCTTTCAGGCAAGCCAGTTGACCATCCTCGATTACAACCGTGTGGTGAAGGATTTGAATGGCTTGACTTCAGAAGAGTTCCTTGATGCATTGACCAAGAACTTCGAGGTAATAGAGATTGATGCGATTAATGTAAACGTATCTGGCGATGAGGAGGGTATCCCTTGCTACGAGAAGTTTGACATTGATGCAGCTATCGAGCAGTTTGGCTTGGATATCCTGAAGCCAGCAGCGCTGCATTCATTCCTCGTTTATCTGGACGGCAAGTGGTACGGTTTGTTTGCCAAGCCGGGAACATACGATGATGAGGACCCAATCGGCGTGCTCGATGTAGATATCTCATCCCGTCTGATTCTCGACGACATTCTGGGCATCAAGGACTTGCGTTCAGACAAGCGCATCGACTTCGTGGGCGGTCTTCGTGGCCTCGGCGAGTTGAAGCGCCGTGTGGATAGTGGTGAGATGAAGATGGCGTTGGCCTTGCATCCAGTCACCATGCAGCAGATTATGGACATTGCAGACAGTGGCAAGATTATGCCGCCAAAGGCAACCTGGTTTGAGCCTAAGTTGCGTAGCGGATTGATTATTCACAAACTTGATTAATGATTGACGAATTCAAGACCATATCAGATACAGTGGGCGAGGGATATTACACCGAGAAGAGGAGTAAGTTTCTCGCCTTTGCTCACCACGTTACGACTGTTGACGAGGTGAAGGAGATTGTTGCCGGGTACCGTAAGAAATATTACGATGCCCGACATTGTTGTTATGCTTATATGCTGGGGCCCGAGCGCACCGAATTCCGTGCCAACGATGACGGCGAGCCTTCTTCTACAGCGGGCAAGCCTATCCTGGGCCAGATTACGAAAGCCGAATTAACGGATATTCTTATCGTGGTAATCCGTTATTTCGGAGGCGTGAAACTGGGCACCAGCGGTTTGATTGTAGCTTATCGTGAAGCTGCGTTAGACGCCCTGGCGCATTGCGAGGAGGTGACGCAGCAGGTGGAGGAAATCGTGACCTACGATTTCACCTATCCGATGATGAATGATGTGATGAGGATTGTAAAGGAGATGAATCCTCGCATCGTGGATCAGACGTTTGATAATACGTGCACCATCAAGCTTTCGATAAGGAAGAGCGAGGCTGAGCAGTTGCGCACCCGCCTGAAAAAGCTTTCCTTTGAATAAGGAAGCAATCTTTTAAATGAAAAGCCATCTTTAGAAGATAGTGTTTTTGATGCTATCTTTACAATATTAAAGAATGGAGCAAATGGATAAAAAGATACCCTTAAGGCAAAATAAATTTAGCCTTAAGGGTATTTATTTTTTGCCTTAAGGCTAAATATATTTATCCTTAAGACTATGATTAACAGGAGTTCTTAATCCTGATTCCTGCGATTTGGCAGAAAACGAAGTTATTATTACACTTTCTCATCCAGTTCCTTCTGCAATCGTATGATTTCATCACGATACTGCGCAGCCTGCATGAAATCGAGGTCCTTGGCGGCTTGCTTCATCAGAGCGGTGGTGTTGGCGATGCTCTTCTCCAATTCCTCCCTGCTCATGCTGCGGACGATAGGGTCGGCAACCATCGTGGCACTATCCGGCTCGATGTAGACGCGCTGCTTAGAACCTTCGGCTCCCTTGACGCCAGTAACGCCTTGAGCACCCCTGATGCTCTTAATAGCAGCTGCTCCGGAAGCAGCTTCCTCCTCCTTACCCATAGGCAGGGCAGAGGTGATGGCCTTCTGAATCTGCTTTGGCGTAATTCCATGGTCGGCATTGTATTGCAACTGGATGGTTCTTCGGCGAGCCGTCTCGTCGATGGTCTTCTGCATGCTGTCCGTAATCTTATCCGCATACATAATCACCTTTCCGTTCACGTTTCGGGCAGCACGACCGGCTGTCTGGGTCAACGAACGGTGACTGCGCAGGAATCCTTCCTTATCAGCATCGAGAATGGCTACCAGCGAAACCTCAGGCAGGTCGAGACCCTCACGAAGCAGGTTGACGCCCACCAGCACATCATATACGCCAGCTCGCAAATCGTTCATGATCTTCACTCGGTCGAGCGTAGCCACATCGCTGTGAATATACGCAGCCTTCACGTTATGGTTCAGCAGGAACTCGGTCAGCTCCTCCGCCATTCGCTTGGTCAGGGTGGTGATGAGCACACGCTCGTTTCTATGGGTTCGGGTAAGAATCTCGTCGAGCAAATCATCAATCTGGTTCTCGCTCGGACGCACCTCAATCTCCGGATCCAGCAATCCCGTAGGACGGATGAGCTGTTCCACCACTACGCCCTCCGCCTCTCTCAGCTCGTAATCGGCTGGGGTAGCACTCACGTAGATGGCCTGGTGAATCAGACTGTGGAACTCCTCGAACTTCAGCGGACGGTTGTCGAAGGCGGCAGGCAATCGGAATCCATATTCCACGAGGTTCTGCTTTCTCGCCCTGTCGCCGCCGTACATCGCTCCAATCTGCGGAATGCTCACGTGGCTCTCGTCTACCACCAGGAGAAAATCCTTCGGGAAGAAGTCGAGCAGACAGTAAGGGCGTTCTCCCGGATGTCTGCCGTCGAAATATCGGGAATAGTTCTCAATGCCCGAGCAGTGGCCCAGTTCCTTGATCATCTCCATATCGTACTCCACACGCTCCTTGATGCGTTGTGCCTTGATTCCATCGCCTATGCTCTTGAAATAATCCTCCTGTTTCAACAGGTCGTCCTGAATCATGCGGATGGCACTTTCCTGCTGCTCCTTCGTGGTGACGAAGAGGTTGGCAGGATAGATCTCGTAGATATCGAACGAGGTGAGGCGATGGTAGGTGAGGGAATCCACCTCCTCAATGCCATCAATCTCATCATCCCACCAGGTTACGCGCAGCACGTTGTCGCTGTAAGCCATGTAGATGTCTATGGTTTCGCCCTTCACTCGGAAGTTGCCACGCTGCAGGTCGATGTCGTTTCTCACGTAGAGCGCATCCACCAGTTTTCTGAGGAACTCGTTTCTGTCAATCCGCTGTCCCTTCTGAATCTTGATGATGTTCTCCTGCATCGCCACCGGTCCGCCCATACCGTAGATGCACGAAACGGAAGAAACCACGATGACATCCTTTCTGCCCGAGAGCAGAGCCGAGACGGCACCGAGACGCAGCTTATCTATCTCGTCGTTGATGGCGAGGTCTTTCTCAATGTAGGTGTCGGTGGTAGGCAGATAGGCCTCCGGCTGATAGTAGTCGTAGTAGGAGACGTAATATTCCACGGCGTTCTCTGGGAAGAATCCCTTCATCTCCTGATAGAGCTGTGCGGCGAGCGTCTTGTTGTGACTCAATATCAGCGTAGGCTTTCCCACGTTGGCGATGACGTTGGCAACGGTGAAGGTTTTACCCGAACCGGTAACGCCGAGGAGCACCTGTGCCGGTTCACCCTGCTGAATGCCTTCGGTGAGCTGTCTGATGGCCTGCGGCTGGTCGCCCGTAGGCTTATATTGCGAAGTAATCTTGAAATCCATAATTTATCTTGAACTTAAACGTTTCACATCGAAAACAGTGCTTTTTCTCTTGAAAAGTTCTGTTTCAAGGTGCAAAAATACAAAAAAAACGGCATTAATCGTTATAAAGATTAATTATTTGCGAAAAAATGTATTTTTTCTTTTGATAATTAGCTAATTATCCGTAACTTTGCATGCACAATTAGAAAAATATGAAGAAATCAGTAATAATTGCAGCTTGCGCAGCACTTCTCATGACGGGTTGTGCGAACGAATATAACCAGGTGTACAAGGCAGCAACACCATCGTATAAGTACGAGTATGCCAAGCAATGTTTTGCTCAGGGCAAGTACTCTCGTGCTATTCCTCTCCTGCAGGATGTAGTGACCATGAAGAAGGGTTCTACCGAGGGCGAGGAGTGCCTCTATATGCTGGCGATGGCTGAGTATGGTTTGAAGGACTACGAAACAGCCTCTGAGTATTTCAAGAAGTATTATTCTTCTTATCCTAAGGGACTGTATGCTGAGAATGCGAAGTACTTCGTGGGCGAGAGCCTCTTCCAGAATGCTCCGGAGCCACGTCTCGACCAGAGTACCACCTATACGGCCATCTCTGCATTCCAGGAGTATCTCGACCTCTTCCCTGATGCCCGTTTCAAGGCTCAGGCTACCGAGCGCCTCTATGCCTTGCAGGATCTGCTGGTAGAGAAGGAATACAAGAGTGCCAGCCTCTACTTCGGAATGGGAACCTACTTTGGCAACTGCACCGAGGGCGGCAACAACTACGAGGCGTGCATCGTTACGGCGCAGAACGCCCTGAAGGATTATCCTTACAGCAACAAGCGCGAGGAGTTTGCTACCCTCATCATGAAGAGCAAGTACGAGCTTGCCAAGATGAGTGTGGAGAGCAAGCAGCTGGAGCGTTACCAGGATGCAGAGGATGAGTGCTACGGCTTCATCAACGAGTATCCGGATTCAAAGGAACGTGCCACTGCCGAGAAATACATCGAGAAATGCAAGGAATTCGAGAAGGCTCATCCGGAAGATTCCCTCGAACGACTGGCAGGACAGAATTAATGAAGGTAAATGCCACCTATATATAATAAGGTGGAAAACAAGGTTAAAAAATATATAGTACTATAAATTATGGATTACAAGAAATCAAAAGCACCAGTTAACACAGTTACCCGTAACATCATGGACCTCTGTGATGATACGCATAACATTTACAAGAGTGTTGCCATCATCGCCAAGCGAGCTAACCAGATTTCGCTGGAGATTAAGCAGGACTTGAGCAAGAAACTCGCTGAGTTCGCTTCTTACAACGACTCATTGGAGGAGGTATTCGAGAACCGTGAGCAGATTGAAATCTCTCGTTTCTATGAGAAGTTGCCAAAGCCAACTTTGATTGCTACAGAGGAGTTCATCGAGAAGAGCATCTACTGGCGTGATCCTAGCATGCCTGTTCACAACCAGGAGGAGCCTGCTTTCTAATACGCTAAAATCAGGTAAGTTATGATACAGCGTAAACAGAGCTTGTTCTTGATTCTGGCTGTCATTGCCTATGCAGTTTGTCTGTTTCTTCCCATCGCCAGTGTAAGCGCTTCTGGCATGGGGGCAGACAGTATGGTTTACAACCTGGGCGTAGTGAACGGCGACAGTGGCATCAGTGTTTCATCCACCTGCCTGCCATTGTTCCTTCTGCTCGCCGTATCGGCAGTGATTTCGCTGGCAACGGTATTTCTCTACAAAAACCGCAAGCTGCAGATGAACCTGTGTTCCATCGCCTCTCTGTTTACAGGACTCTGGTATGTTGACTATCTTCTGATGGTATTCAGCATCATTCCGATTCCTGAGGTAGAGGGCGCCACGAACTTCCAGTTTGCATCCTGCCTTCCACTCGTAGCCCTCATCCTCGTGCTGATGGCACGCAAGGGCGTGAGTGACGACGAGAAACTGGTAAGAGCAGCCGACCGAATCAGATAGTTTTTTAGCGGAATGACAGCCCAGACAGCGTTGTTCCGATAAAAAAACTTAAAAATAAACAAGATATTTGTTGGTACGGATAAAACTTCGTACCTTTGCAGCCGCTGTCACGAGATGGCAGCATAAAATTCAAACCTCATTAATAAATTAAATTAAAATTAAGATTTAAAAAAATGGCAACAAAGATCAGATTGCAGCGCGGCGGTCGTAAGAGCTATGCTTTCTATAGCATCGTTATCGCTGACGTTAGAGCACCACGTGATGGTAAATTTACTGAGAAGATTGGTACATTCAATCCAAACACCAATCCAGCTACTGTAGATTTGAATTTCGAGCGCGCACTCTACTGGGTAGAGACAGGTGCACAGCCAACAGACACAGTTCGCAACATCCTCAAGGGCGAGGGCGTTTACTTGATGAAGCACCTCAAGGGTGGCGTTAAGAAGGGCGCATTCGACGATGCTGAGGCTCAGAAGCGTTTCGACGCTTGGAAGAATGGCAAGGACGCTAAGGCTTCTGCTGTTCGCGAGGGCGACGCTAAGGCTAAGAAGGAAGCTGCTGCTAAGGAGCTCGAGGCTGAGAAGAAGATGAACGAGGCAATCGCTAAGAAGGTAGCTGAGAAGAAGGCTGCTGCTGCCGCTGCTGCTGCAGAGGCTGCTGCTGAGACAGAGGCTACAGAGGAGGCTCCAGCTGAGGCTTAATCTTCTACAGAAATCTTCTTCGGAGATTTTAAGGTATAAAGGTCGGATTTTCCAAATAGAAAATCCGACCTTTTTTTTCTGTTTTTTTTCTCCTCTTTTTTTCTCCTTCCTTTCTCCTCTTCTTCTAATATTTCTCCCTCTTCTTTTTCTCTCAATATTTTCCCTTATTCTTCACTTTCAAGCAATAAAACGGAAACGATTGCGTTCTTAATATATGATAAAAGAAAAGAAAGACGATAGTTATTCACATATTCTAAAATATACAGGCATCTTCGGAGGAGTGCAGGGATTGAATATCCTCATGAGCGTGGTGCGCAACAAACTGGTGGCCATCATACTCGGTCCTGAAGGTATGGGATTGATTTCTCTTTTCAATTCCAGCATCAAACTGGTGTCTGATTCTACTAACCTGGGGCTTAGCATGAGTGCTGTGCGCGAGGTATCGGAGGCTTACGAACATGGGGATGAGGAAAGACTCAACCACATCGTAAGTCTGGTACGACTGTGGAGTTTTCTCACGGCGCTCTTCGGTATGCTGGTTTGCGTTATCTTCAGTCCATTTCTCAACCGCTTTACCTTTTCCTGGGGCGATCATACACATCATTTTGTCCTGCTTTCTCCAGTGGTTGCCATGATGGCGATAACCGGAGGCGAATTGGCTATTCTCAAAGGAACCCGTCGTCTGAAATCGCTGGCTGTGATTTCAGTGTATGGGGTGATAGGAGCACTGATTACCTCCATTCCGCTGTTCTATATCTGGGGCGAATCGGCCATCGTGCCTTCCATTGCCTTGGTGGCTCTGTTGCAGATGGTGCTAGCGTGCTGCTATTCGTTCCGCCTTTTTCCTGCCTTCTTCGCCATGTCGTTTTCGCGCATCAAGTCGCTTCTGGGCGAGGGTCTCGGCATGGTTCGCTTGGGCGTTGCCTTCATCTTGGCAGGAATCCTGGGTAGTGGGGCTGAGTTTGCCGTACGTTCCTATCTGAGCTACACTAGCGGACTGGATATGGTGGGCTTTTACAATACGGGATTTATGATGACCATGACTTATGCCGGAATGGTTTTCCAGGCGATGGAGACAGATTATTTTCCTCGTCTTTCGGCTATTGAAGGCACTGGCTCAGAACTTAATTCTGTGGTAAACAGGCAGATAGAGGTTTCATTACTGCTGGTTTCTCCGTTGCTTTCCGTCTTTATTCTGGCGAGTCCCCTGATTCTTCATGTGCTTTTCAGTGCCAAGTTCCTGCCTGTGGTAGGAATGATGAAGATAGCGCTGATGGCGATGTATTTCCGTGCCATCACCCTTCCGATAGAATACATTACGCTTTCGAAAGGCGATTCAAAATCCTATCTCTTCCTGGAGGCGCTGTACGATGTTCTGCTCATTGCCCTGGTTATTCTGGGTTTCAGACTCTGGTCTCTTGAGGGTACGGGTATTGCCCTGTTTTTACTCGGCATCATCAATCTCGTGGTAGTACTGTGCTTCATGCGTTACCGCTATCATTATCGCCCATCCCGCCAGGTATTAGTTTACTTCGCAGTTCAGATGCTTCTTGGCATTTTCACCTATTGGGCATCTTGCCTTGAAAATCCGGTAATGAGCTGGGGAATCGGCGGCTTGGCTTGTCTGGTCAGTCTTGCCTTCTCTCTGAAGGTTCTGCATTCCAAGACCAAGCTCTGGAATAGTCTAGTGCTCAAGGTAAAGAGCAAATTGAAGAAGAAGTAACTCAAGTTTCGCAAGTGAGCTCCACACGTCCTGAAAGGGCAGAAGCTCCTAGCCCAGGGCAGCGCCCTGGGTAATCATGGACGCAAGTTTGTCGCCCTGTAAGGGCAAAAGCTTCAAAAGAATCAGGCAATTTACAAAGCTTTTGCCCTTACAGGGCGCCTTGTTGATTGCTATTATACCCAGGGCGATGCCCTGGGCTAGGAGCTTTTGGGCCTTCAGCCCGTACTTGAACCACTTGCGAAACTTCAAAAAGTAATAAAATCATAACAGAGATTTAAGATTTGCAGATGATATGGTGAAGGTTTCAATCTTAATGGCGGTTTACAATACTGCCGAGTATTTGCCTCAGTGTCTGGATTCCTTATTGGATCAGACCATGGGCGACTTTCAGGTGATTTGTGTGGATGATGCATCTACCGATGATTCTCTGAAGGTTTTGGAATCTTATGCACATGGAGATTCCCGCATCGAAGTAATTTCTCTTGCCGAGAATCATGGTCAGGCATTTGCCCGCAACCAGGGATTAATGCGAGCCCAGGGAACATATACCTGTTTTCTGGATAGTGATGACTGGTTGGGAAAAGATGCCCTGCAGCAGATTGTTTCAGCCTTTGAGCAGGATGAAACAATAGATAGTGTTCTTTTCAGATGCAGATATTATTATTCTGAGGATAGGATAGAGGAGTATCCGATGCCGGCTTTTGAGAAGAAGGAGAAGAAGGATAAGGAGACGGCAGCTTCAGTTGATGGCCAACCGGTTGCCTTATCGGGCGAACAGGCTTTTGAACTGAGTCTAACCTGGAAGATTCATGGTGTTTATGCGGTGAAGACATCCATCCATCTGCAATATCCTTACGATGATTCGTCCCGCTCATACAGCGATGATAATACCACCCGTCTTCACTATCTTGCTTCGCGCAAGGTGGTGTCGTGTGGCGGAGCGTATTTCTATCGCCAGCATGCTGCTTCTGTAACTCATCAGATTTCATCTCGCCGTTTCGATTATCTGAAGGCGAACACCACTATGATGGCAGAGTTGCGCAGGTTGAAGGTTTCTTCTCAACTGCTGAAAGTTTACGAGAACGAACGCTGGAAGAATGTGGTAGGCATTTACCTCTTTTATTGGCAGCATGCGCATGAGTTGGCGGATGCAGATAGGAGAGAAGGACTTCATATCATCCGCAACACCTGGAAATCAATCGATTTCAGGATGATATTTCCGGAAAATAAGAACAAGTTGGGTTTTCTATCCTGCAGAAGTTCTTTGCTTCCCGAAGGAATCTGCTGGCGTCTCTTCCGTCTTCAGGCGAATCTCTATTTCTTATTGAAGAGGATTTCGGGAAAAATATAAGAAATCTCTTTAGAAAATATCATTTGCCGGAAGAAATCTTTTTAGAAATAAAAAAGAAGCTATATGAAAAAAGCCTTGGAATTCAAATTGAATCCCAAGGCTTTATATTTTGTTATCTCAAAGAAATTACTTCTTGTTGATAGCGAGGTCGATAGCTACGGCAATAGCAACAGTAGCACCTACCATAGGGTTGTTACCCATACCGAGGAAGCCCATCATCTCTACGTGAGCAGGAACTGAAGAAGAACCTGCGAACTGAGCGTCTGAGTGCATACGACCCATTGTATCAGTCATACCGTAAGAAGCAGGACCTGCAGCCATGTTATCTGGGTGCAATGTACGACCTGTACCACCACCAGAAGCTACTGAGAAGTATGGCTTACCAGCAGCAATACGCTCCTTCTTGTATGTACCAGCTACTGGGTGCTGGAAACGTGTAGGGTTTGTAGAGTTACCAGTGATAGATACATCTACATCCTCGCTCCAGTTGATAGCAACACCCTCGCGAACGTCGTCAGCGCCGTAGCAGTTAACCTTAGCACGTGGACCGTCGCTGTAAGCGATGCGGTTAACAACCTTCAACTCACCTGTGTAGTAGTCGAACTTTGTCTGAACGTATGTGAAACCGTTGATGCGGCTGATAATCTGAGCAGCATCCTTACCAAGACCGTTCAAGATAACGCGCAATGGGTTCTTGCGAACCTTGTTAGCCATCTCAGCAATCTTGATAGCACCCTCAGCAGCAGCGAAAGACTCGTGACCAGCCAAGAAAGCGAAGCACTGAGTCTCCTCACGGAGCAAACGAGCAGCCAAGTTACCGTGACCGAGACCAACCTTACGGTCGTCAGCTACAGAACCAGGGATGCAGAAAGCCTGCAAACCGATACCGATAGCCTCAGCTGCATCAGCAGCTGTCTTAGCACCTTTCTTGATAGCGATAGCAGCACCAGCTACATACGCCCACTTAGCGTTCTCGAAGCAGATACGCTGAGTATCTTCACACATCTGATAAGGGTCAACACCTGCGTCCTCGCAGATTTGATTAGCCTCTTCCAAGCTCTTGATACCGTTAGCATTAAGAGCAGCAAGAACCTGCTTCTCGCGACGTTCCTGACTTTCGTAACTTACTTTTCTAATCATATCTGTATCTCCTTATTATTCTTTACGTGGATCAATAGCTTTAACAACACCCTGCTCAGCAGTTGTACGACCGTAGCTACCTGTGAACTTCTTAACAGCCTCGTTAGCGTCCATACCGTTCTTGATAGCCTCCATCATCTTGCCGAGGTGAACATACTCGTAACCACAAACCTGGCTGTCCTTATCCAAGAACTGCTTTGTGATGTAACCCTCTGTCAACTCGAGGTAACGTGTACCCTTAGCTACAGTACCATAGAGAGTACCAGTCTGTGAACGAAGACCCTTACCCAAGTCCTCAAGACCTGCACCGATAACAAGACCGCCCTCAGAGAAAGCGCTCTGGCTACGACCGTAAACAATCTGGAGGAAGAGCTCGCGCATTGCTGTATTGATAGCATCGCAAACGAGGTCAGTGTTCAATGCCTCAAGGATAGTCTTGCCTGGAAGAATCTCAGAAGCCATAGCAGCTGAGTGAGTCATACCAGTACAACCGATAGTCTCAACGAGAGCCTCCTGAATAACGCCTTCCTTGATGTTCAAAGAGAGCTTACAAGCACCCTGCTGAGGAGCACACCAACCCACACCGTGAGTATAACCAGAGATATCCTTGATCTCTTTTGCCTGAATCCATTTTCCTTCTTCAGGAATTGGAGCTGGTCCGTGGTTAGGACCCTTAGCGACAACGCACATGTTGTCTACTTCTTTTGAATAGATCATATTCGCTAAATTTTATATTAATGAATATATAAAAGTATAAATTCTTCTTCTTAATTCATATTGTTTTGCTGAAACATTGGTCTTACAACCTCAATTCCGACCACAAAAGTACAAAAAATATCTGTAAAATACCCAAAAATGAGTATTCTTTTTAACTCTTTAACCTAATATTTAGATTTTTTCTTGGGTTTATGCACAATTTCATGTATCTTTGCAAACTGAAAATAGCAATTTTTGTAGATTATGATCGAAGTTAAGATAAAGGATGCCGTGCTTCAGCAGGCTGCCGAGGCAGGCATGGACGAGTTTGTGAAGGCATTCGTAGATGCCATCCGTGAGGCAATCGGTGGAGAGCTTACTGCCGAGAACATGGCAGAGTTGAACAGCGACCAGATTACGCTCCTGGCATGGGACACCCTGCACGAGGAGATGATGGACGGCGGAATGATTCAGCTTATCCATAACGGATATGGTGCCTTCATCTGGAAGAACCCTACCGATAAGGCGTTCAGAAACTGGGGACTGGTGGACCTTTCGAAATTGATCAAGAAGAGCCACTTCCTCTACAAGACCCATCACGAGGAAATTGAGGGCGACATGAGCGACGAGGACTTCATGGCGCTCTATGAGAAGTTGCCGGAGTTTGATGACTTCGACGATGTGTTTGTGGAGAACGAGGAACAGTGGACCGGAATGGTGGCTTTCTACATTGACGAGCATATCGAGAACTTCGCCACGATTATATAAAGGTATATATAATATATTAAGGTATAAAGATTATGAACAAGAAAGATCAGGAACTCCGCAAGAAGAGTCCGATACAGATACGCAACAAGAAGGCTTCGTTCGAATACTTCTTCGTTGACACTTACACCGCGGGCATCGTGCTCACGGGTACTGAGATTAAATCCATCCGCGGCGGCAAGGCGTCGCTGGTGGATTGCTACTGCGACTTCTACCAGGGCGAGCTCTGGGTGAAGGGCATGAACATCTCTCCTTATTTCTACGGTTCCTTCGGCAACCACGAAGCACGCCGCGACCGCAAGCTGCTGCTCACCAAGCGTGAACTGCGCCGTCTGGAAGAAGACAGCAAGCAGCCGGGCTTCACCATCGTTCCTATACTCGTCTTCATCGATGACAAGGGACGTGCCAAGGTGGATATTGCCCTCTGCAAGGGTAAGAAGGAGTATGACAAGCGTCAGACCCTGAAGGAGAAGGAAGACAGAAGAGAGATGGATAGAGCTATCAAGCACTTTTAGACAATGAAGAATATAAGAGAGATTGCTAAGGAGAAGATTCTGATTCTCGATGGTGCCATGGGTACTGAGATTCAGAAATACAATTTAACGGAGGATGACTTCCGTGGTGAGCGATTCCGCGACGTGCCGGGCATGATGAAGGGCAACAACGATATGCTCAACATCACTCGCCCTGATGTCATCTCAGATATTTACCGACGCTATCTGGAGGCAGGTGCCGACATCATCACGGCGAACACCTTCTCGTGCCAGCGTATCTCGCAGGCAGATTATCATCTGGAGGATTGCGCACGCGAAATGGCTTTCGAGGGCGCACGACTGGCGCGCATCGAATGCGACAAGTTCTCTACACCCGATAAGCCACGCTTCGTTGCAGGAGATGTGGGACCTACCAACAAGACTTGCTCCATGAGTCCGGACGTCAGCAATCCTGCCGCCCGGGAAATTACCTACGATGAACTTTTCGCTGATGTCTGCGAACAGGTGGATGGTCTCATCGAAGGCGGAGCGGATGTCATCCTCATCGAAACCATCTTCGATACGCTCAACTGCAAGGCAATGATTGATGCAGCCATCACCATGATGAAGAAGCACGGGGTGGAGCTGCCTATCATGATCAGTCTTACGGTGAGCGACCTGGCGGGCAGAACCCTCAGCGGTCAGACCGTAGATGCCTTCCTGGCTTCGCTCTCTCCTTATCCAATCTTCTCCGTGGGCATGAACTGTGCCTTCGGAGCGCCTCAGATGAAACCATTCATCGAGCATCTGGCAAAGGTTGCACCTTATTATATTAGTGCGCATCCTAATGCCGGACTGCCTAACGAAATGGGACAGTATGATGAAACCGCAGAATCGATGGCTCCACAGATTGCCGAGTTCATCGACGAAGGCATTGTCAACATCATTGGCGGCTGCTGTGGAACCAGTCCTGAGTTCATCGCTCATTACGCCCGGAGCGCTGAGGGCAAGATGCCTCATCAGGTGGTAGAGAAGCCTAAGTACATGTGGCTCTCGGGCTTGGATTTGTTGCAGGTGGATGATTCCGTTCATCTGCCAGTAGACGCCAGCCGCTTCGTTAACGTGGGCGAACGCTGTAACGTAGCCGGCAGCAGGAAGTTCCTGCGCTTGATTAATGAAAAAAGTTATGAGGAAGCCATCGGCATTGCCCGCAAACAGGTGGCAGATGGCGCAGCCGTGGTGGATGTAAACATGGACGACGGACTGCTCGACGCCAAGGCCGAGATGGTGAACTTCCTCAACATGATAGCGGCAGAACCAGAGATTGCCAAGGTGCCGGTGATGATCGACTCCTCGAAATGGGAAGTCATCCTCGCCGGACTGAAGTGCTGTCAGGGCAAGTGCATCGTGAACTCCATCTCCCTGAAGGAGGGCGAGGAAGTGTTCCTCTCGCATGCACGCGATGTGATGCGATATGGTGCAGCCGTGGTGGTGATGTGCTTCGACGAGGTGGGACAGGCTACCACCTATGAGCGCCGCATCGAGATAGCCGAGCGTGCCTATCGCCTGCTGGTAGATAAACTGGGCATGAATCCGCTCGACATCATCTTCGACCCGAACGTGCTCGCCATCGCCACAGGTATGGAAGAACACGACAACTACGCCGTGGAATTCATCCGTGCCACCGAATGGATTCACAAGAATCTGCCGGGAGCGCATGTCAGCGGAGGTGTTAGCAACCTCTCGTTCTCGTTTCGCGGCAACACCTATATCCGCGAGGCCATCCACTGCGTCTTCCTGCATCATGCACAGAAGGTGGGTATGGACTTCGGTATCGTGAATGCCAAGGCGAGAATGGATTACAACAAGATTCCTAAGGATCAGTTGGAACTCATAGAGGATGTAGTGCTCAACCGCAGAAAGGGTGCTGCCGATGACCTTATCGAACTGGCTGCCGAAATCAAGGCAAAGGCGGATGCGGCAAAAGCAGCAGCCAAGGCGGGCGGTGCTCCGGCTCCGAAACCAGCAGCGCCTGAGTGGAGAAAGCAGCCTGTGGAGGAAAGATTGAAATATGCCCTGCAGAAGGGAATCACCGAGTTCCTGCAACCGGATATCGACGAGGCGTTGCAGAAATATCCGCATGCCGTGAACGTTATCGAGGGTCCGCTGATGGACGGTATGAACCTGGTGGGCGAACTCTTCGGAAGGGGAGAGATGTTCCTGCCGCAGGTGGTGAAGACGGCACGTACGATGAAGGCTGCGGTTTCCATCCTCCAGCCACACATCGAGGCGGAGAAGCAGGGCGGAAGCACCACTGCCGGAAAGATTCTGATGGCCACCGTGAAGGGCGACGTTCATGACATCGGAAAGAACATCGTATGCGTGGTGATGTCGTGCAACAACTACGATATCATCGACTTGGGCGTGATGGTTCCTGCCGAGCAAATCGTAAAGAAGGCGATAGAGGAGAAGGTGGATGCTATCGGACTGAGCGGATTGATTACACCATCGCTCGAAGAGATGGTGCATACAGCCAAGGAAATGCAGAAGGCTGGTCTTCGCATTCCTATCATGGTGGGTGGCGCTACTACGAGCGAGCTGCATGTGGCGCTGAAGATTGCGCCTGTGTATGATGGTCCGGTTATCTGGGTGAAGGATGCTTCGCTCAATGCCGGCATCTGTGCCCGATTCCTCAACGAGACGGAATGCCCTAAGTTTGTGGCAGAACTCAACGAGCGATACGAGCGCCTGAGAAATGAATATCATGAGCAGCAGGCTAAGATAGCATCGTTGGAGGAAGCCAGAAAGAACAAATTAGATTTGTTTTAAACTTGGAAACTGCAGCATGCCCCGAAAGGTTCAGCGTTAGCTATAAGACAAGCAGCACGCCCTGAAAGGGCAGAAGCACCTAGCCCAGGGCAGCGCCCTGGGTATTTATAGTTGCAAGTCTGTCGCCCTGAAAGGGCAAAAGCTTTATTATAAAAAAAGGTATTAGTAAAAAGGATAATATGATCAAGACCGTAATTTTTGATATGGGTGGCGTTATCATCACCCTCGACGAGAACGAGGCAGGCAAACGCTTTGTTGAGTTAGGTATGAAGGAGTTTGCCGAGAAAATGGATCCCTATAAGCAGTCGGGACTGAATGGCGACCTGGAAGAAGGAAAGATTTCTGAAGAGGACTACCGCCAGAAGGTGAGCGAGAAGGTAGGCAGAGAGGTGAGCTTCGAGGAGCTGCAGCATTGCTGGCTGGGCTACATGAAGGAAGTGCCAGCCAACAAGCTGGAGGTGCTCAGGAACCTGAAGAAGCAGGGCTATCGCGTGGTTCTGCTCAGCAACACCAACCCATACGTATCAGCCTGGGTTGACAGCGAGGAGTTCTCGGGCGACGGTCATCCCATCGGCGATTACTTCGATGCCATGTACCGCAGCTATGAGGTGAAATACCTGAAGCCCGACGAGAATTTCTTCCGTCATGTAATAGCCGCAGAGAAGGCGCTGCCGGAAGAGTGCCTCTTCGTCGATGATGGTGCCCGCAACTGCTGTGCGGCCTCAGAAGTAGGTCTCTTCACCTACTGTCCGAAGAACGGCGAAGACTGGTGCGAGAAAATCTACGAATATCTGAAGTAATGATTTATGGTGATTATTTGCATTCTAACTGCAAATAATTGCCATTTTATTTTGCATTCTGCAAGAAATAATGTACTTTTGCACTCGCAATAATTAAAATATAAGACAATGATTAAGAAGAAAAGATGGCATTGCTTGCCTGGTCAGCCTCTTACAGAGCTCGACAAGCAGGTGATGTATTGGGAAAATAAGGGTAAGCTGGTGCCTACCCGTGACTTGATTAAGACTCCAGAACAGATAGAAGGCATCCGCAAGAGTGGTGTCGTTAACACAGGCTGTCTCGACGCTGTTGCCGAGATTATCCGTCCGGGTTTGAACACCCAGGAAATTGACGACCTCTGCATGCAGTATTGCAAGGATAACAACGCCATTCCTGCCTGTCTCAACTACGAGGGCTATCCTAAGAGCGTGTGCACCTCTATCAACGAGGTGGTTTGCCATGGTATTCCTAAGGAAGAGGATGTGCTCGAAGAGGGCGACATCATCAACGTGGACATGACTACCATCGTTGACGGCTACTACGCCGACGCCAGCCGTATGTTTATCGTGGGCGGCAAGACTACTCCTGAGAAGGAGCAGCTGGTTCGCGTGGCTAAGGAGTGCCTGGAGATTGGTATGGAGGCTGCAAAGCCTTACAGTTTTGTGGGTGACATCGGTCACGCCATCGAGAAGCATTGCAAGAAGTATGGCTATGGTGTGGTTCGCGATCTCTGCGGTCACGGCGTAGGCATTCAATTCCATGAGGAGCCAGAGGTGCTTCACTATGGCCATCGTGGCACCGGTATGCTGCTCGTTCCGGGCATGGTGTTCACCATCGAGCCAATGATCAACATGGGAACCTACAAGGTGTTCATCGATGCTGACGATCCATACGGATGGGAGGTAATCACTGGCGATGAGAAACCATCGGCACAGTGGGAGCACACACTCGTAATGACCGAGACTGGTGTGGAGATTCTTACACACTAATTAAACTCAAGAACAATGAAGGATATATATATATTAGGTATAGAGAGCAGCTGCGACGATACCTCTGCCGCAGTGCTCAAGAATGGAGTATTGTTGAGCAACGTTACCGCCTCTCAGGAGGTGCATCGTGCTTACGGCGGTGTGGTACCTGAGCTGGCTTCCCGTGCCCACCAGCAGAACGTGGTGCCGGTGGTTGACCAGGCTATAGCCCGTGCAGGCATCAAGAAGGAAGACCTCTCGGCAGTTGCCTTTACCCGTGGTCCGGGTCTGATGGGTTCGCTGCTCGTGGGCGTGAGCTTCGCCAAGGGGTTCGCCCGTTCGCTCAATATTCCGATGATTGACGTCAACCACCTGCAGGGTCATGTGATGGCACATTTCATCAAGGAGAGCGATGACGACCAGAGTGCGCCTCCGTTCCCATTCATCTGTCTCCTCGTGAGCGGTGGAAATTCGCAGATTGTGAAGGTGAACGCTTATAATGATATGGAAGTATTGGGCCAGACCATCGACGATGCAGCTGGCGAGGCAATCGATAAGTGTGCCAAGGTGCTGGAGTGGGGCTACCCAGGTGGTCCTATCGTAGATAAGTATGCGCGCCAGGGTAATCCGAAGGCTTTCACCTTTGCCGAGCCTCACATCCCAGGCTTGAACTACAGTTTCTCTGGCTTCAAGACCAGTTTCCTCTATAGCCTGCGCAAGTGGGTGGCTGCCGATCCTGACTTCGTAGAAAAGAACAAGTTCGATCTGGCTGCCAGCATCGAGTTCACCATCGTGGATATTCTGATGAAGAAGTTGCGCATGGCAGTGAAGCAGACGGGCATCAAGCACGTGGCAGTGGCTGGTGGCGTGAGTGCCAACAATGGTCTGCGCAATGCCTTCCGCGACCATGCCAAGCGATTCGGCTGGACCATCTACATCCCTAAGTTCAGCTACACCACCGACAATGCGGCGATGATTGGCTGCGTGGGAACCTTCAAGTATCGTGATGGTGATTTCGCCACCATCGATCTTCCTGCATATAGTAAAGTAACATTTAAGTAAGTAAGATATGGAATTTGAAACAAAGATATTGAGCAAGGGCATCCAGGAGATGCTCTATAACAGTGACAAGACAGTGGGCACAGCCGAGAGCTGCACAGGCGGACGTATCGCCGAGGCGCTCATCTCCGTGCCAGGTGCCAGCAATTACTTCAAGGGCGGTGTGGTTAGCTACACCAACGAGGTGAAGGAGAACCTTCTGGGCGTAAGCCACGAGGTATTGGAGGAGAAGACTGCCTACTGCGAGGAAGTGGCAAGAGAGATGGTGCAGGGCGCCATCAAGGCATTGAATGTTGATTTCGCCATCTCTGCAACAGGCGTATCGGGTCCTACCGGCGGCACGCCAGCCATACCAGTGGGCACCATCTTCGTAGGCTTCGGCAACAAGGACGATGTTCGTGTGGTAAAACTCACCGAAGATTTCGGTCGCGACATCAATCTTGCAATCGCCACGAATACAGCGCTTAAGGGCATGCTCGACTTCCTGAAAGAGCATCAGGAAGAGCTTTCCCACAAGTAAGAAAATATCCCCGAAAAGGGCGTTTCTAGATAAAAATATCTTTAGAAACGCTCTTTTCTTCTTAATAAATCTTAAAATATGCATTTCTTCAACCCAAAGTTTTGCGTATTCAAAAAATATTTGTAATTTTGCACTCTGTTTGGAATAGGTATCAATTAACGAATTACAAAATTAAAGATAGAAATGTCTAAGATTTGTCAAATTACAGGTAAGAAGGCACAGTTAGGTTGCAATGTGTCTCACTCAAAGCACCGTACAAAGAGAAGCTTTGACGTTAACCTCTTCAGCAAGAAATTCTACTATGTAGAAGAGGGTTGCTGGATCAGCCTCAAGATCAGCGCTGCTGGTCTTCGTCTTATTAATAAAGTAGGTCTCGATGCTGCCTTGAATCAGGCAGTAAAGAAGGGCTATGTAGATTGGAAGGACATTAAAGTAATAGGAGAATAAATATCATGGCAAAGAAAGCAAAAGGTAATAGAGTACAAGTTATCCTCGAGTGCACTGAGCATAAGAACAGTGGTATGCCAGGTACAAGCCGTTACGTGACTACAAAGAATCGTAAGAACACTCCTGAGCGTCTTGAGTTGATGAAGTACAACCCAATCCTTAAGAAGATGACTCTTCACAAGGAGATTAAGTAAGCTAGCTTACAAGTTTATAAACAAATTTATCAATTTAAATAGACTATGGCAAAGAAAGCGGTCGCTACCCTCCACGAAGGTAACATGGATGGTCGCGCATATACAAAGGTTATCAAGATGGTTAAGAGCCCTAAGACTGGTGCTTATGTTTTCGATGAGAAGATGGTACCAAACGAGGCTGTTAAGGACTTCTTCAAGGATTAATTTCCTGGGATTTCATAGGATATCAGTTATCTGACGTCTAATAGAATCCTTCAGAAGATTCGCATAAATACAAAAGGTCGCTAGGCTCACATCGTGAGTTTAGCGGCCTTTTTTTTCTTTAAGGAAAGGATATGAAAATCCCCCAACCTGCTTGAGATTCATAGCAGGTTGGGGGATTTTCATATTATGCATGTCGCATCAGGAAGATGCTGTGGTCGATGCATGCAGGAAGTTCTTCCTTATAATGTGTCACCATAATCATCGTCTTGTTGTTGCGCTTGCAGAACGCCTCGATGATGTCCTTCACCAGACGGCGGTTGTGATTGTCGAGACCATGCAATGGCTCATCCAGGATGAGCAATTCCGGATCCTTGACGAAGGCACGGGCAAGGAGAACCAGACGCTGCTCTCCGCTTGAGAGCTTCAGGAAGCCTCTATCTTCCAATCCTTCCAGTCCGAATACCTTCATCCAGAAACGGCACTTGCCCATATCTTCCTCCTTAGGCTTTACATAGAGGCCTACGGAATCCATCAGTCCGCTGGCTACGATGCGGATGGCTGGAAGGTCGCGCTGGTAGGAACGGTGAAGCTCTGGCGATACATAGCCGATGTGCTTCTTGATGTCCCAGATGCTCTCGCCGCTGCCACGAGGATTGCCGAAGAGGGCGATGTCGCAGGCGTAGCTCTGGGGATTGTCGGCGCAGACCAGGCTCAAGAGGGTACTCTTGCCGGCTCCGTTCTGTCCGCTCAGTGCCCATCGCTCGCCGTTGTTCACGGTCCAGTCGAGGTCTTTCAGGATGATGCGCTTGCCATATTGGATGCGAACCTTGTTCATCTTCACCACTTCCTGGCTCTTGTACTCGCGGTCGCTGTAAGGCAGGTTGAGAATCTGCTGCTCCAGTTCCTGGCTCAGCATTCTGCTTGGGATAGGGGCGCGCTGGGCGAGATATTCCTCCTTGGTCAGCTTCGGCATCACCTTCATATCCTTCACTTCCACTACGTGGGTGATGAAATCAGGAATGTCGTCGCTCTTGCTCAATACGAGGATAATCTGCAGGGCATGCTCCTGGGCAAGCGTCTTGAGGAGTTCCTTCAGCTGGTCGCGGGTGTCGGCATCGAGTCCGATAAACGGATTGTCCATGATGAGGACACGTGGCTCAGAGAAGAGGGTAGAGGCCAGCTTGAACTTGCGCAGCTCGCCGCTGCTCAGCAGGATGGTATATTTATCGAGCAGATGCGCCATGTGGAAGAGCTCGTAGATGTGCTTCTGCAATGCGCGGCGCTCAGGAGTATCCTCGCCCGCCATGCTGTAAGCCTCTTCCAGCTTATCCTTCACAATCGGTGTATTCTCGTCTATTTCAAGCTGGTTCCATCGCTGCTGCAGGAAATAGGTGCGGTCGTTGTCGCCTCCGTAGGTGTCACGGAAGGTGATATACTTGATGTTGTCGCTCACCAGCGTCTTGGTGCTTGGCGAGAAATCATAATCCGGGTCGTGCATTAACAGAGGGTGTCTGCCGACAATGATGTCAACAAACATCGACTTTCCACCACCGTTTGGTCCTACGATGGCGATGTGCTCGCCTTCGCAAGACTCAAAGTTCACTGGCTCGGCCATACGCCATTCCGGCATACGAGTCACGCCATCCTTAATGCTAATAATCTTTTGCATCTCTCTTAAAATTGTGATTTATGTGTTGTGCAATACATATATTATATATGTGTTCGCAATGAATGCTACTTGTGCGTAGTTCGGTTGATGGCAGCCAGGAGTTTGGCTTGCGGTCCGGTCATGCCGTTGCCTCCGCCTATGCGTCCCTGGTTTTTCTGGGCGAAGTCCTTCCAGCTGCTGTAGTGCTTGGCACCCGTTTCGGGTCTTCCCATCTGCAGGAAGTGGCAGTAGGCGGCACCCAGGGCATCGGTGGCATCCATGAACTTCGGCATTTCGTCTTCCTTGATGTTGAGCATGCGCTGCAGCATTGCCGCCACCTGTTCCTTGGAAGCCTGTCCCTGTCCGGTGATAGCCATTTTGATTTTCAGTGGAGCATATTCGTGGATGGGGACGTCGTGGTGGATGGCGGCAGCGATGGCAACGCCCTGGGCTCTTCCCAGCTTGAGCATCGACTGCACGTTCTTTCCGAAGAAAGGTGCCTCAATCGCCATCTCGTCGGGCAGGTAGGAGTCGATAATGCCCGTCACCCGCTCGAAGATCTTGCCCAGTCTCAGATAGGGGTCCTTCTCCTTGCGCATGTCGATGACGCCCATCACCACCAGCTCTGCCTTGTTGCCCATCACGCGAATCACGCCGTAGCCCATCACGTTGGTACCCGGGTCAATGCCCAGGATTATCTTTTCCGTATTCGGTTTCGTCTGTGTTTTTGATATCATCCCTAAAAACTCCTAACTCCTAATCTTTCTGTCTTGTCTCAGCTTATCGGTCCATGTATGGGTTGTGTGCCAACTCCTCGCCGATGCTGGTTGCCTCGCCGTGACCCGGAAGCACCTGGGTCTCGTCTGGGAGCATGCCCAGATGGCGCAGGCTGTTGATGATGCGGAACATGCTGCCGCCAGGGAAGTCGGTTCTGCCGATAGAGCTCTTGAAGAGAGTGTCGCCCGTAAAGGCTACGTGCTCTGCCTCGCAATAGAAGGTGACGGATCCGTTGCTGTGACCTGGGGTCTCGATGATCTTGAATTCGTGATTGCCGAATTTGATGACTTCATCTTCCTCGAAGAAATGACCGATAGGAGGGAAGTCAGTGTCCAGCTGCATCTGGTAGAAGGTTTCTGCCTGGTGCTTGAGTCCCTTCATCAGTTTCTCGTCGCCCTGTGAAACTTCCGGCTTCAGTCCGAACTCCTTGTAGATGGTGTCGTTGCCGAAGTTATGGTCCAGATGGCCATGGGTAACGAGCAGATGTACTGGCTTGAGTTCGCTTTTCTGGATATAGTGAGTGATGGCGTTGCGCTCTTCTGGATAGAACGCACCGCAGTCGATGATGACGCATTCCTTGGTCTCATCGCTTACAACATAGCAGTTTTCCTGCAACATGTTGACTTGGAATCTTTCAATATGTAACATTTTTACTTTGTATTTATGCTGGAACATAGATGAGTTGCTTGTCTTGCTTGAACCATTCTTCCTCGAAGAAGGTGCTGAGTGGGGTGATTTCCGCCACGTTGCGATAATCCTTGAGCTCTTCCTGCAGGTTGCCGCCTTTCAGACAAATCAGACCATTCGGCAGGGCGTTCTGTCCCTTCTTCTTGAAATTCTTCTTGATGATCTTCATCAGGTCGGGCAGCTGCATCACGGCACGGCTCACCACGAAATCATACTTTCCCTTCTCGTCCTCGCCACGCAGATGTTCAGCCACGAGATTCTTCAGTCCGATGGCTGAGGCTACCTCGTTGCATACACGAATCTTCTTGCCGGTTCCGTCAATGAGCTTGAACTTGCATTCAGGGAAGAGGATGGCGAGTGGGATGCCAGGGAAACCGCCACCGCAACCGAAGTCGAGAATCTCGGTGCCCGGACGGAAGTTGATTGCCTTGGCGATGGCCATGGAGTGAAGCACATGATGCTCGTAGAGGTTGTCGATATCCTTGCGGCTGATGACATTGATCTTGTTGTTCCAGTCGCGGTACAACTCGTCGAGTGCAGCGATTTGCTTCTTCTGCTCATCCGTGAGATGAGTGAAATATTTCTCTATGATGTTCATTCTGTATTTTTTTAAACTGTTATTGTTATGCCTCTGCTCAACCAGGGCATGTAGCCTATATAATAATGTGCAAAGTTAGCCCAAATTAGTGACAATTCAAAATAATATAGCTTTTTTTATATATTTATTATGATTTTGGGCTCGACTTATTAAAAAAATGTGTACCTTTGCACTCGAAAAAGATGTCGTAGAGCAGAAAAAGGCTCGAAAACGTAAACATAGATAATAATAAATATAAATAAAAAGATAAGAAATACATAATGATAAAGGCAGCTTTATTCGATCTGGATGGCGTGGTTTTCGAGACAGAATCACAGTATTCCATCTTCTGGGGAATGATAGGAAGAGAGTATCATCCGGAAATTCCTGACTTCGAGTATAGAATCAAGGGACAAACTCTGGTACAAATCTACGATAAGTACTTCTCCGAGGATTCAGTCTTCGCTCATATTGAAGGCTATACCGACCCGAAATCAGAACAGGATAAGATTACAGCCCGACTCAATGAGTTTGAGAAGGATATGAAATACCCTTATATTCCGGGCGTGGAGAACTTCATCCAAGAGTTGAAGCAGAATGGCGTAAAGTGCGCTGTAGTAACGAGTAGCAATATTCAGAAGATGCTCAATGTGTATAAGCAGCACCCAGAGTTCAAGGGCTACTTCGACCGCGTGCTCACCAGCGAGGACTTCGCCAAGAGCAAGCCAGATCCAGACTGCTATCTGAAGGGAGCTGCCTGCTTCGGTGCACAGCCATCAGAGTGCGTGGGTCTGGAAGACAGCTTCAATGGCTTGAAGGCGGTGCGTGCATCGGGAGCTTTCACCCTCGGTCTCTCTACCACCAATTCTGCGGAATCCATCGCCCCTTACAGCGACTACGTGATTCCTGATTACGAAGGCTTCACCTTTGCCGACTTAGTGAAAATCGTTGATAATTACAAAAAATAAATAATCATGGGATATTTATCTACAGATAAGAAGAAGATTACAACCAAGACGTTTGCCGAGATGAAGGCGGCAGGCGAGAAGGTGACGATGCTTACAGCTTATGACTTTACTACTGCAGGCATTCTGGATGCAGCAGGCATCGATAGTATCTTGATTGGCGATTCAGCCAGCAACGTGATGGCAGGTAATGATGATACCTTGCCTATCACTGTAGACCAGATGATTTACCATGCCCGCAGCGTGGCACGTGCCTGCAAGCATGCCTTTGTGGTATGCGATATGCCGTTTGGCAGTTATCAGATCAGCAAGGAAGAGGCATTGCGCAACGCTTGCCGCATGATGAAGGAGACGGGCGTGGATGCCCTGAAGCTCGAAGGTGGAGTGGAGATTGCTGATACCGTCAAGGCGATGGTAGATGCCGGTATTCCGGTGCATGGTCATCTGGGATTGACCCCACAGAGCGTGAACAAGTTTGGCGGCTACGGCATCCGTGCCAAGGAAGAGGCTGAGGCCCAGAAACTCATCAGCGATGCCATCGCCCTGGATAAGGCAGGTGTTTTTGCCATCGTTCTGGAAAAGGTTCCTGCTAAGTTGGCGGCTGAAGTAACACGTCAGGTAAAAGCCGTAACTATCGGTATTGGAGCGGGTAACGGCTGTGATGGTCAAGTGCTGGTTTATGCTGATGCGCTGGGAATGACCCAGGGTTTCAAGCCTAAGTTCCTGCGCCACTTCGCCCAGGTAGGCGAGGAGATGCAGAAAGGCGTGAAGGCTTACATCGATGCTGTTAAGAGCACAGAATATCCAAGTGTAGAGGAGAGTTATTAGTTTTAAATTGGTTATGGATACACAAAATACACCCATACACGTGAATTTGTGGCATCGTGACTTCTGGCGGCTCTGCTTTGCCAACCTGCTGCTGATGACGAGTGTCTATATGCTCATCCTTGGCATACCTTATTTTATGACGAAGGAAGGCTATCGCCCTTGGCAGGTTGGTGTTGTGGTGGGAGCCTACGGCTTGGGCATCTTCCTGCTCGGCGGTTTCTGTTCCTATCTAGTGCAGCGCTACCGCCGCAACAGGGTATGCCAGTTTTCCATCTGCTGTGTAGCCGTCTGCCACGTTGTCCTCTACTATCTGGATACCTTCTGGAACATCAAGTTTGGTTTCGAGGTGCTAGTGGCGATGCGGGTGGTGCTGGGTGCCTTTCTGGGCTTGGCTCAGATGACGCTTGCCAGTACGCTGGTGATAGATACCTGCGAATCTTTCCAGCGCACGGAGGCGAACTACATCACTTCCTGGTTTGCCCGTTTCTCCATTGCTACGGGTCCCGTGCTGGAGTGGCTCATTTGCACTTTTTTTAATATGCGCCTCACCTTCCCGGTGGCTTTTCTGTTGGCGCTGGGTGCTCTGGTGCTGGTGTCCCGGGTAAAGTTTCCTTTCAAGGCACCTGCTGATCACATGCCGCTTTTCAGCTCCGACCGCTTCTTCCTGCCTCAGGGAATCCCGCTGTTTGTCAACATCGTACTGATTATGGCAAGTGCAGGAATGTATTTCGCCATTCCGCATAATCTGACGGTTTATCTGATGTTGCTGGCAGGCTTGGTGGTGGCTGTGATTGCAGAGAAATACGTCTTTGCCGATGCCGACTTGAAGAGCCAGGTTGTCGTGGGACTGATATTGATAGGTGCGGCAGAGTTCGTGTCGCTGAACGACCAAGACTTTGCTGTAGAAGTACTTGTGCCCGTGTTGCTGGGCTTGGGAATGGGTGTCATCGGCAGCCGTTTCCTGCTTTTCTACATCAAGCTGGCCAAGCATTGCCAGCGCGGAACGAGCACCAGTTCCTTCTTTTTGGCATGGGAGTTGGGTATAACTCTGGGCATAGCTCTGGGCTTTGTGCTTCAGGATAGTGCTTGTCAGCATCTTCCCGGCGAGCATAGCGTCATCTTCAATTCCACCATCCACGAACTGCTTTATCCAGGCATGATACTCACAGGATTGTCGCTAATCTTGTATAATTTCTTAGTACATCCCTGGTATATGAAACATCGCAACCGCTAGTATTTGATTTATCTTCAACCATTCCCATATATGATATTTTGTTTAAGATTCATTTCATGTATGGGAATGTTTTCGACCTGTACGGTTGAAATTACCCAATACGCCCTGAAAGGGCAGAAGCCCCTAGCCCAGGGCATCGCCCTGGGTAATTACGGACACAAACTTGTCGCCCTGAAAGGGCAAAAGCTTTAAAATACTGGGCTATATACAAAGCTTTTGCCCTTACAGGGCGTCTTACAGATTGCTATTATACCCAGGGCGATGCCCTGGGCTAGGAGCTTTTGGGCTTTCAGCCCGTTTTAACCGTACAGTTAGAATGGTTTGTTTAAAATATGGAAAGGTTTCTTTAAAAAATGAGAGCGGTTTCATTAAAAGTTTCTAAAAATAGCTTTTGTGAAACATTTTTAATATTATTTAGTTTGCTTTTTTCGCTTTTGTGCTCATAATTCAGTACTTTTGCGTTTGATTTAAGGTTGAGGGTGTAAAAAGACACCCTAATTCCCTGCAAAAGTTGAATTAAACGTAAAATAATATTATAAGAATTATGGCAGAAGCTATTGATATCCGTGAATTGAATATCCGGATTGAACAACAGAGTCAGTTCGTTACCAACCTGGTAATGGGCATGAACAAGGTCATCGTAGGTCAGAAGCACCTCGTTGACTGTCTCCTCATCGGTCTTCTCTCTGATGGTCACATCTTGCTCGAAGGTGTGCCGGGCTTGGCGAAGACCCTCGCAATCAAGACATTGTCACAGCTGGTCAGTGCAGACTATAGCCGCATACAGTTTACACCCGATTTGCTGCCTGCCGACGTGGTGGGAACGCAGATCTATTCGCAGAAAGACGAAGCCTTCCATGTAAAGCGCGGTCCTGTGTTCGCCAACTTCGTTCTGGCTGATGAGATCAACCGTGCGCCTGCCAAGGTGCAGAGTGCCTTGCTCGAGGCGATGCAGGAGCATCAGGTTACCATCGGCGAGCAGACTTTCAAACTGCCTAATCCATTCCTGGTAATGGCTACCCAGAACCCGGTGGAGCAGGAGGGAACCTATCAGTTGCCAGAGGCGCAGGTTGACCGTTTCCTTCTCAAGGTCATTATCGACTATCCTACCATCGAGGAAGAGAAGCTCATCATCCGTGAGAATATCCAGGGCGGTCTGCCAACCGTTACTCCTGTAACCACAGCAGAGGAAATCCTGAAGGCACGCAGCATCGTAAACGAGGTTTATATCGACGAGAAGATTGAGCAGTATATTGCCGACATCGTCTTCGCCACCCGTTATCCTGAGCGTTACGGCTTGGGCGACTTGAAGGATATGATTACCTTCGGCGGCAGTCCTCGTGCCAGCATCTCGCTTGCCAAGGCAGCCCGTGCCTACGCCTTCATCAAGCATCGCGGTTATGTGATTCCAGAAGATGTGCGTGCCGTGGCTCACGATGTGCTCCGCCACCGCATCGGTCTCTCTTACGAGGCAGAGGCGAGCGAAATCACCAGCGAGGAAATCGTTAGCCGCATCATCAACAAGGTGGAAGTGCCTTGATTGGGTAATAATTTATAGTTAATAGTTAATAGATTAGGATTTTGGATACACAAGATATCTTAAAGAAGGTTCGGAAGATTGAGATCAAGACTCGCGGATTGAGCCAGAATATCTTCGCAGGCCAGTATCACTCAGCCTTCAAGGGCAGGGGAATGGCCTTTGCCGAGGTGCGCGAATACCAGTATGGCGACGACGTGAGAGACATCGACTGGAATGTGACAGCCCGTTTCCATCGCCCTTTCGTTAAGGTGTTCGAGGAGGAACGAGAACTCACCGTCATGTTGCTCGTGGATGTGAGTGGTTCGCTCGACTTCGGTACGATGCGCCAGATGAAGCGCGACCTGGCAACCGAGATAGCTGCCACCTTGGCCTTCAGTGCCATTCAGAACAACGACAAGATAGGTGTCATCTTCTTTTCCGACAGAATTGAGAAGTATATCCCGCCCAAGAAGGGAAGAAAGCATATCCTCTATATCATCCGAGAGATGCTCGACTTCCATCCTCAGAGCCAGCGCACCGACATCGGCTGCGCCCTGGAATACTTCACCCGTGTGATGAAGCGCCATTGCACCGCCTTCCTCATCAGCGACTTCTACGACCAGAAGGATTACCAGCATGCCCTGCAGATTGCCAATCAGAAGCATGATGTGGTGGGCATCCAGGTATACGACCCTCGTGGAAAGCAGTTGCCCGATGTGGGATTGATTAAGGTAATGGATGCTGAGACGGGGCACGAGATGTATATCGATACCAGTTCGAAGAAGCTGAGAATAGCGCATGCCCAGAACTGGCTGCGACGCCAGGACCAGCTGCGCCAGCTCTTTGCCAAGAGCAAGGTAGACTGGACTTCGATAGCGACCAACGAGGATTTCTCCAAGTCGCTCCTGACACTGTTCAAACAAAGAGGATAAATTGAGTGAAGAGTGAAGAGTGAAGAATGAAGAATTCTACGGCTTTACTAATCATAAAGCTCAAAGTTCAAAGTAAAGCAACAATGTTGAAAATAAGAAATATTATATTGACGATGGTGCTGATGGGCTGCTCGGCACTGGCTTTCGGTCAGACCGTGGAGCAGCGCATCGACTCCTTGCAGATGCTCATCGGACAGCAGACCATCCTGCATCTCAAGGCTACCGCCCGAAAAGGTGCCAAGGTGGTGATGCCATCCTTCAAGCCGCAAGATCAGATTATTCCTGGCATCGAGGTGGTGGAGCAGAAGGGGGATACATCGCAGGTGGGCGACGACCAGATGGTGGTGAGCCGCGACTATACCATCACCTCCTTTGATGAGAAGGTGTATGCCATCCCGGCACTCAATGTGAAGATAGACGGCAAGAGCTTCCACGGCAATCCCCTGGCACTGAAGGTGCTCACGGTGCCCGTGGATACGGTGCATCCCAACCAGTTCTATCCTCCCAAGACGGTGCAGGATAACCCATTCCTCTGGAGTGAGTGGAGCTTCGCCTTCTGGTTGAGTCTTCTGATGATAATCATCTGTGGCGCAATGCTCTATCTGCGCAACCGACTGAAGAAGAACAAGCCTATCATCACCCGCATCCGCATCATCAAGCGGGTTCCTGCCCACGAGAAGGCACTGAAGGAAATCAACGACATCAAGCAGCATCACACCACATCCAACCAGGAAACCCAGAAGGAGTACTACACCCATCTTACCAATGCGCTCCGCGCATATATCGTGAGCCGATTCGGATTCAATGCGATGGAAATGACCAGTTCAGAGATTATCGACAACCTGCGTGCTTCGGGCGACCAGAAGATGATAGACGAGTTGAGAATGCTCTTCTCCACCGCCGACCTCGTGAAGTTTGCCAAGTATGAGATTCCGATGAACGAGAACGATGCCAACTTGGTGAACGCCATCAATTTCATCGACCAGACGAAGACCGATGAGCAGCCTAAGGAAGAGAAGATAGTTCCTACGCTCAGCAGCGAAGACCAGAAGAGTCAGCAGCAGCGCCGCCTCATCAAGACCCTGCTCTGGGTGGGAGGCTTCAGTGTAGCCGGCATCCTGGGCTATATCATCTACCAGGTGGCCATGCTCGTGATGTAATTTTGTTCAAGTTTCGTAAGTATGCTCCACACGCCCTGAAAGGGCAGAAGCTTTGTATATTGCCTGGTACTTGAAGGCTTTTGCCCTTACAGGGCGACAGGCTTGCATCCATCATTACCCAGGGCGTTGCCCTGGGCTAGGGGCTTCTGCCCTTTCAGGGCGTGTTGGTGAGATACTTGCGAAAGTTCAGTAACTTTATTAAATAAAACGAAAAATGGAATTTGCAAGTAAAGCATATTTTCTGCTGCTCCTGCTGCTGATACCTTATATATTATGGTATTTCCTGAGCAGGAAGAAGAGCGAGCCTACGATGCGCATGAGCGATACGAGAATGTATCAGTTTGCGCCCAAGAGCCTGCGCGTGCGACTCATCCATCTGCCGATGGTGCTGAGATGCATCGCCTTCGTGCTCATCGTTTGCGCCATGGCCCGTCCGCAGACGCACTATTCTTGGGACAACAAGACGGTGGAGGGCATCGATATCATGCTTGCCATGGACGTTTCTACCTCCATGCTTGCCGAGGATTTGAAGCCTAACCGCATGGAGGCGGCAAAGGATGTGGCCAACGAGTTTATCTCTGGCCGTCCTACCGACAACATCGGATTGACCATCTTTGCGGGCGAGGCGTTCACCCAGTGCCCGATGACCACCGACCACGCCAGTCTGCTGCGCCTGTTGCAGGATACAAGAACCGATATTGCCGCCCGCGGACTCATCGACGACGGTACCGCAGTGGGCATGGGTCTGGCGAATGCCGTGAGCCGACTTAAGGACTCTAAGTCGAAGAGCAAGGTGGTAATCCTGCTCACGGATGGAAGTAACAACATGGGCGACATCTCGCCGATGACTGCAGCCGAAATAGCCAAGAGCTATGGCATCCGAGTCTACACCATCGGCGTGGGCACCAACAAGGTGGCGCCTTATCCGATGCCGGTGGCAGGAGGCGTGCAGTATGTCAACATCCCTGTGGAGATTGATACGCAGACGCTTCGCGACATTGCGCAGACCACCGACGGAAACTTCTATCGCGCTACCAACAATGCCGAACTGAAGAAGATTTATCGGGATATTGATAAACTGGAGAAATCGAAGTTCAATGTGAAGCATTTCGCCAAGCGCTATGAGGCGTATCAGCCTTTCGCCCTTGCCGCCCTGCTGATAATGCTGGTAGAGATTCTGCTCCGCATCACCTGGCTTCGCCGCATCCCTTGATGGAATTAAAGAAATAATATAAATATAACCATGTTAAGATTTGAAGATCCCGCATTTCTCTGGCTGTTGTGGGTGATACCGGCACTGGTGCTGGTTCGCCTGATAGGTTGGAGAAGGAGAAGGGCAAAGCTCAGAAAGTTGGGTGACCCCGAGTTGCTCAAGCAGCTGATGCCCCACATATCTAAATACCGCCCCACGGTGAAGTTCGTGCTGATGCTCGCAGCCTTGGCATTGCTCATCGTGATGGTGGCACGCCCACAGATGGGCAGCAAGATTTCGAACGAGAAGCGAAATGGCATCGAAACCATGATCTGTCTTGATATCTCCAATTCCATGCTTGCCGAAGATGTGGCTCCGTCACGTCTCGACAAGAGCAAGATGCTGATAGAGAATCTGGTTGATAACTTCACCAACGACAAGATTGGTCTCATCGTCTTCGCAGGCGATGCCTTCGTGCAGTTGCCTATCACCAGCGACTACGTTTCTGCCAAGATGTTCCTGCAGAACATTTCCCCTGGTCTCATCCAGACCCAGGGCACCAACATCGGACAGGCCATCAGCCTCGCCACCAAGAGCTTCACCCAGCAAGACAACGTGGGCAGGGCCATCATCGTGATTACCGATGGCGAAAACCACGAAGAGGGTGCACAGGAGGCTGCGCAGATGGCCAACAAGAAGGGCATCAACGTGTTTATCCTGGGTATAGGTAATGCCAAGGGAGCACCCATCCCGATGGGCGACGGCTCTTATCTGAAAGATAACGCCGGCAACACGGTGATGACTGCCCTGAACGAGCAGATGTGCCGCCAGCTGGCACAGGCTGGCAAGGGTCAGTATATCCACGTGGATAATACCAGCGATGCAGAGAAGGCGCTGAACAACGAGCTCACCAAGTTGCAGAAGGGCGAAATGACCAGTGTAATCTACAGTGCCTACGATGAGCAGTTCCAGGCTGTAGGCATCCTGGTTATCCTCCTCCTCATCATCGAGGTATGCATGATGGAAGTAAGGAATCCGTTGCTCAGGAACGTTAAGTTCTTCAAGAAAACGCCATTCAAGAAAATGCCTTAAAAGGGCAAAAGCATAAAATGTTTTTAAAATGAACACGATACATTATATCATAGTAACTGTGGCTTTCCTGTTGGCCGGTGCGACAAATGCTGCCGCACAGACCGACCGCAACTTGATTCGCCAGGGAAACAGGGCGTTCAAGACCCAGAAATGGGCAGCTGCCGAGACCCAATATCGCAAGGCTATCTCCAAGAACCAGAAGAATCCGCAGGCGATATACAACCTGGGCTGTGCCTTGCTGATGCAGCAGAAAGACTCGCTGGCGATGGTGCAGTTTGGCAATGCCGCGCAGCTGGAGCCCAACCTCTTCCGCCGCTCCAAGAGCTATCACAACATGGGAGTGGTGATGCAGAACCACCGCGAGTACGCACAGGCCATCGAATACTACAAGATGGCGCTGAGATGCAATCCGCAGGACAATGAAACCCGTTATAATCTTGCCCTCTGCAAGAAACTGCTCAAGAACAACCCGCAGAATCAGAACAACAAGGACAAGAATAACAAGGATAAGAACAAGGACAAGAACAATAAAGACAAGAACAAGAACGATAAGAACAAGGATAAAGACAAGAACAAGGATAAGAACAAAGACGATCAGAACAAGAACGATCAGAACAAGAATAATAAGGATAAGAATAAAGACAAGAATAAGAACCATTCGAATCCGAACCAGCAGAATCAGGACAAGATGAGCCGCGACAACGCCGAACAGCTCCTCAATGCCGCGATTCAGCAGGAACAGGCCACCAAGCGAAAGCTGCAGAAGGCGATGAGCCAGCCTCGCAGAAAGGCCTACGACAAGAATTGGTAGAAAGCGTAACTGCTTCCCTTCACCAAACAGGGATTCTTGCCTATATATATAATAAGGTGTACTTACGTTTTAAAAATTGGAACAAATATAAGATAAAAGAAAGTTGATATGAAAAAAATAGGTTGGTATATCATATTGCTCCTGATGATGTTGGGCTACCATGTGCATGTAGATGCCCAGCATATCTCAGTGTCGGCTCCGTCGCACGTCGCGGCAGGAGAGAACTTCCGTGTTGCCTATACCATCAACACCAGTGATGTGGAGGAATTCCGAATGGGTGGGGTGCAGGAAGGACTGGAAGTGATTGCAGGACCGTATACTTCCTCGCAGTCCAGTTACCAGATGATCAACGGGCATACCTCGTCCTCATCATCCGTAACCATCACTTACACCCTCTATGCCGCCAAGAACGGCAGCTTCACCATCGGGGCTTCGCACGCTCTGGTGGGAGGAAAACGACTGTCTTCACGCCCCGTGAAGATTCAGGTGTCGGGACATGCACAGCGCACCAACGGCGCTCCCAACATGCACGGACAGGACAGCTACGACCAACCTCGTATGCGCTCCGCCGGATCTGCCATCTCGGGCAGCGACCTCTTCATCAAGGTCTCTGCCAGCAAGAAGAGAGTTCACGAGCAGGAGCCTATCCTCCTTACCTATAAGGTATATACACAGGTGGACCTCACACAGCTGGAAGGCAAGATGCCAGACCTGAAGGGATTCCACACCCAGGAGGTTCCGCTGCCACAGCAGAAAACCTTCCACACAGAAACCGTGAATGGCCGACCATACAAGTGCGTCACCTGGAGCCAGTACGTGATGTACCCTCAGATGACGGGCAGGCTGGAGATTCCATCCATCACCTTCAAGGGCATCGTGGTTCAGCAGAACCGCAACGTAGACCCGATGGAGGCGTTCTTCAACGGCGGTTCTGGCTACGTAGAAGTAAAGAAGGATATCAAGGCACCGGGCATCACCCTGCAGGTGGATCCGCTGCCGCAGCGCCCAGCCAACTTCTCGGGCGGCGTGGGCAAGTTCAATATCTCTGCTTCGCTCGATAAGAAAGAAGTGAAGGCGGGCGAACCAATCACCCTGAGAGTAGTGGTGGGCGGCATCGGCAACCTGAAACTGCTGAAGCAGCCGGTGGTCAACTTCCCTAAGGATTTCGACAAGTATGATGCCAAGGTAACCGACAAGACCCGCCTCACCGCCAACGGCGTAGAGGGCAACATGGTCTACGATTTCCTTGCCGTGCCTCGCAACCAGGGCAGCTATACCATCCCATCGGTAGAGCTCACCTATTATGATACGAGCAAGAATGCCTACAAGACTATCAAGACCCAGCCGTTCAAGGTAGAGGTGGAGAAGGGCGATGGCACATCGGCAGAGTCTGAGGATTTCGCCAGCCAGGATAAGGATATCCACACCATCAAGTTGGGCAAGGCAGAACAGCACAAGGCCGACGAGATGTTCTTCGGCAGCTTCGGCTATTGGATCAGTCTCCTCATCCCGCTCATCGCCTTCGTGGTATTGCTCATCGTTTTCCGCCGCCGTGCCATCGAGAATGCCGACATCGTGAAGAAGCGTTCCAACAGGGCAGGAAAGATAGCCACCAAGCGTCTGCGCCTTGCCAACAAGCTGATGCTTCAGGGTAAGCAGGGCGAGTTCTACGATGAGGTGATGCGAGCACTCTGGGGCTACATGAGCTACAAGCTCAATATGCCAGCCGAGAAGCTCAACCGCGACAACATCCGTGAAACCCTGGGTCGCCACTTCGTGGATGATGCAACAATAGAGAAGTTTACCACGGCTCTGGATGAGTGCGAGTTCGAGCGTTATGCGCCAGGCGATGCTGCCGGCAACATGAACCGCACATTCGAGTCGGCTATGACAGCGATTATGGATATAGAAAATGCAATCAATGAGGCTCGCAAGAACCAGAAGAAGCATCCGGCAGGCTACTCCTTTGTATGGCTGCTCCTGGCGATGATCTGCTTCGGCAGCACCTCAGCCAAGGCGGTGACCAAGAACAATGCCGACACGGAGTACCAGAAGGGCAACTATCAGCAGGCCATCCGCGACTACGAGGAGATTCTGAAGAATGGCGAATCTGCCGAGATTTATTTCAACCTCGGCAACGCCTACTATCGCACGGACAATATCACCAAGGCGGTGCTCAACTACGAGCGTGCCCGCCTCCTTTCGCCGGGCGATGACGATATCAACTTCAACCTGCAGTTTGCCCGCAGCAAGACCATCGACAAGATTACCCCGCAGAGCGAGATGTTCTTCGTAACCTGGTATAAGTCGCTGGTGAATTTCACGAGCGTTGACAACTGGGCTAAGACCGGCATCCTCTGCATTGTGATGGCGCTGCTGCTGGTATTGCTCTATCTCTTCGGTCCGCAGCTCATGCTCCGCAAGATAGGATTCTTTGGCGGACTTGCCTTCTTCGTCATCTTCCTGCTGAGCAATCTCTTCGCCTTCCAGCAGAAGCAGGCGCTCGACAACAGAACCGGTGCCATCATTATTTCTCCATCGGTGAACATCAAGAAGACGCCAGCCAAGAACAGCGCCGACCAGTTTGTGCTCCACGAGGGAACCCGCGTGGATATCATCGACAAGGGCATGACCGACTGGCGCTGCATCCGCGTAGGAGATGGCCGCGAAGGCTGGATAGAGACCAAGGCAATAGAGGAGATTTAATGAAGTTCAAAGTAGATAGTAATGGATTTTAGTACGATACAAAACATAGATTTTCAGGTGCTGCAGTGGTTCAACGGCAGCAACAATGTAATTCTCGACCAGTTGGCGGTGGTGCTGACATCGGGCGTTACATGGATACCACTCTATGTGGTATTGTTTATCGTCGTGATGCGCAACAACGAAACCATGTCGCAGATAGCACTCGTGGTGGGCTCCGCCTTCCTCTGCATCCTCTTTGCCGACGGATTCGCCGATGGCATCATCAAGCCGCTGGCTGAAAGATGGCGACCATCCAACGACCCGCTGGTGAAATACTCCGTGCAGGTGGTAGACAACCTGCGCATGAAGGACTACAGCTTCTGCTCAGCCCATGCCGCCAACACCATGTCGTTAGCCGTGTTCTTCTCGCTCCTCATCAGGAGCAGGATGATAACCATCACCATGGTCATCTGGTCACTGGTCAACTGCTGGACGCGCCTCTATCTGGGCGTCCACTATCCGCTCGATGTGCTGACGGGCATTCTGCTCGGCTGCGTGGTAGGTTTTCTGGTCTATCTTTTCTACCATCGCATGTATCGGCGCATCTCACCGGAAATCAAGTATATCTCCAACCAGTATACCAGCACGGGCTACGACCACGACGACATCGACATGATCATGACCGTAGTGATGGTGGTATTGGTCTATGTAGTCATCCGTGCCCTCTGCATGATGACGGCAGTTTAATAAAATTTACAAAGTAGAATAATGGAAACAAAACATATTAAGATTAGCGATTATAATTACGAGTTACCCGATGAACGCATTGCCAAATTCCCTATCGCCCAGCGCGACCACAGCAAACTGCTGGTCTACAAGCACGGCGAGGTGAGCGACGATGTGTTCTACCATCTTCCTGAATATCTGCCTAAGGGCGCCATGATGGTGTTCAACAACACCAAGGTAATCCAGGCACGCATGCACTTCCGCAAGGAAACGGGTGCACTCATCGAGGTGTTCCTCATGGAGCCTGCCGCACCAACCGACTATGAGTTGATGTTCCAGACTTCGGGTCACTGCTCTTGGCTCTGCATGATTGGAAACCTGAAGAAGTGGAAGGAGGGCAGCCTGAAGCGTAACTTCGAAATCAAGGGTCATCAGCTTACCCTTTCTGCCACCATGCGCCGTGGCGATGCCCTCAGCGTAGAAGCATCAGAAATGGTAGCCAAGGGCGGCGGCACCAACTATTGGGTGGATTTCGACTGGGACAACGAGCACGTTTCCTTTGCCGAAATCCTCGAGGCAGTGGGCGAGTTGCCTATCCCTCCATATCTGAACCGCAAGACCGAGGAGAGCGACAAGACCACCTATCAGACTGTTTATTCAAAGATAAAGGGTAGTGTGGCAGCCCCAACAGCCGGTCTGCATTTCACCGATGCCGTGCTCAAGGATTTGGATGCCCATGGCATCGACCGTGAGGAAGTAACCCTGCACGTGGGTGCCGGCACCTTCAAGCCAGTGAAGAGTCTGGAGATTGAAGGCCACCAGATGCACACCGAGTACATCGTGGTTCACCGCCGCAGTTTGGAAAAGCTGATCAAGCACGATTGCCAGGTCATCGCCGTGGGTACCACCAGCGTGCGCACCATCGAGAGCCTTTACTACATGGGCGTGCATCTTATCAAGCACCCTGAGGCAAGCGAGGAAGATTTGCATGTTAAGCAGTGGGATCCATACGAGCAGTCGGCAGATGGCAACCTGGTGGATGGCATCACCCCGATGCAGGCCATCCAGGCGATTATCGATTACCTCGACCGCAACGGATTGGAAGCCCTTCACTCCAGCACGCAGATCATCATTGCTCCAGGCTACACCTATAAGATAGTGAAGATGCTGGTAACCAATTTCCATCAGCCTCAGAGCACGCTCCTGCTTCTGGTGAGTGCCTTCCTGCATGGCGACTGGAAGAAGGTGTATGATTACGCCCTCTCTCACGATTTCCGCTTCCTGAGCTACGGCGATTCATCCCTGCTCATTCCGTAAGGAGATACTCTTTCATAGGAAGATACTCTTTACATAGGAAGAAACTCTTTCGTAGGAAGAAACTCTTTCATAGGAAGAAACTCTTTCGTAGGAAGAAACTCTTTCATAGGAAGAAACTCTTTCGTAGGAAGAAACTCTTTCATAGGAAGAAACTCTTTCGTAGGAAGAAAGAAATAAGTAGTTAGGCAAACTATAAACTACACAAGTTTCGCAAGTGAGCTCCACACGCCCTGAAAGGGCAGAAGCTCCTAGCCCAGGGCAGCGCCCTGGGTAATCATGGACGCAAGTTTGTCGCCCTGTAAGGGCAAAAGCTTCAAAAGAATCAGGCAATTTACAAAGCTTTTGCCCTTACAGGGCGCCTTGTTGATTGCTATTATACCCAGGGCGATGCCCTGGGCTAGGAGCTTTTGGGCCTTCAGCCCGTACTTGAACCACTTACGAAACTTCAATAACTATAAATTGTAAACTATAAACTATAATAAATAGTATGATTTCAGTAGAAGGACTGAAAGTAGAGTTTGGCGTAAAGCCACTCTTCCATGATGTAAGCTTCGTCATTAACGACCGCGACCGCATTGCCCTGGTGGGAAAGAACGGCGCCGGAAAATCTACGATGCTCAAGATACTCTGCGGCTTGCAGAAACCTACGGATGGCGTGGTGGCTATCCCTAACGAAACCACCATCGGCTACCTGCCACAGGTGATGAAACTGCAGGACGATACCACCGTGAAGGAGGAAACCCGAAAGGCTTTCGCCCACAATACCGAGATGAAGGCCCGCCTCGACAAGATGCAGCAGGAGATGGCCGACCGCACTGACTATGAGAGCGAAAGCTATGCCCAGCTGGTGGAGAAGTTCACCCAGGAGCACGAACGCTACATGATGATGGGCGGCGAAAACTACGAGGCTGAGATAGAGCGAACCCTGAGCGGACTCGGTTTCACCCGCGAGGATTTCGAGCGACCTACACGTGAGTTCTCCGGAGGATGGCGCATGCGTATCGAGCTGGCGAAGATTCTGCTCCAGAAGCCGGATGTGCTGTTGCTCGATGAGCCTACCAACCACCTCGACATCGAGAGTATCCAGTGGCTGGAGCAGTTTCTGGCGCAGAGTGCCAAGGCTGTGGTGCTGGTGAGTCACGACCGTGCCTTTATCAATAATGTAACCAACCGCACGCTGGAGATTACCTGCGGCAGGGTAGAGGATTACAGGGTGAAATATGATGAGTACATTGTGCTGCGTGCCGAGCGCCGTGAACAGCAGCTGCGTGCCTACGAGAACCAGCAGAAGGAAATAGCTGATATCAAGGACTTTATAGAGCGATTCCGCTATAAGCCAACCAAGGCTGTGCAGGTGCAGAGCCGCATCAAGCAGTTGGAGAAAATCGTTCCTATCGAGGTGGATGAGGTGGACAACAAGCAGATGCATCTCAAGTTCCCTCCTTGCCTCAGAAGCGGCGACTATCCGGTTATCTGCGATGAGGTGCGTAAGGATTACGGCTCGCATACCGTCTTCGACCATGTAAACCTCACCATCAAGCGTGGCGAGAAGGTGGCGTTTGTGGGCAAGAACGGCGAGGGTAAATCTACCCTTGTGAAATGTATCATGGGCGAGATTCCGTTTACGGGCAATCTGAAGATAGGTCATAATGTTCAGATAGGCTACTTTGCCCAGAACCAGGCGCAGCTGCTGGATGAGAACCTTACCATCTTCCAGACCATCGACAATGTGGCTACGGGCGAGATGCGTCTCAAGGTAAACGACCTGCTGGGTGCCTTCATGTTTGGCGGCGAGACATCAGAAAAGTATGTCAAGGTGCTGAGCGGTGGCGAGCGCAGCCGATTGGCGATGATCAAGCTGCTGCTTGAGCCGGTGAATCTGCTCATTCTCGATGAGCCTACCAACCACCTGGATATGCAGTCGAAGGATGTATTGAAGGAAGCAATCAAGGCATTCGACGGCACGGCTATCATCGTGAGCCACGACCGTGAGTTCCTCGATGGCCTGGTAGATAAGGTTTATGAGTTTGGTGGCGGCAAGGTTCGGGAACACCTGGGCGGCATCTACGATTATCTGCGTGCCCACAATGCCGAGAGCATCAACCAGGCGCTGTCAAATCAGGGTGGCAAGGGCATGGCATCTGCCGGATCTCCATCGGGTTCATCCGCTTCGGCAGGTTCATCAGGTTCATCCTCATCGGGTTCATCCTCAACATCCGCCTCATCATCCGCTTCCTCTTCTGAGGCATCTTCCGGCAAAATCAGTTATGCCGAGCACAAGGAGCAGCAGAAGAAGATTCGCAAGGCTGAAAAAGCTGTGAAGGAATGCGAGGCGAAGATTGAGAAGTTGGAAGCCCGAAAAGCCGAAATCGATGCCCTGCTGATGAAGCCGGAGAACGCCACCAACATGGAGCTGGTTACGGAATACACCAATCTGATGAATACCCTCGATGAGGAAAACGACCGCTGGATGATTCTCTCAGAAGAACTGGAGGAAGTGAAGAATTCATAAATCATAGAATTCCAGAATCAATCCTTGGATATCCATGATGTAGAATCATTAACTCAAGTTTCGCATGTAAGCTCCACACGCCCTGAAAGGGCAGAAGCTCCTAGCCCAGGGCATCGCCCTGGGTATAATAGCAATCAACAAAGCGCCCTGAAAGGGCAAAAGCTTTGTATATTGCCTGGAACTTGAAAGCTTTTGCCCTTACAGGGCGACAGGCTTGCATCCATGCTAACCCAGGGCGATGCCCTGGGCTAGGGGCTTCTGCCCTTTCAGGGCGTATGGGGAAGATACTTGCGAAACTTGAATTCATAATTAAATCAATAAAATAACGAGAAAATGAAAATGAAGTACATTCTTCCGATGATGATGCTCGCTGCCATGCCTTTGGCAGCTGACGCTCAGAACAAATCGGGACTTGTCATGGGCAATCTTGACAAGACAGCCAAGCCGGCTGATGATTTCTACCAGTTTGCCACAGGCGGATGGCAGAAAAGCCACCCACTGCCTGCTGCCTACAGCCGATATGGCAGTTTCGACAAGCTCACAGAAGACAACAACAAACGTATTAACTCAATCCTTGCAGAACTCGAGAAGAAGACCTACAAGGAAGGAACCATCGAGAGAAAACTCTCTGATTTCTACAAGATGGCACTCGATGCCGACCGCCGCAACAAGGAAGGCATCGCCCCAGTGAAGCCTCTGCTCGCAGAACTCGCTGCAGCACAGACCAAGGCAGATTTGCAGAAACTGCAGATTAAGTATGCTGCCCTGGGTCTCGGCGTGGATTACGGTTCTTACTTCGCAGCCGACGAGAAGAACGTAACCATGAACATCTTCAATGTGCTCCAGGGTGGCTTGACCCTCGGTGCCAAGGATTATTATCTCAACAACGATGCTGCCACAGTAGCCATCCGTGAGGCTTACAAAAAGTACATCGCCCAGATGTTCCAGCTCTACGGATTCTCTGCTGCCGATGCTCAGAAGAAGGCAGAGAAGGTGTTCCTCCACGAAACCAATCTCGCCCTCATCTCAAAGAGCCGCACCGAACTGCGTGACCCACAGGCAAACTATAACAAGATGACCCTGAAGGAGTTCAAGGAGAACTATCCTAACATTCCGCTGGAGGCACTTGCCAATGCCGAGGGCATCAAGAGCGAGTATATCCAGCAGATGGTGGTAGGTCAGCCTGCCTTCCTCGCCGGATACGATAAGATTTCTGCTGCCGAGAACGCCGAAACCTTGAAGGCGTTGATGGAGTGGGGCGTTATCTGCAATTCCTGCTCATACCTGAGCGACGATATCCGCATGGCAAACTTCGATTTCTTCGGCAAGACCATGAGCGGCCGTCAGGAGGATCACCCATTGTGGAAGCGTGCCACAGCGCAGGTAGAGGATCAGATGGGCGAGGCGCTCGGAAGAATCTACTGCAAGAAGTTCTTCCCTGAATCTTCCAAGAAGATGATGGAGACTTTGGTGAAGAACCTGCAGATCAGTCTCGGTCAGCGCATCGACGCTCAGAAATGGATGAGCGCTGAAACCAAGGCGGCTGCCCACGACAAGCTCAGCAAGTTCTACGTGAAGATTGGCTATCCAAAGCAGTGGACCGACTACAGCAAGCTGACCATCGACCCATCCAAGAGTTTCTACGAGAACGTATTGGTGTGCCGTAAGTTCCGTGCCGACAAGATGATAGCCGAGAAGGCAGGTAAGCCAGTGGATAAGGAAGAGTGGTTCATGACTCCTCAGACCGTGAACGCATATTACAACCCAACCACCAACGAAATCTGCTTCCCAGCCGGAATTCTTCAGTATCCATTCTTCGATGCCAAGGCCGACGAAGCATTCAACTATGGTGCCATCGGCGTGGTAATCGGTCATGAGATGACCCACGGCTTCGACGACCAGGGTCGCCAGTATGATGCCAGCGGTAACCTGAAGGATTGGTGGACGCCAGCTGATGCCGAGGGTTTCAACAAGCGTGCGGATATGTATGCAGATTTCTTCAGCAACATCAAGGTATTGCCTGATTTGAATGCCAACGGCCGTTTCACTCTGGGTGAGAACCTTGCCGACCACGGCGGTTTGATGGTATCCTTCAATGCCTTCAAGAATGCGACAGCCAAGAAGCCATTGAAGAACAAGGACGGTTTCACTGCCGACCAGCGTTTCTTCCTCGCCTATGCCGGTGTTTGGGGTCAGAACATCACCGAGAAGGAGATTCGCAACCGTGTGAAGAACGATCCTCATGCTCTTGGCAAGTGGCGTGTTAACGGTGCTCTCCCTCACATCGATGCCTGGTACGAGGCATTCGGCGTAAAGCAGGGCGACAAGATGTTTATTCCAAAGAACAATCGTTTGGAGCTTTGGTAAAAAATGATAGCCGAAGGGGGCGAATAAGAAGTTATTCTGTTTATCCCCTTCGGGTGTCTATAAACTAACTGAAGTTTCGCATGTGGTTCAAGTACGGGCTGAAGGCCCAAAAGCTCCTAGCCCAGGGCATCGCCCTGGGTATAATGGCAATCAGCAAGGCGCCCTGTAAGGGCAAAAGCTTTGTATATTGCTAGGTATTTGAAAGCTTTTGCCCTTACAGGGCGACAGTTTTGCGTCCATAAACACCCAGGGCGATGCCCTGGGCTAGGAGCTTCTGCCCTTTCAGGGCGTGTGGGGCTTACTTGCGAAACTTGAGTAAACTAATATAAATGGGCGGGTTTGATTTCTTTTTAGATTATCTTTGAAAAAAGTTTCCGAAAAATTTGGTAGTTTCAAAAAAAAGCAGTACCTTTGCACTCGCTTAACAAAATTAGCAAGGATGGTTCCGTAGCTCAGTTGGATTAGAGCAACAGCCTTCTAAGCTGTGGGTCTTGGGTTCGAACCCCAACGGAATCACGAAAGAGTGGATTAATCGAAAGGTTAATCCACTTTTTTTCTTTATTATTTTCTCATTTTTCTTTGCGCTTTCAAAATAAAAGTGTATCTTTGCAGGCATAATTTAGTATTAAAAAAGAAATGTATGGGAGCTGTATATGTAATACAAGGTATATTGATTTATATTTATGCTTTTGACCATAATCCCCCACATATTCATGTGAGAAGTGGTGAAGGCGAATTCACAATTACTATTAAGGATAGAATTGTGGAAGGAAGAGCTAAGTCAAAAACCATTCATTTGATTAATGACTTTATTGATGAACATGAGAAAGAAATCATGGAATTATGGGAAAAGGCTCAGCGTGGAGAAACTATTAAAAAAGTACAACGTTAAAAATCGGAAGAATATGATACTGGCAGTTAAAGATGTAGATTACTTAGGAGATTATACTCTTCTTTGTACATTCAATGATGGGGTAAAGAAAAAGGTTGATTTACAGCCTCTTTTAAAGTATCCTGCTTTTGAGGAATTGAAGGACAAGAAAAAGTTTATTCAATTTGGTTTAGACCAAACTATCTTTTGGTATAATGGTGCCGACATTGCACCTGAGTATCTTTATGACAATGGTGTTGTCATGAAGTAAAATTGAACATACCTGAAGGATAGGAGATTAAGTTTGGGAAGCTTTGCTTGATGCATTTAGCTACTTAAGCGATATAAAAAAAGTGGATTAGCCTTATTGGCTAATCCACTTTTTGTGTTCCAGCAATCTTGCCTTGTTCCGGCAATCTTGATTTACATGCAGCTCGTTACACCCAGCGTGGCGCCGATAGCCGTAAGCAACGAAATCAAAACCTTAAGTACCAGTTTCCAGTTTTCTTTCGACATAGACATCCTTTCTGTTTAGCTGTTCTACAATACGATGTGCTCGTTGCCATCTTCAGATCCCGTGCCGCCAGTCTGCGAACCGCCACCAGTGCTTTCTCCGGTGTTGCCGCTGGTGGTATCACCAGTGTTGCCACCAGCATGATCACCAGTAGAACCGCCTGCTGTGCCGCCAGTAGTGCCGCCGTTCTCCTTGCCGTCGCCCTCAGTATCCTCCACATCATTCGAATCCTTGGAAGATACGTTCTTCACAATCTTGCCGTTGCGGTCGTAGCAGGTGATGCTGATGCTCGTGTTGGCAAGCTCCTGCTTAATCTCCACACTCGGGGTGAAAATCACGCGGCGCAGGGTGATGAGCTTGCTGCTCACCTCATCCACCGACTTCACCGCATCGGCACGCAGACCGAAACGCATGGTGCCCAGACCCGGGATAGCCACCGAGTGACCCTCTGTGGCCCATGCCTTCAGCACCTCGCTCAAGGCTGAGTAGGCCACCTTCATCACGGCGGTGGTCAGTCCGCCACGGATGGCAGCCTCCTGAATCACCTTCTCCGGGGTGAGCTTGTTGTAGAACATAGGCTGCATCACGTACATGTACACATCCTTCTCCTTACTCAAATAAGCGATCTTGCGCTCCACTGCTTTTACATTAATTCCCATAACATTTTAAGTTTTTAGTTCAATAAAATTGCAGATCCTTTGTATCTCTGCAAGCCGTTGTGTTTCAACGACAATGCAAAGATACAAAATTTGTAGCCCAAAAACAAGGAATGTTCGCCAGTTCATCAGAATGACAGAGACTTTTTTTGTTAAAATCGCTAAAAGACTTGGTAAATTCAGATATTTGACGTAATTTTGCAGTATTAAAAAAGACATTGTTATGATAACAAAATACGATAGAGATAAATTGGGCAATGCGGTTATATATATAGCATCACATTGTTCTAACTTAAGCAAAACAAAACTGCTTAAGCTATTATATTTTATGGAGGAATATAGCGTGCGTAGGTTTCATACGCCGTTTCTCGGTTTGCCATACGAGGTCTGGCAAGCAGGACCTGTGGCAAAAGATGTTTTTATTGATTTGTCAGAAACACCAGTATTGCTCGATGGTTATGTAAGAAAGCAAATTGTTGGGGATGCAACGTATATTCAAGCTTCTAGAGAATTCAATGACGATGAATTCTCTGACAATGACATTTTAGTGATGCAAGAGGTACTAAAGAAATATGGTAATAAGACTGCCAGAGAATTAGTGCAACTGACTCATCAGAAAGGCAGCTTATGGTATAAGATTGCATCCGAGAATAAATTGCTGGATAAGTTCGAGAAAAAATTAATGAATAATTCTGATTTCCTCATCGATTTTGGAGATGAGTTGACAGAAACTGGCAAGGATTTTTATAACGACCAAATAGACTTTTTGCAAACAAGCAGAGCCTATTCTAGATATTAAGGCTTATGTTTAAAGAGGGCAATATACTTTATTTTGAGCCATTCTATTTTGAAAATGGCAATACGCCTAAACCCAAGTATTTCTTGGTCTTAAAGGAAGTAGATAATCAACTTATATTAGCAAGTTTGCCAACTTCTCATGACCATATTCCTAGTAATATGAGTAAGGTTCATGGCTGTATTGATGATAGTACAATTAATTTTAATTGTTATTATTTTAAGGCAGGCAAAGATATCGCCTTTTCTGATGTTGCAGGTGAAACGTTCTCTTTTCCACGTGACACCTATGTTTATGGTTATAGGATTGCTTTTTTTGATTTGGAATTATTTAAGAAGCAGATAAAAGAGCATCTGTCAATGGTAACTTTGAAAGGCAGGTTGTTTGAGACCGAGATGCAAGAGCTTTTGGATTGTTTAAGAAAATCTGCATCTGTCAAGAGAAGTTTTCGAAAACTATTATAATTTCATATCAAAAGGAAGGCAATGGGATTTTTCCTATTCATCGGATGAGAATAAAACATCCGATGAATAGCTAACTGATTGCCTACCAGCGTAGATTAGTTCTTCTTCTTCAATATCTTATCCAGACATTTCACGATATAGCCCGGAGGATTCTTCAACCCATGCTTCGCCTTCGCGTCATAGGCTGCGGTGAAACACTGATTCACGGGGTCCTTGTCTTCCAGGGTGAGGCGTTCGCTCAAGTCATACGCCACATTGAAGTTTACATTCCAGGGAGCTTCGGTAAGCGTTTTTCTGAGCTTAAATTTCATGAACACCAACTCCTGCCTGTCTGCCGGCTTCAGCTCCATCTCATCCTCGTTGCGATACTTGATTTCAAATATCACAAGACTCCCATAAGTTCCCACCACCTGGTTGCGGCAGGTGGCTATCGTATGAATGACAATGTAATCAAGAAGATTAATATTGTAAGCATTTTTAATCTCCTCCTCAGCCACGGACAACTGGAAATACTCCAGATTTCCCATGCCACGATACTCCGTATTGCTGGTGAGCAGAGACAGAAGCTCGGCAGGACGAAACTTCACGTAACCCTGCTTCAGGCGACTCTCGCTCAGAAGATAAAGACAGCGGGCCGACTGGTGGCGGAACGACTCATAAACCTGAGGCAACACCTTGAAATAACCCAAATCCAAGGCGAAATAATACTTCGCCACCTCTATCGGCATCTCCAGAATAACTCTCTTCTCCTGACCCACCTTGTGATCCCTTACGTAGCGCAGAAGATAGGCAAACTCCCTGTAACACAGGGTAGGAGAGGAACCCGAAGAGTCGGTGTAAGGGATGCCCACCGGCTTCTTGCCGATGTCCTTCAACGCCTTCTCCAGGTTGCGGTAATGCGACTTGCAAGGCTCCAATGCCTTGTAAGGAACTTCCAGGCGCAGCATGTTGTCAATGCGCTCAAAAGCGCTGAAATCCATTTCGCCATGGTGAGCCTTTTGGCTGATAGCCAGTCTGATCTCCTTCTGGTCGAACACATCAAGTCTGAACAGATACTTCTGTTCTTGCGGGCTGTAGCTGTGGTGCAGGGCGCAATGAGTACCAAGCTCTGTGGCTTCGGTAATAGTAAAATAGTTGTCTATTCTTTTCATTGTCCTCATAATTAGGATAGTTTATATAAAGTGGGGGTGGCAATGAAAAAAATCATGGGGATACGACGAGCGAAAGTATGCACCAGTGTTATACGGCTATTTTTCTGGCACTTATCCAAAAATCGTCGAATCAGACCAGAAATCTTCGCTTGTCGCACCCCCATGTCTTATCATGAGTTTGCGCACGAATGCTCTAGTCTGAATTTGATTTTTGGATACCCTAGGATAAGGAATTATTGCCGAACCTTTTCCTAGAGGCTTTTGCTTCAAATTCAGAGATAAACTCTGCAACGTTGGCAGCCTATTGCTAGCCTGCCCTATGTCTGCCAATGGTCTTTTACAACCAAAGTGCGCTGCAAAGATAAATATTTATTTTGAAACAAACAAGTTTTTACCAGTTTTTTTTTCATTTTTACCGAAAAAAACTTCGAAACCGTCATGACCATCTTTCTCTTTTTTTTCTCTATATATCATATAATCATAATTCTAGAAGCGCAATTTTCGCCGATAACAATCTGATTGATAGGTAGATATATTTTCCGCCTCATATCAGATGTAACAGTCCCTCCCGGGAATCTGATCAAAGGTAAGGGTTTCCACTGTCGGCAGGTAATACTTTTTCCGCTTTTCTTATCCGGGGTAACTATCCATAAATTTCTCTTATCAGATGTAACCAGCCAAGGAAAATCTTCAACTCTCTTATCAAAAGCAACCAGTTAAGGAAACGTAAAAAACAAGGCACTCTTGAGGAAATCGACGGGAACCGCCGCATAGCGTCAGTTCTTCAAAAACGGATTTTGTAACTTTGCAGTGTTCAAACCAATGAACATCGTAGATTATTAACTTTAAAATGCAAGATTATGGCTAGATTGATTACAATGATTGTGGTTCACTGCAGCGCTACCCGCTGCAACCAACCTTACCCAGTGCAGCAACTCTTTCACGACCATGTGGAGGTGAACCACTGGCGCTACATCGGCTACCACTTCTACATCACCAGAAGTGGCAGAGTGGAGACCACCCGACCTCTGGAGAGAATGGGCGCACATGCCAAGGGGCACAATGCCCACAGCATCGGCATCTGCTACGAGGGCGGACTCGACGAGCAGGGACAGATAGCCGACACCCGCACCGAGGAGCAAAAGAAGGCGATGGCGAAACTCATCGTGCAACTGAAGCAGCAGTTTCCCACCATCCTCAAGGTGCTGGGCCATCGTGACCTGCCAGGTGTGCAGAAAGCATGCCCATGCTTCGATGCCACCACGCTTCAGCCACTGTTACATCTGAAATGAAAATCTTAAAGAATGTATCTTTTTGATACAGGTAACGGAATTTTTATGTAACTTTGCCATCAGAACAGAATCAGTAACTAAAAACTTAAACTAGATGAGTGTTACAAAACAACATTTCGTAGAACGTAGAATGATGGGCAAGCAGGAGCTTGCTCATCTCTACTTCCCCCACAGCAAGCAGAATGGGCATGCGGCAAGGGATAAGTTCATGGATTGGGTAAAGGGATGTCATCCGCTTTATGCCAAACTGCTGGAACTGGGCTACACGCCATCGGTTCATGATTTCTCGCCCAAGATGGTGGATTACATCTTCTACTATCTGGGGGAGCCCGACGGGGTGTGATTCCCCCTTTCTTGAAGGCTAAGAATATTTATCCTTAAGGCAAAAAATATTTTCCCTTAAGGCTAAATATATTTACCCTTAAGGCTAAATATTTCATTCGTACTGAAAACAATTAAAAGTGTAGAATCATGGAGATTAAAATCATTCGTTTTGGTAGATATCATCATGCCGTAAGTGGCAGGTTGCTGATAGATGGTCAGCACGTTTGCGATACTTTGGAGCAGGATACCGGCAGTCTGCCGGAGGGGGAGTATGTCATGTGCCGCAACAAGGCGTCGGCATTACCTTATTATATATATAGTGGCAAGGAGGATATAGGCAGCGGTTTGGAGCAGAAAGCAGATTGTGTTCCGGAGAAGAAATCAGATTGTGCTAAGGAGCAGAAAGCAGATTGTGCTCCGGAGGAGAAATCAGATTGTGTTCCGGAGGAGAAAAACAGGAAGGTATTTCTGTCGATGGGGAATGGCATTCATGGTTGGCGCCGCCGTTGCATCATCGTGGGCGAGTGCCTTCATCTGGGTTTCCTCATCCGCAGTCAGGAGCATTACGATCAGCTTCTGCCCCGTCTCCGCATGCAGCTGGTCCGCCATCGCCCCATCGTGGTGAAGATCTCCCGTTCCCCCGATTTCGTGGATGCGGCGTAAACGGCAGCAGGATGATTAAATTAGCAATAACGCCGTATCATTCGGGAAATGAAAAACTGAAGTTTCGCATGTGGTTCAAGTACGGGCTGAAGGCCCAAAAGCTCCTAGCCCAGGGCATCGCCCTGGGTATAATGGCAATCAGCAAGGCGCCCTGTAAGGGCAAAAGCTTTGTATATTGCTAGGTATTTGAAAGCTTTTGCCCTTACAGGGCGACAGTTTTGCGTCCATAAACACCCAGGGCGATGCCCTGGGCTAGGAGCTTCTGCCCTTTCAGGGCGTGTGGGGCTTACTTGCGAAACTTGAGTGAAAAAAAAGATGAATATAAAAAATGATAATTTTTTGGGGACTTACAAATAAAATTTCTAACTTTGCACAAAAATGAATAGCTATGTGTAAATTTTCAGAATCAACTAAAGAAAAACTCGGCAATGCCCTGATATATGTGGCAGAACGAGTGCCAGACCTTAGCAAAACTAAGGCTTTGAAATTGCTCTATCTCATGGAGGAGAGAATGGTTCTAAGGTATCATGTGCCATTTCTGGGAATACCTTATGAAGTTTGGCAAGCTGGCCCCGTAGCTAAAGATGTCTTTATCGACTTATCTGATGGTCCATATCTGCTGAAGGATTATGTCAAGGCGGAGTCCAGGCATGGGGGTACTTACATCACTGCCATCAAACCTTTTTGCGATGATGAATTTTCGGAATGCGAAATATGCATGATGAACGATATCCTGAATAAATATAGTAAGATGACAGCTGCAGAACTGGTAAATGAAAACCACAAGAAGGGAACTTTGTGGTATCAGGAGGCTAGCCAAAACGGATTGTTGGAGGCTTTCAAAAATCATGAGTGTAATAACTCTGAATTGAAAATCGATTTCACGAAAGTAATGTCTCCATGTGCCGCCGAGTTTTATCAGGAAAGATTGGATGAGGTTGGCAAGTCTTCCTACATCTAAAGATCATGTTCCTTCTGATGTTGAAGTAAAGCATGGTTGTTTGGATATAGCTGAGCGCTTCGTGAATGTTTTCGTCTTTATTTCTGGTGAGGAAATTCTCAACAGAGTAAATGGGGAACGTTTTTCTTTTTCGAAAAATACTTTTGTATATGGTTCCAACTTGGATATCTATGATGCGTCACAGTTTGAACTGCAAGAGCGTTTGTCTCAGACGAACATTGAATTGATTGGTACTCTTGATTCTGCAGTCTTCGCAGAACTAAAAGATTGTCTTGCTAATAGTAAGATGGTAAAGAATAGATATCGAAAGATGTTGAAATCCGATGAAAGGAAGCCCTAGCAGGCTACCTTCCACTTATCCCCCAGCATCCTCATCGCATCCACTTTGTTATCATCCATGCCATGAAGATAATGCTGGGTGGTGGAGAGGCTCTCGTGACCCAGGATGCACGAGATGATGCAGATGTCAACATGCAGATTCATCAGATGCGAGGCACAGGTATGACGGGTGCAATGGAAGGTGATATGTTTTTCGGAGATGTGATACTCTGAAAGCCATTTCCTCACGTGCTCATTTAGATGATGAGGCGAAAGAAGAGAAAAGAAAGGAGAATCCGGACCGCCATCCAACTGCTTCAGAATCTCATACGCCTCATCCGAAAGCGGAATATCTACCCAGCTCTGCGTCTTCTTCATCTGCTTGTGGATATGATAAACGCCATCAATTTCCTGAATATCCTTGGGCGACAAGGTCAGCAGGTCGCTCTTCCTGATAGCCGTATAGCAGCAGAACAGCACGGCCTCCTTCAGCTGCGGAATATCGCAGGGAGATGTCTTCATGGCCTTGATTTCATCATCAGAAAAGAACTCTTTCCGCGTCTTCTCTCTCCTTACCTTATAAGAAGAGGGGAGATGCTTCATCGGATTCACCTCCAGATACCCCTCGTTCACGGCTTCCTGAAGCACAGCCTGAATGGTTTTTACCTTCGTATAGATGGTGTTGCAAGCCAGAAGCCGGGGATTCTTCACGTGATGGCGAAGGTCGTGGGCATGGCGGAAGTAGAAGATGATGCGCTTGCATACCTCCTTATCCACCTGCTTCAACGGAATCCCGTCAAAGCCCTCCACCTTCAGATGCGACAAAACGCTGCGCACACTGCCGCTTCTTCCTTCCGAACTTTTCTCTCCCTCTTTCTGTCGGGAATCAGCATATCTCAGAATGAATTCTCCCAGGGTGATGGCATCTTGGCTATTTGCTTTCTCATTGATATCTTCCTTTGTGATTGCTTTCTCAATGATAATTTTCTTGTTGCTGCTTTCCTTGGAATGGAATAGGGGAGTAAAAATTTGCTTAATGCTTCTCAAAAATCCAAATTTCTTCATGTTTTTTCTTTTTTATCGATTGTTATTATATAATTCTTGAAAAATACCTTTTCAATTGACAAAGGTATAGAGAAACTTCCATATCTCCAAACAAAAGGAAGAAAAGGTGTTGAAAAAGCGTGATTTAGAGCAAGAGTTATACGTTAACTGTTGCACTGCAAAGGTAGGAAGATTTCTGAAATAACAATCATTTCAAAACACTTTTAACATTTAATTAACTAAAAACTGTCAATTTTTCCTCAGATATGTTCAAAAAAGCCTTTTTTAGTTAAAGTTTTGGCAACTATACAATAAAATTTGGCCAGTTTCCTGTCTCTTTTGTGTTGAAAGCAACAGTTAACGTATAACTGTTTCAGCAGTACAACGTGCTATACTGATAAAACGAATATGAAGCAAATTTGATTTTGGAATTCAAAGCTCAATAAGCCAAGTCTATCTTTTTATAAAGAAGACAGGAAAGAAACTCAAGTATTAATTTATAAATCATTCAACTATATGGTATAATGCAAAAAACGAAAGAAATGCGGAGATGGCAACAGGTTCTAAGAACAGCCTGCCACTGACCTTGAATGAGTGATAGTATAAAAAATGGTATTATATGGTAAAGAAAATAGTTATGGTTGTGTTGATGCCGACAACCCTGTTGGCAAACGCATACGCCGCTTCCATACAGGACAGCCTGCGGACCACGATATATTTCCGCCCAGGCTACTCCCTGCTGGAACTCTCCTATAGAGACAATGCCGCCAACATGAAGGCACTGACTCAGGGAATCCAGACCATCAAAGGCAATCCGTGCGTACAACTGCAACACATCAGAATCCTTTCTGCGGCATCGCCCGAAGGTAATTCGGCACTCAACAAGAGAGTGGCGAAGCGCCGAGGTGAACGCCTGCGCGACTACCTGAAGGAAACATTGGTGCTGCCCGACAGTATCTTTACCGTTTCCTCAGCCGGAGAAGACTGGCAAGGCCTGGCATCCCTGATAGCCAAGGAAAAGACCCCATGGCGAAACAAGGCTCTCCAAATCATCCGCCACACCCCCGAATGGGTAACCCGCAACGGAAAGGTGGTGGATGGAAGAAAGCGCCAGCTGCAAAACCTGGATGGCGGCAAGGCATGGAAATACATGCTCGACAACCACTTCTACACCCTCCGAACAGGAGCCGTAGTAGTATGCGAGGTTAAAACCCTGGCAGCCGAAAGCACCCCTTCAGCAGCCGAAACCAGCCAGGAGCAAGCCCGTCTGGAGTCCGCCTCCCAGTCTCCTTCCTCGCCCCCGTTCCCTGCGATTCCATCGCAGGTCCACCCCGAGCCCCAGGCGCCCCCAGTCGCCTCCTATTTCGCCCTGAAATCCAACCTCCTCTATGATGCCCTCCTGGTTCCGAATCTATCCCTGGAAGCAAGCATCGGCAGCGGCTGGACCCTAGGCGCAGGCGGAATGCTCGCCTGGTGGAGCAAAGACGCCAAGCATCGCTACTGGCGCATCTACGGCGGCGACCTGGAAATCCGAAAGTATTTCGGAACCCTCTCCAAGTCCAAGCCCCTGCAGGGCCACCACCTCGGCATCTACGGTGATTTCCTCACCTACGATTTCGAGTTCGGAGCCAAGGGCTACCAGAGCAAGGCCACCTATGCCGCAGGCATCAAATACGGCTACTCCCACCCGATAGCCAACCGCCTCAACCTCGACTTCGCCCTGGGAATAGGCTACCTCCATTCCAATTACAAAACCTACGTGCCGAGGGATGGATGCTACGTCTATCAGGAAACCAAGAAGCGAAAGTGGCTAGGCCCAACCCAGGCAGAAATCTCCCTGGTATGGCTGCTCGGCAAAGGAAACACCAATAAAAAGAAAGGAGGTAAGAAATGACAAAAGGCTATTATCATAAACAGATGTGGTATCTCTTCCTCAAGCTACTGGCATGCATGGCATTCCTCATCCTCCTGATAGAATTCCTCACCTCGTGCGAGCACAAGGATCTCTGCTACGACCATCCGCATCGCCAGAACGTAGAGGTAACCTTCGACTGGAGCGAAGCCCCCGAAGCCAACCCTTCCACCATGAGTCTCTATCTCTATCCGGAAAACGGCGGAGCACCGCAGCGATATGAGTTCACCGACCGCAACGGCGGATGCATCTCCGTAGCCGCCGGAACCTACGATGCCATCTGCGTAAACAGCGACAAGGAAACCCACCGCATCAACGGCAAGGAAACCCGCAAGTCCTTCGAGGTAACCTCGGCAGAAACGCGAGTGCTCCAGGGTCTCCTGGCAAGCATGGCGCAGTCGGCACCGAGAGCCAGCGATGGCAGCAAGGAGCGGGTAATGTCAGAGCCCGAAATGCTCTGGAGTGCCCATGCCGAGCGCCTGGTGATAAAGACCAACGGAGAGAAATCGTTCATCACGCTGAAGCCGAAGGCGAGAGTGAAGCACTGCTCGGTAGAAATCAAGAACGTGCAGAATCTGAGAGGAGTGAAGGCGATGAGCGCCAGCATCTCAGGTCTATCCGGCGGCTGGTTTGCCGGCATCGACGAGTTATCCTCAGAAAAGGTAACCATCCCATTCCCGGTAACTATGGATGTAGCCAATTCCAAGGTAACGGGCAGCGTGAATGTCTTCGGTCATTGTCCCATCCAGCCCAACAAGCACATACTGATGGTCTACGCCCAGCTCAACGACGGCAGCAAATGGTATTACGAGGACGACGTCACCGACCAGATTCACGACCCGGAGCAGAAGGACGAGACGCACATCAAGATTGAGCTTGACAAGCTCCCGTTGCCGAAGCCGAATCCCGGAACCGAAGGCGGTCTTCAGCCGAGCGTAAGCAAATGGAACGAGATTTACATAGATATAAAGATGTAGAAAATTTGGAATTTCCCTTGTCATAGGAATCTATCATAACAAGGATATTCTCTATCATTAATGAAATAAAAAAACATAGTATTAATTTTTTAAAAGTATTAATTATGAAAAAAGCGTTTTACATGATGGCCGCAGCTGCCATCGCCCTGTCTTCTTGCTCTTCTGAGGAGACCACAGATGTTGCGAAGAGTGCTAGCATTACCTTCCGTACTAGTGTAGGCTTGAACAGCCGTGGTGCAGAGTTGACAACAGATAACCTTAAGGAAATGTGGGTTAGTGCGTTCTATAATAAGAAGGGAACGGAGACATATAATACGGCCTACTTCGAGAATGCATATTTTAAAAGAGGTAGCGAAGGAGTTAATGGTTTTATTGATCCAACCAGCACTTTGACTTGGCAGAAAGATAAATCATATAAGTTTATTGCAATTTCACCAGCAGTTGCTGATTGGAAGGCTGAGAGCAACAGTATAGGTATGGATGAGGTTACATTTACCAAAGTTACACCTGCTTCAACTATTAAGGATCAGAAAGATTTGATTATTGGTACAGCTACAGGTACCGAGAGTGATGCTAATAATGTTGCAAGTGTTAATTTAAACCTTTCACATGTGCTCTCTCAGATTAAAATTGCTGTTAAGAACCAGAATTCTAGCCTCGAATATACCATCAGAGGTTTCCGTATCGCTTATGTAGCTGGAAGTGGAAATTATTCACTCACCAATGGATGGTCTAATTTTGGTGAAAAGACTACTTATGAGGTTAAGTTTACCGACGCTATTACTGTTAATGCTAGTGAGAATGTTGTTGACTTGACAGATAAGTTAGCTGTTGCACCGGCACAAGATTGTGGCGCAATGCTTATTCCTCAGTCATTTACACCATGGGGTGGTACAAAGGAAACCAGTGGTGATAAGTTTGATAAGGGTGCTTATATTTCTCTCTTGCTTAATGTAAAAAATAAAGTAACAGGTAAATACATGTATCCTGCAGGAGCAGGTGCTGCTTCTGAATGCGGTTGGGCTGCTATTGCCTTCCCTGTTGAGACTAAGGGAGAAAATCAGGCAACATGGTTGAAGGGCAATAAGTATATCTATACCCTTGACTTGTCTAAGGGTTGTGGTAAGGTAGACCCTGAAAAGCCTGAAGAGAATGAAAATAAACCTCTTGTAAAACCAGGTATTGATGGCAATCCTGATAAGGGTGAGAATATCTTTGGTGAGTTAATCGCATTCAAGGTAACCGTTGATGATTGGAACACTAACAAGCATCAGTTTACAATTGACGGTACCACTGGCACAATTTCTAAGGCCAAGAAAAAGTAATTATTATATATCATATTCACAATCGAATTGGAGAATTTCCCCCTCTTATGGAGCCTCGGAATTCTCCAATTCCTTTAACCCCCATTGGCGTAAAACAATAGAAAGAAACCATTATGATGAAGAAAACTTATAAAAGCAGTTTATTGGCACTCAGTGTACTCGCATCCTTTACGTCATGTTCAGAAAGCGAATCACTGCAGCAAGCCAATCTATCAAAAGATAAAATCACGTTTCATGCAACGCTCGACAACAGCTGGAAACCCATGTCTCCCGCTTCCTCTTCCCGTGCTGCCATAGCTGCTGCCACCGAGAAGGGTCCCATCGTCGTGTCAACTCCTTTCGGAAAACCCCTCTATCTCCATCCCGTAGTGCAGGATGGCATCCATATCTGGAGCAAGGAAGGAAAACCCATCACCCGTTCTGGCGCACCCCTGGAAGATGTAGAGCACGAAAGGGTAGCGCAGACTCGTGGAAGCATGAAAGATAATATTGGCGCCTATGGTAGCTTTGGCGTAACTGCGATTTATAAGAACGGAGAAAATAATTTATCATTATTCCAGGAAGAAAATGGTAATCCAAAAATAGCGGTAGCCACATCAACCAACGAAGATAAGGTGTGGGAAATCAAGGACAGCCGCTGGCCAGTGGGTTCAGAAGTGTCTTTTCATGCCTTCGCTCCATATAGCGCAGGCTCAACTTCTCCTCTGAGTTTCACGCCAGACGTAGATGGTGAAAAGACCCAGATAAAATATATAGCATTAACAGGCAAAGAAGAAATCAAAGCCCAGCCCGATTTGATTCTTGCCACAGCCAAAGGCTCGCAATCAGATAACGCCTTGGATTTGAATTTCAATCATGCCCTTACAGCTGTAACCTTCGCTATCGACAAGGATTTGGCAGATGTTCTGGGTGCTGGAAAGAAACTGACAAGCATTACTCTGAGTGGTATTCCTAACGAGGGTACCTATGAGCTTGCTGTAATGAAAGGAGAAGGAAATGCTGCACCAGAGTGGCAATTTGCCCAGGATGGTGGAAGCTATAAAACAGGAACATATACATTCGATCTCAAGGATCAAGATATAGTAACAGGCAAGGATTTCGCATTGACATCAGATAACAATACGCTGATGATGATGCCGCAGACCCTGCCAGAAAGTGCCAAGTTGAATTTCCAATTCGAACTGGATGGTGTTCTCCAGTCCCTGATTATCGATATGAAAGACCAGGTATGGCAGCCAGGTAAATCTGTCATCTATAAGCTTTCGGCAAAGGCTATCAATACGCTGAGCAATCCGGAGGTAGTGTATCCTACTACTTGGACAGCTGTTGGTTATCCTAAGCAGTCGTTTAATAATAATGAGGCTATCGGCCTCTATGCAGTAAGTAAGGATGGGTTAGTGGTAATCCCTAACGTAAAACTTACCAAGGGACAAGATGGTAATTGGAAGACAGAAAACGATCAGAGATTTCTGTTCACAACAAATTACAGTTACTTTGCATACTATCCATATCGCAATACTCCAGACCCTCTGAATGTTAATGTAAAAGCAACTACAGCAGATGAGTTCTTTAAGGATATGATAACAAACTGGAATCCTGTAAAAGAACAGAAAACAAAAGATATTCTTCTGAGTCAGGATCTTCAAGTAGGTGAAGGCGTTATTGATGGCGATGCCTCTACGCTTACATTCAATATGGAACATAGTATGGGACTTGCGGTTCTGAATCTTAAGTCAAAGGAGATTCCAGAGAAGCGTATATTCCTGAATAATGATAAATATACTTATTATTATCCAGATATTGAGGGGCGATATAATACAAAGCCAAAAAAAGGTGATTATACAGATTATCCTAAAAAAATAGCTGTACAGGCATCAACCAATTTCACTGATAACATTCCCTATAACTCTTCATCTGAAACCGAAAAAAAGTATTTGCAAATCGTCAAGGCTAACCAGGATGTGGTTTTTAAGGCTGCTGACCAAGAAGAAACCAACCGTACAGCCTGGGGCTTTTCCGAACCATCTAAGAGTACTTTTAATGTGGCAAAGAATTCTTGCATGACAAAGGATATAGAATCTGAAGCTGAGTTTTATTATTTCTCTCACTATTGGAAATATACAGGAAAAATTGAGACTTTTACTGCGCCAGAAAAGTGTGACTATAAGTTGGAATGTTGGGGTGCCCAAGGTGGAGGAATTATTAACCAAGATAAAGTAACTCCTGCAAAAGGTGGAGGATATTCTTATGGTACTTTAAAGAACGTAAGTAAAGGAAAACAGCTCTTTGTATGCGTAGGAGGGCAAGGAACAGCTGGAGTACGTAATCAAAAAAATGCTTCTGGAGGTTATAATGGTGGCGGTAAGGGTGGTTACGGAGTCAAAAATGCAAAAGGCCAAATCTTGTTGAGTGGCGGTGGTGGAGGAGGTGCAACCCACATCGCACTTAGCGCCGGACTTCTTACACAATTTGTGGATAAATACCAAACTCAGCTTTTAATTGTAGCAGGTGGTGCTGCTGGTTATAGTAATGTACCAAATAATAATACTAATATTAATGCTGCTTATGGAGGTGGTGTGAATGGTGGTCCTGGTATGAATACTGTAACCAATGCTACCTATACAGTTGCGGGACAAAATCCTACTAGAGAAAGGTTTGGAAAAGGACAAGATGGTCGTAACGGAATAACAGGTACTAACAATGGAGGTGAAGGCAACAGTGGCGGCGGAGGAGGATTCTGCGGCGGTTATTCGGATCAGAGAACAGGATCTAAAACTAATGGTATCGGTGGTGGTGGCAGTGGTTATGTAAATACTAGTTTACTAGTAGATGCTAAGACTATAGCGGGAAATCAACAAATTACAAAACCTAATGGGGTTGTGGAAACTGGGCATCTGTCATATGGCGAAGCTGTAATAACTTGGTTGGGAAAAAATCCAAGTACTACTGAATAGCTTTCCGTAGCGCCGGATATGCCTTTCCTCCGTTAGGCGTTCCGGCGGATTTTCTATTGATTGCGGGTATATGTGAATATGCCTCCTTCATTGTATATTCCATAGCGCCGGATATGCCCGTCCTCCGTTAGGCGTTCCGGCGGATTTGCAATCATAAGTGGTTGAAAGATTATTTTAGGCATGTTGCTCTATAAAGTAGGATTTCCTTTTTTAAGGAATCCTACTTCTTATAGTAACATGCCTGAATGGAGTCTTACTCAAATCCCCACCATTAATAACCACTAACAACGCCCCAACCCATTCTTGCATTTCAAGGTAAAAGTTAAATTTCGCAATAGAAAAACCGAGCTCATTTTCCTTTTTGTATATCATAACCAGCATAGAGGTAATAATAGTCATGTAGAGAATGACTTTTATGCCATTCTCATTAGTAGACAGAAAATGAGAAAAATTCAAATTCTGCTTTAAAAACTTAAAGTAAACCTCTATGTCCCAGCGCTTTTTGTAACAGAACGCAATTTCTTGTGGAGTCATATCAAAGTCGTTAGTTATAAAAAACACTTCATTTTCTACACGCTTTACCTTACCCTTATTATTTGGACGAGTAGTATCACGAGGCGTTTTGAATTTAGCCTTTATCACTCTATACTTTGTATTTGAAAAATCTTTTTTTTCTCTGTCATATAGGAACACAACAAGGTCATCCACCAACTCCAATTTTCCTAAATCAGTGTTGGTGTTTTCTGTCATAAGGCTTTCTATAACCTGCATTTTGCGGTTAGTTTTAATTCGTCCTACAAACTTAGCCTTTGCATCTTCTACCAATTCATAATTCTTAAGAGCACAGAATCCCCTGTCAAGAACGTATAGATTGTTATGTTCTGGGTCATACTTAATCAGTTCTTGCACAACAGCCGGCATAGCTATGTCTTCGCTAAGATATTCTGGTTTAGAAAATACTTCAGCAAGTTTAGCAGAAAAGCCATCATAAGCTACTGTATACTTTATTTGTTTGCGTTCTGTTTTATTTGATGCTTTTTTACCAACAGTAAATCCTTTCTTCAGCTTGTTACAGGTTTCTGCCACCATGGAACTATCTATGCGAACTATGTTTTTGGCCTGCAATTCTTTTTCTGTATATAGCTGAGACAGACGGTTATATAATAAATCAAAAGCCTTCTCAAAGAAGTCGAGATTTACATTAGCCAAACGGGTAGATATGGATCCGTGTGTTACGGTAGCATCCAATGCTACATTGAACAAAGTTTTATACGTAGGATTATTGAAGATTGACTCAAGTCTTCTTTGACTAACATGGTCGGCAGATAAGAAGGCAAAGACAAGAAGGTAGAAAAGGCGCTCACCGGTTAATACCTTGGCGCAATAATCCACCTTCGTGTCTTTTGCTATTTTTGCGATTTCTTCATCTGGAATCATTCTAAGAATATCCCATGCATGTACCTTTATTTTGCTCATATTTGCTATTTTCTATTGTTTTTATCTACCTACAAAGGTACAAAAAATAATTGAAATACGCAAATAAATAACTGATTATTAAGTGGTTATAGATGTTAAAAAATCTATTAACCACTTATGATTTGCAATCCGCCGTCAAAAAATGACCTAACCTCTTTATGCTCTGGGGATTTGCAATCCCCAGCAACCAGGCATTAGCCGGCATATCGATGGGATAGGGGGATTTCAAATCCCCCGGCTTAATAGGTCGAACCTTTTTTACGACGGATAACATATCCGTCGGGACGCCTAGCGGAAGACAGCCCTATGCATCATCCGCCGAAAAGGAAAAATAACTTAGCAACGTAATAAATGCACATCCCGAGGGCACCAGATTCGCCCTCGGGGTAAGATCGGAAGAAGATTACATGTGTTTGCGCACGCGTATGCTGCGCCTCGGCGGAATTTATGTCGCCCGCCGGGGCGCCTTTGCCGCAACAATATAATATCGTATAAAAAATATATAGTTTAAATTGTTTCAGCGGGCGTGAGCCCCCTAGAACTTTTACTTTTATTTATGAATCGTCAGCCCGACGCTGTGAAGCGGAGTGCTGTTTTTTATAGCATTATAAATACTTCCCCGGAATCTGCCGCAAGGCAAAATCCCAGGAAAGTATAAGCCCCCAGCCCGCTTGAGAAAGTAGGCTGGGGGCTTCTTTTAATGTTAAAATCATGAAAAGTCTTGGTAGTTTAATATATTCGTCGTATATTTGCAGAAAAATATATAAACAATGAAAATTGAATATGACGATGAAGACTTAAAGGAATTGATTGAAACTGGTAAAAATAAGAAATATAAAAAAATAGCAAGAGTAAAGGTCTTGATGGATGGTCTAGCTAAGGTGTATCGAATTTTAGATCAGGCACCTAACGTTTCTTTATTAAACCAGTTCAGTTTCTTAAAGTATGAGAAATTGAAGTATGAATATTCGGGTTGTAGTTCTGTAAGAATAGCAAATGGTCATGTTGAACGTTTAATATTTACAGAACATGAAGGAGGTATCACAATTAAGTTATTAAAATTAGACGATTCTCATTATGGAAATAAAAAATAACATCAATTCTCGTCCATTTACACCTGTTAGTCCAGGTAGTATATTAAAGGATGAACTGGAGGCTCGCAGTCTTCCAGTAGAAGTTTTTGCTGAAAAAATAGGTCTTGATAAATTGACATTGGAAGAGCTGTTGAATGGAAAACTTATTTTAAGTTCTGAGATTGCTAACTCTTTAGATAAAGCTTTAGGCATTCCTGCTTCTTTCTGGCTTTCCTTGCAGTCTGCCTACGAAGAGGATTTGAATCAAAGTCAGAATAAAGGTAGTTTTCGATCGTTCTTTGATAAGTTTTCAAGAAATCGTGTAGCTCTTTAATTCCGGTATTTTTTCAATAAAGTCCCCTTGAAAGGGAAAAACATAGTATTAAATGTTATTCCCCCTCAAGTGGACTTTATGCATTATAAATACTTTCCCGGAATCTGCCGCAAGGCAAATGCCCAGGAAAGTATAAGCCCCCAGCCCGCTTGAGAAAGTAGGCTGGGGGCTTTTCTTGTTATAAAAGAAAAAGTTTTTTCTTTTATGAGTTTTTCAGATTTTCAATAATTTCCAATGGTAGCTGAGTTGCCTCGGCAACTTGTTCGGCAGGTAGTTCCATAGTTAACAAACGGAGCGCAGTTTCTTTATTGGCTTCTTCCTTCCCTTCTCTTTTCGCCGTATCAATGGAGTTCTTGATGTCCCGATATGCCATCTTACTTGCTTCATACTCCCTTATCTCCTGTGGAGTGAATTTGGCAATCTCTGCCTCCTCAAAAAGACGATCGAAAACCTTATCGCACAATTCTTTAGGGCGCTGGGTAAGCTTATAGAGGTTCTTCAAGGCATAAAGCCATTTGTCATAGAGCGTTTCCAACTCTTCCAAAGTCTTATTGAACTTGGCTATCTCTACATAGATAAACTCCAGCTTATCATAGAAAATTTTGTGGGTAGCGGTATCACACAACTGCACATGGTGACGGATTTCCTCCTTGTCGAAGGCTTCCTCTTTCATGTTAAAGTTAAGTAGGGCAACAGTATAGATATGATTGAGTTTGAAATCCCAGTCATTCCCCTTGGGTGCCTGCTCACGAATCGGGAAAGTGGAGTAGAAGAGGGATCGGTCCTTGAAATACGCCTGGTAGGCGTTCTGCATTTCAACGATGAACTTCTCGCCGTTTTCTCCTTCACAATACACTTCAAAGATGGCTTTGCGGTCGGTATAGACATCTCCTACGTGCTCTGGATTCAGATACGACACGTCCTTTACAACCTGTCTGCCATTAAACAAGCTGTTGAGGAAGCAAATGAGCAATTCCTTATTCATTGCCGTTCCAAATATTCGCTTGAAGCCGAAATCGGTCAGCAAGCTGATGTATCTTTCTTCTACCTGTTTCATACGTCATTCTTTTTAAATCTTATGCAAAGATTTCGCCAGCGAGTGCAATGAAAGCTTGCTTTCAAATTGCCGAGTGCCGGAAATCTTATGCAAAGATACGCTGAATATTTGTAACCTCCAAATTTTTACGCTATTTTTTATAGCACAATGCTTTCCCGGAATCTGCCGCCAAGTGTTTTTGTACTTTTCACAAAAAGTGTTTCCGTAATTAATACACTATGGAAAAATTACAGAGAAAATAGTTAAAACTCTATAAAATAAGCATTTAAGTTTTGTCGTTTAAAAATATTGTAGTATATTTGTAGCAAGTGAAACAACCTCGTATATGTCAATATATGGGTAATACAATAGTGTATGATAATAAGTGATAAATAATTATAGTAGTAACTCTGAAATTTAAATTGAAACGACATGAAGAGAACTTTTTTAGCGACAGTTTTGTCGATAGTTTTTGCAATGGTAGCAGTAGCTTGCCACAGCAGCGATGAGAAAGAGATAGGTTATGCTGAGTTGCCAGTACAGGCACAGCAGTTTGTAAAGCAGTATTTCCCTTCTGCAACCTATTCCCATGTAGAGAAGGAGAAGGATCACGGAAAGTGGGAATATGAAGTGTTGCTGAGCGACGGAACCAAAATTGATTTCAACAATAAGGGAGAATGGAAAAGCGTGGACTGCAAATACTCCACATTGCCTGCCGGCATCATCCCGGATGCTATCGCTGCCGATATTGCACAGCGATATCCTTCGCAGCAACCATATAAGATAGAGAAAGAAACGGGAGGATACGAAATCGATATCCCTGGCTTTGACCTGTATTACAGCAGTAACGGAAAATTCATCCGTGCTGAAATTGACAGATAATGAACGTGAATCGGTCGGAATGGAAACCAAGTTGTTTTCCTTCTGACCGATTCTTTTAATATATAAATCTTTCAACGGAAATCTCTCTCTCCTTTTAATTAAATAAGGCGTATTATGGTAAATAGAGGATTACGGAAGAAGGATTAGGGATATTCCCCCGCTAGTTTAGGGAAAATCCTTGCCCAGGCTGAGACTTTTGCCGTACCTTTGCAGCAGAAAAAAGAAACGGAAGTAAAACTTTTAATTAAGATACGATTATGAAGAAGTTGATTATAGCACTTGTAGCAATGTTCTGCATGACATTTACTACAGCTTCGGCAATGAGTTATGAGCAGGCTCGCCAGCAGGCTTTGTTCCTTACTGACAAGATGGCTTACGAACTTAATCTGACAGACGATCAGTATGAGGCTGCCTACGAGGTTAACCTGGATTATCTCATGGGTGTTGATACTTACGATGATCTCTACGGCGTTTACTGGCGCCAGCGTAACCTCGACTTGAGCTACATCCTCCTGGATTGGCAATATCGTAATTTCTGCGCGGCAAGCTATTTCTATCGTCCTCTATATTGGGACGGCGGATTTTTCCATTTCGGTATCTATGCTCGTTATCCTCGCAGAGACTACTTCTTCTTCGGTCGCCCGCATTTCTATACCGTTTATTGCGGCGGACATAGCTGGAGAATGAATGGCGGCAGAAGCTGGTATCATGGACGCCAGTTTGGCGCTCCTCGCCCAGAAAGCCGTGAACCGCATTTCGGAATGCGCGACAGTTTTAACCGGGGTGACTACGGACGCGGCAAGACTTTCGGCAACATGAACCGACAGAGCAGTACACGCACCACCGTGACCCGCGACCACCAGTTTGGCAATGTCAATCGCCCGAACAATGGCGGCGGTTCGTTCGGAAGCCGTTCAAATGGATCATTGGAAAACAATCGTTCCAATAGTTCCAGTTCATTCGGCGGAAACCGAGGCGGCGGTTCGTTCGGAACCTTCGGAGGTTCTAGCCGCAGTGGATTCGGAAATAGTAATCGCAGTGGATTCGGAAGCGGTTCTACCACAAACAGCCGACCATCCAATGGCTTCACCCCTCGTTCTTCTACTCCAAGCAGCAGTTCGTTTGGCGGAAAACGTGGCGGCGGTTCTTTCGGAGGCGGAAGTCGCTCGAATACCAGCGTGCGCAGCTCATTCGGCGGCGGAAGCCACTTCGGTGGAAGAAGATAGGTTCAATCTCAGGAAGTAAGAAAGAATTCCAATTTAAAACCAAAAGTATATACCAAAAAAGAAGGGACATTCCAAGTGATTTGGAGTGTCCCTTTGCTTTTTTTGTTCTTTATCATTGGCTTGAAACCATGATGCAGATTTATATTCGAAAAAGATATTCTATGGAGCTATAAAGCTGATTTGCAAGGATATAGATAACGAAATAGGGAGCTGCCATCCGGATGCCTTCCGACAGGGACTCCCCCATGGCTTCTATCCCCTGCAACCTGTTGCTTACGGCTCCGAAACTCAGACTCATCACGATGACGGCAAAGCAGATGTAGGGCAGGATGCTGCGGCTGAAACTGCTTGCCTCTATCCCACCCATCACATTGAGCAGGATGGCGTGGGGAACGACGGTGAGCAGCAGGATGACGGCGACGAACAGAACCAGTTCTATCAATACCAATCTCAAGGCGTTGCGATGGCGATAGATGGTGCGGTCGAAATGCAGCAAACCGCTGGTTTGAAGCGTTCCCCAGGCAATGCAGATGAGCAGCAGCCCCACGAGCCAGGGAGATTCCATATTTTCTGTGAAGGATCCAAAGAACCAGCGGATTCCCTCAGGACTGAGCATAGAACGGGGAAAAGCTTCGGGCATTGCTGCCGTGATGAGCCATGACAGCAACACCAGCACTATCTGCGCCAAAGCCAGCAGGAGCATGGCGTAAGCGCAAATCTTACTCTTCATCTGGCTGCAGATTATCAATGTCGATGATGCGGAGCTCGCAGGCACGAACCACCAGGCGGGTGGCATTAACGCTCATGCCGTTGTTGCCATCAGGAAAGAGTTTCTGAACCAGTTCGTTCTGGCGTTTCTCCAGACTCTTCACGCCGAAAGGCATTCCACGGAGATTGGTAATCTGCTCCTTGGTGTAACCCAAGGCAAGATGGCGCAGGAAACGCTCGTCGTATTCATCAATCTCGTAGTTGACCAAGGCTTCCTGGCGCATCAGCTGGCTGCTCACACTCTTCTTGAATCTTTCTACTATTTTCTGGAGGATAGGCTGGTTGAAAACCAATTTCTTTCCGCCCATGCACGAAGCCACATCGCCACGGGTGAGCAGTTCCCCACTCTTCAGGATAATGCCGTCGCAGCCTGCATCGAGCACATCCACCCACAGCTTCTCGTTCAATATCTCGCCCGTGAAGATGAGTACTTTCACGTCGGGATACTGCTCCTTGGTGTTGCGGCAGATTTCCACGCCCACGGTGGTGGAACCGCCCAGGCCCAGGTCGAGCAGCACGAGGTGGGGCTTCTGCTGCTTGATGAGTTTCCAATAAGCTATTTCGCTATCCGCCGTACCGATAATCTCGGCTTCCGGGATATCGTTCTTGAAGATTCCTTCCGTGCCTTTCAACTCCAAAGGCACGTCTTCTACTATGATTACTTTAAAGTTTTCCATTATCTTTATTTATATCTATTATTTATACCTATCTATTATTGATATCTATCTAATTAAATCAATTATTTTTCCTGGTAATACTATCTCTATCATCAGCTTGCCATCTTCCGAAGACTTGGCCTGAATGCCGCAGCCACGAAGGTTGGTGGTCTCTCCTATCTCTCTCACGATTTGGCGGGCCACCAGATACTTCATGTCGGAAGTGAGCGGCGTGAAGAGATGCGGATGCTTCTTCTCGTCGTAGTCCACATCCTGCAGGATATACTGGCAGATGGCGTAGATGGACTTTCTGTTGCCGCCCCTGTTATCTGCTGCCGGGTGATGGTATTCGTCTTCTTCCTTGATGCGGGAGGTGTAATTCTTCACTCCTCCTACTAGCAGGGTCTTGAGATAGTTCAGTAAATCACGGTCACACTTCACGGTGCTTTCCACCTGCTCCATCGCCTGCGCACTCAGCATGTTGTAGATGGATTTATAATAATCCACCAGTTCGTGGAGCGAAGTGACGTCGTCGGGTGTGGTGTCGATGAGCTGTCGGATGCGCGACGGATAGTACATCGTTTCGTGCTTCAGGGTGGAGAGACAGTTGTCGAGCACCGAGTTGGCGATGTGCAGCTTGTCGTTCTCATATTCAGCACGATGCAAATCATCTTCGGCCATCTCGATGTTCATTGCCTCGTTCTTTCGCATATCTATGCTTTTTCTCAGAGCCTGCAGAATCTGCTCTACCACCTTGTTGAGCTGCGGGAAGAGCTGCGAGTTGCGCATCTTATCTGCATCCTGCGGATTCCAGAGCAGGTTGATGCGTTGCAGTTTGCTTTCTTCATCCTCGCTGCTCAGCAGCACCTTGTTGATGCCGTTGATTTTATCCACTGCATAACGGTAGCGCAGAATGTGACGATAGTAAAGCAAATAGTACGCCAACGGCAACTGGAGCAGGAGGATGATGAGCAGGACGATGGCCACCGCCTTGGAGTTTTCTGATACCTGCATGGTGCGCACGTAGTCGCCCAGCGAGTTGTCGGCACTGCGCTCCCTGAAGAGCTGGGTATAGACCTTGTTGTTGCTTTCGTACAGTTCCCATTTGTGCAGGGCAAGTGCAGCCACGGCACATTCGTTGCGGATGTCGAGAATCACATCGTAGTTGGTAGGCAGACCGTCGTGCAGCCACTGAATCTCTGCCGCCGTTCCCTTCTTGGGATGGGTTACCATCAGGTATTTGCCATCGGGATGAACCGAGAGATAGAAACGGTTGAGATAGGTTCTTGCCGAATCGGCCATTTCCAATGTTCGCTGATACCTACCATTGATATTGCAGAAGTAGGCGCTGTCGGCGTAGGCATCAGCCCGTTTCAGCAAATTGCCGGTTGCTGCACTCGCTTGGGAAATCATCAGGGCGAGCACCAGCACCATCTGCATTCTGCGAATACCGCAAGGCAAGCGGAAGGAGAACCTGCTGCCCTTTCCCTCCTCGCTTTCGGCGTGGATTTGGCAGACGGAGAAGAGAGTGCTCATCTTCCTGTATTTGTCGATGATGCCCTTGCAATTGAGCAATCCGAAACCATGACCGCCCGTATAGGTGCGATCGAAGACATGAGACAGAGTTGTTTCGTCCATTCCCTTGCCCGCATCGGCGATGGAAATCTCAACGTAACTATCCTTGGAAGCTGCCACCTGGCTATTCTTGGAAGCAGCTACCTGGGCTTGATCCACCACCTGGGCGCTAATCATCACCTTTCCGCCGCTTGGTGTAAACTTACGGGCGTTATCGGCAATGGTGTTGATCATGAAGAGCGTAAGGGTGCGGTCGGCCTTCACCACGGCATCTGTAGGGCGCACCTCCAGGTTTATGCCCCGCATCTGGAAACTCATCTTTCCTTTGGCCACAATGTCGAAGAGCGGCTGCAGCGGGAAACTCTCGATGCGGAGACTGATGGAGCCCTGGCGCATCTGAATCCAATCGGTGAGCACACCGTTGTACTGGTTAATCTGGTCGGCCAACTCAGAAATATACTGGTATCTTTCCTGTCGGATTGCTTCCGGTTCACCGCCCTCTTCCAGTCTATCCACCTCGTGAATCATGCGGTCGATAAACGGCGTGATGCTGTTAACCAGCGAAACCTTGGCGCGCTGCTCCATGTTTCTTCTTCTATTTTCCGAGATGTGGAACTGAACCATGTCGCGGGCTTCGTTCACTTCTTCAAATCTTTCGGATAAAGCATTGATAGCTTGTTTGTTATCGTCTTCCCATTTATGCAAAGGAATAAGTAAGTCCTCCACCGAATTATTCCTGGCCTTGCGGCGCTTCATGCAGTCGAAGAGATAAAGCAGGAAGATGACGAGAATGATGACGAAGATGACGGCGGCAATCATGGAGTTAAGCTGCACGGCATTGTCATCCAGCTGGGCAGCACGTGCCTCCAACTGCTTATCCTGTCGGGCCTGTTCCTGCAAATCCAGGTAGATGTTGCGGTTGTAGTCGCTCTGCGGTTTCTTGTCGATGGCGGAATACACCAGGCAGAGTCGCTCCCTGATGGAAGCCACCAGGTCGGGAGCCTGAAGGATTGCCTTGTTCTGCGTGAGAGCCTGAGTCAGGCAATTGCCAGCCGAATTATAGTCCCTGATTTGCCAATAGCATTCTGCCAGGGTGCGATAGGCGCCTGCGGTCTGGTACACGTCGCCATACTCCGAGAAGAGATTCAGTGCTCTCTGGGCAAAGTTGCCCGCCAGCAGCTCGGTATGCATCTGTTCCACATTGAGGTATTGAAATGCGGGGAGATTGTTCTTTACCAGAAAATCCCTGCGATCGGCATCCTGGATGTGTTCGCTGATGGCCTGCAGGGCATTCGCCTGCCAGTAAGGATACGGATTGCTGCCGCTCGCCATCATGTAGAGACGGATGAGATAGTCGAATTCAGCCTGACTGATTTCATTGGCAGTTCCCTGCGTGATGGCTCCTCCCGAACCATAGTTATAAAGATAGTTGAGATATTGGGCCGTATCCTGTTCCAGTTCATCGGGATCAAGCAGGGCAAGCGCCTGCTGCATGGGCCGTTCCTGCTGCACATAATAGAAATAGGTTGCAGCCACGATGTCGAACTCGCTCTTGGCATAGATGGTACGGCGGTGTTCACGTAGCGGCAGATTGCTTGCCTCCTCGCCTATTCTGCGAAGGCGGCGCATCGCCTTTTCGCGATGACTATAGAAATCCTTGTTGCGGGCTTCACGCTGACAGATTCTCATATTCTGAACGTCTGCAATAAGGAGTTCTATCTGGTTGTCGCTGCGGTCTTCCACCTTCTCCAACCATCTTTTGGCAGCCTTATAATCCATCTTGGCAATGGCTACGAACGCCAGGTTGTTGCAAGCCTCCGCATAGCCCGCAGGATAGTCTTCGGCAAGAGCCAATGCTCTCGTTGCCAGCACCTTAGTGGAATCAAGATTACGATAGTGAAACGCATAAGAAAGGCTATTCAACCTATCAACTTCACCCTTATGCGACGGTGAACAGGCTGAAAAAACAAGCATCGCCACCATCACGCAGACGATGGCGATGCCATGATTATGATGAAAAATTTTATGCAAAGGCATAAAGTTTTATTTTCATGAAGCTAATTGAATCACAAAAGATGATTACAGGGCTTAGGCGCGAGCCTTAGCGATATAACCCAGAGCCTCCTGGCACTTAGCTGTGATAGCTGCCCAATCGCCGGCAGCAACAGTCTCCTTAGGGAAGAGCTTAGAACCCATACCTACGCAGAGAACGCCAGCCTTGATCCATGGAGTAAGGTTCTCTTCTGTTGGCTCAACAGCACCTGTTACCATGATGTTGCTCCAGCGCAAAGGTGCCATTACGTTCTTAACGAATGAAGGACCACCTACATTGCCTGCAGGGAATACCTTAGTTACATCGCAACCAGCTGCCTGTGCATTGTTGATTTCTGTAACAGAACCACAACCTGGTGAATATGGAACCAGGCGGCGGTTGCAGACAGGAGCAATCTCTGGGTTGAAGTTAGGACCCACGATGAAGTTTGCACCCAACTGGAGATAGAGAGCAGCTGTGCCAGCGTCAACCACTGTACCGGCGCCCAGAATCATCTCAGGGCAAGCCTTGTCGGCCCACTTCACCAACTCACCGAAGATTTCGTGAGCGAAGTCACCACGGTTAGTAAACTCGAATACGCGAACGCCACCCTCGTAGCAAGCCTTGATTACATTCTTGCAGATTTCAACGTCCTTATTGAAGAATACAGGAACCATACCAGTCTCTTTCATGGCTGCCATGACCTGCATTTTGCTAAACTTTGCCATTGTTTTATGAATTAATAATTAATAGTTAATAGTTTATAGTTTATAGGGGGCTACGCCATAAGCAAGACGGCCCTATAAACTATAAACTTTAAACTCTAAACCAAATCTATTATCGCTGAACGCGACCATTTGCGTTACCACCTGCGAGGCTCTCTACCTCGTCAACAGAAACCAGGTTGAAGTCGCCAGGAACAGTGTGCTTCAATGCAGAAGCAGCCACAGCGAACTCCAAAGCCTCACCCTGAGTAGCCTTAGTCAGGAGACCGTGGATCAAACCGCCAGAGAAAGAGTCACCACCACCTACTCGGTCGATGATAGGGTTGATATCGTAGTGCTTGCTCTGGTAGAACTCCTTACCATCATAGATAAGAGCCTTCCATCCGTTGTGGGTAGCAGAAAGAGACTCACGGAGAGTAGAAACAACATACTTGAATCCGAACTCCTTCATCATACCCTGGAAGATGCCGTAGTAACCCTCAGCATCAGTCTTGCCGCCTTCTACGTCAGCATCTGGCTTGAAGCCCAGGCAAAGCTGAGCATCCTCCTCGTTACCGATGCAAACATCAACATACTTCATCAATGGGCGCATCACGGAGATAGCCTTCTCTGAAGTCCAGAGCTTCTTGCGGAAGTTGAGGTCAACAGAAACTGTTACGCCATGACGCTTAGCAGCCTCGCAAGCCAATTTAGTCAACTCTGCAGCCTTGTCGCTGATAGCAGGAGTAATACCGCTCCAGTGGAACCACTGAGCACCCTCCATAATCTTGTCGAAGTCGAAATCTGAAGCATCAGCCTCTGCGATAGCGCTGTGAGCACGGTCGTAGATAACCTTTGATGGGCGCATAGAAGCACCAGTCTCAGCATAGTAAAGACCCACACGGTCACCACCACGGGCGATGAACTCAGTGTTTACGCCATAACGACGGAGGGCGTTTACAGCAATCTGACCGATTTCGTGCTTTGGCAACTTAGATACGAAGTAAGCCTCATGGCCATAGTTAGCCACGCTTACAGCTACGTTAGCCTCACCACCGCCAGGGATGATGCGGAATGATTCACTCTGAATGAAGCGATCGTTAGCCTCAGGAGACAAACGAAGCATAATCTCACCTAATGTTACAATTTTAGCCATTTGATGTTTTAATTCTTTTATGTTTTTATTGTTTGTTATTGATTGACAAATTTTAAAGTAGTTGCCTTTTCTTGCCGATTTTGTGCCTTTGGCAGTCAGCCGGCAGACAAATAACAATACATTGTCGTTTATCGTTGGCAAAAATAGCTATAATTTCTCGAATAACGAAATAAAATCGCGTTTTTTTTCACTTTCACCCCAATTTTTCTTGTTTTTCACCCTATTTTTGTATGTTTCTTTCTTTTTTTGCATTTTTCGTGCAAAAAATGTGCTGTGCATTCGCACAATTCAAAAAAATGTTGTATATTTGTGCCCGAAAGTCGATGTGTGGTCGCACACAGCCGATTTGAGAGTTAGTAAAATGCAAAAAAGCACAGATTTCGCACATTCCCTATCATATATATAATGTACGCGTGAGAAGTGCCCTTAAGTACAAACTTAAAAACAATGGCCGAAAAAATCAGAATCAAGGATATTGCCGAGAGAGCCGGCGTATCTGTTGGAACAGTAGACAGAGTTCTACACGACCGCCCTAACGTGTCGAAACCCGCACGAGAGAAGGTGGAGAGAGCCCTCAAGGAAATGAATTACCAGCCAAACATGTATGCTAGTGCTTTGGCTTACAACAAGGAGTACACCTTCTATCTCCTCCTCCCGAAGCACGAGTCTGAGGCTTACTGGGAAGAGATTGAGGAAGGTGCGAGAAAATGTGAAGACCAGCGCCGTGATTTCCATATCAACCTGGAGATCAAGTTCTACGAGCGTTCGAACGAAGCCTCTTTCCGCGAGGTTGCCAACGAGATTCTGGAAGCCAAACCCGAGGGAGTGGTCGTGGTGCCTGCATCGCTTGCCGTGACACGCGAGTTCACCGAGCAGCTGCATCATCTCAGCATTCCATTCATCCTGCTCGACTCCTACATGCCCGACCTGCGTCCGCTTTCCTTCTTCGGACAGGATTCCTTCTGCTCGGGCTACTTTGCTGCCAAGATGCTCTGCATGATTGCCGGCGGCGAGAAAGAAGTGATGCTGATGCGCCAGACCAAGGACGGACAGGTGATGAGTAAGCAGCAGGACAACCGCGAGGTGGGATTCCGCCACTACATGCACGACCATTTCCCGCAGATGCAGATCCATACGCTCGACCTGCCGCTCAACGGCACCCGAAACGAGTTTGTCAAGATGCTGGAGAAATACTTCGCCGAGCATTCCGACACCCACCACTGCATCACCATGACATCGAAGGCGCACATCGTGGGCGACTATCTGCTGAAGTCCAACCGCCGCGACATTCAGATTATGGGTTACGACATGGTAGAAAAGAATGCCAGATGCCTTCGCGAGGGAAGCATCTCCTTCCTCATCGCCCAGCACGCCTTCATGCAGGGTTATTACTGCGTAGACACTCTCTTCCAGGCCATCGTGCTGAAGAAGAAGGTCAATCCCGTGAACTACATGCCTATCGAGCTGCTGATGAAGGAGAACGTGGATTTCTATCGCAGAACGCAGATCTGATTTTCAGTAAGATGAGAAAAGTCTGCATGAAATATCTGCACTAAATAGAAGTAGAATAACATTCATAATAAACAAAAACAAGACTACAGAATGAAACTATCAAGCTTTATCAAGATTAACCCTGCTGATTCAGTAGTGGTTTGCTTGCGCCCTATGAAGCAGGGCGAAGCTATTGAGGTAGATGGCAAGACCATCACCCTTTTGCAGGATACTCCTGCCGGTCACAAGGTGCTCATCAACGATGCTGCCGAAGGACAGGACATCATCAAGTACGGCTACCCTATCGGTCACGCAAAGAAAGACCTGAAGCAGGGCGAGTGGGTTAACGAGAACAATCTCAAGACCAATCTTGCCGGTACTTTGGAGTACACCTACAATCCGGTGGAGGAAAAGCTGAACATCGCCGATGAGGGCAGAACCTTCAAGGGTTATGTGCGCAAGAATGGCGAAGTGGGTACACGCAACGAGGTTTGGGTAGTCCCTACCGTGGGTTGCGTAAACGGTGTTGCCGAGAAGCTCGTCGAGCTTCTGAAGCAGGAAACAGGCTGCGAGGGTATTGACGCCATCCACGCCTGGCACCATAACTTTGGTTGTTCTCAGCTCTCGGGCGACCACGAGAACACCCGCAAGGTGTTGCGCGACATCTGTCTCCATCCTAACGCTGGCGCCGTGCTCGTTCTCTCATTGGGATGCGAGAACAACCAGCCAGACGATTTCATGGCGATGCTGGGCGATTACGACAAGGACCGCATCAAGCTGCTCGTTACCCAGAAGGTGGAAGGCGATGAGATTGAGGAAGGCATGAAGATTCTCCGCGACCTCTATGCCAAGGCCAAAGAGGATGAGCGCGAGGAGGTTTCCGTAAGCAAGCTCCGCGTGGGATTGAAGTGCGGCGGATCTGACGGATTCAGCGGCATTACCGCCAACCCATTGGTGGGCGAGTTCTCTGATTGGCTCGTGGCACAGGGCGGTACAAGCATCCTCACCGAGGTGCCTGAGATGTTCGGTGCTGAGACCATCCTGATGAACCGTTGCGAGAACAAGGAACTCTTCGACAAGACTGTTCATCTGATCAACGACTTCAAGGAGTACTTCCTGAGCCATGGCGAGCCTGTGGGCGAGAATCCTTCTCCGGGCAACAAGGCTGGCGGAATTTCTACCTTGGAGGATAAGGCACTCGGTTGCACCCAGAAGTGCGGTCGTGCTCCGGTGAGCGGCGTATTGCAGTATGGTGAGCGTCTGGAGACAAATGGTTTGAACCTCCTGTCAGCTCCGGGCAACGACCTTGTGGCAGCCACAGCCTTGGCTTCATCAGGTTGCCAGTTGGTTCTCTTCACCACCGGTCGTGGAACCCCATTCGGCACCTTCGTTCCAACCATGAAGATTTCAACCAACAGCAATCTGGCTAAGAACAAGCCAAACTGGATTGACTTCAACGCTGGCGCCCTGGTAGAAGGCACCGACATGAAGGAGTTGGTAAAGCAGTTTATCGATAAGATTATTGCCGTGGCCAGTGGCGAGGAGGCTCGCAACGAGCGCAACGGCTATCGTGAAATTTCCATTTTCAAGAATGGAGTAACATTGTAATTTTCCATCTTCAGAAATGGAGTAACATTGTAAAACATGGAGTGAGAAGTCGGGAACCGGGATTCTGATAGAGTCCAGTTTCCCTGCTTCTCTCTTCTCATTGAATCATTATGAGCATTAAGTCTCATTAAATAATCATGAGTAATCAGTCTCATTAGAATAATTATGAGTAACAAGAAAGGTTTGTTGGCATTATCGCCATTAATTTTGTTGATTGTCCTCATCGTGGCTTACACCCTCTATTCGGCGGATGCGAGTCATAAGGACACGAATCTGTCACTCACGGTGGCATTCATGATAGCCAGCATCTATGCGGTGGCCATCTCGGGCGGAATGCCCATCAAGAAGCGAGTAGATACCTACAGTCGCGGAGCCGGCGCCAACAACCTGATGCTCATGCTCTGGATTTACGTTTTGGCAGGCGCCTTCGCTGCTTCTGCCAAGGCGATGGGAGCGGTGGACGCTACGGTGAACCTGGCGTTGAGTGCCCTGCCTGCCAGCATGATTTTGCCGGGGCTTTTCCTGGCAGCCTGTTTCATCTCCGTATCCATCGGAACAAGCGTCGGCACAGTGGTGGCTCTTGTTCCGATAGCTGCGGGCCTGGCGCACTCCATGGGGGTGAACGTGGGCATGATGACGGCTATCATCGTGGGCGGCGCCTACTTCGGCGACAACCTCTCGTTCATTTCTGACACCACGGTGGTGGCTACGCAGACCCAGAACTGCAAGATGAGCGATAAGTTCAGGGTCAACTCCCTCATCGTGGTTCCTGCCGCCGTCCTCGTACTCGCCGTCTATGGCGTGATGGGCTTCGGCTTGCAGGCGCCTACCCATATTCCTGAGGTGGAATACATGAAGGTAATACCTTATATAATAGTACTCGTTACGGCCATTGCCGGCATGAACGTGATGGCAGTGCTCACCATGGGCACCATCCTCTGCGGAGTCATCGGCATCGGAAGTCATCTCTTGGGATCCACTTCCTCCTACGACCTCTTCGGCTGGTTCTCGGCGATGGGCAACGGAATCGTGGGCATGGGCGAACTGGTAATCATCGCCATGATGGCGGGCGGAATGCTCGAAATCATCCGCGAGAACGGCGGAATCAACTACATCATCGATAAGATTACCGCCCACGTCAACAGCAAGCGTGGTGCCGAACTCTCCATCGCCGCCCTGGTGTCGATGGTGAACATCTGCACCGCCAACAATACGGTGGCGATTCTCACGGTGGGCAACATCGCCAAGAAGATAGGCGACAAGTTTGGCGTGGACAACCGCAAGGCGGCAAGCATCCTCGACACCTTCTCCTGCACCGTGCAGGGTCTGATTCCTTACGGTGTTCAGATGCTTCTGGCTGCGGGACTCGCCAATCTCAGTCCGATGGACATCCTGCCCTATCTCTACTACCCGATGGCCATCGGCGTAGCGGCACTGCTCTCCATCCTGCTGAGATATCCTAAGAGATACAGTTAATAAAGCTCCAGCCCTAGGCAGATTTCTTTCTGCCTAAGGACTAGAGCCAGAAAGAAACAAGATAAATCAATTCATTTAAAACTTTAATACGATGGACTTCTTACAAAGGAACCTTTTTATCAAGTTGCGTTCCGCCCACTTCGGCATTGAAGAGGAGATGGAACCCATGACTACATTCAAGCAACAGAAGATTGCCCAGATGATGAAGAATCTCAACGATGTTCCTGCGGGCGAAGTACGCATGAACAATGGTTTCCTGAACCGACGACTCGCCAACATCCAGGAAAATGAGCGTCACGCCATCGATACTTCCATCGAGACCCTGCACCTGCTGCGCATCATCGTGTCGAACATCAATGGCATTCTTGCCTACGGCATCAACCTGAGCGGCATCATCGAGATGGGCAACTACCTGCGCACCAAGGGCGACAAGGTGGATTTCGTGAAGCTCGACAAGTGGCTCAGCAAGCTGCGCATCCAGCGCATGGCACAGTTGCAGGGCAGCGTACTCATCCTCTTCTTCGATTTCGAACAGGATGAGATTCCCTACGTGCGCCATGTGGAGCGGGGAGCCTACAAGCTCACCCTGCGATCGCTGTATTACAACGAGCAGGACATGCAGGACATCCACTTCAACGAGACGCAGGCAGGATTCGTGCACGTTACGGGTGGCACCATGCGCAAGAACCTGCACCGCAGCATGAGGTATCTGGAGTATGCTCCCATCGAAACCATCAGCAACTTCTGCAACAACTTCTTCAAGTCGCTCTCCGAGATTGAGGAGTAGAATCATTTCACGAAGATGATTCTTCTAGAAGAAGTTTACGATAATATAAAATATTAAAAAAATAAGCCCTTAACGCTACGAATATCGCATGATTTTCGTACCTTTGCACGTATGAAACGAATTTTTATAACAATTTTATCGACAATACTCACACTTTGCAGTCACGCCCAGGTGCAATGCGAAGATACCTGTAGCCACGTTCATGGCATTGACATGAGCCATTATCAGGGAAAAGTGTTCTGGGAAACCATCGGCGACAACAGCAAGATGGCTTACGTCTATCTGAAGGCAACTGAAGGAGGAACCAATGTAGACAGCAGATACAAGCAGAATATCGACCTGGCGCATCGGTATGGAATGAAGGTAGGTTCCTACCACTTCTATCGTGCCCGTATTCCCCAGCAAACCCAGTTGGAGAACTTCAAGGCGCAATGCCGCCCGGGCGACCAGGATCTGCTCCCGATGATTGATGTGGAAACCAAGAGCGGAATGGCAACGGAAGAATTCTGCGACTCACTCTTCAAGTTCCTCCATCTCGTGGAGAAAGCCTACAGGCAGAAGCCCCTCATCTACACCGGAGCCAATTTCTACGATAATTACCTGTTGGGCAAACTGGACAGCTACAAGCTGATGATTGCCCAATACTCCAAGCGAGTGCCTGTGCTCAGAGACGGCAGGGATTTCGAAATGTGGCAATACACGGGTAAGGGAAAGCTCAACGGCGTGAACGGATACGTGGATAAGAGCCGATTCATGGGTAGACACAGATTGCGAGAAATCAGATTCAGACACAGATAAAATACGTAAATCAATAAACATTAAATAAAACTATGGCAATTATAAAATGTCCGGAATGTGGACGTCAAATCAGTGACAAAGCCCCTACATGTCCTAACTGCGGTGTGGAAATCGCAGGAAAGATTATCAAATGCCCTCACTGTGGAGAGATTTATTTCAGCAGTCAGGAAATGTGCCCTAACTGCCATGAAATAGCTTCAGTCGGTTATAGAATTCCTACAACGGTTGCCTCTGGAACTACAGTTAGAACTGAGGCTCCGGCTAGAACAGAGACTCCTATGGATTCAACGGAAACTTCGGCTCCTGTTACTCCAGCTGCTTCTGTCAATCCTCCTACTCCCCCTACTCCTCCTACCCCTCCTGTTCCTCCGGTAAGACAGACTCCGATGGCAGCAGGAAACGGCGGAAACGGAAATAATGGAAACGGATATGGAAAATACGGCAATAATCCAGAGAATGAAGCCCAGCAGAAAGCCAAGAAGATGAGTGCCCGAAGCATTCTGATTATCTCGTTGGTCTTCTCTGTTCTGGTTTGCGGAATCCTGTATTATTTCTACGATAATGCCAACCGCAACAAGGAGGAGGAAGCCTACGAGTATGCAATGCAGAGCAGCGACCCGATGGTGCTGCAGAGTTATCTCGACACCTATAAGGACGCAGAAGAGGCGCATCGTGACTCCATCATGGCGCATTTGGAAATGCTCAAGAGCATTGACCAGGATTGGACCAACGCCCTGGTAAGCGGTTCGAAGCAGGCTCTGGAGGATTATCTGCAGAAGTATCCTAACAGTCCGCATAAGCAGGAGGCGTGGAACAAGATTGATTCCATCGACTGGAATATGGCGAAGGCTGCCGACAACGTACAGGCTTATCAGGCTTATCTCGACGCCCACGCCGACGGAGCACATATCGAGGAGGCTGAGAATGCGATGAAGAAGGCAAAGAGCCGCGACTTGCAGCCAGAAGAGAAGCAGATGGTTAGCGGACTGTTCAGGCAGTTCTTCCAGAGCATCAACTCTCATAATGCCGACGGACTTTCTGCCACCTGCGAAGACATCCTCTCTTCTCTCTTGGGCAAGACTTCTGCCACCAAGGCCGATGTGGTTACCTTTATGGACAAGCTCTATAAGGAAAATGTGGCTAACATGAACTGGCACATTAACAATGATTACCAGATTAAGAAGCGCGAGGTGGGAGAAGAAGATTACGAATATCAGGTGCAGTTCTCTGCCGTCCAGAATTTGGACCTCACGGATGGAAGCAAGAAGCAGAACAACTTCAAGATCAATGCCGTGGTTTCACCAGCCGGCAAGGTTTCTTCCTTCAACATGAATCAGGTTACAACAGAATAGTTTATAGTTTACAATTTATAGTTTATAGGTTGTAGGTTGTAATGTACAATGAATATAAAAAAGGGCGGTGTGTCATAAGCCACATCCCATACGCCCTGAAAGGGCAGAAGCTCTTAGCCCAGGGCAGCGCCCTGGGTTTTAGAATAGATACAACAAAGTCGCCCTGAAAGGGCAAAAGCTTTCAATTTCAAAGCTTTTGCCCTTTCAGGGCGACCTTGATTCTTGCCAACATTACCCAGGGCGCTGCCCTGGGCTAGGAGCTTTTGGGCTTTCAGCCCGTCTTCGGCTGCCATTATTTAGACTTATGACACACCCTTTTTTTTAATGAGCGCTCAAACATAAATTATTGCGCTTCCTTCATCTGTCGCAACAACTCCTTCTGCTTTTCGTTCAAGCCGGTAGGCAACTTCACGTTATAGGTAATCATCAGATCACCGAAGGTGCCGTCGCCCCTGTCGTAACCCTTGCCGCGCACACGAACCTTCGTGCCGTTCTGGGTCTCTGGCTTAATCTTCAGCTTAATCTTCGAACCATTGCTCAGCGTGATGATTCCCTCGCCACCCAGCAAGGCTGTGTACATGTCGATGTTCACGTTCATGTTCATCTCGCCCGTGTTGGTTCGGGCACCCTGGCTGCCGCAGCCGCCACCGCAGCCGCCAGTTCCGAAATCAGCACCAGCACCATAGCCGGCGTTGGCTCCTCCGCCGAAACCTCCGAAGCCACCAAAGCCGCCGAAACCAGCTCCTTGCTGACCGCCACGGGCACGGCCTCCTCCGAAGAGATTTTCGAAGAAGCTGGAGAATCCGCCTCCGCCATTTCCGAAACTGCTGAAGTCGAAGCCCTCGAAAGGATTTCCTCCGGCTCCTCCAGCACCACCGGCTCCACCACCGAAGCCGCCACCACCGAAGCCTCCGGCATTCTTCCAGTTTTCGCCAAACTGGTCGTATTTGGCGCGCTTATCTGGGTCGGAAATCACCTCGTATGCCTCGTTCAGCGCCTGGAACTTAGCCTTCGCCTTCGGGTCATTCGGGTGCAAATCCGGATGGAATTGTTTTGCACGTTTACGATATGCTGCCCTCACATCCTTCTGGGGGATGTTCTTGTCAACACCGAGAATCTTGTAATAATCTACAAATGCCATATTATAAAACCTCCTATTTTTATGTTTTTAATAAGAATCCAACAAAAAGTATGCCGTAATTGGCAACTTTTTTGTAATTTTGCACATGAATTTAAATAATAAATGAAAAATAATATGAAACAACTGTTCGCAGCGCTCCTCATGGCGCTCACCTTTAATTCGCAGGCAATGGCACAACAGCGTACCGTAAAACTGAGAGTGGTTCAGACGAGTGATGTTCATGGAGCTTTCTTTCCATACGACTTCATCACCCGCAAGCCCAAGGCTGGAACCCTGGCGCGCGTCTCCTCTTACGTCAACGGGTTGCGCAAAACCTACAAGGACAACGTCATCCTCCTGGAGAACGGCGACATCCTGCAGGGTCAGCCAACCTGCTACTATTATAATTATGTGAACACCCAGGCACGCAATGTGGCTGCCGACGTAGTCAACTATATGAAGTATGACGCCCAGGCGTTCGGAAACCACGATGTGGAAACGGGTCATGCCGTGTATGATAAATGGATTAAGGAACTGAACTGTCCGGTGCTCGGTGCCAACATCATCGACACCAAGACCGGCCAGCCCTACGTGAAGCCTTACATCATCCTGAACCGTGAGGGCGTGAAGATTGCCGTGCTCGGAATGCTGACACCAGCCATTCCCAACTGGCTGACAGAAAACCTCTGGAGCGGACTTAAGTTTGAAAACATGGTAACCTGTGCCCGTAAATGGATGAAGCACATCCAGGAAACGGAGAAGCCAGACGTGGTGATTGGCGTTTTCCACAGCGGTAAGGACGGTGGCATTGTCACCCCGGAATACGAGGAGGATGCCTCCCTGCGTGTAGCAAAGGAAGTGCCAGGTTTCGACATGGTGCTCTTCGGCCACGACCACACCCGCTGCAACGAGACCATCACCAACGTGGAAGGCAAGCCAGTGGTCTGTCTCGACCCTGCCAACAACGCCCTCAACGTGGCTGACGCCGAGGTAACGCTCACCTTAAATAAAAAGAAGGTGAATGGCAAGAAGCAATATGTGGTGACTGACAAGAAGGTGACGGGCTCCCTGCCCGATGTGACAAAATGTCCTATCGACGAAGACTTCATGAAGGCGTTCGAGCCTCAGATAGCCGAAATCAACCAGTTTGTGGGCAAGCAGATCGGCACATTCAAGAACACCATCCACAGCCGCGAGTCGTTCTTCGGCAGTTGCGCGTTCAATGATTTCATCCTCAACCTGCAGCTCGACATCACCAAGGCCGACATCGCCTTCAACGCCCCATTGCAGTTCAACGCCACCATCCAGGCGGGTCCTATCTGCGTAGGCGACATGTTCAACCTCTATAAATATGAGAACCAGCTCTACGTGATGCGCCTCACCGGCGAGGAAATCCGCAAGCATCTGGAGATGAGCTACGACCTCTGGGTGAACACGATGAAGAGTCCTGACGACCATCTCCTTCTGCTCGACACCCACACCAAGGGCGATCAGCAGCGCCTGGGATTCAAGAACCTCTCGTTCAATTTCGACAGTGCTGCCGGCATTGATTACGAGGTGGATGTTACGAAGCCAGATGGCGAGAAGGTGAAGATTCTGCGCATGAGCAACGGTCAACCTTTCGACGAGAAGAAGTGGTACAAGGTGGCAGTAAACAGCTATCGTGGCAATGGCGGCGGTGAGCTCCTCACCCATGGTGCCGGCATTCCGAAAGACAGTCTGGAGAGCCGCATCATCTACCGCAGCGAGCGCGACCAGCGTTACTATCTGATGGAGGCGATAGAGAAGATGGGAACCGTAGAGGCAAAGGCCAACAACAACTGGAAGTTCGTGCCGGAAGCATGGACCAAGCCTGCTGCCCAGCGCGACTACGACTTGCTTTTCGGAAAGAAAAAATAAGATATTATGAAATATTGGTTTATATTTTGCAAGACAGATATCTTGCTTGAGAAGAAAGAAGACGGAACCTATACGATTCCATGTAGCGAGGAGAGTCCGATAGAGCTCAAGCCCTGGACTCACGTCCTCAACATCACCCCGATGAGCGACGGCACGGAAGTGAAAACCTTCACCATTCCAGAGCCGGTGACCGACCATCCGAAATACGAGATGTGCGGTCTGCGCCCCAGCTTCTACAAGCTCACCCCCGAGCTTTATCAGAAGGCAGGAAAGTGCCAGGAGCTGAACTATTGGGATATGAACACGAAGTTCTGCGGCGTTTGCGGCGCTCCGATGAAGATGGATACAGACATCAGCAAGAAGTGTACCGAATGCGGCAAGACGGTGTGGCCATCCCTTGCCACAGCCATCATCGTGCTCATCAGGAAGGGCGACCAGGTGCTCCTGGTTCATGCCCGCAATTTCAAGGGCAACTTCGATTCGCTCGTGGCTGGTTTCGTAGAGACCGGCGAGAGCCTGGAAGAAGCCGTTCATCGTGAGGTAATGGAAGAAACCGGATTGACTATCAAGAACTTGAAGTATTTCAGTTCCCAGCCATGGCCTTATCCTAGCGGACTGATGGTAGGCTTCACAGCCGAGTACGTGGATGGCGAGATTCATCTTCAGAAAGAAGAGCTCTCGCGTGGCAAATGGTTCAGCAAGGATGCTCTGCCGATACTCCCCGAGAAACTTTCCATCGCCCGCAGATTGATTGATGCCTGGCTGGAGGATAAGATTTAACGAGAATGAAAAATAAACGAACTGTACGGTTGAAACGGGCTGAAAGCCCAAAAGCTCTTAGCCCAGGGCATCGCCCTGGGTATAATGGCAATCAGCAAGACGCCCTGTAAGGGCAAAAGCTTTGTTTATTGCTTGGTTCTTTAAAGCTTTTGCCCTTACAGGGCGACGGGTTTGCGTTCATAATTACCCAGGGCGATGCCCTGGGCTAGGAGCTTCTGCCCTTTCAGGGCGTATTGGGTAATTTCAACCGCACAGTTCGAAAATAAACGTTGAAAGAAAAATGATGAAAGAGAAACTTTGGAATGCGAATTACATCAAGGTGATGACCACCAACTTCCTGCTCTACTTCGCCTTCTACCTCCTCACCCCACTCCTCCCGCTCTATCTGAGCGAGACTTTCGGGGCAACGAAGGATGTGATAGGCATTGTTCTAAGCGGATATACGGTGGCGGCACTCATCATCCGTCCGTTCAGCGGATATGTGGTGGATAGCTTTTCGCGCAAGAAGGTGCTGATGGTCTGTCTGTCAGCCTTCGCCATCTTCTTTGCGGGCTACATAGCCGCCGGCACCATCCTGATGTTCGCCATCTGCCGCACCCTGCATGGCGGTCCCTTCGGAGCCGTCACCGTGGCCAACAGCACCTGTGCCATCGACGTACTGCCAGCCAGCCGCCGCAACGAAGGCATCGGTCTCTATGGCTTGAGCAACAACTTTGCCATGGCGATAGCCCCATCCATCGGCATCTATCTTCACAACATCGTAGGCAGTTACATGGTGCTGTTCTGGATAGCCTTCGTGGTGGCAATAGCCTCCGTGGTGATTGCCGGAACCATCAAACTCCCTGAGAAAGAGATTGTCAAGAACAAGGAGAAGCTTTCCTTGGACAGGTTCTTCCTCACCCGAGCCTGGCTGCTCGCCATCAACATCTGCATGTTCGGATTCTGCTGGGGCGTGCTGAGCAACTACCTCGCCATCTACAGCAAGGAAGAACTGGGCATTACGGGCGGAACGGGCACCTATTTCGCCATCCTCTCGATGGGACTCTTCATGAGCCGCCTACAGGGCAGGAAGGCACTGAGCCAGGGCAAGCTAACGCAGAATGCAGCCGAGGGAATGCTGATTTCGCTGGTGGGATTCACCATCTTCGTTGCCGTGAAGCACCCGATAGCTTACTATCTTTCGGCAGCACTGATAGGATTGGGCAACGGCCATCTCTACCCTGCCTTCCTGAATATGTTTATAAATGTGGCGCGCCACGACCAGCGAGGCACGGCGAATAGCAGCATTCTTACGGGCTGGGACTTGGGCTTCGGAATCGGTTGTCTGCTGGGTGGAATTGTTGCCGAGCATTTCGGCTACAGTGGAGCCTTCTGGATGGTAGCCATAGAGAATGCCGCCGCCGTGGTACTCTTCTTTGCCGCCTCCAGGACATTTTTTGAAAAAAGAAGACGAAAGGAATAGAAGCCTTCCGTCAGCATAAAACCCGTCTTAAGGCAAAATATATTTTCCCTTAAGGCTAAAAATATTTATCCTTAAGGCTAGGAATATTTTGCCTTAAGGGTAAATATACCTCCCCATTTTGGCAGGTAAGCCAATGGTTACCAACAAGAAAGAGCATTCGTGAGGAAATCTTTAACAAATCCTCTCGAATGCTCTTGTTGTTTCTCTGCGATTCATTTCAGAATTTAGAATGGGAGATCGTCAGCACTACCACCCTGTGCTGGAGCAGCTGGCTGAGAAGCAGGGAATGGAGCTGTAGCACCTGCTGCTGGCGCAGCTGCAGGAGCGGCACCCATTGGCGCAGCACCCATAGGAGGGAATGCGGCAGCACCTGGCTGCATACCGCCCATGGCACCAGCTACGGCGTTAGGGTCGATGCGCTGAACATTCCATGCACGAACGCTGTTGAACCAGCGGCCCTGATACTCGTGAGCATCGATATCGAATGAAACCAGAAGCTCCTCGCCACTCTGGATGTTAAACTGTGCAAGACGATCAGCTCCGAACACATCGAAGCAAAGCTTCTTAGGATACTGCTCATGAGTCTCGATAACGAACGACTGAGCCTTCCACTCACCTCTTGCAGAAACGCCGCTTCTTTCAGGCAAAACGGCAATCACCTTTCCTTGTAATTCCATATAATTAATTTATTAAATGTTGTCTGTTCTATCATTGCAAAACGATGGGCACCTTGCTTCATCATGACCCCTCGGAAAAGCACAAAATAGAGTGATTCTTTTATCAAGTTTTTCTTTCTGACTGCGAAATTACTAAAAATAGTTCTAAAACCGAAACATTTCTTCGATTATTTTTGTCTATCCCCGATATTTTTTGTATTTTTGTACTCATAATTGCGAAAGGGCACCCAAACTGGGGGCGTACGCAAATAAAATAAGGAAAATAAACAATAATAAAAATAACGACTCATGAGATTTACAGTATCAAGTTCAGCATTGAGCAGCAAACTCAACATGCTTGTGAAGGTGATTGGCAGCAAAAACTCGTTGCCTATCCTCGAGAATTTCCTGTTCCAGATTGAAAGCGGTGAACTGAACATCACCGCCAGCGACAGTGACAACATCATCAAGAGTACTATCGCCCTGACCGAGTGCGAAGGCGAAGGTGAATTCTGCGTGCCTACACGCGTAGTCATCGATGCCCTCAAGGAACTCCCAGAGCAGCCTCTCAGCTTCGAGGTAGAAAAAAACTCCGACGCTTACGCCATCAAGATCGTATATCAGAATGGTCTTTATAACTTCACCGGTATCAATGCCGAGGACTATCCACGCTCTCAGCCTATGGGCGACGGATGCACCGTCATCACCCTTTCCACCGATATTCTGATTGACAACATCTCACGTTCTCTCTTCGCTACAGCGTCAGACGAGTTGCGCCCTGTGATGAACGGTATCTATTTCGACCTGACTCCAGAGGCACTTGCCGTGGTTTCCAGCGATGGTCATAAACTGGTGAGAAGCAAGAACTTCAGCATCAAGAGTGAGACTCCTGCCAATTTCAACTTGCCTAAGAAGCCAGCCACCCTGCTCAAGAACATCCTGAGCAAGGAAGATGAGGCTACCATCAAGTTTGATGAGCGCAGCGCAGAAATCCAGTTCAGCGACGGCATGCTGAGATGCAGACTCATCGACGGCCGCTACCCTAACTACAACTCTGTGATTCCAACCAACAATCCTGCACAGATCACCGTAGACCGCAAGGCGCTGCAGAGCGCATTGCGCCGCGTGCTGCCTTTCGCCAGCGAGAGCAGCCAGCTCATCCGTTTCCACATTGAGAACGGCCGATTCGAGGTTTCTTCCGAGGATATCGACTTCAGCACTTCTGCCAAGGAAGTTCTGGCTTGCGAATACTCAGGTTCAACCATCAACATCGGTTTCAAGGGAAGCAGTCTGATGGAAATCCTGAGCAATCTTAACAGCGAGCAGATCGTCTTCCAGCTCGCCGACCCAAGTCGCGCCGGAATCGTAATCCCGTCAGAGCAGCCAGAGGACGAAGATGTCCTGATGCTCATCATGCCTATGCTCCTTAACGACTAAGGAGCCATAGGCTCTTTTACGTTCTGCCAGCCAAAAGGCAGAAAAATAATCAAGAACCAAAAATAAAAGAAATGAAATTAAATTTAACGAAGCCCCTCATCGTCTTCGACCTGGAGACCACGGGACTTGACATGGTAAAGGATAGAATCATTCAGATTTCATATATTAAGGTGAACCCGGATGGAACAGAGATTCGTAAGAATCAGTTTGTAAACCCGGAAAAGCAGATTCCTGAAGAGGTGGTTGCACTCACCGGAATCACCAACGAGGACGTGAAGGATGCGCCAACCTTCAAGCAGTTGGCTGCCACCCTGAGCCAGGAGTTCACCGGCTGTGATTTCGCCGGCTACAACTCCAACCACTTCGACGTTCCGATGCTCGCCGAGGAATTCCTGCGTGCCGGAATCGACTTCGATTTCTCCAAGTGCCGTCTCATCGACGCCCAGACCATCTTCATGAAGATGGAGCGCCGCAACCTTGCCGCAGCCTACAAGTTCTACTGCGGCAGAAAGATGGAGGAGGATTTCGAAGCCCACCGTGCCGACCAGGATACCGAGGCCACCTATCGCGTGCTGATGGGCGAGCTCGACCGCTATGCGCCTGGCGTTCAGGAGGAAGCAGACCGCGTGCTCAACAACAACATGGACGAGCTTGCCGAGTTCTCAAAGCACAATGACAATGTTGACTTTGCAGGCCGCATCGTATGGCAGGAGCTGAAGGATGCCCAGGGCAATGTGATTCTCAATGAGAAGGGCGAACCGCAGAAGCACGAAGTGTTCAACTTCGGCAAGTACAAAGGCTGGGATGTTGCAGAGGTTCTCACCAAGGATCCGGGCTACTTCACCTGGATTCTGGGCAGCGAGTTCACCAACAATACCAAGCAGGTACTCACCCGCATCCGTCTGCGCGAGTATAACAAGAGAATGGGAAAATAATATGCTGAAAGGAAAAAAAATCGTATTGGGCATTACGGGCTCCATTGCAGCCTATAAATCATGCCTCATCATACGCGGACTGATTAAGCGGGGTGCCGAGGTGCAGGTGGTCATCACCCCTGCGGGCAAGGAGTTCATCACCCCTATCACCCTCTCGGCACTCACCCACAAGCCCGTGGTGAGCGAGTTCTTCTCGCAGCGCGACGGCACCTGGAATTCGCACGTTGACCTCGGTCTCTGGGCGGACGCCATGCTCATCGCTCCCTGCACCGCCTCTACCATGGGCAAGATGGCTCACGGCATTGCCGACAACATGCTCATCACCACCTATCTCTCCATGAAGGCTCCCGTCTTCATCGCACCAGCCATGGATCTCGACATGTACAAGCATCCGTCTACCCAGGCAAACATGAAGACACTCATCAGCTACGGCAACCATATCATCGAGCCGGAGGTGGGATTCCTCGCCAGCGGACTCGAAGGCAAGGGACGCATGGAGGAACCCGATGTCATCGTGGATTATCTCGACAGATATTTCAAGATGGAAGCAGATTCTGAGAAAGAAGCTGAAGGCAATGCTGAGGCTGAAGTGAAGGCTGAGGCTTCGCTCGATTTATCCGGCAAGAAGGTGATGATCACGGCGGGACCTACCTACGAGAAGATAGACCCCGTTCGCTTCATCGGCAACTATTCTTCGGGAAAGATGGGATTCGCCCTCGCCGAAGAATGCCTGCGCCGTGGTGCTGACGTCACCCTCATCGCCGGTCCGGTAGCCCTCAGCTGCAGTCCCGCCATCCACCGCATCAACGTGGAGAGCTGCGAGGAAATGTATCAGGCTTCAACCCAGGCGTTCGGGCAAAGCGATGCAGCCATCCTCTGTGCCGCCGTTGCCGACTTCAAGCCGAGCACCGTGGCCGATAAGAAAATCAAGCGCGAGAAGGATGACCTGGAACTCACCCTGGTGCCTACCCACGACATTGCGGCAGCCCTGGGAGGAATGAAACAAAAACATCAGCGAATCGTAGCTTTCGCCCTGGAAACCAACGACGAAGAGAACAATGCACAGAAGAAGAGAGTAAAGAAAAACGCCGACTTCATCGTGCTCAACTCTACCCGCAACCCGGGCACTACCTTCCGCACCGACGACAACCAGATTACCATCATCTCGGAAAAAGGAAAGAAAGAATATGAAAAGAAACCGAAGACTGAAGTGGCTCGCGACATCATTGATGAGCTGGCTCTTCTGCTGTAATCCTGCACCCCTCGCGGCACAGGAACTGCAGGCAAAGATTACCATCAACCATGCCCAGATCTCGGGCACGGAGAAAAGCGTGTTTGACAATCTGCAACAAACCCTGGAGCAGTTTGTCAACGACCGCCAATGGACGCATCTTCAGTTTCAGAAGAACGAGCGCATCGTGTGCAACTTCAACCTGCAGGTAACCAAGTATGATAAAGACCAAGGTATCTTTACCTGCAAGGCTACCATCCAGGCCAACCGCCCGGTGTATAATTCGGCCTATACCTCCACCTTATATAATAATGTGGATGAAAACTTCACGTTCAAGTTTGCCGAATTCGACCAGCTGGAGTTCAACGAGGAGCAGATAGACAACCAGCTTACTGCCCTCTTCGCCTACTATGCGTATCTTCTCATCGGTTTAGACCTCGACAGTTTTTCACCCAAGGGCGGCGAGGACGTGCTGCAGCGTTGCATGAATCTCACCAACAATGCGCAGAACCTCGACTACCCGGGCTGGAAGGCTTTCGACAACGACCGCAACCGCTTCGCCATCATCAACGACTATCTTGACGGCTCGATGGAGCCCTTCCGCCAGTTGCAGTACGACTACTACCGCAAGGGACTCGACGAGATGGCGAACAATGTGGAGCGAGGCAGAACCGAGATAACCACAGCCCTGGAAACAGGACTGAAGAAAGCCAAGGAGAATCGCCCGCTCAGCATGTTGCCACAAATCTGGACGGATTACAAGAAGGATGAACTTGCCAACATCTACAAGGGCAAGGGCACCCAGAAGGAGAAGGAAGCCGTGTTCGAAATCCTCACCTCCATCAATCCGTCGCAAAACAAATATTGGGACCAGATAAAGGAATAATATAACCGATTATGCTCAAGCAATTATATATCAAGAACTTCACACTCATCGACGAGCTGAATATCGCCCTCTATCCAGGCTTCTCCGTCATCACCGGAGAAACGGGAGCCGGAAAGAGCATCATCCTCGGCGCCATCGGTCTGCTCCTGGGTAACAGAGCCGATACCAAGGCCATCAAGGCAGGCAGAGACCGCTGCGTGATAGAAGCCCATTTCGACCTTTCCAGATACGGAATGCAGGCGTTCTTCGATGACAACGACATCGACTACGATGGCAACGACACCATCATCAGAAGAGAGTTGACGGCGGCAGGCAAAAGCCGTGCCTTCATCAACGATACTCCTGTGCCCCTCACCCGGATGAGAGAGTTGGGCGAACAGCTCGTAGACATCCATTCGCAGCACCAGAACCTGCTGCTGCAGAAGGAAGACTTCCAGCTCAACGTGGTGGATATCATCGCCCAGGACAACAAGCAACTCGCAGCCTATCAGAAGGATTACAAGGCCTACCATCAAGCAAAGGTTCAACTGGAAAACCTGAAGGAAGAGATTCTGAAAAACCGCGAGAACGAGGAGTTCATGCGATTCCAGCTGAAGGAACTGGAAGATGCACAGCTGAAGGAAGGAGAACTTGAGCAGCTGGAACAGGAAGCCGAAACCCTCAGCCACAGCGAGGACATCAAGACCGCCCTCTACGAGGCTGACAATGCCCTGAGCGGCGACGACAACAGCATACTCGACAAACTGAAGACCGCTACTGACCAACTGGAAAATATTCGTGAGGTGTATCCGAGCATGGCCGAGATTTCCGACCGCATGCAGAGCAGTTATATCGAACTGAAAGACATCGCCCAGGAAATCAGCCACAGCGTGGATGGTGTTGACTTCGACCCCAACCGTCTGGAAACCATCAACACCCGCCTCGACCAGCTCTACACCCTGCAGCAGAAATTCCGTGTAGATTCGGTGGCAGAACTTATTGCCACCCGCGACCATATCGCCGGTCAGCTCTCCAGCATCGATGGTGGCGACGAGCAGGTGGAAGCCCTGGAGAAGCAGGTAGCCATCCTGCTCGAAAAAGCCCGGAAGCAAGCAGCCCTGCTCACCGCCGTGCGCCAGAAATCGGCAAAGACGATAGAGGCAGAGATGAAGCAGCGCCTGGTTCCGCTGGGCATTCCGAACGTAAGATTCGAGATTGCCTTCGCCGACAAGGGATTGAGCAGCAACGGCACCGACAAGGTAAGCTTCCTCTTCAGCGCCAACAAGAGCACGCCGCTGCAGCCTGTAACCCAGGTAGCATCGGGTGGAGAAATCGCCCGCGTCATGCTCTCGCTCAAGGCAATGATCAGCGGCGCCGTGAAGTTGCCAACCATCATCTTCGACGAAATCGATACGGGCGTGAGCGGCAAGATAGCCGAAAAGATGGCAGACATCATGGCAGAAATGGGCCACCTGGAACGACAGGTCATCTCCATCACCCACCTGCCGCAGATAGCAGCCAAGGGAAGCCATCACTACAAGGTGCTGAAGGAGGAAACCGAACAGGGCACCATCTCGCAGATGAAGGAACTCAACAGCGAGCAGCGTGTGGAGGAAATCGCCCAGATGCTCAGCGGCAGCGACATTACACAGGCGGCACTCGCCAACGCCAGGGAACTGCTGAGGTCCAACCGCCCATAAAAACGACTGTTTTGAAATATGAAGAAAATATATATGATTATGTTGGGACTGATGCTGGGTGCATCGTCCCTATTCGCTCAACCGGGAGCTGTGCAGAAATCAGCCAAGAGCGTATTTACTCTCACCACCTTCAACAAGGATGGAAACATCATTTCATCCACGCAGGGTGTATTTATTGACAACAAGGGAACTGCCATCAGTACCTTCAAGCCATTCATCGGAGCCGTCAAGGCAAGCATCGTGGATGCTTCGGGCAAGTCGATGGAGGTAGACGCCCTCCTCGGAGCCGACGAGCTTTACGATGTGGCGAAGTTCAGAGTGGTGGGCAACACCGCAGCCGCCCGCATCGCAGCCAAGGAATCGGAGGCAGGCAGCAAGGTGTGGCTCGTTCCCTATTCCATCAAGAAGTCACCATTCCAGCAGGAGGAGATTTCAAGCGTAGAGAAGTTCAAGACCACCTACAATTACTACATCTTCTCCATCACCGTGCCCGATAATGCCGTGGGCTGTCCTTTCGTCAACAAAGACGGTCAGGTAATCGGAATCATGCATAGCAACGGTCAGGTTACGGCCATCGATGCCAACTATGCCAAGGAGCTGAAGGTAACGGGACTTTCCACCCTCGATGCAGCGCTTCGCGAGACAGGCATCCGCACCGCCCTGCCTGATGTGGAGCAGGACGCCATCACCATGATGACGCTGAACAAGGCGCAGCTGAGCCGTGAAGCCTACACCAAGTATGCAGACGAGTTCCTCGCCAGTTTCCCAACCTCCGCCTTCGGATACAAGGAGAAGGGAACGGTTCTGGTAGAGCAGAACGAGTTTGAGGAGGCAGCCAAACTGATGGAAGAAGGCATTAAGAAGGCGAACGCCAAGGATGAGGCTCACTCCAACTATTCAGATCTGATTTATCAGAAACTGGTTTATAAGGGTGATTCTGCGTTCAAGGCGTGGACTTACGACAAGGCGATTGAGGAGGCGCAGAAGGCTTATGCCATCAAGGCGAACCCGGTGTATAAGCACCAGGAAGCCCGCATCTGGTTTACCAAGGGTGATTACCAGAAGGCATACGATATGTTCATGGATTTAACCAAGACGGACATCCGCAGCGGCGAGCTCTATCTGGAGGCTGCTCAGTCGAAGACTCGTCTGAAGGCACCTGCATCAGAAATCAGGGTGCTTCTGGATAGTGCCATCGTAGCATCAAAGAATGCGGGAGTATTGGCAGGAAATTACTATCTGGCTCGTGGCCAGTTCCTGGACGAACAGGGCGAGTATCGCAGTGCTTTGGCCGATTACAACCAGTATGATTCCATAGCCCGCCCCGTGAATCCGGAGTTTTTCTACACCCGCTACAAGTGTGAGACTCGATTGCGTATGTGGCAGCCGGCGCTCATCGACATAGCCCGTGCCTGCTACCTTTCGCCAAAGGAGCCTACGTATTTTGCCGAGTGGGCAAGTTTGGATTTGCGTGTCAAGAGATTTGAGGAGGGTGTCAGTGCTGCCAAGCAGTGCATAGCCCTGGCTCCGGAATACGCCGACGGCTATCTTCTCCTCGGTTTGCTTCAGATAGAATTGAAGCAGAAGGACGAGGCATTAAAGAACCTGGCGAAGGCAAAGGAGCTGGGTGATGCTCGTGCAGAAGGATATATTAAGAAGTATAGTCGATAAAGTAAACACTTTAAAGAGGAAAAAATATAAACTAAAAAGAGGGTGTGTCATTATTCATCGGATTACGCGGAATAAACGGAACCTTAACCGCCTTCCTCGGATTACTCACGGATTTTAAACGGAAACTCGACCTGGCGGTCGTGGCGATACCCCCTAAAGCTGGAATGCGAATGCGCTAGCCCAATGGCCGTAAGGCCAAATCCGTTTAAATTCCGTGCGTAATCCGTGAAGCAAGAATGTTCCGTTAACTCAGCGTAATCCGATGAAGAAAAACGATGAAGCAACCAAAAAGAGGGTGTGTCTTGGACTTTTGACACACCCTCTCATATTTTCGATAAGCTCGCCCTTATGGCGTTCTTGACTTCTTTTTCAATTCCAGTTTCGGAATCTTGACTTTCTGTCCGGCTTTCAACTTGCCGGAACCATTGAGAGCCTCAACGTAACACTCCATTCCCGAACCGAAATAACGCTTACTGATGGCTTCTATGGTCTGACCTTCTCGGGCAGTAACCACCTCAGCTACACCCACAATGCGATAGGCACCCGTGCGAACACGAGCATCCTGATCGTATTTGGCAGATGCATGGGCGGCAGCTTTTTCGGCTTGCAGCTTCTTAGCCTCAGCATCTTTCTGCTGCTTAGCGGCAAGAAGAGAATCCTTCTTATCAGCCTGCTTGACATCAGCCTCAGCCATTTTCACGGCTTCGCTAGCCTGCGCCATTCTGATGCTATCTTCTATCGCCTTCTTTCTCATGATTTCTTCCTGCGAAAGAGGAGCCGGAGTTGGTTTAGCTGCCTTGTTGCCCTGATGGAAGTTGTCCAGTTGCAATGCGAGATGGTCGCGCTGCGCTGCCATCTTACCATAATTAAAGGCAAACCAACCGATGCCGCCAATCAAGGCTACGATGATGAAGCAAGCAACTATTACCAGATAACGAGGAATCACTACACCCTTTTCGGTAGATTCAAAAGTATCGTAAGACTCTGAGTCTTCGGATGTTTCTGAATCGGATACACAAGCTGATTCAACTACAGGTTCTGAATCTGGAACTGATATTTGCTCAGGCTCAGGTGTTGGCTCAGGTGTTGGCTCAGGATCAAGGGTTGGCTCAGCCTCATCCTCATCCTTCATTTCCTTAACCGACTTTTCTACGATAGTTTCTGTTATGATTTCAGGAGAAGCATCATATTGAGGTTCAGATTCGCCTATTACAACGACCTTATCACTCACGGATGGAGCTTCTGATTCATCCAGGAAATCAATCACATCTGAAGTTTCAGAAGTATCTGAAGTTTCAGAAGTGTCTGATATTTCAGATGTATCTGAAGTTTCAGAAGTATCAGAGATTTCAGAAATACCAGTTGCTTCTGAAGTTTCCTCTGATGTTTCAGAACCATCCAATGGTTCTGGAATCTCCTCAGCCTCATCCATCTGCTGATTCTCAGCCAGCTGTTCTTCTGCCTCAAACTTCCTGTCGATTTCATCAAACTCTACCCCGTCGTTCACCACCACGGTCTCAAACTGTGCAAACGGCTTGTTGATGATTTCCTTGAGAATCGTATCCGGGGTAAAGGAGATCTTATCTCTTCCCTCAATGACGATACGCTCGCCGGTGTTGACATCCACGCTCTCACGATCCTTCACCGAAGTAACCTTGAAGGTTCCAAGCCATTTCATCTTTACCTGCTTGTCAGCCTGGAGCCCTTCATTGACTACATCAAACATCTTTCTGATGAACAACTCGGCATCCTGCTGACTGATACCCGTTTTCTCAGCCAGCTTCTGTGCCAAGACTGTCAAACTGTTCTTACTCATAAGCTTCTCCTCCATTCTTTAGCTTCTCCTTGACGGCAGCAACAGGACGAAAGCCGAGCACCAGTTTAGGCGGAACCAGCTGTCGCTTCCTGGTGGTAGGATTCACCACCACGCGCTCTAGGCGCTTCTTCACCTCGAACGTACCAAAGTTGGGGATGGAGACCATTTCCCCTTCCTCAAATTCAGCAATCATGGCGTCTATCACCTTGCGCACCATCTTCTGGGTGTCGTCTTGCGAATAACCCGTCTGCTGAGCCAGTTCTGCTATATAGTCCTTATTGTTCATCTTCTGATTCTTTAATTATAATTCTATCTCACTACTTCGCCATACAGGTCGAACTCCTCGCTGCTGGTCATCTTTACCTTGTAGAAACTGCCCACACGCAAGCGCTGGTCTGCCTTAATAAGCACCTCTGGGTCAACCTCTGGCGAACAGAACTCAGTTCTGCCGATATAGTAATCTCCTTCCTTGCGGTCGATAACCACCGGCATCGTGAGTCCCACCTTGCCTGCCTCAATCTCTGCACTGATGTCCTGCTGCAGAATCATCAGTTCGTCAAGACGGCGCTGCTTCACATCGGCAGGAACATCATCTTCATAGTTCTTGGCACTGTAGGTTCCCTCCTCCTCAGAATAGGCGAAGGCACCCATGCGCTCGAAACGCTGTTCACGCACGAAGTCGAGCAGCTCGTGGAAATCCTCCTCGGTCTCGCCTGGGAAACCTACCATCAGCGTGGTGCGGATATGGATGCCCGGCACGCGGTTGCGGATGACGGTGAGCAGGTCGAGCGTCTCCTGCTTGGTTACGTGGCGATGCATGCGAGTGAGCATGTGGTCGCTGATGTGCTGTAGGGCGATGTCGAGATACTTGCATACGTTTGGCTTCTCGCGCATCACATCGAGCAGATCGAGCGGGAACTGGTTTGGATAAGCGTAATGCAGACGAATCCACTTAACGCCAGGGATGTCGGCCATCTCGCTGATGAGTTCGGTGATATGATGCTTGCCATCGATATCCATGCCGTAGTAGGTAAGTTCCTGAGCGATGATCTGGAACTCCTTCACGCCGTCGGCTACCAGTTCGCGCACCTCGTTGAGGACATCTTCCTTAGGACGGGAAACGTGCTTGCCCGTGATGAGCGGAATGGCGCAATAGGCGCAGCGGCGGTCGCAGCCCTCTGAAATCTTGATGTATGCATAGTGGTGAGGGGTGGTAAGATGGCGGCGCTCGTTGCAAGCAGGCACTTCGGCCTTACCCAGCTCCTTGAGCAGTTCCTTGTAGTTGAACTTGCCGTAGAACTTATCCACCTCAGGCATCTCAGCCTCCAATTCCTTCTGATAACGCTGCGAGAGGCAGCCCATCACATAGAGTTTGTTCAGGCGTCCCTCTTCCTTAGCCTGGATAAATTCGAGGATGGTGTCGATGCTTTCCTGCTTGGCATCCTCGATGAAGCCGCATGTGTTGATGACGGCTATCTCGCCCTGAGGGCGCTTTGAATCGTGTACACAATGGTAGCCGTTCGCCTCAAACTGCTTCATCAACAGCTCGCTGTCGACCAGGTTTTTGGAACAGCCCAAAGTTATGATATCTATCTGGTTCTTTTTCATTCACCTATACCTTATTATATATACTAATCTGATTCCCGTTTCTTTTCACATAAATTGCATCCGAAATCTACTTTGATTTCTTGAACAGGGAATCCACGAATTCCTTCTTGTTGAAGAGCTGCATGTCTTCCATGCCCTCACCCAATCCGATGTACTTCACCGGCACCTTGAGCTGGTCGGAGATTCCGATGACCACGCCGCCCTTGGCTGTGCCGTCGAGCTTGGTGATGGCAAGAGAAGTGATATTGGTAACGGCAGCAAACTGCTTGGCCTGCTCGAAGGCGTTCTGACCCGTACTGCCATCCAATACGAGCATCACCTCGTCTGGTGCCTCAGGCATCACCTTCTTCATCACCTCCTTAATCTTCTTCAGCTCGTTCATCAGGTTCACCTTGTTATGCAATCTTCCTGCAGTATCGATGAGCACCACGTCGGCACCATTTGCCTTGGCACTCTGCAGGGTGTCGAAAGCCACGCTTGCAGGGTCGGAACCCATCTGCTGCTTCACCACCGGTACACCCACGCGGTCGCCCCAGATGGAAATCTGCTCCACGGCTGCGGCACGGAAGGTATCGGCAGCACCCAGATAAACCTTCTTGCCAGCCTTCTTAAACTGGTAGGCAAGCTTACCGATGGTAGTAGTCTTGCCTACTCCATTTACACCCACCACCAGGATAACGTATGGCTTGTGGTCGGAAGGCAAGTCCCAATTCTCATTGTCATCGCTATGGTTCTCTTCCAGGAGACTGGCGATTTCCTCTCTTAAGATTCTGTCAAGCTCCGAGGTAGAAACATACTTGTCGCGAGCCACGCGCTCCTCGATGCGATGAATGATCTTCACCGTAGTCTCTACGCCCACATCCGATGTGATGAGCACCTCTTCGAGGTCGTCGAGCACATCGTCATCTACGGTTGACTTACCAGCCACCGCACGAGCTAATTTGCTAAACACACTCTCTTTGGTTTTTTCAAGTCCTTTATCGAGAGTTTCTTTCTTTTTGTTGCTGAATAATCCGAATAATCCCATAATTATAGCTATATTTTTTGCAAAGATACAAAAAAAAACGAAAGCATCGGTACATTTTTTGGAAAAAACACCAAAAAAAGCACCGATGCATGCTATTTATTCCTTAATTGACTATTTTTACAGGCTATTATTGAGTGCCATTAAGGCAAGAACTGCCTCATTATATTCGTTGACCACCTCAGCCAGCTTCAACCGCATATCTATCGCCTCCTGCAAGGCGCTGGCGTATTCCACATAACTGATTTCACCATTCTCATACTCCAGGGTGCTGAGACGTTCTATGTCCTTCGCCTTCGCCATATTCTCGCCGCTGTAATATTCCATTCGCTTGATGGCATTCTGCAGGCGGTTATATCCCTGTTTGTAATCCCGCTCCTTTTCGCGCTGCTCCTGCTGCATCGCCAACAGAGCCACCTCGCGGTCTTTCTGCGCAGCCTTCACCTTCGCCTTGGTTGCGCCATAGAAGAGCGGAACCCCCACGGTTACTTCGAAACCGAAGAAATTGCCTTCGGTGAAGCGCTGGCGATTGATGTGATAGGGATCCCAGCTATCGATGAGAAGCTGCGAGCGCAAAGCCAGAGAGAGCGATGGCGCATAGCCCGTCTTGGCACACTTCACCTCTTGGTCGAGCGCCGAGATGAGGTCTTTCTGATATTGCGCATCGGCAGTCTGCTGATAGTTGAAGGCTGCATTCATGGGCGAACTCTGCGAGATGACAAGGTTGTCGGCGGCAGGCACCACAGGCGTAGTGGTGTTGAGCAGCGCCATCAGGGCTGTCTGCAGATTCTCTGCCTCGTTCTTCACCTTCGTCATCTCCAGGCGGTTGTCGTTTCTCATGCGATCGGCAGAGAGGAACTCCAGCTGTCTCGCCTCGCCCGCCCTGTATCTCTTCCCGGCTACATCGCAATAGCGCTGGATGACGGAATCCTGCTGCAGCAGAATCTGAAGGCGATGGGTCTGGTAAAGCATCGCATAATAAACATTGGCTATTTCGAGTCTGAGCTGCTGGGATGTGACGTTCAACCGGCTTTTCTCTGCCTGGGTCTCTGCCTTCAACTGATTGCGGCGGGCTGTATAGACCGTAGGAAACTCTATGCTCTGCGAGAAGGTGAGTCCATTATCGGTATCACCGCTGGAAGCCGGGTTCTGCGAGAAGGCGATTTCCGTCTTGTCCAGATTCCATGCTGTTCCCTGCATTACCTGAGCCTTTTCTACGGCTTTTCTGCCGGATTGCAAGGCGAGGTTCTGCCTATCAGCCAGTTGGAAACACTGCTGCAAGGTCATCTTCTTGCCGGGGATGCTTGCATCAAAACCCTGGACACCCGATGCGGACGAAAGATGAGCTTCTGCCGACAGAGGCAGAAGCAGCATCAGAGAAGCAAGCACTATATTATTCTTATCTAAAAACTTCTTCATAATTGTTCTATTCTAACGCTTGATAAATCAATTCTAACGCTTGGTAAATGTCTTGTAGATGGCAGGGAGCACCAGCAGAGTGAGCAGGGTACTCGTGATGAGTCCGCCAATCACCACCGTGGCAAGTGGTCGCTGCACCTCGGCACCATCGCCCTGCGAGAGCGCCATCGGGAGGAATCCCATGGAAGCCACCAGAGCCGTCATCAGGACAGGACGCAGACGGAGCATGCAGCTATCGATGATGCGACGATGAATCATCTCACCCGCACTGGTTCCCGCTGTCGGTGGCAACCGGAGCTGTTCCTTCTGCATCAGGTTCATCTGACCGATGAGCACGATGCCGTTGAGCACCGCCACACCGAAGAGGGCGATGAAGCCCACACCTGCCGAAATACTGAAAGGCATACCGCGGAGCCACAAAGCCCAGACACCACCTATCGCAGCCAGAGGAATAGCCGAGAACACGAAGAGCGACTCTTTTACATTCTTCACCGTGGCATAGAGCAGCAGCAGGATGATGACCAGCGCTATCGGAATCACCACCATCAGTCGGCGGCTGGCACTCTGCAGATTCTCAAACTCACCACCATAATTATAATAGTAGCCTTCAGGGAGTTTCAGCTTTTCGTCGAGAATCTCCTGGATATCCTCCACCGTGCTTTGCACATCACGCCCCTTCACATTGAAGCCCACGTAGATGCGCCGGGCACCATTCTCATGCGACACCTGTGCCGGAGCAGGCGAATCATCGATATCCGCTACTTGCGAAAGCGGAATATTCGTGCCATCCTTCAGCGGAATACTCAACAGTTCAAGCTGCTCTACATTGCGCTGCGATGGATCCATGCGGAGCACGATGTCAAACTTCTTGTCGCCCTCGTAGACGGAACCAGCCACGGCACCGGCAAAGGTAGTCTCCAGAACACTGCTGATATCATCCACGCTGATACCGTAAGCCGCCATCTTCTCGTGGTTGTATCTTACCTGGATTTGAGGCAAGCCGGCAACTTCTTCTACAAAGATGCCACTCACGCCCGGCACACCTTCTATCATCTTCTTCACCTTTCCTGCCTGCTGGGTAAGCACATCGAGGTCGTCACCGAAAATCTTGATAGCCACATCCTGCTTGATACCCGTAAGCAACTCGTTGTTGCGCATCTGGATAGGCTGGGAAATCTCTGCCTCCAGACCAGGAATGGCACTGAGGGATTCCTCCATCTTCTCCATCAGTTCGGGAGTCGTCTTGGCAGAGGTCCATTCTGCCTTCGGTTTCAGGGCTATCATGATGTCGGCACGTTCCACAGGCATCGGGTCGGTAGGAATCTCAGCACTTCCGATGCGGCTCACCACCTGCTTGATTTCAGGATATTCCTTCTTGAGCAGTTTTTCAGCCTTGCTGCAGCTCTCCACCATCTGCGAGAGCGACGTACCCTGCGACATACTCATTTCCACAGCGAAATCGCCTTCTTCCAGACTCGGGATAAACTCACCTCCCAGATACTTGAAGCCCACCACGCTGACGCAGAACAAAGCCACGGCTCCCGTGATGACATCCCTGTTGCGGGCAAGCACCCAATCGAGGATAGGACGATACCAGCCCTGCAACTTCTCTATCATCTTATCAGAGAAAGTCTTTCTGTTGTGCACCTTGCGGCTCAACAGGAGCGAACTTGCCATCGGCACATAGGTGAGCGACAGGATGAAGGCACCGAGGATGGCGAAGAACACGGTGAGCGCCATCGGACGGAACATCTTTCCCTCGATGCCCACCAGGGTCATCAGCGGAATGTATACAATCATGATGATGATTTCGCCGAAGGCTGCACTCTGGCGGATGCGGGAAGCCGAGAAGTGAACCTCCTCGTCCATCTGCTTCTGGGTCAGGGCGAAAGGAACCGCATTTCCTTCCTTTTGGCATTGGGCAAGATAGGCAGCACGCACCTCGGGCTGCGAAAAATGACCTGTATTAATATGTGTAACCACCGCCTCGACAATGATGACGGCGGAATCGACAATCATACCGAAGTCGATGGCTCCCAATGACATCAGATTGCCATCGATGCCGAAGGTCTTCATCATGCCAAAGGCAAAGAGCATACTGAGCGGGATGACACTCGCCACCACCAGTCCTGCACGCCAGTTGCCCAGAAAGATGACAAGCACGAAGATAACGATGAGTCCACCTTCGATGAGGTTGCGGGCGATGGTGCCCTCTACTCTATCCACCAGGTTGGTACGGTCGATAAACGGTTCGATGACCACGCCTTCGGGCAGTGATTTCTGAATCTGGCTGATTCGCTCCTTCACGTTTTTGATTACCTCCTGGAAGTTCTCGCCCTTGAGCATGATGGCGATACCTGCCACCACCTCGCCTTCACCATTGCGGGTAACGGCACCGAAACGGGTGGCATGACCCAACTGAACCTTTGCCACATCGCCCACCTTAACAGGTGTTCCATCCACCGTCTTCACCGTGATGTTGGCAACATCCTCCAGATTCTTCACTACACCGATGCCACGGATGTAATACTGATTGGAATTCTGCTCAATGTAGCTGCCGCCCGTATTGGCATTGTTGCGCTGCAAGGCATCAAACACCTCGCTTACGGAAACGCCGCTGGCGTTGAGCTGGTCGGTATTGATAGCCACCTCATACTGCTTGACATAACCGCCCCAACCGCTTACCTCGGCAACACCCGGGGTTCCGGAAAGCTGTTTGCGCACAATCCAGTCCTGCATGGTTCTGAGCTGGGTAAGCGAGTATTTATGCTCGTATCCCTCCTTGGCACGAATGGTATAGTGGTAGATTTCGCCCAATCCGGTGGCGATAGGTCCCATCTCTGTCTCGGTGTTCTTAGGCAGTTCTTTCTCCAACTGTTCCACCACCTGACTCACCTGCGAACGTGCCCAATAGATATCGGCGGCATCGTCGAAGACAAGCGTAATAACCGAGAGTCCGCTTCTTGAAATGCTTCGGCGTTCCTGGATGCGGGGGATATTGGCAAGTGCCATCTCTACAGGAGTGGTTACGTATTGCTCCACCTCCTGGGCTCCCAGCGAAGGAGCCTGCGTGATGACCTGCACCTGATTATCGGTAATATCTGGAGTGGAATCGAATGGAAGATGCACCAGCGACCAGACACCCCATATCGCCAGGGCTATAGAAAGTACTCCAATCACCAGTTTATGGCGAATGGAATAAGTAATAAGTTTCTGAAACATAAGCTACCCTTTCTTAATGCGCATGTTCACCATGTTCGCCTGTAAGCGAAGCCAGATAATAAGCATTCTCGGTTACTATTTTCTTACCGGCAGCTCCATCCTTGTCTTTGAGAAGATGGTCGCATAGCTTCACCTCTGTATATTTACCATCCGAAGCACCTGTGGTTACCTCATGGCGGGAGAAGCTGTAGTTACCCTTGCTAGGAGCTCCATTGAGGGCGAAGACATACTGCTTTCCATCGCTGTTCACGATAGCCTGGGATGGCAAAGCGAGACACTGCTGGCTGCCAGTGGCTATCTTTCCGCTTACATACATACCTGCGAAAAGCTTTCCGCCATGGGTGTTGCCAGATGAAGAATGCAGATAACTCTTTACACTTGCAGCATCCAATTTTACATGAACAGCAACGGCTTTCGAGTTATCGTTAAAGTATTGGTTCATGCCATAAACGGTTCCTGAAAGTTTTACGCCAGGCTGATTGGTCAGGTTCAGGGTCACACGATTGCCCACCTTGATCTTTGCCAAATCCTTCTCGAAAACATTGAGGTCGCATTCCACCGCCTGGGTGTTTCTAATCTTCATCAGAGGAGTCTGCATATCAGCATAACTGCCCAGACTGGCAGTCATCTCGCTCACGATGCCGGAGATAGGTGCACGCAAAGGGAACGCTGTGGTAAACTTGCCTTTGGCTACAGCGGCAGTAGAAATGCCCATCTGTGCCAACTGGCGACCAATGCCCAACATGTTGGCATGAGCCACATGGTAATCCTTCTGAGCCTGCTGCAGGCTGCGCTTGATGCCGGCGCCATTATGAGCAAGCAGCTTCTGGCGCTCCATATCAATTCGGGCAAGTTCACACTCCTTGGCAGCCGAATAGTACTCACGCTGCAGACTCACCACATCGGTATTCTCAACAGTGGCAACCACCTGACCCTTGTGTACAAACTGTCCTTCCTTAACTGAAATGCTTTTCACGATGCCTCCCATCAGCGAAGCCACATCGCCCATTGCCTGTGCACGCAGTACGAGCGAACCCTTCGCATCAATGGTGGCATCCATCTCACGCTCCACAGCCTCGCCCATCTTCAAATCCACGGTGCTGACCTGCTTGGCTGTCAACGGAATATGATCAAAATCAACTTCATCGTGCTCATGTTCCTCATGCGCATGAGCCTCAGAACCGGTCTGTTTCGCAAAGAAAGCGAATCCAGCCCAGGCAATCGCCGTAACGGCGACTATTAAAACAATTCTTTTCATGTTTGTTTTTTCCTTCAATTTTATAATTCTACACTACAATTTCACACAACGGATCTTATCAAAAATCCGCTGGCAAAAGTACACAAAAATCCTTGCAACTCAGTTGCATTCGAATCTTCAAACCGATTTTTGCAACCAAATGGCAAACTTGAATAAAATCATAACTGAACTTTCGCATGTGGTTCAAGAACGGGCTGAAGGCCCAAAAGCTCCTAGCCCAGGGCATCGCCCTGGGGATAATAGCAATCAGCAAGGCGCCCTGAAAGGGCAAAAGCTTTGTATATTGCCCAGTATTTTAAAGCTTTTGCCCTTACAGGGCGACAAGCTTGTGTCCATAATTACCCAGGGCGATGCCCTGGGCTAGGAGCTTCTGCCCTTTCAGGGCGTGTGGAGCTTACATGCGAAACTTGAGTCATAAAATAGAAGGAGGTCCCCGCCTGCTATAGCCAGCCGCCAGTTCCTCTGCAAGAGGAGAAGCTGCCACATGCTGCCATCTCACTGAAATGAGTGAGAGACGAGGGAGGATTAAAAGAGAAGAACAAGACAGGACTACAAACTGATGGCTCTCATCTACCAGCAACTTGCGGATGCCCTTCACCACCTTGGCATTGGTGACAAAATGGTGCATCTGATGCACACGGCAGTTTCCACGGTCGGTATTCGACTCCTGGTCATGATGATCGGTATGCTCATCATTGATGTTGCCATCTTCCTGACACTGTTCCTGAACCATACAGATACGATCCATGTGGTGATGATGGCTCACCACCGTAGATAGCAGCACGCTCATGGTTGCCATCCATAGACTGAATATGTATAAGATTCTCTTGTTCATTTCGGCTGCAAAGTTACGAGTTTTACTGTGAAATTCCAAAGAAATTATCGTAAAACGCCATATAATTTCTTAAAAAAGATAAAAGGTAGTACCCAAATACACCAACATGAACATTATTACTTTAAAATTTCGTAACTTTGCATCAAAATTACATTATAAAAACATGAGAAAAGTATTATTAGTTTTCCAACTACTCCTAGCAGTAGTCATGGCCAACGCTCAGATGCTGAACCCCGTGAAGGTGACCAGCACCTTGAAGACCAACGGGTCTGCGGAGGCAGAAATCGTATTTAGTTGTAAGATTCAACCTGGATGGCATGTCTATTCTACTGGCCTTGGCGCAGATGGTCCTATCTCCGCCAGTTTCCACGTCAACAAGATGGAGGGTGCCGAACCGGTTGGCAAGTTAAAGGCAAGGGGAAAGGAGATTTCCACCTTCGACCCGCTCTTCGAGATGAAGTTGCGCTATTTTGAAGGCAGCGCTACCTTTGTTCAGAAGATTAAGTTCACCAAGCCAACGTATGTCATTGATGCTTACTTGGAATATGGTGCCTGCAGCGAGCAGAACTGTCTGCCACCAAGCGAGGCTAGCATCAAGAAGAGCGGCACTTCTCCTGCAGTAGATGGCAAGGAGGCTGCAAAGGACAATGCTGCAGACGCCAACAAGGTTGACGCAGCAGCACTGGCTAAGGCACAGGCCGACTCCCTGGCAAATCTTGCCAATGCAGAGAAAGTGGACAGCACAGCCAGCATCGACCCTGCCTTCTCGGTAGAAGCCAACAGCGATGACGCCAAGGCATGGTGGAAACCTGTGGTGAAGGAGTTGCAGGCATTCGGCGGCAACAACGACATCGCAAGCCATGGCATCCTATATATCTTCATCATCGGATTCGTGGGCGGTTTGCTCGCACTCGTGATGCCTTGCATCTGGCCTATCATCCCGATGACCGTGAGCTTCTTCCTGAAACGTGCCAAGAACGACAAGAAGAAGGGTATCCGTGATGCCATCACCTACGGATTGAGCATCGTGATTATTTATCTGGTCCTCGGTCTTGCCGTTACAGCCATTGCCGGACCAAGCACCCTGAATGCCTTGAGTACAAGTGCTGTATTCAACATCATTCTCTTCCTGCTCCTGGCTATATTTGCATTCTCCTTCTTCGGATGGTTCGAAATCAAGTTGCCAGACAGTTGGGGAAATGCCGTAGACAGCAAGGCTTCCAGCACCACAGGTCTGATTTCCATCTTCCTGATGGCATTCACCCTCGTACTGGTCAGCTTCTCCTGCACCGCTCCTATCATCGGATTGCTGCTGGTTCAGACGGTAACATCCGGCGACTGGCTCGCTCCTACCGTGGGTATGTTTGGTTTCGCCCTGGCTCTCGCCCTTCCATTTACCCTCTTCGCCCTCTTCCCATCCTGGTTGAAGTCGGCTCCAAAGTCAGGTTCATGGATGGAGACCATCAAGATTGTGCTTGGTTTCATTGAGCTCGCCTTCTCTTTAAAGTTCCTGAGCGTTGCCGACCTGGCTTACGGCTGGCACATCATGGACCGCGAGGTGTTCCTCTCACTCTGGATTGTCATCTTCGGTCTCTTGGGTCTCTATCTCATCGGTAAGCTCAAGTTCCAGGTAGACGCCATCGGTGGCGACATCAACAAGCCAATGCCAGTGGCTTGCATCATGCTGGGTCTCTGCTCTCTGGCATTCTCAGTATATATGATTCCTGGTCTCTGGGGTGCACCATGCAAGGCTGTCAGCGCTTTCGCTCCACCAATCAACACCCAGGATTTCAACCTCAACAACAAGACCGTGGAATCTGAGTACAAGGACTACGAGACGGGTATGGCCGCAGCCAAGGCAGCAGGCAAGCCTGTGCTCATCGACTTCACCGGTTTCGGTTGCGTGAACTGCCGCAAGATGGAGGCTTCCGTATGGACAGACCCATCAGTGGCTGACAAACTGACAAAGGACTACGTGCTCATCTCACTCTATGTAGACGACAAGACCCCATTGCCACAGCCAATGGAAGTAGAGTTCAACGGCGAGAAGCGCACCCTTCGCACCATCGGTGACAAGTGGAGCTACTTGCAGGCAAGCAAGTTTGGCGCCAATGCCCAGCCTTTCTACGTAGCTGTAGACAACGAGGGAAACCCTCTTACCGGTTCGTTCGGCTTCAAGGAAGACGTAAGTGCTTATCTCGATTTCCTGAACAAGGGTTTGGATCAGTATCGTAAATAATATTAAAACAAACATATCGGAAGCGAGGATGGCATATTATTTGCTACCTCGCTTTCGTCATTTTAATCAGAAAATGACATGCATGGAGACAATGACATGCATGGAGTAAATGAACTGCATTGAAAATATCAACAAATAATATAAGTATGAACACAAAAGAAGTTCCAGTCCTGCTTTTGACAGGCTATCTGGGCAGCGGCAAGACAACCCTGCTCAACAAGATTTTGGCAAATAAGAAAGGTATCAAGTTCGCTGTCATCGTAAATGATATCGGCGAGGTGAACATTGATGCGGCACTGATAGAGAAAGGTGGCGTGGTAGGTCAGAAAGACGATTCGCTCGTTTCCCTGCAGAACGGTTGCATCTGCTGCACTTTGAAGATGGACCTCGTGGAGCAGTTGAAGGAAATCGTAGACATGAAGCGCTTCGACTATATCGTAATTGAGGCAAGCGGTATCTGCGAGCCAGCTCCTATCGCCCAGACCATCTGCTCCATCCCATCTCTCGGTCCTCAATACATCAAGAACGGCATCCTGCGCCTCGACAGCATCGTTACCGTGGTAGATGCCCTCCGCATGAAGGATGAATTTGCCAACGGTTCCGACCTGATGAAGCAGGATATCGACGAGGAAGATCTGGCGTCACTCGTTATCCAGCAGATGGAGTTCTGCAACATTATCCTGCTGAACAAGGCGGCAGAAGTAGAGCCTAAGGAGTTGGAGCATCTGAAGCAGATTATCCGCGCCATCCAGCCTAAGGCAGAAATCTTTGAGTGCAACTACGGAGATGTAGACCTCGACCTCATCGTCAATACCCATAAGTTTGATTGGCAGACCGTAGCTACCTCTGCAGGTTGGATTCAGGAGATTGAGTCCGAAAGAAACGGTGAAAACGAAGAAGAAGAGGAGGAGCATCATCATCACGAAGAGGAGGAGCACGAGCACCATCATCACGATGAAGACGAGCACGAGCATCATCACGACCATGACCATCATGATGAGCATGGACATCACCACCACCACCATCACGACCACGACCACGATCACGAAGGCGGCGAGGTGGAGGAATACGGCATCGGAACATTCGTATATTATCGCCGTAAGCCATTCGACCTGTCACTCTTCGATGAGTTCGTAGCAAGAAAGTGGCCTCGCGACGTGGTTCGCGCCAAAGGTATCTGCTATTTCGCAGACGAGCGCGACATGTGCTACGTATTTGAGCAGGCAGGACAGCAGAAGACCGTGAAGCAGGCAGGACAGTGGCTCGCCACCATGCCAGCCGACCAGCTCGCAGAACTCCGCAAGAACAATCCTCAGCTCGAAAAGGAATGGGATGAAGAATATGGCGACCGCATGATCAAGCTCGTATTCATCGGTCAGCACATCAAGGAACAGAAGGATGCCATCATCGCAGAACTCGACAAATGCCTGGCACTCTAATGTACTTGAAGGAAGACTAATGTCCTCAAAGGAAGATAAGTCCTTGAAGGAAGATGAATGAAAATGCAGAAAAAAGCCTATAAAAAGAGGCTATTTCTTGACTTAAGATAGAAAACGGAGAGAAAATTGCAGAATTTTTGCAGTTTTTTCTCCGTTTATACTTTTAATTCGTTTTTTTTTGTTAAATTTGCACCCGATTAATAATAATTAGCGAATGTATAAAGAAATGAAGACCGATTTTCGACCTGCATATGTCAAGGACTTTGAGGCTTGCTGGAATATCATCGACCAAGCTCGTCGCTCCATGATTGCCTCTGGCCGCCACCAATGGACCAGCGACTATCCTGCCGAACACGACATAAAAGAAGATATCAACAATGGCAATGCCTACGTACTCACTGTAGATGGCGAAATAGCTGTCTATGGAGCAGTCATTCTCAATGGAGAACCTCAGTACGATTTCATCGACGGCAAATGGCTTACCACTGGCGACTACTATGTAATTCATCGCTTCGCCACTCTCCCTAAATACCAACGAGAAGGATTCGCACGTATATTTATTAATAAGGTGAACAGTCTCTGTGAAGTAGAAAAGGTGCCAAGCATCAAGGTGGATACCAATTTCGACAACCTACCGATGATTGGCCTGCTTTCGAGCATGGGATTCAGCATCTGCGGCAGAATCAACTATGGCAACCGCGGCATGCGATTCGCTTTCGAGAAGCTTACCATACAACCGCAAATTTATTAAGATTCTATGGAAGATAAAATGATATTGATGAGAAGCTTGGTTGAACAACTCAACCAGGCTTCTGACGTTTATTATAACGGCAAAGGGGAACTGATGACCGACTATGAGTGGGACGCCAAGTTCGACCAACTCAAGAAACTGGAGGAGGAAACCGGCGAAGTGCTGCCCGACTCTCCTACCAACAAGGTTTCAGAAGACACCATCGTGGGCAAGAAGGAAGAACACGAATTTGCCGCCCTATCACTTGCCAAGACCAAACTGGTGAGCGACCTGGTGAAATGGGCAGAAGACCGCCCTATCTGGATTTCCTGGAAACTGGATGGTCTTACCCTTGTGGTAACCTACGACAACGGAAAGCTCTCGAAGATAGTAACCCGTGGCAACGGACATATCGGAACCAACATCACCCATCTGGCTTCTGCCATCAGTGGCATTCCTAAAACCATCAAGGAGAAAGGCCATCTCGTGATTCGTGGCGAAGCCGTCATCTCGTATGCCGACTTCGAGCAGTTTATCATCGAGAGCGAAGGCGATTATGCCAATCCGAGAAACCTTGCTTCCGGTTCGCTTTCACTGAAGGACGCCGAGGAAGTAAAGCAGCGACATATCCAATGGATTCCCTTCACCCTGGTTTACACCGAGCAGGAAATCAATTCGTGGGGAGAACGCATGCAGATGCTGCAGGATTTAGGCTTCAAACCGGTGGAAAGAACCCGAATCGAACATCCTGACGAAGAAAGCATCCAGGCAGAAATCAATCGCTTTACCCAAAAGGTGACCGACAAGACCAACCCTTATCCTGTAGATGGACTCGTTATCTGCTACGATGATACAGCTTACGCAGCTACCGGTTCCGTAACAGGGCACCATGCCACAAGAGCCGGTTACGCCTTCAAATGGCAGGATGAACATGCAGACACAGAACTGGACCACATCGAATGGTCGTGCGCAGCCAACACCATCACTCCGGTGGCAGTATTCAAACCGGTAGAGCTGGAAGGAACCACCGTTCAGCGTGCCTCACTCTGCAACGTAAGCGAATGCGAACGGTTGGGCATCGGCGGCAAGGGAAGCAAACTGCAGGTAATCAAGGCAAACAAGATTATCCCGAAGGTAATCAATGTAACGGAACCGATGGGCATCTTCGAGATTCCAACCGAATGCCCTGTCTGCCATGCCGAGGCTACCGTCAAGGAAAGCGAGAGCGGAACAAAGACCCTGCATTGCAGCAATCCTCACTGTGCAGCCAAGCAGATTAAGAAGTTTGCCAGATTCGTGAGCAAGGAAGGCCTCAATATAGAAGGAATCTCAGAACAGACCATCTGGAGACTGGTAAACGAAGGACTGATCAGTGAATACGCTGACTTCTATCACCTCAATGACCATGCCTACGAAATTGCAACTTGGGATGGTTTTGGAAAGAAGAGCGTTACCAACATGCTGGAAAGCGTAAGAAAGAGTCGCCAGACAGATGGTCGCCATCTGCTCTATGCCCTCAACATTCCTCTCTGCGGAGGCGATGTGGCAAAAAAACTCATCGAGCGTTATCCGGTAAAAGAACTGATAGAGACTGCCCGCCTCTGCATGTTTGACGATGAGTTTGCCAGCATCGACGGCATCGGACCAGAAAAGAGCGCCAAGTTCATTGGCTGGTTCAAGGACGACACCAACTTCGCCCATGTACAGAAATTGATGAAAGAGCTGGAAATCGTAGAACAGGAACCGGTAGAGAAAGGAAGCGCCTGCGACGGCTTGACCTTCGTAGTAACCGGCGATGTACATCATTATAAGAACCGCAACGAACTGAAGGCTTACATAGAGAGCCAAGGCGGCAAGGTGACGGGAAGCGTGAGCAAGAGTACCAACTTCCTGATCAACAACGATGCAGCCTCTCAAAGTTCCAAGAATAAGAAAGCGCATGAGCTCAACATCCCTATCATTACAGAAGATGAGTTCGTCGAGAAATTCGGATAAAAAAATCGAAAGATTCGGATAAAAACAAGAAATCCCTTAGGCTTCATATCAAGTCTAAGGGATTTCTTTTTATATAGTTAATCCAGAGAATTAGTGTGTTCCGCAATATTGACCCATAAAGAGGATACCACCACTCTGTGTGTCCTGAATCATATAGACGAACGGATGGTCGGCATTAAACTCTACATTGCGTATCTCCATAGGAGCCATCGATGTGAGCATAACGGCAGCAGTTACGGCAGCCGCCTTGGTTCCACGCTCGCTTACTTCAATCTTAGCCTTCTGCAGCATCTTGCTTACAAAGAAAGGGCCATTGGCAAAATGAGTGAAGTTTGCCTCATTAGGATTGAACATGGAAGGGGCACCCAAGCCGCTGATGATATCATTGAGCGGCAACTCCTGCTCGATGGTAAACTTAGGCAGTTTCAGGTTCACCATGCATTCCTCCATGCTGTTTCCCAGATTCGTAATCTTCTCAGCATCCAATCCCTTCATCATGTCCTGGATGCTCTTGCCCTCGTTAGGAAGAAGCACCATCATGCGATAGGTACCGTTGCCGTAAGGAAGGTCGATGGCCTTGAAGGTATCATTCTCTGAATAGAAGAACTTCTTAACCTGATGCATCATCTGCACTTTCTGAATATCACGGGTGTAACCGCGGAAGTTGGCTTCCTTCGTATTGCGTGCATCAAACTTCGACTGCCATGTACCATTGAAGAAGATGGCATTCATCAGATAGGAAACAGCCTGAGGATCCACCTGGCTGATAATCTGCGGAATCATGCCATGGGTCTTCTCCTTGCACCAGCCATTGATGCGGTCGGTGGTTTTACCGGATGTAAAGTCAAGACTCTCGATGGCAGCCTGATAACTGTCGCCTACCTTCTTGCTGAATACACTGTTCACAGAGAAGCTCTTGTTGACAGCGATGAAATTAGCTATCTCCACTTTAGTCTGCTTGTCAAGTCTACCTGCAGTTTGGATAATAGCCTTGTAGGTTTCATTTAACTCATCCACGTTAACACCTTCGCAGCCAATGGCTTTCAATATCTCCTGCTGAGTAGTTCCATCAGCACCATTAGCCAACATACCCATCAGATAAGCCACACTCATAGGAGAAACCACCTGTGAAGAATGACCTGAGAGCTTGTCGAAAAGACGAAGGGCGAAAACATTATTCTTATGGATAATCTCTCGCTGGGAATCAGAAAGAACCAGATAACTGTTGTCCAAGTCCTCTTCATTCTTGCCCATATCGTTACTCTTGCTTGCATTAGAATCGCCATTTATCTTCTTGCTGCTGGCGCAGGAAGTCATTGCCATAGCTGCCGTCATCATGAGGGCAGCAGAAGCCATTTTGCTAAAATTACTCTTCTTCATAATCATTCATATTTGTTGATAATCTGTCTATGAAATGCAAGTTTCGACGATTTCTTGCATCAGATAGTCCAAATTTAAGACTCATTAACAGCCTGCTTGCCTAAAGACCCATCAACTGCCTGCTTGCCTGGCATCACACGCAGATGGTATCTGTTGCCGTCAAACTCCACGCGCATCAGACTCTGCGGATTGGCTATCTTGGCCAACTCAAGAGCTACATGCCCCATCGTTCTGCGAAGATTCAGTTCAATGCACGAAACCAGTTCCAGCTGTCCATCCTTTGAAGCTATCATCATATCCACACCAAAAGGACCGCTATAGATATCCTTCAACGCAGGTTCCATAATATCTATAATTCGCTGACGTGCAGAAGCAAGAGTCTCTTCACTCACGTATTGCTTCAAGATATCCAGCTTATCCTCTTCCGAGCAGAGCAGGTTGCCGGAATAAGCATTCTTGATGGTATCAAACAACGAGAGTCCCAGATAGTTCACCTTGCCGTCACGCATTTCGAACTCCATGCCGAAGTCTTTCACCTTATTATAATAAGGCTCCACGGTAACGCCACCCTGGTGCGCAATGATGTTTCGGGTCCAGCGTTCAAAGGCAGGATATTCGCCAGCTGTTCTGAATTCATCGGCAGCCACATACTTCACACCCCTGCCGCTGCTGCTCCAGGGAGCCTTGACCACAGCCTTGCCCTGCTGCAGCACCAACGCCTTCACCTTCTCATAGGAATCAGCATATACTACGCCCTGCTGCAGATGCTGGGCAGCCCACTGCCTGCTGCTTATCATGCGTACCTTATTTAATGTATCGTCGGTAGGCAACATGATGTCGGGCACGCCCATTCGCTCCAGCTCATGTTTCAGACTCAAGTTCCATCCCCAGGGATGAATGCTGTCAAGAAACTCCGTCTTAAGCGCATGTTCCAACTGAACCTTGGTTATAAACTCAACTTTTTCTGCAAGATGCTCCCCCAAATGGCGCACCTTGTCGAGTGCATTGTCGATGTCATCAACAAGCACCCAGTCACCCTGATCTGCCCACAAGGCAGGAATAAACGCCAGGTCGCTTCGCAACTGTCTTCCTGCATGAGGCGCAGTGAACTGCTGCAAATTTGCGGCCAAAGCCAAATCGTGTTCCGGATTGAAGATATGTAGTTTCATGCTGCAAAGTTACAAAATAAAGAGGGAAAAAAGGCAAAAGAGGGGCGTTTTTACGTAGAAAAGTGCTAAATAATGAAAAAAAAGTTAGTTTTTGCTATCTAGAGTTTGCAAATTTAAAATATATTATTACCTTTGCATCGTAAAAACAAAATTGAATCAATATTAAACGCATGGAAGAAGCATTCTTCAGAACACATACATATCTCGTAGAGCATACAGATGCCCCCGTGAGACGCACCTTGATGGATGAAATCGATTGGAATGACCGATTGATTGGAATCAAGGGCACACGAGGTGTCGGCAAGTCGACTTTCCTATTGCAGTATGCCAAGGAGCACTTTGGACCTCACGATCGAAAGTGCCTGTTTGTGAATATGAACAACTTCTATTTCCAGAGTAGAGGAATCGCCGACTTTGCCGGCGACTTCGTGAAACAAGGTGGCAGAACATTGCTCATCGACCAGGTGTTCAAGCAGCAGGACTGGAGCAAGGAGCTCCGCAAGTGCTACGACCTGTATCCGGAACTGAAAATCGTATTCACCGGTTCAAGCGTGATGCGACTGAAGGAAGAGAACCCTGAACTGAACGGCATCGTGAAAAGCTATAACCTGCGCGGCTTCTCGTTCCGCGAGTTCATCAACTTGCAGACGGGCAACAACTTCAAGGCATACGAACTTGACGACATCCTGCGCAATCATGAGCACATCATCAAGCAGATTCTGCCAAAGGTAAGTCCGATGAAATATTTCCAGGACTATCTGCACCATGGCTTCTATCCATTCTTCCTGGAACAGCGTAACTTTACAGAGAATCTACTAAAGACGATGAATATGATGACCGAGGTTGATATCCTCCTCATCAAGCAGATTGAACTGAAGTACCTGCCGAAGATCAAGTCACTCTTCTATCAGCTGGCAGTGGAAGGAGCCAAGGCGCCAAACGTGAGCCAGCTTGCAGACAGTATCAATACCAGTCGTGCCACGGTGATGAACTACATCAAGTATCTGGCAGATGCCCGACTCATCAACATGATTTATCCAGACGGACAGGATTTTCCAAAGAAGCCATCCAAGGTGATGATGCACAACCCGAACCTCATGTACGCCATCTATCCTATCCAGATAGATACACAGGAGGTGATGGAAACGTTCTTCGTCAACTCGCTCTGGAAAGACCACAAGGTGCACCAGGGAGGTAAGGATCACTTCTACACGGTAGACGGCAACAAGAAGTTCAGAATCTGCGACGCCCAAGCCACCAACAAGATTCGAAGCAATCCGGACACCATCTATGCCCGCTATAATACGGAGGTGGGAAAGGACAACAAGATTCCATTGTGGCTGTTGGGATTCCTGTACTAAAGAGTAGGATTCCTGTATTAATGAAACAAAGAAACGAGAATTTATACAAAACATATTTAATATTTTATCTAAAAGTAAAATGGCTAAAGAGAAAAAATTTATCACTTGTGATGGTAACACCGCTGCCGCACATGTAAGCTACATGTTTACAGAGGTTGCTGCTATCTACCCTATTACTCCATCATCACCAATGGCGGAGCATGTAGATGAATGGGCTGCCAAAGGTCGTAAGAACCTTTTCGGTCAGCGAGTTTCTATCCAGGAAATGGAATCTGAGGCTGGTGCTGCCGGTGCAGTTCACGGTTCTCTCCAGGCTGGTGCCTTGACTTCAACATACACTGCTTCTCAGGGTCTGTTGTTGATGATTCCTAATATGTACAAGATTGCTGGTGAGTTGCTCCCTTGCGTGTTCAACGTATCAGCTCGTACATTGGCTTCTCACTCACTTTGTATCTTCGGTGACCACCAGGACGTAATGGCTTGCCGCCAGACTGGCTTCGCTATGTTCTGCTCAGGTTCTGTTCAGGAGGTGATGGACCTCTCTGCAGTTCCTCACTTGGCAACATTGGAGACAAAGGTTCCTTTCATCAACTTCTTCGACGGTTTCCGTACTTCTCACGAGTACCACAAGATCGAGGAGATGGATATGGAAGACATCCGTCCATTGGTTAAGGAAGAGTTCATCGAGGACTTCCGTAACCGTGCTTTGACTCCTGAGCGTCCTGTTACTCGCGGTACCGCTGAGAACCCAGAGACATTCTTCACACACCGTGAGGCTTGCAACCCTTACTACGATGCAATCCCTGAGGTTGTAGAGAAGTACTGCCAGGAGATGACTAAGATTACTGGCCGTGAGTACCACCTCTTCAACTACTATGGTGCTGAGGATGCTGAGAACATCATCATCCTGATGGGTTCTGCTACAGAGCCAGCTCGTGAGGCTATCGACTACTTGAACAAGCAGGGCAAGAAGGTTGGTATGGTTGCAGTTCACCTCTACCGTCCATTCTCTGTTGACTTCCTGAAGAAGGTAATCCCAGCTACAGTTAAGCGTATCGCTGTTCTCGACCGTACTAAGGAGCCAGGTGCAGAGGGTGAGCCATTGTACCTCGACGTTAAGTCAGCTCTCTACGACGACGAGCGCAAGCCATTGATCGTTGGCGGTCGCTACGGTCTCGGTTCTTCTGATACAACTCCAGCTAAGATCGTTGCTGTATTCAAGAACCTCGAGTTGCCACAGCCAAAGAACCACTTCACTGTAGGTATCGTTGATGACGTTACATTCACTTCTCTCCCAGAAGAGGAGGAGATCCCAATGGGTGGTGACGATTTGTTCGAGGCTAAGTTCTACGGTTTGGGTGCTGACGGTACTGTTGGTGCTAACAAGAACTCAGTTCAGATCATCGGTAACAATACTAACAAGTATTGCCAGGCATACTTCTCTTACGACTCTAAGAAGTCTGGTGGTTTCACCTGCTCTCACTTGCGTTTCGGCGACAGCCCTATCCACAGTGCTTATCAGGTAAATACTCCTAACTTCGTAGCTTGCCACGTACAGGCTTACCTCCACATGTACGATGTAACTCGTGGTTTGCGTAAGAACGGTTTCTTCCTGTTGAACACTATCTTCGACGGCGAGGAGTTGGTTAACTTCATCCCTAACAAGGTAAAGCGTTACTTCGCTCAGAACAACATCACTGTTTACTATATCAACGCAACTAAGATTGCTCAGGAGATTGGTCTCGGTAACCGTACCAACACCATCCTCCAGTCTGCATTCTTCCGTATCACAGAGGTTATTCCTTTGGATCTCGCTGTAGAGCAGATGAAGGCATTCATCGTTAAGTCTTACTCTAAGAAGGGTCAGGACGTTGTTGACAAGAACTTCGGCGCTGTTGACCGCGGTGGTGAGTACAAGCAGTTGACAGTAGATCCAGCTTGGGCTAACCTCGCTGACGATGAGGCTAAGGAGGATAACGCTCCTGCATTCGTTAAGGAACTCGTTCGTCCTATCAACGGTCAGGCAGGTGACCTCTTGAAGGTTTCAGACTTCGTTAAGCACGACACAGTAGACGGTACATGGCAGAACGGTACTTCAGCATTCGAGAAGCGTGGTGTTGAGGCATTCGTACCAGTATGGAACGTTGAGAACTGTATCCAGTGTAACAAGTGTTCATTCGTTTGTCCTCACGCAGCTATCCGTCCATTCGTATTGACAGACGAGGAGCTCGCAGGCATCGAGGGTCTCGAGACTCAGGATGTGAAGGCACCTAAGGCTATGGCTGGCATGCACTTCCGCATCGAGACATCAGTACTCGACTGTCTGGGTTGTGGTAACTGTGCTGACGTCTGCCCAGGTAAGAAGGGTGAGAAGGCGTTGACAATGGTTCCATTCAACGTTGACGCAGAGGATATGGTCAAGGAGGCAGCTAACTGGGAGTACCTCGTACACAACGTTGCTTCTAAGCAGGATCTCGTAGACATCAAGCAGAGCCCTAAGAACTCTCAGTTCGCTCAGCCATTGTTCGAGTTCTCTGGTGCTTGCTCTGGTTGTGGTGAGACTCCATACGTTAAGTTGATTTCTCAGCTCTTCGGTGATCGTCAGATGATTGCTAACGCTACTGGTTGTTCTTCTATCTACTCAGCTTCTATCCCATCTACTCCATATACAAAGAACGCTAAGGGTCAGGGTCCTGCATTCGACAACTCATTGTTCGAGGACTTCTGCGAGTTCGGTCTCGGTATGGTAATGGGTAACAAGAAGATGAAGGAGCGCATCGCTCACTTGCTTGAGGAGGCTAAGGCTCAGGAGCATGTTCCTGCTGAGTTCGTAGCAGCTGCTGACAAGTGGATGGCTAACATGAACGATTCTGAGGGTTCTAAGGAGGCTGCTGCAGAGTTGAAGCCTCTCATCGCTGCCGGCGCTGAGAAGGGTTGCCCTATCTGCAAGGAGCTCAAGACTTTGGATCACTACCTCGTTAAGCGTTCACAGTGGATCATCGGTGGTGACGGTGCTTCTTATGATATCGGTTACGGTGGTCTCGACCACGTATTGGCTTCTGGTGAGGATGTTAACATCTTGGTACTCGATACTGAGGTTTACTCTAACACTGGTGGTCAGTCTTCTAAGTCTACTCCACTCGGTGCTATCGCACAGTTCGCTGCTCAGGGTAAGCGTATCCGTAAGAAGGATCTCGGTTTGATGCAGACTACATACGGTTACATCTACGTTGCTCAGGTAGCTATGGGTGCTGACAATGCTCAGACATTGAAGGCTATCCGCGAGGCTGAGGCTTATCCAGGTCCATCACTCATCATCGCTTACGCACCATGTATCAACCACGGTTTGAAGCGTAAGGGCGGTATGGGTCGTTCACAGCACGAGGAAGAGTTGGCTGTTGAGTGCGGTTACTGGCACTTGTGGCGTTACAACCCACTGTTGGCTGATGAGGGTAAGAACCCATTCACACTCGACTCTAAGGCTCCTAACTGGGAGAACTTCCGCGACTTCTTGCTCGGTGAGGTTCGTTACCTCTCTGTACAGAAGGCATTCCCTAAGGAGGCTGATGAGCTCTTCTCTCAGGCAGAGAAGATGGCTAAGCTCCGTTACCAGACTTACGTTCGTAAGAGCCAGGAGGACTGGAGCGAGCAGATCTAATCTGAATACTTTTAGATTATAAATAAATTGGGCCTTGGTTGCATCTCCGGATGCGGCCAAGGCTTTTTTTCTCCCTTTTTTCCTTATTTTCTACTAAAACACTATTTTATCCGCATTTTTTTTAGTATCTTTGCAACAAAATTCGTACAAACGAGTTATATATATATTAAAAGGAATAAAAATAAGAACATAACATATCAGATGAAAAAGCAATTCATTCTCGTATTACTATTGGCATTGACAGCCGGTCCCGTCATGGCTCAGTCATCAAGCATGAGCGATGACCAGGTGATGAGTTTCGTGGTCAAGGAGCACGAACGCGGTACTAGCAATCCACAGATTGTGACCAAACTGATGCAGAAAGGCGTCGACATCTCGCAGATTAGTCGAGTTCGAGACAAGTACGAACGGCAGATGAAACAGGGTGGCGTAACCGGAGCTTCTACCGAAGTAGCCGGCAAGGATGCCTCTCGCCTGCGCACCAACAATGGCAAGACTCGTAAAGATTACGGCAGTGGAATCAGTCAGGAATCTCAGAACTATAGCAACTATCGTGTATCGGCAGAGAAAGACGCTAATTATCGTCATACCTACGATAACAACGATGAGGAATACATGGATTTCCAGAATGAGCTGAGCGGTATTATTCCTGATTCTACCCTGATGCTGAAGCAGCTGCTTGCCGAGCGCGAGCAGAACCGCAAGAAAGTGTTCGGTAGAGACATCTTCAACAACAAGGAGTTGAGCTTCGAGCCAAACATGAACATCGCTACTCCTCAGAACTATCGCCTGGGTCCTGGAGATGCAGTCATCATCGATATCTATGGCGCTTCACAAAAGACTATCCAGAGCACAGTTTCTCCTGATGGCGAGGTAACCATCGAAGGCTATGGACCGGTGAACGTAAGCGGTCTCACCGTAGCCCAGGCTAATGCCCGACTCCGCAACACCTTGGGAAGCCGTTATCGCTCCAGCAGAGTGAAGCTCACAGTGGGTCAGACCAAAACCATCATGGTCAACGTGATGGGTGAAGTGAAGGCACCGGGCACCTATACCCTATCAGCCTTCGCCACTGTATTCCATGCTCTCTACATGGCAGGTGGAACCAACGACCTCGGAACCCTGCGTAACATCAAGGTATATCGCAACAACCGACTTGTCACTGTAGTTGATATCTACGACTACATCCTCAACGGTAAGTTGACAGGCAACGTTCGCCTCAGCGACAACGATGTTATCGTAGTAGGTCCTTACGATTGCCTCGTCACCGTGACGGGTAAGGTAAAGCGCCCTATGATTTACGAGATGAAGAAGAACGAGAGTGTCAACTCCATCCTCAAATATTCCGGTGGTTTCACGGGTGATGCCTATAAGAAGTCGGTTCGAGTAAACCGCAAGACAGGCAGGGAATATGCTGTATATAATGTAGGAGAGTTCGACTTCTCCAGCTTCCGTGTAGATGATGGCGACTCTATCAGCGTAGATTCCATTCTTCCACGCTATGCCAACACCGTAGAGGTGAAGGGAGCCGTGTTCCGTCCAGGTATGTACAACCTTGGCGAACAGGTAAACAGTGTACGCACCCTTGTTGAGCATGCCGAGGGAATGACAGAAGATGCATTCACCAACCGTGCCGTGATGCACCGCATGAAGAAGGACCGCACCCTGGAAGTGATTGCCGTAGACATCGCAGGCATCATGGATGGCAAGGTACCTGACATCCCATTGAAGGAAAACGATGTGCTCTTCATCTCTACCCGTCAGGACAAGATTCAGGAGCGCACCATCACCATTCGTGGCGAGGTGCAGTATCCAGGTACCTATCAGTATGCAGACAACGAGACCATCGAAGACTTCGTTCTGCAGGCTGGCGGATTGACTGACAAGGCATCAATGGTGAATGTAAGCGTAAGCCGACGAGTAGCCGATAACAAGGCATTGCAGCCAGATAGCGTCATCGCCCAAACCTTCACTCTTTCATTGAAAGATGGATTCGTAGTAGATGGAACCCCAGGTTTCGTACTGATGCCATTCGATGAGGTGATGATTCGCAAGAGCCCTGGCTATGCCGAGCAGAAGAATGTGAAGGTTGAAGGAGAGGTAATGTTTAGTGGTTCATATACCCTTACCCGCCGCAATGCCCGTCTCAGCGACCTCTTTGCAAAATCTGGCGGTGCTACAGAGCAGGCATACATCAAGGGTGCCCGACTCATCAGAAAAGCCAATGAAACAGAAAAGGAGCGCATGAGAGCCGTTCTTAAGATGCAGCGTGAACAGCAGCAGAAGAACCTTCTCCAGTTGGCTGCCAGCAGCAATGGCAGCAACTTGCAGGATGTAGCAAAGGGAGCACAGAGCACAGAGCTCGAGAAGTTCAACGTTCCAGATGAGTACCCTATCGGTATCGACTTGGCAGAAGCCTTGAAGAACCCAGGCAGTGATGCCGACATGATTCTGCGTGAAGGCGACCGTCTGGTTGTTCCTCAGTACAATGGAACCGTGAAGATCAATGGTGCCGTGATGTATGCTAACACTGTGGCTTATGAAAAAGGCAGAAGCGTAAAGTCATACATCGATGAGGCTGGTGGATTTGCCAGCGATGCCCAGAAGAGCAAGGCTTACATCATCTATATGAACGGCAAGGTAGCCAAGGTAGGTCATGGAGCCAAAGTACAGCCTGGTTGTGAGATTGTTATCCCATCTAAGCTGAAGCGTAAGATGAGCGTAGCAGAGACCATGAGCCTCGGTACCAGCATGAGTAGCATCGCTGCCATGATTGCAACGATAGCCAACTTGAGTAAATAACAGAAAATATCATTTAGTCATGGCAGAGCCTAGTTTTCAAGGCTTCTGCCATGGCATAAGATATAACATTTATAAACTTAAAAATGAGCGTATGTTAGAAAATAAAGGAATCAAAAGACCACCTATAGGTATGTCTGATTTCAGAATGGTACGTAATAACAACAAGTATTACGTAGATAAAACCATGTACATACCTCAGTTGGAAAAAATATCAAATTTTCTGTTTCTCATCCGCCCACGTAGATTCGGCAAGAGCATCTTTCTATCGATGATTGCCGACTATTATGACTGTGAGAATAAGGAACTGGATCAAGAGTTTGAAGGAACATGGATTAGTGAACATCCACAACCCTTAAAAGGTCAGTTTCAGATTTTGCAATATGACTTTTCCCAGGTACTTGGACAGACGAATCATCTGGAAGACGATTTCAACACCTATTGTTGCGGACAACTAGATATGTTTATCCAAAAATACGGGAAATATTATAGTGCAGAAACCGTAAAATGGGCATTAGAAGCAAAGACATCAAAGGACAAGATTAATCTCCTGTCTGCTGAGGCTAAAGAACGTGGATATCATCTCTACCTGATTATTGACGAATATGACAATTTCACCAATACGGTTCTTAATGAACAAGGAGAAGATGTATATCATAACATGACTCATAGCAGTGGATTTTATCGCAGCGCATTCAAGATTTTCAAGCCAAACTTTGAGCGTATCCTGTTTATGGGAGTCAGCCCGATTACACTTAACGATCTGACTAGTGGATTTAACATCGCAACCAATATCAGTTTGCATCCAGCCTTTAACATGATGTTAGGGTTCAGCGAAGAGGACGTCCGGGAAATGATAGCCTATTATCAGTCTGTTGGGCTGATTCAACCAGGCAAAGACGATAAAGGGAACACCATTGACGGCAAAGCAAGAGTAGATGAAATCATTGCAGATATGAAGCCATGGTATGATAATTACTGCTTTGCTGAGGACAGATTTGATGTAGATTCAAGGATGTTCAACAGCAATATGGTTCTCTACTATCTCAACTATTTCATCACAGCAGGCAAAGCTCCTAAGGAGATGGCAGACCCAAGCTGTCGTACCGACTATGCCAAGCTGAAAAACCTAGTTAGGCTAGACAGATTGGATGGAGACCGAAAGAGTGTACTTATCGACATAGCTCAGAAGGGATATGTCAATGCCACGATTCAAGAATCCTTTCCAGCAGAAGAGACAATAAATCCAGACAATTTTATCAGTCTGTTGTATTATTATGGAATGCTGACCATTGGCGGAACAGACCTAGATGGTATCCATCTGGTTATTCCGAACAATACCATCAGGAAGTTATACTACGATTTTCTCTTGGAGCAATACCAGAGTGAGCATTGGATTGATCTTACCAAACTAGGGGCAATGTTTCGTAATGCAGCATCTGCAGGAGAATGGGAACCCTTATTCAAATATTTGGCAGAACAATACTACAATGACAGTGGCATTAGAGACGGCATACAAGGAGAGCGCAATATACAAGGCTATTTCAATGCCTATCTTCACATCAGCAAGCTCTTTATTGTGCATCCTGAAGTAGAGGTATCTCACGGTTATTGTGACTTCTTTCTTCTAGCAGATACGAAGAAGTATCCAACGTTACAACACAGTTATATCCTGGAGTTGAAATATCTCAAGAAAGGTGCCACAGATGCAGAAGTGACAAAAGTCATTGAGCAAGCCCAACAGCAACTGCTTCATTACACCAGTGATGAGACCGTAATCCGCCAGGCATCCGGCACTCAACTCCATGGTATCTACATGGTGTTCGTGGGAGGAAAGATAAAAGATATGGGGGCTGTTGTAGAATAATCCATCCACAAAGTTAGAAACATCCAATAATATTTGGTAGATTAAGAAAAAAGAAGTACTTTTGCAAGACGTTTAAGAATAAAAAAGAATAAAATGGAAAATAAGGACGAAAATATCAAACAGATAGATGTTGTGGCAATTGTGAAAGCAATGTGGCAACATAGAAAACTATACTTCATAACATTGCCGGTAGTTATTGTAATCTCTTGTCTGCTCATTTTATGCGTACCAAGATATTACAACAGCACCGCAAAGCTTGCACCAGAATTATCTAGTTTTAATTCTAGCTCTTTAGGCGATCTTGCGTCATCTTTTGGATTTGATATCGGAGGTTCTTCTTCTAATGGAGATGCCATCTTCCCAGAATTGTATCCAGACTTGATTGATTCAAATGATTTCCTTACAAGTTTGTTTGACGTTAAGGTCAAGTCACTTGACGGAACAATCAATACCACATATTATGATTATCTTGCCACCAAGCAGCAATCACCATGGTGGTCAAAAACGATGAATACAGTAAAATCCTGGTTTGCAAATAAGGATACAACAGCCCATGCCAACAATCTGGTAAATCCTTTCAGATTGACCAAGAAACAGGATGAGATTGCCCGCAGCATAGCCAGCAAAGTATCTTGCTCAGTTGACAAGAAGAACTATGTGATTTCAATTTCAGTAGAAGATCAGGATCCACTGATTTGTGCTACTTTGACAGATACAGTACAATCACGCTTACAACAGTTCATCACAGAATATAGAACCCGCAAAGCCCGCAAGGACTTAGAGTATTATCAGAAACTCTGCGCTGATGCAAAAAGCAAATACGAGAAGGTGAGACAGACCTACGGAAGCTATGCGGATGCCAACAATGATGTGATTCTGGAATCCTATAAGCTCAAGGAAAATGATTTGGAAAACGAGATGCAGTTGCTCTACAACAACTATACAGCATTGCAGGGACAGGTGCAGCAAGCCCGTGCCAAGCTTACACTCCAGACTCCAGCGTTTACCACACTCCAGAGTGCTTCTGTACCTCTGAAGCCAGCAGGTCCTAAAAGAATGCTGTTTGTCTTGGGAATGTGCATCATGACATTCATGGTTATAACCATTTATTCTATCAGAAAGATTATCTTTGGTGAAAAGAAATAAATCATGTCAGAAAAAAACAAAGACATACAAAACCGTTCTAAGCGAATAGCGTCCAATACATTGGTGCTATTCGCTAGAATGCTTATTATCACCTTCGTCAATCTCTATACGGTACGTTGGGTATTGGCAGGACTTGGCACAGAAGACTACGGCATCTTCAATGCCGTGGCAGGCGTGGTGACAGCAAGCACATGCATTAGCAGTGTACTTGCCCTATCCACCCAACGCTTTTATTCATTCGCAATGGGTAAAGGAGAATCAGACAGATTAAAGGAGATTTTCTCCGTGAGCCTCAACATAGTCGTGCTGATAGCTCTTTTTCTGTTAGTCCTATTTGAGATTGTTGGTCCCTGGTTGATATCTACACAACTCACCATTCCTGTGGAACGTATGGAAGCGGCACAATGGATTCTTCAGTTTTCTCTGTTCTCTTTCATATTCACCCTCCTGCAGATACCATTCATCGGAGCGGTCTTTGCCAATGAGAATATGGGCTATTATGCCCTGATATCTACCATTGACTGTATCGTAAAACTCCTCATTGCCTATAGCATCGGTATGACAGGTGGTGATAATCTGGTGTATTATGGAGCAGCATTAATGCTCGAAGCATTCATGGTTATGTTGCTTTATGTTATCATTGCCAGGAGAAAGTATCCGGAATGCAAATATACCATTGTAAAGAAGAAGATCCTATACAAGGAGCTTTTCTCTTTCTCCGGCTGGTCATTCTATGGAGCTTTGGCAGGAGTAGGCATGACGCAAGGAAGCACCATTATTCTGAATGTGTTCTTCGGACCAATCATTAATGCAGCCTTTGGAATCGCCAATCAGATATACAATGCCATCAACACGCTCACAAATAGTGTGGTCATTGCTTTCCGACCTGCGATGATCAAAGCATACTCGTCGAACGAGAATGGATATCTAGAGCAGCTTTTTTTTGCTAGCAGCAAGGCAATACTCTATTTGCTGTCTATGGTTCTCATCCCATTCATCTTCGAAGCAGAGACGTTGCTCACACTTTGGTTAGGAGAATGTACACCTACCATGGTCTTGTTTGCCCGTCTCTATGCAATATATACAATATGCATGGCGTTACACAATCCGATTACCACCATCATACAGGCTACAGGCAACATCCGCAAATATAGCATGTATGTTGAAAGCATGACGATACTTTGCCTGCCTGTCAGTTGGGGCTTATTCAAGTTAGGTATGCCATCTTACTATGTGTTCATTACAATGATTGGACTTTGCGTTTTGGCACATATCATCAGATTACTGATGCTACAGAAAAGTATCTCTGATTTAACCATCAGCAAATATCTGATGAGACTGGTAATACCGGGCATTCTGATTATTTCGACAACTACGCTGATAGTGTATTGCGTTGAAGGATTGCATACCAACAGGATTCTTCTGCTCCTCTTATCGTTTGCCGTTTCTGCAGTAAGCATATCCATCCTATTATATGCAGTGGGCATTTCAAAAAAAGAGCGAAGTCTCATCAAAGAGTTAGTAAATAGAAAATTAAAAAAATAAAGCAATATGGGTTACATCTTATTGGCAATATTTCTAATCATTGCTATACTTTGTTACTTTGAAGACTATATCAGGAAGTATCAGAAGCCTTTATTCTTCCTGATAGGTCTTGTGCTGATTTTTGTGGCAGGATTTCGAGAAATTGGTTTGGACCCTGACTCGGAAAATTACGAATATACATTCCAGAATTATTTTAAGAATGGTACCGACGAGATGATCGAGCCATCCTTTCTACTCATATCTTATATTTTAGGACTCTTTACCGACAATGTACACATTCTGTTCTTGCTGTATGCTTTGTTCGGAGTGTCACTAAAGATGTTTGCCTTCAGAAAGATGAGCGAATTCTATTTTGTTCCACTGTTGTGCTACATCAGTTTCTATTATGTAATGCACGAGCTTACTCAGATAAGAGCAGGAGTGGTATCAGGAATCTTCCTTTGCGCACTCCCTCTCATAGCAGAGAACAAAAAGAAAATTGCCTTCCTGCTATTGCTTGGAGGATCGTTGATACATTATTCTTCATTAATGCTCCTTCCCGCCTTGTTTCTCAACAACAAGCCATTCAACAAGAAGACAACCATTCTGTTTCTTTGCGCCATTCCGCTGGGATATATAGTATATTATGCCGGAGGTAGTATTCTGATGAATCCATCACTTCCACTCATCGGCAACAAAATAGCTATCTACCAGGCTGCTGTGGAAAAAGGAAAAATGACGGTAGACATCAATATATTCGATCCACTGCATCTCATGTCGATTTTGCTGTTTTATTACCTGTTTCTCTTTAAGAATACGCTGACAAAACTATGCAGTAATTTCCCGATATTGCTCAAGACATCTGCAATAGGATTATCCCTGTATTCAGCGTTTGCCTTTTTGCCGGTATTGGCTTTGCGAACCAGCCAGCTGTATTGCATCGTGAATATCCTACTCTACACATATATATTATACACTTTCAAACAGAAGTGGATAGGCATCAGTCTTGTGGTAATCATCTCCCTTCTCATGCTCTACGTGAGCATTCCACATTACGGATTAGGAATGATGATCATACTTAATTAAATAAAATAATAAAATAGAATATTAATAAAAGAACATATAAATGGAAGCAAGAGTTATAGCATATTATTTGCCACAGTTTCATCCAATCCCTGAAAACGACAATGTGTGGGGACCAGGTTTTACGGAATGGACCAACGTAGCCAAAGCCCGTCCTGTATTTCATGGACACTACCAGCCAAGAATACCAGCTGATTTGGGCTTCTATGACCTTCGTCTGCCTGAGACCCGAGAACAACAGGCTCAGTTGGCACGTGAAGCTGGTGTAGAAGGATTCTGCTACTGGCATTACTGGATGGGTAACGGCAAACGCCTGTTACAGCGCCCATTCGATGAGGTTCTCAATTCCGGCAAACCAGATTTTCCATTCTGCCTTGCATGGGCAAACCATGACTGGAAAACAAATACATGGAAGAATAAAGGTGGCAACCAGATGATCTGTGAGCAATTGTATCCCGGCGATGAAGACTACATTGCCCATTTCAACTATGTACTCAAGGCATTCAAAGACCATCGTTACATCACGGTAGATGGCAAGCCACTGTTCCTGATTTTCGATCCATATCACTTCAAGGATGTGCGCCACTTCATAGAACTCTGGAGAAAAATGGCAAAGGAGAATGGGTTGAAAGGCATCTTCTTTGTTGCCATGTGTGCATCTACCACAACTGTCAAGAGAAACGAGGACGGCACCATCAGTCGTGTGATGCCAAACCTCGAAAGCAGTGCCGACATCTACAACTCATTCCTGGAATTAGGTTTCGATGGTATCAATCCGATGGGTAAAGGTAGAGCAGAGATGATGTACCAAGGTAAGTATTGGCGTATTGCAAGAAAAGCCATGCAGAAGGCATTCCCTTTCATGCCGGCACTGAAGTACGATTATCCAAAGGTGATGAAGCATTTCTTTTCACCAGAAGACAATTGGGACAACGTGTTCCCTACCCTTTTCCCACAGTGGGACCGTACTCCAAGAGCCGGTAAGCATGAAGGCATCTACGTGAATGCAACTCCTGAAAACTTCGAGCATCATATAGAAGATGCACTGCAGCTCATCAAGAACAAGCCTGAGCAGAGAAAGATACTTTTCCTCCGCTCATGGAATGAATGGGGAGAAGGCAACTATGTGGAGCCAGATACCAAATATGGTCATGGTTTCTTAGACGCCATCAGAAAGACTATTAAGAAATAAAAGTATAACAACATCGATAACGAACATGGAAGTTAAAATCATACCAACAGGAGGACTTTGTAATCGCTTACGTGCCATTGCCACAGGAGTGGCTGTGGCAAAGAGCTACCATTGCCCTTCTGTCATTTACTGGAATAACAGCCTGGGCTTAAAAGCAGATTATTGCGAACTTTTCAAACCGATTCCACAAGAAGATGTGAAACTGATAGAGAACAAGCAATGGCTATACAACATCAATGGCAACAAGGACTATCTGATAAGATGGCCCCTGCTGCAAACAATGTTTGAGAAAACCGTGTTCAACTTCAGTATCTACCGAGATGGCGAGATATACAGCAAATTGAAAATGAGCTATTCACGCTCGCTCCTCCTCATCTCGTGTTATCCTATGTGTACGAAATATACCATCCAGGGGATGTTCATCCCACAGAATGATATCCAGCGCAGAATAGACGAGGTTGTGGCTAGCTTTTCTGAGCGAACCATCGGTGTACATATCCGCAGAACAGATAATGTGGTTTCCATTCAATCCTCTCCATTAGAGAACTTTACCAACATGATGGATGCGGAAATCAAGAAGAATGCCAATACAAAGTTCTATGTAGCCAGCGATGATGATGAAGTAAAGGAAAGTCTGAAATCAAAGTATCCGAACCGCATCATTACCCTGATGGATGATACAGACCGCAATTCCTTGGAAGGAATGAAATTTGCAGTGGTAGATTTGTTTTGTCTCAGCAAGACAAGAAAAATCATAGGCAGTGTTGCTTCATCCTACTCACAAATAGCAGCAGAGATTGGTGGAATAGAAATTGAATACGCAAAATAAAATACAATGAATCCAGATATCAGCGTTATCATCCCAACATACACTCCCAAAGAATACCTTTGGGAGTGTCTTGATTGTTTGGAACAACAGACACTAAATAAAGACAGTTATGAAGTGCTGATAGTTCTCAATGGCACAAAAGAGCCTTATTTTTCTCTAATAAAAGAAAGAATAAAGGATTATTCATACTCTATAGAATTATTATACTCTAACGTTAATGGGGTGTCACGGGCAAGAAACATCGGAATAGAAAAGGCCCAAGGAAAATATGTCAGTTTCATTGACGATGATGACTTCATAAGCCCATGCTATCTGCAAGCCTTATTAAAGGATGTCACTCCAGAAGGGATAACGGAAGCAAATGTTATCGCATTTAATGATTCCTCCAAGGCTGAAACATATCATTATCTGTCTACAGCTTACAAGTCATACAAACCTGAGGAAAGACATCATATTGTAAAGAATCGAAGCTTTCTTTCAAGTTCATGCTGCAAGTTGATTCCACGTAGCATCATTGGGGCTCATCGCTTCAAGGAGGACATCACCCATGGAGAAGATTCTTTTTTCATGTTTCAACTCTCCTGCAAGATTAAAACAGTAAACATAGCAGCATCAGATGCGATATATTATGTAAGAGTTAGAAATACCTCGGCATCAAGAAATGCGAAAATGAGAAGAAAGAAAAAGAAAATGGAACTGCGTCTTCTCGCCTTATACACAAAAACATACATCTCGCATCCATTGGCATATAATGGTATTTTATATCTGACAAGAATTGCAGCTACACTCAAGAAAATACTTACAGAATAGATATAAGGGAACGCCTATGAAGCGTTCCCTTACTCTTTCTGATATACTCTAACCCAATCAAAATACGTTTCATAAATATCATCCGTATCAGGGGCATGCCAATTCCCGTAACCCAGACTTTGGTTAAGGATAAGATAGAAAGGTCTGTCAAACGACCATTGTCCTTCTGCAAGTTTTTCTTTATCAGAACTTTTGGGATAACATCCTGTCTGAACTCCATCAATAAATGTTGCGATGGCAGTAGGTGTCCATTCTATCGCATAAACATGCCACTTGGTACAATCAATATCCTTATGAAGGAAAGCCGTTTGCTGATCCTTCTTATTCATCATCGTACTTCGGTGTGAAAGAATCGTTTGACGGGCAATCCCTTCGTTTCCGAAATATTCAATGATATCAATTTCTCCATATTGATAAGGATTTCCATCAATCTGAGGACGCATCCATGCTGCAGGAAAATTTCCTCGCTTGCCATTGGTTTTCATGCGAACTTCAACACGCCCATACTTTACATAGAACTTATTCTTCGTATTGATAGCACCAGTGAACATAGTGGCAGTATCACTGAGACTTGGGTTAGGAATCGCCCTGCAAATCAATTTGCCGTTTTTTATCCGGATAACTTCTGAAGAATTACTATTCCATTTTGCCCACATATTTGCCGCACGAGGTGCACGGCTCCATATTGTAGTATCCAGCTTACCATCCTTGGAATTGAACTCGTCATGAAATACGAGTTTATATTTTGGCATTTTTTTTCTTGCCAAGACATTTGGAGTATCAGAACATAAAAAAACTGATAGAGCCAACATAAAAGAAAGATAAAATTTTCTACTATACATATTTTTTGTGCAAAAGTACGACTTTTCTTTAAAACAACAAAATGAATTTTCCTTTTTCTCCTCTAAATAAACAATAAAAGATATAAAGAATCGTTTCTTTATTATAAATATGATATATATCTAAATTCAAAAAATAAAATTATGTCAGATAAGAAAAGATTAATTTGGATTGATTCCTTAAAGGGGTGGCTCATGATACTAGTAGTATTAGGACATGCCATTCAATCTTCTCTGGGAGATGCCTGTTTCCAAAACCACTTGTGGAATCTCATTTATTCATTCCATATGCCAGCCTTCATGGCTATCAGTGGCTGGTTCGCATTTTCCAACACATCAAAAACCATAAACGTAGGGTCTTTGTGTAAACGAAGATTTAACCAATTGATGGTTCCTTACCTTTCATGGTCGCTATTACGCTATGTCATTTCCGCAGATTATTCCATTGGAAATTTAAGCAGAATCATCATAGCACCAGATTCTTATTTTTGGTTTTTATGGGTTCTCTTTTGGATAAAAGTCATCTTTATACTAAATCAGAAAATTGCAGCGAAATATCACATGGATGAGATTATACCCATTGGCATCACCTGCCTTCTGCTATTAGGCATCATGGTTGGACTCAACCTCCGAGTTTTCGGCTTTCAATTCCTGGCTTACTATTATCTGTTTTACTTTCTAGGATATGTAATACGTAGATTCAACAAATTACAGCTTACCAATAAATCTTCTATGATTTGCCTGGGGCTACTATGGGCTGTATTAGCATGGTTCTGGAACATGCATGAATTACCAGTCTGGATGCCAAGGATTCCACATTGTCCAACTTCATTGCTGCAATACGCATACAGAGGAGTCACCGCTATACTAGCCGTTCTGGTTATTGTGGGCGTTGCACGCAAAGCATTGGACAGCAGCAATAGATTCAACAAATTCATCCAAGAAGTCGGAATACTATCACTGGGCATATACACTTGCCATCTAACGCTGATGGACTACACTGTTAAATTATTGAGATTCATAGTTCCATCCTATAACGAAGAAGTTCTGATTATCTTAGGTTTCACGATATGTGGATTCCTATCTTGGGTGATTGTAAACCTGCTGAAAAAGAATATGATAACTGCACGATTCTTCCTTGGAAAATAGCAGAAGATAGATAAGGAGAAAGCATACATCTTGGTCAATAAAGAGGGGCAATATCTTTTTTAAAATATTTTTAGCAATCATAACAATAATCCATGTTACGTGGCGTTATTATAAATAAACATATAGAATAATATGAATAAAGAAGACTTAGTATCAGTCATCATGCCTACGTATAATGCCGGCAAATATCTTGCCGACAGTATCAATAGTATTCTTAATCAATCATATAAGAACTTAGAATTGCTGATTACTGATGACGCATCAACAGACCCAACCACCTTGCAATTGCTTCAGGAATTTGCAAGCAAGGACAATCGTGTCGATATACTATATCTGAAAGAGAACCATGGCGCCGGCTATGCCCGAAATAAGAGCATCGAACGCGCCAAAGGACGCTATATCGCCTTCTGCGACAGTGATGACAGATGGACCACAGATAAACTTGAAAAGCAGATCGCTTTCATGAACGAGAAGAAGTGTGCTCTTTCATGTGCCTCATATATTATCTTTGATGGAGAAACGCAGGACGAGATAGGATTCTGTACGGCTCCGAAAAAAATAACATACGGGATGATGAAGAGAGACAACAAGGTGGGTTGCCTCACTGCTATCTATGACGTTCAAATGCTGGGCAGAAAATTCTTCATGCCTACCATCCGCAAACGTCAGGACTGGGCTCTCTTCCTGCAGATCATCAGAGAATGCAAGGTTTGCTATGCTTATCCAGACAAACCTTTGGCCTACTATTGCATGCGAAGGAATTCTATTTCCAGCAACAAGATGTCGCTGATGAAATACAATATTGCAGTTTATAAGGAGATATTAGGTTTCCACCCTATCAAGGCTAACCTTTATTTCTTCACGCTTTTCCTGCCAACCTATGGTGCGAAGATATTGAAGCGCAAGTTCGACAGCTACACTTTTACTCATAAAAAATAAGACTATAGTTTTTTACATAAGAAGGAAGGCTTTCCTATATAGGAAACAATAAGCTTTCAAGTACAAATGACCATCATCTGGAGTGAAAGGATATATCTTTTCGAGTACAAGTATATACCTTCTCGTATGTTGCCACTAGGCTCAGCAGACCTGCTGAGCCTAGTCAGCAGGTCTGCTCACTGCAGTCAGCAGGTCTGCCGAGCCTAGTGGCAACTCCTTGTAATCGTACAACTACAACCTGTTTAGTTGTACGACTATACACTCTTGAGTTGTACGACCATACACCCTATAGTCGTACAACCGTAACTTTATAGTTGTACAACTACAACTCTACTCCCATTTTGTCTTTTTCATAAGCTACTTCTCACTCACATGAAAAAGTTTTTTAGCGATACATCTATCACATCCATCACGATTACGGATTTGAAATATTCAAATCTCTGATTACCAAATCATTAAAGCTCAGCAACAGCGTGATAGATTGATTGTATTTTTACAACATCCATCACACTATCACTCACGATTCTTCTGTATCACTCACTATTTTAGCGAAAACCCGTCTTGATTTTACGAGTTATTGCAGTATAGAACGACACTTCTTTATGCCTTTTTGCTCCAACATGAAATCACTAATTTTAAAGAACTTAAAAGAAATATACGAAGTCACAAATCAGATTTAGATACAAAAAGTGCCAATCTGCAGAACAGGTTGGCACTTTTTGTTCCCTTAAGGGAAAATCTATGTTCCATTAAGGGAAACTCGATGTTTCCTTAAGGGAAACAAATTCAGAACTTAGTGAAGTACAGGCGCAGTGTTCACACCAGCCCCCCGTGTCCTCGGACATATTCTGCACACATTTCTGCACATCTTTCACCATCTACACCAGCAGAAACAATGCCGCCTGCGTAACCGGCGCCTTCGCCACAAGGGAACAGACCCTGGATGCGTACGTGCTGCAGGGTGTCGCGGTCGCGGACTATTCTTACTGGCGATGAAGTTCGGGTCTCCATGGCTATCAATGTGGCCTCGTTCGTGAGGAAACCATGCGCATTCTTGCCGAAGGTCTTAAAACCTTCCTGCAATCGCTTGGTTACGAAACCTGGCATCCAGAAATGCAGCGGACTGCTGATCAAGCCGGGCGCATAACTGCTCTTTGGCAAGTCATAACTCAGGCGGTTGTTCACAAAGTCGGCCATGCGCTGTGCCGGTGCAGTCTGCTTCATGTTGCCCTGCTGCCAGCATTGTTTTTCCACAATCTGCTGGAAATACATCATTGCCAATGGGTCTTTCTCCAAATCCTCTGCGGTAAGATGGGAAGCCCCTGCCGAATCAAAACCAGGAACACCATGGTCGATGACAAACTGGGCCACATCCTCAGGATGCGTCTCTACCACCATACCCGAATTGCTCCAGGCAGTGCCACGATTGCTCGGACTCATTCCGTTTACCACCAGCTGCTCAGGACCCGTTGCCGCTGGAATCACGAAACCGCCAGGACACATGCAGAAACTATACACACCACGCCCATCTACCTGGGTAACAAAGCTGTACTCGGCAGCAGGAAGATATTTGCCCCTGCCGTTCCTGTTGTGATACTGTATCTGGTCGATGAGCTGGGACGGATGCTCCAGTCGCACGCCCACGGCGATTCCCTTGGCCTCTATCTCGATTTTACTTGAAGCCAGATAGCGGTAGACATCACGGGCACTGTGACCTGTGGCAAGGATGACAGGACCCCGATAGGTTTCCTCGGCACCCGTTGCCAGGTTGATGGCCTCCACGCCAATCACCCGGTCGCCTTCCAGGATCAGCTGGGTCATCTTGGTCTGGAAATGCACTTCGCCGCCACAATTGATGATGGTGTTGCGCATGTTCTCGATGACGCGGGGCAACTTGTCGGTTCCGATATGCGGATGCGCATCGGCAAGGATATTCGTGTTGGCGCCGTGCTGGCAGAACACGTTCAATATCTTGTCTACGCTGCCACGCTTCTTGCTGCGGGTGTAGAGCTTGCCGTCGCTGTAGGCACCGGCTCCACCCTCGCCGAAGCAATAGTTACTCTCGCCATCCACCTTCTGGGTTTTAGTGATGTTGGAAAGGTCTTTCTTGCGTTCACGCACGTCCTTTCCACGTTCCAGGACGATAGGGCGATAGCCCAGTTCGATGAGTCGCAGGGAGGCAAAGAGTCCGCCAGGTCCCTCTCCCACCACGATGACTCTCGGCTTGGAGCTCACATCCGGGTATTCCGTATGCACATACTGATCGTCCTGTGGATATTCGTTGATGTAGGCACGCACCTTCAGATTGACGAAGATGGTGCGCTGGCGGGCGTCGATGCTGCGCTTCAGTACGCGCACCTGGTTCAGGGTTCTTACATCCAGCCCCTTCTCCTTGGCGAGATAGCGCTTGATGCCTTCCTCGCTGGCTGCCTGTTCTGGCAGAATTCTTATCTGATATTCTTGAATCATTTACTTTGAAATTTGAACTTTGAAATTTGAACTTTATGATTAGCTTGATGAAAGTGACGAGTAACAAGCTTACACTTCCATTGTTGCCAGCACTTCGCACGTATCCAGATGATACATGGTGAATTTTCCATTCTCCAAAGTAGCGAATGTTGGCACATTTCCGCCCTTCGGGAAGGTGATGCTGCCCGTGTTCACGATGCCCTGACCCTCCTCGTTATGCGAGAGTTCCCAGAGATGGGAATGGCCGTAGATGATGCAGTCGTATGGACCTTTTGGCATGTTCTCCTTATTATATACGTGGCCATGGGTCAAGAGATAGCGCTTGCCATTGTCTACCAGCAGGACGTAAGTCTCCATAATAGGGAAATCGAGCAGCATCTGGTCTACCTCCGCATCGCAGTTACCACGCACGGCAACAATCTTGTCAGCCAGGGCATTCAGCCGCTCCACGATGCCCTTAGGGTCGATGCCCTCGGGAATGCGGTTGCGGGGACCATAGTTGATGATGTCGCCCATAATGCACATCATGTCGCACTTCTCCTGCTCGAAGAAATCGAGCACTTTCTCCAGGGCTGGCAAGCAGCCATGGATATCTGAAAACAGTAAATACTTCATTCTTTATACTTCTATCTATTTTTGTTCTATCTGTTTTTGTTTTAAAACCATCCGCAAAATTACGGATTTTCTCCGAAACCTCCAAACTTTTTCGGAATATTTTTCTGCATCCCTTATAATATAATAATGTATAGAAGACGATAATGTCTGTAAATCTTCGAAAAACAAGGTTTTTTATCTACAATCTGCCACTTTTTCATTGATTTCTTTGGCAGTTTGATAGAAAATTCGTACTTTTGCCCTCAAGTTTTGCTACGGCCCCGGTCGTTTCGGGGGTGGCATTACATTACCAACGCAAAATTCAATAACGTATGAAAGTATTAAAATTCGGCGGAACATCAGTTGGTTCCGTAAAAAGCATCCTCAGCTTGAAACGTATCGTTGAAAATGAGGCTAAGAAACAGAGTGTAGTGGTTGTCGTGAGCGCGCTTGGCGGAATCACGGACAAACTCTTGCAAACCTCCCAGCTTGCCCTCAAGGGTGATGAACAGTGGAGAGTCGAATTCGACGCCATGGTTGATCGCCACCACAAGATGATAGATACGATCATCACCGACACAACAGACAGAGAAAATCTTTTTAAAGCAGTTGATGCCCTCTTCGAGCAGTTGAAGAGCATCTACTTCGGTGTGTATCTTATCCACGACCTCAGCGAGAAGACTCAGGATGCCATCGTGAGTTATGGAGAGCGACTCAGCTCTAAGATTGTTGCCACCCTGATTCGTGGCGCCAAATGGTTTGATTCACGCAACTTTATCAAGACCGAGCGCATCAACGGCAAGGGCAAGCACACTCTGGACAGCGAGCTGACCTGCAAGCTGGTGAAGGAAACCTTTGCCGAGCTGCCTCGCATTTCTCTCGTACCGGGTTTCATTAGCCGCGACAAAAACACGGAACGTACCACCAACCTGGGTCGTGGTGGCAGCGACTACACCGCAGCCATCATTGCTGCTGCCCTGGATGCCGAGGTGCTCGAAATCTGGACGGATGTGGATGGCTTCATGACTGCCGATCCACGTGTTATCAAATCTGCATATACCATCAACGAACTGAGTTACGTTGAGGCGATGGAGCTTTGCAACTTTGGTGCAAAGGTCATCTACCCTCCTACCATCTACCCAGTTTGCGTCAAGAATATTCCTATCAGAGTGAAGAATACCTTCAATCCTGATGCTCCGGGTACCATCATCAAGAACAAGATTGATGCCGACCAGAAGCCTATCAAGGGTATTTCTTCCATCAACGGAACCGCCCTTATCACCGTCACCGGTCTTTCCATGGTGGGTGTGATTGGTGTGAACCGCCGTATCTTCACCGCTCTCGCCAACGAGGGCATCTCCGTGTTCATGGTTTCTCAGGCTTCTTCCGAGAACTCCACCTCTATCGGTGTGCGTGAGCAGGATGTGGAAGAGGCTGTAAGCGTATTGAACAATGAGTTCAAGAATGAGATTGCCGACGGCGCCATGTTCCCAATGCACGCTGAGTGCGGACTGGCTACCATCGCCATCGTGGGCGAAAACATGAAGCATGCTGCCGGTATTGCCGGTAAACTCTTCGGTACGCTCGGACGTAGCGGTATTTCTGTCATTGCCTGCGCACAGGGTGCTTCTGAGACCAATATCTCTTTCGTAGTGAAGAGCGATTACCTGAGAAAGTCGCTCAACGTGTTGCACGACAGTTTCTTCCTCTCAGAATATAAGGTGCTCAACCTCTTTATCTGCGGTGTGGGTACCGTGGGCGGTAAGCTCATCGAACAGATCAAGAATCAGTATGCCGACCTCATGGAGCGCAGCAAGCTGAAGCTGAACGTGGTGGGTATTGCTTCTTCCAAGAATGCCATCTTCAACCGCGAGGGACTCAACCTGGAGTCTTATCAGGAAGAGCTGAAGCAGTCGGCTCCTAGCAGTCCGGAGTTGCTCCGCGATACGATTCTCGCGATGAACATCTTCAACAGCGTATTCGTAGACTGTACGGCGAGCAAGGATGTGGCTTCCCTCTATCAGAGTCTGCTGGAGCACAACGTGAGTGTGATTGCTGCCAACAAGATTGCGGCTTCTAGCGAATATGAGAATTACGAGAAGCTGAAGAAGACAGCTATCCAGCGTGGCGTGGTGTTCCGCTTCGAGACCAACGTAGGTGCTGGTCTGCCTATCATCGGAACCATCAACGATCTGCGCAACTCTGGTGATAAAATCCTTAAGATTGAGGCAGTTCTCTCGGGAACGCTCAACTTTATCTTTAACGCCATCTCCAGCGTGGTTCCATTCTCAGAGACCGTTAAACTGGCAAAGGAGAAGGGTTACAGTGAGCCAGACCCACGCATCGACCTCAGCGGTATGGACGTGATTCGCAAGCTCGTTATCCTCTCCCGTGAGGCAGGCTACCGCATAGAACAGGAAGATGTAGAGAAGAATCTCTTCGTACCGGATGAGTTCTTCAAGGGAAGCATTGATGAGTTCTGGAAGAAACTTCCTAAGCTCGATGCTGACTTCGAGGCCAAGCGAAAGACCCTCGACCTAGAGCACAAGCGCTGGCGCTTCGTTGCCACTCTCGATGGCGGAAAGACTTCTGTTGGCCTGCAGGCTGTGGGCCCAGAACATCCGTTCTACAACCTGGAGGGAAGCAACAACATCGTATTGCTCACCACCGAGCGCTACAAGGAGTACCCTATGATGATTCAGGGCTACGGAGCCGGAGCCAGCGTAACTGCTGCCGGTGTATTCGCCAACATCATGAGTATCGCCAACGTATAATTCAGTCGTATCAATCAATAAAGGATAACAATTATGAAGCATATTATCATTTTAGGCGACGGCATGGCCGACCACCCAGTGGAAAGACTGGGTGGCAAGACCTTGCTTCAGTACGCCAACAAACCCTATATGGATATGCTTGCCAAGAAGGGCAAGACAGGAAGACTCGTTACCGTGCCAGATGGTTTCCATCCGGGTTCTGAAGTAGCCAACAGCTCAATCATGGGCTACGACCAGAATGAGGTTTACGAGGGACGCGGACCGCTGGAGGCTGCCAGCATCGGCTACGAGATGAGTCCGAACGATTTCGCCCTGCGCTGCAACATCATCAATGTGAACGACGGCATCATCGTAACCCACAACGGCGGCAACCTGGAGACGGAAGACGCTGATGTGCTCATCAAGTATCTGAACGAGAAGCTCGCCAGCCAATATCCGGGCATCGTGAAGTTTATCACGGGCATCCAGTATCGCCATCTGCTTATCATCAAGGGCGGTAACAAGTATGTGGATTGCGCACCTCCTCACGACCATCCGAACGAGGAATGGAAACCCCTGCTCGTGAAGCCGATGGAAGGCGTTGATGCTGCTCTGCTTGCCGGCAACAGCGACAAGACTCCTGCCGAGGATGTGGCTGAGAATGGCGGCACACTGAGCGACGAGTATCGCATGAGTGCACAGCAGACTGCCGACCTTCTGAACGAACTGATTCTGAAGAGTCAGGAGATTCTGGAGAACCATCCTTTCAACGTGGCACGCAAGGAGCGTGGCGAGCGCATGGCCAACATCATCTGGCCTTGGGGCGGCGGTTACCGTCCGCACATGCTCACCCTCTCGCAGATGTATCCGCAGATTAAGAAGGGTTCCGTGATTTCGGCAGTAGATCTGATTCGTGGCATCGGTCATTATGCAGGTCTCCGCAACATCATCGTTGAGGGGGCTACGGGTCTTGCCAACACCAACTACGAGGGCAAGGCGGCTGCGGCTATCCAGGCCTTGAAGGATGGCGATGATTTCGTGTATGTTCACGTAGAGGCGAGCGACGAGGCTGGACATGATGGCGACCTGGAGCTGAAGCTCAAGACCATCGAGAATCTCGACCAGCGCCTCATCCAGCCTATCTTCGACGAGGTAAGCACCTGGGATGAGCCAGTCTGCATCGCCGTATTGCCTGACCACCCTACTCCTGTGGAGATTCGCACCCACGTAAAGGAGCCGGTGCCTTTCATCATCTATTATCCAGGCATTGAGCCGGATAGCGTAGAGAAATACGATGAGGAGAGTTGCGTGAGCGGAAGCTACGGCTTGCTGCAGTTGCAGGACTTCATGAACGCATTTATGGCAATTAATTAAAAATCAAGAACTTAATGATAGCCACACTCTCTCTCAAGCAAAGAGGCTAATCATAAAGTTCAATGTTCAAAATTCAAAGTTCAAAGTAAAAAAATGAAATATTATTCAACAAATAAGAAAGCACCAATCGCCGATTTGCACAAGGCGGTAGTTAAGGGTTTGGCAGAAGACCGTGGTCTCTATATGCCAGAAATCATCAAGAAGTTGCCACAGGACTTCTTCGACAACATCGAGAAGCTGAGCTTCCAGGAGATTGCCTACAAGGTAGCTGACGCCTTCTTCGGCGAGGATGTGGATGCTGATTCACTGAAGAAGATTGTTTATGACACCCTGGCTTTCGACTGCCCAGTGGTTGAGGTAGAGCCAAACATCTACTCGCTGGAGTTGTTCCATGGTCCTACCCTCGCCTTCAAGGATGTGGGTGCCCGTTTCATGGCCCGTCTGCTTCAGTACTTCGTACGCCAGGAAGGCAAGGAGGAGGTGAACGTGCTCGTAGCAACATCGGGTGATACGGGTTCTGCCGTAGCCAATGGCTTCCTCGGCGTGGAGGGAATCCATGTTTACGTGCTCTATCCAAAGGGCAAGGTGAGCAAGATTCAGGAGAGCCAGTTTACTACCCTCGGTCAGAACATCACTGCCCTTGAGGTGGATGGCGTGTTCGATGACTGCCAGGCGCTGGTAAAATCTGCGTTCATGGACGAGGAGCTGAACAAGCACATGAAGCTGACTTCTGCCAACTCTATCAATGTGGCCCGCTTCCTGCCTCAGGCATTCTACTATTTCAACGCCTACGCCCGCATGAAGGAGAAGGGTTTGGCCGACAAGTTGGTAATCTGTGTACCTAGCGGCAACTTCGGCAACATCACAGCCGGACTCTTCGGTCATGAGATGGGCTTGCCTATCCATCGCTTCATCGCAGCCAACAACGCCAATGACATCTTCTACGAGTATCTGCAGACTGGCAAGTACAATCCTCAGCCTAGCAAGCAGACCATCGCCAATGCCATGGATGTGGGTGATCCATCTAACTTCGCCCGTATCTACGACCTCTACAAGGGCGACCACGATGCCATTGCTGCCTACATCAGTGGTGCAACCTATAAGGATGATCAGATTGCAGACACCATGAAGAAGTGCTACAACGAAACCAAGTATGTACTTGACCCTCATGGTGCTTGCGGTTATCAGGCATTGAAGGAGCAGTTGAAGCCAGGCGAGGTAGGTGTGTTCCTGGAAACTGCTCACCCAGCTAAGTTCAAGGAGAAGGTGGACAGCATTCTCGGAACAGACATCGAGATTCCAGCCCGCCTTGCAGAGTTCATGAAGGGCGAGAAGAAGAGCATCCAGATGACCAAGGACTTCGCTTCGTTCAAGAACTATCTGATGAATGAATAATATAACTTATATAGATATAAGATGAAGATTGTAATTTTAGACGGATATGCAGCCAACCCAGGCGATTTGGATTACCATCGCCTGGAGCAGCTTGGCGAGGTGGTGGTTTATCCACGAACCTCTGACGAGGAAAAGGTGGAGCGTGCCAAGGATGCAGACATCATCTTATTGAATAAGGTGCAGATGGATGCAGAGACCCTGGCGCAACTTCCAAAACTGAAGTACATCGGTATTCAGGCTACGGGCTTCAACGTGGTGGACATCGAGGCAGCAAAGAAGCTGGGCATCATCGTAACCAACATTCCGGCTTACAGCACGGATAGTGTGGCACAGATGACATTCGCACTGATTCTTGCCATTACCAACCGCGTAGAGCATTACACCCAGGAGAACCGCAACGAGCGTTGGGCGAACAACAAGGATTTCTGTTATTGGGACACCCCATTGATGGAGCTTGCCGGCAAAACCTTCGGTATCATGGGACTGGGTAATATCGGAATGAAGGTGGCCAACATCGCCCGCCAGTTTGGTATGAACATCTGTGCCTGCACCAGCAAGCCATCCAGTTCCCTGCCTGAGTGGATTCAGAAGGTAAGCAAGGAGGGATTGCTTTCTACGAGCGATATTCTCTCGCTGCATTGTCCGCTTTCTGATGATACCTATCATTTCATCAATGCCGAGAACATTGAGAAGATGAAGGATACGGCCATCCTGATCAATACGGGACGTGGAGCATTGGTAGATGAGGCTGCCGTTGCTGCTGCCCTCCATGTCGGAAGTCTGGGTGCCTATGGTGCTGACGTGATGGAACAGGAGCCTCCTTCGAAGGAGAATCCGCTGTTTAATGAGCCTAATGCTTATCTCACTCCTCACATAGCCTGGGCAACCTACGAGGCACGCGAGCGACTGAACAAGCAGGTGGCTGCCAATGTTGAGGCTTTCATCAACGGAAAACCAATCAACGTGGTGAATCCTTAAGACGGAATTTTAAAAATAAAATACTTCAATAAAAAGAGGCTGGTGCACATCGCATCAGCCTCTTCTTTTTATTTTATTGAAATATAATTGATTATTTGCAACCAATCATGATTATTCCGTAACCAGCGTAAATTCTGCACCAGAAGCGAAATCCTGTCCGTTCTGCTCATTCAAGGCGCGCAGGCGAACGTAGCGGGCTTTCACCGGCTTGCCGAACATCACCTTCTGAAGCTTGGCACTCTTTTCGAACTTACCCTTCAAGATAGGGTTGCCCCAGTTCTTGTTGTCGTTGCTTACGTAAATCTCGTAATCCTTGATGCAGCCGTTCAGCGAACCATCCTGGCGAGGCAGATAGGTGAAGCCCTTGATAACCTTCTCCTTACCGGAATCGAAGTCTACCCAGTGAGGGTACTTCGCCAAAGTGATGGAATACATCGTGTGCCAGAAGGTTGAAGGATCGCCATCTACCAAGTAAGACGCATCGCCCTCATCTGGTTCCTGGCTCGAAGCAAAGGCTATCTGCAAACCGGCGCTCTGCTGGTTCTGCTTCATCTGCTTCATCATCTCCTTCGCCATCTCTCTGCCCGTGGCAGAAACCTTCACCAGGTTACCCAGCTCTGATTTCACGGCTGGACGGATGATGAAACCGAAGGTGGTTGGAGTGCTGCGTACCTGATCTGGAGTCAACGGACCACCCTGGCCGCAACTTGCACCACCCAGTCCGGTAACCTTCGCATCCAGGTGCAGATGGGTTCCGCTGCTCTTAGGCAACTGGTATGGATGAGCTGCCAGAGTCAACTCCTGCTGGCTCCAAGGAAGAGCCGATGCAGACATGGTGCTGTCTGAAATGAACACGACGCCCTGCTGCTGACTGTTGGTAACGGCGCACCAGCGAACCTCCTCGCGGTTGCCCTGTGCCTGAGGCTTAGGGAGCATGATGCCCTGCTCTGCCACCGGACTGTGGTACCAACCGATAAACTGGCTGGTCTTGCGGTCGTTATAGTTGTTCACCGGTCCACGGCCGTAGTAATCATACTGATTCAGCTCGCTTGGCAAAACCATAGAATAACCGATGCGAGGCAGAATCACCTTCGAGCGGTTGGCACCGATGGCACTCTGCATCTCGATGGAACCGTCCTTGTAGATGGTGTAGATCTGACGGGAAGTGAACTTGAGGTCAGCATCAGTCAAGGCGTGCTTGTTCTTCTCGAAATTGTAGCAAGACTCTGGGTCGCGGTCGCGATTGCCATAGTTCACATCGCATCCTTCCTTGCCCTGGCTTTCCACGGTGAAGTCGAGCTTGTAGGTTCCATCCTTCTTGTTAGGCGTGCAAGTCCAGCTCTTCACCACGTGCTGAAGGTCATACAAGCCGTTTCGGAACCATGCATTGTGGTAGCCGATTCCAGCATCGTTATCTGTAGGTGCACGGTAAGCATCCAGCTGAGGACCATTGCCATCCTTGATGATTACCTGGTTGCCGTACTTCAGGCTGTAGATGGCACCGGTGTTCAAATCGAAAGCCACCTGGAAGTTCTCGCCCGTAATATTGGCACGCTTCGCCGCCTTATCCAGCTGATACTTCATCGCCTTGCCCCCCTTGGTAACGGCAGCGATAGACGGAGCGGCAACATCGGCACCCTTCACTCTCAACTGCTCCTCCATCTGAACATAGCCCTTGGAAGCCCAAGGCATGTCCTTGCCCAGCAGGAACTGGATGGTAACGAAGTACTCGCTCTTTGGGTCCAGACTCGCATAGTCGTAAGGCAAGGTGTAGATGCCCTTCTCGCGTGGACCCACGATGTTCTTGGCTCCCTGCAGTGGCTGATTCTTCTTCACGCATACGCCGTCCTGATAGAGCGACCAGACGATCTGATAGTTTTTCAGCGGCTCGAAGTAATTCTTGTTGAAGATTTCAATCTGTCCCTGCTTCATGTCGATGGCCTTGACGCCCACGTTCTGGTAAACCTTCTTCACCTCGTAGTACTGAGCCTTAGGCGTAAGGTCTGGGCGCATGATTCCGTTCATGCAGAACATACCGTCGTTAGGCTTGTTGTCTTTTCCGAAGTCGCCGCCGTAGGCCCAGTAGGTCTTTCCTGTGGCAGGATCCTGCTTGTTCAGCGCCTGGTCAACCCAGTCCCAGATGGCTCCACCCATAAAGAAGTTGGTGCTTTCGATAGCGTCCCAGTAATCTATCAGGTTACCGCAGGCGTTGCCCATGGAATGCGCATACTCCGAGATGTGGAACGGATACTTCAGATTATACTTGCCCTGAACGGCTCCCTGCACCCAGGCGATGGACGGATACTGATTGGAACCCATATCCACGATGTCGTTGTTGCGTTCATACTGCACAGGGCGACTGGTATCGTAGGCCTTGATGGCATTGTAGCAATCTACGAAGTTCTTTCCAGGACCCGCCTCGTTACCCAAGCTCCAGATAACCACCGAAGGATGGTTTACGGTGGCGTGAACCATCTCCATGTTTCTGGCGATATGGGCATTGCGGAACTCAGGAACGTGAGAAAGACTCTGCTTGCCGTAGTAATATTGATGGCTCTCGATGTTTGCCTCGTCCTCCAGGTAAATGCCGTACTTGTCGCACAGATAGTACCAGTAAGGCGCATCAGGATAGTGGCAGTTGCGCACGTGGTTGATGTTGCCGCGCTTCATCAGGAACACCTCGTGCTCCATCTGTTCACGGCTCACGGTGTGTCCTGTCTGAACATTGTTCTCGTGGCGGTTTACGCCCTTCAGCTTGATAGGCTGTCCGTTCAGATAGTAGTATCTTCCTGCAAGTCCGAACTCGTCCTTATCGGCAGGCGTATCCTTGATTTCCACCTTTCTGAAACCTACGTAGGTAGAGAATGTCTGAACGGTTCTGCCCTTGGCGTCCTTCAGTTCGCCCACCAAAGTGTAGCGGTGAGGAGCCTCAGCACTCCAGAGGTTCACCTTGTTGGCTGCATCGAGTGTAGCTTCGAGACTGATTTCGTCCTTTGCTTTCAGCTTGCCTTCCAGCTTAGCCGATGCGGCAACGCCGCTGAGCAGGGTGTTCTCGTCGGAATAAAGGCGGTTGGCGTAGAGCGAATACTGGATAGTATAGCCCTTGATGGCCTTTTTGGAGAGGTTCTCAAGCTGGGCTGTAATATGCAGTTTGGCGTTGGTATAGGTGTCGTCCAGGTCTGGAATCGCCTTGATGTCGCTGATTTGCACCTGAGGCTTGGCGGTAAGCGCCACGGTACGGAAGATGCCCGGCAGGCGGAACATGTCCTGACTTTCGAGGAAGGATCCGTCGGAATGGCGATAAACTTCTACAGCCACAGTGTTCTCTTCTCCCTTCTTATTTAAATAAGGTGTAATGTTGAATTCTGCCAGATTTCTGGAGTTCTTCGAGAAGCCCACATACTTGCCGTTGATGTAGAGATAGAAGAAGGAATCCACGCCGTCGAAGTTGAGATAGATTTCCTGTCCCTTCCAGTCGGCAGGCACGGTGAAGGTTCTGCGATAGGAACCTACTTCGTTGCGGTTGCGGTAGGTCATCCAGTCTTTTGGCGGTGTACGCATCACTCCTCCCTTCCAGTCGTTCATCGGCTGCCAGGAGTGCTGAAAGATGACGCGCTGGTTGGAATAGAGCGGATCTCCATACTTGTTCTTTCCGTCTCTCTGCAGTCCAGCCATGTTCCAGCTTACCGGCACCTTGATGTCGTCCCATTTCGACACGTCATAGTCGGTGCGAAAGAAATCCTTCGGACGTTCATCCGGATTCGGAGCCCAGTGGAATTTCCACATGCCATCGAGTGATTTCCAGTAGGAACTGTTTTCCGGCAAAACCTTTCTTGCCTCCTCGATATTTCTGAACGAGAAGAACCAGGCATGCGGCTGCAGCTTGTTAACAGCCACGGAATCAGGACTTTGCCATTCCCATCCCGTAGGTGCAGCCTGCTGCTGGTAGAAATATCCTCCCAGCGTGCCGTCGGCCCAGGCGGCTGGAGCACAGAGCATTCCAGCCAAAAGTAATAAATATGTTCTATTCATTTAGTTATGTTGTTTACGATAAGTTTGCTTCTTGGGAGCCAAATTCTTCCAGGAAGCAAACTTTTCTTGATAATTCTAATTTTCTGATGATTATCTTTATGTCATAATCATCCTTATTTCTTGGCAACCATCGCCTTCTTGGCAGCAGCCACTGCCTTGTTGTACTTGGCTGTGGCACTCTTTACGGCCTTGGCGTTGTTTGCCTTCTTGGCAGCAGCCACTGCATCATAGAGCTTCCACAGATTATACTTGGCGGTAGCTTCCTTCTGAGCCTTGGTGTAGGCAGCAGCGGCAGCCTCGGTAGCAGCCTCGTCGGCTGGAGAAGCATACTGATGCTTGTACCCCTGCTCCTTGTTCCAGAAACCACGGGTGAAATCAGGGAAGGTTACAGGTGCACAGTTGTTATCCATAGAAATGGCACCCAACTCTGCCAGCGAGCACCACTCAGCCAAGTCGTAAACGTCCATATCCAAAGGCAAACCGTTCTGCAGGCAGTAAACCAATCGGGAATCCATGATGAAGTCCATACCTCCGTGACCCATCTGACGGCCCAGTTCACCATACTTCTTCAAGATTGGGTGATAGTATTTCTTCACCAGTGCAGCCTTCTGCTCCTTGTTCATGAAACCGTGAGCATTGAGATTATCCATCTGAGGCGCGCCTGTTCCCTTCAATGCATCGCCTGAAAGGGCGAACTCCTCGGTAGGATACTTGGTAGCGTAACCCTTGGTACCGGTCAACTTAAACAGTCGGTTGTATGGCTGAGGAGTCATCACGTTGTGCTGAATCTCCACCACCTTACCTTTGGCTGTACGCATCAAGGTAGTGGTATGGTCGCCGTTGCGGTACTCCTTGCACTCCTTGCCGCTCTTCTTTGAAACCCAGTCCTTACCTACGAAAGATTCAGTATCCATGGCCACGAGTGTAGTAAATCTATCACCACGATGGATGTTAAGACACTGAGCCACAGGACCCAATCCGTGAGTAGGATAAACATCACCACGGTTCTCCATGTTGTACTTCATGCGCCAGTGCAGATTGTCCTTGTCGTTATCATTAGGGTCTTTCCAGTAAGCATCCCAGAAGTCTTCCAGGCAGTGGATGTAGGCGCCCTCGGCACGGATGATGTTGCCGAACACGCCGGCCTGAGCCATTGCCAGGGCGTTCATCTCGTAATAGTCGTAGCAGCAGTTTTCCAGGATGAAGCAATGCTTGCGGGTCTTCTCACTCATGTTGATCAGGCTCCAGCACTGGTCCAGGTTCATGGCACTAGGTACCTCGATGGCAGTATGCTTGCCGTTTTCCATGGCACACTGAGCCACTGGGAAATGGTGGTTCCAGTCGGCAGCGATGTAAACCAGGTCGATGTCTGGGCGCTTGCACAGTTCCTCGTAACCCTTTTCTCCGCTGTAGATGGCAGCCGGTTTCAAGCCCTGCTTGCGCAGGAATTCCTGCGATTTCTCAGCGCGCTCCTCCTCGTAATCGCAAAGAGCCACGATTTCAACACCAGGGATATGGCAGAATCTCATCACCGCCCATGGTCCACGCATACCGAGTCCCACGAATCCCACGCGCACGGTCTGCAATTTTGGAGCCTTGAGTCCCAATACGTTCTGCTGTCCGGCAGGACGTTCGGGAGTTTCCACTACGATAGTACCCTTGTCCCAATGCCACTTGGTATTAGGCGACAACGACTGTGCGCCTGCTGTAAGAGAGAATGCAGCCAAAGACGCAATCAAAAAGCTTTTGATTTTCATTTTTTTCATCTAGCAACACTGTTAGTTAGAATATATTTAGGAGTCCCGGTGGTCTCTGAAGGTCCGGGATTATGTAGCATCATTGGCATCATCTGTTTTAGTGTTGCATTAGAAAACAGACAAACCTCTGAAAACCACTGCAAATATACGAATAATATTTGAGATTTCGCATATCTTTTAGTATTTTTTTAATGAAGATGTGGGAAAAAGATAAAATATCTTAGAATCATTTTCGCAGTATGTCATTTCCGGTCATTTTCGAATCAGCACATAGATGATGACGGGAGCACCGAAGAGCGGAGTTATAGCATTGAGCGGAATGATCCCTCCATCAGAAGGCAGCGTGCAGAGCAGATTGCAGAGCAAGGCAAGCACGGAACCCATGAGCATCGTGGCTGGCAGCAGGCGGCGATGGTTCTCCGTGCCGATGACAAGACGGGCAATGTGGGGAGTGGCAAGACCGATGAAGGCAATGGGACCGCAGAAGGCTGTTACCACCGACGTGAGAAGACCCGTAACAACCAGCAGGGCAATGCGGAGCCTGCGGATGCGAAATCCCAGATTCTCGGCATACTGTTCGCCCAAGAGCAGGGCATTGAGCGGCTTGATGAGCAGAAGAGAAGCCAGCAATCCGAGGATGGCAATGGGAATGAACCATTTTACCTCTCCCATCGAGACATTGCCGAAACTTCCCATGCCCCAAACCATATAGGATTTCACACCCTCTGCCGTGCTGAAGAAATTCAGCAGCGAGATGGCACTGCTGGCAAGATATCCTATCATCAGACCAATGATGAGCAACACCGTATGACTGCGAACGATGGCTGAAAAGAACGTGATGACTCCCATCACCAGCATCGCCCCCACAAAGGCAGCCAGCAGGATGGCAAGGAAACCGCCGACAGCCACCCCATCGGCAGTATCGAGAAAGCCCATGCCCCAATCGCCCAGCGAAATGGTGCCGCCAAAGGCAAGCATCACTACGGCAACTGCCAGACCGGCTCCGCTGCTGATGCCGAAGACGTCAGGACCCGCCAGGGGATTACGGAACGCCGTCTGGAGAAGCAGTCCGCTCGTGGCAAGGGCTGCACCCGAAAGCAATGCCGTGATGGCTTGCGGCAGACGGGATTCCAAAACTATGTAACGGAAAGTTTCGGAGGAGGAATCGGCTGAATTTCCCGAGAGAATCGCCATGACCTCCCGCCACGGGATGCTGACGCTGCCCCATGCCAGATTGGCAAGAAACAGCAGGATGATGGTGCCAGCCAGGGCGAAAACGTATAAAAGTCCTTTGTTCATCATAAGTTCACGTTTAAAGAATCATTTCAAGATTCAAGAATGATTTCACCTGAGAATAAAAAATGCTCCGGGAAAAGTCGTTCGACTCTTCTCGGAGCATCTCAGTTATTTCAAAAAGAGTTCACACCCGTTGTTACTTGCTCTCCTCTTCAGCCTTCTTGGTCTCTGCAGCTGTAGGACCATAGTAGCCGTAGTAAGCCTGGTAACGTGTGTAGCCCCAGTTAGCCTGAGCCTTCTCTGGGTCGAGCTCCTTAGCCTTGTCGAGCACCTTGACAGCCTCCTTGTAAACTACCTTGCGACCGTTAGGATCCTGCAAAGCACCAGCCTTGCTGTTGTAGCAAGCACCGAGGTAGGTCAACACAGTTACGTTGTCTGGCTTAGCAGCAAGAGCCAGCTTCAGGTTCTTGATGGCATTGTCAGCATCGTTCTTCTGGATATACATCATACCCAGGTTGGCGAGTGCAACGAAATTGCTAGGGTTCTTGGCGATGGCTGCGTTCAGAAGTGCCTCCTGCTCCTTCTCCATCTTCATTGAAGAATACATAGAGTTCAAACCGTCGAGGATTACTTCGTTGTTCTCGTCCTGAGCATAGAGACCCTTGAGCTTGTCTACGTAAGCCAGAGAGTCGGCATGAGTCTTCAAACCGTCCTTCATTACATAGAGCTTGAGGTTGAGGGCATCCTTTGCCTCCTTCTCGCTCTTCATGGCGATGTCGCAATACTTCTCGCAACGGGCTGCATCCTTAGCCTGATAAGCATAGCGTGCAGCGAAGAGAGCTACCTGACCGATATACTCCTTCTCGCCATCCTTCTGCTTAGCGTCGATGCCGGCGAAGAGAGGCTCTGAATCTGTATCGAGGAAAGCACCCCAGTACTTCAAAACCTCATCAGCCTTGTTGTTCTGCGCTGCAGTCTGACCTGCATTGACGAGCTGAACACGAGCAGCCCAAACGCGGGCAGCGTTGCTACCGAACTTAGGAGCTACCTTACCCTTGGCATTAGGAAGCTGATCATACTTGTAGCACTCAATGGCATTCATCAGCGCATTGTAAGCGCCTTCGTTCATTGCGTTCTCGTCGATAGGATCATTCTTCTTCATGATCTGGTTGGTCTGCATGATGCTCTGCTGGTCGTTGTAAGCCTTCATACCGAGGTCAACGAGCTTGTTGTAGGCCTTGGCCTTCTCTGCGTCGTTAGCCAACTGACCCAGGTTCTGCTTCAGCAATGCCTCTGCCTCAGCGTAAGTCTTAGCCTTCATGACAGCCTTAAGTGCATCACTGTCACCTGCAAATGCTGATGTGGCACCTAGTACCATCATAGCAGCTACGATTAACTTTTTCATTTTCTCTTTAAAGTTTAAAAGTTGTTATTGATTTTTTACGCGTCTTCAATATTAAGTGAACGAGTGTTCAGGATGTTACTCCTGAACGTTCTCGTCTTCATGATTCTCCAATTCAGCTTCTGCCTCGGCTGCCTCTTCGGCTGTCTTGGCGCCCACTGTATCGTTCTCTATCTCCTCGCTCTTCTTGGCCCATGCCGAACGGCTCTCTTCTTCTACCGAAGCTTCGAGCTCTGAACTCATCACCTTGCATACGCTGGCAATGACATCGTTCTTCTTCGACAGGTTGATGAGACGGACTCCCTGGGTGGCACGGCCCATCACGCGGCAGTCGGCAACGGCAAGGCGAATCACGATACCGCTCTGGTTGATAATCATCAGATCGTTATCATCGGTAACGTTCTTGATGGCTACCAGGCGACCAGTCTTATCGGTGATATTGAGGGTCTTCACACCCTTACCGCCACGGTTGGTTACACGGTAGTCAATCACGTCTGAACGCTTGCCGTAACCCTGCTCGCTCACTACCATCACGGTCTCACGCTCTGGGTCGTTGACAACAATCATACCTATCACAGCATCGTCGCCTTCATCGAGGCGCATACCGCGAACACCGGTAGAGGTACGGCCCATGGTGCGGATCTGGTCCTCATTGAAGCGAACGGCACGGCCATTTCGGTTGGCGAGAATCAGCTCGTTGTGACCATTGGTCAGGCGAACATCTACTACCTCATCGCCTTCTACGATGTTGATGGCAATCACACCGTTGGCACGTGGACGGGAGTATGCTTCCAAGCTGGTCTTCTTCACCGTACCATTCTTGGTAGCGAATACTACGTAATGGCTGTTGATGAACTCAGCGTCGTTCAAGCCTCTGAGGCGGAGGAATGCATTCACCTGGTCATCGCTCTCGATGTTGAGGAGGTTCTGGATGGCACGACCCTTAGAGTTGCGGTCGCCCTCAGGAATCTCGTAACACTTCAGCCAGTAGCAGCGGCCCTTCTTGGTGAAGAACAGCATGGTCTGGTGCATGGTGGCTGGATAGATATACTCGGTGAAGTCCTTGTCGCGAGTGCGGGCTCCCTTGGCACCTACACCACCGCGAGCCTGCTCACGGAATTCAGACAATGGAGTACGCTTGATGTATCCCAGGTGGCTCACGGTGATGACCACTGGGTCGTTAGGATAGAAATCCTCTGGGTTGAACTCGTGGTCGTCTGGCTTGATCATGGTGCGGCGAGCGTCACCATACTTCTCCTTCACCTCGTTGAGCTCGTCCTTCATCACCTTCTTGCAAAGCTCTGGGTCGTTGAGAATCTGATTCAGGTAGTCGATGGTCTTCATCAACTCGTTGAACTCGTTGTGCAACTGTTCCAGGCGCAGGCCGGTCAACTGGCTCAATCGCATATCCACGATGGCCTTACTCTGCAGTTCATCCAGCTCGAATCGCTTCTCCAGGTTGCGCTGGGCATCGGATGGAGTCTTGCTGGCACGGATGATGTGAACCACCTCGTCGATGTTGTCGCAGGCGATGATCAGTCCTTCGAGGATATGAGCACGCTCCTGCGCCTTCTTCAGTTCAAACTGGGTGCGGCGGATAGTTACGTCGTGACGATGGTCTACGAAGTACTTCACGCATTCCTTCAGGGACAAGAGACGTGGACGGCCATTGACCAGGGCAATGCAATTCACTGAGAATGAGCTTTGCAGGGCGGTCAGCTTGAAGAGTTTGTTCAAGAGAACGTTGGCATTCGCATCTCGCTTTACGTCTACCACGATGCGCATACCCTGACGGCCAGACTCATCGTTTACGTTGGCAATGCCGTCAACCTTGCCTTCCTTGGCAAGGTCGGCAATCGCCATAACGAGCTGCTCCTTGTTTACGCCGTAAGGAATCTCGGTGATTACAATCTTGTCGTGGTTCTCGCCAGTCTCGATTTCGGCAGTGGCGCGCACCACGATTCTTCCTCTACCCGTATCATAAGCGTCCTTCACGCCCTGGATGCCGTAGATGGTGGCACCTGTAGGGAAGTCGGGAGCTGGGATATACTGCATCAATCCGTCGGTATCGATGTCAGGGTTGTCGATGTAGGCGCAACATCCGTCAATCACCTCGCCCAGGTTGTGGGTAGGGATATTGGTAGCCATACCCACGGCAATACCGTTACCGCCGTTTACCAGCAGGTTAGGAATCTTGGTAGGCATCACGGAAGGCTCCTGGAGGGTGTCGTCGAAGTTGTTCATCATATCCACGGTCTCCTTGTCGAGGTCGTCCATGATGTGCTCACCCATCTTCGAGAGTCGGCACTCAGTGTAACGCATCGCCGCAGGAGAGTCACCATCCACGGAACCGAAGTTACCCTGTCCGTCGATGAGGGTGTAACGCATGTTCCACTCCTGACCCATACGAACCAAGGCACCATATACAGAAAAGTCGCCGTGAGGGTGGTACTTACCGAGCACCTCACCTACCACGCGCGCACATTTCTTATAAGGTTTGTCACTGGTGTTTCCAATACCGAGCATACCGTAAAGAATACGGCGATGCACAGGCTTGAAACCATCGCGCACATCAGGGAGGGCACGAGCCACAATCACCGACATAGAATAGTCGATGTAGCTAGACTTCATCTCCTCCTCAATGTTGATCTTCATGATTCTATCATGATCCATTGTCTGATTTTCGTCCATTTCTTATATTAATAATGTTTATACCTTATCTATATAGTGAATTGTATCATCTGCCCCAGCCATCAGGATTCTGACGTCCGCATGGCGTTTCACCACCCGCCTGCGAAAAGCGAAAAATCGCGTTTAAGGGCATTTATTTGCGTTCTAAGCCGTTTTGTGCTTCCGAAAACACCGACAAAGGTACAAAAAATAAATGAAACAAAATGCTTCGAAGCCGAAAAAAAATGATATTTTAGCATTTATTGTATATTAAATAAGTTAAAAAGTTGCTCAAACTCTTGCATAATACCAAAATATTGTGTAATTTTGCATTGTAATATAAACATATAAAACATGCAAAATCCATTTCAACATATCAACGATGTGCTCAACTTCAGCGGCAAGGAAGCAAGCCGCATGTTGAGAAGTCAGGTGAACACAGAGCACCTGATGTTGGGAATACTGCACGCAAACAACAAGCAGGTGAACGACATCTTTGACCACTTCGGAATCAATGCGGACGTATTACGCTCCACTCTCTATGACTCTCAGGAGAAGGTGATGGAGGAAGTATCCGTGAAGGGAGATGAACCGGAGACTGACAAAAGGAAACTGGGCAAGGGACTGACCTACAACAGGGAGACTTCTGCCGTGATCAGCGATTCGCTCATAGAGGCACGTCTCTGCTCAGGACATTCGGCCATGGTGGAACCTATCCACCTGCTGCTCGCCATCCTGAAAAACGAGCAGAGCGACCCTGCCAAGCTGCTCATTACACAAGGACTCACTTACAGCAGACTCTTTGACTACCTTTCTGGCTACCACGACGAGATTGAGGACAAGCTCAACAAGCTGAACCAGGAGGTGGAAAACTATAAGCGCACCCAGGAAGTTGAAAACGCAACTGAAGAAAACGGGGAACTGACGGATAAGGAAACCGACGGCGACATCATCGCTGCGGGTGACACTGACATACAGAACCACGAAGGCGACCTGATGGACCCGGACGAGGAACCACTCGACTTCAGCGACGAGCATGCTGATTCCAACCGGGGAAACCGTGGGGGCAACAACATGGGCAACAACAAGACCAACATAATCGGTGCCGGATCGAAAACCACGAAATCGAACACGCCAACCATCGACAAATACAGTTTCGACCTTACCAAAGCGGCAAAGAGCGGAAAGCTCGACCCCGTGATTGGAAGAGACAAGGAGATTAACCGCGTGCTTGAAATCCTGGGCAGACGCAAGAAGAACAACCCTGTGCTGATAGGCGAACCGGGCGTGGGCAAGAGTGCCATCGTGGAAGGACTGGCTCTGTTGCTCGCCAAGCAGGGCAGCGACCAGAGCTCACTCTTCTTCAACAAGCGAATCGTGAGCCTCGACCTTGCCGGACTCGTAGCCGGAACCAAATACAGAGGACAGTTTGAGGAGCGCATCAAGGGCATCATCAGAGAACTGGAACGCAACGAGGACATCATCCTCTTCATCGACGAGATTCACACGATGATTGGAGCCGGAAGCGCCGAGGGAACGATGGATGCGGCAAACATCCTGAAACCAGCCCTGGCAAGAGGCACCCTGCAGTGTATCGGAGCCACCACCCTGAACGAATATCGCAAGAGCATCGAAAAGGACGGAGCACTGGAAAGAAGATTCCAGAAAGTGATAGTAGACCCTACTACCCCGGAAGAGACGCTGCAGATTCTGCGCAACATCAAGGAACAATATGAGCAGCACCACAACGTAACCTTCACCGACGAGGCACTGGAGGCCTGCGTGAAGCTGAGCGAAAGATACATCAACGACCGCAACTTCCCAGACAAGGCTATCGACGTGATGGACGAGGTGGGCTCACATATCCATATCAATTCTGCCACCGTTCCGGAAGAACTGATTGAGGCAGAGAAAAAGCTCAACGAGATTGTCGCCAAGAAACAGGCTGCCGTGGCTTGCCAGAATTTCGAGATGGCGGCTACCCTGCGCGACTGCCAGACCAAGCAGGAGCAGGACATTGAGGTTATCCGAAAGAAATGGGAACACGGAGACCCGAACCACCGCACACTGGTTGGCGAGACTGAAGTGACCGACGTAATCAGCCGAATGACCGGTATTCCTATGCAGCGCATGGCTGAATCGGAAAACAAACGACTCAAGGAAATGGCTGATGTGCTGAAGGCGGAGGTCATTGCTCAGGATAGCGCTATAGATAAGGTGGTAAAAGCCATACAGCGCAACAGAATGGGACTCCGAGACCCGAACCACCCTATCGGCGTGTTCATGTTCCTGGGACCTACCGGCGTGGGAAAGACCTATCTTGCCAAGAAACTGGCAGAGGAACTCTTCGGTTCGGCTGATGCTCTCTTCCGCATCGACATGAGCGAATACGCTGAAGGCTACAATACGGCACGACTCATCGGTTCGCCTCCGGGATACGTGGGCTACGACGAGGGCGGACAGCTGACCGAGAAGGTGAGACGCAAGCCTTACAGCATCGTATTGCTCGACGAGATCGAGAAAGCCAGCAGCCAGGTGTTCAACCTGCTGCTCCAGGTGCTCGACGAAGGCCGACTGACCGACGGCAACGGCCGACTCATCGACTTCAAGAACACCATCATCATCATGACCTCGAATGCCGGAACCCGACAGCTGAAGGAATTTGGCCGTGGCGTGGGCTTCAATGCCGGCGGACTGAGCGGTGAGGGTACGCTTATCGGCGAGAAGGACAAGGAATACGCAAGAAGCGTGGTTCAGAAGAGCCTTGCCAAGCAGTTTGCCCCAGAGTTTCTGAACCGTCTCGACGAGATTATCACCTTCGACCAGCTCGACATCAATGCCATCAAGCGCATAGTGGACCTGGAGTTGAAGAAGCTGGTAAAACGTGTGGAAGAAAAGGGTTACCGCTTCCAGATGACCGACAAGGCCAAGGAATTCGTGGCAACCAAGGGCTATGATGTTCAATTCGGCGCTCGCCCACTGAAGCGAGCTATCCAGAACTACGTGGAAGACGGACTCTGCGAACTGCTGATGGAAGAAAGCCTGCAGCCAGGCGACACCATCTGCATCGGGAAGAGTGCGAAGAAAGACGAATTGACATTCAAAAGAAATAAATGAAATGATATAAAGAAAAAAAATAGAAAAAAGATATAAAGAAAAATTTTAGAAAAAAGTTTTAAAAGGACTTGGAATGGAAAATTCCAAGTTTCTCGGTGTGCTTCAGCGGAAGCCAGTCTACGAGGAACGAGCTGGCTAGTGATAGTCGGCTCGTTCTTTTGTTAATGATAGTTAACGACATGAAAACTTTTCGGAAATCATTTCATCAATTGAAAAATATTCATTACCTTTGCATCCGCTAAAAGAGAAAAAAGCCATGATGGCTCAGTTGGTAGAGCAACGCATTCGTAATGCGTGGGTCGCGGGTTCGAGTCCCGCTCGTGGCTCCTTATATCTATTAGGTTTATAAATATAGCACTACAAAACGCTTATTGCGAGATTAGCACATCGGTAGTGCACGGGCTTCCCAAGCCTGTGAGGCGGGTTCGACTCCCGTATCTCGCTCTCCTATTCTTTCATCCCCCCTTTTCATTATTCACTCCCTCATTTTCATCATCATCCCTTTTTTCATCATTCACCCTCTCTATTTCATCATGCTCTTTTTTTTGCTTTCCCAGCGTAAACCTTTACGCACGAATTTTGCTGTTTTGAGGTACAATCTACCGATATTTTTTATACCTTTGCATCAGATTTCAGAAAGATATGAAAATCTGATCTCTATACAACATTTATTAAAGAGAAAGAAATAGATGTATAATTTAAAAGTATACTAATTTTAAAACAAATAACAGACAAAATAATAAATCATGAAAGAGCTTAAAGCATTGAACAAGCGCACTGCTCCTAAGAGCGTAGCGCCAGAGAAAATCATCCAGTTTGGCGAGGGTAACTTCTTGCGTGCATTCGTTGACTGGATTGTATGGAACATGAACAAGAAGACCGATTTCAACGGTTCTGTCGTTGTAGTTCAGCCTTTGGCTGGCGGTATGGTTGACTGGTTGAACGGTCAGGACTGCCTCTATCACGTAAACCTTCAGGGTAAGGAGAACGGCCAGGCAATCAATACATTGGAGCGTATCGACGTAATCAGCCGTGCACTGAACCCATATTCTCAGAACCAGGCTTTCATGGCTTTGGCTGAGCAGCCAGAGATGCGTTTCATCATCTCTAACACAACTGAGGCAGGTATTGCATTCGATGACTCTTGCAAGTTCACAGATGCTCCTGCTGCTTCTTACCCAGGTAAGTTGGTTCAGTTGCTGTTCCACCGCTACAAGTTCTTCGAGGGCGACCCAACTAAGGGTATGATCCTGATGCCATGTGAGCTGATCTTCCTGAACGGTCACCACCTGAAGGAGTGCATCTACCAGTATATCGAGCTTTGGAAGGAAGACATGGGTGCTGACTACGAGGGCTTCAAGGAGTGGTTCACCAACCACTGCTATGTTTGCGCTACACTCGTAGACCGTATCGTTCCTGGCTTTCCACGCGACACCATCAAGGAAATCCAGCAGAAGGTTTGCTACAAGGACAACCTCGTAGTAAAGGCTGAGAGCTTCCACCTCTGGGTAATCGAGAAGGCTGAGAATATGACTGTAGAGCAGATGCAGGAGGAGTTCCCTGCTCACAAGGCTGGTCTTCACGTTCTCATCACAGACAACGAGAAGCCATACCACGAGCGTAAGGTTACTTTGCTGAATGGCCCTCACACTGTATTGAGCCCTGTTACATACCTCAGCGGCGTAAACATCGTTCGCGATGCTTGCGAGCACCCAGTATTGGGCAAGTACATCCACAAGGTACAGTTCGAGGAGTTGATGCAGACATTGAATCTCCCTATGGACGAGCTTCAGAAGTTCGCTTCTGACGTATTGGAGCGTTTCGAGAACCCATTCGTTGACCACCAGGTAACCAGCATCATGCTGAACTCATTCCCTAAGTTCGAGACTCGCGACCTCCCAGGCGTGAAGATTTACTTGGAGCGTAAGGGTGAGTTGCCACAGGGATTGGTATTCGGTCTTGCTGCCATCATCACTTACTATAAGGGTGGTGTTCGTGAGGACGGTGCTCCTATCCAGCCAAACGACGACCAGAAGATCATGGACAAGCTGACTGAGCTTTGGGCTACTGGCGACACCCAGAAGGTGGCAGAGGGTGTACTCGGCTTCGACTACATCTGGCATGAGAATCTGAACGAGACTGTTCCTGGCTTGACAGAGTTGGTTAAGAAGGATCTCGACCTCATCCAGGAGAAGGGTATGTTGGAGGCTGTGAAGACCATCCTCTAATTGATGAAGAAATAGTTATCAAGGTAAAAGGATAGAAAAAAGGAATCCGGTAAGTTCAAGCATGGCTTGATTCTTACCGGACTTATTTTTTATTAGAATGTTTTTATCTGAGCTTTTTATCAGAGTATTTTCATCATGAAATGTAAAGCCAATAAATGGCCAGGAGCACCAAAACCATAATGGAGCCTACCACCATCTTGATCATGCAGGTGGCAACCTTCTTCAAGACAACGATTCCAATTACCAGAGCCGCCAATGCAAAAGCATAATAAAGGAAATTATCCATTGCGCCCCTCCTTTCTGAATGGCTTGCGATTTGCATTAAAAGGCTTCTTTCCTCTTTCATCAAATGACTTTTTTCCTCTTTCGTCGAAAGGCTTGCTGTCTTCCTTCATCGCTCTGACGAACTCGTTAGGAATCGGCGTTTCAAACTCCATCGGCTGATGGGTTACCGGATGGTAGAAGCAGAGCACATAAGCATGCAGGCAAAGACGACCGCATGGATCATCGCCATTACCATACTTAATGTCACCACAAACCGGGTGTCCCATATCGGCAGTATGCACACGAATCTGGTTCTTTCTACCCGTCTCCAGCTTATATTCCACCAGAGAATGCTCGGTGGTGCGCTGCAGGGTATGGAAATGGGTAACGGCGTACTTGCCGCCATTGTCCGTATCGCTGGCATAAGTGATATAAGCCTTGTTATCCTTCAGCCAGTTGGCTACGGTTCCCTCATCTTCCTCCATCTCTCCGGAAACCAGGGCCACATATCGGCGGTCGTAAACGTTATGATGCCAGTCATCCTCCAGGGCAAGCTCGGTCTGCTTATCCTTGGCGTAGATCATCAGACCCGAGGTGTCGCGGTCGAGTCGGTGAACCACGTGAGCCTGACAGTTCTGGCGGGTCTTGTGGAAGTAATCATCCAATACGGTCTTCACGTTGAGCGTAGAATGACCGGCAGCCATGCTGAGGATACCCACGTTCTTCTCAACTACGATGATGTAGCGGTCTTCGTAAACAATCTTGATGTATCTGCTCTTGAAGACCTCCTGGTTCTTCTTGGTCTTGCTTACGCTCACCTTCATGCCCGGTTTCAGGGCGTAGTCAAACTGGGTGATGGTCTTTCCATCCACCTTGATTCCCCTACCCTGCAAGGTTTGCTTCACCTTGGTCTTGCTAGGACCCTTCACGTTCTCCATCAGCCACTCCAACAGCTGTGCTGGTTTCTCCACCTTGTAGTGGTCGTATTCGTTGGGGTTGCCATAGCCGTAAGCATTGTTGCTGTGCTTACTGAAATTACCTTTATTATTCTGTTGTTTCATTTCTTGTTTTGTTGCTATCTTGTGTCTTGATCAGCCCCTCTTGGTGCCAATTCAGCCTACAAAAGTAAGACTTTTCTGCAAAATAACAAAGAAGAGCCCCTTTTTTAACTAAAAATTAGTAACTTTTGCCAATAAAACATTGATATACAAATATTTTTTCGTAACTTTGCACCCAAATTAAGATAAAATCAGATAAAAGATATTTAGAAATAAGGAATGATTACAGTAACAAATCTTGCAATTCAATTCGGTAAGCGAGTGCTTTACAAAGATGTAAACCTCAAGTTCACTCATGGTAATATTTACGGTGTAATCGGTGCCAACGGTGCCGGTAAGTCTACCCTGCTCCGCGCCATCAGCGGCGACCTGGAGCCAAACAAGGGAACTGTGGAGATGGGACCAGGCGAGCGCCTTTCCGTTTTGGAGCAGGACCACTTCAAGTATGACGAGTTCCGCGTGATGGACACCGTACTGATGGGCCATCAGCCATTGTGGGAAAACATGAAGGAGCGCGAGCGCCTCTACGCTAAGCCAGAAATGACAGAGGAAGATGGTAACCTGGCTGCTGAGCTGGAGCTCAAGTTCGCAGAGATGAACGGTTGGGAGGCTGAAAGCAACGCTGCCCAACTGCTCCAGAACCTTGGCGTAAAGGAGGAACTCCACGATAAGCTCGTAGGCGAGCTTTCTAACACAGAGAAGGTGCGCGTGATGCTGGCGAAGGCTCTCTTCGGTAACCCAGACAACCTCCTCCTCGATGAGCCTACCAACGACCTCGACCTCGACACCGTAGAGTGGTTGGAGGAATACCTCAGCAACATCGAGCAGACTGTTCTCGTGGTTTCTCACGACCGTCACTTCCTCGATGCTGTCAGCACACAGACCGTGGATATCGACTTCGGTAAGGTAACCATGTTTGCCGGTAACTACTCTTTCTGGTACGAGAGTTCTCAGTTGGCTCTCCGCCAGGCTCAGAACCAGAAGATGAAGGCTGAGGAGAAGAAGAAGCAGTTGGAGGAGTTCATCCGCCGATTCTCTGCCAATGTGGCTAAGAGTAAGCAGACCACATCCCGCAAGAAGATGTTGGAGAAGCTGAATGTTGAGGAAATCCGTCCATCTAGCCGTAAGTACCCAGGTATCATCTTCCAGATGGACCGTGAACCAGGCAACCAGATTCTGGAGGTTGAGGGTCTGAAGGCTTGCGATGAGGACGGAACAGTGCTCTTCGACAATGTAAACTTCAACATCGAGAAGGGCGAGAAGGTGGTATTCCTTTCTCATAACCCTAAGGCGATGACTGCGCTCTTCGAGATCATCAACGGCAACCGCAAGGCTGACGCAGGTGAGTATAAGTGGGGTGTTACAATCACCACGGCTTACCTCCCACTCGACAACACCGAGTTCTTCCAGAGCGACATGAACCTGGTAGATTGGCTGAGCCAGTATGGTCCAGGCAACGAGGTAGCGATGAAGGGCTACCTGGGAAGAATGCTCTTCAGCGGCGAGGAAGTGTTGAAGAAGGTGAACGTGCTCTCAGGAGGTGAGAAGATGAGATGTATGATTGCCCGCATGCAGTTGCAGAACGCCAACTGTCTGATTCTCGATACTCCTACCAACCACCTGGACTTGGAGAGTATCCAGGCATTCAACAACAACCTGGTGGCTTTCAGAGGCAACATCCTCTTCGCCAGCCATGACCACGAGTTCATCAACACCGTGGCAAACCGCATCATCGAGCTCACTCCATCTGGAACCATCGACAAGCTCATGTCTTACGACGAGTATATCTACGATGAGGCCATCAAGGAGCAGAAGGCTAAGATGTATGGTGTGCAGCAGTAACCAGAATACACATATTTATTTATATAGAGAGAGTGCCAATCTGATGCGAATCGGATTGGCACACTCTTTGTTAAACACCTAATAAAAAATAATCATGTTTAAAAAATTTAAGACTATGTCACAAGAAAAGAATATAAAAGTTGAAGACAGTAACGCTCAGGAGCAGGTTCTTAACGAGAACGCTGAGCAGAACGCTACTCAAAACGAGAATAATGCCGAGGCAAATGCCGAAGAGCAGGAAGCTGGAACTGACAATGAGTCGGCTAAGGCTGACAACAAGGCAGAGAACGCTGACAACAAGGCAGAGAACGCTGAGGTTGACCCATTGACCAAGGCTCAGCAGGAAGTGGAAGAACTCAAGAAGACGCTGCTCTACAAGACTGCAGAATTTGAGAACTACCGCAAGCGCACCATGAAGGAGAAGGCAGACCTTATCCTCAACGGCGGCGAGAAGACCATTTCTGCCATCCTCCCTATTCTCGACGACTTTGAGCGTGCACTCGCCGACAAGAGCGAGGACCCTAAGGCCATCAAGGAAGGCGTACAGATGATTTTCAATAAGTTCGTAAAGACACTTGAGGGTCTTGGCGTGAAGAAGATTGAAACTGCCGACAAGGATTTCGATGTGGATTTCCACGAGGCCATCGCCATGGTACCAGGAATGGGCGACGACAAGAAGGGCAAGGTAATCGACTGTGTACAGACTGGTTACACCCTCAACGATAAAGTGATTCGTCACGCTAAGGTTGCCGTAGGTCAGTAATCTGACGCCAATCATCTTTGTGATTTAATTGTCTATAATTTGATAGGCTTCAGTTTATCCATCATCAAGGAGGAGAATATCATTCAAGAAACATCATTATTAGAATAAAGAATTAGCAATGGCTAAGAGAGACTATTATGAGGTGCTTGGCGTAGATAAGCAGGCATCAGAAGACGAAATCAAGAAGGCTTACCGCAAGATAGCCATCAAGTATCACCCTGACCGCAACCCTGGCGACAAGGAGGCGGAAGAAAAGTTCAAGGAAGCTGCCGAGGCTTACGAGGTTCTGCACGACCCTCAGAAGCGTCAGCAGTACGACCAGTTTGGATTCAACGGTCCTCAGGGCGGATTCGGCGGCGGATTCGGTGGTGGAGCCAGCATGGACATGAATGACATCTTCTCTATGTTTGGCGACATCTTCGGCGGACACGGGGGATTCGGCGGATTCGGCGGTGGCTTTGGAGGCGGTGGCGCTCAGCCACAGCAGTATCAGGGAAGAGACCTGCGCGTTCAGGCTAAGCTCACCCTGCAGGAAGCCTTCACCGGATGTACCAAGAAGTTTAAGATTCGCAAGGACGTGACCTGTACGGCTTGTCACGGTTCGGGCTGCGAGGCTGGTTCTCAGCCAGAAACCTGTCCTACCTGTCACGGTACGGGTTACACCGTACGCACGGTTCGCTCTATGTTCGGAACCATGCAGACCCAGGCTGCCTGCCCTACTTGCGGCGGCGAAGGTCATGTAATCAAGAACAAGTGTAAGGCTTGCGGCGGCGAGGGTATCGTTGCCGGCGAGGAAGTGGTAGAGGTAAACATCCCGGCAGGTGTTGACGACGGAATGGTTGTCACGGTTCCTGGCAAGGGTGGTGCCGGCAAGCACAATGGCGTGAACGGCGACTTGCAGGTGATTGTACGCGTAGAGAAGAGCGAACAGTTTGAACGCCAGGACAAGGATCTCTATTACAATCTCGTACTCGACTTCTCGACAGCCGTTCTTGGCGGCGAGATAGAGATTCCAACACTCGAAGGCAAGACCACCATCAAAATAGAACCGGGAACTCAGCCAGGCAAGCAGCTCCGTCTTCGCGGCAAGGGAATGCCGGCCATCAAGGGATATGGTTACGGAAGAGGCGACATCATCGTCAACATCACCGTCTACATTCCTAAGACTCTGAACAAGGAGGAGAAGGAACTGGTGAAGAAGTTCAAGGAATGCGAGAACTTCAAGGCTGATAATGCTGACAAGAAGTCAATCTTCGACAGCATCAAGAACCTGTTCAAGTAAAAACGGAAGTTGTAGTTTTTAGTATTAATACTGGCAATCTCATGCATTGGCTATCGCCGGTGATGAGATTGCCTTTTTTCATCTCATACATTAATATATAGCTCATGAATTATCAAGAGACAACAGAATACCTTTTTAACAGCACCCCAGTGTTCGAAAAGATTGGAGCCAAAGCATACAAGCCGGGGCTTCAAACTACCCATACCCTGGACGAACACTTCGCACATCCCCATCGTCAATACAAGACCATCCATATTGCCGGAACCAATGGCAAGGGTTCCTGCTCTCATACCATTGCCGCCATCCTGCAGAGTCAGGGATACAAGGTAGGTCTCTACACCTCCCCTCATCTCGTAGATTTCAGAGAGCGCATCCGAGTTAACGGCGAATGCGTTCCGGAGCAGTATGTCATCGACTTCGTAGAGCAGAACCGAAGCTTCTTCGAACCCCTCCATCCATCCTTCTTCGAACTGACCACTGCCATGGCTTTGAAATACTTTGCCGAGCAGAAGGTAGATTACGCCGTAATCGAGGTAGGACTGGGCGGCAGACTCGACTGCACCAACATCATCACCCCAATGCTTTCCATCATCACCAACATCAGTTTCGACCATACCCAGTTTCTGGGCAACACGCTGGCAGAGATTGCCGGCGAGAAAGCAGGCATCATCAAGCCACACGTGCCAGTGGTTGTAGGCGAATATCTTGAAGCAACCCGCCCTGTGTTTGAAGAGAAGGCGAAGGAGATGCAGGCTCCTATCCTCTTTGCGCAGGATTTCTCTGCGCAGGATACAGAGATGGAAAGCCATATAGAGATGGAACTGAAGGGCTCCTACCAGGAACGCAACAAGAAAACCATCCTTGCAGCACTCAGCATTCTCCGACAAGACATCACTATTGGCGATGCTGCCATCAGAAAAGGCTTCGCCCAGGTTTGTGAACTGACCGGACTCCGCGGCAGATGGGAGAAGCTCAATGATGCACCTCTCACCATCTGCGATACGGGGCATAATCTGGCTGGTTGGAACTATCTGGCTCCACAAATCAAGAGTGTGAAGGCAGAGACCAAGCACATCGTCTTCGGCATGGTTGACGACAAGGATGTGACACACGTTTTGCAACTTTTGAGTCAACAGCTCAAAAACGGGGTAAAATACTACTGGACGCAGCCTTCTACCAAAAGAGCCATCCCTGTGGCGAAACTGAGAGACTTCGCATTGGAGTATGACTTGCACGGAAATGTGTATCATTCTGTAAAAGAAGCATATAAAGCAGCAAAAGAAAATGCAAAAAATAACGATTTCGTCTTCGTTGGCGGTTCAAGTTACGTAGTGGCAGATTTGCTCTCCTGAAAATTTTTAGTTTTTTTAAATCAAATAATTGCTAAAAGATTTGTCACATTCATTTTTTTTTAGTTACTTTGCAGTAAATTACTTTAGTACATAAAGTAGAGTAACTAAACAATGACATATTATGAATACAGAACCAGTTAACAAGTGTGGTTTGAAAAGAGAAGATTTTCAGACCACAGTGAACGGAAAGAAGACTGATCTCTTCGTGTTGAGAAACAAGCAGGGCAACGAGATTGCTGTGACTAACTACGGTGGTGCTGTTGTTGCAATTATGATGCCTGACAAGGACGGCAACTACGCCAACCTCATTCAGGGTCACGACAACATCCAGGATGTCATCAACTCGCCTGAACCTTTCTTGAGCGTCCTCATCGGTCGTTATGGTAACCGCATCAAGGAGGGTAAGTTTACCCTTCATGGCAAGGAGTATCAGTTGGCATGCAACGATGGCAAGAACCACTTGCATGGAGGTCCTACTGGATTCCACGCACACGTTTGGGATGCAACTCGCATGAGCGACAATGCCGTAGTATTGAAGTACACCAGCCCATACGGCGAGGAAGGATTCTCAGGAGAGCTTACAGTTTGGGTAGCTTACACCTTAACTGAAGACAACGAATTCGTCATCAAGTATCAGGCTACAACCAACAAGATGACCATCTGCAACCTGACCCACCACGCATTCTTCTCTATCCAGGGAATTGCTAACCCAACTCCAACCATCGACAACATCATCTGTCAGGTTAACGCAGACTACTATCTGCCTATAGATGAGGAGTCTATCCCAACAGGTGAAATCCTGAAGGTAGAGGGTACACCATTCGATTTCCGCACTCCAAAGCCAATCGGCCAGGACATCAACGCGGACAACGAGCAGATTAAGAATGGTTCGGGTTACGACCACAACTATGTATTGAATAAGAAGGAAGAAGGCGAGTTGAGCTTTGCTGCTCGCATCAAAGATCCAGTTAGCTGTCGTACCATGGAGGTTTACACCACAGAGCCAGGTCTGCAGATGTACACAGGTAACTTCCTGGCAGGCATCAAGGGTCAGCATGGTGCAACCTTCCCACGCCGCAGCGCAGTATGCTTCGAGGCACAGAAGTTCCCAGATACACCTAACCATCCTTACTTCCCAAGTTGCCGATTGAATCCAGGTGAGACATACACCCAGAAAACAATCTATAAGTTTGGCGTAGAGAAATAAAAATCTTTCATACAATATTAGGAGTTGCTGCCTCTAAACAATTCATGCAGAGGCAGTTGCTCCTTTTTGCGGTAAAACAACTTGAGTAAGCACAACACGGGTAAACCGGCTATAAAACGCAAAAAAAATTAAACATAACAATAAAATATCAACTATCAAGATTAAACAATGGAACAAAAAATTGGAAACAACAACGGTCGCATCATTGCAATCATTACGATGTGTTTTATCTTTGCAATGATTTCGTTTGTAACTAACATGGGAGCACCTTTTGGCAACATCTGGGGCTTTAAGTACTCTTGGGCAGCCATGATGGGTAACTTCATGAACTTTGCCGCTTACCTCTTCATGGGTATTCCTGCCGGAAAGATGATTGAAAACAAGGGTTACAAGAAAACTGCATTGATCGCACTTGCTGTCGGTACAATCGGTTTGATGATTCAGTACTTATCAAGTATCTTCGGTGACGACATCCCAGTCTTTACACTCAGCTCAGGCGCCGTTTGCCTCAACCTGATCATTTATCTGTTGGGTGCATTCATCTGCGGTTTCTGCGTATGTATGCTTAACACGGTGGTTAACCCAATGTTGAACCTGCTCGGTGGCGGTGGTAACCGTGGTAACCAGCTCATTCAGATTGGTGGTACATTGAACTCATTGAGTGGTACTCTTACCCCATTGTTGGCAGGTGTGCTCGTAGGTACAGTTACAGCCAACACAAGTATGAGTGACGTTGCTCCTCTCCTCTTCATCGGTATGGCAGTGTTCATCGCAGCCTTCTTCATCATCTGGTTCGTTGCTATTCCTGAGCCAAACATCAAGAAGGAGAATGTACAGTACGACCACAGTCCTTGGTCTTTCCGTCACTGCGTACTCGGTGTCATCGGTATCTTCTTCTATGTAGGTGTTGAGATTGGTATTCCTGCTCAGCTTATCTTCTACATCAGTAGCATGGACTTCACAGGTGCAGCTTCTGTAGGTGGTGCTTTCGCAGCAGTTTACTGGTTGCTTATGATGTGCGGCCGATTCCTCAGCTCATTCATCAGCGGTGCCATTTCTACCAAGACACAGATGATAGTAGTATCATCAGTAGCTATCCTCCTGTTGCTCACAGCCATCTTCTTGCCAGAGGCAAACACATTGAACTTCTCTTTGGCAGGTGATTCAGAGATTGCAAGTCTTCTCAAGCTCGACGACCATGGTACTGGCGTTGTAGCATTTACAATCCCTACCAAGTGTGTACTCATCGCCATCTGCGGTTTGTGTACTTCTATCATGTGGGGTGGAATCTTCAACCTTGCCGTTGAGGGTCTTGGCAAATACACAGCTCAGGCATCAGGTATCTTCATGATGATGGTAGTTGGTGGTGGTGTAATGCCTCTCATCCAGGATGCTGTTGCTAAGGCTGCTGGCCCTATCGCATCTTACTGGGTTGTCATCGCCATGATCGCATACATTCTTTTCTATGCGCTCGTAGGTTGCAAGAATGTCAACAAGGACATCCCTGTAGAGTAATCTTCGAAACAACTTACCCCCAAGTAAAGTAATGCTTTTACTACTCTGGGGTAACAAAATGATAATCAAAACTTTAATAATAACTTTTTAAACTACAGTAATTATGGATATTGAAAAAGTAAGAAGCCGCTTTATCAAGCACTTTGATGGTAAAACAGGTAACATCTATATGTCACCAGGTCGTATTAACCTGATTGGCGAGCACACTGACTATAATGGTGGATTCGTATTCCCAGGTGCAGTTGACAAGGGCATTATGGCTGAGATTCGTCCTAACGGAACAGATACAGTTATGCTCTACTCTATCGACTTGAAGGACCGCGTTGAGTTCAAGGTAAATGACCCAGAGGGTCCTCGCGCTTCATGGGCACGCTACATCTATGGTATCTGCCAGGAAATGAAGGCTTTGGGCGTTGACGTTAAAGGTTTCAATGCAGCATTCTATGGTGATGTGCCTCTCGGTGCAGGTATGTCTTCTTCTGCTGCTCTTGAGAGCTGCTTTGCTTTCGCTTTGAACGACCTCTTCGGTGACAACAAAGTTTCTAAGTGGGATCTCGTTCTCGCTGGTCAGGCTACTGAGCACAAGTACGTAGGTGTAAACTGCGGTATTATGGACCAGTTTGCTTCTGTATTCGGCAAGGAGGGCAAGTTGATGCGTCTCGACTGCAACAGCCGTGAGTTTGAGTATTTCCCATTCGAGCCTAAGGGTTACAAGCTCTGCCTGGTTAACTCTAAGGTTAAGCACGAGTTGGCTGGTTCTCCATACAACGACCGTCGTAACTCTTGCGAGAACGTGGTTAAGCACATCGCTGCTAAGCACCCAGAGGCTAAGTTTGAAACTCTCCGCGATTGCAAATGGGAGCAGCTGGAGGAAGTTCGCGCTGAAGTTGGCGAAGAGGATTACAGCCGCGCTCACTTCGTATTGGGCGAGAAGGACCGCGTATTAGCAGTCTGCGATGCTCTTGAGAAGGGCGACTACGAGACAGTAGGTCAGAAGATGTACGAGACTCACCACGGTTTGAGCAAGGAATATGAGGTAAGCTGCGAGGAACTCGACTTCTTGAACGATGTTGCCAAGGAGAACGGTGTTACTGGTAGCCGTATCATGGGTGGTGGCTTCGGTGGCTGCACCATCAACTTGGTAAAGGACGACATCTACGACAAGTTTGTTGAGGATGTTACAGCTAAGTTCACAGCTAAGTATGGTCACGCTCCTGAGATTTACCCAGTGGTTATCTCTGAAGGTTCTCACAAGGTTTGCTAATATTCATTATTAATATATATAAAGGAACTGCAGTTGGCGTTTGCCGACTGCAGTTTTTTTTGTGTTCTTTCTTAAACCCAAAAAGAATGCCGAAAAAACAGGGAGAATGAGGGTAAAAACGCCGGAAACAGGGCAATTATATGCAAATAGTGTTAAAAACACACTTTAGAATAAAAAAAGTTAGGGAAAACGCTTGCTAATTCGAAATAAAATTGTAATTTTACACCCAAAATTAATAAACGATATAAAACAACCTAAAAATGAGTAACGCAAAGAACCTCTTTATGGGAGTTGGTTTCGCGGCAATCGCTACCCTCTCAGCTTGTTCTTCAAGCAGCAATGCTAGTCTTACACAGTCAGGCTTAAATCCAGCAGACTTCGATTCTACTGTATTGGGCAAGAAGACTGAGTTAGTAACCCTCAAGAATGCCAGTGGCATGGAAGTATGCCTCACCAACTATGGTGGTCGTGTAGTTTCCATCTCAGTTCCTGACAAGGATGGCAAACCTACGGATGTAGTATTGGGTTATGATAACATCCATCAGTATGCAGACACACTCAACTCTCCATCTGATTACGGATCTTCAGTAGGTCGTTACGCCAACCGTATCAAGGATTCAAAGTTGACTCTTGCCGGCAAGACTTACAATCTGAAGCCAAACGATAATGGCAACTGCCTCCACGGCGGTGGTGCTACCGGTTGGTTGAATCAGGTTTATGATGTTACAGAGAAGAATGACTCTTCAGTAACATTCACCATCCACGCAAAGGATGGCGAGAATGGTTTCCCTGGCAATGTGACAGCTACGGCGAAATATACAGTGAAGAGCGACAACACACTCGATATTGAGTTTGGCGCAACAACAGATAAGGAGACCGTGGTTAACATGACCAACCACAGTTACTTCAATCTGAATGGCGACCCATCTAAGGAAGGTTTCGACCAGGTAATGTACATCAATGCAGACAAGTTCACACCAGCAGATTCACTTTACATCCCAACAGGTGAAATCAAGGACGTAGAAGGAACTCCAATGGACTTCCGCACTCCTACCGAGATTGGCAAGAAGGTAGATTACAGCTTCGACCAGATCAAGAACGCTACAGGTTACGACCACAACTGGTGTCTGAATACATATAAGGATGGCAAGGGCGATGACAAGACAGTATGCGCTAGCCTCTATTCTCCAAAGAGCGGCATCCTGCTCGAGGTATTCACCAACGAGCCAGGTATTCAGGTTTACACTGGTAACTTCCAGGGCACAGGCATTGCCTGCAAGCATGGCATCAAGTATCCAAAGCACGTAAGCGTATGCTTCGAGAGCCAGAAGTATCCTGATTCTCCTACCAAGATTGCCCAGGGCGTAAAGGGATGGACTGATGCAACCTTGAAGCCAGGAGAGAAGTACTACTCTCACCTCGCTTACAAGTTCAGCGTTAAGAAGTAAGGAAGGCATCCAATAAAAGAAAGAATAAACAAATAATAAATAAAAAACAATCTTATAGTAATTATGAATTGGAATTCAACAGAATTCGTATGGCTTGATTGGACAGTGCTCGCCATTGGTGTAATCGGCGTGATTTGGGCTGTCTGGCATGCGATTGTGAAAGACAGAAAGGCTCAGCAAGGCGAAGACTCTTCAGCTTACCTCTTCGGTAAGGGTGAGCCATGGTATGTAATCGGTATGGCTATTTTCGCTGCCAACATCGGTTCTGAGCACCTCGTGGGTCTTGCCGGTACAGGTGCCAAGAGCGGTGTAGGTATGGCACACTGGGAGATGCAGGGTTGGATGATCCTCATCCTCGGTTGGTTGTTCGTACCATTCTATCAGTTGCTCATCAACAAGATGGGTAAAATCATCACCATGCCAGACTTCCTGAAATTTCGCTACACTCAGCGTACAGGTTCATGGCTCTCTATCATCACACTCGTTGCTTATATCCTCACCAAGGTGAGCGTTACCGCACTTACTGGTGGTATTTTCTTCGAGTATCTCTGGGGCTTGAACTTCTGGGTAGGTGCTATCGGCTTGATCATCCTCACCACCATCTTCACCGTATTCGGCGGTATGAAGGGTGTAATGACCTTGTCAACCATCCAGACTCCTATCCTCGTCATCGGTTCATTCCTCGTGCTCTTCCTCGGTCTCTCTACCCTCGGTGGTGGCAGCATCTCTGCAGGTTGGGCTGATATGATGGACTACTGCGGCAAGTTGAACAACGGCTATGGTACAACTCACATGTTCCACTGGGAGGCAGGTGACTCTATGTATCAGGAGTATCCTGGTTTCGTAGTATTCATTGGTGCAACCATCATCGGTTTCTGGTACTGGTGTACAGACCAGCACATCGTTCAGCGTGTATTGGGTCAGGTTCCTGGCGAGAGCAACGTAGAGGTTATGAAGCGTGCCCGCCGCGGTACTATCGCAGCCGGTTTCTTCAAGGTGCTCCCTTGCTTCATGTTCCTCATTCCAGGTATGATTGCTGCAGCCTTGGCTCAGAAGGGCGCAATTCAGATGAACGAGACCGACGCAGCCTTCGCCATCATGGTAAAGACCGTACTTCCTGCAGGTATCAAGGGTATCGTAACCATCGGTTTCATCTGTGCACTCGTTGCTTCATTGGCAGCATTCTTCAACAGCTGTGCTACCCTCTTCACCGAGGACTTCTATAAGCCATTGAAGAAGGGAATGTCTGAGGCTCACTACGTACTCGTTGGTCGTATCGCTACCGTAGTAGTTGTCATCCTCGGTTTCGCATGGTTACCAATCATGATGAAGATGGACACCCTTTACAACTATCTCCAGGGTATTCAGTCACTCTTGGCTCCAGCCATGGTAGCCGTATTTGCAATGGGTATCTTCTTCAAGAAGATTACTCCAAAGTCAGGTGAATACACCATGATTACCGGTTTCCTCATCGGTATGCTCCGCCTCGTTACCAACGTCATCACAGATACAGGTAAGGCAACAATGGATGGTGCATTCTGGGATTATACCGCATGGTTCTGGCAGACCAACTGGCTCGTATTCGAGTGCTGGTTGCTCGTCTTCCTCATTATCTTCATGGTAGTAGTGAGCTGCTTCACACCAGCTCCAAGCAAGGAGCAGGTAGAGGCAATCACCTTCACTTCAGACTTCAAGAAGTCTATCCGTGAGAGCTGGGGTGCCTTCGATATCATTGGTACACTCGTAGTAATCGGTCTCTGCGCTGCATTCTACGCATACTTCTGGTAAAATATAAAACAAAGCAAGGAGTTAGAAGTTAGGAGTTAGGATTTTCCTTTAGTGTAATCTACAAATATAGTGCAATCAGAATATTGAATCATGTAATCAACATGTGGATTTGCCTATATCCTTCCATCCTTTCTTCTACTTCTGGCTCCCAGCTTTCCAACAACACTCAAAGTTCCCTAACGGGAGCAACCTAAGGAAAACAAAATAAACAATAAATCAATTCTTAGAATCTTAACATTCAAATCAATGCAACCATGACGCAGTTTTATAACGAATACTCCAAGGTATTAGTATCCGTGGATTGTATCATCTTCGGATTCAACGGAAGTAGCCTTCAAGTACTGATAGGCAAACGAAAGATGGATCCAGGACGTGGCGAATGGTCACTCTATGGTGGCTTCGTTGGCGCAGAGGAAAACCTTGAAGATGCAGCCAACCGAGTTATCTACGAACTCACTGGAATGCAAAGTCTCTATATCAGACAGGTGGGAGCATTCGGCCGCATCGACCGTGACCCGGGAGAACGAGTTATCTCAATCGCCTACTGTGCCCTCATCAATGTAGTAGACTACGATGATAGTCTCCGCATCGAACATGGATTGGAATGGGTAAGTCTGAACGAACTTCCAGAACTCTATTCTGACCACAGAACCATGATTCACGACGCCATCTGTCAGATTCGTCGTCGCATCAATCATGAACCGCTGAGTTTCAAGCTCCTTCCCAACCTCTTCACGCTGACACAGCTTCAACACGTGTTCGAGGCAGTAATGGGAGAAGAGATTGACAAGCGCAACTTCCGCAAGCGCGTGAAGGAAATTGACTTCATCGAGAAGACCGAACTGATTGATAAAATCAATTCGAAACGAGGTGCCGCCCTCTATCGCTTCAACAAGAAGGCTTATGAGGAAGACCCATCGTTCAACTTGAAATAGAATATAGACAGCTCTCTGAAACAGAGCACAATATAACTCTTTGAAATAGAATATTCAACTCAAACTAAATATATTATGTTAGAAGAATTAAAAGAAAAAGTGTTCAAGGCAAACCTTGACCTCGTAAAGCACAACCTCGTGCTCTTTACATGGGGAAACGTGAGTGGCATCGACCGTGAGAAGGGTCTTGTTGTCATCAAGCCATCAGGCGTTGACTATGACACCATGAAGGCTAGCGACATGGTAGTAGTTGACTTGGAAACCGGCAAGGTGGTTGAAGGCGACTTGAATCCATCTTCAGATACCCCTACCCATCTGGTACTCTACCGTGCATTCCCTGAGCTGGGCGGTGTGGTTCATACTCACTCTACTTATGCCACAGCATGGGCTCAGGCAGGTATGGACATCCCTAACATCGGTACTACTCATGCAGATTATTTCCACGATTGCATCCCTTGCACTGATGCAATGACAGAGGATATGATGGCTGAGTATGAATACAATACAGGTGTGGTAATCGTTGATCGCTTCAAGAAGGACAACATCAACCCAGTTCACACTCCAGGCGTATTGGTTAAGAACCACGGTCCTTTTACATGGGGTAAAGATGCAGACCAGGCAGTTTATCACGCAGTGGTAGCTGAGCAGGTGGCTAAAATGGCGTTCATCTCTTTCAGCGTGAATCCAAACACCACGATGAACCCATTGCTCGTAGAAAAGCACTTCAACCGTAAGCACGGTCCTAACGCTTACTACGGACAGAAGAAAAAGCAATAATCTCTGAACGAGATGGATGCTGACAGAAGAAAAAGCAATAAAAAAATAACAATAACAATATTTAAAACAACAAACAATCATGATTAAGGCATTTGAGAATTTAGAAGTATGGTTTGTAACTGGTGCACAGCTTCTTTATGGAGGCGAGACAGTTAAGATAGTAGATGGTCACTCAAAGGACATGGTAGATGGCCTGAACAACAGTGGCATCATCCCTATCAAGGTGGTTTACAAAGGCACAGCTAACTCTTCTGCAGAGGTAGAGGCTGTGATGAAGGCTGCCAACAACGACGCTAAGTGCGTAGGTATCATCACATGGATGCACACCTTCTCACCAGCTAAGATGTGGATCAAGGGCTTGCAGGCTCTCGAGAAGCCTCTCCTCCACTTCCATACACAGTATAACGCAGAACTCCCTTGGGATTCTATCGACATGGACTTCATGAACCTCAACCAGTCAGCTCACGGCGATATCGAGTTCGGTCACATCTGCACCCGTATGCGCATCCCTAGAAAGGTAGTTGTAGGTTACTGGAAGAGCGAAGAGGCTCAAAAGCAGATTGCTACTTGGGCTCGCGTAGCTGCCGGTGTAGCTGATGCTCACAACGTACGCTGCCTGATGTTCGGTATGAACATGAACAACGTAGCCGTAACTGATGGCGACCGCGTAGAGTTTGAGCAGCGCCTGGGTTACCACGTAGATTACTACCCAGTATCTTCACTCATGGAGTACTACAAGAAGGTTACTGATGCTGAAGCAGATGCACTCGTTGAGGAGTACAAGAAGGAATACACCATCAAGATCGATGAGTCTGGCGAGGAAGTATATTGGGAGAAGGTAAAGAACGCAGCTAAGGCTGAGATCGCTCTCCGTCGCGTATTGAAGGATGAGAACGCAGTAGCATTCACTACCAACTTCGATGACCTCGGCGATGCAAACATCGACGATCCAAACTTCTGCGGTTTCGACCAGATTCCAGGTTTGGCTTCACAGCGCCTGATGGCAGAGGGTTACGGTTTCGGTGCTGAGGGTGACTGGAAGACAGCTTGCCTCTATCGTACACTCTGGGTTATGAACCAGGGCTTGGAGAAGGGTTGCTCATTCCTCGAGGACTACACACTCAACTTCGCTGCCGACCGCACATCTAGCCTCCAGAGCCACATGCTCGAGGTTTGCCCATTGATTGCAACAGACAAGCCAAAGCTCGAGGTTCACTTCCTCGGCATTGGTATCCGCAAGCAGCAGACAGCTCGCCTCGTATTCACATCTAAGACAGGTAAGGGTGTTAAGGCAACAGTAGTTGACCTCGGCAACCGCTTCCGTCTCATCGCAAGTGAGGTAGAGTGCATCGAGCCAAAGACAATGCCTAAGCTCCCTGTAGCTTCAGCTCTCTGGGTTCCACAGCCATCATTCGAGATTGGTGCAGGCGCATGGATCCTCGCTGGTGGTACTCACCACAGTGCATTCTCTTACGATATCACTGCTGAGTACTGGGAGGACTTCTGCGAGATTCTGGGTATTGAGTTCGTTAACATCGACAAGAACACAACAATCAGCAGCTTCAAGCAGCAGCTCCGCAACAACGAGATTTATTACATGCTCAACAAGGCATTGCGATAATTAAAGTAAAGAGTTAAGAACAAAGGAAAAGAGTATTGAAATTCAATATTTTACCCTTTGTTCTTTACATTAAACATTTAAAAGAAATGAGCGCAAAAACTATTATAGAATCAGGTAAGGCCATTCTCGGTATCGAGTTTGGTTCTACCCGAATCAAGGCTGTCTTGATCGACACCGACAACAACCCTATCGCACAGGGTAGCTTTGAGTGGGAAAACCAGTTGGTTGATGGTTTGTGGACCTACAGCATCGACACCATCTGGAAAGGCTTGCAGGATTGCTACGCCGACCTGCGGAAGAACGTGAAGGCTGAGTACGACTGCGAAATCAAGCAGTTGGCTGCCATCGGTATCTCTGCGATGATGCACGGATACATGGCTTTCGGCAAGGATGAGAACATCCTCGTTCCTTTCCGCACCTGGCGTAACACCAACACAGCCCAGGCTGCTGCCGAGCTTTCAGAGCTCTTCCACTTCAACATCCCATTGCGTTGGAGCATCTCTCACGTTTATCAGGCTATCCTGAACGGTGAGGAGCACATCAACAAGATTGACTTCCTTACCACTCTCGCCGGTTACATCCACTGGCAGCTCACAGGCAAGAAGGTTTTGGGCGTAGGCGATGCATCTGGTATGCTCCCTATCGATTCCAACACCAACAACTACGATGCAGAGATGGTAGCTAAGTTCGATAAGCTCATCGAGCCTAAGAACTTGGGCTGGAAGATTCTCGACATTCTCCCTGAGGTACTGAACGCAGGCGAAGATGCTGGCGTATTGACCGAGGAAGGTGCAAAGAAACTCGACCCATCTGGCACACTCCAGGCAGGCTCCCCACTCTGTCCTCCAGAAGGTGATGCTGGTACAGGTATGGTAGCTACCAACGCTGTTCGTCAGCGCACTGGTAACGTAAGTGCAGGTACTTCTTCTTTCTCTATGATTGTATTGGAGAAAGCCTTGAGCCAACCTTACGAAGTCATTGATATGGTGACTACTCCAGACGGCAGCCCTGTAGCAATGGTTCACTGCAACAACTGTACTTCCGACCTCAATGCATGGGTAGGTTTGTTCAAGCAGTATCAGGAGTTGCTCGGTGTTCCAGTAGATATGAACGAGGTATTCGGCAAGCTCTACAACCACGCTCTTGAAGGCGATGCTGATTGCGGTGGCTTGATTGCTTACAACTATATCTCTGGTGAGCCTGTAACAGGTTTGGCTGAAGGTCGCCCTATGTTCGTTCGTTCAGCCAACGACCACTTCAACCTCGCCAACTTCATGCGTGCCAACCTCTACGCTTCAGTAGCTGTATTGAAGATTGGTAACGACGTATTGTTCAAGGACGAGAAGGTGCAGGTAGATCGCATCACAGGTCATGGCGGTTTGTTCAAGACCAAGGGTGTAGGTCAGCGTATCCTCGCAGCAGCCATCAACTCTCCTATCTCTGTAATGGAGACAGCAGGCGAAGGTGGTGCCTGGGGTATTGCCCTGCTCGCAGGCTATCTCGTTAACAACGATGAGAAGTTGAGCCTTGCAGATTACCTCGACAAGAAGGTATTCGCAGGCAATACGGGTGTTGAGATTGCACCTACAACAGAAGACGTTGCAGGTTTCGATAAGTACATCGAAACTTATAAGGCAGGCTTGGCCATTGAACAGGCAGCCGTAGCAAACAAAAAATAATCTAATAAAAAATAAGTATGTTTGTGGGGGAATTTTCCCTCACAAACGTATTATAAATAAAATATATCAATTCAACCCTATTTATAAACAAAACAAAACTTACACAAAATATGAACAGACTTTTCGCTACTGCTCTCTTATCTGCAACTGTAGCCTTCTCAGCACAGGCTCAGGACGTGACAGGTACAATCCATGCGAACCAGGGAACGCAGAAGATCAACCGAGAAATCTATGGTCAGTTTGCCGAACACCTCGGTAGCTGCATCTATGGTGGTCTCTGGGTGGGTCCGGATTCCAACATCCCTAATACCCAGGGATATCGCAACGACGTGCTCCAAGCCCTCAAGGACCTCAAGGTTCCTGTATTAAGATGGCCAGGAGGATGCTTCGCTGACGAGTATCACTGGATGGACGGTATCGGTCCTCGCGAGAAGCGCCCTAAGATGCAGAACAACAACTGGGGTGGCACCATCGAGGACAACTCCTTCGGTACTCATGAGTTTCTGAATCTCTGCGAGATGTTGGGCTGCGAGCCTTACATCAGCGGCAACGTGGGTTCGGGCACAGTAGAGGAGTTGGCTAAATGGGTGGAATATATGACCAGCGATGGCGATACTCCTATGGCCAAGCTCCGTCGACAGAACGGTCGCGACAAAGCCTGGAAGGTAAAATATCTCGGTGTGGGTAACGAAAGCTGGGGATGCGGTGGAAACATGCGTCCAGAGTACTACTCTGATCTCTACCGCCGCTACTCTGTATATTGCCGCAACTACGATGGCAACGAGCTTTACAAGATAGCATCGGGAGCCAGTGACTACGATTACAACTGGACCAAGGTATTGATGGACCGTGTAGGTCATCGTGCCAACGGAATCTCTTTACATTATTATACGGTAACCGGCTGGAACGGCAGCAAGGGTTCTGCCACCAAGTTCAGCAACGACGACTACTACTGGACCATGGGCAAGTGCCTCGGCATCGAAGATGTAATCAAGAAGCACGAAGCCATCATGGACAAGGCAGACCCAAAGAAGCAGATTGGTCTGCTCGTAGATGAATGGGGAACCTGGTGGGATGAGGAGCCAGGCACCATCAAGGGCCACCTCTATCAGCAGAACTGCATGCGCGATGCCTTCGTTGCCGCTCTCTCACTGAATGTCTTCCATCGCCATGCCGACCGCATCAAGATGGCAAACATCGCCCAGGTGGTTAACGTGCTCCAGTCTATGATTCTGACTGATACCAAGGGGACCGGCCACATGGTACTGACCCCAACCTACCACGTATTCAATATGTATAAGGACTTCCAGGATGCTACCTTCCTGCCAATGGATGTGAAGTGTGATTCTCTGGATGTTCGTGGCGACCAGCACGCCAAGGATGGCAGAAAGATTCCTATGGTATCTACTTCTGCAGCCAAGAAGGCAGACGGCACCGTGGTAGTTTCACTCGCCAACGTAAGTCTCGACAAGTCGCAGGAAATAGAGTTCAACCTCGATGGTCTGAAGGCTCCAAAGGCAGTGGCAGGACAGATTCTTAGCTGCAAGAAGGTGAGCGATTTCAACGATTTCGAGCACCCTGAGGTAGTGAAGCCAGCCACCTTCAAGGATGCGAAATTGAAGAAAAACACCTTGAAAGTGAAAATTCCTGCAAAATCTATCGTAGTTTTGAAAATAAAGTAGTATATTTGTAGGGTAATTCAATCAATTCATCAGCCCTTTCTTGGTTAAGGGGCTGATGAACAAACAGTTCCGCAAATCCATTGCACCAAGGAATGAGATGGCAGGAATGTTTCAGCAGAAATCAGTAGAAAATCTATAACAATAATAAATACATTATATTATGATGAACGACATTAAAGTAATGAATCATGCAGCAGATAATATCCGTATCTTGGCTGCTTCAATGGTAGAAAAGGCTAACTCTGGTCACCCAGGTGGTGCTATGGGTGGTTCTGATTTCATCAACGTGCTCTTCGCTGAGTACTTGGTTTATGATCCAGCAGATCCAACATGGACTGGTCGTGACCGCTTCTTCCTCGACCCAGGTCACATGAGCCCAATGCTCTATGCTGGTTTGGCTATGCGCGGTTTCTTCTCTATGGAAGACCTCAAGCAGTTCCGCCAGTGGGGTTCAGTAACTCCAGGTCACCCAGAGCTCGACCTTGAGCGTGGTATTGAGAACTCATCAGGTCCTCTCGGTCAGGGTCACGCCCTCGCAGCTGGTGCAGCTGTTGCAGAGAAGTTCCTCGAGGCTCGTCTGGGTTCTACTATGATGCAGCACAAGATCTACGCATACATTTCTGATGGTGCTGTAGAGGAGGAAATCTCTCAGGGTGTTGGTCGTATCGCTGGCAACCTCGGCTTGAACAACCTCATCATGTTCTACGATTCCAACGACATTCAGCTCTCTACAGAGTGTGGCGTTGTAATGAACGAGGATACTGAGATGAAGTACAAGGCTTGGGGCTGGAATGTCATCAAGATTAACGGTAACGACGTAGCTCAGATTCGTGAGGCTCTCGATGCTGCCCAGAAGGAGCAGGACCGCCCTACCCTCATTATCGGTAAGACAGTAATGGGTAAGGGTGCCCTCCGCGCAGACGGCACAAGCTACGAGGCTTGCATCAATACTCATGGTGCTCCTCTCGGTGGCGACGCTTACGTAAATACAATCAAGCACCTCGGTGGTGATCCTGAGAATGCATTCGTTATCTTCGACGATGTAAAGGAAATCTACGCTAAGCGTGCTGAGGAGTTGAAGAAGATCGTTGCTGAGCGCAAGGCTGCAGAGGCTGAGTGGCGCAAGGCTAATCCTGAGAAGGCTGCTCAGATGGATGAGTGGTTCAGCGGCAAGGCTCCTAAGGTAGACTGGAGCAAGGTTGAGCAGAAGGCTGGTTCAGCTACTCGTGCTGCTTCTGCTGCTTGTCTCGGCGTTTTGGCAGAGCAGGTTCCTAACATGATCTGTGCATCTGCTGACCTTTCTAACTCAGATAAGACAGATGGTTTCTTGAAGAAGACCAAGAGCATCGTTCGTGGCGATTTCTCTGGCGCATTCTTCCAGGCAGGTGTTGCTGAGTTGACAATGGCTGATATGTGTATCGGTATGATGCTCCATGGTGGTGTGGTTGCAGCAATGGGTACATTCTTCGTATTCTCTGATTATATGAAGCCAGCTGTTCGTATCGCTGCCCTGATGCAGGTTCCTGTTAAGTTTATCTGGACTCACGATGCATTCCGCGTAGGTGAGGACGGACCTACTCACGAGCCAGTTGAGCAGGAGGCACAGATCCGCTTGATGGAGAAGTTGAAGAACCATGCAGGTAAGGACAGCGTTCGCGTATTCCGTCCAGCTGATGCTGATGAAACTACAGTTTGCTGGAAGCTCGCTATGGAGAACGTTGATACTCCAACAGCTTTGATTTTCTCTCGCCAGGGCATCGCTAAGTTACCAGAGGGAACAGATTACGAGCAGGCAGCTAAGGGTGCTTACATCGTAGCAGGCAGCGACGAGAATCCAGATGTTATCCTGGTAGCTAGCGGTTCAGAGGTTTCTACATTGGAGGCTGGTTGCGAAGCATTGCGTGCTGATGGCATCAAGGTTCGCGTGGTAAGTGCTCCATCAGAGGGCTTGTTCCGTGGTCAGACTAAGGAGTATCAGGAGAGCGTATTGCCAAAGAACGCCAAGATCTTCGGTATGACTGCTGGTCTTCCTGTAACACTCCAGGGTCTTGTAGGCGCTAATGGTAAGGTTTGGGGTATGGAGAGCTTCGGTTTCTCTGCTCCTTACAAGGTGCTCGATGAGAAGCTCGGCTACACAGGCGAGAATGTTTACAAGCAGGTTAAGGATTTCTTGGCTGAGGCTTAATTAGAATAATTAGTTAGGATTCACTTAAAAAAATTAAGTATTATGGAAGTAAAGACAGTTGGTATTGCATGTGACCATGCAGGTTTTCCATTGAAGCAATTCGTATTGGAATATTTGGAGAAGAAGGGTTATCCTGTAAAGGATTACGGTACATACAGCGATGCAAGCGTTGACTATCCTGACTTCGGTCATGCTCTTGGCAAAGGCATTGAGAGCGGCGAGGTTTATCCAGGTATCGGCATTTGCGGAAGCGGCGAAGGTATCGCCATGACATTGAACAAGCATCAGGGTGTGCGTGCCGGTTTGGCATGGTGCAAGGAGATTGCTCATTTGGTTCGTCAGCACAACGATGCCAACGTATTGGTACTTCCTGGTCGTTTCATTGACAACAAGACCGCCGAGGCTATCCTCGACGAGTTCTTCACCACTACTTTCGAGGGTGGTCGTCATGAGCGTCGCGTTAAGAAGATTCCTGTTCAGCAGTAATTGTTGTGCAGAACAGAACATAGCCAAAGCCCCCATCCCGCTTGAAAAGCAGGCTGGGGGCTTTTTTTATTTAGTCTTAAGGCAAAAAATATTTTCCCTTAAGGCTAAATATTTTTTGCCTTAAGGGTAATTATATTCATGATTGATTTCTTCCTCAAGCAATCTACAGCTTATGTTACATCAATCCAAAATTATATCTCGCTTGAGCCAATTTTTATGTTTCTCATATTTATTTTATGCCTTTTTTATTTTTAAGTCCCACAGAAATCACTATTTTTTTAAAAGCTTAAAAGAAATATACAAAATAAGTACGATTGAATACAATATATTAAACATTGTTTCGTTCTTTAAATAAAAGAAAATAAAAAGTATGGAAAATAATCAGAAGAAATTCGGTGATATCCCATCATATATCAAGTGGAATGATGAAGTTAACAACCCAAGATTCATACCTGACGGAATGAACGAAGTAGAACGCAATATCAAGCGCATTGGCGATTTCTTAATGGCAGGAGTCAGCCTCGTGGTGTTCTCTCCGCTCTTTCTGGTATGCTATATTGCAGTAAAGAAAGAGGATGGTGGTCCTGCCATCTTCAAGCAGGAGCGCATCGGAAGATTCGGAAGACCTTTCTATATCTACAAGTTCCGTAGCATGAGAGTGGATGCTGAGAAGAATGGACCTCAGCTCTTTGGTCATAAGAAGGATACCCGCATGACTCGTGTAGGCGTGTTCCTCCGTGACCATCATCTTGATGAGTTGCCTCAGCTCTGGAATGTATTCAAGGGCGATATGGCTTTCATCGGTCCTAGACCGGAGCGAAAGTTCTATATTGATCAGATTATTGAGCACGATTCAAGATACCAGTTCCTGTATCAGATTCGACCAGGCGTCACTTCCTATGCCACCTTATATAATGGCTATACTGATACCATGGAGAAGATGTTGAGAAGATTGGAACTCGATCTCTACTATCTGGAGCACCGTTCCTGGTGGTTTGATGCCAAGATTTTGGTGAAAACATTCATCAATATCATTTTTGGAAAGAAGTTCTAAGTATTTGTAATAATTTATAAGTCTGATTTAGATATACAAAGAGTGCCAACCCGTGGAACACAGGTTGGCACTCTTTGTTTCATTAGGGGGATACAAAATCAGAACTTCTTAAAATAGAGCCGTAATGTTTCCGAGCGTAATATCATCTTATCGCTCTTGTACTTCTCCTTGAAGAAGGGTTCACGAAGATTATTGATACCATACAGACGGAGATCATCATTGACTACGATGATAGGAATGTCACCTCCATCCGGTCCATTGTCCTGATGCCAATTGTTCTTATAGGGAGTATGAACGATGATACTATCGGCAGTCTGGTCGAAGCGGAAATAACATCCACGTGGACCAACATCGGCATCATTGCAGGACAGCAACTTAAATTGTACTCCCCAGAAGATGCGACGCTTCGAGTAATCACACCAGCCACCCGTGGCTAGCGTATCTACCCGTTCGAGATGCCAATAGCCATCAAAATAACCATTGTCACTCGTTTCCAACGTACAAGAAGACATACCGAATCCCAGACTCAAAAACATGCAAACTGCCATAAGAGTTTTCTTCAGCTTCAACAGATTCATAGCCTTTCTGATATATCCTATTCTATTTTTCTTATTCATTTTACCTAAAATTATCATCACATAATTTCTTGTCTTACAGACGATTTTTTCTTACCTAAATTTCCCTTTTTGCTGACGGTGAGTTGGAAACCGGCATTGTGCCCCAGCATTTGATTGCTGCCGAAATCCATGCCATAGCCTGCCTTCATCGCCCAACCATGATTGAAGGCATAATTACCCTCAACCAGAAAACTAACGTTATGATGTTTCTTGGTGAACGGCTCGTTATAGGTTCCCCAACCTTTCTGGTAAGTAACCAGCGCACGGTAGCCGAATCTATCTGTAGGCTGACCATCGAAACCAAGATGGTAAGCTATGAAACGATTGTCTAACACCTCGATTTTTCCATTATCATTATAGATAGGTGATCGGTAAAGCGGATTGCCCATCACCTGTCCCCAATGCTGCCATCCGGTAAAAGTACCATGGTTGTAATAATCATCCGTTCCCGAAAGATGGTCGGGAATATTGATGGTACGGTCGTGATTATAAGGACCGCTCTGATATTTGGTATAGAGATATTCCACTACCACATTGCGCAACCACTTGCCATACTTGAAATTCAACTCAGTACCCAGCATGATATCCTTGAACGAATAGAGGAAAAAACGGGAGTATTTCTTCTGATTCCACTCATCCGGTCCTTCGCCATAACCATTATAATCGAGGAAGAAAAGTTGACTGTCGTCCTCAAAGAAATGATCGGCATAGAAGCCGAGTTTCCAGCTGTCGAAGTCATAGTTGAAGCGCATCACCCATGAACCCACTATATCACCAGCCTTATTGATGTATTCATTCTCGCCAGGATCAGCGCCACCTGGGAAAAACGCATGCCAGAAGCCAAGAAGACCTTTTTCTGATGGCTTCAATATCATCTCGCCACTCGGAGTACGGTAGTAAGGCTTGCCCCCAAACAGGTCTGCCATCTCTACCCCCATCTCCAGGCTCCAAGGACAGAATCTCTCCTCGCTGCCTATCTTCAGATAACCTGCCTTGCTATGATAGAGCACTTCGTCGGCATATTTCTGCTCTTTGTTCGTGAAGTCATGCTGCCAACTGTCATCGGTCATCATACCATAGGCGATGTGACCTTTCAGATGCACCCAACCATTGAATATCGGCAAGGTCCAATAATCGGGCAAGGCAAGGCGAACCTGAGGAACAGGGCGCGCATTGATGCCCAGCGTCTGGCTGCCACTTGACAAAGACTGATTCTTGAGTTCCAGCGGATATTCCTTGGCACCCACGCTCAACACGCCATGAAGCCAGCGGGCCTCAACAAAAGCCTGCTGCACGATGGCATGACTGGTATAATTAACGGGAGCCACCACATCCACACCATACCCCACCGCCCAGCGGCGGGCAGAATCAGCAGCAAGAGGGCGAATCACGTTCACCCGCATATAGCCATTCCGCTCATCGAGCGAACTCAAGCCATACTTGTTGGCATTGAGCCAAAGTGGAGTTTTCCCCTTCGACAAGGAGCCTTGCATCTCCACCCCATACTCCACCCCCTTGCAGAGATTGAGTTTGCCTGGGTCTACGTCTTCTTCCGGCCACAACTCCTGGGCAGTGACGTGGACTGGCAGAGCACAAGCCGCCAAGTATATTGCTATCTTCTTCTTCATCAAGTTGCGAATATGATTAAAATAAACTACTTCTAAATGTTATCTCTTGAATATATTCCTTATCCAAAGCCTAAGCACTATTAACTGCTTGACCTTAATAAAATGCAAAAGTAAAACAAATATTGCGTACTGCCATACTTCTTTAACAATCATTACGAATTGTTATACTATCAACTGATTTTACGTTCAAAAATCAGAAGGAAATCAAAGAGATTGAAAGTTGAAAAGAAACATTTCATTTTCCCAACGATTGTTAAAAATAAGCTAATCAGATAAACCATCTGAAAAAAAATCAATCAACTATATCGACATTTGCAACCAATGGGCCGCTTTCTGCGTCTAAACGACAAAAGTTGACCCATTAAAAGTTTTGCAATATGTATCATTGGGACAGAAAAAAGAAAAGTAACAGTAAAAGTAACAAAAGAAGAAGTATGAACGGAAGTTTAAGAAACGGCATGTTTGCCCTGCTCATAGCAGCAGCTCCACTTGCCACACAAGCCAAGCAATGGTCGCTGAAAGACTGCATCGACTATGCGCTTGCCAACAACATCTCGCTCCAGAAAACGCAGCTCACCAAGGCCAGCGCACAGGAGGACTACTTGCAGTCGAAAGCGGCTCTGCTGCCTTCGCTCAATGCAAGCACCAACCAAAGCGTAAACTACACGCCATGGGTGGCTAGCGGCATCAGCAGCGACGGCTTCTCAAGAGCCAGCATCGACAAGGTATATTACAACGGCACCTACTCGGTGGCTGGTAATTACACCATCTGGAACGGCAATAAGAACAAGAACCAGGTGAAGCTCAACAAGCTGGTAGCTGAGGCTGCAGAACTCGATTCGGCAACCCAGGCTGTGGAACTGCAGGAGCAGATTGCCACACTCTACGTTCAGATTCTCTACTCTACAGAGGCCATACAGGTAAACAAGGAAAGCTACAAGTCGAGTCTCGAGAACGAAGAACGTGGCAAGGAAATGGTAAAAGTAGGTAAGATGAGCCAGGCTGACCTTGCCCAACTCACCGCACAGCGTGCCCAGGATGAGTATAACATCGTACAGGCTGAAAGCAACGTGAAGGACTATAAGCGACAGCTGAAGGAGTTGCTCCAGATTACCAGCGATGAGGCTTTTGATATCAATATGCCAAACACCACGGATGCGATGGCGCTGGATGCCATCCCGGCACTGAACGGCGTATATGCTGCGGCTTTGGAAAACCGTCCGGAATTCAAGACCTTCCAGAACCAGTTGGCACAGAACGACCTCACCATCCAGATTGCCAAGGCGGGCAAGTTGCCTACCATCAGCGCCAATGCGGGTGTTTCTACCAGCAGCACTTCGATGAACAACAAGGCATGGGGCACACAGTTGAAGACCAACTTCAACATGGGCGGCGGAATCAGCATAAGCGTGCCTCTCTTCGACAACCGCTCTACCAAGACCCAGGTGAACAAGGCACTTATCCAGCGTGAGAGTATCCAGCTTGACCTGAAGAACCAGCAGACTCAGCTCTACTCTACCATCGAGAAATACTGGTTGCAGGCCTCTACCAACCAGAGCCAGTTTAAGGCTGCCAAGGTAAGCACCGAAAGTGCACAGACCAGCTACGATCTGCTGAGCGAGCAGTTTAAGTTGGGTTTGAAGAACATAGTAGAGCTTCGCACAGGTAAGGATAACCTGCTGAAGGCTAAGCAGAATGAACTTCAGGCAAAATACATGACCATCCTCAACCTCAACATTCTGAAGTTCTACAAGGACGGAAGTATCTAAGGAAAGGATCATAAGAAGTCAGGAGTTTCTACTCCTATTTTATATACACATATTGCAAAACATTTAATAGGTTAACATCATAAAATGAAGAAATTAAAAATAAGCAAAATCTGGATTGCTGTCATCGTGATAGTAGTCATTGCCGTGGCAGCCTGGGCGCTGTCGGGAGGCAAGAAGGAAGAAGAGATTAACTTCAAGGAGGAAGCGGTGAAGACTGAAACCCTCCAGAACAGTGTAACTGCCACCGGCACCATCGAGGCCGTGACCTCTGTAACCGTGGGTACACAGGTGAGCGGTATCGTGAACAAACTCTATGTGGATTACAACTCCCAGGTAAAGAAGGGACAGGTAATTGCCGAACTCGACAAGACCAACCTGCTTAGCGAACTCAATACGGCTAAGGCAAATCTCGCCAGTGCCACCAGCGACCTCAATTATCAGGCAGCCAACATGAGCCGCTACCAGACTCTTTACAAGAAGGGACTTGTGAGCGCCGATGAATATGAGAATGCTCTCCTCACCTATCGCCAGGCGAAGGAACAGGTGGCTTCATCCAAGGAAAGTGTACAGAAGGCCCAAACCAACCTGGGCTACGCTACCATTACATCGCCTATCGATGGTACCGTTATCTCGAAGAGCGTAGAGGAAGGCCAGACCGTAGCGGCAAGCTTCAGCACTCCAGAACTCTTCACCATTGCCAGGGACTTGACTAACATGCAAGTAGTGGCAAACGTAGATGAGGCTGATATCGGCGGTGTGAAAGAAGGCGACCGTGTTACCTTCACCGTAGATGCTTATCCGGATGATACCTTCGAGGGAACCGTAAAGCAGGTGCGCCTGGAAGCAACTACTACCAACAATGTGGTTACTTACGAGGTGGTAATATCTGCTCCAAATGCAGACCTCAAGCTGAAGCCTGGTCTGACAGCCAATGTCACCATCTACACCCAGGAGCGCAGTGGCGTACTCGCTGTAGCCAACAAGGCTTTGCGTTTTACTCCTACCAAGGAAACCGTGGGCAAGGATATGAAAATTGTGGATTGCAAGGGCAAGAACAAGGTATGGACCCTCAGCGACAAGACCCTCACAGCCCATTCCGTAACCATCGGTCAGACCGACGGAGTGCACACCGAAATCATCAAGGGTATCAAGAAAGGACAGAAGATTGTAACAGAAATCATCGTCAATACGCCTGAGGAGGAAGAGGATACCCAGCAGAGCCAAGGTCTGATCAGCGGTCCTGGCCCTAGAGGGAAGAAGAAATAAGACAGAAGGCATAATTTATAATTAATAATTTACAATTTATAGTTAAGAATTATGGCTGAAAATATTGATAACAAAGAGAAGAAGGTTGTCATCGAGCTGGACAACGTGAGGCGCAACTTCATGGTAGGCGACGAGGTGGTGCATGCCCTGAAGGGCGTGAGCTTTAAGATATACGAAGGCGAGTTCGTTACGATCATGGGTAAGTCGGGTTCGGGTAAATCTACCCTATTGAACCAGCTGGGATGTCTCGACACGCCATCCAGCGGCGAATACTATCTGGATGGTGTCAGCGTAAGAAAGATGAGCCGCAACGACCGTGCCATCCTCCGCAACCGCAAGATTGGTTTCATCTTCCAGAACTACAACCTTCTGCCGAAGACTACCAGTGTGGAGAATGTGGAGCTGCCACTGATGTACAATCCTTCCGTTACTGCCGAGGAGCGCAAGCAGCGTGCCATCGAAGCCTTGAAGGCTGTGGGCCTGGGCGAGCGACTCTATCACAAGAGCAACCAGATGTCGGGTGGACAGATGCAGCGTGTGGCCATCGCCAGAGCCTTGGTGAACGACCCTGCCGTGATTCTCGCCGATGAGGCTACGGGTAATCTTGATACCCGAACCAGTTTCGAGATTCTCGTACTCTTCCAGAAGCTCTATGCCGAGGGAAGAACTATCATCTTCGTGACTCACAACCCAGACATCGCCAACTATTCGAGCCGCAACATCGAACTGCGAGATGGTCATATCATCAGTGATACATACAACGACCATATCCTCTCGGCAGCCGAAGGCCTTGCCGCATTGCCAGCCAATACGGACGAATAGGAGAAGTGAAGAACGAAGAGTGAAGAGTGAAGAATTCAACAGCTTTACTAATCATAAAGTTCAATGTTCAAAATTCAAAGTTCAAAGTAAATGAATTATCAGAATCTTTTAAAGATAGCCCTCCGAGCGATAGCAGCCAACAAGATGCGCTCCTTCCTCACAGCCCTGGGTATCATCATTGGTATCGCAGCCGTGATTACGATGCTTGCCATCGGACAGGGAAGCAAGGCGAGCATCAAGGCGAACATCGCCGAGATGGGTTCCAACATGATCATGATTTCGCCGGGTGCCGACATGAGAGGCGGCGTGAGACAGGACGCCTCTTCGATGGAGACCCTGAAGCAGACTGATTATCAGACTATCAAGGATGAGTGCAACTATATCAGTGCCATCTCTCCTACCGTGAATACCGCCGGACAGTGGATCTACGGCAACAACAACACCCAGAGCAGCATCTATGGTGTGAACCAGGATTACCTCAGCATCCGACAGTTAAAAGTTGCTGATGGTGAAATGTTTACCGATGCCGACATCAAGGCGGCTGCCAAGGTTTGCATCCTGGGGCAGACGGTGGTAGATTACCTCTTTCCTGACGGCAGCGACCCTATCGGTAAGGTGGTGCGCTTCAACAGCATCCCTTTCCGTGTGGTAGGCGTGCTCAAGAAAAAAGGCTACAATAGTATGGGTATGGACCAGGACGACCTGGTACTGGCACCTTACACCACCGTGATGAAGCGAATCCTGGCACAGACTTACCTGGGCGGCATCGTATGCTCAGCCATCACCGAGGAAGCTTCGCAGCCAGCGCAAGACCAGATTAGCGACATCCTGCGCCGCAACCACAAACTGAAGGATGCCACCGCCACCACAGAGGCAGATGAAGATGACTTCAACATCCGTTCGCAGGAGGAAATATCCAGCATGATGAACTCCACCATGTCTACCATCACCATCCTGCTCGGATCCGTGGCAGGCATCTCGCTGCTGGTAGGCGGTATCGGAATCATGAATATCATGTATGTTTCCGTAACCGAGCGAACACGGGAGATTGGTCTTAGAATGAGTGTGGGTGCCCGAGGCATCGACATTCTGAACCAGTTTTTGATTGAGGCTATCCTGCTGTCAGTAACAGGTGGTATCATCGGAGTGATATTGGGCGTGAGTCTATCGCTCAGTCTGAATGCTTTCCTGCACATCGCCACGCAGATTGAGCCATGGAGTATCATCATGAGTTTTGCCGTATGTACCTTCACCGGAGTATTCTTCGGCTGGTATCCTGCAAAGAAGGCAGCCCGTCTCGACCCGATTGAGGCGATAAGATATGAATAAAATTCGAAATATATTTGGTTAATACAAAATAAAGTTGTACTTTTGCGTCTGCAAAGTGCAACTTTTTTTGTTACCGGCAAGATTCAGGAAAGATTCTGAAAAGATTTAAGAAGGTTATAGGAAAGAAGCACTGAGCAGAAAGAAAGTAAACATTTAAAAGACAGACAATTATGAGATTTATAGGAATCATTCCAGCACGATACGCCTCAACGCGTTTCCCAGGTAAACCACTCGCCATGCTTGGTGGCAAACCAGTAATCCAGCACGTTTATGAGAAAGTAGCAGCCGTCTTGGAGGAAGCCTACGTGGCTACCGACGACGAGCGCATCTTCAATGCCGTGGAGGCTTTTGGCGGTAAGGCGGTGATGACCCGCACCGACCACAAGAGCGGTACCGACCGCATTGAGGAAGCCATCGAGAAGATTGGCGGTGACTGGGATGTCATCGTCAACGTGCAGGGCGATGAGCCTTTCGTGGCAAAGAGCCAGCTGGAGACCATCTGCCATTGCTTTGACGACCCAACCACCCAGATTGCTACCTTGGGCAAGGCATTTACATCAATGGATGCCGTGGAGAATCCAAACAGTCCGAAGATTGCCGTGAGCAACCAGGGCTTTGCACTCTACTTCTCCCGCAGCGTCATCCCATACGTAAGAGGCAAGGAGCGCAAAGACTGGCTCGACAACTTCCCTTACCTGAAGCATCTGGGTATCTATGCTTACCGCAAGGAAGTGCTCAAGGAGGTAACCCAGTTGCCACAGAGTTCTCTGGAAATTGCAGAGAGCCTGGAGCAGTTGCGCTGGTTACAGAATGGCTATAAGATTAAGGTGGGAACCACCGATGTGGAGACCGTAGGCATTGATACCCCAGAAGACTTGGAACGAGCAGAAGAGTTCTTAAAGAGTTTATAGTTTATAGTTGACAATTTATAGCTTACAGTTTACAGATAAGAGATAGGAGTTACAGGGAGAGATGAAGATGAACAAGATAGAAAGTACCATCAAGAATTACATCGTGCGCCACAACATGTGGAAGCACGATGGCTTTTATATCGTTGCCCTTTCGGGAGGAGCCGACAGCGTAGCCTTGCTGCTCATCCTGAAAAGCATCGGCATGCCCGTTGAGGCCGCCCATTGTAACTTCCATCTGCGTGGCGAAGAAAGTGATCGCGACGAACAATTCTGCGTGGATCTGTGCGAACGTGAAGGCATTGCCCTGCACCGCATCCACTTCGACACATTTACCTATGCCGAAAAGCACAAGGTGAGCATCGAGATGGCGGCGCGCGACCTGCGCTATCGCTATTTCGCCCAACTCGCCAAAGACATCAATGCCGATGGCATCTGCGTGGCACACCATCGTGATGACAACGTGGAAACCCTGCTGCTCAACCTGCTCAGAGGTTCGGGCGTGGACGGACTCGCTGCCATCGCTCCGCAAAACGGCAACATCCTGCGACCGCTGCTCTGCATCAGCCGACAGGATGTGCTCGACTATCTGGCAGAGAAGAAACAAGATTACGTAACCGATTCCACGAATCTGGAAGATGATGCCCTGCGCAACAAAATCCGCCACCATGTGATTCCGCTGCTTGAAACACTAAACCCAGCAGCCAGGGATAACATCGCACAGTCGGCAAAATATCTGAGACAGGCAAAGCTGATGCTCGACAATATGGAGAAAGACATGAAACCGTCTGATGCAGACGATGCCGACAGTGTGATTTACATCGACAAAGCCCCTATCATGATGGCGGCAAGTCAGGAGTTCATGCTCCATAAATGCATCGGCAACTACGGATTCCACGGCGACACCATCGATAACATCATGGACGCCCTGAGAAATCCGGATGGTGGCACAGGAAAGGTTTGGAAAAGCAATGACTACATGCTAGCCATCGACCGAGAGCAACTGCTCATCACTCCGCTGAAGGCGCTGGACAACCTGCAGAAAGAGCGGGAATTCCGACTCCCCGAAGAAGGAAACTACACGCTCAACGACAGCACGAAAATCAAGCTCCGCCGCTATCCACGAACCGAAGACTTTGCACCAAGTAAAGAGAGCCATCGCATCACGCTAGATGCCGACAAGGTGAGCTTCCCACTCACCTACCGGTTGACAGTCCAAGGCGACCGCTTCCTGCCATTCGGCATGAAGGGAACCAAACTCATCAGTGATTACCTCACCGACCGCAAACGAAACTACATGGAAAAGATGAGCCAGCATGTACTGACCGACAAGGAAGGCGAAATCATCTGGCTCATCGGAGAAAGAACATCCGACAGATGCAAAATCACTCCATCCACCCAATCTATCCTGGAGATAGAAATGATGGATAATCCGGATGCCCCACAGAAAAGAAAATGAGAAATAAGAGAGAATAGAAGAAACAGGGAAGGAATTGAAAAATGACAAACATCAGAAAAAGAGGCATCGGGATAGCCGGTGCCTTGTTGGTTATTCTACTTTTAGCCTTGGGATACTGGACCTATCGCTGCCAGAACCCCACAAGAGAAAGCGTGCAGGCTGCCAAGGCACGCATTGAAGTATACAGCAGCTACGAGATAAGAAGAGGCGACAAGACCTTGCTGCACTTCGACGAAGACACCACCACCCTAGCCGCCGTCTTCGTGAACCGCTGGGCACTGGTGCCATCTTGCCAGGGACGACTCGCAGCATCCTATGATGCCAGCATCACCCAAAACAAATACAAGGGGCTGGATGCCGACAGCGTACTGGTGGAAAAAGTGGATTCGCTCGACAGTCTCTACAAAGATTCCAAATGGAAAGAGAGCGAGCTAGCCTACTACATCCACTCGCACAGCGTGATGGACCTGGGCTACAACAGAATCTGCGCATTCGAGAACCGGGAAAAGGTGTTGAGAGATTCAGCCAAGAAGATGCTCGACTCCCTGCACCATATCCAGGGCAAGGATTCTTTGGGAAAAGTATCCAACGGCAAGGAAAAACTGCAACTGGTACACCTTATTATATATAAGGCATTCTACACCGACGAGAACGGCAAGACCCAAAGTGAAGACTGCAAGCTCATCGGAAGCATGGACGGCAAAAATACCCAAGGTTGCCATCTCTTCCAGCTGGCTTCAGAAACCACCCCAGATGGCATCTTCGGCATTGCCCCCCGCACGGCTGCCGGCATCGTAACCCTGCAGGGAGTCACCCACAGGAAGCCTATCAACTATGAACTGAGACCCGATTCCCTGGGCTACTTCTCGGGTTCATACGACAGTCTGTACCAAGCCGAGGGCTATGGTGTATGGATAGGACACGACGGTACCTACTACGAGGGTGAATGGAAAGACGGCGAAAGAAACGGCTGGGGATTCAGCATCGCCCCAAAGAAACCGCTGAGAGTAGGCGAATGGAAGGCTGATAAATACAAGGGTGAGCGACTGGTCTATACATCGCAGCGCATCTACGGCATCGACATCTCCAAATACCAGCATGGCAAAGGCAAGAAGAAGTATCCTATCGACTGGAAGCGACTGCGCATCACCCACCTGGGAACCATCAGCAAGAAGACCGTGAATGGAAACGTGAACTTCCCAATCAGATATGTCTACATCAAGAGTACGGAAGGAAAGTCTATCGTCAATCCTTTCTACAAGAAAGACTATAACGATGCACGCAAACACGGCTATCACGTAGGAACTTACCACTTCTTCAGCACTAGGAGTTCGGCTGTGGAACAGGCAAACCACTTCTTGCGCCATAGCCATATCCGCCGTGGCGATTTTCCTCCTGTTCTGGATTTGGAACCATTCCCAAGTCAGATTAAGCAGATGGGCGGTCCGGCTGTACTCTTCGCAAGGGTAAGAACATGGCTCCGACTGGTGGAAAGAGCCACCGGAGTGAAACCCATCCTCTACATCAGTCAGATGTTCGTAAACCGGTATCTTCCGCTTGCCCCCGACCTGAAGCACGACTACCTGGTGTGGATAGCCCGATATGGCGAATATAAGCCAGACATTCACCTGGTTTATTGGCAATTATGCCCCGACGGAAGGGTTGCCGGCATACACGGAACGGTGGACATCAACGTCTTCAATGGTTACCAAAAAGCATTCGATAAATTCGCTAAGAATGAAGCAGTTAGATAAAATTTTAAAAAACCAAGAGTTTTTGGTTAAATAATGTTACCAGAAGTAACAACCTATTGAATATTTTACTATCTTTGCATTATTGTGTAACTAAAAGAAAGAGGGAATAGTTATTATGAGACAGCTGAAAATACAGAAAAGTATAACCAATCGAAATAGTGAGGCACTCGATAAATATCTGGTGGAAATAGGCAGAGCTCCTATGATTTCCATCGACGAAGAGATAGAACTGGCGCAGATTATCCGCAAGGGTGGCAGAGCCGGAGAGAGAGCCAAGAACAAGTTGGTAGAAGCCAACCTGCGATTTGTTGTGTCTGTAGCCAAGCAATATCAGCACCAGGGGCTTACCCTCACCGACCTGATAGACGAAGGCAACATCGGCCTCATCAAGGCAGCAGAACGCTTTGACGAGACCCGAGGCTTCAAGTTCATCTCGTATGCCGTATGGTGGATTCGCCAGAGCATCCTGCAGGCTATAGCCGAGCAGAGCAGAATCGTGAGACTGCCCTTGAACCAGGTGGGTTCGCTCAACAAGGTGAACCAGGAAATCAACAAGTTCGAACAGGAAAACCAGCGACGCCCTAGCGTTCAGGAGATTTCTGACAGAACCGGAGTGGATGAAGACAAGATTACGCAGAGCATCATGGCAAGCGGACACCACGTGAGCATCGATGCCCCATTCGGCGAGGACGACGACAACTCGATGGCCGACGTGATGTCGAGCGGCGATGACAGCCGAACCGACAAGCATGTGGACCACGAGAGTATGGCACAGGAGCTGAAGCAGGTTCTGAGCAAATGCCTCAAGGAAAGAGAGCGCAAGATAGTTTGTGCCTGCTTCGGTATCGATGAGACCGAGAAAGGACTTGAGGAGATTGGCGACAAGATGGGATTGACCCGTGAGCGCGTACGCCAGATCAGGGAAAAGAGCATCACCAAGCTCAGAGAGTCGGGAAAAATCGGCATTCTTATGAAATATCTGGGATAAAACCCATATTTAAAGATAAAAAGATGTAATAAAACAGATAAAGGTTTGGACATTTACATATAAATTAGTAACTTTGCAATCGGGTGCGGCAATCAGCCTCACCCGATTTTTTATATCTATATGAACAGGTATCTACTTCACATCATAGCCCTGACTGTCGCGGGATGCTGCCTGCCACTTACGGCAAGCGCTAAGAAACGCGATAAGAGCGACGCTCTCACCGACTCGGTGATGCGCCGCATATTCTGCTATGCCCAGCAAGTTGATACCACGGGCAGAGGCAACAGAACAAGCTATGCCTATACCAAGTTCCAGATGCGCACCAACAAGCGCAACGCCACCCTCATGCTCGTGCCTACAATGTATGCCATTTCGCATGGAGCCGGAAGAAAGTTTATCACCGAATTTTACAACCGTATCACGGTGGATGAGAAAGGCACTCCCCACATCAGCCGTCAGCTCAACCTCAGCACCATTCCTCATCGCAGAAACACGATGACATCGGTGTTGAACTACATGACCCCGAACGTATATGGAGAGACCCTCTTCCAGGAAAACATCCTGTCGCCATTCCATCGCACCAACAGGAGATACTACAGATACTCCGTCACTCCCCTGCCTTACGGCATGGCCCAGGTTTATGCCTATCCGCGCATCAAGAATACCCAACTGGTAGAAACACGAGCCATCGTACACATCAAGAACGGACAGATATACCTCTGCGACTTCGAGGGCGAATACGACATGACCCGATTCTACATCTCGCTGACAATGGGCAAGGAAGGATTCAAGACGCTCGGACCCGCGAAATGCGACCTGAGAGCCAACTTCCAGTTTATGGGCAACAAGATTACGGGCAAATATACCACCATCTACGACCTGCCGAAAATATTAAGCGACAGCCTCAACAATGCAGAGGATACTACCCTGATGGCAAAAGTCCGCCCTATCAAGCTCAACACGGATGAGGAGATGATTTATCGTGATTACTACGATAAGATGGAAAGAAGAAAGAAACAGGAAAAAGCAGCAGAAGAAGAAAAGAAGACCGACTTCGTGAAGGATGTATTGTGGGATGTGGTGGGCGACAACCTGCTCAATCGCATATCCAGCGGATTCGGCAAAGAGAGCCAGGGATATTTCAGAATCGACCCTATCTTCAATCCCCTCTACATGGGATATTCACAGAAAAAGGGAGTGGTTTACAAGTTTAACCTGAGAGGCGAATATGCCTTCAACAGGAACCTGCAGATATCGCTGGGTATAAAAGGCGGTTACAGTTTCAAGCAGCACCGCTTCTACTTCAATGTGCCTGCCAGATTCAACTACAATGCCAAGCACGAGGGATTTCTGCAATTCCTGGTGGGTAACGGAAACAGAATCAACACCAACCGAGTGGCTAGACAGGCGCTGGGATATATCGAATCGAAAGATAGCATCGGCGACTTCTCACCAAGCGTGATTCCAGCCATCAAAGACGGGAAAACAGACTATACTGAGTTTAAAGACCAATACTATCGCCTGACCAACCATTGGCGATTCAACCCGAAATGGGCTTTCGAACTGGGCATGGTTTCACACAACCGTGTTGCCGTGAGACCGGAGTTCTATCACAAGATAGGCTATCCCGACAAATATAAATCTGTGGCACCGGTCTTCGGATTGGAATGGAGACCCAAGGGCGAGAAAGGCGTCGTGCTGAAGTTTGACTACGAACAGGGAATCAAGAATCTCCTGGGCGGCAACATCGACTACGGCAGAGCCGAGTTTGATGCCCAGACCATCTTCTACGCTTCCCGTCGCCGCTCCTACTCCATGCGCTTCGGCACAGGATTCTACACCATGCGCACTGCCCACTGGGACTTCGTGGATTACACCAACTTCCACAACAACAACATTCCTGGAGGCTGGAACGACGAATGGACGGGAGACTTTGAGCTGCTTTCCTCACAATGGTATAACGCCAGCGACTATTATCTGCGCGCCAACTGCACCTACGAGGCCCCCATCATCCTGTCGGCATGGATGCCGCTGGTGGGAAGATATTTCGAGAAAGAGCGATTCTACATCAGCGGACTGATGGTGAAGCACCTTACTCCATACACAGAATGGGGATACGGACTGAGCACCCGTTTGGTATCACTGGGGTTCTTCGCCGCCTTCAGGGAACTGAAATTTGATGGCGTAGGTTGCCGATTCGGTTTCGAGCTGTTCAGAAACTGGTAGCTCGCGCAGGCAATATCAGAAACAGAAAGTTCATCCTATGAATAAAAGAAACAGAAAGCTCATCCTATGAATAAAAAAAATAAAAAGATAACAAGATATGAAATCACAACTTACTGTTTATAAGGCGAGTGCCGGTTCAGGTAAAACCTTTACTCTAGCTCGCGAATACATGACTCTGGTGATAGCCAATCCCTATGCCTATCGCACCATCCTAGCCGTCACCTTCACCAACAAGGCGACGGAAGAGATGAAACTGCGTATCCTGGGACAGCTCTATGGCATAGCCCATCATCTGCCGGAGTCAGACCAATATCTGAAGCAGATACATGAGGCATTGCCACATCTGTCGGAAACACAAATCAGAAAGAATGCAGAAGCGGCACTCCGACTGCTCATCCACAACTACAACTATTTTCATGTGCAGACCATCGATACCTTCTTCCAGAGTGTATTGAGAAACCTGGCTCGAGAATTGGACCTGACCGCCAACCTCCGCATCGGACTCAACGACTATCAGGTGGAGCAACAGGCTGTGGATGAACTCATCGAGAGTCTGGAAGACACCGACAAGCTGCTCTTCTGGATTATGGAATACATCAAGGAAAACATCGCAGACGACAAGGGCTGGAATGTAATCGGCCAGATCAAGTCGTTTGGCGAGCATATCTTCCGTGACTATTATAAGGAAAACGCCGACAAACTGTCGGAGCGCATGGCCGAAGACGGATTCTTCGAGGGATTCAAGGAGAAGATGAAGAACATCAAGAAGAAAGCCAAGGAGCAGTTTGACGAAATTGCGGCCTCTTTCTTTGATGCACTCGAAGAAGGCGGATATTCAGCTGAAGACCTGAGCGGAAAGACTCGAGGCATCTGGAGCTACTTCAACAAAATAAAGAATGGCAAGTATAGTGATGATGACCTGGTGAACCTGACCTTCACCAAGTGTATGGAAAGTCCGGACAACTGGGTGAAGAAAGCAGACGTGAAGAGTCACACCGCCCTCTATCAGCAGGTATCATCCGTGCTCTATCCTATCCTCCAATTCTCGGAACAGCACCGTCCTACCTTGGTCAAGATGTATAAGAGCGCCGACCTCACCGTGAAGCATCTCAACCAGTTGCGCCTGCTGGGCAGTATCGACAAGAAGGTGAGAACGATGAATCAGGAGGCAAACAGATTCCTGCTCAGCGATACCCAGACGCTGCTGCACTCACTCATCCAGGACAGCGACTCACCCTTCATCTTCGAAAAGATAGGTACCCAGCTGAATCATGTGATGATAGATGAGTTCCAGGACACCAGTACCATACAATGGAAGAACTTCAAGGTGCTTCTGGAAGAAACCATGAGCCGCGAGGATGCCGGCAACCTGATAGTAGGCGACGTGAAGCAGAGCATCTATCGCTGGCGTTCAGGAGACTGGAGATTGCTCAACAACATAGAGTCGGAATTCATTAATCCGAAGAAACAGCTCGACATAGAAACCCTCGACACCAACTACCGTTCCGACCGCAACGTCATCGACTTCAACAATGCCTTCTTCGTTGAGGCTGCCAAGCAGGAATACGAAAACCTGAAGGAAGCCATGCCGGAAGAAGCACAGCAGTTGCTCAATGCCTACGCTGACGTGGAGCAGAAAGTGCCTGCATCCAAAAGAGCACAAGGCTACGTGGAAATCAGACTGCTCAAAACCCAGGAAGACGAGGATACTGCCGACGAGAGCACAGGCAAAGGAAAAGGCGAAAGAATGATGCAACTCTGTCTAGAGACGGTGAACAAACTGGTGGCACGCGGTGTGCCAACCAACAAAATCGCTATTCTGGTGCGCAACAACCAGACCATCCAGGACATCGCAGAATACTTCATGAACCATTCCGACTACGAGATGGTTTCGGATGAGGCATTTCGACTCGATGCTTCGCAGGCAGTGCAGACACTCGTCACCGCCCTTCATTACCTGATGCACCCCAACGATGACATCGCCCGTGCCACCCTGCTTAAGTATGCCCTTACCTATCTGGACAGCGAAGAATTGGTGAACCAGCTTACCAGCAACAGACAGGAATATCTGGAGATTCCCCTGCTAGACCTGACCGAACGACTCTTCACAGAGTTCCGACTGGGCGAAGTAGAAGACATGAAAGCCCAGAGTGCCTACGTATGCGCCTTCTATGACAAGCTGAATGCCTTCCTCGCAGACAACAGCAGCGACATCGAAGCCTTCCTGCAGGAATGGGACGCCAATCTTCATGGAAAGAGCATCCACTGCGACGGTACCGATGGTATCAGACTCCTGACCATCCATAAAAGTAAAGGATTGGAGTACGACCACGTCATTATGCCTTACTGCGACTGGCAACTGGAGAAGTCGAATACCATCTGGTGCACGCCGCAGGAGGAACCATACAATGAGTTGCCACTCGTACCAGTGGATTTTAGTGCCGGTCAGATGAAACAGAGCATCTATGAGCCAGACTATCATCATGAGCATCTGCAAAACATGGTAGATAACCTCAACCTGCTCTACGTGGCATTCACCCGTGCAGGACACAATCTCTATGTCTTCGGCAAACGTGCCACACAAAACTATCGCTCCAACATCATCGAGCTATCGCTTGATCAGGTGACAGAGAAACTGAAAAAGGCACAGGAGTTCATTTCGCCATTAGCCGAAGACCAGGAAGTTCCTGTAGAGATTTATGGACTGGGTACCGACAGCAAGACATCTGACATCGTCTTCACCTATGGCGAGCCTTACATACCAAAGCAAAAGGTGGTCATGGAAATAAAGCTCAACTCGAATGTATTCACGCTCCCTTCGGAAATGATGGAGACGGAAATCGTCGTATCACCCAAGATGCCTGAATTCAAACAGAGTAACAAGAGTCGCGACCTCATCGTGGGAGATGAAGAGGAAGAGCAGCAGAAGTATTACATCAAGATGGGTACCGTGCTGCACAGTCTCTTCTCTACCATCAGAACCCACGACGACATCGACGGCGCACTCAAGCAGTTGGAGCTGGACGGCGTGCTCTACGACGAAAACATCTCTAAGGAGAAAGTGAGAGAGATGATTCGCAAACGTCTGGAATCAGACAAAGTAAGCGACTGGTTCTCTGACCGTTGGGAAATATTCAACGAGTGCTCCATCATCAGCATGAACAAGGGAAAGATGGAGGTGCACCGACCAGACCGCGTGATGAAAGACGCGAACGAGACCATCGTAGTGGATTTCAAGTTTGGTAAACCCCGTCAGGAATATCACGACCAGGTAAAGGGATACATGGACCTGCTTTCGGGCATGGGACATCCGAATGTAAAAGGCTACCTATGGTATGTATATCCCAACAAAATAGTAGAAGTGAAATAAAATAGCAAATCAGCAATATGAAAGCATTCTTAAAGATAGTAGCAAAAGACATGTTGGAAAAATATGGTACCGACATGAGCGACATCGCAGTGGTGTTCCCTAACAAGCGAGCATCACTCTTCCTCAACAACTACCTGGCACAGTTGGCACATAAGCCTATCTGGACTCCCACCTATATCACCATCAGCGACCTCTTCCGACGTCACTCGGACCTGAAGGTTGCTGACCCCATCAAATCTATCTGCGATTTGCACAAGACCTTCGTGAAATGTACGGGCATCGACGAGACCCTGGACCATTTCTATGGTTGGGGACAGTTGCTGCTTGCCGACTTCGACGATGTGGACAAGAACATGGTAGACGCCAAGCAACTCTTCGCCAACCTGAGCGATATCCATGAGCTGGATGATGTTTCCTATCTCACAGATTACCAGAAAGAGATGATCAGGAAGTTCTTCAGCAACTTCTCTGACGACCACAATTCAGAACTCAAGAAACGATTTCTGCAACTCTGGTGCCATTTCTACGACATCTATACCGAGTTCAACCAGCGAATGGCAGAGCAGGGACTTGCCTACGAAGGTGCACTCTATCGCAGCGTGGTGAGCAACGAAAGCATTGAATTCAGACACAAGAAGTACCTTTTTGTGGGATTCAACATGATGCAGGTGGTAGAGCTCAAGCTGCTCAACCGACTCAAGAAGCAAGGCAAGGCTGCCTTCTATTGGGATTACGATCAATACTACATGGACGGCAACAACGAGGCAGGTCACTACATCCGCCAATACCTGCCATACTATCCCAACGAATTGGCAGATTATCCGCAGCAGGAAATCTACAACAACATGACGAAGAATAAGGACATCACCTATATTTCTGCACCAACAGAGAATATACAGGCCAGGTATGTCAACTCATGGCTCAAAGAGAATGGCAGATACAAAATGGGACGCAACGTGGCCATTGTATTAAGTGACGAATCGTTGCTGCAAAGCGTTATACATTCACTTCCACAAGAAGTGGGAAGTATCAATATCACAATTGGTTATCCTCTTCAGCAGACACCTTTCTACAGCTTGATTCAGCAACTCATCCAGCTGCAGGGAATCGGGCATCCCAAGCAAGGCGACACCTATCGCCTACACTATGTGCTCATCGCTCTGCGCCATCCCTATACCCGCTATATCAGCGAGAAATATACCGAGCTGCTGGCAAAGCTGGACGAGCAGAAGCGCTTCTATCCATCAAGAGAATTTCTGAGCTTGGATGGCGACGAGGGACTCACCCTCCTATTCCGCAATCTGGAAGAAGCAACAGCAAGTCAGGATGAATATAACAGGAAGCTCATCACCTATCTGCTCGACGTGCTCCGCACCATCGGAACCCATGCCAAGGAGTTGAACGACCCTCTCTTCCATGAGTCGCTCTATCGCACCTATACACTCCTGAACCGTCTGCAAGACCTGATTATCGCAGGAGATCTACAGGTGGATATCATCACGTTGGAACGACTGATTCAGCAACTCATCCAAACCACCTCGATTCCGTTCCATGGTGAACCGGCAGAAGGAATACAGGTGATGGGTGTACTCGAAACCCGAAACCTCGACTTCGACCATATTCTGGTTCTCTCTTGCAACGAGGGAAAACTGCCAAAGGGAGTAAACGACTCTTCGTTCATCCCTTACTCTCTGCGCAAGGCGTATGGGCTTACCACGGTAGAGAACAAGGTGGCTATCTTTGCCTACTATTTCCACAGCATGTTGCAGAGAGCTCACGACATTACGCTCACCTACAACAATGCCACGGAAGACGGACAGTCGGGAGAAATGAGCCGGTTCATGCTGCAGATGATGGTGGAAAGCCAGCATTCCATCAGGCGCAAGACCCTGGTTGCCGGACAGAAGCCACTGCGCCCTGCCTATAGCGATGCTCAGAAGACAGATGAAGTGATGGCTGTGCTTGACAACATCAAGATGATAACGCCAACCTTCCTCAACACCTATCAGAGATGCCAGAAGCAATTCTATTATAAATATGTGAAAGGTTTGCTGGAACCTGACGAGATTGATGAGGACGAAGTGGACAATAAAATCTTCGGCAACATCTTCCATAGGGCTGCGGAATTGTTCTACTACACATTTGCCAGCAAAGACGACATTGCTACGGATGACCAGGGAAAGCAGCGACTTATCCGTCCTATCGTCATCACAGCAGACAACTTGGATCATGCGTTAAAGGATACTTCGCTGGTTTACAGGTTGGTGGACCAGGCCTTCAGAGAAGAGTTGTTCAAGGTGAGCAGTTCAGACTATCACCCTAAATACAATGGTCTGCAACTCATCAACAAGGAGGTGATAGCCAGCTATTTGCGCCAGCTCATCACCATCGACCGCCGCCAGGCACCATTCTCCATTATCGGTATGGAGATTGTGGTATCTACCACTTTGGGGGTAGCAATGGCAAGAGGTCAGAAACTGTTTAGGATTGGAGGTTTCATCGACCGTCTCGACTCCGTGGCTGCCAGCGGAAATCCGTCAGCCCTCGGCAATCTTGCCGAACGCATCAGAGTCATCGACTATAAGACAGGCCGCTCCAGAACATCTCACCCAAAGGATATCGAAGAAGTATTCAGCACCCAGCCGCTAGCCATCGGTAAGCACAACGATTACTACTTGCAGGCTATCCTGTATTCACTCATCGTGAAGAACGACAGAAGATATAATCCAGCCCAAGAGCCGGTATCTCCAGGACTGCTGTTTATTCAGAATGCAGGCGCAGATGATTACGATCCGACCCTGAAATTGGGAAAAGAGTTGCTCACAGATGTGGCACCCCTGGAAGCAGAGTTCACCAACCATCTCCGCTCCCTGCTTGCCGACATCTACGACCCAGCCTTGCCACTGAAGCCTACAGAAGACAAGACGCGATGTGTATTCTGTCCGTATGCGGCACTCTGCAAATAGCATATAGCAGCAGTTAGAAAGAGAACAATACAGATAAATGTTAAAATACAGCATTATTTGAAGCCAAAATTTGTTTCTTTAGATAATTCTCTGTATTTTTGCAGTAGAGAATCCCCCGGTGTTATATACCGGGGAATCTCTCTGCTTGAGTGTGAGACAGATTATCAATCATCGATAAAACGCATAAGAAATATGACAGAAAGAGAAACCAACAAAATAGTAAGCGAGAATCTCAACTACGTGAAGTCGGTAGCCAACCAGTATCGTGGCAATGGTGTGGAATTCGACGACCTGGTAAGTGAGGGAACATTGGCTATGATCATGGCCGCCCGGAAGTTCGACGAAACAAGAGGTTCCCAGTTTGTTGCCTATGCATCCCCTTTCATCCGCAAGGCGATGCAGCAGGCGATAGACAAGCAATCGGCTCTTTACAGAGTGCCAAAAGACCAGAAGAAGTATGCACCTCGCAATGCAGCCAAAGCAGTATCCATTGATGCTCCGCTAAGTGTGGGCAACCAATATACCCTGCTCGACATCCTCGTTAACAAGGATGCGAAAATGGCAGACGACAACACAGCTTTCACACAGATGCTTAACGACTTGGAGCGTTGCGTTGAAGAACTTGATGAAAGAGACAGAACCGTCATCAGCAAGTTCTATGGAATCGGCACAGCACACGAAACCCTGGCAGAAATTGCAGAAGACATGCAATTGAAGCGAGAGCGTGTACGCCAGATAAGAGACAAGGCGATTCGCCAGATATCAAGAAATACAACCAGTAAGGTGTTGAAGCATTTCCTTAGAAAATAACAAAGTTTCGTAAGGAAATAACGCAAGTTTCCTCAGGAAACAACACATTTCCTCAGGAAGCAACACAAAAAGAGGCTATGCAACAATTGATTTGCATAGCCTCTTTTCTTTCAGATAATCTATCTTGTCTGTAAGTGGTCAAGTCGGTACTGACGTGGCGTAATACCAATACGCTTATAGAAATTAGCATAGAAGCTCTGTCGTGTACTGAACCCAGCCATCTCACTGATATCCTCTACACTCATCTTAGCGTAGCGCTTGTCAGTAAGAAGTGACATAGCATCATTAACACGATAATCATTGACCAACTCAGAATAATTCTTGTGGAATCGAGTGGCACACACAGCTGAAATATAACGAGAGTTAGTATTTAGATCCTCTGCCAACTTCTTAGAGTTATACTCTGGATCCTTGTATTTTCTCTCCGTTACAATCAGACGGATAATCTCATCGCGGAGGCGGTCTTTAGTCTCCTCGCTCAGCAAAGTCTGATACCTTGCTGTTTTCTCTTTTTTGGGTTGAATATTATACTTAGCCATAGCGCGTAATAAATTAATACAACAAAGATACGGCAAAATTCTCGAACAACCAAATTTTTTTCCACTTTTTTTAAAAAAAACATCGAAATAATTGTTTATTTCAGAAAATATGAGTAATTTTGCATACGAATACATTATTATAATAGTAAATTAACGATTTATATGAAGCAGATTCTATGGTTTGTTAAAACTTATGCTACTTTTGTAGTCTTGTTTGTTTTGCAGAAGCCCTTGTTCCTCATTTTGGAGAAGGGAGCCGCAACTCAACCTATTGATAATATTTTCGCAGACATGCCAGCAGTCATCTGGCATGGACTTCCTCTTGACCTTTCGATGGCAGGCTATCTTTCTGTCATCCCGGGCATCATGTCTATTGCCGCCGTCTGGTTCAAGAAAGATCTGATACGCCCTATCATGAACGTTTACTTCGTAATTGCTTCATTGATTATCACATGCAGCTTTCTGGTAAACGCAAGTCTATATCCATATTGGAAGTACCCGCTGGACAGTACTCCCCTTTTCTATTTCCTCACATCGCCAGCAGACGCTATAGCCAGCGTAAGCATCTGGCAAGTGGTACTTACCCTTTTGATTTGGATTGTCCTCACGGTTGCCATCTGGTTTCTGATCCGCATGCGTGGAGAGAAGCGCAGCTACCACAGCAGATACAGCAACTACGGATTCGGAGAATTCGGCGGCGGAAGAAGAGGATACAGTGACTTTGATCGTCACCGTGTGCGCACATCCGTTATCCTGTTGCTTCTCACTGCACTCCTTTTTATCCCTATCCGTGGCGGCATCACTGTATCAACCATGAATACGGGACAGGCATACTTCAGCCAGAATGCATTTTTGAATCATGCTGCAGTAAACCCTCTGTTCAGCTTCTTCGAGTCAATCACGCATCAGGAAGATTTTGCTGACCAATACCGCTTCATGGATGACAAGGAAGCTACTCAACTCTTTGAGAGCATGATTAGCACCAGCGATCAGAATACTTATCCACTCCTTAACGAGGCAACCTTCAAAAAAGGTACACCCGACATTCTTATCGTCATCATGGAGAGTTTCGCCAGCGATATCATGCCGTCGATGGGTACTTACAAGGATGTAGCAGTTTGCCTGGATTCCATTGCACAGGAAAGTATCCTCTTCAACAGATTTTATGCCAACAGCTATCGCACCGACCGCGGTCTGGTTTCTATCTTAAGCGGATACCCGGCACAGCCTACGGCAAGCATCATGCGTTATCCACACAAGACAGCACAGTTGCCATCTATAGCCCAAAGCCTGGTTGAGCAACGCCACTATCATACCGCCTATTATTATGGTGGAGATGCAGACTATTGCAACATGCGTTCATTCCTTACTTCACAAGGATATGAAAACATCATTGCAGATAAGGATTTTCCTATGGCAGAAAGAATGAGTAAATGGGGCGTACCAGACCATTTGGTGGCCAACAAACTGATGGCAGACATCAAAGCTCAGCAAAACGCAAAACATCCGATGCTCAGAGTATTCCAGACATCAAGCAGCCATGAGCCATTCGAGGTTCCATACCACAGATTGGCAGACAAACGTCTCAACGCTTTCGCCTATACAGACAGCGTGATGGGTGCCATCGTCAGAGAGTACAAGAAACTGCCACGTTGGAAGAATACACTCATCGTATTTGTACCCGACCATGTGGGTAGTTACAAGGAAGGGCTCAATGATTTCGACCGCAGTCGTTATCAGATACCACTCATCCTGGCAGGAGGAGCTATTTCCCGTCCTTTGAAAGTAGGCATCATCGGTTCGCAGCAGGATATTGCTGCTACTCTCCTTGCCCAACTCGGAGTAAATCACAATGACTTCAAGTTCAGCAAGAACATGATGAGCGATGCCACCCCAAAGTTCGCCTTCTTTACCAAGCCTGATCTCTTTGGCGTAGTATCAGAAGAAAACTCCATCATCTATGACAACAAGTTGCAAAAGGTGGTTTACGACAAGGGGCAAAAAGGCTATAACTTGAAACGCGGCAAGGCATATTTACAGAAGCTGTATGATGACCTGGCAAGCAAATAATAAAAAGATAAAATAGAATAAAATGTTAGAAATCATACATCAATTAGAGCAGATAGACACTCAGGTCTTTCTGTTCTTCAATGGTATGCACTGCGAGTTTTTCGACTATTTCATGATGATGGCGAGCCATCGCTTCATCTGGATTCCCTTCTATGCTGCGTTCGTTTGGGTAATGATATGCAACTTTCGCTGGAAGGTGACCCTCACCACCATACTGGCGGTAGCACTACTGATTCTGCTCTGTGACCAGACAGCTTCAGGTTTACTCAAGCCCATGGTGGAACGACTCCGTCCAAGTAATTTAGACAATCCCATCTCACCATTGGTTCATGTGGTAAACGATTACCGAGGCGGCAGATACGGTTTTCCTTCTTCCCATTCTGCCAACTCATGGGGAGCAGCATTCTTTGCCATGTATCTGGCACGAAGCAGGAAGCTCAATATATTCCTTATGATATGGGCTACAGTAATCAGTTACTCCCGCACCTATCTCGGAGTACATTACCCTGGCGACCTGCTTGTGGGAATGATAATTGGCTTTACCATGGCCACTATCGTATTCCTGGTGTATCAGTTCTTCTTCAAGAGCTATACCTTCCAGTTTTACAAGCATGAGGAAAGACTGAAACAAGACTATATACCTATCACAATAGGCATAGCCAGTTTCGCCATCATGCTGCTGATAAGCGGAGTGATGTGTTACATCATATAGCTCCATACACATTATTATATATATATAGATAGAAAGAAATTAAACTTCATTATTAACTATAATTAAAGAAGAAAACAATGAAAAAATTAACTTTGATGGCATTCGCCCTGGGTATGCTCGCATTCACAGCATGCTCAGAGAAGAAGGCAGCAGCTCCAGCAGAGGCAGCAGCTCCAGTAGAAGAAGTAGTAACCGACTCAGCATTCCAGGCAGCAGCAGCTGGTGACTACAAGAGTGCAGATGGTAAGCGCGTAATTACTCTCAACGCAGATTTCACCGCAAAGACCACCAACCTCGACAAGGACTACTACAAGTGGGAATTGGAAGTAAAGCCACAGGGCACAGAGGCTAATATTACTCTCGACCGCAAGGGCCTTGATGCAGATGTAAAGGATCAGGCAACTCTTGATACAGCAGAAGGCAAGCTGATAGTAAAGAACGAGACTTTCCGCAAGGCAGCTGCAGAAAAGAAGTAATTCACTTCTCATACTAAAAAAACAAAGTGCCTCCACTTCACAGTGGGGGCACTTCTATTCATAAGGTATTAGTTTCTTTAAGGTAAAAAGATTGTATTCAGGATAACGTTTGCAAAGGTACTGCTTTTTATCGAAACAAACAAATCATTTTGTATGTTTAAAAACATATTTTGCATTTTTCCATACCTTCTATGAAATTTAAGGGCTGATAATTTCCGTACTTATCAGAAAATTTGTATCTTTGCACCATCAAACGAGGAAAATAGCAGTTTTTGAAATCATAAAATAATTCTATAGAATATGGCAATTAATGAAGAAAGCAAAATCGAAGAGAAAGCAAAGAGCATCTCTTTCGTAGAACAGTTGGTTGAGGAAGACCTCAAGGAGGGTAAGAACGCAGGTCGAATTCAGACCCGTTTTCCACCAGAGCCTAACGGTTACCTTCACATCGGTCATGCCAAAGCCATCTGCATGGATTTCGGCGTAGCCGAGAAATACAAGGGTGTCTGCAACCTCCGTTTCGACGACACCAACCCTAGCAAGGAAAATAACGAATACGTAGAAAACATTCTCCAGGATATTCAGTGGCTCGGCTTCAAGTGGGGCAACATTTACTATGCTTCTGACTATTTTGAGAAGTTGTGGGATTTTGCAATTTGGATGATCAAGAAGGGGAATGCTTACATCGACGAGCAGACCGCTGAGGAAATCGCAGCACAGAAGGGTACTCCTACTACTCCAGGTACTGCCAGCCCATACCGCGACCGTCCTGTTGAGGAGAACCTCGCTCTCTTTGAGAAGATGAATACTCCTGAGGCTGTTGAGGGTAGCATGGTACTCCGTGCCAAGCTTGACATGGCTAACCCTAACATGCACTTCCGCGACCCTATCATGTATCGTATTATCCAGACTCCACACCACCGCACAGGAACCAAGTGGCATGCATATCCGATGTATGACTTCGCACACGGACAGAGCGACTACTTCGAGGGTGTAACCCACTCTATCTGTACACTGGAGTTTGTGCCTCACCGCCCACTCTACGACAAGTTTGTTGACTTCCTGAAGGAGATGGACGGCAGCGATGACGTATTGAACGACAACCGCCCACGTCAGATTGAGTTCAACCGCTTGAACCTCACCTACACCGTGATGAGTAAGCGTAAGCTCCACACATTGGTGGATGAGCACTTGGTAAATGGTTGGGACGACCCACGAATGCCTACACTTTGCGGTATGCGTCGCCGTGGTTACTCACCAGAGAGCATCCGCATGTTCATCGACAGCATTGGCTACACCAAGTTTGATGCTCTCAACGACATGGCACTTCTGGAAGCTTCTGTTCGTGAGGACTTGAACAAGAAGGCTTGCCGCGTAAGCGCTGTGCTCGACCCAGTGAAACTTGTCATCACCAACTATCCTGAGGGTGAGAGCGAGGAGATGGAGGCAATCAACAACCCTGAGAACGAAGCAGATGGTACACATACCATCACTTTCTCAAAGAATCTCTGGATTGAGCGTGCCGACTTCATGGAGGATGCTCCTAAGAAGTTCTTCCGTATGACTCCAGGCAAGGAAGTACGCCTGAAGAACGCTTACATCGTGAAGTGTACCGGTTGCACCAAGGATGAGAATGGCGTTATCACAGAGATTCAGGCTGAGTACGACCCAATCAGCAAGAGCGGAATGGAAGGTGCCAACCGCAAGGTAAAGGGTACTCTGCACTGGGTATCTGCAGACCACTGCGTAAAGGCTGAGGTACGTGAGTACGATCGCCTCTTCGCCATCGAGAACCCATCTGCTGATGAGCGCGACTTCCGTGAACTGCTCAATCCTGAGAGCTACCACGATTTCAAGAATTGCTACGTAGAGGAGTATGCTGCAACCAAGAAGCCAGGAGAGTATCTTCAGTTCCAGCGTATCGGCTACTTCATGGCAGACCTCGATACCACAGACGAGAAACCTGTATTCAACAAGACTGTAGGCTTGAAGGATACCTGGGCTAAGCAGAACAAATAAGTGATGAAATAAAAAGCTAGGAGTTTGGAGCTATTTAAAGCTATCGGCTCCTAGCCATTCACAATACATAATAAGATAAATAAACATAATGAATACAGCAGATCTTTTTCTTTGGATTCTGGATAACTTGAACTATTGGGTGGTTACTCTTTTCATGGCCATAGAAAGTTCATTCATACCATTCCCATCAGAAGTGGTTGTTCCACCAGCTGCTTGGAAGGCAATGGATCCTGACAGTGGAATGTCGTTTATCCTCGTCATCGTGTTTGCCACCATCGGTGCAGACCTCGGTGCTCTCATCAACTACTATTTGGCAAAATGGGTTGGCCGCCCTATCATCTACAGTTTTGCTGACAGCCGAATCGGCCACATGTGCCTCATCGACCGCAAGAAGGTGGAAGTGGCAGAGGAGTTTTTCCGCAAGCATGGTGCTGCATCTACCATTTTCGGCAGATTGGTACCAGCGGTTCGCCAGCTTATCAGTATCCCTGCTGGACTGGCAGGAATGCACGTAGGCAAGTTCCTGCTCTACACAACTATCGGTGCCGGTGTATGGAACACCGTATTGGCAACCATAGGTTGGGGAATTTATGAATATACTGATTACAAGACAACTCAGGATGTTTACAAGCAGGCAGTACAGTATAGCCACGAGATTGGTTATGTCATTCTGGCACTTGCCGTAGTTGTCGTTGCGTTTATAGCATACAAGGGAATCAAGAAGAAATAAGCATCCTTTTCAAACACAATAAAATAAGCCCTTTATTTCATCAAATAGAAATATACAATAAAAAAGAATCTCTCCGTAGAAGTTCAAACATCTACGGAGAGATTCTTTTTCATATCTGATATTCCCAATATTACTTTTCACTGCCGGAGAACTGCTTGATGCGCTGCTCTTCAGATAGCTTGCAGATAAGAAGGGTGCCATCTTCCTCTGCTACGATGTAGCCTTCCAATCCCTGGATAACCACCTTCTTCTCGTTCAAGGTATGAACGATGTTGTTCTTTGACTCAATCATCACGATATTGTCACCAATGGTAGCATTGCCATACAAATCCTTACGGCTCTGTGCCAGGAGGCTACCCCATGTACCGAGGTCACTCCAACCGAAGTCGGCAGGCATCACGAATATCTCCTCAGCCTTCTCCATGATGGCATAGTCAATAGAGATACTCTCACACTCTGGATAACGAAGATCGATTTCAGTCTGCTCCTTGTCAGTGCCATAGATACTGCGCATGCTCTCGAAAATCTTCGCTATGCTAGGCTGATAAACACGAAACGCATTGACGATGGTTGCCGCACTCATCACGAAGATACCAGCATTCCAGAAGAAACTCTTATCCTTGATATACTCCGTAGCAGTAGCCAAGTCTGGCTTCTCCCTGAACTGATCAACACGATAAATTTCCTTATTGCGGGCAGAAGGCGTACGCAAATCTGCCTGAATGTAGCCATAACCAGTTTCTGGACGGGTAGGCTTCATACCCAAAGTTACGATACTGTCAGTTTCACTGGTAAACTTCAAGGCAGAGACAATCACTCTTCTGAATTCATTGCCATTCATCACGATATGATCGGCAGGAGAAACCACAATATTAGCCTGTGGATCCTTCTCCTTGATGCGCCAGCTGATGTAAGCAATACAAGGTGCTGTATTTCTACGGCATGGTTCCTGCAAGATGTTACCCTCAGGAATTTCAGGCAACTGCTCGTGAACCAGCGCTGCATATTTCTTATTTGTAACTACCCAAACATTCTCAGGTGCGCAGACGCCCTCGAAACGGTCGAAGGTAAGCTGCAAAAGTGAGCGACCTGTTCCTAGAACATCGATAAACTGCTTTGGCTTTTCCTCGGTACTCATAGGCCAGAATCTACTGCCTACTCCACCAGCCATGATGACTAAATGATTATTTTTATGAGCCATATTCTTTTTTTTATAGATATTTGGCAAAAGTAATAAAAAAAAAGGAGATAAACGAAAAAAGGATGGAAAAGTTTCCATCCTTTCTTTATTTTCTTAATATTGAATGATAATTATCCTTTTTTTTCACTCTTTTTCCTAGAGTTTAGCCAATTCAGCCTTCCAGTCGGCATAAGCCTCAAGATATGCCTTGCGGTTAGCCTCATCAGGTTCAATCACTGCCAACTTCTTGAGAGATGCAAAAGCCTCATCATGATCCTTATAGATGCCAGCACCGATACCTGCACCCTTGGCAGCACCAGCACTACCATCAGTCTCATAAAGCTCGATTGTAGCACCGCTCACACCAGCCAAGGTATCACGGAACAATGGGCTGAGGAACATGTTTGCCTTACCGGCATGAATCTTCTTGATATCCATACCCATCTGCTGCATAATCTCCATACCATAGCAGAAGCTGAACACGATGCCCTCCTGGGCTGCACGAACGATGTGTGCACGGTTGTGCTTGTTGAAGCTCAGACCACGGATAGAGCAACCCACCTCACGATTCTCCAATACACGCTCGGCACCATTGCCGAATGGAATAACCTTCACGCCGTCGCTACCGATAGGTACGCCTGCAGCCAAATCGTTCATATCTGCATAGCTTACATCTGGAGTTACATTGCGATGTACCCAAGCGTTCAGAATACCAGTACCATTTACACAAAGCAAAACGCCGAGACGATCTAAGTCTGTGGTATAGTTAGCATGAGCAAAGGTATTGACACGACTCTTTGGATCATAGTTCACATCTCCAAGCACACCATAAACCACACCTGAGGTACCGGCAGTACTTGCTATTTCACCAGGATTGAATACATTGAGGCTGACAGCATTGTTAGGCTGGTCACCAGCACGATAAGAGATAGGAGTACCCTCCTTCAGTCCGAGTTCCTCGGCAGCCGCCTTGCAAACCACGCTCTGAACAGAGAAGGTAGGAACAATGTCGGCAATCATGCTCTCATCGAAGCCAAAGTAATCGAGCAGGAACTTGGCAGGCTTCTTTGCCTTGAAATCCCACATCATACCCTCAGAAAGGCCGCTGATAGTAGTATTCACCTCGCCAGAGAGTTTCATGGCGAGATAATCACCAGGCAACATAATCTTATCAATCTTGTCGAACAGTTCAGGCTCATTCTCTTTCACCCAAGCCAGCTTAGAGGCAGTAAAGTTACCAGGAGAGTTCAACAAATTGCGCAAGCAGAGATCCTCGCCCAAATCATGGAAAGCCTTCTCGCCGTAAGGCACGGCACGAGAGTCACACCAGATGATTGAAGGGCGCAACACCTGCTGGTTCTTATCTACACAAACCAAACCGTGCATCTGATAAGAAATACCAATGGCGAGAACATCCTCACCCTTGGCACCACATGCTGCCATAATCTTCTTGAGAGCCAACTTGGCATTATCCCACCACATCTGTGGATCCTGTTCTGCCCAACCGGTCTTCACCGCCATAATAGGCGCTTCATGATCTGGATAGAATGCAGATGCTACGATTTCACCATTGTCAACATCTGTGAGTGATGCCTTCACAGAACTTGAACCCACATCAAAGCCTAATAAATATCTTCTTGCCATTTTTATTCGTATTTAATGTTAATTAATTAAGTTACTTGTATTTTATGCTTCATACATACATATATAATACGAATACATCTCCATTTTCCCCCTTTTTGAAACTATAAAAAAATCAAAAATCACCAAATAAATCAATTTCCTGCGCTTTTTTCTCTTTCTGTTCTTCGGCTCCAGCTTCCGGAAAGGCAGTAGCAGAAGAGAAGTCAAGCATCAATTGCCTGACAGCCGAACTATGATAATTGATACGATAAACACCATATTCCTTACCTTTCTCTATGAAAGAACGAGGATCTTTGGAATTTTTCATAAGATACTGAGCCACAGAATTATACACCACCTTATAATCTAGGGGATGAAAGATGGAGTTACCGGAATTATAAACATGGCGGGCAATTTTCTCTAATTTGAGACCTTTGCTGCCAGCCTGTACCAAAACGCTCAGTATTTCTTGTTCAAGATTCATTTTAATCAATAAAAGTAGAAAAAGCAAAATATCATATCCACCTAAGCATAAAAAGGAAGATATTAAAAGAGAAAGAAAAAGCCGCAGCCTCCCACCCTTCCGGTCAAGAAACTGCGGCTCTTTAAGATACTATTATTTAAGCGAGAGCAACCTTGTTGTCCTCTGACTTAATCTTGCCTTCTTTGAAGAGCCATCCAATACCAAGGATAGTATCCTCAATAGAGATGTTAGCCATCTTTGCAATCTCCTCCAATGAAAGAGCATTCTCTGCTGCTGCCAAAGCCTGGTAAACATCACCAGCGCGGAAACCAGCGTTTTCTGCGTTCAAATAGATAACTTCCGTCTTTGCTGCAGCTGTTGCTGTAGTCTTCTTAGCTGCTGTAGCTGTCTTAGCTGTTGTAGCCTTCTTTGTTGCTGTCTTCTTGACAGCTGTCTTTGTTGCTTTCTTTTCTACCATGTCTTTAGTAAATAATTGGTTATACGAAGTTTGGCTTATGCTTACTTCTTTAATTATTTCTTCTGCAAAATTAAATAAAATATTTCAATTTTGAGCCTTTTTAAGTAGAAAAGTGCTAGTTAGCAAGAAGTTGCAGTGTTTTTTTTGACTTAAGTCAAGTTTTAAGCAATGCAACTCCTCTTATGTTAACACTTTAGTCTTTCAAATCGAGTTTGATTTCCAACTCATCGAGCTGCTTTGGATCCAACTCTGATGGGGCATCAAGCATCACGTCGCGACCTGAGTTATTCTTAGGGAATGCGATGCAGTCACGGATACTGTCGAGACCTGCCATGATACTTACGAAACGATCAAGACCGAAAGCAAGACCTGCGTGAGGTGGTGCTCCATACTTGAAGGCATTCATCAGGAAGCCAAACTGAGCCTCGGCACGCTCTGGAGTGAAACCGAGAACCTCGAACATCTTCTCCTGCAGCTGGGTATCGTGGATACGGAGAGAACCTCCACCCACTTCGATACCATTGCAAACAAAGTCGTATGCCTTGGCACGAACCTGCTCAGGATGCTCGTCGAGCAATGGGATATCATCAGGATTTGGCATGGTGAATGGATGGTGCGTAGCCATCAGACGCTGCTCCTCATCGCTCCACTCGAAGAGAGGGAAGTCAATAATCCAAAGGCACTTGAACACGTTCTTGTCGCGCAAGCCGAGACGGTCACCCATCTCAAGGCGCAAAGAGCAAAGCTGAACACGTGTCTTGTTAGCGTTGTCACCACTCAAAATCAATACGAGGTCGCCATCCTTGGCACCCATCACTGTCTTGATTTCTGCGAGTTCCTCTGGAGAATAGAACTTGTCGATGCTACTCTTTACGGTGCCGTCAGCATTGTACTTGATATATACCAATCCCTTGGCACCTACCTGTGGACGCTTCACGAAATCGGTCAACTCGTTCAACTGCTTGCGGCTATAGTCAGCGCAACCAGGTACACAGATACCACCGATATACTTAGCCTCATCGAATACAGAGAAGTTGCCCTTGCCTGCGAAGGCATCCTTCAACTCTACGAACTCCATACCGAAACGCAAGTCAGGCTTATCACTACCGAAACGGCGCATAGCCTCATGCCATGTCATCTGCTCCAGCTTAGGAAGCTCTACGCCACGAATCTCCTTGAACAAGTGGCGAGCCATCTCCTCGAAGAGGTTGATAACATCATCCTGATCTACGAAACTCATCTCGCAGTCAATCTGAGTAAACTCAGGCTGGCGGTCGGCGCGGAGGTCCTCATCGCGGAAGCACTTTGCAATCTGGAAGTAACGGTCGAAACCTGCTACCATCAAGAGCTGCTTCAAAGTCTGAGGACTTTGAGGAAGTGCGTAGAACTGACCTGGGTTCATACGAGATGGAACCACGAAGTCACGGGCACCCTCTGGAGTACTGCCGATGAGGATAGGAGTCTCCACCTCCATGAAGTTCTGAGCATCGAGGAAGTTGCGAATCAAGATACACATACGGTGGCGCAACTCCAGGTTCTTGCGCACAGCAGGGCGGCGCAAGTCGAGATAACGATATTTCATGCGAATATCGTCACCGCCATCGGTGTTGTCCTCGATAGTAAAAGGAGGAGTCTGGCTCTGAGAAAGCACATTAAGCTCCTTTACCAGGATTTCGATATCGCCAGTATCCATCTTAGGATTCTTGCTCTGTCGCTCGCTTACCACACCCTTAATCTGGATGCAATACTCACGACCCAGCTTGTTGGCAGCATCACACAAATCTTTATCATCGGCCTCATTGAAGACCAGCTGTGTGATACCATAACGGTCGCGCAAGTCAACGAATGTCATACCACCCATTTTCCTTGAGCGCTGTACCCATCCGGCAAGTGTCACTTCCTTGCCAGCATCAGAGAGGCGTAACTCTCCACATGTATTACTTCTGTACATACCTTATTATATTATATAATTTATTTCCAATTTGCAAAGTTACGATAAATAAAGGAAATAACAAAATAAAATCGCAAAAATGTTACAGAAATAACATCTTTGCGATTTTTTAAGCGGCAATAGGGCTAGAAATCAGCCCATCACCTGCTATATTTCATGTCTTGAAAGCAAGTAGCTTTCACTTACAATTCTTTTATTTATTGGCTTTTCTTTTATTTATTGGCTTTCTTGAAAGCCTGACGATGGAACTGCTCCTCTGCCTTGAGGATGCGAAGCACCTTGCTGGCAGGCAGGATATACAGAAAACGAGAATGATATTCCTGCTGCAACTGCTTCATCTCAATGTCCAGTTCGTCCTGTCGGCGGATAGCCTCCATGCAGGCACGTTCGTCTTTCGGGTTGACATAATGAAAGCGGCGCATTGCATCAAAATGAAATCGCATTTTCTTCATCATCTGGCGATATACAGGAAAAAACCTGGCCGCCTCTCTTGGGGTAAGCCCGGCATGAGTGGTGATATACTGCTCCAATTCTGCCTCAAAGCGCTTCGGGTCAAACGGCGGGCGCTGCTTCTTGGCATTACCAGCCCATCCTTCCGTGCTCACCATGCTCAGCATGCTGAGCATTATCACCGACAGCAAAACCGCCAGTTTGCTTTTTATGAGTTGCTTCATCATTATCATGCTTCTTTATTTGCTTTATTTTGATTCTTATTTATGTTTACTACTCTTGATTTCTACCACAAGCTCTAGTTCTCTGCCACGAGCTGCGCATAGAAATCCTGACTATCCATCATGGCATAGTCTGCCATCTGGTCAAAACTATCATCCCCGCTACTGTAAGTAGCTTGGAATCCTGCAGAATGAGCCATCTGCACATCCCCCTTTGCAGAATGCTGCAAAGCTACCATCACTCCACCTCCCAGCAAAACCACCGCTGCAGCAACAGCCGCTGCAACCTTGGCTATAGCCAATCGATTCCACAGGGAAACCTTCATAGCCTTTCGAGGAGCAGAAGGAGCCATCGGCTCAACAGCTTTCTGTTCTGGAATCTGCGCCATTATCTGGTCTGCCAACTGGTCGAAATACCCAGCAGGTATCTGGAAATGGTTGCCATTGCCAAAAGTATCTTTTATTTTTTTCTCTTCCTTCATCATATCAATATCCCTTTCTTCATATTTTAGAGATGCTTTTTATTAATAAAGACGAAACCGCACGCAAAAGGTTTAATCTTTTATTCACCCAAATGCAAATATTCTGTTATTTTCTTCACTGCCAGGTGATAAGACGCTTTGAGCGCCCCTTCGCTGGTATCTAATATCTTGCTGATTTCCGAATATTTCAGTTCATCGAAATACTTTAATGTGAACACCGTGCGCTGCACTTCGGGTAGCCGGGCCACAGCCTCCTGCAACCGGGCTTGCGCCTCATCCCCATCAAAGTAATCATCGCCCATCAGCCGGGCAGCCACGCCCGGTTCATCCTCCGTACTTACAGTAGCAGAGTTCACGTTCTTCTGCCGCCGCACAAAGTCGAGAGCCTCATTGATGGCAATGCGATAGAGCCATGTGGAAAGCGCCGACTTTCCCTGAAAGGTATCCAGATTGTTCCAAATCTTAAGAAAGGCATTTTGCAACACATCGTTGGCATCTTCATGGTTCAGCACGATACGACGCACCTTCCAGTAAAGCGGTTCGCTATACTGCCTTACCAGCACAGCGAATCCTTCCCGCCTTGTGTGCGGGTCTTGGAGCATATCTATCATTTCCTTATCACTGAGTTCCATATCATTATATGACCTTAATTGATGTATTACTAAAAATTTGCCTAAAGATATTTCTTCAACACGGCATATATCACCTCGTCGAATCCATATACATCGGGATAGTTTGCCATTCCTCCAGCAAACGGATAGAGCGTGTAATAGGTAATGAAAAGCGGAACCTGCGGCTCTACCTTCACCGAGCCCACCACCTTGCTGCGAATGTTTAGCGAGTCGGCAGTCATGGAGTATTCGATGCGCCCCAAGAGTTTCTCGTTCTTATCTTTCAGCAGGAACTTGGCCAACTCAAAAGGTTTCTCCACTCTCACGCAGCCATGCGAAACGCCACGATCTTCTTTTTCAAATACGCCTCTGCTAGATGTATCATGCAGATAGACAGAGAAGTTGTTATCGAAGCGGAAGATAATTCTACCCAAGGCGTTGCCTTTTCCACCACGCTGCACTACGCCGTATTTGCCTGAAGCAAGCATGTTGCGACTAACCATTGCCGGATCTACCTCCTTACCCGTGGCACGATCGGAGATATAATAGTTGCGAGACCTGAAGTAGCCCACATTTCCGGCATGATGCACCATATCCTTGATGATGATGCTGCGAGGAACAAACCATTTCGGGTTCAAGTCCATCCGCTTGAAATAGCTGGTAAGCAATGGTGTCTTGGTCTTGGTTGATCCGCAGCCGATGCGCATGGAAAGGGTATCCTGATGGTCGATGGCGAAGAGATGGTAAGACGGGATATTGACCAACACATACTTCTGATGCTTCTCCGGACTATCCGCCTGTCGCCAACGGCAACGTTCCATATTCACCAAAATCTTGGTTCTCATGGCTTTGCCCAACCCTGGCGCTTGCAGTTTTGCCATCAACTGCTCATAAAAAGCAGACTTTGGCTGCACGTCACGCAGAAAAGCCGACAAAGGGCTGATTACCCCCTTCTGTCTGTCATCTCTTTCTCCATCGTTGCTACGTCCACTTTTTACAATCTGCTGCAGGGCAAGATGATAGAAGCTGTCGCTAGCATGATCTATCTTCACATCATAAAGTCCACGGTATCTCACGGGACGCTTGATGGAATCATATGGATTGGGCTCTATGCTGTCAAGACGGTTCAGAACAAAAGTAGGATTCACGTAGCCGAAACGCTGCCCACCCACATAGCGCAGGTATGATTTAGTGAGCCAATACTCCAGCCTAGCCAGCACATGGTTTGCGTCCTCAGTTCCCTCGCCCAACTGCAAGTCACGAAGACGCTGCAGATCGGTCTCTATGTTTTTTACATAGAAATGCTTCGGATTGAATCCCATATCGCCCACCTTCTGCAGATAAGCAAGCAAGGTGTCAGCACGCTGGTCCACCCCATGCCTGTCTATCCAAAGAAAGCCACCTCTGTTACTATAATATCTTTTGGTATGCTGGTCGGCAACAGTAGAGCCCCCGTCATTGCGCATCAAACTGTCCATCAGCTCCCTAATCATTCTAGAGTTGATGGCATAGTTTGGGTTACGCATGTCCTGATAGTATTCTAACGATAATCCTACATTGCTATTGGGTTCATGCTCCTTGCATGACAACAGAGCCATACATAGCAATGCAGGGATAATCTTTAATAGTTTCACTTTTGATGTATTACTGTATTACTATTTAGGGTAAACGTTCAGTTACTTAAGAAAAGTTACCTCTCATAGAACAGGTAATGCCTATACGGGCAAAGCCTATCGCCTAACGGTAATCTTACGGGTAAACGAAGGTCCTACCTTAATAATATATACACCATCTGGCAGAGCAAGGCTGATGCGTTTATCAACCCCATCCACTCTAAATGATTTCACGGCGATGCCTGCCAGGTTATAGATGGTAACCACCTGATTTCCGGCACCCGTGATGTGCATCACCCCGTTGCTATACGTAAGCGTGATGTCCTGCACATCCATATCTATCAACTCCACGGCACTGTTAGCAGCCATGGTTGTTGCTGGCATTGCGAGCATCATGCCCGCAACAGTTATGATGGTAAATAGCGTTTTCTTCATATCGTTGCTGTTTTCGTTAAAATACTTTTTGCAAAGATATAAAAAAAGAAGGAACCCACCACCTTTTTCGGCAGAAAGTTCCTCCTTTTTAAGAATATTTAATCTATGTATTACATGATTCCGTCAGCGCGGAGCTTCTCCTGCCACTTCCAGGCAGATGCAAGCACGTCAGAAAGGTTAGCCTCAGCCTTCCAGCCGAGCACCTTGTTAGCCTTGGTGCAGTCGCCCCAGATCTTCTCGATATCACCCTCACGACGAGGACCATATTTCCAGTTCAACTTCACGCCAGTAGCCTTCTCGAAGGTCTCAACGATTTCGAGAGTTGAGTTACCATTACCTGTACCAATGTTGAAGTACTCAATAGGCTCAGTCTCCTTGTCGAGCACACGGGCCATAGCGCAAACATGAGCCTTGGCAAGGTCAACTACATAGATGTAGTCGCGGATACAGGTTCCATCAGGAGTATCGTAGTCGTTACCGAAGATGGTAAGCTCCTTGCGGATACCCATGGCGGTCTGTGTTACATAAGGAATCAGGTTGTTTGGCACGCCATTAGGCAACTCACCGATTTCAGCAGATGGATGGGCGCCGATTGGATTGAAGTATCTCAACACGATGCTCTTAATGTTAGCGCCACTATGGATATAGTCGGCAATAATCTGCTCGTTAATTTCCTTGGTGTTACCGTATGGAGAAGTAGCCTTCTGGTGAGGAGCATCCTCAGTAACAGGCAGGTTCTCCGGCTTTGGCTGACCGTAAACGGTGCAGGAAGAAGAGAAGATGATACCCTTTACATTATACTGTGGCATGAGCTCAAGCAGGTTGATGAGCGAAACCAAGTTGTTGCGGTAGTAGAGCAAAGGCTTCTGCACGCTCTCGCCCACAGCCTTGCTGGCAGCAAAGTGGATAATACCCTCGATAGCTGGATACTTCTTGAACACGGCCTCTGTTGCAGCCTTGTCGCGCAAATCTACCTGCTCGAAAGCAGGGCGAATGCCTGTGATTTTCTCAATACCGTCGAGTACCTCGATCTTAGAGTTAGAGAGGTCATCTACGATTACTACGTTGTAGCCAGCCTGCTGCAACTCTACTGTGGTATGGCTACCGATGAAGCCTGTACCGCCTGTTACCAAAATTGTCTGTTTCATTATCGTTAGCTTTATTGAAAAGTTGATATTCTAATTAACTAGAATCTAGTTACGGATGCAAAAGTACTGCAAAAATATGAAACTACAAAATAAAATCAAAAAAATATCTCGACAAATTCTTTATTTTCAAGAATTAGCTGTAACTTTGCACTTGAAATAACTCGAATATAATTATCAACTAAACGCAAAAAAGATTTTATGGTAGCAAAACATTATGACATAAATCAAGACATGCGATACTTGCAGCTCCTGGCCCAGTCGTTCCCTACTGTGGCTGAGGCGAGCACGGAGATTATCAACCTGCAAGCCATTCTCAACCTCCCGAAGGGCACGGAACATTTCCTTGCCGACATCCACGGAGAGTATGAGGCTTTCCTCCACGTATTGAAAAATGCATCAGGAAACATCAAGCGCAAAGTGAACGAACTCTTCGGCAACACACTGCGCGAACAGGATAAGCGTGAGCTCTGCACTCTCATCTATTATCCAGAACAGATGCTGGAACAGGTGAAACAGCGAGAAGCTGACATTAACGACTGGTATCACATCACCCTGCACCAGCTGGTGGCTGTATGCCGTGATGTATCGAGCAAATACACCCGTTCCAAGGTGCGCAAGTCGTTACCATGCGATTTTTCCTACATCATCCAGGAACTCCTGCATGAGCATACCGAAGACCATGACAAGGCAGCTTACGTCAACGTCATCGTAGATACCATCATCAGCACTGGGCGTGCCGACGATTTCATTGTAGCCATCGCTAACGTCATCCAGCGACTCGCCATCGACCAGCTCCATATCTTGGGCGACATCTACGACCGTGGTCCAGGCGCACATATCATCCTCGACAAGATGCGCCGCTATCACAGCTGGGACATGCAGTGGGGTAACCACGACGTGCTCTGGATGGGAGCAGCTGCCGGCAACGATGCCTGCATCTGCAACGTTATCCGTCTCTCGCTGCGCTATGCCAACTTGGCTACCCTGGAAGAAGGATACGGCATCAACCTCATCCCACTTGCCACCTTTGCGATGGACACCTACGGCGACGACCCTTGCGAGGAGTTCAAGCCTAAGATGACGGGCGGTGCTGCTGCCATGGATGAGAAGACACAGCGACTCACCTCCTTGATGCACAAGGCCATCGCCGTAATCCAGTTTAAGATAGAAAGTCAGCTCTTCCAGAAACACCCGGAATGGAAGATGGAGGGACGCCGACTCTTCGAACAGGTAAACTTCGAGAAGGGAACAGTGATGGTGGACGGAAAGGAATATGAGATGACTTCCTGCAACTTCCCTACCATCGACCCGAAACAGCCTAACAGGCTGAGCCCGGAGGAAGAACTGCTGATGCAGAAACTGCACCACTCCTTCAAGGTTTGCGAAAAACTGCACAAGCATATCCGCGTGATGCTTCAGCATGGCTGCATGTATGCCATCTTCAACAACAACCTGCTCTTCCACGCATCCTGCCCACTCAACGAAGACGGAACATTAAAGGAGGTGGAAATCTATCCAGGACAGAAGTATAGCGGAAAGGAACTGATGCACCATACAGGCATGCAGATTCGCACTGCCTTCCAGCAAGACAGCGACCCTAACGAGCAAGAATACGCCATCGACTACTTCATCTATCTGTGGTGCGGCCCTGACAGTCCACTCTTCGACAAGAGCAAGATGGCTACCTTCGAGCGCTATTTCATCGCCGACAAGGAGACCCATAAGGAGGAGAAAGGCTACTACTTCAAGTTGCGCGACAACGAAGAGGTGATAGACCACATCATGGATGCCTTCGGACTTAACGGCGAGAACCGCCACATCATCAATGGTCACGTGCCAGTGCGCACCCTGAAGGGCGAGAATCCTATCAAGGCAAATGGTAAGCTGATGGTCATCGACGGCGGTTTCTCCAAGGCCTACCACAACGAGACGGGCATTGCCGGCTATACCCTGGTTTATCACTCACGCGGTTTCCAACTGGTTCAGCACGAACCATTCACCAGTGCCGAAGACGCCATCAAGCGTGGCACCGACATCAAGAGTACCACCCAAATCGTGGAGATGTCAAACCGCCGCATGCTTGTAGCCGATACCGACATAGGTCATGAACTTCGCAAGCAGATTGAAGACCTCGAAGAACTCCTTTATGCCTTCCGCCATGGAATCATCAAGGAGACTGAAAGAAAGAAGTAAATACAACAAGAAGATCAGATTTCGCAAGTGGCTTAGCTTCTCTAAGCGCTTGCGAAATATCACAGAATACAGACAAATCAAAACTATCAGAAAAATGAAGAAAATGAGATTGATGAGCTTATCACTCATGGCTGCACTTGCTATAGCTCCAGCCTTCACGGCAAGTGCACAATGCAAGAAGGCAGAAAGCAGCTACTGCAAAAAGAATACAGATGCATGCTGCAAGGACGCAAAGCAAGAAGGAGTCTATACACAAGACTACAGCAACGACCCGAAATTGGTGAAGGCTGCACAGAAATGGTACAAGAAGGGAAAGTGGCGCAACGGCTTCAAGAAGGCTGATGCCCACAGCAGTGTAAACCTGGTAGATTTCTACCTGCAATATCAGAAGAACCCGGAACAATGGAAGGCACTCTTCGACTTCATCGCCAAGACCGACCTGCTCGCCATCCCTGGCGGCAAGCACCCTATTCCAGGCTCCAACCTCACCATCAGCGTTGAGGACAGCAAGAACGACCCATTGGAGAAGCGCGGCAGCGAAAGCCATTACCACCACATCGACTTCCAGTATGCGGTAAAGGGCGTGGAGCGTTTCGGCGTCATCGACCATCTTACCAGCAAGCCTAATTGCAAGTATCGCCCAGACGTTATCCACTACGATTACGACAAGTCGCGTGCCCGCTTCTACGACAGCACCCCCGACAAGTTCTTCATCTTCTTCCCTGGCGACTGGCATATCGCCAAGATTGCCAACGATACCGACAATCAGGACATCAGAGTGATTGTCATCAAGGTGGATTATAAGGATTAACCGAAATATGAATTAGGATTAATCGAGATCAAAAAGGATTAATCCATAAGATAAAAGTTCTATCCGCCAATGGCGGATATACATACGACGACACCGGACTTGCATCCGCCAATGGCGAATGGAAGTCCGGCGTAGCTGAATAGAACATTCGTTTCGAAGAAAGTTCTATATCTTAGGCAGAGAAGTTTTCTTCTTGCTTACCTTAAATCTGTCAAAGCCCTCACCATAGACACCGATTACTGAACTCTGGCTCACAAAGGCAGTAGGGTCAATCTCATCTATCAGACGAAATATCTTCTGCGACTCACGCTGTCTTGCCAGCACGAAGAGCATGTGAACATCCTTTCCGCTATAGCAACCATGACCATCCATCACCGTACAGCCACGGTCGGCAGCCGTATTGATAGCAGCACTCAACTCCAGGTATTTATCAGAAATGATAAAGAACTGAACCGAACGGCGCAAGGCATTTACCACATGATCTACAGTGATAGACATCACGAAGAGGCAGACGTAGCCATAAATCACCATCTCCCACGAACGGAGCACCAGATAGGAACTGGTGATAATAAGCAAATCGCACACCATGATGACATGTCCCAAAGAGATGTTATAATACTTATTAATCATGGCAGCCACCGTATCGCTACCTCCCGTCGATCCATTGCATCCCAATCCCAATCCGGCACTACTGCCCATGAAGAAGGAACCGATTACCGTAGCCATGAAAGGCTGATCGTGAAGCAACGGAGTCATGCCCACGGTGTGCGTCTCGATGAATCGGGTTGCCGCCGCAAAGATAGCCACGCCATAGATGGTCTTGGCACAGAATTTCCACCCCAGAATACGGAAGGCGATGAGCAGCAGAAACACGTTGAGCACCAAATAAGTGACAGAAGCCGGTATACCGAAGCCCCAGCAGACAATAGAGGAAATACCTCCCACTCCACCCATCGTGATATGGTTTGGAATCAGGAAGATGTTGAGTCCGATACTACCTTCTATCATGGCAAGAGCAATGATGATGTAGTCACGAAGCTCGTGCATTTTTGTTTTTCTCGTCATTGTGTTTAAATCTTTTTTTTGTAATTTGCCATCCAACCGACGCTGGAAAGGCACCAAATATTATTCTTTTCGGCTGCAAAGTTAATAGAAAATTTGTTAAACACAAAGCAAAAACCGCCAAAATATCGTGAAAACATGAAAAAATCCCAAAAACATTCTCTTAATAAAAAAAATATTTCTATTTTTGTACCCATTAATTGAATTTCAAATATATTATTCATCTTGGTCTATGGAAGAAATTAGCACAAAAATCGCATCATGGCCATGTCTTAACAATGGCATCCACTACAAGTGGCTGGTTGATTATGCAGCCTTCAGTGCCTTTGGTACCTTCGAGCTTTCTGCAGAAGAATGGGAAAAGCGTGACCTTATTGTCAACTTCAAAGGTAATTCGGAACTAACTACCGAAATCGACCATCAGCAAGCCGTTGGCAAAGCCATCGACCTGGTTACCGACTTTATACTGAAGTCGTTCGGAGAAACAGCGTCTACTCTTACCTTTGCATGTATTCCTGCATCGCTGCGCCAGCATACAGAGCGCCGCTTCAAGCTGTTCAGTGAGCAGGTCTGCACCCGAACGGGAATGGAGAATGCCTATCCTGCCTTCAGTTTCTCATCTGAAGTGGACGAGGATGGCGACGAGGTGGATACGCTCCACATCGACGAGTCGTTCTTCCGGGGTAAGAAAGTCCTCCTTTTCGACGACATCATCGCTTCCGGTGGCAGCGTAGCCCGTTTTGCAGAGAAACTCCAACAGATGGGAGCAGAAGTTGTTGCTGCCCTGGCTTTGGGCAAGAAGATTTCTGATGGATACGACCAGACAAAATAAAACAAGGATTTCTGTTTATCCAAACGATATATACAATGAATAAATCCCAGCCGAATCATTCCGGCTGGGATTTATTTTATCTTCTTCCTTCAAACCACACCATCGCATTATTTCCGGCGATAAGCCTTGATGGCAAAATAAATATAGGCGATGAGCAAGACATATCCTATATAATATAAGGACAATACACTGAAGATAATGTAATCGAGTGCACACACTCCAGCCAGTCCTCCCAGATAAAGCAAGCCCTCACCAAAGGTAAGGCGATGATACACCTCATCCACACATGCCAAGGCAACAATCAATACCGCCCAGACCAAAGCCAGGAATACACCCAGCAGATGAGGAACGGCAAAAGGATTGAGCGACGGATGGAAATAGAAATGCCTCCACATCTCGGGTTCAAAACTCTGTATCCAACCATAAAAGGCTGCCGAGATACTCACCAGGAGCACCAGCGTCACCGGATAAGGAGAGTCTATGTCGTTGAAATGAACTATCTTGCCGTTGCTGTGGAACACCTTGCGCACCAGGTAAGCCATCGTAATAACTACGATTACTACCAGGAAGATGAGCAGATGCACATTGCTGAAGGTCATGATGAACTCAGAAATCGGGTCGTCTGGCACTACCCTACGCAGCAGTTTAGATTCCCTTACCCATCCAAAGTCATTATTTTCCGTGGCAAGTTGCACCCACACAGAGTCGATGCTATCCTGCGGAACCATCCGGATATCCGTAACCACCAGCAGATGGTTCTTCTTCACGGCAAATGTATCCACCTTCAGGCCGCTGATATACTCCTCAGGCTGCTGGCGCATCAACTCAAGGGAATCCTTGAACACCAGGAAATTATACTTGTTGGTATAATGATGGGTAGTAGAGAATGAGATGGAGTCGAGCTGTCTGTCGCTATACTCCACCATCGCCGCATGTTGCTGATGAGAGTTATGGCGATGGTAGCAGCTGCTGAGCATCAGTAGGATGCCCAGCAACATAACCTGCCATATCGTCGTTTTTCTCTTCAACATATCTTTTTGCCTGTTAAATGCTATATACTTGCCTGTTAAATACTATATACTTGCATCTGGCATTCGGCGCAGTTGAATTCCAGGCGGAATCTTCTGCCGTCGCCCAACTCCAGATAGAGCGGTTCCTTCCACTGAGGCTTCTTGCCGCCTCGCTTCACACAGTAGCCCAAGGAATAGCGGATGCAATGGCGACACTGCATCAGGAGCGACTCGCCCTTGGCATCGGTAATCACCTTCTTGTTGACACCTGCAGCCTTCATCGCCTCGAAGTTCATACGGTCGGTCTTCACTGCAGCCTGATATTCTTCCTCATTTTTCGAATCCCATTCCAAAGGTCGTTTCACACCCAGCTCAAATGCCTGAGTCACAGGCTCCAAACCGTGAATGCGATAGAAATCCACCGCAGCATAGTTTGCCACATTATAGAGATACTTCCACTTGCCATAGGCTGGCTGCCATACAAACTCATCAGGTTTCATCTCCACCTCACCAGGAAGATCAAGCAGGTAAGGCGAACTCATCAGTTCTTCCATGAATCCATTCTGCAAAGGAGCATCTACTATCTCTTCTATCTTTTCGTTCATCTTCTCTACCAATTCGCGGCGGATGGCAGAAAGCACGCTGTTGGGAACGAAATAGTCCTCAATGCCTTGCAGGGAAACACCCTTGCACTCATAGCGCGTAGTGCCCAACTTGCTGAGCTGCGTTCTGATGTTATCACCCTGAGGGCGCTTCGCCTCCTCCAAAGGCATCTCGTAGAATACCTCGCCCAATTCCCGGGTAATGGCAGCAACAGAAGAAAGATCCGTCGTTTTGAGATATGGAGTAGTCATCATTGCCTTGGCTGTAACCAGGATACCGGAAGGCTGGTCCACAGAAGGATTCTCATAGATGCCTTGCACATCCAAGATTACAGGAATCTTGCGGCTGGCAGTCTTCCTGGCAAGAATATTCTCGAAAGCCTGGTCGTTGTTGCGATACAGTGCCATGCCCGGACGCAGGTTCTCTGGCATGCGAAGCGGGAAGAGGCGGTTGCCTTCCACTCGGTTCACACGGAAGCCCTCCAATTCGCCTTCGTCATTGATGAAGCAGAGGCCATCGCCATTGGCAAAGCTGGCAACAGTGGCAACATTGAACGAGTGGGTGCCACGAATCTCCTTCACCTTGCCCACAAACTCACCCATTGCCTTAGGTGTATCAAAAGATGCGATGTCGGGCTGTCGGCCATTGAGAAAATAATTGGTATATCCACGGTTGAAGGTTTTCTTCAGATTTGGCTGGAAATTGTAAGCCGTTTCACCCATGGATGCTCTGATGTATTTGCCATTGCTGGAAGCCACTATCTCATCAAGTTTCTGGCTATAGGCAGCCACCACGTTCTTCACGTAGTTCACATCCTTCAGTCTACCTTCAATCTTGAACGAGCAGACGCCTGCATCGGCAAGATCCTTCACGTGGTCTATCTGGCAGAGATCCTTGAGCGAAAGCAGATGGCGCTGATGTTCAATCTCCTGATTATCAGAATCTACGAGATTGAACTTCATGCGGCAGAACTGAGCACACTCGCCACGATTCGCCGAACGGGCAAAGCACTTCTCGGATGCATAGCACACACCCGAATAGCTCACGCAAAGCGCACCGTGCACGAATGCTTCCAACTCCACATAAGGCACCTTCTCGTGGATGGCACGAATCTCGTCTAACGAAAGTTCACGGGCCAAGACCACTCTAGAGAAGCCAATATGATGCAACCAAGCCACCTTGTCGGCAGAACGAGCGTCACATTGCGTACTGGAATGCAGATGGCGATGCCACAGCTTGCCGGCTCTTGTCTCCCAAAGCACGCCCATATCCTGCAGCAACAGTGCATCCACACCGATGCGGTCGAGCTCGGCAATCATCTCAAGCGTATCCTTCATCTCATTATCATAGATGATGGTGTTCACCGTGACATGAACCTTGGCACCAAACTGATGGGCATACTCGCAGAGCTGCTTGATATCATCAAGTGAGTTGCCCGCAGCAGCTCTAGCTCCAAACTTCGGTGCGCCAATATACACGGCATCGGCACCATGATCAATGGCGGCAATGCCACACTCCAAATTCTTAGCTGGGGCCAGAAGCTCTAGCTTTCTTGGGGAAACCATGTTGTCTTTTTCTTGTTCCATAAATTAAAAAACTTCTTTATCTGGGCAATAACGCTCAGCGTAAAACTTCTAACTCCCAACTTACTTGATATCATCAATGTTGTAAGGAGTCTCCTGGTAAACGTAATAGTTAATCCAGTTGCTATAGAAGAGGTTGGCATGAGCACGCCAGGTTACCAACGGAGCCTCATTAGGATCGTCGTTATAGTAGTAGTTCTTCGGCAGCTCCACATCGTCGCGCTTGCCCATGTCGCGCTTGTACTCCTTGTCCAGGGTGTTAGGCGCATACTCCAGATGTCCGGTAACGAAGAACTCTCTTCCTCCTCTTGCCATCACGATGCTTACGCCACTTTCCGGCGACTCAGCGATGATGTCGAGTCCCGGCACTTTCTCTATGTCCTCGCGGCGCACCTCGGTATGGCGGCTATGCGGCATATAGAAGATGTCATCAAAGCCCCTGAAGATAGGCTGCGACGGATCCAATGGTTTCTGAGGGAAGATGCCGAACATCTTCTTGTCCAACTGATACTTAGGTACTCCATAGAAGTGATAGAGTCCCGCCTGCGCACCCCAGCAGATATAGAGCGTAGAGGTAACGTGGGTACGGGCCCAGTCGAATATCTCAGTGATTTCGTCCCAATACTGCACATCCTCATACTCCATTGTCTCGATAGGTGCACCTGTCACAATCATGCCATCAAACTTCTGCTTAGAAAGTTCGTAGAAATCCTTGTAGAACATCATCATGTGCTCAATAGGCGTATTCTTGGGAGTATGACTCTTGAGTTTCATGAAATACACCTCCAACTGCAACGGGGTGTTGGAGAGTAAACGCACCAAGTCGGTCTCGGTGGTAATCTTAAGTGGCATGAGATTGAGTACACAGATTTTCAGAGGTCTGATTTCCTGACTGTGCGCACGGCTCTCATCCATCACGAAGATATTCTCATGCTTCAGCAATTCGATTGCTGGCAGCTTATCCGGTAATCTTAACGGCATATAATCTTGTTCCTTTCTTTTAAAATCATTATTTAAATTTTTCTGCAAAGTTACAAAAAAAATGAATGAAGAGAAACAATTACGTTAAGTAGTCTTCATTTTTTTCTCTTTTTTTTTCGCCATTTTAAAGTTATTTATATTATCGCAAGCTTTCGTAACAGTTTTTTCTATCTGATTCTTGTTTTTATATCACTCCCCTCTCTCTGAAATCCGATTTCTTTTCCCGATTTTTCTCCTTCAGCAAGCCCCCCATACTATTTACCAATGTTAACTTTGCGAAAGAATTTATAAATATATGTTATAATAATAGGATATTCGCAGAATTTTCAATAACTTTGTAGGTTGTAAAAACAGAAAATAAAATATTCGGAAAATGAAAAAGTTATTCATCTCGATACTCGTGCTGCTCCCTGCCCTGACGATGCAGGCACAGACAGTGCTGACACCGCAGCAACAGCTGGAGAAAGCACAAAAGGATTTGGAGGAAGCCAAGAAGGCTCTTGAGGCTGCCAAGCTACAAGCTGAGGCTGCCAAGACAAAGGCGGAAGCTGAGAAAATGAAAGCAGAAGCTGAGAAAATCAAGGCTGAGGCAGAGAAAGTGAAGGCAGAAGCTGCTAAAACGAAGGCGGAAGCCAACAAGACCCAGAGCCAGCAGACCAAGACCACTTCCGGTTGGGCGATTCCTACTGCCGAACCTAAGAAAGCAGAGGTGAAGAAAGTAGAGAAAAACGCTCAAGGCGCTGTCATCAAGGCAGATGCAAAATACTTGGATGGTGCCGTTACCATCAATTCAGAAGGAAAGGTAGAGTTTACACTCGATACTGATGCCAACGGAAAGAGCGCTGACGAAATCTACAACATCGTTTACCAATACATGAGCGAACTGACTCAGGGCGAGAACAACATCAAGAGCAGAATGGCACTGGTGAACAAAGACCAGCACATCATCGCCAACACCATGGACGAATGGCTTGTCTTCAGCAACTCATTCATCTCGCTCGACCGCACTGAGTTCAAGTACAACCTCGTGGCTTCTATCAAGGACAACCACCTCACGCTGACCCTTGAGCGCCTCTACTACATTTACGAAGAAGACAGAAGCACCGGATTCAAGGCTCCTGCCGAGGAAGTAATTACCGACAAGTATGCCCTCAACAAGAAGAAGACAAACCTTGCCAAGATATTCGGTAAGTTCCGCCGACTCACCATCGACCGCAAGGACCAGATTTTCAACGATTTGACTGCATTGGTAAAGCAATAAACATAATTGGTAAAATAATAAACGTATTAGTAAGAAATCATCAAACCATTTATCATGGATATCAAGAATACAGAAAATAAGGAAACTACCGAGACCACCGCACAGCCACAAACCAGCTATGCCGTGCGCCCGGAACATCGCCGCCATCGCCGATTGGAATACGCTGACAAAAGCAACATGCTGGCAGTGCGCAATTGGCTCAACATCGGCTTCATGCTGTTTGCCGTAGTGGGTGTCATCCTCTGGACCCAGATGGATGACCACACCATCGCCAACATCCTGCTCATCATCGGCGTCGTCATGAAGATAGCCGAAGTCTGCATCCGATTATTCAAGAAATAGACGCATGGCTCAAAACCAGCGTTTCTATCATCAAGAATCAAGATTTAAATGAAGAAAATACTATTCTCATCACTCTTAGTTTGTGCTGCGACCCTACCGGTTGCGGCACAAAGCGATTTTAACTATAACGAAGATTCGCAGTTCCGCCCCATTACCAGCAACAAGGTGAACACCGACTCACTGGGTTCGGACAAGGAAATCCCGAAGGGCATCAGGGTATGGACTGTGGACGAGAGATTCGGCGATATCAAGGCTGCCGTGGTTGACACCCTGCAGGCAATGTATCAGAACACCACCTTCACCGAAGGATTGCGTGGAGAATACAATACCCTGGGCAACATGGGTACCGCCCGCATCAACCGTATCTTCATCGACCGCCGCAATACGCAGGGCAACTTTATGTTCACGGAACCATACGACAACATCGTCACCCCCGTGAGCGACTTCCACTTCACCAACACCTACTCGCCTATCACCAATATCACGCTCAACAGCTGTGGTAACAGAACCAATGGCGAGGATGACTTCAGAGCTGTGTTTGCCGTAAATGCCAACAAGCAACTGGGTGGCGGATTCAGATTCGACTACAAGTATGGCCGCGGATTCTACGATGCCCAAAGCACCGCCCACTTCAAATACACCATGTGGACTTCCTATCTGGGCGACCGCTATCAGGCGCATATCCTCTTCAGCACGAACCACCAGAAGGTGACGGAAAACGGAGGTATCACCAACGATGACTACATCAAGCATCCTGAGCTGTTTACAGACAACTATGCTTCGAACGAAATCCCTACCGTCTTGCAGCAGAACTGGAATCGTAACGACAACCAGCACATCTTCTTCACCCATCGCTACAACGTGGGATTCAGCCGCAAAGTGAAGATGACGGAGGAAGAGATAAAAGCCAAGAAGTTCGCCATGGCTTCTGCCAAGGAGAACGCTGCAGAGGAAGCGAAAGATGAAGCTCGCAAGAAAGCGAAAGAGCAGGGAAAGGAGTTTGACGAAAAAGACTTCGAGAAAAATCAGAAGAAATTCTCAGGACGCCCTGACAACGCAAAAATCGCCGGAAATGAACCTGCCAAAGAAGACAAGAAGAACGAGAAAGACTTGGCTTTCGGAGCAGGAAAGGATTTCAAGAGCGACAGCACCCGCATCGCCGTAAACGGAAAAGCGGCTGCCGACAGTCTTCTTGCCCTGGAGAAGAAAAAGTCACAAGACTCTCTCTTCTACAAGTCTGAATATGTGCCTGTAACCAGCTTCATCCATACCGTTCAGTTTGATAATTACAAACGTATTTACCAGGCATACCAGACTCCACAGGATTACTATCTCAAGGAGTATTACGATGCCGGCAAATTTACTGGCGATTCCATCTACGACCAGACCAAGCACTGGCGCATCAAGAACACCATTGCGATGGGAACGCTCGAAGGATTCAGCAAATGGGCTAAGGCTGGCTTGAAGGCTTTCGCCAGCTATGACCTCCGACATTATGAATTGCCAGACATGGAAGGCGGATTCACCAAATACAACGAACATGCGCTGAGCGTGGGCGGACAGCTGAGCAAGACCCAGGGAAAGACCCTTCACTATAATGTAGTAGGCGAAGTGGGATTGACCGGAGTAGATGCCGGAACCTTCGCAGTAGACGGCAACATGGATATCAACCTGCCATTCCTGGGAGATACCGTACAGGTGAGGGGTGATGCCTTCATCCATCACGAGAACCCTACGTTCTACTATCGCAAGTACCACGCCCGCCATCTCTGGTGGGACAACGACTTGAGCAAGATTATCCATACCCGCATCATGGGTACCCTGAGATTCGGAAAGACCAATACCACCCTGCGAGTGGCTGTGGATGAAATCAAGAACTACACCTACTTCTCGCAGCAGTATAACATCACGGAAAACGGACTGCGAACAGGCGTAACGGTGACTCCGATGCAAAGCGGTGAAGCCATTAATCTGCTCACGGCACAACTGCAGCAGGACTTCCAGTTTGGCATCTTCAACTGGCAGAACATGATTACCTACCAGCATACCAGCAGCAAGAGCGCCCTGCCTGTGCCAGACCTCAATGTATACACCAACCTCTTCATCAAGTTCAAGGTGGTGAAGGTGCTCAACATCGAGCTGGGTGCAGATGCCAGATACTTCACAAGCTACGAGGCGCCCGACTATTCTCCTTATATAGGACAATACACCGTACAGGGCAATGGCGACAAGAATGTGAAGGTGGGCAACTACCCTATCGTCAATGCCTACGCCAACGTACACATCAAGCACACCCGCTTCTTCGTGATGATGAGCCACCTGAATGCAGGTCAGGGAGACAAGAACTACTTCTTTACCCCACATTATCCGATGAACGAACGTATATTCAGAATGGGTGTAAGCTGGAACTTCTTCAACTAAGCAAGAAGCAACTTTTACAAAACATAATGATTAGGAGCGGGGACGACACCTCGCTCCTATTAATTTTAAAGCAAAAAATATGATGGTAAAGACAAATTCACTAAAAGCCTGGTTTCTCGCCGCCCGCCCCAAGACATTGTCGGCTGCGGCAGTACCAGTGATGCTAGGCACAGCCCTGGCATACAAGGATTCAAGTGCCAACTGCCAATGGGTTCCTGCCCTGCTCTGCCTGCTCTTTGCTTGGGTGATGCAGATAGACTCCAACTTCGTGAACGACTTCTTCGATTTCAAGCATGGCAACGACGATGAAACCCGACTGGGACCGAAGCGAGCCTGCGCAGAAGGCTGGATTACCATGAAAGCCATGAAATGGGGAATCATCATCACTACCCTTCTGGGCTGTATCATCGGTTTGCCCCTCGCCTTTTACGGCGGAAAGGAGATGATCATCGTGGGTATCTGCTGCGTCCTCTTCTGTTTCCTCTACACCACTAAGCTGAGCTATCTGGGATTGGGCGACCTGCTGGTACTTCTCTTTTTCGGCATCGTGCCAGTCTGCTGCACCTATTATCTGGTAATGCCTGAAGAAATGCAGACTGTATCAGCAGAAGCCGTACTTACTTCCATCGCCTGCGGACTGGTAGTAGATACGCTGCTCATTCTGAACAACTATCGAGACCACGACAATGATATCAAAGCCGGCAAGAAAACCCTGATTGTTCACATCGGCAAGAAAAACGGCGAGCGTCTCTACTGCGCCCTGGGTAACATCGGCATCCTTATCATGATAGGAATCAACGCATACGAGGTCTTTGCATACGATACCAATTCGATATTCTTACCTTTTGCCTCTATCTATCTTGTGTTGCACAACAGATCATACGCCAAGATGAGGAAGATAGGAGAAGGCAGAATGCTGAACAAGGTGCTGGGCTATACGGCTCTCAACATCTTTGCCTTCGGCATCATATCAACCTTCATCATCTTAGGCATGAAGAGTTGGTTTTGATAAAGTATAGGGTTCGATACATAGAGTTGGATTTGATACATAGAGTTGGTTTTGATACATAAATAATAATGTACGCGCGTACATTATATATAATTTAAGGTAAAGAATATGAGGCAACAAGTAAATCTGGAAATCATGCAGTTTGTGGAAACACAAATCCTGCCCAAATATACAGCGTTTGGCGAGAGCCACGGATTGCGCCACGTGACCCGTGTTATCAGAAACGCCCTGAAACTCGTACCTGTAACAGGTGCCGACATCGACATGGTTTATATCGTTGCCGCCTACCACGACCTGGGCATGAGCGGCCCTAGAGCCATCCACCACCTCACAAGTGGCAAGATACTCCAGGCAGATGCCCGGTTGAAACGCTGGTTCAACGCAGAACAAATCAAGATTATGAAGGAAGCCGTGGAAGACCACCGCGCCTCCTCCAGTCGCCAGCCCCGAAGCATCTATGGAAAGATAGTAGCCGAAGCCGACCGCGACATCGATGTACACGAGATATTCCTTCGTGCCATCGAATACGGCAAGGAAAACTATCCGGAGAAAGACAAGGAGGAACAATGGAAGCGATTCTCTGACCACATGGACGAGAAATATTCCCGAAATGGCTACATCAAGTTATGGATACCCAATTCGCCGAATGAGAAAGCGCTGAAGGAACTGCGCAATATCATCGACAACAAGGCAGAACTGAGAAAACATTTCGAGGAAATATACGAAGAATTGAAGAAAAAGGAGTCCTGATTTGAGAGAAAGAAGATTTTTCGAAAAAATCGGCTCAAAGATTTGGTAGTTTCAAAAGATTGCATTATCTTTGCAGTATAGAAAACCCAAAGACTTCTATCGGTAGATGATAGCCCATGCTATGTCTATCCGACAAAGATATAAGGGTCGTGTCGGTTCGATCGGGATACTCATCAAATTACACTTATGAAACCGAGAAGACTTCTCTTGCCTATGGCGGGCCACATAAACTGACATGTCAACTAAGCTGTAAAGCCGGTGGATTACAAAAGCGGAGAGCTCTCAAATGTTTATGACATTCGGAGTTTCATCACATCATCGAGCGGCCCTTTCCTACAGGAGGCAGATTACCAATAATTGGTAAATCTGCCTCTTTTTTTGTTGACAAAAGCAGTTTACTTACCATTATCTCCCCAAAAAGCAAGAAAAATAAGAAAAAATACACTTTTCTTGAAAAAAGTTGCAGAAAAATTTGGTGGAACAAAAAAAATGTAGTATCTTTGCACCCGCATTTGAGAACGATGCTTGTTGATTTGGCAACAATATCCGATTGGAAGGTTGGGTGAGTGGCTGAAACCACCAGTTTGCTAAACTGACGTGCGGGTTTACCGTACCGGGGGTTCGAATCCCCCACCTTCCGCAAGCGGAGTTCAAAATTGCACCGTTGGTCGATTCATCTAATGGTTAGGATACAAGATTCTCAATCTTGGCATAGGGGTTCGATTCCCCTATCGACTACAATATTAAAAATATGTTGATATAAGTCTGCACAAGTTGTGAATCCAATGCAGACTGCTTTTTAAAAAGGTCGATTCATCTAATGGTTAGGATACAAGATTCTCAATCTTGGCATAGGGGTTCGATTCCCCTATCGACTACAATCAACAGACTTCAAGGTCGATTCATCTAATGGTTAGGATACAAGATTCTCAATCTTGGCATAGGGGTTCGATTCCCCTATCGACTACAAAGTGTTTTCATGTATTAGTTATTGTTGGTAAGCTTGCATTTAGTCTTTATGACTACTGCAAGTTATTTTTTTGCCCTAAGGCAGGAAAGACAAGAATCCAGCAATCTTCTAAACATTTAGACAAAAAAGTAAGGGAAAAATTTGGTGGAACCAAAAAAAATTAGTACCTTTGCAATCGCATTTGAGAACGATGCTTGTGATTCAGAAACTGAATTCAACAGGAAGGTTGGGTGAGTGGCTGAAACCACCAGTTTGCTAAACTGACGTGCGGGTTTACCGTACCGGGGGTTCGAATCCCCCACCTTCCGCAAGCTGAGTTCAAAACTGCAACGTTGGTCGATTCATCTAATGGTTAGGATACAAGATTCTCAATCTTGGCATAGGGGTTCGATTCCCCTATCGACTACCAAATGTTTTTATGGGTTAGTTATTGTTAGTGAAGCTTGCAATTAGTCTTTATGACTACTGCAAGTTATTTTTTTGTCCATACATTTGGTATTCTCCCCATTTTGCAGTATCTTTGCAGTAAAGTTAAGAAAACAATCATCAATATGCAAAGAATACATTTATCACTCCTACTCCTTCTCGCCATCTGCGCATCATCTGCTCATGCGCAGCGCCACGAGATACTCAACCCACGCATCGCCACCCTGCAAGTTGTGGCGGGCACCAACTGGCAAGCCATGCCTATCACCCAACTGGGCGGTCTCCCTATCCACATTGATTTCGATGATATGACCCACGACTACCATCGCTATACCTACAAGATAGAACATTGCGATGCCAACTGGAAGGTATCTGAGGGACTCTTTGAAGCCGACTATCTGCGGGGCTTCAATGGCGAGCAGGCCATCGACAACATAGAGCAGTCGCTCAACACCGACCATCTCTACACCCATTATCAGCTCACCATCCCAAACGAGAACTGTCGCATTACCATGAGCGGAAACTATAAACTCACGGTTTACGATGATAATGCCGATGGTGATGACAACAGGATGCTGACTGCCTGCTTCATGGTGGTAGATCCGCAAGTACAGGTAGCCATCGGATATTCTTCCAACACGGATATTGATGTCAACAAAAAGCATCAGCAGGTAAGCCTGAACATGAAATATGGTAATCTGAGAGTAACCAACCCTTCGCAGCAAATCAAGACTGTAGTGCTGCAAAACGGGCGCTGGGACAATGCCGTATGGAATGCCAAGCCGAATTACATCAGTGCCGACGGTCTGCAATGGCAGCACAACCGGAATCTGATATTCAATGCAGGAAACGAGTACCGAAAATTCGAAATGCTGGATATGGACCATCCAACCATGGGTATCGACGAAATAAAATGGGATGGATCAGAATATCAGGTATATGTAGTACCAGACACGCCTCGTCCCAGCTATGTATACGACGAGAGTGCCAAAGGCTCCTTTTACGTGCGTAACAGCGACAACAATGACAATACCTTCACCTGTGACTATGCGCAGGTTCACTTCGTTCTGCAAACCGAAAGACAGCCAGGAGAAGTATATCTGAACGGAGACTGGACCTACGACAGTTTCCTGCCAGCATATCGCATGGAATACGATGAGAAGAAGCATTGCTATCACGCCACCGTGTTCCTCAAGCAAGGCTACTACAGTTACCAGTATCTCGTTCTTAAAGATGACGGCAGCACGCACCCGGTAAGCACAGAAGGAAACTTCTTTCAAACCGCCAATCGATATGACGCTTTGATATACTATCGGGGCACGGGTGACAGAACGGATAAGTTAGTAGGCTGGAAAAGCTGCAAATAATGACACATTGAATTTGTACGTTACAATTTGTGCCCGTGTACATGAGCACTTATACCCGGGAACATGAGCAAACGTGCCCGAGAACATGAGCAGTTTTAACCGGCAGCTCCGGGTAAAAGTGCCCAAAGCCTCGGGCACATTTGGTCAAAGCCCTCCCAAAAAACAATAAAGTCCACTTAAAAAAGCCTAGTATCATGCTTTTTTAAGTGGACTCAATTCAATATTAAATATCGATTTACTCCAATCCGAACAAAGACTTCAAGCCTCCATCTACACCAGAGAAGCCCATGAAGGCAAGACTGAGGAGAGCGGCTGTAACCATGACGATGGCTACGCCCTGCATACCCTTAGGAATGCGAACCAAAGCCTGCTGCTCACGAATACCAGCGAAAACGATGAGAGCCAGAGCAAAGCCGAGGGCTGTAGAGAACGCATAAACCACACTCTCCAAGAGATTGTAGTCCTTCTGGATAACCAGGATGGCTACACCCAGCACAGCACAGTTGGTAGTAATCAAAGGCAGGAAGATACCGAGCGCCTGATAAAGTGCAGGAGAAACCTTCTTGAGAATGATCTCTACCATCTGAACCAAGGCAGCAATCACGAGGATGAACGCCAGGGTCTGGAGATATTGCAATCCGAATGGATCGAGTACATACTTCTGAACACACCAGGTAATGATGGTTGCCAAGGTCAAGACGAAGGCGATGGCACCACCCATACCGATGGCTGTATCAACTTTCTTCGATACGCCCAGGAACGGACAGATACCGAGGAACTGCGACAAGACGATGTTGTTGACGAATATCGCAGAGATAAATATCAATAAATATTCCATAATTTCTATTCTATTTCATTGATTGAAGCGATGCCTACGCTTACTTCTTTACCTTATTAAATATAGCAATGATGTATCCCAAGGTGAGGAATGCTCCAGGAGGCAGGATAAACATCAAGATATTGGTAGTCTCTGGCAACAGAGTGATACCGAATACGCTTCCTGCACCGAGAATCTCACGGGCACTACCCAAGATAGTCAAACCGAGGGTGAAACCCAAACCGCAGCCGAGACCATCAAAGAGACTGGCAATCGGTGAGTTCTTGGCAGCAAAGCTCTCTGCACGGCCCAGGATGATACAGTTTACTACGATCAATGGGATATAGATACCCAGTGCCTGGTTGATGCTGTCAGGAGCATAGGCGTTCATCAACATTTGCAGGATGGTTACGAAGGCTGCAATCACGACAATGAAAACAGGGATGCGAACCATATCCGGGGTAATCTTCTTGATACATGAAATCACAAAGTTGGTACAAACCAATACTGCCATGGTAGCCAATCCCATGGAAAGACCGTTAATGGCACTGGTAGTTGTAGCCAAGGTAGGACACATACCGAGGAGCAACACGAAGGTAGGGTTCTCCTTGATGAGTCCGTTCATCAAAATTTTCATATTACTCATATCGGCTTATCCTTTCTTTTCGTTATGTTCAACTTCAGATGCACCGCTCTCAGCATCTGCTTTCTGAGATGCACCGCTCTCGCCATCTACACGCTTACCTGCATAGGCAGCATAAGCCTGATTGATAGCCTTGAGGAAGGCACGGCTGGTAATGGTTGATGCGGTGATGGCATCTACTGCATTGCCACCCTTATCGTCCTTGCTTACGTGGAGGTCGCCATCCTTTGGAGTCTTTCCGATGATGCTACCCTTTCCGTCTTTCTGGAACCAGGTAGTTGCCTTGGCACCCAGACCCGGAGTCTCTGAAGCCTGGAGAATGGTGTAACCCATAATCTTGCCCTCGGTATCGAAACCTACGAGCACCTTCAAGTCGCCACCGAAACCGCCGGTAGTACTCTCTACGGCAGCACCCAACTCCTTGCCGCTCTTGTCAGAGCACTTGTGGAGGATAAAGGTAAATTCCTTGCCGCCAAACTCCTGCTTCACCTCTTCAGGGTCAGCCACCTGGAGATCTTCTGTGCCCATCACGCTCTTGATACCTGCAGCCAGACTCTGGGCAGCCTTCTCAGCGATAGGACCTGAAGTAAGGTTGTTGATACAAGCCAGCACGGCACCAACAACGAGTGCTACACCAACGAGTACCAAAACCATGTTCTTTAATGATGATTCTAATTTCTGCATGTCTCAGTCCTCCTTATTTCTTAGCAGGCTTCTCACCGAAGCGCTTTGGTTTAACGTATGTGTTAATAAGAGGTGTGAACGCATTCATGATAAGAATGGCGAACGACATACCTTCTGGATAGCTACCCCAGTTACGGATGATGACGGTGAGAAGACCGATGCAGACACCGTAGATGAGCATACCCTTGTGAGTCATTGGTGATGTAACGTAATCGGTAGCCATGAAGATGGCACCGAGCATCAGACCACCACTGAATATCACAGCCAAAGGATTGGCATAAACAGGATTAGCCAAATGCATCAAACCGCTGAAAACGAATACGGTAGCGATGATGCTGACAGGAATGTGCCAGGTGATGACCTTCTTCCAGAGCATGTAAGCCAAACCGAGCAACAAGGCGAAAGCACAAACCTCACCGGTAGTTCCGGCACCGAAGGTATCGCCAGTAGCACCGAAGAGCAGGCTCAAGGAATCAGGCAACTGATTCAGGAGAGAAGCATCGCCAGTCTTGATGGCGGTCTTCATGATAGCCAGCGGTGTAGCACCAGTTGTTGCATCGGTATAGCTGAGCATCTGTCCAGCCACAGGCCATGAAGTCATCTGGGCAGGGAAGCTGACGAGCAGGAAGCAACGGCCCACCAAAGCGGGATTGAAAGGATTGTTACCCAGACCGCCGAAACTCATCTTACCTACACCGATGGCAAACAAGGCACCAATGATGATGATCCAGAGAGGAAGGTTACTAGGCAAGTTCATGCCGAGCAAGAGACCGGTGATGATGGCAGAACCATCGAGCAAGCTGGTCTCCTCCTTCAGGAGATATTTTGTAATTGCCCACTCAAAGAAGACGCAGGCTGCCACAGAGGTGAGCAGAACGACTGCTGAACCCAAGCCGAAGAAATAGAAAGATGCGAGGATGGCAGGCACGAGAGCAATGATTACTCCGTACATGTTCTTCTCCACGCTCTCATTTCCGTGAGCATGTGGCGATAATGAAACGATTAATTTTCCCATTTTATCTTTTAAATTCTTTCTTAAATGAAATTCATTCTTGACGTGAACGCTTACTTCTTGGCGTTGCGAGCTCGGATGATGCCCATCACCGCACCCTTACCATTGATGATGTTATCGAGGATAGGGCGATGAGATGGACAGGTGAACTGGCATGAACCGCAGGCGATGCAGGATGTTACCTCCTCTGCCTCCAGGCGCTCATAATCCTTCACTACACTCAGGGTAGCGAGCAAATATGGCTCCAAGCCCATTGGGCAGGCATCCACACACTTGGCACAGCGGATACATGGCTGAGCCTTCTTGCGGTGAGCATCGGCATCGGTCAGTACGGTGATGGAGTTGGTACCCTTGGTTACAGGAACATCGAGGCTGATTACAGCCTTACCCATCATCGGACCACCAGCCAATACCTTATTGTCACCCTCTGGCAAACCGCCACAGTTCTCAATCATCTGAGAGAATGGAGTTCCCATACGTACGAGGAAGTTGCCAGGATTCTTCACCTGCTTTCCGGTAACAGTGGTATAGCGCTCGAAGAGAGGTTTATTCTTCATAACTGCCTGATAAACAGCGAAGGCAGTACCTACATTCTGAACAATTGCTCCAACGTTGACAGGGATAGCTGGAGGAGCTGGAACCTGACGGCGGATGACGGCATCCACCAGCTGCTTCTCACCACCCTGCGGATACTTCTTGGCAAGAGGAACAATCTCGATACGAGAATCATTGGCTGTCTTTTCCTCGAAGAGTTTGATGGCAGCAGGCTTGTTGTCCTCGATACCAATGTAGCCCTTCTCTACCTTAGCCGCCTTCATCAGAAGGTTCAAGCCAACGAGAATCTCATCAGCATGCTCCATCATCAGGCGATAATCGGCAGTGATATAAGGCTCACACTCTACACCGTTGATGATGACGCACTCAGCCTTGGCTCCTGGAGGAGGGCAAAGCTTGATGAAGGTTGGGAAACCGGCACCACCCATACCAGTGACACCAGCCACCTTGATACGGTTGACAATCTCTTCTGGAGTCAGCTCAGCATGAGCCTCCAGTGTCTCAAGCTTATCAGAGCGGTCGATGCTCTCCTCCCACTCGTCGCCCTCTACATTAATGATAATGCAAGGCTTGCGATAACCGGTAGCATCAATAGATGTATCTACCTTGAACACGGTTCCTGATACGGAACTGTAAATAGGAGCACTCACAAAGCCACCAGCCTCAGCAATGAGTGTACCCACCTTCACCTTGTCGCCCTTGGCAACCACAGGCTTGGCAGGAGCACCGATGTGCTGACCAAGTGGAAAAATAGCCTGCTTAGGGAGAGGAGCTACCTGAGTAGCCATCTCGGCAGTAATCTTATTCTCTTCTGGGTGAACTCCACCAATTCTAAAAGTTCTCAAATTCATGATTTAATCCTCCTTCTTTACTTCAGCAGGTGCAGCAACTGGAGCTTCTGCTACAGGAGCAGCCTCAGCAGCTGGCTTTGCCTTCTTAACTGGGAAATTTACTTTTACGAGAGCACCTGTTGGGCATTCGTCAACACACTTGGTACACATGCGGCACTTATTGAAGTCAACATAAGCCACATTATTCTCAATGGTGATAGCATCAAACTTGCAGACCTTCTGACACTTACCGCATCCGATGCAAGCAACGCTACAAGCCTTCTTAGCCACAGCTCCCTTGTCGTGGTTCACGCACTGAACGTAAACACGGCGACCCTTAGGCCCCTTCTTACGGAGCTCGATGATATGACGTGGACAAGCCTTGGCGCACGCACCACAACCCGTACACTTCTCCTCATCAACCTCAGGAAGCCCCGTCTCAGGATTGATAGAGATGGCACCAAACTGACAGGCAGCCACACAATCGCCACAACCCAGACAGCCGAATCCGCAGCCGGTTTCACCAGCACCACAGGAGTTCATGGCAGCACAAGTGTGCAAACCATCATACTCGGCAATGCGAGGACGATGCTCGCAAGAGCCATTACAACGAACCACTGCCACCTTAGCCTCTGTGTTAGCCACAGCCAGCCCCAGGAGATCAGCCACCTTGCCCATCACGTCGGCACCACCCACAGGACACATAAGTCCGTCGATGCTACCGGCATCAGCACCCTTGACCAGCGCTGCCGCCATACCGGAACATCCGGCAAAACCGCAACCACCGCAGTTGGCACCCGGAAGGAGTTCACCCACCTGTCCCAATCGAGGGTCTTCTTCAACGGCAAACTTCTTGGAAACTCCGAAGAGCACCAGCGCTGCTACCAGCGCAATGGCACCGAGCACCAAGACAGCACTCAAAATTAATTCCATAATGTTTTATTGTTTTATTAATATTTCAGATTTTGTTTATAGAGAGTCCCTTACCCTTTACCTTTTTAACGTTCCAGAGTAAAGCTCAACCTATTTCGTAGTTTGTTTCTCATCAAGAAGAGGAGGAAATAATAAGGGATCAGGATGCCCAATGCCGACACTGCCGCCAGACCCTCGGAATGAGTGGCAGCCAAAACGCCCACCAAGGTAACGACCATCAGAATCAAAGGAAGGAGGTAACCATACAGGCTGGCACGAAAGCCAACCGCCGTATCAGCCACAACCATCACCTGATCGCCCTTCTGATAATGGGAAGCATCAGCATCCATTACATCTATTATTTTTTCCTTAGTTTCTGAAGCATTGCAATGTGCAGCCACCTTACAGGCACTGCAGGCAGAAGACTGCAAGATGCGTACCCGAACGCACTCTCCTTCTACTCCATCCACAACTCCAGCATGTTTTATCTTGTTACTCATTTGTTACTGAATAGTTAGTCTTGTCTTTTTCCTTGCATCTCCCACTCTGCCAAGAATCTTTCCATAACCCTTATAATTGCAAAGTAGAGTTAGCAAATCGAATTTCTCTGCAAAGATAACACTAAATTTACAAACGACAAACAAAAAGCCCAACTTATTTTGCGAAAAGAAACGTAAACGTTTTCTCTGTTACATTTTCGGGGTAAAAAACGGGCAAATTCGAGGAAAAACAGAGAAAAAAAAGGTTTTTTGCATTTTTCACTCTATCTTCTTTGTTTATATCATTTTTTTTGTTACCTTTGCAGAAAACAAGAACGCTAAGACACCTTGTGTGCCGAGGCACAATAAAACTATGATTATGGAAATAGAGCAGACAATTCAACAAGTTGAGCGCTTCATCAGAAAAGTGGCTCAAAAGTTTCCAGCACAACTTTCGGAAGAAGACAATACCGTGCTGACCGACATCCACGTGAGAGTTTCACAAGACAGCGGTGAGCTCTTGGCTTTTGACGACGAAGATAACGAGATTACTCGCTGCGTAGTTGAACAATGGATTGACAACAAGGACGAGAATTTCTACGACGAAGTTGCCAAGACCTTACGTGACGTCATGCGTAAGAATTCGGAAACGATCGACAATCTCGGCATTCTGAAGCCATATAGTTTTGTGCTGGAAGATGACGACAAGGAAAATCTTGGCGAACTTTACCTCGCCGACGATGATACCATCATCGTGGGAGGCGACCTGATGGAAAACCTGGACAGTGATCTGGATAGTTTCCTGGACGACTTATTGAAGGAGAAATAGACGACTTATCGAAAGTGAAACAAAAGACTTATCGAAAGTGAAATAAAAGAGAAAGCCCATCCTCACGGACGGGCTGATCTCATTATACAAAAACATTATGAATTATTTCTATTAGCGAACAAGATTCGTTTCATTCAGTATCTATAATCTAATTCTATCTAAAAGTTTCTCTTTCCTGATTACGGTTGCAAAGGTACGACTTTTTTTCGAACCCTGCAATACCTAAAAATGGGGGTTTTACCAAATACCTAGAAGTAATGAGTATCAGCATTGCCCTGCGGATACAGGAAGAAGCCTGCGGAAAACGAAAAAGAAACTAAGAGAAACCTGCAGAAACGAAAAACTGCAAGTCAGACCATCTAGTCTAACCTGCAGTTCCAAAATATCTCTCTCTTATAATAATCTTATTTGAATTCTATCGAAATCGAATTACTTCAAACCACGATTTACAAGTGTTGCATTCAAGAGCATCACATACTTACGATACTGAGCATCGTTGAGGATGCTGTGCATGTACTTCAAATCCTTGATGACAGCCTTGTCAATCATAGCAGCACGATCCTCAGCTGTTGCTGTTGCTGCATTCATCATATCTGCAGTGAAGTTCTTGTGTACATCAGCTACAGCCTCAGCCTGATCAAGGTTGAGTGACAAAGCGTTTGCCAAGCTACCCATCTTGATGTTCATGTTGAACGCTGCTGTTGCATTTGTGTTCTCCTCTGCTGCGAAAGTAGTTGTTGCCATTGCGAACATTGCTACTGCCATAATCATAATCTTCTTCATAATCTTTTTACCTTTCTTTACTTTACGAGTCATCTTCCAAACTCCTGGGAGTTACATGAAGGACTCTTGTTAAACATTATCCTATAGTCTTTTTCTTTAAGACACTGCAAAGATACGAACTTTTTGTTGTGTACGCAAACAATTAGGCGAAAAAATGCAGAATTCCGCTTATTTATTGATATATATCAAAACTGAAAAGCAGAAATTAGCATCATAACGTCATTTATTACATATTTTGCGATTCAAAAAGATAGAAGAAACGCAATATCGTTAACAAAAAGGTTCCATCCGTTTATTCTATAGCTGCATTCACTGTCACTTTGCCCAGTCATTCCCCCTAGAATCGGTGGTTCCGCACCTTTTTTACAGAAAAAGCGAACATTTCCTTCATTTCTTTTCCATATCCCAATTATTTGTTGTATCTTTGCAAGTGATAAGCTGCAATCAGCTATAACAAAACAAATTTTGCAGTAAATACACTTAGACAAATGGAAGAACAGAATCATATAGACAAGGCACTCGCCTTCCTCGAAAGTCTGGAAAAACTGGGAAACCAGCTGAAAGCTGCCGAGGAGAACCAGAAAAATCTCATCGCCAGAATGCTTGACCTCAAGAAGGCAGGCGAAACTGATGGCGAAGAATACGCAGACCTCTCAAGCAAGAGCAAAAGTTTGCAAGACATCATCGACAAATGGCGCCCTATCTACTTAGAGCGTATGGAAATGGTGAAGAGCGTACAGATGGAAAAGCGTAAAAGAACAAAAAAGAAATAGAATGAAGTATCACATATACCGGATGCTGATTATCAATATATATAATGTACGCGCGTACAATATTATATAAATAAGAAAATCCGGTATGAGTAAGATAACAATAAAAAACAAATATAATAATGGAATCAAACAACAAGAACAAGTTTATTAGAGTGTCATACGCACTCTACGATGTAACAAAGGGTAATAACGGCGAAGAGATGCTCATCGAGCGCACTACAGATGAGCGTCCTTTCTTCTTCATCAGCGGCATGGGCGTTACTTTGCCTGCTTTCGAGGAGAAGGTAGTTGATTTGGCTGAAGGCGAGGAGTTCGACTTCGAGTTGGAGCCAGAGCAGGCTTACGGTTTGCACTATGATGAGCGCGTACTCGACCTGGACAAGCAGATCTTTACTATCAATGGTCAGTTTGATGCTCAGCACGTACAGGTAGGTGCCATCATCCCATTGCAGAACGAGGATGGCAACCACTTCAACGCAGTGGTAAAGAACATCACAGACGATAAGGTTACTTGCGACCTTAACCACCCATTGGCTGGCTTGAAGCTCAACTTCTGCGGTCAGATTTTGGAGAGCCGTGAGGCAACAGCAGACGAAATCGCCAAGATGGCTCAGATCATCAGCGGTGAGGCTGGCGGTTGCGGTGGCGGCTGCGACAACTGCGGCGGCGACTGCAAGGATGGCAACTGCGAAGGCGGCTGCGATTGCAACAAGTAACATTTGAGAATCAACAATAGCGGCTGTCTCAATATCATTTTGGGATAGCCGCTCTTCATATCAACTAAAGAATTTGGCAATGAGGAATACATTTGGCAATCTTTTCACTCTCACCACCTTTGGCGAGAGTCATGGCATAGCAGTAGGAGGCGTCATCGACGGATTTCCTGCAGGCATCGACATCGACATGGACTTTATCCAGAGCGAACTCAATCGTCGTCGCCCTGGACAGAGTCACATCACCACGGCACGAAAGGAAGCTGACAAGGTGGAATTTCTGAGTGGTGTGTTCGAAGGTAAATCTACGGGAACCCCTATCGGCTTCGAGGTGCGCAACCAAAACCAGCATTCTCAGGATTACGAGAATATGCGCTGTCTGTTCCGTCCATCGCACGCCGATTTCACATACAATGAGAAGTATGGCATCCGCGACCATCGTGGCGGCGGCCGTTCGTCTGCGCGCATCACCATCGCCCGCTGCGTGGGTGGTGCCTTGGCAAAGCTGGCACTCAAACAGTTAGGTATCAGCATTACTGCCTATACATCCCAAGTGGGAAACATCGCTTTGGAGAAAGATTACCATCAGTATGATCTCAACACCATCGAAGATAATCCGGTACGCTGCCCCGACCAGACCAAGGCGAAGGAGATGGAAGACCTTATTGCCCAGGTTAAAGCGGATGGCGACACCATTGGCGGCATCATCACTTGTGTCATCAAGGGATGTCCAGTAGGATTGGGAGAACCGGAATTCGATAAGCTCCATGCCCAGCTTGGTGCTGCCATGCTTGGCATCAATGCCGTAAAGGGATTTGAGTATGGCGAGGGATTCGCTGGCGTTACTGCCCGTGGAAGCGAGCAGAACGATGTATTCATTCCTAAGGCTGATGCAGCTAAGGCATCAGAAGATTCTAACGAGAATCTGGATAGTGCTATCAATCAGGATGTTGCAGCCCGCATCACCACAAAGAGTAATCATAGCGGTGGTATTCAGGGTGGTTTGAGCAATGGACAGGACATCTACTTCCGAGTAGCCTTCAAACCTGTGGCTACCCTCTTGATGGAACAGGATACCGTGGATTTGGAAGGAAATCCTACAAAACTCACAGCCCGCGGTCGCCACGATCCATGCGTATTGCCAAGAGCCGTGCCTGTGGTAGAAGCCATGGCAGCCATGGTTATCCTGGATAACTATCTTTTGAATAAAACCATAAAACTTTAATTAGTGATTAATTGGTAGTGATTAGTGATTAACAAACTAATCACTACCAATTAATCATTAATCACTAATCACTAATCACTAATAACTACCTAAAGCTTGCTGTCCTTTAAAAGTTTAGGACAATACTCATTAAAAAAACATTTATCACAAAGCGGTTTGGCACTCTTGCATACATACCTGCCATGCAACAGTATCCAATGATGCGCTTTCGGGATATCCTCAGCAGGAATATGTTTCATCAGATAATCCTCTACCTTGCGAGGCGTATCTGCCGTGCGGGGCACCAAGCCCATGCGATGGCTCACGCGATAAACATGCGTATCCACCGCCATCGTGGCATGCCCGAACCAGACGGCACGAATCACATTCGCCGTCTTGCGCCCTACTCCAGCCAGTTTCACCAAATCATCAGTAGCCTCAGGCACTTCACCCCCAAACAGTTCAACCAATTGTCTGGACATCTGAGCAAGATGCTTTGCCTTGGCATTGGGATAGCTCACCGAACTGATTAACTCAAAAATATCCTCTTCGCTCGCCTGCGCCATGTGACGGGCATCCGGATAACGGGCAAAGAGAGCAGGAGTTACCATGTTGATGCGCTTATCGGTGCATTGTGCCGAAAGCAAGGTAGCCACCAATAGCTGAAATGCGCTGCCAAACTGCAACTCGGTGGTTACATGCGGCAACGCATCTCTGAAATGGTTTAATATGTATTCGTATCTTTCGTTACGAAGCATAATTTCAATACTATTAAAAAATCCTCAAGAATCTTACTTCTTAGCAGGTGCAGCAGCCTCAGCTCCCTTCACCTTACCCTTGTAAGCCTTGTTCAAACCGGCAATCACCTCGTTGGTAATATCGTATGCCTTGTCAGCATAGAGCAAGTTGTCACCACTCTTAGAGAAGATGATGCTATACTTCTTATCCTTGTTATACTGAGCCAGGTAGTTGGCGATGCTGTCATGAAGAGCCTTGTTGTACTTCTCCTGCTCAGCAGAAAACTCAGTGCTCAAACGCTGCTGCAAACCCTGGAGGTCATTGTTCTGCTTCTGCAAACCAGCCTGGATAGCCTCAGCCTGCTCACGGGTGTAAGCATTCTGCTGAATCTTCTGCTGGAAGTTGGCAGCGGCAGCCTGCAACTGCTGCCCCTTCTGTGCGATAGTAGCCTGGATATTCTGACCCTTCTTCTCCAATACAGCAGCATACTCCTTAGCGAAGGTATACTGAGTCATGATAGAGTCAACCTCAACGTATGCAATCTTCAAATCAGCAGGAGCCTTGCTCTCAGACTTAGCCTCAACCTGAGGCTGTGACTTGTTGCATGATGCCAAAGACAAGGCAGCAACAGCAGCGATAGCCACTGAACTCAAAATGTTCTTTTTCATTTTCTTATAATCTTTTTATTTATACTTTCTCTTTTTATTATTAACACGTAATTATTAACACGCCTGATGATTAATACGCCTTATTAGCCTCGCGCGCCTCACGGTCTTGATCCACCACGCAATGGATACCCATCTTGCGAAGACCAGGATTGTCGTGTACATGCTGCGAAGAGAACTTGCCGTTCTTCTTAAAAATCAGTTTTACACTGAATAATGCCATAGCAATAGCAATTATTAACAGACTAAATAGCAATAATTTTATCATTTTTATTATCTTTGCAGTGCCTTAGTGCACTTCACGTTGCAAAGGTACGACTTTTCGGTCAAAAAGCAAAGGAAATTTCATAAATAAATGACTTTCTTGAAGCAAAAATAACAAATAAAGAGAATTATATATACAAAATAACATTATAAATGAAAAAAAATGATTTAAAACCTGCTCTCGTGTTCGAGCAGTTCGCTAAAATCAACGAGATTCCTCGTCCTTCCAAGCACGAGGAGAACATGATTGAGTACTTGAAGGAATTTGGCAAGAGCCACAACCTTGAGACTGTAGTTGATGAGACTGGCAACGTCTTGATTCGCAAGGCTGCCACCCCAGGATATGAGAATGCCGATACCATCATCCTCCAGAGCCACATGGATATGGTTTGCGATAAATTGGTAGACGTGGAGTTCGACTTCCACAAGGATGCCATCCAGACTTATGTGGATGGAGAATGGCTGAAGGCAAAGGGTACCACCCTCGGTGCTGACGATGGTATCGGATGTGCCATCGAGCTCGCCATCCTCGCAGCCGACGATATTGAGCATGGTCCTATCGAGTGCGTATTTACCCGTGACGAGGAGACAGGCTTGAGTGGTGCCGTAGGCATGAAGGCAGGCTTCATGACTGGCAAGATGCTCATCAACCTCGATTCAGAGGATGAGGGACAGATTTTCGTATCATGCGCAGGCGGTCAGACCACCAAGGCTACCTTCCACTTCAATCGTGAAGAGGCTCCAGCTGGCTATTTCTTCATGGAAGCTTCTCTGAAGGGACTCAACGGCGGTCACTCTGGCGATGACATCAACAAGAAGCGCGCCAATGCCATCAAGGTTCTTGCCCGTTTCCTCTTCCTGGAGAACGAGAAGCTGAATGGTGAACTCCGCCTGGTTAGCTTCAACAGTGGCAAGATGCACAATGCCATCCCTCGCGACGGAAAGATTGTATTCGCAGTCAAGAACGAGGCAAAGGAGCAGGTACGTGCCGACTGGAATATCTTCGCTTCAGAGGTAGAGGATGAGTTCCACGTTACAGAGCAGTCGATGTTGTTCAACATGGGTTCTGCCGATGCAGCTCCTGTCATCGAGAAAGCTGTGGCAGATAAGTTCATCATGGCTTTGCAGGCTGTTGACAACGGTCCTCTTACCACTTGTCAGGACGAGGCGCTTGCCGAGATGGTTGAGACATCAAGCAATGTAGCAAGCGTCATCACCGACGAGAACAGCATCCACATCGTGGCTTCACAGCGCAGTAATGTAATGAGCAACTTGGATAATATGACCAACACCGTGAAGGCAGCCTTCCTTCTGGCTGGTGCCGAGGTTAACGTGGGCGGCAAGTATCCTGCATGGAAGATGCGTGCCAACAGCAAGCTGACCGACATCACCGTGAAGAGTTACGAAAAGCTCTTCGGCAAGGAGCCATTGGTCAAGGGCATCCACGCCGGTTTGGAGTGCGGTCTCTTCTCTGAGCGTTACCCAGATCTCGACATGGTAAGCTTCGGCCCTACCCTTCGCAACGTACATACTCCAGAGGAAGCACTTCTGATTCCTACCGTTGAGATGGTATGGGATCACTTGTTGGACATTCTCCGTAGCGTGAAGTAATGAAGAAGCTTATTTTCTTACTCACATTAGCTTTGTCGCTGGTCTTCACTTCATGTGGCGACCGGCACAAAGCCAAGTCGCTCGTCAAGGATTTCCTCAACGAGAACCTTGAGAACGAAGATTGCAGCTATGAGCATTTCAGCCAGCTCAATCAGACGGCAATGATCGACTTCAACAAGGTGAAGTTGATGAGACAGGAGATGAGCAAGCTTCCATACATCAAGAAGAACATCGACTATAACGATGGCACGTTCCCAGACACCTTATTATATATAAGGGCCACCTATCAGTTGACCGATCATGATGGCAAGAAGCAGGAAATCACCCAGACATTCTATCTGGACAAGGCATTGACCCGAGTCATTGCCTTCAAGGAGAACTAAGACATAACAACCAATAAAGGCTGCATTCCTGAAACATGAGGAATGCAGCCTTTTTATCACATTATATCACAATATCAAAAATCATTATACCACCTACCAAAATGTCTATCAGATAGACATCGCCCACAACTACCCTAACCAGCCAACGCCTTCGTCATAAAGTCACGAACCTTCTTGCGGGCAATACCCAGGCGATTTTCGGTTTTCTTGTAACTCAAATTGAGCGTTGTAGCGATTTCTTTCACGGGCATATTCTCATAAACATTCAAGCGATAAACACTGCTTTGCTTATCGGAAAGTTGGGCGATACCGCACTCTAACATTTCGTTCACTTCCTGAGCCGAGAACAGCGACTCGACGCTCTCGGTACTTCTCGACCTCCAATTGCTTGTCTTGATGAAATGCTCGTACACCTCACCTTGCTGTCTGTGGCGCCAGTAGTCAGCAATCAAGTTTCTCGCCATAGTATAGACAAGACAAGGCAAGGTGATAGGCGTAATCATCTTCTTCGACTCCAACAGTTTCAGAAAAATGTTCTGCACTATATCCTCAGCCTCATCCGCTATCGGCAGACGGGAATACACAAACGCCTTCAATTCTTCGAAATGCTTTGTGTAATAATCAGCTATTAAGCTGCGTTCAGATTCTTTGTTTCGTTCCATGATGGTGGTTCTGATTATTATATGCTTATTCAATTAAGTAATGCAAAGTTACAAAAAACGGATAACACTACCAAAGAAAAGGGACAAAAAAATGTGCTAAATGTCTGCTTTGAAACATTTAGCACATATCTAGAAACAATTTGTAACCCCAAATGTTACATCTCGTAAAGTTATATACGCCAATTAATGCCGTATTACTTAATCATATCCACGCTTCTCTTCAGGAAAGCATCGAGAGAAGCACCCTTCAGCATACCGTTCTGCAACAGGGCGAGGTCGATGAGCTGATGAACGATGTTGTTGTTCTTGGCATAGCCCGAGATGATATCATTGCGCTTAGCCTTCTCGTCGCTGATAGCCTTCTCTGTGTTGTGAACATCATCCTTCTCTTCCTGGGTTATCTCCTCTGGCTTCTTCTTGCTCTGCTCCTGATGAAGCACTGCAAGGCGAGCTTCCTGACCCTTGATTTCTGCAAGGATTGGCTTCAATGCATCGGCGGTGTTAGCCTCAGCATCCTCCAATACCTTCTTCACCAAAGCGTGGTCTGAGTTCAATACGATGTTGTAGCTGTCTGGCATCTGACCATAGAAGTTCATGCCTGCCTGGAACTGGCTCATCGCCTTCATACGGCGCATGTACTCGTTCTGGGTGATAAGCACTGGCTGATTCTGCTCACCCAAAGCCTGAATCTCTACGAAGAACTCTGCCTTGTCGAGCTTAGGCATCTGAGAGCGGAACACTTCTGTCAAGTTGTCAGACTGGTCTTTTGTCAAATCTGTCTTCTTGGCATCCTCCTTTACGATGAGTCGGTCGATGATATCCGCATCCACACGGGTGAAGCGGCTCTTCTCCAGCTTCTGCTCCAGCATATTGACCATTGGAGTATCCAGCTGACCTTCCATCAGGAGCACTGAATAACCCTTCTGCTTGGCAGCCTCGATGTAAGAGTACTGCTCCTCCTTGTTGTTAGCATAGAGATATACCAGGTTGCCATCCTTATCGGTCTGGTTGTCCTTGATCAGCGTCTTGTACTCCTCGTAAGTGAAGTACTTGCCCTCTACATCCTTCAGGAGAGCGAAGTCCTTGGCGCGATCGTAGAAGTCGTCCTGAGAAAGCATACCGTAGTTGATGAAGAGCTTGAGGTCATCCCACTTCTCCTCGAATTCCTTGCGGTTCTCCTTGAAGATAGAGTTCAAGCGGTCTGCCACCTTCTTGGTGATGTAGGTAGAAATCTTCTTCACGTTACTGTCGCTCTGCAAGTAGCTGCGGCTCACGTTCAATGGGATATCCGGTGAGTCGATAACTCCATGCAACAGGGTCAGGAACTCAGGAACGATGCCCTCTACCTGGTCTGTTACGAATACCTGGTTGCAATACAGCTGAATCTTGTTGCGCTGCATGTCGATGCTGTTCTTGATGCGTGGGAAGTAGAGAATACCCGTCAGGTTGAATGGGAAATCTACGTTCAGGTGAATCCAGAACAATGGGTCGTCCTGCATTGGATAGAGGGTATGATAGAACTTCTTGTAGTCCTCATCCTTCAAGGTGCTAGGAGTCTTGGTCCAGAGAGGCTCCACATTATTAATAATGTTATCCTCGTCTGTCTCCACGTTCTTGCCGTCCTTCCACTCTGTCTTCTTACCGAAGGCTACAGGCACTGCCATAAACTTGCAGTACTTGTTCAGGAGTTCCTCAATCTTGTTCTTCTGGAGGAATTCCTTGCAGTCGTCAGCGATATGGAGAACGATATCTGAACCGCGCTCAGCCTTGTCAGCATCCTCGATTTCAAAAGCAGGTGAACCATCACAGCTCCACTTCACAGCCTTGCTACCCTCTTTGTAGCTCTTGGTGATGATTTCCACCTTGCTGGCTACCATGAAAGAAGAATAGAAACCGAGACCAAAGTGACCGATGATTGCGTTGGCATTCTCCTTGTACTTGTCGAGGAAGTCTGTTACGCCAGAGAATGCAATCTGGTTGATATATTTATCGATTTCCTCCTCAGTCATACCGATACCACGGTCGCTGATAGTCAGGGTACCAGCCTTCTCGTCGAGAGAGATGCGTACAGTAGTGTCGCCAATCTCACCCTTGAAGTCGCCCTGGGCAGCAAGAGTCTTCAACTTCTGTGTAGCATCTACAGCGTTGGAAACCATCTCACGAAGGAAGATGTCATGATCTGAATATAAGAATTTCTTGATGACAGGGAAAATATTCTCTGTCGTTACACCGATATTACCTTTCTGTGCCATAATTTATAATGTTTTATATGTTTTACTTTATTTATTTCTGCCTATTACATTTACAAATAGCGTGCCAAAAAGGCGGATAGGCGCAACAGAAAGCAAATAACTGAACAAAATAAAGAGAAAGAAAGAGGGATTTCAAGAGAAGAAAACTATAGCCTTAAGGGAAAATATAAATAGCCTTAAGACTAAATATATTTATCCTTAAGCCTAAAAATAATTAGCCTTAAGGATAAATATGGAGTAGGAAAACATCCCATTTATCGGAATGTTTCAACCAATGATGATAATATTTAGAAATATCACAACACCCTGCAGGCACGGATACCTATCTGGGATGGATGTTTCTGCATATAGGTATAAAGTGTCATCGGTTCATCAATCACTTTTTTGTGGATACTGCTGGCATTAAGCAGGTGCAAACCATCCTTGTGCCAGGAAGCAATGCCGATATGCGTGGTGTCCAATCCTTTCTTACGGGTAATCATCAGAAGGATATCGCCATTCTTGATGGTATTTCTGAAAAGCTGGTTGTTGCGAATCTCCCCTTTCGGGATATAGCGATAGCGCTTGCCATTGATGCTCTGTTCCAAAGCCCGGATGCCCGACTGCCACTGTGGATGAGCCGAAAGCATCTTGTAGCTGGATGGATGAGTAGACATCCAGTTTACGCTGATGGTCTGCACAGCCGTGAAAGGTGGATTGTTCTGAATATCCTTCACGATGCCTTCCTTTACGTTGTCATCTACCCAGAGTGTGAAATAATGCTGGCGCTTTACATACTCCACATCGCCACCAACATAGCGCACATGCTTGAGATGATTGCAGAAGGCAGCAAAACTGGTTTCGTGATTCTTGGCACACATCGTCAGAGCGGTCACGATTTCTACGTAGGTGGTGCAATCCAGTTCACGGGTATTCACCACGAGCTGCTCCTCCTTAGTTCTATCCAGGGTGCCGCCCACATAGGGAACACCCACAAACTGCTTTCCGAACCACATCATCCAGTTGGCAGGTTTCTTCTTCATCGCCTTTGCCTGTTGGAGCAAAGAAACAATCCGCATACTATCCTGGCGCTGATACACCACGCCCGACTTTGCTAAAGCCGGCATCACCATCATGAATGCCGCTGCAAAAAACAAAAAACTATGCTTTACTTTCATTGTTTTACATTTTTATATTCCCGCTTCTTACCAAAATTCACGCCCACATAGATGTTCAGGGAGCCGAAGGAATTGTTGGTAGAGAAATGATCTTTATGATAATTGTAAGAATGAATGACAGAACTGATACCCGCATACCATTTGTCATTATTCCATACCACACCAAAACGGCCCACACCATCGATGTTGAAATTCTTGAAGTTGAAGTTCTTCAGGTTAAACTTGTCCTGCTCCGGATCGTCTGATCTGGAATGATTGTAGGCAAGTCCCACGGAAAGCGAGGCGTTGAAGAGCCAGTTCTTGGCAAACACCCAGTTGTAGCCATATCCCACCGTAGCGGAATAATCGCTATACCTCACCTTCGAGAACATCAGGCTGCTATCAATCTTCGCTTCCGTCTGAATCTCGCCTTCCTGATTCTGCTGAGTCCTGGCTTCCTGATTCTGCTGATTCCTGGATTTCTGATTCAGCCGTTCATCCACGATATTCGAGAGTTTATCCCAGTCCACTTCCAGCTGATGCTGGGTATATCCCAAGCCTACCATCCATGAACCGGCGCTCAACTTCTGCTTCGTGCTTTGCGAATAAGCTGCTGGATATGAGAACTTACGATGATTAAAGATGTAGTAAAGGTTCAAACCCTTGATACTTCCTTTGAAACCATCGAAAGATACCTTTTTGAGGGCATCCGTATTCACTTCAGCTCCCAGATCCATTCTTTGGATATGATAGTCGTTACCCGTCTGCCGCCAGAACAGATCCACTCCGAGCAAACTGCTATACAGGCTCAGATTGAACTCCTTCTTGCTACTGTGGTTACTCTTCATATTGATGTGTTTCAAGTCTATGGTATAACCCAGGAACACCCATCGCCATCCCAGATAAGGGCCCAATCGCCATGAAGGATCAGGTGCAAACGAGATGCGCTGTCCTTCCTCACCATAAAGGGTATAGACCTCATAGGTATTGGTATTCTGGAGCATCACGGTATAATTGTAATGCTGAGGCTCGATATACTGTTCGTTGATATTTGAAAACTCCCGAAAGAAATTCGTAAAAGTCATTCCCAAACGGTGGAAGAAGGTTTTCTCATGTCGGGCACGCGTCAGGCTATCCTCAGAGTTTCCCTTGAACATCGTAGAGTTGAAAAGCGTTTTCATCAAAGAAGAATCGGCAACAGTCTTGTTCTGGTCAGTCTTACTTTGGTCTGTCTTGCTTTGACCAGCAGACAAATGAGACGTTTCCCGCTCCACCGCCATCATTGGCAGCAAAGCGAACAACCAGACTCCCACTAAAGACCAAATTCTTCTTTTCATCTTATTGACTCTTTGAAATTCTACAATTCAGTTCTTCAAGACACACGTTAGCACTTACAAAATCAAACGTTAGTTCTTCCAAAGCACGCGGTCGAGCACCCAGTTTACCGGAGTAGCCGAAACGCTGGTGCAAGTACAGGTGCTGATACCCTGCAGGTGTTCTATCACATTCTTGATGATAGGCAGCTGCACATACGGCGGATTGGAAACCGTGATGCTGGTTCTACCCTCGCTTGTTATCAAGACGATAGGCTGATAGGTGAACACGGAGAACGAAAGCGAACCCTTGTCACCGATAATCTCGATGCAGTCTTCCTTGGCACTCTCATGTCCCACGAAACACCAGCTGCCACTGCCCGTCACGCCACTTTCGAAGAAGAAGCATGCCGATACCGTATCTTCTGCCTTATAGAGATGCGCACGGTTGGCAGGATAGCCATGGGCACGGGTAATCACACCAAAGAGGTCTTGCAACAGGTCTATCTGATGTGGTGCCAAATCATAGAAATAGCCGCCACCAGCAATGTCTGGCTGCACACGCCAAGGCATCTCCTTGCCACTTTTGTAATCCAAGTCACGGGGAGGTACCGAGAAGCGAACCTGTACATTGACTATTTCTCCGATAGTTCCACTGTTGATAATCTCCTTCACTTTCTGAAAGTAAGGAAGATACCTGCGATAGTATGCCACAAAGCAAGGCACACCGGTCTGCTCGCTGATTCTGTTGATGCGGATACAGTCGTTATAGCTTGCTGCCAGAGGCTTTTCTACGTATACAGGCTTGCCTGCATGCATCGCCATGATGGCAAAGGTGGCGTGTGATGACGGTGGCGTAGCGATATAGACGGCATTCACGTCAGGGTCGTCGATGAGTTCCTGCGCATCGGTATACCATTTTCTTATATGATGGCGCTCGGCATAGCTTCGCGCCTTCTGTTCGCTACGGCTCATCACCGCAACAACCTGCGATCCCTCCACCTCGTTGAATGCCGGACCGCTCTTCTTTTCGGTTACTTCACCGCAGCCGATAAATCCCCAGTTAATCTGTTTCATTCTTTTCTTCTCTTTTTAGAAGACATCCGGCAGTTACTCTCCTGCCAGAGACTTGTTGATTTCGTCGATATAGTCGAGCACCTCGTCACGACCCGTCTTCTTCTCACTGCTGGTGATGAAGTATGGAGGGAGCGCCTCCCAACGGTCTTCCAGAGCGTGCATCCACTTTTCTGCATTCATGCGAGCCTTGACTGGACCCAACTTATCAGCCTTGGTGAAGACGATGCAGAAAGGCACATTGCTCTCGCCCAACCAATCCACGAACTCACGGTCTATCTTCTGCTGGTCGTGGCGCACATCGATGAGTACGAAGACGTTTGCCAACTGTGGGCGCTGCAGGATATAGCTGCTGATCATCTGCTCCAACTGCTTCTGCACGGTTTTGGAGCGCTTGGCGAAGCCATAGCCAGGAAGGTCGACCAGATACCATTCGTTATTGATGATAAAGTGGTTGATGAGCAGGGTTTTACCCGGAGTGGCTGAAGTTTTAGCCAAACCCTTGTGATTGCAGAGCATATTGATGAGGCTCGACTTGCCCACGTTACTTCTGCCGATGAAGGCATACTCGGCCTTGTTATCTTTAGGGCACATGCTCACTCGTGGAGCCGATATTGTAAATTCAGATTTCTTAATTTCCATTCTTTCTATTTTCTTTTATAAATGTTTAATTATTAAAGGCAGCACACTAACTTATCGTAAAGTTCAATGTTCAACGCACAAAGTTCAATGTTCAATGTTCAAAGTCTAGAGCATTTCTGCCAATTCCAGCCATCTCATTTCCTTCTCGTCAAGTTCGTCCTTGATTTCAGGCAGGCGCTTGCTCTTTTCCGTCAGTTCCTCTACCGAGAGGGTGCCGCTGCAAAGGGCCTCTTCCAACTTTTTCTGCTCTTCGGTGAGCTTATCTATTTCCTGGGTCAGCTGCTCATATTCACGCTTCTCCTTGTAGCTCATCTTGCGCTTGTTCTCAAAGTTGGCATCACGCTTGGCGGTGCCGGCTCCATCGTTTGTGCTGGCGCTGTTGCTGGCTGTGGTTTTCGCTGCAGCCGCAGCTTTCTCTGCCTCATCCTTCTCCTGCAAACGGCTCCAGTCACGATATTGCGTATAGTTGCCAGGGAAATCCTGAATCTCGCCCTCGCCCTTGAACACCAGGAGATGGTCCACCACCTTGTCCATGAAATAGCGGTCGTGACTCACCACGATGACGCAACCGGCGAAATCCTGCAAGTATTCTTCCAATACCTGGAGGGTCTGGATATCGAGGTCGTTGGTAGGCTCATCGAGCACCAGGAAGTTAGGATTCCTCATCAGCACCGTACAGAGATAGAGCTTGCGCTTCTCGCCACCACTCAACTTATATACGTAGTTGTGCTGCTCCTCGGGAGTGAAGAGAAAGAACTGCAGGAACTGCGAAGCCGTCATGTGCTTGCCATTTCCCAGGTCGATATAGTCGGCAATCTCGGTGATGACATCGATGACCTTCTGGTCTTCACGGAACTTTAATCCTTCCTGCGAGAAATAGCCGAAGCGCACGGTCTCTCCGATATCAAACTTGCCGCTATCAGGCTGCACCTCGCCCAGGAGCATCTTGATGAAGGTAGATTTACCCGTACCGTTGTTACCCACGATGCCCATCTTCTCGAATCGGGCAAAGTTGTAGTAGAAGTTGTCGAGAATCACCTTCTTCTTACCCCTGTCGTCGAACGCCTTGCTCACATACTGGCACTCGAAAATCTTGGAACCGATATATACGGTAGAAGCCTTCAGGCGCACCTGTCGGTCTTCGATGCGCTGCTTCGCCACCTTTTCCAACTCGTAGAAGGCATCCTCACGATACTTCGCCTTATGACCGCGAGCCTGAGGCTGTCGGCGCATCCAGTCCAGCTCTCTGCGATAGAGATTCTTGGAATGCTGGATTTCGGCACGCAGGTTGTCCATGCGCTCCTGTCGTTTTTCCAGATAGTAGGCATAATTGCCACGATAGGTGTAGATGGTCTTATCATCGAGTTCCAGGATGGTATTACACACCTTGTCGAGGAAGAATCGGTCGTGGGTTACCATGAAGATGGTCTTGTTGCCACGGTTCAGATAGCCCTCCAGCCACTCAATCATCTCCAGGTCGAGGTGGTTGGTAGGCTCATCGAGCATCAGGAAGTCGGGCTCATCAATCAGCACATTGGCAAGCGCCACACGTTTCTGCTGACCACCACTCAACTGTCCCATCGGCTGATCCATGTTGGTGATATGCAACTGTGTGAGAATCTGCTTAGCCTTGAGCACCTTTTCGGGGTCATCCTCGTGGTTGAAGCAAGCCTCGAGCACGCTCTCATCCGGGTCGAACTTCGGCGACTGCTCCAGATAGCCCACCTTCAGGTCGCGGCGATAGATGATGTCGCCACTCTCATGTCCCTCCTTATCCATGAGCACCGACATCAACGTAGATTTGCCCGTGCCGTTTCTCGCCACGAGTCCCACCTTCTGTCCTTCAGCGATAGAGAAGGAGATATTATCAAAAAGAACCTCAGCTCCAAAACGTTTGGTGAGGTTTTGAACGTCTAAATAAGGTATTTGACTAGCCATTTTTGTTATTTTTGTGTGCAAAGTTACAAAAAAAATTGGCAGAAACAAAATTTTTTGGCTATCTTATTTGGCAGAAACAATTTTTTTAGTTATCTTTGCACCGAATTTAATCAAAACATCTAGTGTTTCCATTCTCGAAACGCTACATTTCATAGAAAAATCATATAATATACAATATAATAATGTATAGCAAAGACGAATTATCAGCAAAAAGTGTCGTTCAACTGAAGGACATTGCTAAAGAGATTGGAGCCAAGATTAAGTCAGGCGACAACAAGGAGACTATTATCTATACCATCCTTGATGCCCAGGCTGAAGGCCCAACAGATGATGCTGCACCAAAGCGTAAACGTACACGCATTGCCAGCAAGAAAGAAGACCGTGTTTATTCTGTCAATGGAACTGATGGCGAGAACTTCGACGTGATGAAGAACCAGGCTACCGGACCTGTAGATGCATCGCAGGATGCAGCCCCACAGGGAGCCGCAGCCACAGCAGATCCGCTGGCTGCTTTCCCAAAGCACAGAGGCAGAAAGAGCAAGGCAGAACTGGAGGCCATTGCTGCGGCTAAAGCTGCTGCCATCAAGATGCAGCAGGCTGCTCAGCAGCAAGAGGAAAGCGAAAATGAAGGCAATTTTTTTGATGCCGAGAGCAACAGCGAGACTGAGCAGAATGCACAGACTGATGCTGAGCTGAATGTACAGACTGATGATGAGCAGGAGGCACAGATCAACGAAGAGCAGGCGGCACAGGCTAGCGCAGAACAGCCAGCACAGGCTGAGTCTGACCAGGCAGCAGTCGCAGAGAGCGAAGAGCATTTCATTCCTGAAGCCCAGTTTGCCACTGGCGAATCCAGCGACAACAGCGAAAGCAATAACGAACTGATGGCTATGCTCCAGGCAAAGCTCAACTCTCATAACGATAAGCCAGCAGACCATGAGGAAAAGGCAGAGGCTAAAGAGACCGTCAAGAAGGCAAACAATGCCGCAGGCGCTGCAGCCGCGACTACTCCAGACGGCGTCTGGAGCGGCGACCCAGGCGACGGCACCGACTTCATCACCGTGGTAGATATTCCAATCGAAGACCAGGCAGCCACGCCAACATACGATATCTTCGATCGCCCTACCACTCCGGTTGCATCCGGCAACACTCCTGCCGCTGCACCTCAGACAGCCAACAGGGAGCCAGAATACGACTTCTCCAACATCATCAGCGCCAATGGTGTGCTCGAAGTGCTTTCAGACGGCTACGGATTCCTTCGCAGCAGCGACTTCAACTATCTTTCTTCTCCAGACGACATCTATGTGGCTACCAATTTCGTGAAGCGATATGGATTGAAGACGGGTGATGTAGTTCAGTGCCACGTGCGTCCTCCTCACGAGGGAGAGAAGTACTTCCCACTTACCAGCATCGACAAGATTAATGGCCGTGACCCATCAGAGGTACGCGACCGTGTTCCATTCGAGCACCTCACCCCACTCTTCCCTAACGAGAAGTTTGATCTCTGCGGCGACCGTCGCACCACCAACCTGAGCACCCGCGTGGTAGACCTCTTCTCACCAATCGGTAAGGGACAGCGTGCGCTCATCGTGGCTCAGCCAAAGACCGGTAAAACCATCCTGATGAAGGACATTGCCAACGCCATCGCAGCCAACCACCCAGAAGCATACCTCATGATGCTGCTCATCGACGAGCGTCCTGAGGAGGTTACCGATATGGCTCGCACCGTGAATGCCGAGGTCATCGCCTCTACCTTCGACGAGCCAGCCGAGCGCCACGTGAAGATTGCGGGCATCGTTTTGGAGAAGGCAAAGCGCATGGTAGAGTGCGGTCACGATGTAGTCATCTTCCTCGACTCCATCACCCGTCTGGCACGTGCCTACAACACCGTAGCCCCAGCATCAGGTAAGGTGTTGACCGGTGGTGTGGATGCCAACGCATTGCAGAAGCCAAAGCGCTTTTTCGGTGCAGCCCGTAACATCGAGGGTGGCGGTTCTCTCACCATCATCGCTACAGCCCTGATTGATACAGGTAGCAAGATGGACGAGGTTATCTTCGAGGAGTTCAAGGGTACCGGTAACATGGAGTTGCAGCTCGACCGCTCACTCAGCAACAAGCGCATCTTCCCTGCCGTCAACCTGGTGGCTTCTTCTACCCGTCGCGACGACCTCTTGCAGGACAAGAAGACGCTCGACCGCATGTGGATTCTGCGCAAGTTCATTTCAGATATGAACCCTATCGAGGCGATGAATACCATCCACAAGAGCATGCAGACTACTCGCAACAACGAGGAGTTCCTGATTTCCATGAATTCATAGATTCAGCTTTAACAGCATAAAAGTTGAGGGCGTTTCATCCTTTAGGACGAAGCGCCCTTTTCTTATCATCTGATAGGAAGCCTTACCTTGTTACACACATAACAAAGTAGAAACAAAGTGATATATAAATTATTGCCACAAAACTAGCAAAAATAATAGCAAAGTGTCATTTTCAAGGCTAAAAACAAGTGGTTGACCCATATCAAGAAATGCATATTGCAATGATATTTCTCGGCAAAAGATGCCGTTATTTGATAAAAAAGTGTTAACTTTGCACTCGTATTTAAGGAATAACAAATAATAAATTTTAAAAAGGTTAATAATTATGATGACTATTTTTACAATGGCTTTCGCCGCAGTTATGTTTTCAGGTATGGTTCTTTGCATGGGCATGTTCTTGAAACACGTAGTAAACTCAATTCCAGAAATGACTAACATGAGCCATTCTGTTAGCTTGAGCAAGTAAGAATAGCAACACTACTATATATATATGAATATATCTGAATCACTTTAGAAATAAAGAGAGATTTAATCGGGTAGGAGGTGAATGTTACTCATAAGAGGCATTTACCTCCTACTTTCGCATTCACCGACCTCCCACACCACCGTACGTGCGGTTCCGCATACGGCGGTTCCTACTTTGGGTGCCATTCGAGATACGAACCCATCAGCGTGACATACCCTGCCTTGCGAAGACTATCATTGCTGATAGCCATTTTCAAAATAGGACTGTCTGCTACACGCCAATACCCAAGACGGCTGTTGCCCCACATATAGGCTTGGCATTTATCTATACCACACCTTACGAGGTTGGCAATCCTCGTCTTGACTCTCTTCCAAGACTTCCATATACACATGCGTATTCGTCTGCGCAGCCATTTGTCCGTTTCAAGGAGCAGTTGCTTCATATTTGCAAGATGATAGTACCCCACCCATCCTCGTATGTATTCCTCTAGCTTTTGCTTCCGTTTTTCATATCCCCATCCATTGCTCCGACTCGTAAGTTCCTTTAGTTTGGCTTTCATCTTTGCTTTGGATTTGGGATGCACAGTCAGTTGGCATTTGCCTTTGGATACATAGAAGGAGTAGCCGAGGTATTTCACACCACGCACATACGAGACGACCGTCTTCTCCTTGTTCACCTTGAGGTATAGTTTGCCTTCTATGAACTTGGTGATGGACTCCTTGACTCGCATTGCCGCTCGCTTGGACTTACAAAATATCATTGAGTCATCGGCATAACGAACAAAGGGGAGACCTCTGCGTTCGAGTTCCTTGTCCAACTCGTTGAGCATGATGTTGCTCAGCAGTGGACTCAACGGTCCTCCTTGGGGAGTTCCCTCCTCACTTGCCTCGAACAAGCCCTTGTTTATCACACCACTGCGAAGATATGTGGTTCAAGTTGTCGGGACTAAGGAATCGCTCCAACAAGTGCTTCTTGTCGAATGGTACTTCCACGATGTTGTCTTCACACATCCACATGAAAGTCTGCGCTCCCCCGTACCATTCGGATTCCGTCCTAGCTCTTTGGGGGCAGCCATTAACTTCTGCCAATGTTTTCTGCGTTCTTACTTTCATAAGGTATGTTTCAATTACTATCGTTTAATATAGGTTCTGTCCTTCATGCGCTATATCGAAAAGCACACTACTATGACATCTGCTGACTTCTCACGGCTAGCTTTACTCCTTGCCTTTCGCAACATAGCTATTCGACAAGTCCGTGAGACCTCCTCGGATAAGGGCATTGTCTTTCCATCTTATACCCACTTCATTTACACCAACCGTTCCGAATAGCTATGGGACTTTGATTTGTATAGCAATCTAATCCACGGTCATATGCCTTGTATGAAGTTTCTGTACGTTAGGTCAGATGTTTGCCGCCGGCTTCTTTCAGATTCCAACTCACGATGGACACCCTTGCCATTGGCTAGGTAATTCCCGCTATTAGGGCTTACTAGGGACTTGCACCCATTAGACAATGCTCATGCCGAGCATACTATTAGGTCTAGTGACGCAGCGAAACGCTGCATCACTAGAATTACTAACAACCGTTATGGTGAGTGTAAAGGAAAGATGCAGAATGTTCCGATGATCTTCGCTGTCATGGCTAGTTGCCCCCCGCTTTAGTGAGAACTCATGGAATATGAATCACCTAAAATAGTATAGTACGAACTTTTTCATCTTTCTTGTGTTTTTCGCGCATTTATAAACATTCGGCGACAGTTGTCCTAACCATTTTCAAAGGCCAAAGAAAACTAAAAATACTCCGAAAACTTGTCTATTAGGCTAATATTCATTTACTTTGCATTTTGAATATTAACTAAATAGATAAGGTTATGCCGGATTTTTCAGACACAGAGCGCCGACTTATCGATTTATTGGAGGTCGGAGTGAAATTTTCTGCCCAAAATTTGGTTGTTTCATATAAAAGTAGTATCTTTGCCCCAAATATAAAACTATAGGCTTATGGTACATGTAAATGAAACAATAGTAATCAAGAGCTCATCTGTCAAAGATGGCGGAATGGGTAAAGAGGCTGAAGGCTCATAAGGCTGAGCAACTGGAGAAGTTGCGCAACGTGGAGAGTATACTTGACTGTAAACCAGCATATTAAGTCTAGCAGTGCTGCGTTTCACTGCATCGCTAGAATTGCTAAAAAACGTTATGGTGAGTGTAAAGGAAAGATGCAGCGACTTGAGGCAATACGCAGTCTGAATAGTTTTTACCATGATATTTAATGTCTAACTAAAAAAAATAATTATGAAACAAATTATTAAGAAAGGTAGTTTTTTAACCTTGATGTTTCTGTTGCTTGGTTGTTTGTCGCTTTATGCCGATAACGACTTGATTACAAGGCAAATCACCATTCATTTGGAAAAGGCTGGTACTTTGCCTGATAGAATTACAATTAGTGAAAAGCATAAGATTACCAATTTGAAGATTATTGGTGAGATAAATGGTACGGATTTGAGTATGATTCGTTGGATGGCTGGAAGTAATTATTCTGGCGGAAAGCTTTCTGTGTTAGATTTGTCTGAGGCAAAGATTGTAGAAGGTGGGGATGGCTATTATTATGATCATCATACTTCTAATGGTGTAATAGGCAAATACGCATTCTATGACTGTAGAAGATTAAAGAGTTTAACCCTTCCTGCTGGTATTACCAAGATAGGCGATTGCGCATTCGAGTTCTGTTACGGATTAACGAGTTTAACCCTTCCTGCTGGTATTACCGAGATAGGCAATAGCGCATTCCATGACTGTAGCGGATTAACGAGTTTAACCCTTCCTGCTAATATTACCAAGATAGGCTATTACGCATTCTGGCAATGTAGCAGATTAACGAGTTTAAATCTTCCTGCTGGTATTACCGAGATAGGCAATAACGCATTCGAAGGTTGTAGCGGATTAACGAGTTTAACCCTTCCTGCTAGTATTACCGAGATAAGCGAAGGCGCATTCTCTGGTTGTAGCGGATTAACGAGTTTGAACCTTCCTGCTGGTATTACCGAGATAGGCGATTGGGCATTCAGTGACTGTAGCGGATTAACGAGTTTAACCCTTCCTGCTAGTATTACCGAGATAAGTAATAGCGCATTCAGTGGTTGTAGCGGATTAACGAGTTTAACCCTTCCTGCTGGTATTACCAAGATAAGCGAAGGCACATTCTCTGGTTGTAGCGGATTAACGAGTTTGAACCTTCCTGCTGGTATTACCGAGATAGGCGATTGGGCATTCAAAGACTGTAGCGGATTAACGAGTTTAACCCTTCCTGCTGGTATTACCGAGATAGGCAGATACGCATTCTGTGGCTGTAGCGGATTAACGAGTTTAACCCTTCCTGCTAGTATTACCGAGATAGGCTTTCGTGCATTCTGGGGCTGTAGCGGATTAACTTCTATTTATGTATATGCAGAGAAAGTACCAAAAATAGGTAGTTATGCATTCGATGAAGTTGATACCAAGAAATGCACAGTTTATGTACCAATGGGAACTTATGATGATTACAGGCACTCTGACTTTGTCAGCTTTGAGAACATAGTAGAATTCGAAGCAACAGGCATCGACAAGACTACAACCTCTACCGATGTTGAGGAGGTAGCTCGCTATTCAGTAAAGGGTCAGCGATTGTCTGCTCCAACCAAGGGATTGAATATCGTGAAGTATAGCGATGGTAGCGTGAAGAAAGTTGCTGTTCAATAATGGATGGTTACAGTCGATTACTGATAACCTCTCATTTTTGTGATGCTCCGGGATATAAAAGAGCATAATTGACTGTAAAACAGTAATCGGGTAGGAGGTAAATGTTACTCATAAGAGGCATTTACCTCCTACTTTCGCATTCACCGACCTCCCACACCACCGTACGTGCGGTTCCGCATACGGCGGTTCCTATTTTGGATGCCATTCGAGATACGAACCCATCAGCGTGACATACCCTGCCTTGCGAAGACTATCTGTGTATAAGGCTGACGACCCTCCCATCCTTGATGGTTCGGCTTAGGATTTCTATGAGTTTGCTATGACTCACCGTGTCGAAGAAGCGTTCCAAGTCTAAATCGACAACGTATATATAGCCATTGTCGATTATCTTCTGCGCTCCCCTAAGTGCATCGTGGCATCCTCGCCTTGGGCGGAAGCCGTAACTCCGTGGCGAGAACTGTCGCTCATAGATGGGTGTCAAGGTTTGGTTGATGGCTTGCTGCACCAATCGGTCAACCACGGCGGGGATGCCCAACAGGCGCTTCTTGCCATTGTCCTTCGGTATCTCTACTCGACGGACTGGGTTCGGACGGTATGAACCGTCCTGCAAGGAACGTATCAGAGAATCCTTGTTAGCCAAGAGCCAAGGGAGGAGTTCCTCACAAGAAATCTTGTCGATACCGCCGCATCCCTTGTTGCGAACCACCGCCTTGTAGGCTTGGTTCAAGTTGTCGGGACTAAGGATTCGCTCCAACAAGTGCTCCTTGTCGAATGGTACTTCCATGATGTTGTCTTCACACATCCACATGAAAGTCTGCGCTCCCCCATACCATTCGGATTCCGTCCTAGCTCTTTGGGGGCAGCCATTAACTTCTGCCAATGTTTTCTGCGTTCTTACTTTCATAAGGTATGTTTCAATTACTATCGTTTAATATAGGTTCTGTCCTTCATGCGCTATATCGAAAAGCACACTACTATGACATCTGCTGACTTCTCACGGCTAGCTTTACTCCTTGCCTTTCGCAACATAGCTATTCGACAAGTCCGTGAGACCTCCTCGGATAAGGGCATTGTCTTTCCATCTTATACCCACTTCATTTACACCAACCGTTCCGAATAGCTATGGGACTTTGATTTGTATAGCAATCTAATCCACGGTCATATGCCTTGTATGAAGTTTCTGTACGTTAGGTCAGATGTTTGCCGCCGGCTTCTTTCAGATTCCAACTCACGATGGACACCCTTGCCATTGGCTAGGTAATTCCCGCTATTAGGGCTTACTAGGGACTTGCACCCATTAGACAATGCTCATGCCGAGCATACTATAAAGATGGGGCGGGTTCCTTTTACGGAACTCGCCCCTCTTGCTTAATATTCCATCGAGAAGGTGATGCCTCTTCGCATCATATCCTTCACGGTTGGCTTCAGTCTTGTCAGGAAGCTCTCCCATGAACGGTTTTTCTGGAAACTCCATCCTGCCTCTGCCAAGGCAAGCGAACGAGGATATGCCTGATAGTAGATGCGCTCAGGCGAGTTGATACACTCGCTCCACAGGGTTCCGGCTACACCGAAGAGATTGTTCTTCTCGAAATCCTCGCCCATTCCCCAGGCTGGATCCAAATCGTAGGTTGCCTTCAGAGAAGTAACCGGCATACCCCAGTTTACCTCTGGCATATCGCCCTTCGCCATCGGATAGTCGAAATAGCAATGCTCTCCCGGACAGAGCAGGATGCGGGCATTGTTTTCTACAGCTGCCACCAAAGCTTCCTTGGTTAAGCCGGCACGCCATGCAAAAGTGACACATCCTGGCTGAATCTTCTTGAAATCAGTCTCATACCAGAACATCGGAGTCTTGTGATACTGGGTACGGAGCAAGTCAATAATGCGGTCGAAGAGATAACCCTGCAACTTCCAGTTTTCCGAACGGTCGGTAGAGGTGATGCCGAGCTTCTTCTTCAATGCCTGACACTTAGGACAGGTGGTCCAGCAGTCGAGTGCTGGATTTCCAGCCTCGTCGCCACCCAGATGGATGTACTCAGATGGGAAGACATCAGCCAGCTCCTTGAACACATTGCCCAGGAACTCGTAGGTAAACTCATTTCCGGCGCAGAGCAGTTCATCCGATACGCCGCAGGTGGTGCGGATAGGCTTTCTCACGCCCTTGCAGGTAAGTTCCGGATAAACGCTGATGGCAGCCACTTCATGACCCGGCATCTCAATCTCAGGAACCACCTGGATATGATACTTGGCACAGTAGGCCACGAAATCGCGCATCTGTTCCTGGGTGTAATAGCCCTTGATAGGCATCAGCATATCGTCCATGCCCCAGCGGCTGCTCGCTTCGGCAGTGAGACGGGGATATTTCTTGATTTCGATGGTCCAAGCCTGGTCATCCACCAGATGCAGATGGAGCATGTTGAGCTTATAGCGTGCCATCTCCGGAACGAATGCCTTCAAATCCTCGTATGGAATGAAGATGCGGCATGGGTCTACCATCAGCTCTCTCACATGGGTGCGAGGCTGGTCTTTTACCACCAACTGAGGGATGGCGTCGCAGCCTATCTTCGAAGCATCGCCACGAAGCAGCTGGTCGAAAGTCATCAAGCCATAGAATACGCCCGTTGCGGTCTTGCCCTTGATAACCACACCCTTCTGCTGTATTTCCAGGGTGTATGCCTCCTTGTCTGGAAGGCTCTCGTCCAGGGCGAGGGTCATGGTGAGCTGACTGCCCTGCTTGGCGTTTCCGCCCTTCCTGCCATTCTTGCCATAGGCATCCAGCCCGCCAGTTCTTTCCTTCAGGATTCTCTCGGCATGCTCCTGCTCGTTGGCCAATCCGTCGGCAGCCACCACCTTCCAGTTTCCTGCCACCTGCAAAGGAGCCGCCTTGGCATTCACCTTCAGTTCCATCGGAGTAGGAATCAGACAAGCTTCGGGGTTGCAAACTTCCCTAGCCTGCTTCACCTCGCCAAAGAAAGCGTTCCAGCCTGCCGCCTTGCGATAGAGTTTCTCGCTGCCCCTTGGCATCACCAGTTTCACACCACGCATATTGATTCCCGAGAAAGCCGTAGCGGCAGCCTTTGGCGGAATCTTGGAATTTACCTTGATGAGCTTAACTCCTTCAAGATTGGCAAAAGCGAACTCACCCAACTCTGGAGCACCATTGATAGTAATGGTTTTCAGCTTCTTACAGCCCGAGAAGGCGGCAGCGCCCACCTTGGTTACACCCTGCGGAATCACCACTTCCTGCAGGTTATCGCAGGCAAAGAATGCCTGACTTCCTATTTCCTGCAACTGATTTGGCAGGATGATATGCTGCAGATGATGACGGGAATGGAAGGCGTTCTTCGGGAGAACGGGACAGGTAGCCTCGCTCAGGTCGAGGTCTCTCAACTGCCAGGCGAGATCGCGAAGCTGTCGGAAATCGGAATTTCTCGTGGTTGTCAAAGTTCCTGTCAACTTCAGGTTAACAGCTGCAGATTTCTTCTCGGCACTCAAATCTTTCATGTTGGCAACGGTCTGTGCCGACATGGAAGAAGCCAACAATGCCAAGACTGCAAAAGAAATAAATTTTCTCATACACTAAATGGTTTAAAGGTTTTATATTCTATTATCATTATTATTTCATACGAAATGAATCTTTCTGCCGCTTTCCACGAAGGTGGAATTAACCAGGTCGATGTCTTTCCACATCGCCCACTCCTGGTTCAGATCGGCAAGTGCTGCCACATCTTCGCCACTCGTAAAGAGGCGCTCTATCATCACGCCATAAGTGAGATGATCTATCTTCTCTATCGGATGCAGCACGATAGATTCCTCGAAGCTTCCTCTCTTCTCCAACCTTATCTCTACCAGCAACTTAGCCTTCAAGAGTTCGCTCACAGCCCTGTTGATGAGCTGCTGCGGAATCCTCGTTATCTGATGCATCTGCTGAGGCGAATAAGCCGGTTTACCCTCGTTGAAGTGATGGCAAACCAGATGCATCACCACGGCGCAGACCTTGATGCGGTGCTCCAGCTTCACATGGTCGTACTTCAAATCCAGATCGTAATGATGCAGATTCTGATTGGTATAGCAGAGCAAGGCTCCGAATACCACTATCGCCCATGAAATCTGAAGCCACAGCAGGAAAAGCGGAATTGCTGCCAGCGAACCGTAGATGACGTTGTAGCTGGAAAGGAACACCTGCAGATAGATGTAGCCATACTGCAATGCCGTCATGCTGACACCAGCCAGGAACGATGGCACCAGGGTGCTTCGAAACCGGATATAGGTGTTCGGAATCACGCAATAGCAGAACACGAAGAAGAAGAACATCGGGACGAATGCCGCCAGATGCAGGAGAAACGACGGAATCGCCTCGCCCATATCAGCAATCTTGTCTACATCGTCTATCACATTCACTGTCCATACATTGATGAACGACGCAAAGAGTATCATCATGCCCAAGCCGAAGAGGATGGTTGGATACTGGGTAACAATCTGCTTCCACGAACGCTCGCCCGTATGCCAGATGTCGTCGAAGGTAAGCTCTATCTTCTGCATCAGCGAGATGATGGTATAGAGAAACATCACGATACCCGTACCGATGATATAGTTGCTCTGCGTGTTCTCTATGTAATTATGAACGAAGTTCACGATAGTCTGAGCCACAACGGGTTGCGCCTCGAAAGTGCTCGAAATCCACGATTCGAGCAGGGCGGTGTAGCCGAAGCCACGGGCAATGACAAACATCATCGCCATAAACGGAATCAGCGCCATGAACGAGGCGAAGGTCAGCGCCGCCACATCCCTAGCCCACATATCCTTGACGTAGAAGATGCGACCAGCGAGCATACCCATCTTGATCCAAGACTTCAACTTGCCCCGGAAATCCTGGATATTGGAAGAATTGAACTCCCTGATATCCTCGTAAAAGCCTATGATTCTGTCTATTATTCCCATTAGCTATCGGTTTTCATTGTCTTCAAGCAACAAATCCCCTCACAACACCATTCTGATGCCATGAAGGGATTTGCCTTAGTATTTTGCTTAAGTTGCTACTTTATGGATTAGTAGAACTTGAAGTAGTTGCGAGCGTTGTTGTAAGAGATGTCCTCTACCATGCGAGAGAGGCTCTCCATGTCGTTAGGAAGCAAGCCCTTCTCTACATCATTGCCGAGGAGGTTGCAGAGCAAACGACGGAAGTACTCGTGACGTGGGTAGCTGAGGAATGAACGAGAGTCTGTCAACATACCTACGAAACGGCTCAGGAGACCCAATACAGAGAGTGCGTTCATCTGGCGGGTCATACCATCGAGCTGATCGTTGAACCACCAGCCAGAACCGAACTGAATCTTGCCTGGGCAAGAACCATCCTGGAAGTTACCCAGCATAGTAGCGATTACCTCGTTGGCACATGGGTTCAATGTATAGAGGATAGTACGTGTCAACTTGCCCTCCATGTTCAACTCGTTCAGGAAGCTGCTCATAGCCTTGGCTGTGGTGAACTCACCGATAGAGTCGAAACCTGTATCAGCACCCAACTTGTTGTACATCAATGTATTGTTGTCGCGGATAGCACCATAGTGGTACTGCTGAGTCCAGTCGGCAGCGTGATCCATCTCAGCGCAAACCTTCAGGAAGGCATGCTTGTACTGGCGGATTTCGAGAGCAGAGAGCTGCTGGCCGCGCATAGCCTTGCCGAAGATAGTCTCAATCTGAGAATCGGTGTATGGCTCATCGTAGAACTCCTCGATACCGTGGTCACTCAACTTGCAACCATTCTCAGTGAAGAAGTCGTGACGCTTCTGCAAAGCATCTACCATATCCTGGAATGTAGTGAGGGTAACACCAGCTACCTCACCCAACTTGTTCATATACTCAGCGAAGTCTGGCTTCTCGATGTTCATCGCCTTGTCAGGACGCCAAGCAGGAATCATCTTGATTTCGAAACCGCTCTCGCGGGTCTGCTTGTGGTAGCGCAGGTCGTCGATTGGGTCGTCTGTTGTACAAACGCACTCCACGTTGTAGTGGCGCATCAAGCCGCGGGCGCTGAACTCAGGCAGCTGCAACTTCTCGTTACACTCGTCGTAAATCTCACGGGCAGTCTTTGGGCTCAGCTGCTTGTCGATACCGAAGGCAGTCTTAAGCTCCAGGTGAGTCCAGTGATACAGAGGGTTACGGAATGTATATGGTACAGTCTCTGCCCATTTCTCGAACTTCTCCCAGTCGCTGGTGTCAGTACCTGTGCAGAAGCGCTCATCTACACCGTTGGTACGCATAGCACGCCACTTGTAGTGGTCACCACCGAGCCAGAGTTCTGTAATGCTCTTGAACTTGTGATCATTAGCTACCATCTCTGGGATGAGGTGGCAGTGATAATCGATGATTGGCATCTTAGCCGCATGATTGTGAAAGAGGTCCTGCGCAGTCTTTGTGTCGAGCAGGAAATTTTCATCCATGAATTGTTTCATAATCGTTATAGTAGTTTTAAATGTTGAATTACTTTTTTTATTATTACGATCTATTTTTTATTGTTACGATCTATTTCCTTCATTCGTGTTGCAAATATACATCTTTTTTCTGAAAGAAGCATGAAAACAGGAAAAGATTTACGATAAATTTACTTAAACGATTACGTTATATAGCAACTTATAACGGAAAGGTCCATCTTTATATGATGATTCTCGTCTTGTGATAGTTCTCACGGAACTCACTAGGCGAGCATCCCTTCTTCTTCTTGAAGATGCGGTTGAAGTTGCTCAGATTGTTGAATCCGCAGTCGAAACCGATTTCGCTGATGCTCTTGGCTGTATCCACGAGCATTCGGGCGGCATAGCCCAGGCGAAGGTCGATGATATATTCCGAAATGTTTCTTCCGGTATGCAACTTGAAGAAGCGGCTGAACGCACTTGAGCTCATGCCCGCCATGGAGGCGAGCTGAGGCAAGCGCAAATCATCCATATAGTTCTTGGAGATGTAGTTCTTCACCTTCAGGATGCGGCGACTGTCGTCTTCCACAGCCACCTTAGCATAACTGGAGGATGCCAGCGTGCGGGCACCTTCGCATTTAGAAAGCTCGTAGAGGATGGTGAGAAACTGCTGAACGGCGTAGAATCCATCCTTCACCGAACTCAGCGTATCCAGCTTCTCATATACCTTCATGATGCCCTTCATCGGGAAGCAGAGTCCCTTCTTCGCCTCCTGCATCATTCGGGTGATGCTGGCGTAGGGATTTCTGCCGAAAAGCGTCTCCTCACCCATGCTGAAGTCAAACTGGATGGTTATCTCGCGGATGTCCTCGCTTTGGCAGCCGTTCTGCTCCCAAACATGCTCCAAGTCGGCAGAAGTAATCAGACAGAGGTCGAAATCGCCGATTATCTCCTGCGAATCGCCCACGATGCGCTTCACGCCAGCTGCGTTCTCTACAAAGTTAAGTTCATACACAGAGTGGTTGTGGATAGGATACGTAAACTCCTTCTTGTGCCTGTCGGCAATGTAGAGCACGTCCTTTCCCATCAGCGGTGTAATCTCATGAATAATCTTTCTGTCTTCTGCCATAATGCATAGTGATTAAATGTTCAGTGTCTTCAAAATCTCGCTCATCTTCTGCTTGGTAGCGATGCGGGTAGGTACCAGCGGCAGGCGAAGCTCGTTCTCGATGAAGCCCATGTCGTTCAAGAGTGCCTTCACGCCGGCAGGGTTACCGTCTACGAAGAGCAGACTGTAGAGTTCGGTGAAGGAATGATGAATCTTGCGGGCTGGTTCGTACTCGCCGCGGAACTCCAGACGGATCATGCGGCTGAAAGCCTTAGGCAGCGCATTTCCGATAACGGAGATGACGCCCGCAGCACCACTTGCCACCATTGAGAAGGTGAGCGCATCGTCGCCACTGATTACTTCAAAGTTGTCTGGCTTGTTCTTGATGATTTCATCCACCTGCTCCAGGCTTCCGCTAGCCTCCTTCACGGCCACCACGTTAGGGAAGTCGCGGGCGATGCGGCAAGTAGTTTCAGGCTTCATGTTCACACCTGTTCTACCCGGAACATTGTAGAGCACGATAGGCAGCGGACTCACCTGAGCGATAGCCTTGAAGTGCTGGTATAAGCCTTCCTGCGATGGCTTGTTGTAATAAGGGCAGATGCTGAGGATACCGTCGATGCCCTTCCAGTTGGTGTTCTTGATTTCTTCAACCACGGCAGCGGTATTGTTTCCACCACAATATTTCAAAATCTTAACGCGACCCTTGTTCACGTCGAGAACTAATTCTGTGATCTTGTCTTTCTCTTCCTGGGTCAGGCATGGAGCCTCACCAGTGGTGGCAAGGATGCAGAGGAAGTCTGCACCATTGTCAATTTGAAACTCTACCAATCTCTTGAGAGACTGATAATCTACCGAACCATCGGCCTTAAAAGGAGTAATGAGGGCAACACCTAAGCCCCTGAATATGTTCTGTGCCATAATCTATAATTTCAAAATCGTTGGCAAAAGTACACAATTATTAGCATATTGCAAAATAAAATCGCACTTTTCTTTCAAGATTGTATCATTTTTGAAAATATTCTGTATTATTATACCAAATTTCACGTTTTTTTAGTAACTTTGCACCCGAATTTAGAGAAAAAAAGAGAATGAGATATTTTATATTCTTTGGTTACGACGGAACCAATTATCACGGCTGGCAGATTCAGCCCAACGCCAATTCGGTGCAGCAGGAACTGCAGCGCGCCCTCTCCATCCTTCTCAGAAAAGAGATAGAGGTGGTGGGAGCCGGAAGAACCGATACGGGGGTGCACGCCCGGAACATGGCAGCGCATTTTGACTTCGAAAGACTCCCGATGGAAGCTGACCAGCTGGTGTATCGTCTGAACAGAATCCTGCCACGCGACATCGCCGTCTATGAAGTTCGGGAAGTAGATGCCGAGATGCATGCCCGCTTCTCTGCCACCTCGCGTACCTATCATTATTATATCCATACGCGCAAGGATCCCTTCGAGCGCCACTATTCGCTGCAGATGAACTACCCGCTCGATTTCGAAAAGATGAACCAGGCGGCGCAGCATTTTCTGCACCACGAAGACTATGCGGCTTTCTGCAAGGCGGGCGGTGACAACAAGACCACCATCTGCCACGTTTCAGCAGCCCGATGGGTACAGACCTCGCCTACCACCTGGTATTTCGAGATCACCGCCAACCGCTTTCTCCGTAACATGGTAAGAGCCGTGGTGGGCACGCTCATCGATGTGGGCAGGGGCAAGATTACGATGGATCAGTTTCTCGACATCCTGCACAATGGCAGCCGCAGCGATGCAGGCGAAAGCATGCCAGGCAACGCACTGTTCCTGGAAGATGTGGGGTATAATTAAAACAATACACGATTTAAATTAAAACAATAAATATAAAACAACTACTATGTGGTTAGTATTAGCATTTCTCTCAGCAGCGCTGCTGGGATTCTATGATGCCTTCAAGAAGAAGGCGCTTTCAGGTAACGCAGTGATTCCCGTGCTCTTTCTGAACACGCTCTTCTCATCGCTCATCTTCCTGCCGTTCATCATCTTGAGCTATACAGGAAATTCGCTAGATGGAACCATGTTCCATGTGGCTGAAGGTGGATGGGAAGTTCACAAGTACATCGTGCTCAAGAGTTTCATCGTATTGAGCAGTTGGATTTTCGGTTATTTCGGCATGAAGCATCTGCCCCTCACCATCGTGGGACCTATCAATGCCACCCGCCCCGTGATGACGCTCGTGGGCGCCCTGCTGGTTTATGGCGAGGTGCTCAACCTCTACCAGTGGATTGGCGTCATCCTTGCCGTCATCTCCTTTGCCATGCTTTCGCGCAGCGGCAAGAAGGAGGGCATCGACTTCAAGCACAACAAGTGGATCTACTTCATCGTGCTGGCTGCCGTGCTCGGAGCGGTGAGCGGACTCTACGATAAGTATCTGATGGCTCCACCCGAGAATGGCGGTGTGGGACTGGACAGAATGATTGTGCAGAGCTGGTACAACATCTACCAGTGCTTCCTCATGGGTGCGATGCTCCTGATGATATGGTGGCCTACCAAGAAGAACTCCACCCCATTCCATTGGCACTGGAGCATCATCTTCATCAGCATCTTTCTTTCGGCAGCCGATTTCGTTTATTTCTACGCATTGAGTCTGCCGGGTGCCATGATCAGCATCGTGAGCATGATTCGTCGTGGTTCGGTCATCGTCAGCTTCCTCTTCGGAGCCGCCATCTTCCACGAGAAGAACCTCAAGGCGAAGTTCATAGACCTTCTCCTCGTTCTGCTCGGAATGCTCTTCCTCTATTTCGGAACGAAGTAAAAGTTCTATGCCAGCACGCCCTGTAAGGGCAGAAGCTCCAGAAGCAGCACGCCCTGAAAAGGCAGAAGCTCCAGAAGCAGCACGCCCTGAAAGGGCAGAAGCTCCTAGCCCAGGGCAGCACCCTGGGTTAGAACCAGCAACAACAAAGTCGCCCTGAAAGGGCAAAAGCATTCACATCAGAAGCTTTTGCCCTTTCAGGGCGACTTTCTATATATACCTTATACCCCAGGGTGCTACCCTGGGCTAGGAGCTTCTGCCCTTACAGGGCGTGTGGGGGATGCCTTACCCCCACATGTTTTTACCAGATATGCGCACGCTTGTTCTTTGGAACAAAGAGCTTGTCGCCCTTCTTGATATTGAATGCCTTATACCATGAATCCACCATTGGCAGGGCACCGTTTACACGAGCCTCGTTTGGTGAGTGAACATCCACGGTCATCAAGTACTGCAAGTACTCAGGACGGGCGTTGCCAGCCCATACACGAGCCCATGCCAGGAAGAAACGCTGCTCAGGAGTGAAACCATCCTTTACACCCAACTTCTCTGTCTTCATCACGTTCTGAAGCGCACGGAAGGCGATGTTCAAACCGCCGTTATCACCGATGTTCTCACCCAAGGTCATCTGGCCGTTCACCTTCTTGCCAGCCAGCTCAATCTTGTTGAAGTGGTCTACCAGAATCTTGGTGCGCGCCTCGAAGTTCTTCTTGTCGGCTGCTGTCCACCAGTTGTGCTGGTTGCCGGTCTTGTCAAACTGGCTGCCCTGGTCGTCGAAACCGTGGCTCATCTCATGACCGATTACGCCACCGATACCGCCATAGTTCATCGCATCATCGGCTGAAGGGTCGAAGAATGGAGGCTGCAGAATGGCAGCAGGGAAGCAGATCTCGTTGGTTGTAGGGTTGTAGTAGGCGTTGATAGTCTGAGGAGTCATGCCCCACTCCATCTTGTCCACTGGCTTGTTCACCTTGCGGGCGATGGCATCCTTGGCAAAGAACTCAGAGATGTTGCCCATGTTCTCGTAGAGCGAAAGACTGTCGTCTACCTGCAAGCCGCTATAATCCTTCCACTTGTCAGGATAACCAATCTTGATGATGAAGTTCTCCAGCTTGTCCTTAGCCTGCGCCTTGGTAGCCGCACTCATCCAGGTAGCCTCGTCGATGCGCTGAGCCAGGGCTGTCTGAAGATTGTGAACCAGGTCGAGCATACGCTTCTTGCTGCTCTCTGGGAAGTACTTCTCTACGTAAATCTTACCGATAGCCTCGCCCAAAATGCCGCTCACGGTACCTACGGCACGCTTCCAGCGAGGACGGTCCTGCTGAACACCGCTCATCACCTTGCTCAACTCGAAGGCTACGGCACGGAAATCATCGCTCAACACACTGGTAGCACCTGCGATAACCTTGATTTCGGCGTATGTCTTCAAATCATCCAGAGATGTCTCGGCAAGCACCTTCTCCACCTCGTGGATTGGCTCAGGCTGACCCACGCAGATTTCCTTGAAAGCAGGGAAACCGGATGCCAGGAACACGTTACCCCAGTCGATGCCAGGATAGTCGGTAACCAGCTGGTTGTAAGTCATCTTGTGATAGTTCTTGTCGATGTCGCGCAGCTCCACCTGACTGTAGCTAGCCTTGGCAATGCGGGTCTCGATAGCCATCACTGCCTCCATCTTCTTCTGTGCGGTGGCCTCGTCGTTGCCCACCATCTGGAAGAGCTTCTTCATGTAAGCCTTGTAAGCCTCACGAATCTTCTTGGTCTGGTCGTCGTCGTTCACGTAGTAGTCGCGAACGCCCAGTCCGATGCCGCCCTGGCCCACCTGAACGATGTTGTTGGCTGCATCACGAAGGTCTGCATCTACGCCGATGCCAAACATCATGGTACCCTCGCCACGGAAGTCGAGCTGAGCGGTAACCAACTGATACTCACGGCGGTCCTTGATGGCTGCGATGCGGTCGAGAGTTGGCTTGATAGGCGCCCATCCCTCCTTGTTCAGGCGAACGCTGTCCATACGGAGGTTGTAGAGAGAACCGATCTTCTGGCCCAGCGAACCCTTCTGCTGTGGCTTGGAAGCATATTCCAGGATGATGTCCTGAATGCGCTTCTGGTTCTGCTCATAGAGGTCGGTGAAGGCACCGTTGTCGGTATGCTCGGCATCCAGCGGATTGTTCTTCATCCAGTTGCCTGCGGCATAGCGATAGAAATCAGTTCCTGGCTTGATGGTAAGGTCCATGTTGGCCTTGTCGATGCCAGAGCCCAACTTTTCCTGCTGGGCGAAAGCTGTTGTTGCGCTGAGCAACAAAGCTGCAAATAACACTTTTGTTTTCATTATTGTTTAATTGAATTGAATAATCTATTTTCGTATCAGGGCGAGACCGGCGAAGGTCAGGGCACCATTCAGCATCAGGAGCTCGTAGCCGAACTTATACCCCGTGAGCTGCGAGGTAAGGGTATCGATGGCGAAGCAGATTATCGGACTCGCCACGCACACCCAGGGCGACCAGCGGTCGTTCACCTCCCGCCTGGTGAGCAGACTGAAGGCAAACAAACCCAGCAGCGGACCATAGGTGTAGGAGCAGAGGATATAGATGGCATCGATGACGCTGGTAGAGTTGATAGCCTTGAAGGCGATGATGAAGACCATGAAGACCACAGCCACCAGCAGATGCATGCGCTTGCGCAGCTTCACGTCGTCCTTCCTGCCCAGGATATCCACGCAGAGACTCGTGGTGATGGCCGTGAGTGCCGAATCGGCACTCGAAAAGCTCGCCGCCACGATGCCGATGGTGAACAATACCACCACCAGGGTTCCCATCACGCCCGATGCCGCAAACATCGGCAGCAGATCGTCAGGAGCCTCAGGCAGAGGCACGCCCTGCTTCTGCGCCAGCATCATCAGCAGCACACCCAGACTCAGGAAGAGCAGATTGGCGGGCACAAAGGCGAAACCATAGGTGCACACATCCTTCTGCGCCTCCCGCAGCGACTTGCAGGTAAGATTCTTCTGCATCATGTCCTGATCCAGTCCCGTCATCACGATGACCACGAACACGCCGCTCAGAAACTGTTTCCAGAAATTCTGCTTCGACACCCAGTCGTCGAAGACGAAGATGCGCGAATGACTGTCGTGGGCTATCGCCTGGATGGCTTCCGCCGGCGTCATGCCCAGGGCAGCCACCACCTGATAGATGATGAGGATGAGAGCGGCAAACATGCAGGTGGTCTGGAAGGAATCCGTCCACACCAGGGTCTTGATGCCGCCCTTTCGGGTATAGAGCCAGATGAGCATCACCATCACGGGTACCGTAAGCCAGAACGGAACGCCCACCCCGTCGAGCACGAAGCGCTGAAGCAGGATGCAGACCACGAAGAATCTCACCGCCGCCCCCGTCATCTTCGACAAGAGAAAGAACGAGGCGCCCGTCTTGTACGACCTTTCGCCCAACCGCTGCTGCAGATAGCTGTAGATGGTGGTGAGGTTATACCGGTAGTAGATGGGGAGCAGGAGGAAACCCACGAGGAAATAGCCCACGATGAAACCGAGGCACATCTGCAGATAGGTCATATCAGTCTTCATCACCATGCCGGGCACGCTGACGAAGGTGATGCCCGAGATGGAGGCTCCCACCATTCCGAAGGCTACCATATACCAGGGCGAACGCCTGTTCGCCCTATAAAATGTTTCGTTGCTGCTGGCTCTCCTTGCCGTGAGGTGACTGAACACCAGGAGCACGCAGAAGTAAGCCAGAATTGTTACAATGATAATCATTTCTTCTCTTATATCTTAAATTCCGCTACAAAGGTACTGCATTTTAGGCAAATAACAAAATTTTTCGGCCTACTTAACAAAGATATAACATAAAAGCGAAGAAAGATAAGATAACGGGAGAAAAAAGATAAGAAGTAAATCTGAGGGGTATAAGGGATATAAGGGGTACAGAGGGGTATAAAAACAGAAAACCTCCGAGAATCACTTCTCAGAGGTTTCAGCGGTGCGTACGAGACTCGAACTCGTGACCTCCTGCGTGACAGGCAGGCATTCTAACCAACTGAACTAACGCACCAGATTTTTCATTATGGAGGAGTCAAATTAAAAAGTTGGCGGTGCGTACGAGACTCGAACTCGTGACCTCCTGCGTGACAGGCAGGCATTCTAACCAACTGAACTAACGCACCAAACTATTTAAACTTGATGTTTCGTTTCTTGACCAGCGGTGCGTACGAGACTCGAACTCGTGACCTCCTGCGTGACAGGCAGGCATTCTAACCAACTGAACTAACGCACCAGTCTTAAAACGATATGTTTGCGAATTTGAAAATGTCCTCAGCGGTGCGTACGAGACTCGAACTCGTGACCTCCTGCGTGACAGGCAGGCATTCTAACCAACTGAACTAACGCACCAAATTAAGTTTATTTCTTAATTGCTTATGGAGCATTTCTCATTTGCGAGTGCAAAGGTACTACATTTTTTTGATTCCACCAAATTTTTCGGGAAGATTTTTATAAAAAAGTTTGTAAAAAATAGGCATCATCATATCCATCGCTGCTTCTGAGCCACCCTTTGAGCAGTTTATCTCCCTGAAAGCCAAAAGATTTCAGCAGTTCTACTGTCTTTTCGTTGCGAACACCCACAATGGCATAAATCTGATGCAAATGGAGCAGATTTGTGGCATACTTCAGGAGATGAGCCAGGGCGAGTCGGGCGAAGCCTTGCCCCTGATACTCTTTTTTTACCACTATTCCTACTTCTGCACGCTGATGGCGCGGGTCGAAATTCATCAGGTCGATGATGCCTACCCTCTCGTGGGCTTCATTTTCTATGATGAATCTCACCTGCTTGTCGGCATAAATATCAGCAGAGGCCGTGGCGATGTAGTCCAGGAGCATCTGTCGGGAGTAAGGCACGTTGGTGCTTCCTACCTCCCATAGGCTCTCATCGTTCTCCATCTCATAGAGAAAATCCAAATCTTCGGGCTCCAGAGCCCTTAAAAATATCTTCTTTTCCATTTTTTCCTCGTATTATTCCGTATTTTCGTATTGAGACCATTTATTTACGGAAGCAAGCCTACACACCCTGAAAGGGCAAAAGATGCAAGGATTGCCCCACACGCCCTGAAGGGGCAGAAGCTCCTAGCCCAGGGCAGCGCCCTGGGTTATCATGAGCGCAAGGTTGTCGCCCTGTAAGGGCAAAAGCTTCCATGTAGCAGGCAATTTACAAAGCTTTTGCCCTTACAGGGCGCCTTGCTGATTGCCATTACACCCAGGGCGCTGCCCTGGGCTAGGAGCTTCTGCCCTTTCAGGGCGTGCTGCTTCTAGAGCTTTTTGGGGGCTGGGCGTACTTGAGCCTCTTACTAAAACTCTATATAATATAATGTACGCGCGTACATTATATTATATATATACGGCTCCTACCCCAGAATTTCTCTATCCGTGATGATCTTTCCGATTTCCTTGCTATAAGTGCCCAGAGTTACATTCACATTCATATCCGACAAACGGCTCATGCGCTTCAACATGTCGGCATAGCTCATGCTGTCGGCATCCAGCACCAGAACATTGTCGTTCTTCTCGCTCCATGTCGCATCGCTCTTATCCTCCTGAACTTCGGAATCATGGAATTCGGCATCCAATCCCAGTCTTCGGGCTATATCGCGGCAGGCATCCTGCATCTCCAGGCTGCCCACAAACACATAATGCTGGGCACCCTCGGCACTCGGTGCAAAGAAACCCAGACTCTTGCGCATCCTGTCGCTCAGCATCCCCACCAGCGCCATCAGCGCCTTGGCATAGATGGCAGTCTTGATAGGCAGACTCAGCAGGAACGTCATGCCCGAATAGTGCTTACGGAAGAAGATGAGCATCGCCTCGTAGAACACATGCACATAGCGGAAACTCGACTTCTGCGTGCTCTCGCCCTTATAATGCAGGATATCCACCGGCAGATAATAGTTATGATAGCCGCCCTTGAGCACACGGTAAGAAAGGTCGATGTCCTCGCCATACATGAAGAAATCCTCGTCGAGCAAGCCCACCTCATCCAGAGCCTTGCGGCGCAGCATGCAGTAGGCACCGCTCACCACCTCAATCTGGCTGGGTTCATCCCAAGGCAGATAGCCCATGTAGTATTTTCCGAAAAGCCGGTGGTGCGGCCATCGGTTGCAGAAGCCCAGCATCTTGAAGAACGATACCATCGGCGTAGGCAATCCCCTTCGGCTCTCCATGGCACGCCTTCCCTGTGCCCCGAGCATCCTCACGCCCACGGCACCCGCATCCTCATGGACATCCATGAAGTCGACGCTCGCCTTCAGCGCATCCTCACCCACGATGGTATCCGGATTGAGCAGCAGCACATACTCGCCCCTACTCTGCCGGATGGCGATGTTGTTGGCACGGGCAAAGCCCAGATTATGGGCGCTGCGAACGAAGCGAACCATCGGAAACAGCTTCTGAGGATAGCGCTGTTCCAGATAATCCACCGATCCATCTGCCGAATGATTATCCACCACGATGATTTCCGCAGGAGTGTTCATCTCCTCGAAAGCACGGAGCACAGAGCGGATACACTGGTCCAGATAATACTTCACATTGTAATTTACTATGATAACCGAGAGTTTCAATGCCATCTAAATTTTTAGCTATAAATTAAAAACTATTAACTATTAACTATCAACTATTAACTATCACCTTTCCTCGCCGCTCGTCTCGTCCGTGCATCTTTCCATAGAAGGATATACGAAGAAGAGGCAGAGCATCAGGATGATAGCCATATAGCCGAAGGCTGGCGCCATGGTCTGATAATACATAAAGGTGTTGATGAGCATCGGCAAACAGAGCATGTTGATGCGTGCCGTGCCCCAAACCAGCAGGGCATCACCCTTCTGAGCCACCAGCTTGCGACGAATCATCTTCAGACTGAAGAGCTTCAGAGCCATCGGAATCACCACGATGGTGAGCAACTCCATCACTACCATGATGCCAAACATCAGACTGGCATCGGCACCCAACTTCTCCATGGGCGTGAGAATCTCTGTTTCGTAAAGTGCCACCAGGAGCAATGACACAATCACCATGAAGAAGAAATTGGTCATCAGAATTCGTTGTACTTGCTTGATATTCATTATTTTCTATTGATTAAAAGGTGTTCTATTCAGAATGCTTCTACCCAGCGTCACCTCGTCGGTATACTCCAACTCGTCGCCCACCGAGATGCCTCGGGCGATGACGGAGAGCTTCACGGGATAATCGGCAAGCTTGCGCGAGATGTAGAAATTGGTGGTGTCACCCTCCATCGTACTGCTCAGGGCGAGAATCACCTCCTTCACCCCGCCCGCAGCCACGCGGCTCACCAGCGAATCAATCTCCAGGTCGGCAGGACCGATGCCATCCATCGGCGAAATGATGCCGCCCAAAACATGATAGAGACCGTGAAACTGCTGCGTGTTCTCCACAGCCAGCACATCCTGTACGTTCTCTACCACGCAGATGGTGGCGGCATCGCGACTATGGTCCGAGCATATCGGACACACATCGGTGTCGCTGATGTTATGACACACCCTACAATACTTCACCTCCCGCTTCATCTTCGAGACGGCATTCACAAACTGATCCACATCATTGTCGCCCTGACGGAGCATAAAAAGTACAAGGCGCAAAGCAGTTTTGCGCCCAATACCAGGCAGTTTGGCAAACTCGCCCACCGCCTTTTCCAACAATGCAGAAGAATATTGCTGCACCATATTTTCTTTCTAAATTCTTTTTTATTTTAAATTGTTATTAATTCAAGTTTCGCAAGTAAGCTCCACACGCCCTGAAAGGGCAGAAGCCCCTAGCCCAGGGCATCGCCCTGGGTTATTATGGACGCAACCCTGTCGCCCTGTAAGGGCAAAAGCTTTAAAGAACCGGGCTATTTATAAGGCTTTTGCCCTTACAGGGCGCCTTGCTGATTGCTTTTATACCCAGGGCGTTGCCCTGGGCTAGGAGCTTTTGGGCCTTCAGCCCGTACTTAAACCACATGCGAAACTTCAATTATTGATACAAGGGCACGCCGTTAAGCCATGCCCTTCTGATATTTCCGATACCAGGCGAAGAACCATACCAGTGCCACCACCAGGATGATGACGCTGCCCGTATAGGCCACAGGCTCGCTCAGGGCAAACGCCATAGGCGAAACAAGCAGGAAGGTGGAGCAAACCACCGTCATGAACAGCGCCGGAACCAGGGTCATCACATAAGGCTTCTTCTGCTGGACCAGGTAAACCGTCAGCGTCCAGAGCGTGAACACAGCCAGCGTCTGGTTAGCCCAGCCAAAATACTGCCAGATGACGTTGAAGCCATCAGGATTCTTCATCTGCCAAATCAGAATGCCCATCGTTACGGCAAACAGCGGAATGCAGACGTAGAGACGGCGACGCATGCTGTGCTGCTCCAGGCCTATCGCCTCGGCAATGATGAGGCGGGCACTTCGCAGCGCAGTATCGCCACTGGTAATCGGCGCAGCCACCACACCCAGCAGGGCAAGGATGCCGCCGCCAATGCCCAGCCAGCTGGAGCATACTATCTTCACCACGGTAGGCGCATCAAAATGCTGAACCAGCGTCTTGCCACCGTCAAACTGGGCGATGAACTGCTGAGCCGCCTCTGCACTCACGCACTCTCTCCAGCCGCCGTAGTAGAAGAAATACATCGACACCGTGGCCCAAATCAGGGCAACGATGCCCTCGGTAATCATCGCACCATAGAAGATAGGACGGCCCATCTTCTCGTTCTTCATGCATCGAGCCATCAGCGGACTCTGGGTGGCATGGAAACCACTGATTGCACCGCAGGCGATGGTGATGAAGAGGCATGGGAAGAGCGGACTCTTCTGCATGAACGGCTCCGCACCCAGCCAAGCCGGATTCTCGTTGAGATTGGCAGAAGCCAGATTGCCCCACAGCTCAGGCAGCTGAGGCCACTTCACGAACAGTCCTATCATCAGCGCAGCCGCCATGAAGAGCAGCGAGAAGGCGAAGAGAGGATATATCTTGCCGATAATCTTGTCGATAGGCAGCAGCGTGGCGATGATGTAGTAGATGAAGATGATGATAATCCAGAACATCTGGCCGCCCAGGAACGAACCCGAATGGCAGATGCCATCGAGAATGATGGCCGGACTATATACGAACACCGCTCCCACCATCATCAGCAGCAGCACGGAGAACACCAGCATCACCTTCTTGGTTCTGCCGCCCAGATACTTGCCCACCAGCTCAGGCAGGCCCGCACCCTCGTTGCGGATGCTCAGCATGCCGCTCATATAGTCGTGCATGGCGCCCGCAAAGATGCATCCGAAGATGATCCAGAGATAGGCCACAGGGCCATACCACGCACCCATGATGGCGCCAAAGATAGGTCCAGTGCCCGCTATGTTGAGAAACTGGATCATAAAAATCTTCCAACTTGGCAGCACCATGAAGTCGACTCCGTCGGCTTTGGTCACTGCAGGCGTAGGGCGATCGTCAGGACCGAACACATGCGCCACAAACTTTCCATAAATAAGGTAGCCCAAAACGAGGGCCACCAAACTGATGATGAAACTGACCATTTTTCTTTTATTGTTTTAAAATTCACTCTCTTTTCAGACAAATCGCACTTTTTCGTACGAATTCCACCGCAAAATTACAATTTTTATTTGAATTACGAAAAAATATCCGTATCTTTGTTGCCAAATTGAAATGATATGAAGAAATTATCTCTTTTTTTGCTCCTTTTAGGGGCAATTTTACCAAATAAGCAGGCTGCGGCGGGCATATCCGGGCAGGCTGCAACCCAAGACTGTCTGGCAGCAACCCCCGCCAGCCATGCCGGGCAGGCTGCCAGCATCCTCGTAAGCCAGCAGGCTCCCAAGCACGAGGTGCGCGCCGTCTGGCTCACCACCATCGGCGGCAGAGACTGGCCCCACTCCTACGCCCAGTCGCCCATCTCGGCACGAAAGCAGCAGCAGGAACTCTGCCAGATACTCGACCGCCTGCAGCAGGCCAAGATCAACACCGTGCTGCTGCAGACCCGCGTGCGCGGCACCATGATCTATCCGTCCGCCCTGGAACCATGGGACGGATGCCTCTCCGGATTCCCGGGCAAATCACCAGGCTACGACGCCCTGCAGTTTGCCATCGACGAATGCCACAAGCGAGGCATGGAACTCCATGCCTGGGTGGTAACCATACCCGTGGGCAAATGGGATGCCCTGGGATGCAGGAACCTGCGACGCAAATTCCCGAAACTCATCAGAAAGATAGGCGCCGACGGATACATGAACCCCGAAGACAGCCGCACGGGCAACTATCTGGCACAGATATGCAGCGAGATAACCCGACGATACGACATCGACGGCATCCATCTCGACTACATCCGATACCCCGAAAACTGGAACCTGAAGGTGAGCCGCCAGCAGGGCAGAAACTACATCACCAGCATAGCCCGGAAGATAAGCCATGCCGTGAAGAGCCTGAAGCCATGGGTAAAGATGAGCTGCTCGCCCGTGGGCAAGTACGATGACCTGACCCGCTACCCAAGCTACGGATGGAATGCCAACACCAAGGTATGCCAGGATGCACAGGGATGGCTGCGCGAGGGACTGATGGACGAACTCTTCCCGATGATGTACTTCCGCAACGAACACTTCTACCCCTTCGCCATCGACTGGCAGGAGCAGAGCCACGGCAAGATAGTGGTTCCGGGACTAGGCATCTACTTCCTCGACCCGAAAGAGGGGAAATGGAACATCAACGACGTGATACCCGAGATGCACCTCACCCGAAACCTGGGCATGGGCTACTGTTTTTTCAGAAACCAGTTTCTGCTCAACAACCAGCAGGGCATCCTCGACTTCACCCGGCGCTTCAACGAATATCCGTCGCTGGTGCCGCCGATGACCTGGGCAAGCACCCAGAAACCCAAGCAGCCCAAGGCACTCGACATCAAGTGGCGCAACGGATACATGGAGATTTCATGGCAGAACGAAGCCAGTTACACCGACGGCACGGCCATCCCTACGCCCTATATATATAATAATGTATATGCCAGCCGCACCTATCCGGTGGACGTGAGCGATGCGCGCAACCTGATTTCGGCACGCCGTCTGGGCAACATGCTCCTGCTGAAACCCGAAGAATGCGAACAGCCGCTCTATTTTGCCGTAACCTCGATGGACGGATATGGCACCGAGAGCCTCGCCACGCAGGAGAAAGCGGCTGATGTGCTCCTGCACAGGCATGCCGAAGGCTCCGCCCGAATGCTCTATTGCGACGGAATGCAAGTGCATCTGCCCAAAATCACAAAAAATCTCGATACACGGGTATTCTTGATAGAAACCCTGCAAGGCAGCACCGTATACAGAGCCACAAGCGAAGGCAACTATATCAATATCAAGCCGTTATCTCCGGGCGCATATCGCCTCTACAGCGTCAACAAGCGGGGCATCCGCCATGCGCTGGGAACCTTCTTCAAGAAAAAATTCAAAGAAAATTGAAAATTTTCGGCGAAAAATTTTGTGGATTCAAAAATTTGTAGTACCTTTGCACTCGCAATTCAGAAATGAGGCTATCAAGAAGATGCACCCTTAGCTCAGTTGGTAGAGCAACTGACTCTTAATCAGTGGGTCTAGGGTTCGAATCCCTAAGGGTGTACAAAACTTGATGAAAGCTTAAAAGAATGGTTCCGTAGCTCAACTGAATAGAGCACTTGACTACGGATCAAGAGGTTCAAGGTTTGAATCCTTGCGGAATCACTTCTCGAAGCATCAGTCCCCTATTCTCTGAAATCAACAAGGTATGGTTCCGTAGCTCAACTGAATAGAGCACTTGACTACGGATCAAGAGGTTCAAGGTTTGAATCCTTGCGGAATCACACAAAGTTGAACATATTGCGGCAAGCAAAAGATTGTTGCACCCTTAGCTCAGTTGGTAGAGCAACTGACTCTTAATCAGTGGGTCTAGGGTTCGAATCCCTAAGGGTGTACAATAAAAGAGTTATCTGAAAAGGAATGGTTCCGTAGCTCAACTGAATAGAGCACTTGACTACGGATCAAGAGGTTCAAGGTTTGAATCCTTGCGGAATCACTTTCTTAACCAGATGATATTTCAAGAAGTTTCATACGCATATACATAAAGGGCACCCTTAGCTCAGTTGGTAGAGCAACTGACTCTTAATCAGTGGGTCTAGGGTTCGAATCCCTAAGGGTGTACAATATGGAAGCGTAGAACAAAAAGGAATGGTTCCGTAGCTCAACTGAATAGAGCACTTGACTACGGATCAAGAGGTTCAAGGTTTGAATCCTTGCGGAATCACAAAGTTAAAATATTTTTTAAGATAAAAAAAACGAAGCACCCTTAGCTCAGTTGGTAGAGCAACTGACTCTTAATCAGTGGGTCTAGGGTTCGAATCCCTAAGGGTGTACACTTAAGAAAAGCGTTTCCAATTCATTTTGGAGACGCTTTTTTTATATAATTATAAATCATCAGAGCACAATGATCAAGATACGCTGCGTAGTAGAAAGGATTACCTACCAGAATCAGGAGAACGGATACTCCGTGATGAAAGTGAAGGTGAAGGGGTTTTCAGACCTCGTAACCCTGGTGGGAAACCTGCTGGATGTTCCAGTGGGAGCAGTACTGCTGTGCAATGGCGAATGGAAGATGGACAAGCGATACGGACAGCAGTTTGCCTGCGATACCTGGGAAGAGGTGATGCCTGCCACGGCCTACGGCATAGAGAAATACCTGGGCAGCGGACTGGTGAAAGGCATCGGACCCAAATATGCCCATCTCATCGTTTCCATGTTCGGAACAGATACCATCGAGGTGATAGAAGATAACATCGAGCGCCTCTACGAAGTGCCCGGAATCGGAAAGAAACGAGTTGAGAAAATTCGCGACAGTTGGGAGAAACAGAAAGACATCAAGAACGTGATGATCTTCCTGCAGCAGTATGGCGTGAGCACCGCCTACGCCGCCAAAATCTACCGGCAGTATGGCAAGGAAAGCATCGACAATGTAAAGGAGAACCCCTATCGCCTTGCCGACGACATCTGGGGCATCGGATTCAAGACTGCCGACAGCATCGCCAGCAAGATGGGATACGGGAAGAACGACCCGAGAAGATGCAAGAGCGGCATCAGCTACACCCTGAACGAGCTATCCAACGAAGGCCATGTATATGCCGTGGAAGAGCAGCTGATAGATGCCGCCAAAAATCTGCTGGAGGCTGATGAAGAGCCGATTACGCAAGCCATCGCAGAGATGATCGTGGCAGAAAATCTCATCCGCGAGAACGAAGCCATCTATCTGCCACCCTTCTACTATTCAGAACGGGGAACGGCGAAGAAACTGCTCGAGCTGATGAACAATCAGGACCCTACCCTCTTCAATATGAAAGCCAATATCAAGGCGATGGAAAAGGATTCGGGCATCAAGTACGACGAGGTGCAGATAGCCGCCATAGAGCAGGCAGTGAAATCCAAGGTGATGGTGCTCACGGGAGGTCCGGGCACCGGAAAAACCACCACCACGCAAGGTATCATTTCTGCTTACAAAACGGCAGGAATGAAGATTCTGCTGGCGGCGCCTACGGGCAGAGCTTCCAAGCGAATGAGCGAGGCCACAGGCATGGAAGCCAAGACCATCCACCGACTGCTGGAATTCAATCCGCAAGACGGATACAAGCGAAACGAGGAGAACCCGCTGGAGGGCGATGCGCTGATCGTGGATGAGTGTTCGATGATTGATATCATACTGATGTACAACCTGATGAAGGCGATTCCGAAGCACATGCGACTGGTGCTGGTGGGCGACATCGACCAGCTGCCGAGTGTGGGAGCCGGAAACGTATTGCGCGACATCATCGACTCCGAGAAGATTCCCGTCGTTCGCCTAACCCGCATCTTCAGGCAGGCACAGTCGAGCCGAATCGTGATGAGTGCCCACTCCATCAACCAGGGATATTATCCTGACACGAGCAACGGCAAGCAGACAGACTTTTTCTTCATCAAGAATGAAGACCCGGAGCAGGTGGCTGCGGAAATCGTGAATCTCGTAAAATACCGTCTGCCAAAGGCTTACAGTCAGCCGCTCAGCAACATCCAGGTGCTTACGCCGATGCAGCGCAGCGTGGTGGGTGCAGCCCATCTGAACCTGATGCTGCAGCAGGCCATCAACACATCCACGCTGGGCATCAGCCGTGGCGGAACCACCTATAAACTAGGCGACCGGGTGATGCAGATAAGGAATAATTACGACAAGAACGTATTCAACGGAGACATCGGAACCGTGGAGAAGGTGAATATGGAAGACCGCACCATCACGGTTAGTTTCGAGGATCATCTGGCAGAATACGAGACCACGGAGCTGGACGAATTGACGTTGGCATACGCCACCACCATCCACAAGAGTCAGGGTTCGGAATATCCCATCGTGGTAATCCCCGTGCTGATGACCCACTTCGTGATGCTTCAGCGCAACCTTATCTATACGGGCATTACGAGAGCCAAGAAAATCTGCGTGCTGATAGGTCAGCCCAAGGCCCTCGCCTATGCGATAAGGAATCTGACGGTGAGCAAGAGAAACACGAAACTGAAAGAACGGTTGCGTGGGGAGATTGAGGCAAAGCCGAATGTGATGGCAGGAAATCAGCAGAATGATATGGCAGGAAGTAAGCCGTATGTACTGCCTGAAAATCAGCCAATGATGGCAGCAGAACCGGATATCAAAAAGAGGTGACTCAAGTTTCGCAAGTGAGCTCCACACGCCCTGAAAGGGCAGAAGCTCCTAGCCCAGGGCAGCGCCCTGGGTAATCATGGACGCAAGTTTGTCGCCCTGTAAGGGCAAAAGCTTCAAAAGAATCAGGCAATTTACAAAGCTTTTGCCCTTACAGGGCGCCTTGTTGATTGCTATTATACCCAGGGCGATGCCCTGGGCTAGGAGCTTTTGGGCCTTCAGCCCGTACTTGAACCACTTGCGAAACTTCAAGAGGTGACCTTCATCTGATGAACCCCACCAACCTGGTGACCTTCATCTGATGAACCCCACCAACCTGGTGACCTTCATCTGATGAACCCCACCAACTTTTTTGAGCGACTGTTTAAATTCATATTCATAAGACAATTAATTCATAAGGATAAAAGGATAAATGGAAAATAAAATCACAACAATGGAAGGGGGAATGCAGTGCCGCACGGAACTGCTCCTGGGAAAAGATAATCTCGAAAAAATACAATCCGCACGCGTGCTCATCTTCGGAATCGGAGGCGTGGGATCATGGTGCGCCGAGGGACTGGTGCGCAGCGGCGTGCGCAACATCACCATCGTGGATAGCGACCGCGTATGCGTAAGCAACTGCAACCGACAGCTGATGGCCACAAGCCGCACCATCGGCGAAGTGAAGGTGGATGCCCTGCGCCAGCGCCTGCTGGAAATCAATCCCGATGCCAACATCATCGCCTATCAGAAAATATATCAGGCAGAAACGGCAGAAGAATTCCACATGGAAGAATACGACTTCATCATCGACGCCATCGACTCACTGAAGGATAAGGCCGACCTTATCCTGCGTGCCACCGCCCTGCCCAAGCACATCACCTTCGTATCATCCATGGGTGCAGCCCTGCGCCGCGACCCCTTCATGATCAGAAAGACTGAATTCTGGAAGGTGGATGGCGACCCGCTGGCAAGATGCCTGCGCAAGAGATTCAAGAAGAACAAAACCTTCCCTCGACGCAAGTTCATCTGCGTATACAGCGAGGAAAAGCCGATGCAGAACATGGGCGACCAGCGACTCGTGGAGCACGAATGGGGCTCTAACAAGGCACAGATCAACGGTTCGCTCTGCCACATCACAGCATCGTTCGGAATGGCTATAGCAGGTATCGTTATCAACCATATCATCGACTAAATCTTCATTTTTGTATACTAATATTATAATTTTAAAAAAATATATAGTTAAAAAGGTTAAAGATTTTATATTTTTATTAGTTTTTTATTATTTTTGCAGCTGAAAAGAGATTATATATCTAAATAGTATTCATTCTAATCTAACATCAGCTTATGCAAAAAGAAGCAAGAAAGCAGCTGGGTGTGATTGGAGCAGCAATGCTTTTGCCAATGTCAGCATTGGCAGCAGACAACAACTTTGTTGGAAGTACAGGCATTGCTGGTTCCCTGAAACCCAAGACTGAAAGCGTTTTCAACGCTACGCAGCAGGCAAAGCACCAGCGTATTACTGGTACCGTGTTTGACGAAGCAGGTGAACCTGTTATTGGTGCTACGGTTGTTTTGAAGAACAACTCGAAGCAAAGTACTGTAACCGATGTGGATGGTAACTTCAAACTCGACGTGAATTCTACAAGTGGAGTCATCGTCGTTTCTTACATCGGTTGCCAGACCCAGGAAGTGAGATTCAACGGCAACAAGCCGCTGAGCATTCACCTCAAGGAAGACTCACAGACCCTTGGCGACGTGGTAGTCACTGCCTTCGGTGCCACCCAGAAGAAGGAAACCGTGGTGGGTTCCGTGCAGCAGGTAAGACCAGAGTCGCTGCGTGTGCCATCGGCTAGTATTTCATCATCTTTCGCAGGACGACTCTCGGGTGTCATCGCTACCCAGAGCAGCGGTCAGCCAGGTGCCAACGGATCTGACTTCTACATCCGTGGTATCGCCACCATCAGTGGTGCCAAGTCGCCACTCATCGTCATGGATGGTATGGAGATTTCGCAGGACGACCTCAACCACCTCGACCCAGACGTTATCGAGAGTTTCTCTATCCTGAAAGACGCTTCAGCCACCGCCATGTATGGTTCGCGCGGTGCCAATGGTGTGCTCATCATTACTACCAAGAGTGGTCAGGACCTCGACAAACCGAAGATTTCCTTCCGCGTAGAGGCCAACGTAACCATGCCTACATCCAAACCTAAATTTGTTGACGGTGCCCGATTCATGGAGCTCTTCAACGAGGCTGTTACCAACGAAGGTACAGGTAACACCCTCTACACGGCAGAGCAGATTGCCAACACACGCAATCACGTGAACGGCGAGATTTTCCCAGATGTCAACTGGTATAAGGAGATGTTCAAGTCGGCTTCATACAACCAGAAGGCGAACATGAACGTGCGTGGTGGTACCAGCAAGATCGTGTACTTCATGAACCTCAACGTGAGCCACGAAACCGGTATGCTGCGCAACCGCAGTAAGGAGTACTATTCTTACAACAACAATATCGACTACATGCGATATGCGTTCCAGAACAACATCGACTTCAACATGTCGAAGTCGTCGAAGATTTCGCTCCACCTCTATGCCGGACTCGACAACATGCACGGTCCGCTGGCAGGCAGCAACGACATCTCGGCTTCCCTGAACGACCTCTATTCGCAGATGATGAACGCCAACCCAGTGCTCTTCCCTATCTCATATAACAATGAGGGCGACGAGTGGGTTCACTGGGGATACCGCCAGCTTGCCAACGGAGGTAACGCCAACCCGATGGCGCGACTCGTGAGCGGATATCAGGATTCATTCGCAAGTACCATCAATGCCAACCTGAACTTCGACCAGAAGCTCGACTTCATTACCAAGGGTCTGGGCTTCCACCTGATGTTCTCGTTCAAGAACTGGTCTAAGAGTACCACCTTCCGCTCGCTCAACTACAACCATTACGAGCTGAAGAACTATACCCAGAACCAAGACGGCACCTATACCTACGTGCAGACTCCTAAGGGCGACCCATCGAAGCCTGTGCTCAGCAACTCGGGTCAGAATGCCGGCGACCGCCGCTACTATGCTCAGGCATACTTCGACTACAACCGAAGCTTCGGCGACCACACCGTTACGGGTATGCTCCTCTGGAACATCAACCAGTATAGCTCCAATATCTTTGCAGATAATGTGCTTTCGTCTCTGCCACAGCGCAAGATTGGTTTCGCAGCACGTGCCACATACGACTACAAGCACCGCTACCTGATTGAGTTCAACGCAGGTTACAACGGTTCCGAGCAGTTTGCCAAGGGTCACCAGTGGGGTTTCTTCCCATCAGTGGGTCTGGGTTACAACCTCAGCGAGGAGAAGTTCTGGGAGCCTATCAAGCAAACCGTTTCCAACTTCAAGATTCGTGGTACCTACGGACTCGTAGGTAACGACCAGTATGGTTACGAGCGCTTCATCTATCGTGAGGACGTATCGCTCACCGGCAACGGTTCGTTCACCACCGGTTTGCCAGGCAACTTTGTAACCTATTCCGGTCCGGGATGGAACCGTCTGCGCAACGAGAACGTATCATGGGAGGTGGGCCATAAGCTCGACATCGGTTTCGACCTGCAGCTCTTCAATGCCCTCGACATCACCGTCGACTGGTTCCGCGAGCGCCGCAGCAACATCTTCCAGCAGAAGCTCTCCATACCAAACTATCTGGGTACAGCCAATACCAAGATCTATGGTAACCTTGCCGAGGTAATCAACAAGGGTGTGGATCTGGCAGTGAACTACAGCAAGCGCATCAACAAGGATCTCTCCGTACAGTTCCAGGGCACATTCACCTACAACAACAACGAGATTTCCGTATACGATGAGGCTCCGGGCAAGCGCGACGCCATGAAGAGCCAGGGCAAGAACGTGAACACCGTATGGGGTTACGTTTCCGACGGACTCTACATCGACAGGGCAGATATCGCCAACAGTCCTACCTCTACGCTCGGCAACATCGCCATCGCTCCTGGTGACATCAAGTATGTGGACCAGCCTGACCGTGAGGGCAAGTATGATGGCCGCATCACAGCCGATGACCAGGTGCCATTGGGCGTAAGCGTTCCGAAGATTATCTACGGTTTCGGTCCGTCAGTAGGTTACAAGAACTGGGACTTCTCCGTATTCTTCCAGGGCCGTGGCAACGTGGCACTGATGCTCAGCGATATCCAGCCATTCGGTTCATCCTATCGCCGTGGCGTACTGAAGTTCATCGACGAAAACCACTGGAGCCCGGACAACCAGGATCCGAATGCGAAGTATCCACGCCTCACGGACAACTACAACAACCACAACACAGTATCATCAAGCTACTGGTTGCGCAACGGTAGATTCCTGAAGCTGAAGAACGCAGAAATCGGTTACACGCTCAAGAACATGCGATTCTATGTCAACGGAACCAACCTGCTCACCATCTCACCTTTCAAGGAGTGGGATCCAGAGATGGGCGGTGGTAACTACACCACCAAGTATCCGACACAGATGACAATCAACGTAGGTGTTCAACTCACATTAAATTAAAGAAGATATGAAAATACTCAATAAAGCATTCATAGGCTGCTTGCTCGCTGCGGGTTTCACGATGACATCGTGCGACTATCTTGATGTGATTCCTGCCGAGACAACCACTGGCACCGACATGACCAAGGACCGCCAGGCAGCCCTCAACTATCTGTACTCCTGCTACGGATTCCTGCCAACCCCTAACTCCGGAACGTCTTCGCTCGACTTCTTTACCGGAGACGAGGTGGTGACAGCCTACGAGCATGAGACATTCGCCGCATTCCCTAAGGGCAACTTTTCAGCCTCCAACCCAGTGATCAGCTACTGGAACACCCTGTATCAGGGTATCCGCCAGTGCTACATGTTCCAGGACGAGCTGAACAAGACCGGCAACTTCCACGGACTTGCTGATAAGGACCGCGAGGACTACAAGGCACAGGTTACCTTCCTCATCGGATACTACCACTTCCTGCTTTCACGCTGCTATGGTCCTATCATCATCGTTCACCAGACCCCAGACCCGATGCTTCTGCCATCCGACTATCAGGGCCAGGAGCCTTACGAAGACTGCGTGAACTTCATCTGCGAGAAGTTTGACGAGGCAGCCAAGGGTCTGCCTGCTACCCGCACCGGTGCACAGGCAGGCGAGTTCGGTCTTGCCACCAGCGTAGCAGCCAAGGCGATGAAGGCAAAGATGCTGCTCTATGCTGCATCCCCACTGTTCAACGGCAACAGCAAGTTCTATTCCGACTTCAAGGACAAGGAGGGAAAGACTCTCATGCCGCTTACCTACGACGAGAGCAAGTGGAGCAAGGCTGCCGCAGCCTTCAAGGATGCCATCACCGCCGCCGAAGCTGCAGGCTACCACCTCTATACCCGTGGCGACTGCAAGATCAAATATAACGGCTATCCTGCCGACCCACACGTGCGTGCCCTGCGCTACACCATCACCGACTACTCGGCAGAAGATGAGCAGGCAGGAGCCAACTCTGAGGTGATCTGGGCAGACTCCCGTGGCGAGGGTTACTACGGCATCCAGAACAAGAGTGAGCCATATATCTATAGTGGCAACGGTGCCTGGAACGGTGTGGCTCCTACCATTGCCATGCTCAGCCGCTTCTACACCAAGAACGGTCTGCCTATCGATCAGGACAAGACCTTCGACTATGCCGACCGCTGGGCCCCTGTAGAGGTGGATGAAGCTCACAAGGATGAGGCTTATCCAGGTCGCAAGACCCAGAAGTTCAACCTCGACCGCGAGCCTCGCTACTATGCGTGGGTTGCCTTCCAGGATGGTTACTACGAGATTCTGAGTGCTTCAAACAACGGTGCATATAGTGATGATGCCAACTACACACTCACTTCAGACAACACTCACGGTCGACTTATCTGCGACTTCATGATCGGCGGAAACTGCAGCCGTGGTAAGAATGCCAACTCAAAGCGTACTGGCGACTACTCGCCTACAGGCTTCCTCAACAAGAAGTTTGTGAACCCAGACCTCGTGAAGTCAAAAAGCGGTTGGGAATACACCAATACCCCTTGGCCGCTCATCCGACTGGCAGAGCTTTACCTGAGCTATGCCGAGTGTCTGGTTGAAACTGGCGACCTGACCAATGCCCGCCTCTACCTTGACAAGGTGCGCACCCGTGCCGGATTGCCAGGCGTGAAGGAAGCTTACGAGCAGTTTGGCAAGGATCCATCCAAGGCTACCACCAAGGAAGGCTTGCGCGACATCATCCGCAACGAGCGCATGAACGAGATGTATCTCGAGAACCAGAACTTCTGGGATATGCGCCGCTGGCTGCTTGCCGAGAAGTACTTCAACGTGAAGGCGAAGGGCTTGAACATTGATGCCGAGAACATCAACGATTTCAGCGAGGTTCAGGAAGTAGTATTCGAGCGTAAGTTCCAGTCGCCGATGAACTATCTGATGCCAATCCCATCAGCCGACATCAACCGAAACGACCACGTGGTACAGACTCCGGGTTATTAATTTTAAGCATTGTAACAAATAAAAAGACACAATGATGAAAAAGAATATCATAAAAATGCTTGCGGCTGTGGCCCTTGTCGGCACGATGACAGCATGCTCTGATGACGACAAGACTGCACCGGCAGTGAACATCGAAGAGCAGACCGTCACCATCGACAGCAAACAGCCAGGCAAGGTGGTGTTCCACTGGACTATTCCAGAGAACAAAGACTACTATTATATTAAGGTGGCTTACGACGACCCCGCTAAGGGCCACCGCGTGCTCAACGCCAGCTCCTATGCCGATTCCCTCATGATCGACGGACTCTTTGCCAAGTATGGCGAACTCGCCTACACATTCACGGCAGTGAGCAAAGACGGCGGCGAGAAGGTGCTCTTCACCAAGAATGCCAAGGCCGGCTACGTGCCAGCCGACATCAAGGACTACGAGGTGGGACCTATCAGCCTGACCGCAGCACAGCTCTGGACCGACGACCAGGAATCATCCGAGGGTCCTATCGCAGCCCTCATCGACGGCAACAACGGCACCTACTTCCACATGAGCTGGAGTGCTCCAACTCCATGGCCTCACTACATCCGTGTAGACCTGGGCAAGAAGGTGAAGGGCGTATCGTTCTGGTATAAGGGCCGTAACAACAACAACAACGACAACCCTAAGCACATCACCGTCTGGGCAAGCAACAAGGCGGGCGACACCCCTACTGCTGCCGAAGCATGGAAGATTAGCGAATTGGGTAGCGATGTGCTGCCGAAAGGCACGGCTCCTGAATATACATCTCCAGGCCTGTTCAGTGAAAAAGATGAGTTCCAGTATCTCTGGTTGCAGATTGACGAAGCTTATTCCGGCAGCCAGTGGATTGCTATGGCCGAGCTGAGCATCAAGGAAATGACCCGTTCTATCTACGATCCAGAGAACGAGAAGTAAAGAAGAAATCTTTCAAAGGGGATTCAAGAAACCCTGAAAGAACAAAAACATCAGATAAAAGGAGGAAAGCGCAAGTTTTCCTCCTTTTTTTGATTCCTATCCGATAATTTTTCGTATATCCGATAATTTTTCGTACCTTTGCAGAATGATATCCAGAATTCCGTATGAAATCCGTGCGTAATCCGTATGAAATCCGTATGTAATCCTTGGATCAGAACAGTTTTGAATTAAGTAACTGAACTTTCTCATGTGGTTCAAGAACGGGCTGAAGGCCCAAAAGCTCCTAGCCCAGGGCATCGCCCTGGGTATAATGGCAATCAGCAAGACGCCCTGTAAGGGCAAAAGCTTTGTATATTGCCCGGAATTTTAAAGCTTTTGCCCTTACAGGGCGACAAGTTTGTGTCCGTAATAACCCAGGGCGATGCCCTGGGCTAGGAGCTTCTGCCCTTTCAGGGCGTATGGAGCTTACATGCGAAACTTGAATTAAGTAATAAAATATAATAAAATAAAGATTTAAGAAAGAAATATGATTACAGTTGATGGATTGACCGTCGAGTTCGGCGGCACCACCCTATTCAAAGACATTTCCTTCCAAATCAACGAGAAGGACCGTATCGCCCTGATGGGCAAGAATGGCGCAGGAAAGAGTACCCTGCTCAAAATCATTGCAGGCGTGAGAAAGGCCACCCGTGGCACCGTATCCGCCCCGAAAGACTGCGTCATCGCCTATCTGCCTCAGCACCTGATGACCGAAGACGGCAGAACCGTGTTCGAGGAAACCTGCCAGGCCTTCGCCCATCTGCACGAGATGCAGGCAGAGATAGACCGCATCAACAACGAGCTTACCACCCGCACCGACTACGATAGCGACGACTACATGCAGCTCATCGAGAAGGTTTCTTCCCTTTCAGAAAAGTTCTACGCCATCGACATGACCCATTTCGAGGAGGATGTAGAGAAGACGCTGCTCGGACTGGGCTTCGAGCGTTCCGATTTCAACCGCCCTACCAGCGAGTTTTCGGGAGGATGGCGCATGCGCATCGAGCTGGCAAAGCTGCTGCTGAAATCGCCTGATGTATTGCTCCTCGATGAGCCTACCAACCACCTCGACATCGAATCCATCGGATGGCTCGAAGAATTCATCATCAACAGTTCCAAGGCAGTGGTAGTGATCAGTCACGATAGGAAATTCGTTGACGATATCACCACCCGCACCATCGAGGTGACCATGGGCAGAATCTACGACTACAAGGCCACCTACAGCCAGTATCTGGAACTGCGCAAGGAGCGCCGCGAGCAGCAGATGAAGAAATATGAGGAGCAGCAGAAGATGATAGCCGAGACCAAGGATTTCATAGAGCGATTCAAGGGCACCTACTCCAAGACCTTCCAGGTGCAGAGCCGCGTGAAGATGCTCGAAAAGCTGGAACTCATCGAGGTGGATGAAGAGGATACCAGCCGACTGAGACTGAAGTTCCCGCCGAGTCCGAGAAGCGGTGCCTATCCGGTGCAGATGAGCGACGTGGCGATGTCGTTCGACGGCAAGCAGATATTCAGCGGCGTGAACCTCACCGTGGAACGTGGCGACAAGATTGCCTTCGTGGGTAGAAACGGCGAGGGTAAGTCTACGCTGGTGAAATGCATCATGGGTCAGCTGCAGAACGAGGGCAAGCTGGAGTTGGGACATAACGTGCAGATAGGCTATTTCGCTCAGAACCAGGCTTCCCTGCTGGATGGCGAGCTCACGGTATTCCAGACCATAGATGATGTGGCGAAGGGCGAAATAAGAAACAAGATTCGCGATTTGCTGGGTGCCTTCATGTTTGGTGGCGAGGATTCTACGAAGAAGGTGAAGGTATTGTCGGGTGGCGAGCGCACCCGTCTTGCCATTCTGAAGCTGTTGCTGGAGCCGGTGAACCTGCTGATTCTCGATGAGCCTACCAACCATCTGGATTTGAAGACGAAGGATGTGCTGAAGCAGGCGCTTCTAGATTTCGACGGCACGCTCATCGTGGTGAGTCACGACCGTGACTTCCTGGATGGTTTGGTGAGCAAGGTATATGAATTCGGTCATGGCAGGGTTCGCGAGCACCTGTGCGGCATCTACGAGTTCCTGGAGTCGAAAAAGATGGAAAGCCTTCAGGAGTTGGAGAAGAAATAAAAAATCTCTAACTGTACGGTTGAAACGGGCTGAAAGCCCAAAAGCTCCTAGCCCAGGGCATCGCCCTGGGTAATGTCGGCAAAAACAAAGTCGCCCTGAAAGGGCAAAAGCTTTGAAATTGAAAGCTTTTGCCCTTTCAGGGCGACTTTGTTGTATTTATTCTAAAAACCCAGGGCGATGCCCTGGGCTAGGAGCTTCTGCCCTTTCAGGGCGTATGGGATGTGGCTTATGACACACCCTCCTCATGTTTTCCCATCAGATGATGGTAATCCAGATGCTTTCATCCTTATCCCTCGCCTCCTCCATGCGCTTCATCAGTCGGTGAAGCCAGATGCGGGAGTTCACCACCATGCCCTTCAACTTGTTCTCGCCCACCAGGATGCAGCCCTGGGTATCATCAGGATAGTTGCCGGCATGGATGCGGATACCCTCAAAATTCGGAACGCCCTGCAGATAGGGCAACCACTGTCTGAACCTCGGCGACGGGGTGATGAGCACGGGATACGTGCCCTCGGGGATGGCGGTGTGGCCCTTCATCTTCTGCGCCTTCTTACCCGAAACCCTGCCCAGTCGGGCATCCACCAGCTGAGGTTCCAGCTCCACGCCCAGCAGATTGCGCCACGTGGGCTCCATGGTGTCGCAGAAATAAGTATCTGCCCCCAACTTCCCATCATCAAAACTATCTCGAAACTCACGCTTCAAACCCTCGTTGTAGCTGGTTACCACCTTGCGGTCTACGTCCTCATCAGCCAGAATATACAGTCGGCCGATGGTGTAAGTATTCTTCTTTGCTATTCGCTTCAAAACTATCTCCATACTTTTTTAGTTTATAGTTAAAAATTTATAGTTTACAGTTAATAATTTATAGTTTACTCAAGTTTCGCATGTAAGCTCCACACGCCCTGAAAGGGCAGAAGCTCCTAGCCCAGGGCATCGCCCTGGGTAATTACGAACACAAACTTGTCGCCCTGTAAGGGCAAAAGCTTTAAAAAACTGGGCAATATACAAAGCTTTTGCCCTTTCAGGGCGCCTTGCTGATTGCCATTATCCCCAGGGCGATGCCCTGGGCTAGGAGCTTTTGGGCCTTCAGCCCGTTCTTGAACCACATGCGAAAGTTCAGTAGTTTATAGTTACCCCTCTCCCTTCAGGAACTTCAACTTGCGGAAAATGGAACTGTAATTGTAATCGTAATCACCTTCCTTATTTCCAATCCGCACGATGTAGCCACGATGTACCCACTGGTTCAGAGCGATGTTCACACGGCGCACGTTGTCATCCTCATAACCCTCCTGACGGCGAAGCTTCACATAATCCTGCATCGTAAACTCATCAGGCAACTGCTCCAGCAGATTCTTCGGACCATGAGGAGCCGTCTTCGGATTGTCGGCACGGTCATTGTCGGCATCATAAATCATCTGTCCGAAAAGTTTCAGCTTGCACCACAGGTCGTAACGCTCGCTCCATCGGATGAAATCCTCGATGCTGCTCTCCCATTTCATGCCGTTCGCCACATAGAGTACGCATGCCTTCAGGTAGGCAATGACATTGGCACGGAACGAGAGATTCTCGAATACGAAATTCTGCGACAATCGCGAGAACTCGGCATTCTCTTCCATCAGCTTCCGGGCAAGCCTCAGCGCCTGCGGACAGTTTACCAAGCCCCTCGCCTTCAAGAGATTGTCGATGTAAGGCTTCAGCGCCTCATCAAAGGCAGCATCATAGGTGCCGTACACCGGAATCTCCGAACCGCAGGGACGGCGCTCGATGGTGGAAAACGAGATTCTCGAAATCGGACCATCCGTAACCACACGGCGGAAATAATCCCTGCACTTTCGGGGCGTACAACTCGCATTCCAGTTGAACCTCACCTGCACCGTCTCCGTAACGCTCTGGGTTCCCACACGGTCCTGCCCGTAGTTGCCCAGGTCGAACGCCAGCTCCATGATTCTGAAATGCTGGTTGGTCTTGCCCTTCAGGGCATCAAAGAGGTTCAGCTCGTTCACCTTGGCATAGAGGAAGTGGTTCTCAGCCTCCTTCATTCGGAGCACGAAGGCAGGGTTGGTCATGTCGATGTTCACCTCCTGAATCACCAGTCCCTCGGGGCGCTCACGGCGGTCCTTGTTGGCACCCTTGCTGTTGCACTCCTCCTTCCATTTCCGCTCACGTTCACGCTGCTCCTCATCACGGCGTCTGATATCCTCCATGATTCTGTTAATCGGCTGACTCACAGACTCCTTTCCGCTACCCGTTGGTGCACAGAGAATCTGCATCAAGGTGGCTTCATGCTCTACATTGTCGATATATTTGAACCGGGTTTCGAGCAGATGCGAAGCCAGGGGCGGGAACACGGCCTGCGATACGGCAGGGCGATAGATTTCGGGTGTCTTCGATACAAGCAGTTTGATGAGCTTGGGCAGTTTCTGCGGCATCTGATGAATGTGGTAGAAATACGATTCGGGGTTGCTGATATCGCCGAAGTTATCCTCGTCGAAGCATCCTGTGCCCCTCGCCTTGTCCTGCTCCTCCTGCGAAAGCTTGATGGCCGTGCGCACGATGTTGGGCAGTCGGTGGCCCTGCTTTCGGTTGCAGGCGCTCTCCACGGTGGCGAAGGCTCGGTTCTGCTCTTCGCCGAAGGTGGGGATAATCTGCTTGATCCAAGCCGCATTGTCGTCGCAGAGATAGCGCAGGTAGCAAGCCAGGGTAAAGATGAAGGCATTGCGCGAGCCATGTTCCGGTTCGCCGCCCAGCAGCTCCACTATTTTGGCAGTGAGCTTTGCATAGGGAATGCCTTGGTATTCTGAGGGGAAGGCTTCTTGATTTGCCACTCCGCCAGCAACTTGATCATCTCCAGCAGGGCTGAGATGAGAATCATCAACAGGATGGCTATCAGCAGATTGGGCAGGCTGAACAGCAGCGCCAGCAGAAACAGCGTTATCGCCGTTAGTGCCCGGAAATCGATTGTCATTACTTTGAACATTGCAATTTGAACTTTGAACTTTATGATTACTATTAACTTTTAACTCTAAATTATTAACTTTCTGAAGGCTTTGAACTTGATGATCAGCATTTGGGGATGTAATTTTTCTTTCCTTGAAAAGCTCCTCCTCGTTGATATAAAGAAGATACTCTTCGGGAACCAGGAAAGATGGGCGAGCCAAATCCTTCACCACCGTATCATACTCCGAATCCTCCAGCTGCTGCGACATCCATCGCTGCGCCATGGCAATATCCATCCCCTCGGGGATGATAAACACGAGGCGAAGGCCCTGGGTGGAAGGAGTAACGTGAACGAGCACTATCAGGTCGAGGATTTTCGTTTCACCTAACATCTTGTTAGCCAGCACCTTCTTCTTCTCCTCCCAATATCCTCGGGGGTTCGGAATATGGTCGATATCATAAATCGAGAGGCCGCTGGGGATAGCCTCATCATTCTTGCGCCTGCCATTTCTGAAAGTGGCGTGGGGCGTGAGGATAGGCAACTGCGACTTGAGTTTCTTCTTCATCTCCTCGTAATCATCGTTGCAGATTTCACCTCGCAGCTTGCTCTCCAGGGCATCCGCCAACTGGGCGCAAACCGTCTTCACCCTGTTGCTCTTCAGCGCCTGGTGAAGAAGTTCAGGGGTGCAAGTCTGCACCACCTGACTTCTAATATTATCAGAATATCCTATTGCCATTATTTCTTTACTTTACAAATTCTTTACTTTATAAATTCCACTACCTTATCATCGTCTTCACGGGAATTCGCCTCGTAATACTTATGGATAAACTTGCGGCCCTTCTCCGTCCACACCAGATGCGAGTGCGAAGCAGTGATTCTCGGAGAAACCTCGCCATGATGGGTGCGGGTCTTGGCATATCCGCGATGGGCATACTCGGCATAGAGCATGTATTGTCCGCTCTGGTAATACTGCACGTGCTGCACGCAGAGCCATCGGTTCAGTTCCTGCGCCGTGAGCCCCATCTCCTTGGCTATCTGCGTGGTGGTATAGCACGAGATGGAGCGGAGCACGTCGATGGCATAGGAAGCATCATCAAAGAGATGGTCGATGTCCTGCTCCTGCTTCGCCACCACAGCGCAGGTCTCGTTGAGAAGCACCTTCTGCGAAGCGATTCTCGCCTCCAGTTGGCCAATCTTGGTGTTCAACTGGTAGCCGCCGTCCTTGCGTATGGCGGGCAGCACGTCGCCGCACACCCAGTCCTGGAAAGGTTCAGCCTGTGGCTTGTCGGAGCGCATGATGAGCTTGTAGAAGTTGAGCTCCGAGATGAAGGTGAAGTAAACCTCGTGCTTCTTGTCCGACTCGCCGTGCTGATTCTTCTGCGTGGTGGTGACCTTCATCAGATGAACCCCACCAGGTTTCAGTGCAGTCTTGGCACGGCTCGGATTCTTGATGTCCAGGGCATTGCAAACATCTACCAGGCAGAACAGTGGCTCCATAAAGGTGCCAGCTACACGGATGTCACCAAACAGAGGGTGACTGAAAGTCTGTACATTCGTTGTCATAATCTTGCATTTTTAAAATTCAACAATCGTTTTAAATTCAACATTCCGTTGACATGTTGACAATGCAAAGATAGGAAGAAAAGAAAGAAACAGAAATAAAAAATGCCTGTAATTACCTGTTGTACAAATGATTACAAGTAATTACAAGCATTCTACAAAGAATCGTACAAGTTTGTACAAGTTATCTTATTCAAATTTCGCGTTGTTTATTGCTTTTCGCGTTGTTCATTGCTTATTGCAATTTTACAAGGAGCAAATCCCTTGCTTCATATTTTCACCATGGCAAATGCACCTGACTGTTCCAGCACGACTCCGTGCATGGATAGATGCCATGATTGTGGAGCGGTTTCCACAAATCACGATTGTAGCTGATATCACTTATCTTCTTCTCCACCAGCCATGCGTTGACCAAGTTCGTAATCTGTGCAGGTTTCAGCATTCTCGCCAAGCGCACAAACTCCAGGGCATTTGCCTTGTCGCCCATGAAGCAGAGCAGAATCTCGCCAATCCAGTCTTCGTCTTGCGAAGAAGCCTGCGCCATATCCTTCAGGATATCCTGCCCATCCACCTCGATGCCCATGTTCTTATCGAAATGAGCCTCAATCTTGTCTACATGGTTTATCTGCTGACCGATGTTGCCATAAAAGTTGTTCAGAATCGTCGGTCTTTCCCAATTGTTGCCATTCTGATTTTCCATATCGTTCACTTATTTAAAGATTGCTCAAAGATTGTTTATCTTCTTTTTCTGTTCTTCCATCCAGTCAGGCATAAACGACGAAACGTTGTTAGCATTGTTCGACTGTTGGGCAACAGAACCATAGAAATTATTCACGGTAACCCCACCAGTTGTCCCTTGTGGTATTCCATTCATGGCCCCTGCTTTCAGCAGTTTAATTTGTTCATCCTTCTGATTTATAATGCGTTGCATCGTTTCCTTCTCGATGCGATGACTGTCGAGCACCTCTTTCAGCTGCCTTTCCAGCTTTTTGCATCTCTGCTCAAGCTGCTCGTTAAAGGTAGCGGTGAGATAGTTACTTTTCTCGATGGCTTTGAAATGCTCATTCTTCTTCTTCTCTGCGTCAAGCTGAGCCTCCAATGCCTGTATCTTCAACTCATTGGGGTCAAGAGGATACAATTCCGGAGAATAAAATCGTTCCTTCACAGCAGCTATCATCTTAGGGAAACACCCTCCCAAAAAAAGGAAAACCTTTGCATCACACAACCTCTTATCGGTTAAATCCTTCTTCATTTTTTTAAGAAATACGTTCAGCTGAAGCCATTTATGGGCCTGCAAGAACAAAATAGAATGCATCATCCACAGGCAAAGAAAAATCTCATCATCAAAAATATAAGTATTACTATCTCCATGTTTGCTCTTCTGAAGCAACATTTCAACCTCTGAAAAAAGTTCCTTCATAGTTCCTTTGGGGGAGTTATACAGCTGGGCTGCCATCGCATAGGCAACATTGAAATAAATCAATTGATCGTCCTCATGAATAGCACCATACGGCAATACTTTCTTGAACATCTGCATCAACAGGTTGTTCAAGCCATTGGCTTCATACTCTTCGATAGAAGACTTCATACGATACTGCTGAGCAGCTACTTGACTGGTTTGATTGTTAGGAATTTCCATAATCGTCATTTGTTTTAATAACTCGGTTAGGAGTTTGTTATTATTATATTCTGCGATTCGTGGAGCATCCATCTCTCTTGGTAAACGAGGGAAACAGGTGTTTCATTAGTCGTGGGCGCAAAGGTAATGATTATTTTCGAAACGACCAAACAAATCAGAAAAAAAATTGTTTTTATTTTGTTTTCATGAAGTAGAGCAAAAGGTTCCTCTCCGAAAGGTAGAGCAAAGCACCCACTGGGTTGAGCGAAGTACCCCACTTGATTACGATTACGATTACAGTTCAAAAATCCGCAGGGTTGATACTTCTGGAAAACTTAGGGAGATAGAGAGTTATATTATATATATTTATATATATAAATATATATAATATAAACCCCATATAACCCCTACTTTCATCGTGCGGAAAATGGAACTGTAATCGTAATCGTAATCAATCAGGGCTTTCTGGGGTGGAAGCTTCGACGAAAGGGCACAGTCTTCTCAGCAGCAAAACTATGAGATGTCCTCGAAGAAACTATATTTTCTTCCTCCGTAATCATAGAGTTTTTTTAATTAACAGGATTCCGCCCAAATGTTAACGGCGTTTAACATAACTCTGCAGGGTGATTTTTGGTGGTATCAGAATTTTGTTGTACCTTTGCATCGTCAATCAGAAGAAAGGCTCCTGATGACTACTTGGGAGAAAAGAGTCTCCGGACTCTCCCCCTACGTCAATAAAAATCATTAATCACTAATCATTAATCACTAGAAAGCTTATGGGACAAGGAAACATTAAGTATCGTAAGATTAAGCGCACCCCTCAGACGGGTGAGAACGCTGGTAAGGAACTCTGGTATGCCACTGTGGTTACCGACAGAGAGATGAACTTCGAGGAGTTCGTGGATCACATTTCATCCCACAACTCGCCTTACAGCCGCGGCACCGTGCACGGTGTGATGATGGATATGCTCGACTGCCTGAAGGAGCTGATTCTCGACGGCAAGAGCGTGCGTCTGGGCGACCTGGGCCTCTTCTCCATCGGCATGAGTTCACGTGGTGAGGTGAGCCGCGACAAGGTTACTTCGGCAAGCGTGGAGGGCATCCATCTGTTGGTAAAAAATACCAAGAACTGGAGTAACAGCGAGCTGAAGAAGCTCTGCAAGATTACTGCCTACGACGCCCGTGGAGGCGAAGAGGACGGCAGCGGAACCACCCCTGGCGGCGGTTCTGACGGAGGTGGCAGCGGCAACACCCAGGGTGGCGGAACCACTGGTGGAACTGGCAGCGAAGGCTCAGGTGGAACTGGCAGTGAAGGCTCTGGTGGCAACACTAGCCAGGGTGGCGGAACCGGTGACGGAACCGGAAGCAATGGCGATAACGAGCACATCACTCTGTAGAGTTAGCCCCTTCGGGGGCTACTCTTCTATCCTATCACATCGCTAAAAATAATCATTTACCACCAATCATTAATCACTAATCATTAATCACTAAAAATACTGCCTATGAAGAAGGAAAACTGGAAGACATTGATTCAGATTTTAATCTCGATTCTTACTGCCGTAGCCACTTCGCTCGGCGTTACGAGCTGCATGAGTTAAAACGATTCAATCACTCGAAAAAAGTTGGTGGGCTTCATCAGATGAAGGTCACCAACTTTTTCTAATCTTCCTTATTCTTCCTTAATCTTCCAATCACTGATGGTTCGCTGATTACTATCATAATTTACACCTATCTTAAACAGGCGCTTGCCATCGGCAAAATACGGAATCAGATATCCCTTTTCATCTATCTGCCTGATTGCTTCCTCTGCAGAACCATCATATTTCAGTTCAAAAACAAACACAGCATCGGGCATATACACCACAGCATCAGCCCTGCCTATCGCACTATCCTCCTCTACCCGCATGTAGGCACCCATCAGGTTGAAGATAAGATAGAACACCGTCTGAAAATCCCGTTCACTTTTGTTGCTCAAACGATTAGTGATGCTGGCAAGATAAGCCTTCAGACGCACCATCGCACCCTCAACATCTGCCTCATAGAGCTTTTCCAGGATATCACCCACCAAACTGTTGTTATCCAAAGATATTGGCGAAAGATAGTTGGGCGCAAGACTCTTGAGCATGCCTATCTTCACCTCTCGGTTAGGATATTCCAAAGTATAGCGATGCAGCATCGGGTTATACTTCTTGATGGTGAGGTAACCGCTCTGATAGAGCAGCGGAAGCGCAGATGTCACCATTTCGGGCGAAACATCGAAGTCATCCACATCACATGATTTTTTCTCGATATCCATCACATTAACATGATATTTCTGCAGCGTCTTGATAAGATAAGTTGGTGTACCCGAACCAAACCAGTAAGGAGCAATATCGTGTGCGTTCAACGCCTTTACCAGGCTGAACGGATTGAAGATATCTTCTGATTTCTTACTGAAGTGATAGCCGTCATAAAAATGTGTCAACTCCGCCAGGCACTCCTCGTATGTCATGCCAAGGGCTTCGCCCAGCGCCTCCACATCCGGTTTCATCTGCGTAGTAAGTTCGGTCTTGCTGATACCACAGATGGCTGAATACTGGTCGAACATGCTGATGTTATCGAGATTGTTGAGTTCGCTGAAGATGCTGAGCTGCGAGAACTTGGTGATGCCTGTGATAAAGGTAAACTCCAGGTATGGATCGAGCATCTTGATGGGACTATAGAAGTTCTGCATGATGAGGCGCAGCGGTTTCAGATTCTCCTTTTCATGCACCACATCAAGCAAAGGGGCATCATATTCATCTATGATAATCACCACCTTCTCGCCCGTCTGCCTGTATGCTTTTTTCACCAGGTCTTTCAAACGGAGGTTGGCATCTACCTGATGACTCTCATATCCCCAACGCATTTCCTGCTCTTCAAGCATATCTGCCAGATACCTTTCCAGCTGCTCTACCCCCATGTGCTTGGCACCACTCAAGTCGAAATGGAGCACAGGGTGTTTCACCCAATCCTTTTCATAATCAGCAATGGCCAATCCCTCAAAAAGTTCCTTTCTTCCCTCGAAATAGGCTTGAAGGGTAGAAGCAAAGAGCGACTTTCCGAATCGTCTTGGACGACTCAGAAAAACATAAGACATCAACTTTTGCCGGAAATCCACGATATATTGGGTCTTATCTATATAGAGATAACCTTTCTCTCGGATTTTTTCAAAAGTCTGTATTCCTACAGGATATTTATTTACTATTTTAGCCATATTCCTACATACTTTACGTTTTGCGCTGCTAAGTTACGAAGAAATTCCGAATTAGCCAAACACAATTTCAAATATTTTTAGCTCAGGGAAATACATTTTGGCTATTCCGATCGAAAACACTACCCTTGGCACTCCAACGTATTTGCAATCCGGCGTAAAAAAATATCCCAACCTTTTTAGGAACAGCGGATTTGAATCCGCAGCAAGCAAGCTATAATAAGAAAAGATGAACATCATGTACCCCACCACATGAAAAAAAAGTTGCTGGGGTTCATCAGATGAAGGCCACCAACTTTGGCATCACTACCACATAGTGATGTTAAAGTTGCGCAAAAAATAAAGGGAAATTTTGTTATCTCATAAAAACAAAATATATTTGCCCCAAAGAAATGAACAAAATATAAATAACTGAACTTTCGCATGTGGTTCAAGAACGGGCTGAAGGCCCAAAAGCTCCTAGCCCAGGGCATCGCCCTGGGGATAATGGCAATCAGCAAGGCGCCCTGAAAGGGCAAAAGCTTTGTATATTGCCCAGTATTTTAAAGCTTTTGCCCTTACAGGGCGACAAGTTTGTGTCCGTAATTACCCAGGGCGATGCCCTGGGCTAGGAGCTTCTGCCCTTTCAGGGCGTGTGGAGCTTACATGCGAAACTTGAGTAAATAACAAAACAAAAAAGCGATGCCTGCAAATTCATGCAAGCATCGCTTTTATTTTTATAATCTCCTTCCGAAAATTCTCTTTCCGAAAATTCTCCTTCCGGAAAGCCTTCCGGAAGGGAAGGATTTCTTTTATCCGAAATTATCGTACATGATGCTCTCAGGATCAACTCCCAGAGAATCCAGATAATCTGTAACGGTCTTGATCAGCATTGGAGGTCCGCAGAGATAGTACTCGCAATCCTCTGGTGCCTCGTGATCCTTCAAGTAGGTGTCACGGATGCAGTTAACTGCAAAGCCCTCGTAGTACTTCACGCCCTGAGCATCTGCCACTGGGTCCTTGCGGTCCAATGAAAGATGGAAGTGGAAGTTAGGGAATTCCTTCTCAAGCTCCCAGAAATCCTCAAGGAAGAATGCCTCACCCAATGCACGCGCTCCGTAGAAGAAGTGAAGCTCACGATCTGTAGTGTGCAAAGTCTTGGTCATGTGCATGATCTGAGCACGCAATGGAGCCATACCGGCACCACCACCAATCCAGATCATCTCCTTGCCCGAGGTGAAGTTAGGATGGAAGTCGCCGTAAGGACCACTCATCATTACCTTGTCGCCTGGCTTCAATGAGAAGATGTAAGAAGAAGCGATACCTGTTGGTACGTTCTGGAATCCTACCTGTGGACGTGGCAAGAATGGAGTTGTGGCGATACGTACAGTAAGAGTGATGATATCACCCTCGTCAGGATAGTTCGCCATAGAGTAAGCACGAACGGTAGGCTCTGGATTGTGAGCCTTGAGAGAGAAGATGTTGAACTTCTTCCATGCTCCGATGTACTCCTCGCCAATGAGATCCTTGTCGAAGTCCTTGTCGTAATCGATGCAGTCGTATGCAGGAATCTTGATCTGAGCGTAAGAACCCGGAACGAAGTCCATGTGCTCGCCTGGAGGCAATGCCACCTTGAACTCCTTGATGAATGATGAAACGTTCTTGTTGGAGATAACCTCGCACTCCCACTCTTTCACGCCCATCACACTCTCAGGTACCTTGATCTTCAGGTCGCCCTTCACCTTGCACTGGCATCCCAGACGCCAGTGGTCCTTAATCTGCTTGCGGGTGAAGTGAGGCTTCTCTGAATCGAGAATCTCGCCGCCGCCTTCGAGCACCTGAACCTTACACTGGCCACAGCTTGCCTTACCGCCGCAGGCAGAAGGCAGGAAGATGCCGTTCTCATTCAGCGTAGTCATCAAACTGCTGCCCTGAGGCACGTTGATGGTCTTGTCGCCATTGATTTCGATATTTACATTTCCGCTAGGGCTCAGATACTTCTTAGCCACGAGCAGGATGATAACCAGCAGGAGAATCACCACGAGGAAAACTCCGATACTAGCCAATATAAATGATGTATTACCCATATCTATAGTCCTCCTATTTTAGATTTTCAAGCCTGAGAAGCAAAGCATAGCCATTGCCATGAGGCCTACTGTGATAAATGTGATGCCGAGTCCCTGCAGTGGTTTTGGCACGTCGCAATACTGCATCTTCTCGCGGATGGCTCCCATCAGAACGATGGCGAGTGTCCAACCCAGTCCGGAACCTACGGCATACACGATGCTATCCCATACAGAGGTGATAGCCTGAGTATTGGTAGGCTCCATCAGGATGCGCTGCTGCATGAAGAGCGATGCACCCATGATGGCACAGTTTACGGCAATCAATGGCAGGAAGATACCCAGCGCTGCATAGAGTGATGGTGAGAACTTCTCTACAATCATCTCGACCAGCTGCACGATACCGGCGATGACGGCGATGAAGAGGATGAAGCTCAGGTAAGTGAGGTCAACACCCAGAATGCCATCGGCGCTGAGCACCTTGGTCTGCAACAGGTAATCTACAGGCACGGTGATGAGCAACACGAAGGTTACTGCCAAACCCAAGCCCAAAGAGGTCTTCACGTTCTTGGATACTGCCAAGTATGAACACATACCCAGGAAGTAGGCGAAGATCATGTTGTCGACGAAAATCGAACGGAAAAACAAACTTATTGCGTGCTCCATCTTACTTCTCCTCCTTATAAATATAGGCACGATGTACCCAGATTACACATCCAACGAGAATCAATGCCATGGCTGGCATGGTCATCATACCGTTGTTAACATATCCAAAGTCGTAAGCTCCCTCTGGAATCAGCTGGAAACCGAGCAATGAGCCGCGGCCCAGGAACTCACGAACAGCACCCACAATCACGAGGATGAGGGCGTAACCCAAACCATTACCTACACCATCGAGGAATGAAGGCCAAGGCTTGTTCATCATGGCAAACGCCTCCAAGCGACCCATCAGGATACAGTTGGTGATGATCAGACCCACATACACTGAGAGCTGCACGCTCACGTCGTAGGCGAAAGCCTTCAGCACCTGGCTCACGATGGTAACCAGGGCAGCCACTACCACCAGCTGGACGATGATACGGATGCGCTGAGGGATGGTGTTGCGGATGATGGAAATAATCACGTTAGAGAATGCCGTGATGATAGTAACGGCAAGTCCCATCACAATGGCTGGCTTCAGCTGGGAAGTAACAGCCAGGGCACTACAGATACCAAGCACCTGGACGAGGACAGGGTTGTCGCCGTTCAGTGGCTTGATGAATGCCTCCTTATTTTGTTTACTAAATAATGCCATAATTTCGCTTAATTATTTAATGAATTTAGCAAGACCTTCCTTGAGCATGGCATCCACACCATTGGATGTCAATGTAGCACCGGTAACGGCATCCACATTGTTAGGGTCGCCGGCAGGAGCGTCTTTCTCAACGCCCAGAGCGATGCCCTCTACTCCATCCTTGTGAATCTTCTTGCCCTGGAATTTCTGCTGCCACTTCAAGTTGTCCTTGATTTCAGCACCGAGTCCGGCAGTCTCGCCTTCGTGGTTGAAATATACGCCATAGATGGTGTTGTTGTCGGCATCCACGGCGATGAAGCCTGAAATGCCGCCCCAGAGACCCATACCCTTTACGGAATATACAGTCTTCTTCTGACCATCAATCTCGCACTCGTAATACTTCATGCCATCCTTCTCCTTCTCGTCCTTCACCACCTCTTTATATTTGGCAGCCGCAGTAGCGTTGTCAAGGTCGCGCAGGTTGAGGGAGTTCAGAATCTGCTTCTGAGTATCAAGAGCCACGTTGGCATCCTGTGTTGCCTTCAGCGAAGAAGACACGAACGCGAGCAGGAATGCCACGATTACCACGATGATAACCGAATAGATAATAGTATAGCTATTTGAATTTGTCTTCATATCTACATTCCTCCTACATTATTTAATAGCACGTTTAGCACGGCGTGAGATGTTGCTCTGAACTACACAGTAGTCGATGAGTGGAGCAAACATGTTGCCGAAGAAGATAGCGAGCATCATACCCTCTGGATAACCTGGGTTCATCACACGTACGATAACGGCGATGGCACCGATGAAGAATCCGTAGAAGTACTTACCCTTCTCGGTACGGGCTGAGGTTACAGGGTCGGTGGCCATGAATACGGCTCCGAAGCAGAAACCGCCGAGAACGATGTGCTCATACCAAGCGATAGGAGTCATGCCGAGAGCCTGGAAGATAAGCGCCATCACGATGCCGCCTGCGAATACGCTGCCCATGGTCTTCCAGGATGCGATGCCTGTCCAGAGAAGGATGATGGCACCGATGGCGATGGCGATGACTGAAGTCTCACCGATACAGCCAGGAATGAAACCGATGATAGAATCGCAGAGACTAGCTGAAGGCATGCTGCCCTGAGCCAGCTGGCCGAGAGGAGTAGCAGCTGTGAAGCCATCAGGCAGGGTGTTACCCAGACCGAAGATAGCGTCCTTAGCCACCCAAACCTTATCACCACTCATAGCCAATGGATATGAGAAGAAGAGGAACATACGGGCACCCACAGCCACATTGAAGATGTTCATACCCGTGCCACCGAAGATTTCCTTGCAGAAGATGACTGCGAAGGCGCACGCCAGGGCGAGCATCCACAATGGTGTAGAGATAGGAATAATCAACGGGATGATGATACCGCTGACGAGGTAACCCTCCTGGATTTCCTCGTGCTTCCACTGAGCCCAGGCAAACTCGATGCCGAGACCCACGATGTAGCTAACCAGCAACTTAGGGAGGACAGCCAGGAATCCGAAGCCGAAGACCTCGATAAAGCTGGCAGCATCCAGTGTACCTGCAGCCTTGAAATTCTGGTATCCCACATTATACATACCGAAGAGCAAAGCAGGAATCAGGGCGATTACCACAAAGCTCATGATGCGCTTCGAGTCGATAGAATCGTGGATGCTGGCTCCGCTCTTCGCTGTCGTATTTGGCACGTACAGGAAGCTCTCAAAACCGTCAAACACGCTCTCGAAGGCATGCAGCTTACCTCCCTCTTGGAAGTTAGGCTTTATCTTATTGAGATAATTTCTTAATGCACTCATTATTTAAATAATTAATAGTTAAAAGTTTATAGGGGTTTAGCAGCATTGCTATCAACTATAAACTGTCAACTGTAAACTAAAACTAAGCGTTCTCCTTGCGCAGGATGTTCAAGCCCTCACGTACTATCTTCTGCAATTCGAGCTTAGAGCTATCCACGAACTCAGCTACCGCAAAGTCCTCAGGACTAATCTCGTAGATACCGAGCTGCTCCTGCTTGTCGATATCGCCTGCGATGATGGCCTTGATGAGATACTCACCGAAGATGTCCATAGGAAGAACCTGGTCGTACTCGCCGCTCATGATCATGTGGCGCTCGCCGCCCTTGATGCGGGCATCGAGATTGTACTCCTTGTTCTTGCCGAAGAGCCATGAGAGATAGAAACGTGAGGTAGAGAACTGGTTGGTGCGTGGAAGAATCCAGCCCAGCATCTCGTCGCAATCGTCACCCTCTGGGATGGCAGTGATTTCTGAGGTGTGGCCACCTACGTAATCTGCCATTGTGGTCTTTACGCCTGTAAGAGGATTTCCATTGATAAGGCGAACGTGAGCTGTGGTCTTCAACTGTGCTTCAACGAAAGCAGCCAACGAAGTACCTACCAGCACGTTAGCATAACCTGCCTTCTTCATCTCGCTACCAGCGACAGCCACCTTCTTGTGGAGATCCACCTTACCTGTGAGGAAGAGGCGACCGAAGAAGATAACCGAAGCAGGGTCAACGGTCCAAACCACCTCACCCTTGTTCACCGGGTCGATGTGGTTCACCTGAACGCCTACGTTTCCGGCAGGACATGGTCCATCAAAGACATTGAGTTCTACGTTCTTAGCCTCGCCGAGAGCATTTGAGTGCTGATCTACGCCGACGCCAAGATAAGTTTTCGCAATTTTGCTCAAGGCTGTCAAACCTGTCTGGAAAGCCTGCTCATTTCCCTCGAGTTCCACCTCGAAGTCAGCAGCAAGCGGCATGTCGCGGAGGGCAGAAACGAAGATAGCCTTAGGCGTGGTATCCGGAGTGGTGGATACAGCATAAGGCAGCTGGTTGATGTAACCGAACAAGCCTGCCTCGAGCAGAGCCTGCTTTACGGCTGCGCCATCCAGGGCATCAACGTTTTTCTTACCAAAATCCGTAGAGGTCTGCTCAGCGTCTGCCTTTACCTTGATGCAGAGCACCTTGCGTCGCTCACCACGCTCAATGGCGGTAACCTGACCGCTCACTGGCGAAGCGAACTTCACCTCTGGGCAAGCCTTGTTGACAAACAAGGCGTCTCCGGCGTTGACATGGTCGCCTTCGCGCACCACCACCTTAGGTGTAACTCCCTCGAAGGCTGCAGGCACGAGTGCGTACTCGGCTGCCTGTACCACAGGGATGGCTACATCCTTGGAAGCTTTACCCGTAAGGTTAATGTCCAAGCCTTTACGTAACTTAATTACATTTGCCATAACTACATTAAAAATATTATTTTTTAAAAACTGATTTTCTTACTTATTCTGTTATTTATTCCGTTTCTCCGAAATTTCAGAAGTTATTTTTGCTATTCATACATTCTATGCTGCTGCAAAATTAACAAAAAAAAATAAAATAAAGAAGAAAACGAGAGATTTATTTGTTTTGGGAATCGAAAAATCGGGTATTTTGATAGTGTTGTAACATCTTATACTATCAAATTGACTACTGCACTTGACAATTCTACATGAAATAATGAAAGATTCTGCCGCATCCTGCGAATTTTCTATCCTAAAAAAGATTAATTCATATCCGTCTCTCCCCATTTTTTCGTACCTTTGCATCTTATCAGGGCATAAGGCCCATCTGTTTCGAACAGATTATTTGAACAGAACTCAAGTTTCGCATGTAAGCTCCACACGCCCTGAAAGGGCAGAAGCTCCTAGCCCAGGGCATCGCCCTGGGTAATTATGGACACAAACTTGTCGCCCTGTAAGGGCAAAAGCTATAAAATACTGGGCAATATACAAAGCTTTTGCCCTTTCAGGGCGCCTTGCTGATTGCCATTATACCCAGGGCGATGCCCTGGGCTAGGAGCTTTTGGGCCTTCAGCCCGTTCTCGAACCACATGCGAAAGTTCAGAACAGAATAAACAAAATATGATAATGGAAAATAAAAGCAAAAAGATTGAAGAGATTTTCAAGCAGGATCTTCACATGTATCTTGCAGGTAAAAACCGGGTAGATAATCAGTTGCCGGATGCTCCGGACATCGAGGAGCAGTGGGCGAAGATTGGCGAGGCCTATCTGCCTGATGCCATGAGGGAATTCACCAAATACCCTACCGTGGCGCTGGGCTGGATCATGTTCGTGGGCATGGCCGTGGCTAAGTATTGGGACGAGGACTGGGAGCTATATAGTAAGGTAGAGAATCTCTACACCTACCTGCGCGACCGCATCGACTTCGACCACATGGACGACCATATCCTCGACAACGTTCTTCTGCTCGATGAGAACGAGCACAAGGCTACATCGGCACTCGTGGCAGAATGCGCAGCCCGCACCTATACCCTGCTCATCCACCAGGGCTTTGAGCCAGGCACCGAGGCAGCCTTCCGAGGCTTCATCGCCGCCCTCCACCAGATGTATCTGATGGGTGCTGCCATCCAGCTGAAGGCACTGGGCTACCACATGACGCAGCTGCAGTAAGAGCCCTTTGCGGTTCAAAAACATTAAGAAAGTTTAAAAAAGATTTTGTTATATGAAATAATAGTTGTACCTTTGCACTCGATTTTCGGATAACGAAGCAAAATCACATTAATTATATAACAAAACTTTTTAAATGAAGGCAATAGCAATTAAGTCGAGTTTGTTTTCTTGCTTGAAGAACTACAACAAGAAAACATTCATGTCTGACCTCATGGCAGGTATCATCGTTGGTATCGTAGCCCTGCCTCTGGCCATCGCATTCGGTATCGCTTCTGGCGTGACACCCGAGAAGGGTATCATCACCGCCATCGTAGCAGGTCTCATCATCTCCATCTTCGGCGGAAGTAAGGTGCAGATCGGCGGACCTACAGGAGCATTCATCGTCATCATCTATGGCATCATCCAGAAATATGGATTCGAGGGATTGACCATCGCTACCCTGATGGCAGGTCTCTTCCTGGTGCTCTTCGGACTGCTCCGCTTAGGTACCATCATCAAGTACATCCCTTACCCTATCGTGGTGGGCTTTACCAGCGGTATCGCCGTAACCATCTTCACCACGCAGATTAAGGACCTCTTTGGTTTGACATTGGCTTCTAACCCTTCTGACTTCCTGGAGAAATGGGGTGTCTACTTCCAGAGTTTCGACACCATCGACCCTTGGTGCGCCCTCATCGGCGTGGTGAGCGTGGTGGTCATCGCCATCACTCCAAGATTCAGCAAGAAGATTCCGGGTTCGCTCATCGCCATCATCCTGATGACCGTTGTGGCACTGCTGCTCAAGCAGTTTGCCGGAGTTGAGAGCATCGAGACCATCGGCGACCGCTTCTCTATCAGCAACGAGTTGCCTGCGGCTCAGGTTCCAGAAATGAACTGGGAGACCATCAAGAGCCTCGTGTCTCCAGCCATCACCATCGCCATCCTGGGTGCCATCGAGAGCTTGCTCTCTGCTACCGTAGCCGACGGTGTAATCAGCGACCATCACGATTCCAACACCGAGCTGATAGCCCAGGGTTTGGCCAACATCGCCTCTCCCCTCTTCGGCGGTATCCCTGCCACTGGTGCCATCGCCCGTACCATGACCAATATCAACAACGGCGGTAAGACTCCTGTTGCGGGCATCATCCACGCTGTGGTATTGCTGCTCATTTTCCTGTTCCTCATGCCTCTTGCCAAGTACATCCCGATGGCTTGTCTGGCAGGTGTTTTGGTAGTGGTTTCTTACGGCATGAGCGGCTGGAGAAGTTTCCTGGCACTGATGAAGAATCCTAAGAGCGACGTTACCGTGCTCCTGATTACCTTCTTCCTTACCATCATCTTCGACCTGACTGTTGCCATCGAGGTGGGCTTGATTATCGCCTGTCTGCTCTTCATGAAGCGAATGAGCGAAACCACTGATGTTACGGCAGTTACAGAGGATGAGATTGACTTGAACAAGGAGTATGACTTCCTTTCTACCAACCTGGAGCACTATACGATTCCGAAGGGTGTGGAGGTTTACGAGATCAACGGTCCGTTCTTCTTCGGAGCGGGTAATAAGTTTGAGGAGGTGATGGCTGCGTTCGGCGACCGTCCTGAGGTTCGTGTGATTCGCATGCGCAAGGTTCCGTTTGTTGATTCTACGGGTATTCACAACCTCACAAACCTCTGCGAGATGAGTAAGAAAGAGGATATCCAGGTGGTTCTCTCTGGTGTTTGCGAGAAGGTAAACGCGCAGTTGGAGAAGGCCGGTTTCTACAATATGCTTGGCAAGGAGAACATCACGGATCATATCAGCAAGGCGCTGAAGCGTGCTGAGGAGATTATCGAGAATAAGAAGTAATTGATTACGATTACAATTACAGTTGAAAAATCCGATGGATATCTATCAAAAGATATGCATCGGATTTTTATTTATAATTAATGTTCATTAATATTCATCGGATTACACGGAAGAAACGGAACATTCTTGCTTTTCGGATTACGCACGGAATTTAAACAGAAACTCGACCTGACGGTCGTGGCGATACCCCCTAAAGCAGGAAACAAAGACGAGCCATAATATCACACAAGCCAGTCGTTACGGCGCTAGCCCAATGGCCGTAAGGCCAAATCCGTTTAAATTCCGTGCGTAATCCGAAAAGCAAGAATGTTTCCGATAACTCCGCGTAATCCGATGAAGAAAATCACAATGAAGAAAATGAAGTTTCTTACAAGACTTTTCCCAGGAACTCCTGGAGTCTTGGAGACTTCGGATGATTGAAGACTTCTTCAGGTGTGCCATCTTCCGTGATATAGCCATCGCTGAAGAAGAGCACGCGATTCGCCACTTCACGGGCGAAACCCATTTCGTGCGTCACCACCACCATGGTCATTCCTTCGGCAGCCACATCCTTCATCAGCTGCAACACCTCACCCACCATCTCGGGGTCGAGCGCAGACGTAGGCTCATCGAAGAGCAATACTTCGGGATTCATCGCCAGGGCACGGGCGATGGCTACACGCTGCTTCTGTCCGCCCGAAAGGCTGTCGGGATAGCAATCTGCCTTATCCAGCAGTCCGATGCGGGTAAGGAGCTCGGTAGCCTTCTCATCGGCTTCTTCCCTTGTCATCTTTCCCAGTTCCACCGGAGCCAGCATGATGTTGCGGCGGATGGTCATGTTGGGAAAGAGGTTAAACTGCTGAAACACCATGCCCACACGCTGGCGCATCTTGTTGATATCTACATCCCAGGCGGTGATATCCACGCCATCGATGTAGATTTTGCCATGGGTAGGCTGCTCCAGCAGGTTGATGGAGCGCAGGAAGGTACTCTTTCCACAACCCGATGGGCCAATGATGGCAACCACCTCGCCCTGATGGATGGAGGTGGTAATGCCCTTGAGAACCTCGTTGTCGCCGAAGCGCTTGCGAAGTCCCTCTATCTTGATTATCTCGTTTTTATCCATAATTATTTGATGCTTTTGCCCTTTCAGGGCGCATTGCTAATTGCTCGTGTACCCAGGGCGATGCCCTGGGCTAGGAGCTTCTGCCCTTTCAGGGCGTGCTGCGAAAAACTTGCAAAATTGCCTTTCAGGGCACTATTTCCTTTCACTCTTTCTTAATCGCTTTTCCAGCTTCCTTACCCCGGCATTCAGACCCAAGATCAGGAAGAGATAGACCAGCGCTACTACGCCCAATGGCATCATAGCCTCGTAGGTGATGCTTCGGATGATATCCGAGCCCTTGGTGAGATCCACCAGTCCGATGTAGCCGCTAATAGACGTTTCCTTGAGCAGGGTGATAAGCTCGTTGCCCATTGCCGGAAGCACGTTCTTGAAGGCCTGCGGCAGAATGATGAGGCGCATCGTCTTGCCATAAGAGAGACCGAGACTCCTGCCCGCCTCCATCTGTCCGTTATCCACCGACATGATGCCCGAACGGATTACCTCGGCAATATATGCCGCTGAGTTCAAGCCGAAGGCAATGACGGCAACGAAAATCTTGTTGACATCTGCCGACGCAAACACCACGTAATAGATGATGAGCAACTGCACCATGGTTGGCGTGCCTCGCATGATGGTAAGGTACAACTGGCAGATGATGTTAGGAATCTTCCAGTCGCCCTTGCGCTCGTGGCGGGCACGGACGATGGCTATCAGCGTGCCGAGAATCACGGAAAGGATGATGGCAAAGAAGGTGATGATGAGGGTATTGCCCAAGCCCTGGAGCATATACTGATAGCGGCCATCATCGATAAAGCACGACTTGAGCTTATCAACGAATCCATGCTGTAAATCAGCCACTTTCGCATCACCCGAGTTCACCATGATTACCTGGCGCACATCGGCATAGGAATCCGTGAACCCGATATTCTTCTCTCGCTCCGGAGTAACCGTGATACCGGCGATTCCGGCATCAGCCTTACCCGCCTGTACCGAGGTGATGATGGCATCAAACTCCATATCAAGTATCTCCACATCCACACCCAGCACATCGCCGATGGCATTCGCCACATCCACATCGATGCCCACAATCTTACCATTCTGGTAATACTCGAAAGGTTCGAAGGTGGCATTGGTGGCGAAGCGCAGACTCTTCTTCAAACCGAGTTTCTGCAAGGTTTCCGGTCCCATCTTCTTCGCATCTGAAGTCTTTGGCGTATACGCCACGGCAATGCCCCGTTCCAGATGTCGGTTTACGATGGAATCGATGACGCCATTCGCTTTCAGGATGCGGATGGCATGGTTGATAGACTGCTTCAACTCAGCATGATCCTTGCCAACGCAGATGGCGAAAGAGGATGCATCGAAGGTTTCGGGCAGGATTTGGAGCGATGGGTTCACCCGCTGGAAAGCCTTGGCAGGCGCCTCATCGGTCACCATGCAATCTATCTTACCCTGAAGGAGTGCCTGGATGGCATCGGCTCCCTTGTTGTAGCGTTCCACCTTGGTACCATCCCCCTTCTTTTCCAACTCGGTGGCAAGACCATCGCTGGTAGTGCCAAGCTGAACGCCGATTACGGCGCCCTGCAAATCCGCCTTCGTCTTCATCTGCTTTCTGTTTTCGGAAGATGATTCCGAGCCGCAGGAAGCCAGAAGAAGGCAGACTGCTATTACTAAAGTACTTAAACTAAATCGTTTTAATCTGTTATAAATCATCTAATTAATAAAAAGCTTTTGCCCTTTCAGGGCGCATTGCTAACTGCTATTTTTACCCAGGGTGTTACCCTGGGCTAGGAGCTTCTGCCCTTTCAGGGCGTGTCGGGAAGTCCGAGTATTCTACTTCAGGGCGATTATTCTCCTTTAAAGCCTTTTGCCAAGCCGCCCTCGCTGGTTTCCTTGTAGAGCGATGGCAGGTCGTGACCGGTTTGTCTCATCACCTCTACCACTCTATCGAAGGATACGCTATGGTGACCATCAGAGAAGGAGGCGTAGAGGTCGGCATCCAGGGCACGGGCGGCTGCAAAGGCGTTGCGCTCGATGCAAGGAATCTGAACCAGGCCGCAAACAGGGTCGCAGGTCATACCCAAGTGATGCTCCAATCCCATTTCGGCAGCATACTCCACCTGGGCGGGACTGCCTCCGAAAAGCTGGCATGCCGCAGCCGAAGCCATCGCACAAGCCACGCCTACCTCGCCCTGGCAACCCACATCGGCACCACTGATAGAGGCATTGTTCTTCACGATGTTGCCCACCAGTCCGGCAGTAGCCAGGGCACGCAAGATGCGGTCTTCGCTCATGTCGTGTGCCGTATGCATGTGATAGAGCACGGCAGGAAGCACGCCGCAGGCACCACAGGTAGGTGCCGTAACGATGGTTCCGCCCGAAGCATTCTCTTCGCTCACCGCCAGGGCATAGGAATAAACCAAGCCGCGGCTCTGCAGGGAAGCCCGATAGCCCTTTGCCTTGATATGATAGGTGGCAGCCTTGCGCTGAAGCTTCAACGGACCAGGCAGCACACCCTCGTGGTTGAGACCGTTGCGGATAGACTGCTTCATGGTTTCCCATACCTTGCGCAGATAATCCCAGATATCCTTATCCTCGCATTTCTCTACGTATTCCCAGAAGGCACGACCATTCTCGTAGCACCATTGCTGGATATCAGCCATGGTATGAAGGTCGTAGACATCGTCAGCGCCCAGTTCCTCGTGACCCTCGGTGCCATCAGAAAGGGCACCGCCGCCGATGCTGTACACCGTCCACTCGTCGATGACGTCGCCATTCAGGTCCTTGCCCACAAACTTCATTCCGTTGGGATGGAAAGGCAGGAAGGTCTGAGGCTCCCAGTTGATATGCACGATATGCTTCTTCAGCACCTCCTCGATGGCAACATCGGTCATGTGGCCCTTGCCGGTAGCAGCGAGGGCCCCATAGAGTGTTACCTCGTAAGAGGAAGCATTGCCACATCGCTCCAGGAAAAGCTTGGCTGCACGCTGGGGACCCATGGTATGACTGCTCGAAGGACCCTTTCCTATTCTGTATAATTCCTTTAATGATTTCATATTCGTCTCGTTTATAATGTTTTGGTTATTAAATTGTTAATCAATTATTTATTTACTGAACTTTCGCATGTGGTTCAAGAACGGGCTGAAGGCCCAAAAGCTCCTAGCCCAGGGCATCGCCCTGGGGATAATAGCAATCAGCAAGGCGCCCTGAAAGGGCAAAAGCTTTGTATATTGCCCAGTATTTTAAAGCTTTTGCCCTTACAGGGCGACAAGCTTGTGTCCATAATTACCCAGGGCGATGCCCTGGGCTAGGAGCTTCTGCCCTTTCAGGGCGTGTGGAGCTTACATGCGAAACTTGAGTTAATTATTATTTCACCTGAGTCGCCTTCGTGATGACGATATCCTCCAGCGGTCGGTCGTTGTTCTCCTTGTTGGTGGCAACATTCTGGATTTTATCTACCACATCCATACCTTCCAGCACCTCTCCGAACACGGTATATCCGTTGTCAAGATGCGGCACGCCACCATATTTAATATATCCCTGCTGCAGTTCGACGGATGGGATGGCATACGACTTGCCCTCTCTCTTCTCCTTCTCCACATAGTATTCCATCTGTCGTGGCGAGAAGTTTCTGCCCCAGGTGATATAGAAATCGGTGGAAGCCGAAGCCTTGGTTGGGTTCTCATCGTCCCCCTCGCGCGCCGCACAGAGCTGTCCACGCTTGTGGTAGTACTTAGGATAGATGATTTCGGCAGGCACGGTATAGTCTACATCAAACTTCTCCACCTTTCCCGGGTTCACCTTTCGGCAGGAGTAGTCACCACCCTGAATCATGAAGTTCTTGATCACTCGCTGGAAGATGCAGCCGTTGTAGTAGCCGCTGTTCACGAGCTTCAGGAAGTTGTCACGATGGTGCGGCGTATCGTTATAGAGGGCCACACGGATGTTGCCCAATGTGGTTTCGAGCAGCACTTCGTGGCAGGTGGTGTCGCGAGGAGTCTCCCATGGGAGAAGCTGTGCCTGACCTGCCTTTGCATCCGAAGCATTCTGCTGTGCATTCGTCTGAGCCTGCGCATTTACCGAGCAAGCCATCAGCAGGACGGCGCAGAAAGATAGTATTTTTTTCATTTTCTTATGAATTTTATCGAATCAATTGTTATCGATTGCAAAGATAATGATTTTATTCTAAAAAGTTATGCTTTTCTCGAACTTTCTTTATATCTTTGCGTTCAAAATAAGGAAAATTATAATATGATGATAAAAAAGAGATTATATCTTCTTCTCTTGGGCTTCGCTCTACTGGGAATGAAAGCCCAAGCACAGCACGTGAGCTTCGGACCATTGCATAGTCCGGATAGCCCGCGCGAGGATTGGCTGCTACCTGGCGACACCGTTTATCAGGACGGAAAGACCGTGGTTTATGGCGGCAAGCCGATGAAGCATACCTATACCCCACTGAGGCACATCGCTGGTAATTCAGCAAATGACGAGATTTATGGAATGGGCAATGGGTTAAACAATGCCTTGAAGAATCCGAAGGATAGCGATTACTACAACAATCCGATTTCCAATCTTGCCAATAGCGGGGCATTTGGGGATGGATTTGGAAATGATGGATTTAGAAACGGATATGGCTGGAACGGATATGGCTACGGCTGGGGATTGCACAAGGGTTTGAATCTTTCGATAGATCTCTCGGTTTTCGCTACTTTCGGCAAGAATGCCCCTCACTGGGGCGGCTTCACCCAGACCATCAACGCCACCTATCTCACACCCCTCACCAAGGACAACAAGTTGTGGATGGCGCTGGGCACCTACATCAACAACATCAATTACGGAAGCGACAACTTCCATGATGGTGGCGTGTATGGCATGCTGGGGTATAAATTCAACGAGCATTGGGAGGCTTTTGTTTATGGTCAGGTGAGCGTGGCTAACAATTATAACTCTATATATAATAGGTATGCCGGATATGGCTATGGTCCCTATGGTTATAGAGGATATGGCTATGGTCCGTTTGGTTACGGCATGTATCCCGGAGCCTGGGGCATGGGTGTGATGCCAGGCGGATACGGTATGGGTGCCGCCGGTGCCAACGTATTGGGAGCCGGAGTAAGATACACCAACAAGAATTTCTCCATCGGAGTGAGTGTTGAGGGCAACTGGTATAACACCCCGAAGACGCCTACCTATTATAAGCAATACGATTATCCGGTGAAATAAACGAAAGCCCCACACGGGCTGAAAGCCCAGAAGCTCCTAGCCCAGGGCGACAACCTTGCGCTCATGATTACCCAGGGTGTTGCCCTGGGCTAGGAGCTTCTGCCCTTTCAGGGCGTCTGGATTTACTTATTCTCCACAAATAATCTGAACGATGCGCTCGGCCGATCTGCCATCCCATCTATCCGGAATGCCGGCCTTCTTCCATTCGCCCTTCACAATCTTCTCCATCGCCAGCTGCAGCTTCTCAGGGTCTTCAGCTACCAGCTCGTTCGTACCCACGGTCACCGTTTCCTGGTGCTCGGTATAACTGTTCAGCGTGATGCAAGGCACACCGTTGAAGGTAGCCTCCTCAGCCACATTGCCCGAATCCGTGATCACACCCATGGCATGGGCAGCGAGATAAGAGAAGTCGAGATAGCCCTGAGGCTGCACCACCATGATGCCCGACTGATGATCAGCCACATCCTGGTAAGCCTTGAAAGCCAGCACGAATCCCAATGCCTTGCCACGCAGAGGCGCCAACACCTTGACGCCCGCCTTTCTTGCCACCCCATCGATGGTGGAAATCAGCTTCTTCATCTCCTCAATGTTGTTCACTATCGCCTTGCGGTTCAAGGTAAGCAACAGATATTTGCCTTCTTCCAGATGCTCCTGGTCCATCACGGCAGGGCGCTGCATGCGCTGCTGCAGGAATCGGATGTTGTCGATGAGCACATTGCCCACCATATATACCTTAGAGAGTTCGGCTCCCTCCTTGTTGGCAATGCTGTTGTTCGAGATACCCGCCGTGAAGAGGATATCCGACAGACCATCTATCACCAGTCGGTTGATTTCCTTCGGCATGGTGATATCGAAACTGCGGGTACCCGCAGCAATATGCGCCAGCTTCACGCCCTGCTTCTTGGTAACGATAGCCACGGCCATCGTAGAAGCCAGGTCATCTACCACGATGACCACATCCGTAGGATGCTGCTGCAAATAGCGCTCAAACTGAGCCATCACCTGTCCGGTAAGCTCGTTCATGTTCTCGCAGTCCACGCCCAGATACACATCCGGCTTCCTGATGTCCAAGTCAGAAAACAGGGAATCCTCCAGCGTCTCGTCGTCCTCACGACCCGTGAACACCAGCTCATACTCCACATCTTCGCCCTGCTTATGGGCATTCTCTATCGCTCTAATCACCGGAGCCACCTTAATGAAGTTAGGTCTCGCTCCAGCCACAATACAAATTTTCTTATTCATATTTTAAGTTTACTTACTGTTAAACAAAAATTTACTTACTGTTAAACAAATCCTTGATGCCACCGATGGAACCCATCAGATTGGTAGCCTCGTATGGCAGATAAACCACCTTGTTGTCCTTGCCCTGAGCCACCTCTTGCATCATGGTGATATACTTCTGCGCAAGCAGATAGTTGGCAGGGTTGGTGCTCTGGCCCACCGCCTCGGTAATCTTCTGGATGGCAATCGCCTCAGCCTCAGCCTTGCGGATGCGCGCCGTAGCCTCACCCTCAGCCCTGAGGATAGCCTGCTGCTTGGCAGCCTCAGCCTTGTTGACGATGGCAGCCTTCTCACCCTCAGAGAGCAGACGCTGCTTCTCCTTTTCACCCTCACTGGTCAGGATGGTGGCACGCTTGTTACGCTCAGCCTGCATCTGCTTCTCCATCGCCATGAGCACGCTCTCGGGAGGTGTGATGTCCTGCAGCTCCACACGGTTCACCTTGATACCCCACTTGTTGGTAGCATCGTCCAATACGGAACGGAGCTTGGTATTGATGGTGTCGCGCGAAGTCAAGGTCTGATCCAGCTCCATCTCTCCGATGATGTTACGCAGGGTGGTCTGGGTCAGCTTCTCGATGGCGTTAGGCAGGTTGTTGATTTCATACACGCTCTTGAAAGGATCCACAATCTGGAAATAAAGCAGCGCATTAATCTGCATCTGGATATTATCCTTGGTAATCACATTCTGTCGGTCGAAGTCATACACCTGTTCACGAAGGTCGATGTTGTTGGTATAGGTATATCTACCCCCACGCATCGCTACGATGGTCTTCGCCTGGTCGATGAACGGGATAATGATGTTGATACCCGGCTTCAGGGTGGCATAGTAGCGACCCAATCGCTCGATAATCTTGGTCTCACTCTGGGGAATGATGACGATGGTTTTCTTTACCACAACCAGTGCAAGTAACACTAGAGCGATTAATACATAAAGTCCTATTTCCATGATGTTTATAATTTAAAGTTTATATTCTTTCTGTAACTTTCTTCAGGTTTCGGCAGCTTGCTAGTACTCCTCTACCTGCAGGATGATAGACTGGTGTCCCTTCACCCTTACGCGTGCGCCCTCGGCGATATCCTCCCTGCATCCGGGCGCCTCCGCCTTCCAGTCGTCGCCATCGAGCTTCACTCTTCCGTATCCGCCAGCCACGATGGTCTGGGTCACCTCTCCTATCTGTCCCTTCAGGGCATCCGAATTGCTCTTGCGCTCATCAGCACCCTTTCGGATAGCCTTCACCAGATGCGGACGGATCAGCAGGATACTCATCACGGAGCATACCGCCCATACCACCACCTGCACCCAGAAGGGAGCGTCCATCACCGCCACCGGTATGCTGATGAGCGCACCGATGGCAAAACAAGTCACGTAGAAGTCGCCCGAAGACAACTCCAGAATCAGGCAAATGAACATGATGACTGTCCAGAATAGCCATAGGTTTTGAGAGATGTAGTCCATCATAGCTAATGATATTTTTAATGATTACTTTCTTCGTGAAAGAAGAACTTTTTTTCTCCGTGAAAGAAGAACTTATTTCTTGTTGGAAGAGAAACCGCTCAGCGAACTGGCCTTGATGGTTCTTACCGGAGTCTTTGAAGTCTTGAAAGATTTTGATGACTTTGAAGACCTTGAAGATACACCAGAAGTAGAATATGCCCCATTCTGCGGCTTGTAATACTTCAAGGCAGTAGGCATCGCCGCTTTCAGGGCAGCGATTCGCTTGGCATCCGAAGGGTGGTCGCTGAAGAGATCACTCTTGTTGCTTTTGCCCGAAGCCGCAGCCATGCGCTCCCAGAAAGGAATCGCCTGCTGGGGGTCGTAGCCTGCCATGGCGGCAAAGATGAGACCCATGTAGTCAGCCTCAGTCTCGTTTTCACGCGAATACTTCAGGTTGCGGAAAGAGAAATACTGTCCTGCCACGGCACTCGCCATGTCGCCCACTCCGCTTCCCACAGTCTGGTTGAGCACACTGCCCAGGATGCTGGTGCCCACCTGCTGGTTCTGCGCCTTCGACATCTGTTCGGCGCTATGCTTAGCCACGGCGTGCGCTATCTCGTGTCCCAGAACGATGGCGAGCGAATTGTCGCTCGAAGCCACTGGGAGCAGTCCTTCGTAAACCACAATCTTTCCACCCGGCATGCAGAAGGCGTTCACGCTATTATCCTGCACCAGGTTGAATTCCCAGGAGTAGTTCTGCAAGTCACTGGCATATCCGTTTTCCTTGAGATAAGTTTCCACGGCAGCTGCCAGTCTCTTACCCACTCTCTCCACCTGCGCCGTCTTCACCGCATTGGTAGATTTCTTGGCAGAAGCCATATACTTGGTATATTCTTGGTTCGACAAACTCAACACCTGCGCATCCGAAACCGAAATGCGGTGTGTTCTACCGGTCAGAGGCACGGTCTGCGTGGTGCCGCAGGAAGCCAACATCAGAGTTGCCATCGCTCCCAGCGCCCAAGCTCTCATTCTCTTCTTTTTCATCTTTACATTTTGTTTACATTATACAATTCATGATACCAATTCAATCTCTGCATCAATTCATTCTATCTTCCATTCCAGGCAGTTCACCTCGTCCTTCACCGAGAAGTTCAAGCCTATCTTCACCACCTTCTTGCCGCTCATCTTGAAAGCATCGGCATAGTGTTTTGCCTCTATCTGGGCGAGAGCCTCCTCGGCACTCTTGTTGAACTTCAGCTCCATCACGTAGATGGTATCTGCAGTCTCCATCGTAATATCGATTCTGCCCTTCGCTGTATGCTGCTCCACGAGGATATCATAGTTGGTGAGCAGGGCGAACATGATGTAGAGCGTCTGCTGCCAATGACCCTCGTAGTGGGTGTTGTCACAATACGGAATGGTTTCCAGGAAATCAGCCAACAATTGCAGGGCTTCATCCATTTCACCATTATTAATATAGGTAGAAATGTCAGCTACCACAACCCTTCCCGCATCTATTTCCGACCCGAGGTAACCCGGCAGCAAACTGTCGAACAGTCCCACCTCGATTTCCTTATTAGGAAAGTCGAGCGTATAGACATCTATTTTCTTTTCATAATCCTTGATGGTAAGATAGCCACTCTGATACAGCAGCGGAGTGAGCGATGTCATTCTTTCCGTTGCAGCATCAAAGGATGCAGCCTTAGCCCTCACCTTTCCCAGTTGCGAAGGCAGCACATGAAACTCCCTCATTTTTTCAATCAGGAAAGTAGGCGTACCGGATCCAAACCAAAACGAATCCATTTTCTGCTTGGCGAAGCAATTCAGCAAGCTATAAGGATTGTAGACATCAGGCGATGGCCAAGTGAAGTGATAACCGTCATAATGGTCTTTGAGCTCCTGGATGGTTTCCTCCCTGCTCAGTTCCAGATGCTCGGCAAGAGCGTCGATGTCATCGCTCATCTGGGTCAACAATTCCTCTTTGGTGATACCGCAGATACCGGCATAAGGCTCATCCATGCTCACGTTGGTGATATTGTTCAGCTCGCTGAAGATGCTCAGCTGCGAGAACTTCGTGATGCCCGTCAGGAAGACGAAACGGAGCATAGACTCATTTCCCTTCAGAGGACTATAGAAGTTGCGCATCGTGTTGCGGAGCTCATCGAGTTTCTCCTTCTCATGCGCCACATCCAGCAGCGGAGCGTCATATTCATCAATGAGCACCACCACCTGCTTGCCCGTCTTCCGGTAAACGGCATTTATCAAAGCGTCAAGACGAATATTAACATCTATTTTATTGCTCTTGCAGTCGAACCTAGCCTCTTGCTTCTCAATAATATCCAACAAATAACGATTCAGCTGCTCCTTCTCCATGTGCTTGCCCTTGCTCAGGTCGAAGTGCAGCACGGGATATTCGTTCCACTCCTTCTCCAGCTTCTCGATGGCAAGCCCCTCGAAGAGTTCCTTCTTGCCCTCGAAATAACTCTTAAAGGTAGAAACCAGCAGCGACTTACCGAAACGGCGTGGTCGGCTCAGGAAGAAATACTTTCCATCCGTATGCGTCATACGATAGATGTATTCCGTCTTGTCGATATAGAGGTTGTCCAACTTGCGGACTTCCTCAAATGTCTGAATTCCTATAGGATATAATTTTCTTGCCATAATCAAATGCTATCTAATGAATTGCAAATATACATCAAATCCCCGAAACAACCAAGTATTTCTACGATTTTAACAAAAAATAAATCCCGACCCAGAGATTCCACTGAATCTCCGAGCCGGGAACATCAATATTTCGAAAGCTTCGCTTAAAGCGAAACGGTTTTCTTCTTACCCTTGCTCTCGTTGCCTACACGGTCGAGAGCGGTGACTACATAAGTATATTTCCTGTTCTTTACGTATGGAAGCTTATAGCTGGTGCCATAAACCACCGCCTGAAGGGCTGACACATCACGGAGATCAACCTTGGCACCCTTCTCGAAACGATAGATGGCAAAGCGGGTTACCACATCGCCCCACTTCCGGCGGCTCGCCTTCGGAGCCTTCCAGATGAGCATCGGGCCCTGGGCTGTCCACTCCATCTTCAGGCTCTTCACTGCCTTCGGTGCCTTGTTGTCGAGGAATGGCATCAACGGCGGGAGGGCTGGGTACTTCCAGTAATAGTTGCGCAGGGTATGACCGATGTTGCCCACATTGTCGGCAGCTGTCTGGGCATACCAGAGCACGGTGCCCTGCACATTGTTCATCTGCTGGTGCAGACGGTGCTTGGCTGGCAACTGGTGGCTGCGTGGATTCACAGGGTCAGGATACTTGGCGGTGCGCTCGATGTCCTCGCCGATATAGAGAGGTCGGTTGCCCGCATATTTGTTCCACCACTGGATGAGGGTCTTGTAATCGGCTGCCTTGTTGCCTATCTCCCAATAAATCTGAGGCACGCAGTAGTCGATGAAGCCATTGTTCACCCAGAGGAGCACATCGGCATAGAGGTCGTCGTAGTTCTGCAATCCGAAGGTGTTGGAGCCGATTGGGGAGTTGCGCCTGTTACGATAGATGCCGAAAGGTGATACGCCAAACTTGACCCATGGCTTAACGGCATGGATGGTTTCGCCCAACTGCTTGACGAAGCGGCTCACGTTGTCGCGTCGCCAGTCGCCGATATCTCTGAATCCCCTGCCCTGCTGACGGAAGAGCTGCTGGTCTGGAATCTGCTTGCCGGCTGCGGGATATGGATAGAAATAGTCGTCGATATGGAAGCCGTCGATGTCGTAGCGGCTCACGATGTCGGCTGCCACACGGCAGGTATAGTCGGCTGCCTCCTGGAGTCCCGGGTTAAGGAGTACCAGATTATCGTAGTTGAAGCAGAGATCAGGACGGGTCTTCACCACGCTTCGGGGTGATACCTGGCTCAGGGATGTGGAACCGTGCTTGGCACGATAGGGGTTGATCCAGGCATGGAGTTCCATGCCGCGGCTGTGACACTGGTCGATCATCCACTGCAAAGGGTCCCAGTAAGGGGATGGTGCCTTGCCCTGCACGCCAGTGAGGAACTTGCTCCAGGGTTCTATCTTGCTGGGATAGAGTGCATCGCACTCGGCTCTGACCTGGAAGATAATGGCATTGACGCCATCCTTCTGCAGTTCGTCGAGCTGCCTGGAAAGCATCGTCTGAATCTGCTGGGTACTCTTCCCCATAAACTGTCCGTTGACGCATTGAATCCATGCGCCACGGAACTCTCGCTTGTTCTGTGCCATCAGCGAAGAAGGCTGTAACATCAGCGATGTAGGCTGTAACATCAGCATCATCGCCAACAGAAGCATCCAAATTGTTTTCTCTCTTCTCATTAATTATTGTTTAATTATTGTTATTGCTTAATTTTTAATTGTTATTGTTTAATTATAAATTATACATTATTCATTACAGAACTTTCGCATGTGGTTCGAGAACGGGCAGAAGGCCCAAAAGCTCCTAGCCCAGGGCATCGCCCTGGGTATAATGGCAATCAGCAAGGCGCCCTGAAAGGGCAAAAGCTTTGTATATTGCCCAGTATTTTAAAGCTTTTGCCCTTACAGGGCGACAAGTTTGTGTCCATAATTACCCAGGGCGATGCCCTGGGCTAAGAGCTTCTGCCCTTTCAGGGCGTGTGGAGCTTACATGCGAAACTTGAGTTCATTATAAATTATTCATTCGTTTCATCGTGCAGCGTAGGCAGCGAGATGTGGTACTTCACGGCGAGCAGACGGATGATGCAGACCGTGAGGAATGAGGCGGTGGACGTGATGTAGACGCTCATGCCCAGACTGGTCAATCCCCAATAGCAGAGGCCACCCAGCACGCATGCCATCGCATAAATCTCCTTACGGAAGATGACAGGCTCCTCGTTGAGCAGCACATCGCGGATTACGCCGCCGAAGGAACCCGTGATGCAGCCCATGATGATGGCCACCCAGAACGGGAAACCGCAATCGAGGGTTTTCTGGATTCCGGCGATATTAAACAGTGCCAGACCGAGGGTATCGAAAAGAAACCACGTGTTGTCGAGACGCTTGAGATAATGGTGGCACACGATGACCACCAGTTGCGCAAACAGCGTACACAAAAGGTAGATGGGGCTGAGCATCCAGAAAGGATGCTGGCCAAGCATCACATCGCGGATGGTTCCGCCGCCGATGGCCACAGCCACGCCACACACAAAGCCGCCCAGCCAGTCGTAATGCTTGCTGGCGGCAAGTCGGATGCCCGAAAGGGCAAATGCAAAGGTTCCAATGAACTCGATGATGCGCTGCAGCGTCATGACAAGTTCCGGGTCTTGATGAATAGTCATTTTTTCTCGTAATTTATTATAGTTGACAATTTATAGTTTATAGCAATCCCGCTAGGCTCTACCAACTATAAACTATAAACTTTTAACTCTTAAACCTCTCTCCCCAGCATGTTACCATCCAGTTGTACAGGCGCTCCTCGGAAGGAGAATGCTGCGGATGCCAGAAGCGGGCGTCTTTCAGTTCATCGGGTAGATACTGCTGCTCGGTGAAATGGCCGGGATAATCGTGCGGATATTTATAGCCATCGTGATAGCCAAGGTCCTTCATCAGTTTGGTTGGCGCATTGCGGATATGCAGCGGCACAGGCAGATTGCCGGTCTGCTTTACGGTGGCGATGGCATCGTTGATGCCCAGGTAGGCACTGTTGCTCTTGGGACTGGTGGCGAGATACACCACCGCCTCGGCAAGGGCGATTCTCGCCTCGGGCCATCCTATCTTCATCACCGTATCGAAGGCGGCATTCGCCAGGAGCAGGGCATTCGGATTCGCCAGTCCCACATCCTCGCTCGCACTGATCACCACTCTGCGGGCAATGAACTGCGGGTCTTCGCCTCCTTCTATCATGCGCGCCATCCAATAGAGTGCCGCATCGGGGTCGCTGCCACGGATGCTCTTGATGAAGGCGGAGATGATATCATAGTGCATATCGCCCTGCTTGTCGTAGGCAAGGGGATTCTGCTGAAGCTGTTCTTCTACCATCTTGTCGGTGATAACCACCTCATCAGATTCTGCCGATTCCACCACCAGTTCCAGGATATTGAGGAGTTTCCGGGCATCGCCTCCGCTGAAGCGGAGCATCGCTGCGGTTTCCTTGAGATTGATTTTCTTCTGGCTGAGTTCCACATCCTGGGTGATGGCACGCTGCAGGAGTCCCTCCAGGTCTTCCTTTTCCAGGGGTTTGAGCACGTAGAGCTGGCATCGGGAGAGCAGCGGACGGATTACCTCGAACGACGGGTTCTCGGTGGTGGCGCCAATCAGGGTGACAATGCCTTTCTCCACGGCGCCCAGCAGGGAGTCCTGCTGACTCTTGGAGAAGCGGTGTATTTCGTCTATAAACAAGATAGGTGAAGCAGCGTTGAAGAATCTTCCACTCTTGGCACGCTCAATCACCTCGCGCACATCCTTCACGCCGCTGGTTACGGCAGAGAGGGTATAGAAAGGCACCTTCAGGGTTTGCGCCACAATCTGCGCCAGGGTAGTCTTGCCCACGCCCGGAGGTCCCCAGAGGATAAAAGAGGAAATGCGGCCTGCGTCGATCATCCTGCGCAGCACGGCACCCTCCCCCACCAGATGCTTCTGACCCACATAGTCGGCAAGCGACCGGGGTCTCATTCTTTCTGCTAACGGTTCACTCATTCTATAATTCTTTTTACTTCGGTATTTTTAGCTGCAAAGATAATGAAAAAAAATGAAACGTGCACAAGAAATCGGGATAAAAGAAAAAAAAACGTGGAAATAGAAAAAAAACGGGCTGAAAATTTGGATATATAAAAAGAAGTATTTAATTTTGCATTCAAAACATTTATAACAATGAAACAAGAAAAGACTATCACCCTCAAAACATTGTCAAAAAGCAGTGTTTGGGATATCCAGGAGAATGATGTTTTCCGCCTTTGGGAAGCTGCCGAGAAAGACAACGACCTGAAGGACAATCAGCGTAGATACCTCGACATCATTCGCAGTGCATTCGAAGTTGAGCAAGTGAAAGTGGACCGCACTGAAGTGCTCGACAAGTTGATTGAACGCGGTTTCAAGATCGGCACTCTCCGCATCGACGACAAGAACGAGAAGTTTGCCATCAAGAAGCGCCCTATCATGCGTGTCACCGACCTCACCTACGAGAACATCGGTCACATCACCGCATCCAAGCTCATCGAAGTATTGGAGCGTAACTTCGGCGGTGGCTGGGACAGTCTTTCACAGAGTATCAAGGATATCATCGAGAGCGGTTTCGACATCAGTACCACTACCCTTCCTAAGGATCGCCTGAAGAAGCCGGGTGGCCTCTACGAGAAGAAGCTGGCTGACGACTACGAGGTGCTCGTGGTGCCTAAGGGAACCTGGGTGGAGGCTATCTTTGCCAAGGAGAAGCCAAAGCAGGAGAAGATTCGCATGAGATTCATGGATGAGGACGAGTTGGACCGCAACGACGACCTGCTCGACCCAGACGAGGATGACGATGAGGATGCACCAGAGATTGAGGATCACTACAACGATCCTGATGAGGACGATGATGCATTCGATGACGACAAGCTGACCGAGGAAAGCTACCGCACCACCTTCGAGGACCCTGAAAACCTGGGACTCGACGATGCTGAGGACGTGGCTGACGAAGACTACTAAGCCGCGGGAAGCTGGAGTTACTGGAATTTACACATTATTATATATAATAAAGAAAGAAATGGAAGCATTATTAGGACTGATCGCATTGATCGTGGTAGCACTCGTAGGTTGGGCTATCGCAGAATTTAAGTACAAGGCTTTCACCTTCACCCGCTCAGAAAAGGACATCGAAGAGGAGGCGGAGTTGGAAGAGCAGCATCGTGCCGACGGATTCAAGGAGATGAACATCCGTGACATCATGCGCAAGAACTCTACAAATGGCTACAACGCTGTAGGCTAAACGCCGGCGTTTTTCTAGCTATAGGAGAAATTGATATGATGACTACTCAGTATATCATCATTCTTACGATACTGGCGGCATGCATCGTGTATGCCGCCATTCGTATTTATCGGGCGTGGAAGAAGGTGAGCCAGTGCCACGACCGGAATTACAAGTGTGCGGGCTGTGCTTTCTATGAGCAGTGCAAGAAGAAGAAAAAATGATTAGAATTGATTGTTTCTAAAGATTTTTTCATTATTTTCGAAAAAAGATGGCGAAAGATTTGGTGGTTTCAAAAAAAAGTAGTACCTTTGCACTCGCTTATCAGAAATGATAGCAAATAACTCTACAAGGTGTCTTAACCGAGCGGTTAGGTAACGGTCTGCAAAACCGTGTAGAGCGGTTCGACTCCGCTAGACACCTCGGTCTATAAATCCTCCTTATTTAGGAGTTATATTAGAATTTTGCCTTGGTGTCTTAACCGAGCGGTTAGGTAACGGTCTGCAAAACCGTGTAGAGCGGTTCGACTCCGCTAGACACCTCAAGAAAGAGATCCTTGTGAAAGGGTCTCTTTTTTGCTTTTATATCCCCTCTCTTCTTTCCATCACTATACTAAACTTTCGCAAGTACTTCCCCACACGCCCTGAAAGGGCAGAAGCTCCTAGCCCAGGGCAGCGCCCTGGGTAATAATGGATGCAAGCCTGTCGCCCTGTAAGGGCAAAAGCTTTATTTTTTTGGGGGAATAATTGTCAATTTGCACTAAAAAGTAAATGAACATGACAGGAATTATTAAAAATTTAATTTTTTCCAAAATTAGTTATCATTTTATTTTTTTATTCCAACAAAATTTCGTACCTTTGCAAACGTTATCCTGAATACAATCTTTTTACCTTAAAGAAAACTAATACCTATTGAGATGGAGCAGTTGTCTGAGAAGATAGCTGCTCTAATTTTTTATTCCCACTATCCTACCACTTGATAACATAAACCTCTACCATCCTATACAATAAAATCCCACCCATCAGCGTTATTCTAATATGAAACAAGAAATAGCTAACATCATACAGCTTCCGAAGATATTCGACCCGCGCGGCAACCTGACCGTTGCCGAGGAGCAGAAGAATATCCCATTCCATATCAAGCATGTGGAATGGCGCTATGGCATGCCTGCCGGAACTTCCTTAGAACAGGATATCCACCATCCAAAACTGGTGTTCATCGCTCTATCAGGATCCTTCACGATAGAAATCAAGGATGGGGAATCTACTGGTTCTTTCTTCCTCAATCATCCCTACCAGGGACTTTATCTGGCAGAAAATGTAGAATTCAAGGTCAGGAATTGTTCTAGTGGGGCGGTTATCCTGCAACTTTCATAATTTAAAGAACTCAAGTTTCGCATGTAAGCCCCACACGCCCTGAAAGGGCAGAAGCTCCTAGCCCAGGGCATCGCCCTGGGTAATTATGGACACAAACTTGTCGCCCTGTAAGGGCAAAAGCTTTAAAATACTGGGCAATATACAAAGCTTTTGCCCTTTCAGGGCGCCTTGCTGATTGCCATTATCCCCAGGGCGATGCCCTGGGCTAGGAGCTTTTGGGCCTTCAGCCCGTTCTTGAACCACATGCGAAAATTCAGTAAAGAACAAAAAAGAAGAGAAATGAAAGAAATCAAATATTTAAGTCTGAAAGACCTGAATGCTCCTTATGAGCAGGACATTCAGCATGCCATTTCCGAGGTGGTGAGCAGCGGTTGGTACCTGCAGGGCAAACGCATTCACGACTTCGAGGAGCATTATGCTGCGTATATCGGAACCCGCCACTGCATCAGTTGCGGCAACGGACTCGATGCCCTGAAACTGATGTTGCAGGGCGAGATGATTCTGGGCAGAATGCAGCCTGGTGACGAGGTGCTGGTAGCTGCCAACACGTATATCGCAACCATCCTCGCCATCACGAGCGTGGGTCTCACTCCCATCCTCATCGAACCAACGACAGATACGCTGCAGATGGATGATTCACTCATAGAGAGCCATATCACCGGGAAGACCCGCGCCCTGCTCACCGTACATCTTTACGGCAAATGCAGTGTTACGCCAAGCATGATAGCTATCTGCAAGAAGCATCATTTACTGCTGTTTGAAGACAATGCGCAGGCGCATGGCTGCATCTATAGTGAATACGGCAAGCGAACGGGTAGTCTGGGCGCTGCTGCCGCCCACAGCTTTTATCCGGGTAAGAATCTGGGTGCATTGGGTGATGCGGGTGCCGTAACCACGGATGACGATGATTTGGCTGAAGTAATCAGGGCATTGGGCAATTACGGAAGTGCCAGGAAATATGTTTTTGATTACCAGGGAAGGAATTCGAGAATGGATGAGATTCAGGCTGCCGTGCTTGATGTAAAACTGGCACATCTGGATGAAACCAATGAAAGAAGACAGGATTTGGCGCAATCATATCTGAAGTATCTGGGAGAAGACAAGAGGACGACAGGAATGCAAAGCCTCAAGATGATTCCATCCAATTTGTATTCTCCAAAAGAAAGCAATGTGGTTCATATTTTCCCGATTCTTTCATCCAGAAGGGATGAGCTGCAGCAATATCTCAAGGAGAATGGCGTCGGCACGATGATTCACTATCCTATTCCGCCTCATCAGCAGAAATGCTATGCGGAATGGAATCATCTGCACCTGCCTATCACAGAGAAGATTCACCAGCAAGAACTCAGTTTGCCATGCAATCAATGCATGACGGAAGAGGATGTGGAGAGAATTGCCGAGCTCATCAGGAAGTTCTAAAGCTATTTCCTTCTTTTATCCCTTAATCTGCGATAGAAATCCTGGAGTTGACCAGGGGCTACACCTTTCTTGATGAGAGCCTCCAGCTCGGTGTAGGCATCCTGTTTCCTGCCAAGGCTTATCAAGAGGTCGATGTGGTTGATGCGGTAATCCTGATTATCCTCATCCAGCGACATCGCCTTGGCATAATCATACTCTGCCAACTCCAGCATGCCCCTCTCCTTCTCTATTCCGCCACGAGCCGCATACGCCATGGCACTGTCAGGATACTGTTCTATCAGATTATTGATGCCATCATACGCCTCCGTATAATGCTTGTCCTTCTCGTTGAGCAATGCCAAGCCCAACTGTGCCTGGAAATTGCCTGGAACCAATACCAGGAGATTCTGATAATCCAAACGGGCGAAATTGTAACGCTTCATCTTCTCATTGACGAAAGCACGATAAAAGAGACCCGCAATATTGGTATTGTTCAGAAACAACACCTTATCCAGATCGTCCTTGGCATACGCCCACTGCTCCAGCTGGATGTTCCACGCCGCCTTCTTCAATCGCAAATCAATGCTGTCGGGATGATACGCCAGCACATTCGTAGCTGCCGCCAAAGAATCACGCAGCGCCTTGTTCTGCGCCTTAGAATCCGACACATGGTTCTGCTGCGCCATCAACGGCATCGACAGCAGAAAACAACTATATAATAGGATACTTTTCTTTTTCATGCTGCAAATTTACAAATACTTCAGCAATCAACCAAAAAAGCAAAGATAAAAGTTGTTTAGGAATTTCAAAATAAAATAAACTTAAGCAAAACCTCCGTATTTTCCACGATTTCACGATACTATATTGAACTTAAGGGAATATATATTTAGCCTTAAGGGAAAATATAATTAGCCTTAAGGATAAATATAATTAGCCTTAAGGGAAAAAATATATAGCCTTAAGGAAAAACAAAATCTTCCTTAAGGCTATTCAATTCAAAATTCTATCTTGTAAGAATACTTCTAAAGATTAATCTAGATTAAGCATTCTTGATCCAGTTAACGATCCATGCGCCAACCTCTGTTGTGCCATACTGTGCACCACCTTCAACCTGAATCTCAGGTGTGCGGACATTGGCATCGAGAGAAGCATCAACTGCCTTGCGGATCAAGGCACCCTCCTCGTTCAAACCGAAGTGCTCGAGCAACATGGCTGCAGAAAGAATCTGAGCCACTGGGTTAGCCAGGTTCTTGCCAGCTGCCTGTGGCCATGAACCGTGAACAGGCTCGAACAATGGGGTGTGCTCACCGAGAGAGCTAGATGGCTGCAAGCCCATAGAGCCGGTGATGCAAGAAGTTTCATCGGTGAGGATATCACCGAAGGTGTTCTCTGTAACGATGACATCGAAGAAGGTAGGCTCAGTCAACACGCGCATAGAAGCGTTGTCGATGAACATATAGTCGGTGTTAACCTCAGGATACTGTGGCTCCATCTCCTTGGCAATCTGACGCCAGAGACGAGAAGATGCCAATACGTTTGCCTTATCTACCACTGTGAGATGCTTGTTGCGCTTCATGGCAAACTCGAAAGCTACCTTCAGGATGCGCTCAATCTCAGGACGGGTGTAGATATCCGTATCGTATGCCTTGTCGTTATCCTGATACTTCTCACCGAAGTACATACCACCAGTCAACTCGCGGATGACAACGAAGTCTGCACCTTTCAAGAGTTCATCCTTCAATGGTGACTTGTGGAGCAGGCAATCGAATGTAGCCACTGGGCGGACATTGGCGAAGAGGCCCAACTTCTTACGCATAGCGAGCAAACCCTGCTCAGGACGAACCTTGGCTGTAGGGTTGTTGTCGAAACGTGGGTCACCAACGGCAGCGAAGAGCACTGCGTCAGCATCCATACAAGTTTTGAAAGTCTCCTCTGGGAATGGATCACCTACCTCGTCGATAGCGTGAGCACCGCAGATTGCCTCGTTGTAAGTAAACTCGTGGTTGAACTTCTCTGCAATGGCCTGCATTACTGCTACGCCCTGCTTCATAATCTCTGGTCCGATACCATCACCGGCGAGAACTGCAATGTTTAATTTCATCTTATTTGATTTTTTATTGTTTATTGTTTGATTGATTAAAGCTTTTGCCCTTACAGGGCGCATTGCTAAATGCTATCTTATACCCAGGGTGTTACCCTGGGCTAGGAGCTTCTGCCCTTTCAGGGCGTGCTACTGAATAGAGACACACTACTCCATATCAAGATTTCGAGGCGATGCTGGCTGTTCATCGCTCTTATCTGCCTCATACATATTAAGCATTTTGAGCGTTGCCTTGATAGCTGCCTCCGTCTGGTCGGCATCCAAGCCGCGGGTGCGCCAGATGCGGTCGCCTTCACGCCAGGTAATGACGGTCTGGACAAGGGCATCGGTACGGCCACCGGGTGGGATGGTTACCTGATAGTTGTCGAGCTTAGGGAAGGTCTTGCCTAACTTCACCTTGTAGATGTTGCGAAGTGCCTTGACGAAGGCATCATACTGACCATCACCAGAGCTACGGTCTTCATACTCCTTACCCTCTATTTCTACCTTCACGCTGGCGATAGGCTTCAAACCATAGGAGGTAGACACCATGTAACTGACCAGTTTTACCTTATCCTCAGGTGTGCTATGCTTCAGCACATCGCTGACAATGTATGGCAGGTCGTCCTGGGTTACCAGTTCCTTGCGGTCGCCGAGTTCGGTGATTCGCCTGGTCACTGCCTTGGTCTGCTCAGGAGTCAACTCCAAGCCCAGCTCGTTAAGGTTCTGTACGATATTCGCCTTGCCGGAGTTCTTGCCCAATGCATACTCACGATGTCTGCCGAAACGCTCAGGCACCAGGTCGTTGCAATAAAGCTTGTCCTTGTTGTCGCCATCGGCATGCACGCCAGCCACCTGGGTGAAGACGTTATCGCCCACCACCGGTGTATTCGGAGCCACGGCGATGCCGCTGTATCCTTCAACCAATCGGGAAATATCGTTCAGGCGGTCTTCCTTGATATTGGTCTTTGCCCCGAACATATCCTTCAGAATCACCTGTACGCTCGCCAATGGCGCATTGCCGCAGCGCTCGCCCAAACCATTCACGGTAACGTGAAGACCCTTGGCACCGCTCAACACGGCAGCCAGCGAATTGCTCACCGCCAAATCGTAGTCGTTATGGGCATGGAAATCGAAGTGGGAATCCGGATAACGGCGAACCATCAGTCGCATGTACTCCACACACTGCAATGGGTTCAGGATACCCAGAGTATCAGGCAGCAGGAAGCGCTTGATTGGCAGTTTCACCAGCTCGTCCATCATCATGAAGAGATAGTCACGGCTGTCGCGCATACCGCTCGACCAGTCCTCCAGATAGAGATTTACGGTGAAATTCTTGCTCAAAGCATAATCGATGGTCTGCTTGATATGAGCGAGATGCTCCTCAGGCGACATCTTGAGCTGCTGGGTGCAGTGCTTATAGCTACCCTTAGCCAAGAGGTTGATGACATGACCACCGCATTCGGCAATCCAATCCACGCTCTTGTTGTTATCCACGAATCCCAATACCTCAACGGAATCCAGTTTACCAATGGTCTTGGCATAACGGCAAATACGAGCGACAGCATCCTTTTCGCCTTCCGACACACGTGCTGAAGCCACTTCAATGCGATCTACATTGATATCGTGCAGCAGCATTCTTGCTATCATCAACTTCTCGTGAGGAAGGAAACTGACACCATTGGTCTGCTCGCCGTCACGCAGCGTGCAGTCCATGATCTCAATCTCCTTGATGCGGGAATTATCTCTCTTTGCGTTAACGTTCATAATTACTTGATTACTTGTTCTTAGCTTCCCAAGCCTCTACCTTGTCGCGGTTCTGAACGAGGAAGTCTACATCGTCCAAACCATTCTCCAGACAGTGCTTCTTGTAGCCATTGATTTCGAAGTGCTCGCTCTTGCCGGTAGCAAGATTGGTCACTGTCTGGTTAGGAAGATCTACCTTCACCTCTGTCTTGTGATCCTTGTCGATGCTCTCGAAGAGCTCCTTCAGGAATTCCTCGCTTACCACTACTGGCAATACGAGGTTGTTCAACTCGTTGTTCTTGTGGATATCAGCGAAGAAAGAGCTGATGACTACACGGAAACCTGCACCTGCGATGGCCCAGGCAGCGTGCTCACGGGAAGAACCGGAACCGAAGTTCTTGCCTGCTACGAGGATGACGCCACTGTAAGAAGGGTCGTTCATCACGAAGTCTGGCTTTGGTGTTCCGTCGGCATTATAGCGCCAGTCGCGGAAGAGGTTGTCGCCCATACCCTCTTTATCGATGGCCTTAAGGAAACGGGCTGGTATGATCTGGTCTGTATCTACATTCTCCAAAGGAAGAGGAATGCAGCTTGATGTAATTACATTGAATTTCTGTTTCATTTCAGTTTTTCGTTTTACGTTGAACACTTAACATTACATAAACTCTCTTGGGTCGGTAATCTTACCAGTGATAGCGGCAGCTGCTGCTACGTATGGGCTGGCAAGGATGGTGCGGGAACCTGGTCCCTGACGACCCTCGAAGTTACGGTTGGATGTACTTACAGAGTACTTGCCTGCAGGAATCTTATCATCGTTCATTGCCAAGCAGGCAGAGCATCCTGGCTGACGGATTTCGAAGCCGGCAGCCTCTACAATCTTATCAATTCCCTCTTCACGTATTTGTTTATCAACCAACCAAGAACCAGGTACAAGCCAAGCAGTTACGCCCTCTGCCTTCTTCTTGCCTTTAACGAGAGATGCGAAGGCACGGAAGTCTTCAATACGACCATTGGTACATGCGCCCAGGAATACATAATCGATAGGATGACCCTCCAGTTTCTCGCCTGGTTGGAAGCCCATGTAGTTGAGACTCTTCTTGAAACCAGCCTGCTCTTCCTCTGGAATCTCATCGAGCGTTGGGATGCTTTCGGTGATGCCGATACCCATACCAGGGTTGGTACCGTAAGTGATACGTGGTTCGATATCCTTGGCATCGAAAGTCAACTCCTTGTCGAAGACAGCATCATCGCCACTCTTCAAGGTCTTCCAGTAAGCCACAGCCTTGTCCCACTCTTCACCCTTAGGTGCATATTCACGACCCTTGATGTACTCGAATGTGGTTTCGTCAGGAGCTACGAATCCACCACGGGCACCCATCTCGATAGAAAGGTTGCAGAGGGTAAGACGACCTTCCATTGACATATCCTTCACTACATCGCCACTGTACTCAACGAAGTAACCGGTAGCACCGGATGTAGTGAGCTGGCTCATGAGATAAAGAGCCACATCCTTGGCAGTAACGCCCTTGCCGAGCTTGCCGTTGACGCTGATGCGCATAGACTTTGGCTTGCTCTGGAGAATACACTGTGAAGCCATCACCATCTCCACCTCAGAAGTACCGATACCGAAGGCAACGGCACCCATGGCACCATGGGTAGAAGTATGAGAGTCGCCGCAGACGATGGTCATACCTGGAAGAGAAAGACCCTTCTCAGGACCTACCACGTGGATGATACCATTGTCCTTGGTGTTCATGGCAAAGTGAGTTACGCCGAAATCAGCGGTGTTCTTTGCCAAGGTATCTACCTGCTTCTTTGAGATAGGATCCTCGATTGGCTTATCCTGATCGTGGGTTGGAGTATTGTGGTCAGGCATACAGAAAATCTGGTCTGGACGGAACATCTTGAGTCCGCGTGCTCGCATACCAGCGAATGCCTGAGGTGATGTTACTTCGTGACAGTAGAGACGGTCGATGTAAAGCTGTGTAGGGCCGTCTTCTACAATCTGGACAACGTGCTTGTCCCAAATCTTGTCGAATAATGTATTCATAATATCCTGTTTATTATATATTTATCTGAATTATACTTTATCTTACCTTGAACTTGTTGATACAGTCGATGTAAGCCTCTACGGAAGCTGTCACGATGTCGGTATCTGCACCAAAGCCATAATATACATGGCCATCGTACTCCACCTGCATGTGAACCTTACCCACATCGTCAGAACCCTTGTCGATGGCCTGGATGGTGAATTCCTTGAGGTTCATCTCCTTGGTGATGACCTTCTTGAGGGCACGGATGGCAGCGTCCACAGGACCATTGCCAGATGATGCAGCCTCGAACTTCTGACCAGCAATGTTCAAGCCTATGCTGGCTACGCTCTTCACGCCCTTGCCGGTGGTAACCTGCAACCAGTCGAGCTGAACACCATGCTTATCGGCAGAATCAGCACCTGCGAGCATGAGTACATCCTCATCGGTAACTTCCTTCTTCTTATCAGCCAACTGGAGGAACTTCTTGTAGATCTTGTCGAGCTTCTCCTCGTCCTCGATGTTCACACCATTGACGTGGAGACGATACTTCAATGCCGCACGACCCGAACGGGCTGTCAATACGATGGCGTTATCATCCAAGCCCACATCCTTAGGGTCGATGATTTCGTAAGTCTGAACGTTCTTCAGCACGCCATCCTGGTGGATACCGGAAGAATGGGCGAAGGCATTGCGGCCCACGATAGCCTTGTTAGGCTGCACAGGCATGTTCATCAGACTGCTCACCATGCGAGACATAGGAACAATCTTGGTGGTATTGATGTTGGTATCAATGTTGAGGTGCTTGTGGCACTTCAAGATCATAGCGATTTCTTCAAGCGAAGTATTACCAGCACGCTCGCCGATACCATTCATGGTTACCTCAACCTGGCGTGCACCATTCAATACACCCTGCAGGGTATTTGCCGTAGCCATACCGAGGTCGTTGTGGCAGTGGGTAGATATGCGTGCATTCTCGATGCCATCCACATGATCCATCAGATACTTGATCTTGGCACCATATTCATCCGGCAGGCAATAGCCAGTGGTATCAGGAATGTTGACCACCGTGGCACCCGCCTTGATGACAGCCTCAACCACGCGAGCCAGATACTCATTGTCTGTACGACCTGCATCCTCAGCGTAGAACTCCACATCCTCTACGTACTTCTTGGCATACTTGACGGCAGCCACGGCACGCTCGATGATTTCCTCGCGGGTAGAGTTGAACTTATATTTGATATGGCTATCGCTGGTACCGATGCCAGTATGGATTCTCTTGTGCTTGGCATACTTCAACGCCTCGGCAGCGCAATCAATATCCTTCTCCACTGCACGAGTCAACGCACAGATGGTAGGCCATGTAACTGCCTTGGAAATCTCCACCACCGAATTGAAGTCGCCCGGGCTTGAAATAGGGAAGCCCGCCTCAATGACATCAACGCCCAACTGCTCCAGCGCCTTAGCCACCTGAATCTTCTCAACCGTGTTCAACTGACATCCTGGAACCTGCTCGCCATCGCGAAGGGTTGTGTCGAAAATAAATAATCTGTCACTCATATCTCTAATCAATATTTTTATTATTCACCTTATTATATATATATAAGAGCCGTGATATATATGTGATATATATAAGAGAAAAAGCCTTTCTCACTCCCAGATACGGAAGTGTAGAAAGGCTTGATATATCCCCAGCATTGAACTATACGCACACCTTATCACTTCCGCCTACATGCTGCAGTCGAAGTCGAATAATCATGATGCCTGTAATATTCAACGCTAATGCTCTCATATCTTTTATATTTTTATGTTATACTTAATTCGCTTGCAAAGGTAATACATTTATCTGATATACGCAAACAATTTATCACTTTTTTAATAGAAAATCTATCAAATTACCATAAAAATGCAAAAAACGACTCATTTTCCAAAGAAATGAGCCGTTTTTATATGAGATTATTCCCTGAATGAGGGGTTTTCGTGTCAGTTTATTCCCTTTTCTGCTAGAAAGGTAACGGTCCGTTAGGTGCAGGTGGCGGAAGAGGAGGCAAGGAACCGTCTGCTGCGGAACCGCTGCCAGAGGGTGCACCGGCAGCACCACCATTCATCTTGGAGCCCATGATTTCTCCACCCTCCTGCACCGGAGTATAGGAATCGGTAGGATCCTGGAATCGGGTGAACTCGCCACGGAAGTTGAGAAGCACATCGCCCGTGGCACCCTTACGGTGCTTGGCAATGATGATCTGCGCCATGCCATGGAGGTCGTTACCCTTTTCATCCTGATAGATGTGATAATACTCCGGACGGTGAACGAAGAGCACCATATCGGCATCCTGCTCGATGGCTCCGGATTCACGGAGGTCGCTCAACTGTGGTCGCTTTCCTTCGAGACCCTCGCGGTTCTCCACGTTACGTGACAACTGCGAGAGGGCGAGCACCGGGATGTTCAACTCCTTGGCAAGACCTTTGAGCGAACGGGAAATGGTGGAAACCTCCTCCTGGCGGCTACCAAATTTCATGCCGTTGGCATTCATCAGCTGCAGGTAGTCGATCATCAGAATCTTCACACCCTTCTCGCGCACCAGTCGGCGAGCCTTGGTTCTCAATTCAAACACCGAGAGTCCAGGGGTATCATCCACATAGATAGGCGCACCCGTGAGGGCACGTATTTTCTTGTCAAGACGCTCCCACTCTGTAGGGTCGAGCTGTCCGTTCAGGATCTTCTTACCCGAAATCTCACAGACATTCGAGATAAGACGGTTGACCAGCTGAACGTTGTTCATCTCAAGAGAGAAGAAGCCGATAGGCACCCCATAGTCTACCGCCACATTCTTGGCGATGCTCAGCGCAAAGGAAGTCTTACCCATGGCAGGACGTCCGGCGATGATAACCAGGTCGGAAGGCTGCCATCCGGAAGTCATCTCATCCATCTGCTGGTATCCGGTAGGAATACCGGTGAGTCCACCCTTGTTCTGAGCGGCACGCTGCAGGATATCCACGGCATCCTTGATGACGGGGTCAATCTGGGTATAATCCTGCTTCATGTTGCCCTGCGAAAGCTGGAAGAGTTCGCCCTCGGCATGCTGCATCAGTTCGTCAACATCCACGCTCTCGTCGTACGCCTGAGTCTCTATATCGCCGGCATAATGAATAAGCTGTCGCTGCAGATACTTCTGCGCCAGGATTCGGGCATGATACTCTACGTGGGCAGCCGAAGCCACTTGAGACGAAATCTCCATCAAGTAAGCCGCCCCTCCCACCTTCTGTATTTCGCCCATCTTGGTGAGCTCATCGATGATGGTCATGATATCCACAGGTCGCTCCTCCATGTTCATGGTCTGGATGGCTTCGTATATTTTCTGGTGTCGCGGATCATAGAAAGTGGCAGGTTTCAGCACTTCTGACACCACCGAAAAGGCATCGGCATCAATAAGGAGCGAACCCAGCACCACCTTCTCCAACTCCACCGCCTGCGGCTGCAGGTGGGCGTAGTTGGTATCTATCTGAGTTTTATTCGTTCTATTATTACTTCTATTACTATTGTTATCTGTCGGCATATCAACCTCGATTCTATATTTTCAAGATAAATTATCTTTCTTTTTTCTTCTTGTCATCAAATATTTCGCTTATGCCATGAATCATGTTCTCGAAATCATGCACTGCATAGTTATACAGGAGCAGCGCATCTTCCCAGGATACTCCATGCTCTTCAAGCCACTCGCGGTCATTTCTCAACATCTCATCCAGTTTTCCAGTCGATCTCTTACATGTAGTAAGGATTCTGAGCATCTTGTCGAGAGCCATTTCTGGATTGCCCTCTACCATATAAACCAGACAGTAGGAATAGCTATTGATGAATTCAGCTTCCTTGTCTTTCTGCATCATTTTCAGGAAAAGACCCATGGTAGAGGCAAATATCTGCTCCAAATTCTGGTTAGGACCAGTCCCCTCCATCATATTCGCAATATCCATCTCGTCAGCGAAATAGGCTCCAATGCGCTCCTTGGCTTTCTGGAAAGACTCTTCGGCATTTTCACCTTTTCTTTTCAGCAGACAATAAGAGAGCATGGCAGAAACCAATTCCAGGTCTGGATAATGATATTCCAGATCGTAACCAAGCCCGATGGCATCCTCATAATGCTTCGCCTTGAAGAGCATGTTCATCTTCTGTATTTTAAGTAATTTCTTGAAATCATCAGATAAGGAATCGCCCTTCTTGAGCAGCTCATCATAGACCTCGAGATAAGGCTCAAGCATATTCAAATCATGATAGCAATCGGCCAACATGGAATAGGCTTTCTTCATGCCAGGCTGGATTTCCAACATCTTCTTGAAATGAATCACAGCCATCATCAAATTCTTTTCGCCTTTCTTCTTCATCAAGGACCATCCTTTCATGTAATGGGTTTCCAGGTCGTTGGCTTCCATATCGTTCAGCAAAGCCCCAACCATACTTGGCACCTCGAGACGGGTGGCATAACGGGCAGCAGCGAGACGATAACTATCAAAGAAAGGATACTGGAACACAGGCGAAGCAAGCACGGCGTAACCCGGAACTTCATCTTTGTCGTCCTCAAACACATTGAAGAATTCGTCACGAGTGAAGCAGAATCTGTAGAAACGAAGCAGATTGCGCAGGTATCTGGTGCGAATCATGCAAATTTCGGTTTCAGGATCATCTGGAGTCTCATCATCAGAATCATCTTCAGCCTCATCATCCTGCTCATCGCCATCTTCAGAATCACCCTCAAACGTCTCTTCATCTTCCAGTTCTTCGTCATCCTCAAACTCATCGTCATCATGCTTAGCCATCTCTGGAACTTCAGGAATATCATCAGGATGATTCAACATCAACACGGCAAGCGCATACGCATCGGCAGCACACGAACGATTGGCAGTGGTAGTGAACATTCTGTCGGTATCGTTCTTTGTGTCAATGGCAGCAGCCTCAGCAAGAATCGGCTGATTCTCATCGAATGGCAAGAACCAATTGGAAATCTCTTCAAAGAACGGATGGTCAGACAGCTTGTTAAACTGACCCAAGAGAATATCCATGCCCTTTTCCATCATTTCCTGGGCATCGACATCCTCAGCCATCTCTATATCAATTCTCTTGCCGTCATCCGACATACGGACATTATCTGCCTCATCATCATCCTCGTTGCCGATGCCATCATCAGCCAGCAAATCCTTCAAATCATCATCAGCATGCTTAGCAATGCTGTGCTTCAAGGCACCTATCATTCTATTGGAAATACGATCTCTGAAACTATCTGAATATTCCTGAGACAACATTTCACTCTTAAGGGTCATGGCAAGCTGCTTCTGAATCTCAAGAATCAGCTTTGGATATTCTATTTCCAACTCTTCACGGTACTCCTTTTCGCAAACTCCCTTTGGCATGCGGGTTGAAGCCAAGAGTAAGCCTATCAAAGCACGCTGCTTCAGCTCTTCATCCTTAGCCTCTTCGAAAACAGTTTTCAGCAAATCAAACTTTTGGAAGCTGAATACCGTGGTACATGCCAAGGTGACGGCACTAACCAGCAACTGGGAAGTGACGGCATCAACGGTTGGCGAAAGAATGAGATCACGATAGAGGCACCATGTTTCCCAACTCCAGTTACCCGAGGTTACAATTGCAGCAAAGATAACGTGACGAATTTCATTAAGCTCTTCCTGCAACTCAGTCTGACGCTGTTTGAGTTTCTCGTCGGTCTGGTTGGTATCGATATATAACATCGCCATATCAGAAAGCTTAGATTCAAGGGTGCTCAGGAAATCTTCCTTTTCCATCTGCTCACCCTTTTCCTTCAAATTCTGAAAGACACCCGGCTTGGAACAACGGAAAGCAACCTCAAAATCACACAGATATTCATTCAATTCTCTCTGAATCCTACACAACTCTGCCGCTCTGCCTTCTGGAGTCTTGATATCCATACCCGTGATACAAAAATCATGTTTCTTACCTTCTGCATGAAAAACAGCTTTGCCAGCCTCATGCTTCGTGTAATCAATCCCCATTCCTTCGCTTACCTGGGTTAACCATCCAAGCATATAAAAAATATCGCCACCTGAAACCGAAGCTTCAGGAATTTCCCGATTAAGAAAGGTAAGGGAGGCACATAAAGTGAGATAGTCGCCATGGGACAACTCCGAACGTGCCTCGGCTAAAGCCTGCTCTACATTTCTTTTTACTTTCATCGTTTAGCTAAAATTAATTGTTTAAAAATTACTCTTTCTCTGCTCTTTTCCTAGCCAGCTGCAAGTCGCGCTGAAGCGGCTCCATGGCATGACTGTATTTGAGCTGAGGCAGACTTTTGATGGTATGGGCATCTAGGTTATAATACTTCTTCAACAGGGTAGCGTACTTTCGAACGCCATTCTTGTTAATACTATCCACAGCAATGTCGTATGCAGTCAAGAATCTGTTTATCTGGTCTTTACGGCGACGGTTGGACTTCAACTTGGAGCGAAAGGCTATGGCACCCAGGTTGATGTTCTTGTTGCGGCTGTCCATCAGCACCACATTCTGAGCCATTCGTGCCCTGGCAGCATAAGGCTCAGGCAGGAGCATGGCATCCATCTCGTTGTTGAGAAGCATGCTCAGGCGAATGTTCAAATCGTTGATCTGCACGCGATACACCTCGTACTTCGGCTTCGCACTGTCGATGGCGAGGTCGGCGAGATAATCGGTGGCAGAATGGCGGGTGATGGCTATCATCTTGTCGGACAACTGCTTGAGTTCCGACACACGTGCCTTTCTATTGGAAATTAACTGCCAATAGAGATTGGTTGATACGGGATAGAAGAGCGGCACTCCCTTCTTCTCGATGCGGGCAGCACGAACCAGGTCGGTCACCGTTCCCTCTACCCTGCCACGGACGATGGCGGTATCGCAGTCCATCTGGGCATTATAACGATACAGATGCACCGTTACTCCCTGCTTCAGGAAGATGCTGTCTTCGTACGCCAGATATACCGGAAGGCAATCGAGCGTAGGCATCACACCAATCTTCAGGGAAGCCCTGTCGATGCTGTCGAGGCGGGCTTTCTCCTGCTTGCTCAGCCGATGACGCTCCTGTTCGGAATGTCCACAACCCGACATTCCGAACAAGAGTACAGAAACCAAGCATATCATCAATGATAATTTCTTCATAACAAATTATTCTACGTAGAGAACGAGTCCCTTCAAATACTCACCCTCAGGGTGATAGATATTGATAGGATGGTCGGCTGGCTGATGCAGCTGGTGCAGAATGCGCACCTTTCTGCCAGCCTGGGCAGCTGCGGTAAACACAGCGTTGCGGAAGTTATCCTTGGTAACCACCTGCGAACAGCTGAAGGTGAAGAGGATTCCACCCTTCTTGATGCGCTGCAATCCCTTGACATTAAGACGGGTATAGCCCTTCAGGGCATTGCGCAAGGCAGCACGATGCTTGGCAAAGGCAGGAGGATCGAGGATGATGAGATCATACTGCTGATCGTGCTCATCAAGATACTTGAAGGCATCCTCGCAGAAAGCCTCATGGCGTGCATCGCCAGGGAAATTCAAGGCGATGTTCTCATTGGTCAGTTCCACGGCCTTGGCACTGCTATCCACCGAGTGAACAGCCTTGGCGTTGCCACGCATGGCATAGACAGAGAAGCCGCCGGTATAGCAGAACATGTTGAGTACACTCTTGCCCTTGGCATATTGCTCAAGCAGAGAACGGTTCTCACGCTGATCGATGAAGAAACCGGTCTTCTGACCACGCAGCCAGTCGATATGGAACTTCAATCCATTCTCCACAGCCACATCATCGGCATCACCACCCAGGATAAAGCCATTCTCCTGGCGCAGGTCGGCCTTATAAGGCAAGGTGGTCTCACTCTTATAATAGATATTCTGCAGCTCATCGCCCATCACCTCTTTCAAGGCCTTGGCAATCTCCATGCGGCAAACGTGCATGCCCACACTGTGAGCCTGCATCACGGCAGTAGGACCATAGCAGTCGATAACCAGTCCGGGCAGGTTATCTCCCTCGCCATGCACCAGTCGATAGGTGTTGTTATCCGGATTGCCTGCGATATCCACTGCCAGGCGCATTCTGTAAGCCGACTCCAGGCGGGCGCGCCAGAACTCATCATCGATGGCAACATCGCTGAATGAGAGCACACGCACGGCGATAGATCCAATCTGATAATGACCTACCGCAATGAAATCGCCAGCGTGGGTAAACACTCTAACAATCTCACCCTCTTCTATATCATTGTCCATGCGCTGGATAGCACCGGAGAAAATCCATGGGTGGAATCTCTTGAGAGATTCTTCCTTACCTTTCTTTAAATATACGTTCTTATACATTATTATATATAGGGGTTATAATTCGTCAATCTCGTAATCGCCAGTCTGGGTGAGGCGATTGAATTCCTCATATAGGTTGATGCAGCACCAGGCATCTGTGGCAGCATACAGGCACTGGGAATCGCGGAGTTCGTTGGCCTCCCAATTGCTCAGGCGCTGCGCCTTGCTGATTTTCTGATGAAACAGGTTGGCATAGAGTTTCTGCAAACTCATATCCTTGATGCCGAAATCCTTTGCCACATCCTGCAACTCCACAAAATAACCTGCCTTGAACTCGCAGCGGCGATGCAACTGCAGGAGGTCATCATGCCAGGAAAGGCCAACCTTCGGCACCTTCGTGTCTTCCAGGAAACGGATGATGGCAGGCGTCATGCCCGTGTGATGCAGACGGAAGAGATAACAGCGGGTACGACTACTCACCTGCAGCAGCGACACCTGGTAGTGATGACCCTTGGAGAAGCTAGGTCGCGTCTCCGTATCCACTCCCAAAACGTCTTGTTGCAAGAGGTAATCCACTGCGGCATCTGTATCCTCAGCCTTATCTATCACAATCACCTTACCTGGGAAAAGAACCCTTGGCAAACTGTTGACTGTTTTCTTGTCAAAACTCGTGAAAATAATCTTCATTTTACATTTTATTCATTACAAGTTGCAAAATTAAAAAAAAAAGCCGAGAAAAAGGATTGTTTCTCGCACTTTTTTACTAATTTTGCAGAGAAATATTTTAAAACAAGATAAAAATGGCAAGAAAAAAGACTTCAGGCAGAGCTAAATCATTTAGCGAAGCCATTGGTTTACAATATATTTTCAACAATACCATCACCGATTTCTTCCTCGGACTCGCCCTGGTGGTGATGGCTGTGGTTCTGATCATCGCTATGGTTTCATTCATCAATACGGGTGCAGCTGACCAAAGTCTGCTAGAAAACCTGAGACCGGGCGAATGGACCAACACCGAAAAACAGTTTCAGAACTACTGCGGTTCGCTGGGTGCCATCATCTCCTACTGGCTCATGGCAGTGAACTTCGGATTCCCGGCCTTCCTGCTTCCATGTTTCGTGGTGATGGCAGGATTCCAGCTGATGCATGTATATAACATCAACCTGTGGAAATGGTTCCTCAGCATGATGATTATCATGATATGGTCGAGCATCACCTTCGCCAAGTTCCTCACCCCGCTGATGGGCAGCCTTATCTTCAACCCGGGCGGCAAGCACGGACTCTATGTGGTGCAGAACCTGGAGAACGTTGTAGGTCCTCCCGGACTCACCGCCATCCTCCTCTTCGTGGCAGTAGCCTTCCTCACCTATCTCACCACAGAGACCATCACCATCGTGAGAAAGGCACTCAACCCTATCGGATATATATCTAATAAGGTGAAGTTCGAAATCACCAACCATGGAGATTCGAACACGGAAGACATAGACCTGGCTTACCAGAACGCTGAAAGAGGAAGGGATATGGAGGAAGAGCAGACTCCAGAGAAGGAAGAGCCTGAGAAGGAAGAGGCAAAACAGGAAACTCCTGCGCAGCAGAATAGCGAAGAGAAGAAGCCGCAGGTAGTGGACCTCGATGCCAACAAGGAAGAAAATGAAACGGAAGGCAGCGTAGCCAATGCCGCTGTCAACTCTACAGAGCCTATAGCCACCACCACCACTCCAAGCGCTACACCTAGCTTCCTGGAGATGAAAAGAAAGCAGCGTGCCGAGAAAGCGGAACGAGAAAGAATGGAGATGGAAGCTGCCGCTGCCGCTTCGGAACATGTGGGCATGGACATCTCCGTGGCATTGGGCGAAGAGAAGGCTACCAGCAACACGGTGAGCAACGCCGAGGTGCTCAATACGCCTATCAACCCGAAGGAGCCTTTCACCAAATACAAGTATCCTACCCTCAACCTGCTGAAGAAGTATGACGACCAGGAGGTTTCCATCGACGAGGAAGAGCAGAAGGCAAACAAGAACCGCATCATCGAAGTGCTCAACAACTTCGGCGTGCAGATCAAGACTATCCGTGCTACGGTGGGACCTACCATCACCCTCTATGAGATTCAGCCTGCCGAGGGCGTGCGCATCTCGAAGATCAAGAACCTGGAGGATGATATCGCCCTGAGCCTCGCAGCACTGGGTATCCGTATCATCGCCCCTATCCCAGGCAAGGGAACCATCGGTATCGAGGTACCTAACGCCAAGGCGAACATCGTGAGCATGGAGAGCATCCTGAACTCGAAGAAGTTCCAGGAAACCAAGATGGAACTGCCTATCGCATTGGGTAAGACCATCACCAACGAGGTGTTCATGGTGGATTTGGCCAAGATTCCTCACCTGCTCGTTGCCGGTGCCACCGGTCAGGGTAAGTCTGTTGGTCTGAATGCCATCATCACTTCCCTGCTCTACAAGAAGCATCCTAACGAGTTGAAGCTGGTGCTCATAGACCCTAAGAAGGTGGAGTTCAGCGTATATTCACGCATCACCAATAAGTTTATGGCTGCCGTTCCAGATGAGGAGGAGCCTATCATCACCGATGTTACCAAGGTGGTGAGAACACTGAACAGTCTCTGCGTGCTGATGGATAGCCGTTACGACTTGCTGAAGAAGGCGGGAGCCAGAAACATCAAGGAGTATAATCAGAAATACGTGAACCATCGTCTGAAACTTACTGACGGTCACGAATTTATGCCATACATCGTGGTGATTATCGATGAGTTTGGCGATTTGATTATGACAGCCGGCAAGGAGGTAGAGCTTCCTATCGCCCGTATCGCCCAGCTGGCACGTGCCGTGGGTATCCACATGATCATCGCTACCCAGCGTCCTACCACCAGCATCATCACCGGTAACATCAAGGCCAACTTCCCTGGACGTATCGCCTTCAAGGTGACATCTGCCATCGACTCCAAGACCATCCTTGACAGAACCGGTGCCAACCAGTTGATAGGTCGTGGTGACATGCTCTACCTGAACGGCAACGAGCCAGTGCGTGTACAGTGTGCCTTCGTAGATACACCGGAGATTGAGCGCATCAACGAATACATCTGCAATCAGCCTGGTCCTATCGAACCGATGGAGTTGCCTGAACCAGCCAGCGAGGATGGCGGCATAGGAGGCAACGGCAGCGTGGATGCCCGCAACCTGGACCCATACTTCGAGGAGGCAGCCCATGCCATCGTTCTCTCGCAGCAGGGCAGCACCAGTATGATTCAGCGAAGATTCAGCATCGGCTACAACCGTGCCGGCAGACTGATGGACCAGCTTGAAGCAGCAGGCATCGTGGGAGCCGCACAGGGCAGCAAGCCAAGAGAGGTGCTCCTACAGGATGAAAACCAACTCAACACCTTGCTGATGCAGCTGAGAAACTCGTAAGTAAACGCCCTGAAAGGGCAAAAGATAATATTCGCTCCAAACGCCCAGAAAGGGCAAAAGCATTTAAACCTTGAAGCCACAGAAGCGTCTAACATTTTTAAAAAGCAGCGCTTCTGCGGCTTTATATGTAGTAATGAACAAAATAAACAGTAAGGATATGAAAAAGATTTTAGCCATCGCTTTCGCAGCGATGATGAGCCTCGGCACCATGGCGCAAACCGCCCAGCAGGTGCTCGACAAGACAGCTGCCGTTATCGGCAACAAAAAAGGAGCCACCGCCAACTTCAAGATGTCAAGTCCGAAATTTGGTTCGGCTAGCGGCTCCATCACCATCAAGGGCAACAAGTTCAATGCCCGCACCCCACAAGCCATCGTATGGTTCAACGGCAAGACCCAGTGGTCGTACATGAAGAAAACCAACGAGGTGAACGTGAGCAATCCTACCCAGGCACAGCAGATGTCGATGAATCCCTATACCTTCATCCACATCTACAAGACAGGATATAAAAGCACCCTCAAGACTGTGGGAAGCAACTATCAGGTGCATCTCGTAGCCAACAACCAGAAGCGCAGCGTGGCTGAGATGTATATCACCATCAACAAGAGCACCCACGTGCCTTCGCAGATCAAGATGAGACAGGGTTCTACCTGGAGCACCATCAACATCTCGGGCTTCAAGGCAAAGAACATCTCTAACAGTGCCTTCACCTTCAACAGCAAGGAATTCCCAGGCGCAGATGTCATTGATTTAAGATAGAAAAAGCTTTATAAATATTTAAAACCAAACTAAAATGAAAGATCTTACAGCTATTCTAAAACAGTTCGACATCATTGGAACTGTAAAAGAGGTAAAACCTCTCGGTAACGGACTCATCAACGACACCTACAAGGTGACAACAACAGAAGCCGACGCCCCAGACTATGTTCTGCAGCGCATCAACGACTCCATCTTCACCGATGTAGACCTGCTGCAGCGCAACATTGAGGAGGTTACTACCCACATCCGCCAGCAGCTAGAAGCCAAGGGCGCTGACGACATCGACCGCAAGGTGCTTACCTTCGTCAAGGCAACCAATGGCAAGACCTATGTGAAAGATGCAGACCAGCAGTACTGGCGCGTCTCTGTATTCATCCCTCGTGCCATCACCCAGGAGGCAGTGAACCCAGAGAGTTCCTACTATGCAGGCAAGACCTTCGGTGAATTCGAGGCTCAGCTCACAGATATCACCGACCGCCTCGGCGAAACCATCCCTGATTTCCACAACATGGAACTGCGCCGCGACCAGCTGCGCCAGGCAATCAAGGAAGACCGTGCCGGACGAGCAGAAGGCGTGAAGGACTTCATTGCCGACATCGAGAAGTATATGGACGAGATGTGTCTCTGCCAGCGCCTCTTCCGCGAGGGCAAGTTGCAGAAGCACGTTTGCCACTGCGATACCAAGGTGAACAATATGATGTTTGATGAGGAAGGACGCGTATTGTGCGTCATCGACCTCGACACCGTGATGCCATCCCTCTTCGTGAGCGACTACGGCGATTTCCTTCGCACGGCAGCCAATACCATCGCCGAGGATTCACCAGAGTTCGAGAAGATAGATTTCCGCATGGACATCTTCGAGTCGTTCACCCGCGGTTATGTAGAATCAGCCTCAGCCTTCCTTTCTCCTTTGGAAATTTCCCTGCTTCCTCATGCTGCCGAACTCTTCCCATACATGCAGGCAGTACGCTTCCTCTGGGATTACCTCAACGGCGACCATTACTGGAAGTGCAAGTATCCAGAACACAACCTGGTAAGAGCCCAGAACCAGTGGCATCTCTTCCTGAAGGCGAAGGAACACGAGGCAGAGATGAAGACGTTCATCGAAAAACTGTAATTAAAGAAGTTAAGAAGTTAAAGGAGTTAAAGGAGTTAAGAAGTTAAAGGAGTTAAGACGTATGTTTTCTTGCTAAAAACTACGTTCAAAAGACTATTGTCTTAACTCCTTAACTTCTTAACACCTTAACTCCATAACCTAAAAGAAACAATGAGTAATATTTACAAGAAATTATCTGTTGGCAACCTGATGGCAATGGCGGTAACCTTGCCTATGGTTGCCAACGCAACCAACACAGCATCATCTCCCCTGCTTCCTTCAGCTCGCGATGCCCAGAAGGCTTCACAGACCGTGAAGGCTGGAGATGTTCAGATTCTCAGAATCAATCCTACGCTGGTGGAGATTGTCTTCGCCAACCAGCAACGTGTCGCCGTAGACTTCTATGGCGAAAGTGTTTTCCGTATCTTCGAAGATCGTAACGATGGCGTGATGAGAGCGCCCGAAGCTAAGCCTGAGGCAAGCATCCTGGTGGATAATCCACGCACTTCAGTAAACAAGCTGAATGTGGAGGAAAAGGACAACTCCATCATCGTTTCTACCGGAAAGGCACAGGTCATCTTCGACAAGGCTACCCAGCTCTTCAAGATCATCAACCTGGAAAACGGAAAGACCGTGGCTGAGCAGATCGCACAGGCACAGTTTACACCTGAAAAGGTAACCATCAGCCTGCGCGAACAGCCGGATGAGTATTTCTTCGGTGGTGGCGTACAGAACGGAAGATTCTCTCACAAGGGTGAGAAAATCGAAATCGTCAACACCAACAACTGGGTAGATGGAGGAGTGGCTTCCCCTGCCCCATTCTATTGGTCTACCGCCGGCTACGGCTTCATGTGGTACACCTTTAAGCCAGGTCTCTACGACTTCGGTTCTACCCACAACGGAAAGGTAGAACTCTCTCACGAATCCAAGAACTTAGACGTTTTCTTCATGGTGGGCGAAAAGCCTACAGATTTGCTCGATGGCTATTACCAGCTCACCGGCAACCCTGTATTGCTGCCTAAGTTCGGCTTCTACGAAGGTCATCTCAATGCCTACAACCGCGACTACTGGAAGGAAACCGACAATGCCAACGCCATGGTTTTTGAAGATGGCAAAGCCTATAAGGAAAGTGCCAGCGACAAGACCGGCATCAAGGAATCACTGAACGGCGAGAAGAACAACTACCAATTCTCGGCTCGTGCGGCCATCGACCGATACATCAAGCACGACATGCCATTGGGCTGGTTCCTGCCTAACGACGGATATGGAGCCGGATATGGCCAGGACAGCACCCTGGACGGCAACATACAGAACCTGAAGTTATTCGGAGATTACGCCCGCAAGCACGGTGTGGAAATCGGACTCTGGACACAGTCTGACCTGCACCCAAAGCAGGGCATCGAGGCGCTTCTGCAGCGTGACATCGTGAAGGAGGTGGGACATGCAGGCGTAAGAGTACTCAAGACCGATGTGGCCTGGGTAGGCGACGGCTATTCGTTCGGACTGAATGGTGTATCTGACGTGGCTCAGATTATGCCTTACTATGGCGAGAATGCCCGTCCGTTCATCATCTCGCTTGATGGCTGGGCCGGCACACAGCGCTATGCATCCATCTGGTCGGGCGACCAGACCGGTGGCGACTGGGAGTACATCCGCTTCCACATCCCTACCTTCATCGGTGCCGGACTTTCGGGAATCTCCAACATCACATCCGATAACGATGGTATCTTCGGCGGAAAGAATCCGATAGTGAACATGCGCGAGTTTGAATGGAAGGCCTTCACCGCAATGGGATTGAACATGGATGGCTGGGGCAGAAATGCCAAGTATCCGCATATCCTGGGCGAACCGGCAACTTCCGTGAACCGCTGGTATCTGAAACTCAAGTCGGAGCTGATGCCTTACATCTACACCGCTGCCCACGAGGCCGTGACCGGCAAACCGCTGGTAAGAGCGATGTTCCTCGACGACGCCAACCCTTATACCCTGGGCAAGGCTACACAGTATCAGTTTATGTGCGGTCCCTCCTTCCTCGTAGCTCCTATCTACAAGGAGACCAAGATGGATAAGGAGGGCAACGATATCCGCAACGGCATCTACCTGCCAGAAGGCGAATGGGTAGATTACTTCAGCGGACATATATATAAAGGTGGAAGAATCATCAACGAGTATGATGCTCCTTTCTGGAAACTGCCTGTCTTCGTAAAGCGAGGCGCCATCATTCCGATGGTAAATCCTAACAACAATGTATCGCAGATAGACAATACCCAGCGCATCTTCGAACTCTATCCATACGGCGAATCTGATTACGCCCTCTATGATGATGACGGCAAGACCGAGCTCTATCGCCTGGGCGAACATGCCTCTACCCACATCCACTCTTCCCTGCAGAAGAACCGTCTCACCGTCCATATCGACAAGACCGTGGGCAGCTTCCAGGGACAGGAGAAGAATCAGGCTACAGAGCTGCGCATCAACCTGAGTCAGATGCCTAAGAAGCTGACGGCGAAGATGGGCGGAAAGAGCGTGAAGCTGACCCAGGTGAATTCGCTTGATGAACTCAACAACACCGAGAATTCATGGTTCTACAACGAGGCTCCTCAGCTGAACCGCTTTGCCACCAAGGGCAGCGAGTTCGAGAAAAAAGATATCCGCAAGAACCCGATGGTATATGTACGTCTGGCAAAGACCGACATCACCGCCAACGATGTAGAGATCCGCATGGACGGCTATCAGATGGACGATGCCGATGTGATGCTCCACTCTACCGGTGCTTTAGCTGCTCCTCAGGCAAGCATGAAGGAAAACAAGAACGCCAACAAGGCATTCACCCTCACTGCAACATGGGATGCACAGGCCAACGCCGACTACTACGAGATGAAGGTGGATGGCATGATTCACTCTACCATCCGCGGCACCGAGTTCACCGTAGAGAACCTGAAGCCGGAGACCGACTACGAAGTTCAGGTGAGAGCAGTGAACAAGGATGGCGTATCAGACTGGACTACCCTGCAGGCACATACCATCAAGGATCCTCTGGACGAGGCCATCCACGACATCACAGCCACCAACTCAGTAGAGGACTGGGGAGGACTGGACGTATCGAAGATGTTCGACTTCAACGAGAAGAACTTCTGGCACACCAACTATTATAAGAAAGGTGTATTGCCATTCGATGTAACCCTGAACCTCAACGGCATTGCCAAACTCGACAAGATTCACTATGTACCAGCTTCAGAACGTGAAACCAACGGACAGATTCAGAAGGGTAAGTTCGCCATCAGTAACGATGGCATCAACTGGACAGAAACAGGAAGCTTCGACTGGAAGAACGAGGATGCCGTGAAGGAATACCAGTTCAAGGGCAACCCAGAGGCACAGTATATCAAGATGACCGTAGAGGAAGCCAAGGGCGGACAAGGTTCGGGAACCGAGATGTACGTATTCAAGATGCCAGGCAGCAAGATGGAGAAGGCTGGCGATATCAACCACGACGGCAGAATCGACGAGAATGACTTCACCTCTTATCTCAACTACTGCGGATTGCGCAAGGGCGACAAGGACTTCGAGGGCTATGTAAGCAAGGGCGACGTTAATGGCAACGGCCTCATCGATGCCTACGACATCTCCGTGGTAGCTACCCAGCTGAAGAGCGGCGTAAGCAGCAAGCAGGTGCCAGCGGTATCGGGCAACATCAGCATCATAGCCGACAAGAAGATGTACAAGGCAGGCGAAACCATCACCCTCACCGTGAAGGGCAAGAATCTCGTATCACTCAATGCCTTGAGTTTCGCTCTGCCATACAGTGCTAGCGAATATGAGTTCATCGGCGTAGATGTGAAAGACATGGGCAAGATGGAGAACATCACCAAAGACCGTCTGCACTCAGATGGCAGCAAGGTGCTCTACCCTACCTTCGTGAACATGGGCGAACAGCCTGCCGTTGAGGGAACCCACGATCTCTTCACCATCAAGTTGAAGGCAAAGAAGGCTTGCAAGCCAGCATTCAAGCTAAATCAGCTGATGATGGTAGATAAATTCCTGCGTGTAAAGAGTGAAAAATAGCCATTTTTGGTAAAATACTATTTAATTCTGTAAATTATCCAAAATAATATTGGATTTTTTACAGAATTATTTGGTGGTTACAAAAAAAGTTCGTACCTTTGCAAACGTAAAACAAAACTTAGAGTTAAGAGCATGAAGAAATCAGAAGCATACACTAGATTGATGGAGAGAGGCATCCGCCCTTCAATGCAAAGGCTGGCCATTATGGATTACCTTATCCACCATCCCATCCATCCAACGATAGATGACGTGTACCAAGCACTGTCTAATAAGGTGCCAACCCTGAGTCGCACTACAGTTTATAACACGCTCCGCATGTTGAGCGAGAACCAGGCAGCACAGATGATTACCATCGACGAACATCGCGTTTGTTACGATGGTAACGTTGAAAGCCACGTACACTTCTACTGCAAGAAATGCGGTAAGATTATCGACCTCTTCGGTGAACAAGCGCCAAAACTGGAAGGCGAGAAAACCGTGGAAGGTAATATCATACAGGAGGAGCAGCTTTACTACAAGGGTATCTGCGCCAAATGTGCCAAAAAGTTGAATTAACTCATATACAATAACATTATAAATACATTAACATTATGAAGAAGAAATTTATTTGCACCGTTTGTGGTTATATTTACGAGGGAACTGAGGCACCTGAGAAGTGCCCTATCTGCAAGGCTCCAGCCAGCAAGTTCAAGGAGATGGAAGATACAGTAGATGATGACTTGACATTCGCTACTGTTCACGTACTCGGCCAGGCTTACAAGGATGGCGTTAACGAGGAGGTCATCAAGGGTTTGAAGGATCACTTCGCAGGTGAGTGCGGTGAGGTTGGTATGTATCTCGCTATGGCTCGCCAGGCAGACCGCGAGGGTTACCCAGAGATTGCAGAGGCTTACAAGCGCTATGCTTTCGAGGAGGCAGACCACGCTTCTCGCTTCGCAGAGTTGCTGGGTGAGGTTTTGGGTGACACCAAGAGTAACCTCGAGGCTCGCATCGCTGCAGAAAAGGGTGCTTGCGAGGACAAGTTCCGCATCGCTAAGCTCGCTAAGGAGCAGGGATCTGACGCTATCCACGACACTGTTCACGAAATGGCCAAGGACGAGGCTCGCCACTGCGCAGGCTTCGCTGGTCTCTACAAGCGCTATTTTAAGTAATCCGCCAGGGTTGCCCCAAAAAGGCATCGGATTACTGGGTATAGATTGAAATATGATTACATAAGTAAAAGTATTCAACCCAAGATAAAAGGACCTGTACAGAGAGGATTCACATACCCTCCTTGCGCAGGCCCTTTCAGTCGTTTAGGGAAACATGGCAGACGGGAAGGTCTCAGCCATGGAATATATACTAGTCAAGAATATAAAAAACAAAACGCTCTGAAACGCTTTAAGCATATCATCAACTGCATCGTATGGACGATATTCTCGCTCTACGTTTTGCTCATCGTACTGTTGCATCTGCCACCAGTACAGACCTTCTTTGGCTCTACCATTGCCGACGCTCTCAGCAAGAAATTCGGAACAGAAGTGAGTGTGGGTAAGGTAAACCTTGGTTTCCTGAATCGTATCATTATCGACAATGTGAGAATGCTCGACCAGAAAGGCGACAGCATGATCTATGCCACCCGTCTATCTGCCAAGGTGGATATTCTCCCTTTGAAAGATGGAAAGATCTCCATCTCTTCTGCCCAACTGTTTGGCCTGAATGCCAACCTTTACAAGCAGGATGACAAGAGTCCGCTCAACATCCAGTTTGTACTCGATTCTCTGGCATCCAAGGATACCACCAAGCATACTCCACTCGACCTCCACATCGGTAGCGTCATCATACGCCATGGAGCCATCGCCTATAACCAGCGCAACGTGGCAGACCCAAGCGGTGTGTTCTCTACCCATCATATCGGCGTAAGAAACCTATCTGCGCATATCGTACTAAACCATTTAACAGACAACGATATCCATCTGCTGGTAAAGAAGATAGCGCTTACGGATAAATCAGGGCTTGAACTCAAGAATCTTTCTTTCAAATTCGATGCAGACAAGCAGAAAGCCAGACTGAGCAACTTCATCCTGGAACTTCCCCACTCCAGTTTGCAGTTGGAAGACCTACTTGCTTCTTACCGCACAGACGACAAGGGCAAGCTCATCAGCGAATCGCTTCAATTCGAAGGCGGCATCAAGCCATCGCATATCACGCTAGCGGATGTGGCATGCTTTGCGCCTATCCTCCGTAAATGGAATGATGCCCTGCTGCTAAGCACCCATTTCTCAGGAACCAGTTCTTCTGCACACATCCACCATCTTAGTCTGAACACAGAAAGCGGCAACGTGGTGCTCGAAGCCAACGCTAAGGCGAACAAGTGGGACAACCAATTACGCTGGAACGTGAACATCGAAAAGCTGAAGGTTTCGGATGATGGCATCAGCCATATCGCACAGAACCTGGGCAGCAAGGTGAAGATACCGAAGGAAGTGCTCCGCCTGGGCAACATCCACTATCAGGGCAACATTCATGGCAAGAACACAACAGCCAGCAAGGAAAAGAACAATACAGGCAGCAAGGGCAACAGGAAAGCAGCCTCAACCAACCTGATTGCAGCGAAAGGCATCCTGCACACTGACGTGGGAAACGTAGAACTCGACCTTTCGAAAAATGGCAATCTGCTGCATGCCAGCGTTGATACCAAGAGCATCAACCTGGGCAAAATTTTAGACAACAAGAAATTCGGAACTATCGCTGCCAAGATAGACGCACGAGGAACCACCCAGCATCTGATGGCTAACGGAAATATCGGACATATCATGTTCAACAAATATAATTTCCGCAATATCAAGCTGGATGGCAGCTATTACAAAGGACTCATCAATGGACTTGCTTCCATCGGTGACCCAAATATCAAACTGCAGGTAGCAGGAAAATACAATATCAAAAGAAAACTCTATGATGCCACCCTCAACCTGGAGCACCTGCAACCTTCTGTGCTCGGCGTGAAGATGGCAGACAAGGAATATACGCTGAACGATATCAAGGTAAGCGCCAAGAACGAAGGTGCCGACAGCTATCTGGACCTGGAAGCACCCTTCGCAGACCTTCACGTGAAAGGCAGATACGATTACACAACATTGGTGCAAAGCATGACCAACATGATAGCCAGCAAGCTGCCTACCCTGCCAGGCATCGGAAAGATAAGCAAGAAGGTGCACAACGACTTTACCATCCAGGCGCAGATAACCTCTACCGAGATTCTGCAACGCATGCTGGGCATATCTCTGCAGATAGCAGAACCCGTATATATAGACGGAAACCTCTCGGACAACGACCGATCCGTGAATCTCTACGCCTCCCTTCCAGCCTTTGCCTACAACGGCAAAGCCTACAATGGCGGCAAGCTGCAGATGCATACCACAGGCGACACGCTGAAGGTGGATGCACAGATACAGAAAGGACTGGCGGGTGAAAACGGAATAGAACTTCACGTGAATGCAGCCGCTGCCGACAACACCCTGAAGGCTATGCTGGGTTACGACAACCACTCGGAGAAGACACCTATCAAGGCGGCACTGAATGCCGAGGCGCAATTCTACAAGGCAGACGGAGACATCTCTACAGCCCACATCGGCATCCAACCATCCGTGGTGCATATCGGCAACAAGCCATGGCAGGTGCATCCGGCAGAAATCATCTACAGCAAGAATCATCTGCAGATAGAAGATTTCGCCATCAGTCACAGCAACCAGGAAATTGCCATCAACGGACTGGCTACGCCTAATAAGGAAGACTCCATCGTGGCGCAGCTGAAAGATGTGGATGTGGAGTACATCCTGAATTTGGTTAACTTCCACTCGGTGGATTTCGCAGGAAAAGCTTCAGGAAAGGCCATCGTGAAGAGCATCTTCAACGACCCGGATGCCTATGCGCAACTTGACGTAAAGGACTTTGAATTTGAGCAGGGTCCACTGGGCGTGCTCCATGCCAACGTAAACTTCAACAAGAAAGAGAGCCAGATAGACATCAAGGCTGTGGCTGATGACGGACCGGAACATCAGACGCTCATCGACGGCTATGTATCGCCTAAACGCAACTACATAGACCTGGGTATCGAGACGCAAGGCACCAACATGAAATTCCTGGAAAGCTTCTGCGGCAGTTTCATGAACAACATACAGGCATGGTGCAGGGGTAAGCTGAACGTAGTAGGCGACCTGAGCAACATCAATCTGGTGGGCGACATCGTGGCAAACGGCAAGATGCACATGAAGCAGCTGGGCACAGACTACAGTTTCAAAAACCTGAGGGCGCATGCCATTCCGGATGACATTCTGCTGCAGGGAGACACCATCTACGACCGCAACCACAACTTTGCGATAGTAAATGGAGGCATCCACCACAAGCACCTGACCCGACTGAGCTACGACATCGACCTGAAGGCGCACAACTTCCTGGGCTACGACACCCACGAGTTTGGCGACAACACCTTCTACGGCACGGTATATGCCACCGGCAAGGTAGGCATCCACGGCAAGAGCGGCGAAACCATCATCGACATTGATGCCCAGCCGGAAGCCGGAAGCATCTTTGTATATAATGTGGCAAGTCCTGACGCCATCAGCGACAAGAGCTTCATCCACTGGCACGAAATCATTCCGCAGCTTGCCGACAGCATCCCTACCATCAAGGAAGAGGATGACATCGACTTCTCGTCGGATATGCGAATCAACTTCCTCGTCAATACGAACGAGAATCTGACATTGAAGCTGATGATGGACGCACAGAGCGGAGACTGCATCACGCTGAACGGCAACGGAGTAATCAGAGCCAACTGGTTTAACAAGGGTTCGTTCGATATGTTCGGCAACTATGTGGTAGACCACGGCGTATATAAGCTCACCATCCAGAATGTACTCAAGAAGGACTTCGAGTTTATGCCGGGCGGAACCATCGCCTTCGGTGGAAACCCATACAATGCTCCACTCAACCTGCAGGCAAAATATACGGTGAATGGAGTTCCGCTGAGCGACCTGAGCATCGGACGTTCGTTCTCAGCCAACAATATCCGAGTAGACTGTCTGATGAACATCACGGGCACGCCGCAGAGTCCGAAGGTAGATTTCTCGATGGACCTGCCTACAGTGAATACAGATGCCAAGCAGATGATTTACTCCATCATCAATTCGCAGGAAGAGATGAACCAGCAGGTGCTCTATCTGCTTGCCATCGGCCGCTTCTACGCACAGACCAACAACAACCAGGCTAGTGAGGATGCCGCCCAGCAAAGTCAGACATCGCTGGCGATGCAGAGTTTCCTGAGTGGAACCATCTCGCAGCAAATCAACACGGTGCTGTCGAATGTGGTAAAGAGTAACAACTGGAACTTCGGAGCCAACATCTCTACGGGTGATGAAGGATTCAACAATGCGGAATATGAGGGCATCTTGAGCGGAAGGCTGCTGAACAACAGACTGCTCTTCAACGGTCAGTTTGGCTATCGCGACAACGCCAATGCCACCCAGAGTTTCATCGGAGACTTCGACCTGCGCTATCTCATTTATCCGAACGGCAACCTTGCCATCCGCATGTATAACCAGACCAACGACCGCTATTTCACCAGAAACAGCCTGAACACCCAAGGCTTGGGTCTGATTATGAAGAAAGACTTCAATGGCTGGCGAGACCTCTTCGGAATCAAGAAGAAAATGAAGACGAAGAAGAAGATAACGAATACAAAGGCGAAGAAGGAAAATAAAAGAGAGAAAAAGAGCACGAAATAAGGTAGTGTCACTAGGCTCGGCAGAGCTGCTGAGTCTAGTGGCAATCTCCTAGAAGCTATACAAAAACTCCTTTCATACTCAAGTTGCTGATTTTCAACCAAGCTAACTTAAGTGTGAAAGGAGTTTTTATTTCATCTGATATTTCCTTGCGGAAGATGAGGGATTCAAACCCCCGATACCCGGAAGAGGGTATACCGGATTTCGAGTCCAGCGCATTCGGTCACTCTGCCAATCTTCCTCGACTTATTTTGTCAGATGCAAAAGTACTACTTTTTTTGCATCCGACAAAATATTTAGTTTATTTTTTAACTAACTTAACGCTAGAAGCTAATTATTAAATAGCATTACCCCCCATTTATCAATTTATTCCATTTATTAAATAGCTCTATCCCATTTATCAAATAGCTTTATCCCAACTGCTGCAGATATCTATCTGCCTCGATAGCAGCCTTGGCACCCGAACCAGCGGCTACAACGCCCTGACGATAGATAGGGTCAGCTACATCGCCTGCCGCAAACACGCCAGGAAGATTGGTGCTGGCTGTGCCAGGAACCACCTTGATGAAGCCCTGGTCATCCAAATCGATGACACCCTTGAAGAGGTCGGTGTTAGGCTTATGACCGATGGCCAGGAAGAAACCATCGATAGCGATATCAAACTTCTCCTCGTTAGCCTCGCCCATGTGGCGAACCAGGTGAGCACCCTGCACACCATCATCACCAAAGAGGCCGAGCGTATTGGTCTCGAAAAGAATCTCGATGTTCTCCTTGTTCTTCACGCGCTGCTGCATGATTTCTGCAGCACGGAGATAAGGCTTGCGAACTATCATATACACCTTCTTGGCAAGACCGGAAAGATACATCGCCTCCTCGCAGGCAGTATCACCACCGCCCACTACGGCAACCACACGCTTGCGATAGAAGAAACCATCGCAGGTAGCACAGGCAGATACGCCCTGTCCGCGATACTTCTCTTCATCAGCAAGACCGAGATACTTGGCAGATGCACCGGTAGCAATGATAACGGTATCAGCCTCGATCTCGTTGCCACGCTCATCCGTGAGATGATATGGACGAGAACTGAAGTCAATCTTCTCGATGCTTCCGTCACGTATATCAGCACCGAAGCGAGCAGCCTGCTCCTTCATGTCCATCATCATCTGGGTGCCATCCACTCCGTTAGGATAGCCAGGGAAGTTTTCTACTTCTGTGGTGATGGTAAGCTGGCCGCCAGGCTGCATACCTGAATAAAGAACTGGGTTGAGTCCCGCTCTACCTGTATAGATGGCAGCGGTGTATCCCGCAGGACCGCTACCTATAATCAAAGTCTTAACTTTTTCCATGATGTTGTCTATATTTTAAATATGATGATTGTTACTATAATGCTATCGGATACCCACAATCTTGTGCATCTGCACCGACAGCTGCCACTCTGGGTGAGCCTTGATATACTTGATGCACTCATTCAGGATAAGATAGTTTCTGCTATCGTTCCCCACATCGCATGGCTGCAGATAGCGGAAAGTGCAGGCAATGCCATGGTCGCTGATTTGATGTTCGCCATCGAATATCAGCTTCAGTTCATCTACCTGCTTCACTATTGGTTCCCCACCCTCGGTAAAATCTACCTTTGGAGAACAGGTTACCCAGTCGATACCTTCAGGAATGGCATGGGTTCCGTTGGTTTCCATCGAGAGATAATAGCCTGCCTGATGAAGGGTAGATATAAGTTGCTCATCAACCTGCAGAGAAGGTTCGCCACCCGTAAGGACAATGAAACGGCATTCGCCACCCTCTTCCAGGCATCTGGACAAGATATCATCTGCACTCATTTCGCTGTAGCCACGAAAATCGGTATCGCAGAAAGGGCATTTCAAGTTGCATCCACTCATCCGGACGAACACTGCAGGTCTGCCCATCCATCTGCCTTCACCCTGCAGCGAATAGAATATTTCGTTAACTTTATACATTTTCAGAATCTTTATGGAATCAAGTTCTCTATGCCTTTTATCTTTTCTTCGTCGATAACCACTGCCGTGTTTCCGAAACTCTCCTGCACGCTTGCCTTATAGCACTCAGGAAAGAGATTCACCAGCCATCTTCCGATGTTTTCGGCAGTTGGATTAAAGTCGAATACCTCGTTCAGGTTGGCGTGGTCCAGTTTGCTATGCACGGCTTTCTTCACGTGCGTAAAGTCGATAACCATGCCATCCTGGTTTAATTCCTTGCCTACAAAGAAGAGTTCAATCTCCCAGTTATGTCCATGCAGGCTGCTGCACTTACTCTCGTAGCTGAGGGTAAGCGAATGCGCAGCAGATATTTCCAGTTTCTTTGAAATGAAGTAAATCATTTGTTCTATTTTATTATTATATTCTTCATGCAAAGATACATTAAAACATTTACAATACAAAATAAAACCGCATGTTTTTTGAAAAAAAAGCCGTAAATGTGCATGTTTTTTTCTTTCTTAGAGAAATTATTGCTATCTTTGCACTCAAATTAACAGATGCATGCCTTCATGGGGCTGTAAAATGATATAAACGATAAAAAAGATATATGAATACAATTAAGAAGATTGTACTTACAGGTGGTCCTTGCGCCGGCAAGACCACAGCCTTAGTCAAGGTGATTGAACATTTTTCGAGTTTGGGCTACAAGGTCTTTACCATTCCTGAGGTTCCTACCCTGTTCACCCAGTCGGGCATGAACTATCTCACCAAGAACGAGAAGTTTTTCTTCGAGGGAGAGAAGGCTACCTTCCTCACCCAGATAGGATTGGAAGACAGCTTTACCCGCATGGCGGAGACGCTGAACCAGCCGGTTATCATCGTATGCGACCGCGGCACGATGGATATCTCTACTTATCTTTCACCTGAGTTCTGGAATCGCATCATCTCTGAACAGGGTTATACCAATACCCAGCTCAGAGCCCGCTATGATGCCGTGCTCCACCTGGTGAGTGCTGCCGATGGTGCAGAGCAGTTTTATACCACAGCCAACAATGCGCAGCGCCTGGAGAAGGCAGACGAAGAAGGTCTGCAGATTGCCCGCGAGCTGGATAAGAAGATTGTTTCTGCCTGGAAGGGACATCCTCACTTGCGCGTCATCAACAACCATGAGGATTTCAACAACAAGTTGAACCGAGTGCTCAAGGAGATAAGTAATGTGCTGGGCATTCCTCAACCTATTGAGGAAGAGCGAAAGTATATCGTGAAGCTGACTGGCGATGTGCCTAATGCCATCGATAGCGACATAGTTCAGACCTATCTTTCGGGAGAACCAGGTAGCGAGATCCGTCTTCGCAGAAGAGGTTTCGAGGGAGGCAAGTTTGTATATGTTCATACTTCCAAGAAGCGTGTTTCCGATAATGAGCAGGTAGAAACAGAGCGCCAGATTAACGCAAACCTCTATGAGACCATGCTCCAGCAGGCAGACCCATACCGTTCTACCATCAGAAAGCATCGCAAGAGTTTCATCTGGAAGGGACAGTATTTTGAGTTGGATGAATTCATGGAGCCTATCAAGGATCTGATGATTCTGGAAACCAAGGGCATTGCCAAACATGAGAGCGTAAAGTTCCCGCCTTTCATCCAGGTTTTAGAAGATATCACTGGCAATACAAAATACTATAATTACAATATCGCCTTGAAGCGATAGAAAAGATTGATTATAGAAAAAAAAGAAGGTGTGTCATAAGTATTCTCCTATTCCTATAAAGGATAATGGAGTTGAAAAACTTATGATACACCTTCTTTTTTATCTGATATCAGAAAAATCTATTCGATGGCAGCACCAAACTGCTTGACGAATCTGATAGACTTACCCTCCATATTGGCAGGTTTCTTCCATTTACCACCCAAAACAAGGATGGTGGCAGAAGAGTTGGCAGGAACCGCATCCACTGCTTCCTGAAGCTTCATATAGTTTCCTCTACCCTCTGCACTCACCACGTAGTCGTAATGACGAACGTGCTTCTTCAGCGCAGGAACCTGCTCTGCCAGGGCATCAGCCAAGGCATTAGCTACCACATGAGCGCCATAAACATTATAATGAGTATTGTCCTGCTTACCCTTGGATACCTGAGGATGCTCACCCGGCAGGAACCACATGTGCAACTTTCTGCTGCCCTTGATGCCAAGGCTAGTTTCAATATCATGAGTTATCCTGGTAGCATCCACAAACGGCACATTCAATGCCTTAGCCACATGCCGGGGAGCCACCACGTAGGCTCCGTGGGTATCTATCAAGGTATCGCTGTTGATTTTCTCTTCGCCGGCGTAAGCCTTACCACGCAATTTCTCATCGTCATCATTCTCCAAATCAGCAGAATAGTAGCAGCGGCGCACCACACTGTTCATCAGTACAGGAATGCCACCCTTCTGTCGGGTTTCATTCACATACTTAGCAAGATGAGCATCGAAAGTGCCACCAGGAATGGTGTAACGGTCAGGGAACTTCTTCTCATCGTTATGACCAAACTGGATGATGACATAATCGCCTGGCTGCATCTTATCCAGAATTTTCTGCCATCTGCCTTCATCCAGGAAGCTCTTCGAACTTCTTCCGTTTACGGCATGATTATCAACGATAATCTGATCGTCGAAGCAACCTTGGAATACCATACCCCAGCCACGCTCAGGATAGTTTCTGTAATTTCCCTTCTCGGCAGCAGTAGAGTCACCTATGATGAAAATCGTAGTTTTATGACTGCTTGATGACATCAGCAAAGATATCAAGAGCACGGCTACCAGCGGCATCGCCATCAGGCGAAAGGTAGGAGGAAATATCTTTCCCAAAGAAATATTTTTATTCATTGCCATTGATTTGATTTGTAGTTTATAGCTTCAAAATGTATAATGAAAATACAAAATTATAACTTCGAAATAAATCGAAAATAAAAGATATCCGCCCCTCCATACTGAGTTTTCACAAATTCAAGCATGAAGAAAACGGATAAGCTGGGGGAAAACTTTTTCAATTACCCTCATTCCCCCAGCGTGTTATAAAGGTTATTTCTTAAAAGTAGCAACCAGCTCCTCGACAGTAACCAGGGTCTGCTCACCGCTTTCCATATTCTTTAAAGTAACCTTGCCTGCAGCCATCTCATTCTCACCCGCAAGTACCACGAATGGAATCTGCTTGGCATTGGCATAGCTCATCTGCTTCTTCATCTTCGCCTTGTCAGGGAAAATCTCGGTACGGATGCCTGCTGCACGAGCGGCACTCACGATAGGCAGACAGTAGGCTGTCTCCTTCTCGCCAAAGTTGATGAAGAGCACCTGAGTAGAGTTCACTGCCTCCTTTGGATAGAGATCCAAGGCATTGAGCACATCATAGATGCGGTCGGCACCGAAACTGATACCTACACCACTCAAGCCAGGAAGGCCGAAGATGCCAGTGAGGTTATCGTAGCGACCGCCACCGGTGATACTACCCATCGGTGTATCGAGCGCCTTCACCTCGAAGATGGCACCTGTATAGTAATTCAAGCCACGAGCCAAAGTAAGGTCGAGTTCAATCTCGTTGTTCAAGCCCACGGTCTTCAAGGTATCGAGGATAAACTTGGTTTCCTCTACACCCTTCAAGCCAATCTCAGAACCTTCGAGAACCTTGGAAATCACTTCAAGTTTCTCATCGTTAGAACCTGACAATGAGATAATTGGCTGCAACTTCTCGATAGCTTCCTCAGAGATGCCATCATTGCGAAGTTCCTCGTTTACATTGTCGAGACCAATCTTGTCGAGCTTGTCGATAGCCACGGTGATATCCACAATCTTCTCAGCCTCGCCGATAACCTCGGCAATACCAGTAAGAATCTTGCGGTTGTTGATCTTGATGCAGACACGCACGCCAAACTTGGTGAAGACGGTATCTACAATCTGCATCAGCTCTACCTCGTTGAGGAGAGAATCAGAACCTACCACGTCGGCATCACACTGATAGAACTCGCGATAGCGACCCTTCTGTGGACGGTCGGCACGCCAAACCGGCTGAATCTGATAACGCTTGAAAGGCATCTGCAACTCCTCACGATGCTGCACCACGTAACGTGCGAAAGGCACGGTAAGGTCGTAGCGGAGACCCTTCTCACAAAGTTTAGCCGCCAGCTTCAATGAACCGAGCGAATGAATATCCTCATCGCTCACCTTATTCATATAGTCACCTGAATTCAAAATCTTAAAGAGCAGTTTGTCGCCCTCCTCGCCATACTTGCCCATCAAAGTCTGAAGGGTTTCCATGGCAGGAGTCTCAATCTGCTGGAATCCATAAAGGGCATACACGTCCTTGATGGTGTTGAAGATGTAGTTGCGCTTCGCCATCTCAACAGGACCAAAGTCTCTGGTACCCTTTGGAATACTTGGTTTCTGAGCCATTTATTAATGTTTATTGTTTAATGTTTAGTGATTAATGTTCAGCGCAATGTTAACCCCTCAAAGTAAACATTAATCACTAAACATTAATCACTATAAAATTATTTACGTACGATAGTCTGAGCACGGTCTGGACCGATAGAGATGACACCAATCTTGGTCTCGAGGAACTCCTCGATGAATGCGATGTAATCCTTGAACTCCTGTGGGAACTGATCCTCAGAAGTGAACTTGGTCATATCAGTCTTCCAGCCCTTGAACTCCTTGTAAACAGGCTCTACGTCTGTAATCTCGTATGGGAAGTCGGTGGTTACAGTGCCATCCTTCAACTTATAAGCCACACAAGCCTTGATGGTATCGAAGCCATCGAGCACGTCGCTCTTCATCATGATAAGCTCGGTTACACCGTTCACCATCACAGAATACTTAAGCTGAACCAAGTCGCACCAGCCGCAACGACGCTCACGACCCGTAACGGCACCATACTCATGACCGAGGGCACGAATCTTGTCGCCAGTAGCATCGAAGAGCTCTGTTGGGAATGGACCTGCACCCACGCGAGTACAGTAAGCCTTCATGATACCGTAAACATTACCGATGCGGTTAGGACCGATACCCAAACCGATGCATGCACCTGCACAGATGGTGTTAGAAGATGTTACGAAAGGATAAGAACCGAAGTCAACATCGAGCATAGTACCCTGAGCACCCTCGCAGAGGATATCCTTGCCAGAGCGGAGCACTTTGTTGATTTCCACCTCGCTGTCGATGAGCTGGAACTGCTTCAAGTATTCGATGCCCTCCATCCAGGTCTTCTCTACCTCAGTGATATCGAAGTCAGTATAGCCAAGGCTAGCGATAGTCTTGAGATGGGCAGCCTTGTGAGCAGCATACTTCTCCTCGAAGTTTTCGAGGATATCACCTACACGAAGACCCGTACGGCTTACCTTGTCGGTATAAGTAGGACCGATGCCCTTACCTGTGGTACCTACCTTATTCTTGCCCTTAGAAGCCTCGATGGCAGCATCGAGCACGCGGTGAGTAGGCATAATGAGATGCGCCTTCTTAGAGATGAGGAGACGGCTCTTCAAGTCGTGTCCGCTCTTCTCTAAGTCCTTAGCCTCACCCATGAAGAGGTCTGGAGCCAAGACTACGCCATTACCGATGATATTCACCTTACCACCCTGGAAGATACCAGAAGGGATAGAGCGAAGCACGTATTTTTCGCCCTCGAACTCAAGAGTATGACCAGCATTAGGACCACCCTGAAAACGAGCAATGACATCATACTTAGGGGTCAATACATCAACCACCTTACCTTTACCTTCATCGCCCCACTGCAAACCGAGCAGGACATCTACTTTACCTGTGTTCATTTTTATATAATAGTATAAATTATTTTATTACTTTTCGTTACGCTTTCGCGTTATCTTGGCCTGGCATGAACTACACACGCCATAGATATAGAGCGCATAGGTGTCTTTGCGGAATCTCATCAACTTGGTTTCGTTCACCGCTTCTGTCACTGCGGGGGCATAAATCTCTGTCACCATACCACACACCGTACAAACCTGATGGATGTGGTTGTCTTTCGAAGAATAGCAAGCTTCGTATTTCACTCCGCTCACCAGGCTGTGCCTCATCACGAGTCTCAGTTCAATAAAGAGATGCATCGTGTTATAGAGCGTAGCTCTGCTCACTCTGAAGCATCTTCTTTCCAACTCTTCGTTCAATTCTTCTAGCGAGAAATGCCCGCCAATGCTATACACTGCATCGAGAATAGCATACCTCTCTGGAGTTTTTCGATGCTTATTGCTCTCCAGATAGTTGTCCAAAATCGCTCTGACTTTGGCATCGATTTTCTCTGTCATAATCCTTGTTAGTTACATAAAACGCACAAAGATACTCATTATCCATGACATGAGGAAAGATTTAGAATTAAAAAATCTAAATTACATTACTTTTTGAGAGTTACAGCCCCTTTTTGCTTACTTTATCTAACATTCGAAGGGGTAAATTCTTATCATTTACCCTTTCTGCATCATGATTCCCCAAGCATCATGATTCCTCCTGCATCTTCAGCATTTCCTCGTAGATGCGCTGCACCGGCAAGCCCATCACGTTGAAATAGCTTCCGTTCACCCCCGTGCATCCGATATAGCCAATCCATTCCTGAATGCCGTAGGCTCCCGCCTTATCGAAAGGTCTATAATGAGAGATGTAATAATTGATTTCCCAGTCTGTGAGCTCCTTGAAAGATACCTCAGTTGTAACCGAGAAATGGCGCTGCCCGTCTTTGGTAGTGAGACATACACCCGTTACTACATGATGAGTTTTCCCGCTCAACATTCTGAGCATACGGACGGCATCGTCGGCAGTTTTCGGTTTACCCAGAATGATACCCTTTCCTTCCTGGTCGTTCTGCTCATCAGCGGCTGGTGCGATGACTACGGTATCAGCCGTGAGAATCAGGCATTCCTCTGCAGAAGACTCTTCTTCATTTAGAAGAGAACGATAAGCCTCCGCCTTTTTCTGGGCGATGAACTCTGCCACCTGATAGGCATCCAGATCATCCGGATAACTTTCATCAATGCCATTCAATACCTTTACTTCGAAATTTACATCCAGTCCTGCCAGCAGTTCTCTGCGACGTGGCGAATTGCTCGCTAAAATTATCTTGTACTTCATCTGTTTTTTACTTTGAACTTGGAACTTGGAACTTTGAACTTTATGATTAGAATTCAGTTACAAACGTTCAACTATAAACTATTAACTTTCAACTATAAACTATTAACTAACTTCTACCATCCGAAAGCCTTGGCGCTGGAGAGCCAGTGCCCCTGGGCACGCAACACCTGCTCCACGATGTCTCTACCTACACCATCTCCTCCCTCGCGAGAAGAGATATAACGGGAAATCTCCTTGATGTCTGAACAGGCATCAGAAGGACAACATGGACAGCCGCAGCGACGCATCACTTCATAATCAGGAATATCATCGCCTACATAGATGATTTCCTCATCAGAAAGCTGATACTTCTTCAGGAAGGCATCATAGGTGTTGATTTTCACGGCACATCCCATAAAGATGTCCTCTACACCTAAACCTTCATAACGCTTGCGGATAGCCTCGGTGGTTCCACCCGTCAAAATGACGATGCGCAAGCCCACCTTCTGGGCCAACTGGATAGCATAACCATCCTTAATGTTCACCGTGCGAAGAGGTTCGCCGGTGCTGGCGAGCGTGATGGTCTGGCGAGAAAGTACGCCATCCACATCAAATACAATCGCCTTTATCTTTTTTAAATCGTAATTTATCATACTTTTAACTTTGAACTTTGAGCTTGGAACTTTGAACTTTATGATTAGCTTCTATGACTCAAATTCTAGTTTTCCGATTCCAACTCGTGAATACTCTTGCTCATGCAGTCGTAAATCTTCTGGAAATAAGGCTGATTCTCCAGAAGCCGTATCTGCTTGCCAATCACATTCTCATCATATCTCACGGCTGGTCCGGTCTGGGCTTCCTTCGGAGTCATCCCATGAACCTTGGCGGCAGTTTCGTCGATGAGCGGAAGCATCACGTCGAACGGGATGCCATGCTGCTGCAGAAGTTCCTGGCTTGCGGCGTAGCAATGGTTGGCGAAATTGCAGGCGAAGACCGCAGAGAGATGCAGATATTTCCTATCTTCGCTGGAAAGCTGATACACCCGATGGCTTATCTGGCCAGCCAAGCCCTCTATCTGCTTCAGCGCAAACTCATCATTTGCCTCTATAAAACAAGGAATGATGCTGAAATCCACCTCGCGCTGCTTCGAGAATGTCTGCATCGGATAAAGCACGCCATAATGCAGCGCCTTTTCCCGGAAAACCGACATCGGCATGGAACCAGCCGTATGCAGGAACACCTTTTTTTCGCCCCCGCAGAGCTGCGAGATAAGCTGCTCCAGTGCACTATCCTTCACCGAGAAGATATACACATCGGCATCATCACGCACCTGCGCCATGTCCGTGAGCGGCTCCGCATCCAAAAGCGAAGCCAGGGTTTCTGCCGACTGCATGGTGCGGCTGAACACCTGAACCATATCGTGTCCGGCAGCATGCAAGGCCTTGCCAAGATGGGTAGCAAGATTACCAGCTCCTATCAAAACTATCTTCATAAATCTATTCCTTTTCTTTGAAATAAATTAAACTTCTATCATTTTATGTGCAAAAATACTAAAAAACAACGATACTGGGGCAGAAAAGTTGTTTTTTTATAATTAATTTATTATTTTTGCAGAGCGAATATATAAGTGGTCATGTAAATATGAAGAAGAATTATGAAATAAAGGTATATACGAAAAGCGATGAACTGCCCCCACTTCTGGCGGGCAATTTCTTTCATAGCCTGGAGCTCTTCGAGATTAGCGAAGGAGTATCAGGAGATACCCCCTTCATGGCTGTAGCAACCGAAGACGGGAGAACGATAGCTCAGATGCTTGCCGTGCTTCACACCCACCGCACCTGGTTTCCACCTTTTATATATACGCATGCGCACGCACATGGAGAAGGCATCTATCTTTCTGCAGAAACAGAAGAAGAACTCTTCCCGCTCCTTCTCCACGCCCTTACCCGCAAACTTTGCAGTCACCACTGCCTCTACATAGAATTCTCGGAATTGCAGAAGAAAATGTTCGGCTACCGCCATTTCCGGCGCTTGGGCTATTTCCCTGTGGCATGGCAGGAGATATACAACTCCCTTCACAGCATGAATCCCGAAGAAAGACTCACCGACAGAGCCAGACGGCAGATTGAAAACGGAAAAAACAAGGGATTAGAGTGCCACGAGACCCACAACCAGGAAGAAATCAGGAAATTCTATCAACTCTACCGGAATTTCTATCGCTTCAAGCCACGCCGCTACGTGCCCCCTATGGAATACTTCGAATCTCTCAGCCAGAGCAACGAGGCAAAAGTCTTTGTCACCACTTACGAAGGAAGAAGATTCGGAAAAGGAGGCAAAGAAACGGGGACGATAGACGGAGAAGATTTCCATGCAGCAGGCAGCCGGAAAATCGTGGGAGGATGCACCCTTGCCTTCAGTAAAGACGATGCCTATCTCTGGCATCTCGCCTCACGCCGAAAGCGCTACATCTATCTGCATCCCGACACGATGACAGTATGGCACGCCATCAGCTATGCCTATCAGCATGGCTACAGGCACATCCACTTCATGGACGTAGGCTTGCCCTGGAAGCAGAACCCATACCGCGAATTCATCCGCAGTTTCGGCGGCAAGCCCGTAGCAAAATACCGCTGGTTCAGATGCAATATCGGCATTATCAACCGACTGCTGAAATGGATTTATAAGCTCTGAGCATGCTCGGAGCTTTCCATTGCCTTTTCGAGCAATCTTACACCTTTTTCCGTGCAGAGACCCCGAATCACGATGAGGAAATGATGAGCAAACAAATCCTTCATCGAATACTTGCGATAAAGCTGCCTATGCATGATTTCCTCCATGCTCACATTGGCCGTATCTATCAGAATTTCATAATTCACGTCGGCACGGAAGAACCCTTCTCTCACTCCCGCCTCGAAGAAGCGAAGGCTGTCATCACGTTCCTGGGCATGCAACTCCTGCAAAAACTTTACCACACGCGGCATCCTGTGGATTTCCTCATAGAAAACCACACCCACCATCTTGTTCACCTTCATCTGCTGGCGATAAACATAACTGATGACATCAATCACATTCTTCGCCTTCGCCGAGGCATAAGCCTCCACATTCCGCTTCATCTCCTCATGCTTTGCCTTGATGCCCGCAATCAGCATCTCCTCCTTATCGCCGAAGATTTCATAAACCGTACGCTTAGATACATGGAGTTCCACGGAAATCTCATCCATCTTCACAGCCTTCACCCCACGCTTATAAAACTCGGGCATGGCAAACGCAATGATCTTATCACGCAATTCCAGTTTATTTTGCTTATTTTCTACCATTTCTTTAACTTGTTAATTGCAATATCTATATGACATTTTCACACCTAAACAGGATTTTTTTGTGCAAAGATACAAAAAAAAACAAAAAACCATCTTATTTTCATAAGTTTTTTATTACCTTTGCACAAACTTTTAGGAAACGCGCAATTTTTGCGCCAATCTGTAAGGAATTAAATCTTTAAACCAATATATTGTTATGGTAAAAATCACGAAAGAGGCGGCTCTTGAATATCACGAAAGTGGCCGTCCTGGTAAGATTGAGGTTAAGCCAACAAAACCTTATCACACACAAACAGACCTGAGCCTTGCTTACTCACCTGGCGTGGCATATCCATGCCTGGAGATTCAGCAAAACCCAGACGACGTTTACAAGTACACAGACAAGGGTAACCTGGTTGCTGTAATCAGCAATGGTACTGCCGTGCTCGGACTCGGCGATATCGGCGCCATGAGCGGCAAGCCAGTGATGGAAGGAAAAGGACTGCTGTTTAAGATTTACGGTGGCGTGGATGTATTCGACATCGAGATCGACGAGAAGGACCCAGAGAAGTTCTGCGAGACAGTGGAGAGAATCGCTCCTTCATTCGGCGGTATCAACCTGGAGGATATCAAGGCTCCTCAGTGCTTCTACATCGAAGAGCGCCTGAAGAAGACCCTCGACATCCCAGTGATGCACGATGACCAGCACGGAACTGCCATCATCTCGGCAGCAGGTTTGAAGAACGCCCTCGAAGTAGCCGGCAAGAACATTGCCGACGTGAAGATCGTGGTGAATGGTGCCGGTGCTGCTGCCATCAGCTGTACCAAGCTCTACGTAGCTCTCGGCGCACAGGTCAAGAACATTGTGATGCTCGACTCTAAGGGCGTTATCACCAGCGACCGCGAGAACCTGACAGAGCAGAAGAAACTGTTCGCTACCGACCGCCGTGACGTTCACACACTCGAAGAGGCTGTAAAGGGTGCCGACGTATTCGTAGGACTCAGCAAGGGCAACGTGCTCTCTAAGGACATGATCCGCTCGATGGCTGACAGCCCTATCGTATTCGCACTTGCCAACCCTGTGCCGGAAATCAGTTACGAGGACGCTATGGACAGCCGTCCTGACGTATTGATGTCAACAGGTCGTTCAGACTATCCAAACCAGATTAACAACGTAATCGGTTTCCCATATATCTTCCGTGGTGCACTCGACGTTCACGCCCGTGCCATCAACGAAGAGATGAAGATGGCTGCCGTTCATGCCATCGCCGATTTGGCTAAGCAGCCTGTGCCAGATGTAGTTAACGACGTTTATCACGTAAACGACCTTACATTCGGTCCTAAGTACTTCATTCCAAAGCCAGTAGACCCACGTTTGATTACCGAGGTTTCTGCTGCCGTAGCCAAGGCTGCCATGGATAGCGGCGTGGCCCGCACTCCTATCACCGACTGGGAGAAGTACAAGCAGGGATTGCGCCAGTTGCTGGGTCAGGAAACCAAGCTCACCCGCAAGCTCCATGATACAGCTCGTCTCCATCCACAGCGCGTGGTATTCGCCGAGGGTGGCAACCCAACCATGCTGAAGGCTGCCGTTCAGGCTAAGAACGAAGGCATCTGCGAACCAATTCTGCTGGGTAACCCAGACCGTTTGAACCGTGTGGCTAGCCGCTTGAAGCTCGACCTCTCTAACATCGAGATTGTGGATATGCGTGCCGACAACGAGCAGGGTCGCCGTGCCAAGTTTGCCAAGCACCTGGCAGAGAAGCGTGCCCGCGAGGGATACAGCTTCGAGGAGGCATACGATAAGATGTACGAGCGCAACTACTTCGGTATGTCTATGGTTGAGCAGGGTGATGCAGACGCGTTCATCACTGGTCTCTACACCAAGTATAGCAACACCATCAAGGTGGCTAAGGACGTAATCGGCATCCGCGAGGGCTACAAGACCTTCGGAACCATGCACATTCTTAACACCCAGAAGGGCGTATATTATATTGCAGACACATTGATCAACCGTCACCCAGACGAGGATATCCTTACCGATATCGCCAAGTTGTCTGCTGGCACCGTAAAGTTCTTCAACGAAGAGCCGGTAATGGCCATGTTGAGCTACTCTAACTTCGGTACCGATGCCATCGGTTCTCCTGTAAAGGTGAAGAAGGCAGTGGCAGAGATGCAGAAGGAATTCCCAGAGCTCGCCATCGATGGTGAGATGCAGGTGAACTATGCACTCAACAAGGATCTTCGCGATGAGAAGTATCCATTCTCACGCCTCAAGGGCAAGGATGTGAATACATTGGTATTCCCTAACCTGAGCAGTGCGAATGGTGCTTACAAGCTTCTCCAGGGCTTGAACCCAGAGGCAGAGATCATCGGTCCTATCCAGATGGGCTTGAACAAGCCTATCCACTTCACTGACTCAGAGAGCAGTGTACAGGATATCGTAAACATCACAGCCGTGGCCGTAATCGATGCTTACGTAGAGAAGATCAAGAATCAGAAATAACATTTGGTATTATAGCAAAAGGTTAGTAATAACCTCATATCAATGATTTTTAGTTTATTGAGGCAGGAGTTTGTGAAAATTCCTGCCTTTTTTGTTTCTGTAGCCTTTTTCATGTTTCTGTAGTCTTTCTCATGTTTCTGTAGTCTTTCTCTTGTATCTGTAGCCATTCTTTCATCTTTTTATGTAAACGATAGTTAAATATCGCATTTGTGCTCCCACACACTTGATATAGAGCAAAAAAACATGGCTAAATATTTGGCGATATGGAAAATAAGCCTTATCTTTGCAGTAGTTATCCTGAAAACAATCTTTTTACCTTAAGAAGACTAATACCTATTGAAGATTTGGAGCGGTAGCCTGTGAAGGTCATCGCTTTTTTTGTTAATAACCTCACGTCTTTTTTTGTTAATACCCCACGTTTTTTGTTAATTCTTCCTAAAAGAAGAAAGATTTTCATTCCCCTATTCTCTTATTTCAAAGAAAGTTAGTAATTTTGCACCCCGAATGCTCATGGATTGGGCAAATATTACAGAAAAAGTTAAGTTCGTTGGGGCTCGGTCAAGATCCGGCACGAAGCTGGACGCCTCGCGGAAAAACCCGTTTATATAAATAATTAAATGTACGCAATCGTAGAAATTAACGGTCAGCAGTTCAAGGCTGAGGAGGGCAAGAAGCTCTTCGTACATCACATCAAGGATGTTGAGGCAGGTCAGACTGTTGAGTTCGACAAGGTTTTGCTCGTTGACAAAGACGGCTCAATCACTGTCGGTGCACCAGCTGTAGAGGGTGCAAAAGTAGTAGTAGAAGTAGTGAACCCACTCGTTAAGGGTGACAAGGTCATCGTCTTCAAGATGAAGCGCCGCAAGGACTATCGCAAGAAGAACGGTCACCGTGCACAGTTCACTGAAGTATCAATCAAATCTGTAATCGCTTAAAATTAGGAGGAATTAGAAAATGGCACATAAGAAAGGTGTTGGTAGTTCTAAGAACGGCCGTGAATCAGCTTCACAAAGATTAGGCGTTAAGATCTGGGGTGGTCAGAGCATCATCGCAGGTAACATCATCGTTCGCCAGCGTGGTAACAAGCACTTCCCAGGTGAGAATGTAGCTCAGGGTAAGGATGATACATTGTATGCTTTGGCAGACGGTATCGTTTACTTCCACAAGGGCCGCAAGGACAAGAGCACAGTTTCTGTTCTCTCTCCAGAGGTTTACGCTGAGAAGACTAAGAAAGCTGACGCTTAAATTTTAAAGTTTTAGAAAAAACTATTCCAAACAAACAACATAGAAGCCTGCTCATACCTAGAGCAGGCTTTCTTCGTTTATTTCCAAGCTCCTTAACCCCATAAAACCACGAAAAAACTTTAATTCTACCCTTCTCTGCAAAAAAGTTGGCTTTTTTTTGCGCTATCACAAATATTTTTTGTAATTTTGCCTTCAAAATAGGAAAATTAATATTAAAAAGAAATTTTATGCTTACACTTAAACTCATCAGTGAAGAAACTGAACGTGTAGTTAAAGGTCTTGAAAAGAAGCATTTCCCAAATGCTCGTGAGGCCGTAGAGAAAGTTTTGGAGTACGACAAGATTCGTCGCGAAGCTCAGCAGAAGCTGGATAACAACAAGCAGCAGGCTAACCAGTTTGCCAAGCAGATTGGTGCCCTGATGAAGGAAGGCAAGAAAGAGGAAGCTGAGAGCGCTAAGGCTCAGGTAGCTATGCTCAAGGCTGATGCCAAGGCTCTTGAAGAAATCATGGAGAAGGCACAGAACGATATGACCAACCAGTTGCTCGAAATTCCTAACATCCCTTGCGAGCAGGTACCTGAGGGCAAGGATGCAGCAGACAACGTGGTTGTAAAGGAAGGCGGCGAGAAGCCTAACCTCGGCCCAGACGCTCTCTGCCACTGGGATCTCTTGAAGAAGTACAACCTCGTTGACTTCGACCTCGGTGTGAAGATTACAGGTGCCGGTTTCCCAGTATATATCGGTAAGATGGCTCGCTTCCAGCGTGCTCTCGAGGCATTCTTCCTCGACGAGGCCCGCAAGAGCGGATACCTGGAGATTCAGCCTCCATACGTAGTAAACGAGGATTCTGGTCGCGGCACAGGTCAGTTGCCAGACAAGGAGGGTCAGATGTATCACGCTAATCTCGACAACCTCTTCCTCATCCCTACAGCCGAGGTTCCTGTAACCAACATCTTCCGCGATGTTATCCTCGACGAGAAGGATCTCCCTATCAAGCGCTGCGCTTACTCTGCCTGCTTCCGTCGTGAGGCTGGTAGCTACGGCAAGGACGTTCGCGGTTTGAACCGCCTGCACCAGTTTGACAAGGTAGAGATTGTACGCATCGACAAGCCAGGTCACTCTTACGAGAGCCTGAACGAGATGCTCGACCACGTAGAGGGTCTCTTGAAGAAGCTGGAGTTGCCATACCACATCCTCCGTCTCTGCGGTGGTGATATGAGCTTCACCTCTTCTATCTGCTACGACTTCGAGACATGGAGTGCAGCACAGGGCCGCTGGCTGGAGGTTTCATCAGTATCTAACTTCGAGAGCTATCAGGCCAACCGTCTCCACTGCCGCTATCGCCATACAGAGGACAAGAAGATTGAGCTTTGCCACACCCTTAACGGTTCTGCTCTCGCCTTGCCACGTATCGTAGCTACCATCCTGGAGAACAACCAGACTCCAGAGGGCATCCGCGTACCTAAGGTATTGGTTCCTTACTGCGGATTCGAAATGCTCGACGACAAGAATTTCGATTAATTCGATAAAACTTCGATTCATTCGATAAAATTTAAATAAAATATATTGTACGAGGATAACTTCGGCTACCCAAAAGGCGGCCGCGGTTATCCTTTTGCGTTTTCTATACCACGAGCAAACATCAAGACAACTAATAAGAATAAGAAATAAGAATAGAATCACAGATAATATTCAACATAAAAAGTTAGTAGCCAATGAACAAGATTATCAAGAAAATACAATACTCAGAAAAGGTATTCCGTTTCGATGTGGAAGCTCCACTCATCGCCAAGAGCCGCAAGGCCGGCAACTTTGTGATTATCCGTGTAGATAACAACAGCGAGCGCATGCCGCTTACCATCGCCGATGCCGACATCGAGAAAGGCACCATCACCCTGGTGGTACAGAAGGTAGGGCTCTCCTCTACCAAGCTCTGCGCCCTGAACGAGGGCGATGAGATTCACGACGTGGTGGGACCACTCGGCAACCCTACCCACATCGAGAACTTCGGCACCGTAATCTGCGCCGGTGGCGGCGTGGGCGTGGCTCCCATGCTCCCTATCATCAAGGCTCTCAAGGCCGCAGGCAACCGCGTGCTCAGCGTGATTGCAGGCAGAAGCAAAGACCTCGTCATCATGGAAGATGAGGTGCGTGCATCCAGCGATGAACTCATCATCATGACCGACGACGGAAGCTACGGCGAGAAAGGCGTGGTAACCGTGGGCATCGAGAAGCTCATCAACCAGGAGCACATCGACAAGGTGTTCGCCATCGGTCCTCCTATCATGATGAAGTTCTGCTGCCTCCTCACCCAGAAATACAATCTCTCTACCGATGTATCGCTCAATACCATCATGGTGGATGGTACCGGTATGTGCGGTGCCTGCCGTCTTACCATCGGTGGCAAGACCAAGTTTGTCTGCATCGATGGTCCTGAGTTTGATGGTGCCCAGGTAGATTGGGACGAGATGTTCAAGCGCATGGGCACTTTCAAGGATGTGGAGCGCGAGGAGATGGAGCACTTCGAGGAACATCTGGCTACAGTGGATGCCAAGAAGAAGAAGGAAACCACAGACGTGACGATGGATGTGGAACCTACCGATGCATCCATAGAAGAACTTACCGACCGTAATGCCGAGTGGCGCAAGGAACTGCGCTCTTCGATGAAAGCCAAGGAGCGCACCGCTATCGAGCGTGTGAAGATGCCAGAGCTAGACCCAGCATATCGTGCTACCACCCGCACCGAGGAAGTAAACATCGGCCTGACCAAGGAGATGGCACTCACCGAGGCAAAGCGCTGCCTCGACTGTCCTAAGCCTACCTGCATGGAGGGTTGCCCTGTGAGCATCAACATCCCATCCTTCATCAAGAACATTGAGCGTGGCCAGTTCCTTGCCGCCGCCAAGGTTCTGAAGAACACCTCAGCCCTGCCAGCCGTTTGCGGTAGAGTTTGTCCGCAGGAGAAGCAGTGCGAAAGCAAGTGCGTACACCTCAAGATGAACGAGCCAGCCGTAGCCATCGGCTACCTGGAGCGTTTTGCAGCCGACTACGAGCGTCAGAGCGGCAACATCTCCGTACCGGAATGCGACCCGGCAAACGGCATCAAGATAGCCGTAGTAGGTTCGGGTCCTGCCGGTCTGAGCTTTGCAGGCGATATGGCGAAGAAGGGATTCGACGTCACCGTGTTCGAGGCTCTGCACGAGATAGGCGGCGTGTTGAAATATGGCATCCCGGAGTTCCGACTACCAAATGCCATCGTGGATGTGGAGATAGAGAATCTCCAGAAGATGGGCGTGAAGTTCATCACCGACTGCATCGTGGGCAAGACCATCTCCGTAAAGGATTTGGAGCAGCAGGGCTTCAAGGGCATCTTCGTAGGTTCGGGAGCCGGACTCCCTAACTTCATGAACATCCCTGGCGAGAATGCCTTGAACATCATGTCATCCAACGAGTATCTTACCCGTGTCAACCTGATGGATGCTGCCAATCCACATACCGATACCCCTATCAACCTGGGCAAGAAGGTGGTGGTAGTAGGCGGCGGAAACACTGCGATGGACAGCTGCCGCACCGCCAAGCGTCTGGGAGCCGAGGTAACCCTGGTATATCGCCGTTCGGAGGCAGAGATGCCAGCCCGTCTCGAAGAGGTGAAGCATGCCAAGGAAGAAGGCATCAACTTCTTTACCCTGCATAATCCTAAGGAGTATGAGGCCGACGAGAAGGGTGCCGTAAAGGCTGTGGTCCTGGATGTGATGCAGCTTGGCGAGCCAGATGCCAGCGGTCGCCGTCGCCCAGAGACTACGGGCAAGACCATCACTCTGGAATGCGATCAGGTGATTGTAGCCGTGGGTGTAAGCCCTAACCCACTAGTTCCTCAGAGCATCGAGGGCCTGGAACTTGGCAGAAAGAACACCATCGCCGTGAACGAAGAGATGCAGAGTTCCATCGGGCAGATTTATGCCGGAGGCGACATCGTGAGAGGTGGTGCCACCGTGATTCTCGCCATGGGAGATGGTCGGAAGGCTGCACTCAACATGAGCCAGAAGCTTCTGGAGAAATAAGCTCTGAAGCCAGTCTGATTTAGATTTTTGTTTCATATAAACCGAGAGGGTGTATCAAAAGCCGTGATGGCTTTCTGATGCACCCTCATTTTATTCTCAAGAACGCAATCCCGCTAGGTGTCCCTCGTTTTTCAAGAACGCAATCCGTAATAAAAATCATTCTCTCGGGCGTGATGCAGCTCTTGTCATAGGGAATCCCCGAAGCCTCGCAATACGCACGCTGCGGCGTAGTAAATTCTGTCCTCTTCCACCACCACTCTGAGCTTTCCGTACTGCGGATGCTCAAAAATATAAGGAATCAGTTCTTTCATATCTGATACTTATTTTATATGATTGAGGCTGCGACCATTCGCCAAATTCCATACGCCAGAAGTGGTACCAGGTTTCCGGATACAGAAAAGCCCCGCAACCAGCTTTATCAACTGATTGCGGGGCAAAGGTACGGCGAATTTTCCAGGGCATATATCCCACTTTATCCCAAACATTATCCCACCGCAGGAATATTCTTTCAGAACAGGGAGTCAATCAACTCATGACCTTGCGGAAGAGGCATGTTGCGGCGCTGCTTTCGCAGGTCGCGCAAGCCTTTCTCCTCGAAAAGGTCCTCCACCAGCTTCGTGGGGAAAGAAGAACGCAGCACCCATATCGGCTCATGGGTTACGGCATCATTCTTCACTTCATCCCCCGACCATAATCTGCCGATGATGTTAGCTTCGCTGTCGCCACACTGCTGCCGGCATGCCATTTTCAAAACAACAACCTCTTTTTCAAGGTCATCCAGCATCATCCTACACTGTCTGATGCCGTTTTCCACCTGAATAAGTCTATCTTCCAACATACTTCTTATCAAGTTTAATCCCACGATTACCTTGAATAAGCAATGTTTCTCCCGTTATCTGCTCAATGATCTGCTAAGCGGGGCTTGTGTTCTGTTAGTATTTTATGTTGAAATTTTAAAAACAGAGTTTTCTGTCTTCATCAGTTTTTGGTCATTCTATACATTACTTCATCAATACTTTGATGGTATCCATGCCGATTTTAGCAATAACCATCTTTGCTGATACGGCGCATGAAGCAACGCCGCCAACGGCAGAAGTTGAACCCAAGAGTTTGCCATCAGCTGCATAGAACTTCACCACCTCGCCATTATCAAGGCCAGAAATGCTGACGATGCCATCATGTTCAGAAGCCACGATGCCACGTGTTTTAGCCAGGTTGATATTGGCAGTTTCCAGATTGGCGTTAATCCAATAAAGAGTAGCCTCCGTCTTTTCGGAAGCAGCATAGCCATCAGCAGTAGCATATACAGATATGTTATAAGCAGCAGAAAGAGATACTTTGCCTTCCTTGCTATAAGCATCAGAAACCATATCAGCATCAGTTATGGTATAATGATACTCAGCTCCAGCTGTTTCACTAGCGAACTTCAACTCTCCTGATTCGTAAGAAATGGAAGGAGTGGCGCAAGGAGTAACTGGCTTATCATCGCCTGATTCATCAGGATTCCAGGCATAGATATATTTATAATCTGGTCCTAAAGCATCTTTATAATCCTGGAGATATTCTGTTGGGACTTTGATAAACACATGTAGTCGGTATAAATGCTCCAGAGGCAGACTTTGGCACTTTACCTTTAAAATAAAAGGTTTCAAGACCACTGCAACCTTCGAAGCAATAAGCACCCAATGAAGTAACACTATACTCCACTCCATCGCTACTCTTAATCTTTTCTGGAACAACAATATCACCAGAATATGTATCATTCGTTTTAGACAAGAGAGTGGCTGTCTTCGTATCAGAATCTAAATTATAACGAAGACCATCAATCACTTCAAATTTGGCTTCTTGTGCCATGGCACTACTTGCAGTCATGATCAACATAACTACCATAACCACAAAACTCTTAAAAGAGCTGTAAGCAGATAGACCTTTGCCAACCTGTACATCTTAAAATGTAAAATTTTTCATAAGCTAATATTTTTTAATTATATAATTGAGCCCACTTTAAAAAGTAAGGCCTGTTTAAAATATTAAATCAGACCTTAAAATCACACTTTACCAACCAAACAAGTGGTTTTCAAGGTAAAAAAGGGCATCTGCATAAGAGCGCTTAAAATATCAACCTTTCACTTCCTTCCAATCTATCAATCCCTTGCCCATATCATCCAGTTCCACAGCAAGGACCACTACATTCCGCTTATCCGCCTTGAATGGCTCGACATATTGATTTGACTGGATTTGCTTCTCGGCAGCAGCAAGACCGCCATTCTGGGAGAGTTTCAACTCTAACACATAGATATAACTATAGACTTCCACTACCATATCGATTCTACCAGAAGAAAGCATGTGTTCCACCTCTACACGACATCCTATGGCATTGAATATCGTACTTATTATAAGACGATAGCGTTCTTCCATATCCATCGAGGCTAGTTTCTTGTTGCTATATGGCACATCAGCAATTAGAGCTTTAAGGCATTTCATCGCTTCAGGCAGATTGCCTGTGCTTAAATAGGCTCTAAGGAAAGCTTGCGTGGATTGCAGATTGCTTACTCTACGCAAGGATAGAGCAGGTAAGACCATCTCATTGAGAGCCTGTCTTACCTCATGGTTCGGAAACCCTAGGAAATAGACGCCATTCGCATAGCTCTTAATCGTGAGATAGCCCGACTGGTAAAGAAACAACTCGGCTCCACCACCAGTTACATCAGATGTTTCTGCCACCCTGCCCAGCAAGGCGCAATGATCGAAGTCTTGCAAATGAATCTCAAAATCATCCACAAACTTTGGCAATAAGGAGGTGGCACCCGATGCTGCCCAATAGTTTTTTATCTCCCTATCAGCCAACGCATTGATGAGACTAAAAGGATTGAAAACATCCACCATGTTGTTACGGCTGAAATGATAGCCATCATAATTGGCTTGCAGTTGCGCAACGGCTTCTTCTACTGTCCATCCATTATTCACTCCCATCGCCTCTATTTCTGGCATAAAATTGTCGGTGATTTCCTGCTTCGTAATACCGCAAATGGCTGCATACGGAGCATCAAAACTGATGTTGCTGAGGTTATTGAGCACTGAGAAGAGAGAAATCTGTGTAAACTTGGTGATGCCAGTGATAAAGACAAACTTCTCATACTCATCATCCGCCTTCAAGATGGCAAAGACACTGCGATAGACTTCTGTACAACCTTCATGCTCTGGTGTCTTCCAAGAATGCTGAAGTGGAGCGTCATATTCATCAATGAGGATGGCAACCTGCTGACCGGTCTGTTCGTAAGCGGTCGTAATGATGGCATCAAAACGATTACCTAACGAGTCGCCCTCAATGGTTTGGATGCCATACACTTTCTCATATTTGGCAAAGATGCGGTTTAGATAGGCACGAAGTTCAACACCGGTAGCACCACCTCGGCTCATATCAAGGCGAATAACAGGACGAGCGGTCCAGTTCTTCTCCATATCCATGATTTTCAAGCCTTCAAAGAGTTCCTTCTTGCCTTCGAAATAAGCTTGGAGGGTATCCACGAGCACAGACTTGCCAAAGCGACGAGGACGGCTTAGGTAATTATACTTCTTCCCCCTATTGACAAGATTCCAGATGATACCTGTCTTGTCAACGTACAAATATCCTTCTTTCCTAATTTCAAGGAAAGACTGGATGCCTACCGGCAATCTTCTATCGTCCATTTCTTCCACCATATTCTCTACTTTTTGCATTTCTACTGCAAATATACTACTTTTATCTGAAACAAGCAAGAAAAACGGGGAAAAGTTTCGGCAAGTTCTCTCTACCTATTACTAAATACAAAGGTACACATTTCAGATGACCCCTGCAAACATTTGGGATTTTTTTAATTAAATTAAACTTTTAAGAATTGATGGTAACTACTCTGCACCCTATGAAAGCCTTTGTTTTTGTAAAGAAATATCAAATACTTCTTAATGTGTAAAGATGGACTGTTGCCCATGTTTTTGCAGAAAAACCATATCCCTTACGATCCTGACGGTTCTGACAGTTCTGACAGTTCTGACAGTTCAAAACTAGGGGGTATATGGATAACGGGAAGGAAGATTTTTTTATTAATATATTTTAATATATATAAATATATATATATTTATATATATTAGTTTTCAACTGCACTTTTCATAGGGGGTCCGTTTTGAACTGTCAGAACTGTAAGAACTGTAAGAACTGTAAGATTTCGAAGGGAATTGCGGGGGTTACAGGAATCGGAGGGAAATAGCATGAGGAGATATCTTCTTCCAGGACGAACTATGTTTTTCGTCAAAAAAAAACCATGGTTCTCCAGCCGCAAAAATATGAGTTAGTTTTATTAACCAAATTCCGAATCAAAGGTTGCTGAAAATCGGGTCTTATCGCCACCCGAAATTTGGTGGTATCAGAAAAAAGCCGTATCTTTGCACCGTCATTCAGAAGAAAGGCTGCTGATGACAAAGAGAACAATAATCATTAATCACTAATCATTAAAAAAAACTGCCTATGAAAAAGGAAACTTGGAAAACCGTTATTCAGATTTTGATCTCGATTCTATCAGCCGTAGCTACTTCGCTCGGCGTTACGAGCTGCATGAGCTAAAAAGCAAATAACAAACAGAAAGTGGGTGTGCCATGGTCTTTATCCAGACTTATGACACACCCGCTTTCTGTTTGTTTTAAAACCATCTTACAGATTGAACCTCAAGCCAAATTGAAGATTGAAATTCAGCTTCTTATCCTTGAATGTATTCTCTATATCGCTTCCGTTGTCGAAGTAATACTTGGCGCCCGGCTCTATGTATAAGCCCACACTTGGCGAGATGTCATATTGGGCGCCGAGCGAAGCCTTTCCAGAGAATTGCACCCTGTCTCGCTTGGCATCCTGCTTCCTGGTTCCATCTTCATCGGTATCATTCTTCACGTTGTAAGCTGCCTCGGCACCAGCCATCACGTAGGCATGGAAGCCGCCACTCCTCCACAATTCATAATTCAAGCCTACAGGGATGCCTACATAATGAAGCACCTGATGAACATTGTAGTCATTGTTTGGAGCATACGGATAGAAATCGGAAGAGGTGCGGGTATAAACCACGCCCGTGCTCAACGACAAGCGAGGAGCCACGCCAAAGGCTATCTGCATACCCACGGATACCGGAGCATGATGCTTGGCCTTTCCCTGCGGAGATTTCTGGAGTGCCTTATAGGCTGCCGCCATCAGATAATCCACGTCGTTGCTTCCACCCACCGAAGGGTCGGGATATACGCCTGGCATCGGATCTGCCATCACTCCCGAATCAGAATAACGATTGACGATGTTACTGCCGGAATTGACATTCCCCATTCCTGCACCGAAGTTCTCGGCATAGAGTTTCATCGATACTCCCGCCACTTCGCTATTCCTGGAGAAACCCAAAGAAGAGGAGGTTGGCTCGGCATAGTCCTTTCTTGGCTCCACCTGCCTCTTCGCTGATTCCGCTGATTTATATTCCGCAGCAAGCAGCGGTGCAGCATCCGAAGCAACGACATTCAGCGTTTCGCCTTCATCATTCATGGGGGCTGCTGACTGGGCAGACACAGAGGCATTATCGGAAGAATACAGAGAACGGGCCGACGAAGCTGCCTCTTGACTCTTCTTGAAATTAGAATCTGCGGATTTGTAACCTGCATTGGAACTATAATCTGCGGATTTGAAATCCGCAGCAAGCAGCGAGGCATTCTTCAAGACACCACCCGTTTTTGCTGTAATATTTGATTGTACTGACGCTGAAGCATGAGAAGAAGAGGAAGATGAGGAAGATGACACCAGGGATGCCAACTGTGCATTGCCCTGCTCCACATCCTCCTGATGCAGATAAACATAGCTTCCGCCTATTCCAAGCAAGACCACGGCGGCTGCGGCTGCCGACCATCGTTTCAACGTGACAACCCGGGCTTTCGGTTCCTTCTCCACCCTTTTGACAGGATGATTTTCAGGAACCCTATTCTCCCCTGCTACAGGCTGATTCTGAGCAAGCGATTGTGCAATGCCAGCCCACAAGTCGTGCTTGACAGGCTCCTGATAGTCTGTCATCTGATCTCGAAGTTTGCTTGTCCAATCCTTGTTACTCATATTCTTTCTCGTTTAATGTATTCAAATAATCGTTTATTTTCTTTGCCAGGAGCTTTTTGGCTCTCAGATATTGCGAGGCTGAGGAGCTTTCCTTGATGCCTAGCTGCTCGGCGATTTCCTTGTGACTGCGCTGCTCAAACACAAACATGTTGAGCACCAGGCGATAGCCCTCGGGCAATTCGCCTATCATTCTCGTTAATTCTGCAGGCGGCACCCGCTCTACCTCAGGATCCTCGTCTGGAACCTCTTCCGGAACTTCATCCACAAAGGTGAGTCGGGATTGCTTCCTCGTCATACTGATGGCTTCGTTCACCACGATGCGGAGGAGCCAGGCCTTCAGCGAACCCTCGCCCCGGAAATCGAAACTGGCGATGTTGGAGAAAAACTTCACGAAACTCTCCTGCACCACATCCTCGGCATCATCACGCAAAGGGACATACCTCAGCGCTACCGCCATGGCATATCCTACGTAGCGCTCATACAGCCGGTGCATTGCTGCCTGACTGCCGCCTTTCACGTCATCCAGAAGTTGCTTTTCTGTTTCCAATTTTTCTCTTTTTTACTGATTAAACGAATATCATAGCAAAACCTTGCACCAAAAATCAAACTTTTTTTTGATGCAAGGCTTTTTTCATCTTATTTTCTATACAGATTTTCTATACAGGTTTTCTATACAGAAATCACCATTCCCTCATTGCTCAGATAGCTTTCCCCGAATACCTCTTTTGCTTCCTTGAGCAACACTTTCTCGTCGTTATACCGGGCACTGTAATGCCCCAGGAGCAGTTTTCCTACCCCGGCATCCCTCGCCACCGTCGCCGCCTGACGGGCGGTGCTGTGGTTGTAGATTTTTGCACGGTCTTCCTGATCTGAGGTGTAGGTACTCTCGTGATAAAGCAGGGTAACGCCCTTCACCTTCTCCCAGAGATTCGGGATATAGCGGGTATCACTCATGTAGGCATAGCTGCGGGGCGAGTCGGCAGGTGTCACTAATTTTTCATTCGGAATCACCTCGCCCTCCTCGTTGGTCCAGTCAGCCCCATTCTTGATATTGTTGATCTGGCTGATAGGAATGCCATAGTAATCTATCATGTCGCGGCGGATATGAGGCAGCGTAGGTTTCTCGCGGAAGATGAAGCCGCAGCATGGCACGCGATGCTTCAGGGGCACCGTCTCCACCGTGAGCGAATGGTCTTCGTAGATAATCTGCTGCTTCTCGGTATCCACCGGAATCATCTCCATTTCATACTCCATGGTCTGCATGAAATACTCCACCTGCTGCTTGAACAGGGGTTCATAATCCTTTGGGGCATAAACCCTTAACTTAGATGTTCGACCGAGCATTCCCAGCGTAGAGAGCAGGCCCATCAAGCCGAAGCAATGGTCGCCATGCATGTGGGTGATGAAGATGGCATTGAGCTTGGAGAAATGAATATGGGAGCGGCGGAACTGCATCTGTGCTCCTTCTCCGCAATCCACCATAAAGCACTTGCCTCGCATCTCTATGAGCTGCGAGGAGGCGTTATGCTTAAGGGTGGGCAGCGCACTGCCACACCCCAGAATATGTATCTTAAATGGTTCCAAAATTTTTATAGCAATCTTATAGGTTTGAAACGGTGTATTATCATTTTCAGAGATGATATTCCGTCATTTCCATAGAGATAGAGATGACGTACTACCGCTTAAAAATCATATTCTTACTCCTGGCGCTTGAAGACGTAGATGCCCTGCGTATTCTCCAGCGTCAGACTATCCGGACCCAGATTATCAATGGCAAAGGTATCCTTGTTAAGCAGGAGCTTTCCGTTCAGAATCTTCCATGAAGTCCAAGGGTTGGTTTCCGCCTTCACATTGTTCTTCACCTCGCCACCTTCCAGGATATCGAAGTTCTTGTCTATCGAAGTCCACTTGCCGAGGAGCGAAGTAAGATTGATAACTTTCTGTGCAAGCATCTCGCCATCCTGCGCCTTGTAGCCGATGAGGGCGATGCGGTCGCCTGCCAGGAGTCCGCCCTGCACGATGCCAGGCTGCTCATCATCGATGAAGACGGTGAGTGTATCACCTGCATCTGATATCAATTCCAGGCTGTGCATGGAGGTTCCCTCGCCACACACGCCATAGATGGTTGAGTCGTTCTCCGCATCCTCCAGCGCCACAGAATCGTTGGTGCTGATCACCGGAACGGTTTTCTTATCCTTACAGCTATTGGCAGCGAAAAGTACTACCAGAGCCATCATTACATAAACTAATCTTTTCATAATCTCTTATCTTTAAAATCTGATTATCTTACTTTTCTTTACTTCTCATCTTGAAGCTTTTCATCTTGAAGCATTACTTCTTGAAGCTTTACTTCTCATCTTGAAGTTTTTCCTGCTTCTTGGCTTCATCCCAGAGTTGATCCATCTCTTCCAAGCTCATGTCTTTCAGATTCTTGCCCTGTTTGAGCGAGTGATCTTCCACATAGTTGAAGCGGCGGATAAACTTCTGGTTTGTCTTCTCCAGCGCATTGTCAGGATTGAGCTTATAGAGACGGGCAGCATTGATTACGGAGAAGAGGAAATCGCCGAGTTCCTGGGTGGAATTCTCCTTGTCGCCCTTGGCAAGTTCTACCTTGAGTTCCTCCAGTTCTTCGTGTACCTTATCCCATACATCCTCCTTCTCCTTCCAGTCGAAGCCCACGTTTCGTGCCTTGTCCTGAATGCGATAGGCCTTGATAAGGGATGGCAGGGAATTAGGCACACCGCTCAGAACACGCTCGTTGCCATCTTTCTCCTGCTGCTTGATCTGCTCCCAGGTTTTCTCTACCGAGGCAGCATTCTTGGGTTTGCAGGCACCAAGAGCCAGGGTTTCTTCCGAGCTCCCCGCCTCTGCCTTCCCGGTTGCAGATTCTGCCTTCCCGTTTTCTGCTTTTTCAGACTCCTTATATACCACCTGTCCCTCATCATTGATATACATATCAGGATTCGCCACAGTCCATTCGCCCTCTTCCTTCCAGTTGATGAAAGGATGGCGGAACATCAGCTTATCAGCTTCCTGATTGCAGACATCGCAGATATCGAACTCGCCGTCTTCTCTGCCGATGATGCTATAGAACATCACGTGCTCCAGCACATCGCCCAACTCCTTCTTGATATCCTTGTAATCGCGCTTCATCAAGGCGTCACAAAGCTCGAAAGTCTCCTCGATGGTATTCGGACGAAGACTCTCGAATGTCTGCTTCTTATCCCATGGACACTGCAGGCGCAAACGGTCCTGCACATCCAGCAAGCGGCTGAACGCCGCCATTTTCTCTTCTTTCGTATGCATAATTCTAACCTCACATTAAAGATTATCTTTCCATTTCTTGCCAGCCTTCGTGTTGAGGAAAATGACAAAAGACAATGCAAACACAAACATCATTACATTAAAAAACAAATATGCTTCCATAACTATTACTTTTTATACTTCAACAAATCATTGGCACCATATGCAAGTAAAAAACCACATATTGAACCAACAAAAAAACACACTATATTAAGCCAACCGAAATCACCTCCAATTATCAGAGGCGACAATCCTCCCACGGCAACGCTGCCAAACATCAGCTTCGCCATATCATAGAGAAAACCGGCTAGCAGCTTTCTTCTATCTTGCTCTGAAACTTCTTTTACTGCATTACTAACCATCGTTTTGTGCAAAAATTAATAATTTTGATGCAAAGATAGTATTTTTCGCCCAAAAATTCGTATCTTTGCACCGTTTTTTAAGGAAAAAGAAAGAAAAAGAATAAAAATTAGATAGAAACAATGGAATTAGCAAGTAAATACGATCCACAAGCAGTGGAAAGTAAATGGTATCAGTACTGGCTCGACAACAAGCTTTTCAGCTCTAAGCCAGATGGTCGTGAACCTTATACAGTGGTTATCCCTCCACCAAACGTAACAGGTGTGCTCCACATGGGTCACATGCTCAACAATACTATCCAGGATATTCTCGTTCGCCGTGCACGCATGGAGGGCAAGAACGCTTGCTGGGTACCAGGTACCGACCACGCCAGTATCGCTACCGAGGCTAAGGTGGTTAACCGCCTCGCTCAGCAGGGTATCAAGAAGACCGACCTTACTCGCGATGAGTTCCTCAAACATGCTTGGGACTGGACTCACGAGCACGGCGGCATCATCCTTAAGCAGCTCCGCAAGCTCGGTGCCAGCTGCGACTGGGACCGCACAGCATTCACCATGGACGAGACCCGCTCTCGTGCCGTAATCCACGTTTTCTGCGACCTCTACAAGAAGGGTCTCATCTATCGTGGCGTGCGCATGGTTAACTGGGACCCTAAGGCTCAGACTGCGCTCTCTGACGAGGAGGTTATCTACAAGGACGAGCACTCTAAGCTCTACCACTTGAAGTATTATGTAGTAGAGCAGGACTGCCAGCAGGTGGACGAGGAGAACGTGATGCACAAGGATGAGAAGGGATACTATGCAGTAGTAGCAACCACCCGTCCTGAAACCATCATGGGCGACTCTGCCATGTGTATCAACCCTGAGGATAAGAAGAATACCTGGCTGAAGGGCAAGCACGTAATCGTGCCTCTCGTAAACCGCGAGATTCCTGTTATCGAGGATACATACGTAGATATCGAGTTCGGTACCGGTTGCTTGAAGGTGACTCCAGCTCACGATATCAACGACCACGCCCTCGGTTTGAAGCACGGCTTGGAGACCATCGATATCTTCAACGACAATGGTACCATCAGCGAGGCAGCAGGTCTCTATGTTGGCATGGACCGCATGGACGTGCGCAAGCAGATTTCCATCGACCTTCAGAACGCCGGTCTGATGGAGAAGATTGAGGACTATAATAACAAGGTGGGCTTCTCTGAGCGTACCAATGTGCCTATCGAGCCAAAGCTCTCTACACAGTGGTTCCTCAAGATGCAGCACTTTGCCGACATCGCCCTCCCTCCAGTGATGGACGACGACATCGAGTTCTACCCTAAGAAGTACAAGAACACCTATCGCCACTGGTTGGAGAACATCAAGGACTGGTGTATCAGCCGTCAGCTCTGGTGGGGTCACCGCATCCCAGCCTACTACTTCGACAATGCCGGCAAGAAGGATTTCGTGGTAGCAGAGACTGCAGAGGAGGCGCTGAAGCTCGCTCAGGAGAAGAACGCCAGCATCAAGGCTGAGGATCTTGAGCAGGAGAGCGACTGCCTCGACACCTGGTTCTCTTCATGGTTGTGGCCTATCTCTCTGTTTGATGGCATCGAGCATCCTGACAACGAGGAGATTAACTACTACTACCCTACTTCCGACCTCGTAACAGGTCCGGACATCATCTTCTTCTGGGTAGCACGTATGATCATGGCTGGCTACGAGTATCGTGGCAAGATGCCATTCAAGCACGTATATTTCACAGGTATCGTCCGCGATAAACTGGGTCGCAAGATGAGCAAGAGTCTCGGCAACTCACCAGACCCATTGGATCTGATTGACAAGTTTGGTGCCGACGGTGTTCGTATGGGTATGATGCTCAGTGCTCCAGCCGGCAACGACATCCTCTTCGACGAGAGTCTTTGCGAGCAGGGACGTAACTTCAACAATAAGATTTGGAATGCCTTCCGCCTCGTAAAGGGTTGGGAGACTGCAGATATCGAACAGCCTAAGAGTGCAGAAATCGCCGTGAAGTGGTTTGATGCCAAGCTCAAGGAAGTGAACGAGGAGATGCAGAAGCAGTTTAAGGACTACCGTATCTCTGAGGCATTGATGACTGTATATAAGCTGTTCTGGGATGAGTTCTCATCTTGGTACCTGGAGATGGTGAAGCCAGCTTACGGTCAGCCTATCGACCAGAAGAGCTACGACGCTACCCTCCGCTTCTTCGATGCCCTCCTGAAGATGTTGCATCCATTCATGCCATTCATCACCGAGGAGTTGTGGCAGCACATCTACGACCGCAAGGATGGCGAGAGCATCATGCGCGAGAAGCTGGAGATTCCTGCACCTACAGCTGAGGAGCAGAAGTTGGCAGCCGACATTGAGGCTGTGAAGCAGATTATCGCCGGTGTTCGTACCGTTCGCAACCAGAAGAACATTGCCCAGAAGGAGCAGTTGTCTCTGCAGGTAGTAGGCAAGAACGATTTCGAGGCTTACAACGACGTAACGCTGAAGATGGCGAACCTCGACAAGATTGAGGTCATCGCCGAGAAGAGTGCCGATGCATCCAGCTTCATGGTAGGTACCGACGAATTTGCCGTACCATTGGGCGACCTCATCGACGTGGCAGCCGAGATTGAGAAGGCAGAGGCTCAGCTCAAGCACCTGGAGGGCTTCCTGATGGGTGTACGCAAGAAGCTCAGCAATGAGAACTTCGTAGCTCACGCTCCTGAGAAGGTAGTGGCCCTGGAGCGCAAGAAGGAGAGCGACTCTGTAGAGAAGATTGCCGCCCTCAAGGCAACCATCGAGGAGCTGAAGAAGAAGTAATTATAGAAATAATTACGGAAAATAATTATAAATAATGTTTAGTGTTTAGTGTGTCATGCACTAAGCACTAAACATTTAACCTTTTTAGATATAAACATGATCAAGAAGCTTTTCACCTTATTTATATGCTCGATTTCGCTGGCACTGACATTCACGGGTTGCAGCGAAGAGGCTTTTGATACGGATAGCGTCAACAAGCAGACTATCCTGGTGTTCTATCCATGGACGGGAGACAAAAGCAGCACGGGCTTATTGGGCTATTTGCAGAATAACATCGACAGCATCTGCGATGGCATCATCGACAGAAAGGGACTCAACAATTCCCGCGTTCTGGTGTTCCTGAGCGATAAATACAACCACAGCACGCTCTATGACTTGCAATATAATGCTACTACCAAAAGCGTGGACCGTGTTCCCCTGAAGGAATACGAGGGTGCTTCGTATGCCTCAGCCGAGGGCATCGCAGATATTATGAACGAGGTGAAAACGCAAGCCAGTGCACTGAACTATGCCCTCATCGTGGGAGTACATGGTTGCGGCTGGACTTATGCCAGCGACTGGAGCAGATACCCTTACTATGCACGTCCAAGCGTAACACGACCAAGCGATAATAACTTCAGCGGCATTCAGTTTGGTCCTGATCCCAACGCCCCTCTCACCCGTTTCTTCGGCAGCGTAAGCCTGGCAGAAAACGCCATGGATATCAGCACCCTTGCCGAAGGCATCAGAGAGAGCGGATTGAAGATGCAATACATCCTCTTCGACGCCTGCTACATGAGCAATATAGAAACCGCCTACGAGTTGAAAGATGTTACTAACTACATGATAGCCAGCGGAAGCGAAATCATGGCAGCCGGATTGCCATATCGCTCGATGTGGAGCTATCTGAACTCACCCACTCCCAATTATTCGGGCATCGTTTCAACCAGCGTAAACTTCTACAAGAATAACTCCTCTGCCCCATTCTGTAACCTGGCAGCCATCGACTGCCGACAGGTAGAGAAATTAGCGAGTGTAATGAAGGACATCAACGCAGAATATCAGCTGTCTGCCAGCGTAAGTCTGGATTCCATCCAGCATCTGGATGGCTTCCGTCCCAACCTCTTCTACGACCTGGAGACTTATGTGGATAGTCTCCACCCAAGCGGATATCTGCTCGACCAGTTCAAGAGTCAGTTGAAGCTCACCATCAAGGCATCAGATCATACCGACGAGGCGTACACCTGCATCTACAGTTCCGACAGCTTCAAGATCAAGAACTATTGCGGCATCACCATCTCCGACCCAAGCCAGCACAGCGTGGCCATCAAGGGTAGAGAAAAGACAGGCTGGTGGAAGGCTACGCACTAATTGATTTAAAATATAAATAGGTTATGGAATTTTTTATAATTGATAATAATGGACAACAGGCAGGACCATTCAGTATGGATCAGCTTGTTCAAAAAGGTATCAGCCCCGAAACTCTAGTTTGGAAACAAGGCATGGCTGATTGGACGCCAGCCTGGAAAGTAGAGGATTTGAGAGCCGTATTGGAAGCTGTTGAAGCTGATAAGGTTAATCAGAATTCAAACCAGAATCAGGGGTTCAACCAGAATCAGGGGTTCAATCAAAATTCAAATCAGGATTTCAACCAGAACCAAGGCTTTCAGCAGGGATTCCAGCAAGGTTTCCAGCAAGGCGCAAGCATGAATCAGGGCTTTAACACAAATCAGAATACGAATCAAGGATTCAATCCTAATTCTAATCAGGGATTCAACCCAACCCCGAATTCTGATTCGAAGCAGCCTAAAAAGAAGTCGAAGCACTTCGCCATGAAGATGATTATCGGCCTCATTATCTTCATCTTTGCCATCTTTGCCGTTACAAACCCAAGCGAAGAAGAGCACAAGGAGAAGGTTCGCACGGAAGTAAGCAAGGCGATAGAGAAAGCTGTAAGCACTACGGATAACAACTTCTTTACCCAAGCCCTCCGTTCAGCAGCTAAGATGATGGCAGACAATATGATGGGCGAAGCCATGAACCAGCTCTTTGAATATCACAACTACATCGTGTGTTCCAAGGGTTCTGTAGAGTTTAACGGCAAGCAGCATACCATCAGTTTCGGCATCCTCGGTAAGGTTTATACCATGAATGCCGATGATATGGTGAAGGCACTGGAAAATACGGATAATCTGCAGATTGAAGAATCTTCCTCAACATCAGACGATAATACCGTCGGAGATAATTCAGCCTCATCTTCATCTGATAGCAATGCAAATCTTGACGAAAACGGAAATTCTGTTGATGAATCTGCCGATGGCAGCATCAGTTCGAGAGTTCAGAAGAAGCTGGAAGACAAGGCTAATGAAGCCATGGATAAGGCTGCCGACAAGGTTCAGAAAAAGCTGGAAGAGAAAATCAACCAGAAACTGGATCAAGCCACAGACTCATCAAAGATTGAAAAAATCATAAATACAATTTTAGAGCTCATCTAAAAGAGTTTATAAAAGAGCTATTTAAAAATAAAAGAAAAAGAGAGGGTGTGTCAAAAGTCCAAGACACACCCTCTTTTTTGTTGCTTCATCGTTTTTCTTCATCGGATTACACTGAGTTAACGGAACATTCTTGCTTCACGGATTACGCACGGAATTTAAACGGATTTGGCCTTACGGCCATTGGGCTAGCGCATTCGCATTCCAGCTTTAGGGGGTATCGCCACGACCGCCAGGTCGAGTTTCCGTTTAAAATCCGTGAGTAATCCGAGGAAGGCGGTTAAGGTTCCGTTTATTCCGCGTAATCCGATGAATCATGACACACCCTCTTTTTATTTATTATTTCTTCTCCTCTGGTACCAGGAACTTGTCGCCACTCTGCTTCACAAGCTGCTTGGCATACTTCTCCGGATAACCAGGACGGGCTGGACGAGCACCCAAACCATAAGGGGTCTTCTCGAAATTACCATTTTTATCGGTTGGCTTGATAATCATATCATTATACTTCACCACCATGAACTCGAAAAGCTGGTTCCAGCGAGCCAACATCTGCTGAGCCTTCTCAACACTGTAGTCGTTGAGATACTTCACAGCTGCCTGTGGGTTCTGAGCATAAAGCTCCTGAGCCTTCTTCTCAACACTAGCCTGAGCAGCAAAATAGCTGTTGTCCAAGCTATCACGAACCTCCTTCAAAGTTGGGAACATCAGGCTGTAACGAGGATAAACCATGTTGCTGGTCATGTTGCAAACCCAGTAAGCATTCTTCTTGCTGAAATGCACCGCATCAACACCAGGAGTATTATAACACTCAGGACGCTGAGTCATTGAGCAGTAAACCGGTGTGAACGCAGCCATGTTGGCATCGTCGTTGGCAAACCAGAACACGCCACCAATCTCTCTTGGCAACCATGAACGCATCTGGCTCACGAATACGAAACCACTCTGCTGGGTGCTTACAGGACGCTCGTTGAAATACTGCTTGCCATCCACCTTATACATCAATGGTGTAGGACGATAAGGCATCTCCCAGATACCGCCACCGATATCAGAACCGTCGGCTACAGAAAGAGGAGTACCCTCGTAATGGTCGCGCATCACATTCTCAACATCCTTCACGCTCACCTTCTTGTTAGGAACCACACAGAGAGGCATATCCTGCGCATCAGGATTCTTGCCGAGTGCCCAATCCAGGTAAGGACTCATGTCATAGAAATGGTTCAGCATCGCCCAGGCACGGGCATCGCAGAAACGGCGACCTGAGAAATCAGGCTTCGCATACGCCATCTTCCAAGAGAAATCAGCATCCTTGCCCTTGAACCAGCCCTTGCTGCGGGCAAAGGAAACCACATCCTTGGCATACATCACGTTCTTCTTGTCCTTCATGTTGAACTTGCCGATGCGGCTCTGGTTGGCATGTGCACAGATGGCATCATCCGGAATACGGAGAGCTACCCAGACAGCACCCTTGGAACCGGCACCCTTACCCATCATCTCCATGATCCAAGCCTCGTTAGGATCACAGATGGTGAAGGTTTCGCCTTCTGAATTATAACCATAGGTATTGGCAAGGGTGGTCATCACCTTGATAGCCTCGCGTGCCGTCTTACTGCGCTGCAAAGCCACGTAGATGAGCGAACCGTAGTCCATGATACCGGTGGAATCCACCATCTCCTCACGACCGCCATAGGTAGTCTCGCCGATGGTAACCTGCCATTCGTTGATGTTGCCGATAACGTTATAAGTCTCGGCAGCCTCAGGAATCTCACCATGATACTTGTTGCTATCCCAGTCGTAAATCTTGCGCATCTCGCCTTTGGCATGCTTAGCCGCAGGATAATGGCAGAGGTACTGGAACATACCGTAGTCGTCGGCGCTATAGGAACACATCACGGAACCATCCACAGATGCCTTCTTGCCCACGATGAAGTTGCTGCAAGCCTCGACCTCAGAGACGCAGCCCATCATAGCCACAGCCATCAAGGCTGAAGCAAAAATCTTATTCATAAATATACCTTCTTCACTTAAATCACTCTTATTCGCAAGCCTTGAAGCTCATATCCAAGCCCTTCACACTGTGTGTCAAGGCACCTACAGAGATGAAGTCAACACCCTGCTCTGCATAGTCGCGGATGGTATCGTAGGTGATACCGCCAGATGACTCAGTCTCATACTTGCCGGCGATGATATCCACAGCCTTCTTGGTATCAGGCACAGAGAAGTTGTCGAGCATGATGCGGTTTACACCACCGTGCTTCAACACCTGGTCGAGCTCGTCGAAACTGCGAACCTCGATTTCAATCTTCAGATCTAAACCCTTCTCCTTGAGATAAGCGTGGCAACGGTCGATAGCATTATCGATGCCGCCAGCAAAATCGATGTGGTTGTCCTTGAGGAGAATCATATCGAAGAGACCGATACGATGGTTCATACCGCCACCAATCTTCACAGCCTGCTTCTCCAACATGCGGAGACCTGGAGTGGTCTTGCGGGTATCGAGGATGTGAGTCTTGGTACCTTCGAGGCGCTTCACATACTTGGCAGTCATGGTAGCGATACCGCTCATGCGCTGCATGATGTTGAGCATGAGGCGCTCTGTTTGAAGCAGAGAACGGGTCTTACCCTCTACGATCATGGCGATGTCGCCCTTCTTCACGTGGGTACCATCCTGCAACAGAACCTCCACCTTCATGGTAGGGTCGAAGCGGGCGAACACCTTCTTAGCCATTTCTACACCAGCCAATACGCCATCTTCCTTGATGAGCAAATGGCTCTTACCCATGGCGTCCTCAGGAATGCAACACAAGGTTGTGTGGTCGCCATCACCGATATCCTCAGCAAATGCCAAGTCTATCAACTTGTCTTCTAATTGATCTACGCTTAACATATTATTAATGTTTTATTGTTTAATGTTTATTGATTACTTTATGCAGGAAAGAACTATCAACTATTAACTGTAAACTATTAACTATCAATTTTCTTCCCGTTCCACAGGGCTCGGAGGATGCCATCCTCGTCTCGTTCCACCCGGATTTCGCCACCTAACCATTCGGTCATCGGCAACTCCTCACGAAACTCAAAGTAGTTCACCACCCTGCCCTCCTGTATTTCTACCACAGCCTGCTGCAGTATCGAGCCATCGGGCAATATCACCTGATGGGCTCCGCATCTTCTTAAATCTTCCATCACTTTTCTATCGCAGATTGGTTGCCTTCAGCGGTTCACCCTTCAGCTGCTTAGGAGGAAGCATCCTTATAGGTCTTCCTGGAGGAAGCGTTCCCGGTTTGCCCGGAAGCGGTTCTGGATGCATCATCTGAGTCTGAGAGGATGATGAAGGAGTGGCAGCGGATGATGAAGGAGCAGAGGATGCTGCTCCCATGCGCTGGGCACTATCCTTCTTCAAACTGTCAGTAGAAGATGTTCCGGCAGAAGAAGCCGGAGTCTGGACAGACTTTGGCTGATGCATGCGAACCAGCTTGATATGCTCTACGAACATCAGTTTGAGCGTGGAAGAAGACGGCATGTCCGAAGCAAAAGAACCATCAGACAGCATAAAGTATCCCTTCACACTCTTGATGCCAAGATTGTCATTATCAGCCACCTGGATAGAGCAATGCTGAGAATTGGAAATCTGGGTAACCTGCTGGGCGATGCTATCGTTCTTAAACTGCACGGCGAGCAAAGCCACACCACCACGCATGCCATCCTGGAAGATGAACTGCGTATCGAAATCGAGCATCAGGCGGTCGCCCTTATGAAAGGCGGTATCCACCGGAATATCGAAACTTACCGCATTAAACGGCGTTGTGGCTGAAAGAACCATGGCTGGTGCCAGATTCCACACGTTGGCAGTATCGCCCGTGGCAGAAAGATTATCAAACTGGCTGGCGTCTGCATTACCACCCAGGGCTACAATCTCGTTGTTCAGGCGGTCGCCCAATTCCTTATATACATCCTCCAGCAGTTCGGTGTGGCGCATGTAATACACCATCGAACTGTCGAATTCAGCCGAGGTAACGTCGTGCTTTCTGAGCACCGCCTCGCGATACGTGATGCTCTGTCCGGTATCCCCTCCATCAGCCGTATGCGCCATCGAGAGCGCCACGTGATAATCGTAGAGGATATCCGCCATCTTGCCCTTCGACAACACATCTCCAGGCAGGGATGGCTTACAGGAAACCACGCCCAGAAGCAGGCATATCAATATCGAGAAAAACGCACAAATCTTCTTCATCCCATATTCCTCCTATCTTATGATTTTCGGGCAGATTCTTCAGAAGATTTCCCTGATGAAGGTTTCTCTGATGAATTTTTCTCAGAAGAAGATGACTTATCAGAAGATTTCTTCTTTCCCTCTCCCAGCTCTTCCAATTCCTTACGGCAGAAGATGAGCATGGCGATGATACCCACGCTGACACATGAATCTGCAAAATTGAACACAGGGTCGAAGAACGTGCCCTGCTGTCCACCCCATATTGGGAACCACTCCGGCCATGTATAGGTGAAGAACGGGAAGCGGAACATATCCACCACCTTGCCCATGAAGAAAGGCGCATAACCTTCACCAAACGGCACCTGGTAAGCCACATAATAAGGCGAGGAAGCCGTGAACATCAAGCCATAGAACATGGAATCTATCATGTTGCCGATGGCGCCGGCGAGCACCAGTGCCACCAGGAAGATATAGACCAGGCGATGCTTGCCCTGCTTGATGATGCGGTGAAGATACCATACCAGGAAGATGATGGCTACCGAGCGCACGAGGCTCAGCCAGAACTTGCCGATGAACGACATGCCCCACGCCATACCGTTGTTCTCAATGAAATCGATAAAGAACCAGTCTGTAACACGAACAGACTCGCCAAGGCAAAAGTGGGTCTTGATGTACAGCTTAATCCATTGGTCGATGATAAGCAGCACAACCACCATTGCCGTGACGAGCCAGCCGATATGTAATTTACTTTTTTTCTCCATTTATTATTTCTTTCTAGCCTCCTTGGAAGCTACACTCAATGTGGCATGAGGTACAGCACGCAAGCGCTCCTTAGGAATCAGCTCGCCAGTCTCGCGGTCGATGCCGTAAGTCTTGTTCTGGATGCGAACCAACGCTGCCTCCAATCCCTTGATAAACTTCTGCTGGCGCTGTGCCATCTGGATAATCTCCTCCTTGCTCTGCGCCTCGCTTCCCTCCTCCAGGGCCTTGTAGGTTGGTGATGTATCTACCACATCATTACTGTCTGAATGGTTCAGCTGAGCCATACACTCGCGGTAAGTCTGCTTTGCCACTTTCAATTTCTCTTCAATAATAGCGCGGAACTCCTCGAGATCCTTGTCGCTATAACGTGCCTTTTCGTTAGCCATAGATGTTTCTTTAAACGTTATAAAGTTATTAATTTTTTAAAAGGTTAAGGAATAGAAGTTAGAAGCAAGTAGTTTCGGATAACTCCTGACTCCTAACTTCTAACTCCTATTTATTTAATTCTTCTCTACGAGAATGTTCAACTTAAAGTCATCAAACTCGGTCTCAACACCTGCGTTGTCGCCGATTTCGATGCTGTCTGCCAATACCTGACCCTTGATGTAGTCGCCGAATGCCTCGATAGCTGCATTGGTCTCCTCGTTGGAAGCCACAGTCACCTTGATGCGGTCGGTAATCTCCAAGCCAGTCTCCTTGCGGAGGTTCTGGATACGGTTGATCAGCTCACGAGCCATACCCTCCTTCTTCAATTCAGGAGTCAACTCTACCTCAAGCGCTACGGTCAGATTGCCCTCGTTAGATACGAGCCATCCTGGGATATCCTCTGAGATAATCTCCACGTCGGCTACCTCTACCACGGCTTCCTGTCCGTCAATATTCAATGTGATGTTGCCTGCCTTCTCGAAGGCTGCAATCTGGTCCTGATCGAGTGCTGACATCTGGGCTGCAACACCCTTCATCAGCTTGCCGAACTTCTTACCCATCACTCTGAAGTTACACTTCACCTTCTTTACGAGAATGCCCTGACCCTCAATGAAGTTAACCTCCTTCACGTTCACCTCATTCTTCAACAGTCCGGCAACTGCCTCGATGTGTGCCTTCTGTACATCATCTACGGCTGGAATCATGATCTGCTGCAGTGGCTGACGCACCTTGATGTTCACCTTGCGGCGCAATGCCAATACCATAGAAGTAATCTTCTGGGCGATGGCCATACGCTCCTCCAGGTCGGCATCGATAGCAGCCTCATCAGCTACAGGGAACTTGTCGAGATGTACGCTCTCCAACTCACCGCCCAAGTCGTGATACAACTCGTCTGCATAGAATGGAGCGAATGGTGCCAAGAGCTTAGCCACTGTCATCAGGCAGGTATAGAGAGTCTGGTAAGCACTGAGCTTATCCTCGCTCATCTCCTTACCCCAGAAACGTTTACGGTTCAAACGAACGTACCAGTTAGAGAGGTCATCGTTCACGAAAGCGTCGATGAGACGGCCTGCGCGGGTTGGATCGTAGCCAGCCAACTCTCTGTCAACGCCCTTGATGAGGGTATTGAGTGAAGAGAGAATCCAGCGGTCAATCTCTGGGCGCTTCTCGAATGGCACCTGAGCAGCCTCAGCATCGAAACCATCTACATTAGCATAGAGGGCGAAGAAGCTGTAGGTATTATATAAGGTACCGAAGAACTTGCGACGGGTCTCATCCACACCGTTAGGGTCGAACTTGAGGTTGTCCCAAGGCTCGCTGTTGGTCATCATATAGAAACGAACAGGGTCGGCACCATACTTATCGATCATCTCGAATGGGTTGGTTACGTTACCCACGTGCTTACTCATCTTGTTACCCTTGGCATCGAGAACGAGACCAGAAGAGATTACATTCTTGAAGGCTACGCTGTCGAATACCATGGTAGCGATGGCATGCAGGGTGAAGAACCATCCACGGGTCTGATCCACGCCCTCGTTGATGAAGTCGGCTGGATAGAACTTAGGAGGAATAGCATATCCCTCGTAGGTGCTGTGGATGAGTGCATCGCGGTCGGCCTCTGTGCCACGAGCCATCTCGCCCTCGAATGGATAGTGGAGCTGGGCGTAAGGCATTGAACCTGAATCGAACCATACGTCAATCAGGTCGCTCTCACGATACATTGGCTTGCCCTCCTCGTTAACCAATACAATCTTGTCAACGTATGGACGGTGGAGGTCAATCTTATCATAGTTCTCCTGACTGTAGTCGCCAGGAACGAAACCGTTCTCCTTCAGTGGGTTGCTCTGCATGATGCCTGCAGCCACAGACTTCTCGATTTCAGCATAGAGTTCCTCCAAGCTGCCGATGCACTTCTCGCCACGGTTCTCATCACGCCAGATAGGCAATGGAGTACCCCAGAAGCGTGAACGTGAAAGGTTCCAATCGTTCAGATTCTCGAGCCAGTTGCCGAAACGGCCTGTACCGGTGCTCTCAGGCTGCCAGTTGATGGTCTTGTTCAATTCTACCATGCGCTCCTTGCGGGCGGTATCCTTGATAAACCAGCTATCCAATGGGTAGTAGAGGATAGGCTTGTCGGTACGCCAGCAGTGAGGATAGTTGTGTACGTGCTTCTCGCTCTTGAAAGCCTTGCCCTCCTGCTTCAACTCGTAGCAGAGCACGATGTTCAGGTCTTCAGCCTTATCAGAAGCCTTCTTGTCCCAGACACCATCCACGTTAAACTGTGGGTCGTAGGCATTCTTCACGTAGTCGCCTGCGTGATGAGCGTATGCCTCCTTGTTAACGCAAGCGTTCACGAAGTTGGCATCGAGGTCTTCGATGAGATAGAACTTACCCTGCAGGTCAACCATTGGGCGGGTCTCACCCTTCTTATTAATAAGGTAGAGGGCTGGGATGTTGGCATCCTTAGCCACCTTGGCATCATCGGCACCGAATGTAGGTGCGATGTGAACGATACCTGTACCGTCATCGGTAGTAACGTAGTCGCCGAGGATTACGCGGAAAGCCTCGCTATCCATCTCTACGAACTTATCGCGACCATCCTCAGAAGCGAATACCTTCTCAGGATGAGCAGCAGCATATTCTGTTACGAAAGCTGGAGCAAAGGCATCTACCTTCTCGCATGGCTTTACCCATGGCAGGAGCTGCTCGTAGTGCATGCCTTCGAGTTCTGTACCCTTCATGTGGTCGATAATGCGCCATGGGCACTGCTTCTTCTCCTTGTCGAATGGCAGGAGATCGCCTTCCTTGCACTCCTGGTCAGCCTTCAGATATGAACCTACCAAAGCCTCAGCCATCACGAGAGTCATAGGCTCGCCATTGTAGAGGTTGTAGGTCTCGATAGCTACATAGTCAATCTTAGGACCCACACAGAGAGCCACGTTTGATGGCAGAGTCCAAGGTGTAGTGGTCCATGCGATGAAGTATGGCTTGCCCCACTTGGTCCACTCTGCCTTAGGATCCTTGATGAGGAACTGGGCTGTGGTGGTGAGGTCCTTTACATCGCGGTAGCATCCAGGCTGGTTCAACTCGTGAGAACTCAAACCTGTACCTGCGCCTGGAGAGTATGGCTGGATGGTATAACCCTTGTAGAGCAGACCCTTGTTGTAGAGCTGCTTGAGGAGCCACCAAAGCGTCTCGATATACTTGTTATCGTAAGTGATATAAGGATGGTCGAGATCTACGAAGTAACCCATCTTCTCGGTCAACTCGCGCCACTCAGCGGTGAACTTCATCACGTTCTCGCGGCACTTGTGGTTGTAATCCTCGGTAGAGATATACTTCTCAGAAGCCTTGTTGTCGATATCCTTCTTGGTGATGCCGAGTTCCTTCTCGACACCGAGTTCAACAGGGAGTCCGTGGGTATCCCATCCCGCCTTGCGGTGAACCTGGAAGCCCTTCATGGTCTTGTATCTGTTGAATGTATCCTTGATACTACGTGCCAACACGTGGTGAATACCCGGGTGGCCATTAGCTGATGGAGGTCCCTCGAAGAAGATAAACTGAGGGCAGCCTTCACGCTCGTCGATAGACTTGTGGAAGATATCATTTTTCTCCCACGCTGCTAGTACGTCATTGTTTGTCTGAGTGAGATTCAGACCGTTGTGCTCGGCAAATTTCTTAGCCATATTATCTATTTTAATTTTATATTGTTTTTACTTTTGGGCGCAAAGTTACAAAAAAAATATGTTTTTCCCGAATAAAGGGGTAATAAATTAATAATTTTTCTATTAAAAATCCCGATTTGAGCACCAAAATAGTATCGGATGCTCAAATCGGGAATCAATATTCTATTAAGGCTGGCTGGAAAACTACAGGTTTTCCGCCTCCTGCAGCCAGATGGTGGATGCGGCATCGCTAGGCATGCGCCAGTCGCCACGAGGACTGAGGCTCACGCTTCCCACCTTCGGACCATCAGGCAGACAGCTGCGCTTGAACTGCTGGTTGAAGAAACGGCGAACAAATGTCTTGAGCCATTTCTTGATAGTCTCCTCATCGTAGGAATCAGGATCGTTGTCGCTGATCTTCACACGCTCCAGCTGGGTATCGATGAACGCCTTCTTAGCCAACATGTAAATCTTGGAAGGACGGAATCCGAAACGCAGGAAGTAATAGAGGAAGAAATCGTGCAGCTCGTATGGACCCACCAGGTCTTCTGTCTTCTGCTTGATGTTTCCGTTCTCATCGGCAGGAATCAGCTCCGGACTGATAGGTGTGTCGATGATGTCGCGCAGGGTGATGCGGCTCTGCTCATCCACCCCACTCTCGGCAACATGGTTCACGAGATGACGGATCAGAGTCTTAGGGATGCTGGCATTCACGCCATACATGCTCATGTGGTCGCCATTATAGGTGGCCCATCCCAGAGCCAGCTCAGAGAGGTCGCCGGTACCTATCACCATACCGCCCATCTTGTTGGCAAGGTCCATCAGAATCTGGGTACGCTCGCGTGCCTGAGAATTCTCGTAGGTAACATCATGCACACTGGCATCATGACCGATATCCTCGAAATGCTGGGTCACAGCCTTGGCGATGCTGATTTCCCTGATGGTAATGCCCAGACTCTTCATCAGCGAGATGGCATTATTATATGTTCTATCGGTGGTTCCGAAACCAGGCATGGTAACACCCACGATGCCTCGGCGGTCCATCTTCAGCTTATCGAATGCCTTCACGCAGACGAGCAGGGCAAGGGTAGAATCCAATCCGCCACTGATGCCCACTACCACCGTCTTGGCATGGGTGTGGACGATGCGCTTGGCAAGACCCATCAACTGGATATTGAAAATCTCCTCGCAGGAGGCATTCATATCGCTGCTTGTAGGAATGAAAGGATGCGGATTCACCTCGCGCTCCAATACGAATTCACGCTCGTTCTCAGTAGGCTCAGCATCGATGTTTCGGATATTGAACTGTCCGCCCAGAACCGAATATTTGATGTTGCGCTGGGCATTGACGTAGGTGGAATTGGTGCGACGCTCCGAACGGAGTTTCTCTACATCTACCTGCGCAATAACCATCTGAGGGTCAAGAGAAAAGCGTTCACTCTGTGAAAGTAAAGCTCCATTCTCGTAAACCAAAGCATTTCCGCCATAAACCACATCCTGCGTGCTCTCGCCGAAACCGCAGGAGCTGTAGATGTAACCCGTCATGGTGCGGGCACTCTGCTGACTCAGCAGACTCTTCAGATAATTGTGCTTTCCGATGAGTTCATCGCTCGCAGAGAGATTGAAGATGAGGTCGGCACCAGCCAGCGCCAACTTGTTGCTAGGAGGAGCCGGAGCCCATACATCTTCGCATATCTCCACGCCAAACTGCACGCCGTCGAAGGTGTGGAATATCTGCACATCGGGTGTCAGTTTCACTTTATGTCCGGCGTAGCGAACCTCGCAATCGCGCAAGTCCTGCGCAGAGGCAAACCAGCGCTTCTCGTAGAACTCGCTGTAGTTAGGCAGATAAGTCTTTGGCACGATGCCCAAGATCTGACCGTGCTGAATCACGATACCGCAATTCAGCAGCAGGTCGCCTACCACTACCGGAGCACCGACAATAGAGATGATGTCGAGCTTTCGGGTGAAATCGAGCAGCATCATCACTGCCTGCTCGGATGATTCCAGAAGCATCTGCTGTCGGAAGAGGTCCTGACAGGAATATCCCGTGATGGATAATTCCGGGAAAGTGATGATCTCTACGCCCTTGCCTTCCGCCTGGACTATCTGGATTTCTATCTGTTGGGTGTTGAAGATGACATCGCCCACCTTGACGGCAGGGATGGCACTTGCCACCTTAATAAATCCGTACTTCATGTTACTTTGAACTTTGAGATTTGAACTTTGAACTTTATGATTACTTTTATCGGATAGTAACCTGTGTGGCACCATATCCATACTCCTGGAAGGAAGCATCCTGATAGGTGCAGCTCTTATAGCGATAGTTCAGCTCGTGGATGAGTGCCTGGCGCAATACGCCCTCGCCCTTACCATGGATGAAGATAATCTTCTGTCCCTTGTTCTTCTTGTTCTCAGCCATCGTCTTCTTGAAGATATCCATCTGATAATGAAGAATATCGGCAGAGTTCATTCCAGCAGTTGTTTCAAGCACTTCATCTGCATGAAGGTCGATAACGAGGGTACCGTCATCCTTCTTGCTCTTCTTCTTGCTGGTGTTGGCTATCACCTTCTCGTCCTTGTACATCTGCTCTTTCAATCGCTTGGAATCAATGACCAGCGGACGGGCCACCTCGTCGTTCTCTACGATGGTGAAGAGATAGGCTGGCGTCTCGAAGAAGTCATTCTCCTCGAAGAGATGAAGCTTGTAGAACTTCACTGGGTCCAGACGGAACTGAACGTCCGTGGCTGGCTTCAGAAGGAAAGGCTTGTCCTTCTTATAGGCAATCAGCTGGATGGCGATGTGCTCCATCTCGTTCAGGGCTTCACGACCGAATTCCTCGATAAAGAGCTTGGTGTTCGGCTCGATTTCGCCTTCAGCCTTCAGGGTCCATGCATTGCCCTCGGCTACGAGATAGGTGTAGCGCAGATAGTAGTTGCTGTCGTTAACCATATACGATTCGAAGCGGGTATTGGTCACATCCTTAATGTCGATAGGCACGAAGGCGAGATAAGCGCTGAGTTTGTTGCCGCCCGTACGCTCCTGAATCTGCTTCACGAAGGTAATCTCGCGGTCGGCAGCATCATACTCCTCTACGTTCATATCCACGTCGTTCTCGTGCTCGTTCAGGATAGCCTTGATGCTTCGGCTGTCCTGATGCAGTTCGGTGTTGGCATGCTCCTCCGCTCTCTGCTTGGCATCCATCTTGGCAGAAATCATCTTGCCCATGGCATAGTCGTCCTGCTCCACCACTACCACCTCGTTGATAGGCATCGGAATCTCGAATCCGTCTTCATCCTCCACCAACACGATATTCTTGCCCTGGAAGCCGGCCACCTTTCCGCCGCCCACTTCACTCAGGAATCTTACTTTATCACCTTTCTTCATAGCTATTTTATTTTTTATTTTTATCTAATCATTTATTTAGCCTTAAGGATAAATATTTTTAGTCTTAAGGCTAAATATTATTAGCCTTAACTCAAAATATATTTCCCCTTAAGCGGAATCACTCTTTCTGAAACGAGGATACATTTTGCAAAGATACAAAAGATATTGCAAAATAGGGATGATTTTAATATTTTTAATGCTGCCAGGAAAATAATCTGTAGGAAATGGGCTGGAATTGGGATATTTTTTATATCTTTGCATCAATATTATAATGATATTAGTATTATCGACTCTTAAACAATATTGATTATGATTACATTTCCATGCGCCAAAATAAATCTTGGCTTAAACATAGTAAGCAAACGGGCTGACGGCTACCACAACCTGGAGACCGTGTTCTACCCTATCCCGCTTACCGACGCCCTGGAAATCAAGCTGATGGGCGATGAATTTCCAAGCGAGGTGCCTTGTGACCTGAAGATTACGGGCAACGCTGTAGATTGCGATGAGCAGAAGAACCTGGTGGTGAAGGCATACAATATGATTGCTGCCGACTTCAAGATTCCTCGCATCCATGCTCATCTGGTGAAGCGCATCCCTTCGCAGGCAGGAATGGGTGGCGGATCGGCTGATGCTGCCTACATGATCCGTCTGCTTGATGAACGCTTCCGCCTCAACATCGGAATCCCGGAGATGGAGCGATATGCGGCCAAACTGGGTGCCGACTGTGCCTACTTCATCAGTGCTGACCCTGAGGATGGCGATACTGCCTGCTATGCAGAGGGTATAGGAAACGAGCTGATGCCGGTGAGCGGTCCCGGCGACAACATGAAGGGCTATTACATTGTGGTGGTGAAGCGCGATGACATTGCCGTAAGCACCAAGGATGCCTATGCTGCCATCACCCCGAAACAGCCAGCCAAATGCTGCCGCGACATCGTGCGCCAGCCTATCGAGACGTGGAAGGAGGAGCTCATCAACGATTTCGAGGCTCCTATCTTTGCGATGCATCCCGAGCTTGCCGAAATCAAGCAGAAGCTCTATAATCTGGGTGCCGTATATGCTGCCATGAGCGGAAGCGGGAGTGCCATCTTCGGCATCTTCAAGCATAAGCCAGCGAATATCGAAGAGCAGTTCGAAGGAATGTTCTGCAAGGTATTAAAGCTTTAATCTAGTTAATAGTTTATAGTTAATAGCGGCTACGCCGTATAGACAAAAGATGTCTATAGTGTCTATAGAAAGACAACGTAAAATAATAGCAAGAATGCCCTATCAACTATAAACTATAAATTATAAACTCTAAATATAATGAACGAAGAAACACATCAGAAACTGATGACCATCAAGCGAAGCTTTCGCTTGTTGATGAACGGTCCGGGTTCGCAATCCATGCGCGACAAGGGCTTGGGATATAAGCTGAATTGGGGTGTGCCCTTCTATGAATTGAAGAAGATGGCGCAGGAATACGGCAAGGACTATGATCTCGCCATCGAACTCTGGAAGGAAGACATCCGAGAGTGCAAGATTCTTGCCACCCTCATCATGCCTGCCGATAAGATGCTTGCCGAGATAACGGATATCTGGATGGAGCAGGTGCAGAGCCAGGAGATGGCAGAGATGCTTGCCTTCAACCTGTTGCAGCATGTAGAGTATGCGCCTGTCATTGCCTATCAATGGATAGCCAGCGACAAACCGCTTTACGAAATAGCTGGTTTCCAGCTTCTAGCCCGTCTCTTTGCGAATGGCAAAGAACCTAACGATCGTGGTATCAATGAGTTCCTGGATCAGGCTGCCGTTGCCTTCCAGGGTGATAACATGGGTGTGAAGCATGCAGCCGCCAATGCCGTGATGCGTTTCTGCGATTTCGGAGAAGATTTCGAGAATATCGCCAGAGGGGCACTCAAAGGTATCTTCGAGATATAATTTTATCTGCGGAGTTTTTATTCATCGGATCTCACGCGGAGTTATCGGAAACATTCTTGCTTTTCGGATTACGCACGGATTAAACGGAAAGCGACCTGTTCGGTCGAGTAACCGGAACTGCATGATGTATAGTCACGCAGATTTCGCAGATGACGCAGATTTTAGGTCAAAAATCTGTGTATATCTGTGGAATCTGTGGGACACAAGTGGAAGCTGTGGGACATAAAAAGAGTCAATCAAAAAATCTGCGTTATCTGCGAAATCTGCGTGACCTTATAACATGAAAAACTTCTGGTATTCGTTTTCGAAATTCGGAGTGAAAACACCTTTTCCGATATTTTCCTTGATTTCTTCCTTACTCCAGAATCTGCCGCCAGCCAACTCTTCCTGACTCGGCTTCACCCCGCCATCATACACACAGCGATGCACATATACCAGTTCCTTTTCTCTCTGACTCTCAAACACATAGTGTCCTAAAGACTCCGGTTCGAAATCCGTGATACCCAGTTCTTCCCTCACTTCACGATGAAGCGCCTGGTTCACGCTCTCTCCCAAATCCACATGTCCGCCACAGGCAGTATCCCACTTATCAGGCTGGATATCCTTCCATGCCGGACGATGCTGGAGATATAAATCTCCCTTACTGTTGAATACATGCAGATGAACCACAGGATGCAATATCTTGCTTCCATCATGGGCATGACCTCGGGTGATGGCACCCAGGATATTGCCCATTTCATCTACTATCGGAAATTCCTCGTTCTTGTTATCTGTCATCGTTTTTTTAAAAGTTTATAGTTAATAGTTTATAGCGGCTTCGCCGTATAGCAAAATTGCCGTATTGCAAGATTGCCGTATTGCAAGATTGCCGTATTGCAAGATTGCCGTATAGCAAGATTGCCCTATAAACTATCAACTCTTAACTATTAACTATCTATAGCGTTCCGTACTCCTCAGAATAGCGGAGCATCTGGTCGGTATAGCTCTCCTCGTAATCGAGATTCACATCGATAGGATTGCCCTCCTCATCAAACACCAGCGTCATCTTCGGATTGATAAAGCCCTTGTATGGAGCCAGATTCAGCTTCTTGTATCTCGCCAGAATCTCGCAATGCAAGGCTGGGTCTATATTCACGGCATATTTCTCCACCAACTGGCGGGCCGCCTCATAATCACCCTCGCTCTTGATACGCTGAATCTCAGCAAGCAAATCTCCAAACAGATGGCGGAGCTTCCCGTAATCATTCACCTTCACATAGGTTCGGGTGGTTACGATATTACCCTCAGCATCCTTCAGGGCATCCTCGGCAGAAGCATAGCTCACCTCTTCCGTCACCAGTTCCACGGCTCCCTCGGCATGCTCCAGTGTCCACCAGGCAATGAGGGCGCGGTTTCTCATGTGCGCCTCCTCAATCTTGTCGCCTTCCTTGATGCGGATGGTCTGGGTGAGCAATCCGTTCATCAGATAACCGTAATACTGCGCCTTGTAAGCCTCGTCGTTAGGAGTCAATCCCAATTCCACCAGCTTGTGGTCGGCTACATAATATAATCCGAAAAGGTCGGCTCTCGCCTCCTCTATCGTGTTGCCATACGCCTTCAGGGCATCAGCATCGGTGCCAGGCAGAAGCTGACCGCTGCCATGACCCAGGCACTCGTGCAAATCCGTATGCAGGTCGTCGGTGATATCAGCATACTGGTTCATCAGCGCCACGGTCTCCTCGTCGATAACAAATTCATCTCTGAATCCGTTACCCTGCGCTGCCTTGTTGTAGGCATCGGTCAGGTTGCCGATGGTCACACTCTTCGAACCGTGCTCCTGGCGAATCCAGTTGGCATTAGGCAGGTTGATGCCGATGGCGGAAGCCGGATATTCCTCACCGCCAAGCATCGCCGCACAGATTACATTGGCTGTAACGCCCTTCACCTCCGGCTTGCGGAAACGGGGATCCACAGGCGAATGGTCCTCAAACCACTGCGCATTCTTGCTGATGGTCTGCGTGCGCTGTGTGGCCTCCAGGTCCTTGTATTCCACGATTCCCTCCCAGGTACCTTTCAGTCCCAGCGGGTCGCCATATACCTCGATGAATCCGTTGATGAAATCCACCATGCCCTCGTGCTGCTGCACCCAGGCGATGCTATATCGGTCGAAATCCACGAGATTACCTGTGCGATAGAACTTCACGAGCAGGTCGATAACGTGCTTCTGTCCCTCATTCTCGGCATATTTCTGTGCCTTGAGCAACCAGGATACGATTTCTCTGATGGCCTCACCATAAAGACCATCTTCTTTCCAAACCAGTTCCACCATCTCGCCGTTGCGCTTGGTGAGCTTGGAATTGAGACCATAAGATGGCGGAGTAGCGTCGTCGGCGTCCTTCATCTTGGCATAGAACCGCTCCACTTCCTCCTGGGTCACATCCTCATAGAAGTTGCAGGCAGAAGTCTGCACCAGGTCCTCGCCATCCGTCTGGTTCACGCGCTTCGGCATCACCTCGGGGTCGAAGATCACGGGTACCAGCAGTCGGAGCAGGTCTTCCTTGCTCTCTCCACGCTTCAGCGGCAGTTCCGCCTCGCCGATGTTCTCCATCAGTTCATAAAAGAATTCCTCAGAGAATCCCGGCTTGAATTTCTCGCAGCCATAATGGTGATGGATGCCGCTGGCGAACCATACTCGCTTCAGATAAACCTCGAAAGCCTTGAAATTATCGCTTTCGCTGATATCAGCCTTCTGTGGCTCTCCGCTTTCGCAGATGTCAGATGCCAGCGTCTCTGCCTTCTCTCCTGTTCCCTTATAGTGGCGATAGATTGCCTCCAGGGTCTTGCGGATGCGCAGGTTGTACTTTCCCTGCTGATCGAACGTGATGTCACGTCCCATCAGCGTTGCCATTGACAAGCAATAGATATACAATTTCTGGTTGAGCGACAATTCGTCAAATCCCTTCAGTTCGTAACGAAGCATCTGGATGTCGGCGAAGCGCTCTTGGGTGTTTACATTACAATTTGCCATGTTTAAAACCTTTATTCTACCGCAAAAGTACGACTTTTATTTCAATTTTCAAACTTTTCTGCCTACTTTTCTTATTTTATAGAAGGAAATGTAATAAATATCCCGTTTTTTTAGTAACTTTGCAGGAATTTCTAACGAAAAAGATGTAAAAACAGTTAAGAGATATGCAAATCAACGAGATATTAAAATCGTACTTCGGTTACGACTCCTTCCGACCGAATCAGGAGGCCATCATCCAGGAAGTGATGCAGGGCCACGACTGCCTCGTGCTCATGCCTACGGGCGGAGGTAAGAGCCTCTGCTATCAGGTTCCGGCGCTGGCGATGGAAGGCACTGCCGTGGTCATCTCGCCCCTCATCAGCTTAATGCACGACCAGGTGGAGGCACTCAAGGCAAACGGAATCCCTGCCGAGGCACTGAACAGCGGTAATGACGTCACCGACGATGTCATCATCCGTCGACGATGCGAGGCGGGCGAACTCAAGCTGCTCTATGTTTCTCCTGAAAAACTCATCAGCGAGATACCTTACTTATTCAGCAACATCAAAATCTCGCTCTTCGCCGTGGATGAAGCCCACTGCATCAGCCAGTGGGGGCACGATTTCCGTCCGGAGTATTCCCAGCTCGGACTCCTTCACGAGAAATTCCGTGGCATTCCGGTGATGGCGCTTACGGCTACAGCCGATAAGATTACCCGCGAGGACATCATCAACCAGCTGCATCTGAACGGACAGACCTTCGTGAGCAGCTTCGACCGTCCCAACCTCAGTCTCTCCGTGCGTCAGGAAAGCACCAAGAAGGAGAAGCTGAAGTTCATCTACCATTTCATCGCCCGTCGCCCTGAAGAGGCAGGCATCATCTACTGCCTCTCGCGCAAGAACACGGAGATGGTGGCAGAGGCGCTACAGTCGCATGGCATCAATGCCGAAGCCTATCATGCCGGACTCTCTGCCCAGCAGCGAGCCTCGGTGCAGGAGCGTTTCAAGATGGACCAGATAGAGGTGGTCTGCGCTACCATCGCCTTCGGAATGGGCATCGACAAGGGCAACGTGCGATGGGTGATTCATTATAACATGCCGAAGAGCATAGAGAGTTTCTATCAGGAGATAGGACGAGCCGGAAGAGATGGTGCACCAGCCGATACTGTATTGTTCTATTCGATGGCAGATATCATCACCCTCCGTTCATTCTGCGAAGAAAGCGGACAGAAAGCGGTGAATCTGGAAAAGCTGCGCAGAATGGAAGAATACGCCGAATCGAGAGTGTGCCGAAGGAGAATCCTCCTGAATTATTTCGGAGAGACGGCGGCGAAGGATTGCGGTCATTGCGATGTGTGCAAGAATCCGCCCCATACCTTCGATGGCACCGTGCTCACCCAAAAGGCGCTAAGTGCCGTGGTCCGTGCGGGCGAAAAGATTGCCGTGGGCACCTGCATCGAGATATTGAGAGGGATGATGACGCCTGCCGTGGCTCGCAACCACTACAACGAACTGAAAACCTTTGGTGTGGGCAAGGACGTGAGCGTCCGCGACTGGCAGGCATACATGCTCCAGATGCTGCAGATGGGTTTCTTCGAAGTGGCGTACAATATGCATAATCAGATGAAAGTCACGCCATTAGGCTGGAAGGTTCTCAAGGGAGAACATCAGGTTTCGCTGGCGATTGTTGAGAATGAAGAGCGTTCTCCTCGTCCGCAAAGGATCAACAGACCATCAAGAGGAAACAGCATCCCTGTGGTTCATGCCGAGCGTGTGATTTTCGAGGATGAAACATCCAATGTAGAAGACAAGAAACTCTTTGAATATCTGCGTAAGATCCGAAAGAATCTTGCCGATGAGCAGGGCTATCCTCCATATATCGTGCTATCAGATAAGAGTCTGCACGAATTAACCAAGATGAAGCCAACCACCCTCCAGGCATTCGGTCTCATCAGCGGTATCGGAGAATTCAAGATCAAGAAATATGGCGACACTTTTATCAAAGCCATCAAGAAATATACAGGCAAATAAAAAATAAGACATAAAAAAGAGGGTGTATCATTATTCATCGGATTACGCGGAATAAACGGAACCTTAACCGCCTTCCTCGGATTACTCACGGATTTTAAACGGAAACTCGACCTGACGGTCGTGGCGATACCCCCTAAAGCTGGAATGCGAATGCGCTAGCCCAATGGCCGTAAGGCCAAATCCGCTTAAATTCCGTGCGTAATCCGTGAAGCAAGAATGTTCCGTTAACTCAGCGTAATCCGATGAAGAAAAACTATGAAGCAACAAAAAAGAGGGTGTGTCTTGGACTTTTGACACACCCTCTTTTTTTATGATGAAACGGGGAAGCTTAGTTATTCACGCTACCTCCCACAATATCGAGCAATTCATTCGTAATGGCCTGTTGACGACTCTTGTTATACTGAAGATTCAGTTCACGCAAGAGTTCATCGGCATTATCCGTAGCAGTCTGCATGGCTACCATACGGGCAGCATGCTCACTCGCCTGACTATCCAACAAAGCAGTGTAAACCATCAGATGAAGCTGCTTAGGAATCAAAACACCCAAAACAGTCTCCAGATCAGGCTCCACGATGAAGTCATCGTTCAGAGGATGCGCCTCTGCACGCTGTCTTTCATCCTCACTAGCCTGCTTCTTGCGCAGATACTCCTGAGCCTTCGCCGTAGCCACATTCGATGTGAGGTCACGGTCGTTGTCCTCTCCTATCGCCTCCGTGCTGAGGTCGATAGGCAGGAAAGTCTTCTGGGTCAGAATCTGCGAACCGGCACTCTTGAAGTGGTGATAGATCATCTCCACCTTGTCGAGTTCGCCAGCCGCATACTGCTTGGCAAGCTTGCGGGCGATGTCGGCACAAGCGCTAGAATTAGGATGATCGGCAATATCCATGAAGTTACCGCCAATCTTCAAACCCAGCTTCTGTGCCTTCTCAGCCACCTTTCTGCCGATAGGATATACCGTGATGTCGTCAATGCCATGAGCCTTATACTCGTCCACCGCCTGAATCATCATCTTGATGACGTTGGAATTGAAGCCACCGCACAAGCTGCTGTTAGAGCTATATACGATGAGAGCCACACGCTTGATTTCCTTGTGCTCCACCTGCAACTCATGGTCCACATTCGGAGTACTCACCAGGAAGCTCTTCAGGATATGCTCCAGCATATTCTCATAAGGCAGCATATTCTGGATAGCTACCTGAGCATGATGCAACTTGCTGGATGCCACCATCTTCATCGCACTCGTAATCTTACGGGTACTGTTGACGCTGGCGATGCGAGTCTTAATCTCTTTTAACGACGGCATAGGCTATTACGCTTTATATTGTCCTGCTACATTAGCCATGGTATCCTTGATCACCGCGATGCAATCGTCGGTGAGCTTACCATCAGCCAAAGTCTCAATTACGTCGGCGTGCTGGCTGCGCATAGCGTCGAGGAACTGATCCTGGCACTCGCGTACCTTATCCATTGGCACTTCGTGCATCAGTCCGTGCACACCACAATAGAGAATAGCCACCTGCTCGCCCACTGGCATAGGGCGATACTGAGGCTGAACCAGCAACTGGTCGTTCTTTCTACCACGGTCCAGTGTCATCGCTGTTACGGCATCCATATCGCTTGAGAACTTGGAGAATGCCTCCAGCTCACGATACTGAGCCATATCAATCTTCAGGGTACCAGCCACCTTCTTCATACTCTTGATCTGGGCAGAACCACCTACACGAGATACGGAGATACCTACGTTGATAGCTGGGCGGAAGCCCTGGTTGAAGAGGTCGGTCTCCAGGAAGATCTGACCGTCGGTGATGGAAATCACGTTGGTTGGGATGTAGGCAGAAACGTCACCTGCCTGGGTCTCGATGATTGGGAGGGCTGTCAAAGAGCCACCACCCTTCACCTTGCCCTTCAGGCACTCAGGAAGATCGTTCATCTGCTCGGCTACCTCCTGCTGGTCGTTGATACGAGCGGCACGCTCCAACAGACGAGAGTGGAGATAGAACACATCACCAGGGTAAGCCTCACGTCCTGATGGACGGCGGAGGATCAGTGATACCTCACGGTAAGCCACAGCCTGCTTACTCAAGTCATCGTATACTACGAGGGCTGAGTAACCACGGTCGCGGAAGTACTCACCGATGGCTGCACCGGCGAATGGTGCGTAATACTGCATGGCTGCAGGATCGGCAGCGGTAGCACTTACGATGATGGTATATGGCAGGGCGCCGTGCTCCTTCAGGTTCTGTACCAATGCAGCAACGGTAGATGCTTTCTGGCCGATGGCTACATAGATACAATATACAGGCTTGCCTGCCTCATAGAAACTCTTCTGGTTGATGATGGTATCCACTGCGATGGCAGTCTTTCCGGTCTGACGGTCGCCGATGATCAACTCACGCTGTCCACGACCGATAGGAATCATGGAATCCACAGCCTTCAAACCTGTCTGCAGAGGCTCCTTCACTGGCTGACGATAGATCACACCAGGAGCCTTACGATCCAGCGGCATCTCGAAAGCGCCTGTGAGATCGATATCACCCAGACCGTCGATAGCCTGACCCAGAGGGTTAACAACACGACCTAAGAAGTTGTCGTTCACGCGGATAGAAGCGATACGGTGAGTACGCTTCACGCTCTGTCCCTCCTTGATGCCAGCAGTAGGACCCAGGAGGACACAACCTACATTGTCTTCCTCCAAGTTCATGACGATCGCCATAGTGCCGTTCTCGAACTCAAGAAGCTCGTTAGCCTCTGCATTGCGAAGACCGTAGATACGAGCCACGCCATCGCTGACGGTAAGCACGGTACCTACCTCGTCAAACTGCTGAGAGCCATTCACCTCCTGGAGCTGCTGCTGAAGCACTTCAGACACCTCACTTGGTTTAATTTTATCTGACATTTTGTTATTTACTTTAATTATTTTTACTTTTTGAGCTGTGTCAGAATGTTGTTGAGCTTAGTCTTTACGCTCGCATCCATTCTGTAAGTATCATACTCAAGGATGAAACCGCCGATGAGTTCAGGGTTCACCTCAGTCTTGAACTCCACAGTACCTTGCGTTCTCTGCTCCACCATCTTGCGCATCTTCTCCTCCGTAGAGGCGTCAACGGCAGTGGCGGTGATCAGCTTACCGCGGATGATGTTCTTCTGTTTCCTGTAAAGAGTGATATACGAAGCAGCCATGAATTGCAGGGTGCTCTCCCTATCCTCCTTCAGGACGAGTGCGATGAACTTCTTGCTCAGTTCGCTTGGGTTCTTACCCAGGGCTGTGGTGAGAAGTGCCTGCTTCTTGTCCTTTGAAAGCATAGGGTTGTCTATCGTAAATCTCAGTTCAGGCACGTCGATGTAGCTCTGGTAGAGCGTCTGCATCTCCTGGTACACCTGATCTTCGAGCTTCATGCCGAGTGCAGCCTTGATGAGGGCACGGGCATAACGCACCGATATTACACCTATATCCATAAGCTTTACTATTTGTTGTCAGAAGAAACCTCGTCCAGCAGTCGATTTATCATATCCATCTGTGCCTTGTCGTCAGAGAGCTTAGCCTTGAGCACTTTTTCTGCAATCTGTACAGAGAGCTCGGCAACCTGTCCACGGATTTCGCGGATGGCGTTCTGCTTTTCTGTCTCAATCTGCGCCTTGGCGTCAGAGAGCAGACGGGCGCCCTCTTCGCGAGCCTTGTCCTGTGCTTTCTCTACGATGGCATCGCGGGTATCGGCAGCCTCCTTGAGGATGGCAGCCTGCTTCTCGCGAGCTTCCTGCAAGATGGATTCACCTTCTTTTTGGATATTGGCAAGCTTCTCGTTGGCTTCGTGAGCTTTCTTCAGGCTCTCGTCGATGAAGGCCTTGCGCTCGGTCACCATCTTGATGATGGCTGGGAATCCAGCCTTCCAGAGGATGAAGAACACGATGATGAAGACCAGTGTCATCCAGAAAAGCAAACCGCTATCAGGAATTAATAAATCCATATATACTGGTTAAAGTTTTACTTAAACGTTTTATTTTAACTAACTCTAGAGAATCACCTTCTCCACCCCATACATAACGGTTAGACAACCGCAACTGCAACTAAAAACTGTATGGGGCGAGAAGAGTGATATTCGTTTATTACATAACGATAGCCAAGATGGCGATGATGACTGCGAAGAATGCAACACCCTCAACCAACGCAGCTGCAATAATCATAGAAGAACGGAGATCGCCCATCTTCTCTGGCTGACGAGCCATAGCGTCCATAGCCTGGCCACCAATGCGACCGATACCAATACCTGCGCCAATAGCGGCCAAACCTGCGCCTACTGCGGCACCCAACTTTGCAATCTCTGCTGCTAATAAAAGTGATAACATAATCTTAATAATTTAAGTTGTTAATATTTTCTTTATTTATAATTCTATTTTACGATTTCTGGCTCAGCCTCATGAGACTTTACATGAGCCAGCGAGATGAATACTGCACTCAGCATGGTGAATACCAATGCCTGAATGTAGCTTACCAATACTTCGAGGAGCATCATAAAGGCGCTCATCGCAACACTTACTATTGTCATACCCGTACCTGCCACATAGTTGGCGATAGCATTCTCACTGATGTTGAACATGATGAAAATGATAGCCGCAAACGAAAGTGCGATGGCGTGACCCGCCATCATGTTGGCGAAGAGTCGGATAATCAGAGCCAGCGGTTTCGTGAAGATTCCGAAAAGCTCGATGAATGGCATCAGTGGCACTGGCACCTTCAACCACGTTGGTACCTCCGGCCAGAAGATTTCCTTCCAGTATTCCTTGGTACCGGTGAAGTTGGTGATCAGGAATGTCGTTACACCGAAGAATACGGTGCAGGCGATATTACCCGTCAGGTTACCACCACCCGGAGGGAACGGTACGATACCCATGATGTTCGCCACGAAGATAAAGAAGAAGCAAGTAAGCAACCATGGTGCGTACTTTGGGGCTTCCTTACCCAGGGTGGCCTCAATCACATCGGTATATACCGACATGATGAACATGTGCATCAGTCCCACAAATCCCTTTGGTGCAGGGTCATCCACCTTGTGCTTCCTGCACCAGCGGGCTGGTATCAGGACACAGAGCAACAGGATGATAGCATCGATGAAGAGCACGCAAACGGTCTTCGTGATGGAGATGTCAAGCGGACGAACCTCCTGGCCTCCCACCTTCTCTACTATCTTGTTGGGATTCGCCTGCGCATCAGCGTTCTTGATCACCAGGTTGAATGGTCCGGGGCGGTCTCCGTTGGCATCCTTCTCTTCCGAGAATTCGCTGCTGCAGAACACGTGCCAGCCTGTGGTGGTATTCACGATGATAGGCAGATGAATCACTACGGGATGGTCTCCCACCTTTGTGATATGCCATTCATAAGAATCCTTGATATGACCCCACAATATCTCTTTCACGTCGATATTCTCCTTGGCTGATACCTGTACAGGTGCCAGCGTAAAGAGCAGCATCGCCATCAAGAGGAATTGCTTGAGATGTTTCATATTCTTTAATTCTTACTTTGTTTATTAATTATTTGTATCAGAACCGCTTATGAAAGACGGTTCTTTTTCTCTACCCGAGCGAAGTAGATGCAGTCGAACACGAGAAGCACGACATAGAACAGGGCGAAGACGGCGGTGAATCCCAGGATGTTCTGCTTGTCGCATACCAGCACGTAGATGAGGAACACCAGCGTGCCTGCCATCAGCTTCAGCACCAATGCTGCCAGGTAGAACTTGGCGAGATTGGCGGGCGATGATTTAGCCACAGCCTTCCAGGCTTCACCATAAGCAGTACTTGCAACGAGCGAGAATATCGCACTCACTATCAGCGGGTTAACAACCCGTGGCAGGATATCATCGCATAAGGCAGAAACCCTACAGGCAAAGAGGATGGCCAAAGCCATGAGAGCTGTGAGCCACAGAGATATCTGCTTATACTTGATGCTCGCCTGCCTGATAGTCTGCAAGCGCAACTTTTCATCTTTTTCCATTATCTAATAATTAATCACTAAAAATTAATCACTTATCTAAACTTCCACGCAGAGGCTTACTTCGTTTTTCTTACATTCCACGAATCCGCCCTTGATGTTCATTGCCTGCTTGCCTTCCTTGGTGGTATACTCTACCTTGCCCACTTCGAGCGAAGAGATGATTGGCGCGTGATCCTTCAGAATCTCGAACGAGCCGAGGGTTCCCGGAACCAGTACGCTCTCTACCTCACCCTGGAAGACTACTTTCTCAGGAGATACTATCTTTAGCTGTAACATAAGCCGTGGATTTAAAGATTACGCCTGTGCTGCTGCGAGCAACTGCTTAGCCTTCTCCTTCGCATCCTCGATAGTACCTACGTTGAGGAATGCCTGCTCTGGCAGGTCGTCTACCTCGCCGTCGAGGATGGCGTTGAAGCCCTTGATAGTCTCTTCGATAGGTACCATCACACCCTTCAAACCGGTGAACTGCTCGGCTACGGTGAATGGCTGACTCAGGAAACGCTGTACACGGCGTGCACGGTTCACGGTCAACTTATCCTCATCCGAAAGCTCATCCATACCGAGGATGGCGATGATATCCTGCAACTCGTTGTAACGCTGCAGCAACTGCTTTACTCGCTGTGCACAGTCGTAATGAGCCTTGCCCACAATCAGCGGGTCGAGGATACGAGAGGTAGAACCCAGTGGGTCTACGGCAGGATAGATACCCAGAGATGCAATCTTACGCGAAAGCTCTGTGGTGGCATCCAGGTGAGTAAAGGTGGTGGCTGGAGCAGGGTCGGTCAAGTCGTCGGCAGGCACATAAACGGCCTGTACAGAGGTGATGGAACCATTCTTGGTAGAAGTGATTCGCTCCTGCATGGCACCCATCTCAGAAGCCAGCGTTGGCTGATAACCTACGGCTGATGGCATACGACCCAGCAGCGCAGATACCTCAGAACCAGCCTGGGTGAAACGGAAGATGTTATCGATGAAGAACATGATATCCGCTGCCTCACCATTCTTACCTCCGTGATCACGGAACTCCTCAGCTACGGTCAAACCTGAAAGCGCTACTGAAGCACGTGCCCCAGGTGGCTCATTCATCTGACCATACACCAGGGTAGCCTGACTCTTGGCAAGCTCCTCAGGGTCAACGAGTGAGAGGTCCCACTTACCCTCTTCCATGGCTTTGCGGAACTTCTCGCCATACTTGATAACGCCAGACTCGAGCATGTCTCGAATCAAGTCGTTACCCTCACGAGTACGCTCACCTACACCAGCGAATACGGAGTAACCGTTGTGTCCCTTGGCAATGTTGTTGATCAACTCCATGATGAGCACGGTCTTACCTACACCGGCACCACCGAATAGACCAATCTTACCACCCTTCATGTAAGGCTCGAGCAGGTCGATCACCTTGATACCGGTGGCAAGCATCTCCTTGTGCGTAGAGAGCTCGTCAAACTTCGGAGCCTCGCGGTGGATAGGATAAGCACCCTTCATGTCCAATTCGTTCATACCATCAATAGGCTGTCCGATTACATTCATCATACGGCCCTTGATCTGCTCTCCGGCAGGCATCATGATTGGGTTGCCTGTTACGGCAACTTCCAAGCCACGCTGCAAGCCGTCGGTGTTGTCCATGGCGACGCAGCGAACCGTGTCCTCACCAATGTGCTGCTGCACCTCGATGACCAGGTCGCGTCCGTCTGGGCGTTTCACCTTCAGAGCTTCGTGAATTTTAGGAAGCACCTTCTCTGGATTCTCGCCCTTGGTATCGAAGTATACATCGATAACCGGACCGATAATCTGCGAGATGCGTCCACTTACTTGTGACATAAGCTTTATTAGTTTAAAATTTATTTATATGTATTATTTCGTACTTTTATTATTTCGTACTTTTAGTATTCAATGTGCGTGAAGCGGGCTTCGGAACCCGTAGCACGCACATCGATTAACGGCTGCAAAAGTAACAACAATTCATGGAACCTGCAAATTTTTAAGGAGTTTTATCACTAAATTACTCCGGATTAAAACATTTTTAGTTCCGTTTAAACCATTTTTACTTTTCATTCATCTTGTATAAGTAATGCCGATAATGACATTAGATAACGAAATGAATCTGCAAGTTGATACTATCAGATGCGATTAGATACTCAACTCGTCCAATACCTTGATGAGCTTGCGGTCGAAAGGCTTGTCAGAACGGATAGCCTCTGAAAGCGGAACGTATACCACCTCGTTGTTGCGAACTCCGATCATCACGTTGCGCTGACCCTGCATGATGGCCTCGATGGCACCGCAACCAGTGCGGCTGGCGAGGATACGGTCACGGGCTGATGGGCGACCGCCACGCTGCAGGTGACCGAGGATAGATACACGCACGTCGAACTCAGGGAACTCCTTGCGCACACGGTCGGCATAATAGAGCGCACCGCACTTAGGACTCTCTGACACAATGACGATACAACTCTTCTTTGACTTGCGGATACCACGCTCCATGAACTGTGCCAACTGGTCAACATCGGTGGAATCCTCTGGGATGATGGCTGCCTCTGCACCGCTGGCGATGGCTGAGTTCTGAGCCAGGAAGCCGGCATCACGGCCCATCACCTCGATGAAGAAGATACGCTCGTGGCTCTGCGCCGTATCACGTATACGGTCTACACACTCCACGATAGTGTTCATCGTAGTATCGTAACCGATGGTATTGTCTGTGCCATAGAGGTCGTTGTCGATGGTGCCAGGCAAACCGATGCAGCAGATATCAAACTCTCTAGCGAAGTTCATCGCACCAGTGAGCGAACCGTTACCGCCGATAACCACCAGCGCATCGATTTCCTCCTTCTGAATATTCTCGAAAGCCTTCTGTCGACCCTCTTCAGTCATGAATTCCTTAGAACGTGCAGTCTTCAGTATCGTACCGCCGGTACCGATGATACCACTCACATTCTCAGTGGTAAAAGTCTTGATCTCGTCGTTGATCAAGCCATCGTAGCCACGATAAATACCCTTCACGTTGAAACCGTTGTAGATAGCCGCGCGGGTCACTGCGCGGATAGCTGCGTTCATACCTGGAGCATCACCTCCGGATGTCAAAATACCAATAGTCTTAATCTTTGCCATAACTATATACCTTATTATATTTATACCTTATTATATTAATTGATACATTATTTTAATTAGTTTCTTCAATTTTGTCTGCATCCAATGCCTTCGAAGACAGATTTCTCGCAGAGATAGATTTCTCGCAAAAATAAATTTCCTGCAAAGAGGATTTCTTATAAGCTTATAAGAGGGCATTGTCAAAAATCTACGTCTTTTCGTTCGGGATGCGTGTTCACATCCCCTTTCCTTTATCAGATATGGTTTAAATCATCAAGTACATGGTCCCGCCCATCAGGGTGTGCGAGAGCAAGAGGATGGCGAGTCCCAGCACGCCACCCACCAGGGCCTTCCAGCCTATGTTGCGGAAATACCAGACCATGTGCATGTGCTCCATCTTCATCAGGGCAAGGCCGCTGATGGTGCCGATGCCGAGCACGTTGCCGCCAGCCATCACGCAGTAGGCGATGACCTGCCAGTATACTCCATTGGTCTGATATACAGAGTCGAGCGCCGACTGAGGGTCGCCCAGTCCCACCACGTCGTGCAGTGAGAAGAAGTTCATCGCCGTAGCGAAGTTGTCGAGCACGGTGCTCAGCACTCCAGCCGCAATGCCATGCAGCCACACGTTAGGATGCTCATCGCTTACGCCCAGCCATGCCGTGAGGTCGCCGAAGGCACCCGTCTCCTTCACCACGCCCACAGCCAGCATCATGCCCATCACGAAGAGCATCATCTGGATAACGCCATACTGCAATACCAATGGGGTACGGCGCTCCACCATCGCATCCATGTTCATGAGCTTGCGATTGAAGATTTCGTTCACGATCCAGAGGATACTGAGCACGCACAGCGCACCCAGGAACGGACTGAGTTTGGTGATGTTATGGAAGGTAGGGATAAACCACAGGCCTCCGATGCCCACCAGGAGCATCAGCAGTCGCTGCCACACGTTGAGGCGCGTGTCATCGCCGCGGAAAGGCATGGCAATCCACTCCGTCTCCACCCTATCCGGCAGCATGCGCTGCATCATTGCCGTAGGCACGAGCCACGCAGCCAGGCAAGGAACCAGCAGCGAGAGCGAGAAGATGGTGGCAGTAACGGCTCCGGAATTCCAGAGCACCAGACCTTCGGGGTTACCGATAACGGTAAGCGCACCGCCGCAGTTGGCGGCAAGGAGGATGGAACTGCCGAATATCATTCGCTGTCGGCGACTTGGGATGATGCCGTGCATGATGGTGAGCATCATGACGGTGGTAGTAAGATTATCGAGGTTGATAGAGATGATGAAGGTGACGATGGCGAGCATCCAGAGCATCTTCCTGCTGCTGCGTGTGCGAAGCAACTGGCGCACGAAGTCGAAGCAGCCGTTGTTATTGAGTATATCCACGATGGTCATGGTGGCGAGCAGAAAGAGCACGATCTCGGCAGCCCTGCCCACCTGTGGAAGGAAGATGTGCCTGGAGATGAAGTACTTCACGTTGGTGCTGGTAGATTCCAGGTTCGTGAGGTCTAGATAATGGCTGTAATCTGCAGAGTGTTCGTTAGTCACGAAGTCCATACCGAAGCATATATATAGCACCCATCCCACCGTTCCGGCGAAGATAGCCACGGCTGCACGGTTCACTTTGGTCACGTTCTCGGTTGCAATGAGTACGCAAGCCAGTATCAGTATGGACAAGATGACTAGTGTCATAATACTCAATAGTTATTCATTTTTTCATATTTCGGGGCAAAGGTAACAAATATTTTGTAATCCGCAACATTTCGGGATGATTTTTTAATGAATTTAACGCAATTTTCATGCTATTGATTTTTTCGCAGCGATTTTACTGATTGCATATTCATTCATATTCATCGGATTACGCGGAAAAAACGGAACATTCTTGCTCCACGGATTACGCACGGAATTTAAACGGAAACTCGACCTGACGGTCGTAGCGATACCCCCTATAGCTGAAAAAAGCCAGCCATTATTGGACAATTGCAAGCTAGCCTATACGGCGCAAGCCCAATGGCCGCAAGGCCAAATCCGTTTAAATTCCGTGCGTAATCCGTGGAGCAAGAATGTTTCTGATAACTCCGCGTAATCCGATGAAGAAAAAACGATGAAGAGATGAAGAAAAAACGATGAAGATGAATATGAATACATATATATATTATAGTAAACACCCAAGAAAAATGAGAAGAAACGCCCATTTTAGTTAAATATCATTAACAAACAAAAGAAAAGAGATGCCAAACGCTTGTAAACCAAAGAAAATGAGTAACTTTGCAGCCGATTTTTAACAATATATATAAAGTCTAACTTTATTAATTTAAATTTTTAATTATTTTTTATGTCAAATTTTAAGAACGTACAGCCACTCGACGACTTCAATTGGGACGAGTTCGAGAACGGCACAAACGCAGGCGTCAGCAAAACAGACCTCGAGAAGGCCTATGACGAAACATTGAACAAGGTAACTGAGCACCAGGTTGTTGAGGGTACCGTAATCTCTGTAGACAAGAAAGAGGTTATCGTAAACATCGGCTACAAGAGCGATGGTATCATCCCAGCTTCAGAGTTCCGTTACAACCCAGACCTCAAGGTAGGCGACAAGGTTGAGGTTTACGTAGAGAACCAGGAGGACACAAAGGGTCAGTTGGTACTCTCTCACAAGAAGGCTCGCCTCAGCAAGTCTTGGGAGCGTGTTAATGCAGCTCTCGAGAACGAGGAGATCATCCAGGGTTACATCAAGTGCCGCACTAAGGGCGGTATGATCGTTGACGTCTTCGGAATCGAGGCTTTCTTGCCAGGAAGCCAGATCGACGTTCACCCTATACGCGACTACGACGTATTCGTAGGCAAGACAATGGAGTTCAAGGTTGTAAAGATCAACCAGGAGTTCCGCAACGTCGTTGTATCTCACAAGGCTCTCATCGAGCAGGAGCTCGAGCAGCAGCGTAAGGAGATTATCGGCAAGCTCGAGAAGGGTCAGATCCTCGAGGGTACCGTTAAGAACATCACTACTTACGGTGTATTCGTTGACCTCGGCGGTGTTGACGGTTTGATCCACATCACAGACCTCTCTTGGGGCCGCGTAAGCGATCCACACGAGGTTGTATCTCTCGACCAGAAGATCAACGTTGTTATCCTCGACTTCGACGAGGAGAAGAAGCGTATCGCTCTCGGTTTGAAGCAGCTTACTCCACATCCATGGGATGCACTTGATCCAAACCTCAAGGTAGGTGATCACGTGAAGGGTAAGGTAGTGGTTATGGCTGACTACGGTGCATTCGTTGAGATTGCTCCAGGTGTAGAGGGCTTGATCCACGTATCTGAGATGTCTTGGAGCCAGCACCTCCGTTCAGCTTGCGACTTCATGAAGGTAGGCGACGAGGTAGAGGCTGTTATCTTGACTCTCGACCGTGCTGAGCGCAAGATGAGCCTTGGTATCAAGCAGCTCAAGGAAGACCCATGGGAGACAATCGACGAGAAGTTCCCTATCGGCAGCAAGCACGTTGCTACTGTTCGCAACTTCACTAACTTCGGTATCTTCGTAGAGCTTTCTGAGGGTGTTGATGGCTTGATCCACATCTCTGACCTCTCTTGGACCAAGAAGGTTAAGCATCCATCTGAGTTCACTCAGGTAGGCGCTAAGATTGATGTTGTTGTTCTCGAGATCGACAAGGAGAACCGCCGCTTGAGCCTCGGCCACAAGCAGTTGGAGAAGAACCCATGGGATGAGTATGAGAACATCTACACTCCAGGTTCTATCCACCAGGGTACTATCATCGAGATGATGGACAAGGGCGCTGTCGTAGCTCTCGCTGAGGGTGGCGAAGGCTTCGCTACTCCAAAGCACCTCACTAAGGAGGACGGCACAATGGCTAAGAAGGGCGAGACTCTCGACTTCAAGGTTATCGAGTTCGTTAAGGAGACAAAGCGTATCATCCTCTCTCACTCTCGTACATTCGAGGAGGGCAAGGACGAGCCAATCGCTAAGCCATCACGCAAGCACAATGGTGGTCGCAAGAACAATGATACTCCAGCTATCAACAACGTTGCTGCTGGTACATCACTCGGCGACATCGATGCTCTTGCTAAGTTGAAGGCTCAGATGGAGGGTAAGGCTTAATTCTCCGGAATAATAAGATTTTACTTATCATTTGCATTCAAATTATAAGGACTGATTTCTCTGCGAAGAGAGTCAGTCCTTTTTTTATTTACAGAACTTTCACATGTGGTTTAAGCACGGGCTGAAGATCCATGATAATATAAAAGGAAACATAAAAATGAGGAGGGTGTGTCTTGGACTTTTGACACACCCTCCTCAACTTATTTTCTTGATTCTACTTAAATCTCTGGAAATCCTTTACTTCACAAGAATCTTATGATTCTTTACTTCACCAAAACCTTCTGATGATTTACTACGTAGATGCCGAAAGGAAGACCGAGACGCTGGATATCGGAACCAGCAGCAACCCTCTTTATCTTCTGACCACTCAGCGTATATACATCCCAGAAACCAGAGGCATCCATTTCTATGCCCGAAATGCCCGAAGAAGAACCCGATACATAAACCAGATTCATCGCAGGATTCATTCTTACCCGCTTACCTTCCACAGTGAACATTACGTAAGGAGCCAGATGAGTAGGTAAATCCACCGTCTGATAGTTCTCGTCCACACCCAGCAGATAACCGCAGATGGTATTGGAACCAGCTTCCTCCGGAGTCACTGAACGGGTGATAGTGGTCACCTCGCCATTACCTGGAAGATTTATCTGCTCAGCACCATTCGGGATTCGGAACGTCGGCGTAGTCTCTTCACCGCCTCCGGCATACGCAAAGGCTATCAGGATGGATGCATCCTCACCATCATTCTTAATCTTATAGGTAAACTCAGCCTGCTCGCCATTTACTCTAGGCGTTCTCATCTGCTTGCCGCCATAGAAAGCCAGCTCCGTCTCGCAAAGATCAGGCTCGGCATTCGTTGATGTCTCAACCAGATAAATCGGCGGCTCATAACCCTTGTCCACCGTAAACTTCTGGGCATCAACCAGATTGCGATTATAACCGCCACTCAGTTCATCCAGCCAGAGATAGAAATCTCCCGCCTGCTTAGGAAGCAGATTGAAACTGCGTGTTACAGAACCATGCGCTGGAACCGAGACGTAAAGCTCCCTTGCCAATGCTGCACTAACCTGCTCGGCCTTGTCGCTGAATGAAACATCAATGTAACCGAAATACTCCAAATCGGACAGGTTGCTGAGGGTAACCTGGAAGGTTCCGTAGGCACCCGTCTCCAGTTTTTCCGGTCCCGTCACCTGGGCTGTCAAAGGAGAAGTCACGTCCATTTTGGTTTTCGTGATCTTCAGCATAACAGAAGGGAAGCTTGAAGGTATATCGCACAGCGTCCAGTTTTCTCCATCCTTGCTATAGAGCGGACAGAGGGTTACGGTGCCCACCTCAAACGCCTCGTTCACGCGGAAGTTTACATCAACTACAGATATCATTCCCTCGCCAGGAATAGGGTCAACATTGATGTGAGCCTTCTGGCTGACAATCCTGTAACTTCCATCCTTCTGCAGGATGCCCAAAGCAACATAGCCGCTGAACGCCTGGTATGTCTGATTGCCTAATCCATAGTCCAGCCAGAAATCAAAGGCTTCATCCGGATTCTCTCGGGTATCTTTGGTTGTTGTTTCCAGGAAACCATAGTTCATCGCCTTGATGTCGGGCACTGTGGCAAGCGGCGCATCCACCACTCCATTGTCCGGAGCGATACCGATGGTCATGGAGCAAAGGCGGTTATAACCTTCCGTAGAACTTCCGGAACCGGTGCCGCCCTTCTCCGGATTGAGAAGCGAAAGATCGAAGTAGCCGTTCTGACTGCCGCTCCATCCCCAGTTGATGTGATAGAGACCTTCGCCATCTATGCCGTCACAGATAAACTGATGTCCGCCATCAGAAGCCTGTCCGCCATAGAGCACAGGTCTGCCCGCCGCCAGTTCGGTATCGATGATCTGCATCCACTTATCCATGGTGAAGGAAGAGCGGCTCAGATCCATCATCAGGTCGGCATCATAGCCGAAGTATTTTGCCAGTTTGGAGGCAGAAACCGAAGCCGCCGATTCCGGACCGTAGTTCATCTGCACGGCAGCACCGCAATGATACATGAGTTTTGCCACGGCATCCTTCTGCTGCTGTGTGGCATTCGCCTCCTTATTATATTTAGGCAGCATGTTGTCCCAGTCGTAGACGCCCTCTTCCTGGGTGATGGTAGGAATCTCCATCGGGATGCCGTTCCATCGGTTCACGTAGCCCGGAATATCCGCCTTCAACTGCTTTGGATATTTGTAATATGCCATCACCTGCGCCATCGCCGTGGCCACGCATCCGGTGGCAGCCACATGCACGCTGTCGTATTTTGGACACATATTATTATAAGGCGAAGTCTGGTCCCATTCAATATTTCCCAGGAGCGGAGCTACGGCAGAGGTAGATGCTGCAGATGCATTTTTCTTATTTCTCCACGCCTTGATTTCCGCAAGATTTTTCAACGCCTCTGCATCGCCTAAGTTCACCTTGTTGTAAAGATTCTGATAGGCTTCCATGAAGCTGACGAATCCCTCTGGGAGATTGTTCTCGTCGTAGGAACCCTGGCTGGAGTATCCCACGATTTCGGGCAGTCTGTCGTCGCCCGATACGATGGTGAAACCCTTGCTGTTGGCATTAGGGAACACGTAATAGCTTTCCTGCGAGAGGGTAATCTCTCCTTTACTACCTTGTTTTCTTGCCTTGGTCATCGCCTTCTGGTCGATGGTAACGCCCAGCAGTGCCGCCTGCTTTTCGGCGATAGCCTTAGCCTGCTGGAAGCTTCGCGGACCTGCCATCACCACTATAGGGATGAGCAGGGAGCCTGCGAAGAGAAGTAATCTGTTATTCTTCATAAGCTCTTATTATGTTAAATTGTTTGTATTCTTCAATTTTATATAGTTCATTCTCCTACCCTGCAAATATACGTTAATTATCCGAAACTACCAAATTATTTCTGTTAAATTTCGCAGAGACTTGCAGATTTTTTGAAAAGCGAAAAGCGAGGAAGAGAATATCATAAATTGCCGGACTTACGCAAAGAGAATATCATAAATTGCAGGACTTACGCAAAGAGAATATCATAAATTGCAGAACTTACGCAAGTAGGCTCCACACGCCCTGAAAGGGCAGAAGCTCCTAGCCCAGGGCATCGCCCTGGGTATAATAGCAATCAGCAAAGCGCCCTGTAAGGGCAAAAGCTTTGTATATTGCCGGTATTTAAAAGCTTTTGCCCTTACAGGGCGACAGGCTTGCTTCCATCATTACCCAGGGCGATGCCCTGGGCTAGGAGCTTCTGCCCTTTCAGGGCGTGTGGAGGAGATACTTGCGCAAATTCTGTTACGATTTATTATTACAAAAACAAAGTTTTTCATACTGAAAACAAAGTTGGGTCGGAAACAATTTTCAATACTTCACGACTATAGTAGAGGAAGTATTGAGCTTTTTGGCTATGTCAGTTTTTTTTAATTCTTTTGTGGTGCGTAAGGCAAAGTCGCCTTCGTGAAAAGAAAAGAATAATGGAAAAAGGAAAAGGAAAGCCCGATGACTCATTGGGCAACATCTACATCACATACGATGTAGAGATGGCTCAGAAAGATCCGTTCTACTTGGAAAGATGGGTCTTTCTGAAAAAGGAGAGTAGCAAAGTTAGCAGCTTTGTACGAAAGCTGCACAAGCACTATGGCATACACAAGAATGTGTTTGAAATGACCCTTAACATGAATAACAGCACAGTGAATAAATACTTCGATATCCCCGATAATCACTGCCTCTCGAGAGATGCCATCGACCGCATGGCCGTATGCATCATCCTGTTGGAGCCTCCGCTCAACAAGAACAGCGAATTTATCGAAAGTTGCAAGAAAGCAGGAACAAACTTCAAAGGGGTGATTCCCTGGATGAATGATAAAGATTTCGAAAATCTGAGAAAGGAGTTTAGTAAGGCATTCGGCACATTTGGCAGTTATCTGACAGAAGATGTCAAGAGCTTCGAGGCGGTTAACAACCTGAATAAATTCTACTTCAACAAATTCAATCATAAAATTCAGAATTATAATGACAAACAACACAACTAGCAATGCAAGCGACTTCACCATCAAGCCACTCACCACCAGCGTCGACATCATCACCGAGCGCCAGCTTCTCGCCTCCTGGGCAAGAGCCGGGCTCTCGGATTCGCAGATTCTCAAGATGCTGAAGCTCTACTTCGGGGAGCCGGCATGGATGAACATGAGTAAGATATACGACTGCCACATGTTCACCCAAATAGCCCAGGGACTCAAGTTCAGAAGCAAAGACAGCCTGCTTGAAACCCTGCTGAAATGCAACGGATTCGGGAAAATATGGAAGAACGGGAAAGACGGGCATCAACCCAAAAATCTCAAAGCCTTCTACACCCCCATCTGGCATCAGGCAGAAGAGAATGACATGGAAAATCTGCAGGATATGCAGAAAAAAATGCATGCTGGAGATGCTTATATAGATAATAATATTAATAATAAAAAGAAAATATATAAAAGAAAAATATCTAGCAAGTATGCTAAGCTTCTCCAGGATGCAAAAAATTCCGAAGAGAGAGAAAAAGTGATTGCAGATTGTGCCAGAAATCTTCTCAACCATATTGCACAGCATGATGACCCTTACAATGCCATCATCAAGCCCATCAATGAGGAGACGATGGCTGAAATTCCAGGACTCTATCTAGACACTTCGGAAATGCATCCCATGACAATGGCCACTATCCAGTTTTTCAATGGTTACATCTGGCCTTATCTTCTGGAGCACAATGAAAAGCTGATGAGCATTGATAGCGAAGAGGGGCAGGCAATATGGCTCAAGTATCTGATTAACCAGGAGTTCATGCAAAAGAAAGTGACGCAGGCCATCGCCGACACGAAGAAGTATCTGGCACAGCATCCCGGGGAGAGGATCCGACAGAACCGCCCCGTCTCTCCATTCGAGTATCAGGACCAGGCGTCGAAGCAGAGATTCTACGACACCCTGCTGCCCAATGGTGCCATCGCCCAACACCGCATCCCGCCGGAAGCCCCACCCCGACCATCCGACCAGGCCACCTGGAGCAAGTTTACACACTGCTGGAAGATGGAGGAGATGGAGAATGATGGAAAGTCGTAAAAGATGATATATATCAACGAGAAGGGGGATCATTATTCATCGGATTCCGCGGAGTTATCGGAACATTCTTGCTCCACGGATTACTCACGGATTTTAAACGGAAACTCGACCTGACGGTCGTGGCGATACCCCCTAAAGCTGGAGAACATAGAGACTCATAGCTACAGCAATAGTGCAATGAGTACGGCGCAAGTGGAATGAATACGGCGCTAGCCCAATGGCCGCAAGGCCAAATCCGTTTAAATTCCGTGCGTAATCCGTGGAGCAAGAATGTTCCGTTTACTCCGCGGAATCCGATGAAGAAAACAATACTGATTTTTTGAATTTAAACAAACATAAATTATGGCAGACAATCAGCAACTAAACAAGAGAGAGAAGCCTCGATACTATGCAACAGACTTCCCCGAAATCCTAGAGAAAATTCCTCTAGCGGATAGAGTACTCTATCTGAGATACCAGGAACAATTCCACGGTATCGGAAAAAGCAATGCATCCTCATCCAGCGATGCATCCTCCGAAAAGGTAACCCTGGCGCAACTCAGAAAAATCACGCAGGACGCCATGAAGGAAATCCACAAGCAGCCCGTCAACATCAAAGTGACATGCCCTACCTGCGGAAAGAAACACTGCTACGTGAAACGTTCCGACGGCAGAATCTACTGCTTCTCGTGCGAAATGAAGGGACAACTCGACGAGATGAAATCACGCAGCTACAACGCTCAGCAGGGAGCCGACGGCAGCTTCAACTCCGACGGCAGCTTCAACCCCGACGGCTACTCCAACGCCACCAAGAGACGCAACGGCAAGGACCTGCCCGACAACTACGTGCCCATGAGCACCGACGACTACAAGGAAATAGATGCCGCCACCCGCTCCATCCTCTACCCCATCTACCCCTTCAACGACCCCGAGGAAGAGGCACGGTTCATCGAGCACTTCCACCCCGCCAACGTTGCCCAGCGCAACCCCAAGGCGAAACCCATGCTCCCGCCGCAGCGCATCCTCTCGCTCCAGGGCATGGTGCAGAGATACATCCAGGAGATGAACCTCTCGCCCGATGTCATCCGAAAGGAGGGCGTGATGTGCGCCTTCATCATGCAGCCCGCCAACGACGCCAAGAGCGAGGACCCCAAGGGCGTGGAGGAAGTGCCCGCCATCGTATACTGCAACCGACTGTTCGGAAAAATCATCAACGCCAAGTTCCGCAGCGTGCAGCAGAACCCCGTCACCGACGAATGGAGCAAGGGATTCACCCAGATTTCGCCCACCAAGCCCTGCGCACCCTACGGCATCGACAGCATCAACGACCTGCGCCCCGACGCCGGTATCATCCGACAGATCATCATCACCGAGGGCGAAAAAGACCGCCTCACCCTGATGAGCTGCGGATTCCCCTACGTGCTGAGCGTGGCCAACGGCGCCGCCACCAACATCGCCGAGAGCCACGAGGCCTTTGAGGAATGGATTCTGCAGGCTGAGGACATCGTAATCTGCGGCGACTCCGACCGTCCGGGAAGAATGCTCGTCAAGTCGCTCATCAACCAGTATCCCACCCGTGCCAAGGTGGCGAGCCTGCCCAGCGGCAAGAAAGACATCAGCGAGGTGTACGAGGCGTTCGGCAAGGACGAGGTGGCGAGAATCATCAGCGAGGCCAAGCCGGCTAACGAGGGCGACGTGTACGACCTGGAGGAGAATGCCGACGAGGTGCTCGACATCCTGATGGGCAACTACGACCACGGCTACGAGGTGGGCATGGGCAAGCTCACCGACAGCATCTTCCACCCCACTTCGGATGGCGGACTCATCATCCTGACGGGTCGCCCGAACTCGGGAAAGACGGATTTCCTGAACTGCATGATGGCGCATCTGATGTACAACTGCAACAAGCGCGTGGCCTTCTTCTCGTTCGAGAAGCCTATCAAGGGTAAGCACGTGAGGGAGATAGCGCGCATAGCCCTGGGCGTGGAGAACACGGAGACGATGGACGGCAACGAATCGCCCGAGGAGGCGCGCCTGGTGAACCGCCACGCCCTGAAATTCCTGATGAGCCACATGGTGGACTTCGACACCAAGAGCCGTCTGCCCGACAGCAAATACATCACGGAACTTGCCGAGAGCGAGATGAGGAAGAAGAAGCAGAAGATAGATTTCCTGGTGATAGACCCGTATGTGTTCATCAACGTGACGGAGGGCGGCAGCCGTGCCACGGAGACGGAGAAGGTGAAGCTGATGCTTACCCGACTGCAGCAGTGGAGCCGTGCGCATCACGTCTGGACGGTGGTGGTGGCGCACCCGAGAATTCAGTATAAGGACGGCCACGAGGCATTCCCGCCGCTGGATCTCTACAGCATTGCGGGCAGTGCGCAGTGGGCGAATCTTGCGGATTATCTGCTCACGGTGACTCGCGTGAACAAGCCTCAGGAGGGCAAGACGTATTCCATCGTAGAGATGCTGAAGGTGAGAGACCAGGAGTTCTGCCGTCCGGGCAAGGTATACTACATGAGGCAGCCCTGCGGCAGATACGACGAGCGTGCATCAGAAGAGGAATGCATCGCCGAGGTATTGTATGCCAAGGTTTTGCCGAAGGACGAGGAGCCGTGGGAGAAGGGATAGTTGAGAGTTTATAGTTGAGAGTTTATAGTTAACAATCTTATTTTCAAGATATTGATGCCTATGACAAAAAAAGAATACAACGAATTGAAGAAGCGGGCACACGAGATGATGCTCGCCGACTATGAGTGGATATTGCAGCAGGACCCGCAGCGGTATCAGTGGACGCATACACAGTGCTGGCTCATCGAGTTCGTGCACGACGTGAGGGATATCGCCTCGCTGAAGAGCATCAGCGTGGAGGAAGAGGTGGACCCCTGGCACGACAATCATTTCCGTCCGCAGCCGCTACAGCAGCTCTATAAGGACATCTTCGGTCAGATGGGCATCCCCGTGCCCCACTACCCCGCCAAGGCCCTGAACAAGCTGAGATCCATGGAGCAGCGCCGCCGCATCTTACCCGACAGCATCACCCTGTTCTACATGAAAGAGATGCAGAAGAATCCTCCCTGCCGCATCATCGAACTGCTGCTGATGATGAACAGAGATTGAGTCAAAGGGAGGCTAGATTGAATCTGAAGTGAAGCTTACTTGGAGCCGGGGTGAGGCTCAAATGAACGTTACGTAAGGCTCATTCCAACCCGGAGTGAGCCTTACTCCGGCTTGGAGTAAGCCATGCTTCTTATTGGCGCAAAAAGGATGTGTCAATATTCATCGGATTGATTATTCATCGGATTTCACGGAAGAAACGGAACATTCTTGCTCCTCGGATTACTCACGGATTTTAAACGGAAACTCGACCTGACGGTCGTGGCGATACCCCCTATAGCTGGAAAAAGTCTGCCATTACTGTGCAATCGCAAGCCAGCCTATACGGCGCTAGCCCAATGGCCGCAAGGCCAAATCCGTTTAAATTCCGTGCGTAATCCGTGGATCAAGAATGTTCCGATAACTCCGCGTAATCCGATGAAAAAAATGTCACCCACAATGTCACCCTGAAACTCTTGACAAGAGCCATTTTTTTTTGTATCTTTGCAGTGTAATTCAGAAGAAAGTAGTAGGTAAAAGATAGATTCACAAATTAATAATCTAATGCGTATGGAACAACACACAGAACTGGAACTGGAGAGGATGCAGCAGATGCTCCTCTCCACCCACTTCACCCTAGGAGAGTTTCTCCGTTCGGGCACCGCCATCAAGTATGGCATCGACAACACGCCGCAGGATGCCATCATCATCATCCGCCTGATGATGCTCTGCGAGCAGGTATTGGAACCCCTGAGAAAGAATTTCGGAGTCATCACCGTTACGAGTGGCTATCGCTGTCCGCAGCTGAACCTGGCTGTGCACGGTGTGCCGGGCAGTCAGCACACCCTGGGCGAGGCTGCCGATCTTTTCATCCCCAACGATGAGATTCTGAAGAAGTATTCCGGCTTCATCGAGGAGCATTGCCATTTCGACCAGATGATCCTGGAGCCTCGTGGCGCCTCGCCCGGCACGCAGCGCTGGCTTCATGTGAGCTACACGATGCGAAGGAAGAACCGTTATCAGATTTTTTTTTAATGATTTAAGAAAGGAGATACTATGAAGAAAGAGACATGGAAAGCAGTGATTCAGATTGTCATCTCGGTGCTCACAGCCATCGCCACATCGCTTGGCGTTAGCTCGTGCATGAGCTGACAGCAATCAATTTGATTCATTGAATTCTTATTCATCGGATTTTAATTCATTGAATTCTTATTCATCGGATTTCACGGAAGAAACGGAACATTCTTGCTCCTCGGATTACGCACGGAATTTAAACGGAAACTCGACCTGACGGTCGTGGCGATACCCCCTAAAGCAGGAAACGAAGACAAGCCATAACGTCGATATCACAAGCCAGCCTATACGGCGCTAGCCCAATGGCCGTAAGGCCAAATCCGTTTAAATTCCGTGCGTAATCCGTGGAGCAAGAATGTTCCGATAACTCCGCGTAATCCGATGAAGAGAATCCGATGAAGAGAATCCGATAAAGAGAATCCGATAAAGAAAAGAACAGATATTTTTATTAACCCTTTAAATCTTTGTATTATGAGCGTAAAGTACAGAAAAGTGAAGAACAACCGCAAGGGCTCAGCTACCCGCGGCAAAATCTACGGCAAAGCCGTAGTAGACGGCGTGATCCGCACCAAGGAAATCGCCGAGAAAATCGGTAAGCGATGCACCCTCACCGAGCCAGACATCATCGCCGTGATCAACGCACTGGAAACAGAAATCGCCTATGCCCTCGCCGACGGCAAGCGCGTAATCCTCGACGGATTCGGTTCCTTCAAGGTGGGCATCAGCACCTCCCCTGCCGATACCCCGAAGAAGTTCACCACCGCCAACATCAAGGGCTTCCACGTGGTCTTCGCACCAGCCATCGAGATGTACATGAACAAGCGCATCAAGTCGATGCTCCGTGGCGTGAAGGTGGAGGAGATGACCGAGTACAACGGTCTCGACAGCGGTTCTGACGGCACATCAGGCGGCGGTTCCGACGGCGGCGGTAACTCTGGAGGAAGCTCCACCGGTGACAACAAGGACACTGGAGGCTCTGGTGACAACAAGGACACAGGAAACTCTGGTGACAACAAGGACACCGGAGGCTCAGGCGACAACAAGGACACCGGTAGCTCAGGCGACAACGAGCACATTGTACTCTAGCCGAACGAAGCTGTGAAAGATTCTGCAGGAGATTCTGCAGGATGAATCCTGCTGGCTTAAAAATTGAAAGGCGACGAAGTCACAAAGGCTTCGCCGCCTTAATTTTGTTTAATTTCGGAACTAATATATCTAAAAAGAGAAAAATATTTGGTAATTTCGGGTTTTCTGCTTAAATTTGCACCTGAATCATCACGAATAATTATAATATAAGGTGACATTTATGAAAAGATATTCAAAATTCATACCTATCCTCGCGATAGCACTATCTGCCCCAGCATTCACCTCGTGCTTCAAGGACGAACCCCTCAATGCCGAATGCGACATCGAGCAGGCCTTCATCCCCAACAACGGCAACTGGGAAGAATGCTTCCTCAAAGCCACAGATACCCTGCAGAACGTGATGTCTACGGAAGATGAAATCAGCTTCCTCGTAAAAAAGGGAACCGATCTCTCGCACTTCGCACCGAAATTCCAGATTACACCAGGCGCTACCCTATCGCCTGCCAACGGTTCGGTGCAGGATTTCACCAACGGGCAAGTAACCTACACCGTTACTTCCGAGGATGGCAACTGGAAACGGCAGTACAGAGTGGGATTCACCTTCCCGCCCGTGGTTTACGAAGTGATGAAGTACGACTTCGAAAACTATTTCCTCAACGAAAACAAGCCCGTTCATAAATATTATGTCTGGAGCGACAAGAACGACGACGGTACGCTTGCCAACAACTGGGCTACGGGAAATCCGGGCTTCTACATGAGCCGAAGCTCTGCCAAGCCAGACCAATATCCAACGGTGCCTGTGGAGCAAGGCTACGACGGTGCCTGCGTGAAGCTCACCACCAGCGATACCGACCAGTTTGGCGCAATGGCCAAGATGCCTATCGCTGCGGGCAACCTCTTCATCGGAAAGTTCGACGCCAGTCAGGCACTGAAGGATGCCATGAAGGCCACCCAGTTTGGCGTGCCCGTAAGTTTCAAGCCTACCAAATTCAGCGGCTACTACCGATACAAGCGTGGCGATGTGTTCACCAACCGCCAGAAGAAGGTGGTGGAAGGCAAGAAAGACTACGGCACCATCTATGCCGTGTTCTACGACAACCACGACGCCGAGGGCAACAGCATCGTGCTCTATGGCGACAACGTGCAGACCAGCCCTCAGGTGGTGGCAATCGCCAAGTTGCCAGACATCGACGACACGCCCGAGTGGACCCATTTCGACCTCGACTTCGTTTATAAGAAGGAGGTGGATGCCCAGAAACTCAGAAACATGGGCTACAGCATGGCCATCGTCTGCTCATCGAGCGTAGAAGGCGCCTCGTTCATGGGAGCCATCGGAAGTACATTGTGGGTGGACCAGTTCCGCATCGCCTGCGAAAAGGAATAAATGATTCTGCAAAAAAAGAAGATTCAATGAGAAGATTCTTACAAAGAAGATTCTTACAAAGAAGATTCATTAAGAAGAGATTGAGAAGATTTAGAAAAAAGAAGACAAGACAATGAAAAAGCCATTCATCATATCAGCCGCAATCCTATGCCTCTGCTCTGCTGAGGCATGGGGACAGAATCTGGGAGAACTGCTCCACAAATTCACCTACCAGGCACGCATCGGCTACAATCTGGGTGGCACTGCCCCTATCGGCATGCCTGCCACCATCCGCACCCTCCACAGCTACACGCTGCAGCCTAACCTGCTGCTCGGCATCGACGCCCACTATCCCCTGGACAACAAGTGGGGACTGATGTTCGGTCTGCACTTCGAAGGCAAGGGCATGAAGATTGATGCGGGCGTAAAGAACTACCACATGACCATGGTGAAAGGTGGTGAGCAGCTGGATGGCGTGTTCACGGGCAACGTGATAACAAAGGTTGATCAGAACCTCGCAACTATCCCAGTGCAAGCCACTTACGACGTTACGGAGAAGCTTCGCCTGAAGCTGGGTCCTTACTTCTCCTACGTCACCTCGCATAAGTTTGAGGGCAGCGCCTACGACGGTTATCTGCGCCAGGGCGACCCTACGGGGCCCAAGGTAGAACTGGGACATGAGGACGGAGAGCGTGGCGAATACGACTTCTCGGACGATATGCGCAACTGGCAGTTTGGCATCGACGTAGGTGCCGACTGGAATTTCTCGAAGCGCTGGGGCGGCTACGTGGGCTTAACCTGGGGCTTATCAGAAGTGTTCAAGAAAGACTTCCACGTGATAGAGCAGTCGATGTATCCCATCTACGGCACCATCGGACTGAGCTATCAGCTGAAATAGGAAATCTGCTCCAGAATATCTTATATATAATAATGTATAGGAGAGAAAAATCAATTATATCAAAATAAAAGAAAGGAATAATTATGAAGAAAATTTTTACTTTAGTAGCAGCAGCGCTCTGCTCTATGTCGATGATGGCAAAGGAGTATACCTGCCCTCTCGTGGTTAACATGATGGGAACGGACATGCCAGTGGGCGACGTGAAGGTGAACGTAGATGAGCAGGGAGAAGGCAAATATACCATGAGCCTGCTCAACTTCAAGATGAACGATTTCATGCAGATTGGTAACATCGTTATCAAGGATGTAGAGGCTACCAAGTGTGGCAACGTCATCATGCTCAATGCAGCAAAGGATATCCAGATTACCAAGGGTGACGATGAGAACGTAGAATGGATGGGACCAGGTCTCGGCAACGTGAACATCATCTTCAAGGGAGAACTGAAGGGCAACAATTTCAACGCCTACCTCAATATTCCATTGGCCGGCGGCATGATTGTCGGCGTGAAACTCGGCGAAAAATGCAATGAGATGGGTCAGTTGCCAAACGCCGGTTTCGAGAAATTCCACGAGGCATCTTACAACGACGCCAAGAGTCAGGAGCCTAACGGATGGCACTCATTCATGAGCTCTACCGGCAGCATGGCAAGCATGGTTTCATCACCAGTACATACCTATGCTTCTTCTGAAGTGCGCGAGAACGCAGCAGAAGACAACAAGCAGTGTGTAAAGATAGTTTCTACTCCAGTGAAGGTAGGTACATTGGTTGTGGCTTCTGCCAACGGTACCATCACCACCGGTCGCCTGAAGGCAGGCAGCATGGATGCAACCAGCAAGGACAACTGCTCATTCCTGGATTTCAACTCTACAGAAGTTGATGCCAACGGCGATCCATTCTATGCTGTGCTCAACAACAAGCCTGATGCCATGAAGGTTTGGGTGAAGTTCAAGGCTGGCGACGGCAACAAGAATCCTAAGGCTACCATCAGCGCCCTCTTGACCAACGGCAAGATGGCTCAGGACCCAGAGGACGAGCAGTATGCAGCCAACATCATTGCCCGTGCCCAGAACTCTTCTATCGAGAGCAAGGACGAGTGGCAGGAGATTACCATCCCATTCACCTACAATAATGCTGAGGAAATGCCTAAAGCAGCCCTGGTTACCATGTCAACCTGCGCTGTGCCTAGCGGCGGCAGCAAGAGCGAGACCAATCCAGACGTTTTGTATGTAGACGATGTAGAGATGGTTTACAATGCCGGCGTGAAGAAGGTTACCATGGATGGTGAGGACATTACAAATAAGTTTGATGAAGCCGGCGAGTTGGAGATTGAAGGCTACAATAAGAATTTGGATATCAACAACTTCCAGTTGGAGGCTATCGGTGCAGGTGCCTACGTTACGAAGAAGATTACCGGCGACGGTTTTGATACTTACGTAAGCTTCACCGTTACATCCAACGACTTGAAGAACTGCGTAACCCGCACCATCACCTTCAAGGATTACACCACTGGCATCAAGAACCTCGAGACCATCACCCTGCCAAACGGCGTGAAGGCCATCTACAACATGGCAGGTCAGCAGGTTACCAGCATGCAGAGTGGCCAGGTATACATCGTGAAGTATACCAATGGCGAGAGCAAGAAGATGATTAAGAAGTAAATGAAAAATCCCCAGCCATCAAATGAATGATAGCTGGGGATTTTTTTGCTTTTTATAAGTTATTCTTCTTGTTTCCAAAAGCTGGATGGGTTCTTTCTCATATAATAATATGCAAGATTTTGAGGAATTATTTAATCATTCTTGAGGAATTTTCTATTTTCCGGGCATAAAAAAAGATTGCATCAGCGGAAATACTTCCAACCAATGCAATCTTCAGTTTTCTTTAATCTAGAGGCCAAACACTCTCCTATCGGGAAAATTCCGGAAGAAAAGAGTCTGGCGTCGGATTTACTTCACCTTAGCAACGATAGCCTTGAAAGCCTCTGGGTTGTTAACAGCGAGGTCAGCGAGAACCTTGCGGTTGATCTCGATACCTGCCTTGTGAAGAGCACCCATCAACTGGCTGTAGCTCATACCATCGAGGCGAGCAGCAGCGTTGATACGCTGGATCCACAATGCGCGGAATGTGCGCTTCTTGTTACGACGATCGCGATAAGCGTAGGTAAGACCCTTCTCCCAAGTGTTCTTAGCTACTGTCCATACATTCTTGCGAGCTCCATAGTAACCCTTAGTGAGCTTCAAGATTTTTGTTCTCTTTGCTTTAGATGCAACGTGATTTACTGATCTTGGCATAATTTTTTTTCTTTAAAAGTTCGACTAAAAAGTTAATAATTAACGGAGGCAGAGCAAGTCGCGAACCTGCTTCAAGTTTGAACGGTCTACGAGAGTCTCGCCGAGGAGATTTCTCTTCTGCTTCTTTGTCTTCTTAGTCAAGATGTGACTGTGAAAAGCGTGATGACGCTTAATCTTACCTGTACCGGTGAAACGGAATCTCTTCTTTGCGCCGGAATTAGTCTTTACTTTTGGCATTTTTACTTTTAATTTAAATTGTTATTTATTATAGCGATGGCAACGCATATACCAGGGCGTTACGCATCTTTTTTCTTTCTTAATCCTCTGCTCCCTCTGCGAGTTTCTTCAGGGCATCGCCGCCTTTGGCATTGGCGAGCAAGCCATTCTTCTCGGCATTAGCCTCGCGCTCTGCATCAGCAGCGGCCTTGGCTTCAGCCTCTCGCTTCTCACGGTCCATCTTCTGCTGGCTCTTCTTGGCTGTGCCAGCCTTCTTTGGACTCATGTAGAGGAACATCTTCTTACCCTCGAGGCGTGGCATCTGCTCTACCTTTCCGTATTCTTCCAAATCATTGGCGAAACGGAGGAGGAGAACTTCACCCTGCTCCTTGAAGAGGATAGAACGACCGCGGAAGAACACGTATGCACGAACCTTGTTGCCCTCGCTGAGGAACTCCTTGGCGTGCTTGAGCTTGAACTGGTAGTCGTGCTCATCGGTCTGAGGTCCGAAACGGATTTCTTTGGTCTCCACCTTCACCTGCTTCTGCTTCATTTCCTTAGCATGCTTCTTCTGCTGGTAAAGGAACTTAGAATAGTCAACTATACGGCAAACTGGTGGCTGGGCATTAGGGGATATCTCGACCAGGTCAAGCTCTTGCTGACGTGCCAAGTCCAACGCTTTACGTGTAGGCATCACTTCTGCTCCGCCTTCACTTACAACTCTCACTTCACGTACGCGTATCTGTTCGTTTACGCGGTACTGATTTTTCATTTTGTCATTTTTCATTAACTATTCGATATATTCTTTTGTCTTTTTGATTAAACGGCTGCAAAGTTACGAATTTTCCATGAAACCACCAAATTTTCAGCGGGTTATTTTCATTTTTAGGCTTATTTTTATTTATTCATGGTTTTATTCAGATGTTATTCATGATGTTATTCATCGGAATACGCGGAGTTATCGGAACATTCTTGTTCAACGGATTACGCACGGAATTTAAACGGACTTCGACCTACGGTCGATGGAGGCTAACGCCATAAAGGAGGACAATATTACTAATAGCGCACTAAACGCCTGAAATGGAATGATGGATTGCCGAAATTCATCAGGAAACCAACTTTATAGCCTGTTACTTTTAAATAGTTGATGACTTGAGATTCACAACTGGTATCCAAATCTGTCACTGCTTTCAACTCCAATATCACCTTATTATCTATCACGAAGTCTGCCACATATTTACAGGCCAACGTTTTCCCATGATACACGATATCCAATGGTTTCTCTCGTTCAAAAGGTATTCCCATTTCTGATAGAACCACAGCCAGAGCCTCCTGGTAAACCTTTTCAAGAAAGCCACACCCCAATTCCCGATGCACCTGATAAGCTGCAGCCAGAATCTTATCCGTCAATTCCTTATATAACAATTCCATACCTATAATATTTAAATTCATATAACACAAATAGCAAACCTCATCCTCACACCTCATCCTCACACCCTTCCTCAACCCTTCCTCACACCCATTATCGCCAGAATGCCATCGACCGAAGGTCGAAATCCGTTTAAATTCCGTGCGTAATCCGTTGAGCAAGAATGTTCCGATAACTCCGCGTAATCCGATGAAGAAATCCAATGAAAAAATCCAAAGAAGAAATCCGATGAAAAATAGAATCTCCCACAGAAAAAATGAATTCTGCGGGAGATTCAAATAAAAAATATCCTATGAAAGAAGGATTACTCCTCAGCTGCCTTCAGCTGCTCTGCAACCTCGGCGTTGATGCGCTGAGCAAACTCTTCCATGCTCATGGTAGCCTGCTCGCCACCACCCTGCTTACGCATGGAAACGAGGCCCTCGGCACTCTCCTTCTCACCTACGATGACCATGTAAGGCACACGCTTCAACTCGTTGTCACGAATCTTGCGACCGATCTTCTCGTTACGATCATCAACCAAAGCACGAACACCCTGCTTGTCAAGATACTGACGTACCTTCTGGGCATAGTCGTTGAACTTCTCTGAGATAGGAAGAATAGCTACCTGGTCTGGAGTCAACCACAATGGGAAGTGACCGGCGGTGTGCTCGATGAGAACGGCTGTGAAACGCTCCAGTGAACCGAATGGTGCACGGTGAATCATCACAGGAGTCTTCTTTGAATTATCCTCAGCGGTATACTCCAGCTTGAAGCGCTCAGGCAAGTTGTAATCCACCTGGATGGTACCCAACTGCCAGCGACGACCGATGGCATCCTTTACCATGAAGTCGAGCTTAGGACCATAGAAGGCAGCCTCGCCAATCTCCTCACGAGTCTCAAGACCCTTCTCCTTGCAAGCCTCGCGGATAGCGTTCTCACTCTCTTCCCAAATCTCATCAGAACCGATATACTTCTCTGTATCCTTAGGGTCGCGGAGAGAAATCTGTGCCTCGTAGTTCTCGAAACCGAAGATCTTGAATACCTTCAGAATCACGTCGATTACGTTCTCGAACTCAGACTTCACCTGATCTGAACGAACGAAGATGTGGGCATCATCCTGAGTAAATGTACGAACACGAGTCAAGCCGTGGAGCTCACCGCTCTTCTCATAGCGGAATACGGTACCGAACTCGGCGATACGCAAAGGAAGATCCTTGTAAGAACGAGGCTTACGAGCGTAGACCTCGCAGTGGTGAGGACAGTTCATTGGCTTGAGCATATACTCCTCATCCTCCTCTGGAGTCTGGATAGGCTGGAATGCATCCTTGCCATAGTGAGCATAGTGGCCAGATGTTACATAGAGGCTCTTGCCGCCGATACCAGGACAGATAACCTCCTGATAGTTATAAGGCTTCAGGAGCGAACGGAGCAACTCCTGCAAGCGGAGGCGGAGCTGTGTACCCTTTGGCAACCAGATAGGAAGACCCTTACCTACACGCTCAGAGAACATGAAGAGTTCCATTTCCTTACCAATCTTACGATGGTCGCGCTTCTTAGCCTCTTCGAGGATAACCAGGTACTCATCGAGCATCTTCTTCTTAGGGAAGCTGATACCGTAGATACGGGTCATCTGCTCGCGCTTGGCATCGCCACGCCAGAATGCACCAGCCACACTTGTAATCTTCACAGCCTTGATAAGGCCAGTGTTCATCAAGTGAGGACCACGGCAAAGGTCGGTGAAGTTGCCCTGGGTATATGTGGTGATGGTGCCATCCTCCAAGTCCTGCTCAATGTGCTCGCACTTGTAGGTCTGGCCATCGGCCTTGAACTCAGCGAGTGCATCAGCCTTAGCCACCTCCTTGCGAACCACTGGTTCGTTCTTCTTGGCAAGTTCCATCATCTTAGCCTCAATCTTGGCGAAATCATTCTCTGAAATCACCTGACCCTCGGCTGGCATCACGTCGTAGAAGAAACCGCTCTCTACGGCTGGACCGAAGCCGAACTGGATGCCTGGGTAAAGCTCCTGCAGAGCCTCAGCCAACAAGTGGGCAGATGTATGCCAGAATGTGTGCTTACCCTGCTCATCCTCAAACTTGTAGAGTTCTACGTTAGCATCCTCATTGATAGGACGGTTCAACTCTACTGTCTCACCATTAACACCGCAAGATACAACGTTGCGAGCGAGAGCCGGTGAGATGCTCTCGGCGATTTGTAAGCCAGTTACGCCCTGCTCATACTCACGAACAGATCCGTCTGGGAATGTGATTTTTACCATAACAACTTAGTATTTTTATTAAATCGTGTGCAAAAGTACTATTTCTTTTTGTAACGAGCGAATATTTTTGCATAAAAAATGCATTTATTTTCAAATCTCCACTAAATGGCGACACTTTTGTGGTTACACCTTATTATATATATAGGATTTCTGGAAAAACGCAGGATTGGAAGGAACCGGCAGGATTTGCTATCGAATGATAACAAAATGTTAAAACATGGCATATTTTTCGGGGAAACACTTGGTCATATCGAATATTTTCTGTATATTTGCACTCGATTAAGTGACAAAAAGTAAATATTGATAAATAAAATGGCAACACCCAAGATTCTCATCATCTATACAGGAGGTACCATCGGCATGGGAAAGGATCCCGTGACAGGCGTACTGGAGCCTCTCGACTTCAACCACCTCGTCTCTTCCATGCCAGAATTCAAACTGATTCAGGCGGAAATCGACGTGAGAAAGTTTGACCCTCCTATCGACTCCAGCGACATGGACCCGATGAGATGGGCGGAAATCGTAAGCATCATCGCCAAGAACTATGATGACTACGACGGCTTCGTTATCCTGCACGGCACGGATACGATGGCTTACACTTCATCAGCCCTGAGCTTCATGCTAGAGAATCTGACCAAGCCGGTGATTCTGACCGGAAGCCAGCTGCCTATCGGCGAACTGCGCACCGACGGCAAGGAGAACCTGATGACTGCCATTGAGATTGCTTCGGCAAAGGATGAGGAGGGACATCCGATGGTGCCGGAGGTATGCATCTTCTTCAACGGCAAACTGATTCGCGGCAACCGTGCCATCAAGATCAATGCCGAGGGATTTCATGCCTTCGAATCGTTCAACCATCCGCACCTCTGCGATGTGGGCATCAACTTCCAGTATCACAGGCACCATATCCTCACGCCAGACTACGACAAGCCGATGGTTCCCCATCTGAAGCTCGACCCGAACGTGATTGTGTTCAGTCTCTTTCCGGGCATTCAGGACAACATCGTGCGCCACGTGTTGGAATCACCCGACTTGCGAGGCATCGTGATGCGTACCTTCGGTTCGGGCAATGCGCCTCATGCGCCATGGATTATGCGCCTGCTTGACGAGGCAGCTCATCGCGGCGTGAACATCGTGAACATCAGCCAGTGTCTTACGGGCTGCGTGGAGATGGAACGCTACGGAGCGGGATTCCAGCTGAAGACCGCCCACGTGATCAGCGGCTACGACTCTACGGTGGAGGCGATGGTTACGAAACTGATGTATCTGCAGGGCAGATATGAGGACAACTGCAAGGTGAGAGAGATGCTCAAGCAATCGCTTGCAGGTGAAATTACGATTTAAATTACATGATAAATATATTTAAAACCTTGTAAGTTTCTACCAGCGGATAGAAACGAAGGTTTATAAGAGCACTTACCCGTGATGGGCAGGTGCTTTTTTTTATATTTATACACTTTTTATTCACTTTATATTTAAAAATAATTAAAAAAGACAGTATTTTTCTATACTCACTTGCTTTATATCATTTTTTTGCGTAACTTTGCATCAGAAATTTAAGAAATAAAGATGTAGAAAAGTAAAAATGATGATACGATGAAGGGCGAGAGTCCATGCTATCTATCACCAATATAGTCAATCCAAATATTCACAATCAACAAAACCAACAATTATGCAGATCAACAACGCTAAGAAGTACGGTGAGTTCGTAGAGATTACTGCTCCCGTAGAAAGAACAGCATCTGAAGAGTTTCCAAACGTTTTAGGCGGAGAAATCTGGTACAATTAGTATTGAATTCCATCGGAACCAGAGAAAACAGATGTAACAAGCGTCAGATATAACCAAAAACTAACAAAATGGAGAAATCTGATGCATTGAGAAGAAATGAAGAGCGAGATCAAGGAATCATCAAAATCTATCTCTTGCAGAAATCGTATTCTCGCAGTTAGATAAGTTTTCCTTAATTTCATGACCAACCTCTTAATCTCAAAATGATGAAGGCTCAATCCTCGAAGTATCGGGAATTGAGCCTTTATTGTATTTGTACCCCCCACGGAGATTAAAGTCGATGTCCCACGGAGATTAAAGTCAATGTCCCACAGAGATTAAAGTCAATGTCCCACAGAGATTAAAGTCAATGTCCCACAGATTTCACAGATTTACACAGATATAATTCTCTAACCAGAAAAAAATCTGTGTAAATCTGTGAAATCCGTGGGACTAAAAAAAAATAATCCATGGGACTAAAAAAATAATCCGTGGGACTAAAAAATAATCCGTGGGCTAGTGCTTGCAGCAACCTCCGTCGTGGTGATGCTCGTGCTTGATGCCACCCTCTACGGCCTGATGCTGGTCGCGGAGCAGATCGTTAACGGTCTTCACTGGGTTGAATGTGCCCAGAGGAACCTCTACGAATACGGTGTTCCAGTCGCTCATCGCACCATTCCAGAGACCTGGCAACTCCAAGGCCTTCAAGTCCTTACCGTTCTTGCTCTTACTTGAGATGAAACCGGTGGATGGATCTACGAACTTAGGAAGATCGAAGGCATTACCCTGGTAATCCTTGGTTGCGCAAACGAGATCTACCGGGTTGAAGTGAGTACCCTCGGTAAACATCTTCATGTACTCCTCGTTGTTCTTATCAATCTGTGAGCTCTCCAGAATCTGAAGACTTACAGTGCCATCCTGGTTATAGGTAAGGAATGGACCACCGCCAGGCTCGCCCACGTTCTTAACCACGCCGCATACACGCATAGGGCGGTTGAGCTTCTTGCGCAGATAGATAACCAGTTCGGCATCCTCCAGTTCCTTGATATCAGCCTTGCGGCAGCAGAGATCACGCTGAACGAAGCGGATAATCTCCTCCAGCTTCTCGTGGTTGTACTGTCCGGAATCCAGCACCTTCAAGTAATCGAATGCCTGCTTCTGCAAAGTAACCAATACACCTGCAATCACCTGCTTCCAGGTAACAGTCTCTGCCTTCAGACGATCAGGAACCACATTGTCGATATTCTTGATGAATACTACATCAGCATCAATCTCGTTGAGGTTCTCGATGAGAGCGCCATGACCGCCTGGACGGAACAGCAATGAGCCATCCTCGTTGCGGAATGGAGTATTATCCGGATTGGCAGCGATGGTATCTGTGCTAGGCTTCTGCTCTGAGAAAGAGATGTTGTACTTGATGCCGTAGCGCTGCGCATACTTATCAGCCTTCTCAGCCACCATCTGCTTGAAGAGTTCCAGGTGGTCGTGAGAAACGGTGAAGTGAACGTTTGTCTCGCCGTTGCTGCTGGCATAGAGCGCAGCCTCAACCAGGTGCTCCTCCATTGGGGTGCGAACCTCGTCCTCATACTCGTGGAACTGGAGCAATCCCTTAGGCAACTGACCGTAGTTCAATCCCTCTGGCTTGAGGAGATTAGCCACGATGGCCTTGTAATCGCCCTTCTTGATGAGACACATAATGCCCTTCTCATTGTTCACATGACACTTGTCGCAGAGCGCCTTGCGGAAAGCAAACTTCTTGATATTCTCGAAGAATTGTTTTTCGAAGTCAGTAGTAGGAACATCGTATGGAGCATCGAGGAATGCAAACATGTTCTTGAACATACGGCTTGCCGCACCTGAAGCAGGTACGAACTTCACAATCTTGTGACCCTCAGCCTTGTAGTCGTTCCACGCCTTCTCGTAGTCTTCCACTTCCTGTGCTGTAGGAGCCATGATACCCTTACCGATGGCAGCCGCACCCTCTAGTTTGAGGAATGGGAAACCATTCTTGATTTGTTCCAACTGGTGTTCAATCTGCTGCTCGGAGATGCCGCGGGCAGCGATTTGGTTTAGATCTTGCTGATTCATAATACCATATTTATGTTAAATTTACACTATATGTGCTACAAAGATAATAGTTTTTTCTGATAATCAGAAATATTTCCGCTTTTTTTTGTACCTTTGCATTGAAAATTTAACGAAGTACGCGTTTTTTAACGCCGAAACGCCATTGTTTGACAAATTTAAAATAGAATATTGCGACATGGTTAGTAAATTATCAAAGGAGCACGACAGAAGGTCGGGGCTATCACATTACCTCTATGGGGTATCTAACTTGTTCATCAGCGGAACCGGTATAGGCGGATTATCTCCTATGATTACCGGTGACGAGATGGGAGTGAATAATATACTCTGCCTTGTTCTTGGAGCAATAGCAGCTTTTGTATTTGCGTATAGTGCAAACAGAGTTATGAAGTATAACGATAACGATAAATAATATGGAACTATATACTATATTTATGGGGCTAGGAGCCTTGATAGGAACCTGCTTCGCCATTTGGCTCAATACAAAGTCTGGCCAGAAATGGATAGACAGTTTATAATATATAACATAAACTATTATGGAAGGATTTGCTTTAGTAATGTGTATAGGAGCTGTTATTGGTACGAGCTTAGCCATTTGGAGCTACACCAAATCTGGCAGAAAATGGATAGACAATTTATAATCCAAAACTATCGAAATGATGGATGGATTAATGTTTATTTTTTCGCTGGGTCTAATTATTAGCAGCAGCTTTGCAATCTGGCTCAACACAAAGTCGGGGCAGAAATGGATAGACGAGTTATAACAACTCAATAAAAATATAATCAACGGGAGGGAACGACAATGAATGAAACAACTTTTAAATTCACAACCGAAGAAAAGGAACAGACACTCCAGATACTGGAGCGCCTGAGAACCGCCGTGGGCGACACGTTCAAGCCGGGCGACGAGCAGCATCTGCGTGAAGACATACAGCATGCCTTCATCAACCACCAGATTAAGCGCAACGTCTTCGGCATGAACCCTATACTCGCAGCCCTGCAGACAGCAGAAATCGCTGTGAACGAAATCGGTCTGAAAAGAGACGGCATCATCGCCATCCTGATGCAGACCAGCGTTATCGACGGCTATCAGACCATCGAAGACATCCAGCAGAAATACGGCGACAGCGTGGCGCACATCATCAGCGGACTGCTCCGCATCCACGACCTCTACAAGCGCAACCCTATCATCGAGAGCGAGAACTTCAGAAACCTGCTCATCTCTTTCTCTGAAGACATGCGCGTGATTCTCATCATGATAGCCGACCGCGTGAACGTGATGCGACAGATTCGTGATACCGACCAGAAGGAGGCGAAGCACGAGGTGAGCGAGGAAGCCAGCTACCTCTATGCCCCACTCGCCCACAAGCTGGGCCTCTACAAGCTGAAGAGCGAGCTGGAAGACCTGAGCCTGAAGTATCTGGAGCACGATGCCTACTACATGATCAAGGAGAAGCTGAATGCCACCAAGGCGTCGCGCGATGCCTATATCGCCCGATTCATCCAGCCTATCCAGGAAAAGCTCGATGCTGCCGGACTGAAATATCACATGAAGGGACGCACCAAGAGCATCCACTCCATCTGGCAGAAGATGAAGAAGCAGAAATGCGCCTTCGAGGGCGTGTACGACCTTTTCGCCATCCGCATCATCATCGATGCACCTAGAGAGAAGGAATACATGCAGTGCTGGCAGACATTCGCCCTGATCACAGATATGTATCAGCCGAACCCGAAGCGTATGCGCGACTGGCTCAGCGTGCCTAAGAGCAACGGATACGAGAGTCTGCACACCACCGTTCTGGGACCTGAGAATAAATGGGTAGAGGTGCAAATCAGAACCGAAAGAATGGACGATATTGCCGAACACGGTCTGGCTGCACACTGGCGATACAAGGGCATCAAGCAGGGAGAAGGAGGCATAGACGAATGGCTCGCCAACATCCGTGCTGCCCTGGAAAGCAACGACGACCTGCAGCTGATGGACCAGTTTACCACCGACCTGAAGGAAGACGAGGTATACGTGTTCACCCCTAAAGGCGACCTGCTGAACTTCCCTAAGGGCGCCACGGTGCTCGACTTTGCCTACTACATCCACTCGCGCATCGGCAACACCTGCGTGGGCGGAAAGATCAACGGCAAGGCGGTGACCTTCCGACAGGAACTGCACTCGGGCGACCAGGTGGAAATCCTCACCCAGAGCAACCAGAAGCCTAGAAGAGAATGGCTCAACATCGTGCAGACCTCGAAGGCAAAGGCTAAGATTCGCCTCGCCCTGAAGGAAACGCAGAAGAAGGACGGACTCTATGCCAAGGAACTGCTGGAACGCCGATTCAAGAACCGCAAGATAGAGATTGACGAGAGCACCATGGCGCGCATCATCAAGAAGATGGGATACAAGGAGAACTCTGATTTCTACAAGGATGTGGCAGAAGAGAAACTCGACGTGAACACCGTGGTGGAGAAATACATCGAAGAACGCGACCACGACCTCAACCTGAGCAACGCCAACAAGCCTGCCGAGAGTGCCGAGAACTTTGAGTTCGAGAATCCTACCGAGGAACTCCTGAAGCAGAGCGACGACGTGCTGGTGATTGACGAGCATCTGAAGGGCATCGACTTCGAGCTCTCCCACTGCTGCCACCCTATCTATGGCGACCCTATCTTCGGATTCGTGACCATCAGCAAGGGTATCAAGATTCACCGCATCGACTGTCCTAACGCCAAGGAACTGCGCCGCCGTTTCGGTTATCGCATCGTGAAGGCGAAATGGAGCGGCAAGGGTACATCGAAGTATGCCATCACCCTGAGAATCATCGGAAATGATGATATCGGCATCGTGAGCAACATCACGAACATCATCTCGAAAGAGGATAAGCTCGTGATGAGAGGCATCAACATTTCATCCAAGGACGGCCTGTTCTCGGGCAATGTAACCGTGATGATTGATGATGCCGGCAAGACGGATGCACTGATCAAGAAACTGAGTGCCGTAAAGGGCGTAAAGCAGGTGACGAGAATATAAAAAAAAATCCCGCAGACTATCAATCTGCGGGATTTTTTTATTATTATTTCGCCTTATTCAATCGCTTGATCACAGAATAAGCATCATATAATCCCAGCTCTCCAGCCTTAGAGAGATCCTGGATGCCAGCCTGCCTGTTGCCGCTCTTGGCACGGGCGATACCTCTATTATAATAAGCCTCAGCCAAACGGTTATCTATCTTCAGCGCGATGGTATAATCATCTATCGCCTTGGAAAGCTCGTTTCTGCCGGCATGCAGATTACCTCTGTTATAATAGATGTAGGCATTGCTGCTGTTCAGGCGGATGGCATCGCTAAAATCAGCCTCGGCAGAATGGATATTCACCACTCCCTTGCCCTCTGCCTTGTTGAACTCGTCCATCTCTGCCTGGCACACGGCACGCTGCCAGTAAGCCAGCGCATTCTTATCATCCAGAGATATATAATAGGTGAAATCGCTGATGGCTGCCTCGAAATCGCGAAGCACACTGTGGGCGATGGCACGACGCATGAGAATCAGCTTCTTCTGCTCGATATCCTTTGCCACACTCAGCTCTGCCGAGAGCTTATCTATCAGAGAGAATATCTTCATGGAACCATTCTCATCCAACTGCTCCTTAGAGCATACGATATACACCTTATCAGAAGTCTTGCCCTTAGCAGCAGCAGCCTTGGAACCTGATGCAGAAGGGCCTGAAGCAAGAGTACTAAGCTGCTGGTTCAAATCCTCCACTGCCTTATCGAACGCCTGTACCCCACTCACATTCTGGGTATTAGGGAAATAAGAGAGCTGGAACATAGGCAGATAGCTGGTTTCCACCTGGCGGTTCTGCACCCTGCCACGATACTCACTCTTGTAATTGTGCTCATACTTCGGCTCATCATCCACCACGAGCGAAGCAAACTTATCAGGGTCTATCTCCGAACGCTTGCGCATCTCCTTCTTGGTCTTCGCACTCCAGCGAGGCTGAATGCCGATGTGCTTGTTCATCTGCGCCTTGAAGATGCGGAACTCATCCATCTCAGCCTTTGCCGTCATACCCAGGCGGCGATAGCAGCGGGCACGATAGGAAAGACCCGTCCAGAAGTTTGGAAACTGCCCGATAACCGTAGAATAATCACGGATAGCCGCCTTCAGGTTACCCGTCTTGTCGTGCAGCAGGGCACGGTTGAAGATGGCCATGAAGTTCTTCGGCTCCATCTTGATGACGAAGTCGAAATCGGTGATGGCACGGTTGTCATCGCCCAACTGCACACGCATCAAGCCACGGTTGTAGTGGGCCAGAAAATTGTTGGGATCAAGGTCGATGGCAGCATCATAGTCGCTCATCGCACCTCGTAGATTATTGATGTTGATACGAGCCAAAGCACGGTTGATGTAACTGTTTACGTTGTTCGGCTTGAAATGGAGCGACTTGGTGAGCGCCTCATCCGCCGTCTTCCACTCCTTTCGGGCAAGTGCCATATAGGCACGCGTGGTCCATGCATCTCCATCAAAAGGGTTCAGCTTGAGGCTCTGGTCGAGCCATTTCTCCGCCTGCACAGTATCCTTCTGATGCAGATACACCTCGGCCTTCAGGGAATAGGCGTTGGAATAATCCTTCCATTTGGTGATGATGGTATCCAGCTGCAGCTGCGCCTGGTCGTAATGCTTCTCCTCCATGAGGCAGAGTGCGCGGTTGAACCAGTAGTTGCGGTTGCGCGGTTCCAGACGGATGGCAGCATCGTAATCGGCGATGGCATCCGAGAAACGGTTCTGGCGGATACGGCAGATGGCACGCAAGTCGTAGATATCGTTGATATAGGGATTGAGGTTCAACGCCTCAGAGGCATCGCTCTCAGCACCCATGTAATCATCGAGATTAAACTTGGCAACACTGCGGTAATACCAAGGCTCATAGAGATAAGGCTTGGCACCGATGGCTAGATTAAAATACTTAATGGAAAGAACGAAGTCCTCGTAATACAAGGCACTTCTGCCGGCAGTGACGAGCCGGTCAACTCTATATTGCGCCGATGCCGACAAAGCGGTCAGCATCAGCACAAAAGTGAAAATAAACTTTTTCATCGACGAATCTTAGTACGATAGCTGCAGCGGAACTTGCCCTTGATGATGTTCTTGAGCTTTCCGGCAATCATGTTCTTACGCAGTGGAGACACACGGTCTACGAACATGGTTCCCTCCAAGTGGTCGAACTCATGCTGCATGACGCGCGCCAGGTAACCAGACACCCATTCATCGTGCTCCTGGAACTGCTCGTCCATATACTTCACGTGGATGCGTGTAGGGCGAACCACCTTCTCGTTGATGCCTGGGATGGAGAGACAACCCTCGTCAGAAGAATCCTTCTCTGCCTCCTCATCATACTCCAAGATATGCGGATTGATGAACGCATGGCGGAATCCCTTGTACTCAGGAAGATCGTCGCTGAGCACGTCCAGGTCGATGACCACCAGGCGGATGGCCAAGCCAATCTGCGGCGCAGCCAGGCCGATGCCATTGCTGGAATCGAGGGTTTCATACATATTATTAATCAACTCCTTGAGTTCAGGGTAATCTGGAGTAATATCTTCAGCCACTTTTCTCAAAACAGGCTGACCATAAATATAAATTGGTAAAATCATCTTCTTGATTGCATAAAATCCTGTAATATGATGGTAGCGCTTATCTCATCTACCAATCCCTTGTTTTCTCTTCTCGTCTTCTTCTTCACGCCGCCGTCTATCATCGCCCTATGGGCAAGAACAGAGGTGAATCGCTCATCGTAATACTCGATAGGCACCTCGGGATGCGCCTTGCGCCAGCGATTGTAGAAGTTCTCCACTCGCGCCAGGTTCTCGCTGGGCTGCCCGTTGGGCTGAGTAGGCTTTCCGATGACGATGCGCTCCACCTGCTCCTTCTGGATATAGGCTTCGCAAAACTCGAAGAGCTCAGACGTAGCAACAGTTGCCAACCCATTGGCAATGATCTGCAATGGGTCGGTAACTGCCAGTCCGGTACGTTTCTTACCGTAATCTATTGATAAAATTCGCATTCAAACGAAATTTTCAGAATCTTGGTGAAACGCAAAAGAATTACTTCTTCAAGAGCAACCATGCATCAGGATACTTGCCTGCGCGAAGCTTGTTGCGGCTCTTAACGGCACCTGCCTTGTCAACGAATGTAGCAGCGATGACACGATACATGTTGCGCTCGCTGTTGTATGCGATCTGAGAATCATAGCCGGCACTCTTCAATGTGCTGGCCAAACCCTCTGCGTTAGCCTTGAGAGAGAAAGAACCTACAACAACGCTGTAGTTCTGCAGACCAGAACCTGAGATGAGGTCCAAGTTCTCCTGACGTACTGTAGCATTGTCAACCTCTGTTGTTGTGCTCTCTGCAGGAGTAGTAGTCTCCAATGGAGTAACCACTGGTTCTGGAGCTGGAGTCTCCTGCTGAGCCTCCTGCTGCTGAGCCTTCTCGTATGCCTTCTTGTAAGCACTTTCCTTAGATGATCCACAACTAGCGAGTGCCAATACAGCACACAAACCTAAGCTGAAAACTGATAATTTCTTCATAATTGTTTTTTAAAAATGTATTGATGTTTAAATGTTACTTTAATTACTTCACCTTATTATATATAGGCGGCTACGCTGCACTTTTTGGGTAGTTATACAGGCATAGTTCGCTTTTGTTCTGCGAAAATACAAAATATTTTGCTAAGAAAGAAAGGTTTACTGCATAAAGTTTGTTAAACTCAAGGTAAAACAACACTTTTAACGAAAAATTAAGAGTTAAAAACTTGTTTTTTGGAGAAATATTAGTATATTTGCAGTTGATAAGCAAAACACGCTCAACAGATGCCCCGGCGGTATTGAGGCGCATTTCGGCTATCAACAACTATATAATTGTATAACATTTAAAACTTAAGAATTATGAAGGCATTAGGTTACATTGGTGCATTCCTCGGTGGCGCACTCGCAGGTACAGCACTTGGTTTGATTTTTGCTCCTGAGAAGGGCGCAGATACACGCAGCAAGATTGCAGGCGCAGTGGATGATTTTTGCAAGAAGCACGATATCAAGTTGAGCCGCAAGGAAGTGGAAGACTTGGTTGACGACATCAAGGAGGCTGCTCCTGAGGTATAACAGCAAGAAATTAACTTTATCAGGCGATAAGGATGTTTTCTAGTGACAAGAATGTAGAAACCATCGGGCAGCTCGTTGAGGTGCTCAAGCATTACATCGGGCTTCAGTCGGAGTACATGAAGCTCGATGTCGTGGATAAGGTGGTCAGGTTGATTACGGCTATTGCCATCTGCTTTCTGCTGCTCACCCTGCTTGCCATATCAATGATATATCTTTCGTTTGCTGCCGCATTCGCCCTGGCCGACTATGTGGGCTTGGCACCTGCATTCTGCATCGTGGCGGGAGCATACTTATTGATATTGATTCTCTTCATCCTGTTCCGACATCAATGGATTGAGAAACCGCTGGTGAAATTCCTGGCCAGCCTCCTCATGCAAAAATAATACCTGAGCATTATGATGACTAAAGAGCAAGAGAACAACGAGCTGTACATGAATGACGGCGACAGCTGCATCGAGTACAGGAGCCTCAACGACATCAGACTGCGTAAGGAGGCGCTCCGCAAGAGCATTGAGGCTGACGACAAGAAGATCAAGACCCTATGGAACTCGCTCTTCACCAAACCTGACGCTTTCTCGAAGGAAGCCAGCAGGGGCAGAAGAATAGCGAGCATGATTTCCGTTGGAACGGGAGCTTTCGATGGAGCGCTTCTGGCATGGAAGCTCTATCGGAAATTCAAAGGTAAGAAATAAGATTCCAAATATCCCAAAGCGGAAATGAGGGAACTCTATAATAAGAAGTGCGGCTCGAAAGGCCGCATTTTTTATGCCCATACTTTATTTACTGAAGGGAGAAAAATGCATTTACCGAAGGGAAAAAAATGCCCATACAAAGGGGTAGAAATAAAAAAAGGGTCACCGCCGTGACCCATTACCTTGTTAACCTTAAATCTAATACTATGAAAAACACACATGCAAATATAGAAATAATATACGAACCCTGCAAGCTTTTTCTAAGAAAAGTGCACTCTTTTAATTCTTATTAACTATAAATGTAGTGCTTTTTTATTTTTCGCCATAAAACAAAGGCTTTTCTTATCCTAAAGACAGGAATAAGAAAAGCCACAATGTTATATTTTTATCAAAGAATCAATCCATCATAGGCAAATTGGAACCCTTCGGGCAATCGGGCATTGGCTGCATTATGCAAGCCTATCTGATGGGTAACATGGGTGAGATAGGTTTGCCTAGCCCCTATCCTGCGAGCCACCTTGATGGCATCAGCTACCAACTGATGGCTATGGTGCGGCTTATCGAATCTAAGGGCATTGATCACCAGAGTCTCTACCCCATCCAGATAGGCGTACTCAGCATCGTCCATCGACTTCATATCCGTGATATAGGCAAACTTTCCGAAACGGTAGCCCAGAATAGGCATCTTGTCGTGCATCACCCGGATAGGCATGAACTCGATGTCGCCTATCTGATAGGTATGATGCGGATTGATGGTATGTAGCTTCAGTTTCGGTGCGCCCGGATAGAGTTTCTCGGCTTCCTTCGGAAAACAGTAGGGCATGGTATGCGGCAAGGAATCCGTTACCAGCTTATCTCCATAGATATTGATATCACCATAAACGCAGAAGCCCCGCAAATCATCTATGCCTCCTACGTGATCATAATGGATATGAGTAATCAGCACACCATCTATCTTGCGGAAAGGCACACGCAGGAGCTGCTGGCGGATATCAGGTCCCGCATCTATCAGGATTCGGGTATTCTCCGTTTCTATCAACGCTGCACAGCGCAAGCGGTTGTCGCGCGGATCCTTGCTGCGACACACCTCACAATTACAACCTAAAACAGGAACACCACTCGATGTTCCTGTTCCCAATAAAGTTACCTTCATTAATATTCAAATCTTTATCTGAAAAACCGCGAATTCTTCACTCTTCGTTCTTCACTTTTCACTTAACATTTACCTCCGGATGAATATCGATGCCAAACTTCTGCTTCACATCCTTGCGGATAGTTTCGCAGAGGTTCACGATTTCCTCGCCCGTGGCACCACCACGATTCACCAGTACCAGCGCCTGCTTATCGTGCACTCCGGCACGGCCCAGGCTCTTTCCCTTCCAGCCACACTGGTCGATCATCCAGCCTGCAGGAATCTTCTCGTGTTCCTCATCAATGGTATAATGAGGCATGCCCGGATATTGCGCAGCCAGCTCCTCATACTTTACCTTCTCCACGATAGGATTCATGAAGAAGCTGCCCGCATTGCCCTGCACCTTAGGGTCTGGCAACTTGGCGTTACGAATCTCGATGATGACGTCACGAAGCTGCTGGGCTGTAGGATTCTCGATATGCTTGGCAGCCAGGGATGCACGGATATTGCCGTAATCCAGATCAGGCACAAAGCTCCGGGAAAGTCGATAGACGACATGGGTAACCAGATACTTATCCTTCCACTCGTGCTTGAACTTGCTCTGGCGATAGCAGTAATGGCAATCCTGGTTATCGAACACCACTACCCTGCCCGTAGCAATCTCCACGGCTTCCACCTTATATATAATATCCTTCGCTTCCACGCCATAGGCTCCGATGTTCTGCACGGCACTCGCTCCCACTTCGCCCGGGATGATGCTCAGGTTCTCGGCACCATGATAGCCATGCTCCACGGCATAAGCCACCACATCATCGAACACCTCGCCACTGCCGCAACGCAGGAACACGAACTCCGGATTCAGCAAGGCATCATCATGCTCTGCAGCAGCCAACTCGCCATTACCAAGCACCTCGATACCCATGATGGAAGAATGGAGCACCGTGCCCTCGTAATCGCCTGTAAGCAAGAGATTACTGCCGCCACCCAAGATGAGCAGCGGCTTATCAGCATCAGTAAGCCCAGCCACAATCTGCTGTGCCTCTTCTACCGATGAGTATTCAAGGAATCGCTTGCACTTGGCATCAATTCCAAACGTATTGTGAGCCAAAAGGCTATAGTCACGAATATCCTTCATATCTGGTTAAACTATTAACTGTTAACTATCAACTTTAATCTATCAACTATTAACTTTTAACTATCAACTTTAAAAGAACTACATCTCCAGCTTCATCAGCAGCCACTTGCCACCTATTCTCTTGAAGGTGAGCTGAGTCTCCAGCCCATTGGCAATGCCTCGAATCACGAAGATTTTCTGGCTGCTCTCGGTGTATTTCTGACCATAGATGATGTTGTAAATCATGCCATGAGGCAACTGCGGAGCGAAGGCAGGCCAGGTCTCAGGCTCGATGTCTCCGGTCATCGTACTGAAGTCATCATCTGGATCAGGACCGGTGAACTTCACTGGATTATGCAGATGGCGTGCCTGGAAAGCCGTATCTGTGGCAAAGGCACCATAGAACTTCAGGAAGCTGGAATTCATATTCTGATACATCGGCTTGTAGTTGATGCTGGTCATCATCCAGAGACCGTTGATGCGATTGAAGAGGAACTGCTGCACCACTTTCTTGCGATAGAACACCTTCTCTACAATCACATGGTCGATGGTGGTATCCTTCACCAGATTCATCTGCTTGCGGTTGTCGAAGATGAGCGTGTAGTAGTCCTGGCGCATAAAGAAATGCTCCATCCTCCAATGTTTCTTCTCAATCTGCTTCTTCAGCTTGTCGTTGTGATAAACAGGAAGAGGGAAATTGATACGACTCATCTGCAACTTGCGGTTTGCCGCAAAATTGAACACGAAATCATCAAACAACTCATCGGCTGCCTTCGGCATCGGAGTCTCCTCGATGATCTTCTCCGTTGAGTCCATAGCTTGTGTGTCGGCCACGGTTGTATCAGCCGCAGTCGAATCGATGGCAGGTGCAGGCTTCTTGTCTGTGCATCCCACAGAGGTGAAGCAAACGATGGTAAACACCGCCATCATGACTGTTATCAAAGATAGTTTCTTCATAAACTTATAAAATTTCTCAAATTTTCCATGCAAAAGTACAACTTTCTTTTGAGATATTTCATATTTTAAGCAAAAAATGTTATCTTTGCACTCAAAATAAGCAAATAAGTGAGTTTTGCAAGCCCAAAGGCACGCAAATCACCCGCTTTTTCATTTGCAAACAGACAATTCAACAAATTTGTAAACAGACAATTTAATAAGATATGTTATTAGAGAAAATTGAAGAACTCTTGAAGGAAGTGGATGCCCTCACAGCCCAGAACGCTGAGGAGGTAGAGCAGCTTCGCATCAAGTATCTCAGCAAGAAGGGTGAGATCAACGCCCTCATGGTCGACTTCCGCAATGTGCCAGGCGACCAGAAAAAAGAGGTTGGTATCAAAATCAACGAATTGAAGCAGGCTGCACTTGCCAAGATCAACGGATTGAAGGAGCAGATGGAAGAAGCCGAGTCATCTAGCGATGATATCGACCTGACCCGTACTGCTTACCCAGTGGCTCTGGGTACACGCCACCCATTGACCGTGGTGAAGAATCAGATCATCGACATCTTCGGCCGCATGGGATTCACCCTCTATCAGGGTCCAGAGGTAGATGACGACAAGCACGTGTTTACCATGCTTAACTTCGCTGCCGATCATCCAGCCCGCGACATGCAGGATACATTCTTCATCGAGAAGACCAACTCCGACGATGTTACCAAGAATGTAATTCTCCGCAGCCATACTTCTGGCGACGAGGCTCACTATATGGAAACCCACGAGCCACCTATCCGTGTGCTCTGCCCAGGACGAGTATACCGCAACGAGGCCATCAGCGCCCGTGCCCACTGCTTCTTCCACCAGGTGGAGGGTCTCTATGTAGATAAGAACGTAAGCTTCACCGACCTGAAGCAGGTGCTCCTTACCTTCGCCCGCGAGATGTTTGGTGCTGACACCAAGATCCGCCTGCGTCCTAGCTACTTCCCATTCACAGAGCCTAGTGCCGAGATGGATATCTCCTGCAACATCTGTGGCGGTAAGGGATGTAACTTCTGCAAACACACAGGATGGGTTGAAATCTTGGGCTGCGGCATGGTTGACCCTCACGATCTGGAGGCTTGCGGCATCGACAGCAATGTCTATACAGGCTATGCCTTCGGTATGGGCGTAGAGCGTATCACCAACCTGAAGTATCGCGTGAGCGACCTTCGTCTCTTCTCAGAGAACGACACCCGCTTCCTGCGCGAATTCGAATCAGCTAAATAAGCCAGGAACAAACACTGTTCAAGCGGCTATACATCCAGAATAAAATAGTACATGGGCTTGTATGCTAGTATTATTTGGCATGCAAGCCTATTTTTTATAACCTCTAAACAATTAGAAAATGAAAAAAATTATGGTTAATGCAGTCATCGCAGTCTCATTAGGCGCCATGACTTTGAGTTCCTGCATCGGTTCTTTCGGTTTGACCAACAAAGTGCTCGACTGGAACAAGGGTGCAACTGACAACAAGTTCATCAACGAATTGATCTTCCTGGTTATCTCTCCGGCCTACGCAGTATGCTCGGTAGCCGACTTGTTTGTGCTCAATACTATCGAGTTCTGGACAGGCGACAAGGTGGTAGCCAACGTGGGCAAGACCAAGAACGTAACCGGCAAGGACGGCAGACTCTATGCCATCAAGACCTTGAAGAACGGTTATGAGATTACCGACCCAGAGGGTGAGAAATCATACTTCGTATTCGACAAGAAGAACAAGAGCTGGTCATACAGCAAGGATGGCGATATCCGTGAGCTCTTCAGTTTCAACGAGGATGGCAGCATCCAGGCTTGCCTGCCTAACGGCGAGAAGATGAACGTTTCTGCCGATGAATATGGTCTCTACCAGGTTCGCATGGCGATGAACGGCGGCTTGTACTTCGCTATGAACAAGTAATATCACATTAAAAATCAAATAGGAGCCCTTAAGGAATCAATTTGTTTCCTTAAGGGTTTTTTATTGAACTTTAGCCAGCATTTATAATAAATCGCCCGTTTCTGCGTTTAATAAGGTATGAAACAGAGAATCATCATTTTTACAATATGCCTGCTTGCCACCCTGAAGATGATGGCACAGGAATTTACGCTGCAAGGTAGAGTCATGGACGATGACAACAACCCTGTGGAGCTCGTTACCGTCTCGGTATTGAGCCAGGGGAAGGTGGCTTTCACCTCCCTGAAGGGAGAGTTCAGCATGAGGCTGCACTCGGCAGACAGCGTGGCAGTTAAATTCTCCATGATTGGATACAAGTCGAAAACGAGAGTTCTGCGACGCCCGCGCGGCAAGCAGACACTGCAGATAGTGCTCCATGCCGATGCCACCATGCTCGGCGAGGTGAACGTAACAGGCGAGAAAATCCAGACCGACCAGACCCAGGAAATCAAGATCAAGGATATCAAGATGGCTCCTTCGGCTAGCGGAAACACCGTGGAGGGTATCATCCAGCAACAGGCAGGCGTAAGTACCCATAGCGAACTTTCTTCGCAATACAACGTACGTGGCGGTGCCTTCGACGAAAATTCCGTATATATAAATAATGTGGAAGTCTATCGCCCGTTCCTCGTCAGAAGCGGTCAGCAGGAAGGTCTCTCCGTCATCAACCCTTACATGGTTGATAAGATTGGCTTCTCCACCGGAGGCTATGGGGCGAAATATGGCGACAAGATGAGTTCGGCACTCGATATCACCTACAAGACCCTGAAGGCGAAAGGCAAGAAACCGGTGGTGGAAGGAAGCGCAGCAGCCAGTCTGCTGGGAGCCGATGCCTACATGGGGCTGGGAACCCAGAAACTGTCATGGCTCAACAGCGTAAGATACAAGACCACCTCCTATCTCCTGGGCACCATGGAGACCAAGGGCGAGTATAAGCCAAACTATCTCGACTACCAGACTTATCTGAGCTATCAGCCCAACAAGCGCTGGAAACTGGACTTCATCGGATACATCTCGGATAATCATTACAACTTCGAGCCATCCGACCGCGAGACCACTTTCGGAACGATGGAGAACGTGAAGAGCTTCAAGGTGTTCTTCGACGGACAGGAAAAAGACCGCTTCCTCACCTACTTCGGAACCCTCGGCATCACCCGCAACATCACCGACAACACCAGCATCTCGCTGCTGGGTAGTGCCTTCTATACCAAGGAACAGGAGAAATATGATATTCAGGGACAGTATTGGCTCGACCAGACCGAAACTTCGGAGAACCTGGGTGTAGGAACCTATTTTGAACATGCCCGCAACTATCTCTCAGCCCGAGTGATGAGCGGCAAGCTGATGCTGAAGCACAAGGCAAAGAAGCATGATGTGGAGGCAGCATTCACCTTCAAGCGAGAACATATCGAAGAGAACTCCATCGAATACGAGATGAGAGATTCTGCTGGATACAGCATTCCGCACAACGGCAAGGACCTCTACATGGTTTATTCGATGAAGGCCAGAAACGAGCTGAATGCCAACCGTATAGAGACCTACATTCAAGACACCTACCGCTTTGCGAGTGGCGCAGCCGACAGCACGGGACATGGTCAGACCCACTACACCCTGAACTATGGTGTGCGCATGAGCCACTGGAACTTCAATCAGGAAACCATCTTCAGTCCTCGTGTCTCCCTCGCCATCATTCCGGCTTACCACGAGAACACCACGCTCCGCTTCGCGGCAGGCCTCTACTATCAGGCTCCATTCTTCAAGGAACTTAGAGATACATCCACCGTCAACGGCATCACCGTGGCAACGCTCAACCAGAAGATCAAGAGTCAGCGAAGCATCCACTTCATTGCCGGCTACGACCATCGCTTCTCGCTGAACAACCAGCGATATAAGTTCTCGGCTGAGGCATATTACAAGGCTTTGAACAACCTGGTGCCTTACTCCGTGAGCAATGTGAAGGTGGTTTACTATGGTCAGAACGAGTGTAGCGGCCATGCGGCAGGCTTGGACTTCAAGCTCTATGGCGAGTTTGTACCGGGCACAGATTCCTGGATCAGTCTCTCGCTGATGGATACGAAGATGAAGCTCAATGGCAAGAGCATCCCATTGCCTACCGACCAGCGATATGCGGTGAATCTCTATTTCACCGACTATTTCCCAGGAAGCAAGAAATGGCAGATGTCGCTGAAGCTCGCCTTCGCCGACGGTTTGCCTTTTGCAGCTCCACATAGAGAATTGGAAACCAACAGTTTCCGTGCTTCCGCCTATCGCCGTGCCGATATCGGAATGAGCTATCATCTGCTCGACAACAAGCACCACGAGAAGAAGACGTTCCTCAAGAGCGTGATGCTCGGTGTGGATTGCCTCAACCTCTTCGGCATCGACAATGTGAACAGCTACTACTGGGTAACGGATGTAACCAATCAGCAGTATGCCGTGCCTAATTACTTAACGGGCCGACAGCTCAATGCACGAGTACTGATAGAATTCTGATAAGTAAGGAGTCAGAAACTGAGAGTGCCTAGCCAAAAACTGAGAGCGCATAGCTGAAAGCCGGGAGATTTAGAACCCGAAAATAGTGATTTTTCACATTATTCTAAATATTTAACCGTAGATAGTTCGCTATCTGCGGTTTTTTTCGTATCTTTGCGCCCGAATTATGCGATGTTGGTTCACTCCATCATCCCATTTATTCAGGAAATCATTCTAAAAGAATAAGAAAATAATACATAATAATCAATTATGAGCAAACAAGTAGAAAAGATTAAGGAGCTGATCGCTAAGCGCGAACAGGCTCGTCTTGGCGGTGGCGAGAAGGCCATCGAGAAGCAGCATGCACGTGGCAAATATACCGCTCGTGAGCGTATCGAAATGTTGGTTGACGCTGGTAGCTTCGAGGAGTATGACATGTTCAAGTTGCACCGTTGCACTAACTTCGGCATGGAGAAGAAGCAGTACCTCGGTGATGGTGTGGTAGCTGGTAGCGCTACTATAGCAGGCCGCCTGGTTTACGTATATGCTCAGGACTTCACCGTAAACGGTGGTTCACTCTCTGAGACAATGGCACAGAAGATCTGCAAGGTGATGGATATGGCTATGACCATGGGTGCACCTGTAATCTGCATGAACGACTCAGGTGGTGCTCGTATTCAGGAAGGTATCTGCGCTCTTGCCGGCTATGGTGAGATCTTCGAGCGCAACATCCTCGCTTCTGGTGTTATCCCACAGATTTCTGCAATCATGGGTCCTTGCGCCGGTGGTGCAGTGTACTCTCCAGGTTTGACCGACTTCATCATCATGAAGGAGCAGACTTCTTACATGTTCCTGACTGGTCCTAAGGTGGTTAAGACCGTAACTGGTGAGGATATCGATGCAGAGCACCTTGGTGGTGCATCTGTTCACGCAACCAAGAGTGGTGTAACCCACTTCGCAGCAAAGACAGAGGAAGAGGCTATCGAGATGATCAAGAGCCTGCTCTCTTTCATCCCTAGCAACAATACAGAAGAGGCTCCACGCGTAGAGTGCACAGACCCTATCGACCGTATGGACGACTCTCTGAACGAGATTATCCCTGAGGATCCTAACCAGGCATACGATATGTATAAGGTAATCGGCGCCGTAACCGATAACGGTGAGTTCTTCGAGGTTCAGCCTAAGTTCGCCAAGAACATCATCACTGGTTTCGCCCGCTTCAATGGTCAGAGCGTTGGTATCGTAGCCAACCAGCCAGCAGCTTACGCAGGTGTACTCGATGTAAACGCTAGCCGCAAGGCAGCCCGCTTCGTCCGTTTCTGCGATGCCTTCAATATTCCTATCGTATCTCTGGTTGACGTACCAGGATTCTTGCCAGGTACAGGTCAGGAGTACAACGCTGTCATCCTCCACGGTGCACAGTTGCTCTACGCTTACGGCGAGGCTACCGTGCCAAAGATTACTATCACATTGCGTAAGAGCTATGGTGGTAGCCACATCGTGATGGGTTGCAAGCAGTTGCGTGCCGACTTGAACTTCGCTTGGCCATCTTCAGAGATTGCCGTAATGGGTGCCAGCGGTGCCGTTGCCGTTCTCTGTGGTAAGGAAGCTAAGGCTAAGAAGGAGGCTGGCGAGGATGTGAAGGCATTCCTGGCCGAGAAGGAGCAGGAGTATACTGACAAGTTTGCTAATCCATATCAGGCAGCTCAGTATGGTTACATCGATGATGTCATCGAGCCACGTAACACCCGTTTCCGCATCTGCCGTGGTTTGGCTCAGCTCGCAACCAAGCGTCAGAACTTGCCAGCTAAGAAGCATGGCTGTATGCCAATGTAATGATATAATTAAACATTAGAATAAATGGATAAGAATATTTATGCTGCGATTGCCATGGCACTCTATGAGTACCAGGGCAATAACGTACACGACAAGGAGCCTGGCATCATCACTATCAAGCCACGTCAGACGATGTGGAACGCCAAGTTCTTGAGTTTAACAGCTAAACCATAAAGATATAGAAATGAAAGAGTTTAAATATACAATTGACGGAAAAGAGTATAAGGTTCAGATTGACGGTGTTGAGGGTAACATCGCAAGCGTGAACGTGAATGGCGAAGCTTACAAGGTTGAGATGGAACAGGAGGCTGAGCCAGAGAAGAAGAAGGTAGTGCTCGGTCAGCCAGCTGCTGCATCTGATGATGCTGAGGCTACTCCAGCTGCCAACGTAAACACAGCCAACGCTGTGAAGGCTCCTCTCCCTGGTACTATTACCAGCATCGAGGTGGCAGTTGGTCAGGAGGTGAAGGCAGGTGACACTGTTGTCGTTCTCGAGGCTATGAAGATGCAGAACAACATCGAGGCTGAGAAGGATGGCAAGGTTACTGCTATCTGCGTAAAGCCTGGTCAGGCTGTGCTCGAAGAGGATGCGCTCGTGGTTATCGAGTAATTTGAGAATTATACTTCCTGATTCGGGAATTTATGATTCGGGAATTTATAAAGAATATCAAAGGTCGCAAGCTACGATAGTTTGCGACCTTTTTCTATACTGCTGTATGAGCATAAACTGCTATACAAAGTATTTTTTTACCAAAGAAAAAAGACATAAAGTACAATAAAATGATAGATTTAACAGAAGAACAGATAGAAAGATACAGCCGCCACATCCTCCTTCAGGATGTAGGACTCGAGGGACAGGAAAAGCTCCTCAATGCCAAGGTGCTCATCATTGGTGCCGGAGGCTTGGGTTCCCCAGTAGCCCTCTACCTCGCTGCGGCTGGCGTGGGACATATCGGTATCGTGGACGCCGATGTGGTTGACCTCAGTAACCTGCAACGCCAGGTCATCCACCAGACCAAGGACTTGAACACTCCTAAGGTGGAAAGTGCCAAGGAGAAGATGATTGCCATCAATCCTGATGTGGAGGTGACAACATATCATACTTTCCTCGCCTCAGACAATGCCGAGGAAATCATCAAGCCATGGGATTTCATCATCGATGCCACAGACAACTTCCCTGCGAAGTTCCTCATCAATGATGCCTGTGTGCGCTTGGGCAAGGCATTCTCGCATGGCGGCATCCTGAGATTCCAGGGCCAGACCTTTACCCACCTGCCAGGCACGGCATGTTACCGTTGCTTCTTCAAGGAACCACCTCCAGCAGGCACTGTTCCTACCAGTAGCCAGGCAGGCGTTCTGGGAGCCATCGCCGGTATGCTCGGAACCATCCAGGCAGCCGAGGCATTGAAGTACTTCCTCGGTGTAGGCGAACTGCTCACCGACCGACTGCTCACCTTCGATGCCAAGACGATGAACTTCCGCACCATCAAGGTGAAGAAGCGTGCATCCTGCGAAATCTGCGGCGACTAAAACATAAAAAATCTGCGTGACATAAAAGAAGGTGTGCCAGAAGCGAGATATTCACTTCTGCCACACCTTCTATCATTTTCCATTGAATAGAATCCTATACCTTGTTTCCCTCTTTAGGGAAAACCACGGTAGGCTTGAAGGTCTTTGCCTCCTCAAAGTCCATCAGGGCATAGGCGATGATAATCACCGTGTCACCCACCTGAACCTTGCGTGCCGCAGCACCGTTCAGACAGATGCAGCCGCTGCCACGCTCACCCTTGATGATATAGGTCTCCAGGCGCTCACCATTGTTGTTATCCACAATCTGCACCTTCTCGCCTGCTATCAGATTAGCTGCGTCCATCAAGTCCTCATCTATCGTGATGCTGCCCATGTAGTTCAGATTCGCCTCAGTCACAGTCACACAATGGAGCTTACTCTTCAATACTTCAATCTGCATAATACTATATAATACTATTTTATAATACTATTTTTTATCCCTTATACTTGATATGGTCAATCAGGCGGATAGGAGTCTTGCCGCAGTAAACGGTGATGCAACCTACCACATAATCACTCTCATCCCATGAAGCCACATCCTGCAGGCTGTCGCCATCCACAATCTGGAAATACTCCACCTCCAGTCCGTCCACGGCGTTGATTTCGTTCACCACCTTGTCGTGAGTCTCCTTCACACTGTGATCCTTGGCATACTCCACGCTCGCCTTCAAAGCCTTGAAGATAGCAGGAGCGATGGCACGCTCGTCGGCAGCCAGCAGGGTGTTGCGGCTACTCTTTGCCAAGCCGTCCTCATCACGGATGATAGGACACTCCACAATCTTCACGCTGCTGCCCATGAACTTCACCAGCTGCTTGATCACGGCAATCTGCTGCCAGTCCTTCTCGCCGAAATAGGCACGGGTTGGGTTCACGATGTCAAACAGGCGGCTCACCACCTGGCACACACCGTTGAAGTGACCCGGGCGCTTGGCACCCTCCATCACCGTGCTCACCGGTGGAAACTCAAAATGACGGGTGTCAGGAGTAGGATACACCTCCTCCACCGAAGGCGCAAACACATAGTCGGCACCACACGCCTCCACCAGCTTGCAGTCGGCATCCAGGGTACGAGGATAGCGGTCCAGGTCACCCTTGTCGTTAAACTGTGTAGGATTCAGGAACACCGAAACCACCGTAGCACCATTTTCTTTCACACTTCGCTTTACCAACGAGGCGTGACCCTCGTGAAGCGCACCCATTGTAGGCACAAGGCCAATCTCCTTTCCCTCCTTGCGACACTGGTCAAGTTCGCTCTGGAGGTCAACAATCTTATTGAATACTTTCATCTTCTTAATCTGTTACGGGGTGCAAAATAACAACTTTTTTCTCAAATAAGAAAGAAAAAACCTAAAAATATGCGAATTATTGCCGAAATTATTGAATTTCAGAGCAAAAATGCCACTTTTCGGATATTTTTTTGTACCTTTGCACCTAATTCGTAAGAATAAAATTTAAATTTTATGGCAAAGAAAGTATTATTTATCAATCAGGAGATCGACCCATACGTAGCCGAGACCCACATGTCCATCATGGGACGCGAATTACCTCAGAAGATGCAGGAAGCAGGTTTTGAGATTCGCACCTTTATGCCTAAATGGGGCACCATCAACGAGCGTCGCGGCCAGCTGCACGAGGTTATTCGCCTGTCTGGTATGAACCTTATCATCGATGATACAGACCACCCGCTGATCATCAAGGTTGCATCTATACCAACAACACGACAGCAGATTTATTTCATCGACAACGAAGATTACTTCAACCGCCGACAGATGGCAGCCGATGAACAGGGAGTGGAATATGCAGACAACGGCGAGAGAGCTATCTTCTTCGCACGTGGCGTTTTGGAAACAGTGAAGAAGCTTCGCTGGCAGCCAGACGTCATCGTATGCCAGGGATGGGTGAGCGCCGTGGTGCCTTTCTATATCAAGACCGCATACGCTGAAGAGCCTTCATTCGCAAACTCGAAGGTAATCCTCTCGCTCTATACCAACGAGCTGAAGGCCGAACTGGGAACCAACTTCAAGCAGTGCGTGGACTATCGCGATGCCAAGGCAGAACTGCTCGCCGACTACAAGGAGAATTTCGACTTCACGGAGCTGGGCAAAATGGCCATCGACTATAGCGACGGTGTCATCCAGGGTGAAGACGGTGCAGGCGTCAAACTCCTCGAATATGCCGGGGAAAAGAACAAGCCTGTACTCAACTATCCAGGTGATGACTTTGCTGATGCCTACAAGACATTCATCAACGAGGTGTTCCCGGATGAGGAATAATACCTCGAAACTATAGATTCACATTTCAAGGATAATGAAGATTTTAAGACTATTTACAGCGTTATTCATCGCAGCCATGGCTATCACCGCCTGCGATGACACGACTGACAACATCGGTTCGTCCGTCACCAACGAGGTGGACAACCTCTCTATCCAGCAGAAGGTGTTCAACGTAACATCCCGCTCGGTAGTCTCAGGACCGGTTTTGAGCCGAAACAATACGGGTATGATAGGTAAGGTGAAAGACCCAGAGACGGGTACCTACGTCACCGGCGACTATATGACCCAGCTGGGCGTGTTGTCATCGTTCTCTCTCGACACACTGGAGTATATCCGCAATGCACACGATGGAAAAATCGAGGCAGACTCCTGCTTCCTGCTGGTTTCCTACAAAACCATCTACGGCGACTCGCTGGCACCCATGAAGGTGACGGCATACGAGATGAGCAAGCCGATGACGGAAGACGAGGAATATTACTCCGACTATGATGCCTTCAAGGGCGGATGGGTTAGCGAGGACAACAAACTTGCCAGCGCCACCTACAACCTGAGCGAGGGCTCTACCAAGGCGTTCAGAATCTATCTCAACAAGCCTTACAAGGCAAGAGACGGAAAGACCTACAAGAACTACGGTACCTACATCATGAACACCTACGTGGAGCATCCGGAGTACTTCAAGTCTAACTACCGCTTCCTCAACAACGTATGCCCTGGATTCTACATCAAGAACACCGGCGGTATCGGAAACGTGGCCAACATCTGGAACACCGAGCTGCAGCTCTACTGGAAGATTCAGAAGACCGTGAAGGATTCTCATGGCAACGACAGCACTGTTACGGGCTACACCTACAACCGCTTCGACGGAACCGAGGAGGTACTTCAGCTCAACAAGATTACCAACGATACCAAGACATTGGAGAAGCTGGCCAGCAACGAGGAGTGTACCTTCATCAAGTCGCCTGCCGGAATCTTCACCGAGGTAACGCTGCCAGTGGAAGACATCATCAAGGGTCACGAGAAGGATACGCTGAACACAGCCTCTATCTCATTCCCTAGAATGAATAATGTAGAAGACAGCAAGTATCAGTTCAGCGCTCCTTCCACCATTCTGATGGTAGAGGCTGATAGCCTGAATGCCTTCTTCGAGCAGAGCAAGCTCACGGACAACCGTTCTTCGTATACGGCAACCTTCAGCGCCTCTACAAGCAAGAAGAACGCTTATACCTTCTATAATATCAGTAACCTGGTTACGAAGATGCATAATGCCAAGCTGGAGGGCGAGAAGAAGAATGCCAACTGGGTGAACAAGCATCCTAACTGGAACAAGGTGATGCTGGTGCCAGTGACGCTGAAGACGAGCACCATCAACAACTCTACGGTGGTTACCAAGATCAACCACGATATGTCGCTCTCTTCTACGCGTCTCATCAAGGCTACGAATGATGCCAACAAGGATTACACCCTGGATAAGAGTGGAAACAAGGTAGCAGCGGGCCCAGTGCAGATCAAGGTGATTTATAGCCGATTCAAGGAATAAGTTCATCATTTGAATGAATTTATTTGATAGATTTTATTTGATAGAATCATGGCAGATAATTTCCTTGAACGCCACCGCGAAGATTACGAGCAGCGCAAAGCTGCATGGCTCAGAAAGAAGCGCCATCTGCCCAAGCTGAAAACGCCAGCGCTGATTCAGCGGCCGGATGACGAAGCATTATAGATAACGAAGCATTATAAGAAAGCCTGTTTAGCGAATCTGCTAAACAGGCTTCTTTCGTATTACAACTCGGTCGCAGCTGCTTTCGTATTACAACTCGGCTACAGCCTTTTTCTTCGATTCCTTCTCCAGTTTCTTCTGGCTTACTCCACCCCACGCCACATTCATGCCGATGGCGATGCTGGCGTTGGAACTCAGAGGGATGAACTCCTTGCTGGTCTTGCCCAGAAGATGATCCATGCCGATGAAGAGATTATAGCCGCTAGGATGGATATTCAGCACCCAACCCATGCTGGTAGAAAAACTGTTCACGGCGAAGTTCACGCCGCCATCCAGCCAGCTCAGAGGCTTCCAGTTGGCACTCACTCTACCCTCGGTCCAGGTGTAGGAACCGTTCAGACGGGTACTGCTCAGGGCACCAAACGACAGCTTCTTATACATAGGCAGGGTGTATTCAGCACCCAGGTTGATGGTGGCAGCCAATGCCGTAGAACGGCTTCCGGCATCGCCCATATCCTTCAGATTGGCGAAATCAGAAAGCTGGTCGCCGTAACTGTCCATCTTGTCATCCAGGGTTCCGCCCGAACCGCTGCCCACAGTGGTATCATGGAAACCGTTGAAAACAAACTGGTTCTTGGCATTCACCGCCTTCATGTTGTTGTTCCAGTTGATGAAACCCAGGTCCATCACGGCAGCACTCACCCTCCAGTCGTCGTTAATCTTATATTCAGCACCCAGATCCAATGCCATGCCGAATCCGTTCAGTCCGAATCCATCCACGTCCACATCGTCCACATGCTCATACTTGCCCTGTGTGCCGTCTGGCGAAACGTGGCTAGGGTCGTTATACTCCGAAACCTTGCTCTTGTAAGTAAAACCCTTCACGGAAACCTGCGCAGTTCCCTCACCCGAAAGCGTCCACTGGTCTGCGCCCGCCAGATTAGCCTGCACATTCTTCAAATCCACGTCGGCAGCGCCCACACCCAGCAGGAACTTCAACTTGGCACCCATTCTCAGTTTTTCGTTAATCTGATGGGAATGGCCCAGCGCCAGCTCAGCGTAGGAACGGGCACGCAGACTCACGTCGCCGATGTTGTAATTCTGGTTGCCCGTATTCTTGGCAAACTCAAAGAGCTCGTAAGGAAGCACCATGCCGAAGCTGGTCTTCTCGCTCAGTTCGATGGTGTTGTATCCGCCAAACGCCTTGAAGCCAGCGGCAAGGATGGTGAGGTTCACGTCGCCCACAATTTTATTGTCGCCCTTGCTGAAACCCTTCAGCGCATCGCCCGTAGAGATGTAAGGGTTCATGAAGGTGGTCATTCGCTTCTGTCCCGGCTGTCCGAACATCGGATTCTTCATCACCACGTCCTGATAGCCGAAGTTACCACGGGTATTCACGCTGATGTTTCCCAAAGCCGGGATAGAGATGAAACTGCATGAATCGCCAAAGGCTGGATTCAGGTTGTGGCGATAGTGATAGCCCTCAGTGAAATAGGCAGAGTTCAAGTTCTGCGCCATCGCTGCGCAACCCAGCATCAGCAGGGATGCCGAGAGGATATATTTCTTTGATAAAATCTTCATAATCATCTACTTAACTGTTATTCAATTAAAATCATCTTCGAAAGAGATTTCTCGATTTAATTAAAATCACCAATCACCTTTCCTACCAGTTTAATCTTGATGTCGTTCAACTTCAAGGTATGCTTCTCGGCATTGAGCACCACGCCCGTAACGGCAATTCCGCCCTCGCCCTTGGCCTTGCCCGAAACCACCACCTTCAAGCCGTCGAGCTTCTTGAAGGCATCTGCTTTCTTCTGCAGAATCTTCACGCTCAGAGGCGATGTAGCTGGGGTCGTGCCATCGGCAGAAGCCTTGATTTCGCCCGTAATCTCCACTTCCAGTTCGTCCTTGCTGATCTCTCTTCCGTACACATCTACAGGGGTTGCCTTCACGTTGAGATAAGCTGGCACACAACTGGTTACCTGGGCAGACAACTGGACATAGGCGCCATCCGCCATGTTCAAATCCTTGATATCGTCGTTCCATCCGTCCAAATCATCGGAATATTCGATGCAGGCATCCTCGGCAAAGGCGATAGGCGAATCGATGCTATAAGATGGAGCCACCTCGTAGTCATGATAGCCCAACTTAAAGGTACCCGCCTTCTGATTGTTGGCTCTGGCGTTTGCCTGGAAGGTAATCTCATCAGGCATGGTCTTCACGAGATTTGAAAGATTTGGAACCTCCACTTTCTCCACGTCGCTGCCAGCTTCCGTTGCCGCAGCATTTCGGCAGATTACCACCTGGGTAGTGCCATTCGCCTTAACAGCAAACTCAGGCACCTCAACGCTGGCGATTTCCCTGCCATCCTTCAGACTCTTGAGCGTACCGCCCGCAAAGCCCTCGATACCGAGGTTGCTGTTGAGTGTGAGATAGATTTGCGGATTATAGAGATCCACCACCACGTTGCCATCCTTCAGGAAGTCTGGAATGCCCGAGATGTGAACATTGCCCAGGGTATTCAGGTTGATGGTTGGGTTAAAATTACCCGTAGCGCCGGTAATCTTGATATCGCTCATCGAGAGATTGTTCTTCATGGAAACGGATGAGATACCGGATGAAAAAGAGTAGTTGCTGGTTTCCACCGCCATGTGAACCTTACCGGTGAGCTGAATCTTCTCGCCAAGGTTGGTCTTTGCGATTTTCAGTTCGCCCAGTTCATCCTTCTTGGTGAAATCGAGTCCCACGATGTCAATCTTCTTCTCCAGATCTTCCGAAGTAGACACATTATTTAATGTGATAGTATTGCCCTCAACCATCTTTCCGTCCACGGCAAGTTTCATGTAGGATGGGAAGGTAAGGGTAATCTTGTCGAATTTCTCTACCATGCTAGCCAGGTTCTGGAAGGAAACCTTCAGGTTGATGGTGCTGCTCACCTCGGCAGCAGTCAGTTCTTCCACCTCCTGAGGCTTGTTACCCTCGTAAGAGAATTCAAACACGTCGCCCTCGCCATGGAGCATGACTGCAGCTCTTGATGCTCTTGAATTTCGAGCCGAAGAGTTGAACGAAAGCGTGATATTACTGGAGCTTGACTGTCGGCGTGCCACCGTGATGCTGTTAATGTAAGGATGAGCCGCCTCCACATCATTTCCCTGCTGGCGGAATACATAGTCGAATCCGGTAGAGGCATCAGCCACCACGGAGCCGTTTTCCTCCAGGTCGAGCACTTCAGATAGTTTGATGTTATCGGTATTGCTGGCTGGCAATTCCAAACCATCTCCACCGATTCCAATGGTAGCGTCTATGTTGTTGAAATCATAGTCGCTATCAGAACAACCGGTTACCAAGAGGCTTCCCATCACGAGTATAGATGAGAACAGCCTGATTTTCAAGTGTTTTGTTTTCATTGTTCCTAAATATTATTAAATTAAATTTCATGTTCTTAAAAAAATATTATTCATCGGATTACGCGGAATAAACGGAGCCTTAACCGCCTTCCTCGGATTACTCACGGATTTTAAACGGAAACTCGACCTGACGGTCGTGGCGATACCCCCTAAAGTTGGAGTACAGAGGTCCATAACAACAATTGGGCCAATGATTACGCGCCAGCCCAATGGCCGTAAGGCCAAATCCGTTTAAATTCCGTGCGTAATCCGCAGAGCAAGAATGTTCCGATTCCTCCGTGTAATCCGATGAAGAAAATCTATGAAAAAATCCAAGAGATTTATTCGATAATCGTATATTTTGCAAACTTCAGCAGAAGCTGCTTGGTGCCGGCATGGGTGAATGCCACTGTTGCCTTGGCATTCTCGCCAGAGCCTTCAAGCTTCAATACTTCACCAATGCCGAAACGCTGATGCTCTATCTTGCATCCTTCTCGAAGAGAAGAAGAAGAGGATGATGCTGGTTTTGGTGAAGATGATGATGCAGCAGATGCAGGCTTTAATGATGAAGAGAATGATGCAGTTGGCTTTGGCTTCGGCGATGTATAGGATGGCTTCGGATCTGCCTTAAACTGCGATGATACAGACTTAGAATCCCACGGCATTCTTCCGCCATAACCGCCATCTGAACCATAAGAATCTCTGCCGGAACTTCTATCTGAACCATAGGAACTTCTTCTTCCATAGCCACCAAATGATGATCTCGAATTCATTTCCTCACCCTCAATCAACTCAGGATCAATCTCTTCTATGAAGCGGCTCGGATTGTCAAACTCCATTTTGCCATATCTGAACCGGTTTTGCGCATTCGTCAGGATGCAATGCTTCTCGGCACGGGTTATCGCCACATACAGCAGGCGGCGCTCCTCCTCCAGCTCCCTCACAGTGGTAGCCGCAATCGGACTCGGGAAAATGTTCTCCTCCAAACCCACCACGAAAACCGTAGCAAACTCCAGACCCTTCGCCGCATGAACCGTCATCAGCGAAACCCTCGGCTCATCCTTCTCGCCGTCACTGTCGGCATCCGTCAGCAACGCCACATCCTGCAGGAAATCCGAAAGGAAAGTCTCATCCATCCTGCCCTCCTCCTGGCGCTCAGCCACGAAGGTCTGCATACCGCTCAGGAACTCCTCCAGGTTCTCCTGTCTTGCCAGGTCGTCGGCATCCTTGCCCTGCATGATATCCTCGCTGATTCTCGCCTCCTTGATGATGGCATCGCCCAGGGCATACACATCAAGCGTATGCGAACGGTCGATGAACGAACTGATCAGCAGTCGGAAATTCTCCAGCTTTGTCAAGGTACCCTTGTTCACGTTCAGCCCGTAATGCGCCGCCTCGCCAATCACCTCCCAGATGCTCACCTGGTTCTCGTGGGCGCAGGCAGCCACCTTTGCCACCGTGGTAGCACCGATGCCGCGCGCCGGATAATTGATGATTCGCTTGATAGCCTCCTCATCGTCCGGGTTCGCCACCAGTCGGAAATAAGCGATGATATCCTTGATTTCCTTGCGCTGGTAGAAGCTCAGTCCGCCGTAGATGCGGTAAGGAATGCCCTGCTTTCTGAACTCCTCCTCGAAGCTTCGGCTCTGGGCATTGGTGCGGTAGAGAATGGCGAAATCATCATAGCCGCAATCGTCCTGTCGCTTGATGCGCTTGATGTCCTTCGCCACAATCAGCGCCTCCTCCTTGTCGCTGTAGGCTGGCTTATACTGTATCTTCTCGCCCTCGGCATTCCGGCTGAACACCTCCTTGGGAATCTGGTTGCGGTTGTGGCGAATCAGACTGTTGGCCGCCTCCACGATGGTCTGCGTACTGCGGTAGTTCTGCTCCAGCTTGAAGAGGCGGGTGCCCGGCAACTGGCGCTGGAAGTTGAGGATATTGTCGATGTTGGCGCCACGGAAACTGTAGATACTCTGCGAGTCATCGCCCACGGCACACACGCGCAACTTCTCCCTGCACAGCTGCATCACGATCGACATCTGCACATGGTTGGTATCCTGATACTCATCCACCAGGATAAAGTCAAACCTCTCGGCATACTTTCGTCTCACCTCCTCATGGTCTCTGAAGAGCTGGAAGGTAAGCACCAGCAGGTCGTCGAAATCCATGGCGTTCGCCTGCTTGCACCGCTGCACATACTCCTTATAAACCTCGCCCATCTTCTCCATGTTGCTGCGCTTGTTCTGCATAAAGATGTCGGCATCGGCATCGTATGCCTCTGCACTCATCAGGTTGTTCTTCGCCTTCGAAATCTTGGCGTGCACGGCAGCCGGCTTGTAGGTTTTCTCGTCCAGCCCCTTCTCCTTCACAATCGCCTTGATGAGCGAACGGGAGTCGGATTCATCATAGATGGTAAAATTGCTGTTGAATCCGATATGCTCCGCCTCGGCACGCAGGATGCGGGAGAAGATGCTGTGGAAGGTGCCCATGTAGAGATGCTGAGCCAGGTCGTTGCCCACCAATTTTCCGATACGCTCCTTCATCTCACGGGCCGCCTTGTTGGTAAAGGTGAGTGCCATGATGCTCCAGGGCTTCATCCCCTGCTGCAGCAGATAGGCAATCTTATAAGTAAGCACACGCGTCTTTCCGGAACCTGCGCCGGCTATTACCAGCGAAGGTCCATCTATATAACTCACAGCCTGTTGCTGCGCTTCGTTCAAGTCTTTCAGTAAATCCATTAATCAATATTTAGCCGGAAATATATTCACTAACTCAAGTTTCGCAAGTAAGCCCCACACGCCCTGAAAGGGCAGAAGCTCCTAGCCCAGGGCATCGCCCTGGGTGTTTATGGACGCAAAACTGTCGCCCTGTAAGGGCAAAAGCTTTCAAATACCTAGCAATAACAAAGCTTTTGCCCTTACAGGGCGCCTTGCTGATTGCCATTATACCCAGGGCGATGCCCTGGGCTAGGAGCTTTTGGGCCTTCAGCCCGTACTTGAACCACATGCGAAACTTCAGTTCACTAATAATTAATCACTAATAATTAATCACTAATAATTAATCACTAATCACTCATCACTTCCCCCTATATCCTCCCACGGCAGTACCCGGGTCGTAATCCTCGCCTTCTCTCGGGAAGGAAGGGATGAACTTCATCTGATGTTCTATCTGGCGCTGGCGCTTCTTCATGTAGGCGCTAGGATGCAGCGAACTGAACTTGAGGGGATTAGGCAGCGTGGCCGCTATCAGGGCACACTCGCCACGAAACAGATCCTGCGCCTTCTTGTCGAAATGATACTCCGCCACGGCATCCACACCATAGATTCCGGGACCCATCTCGATGCTGTTGAGATAAACCTCCATGATGCGCTGCTTGCTCCACATCAGTTCGATGAGGAAGGTGAAATATACCTCGAAGCCCTTGCGCGTCCACGAACGGCCCGGCCAGAGGAACACGTTCTTCGCCGTCTGCTGACTGATGGTGCTGGCGCCATGCACCTTGCCACCATGGGCATTGTTTCTTGCCGCATGCTCAATGGCATCAAAGTCGAAACCATGATGCTTCAGGAATCGGGCATCCTCGCTCGCCATCACCGCCACAGGCATGTGGGGCGAGATTTTCTCCATCGAAACCCAATGATGATGCAGTGTAATACTCTCTCCATCAGCCACTTGCTGAAAGCAGCGGATAATCATCAGCGGAGTGAGATACACCGGGATGAAACGGTAGGCTACTACAGCAAGAATGGTGGTGCTGAAAAACAGCACCACCACCCATTTGATTATATTTCTAACTTTTTTCAATACCATAGATTGAAAAACAAAAAATTTTAAAGTCGATTTATTACTTCTTTCCTAACTTCGAAGCAAGAAAGATTCTTACTTCAAAGTACCATTGTTGGCAGCGTTAACCATTGCCTGGCTAGCATAGAGATAAACCTCTACACGGCGGTTCTGGGCACATGCAGCCTTGGTAGCAACCACTGGGTTAGAAGAACCCAGACCCTGTACGCTCTTTACCTGACTTGCAGATACGCCGCAAGAAGAAAGATAGTTGTATACAGCCTTGGCACGGTTCTCACTCAGAGGAACGTTTACGGCATCAGAACCTGTAGCATCAGTATAACCCTGGATAGCAACCTCGCAGTCGCTGTTGTTCTTCAACACCTGAGCAAACTTAGCCAAATCGTTCTTGGCATTAGCGTTGAGAGTAGAACCGTTCAATGGGAAGAGGATACCAGAATCGAAGGTCACCTTTACGGCAGTCAGTCCGTTGGCATCTGTTACTGTGGATACCTGTGCATTCTTCACAGCCGCAGCCTCTGCCTTTACCTTATCCATGTGCTTTCCAATCAGGTTACCCGCAGTACCACCCACGGCAGCGCCGATGGCAGCACCCACTGCAGCACCTGTTCCACGATGGCTATTGTTCAACAATCCACCAACAAGTGCACCCAAGGCAGCACCAGAACCGGCACCAACGGCAGTACCCGTCTTCTGATTGGTTCCACAACTACCAAGAATGAGCAGCATAGAAAGCGCTGCTGCAGTTAAATTCATCTTTTTCATTTTAAAATTCTCCTATAATTATGTTATAATTGTTCAATAAACCTATTTTTTGGTGCAAAGATACTTATTTTTCCCCAAAAATGATAGGTTTCTAATATTTTTTTTGTAATTTTGCATGCAAATTTACATGTATTTGCCGAATTAAGGCAGGGAAAATGCCTATTTCCATGTAGGAAATCCCCTAAATGCCAATTTCGGGAGACTCAGGACGCCCCCTCCATCAAGGCTTCCCCTTCTCCGCCCAGGGTGCTATACATTATTATATATATAAAGTGAAAATATAAAAAAAAAGAAATATAAATAGGAATATGGCTAAAGAACTTAAGAATTTGACCAAGCGCGCTGATAACTACAGTCAGTGGTACAACGACTTGGTTGTGAAGGCTGACCTCGCAGAGCTCTCGCCAGTTCGCGGATGTATGATCATCAAACCATACGGCTACGCTATCTGGGAGAAGATGCAGCAGCAGCTCGACAAGATGTTTAAGCAGACTGGTGTACAGAACGCATACTTCCCTCTCCTCATCCCGAAGAGCTTCTTCTCTCGTGAGGCTGAGCACGTGGCTGGTTTCGCCAAGGAGTGTGCCGTGGTTACACACTATCGCCTGCGCTCTACAGAGGACGGCACCGAGGTGGAGGTTGATCCGAATGCAAAGCTCGATGAGGAGCTCATCATCCGCCCTACTTCCGAGACCATCATCTGGAACACCTACAAGAACTGGATTCATTCTTGGCGCGACCTCCCTATCCTCTGCAACCAGTGGTGCAACGTGATGCGTTGGGAGATGCGTACCCGTCCGTTCCTCCGCACTTCAGAGTTCCTCTGGCAGGAGGGCCATACTGCCCACGCCACCAAGGAAGAGGCTGAGGCTAAGGCTCAGGAGATGCTGAAGGTATACGCTGAGTTCGCCGAGAAGTATATGGGCGTGCCTGTATTGCAGGGTGTGAAGAGCGAGACCGAGCGCTTCGCCGGTGCCCTGAACACTTATACCATCGAGGCTATGATGCAGGATGGAAAGGCACTGCAGAGTGGTACATCCCACTTCCTGGGCCAGAACTTCGCCAAGAGCTTCGACGTAACATATTTGAACAAGGAGAACAAGCCAGAGTACGTTTGGGCTACTTCATGGGGTGTTTCTACCCGATTGATGGGTGCCCTCATCATGGTTCACAGCGATGACAACGGACTGGTATTGCCTCCAAAGCTGGCTCCAATCCAGGTGGTTATCATTCCTATCAACAAGGGCGACGAGCAGTTGGCTCAGATCACAGCCAAGTTGCAGCCGGTCATCGACCAGCTCCGCGAGCTGGGCATCAGCGTGAAATATGATGACAACACCGCTAAGCGTCCTGGCTTCAAGTTTGCCGACTATGAGCTGAAGGGTGTTCCAGTGCGCCTCGCCATGGGTGGCCGCGACTTGGAGAACAACACCATCGAGATTATGCGTCGTGATACATTGGAGAAGGAGAACGTCAGCTTCGATGGCATCGTAGAGCGCGTGAAGAACCTGCTCGACGAGATTCAGGAGAACATCTTCGAGAAGGCTCGTGCTTATCGTGATGCTCACGTATACGAGTGCGACAACTACGAGGAGTTCAAGGAGCGCGTGAAGGATGGCGGTTTCTTCCTCTGCCACTGGGACGGTACAGCCGAGACCGAGGCAAAGATCAAGGAGGAGACACAGGCAACTATCCGTTGCGTGCCATTCGCTTACGAGCAGACTCCTGGTGTAGATATGGTAAGCGGCAAGCCAGCCGTGGCCCGTGTCATCATAGCAAGAAGTTACTAAAGAATTATATAAAAAAAAGTGGGTTTTCAAAATCATAATTTAGGTTTTGAATAAAATTTAGATTTAGGTAAGATGAAGCAGCTGGTGCGATACATTCTTTTGATTGTATCCATGGTCTTAATAGGTCATGGCGATGTATCGGCTGCTTCTAAATTTTCTGATTTTCAGGATTCTTACGCAAGTGCTGCTTGCCAAAAAGATGGACAGTACGCTTCCGAAGCCCTCCCGAAGAAGGATGGTTTGGCGAAGGTAGAGCACCACGACCAGCAGCAGGAAGCCCAGTTGGAGAATGCCTCGTCACAGGCCTACAGGGCGTGCAGCGAGCGTCCTCAGCGATTATTGCCGAGTGGCAATATTCATGGTGGCAATCAGGCAGCAAGTAGATTGCTCTTACATAGAATCCGTTTATTATCCACCCTTTTATCCGCCCTTTATGGTGGCATGGAGCCTGTCCGCCAGGAGAGTGCCCCTATCCACTTTGATGTCGCCAGCAAATATTATGTCATTTGCCTGCGGCGTCTCCTCTGCTAGTTTCCTTTTTTTTTTTAAATTTATTAATGAGCATATATATCGTATATCCCTCTGGTATGCGATAAGGATTTGCACACCCCTATCCTAAATCAGCAGGATTAACAGAATCCCCTGATTATCAAGAAAAAACAGTTCAATTATATATATACAAAACAATTTTAAATTAGAAAAGGAAACATTATTATGGCAAAGATAAATCATTTGGAAATGACAGAGAATTTGATGGCACTCAACGACATCGAGGTGAAAAAAGGCTTCATGGGTTGGACTATGAAACTTGTTTACAAGCCAACCAACAGCGTGCTCAAGGTGAAGGAACAGGAGTACACCATAGAGGATGGCAGAAAACTGGAGAACATCCTCGCTTCTGCCCCTGAGAACATGGAGGCTGCCATCAGCAAATTCCCCGTTTCTACAGTAGGTATGGGCAACATGAAGCTGGAGGCATGCATCTCGCAGGATGGCCAGTTTGTAGCCGCCCAGCTTTTGAGCTTCAAGGACTTCAGCTACCAGCCAGTCACCGAGATGAAGGTATATACCGGTAAGACAGCCGAGGCATTCGCCAAGCTGTTCTAAGAAAAAGTTGAGGAGGGTGTGTCATTATTCATCGGATTACGCAGAATAAACGGAACCTTAACCGCCTTCCTCGGATTACTCACGGATTTTAAACGGAAACTCGACCTGGCGGTCGTGGCGATACCCCCTAAAGCTGGAAAAAGCCAGCCTATACTGGGCAATCGCAAGCCAGCCTATACTGCGCTAGCCCAATGGCCGTAAGGCCAAATCCGTTTAAATTCCGTGCGTAATCCGTGAAGCAAGAATGTTCCGTTAACTCAGCGTAATCCGATGAAGAAAAACGATGAAGAAAAACGATGAAGCAACAAAAAAGAGGGTGTGTCTTGGACTTTTGACACACCCTCCTCTTTTTCGATTAAACAATGGTAAGCCAGATGGCCTCATCCCGCTCCTTCGCTTCCGAAATGCGCTGCATCAGGCGATGCAGCCAGATGCGGGAATTCACAACCATACCCTTCACCTTGTTCTCACCCACCAGAATACACCCCTGCGTATCGGCGGGATAATTCCCCACATGAATCCGGATGCCCTCGAAACCGGGCACACCCTGCACATAGGGCAACCACTCCTTAAATCTCGGCGACTTGGTAACCAGCACGGGGTAAGTGCCCTCGGGAATCGCCGTGGCGCCCTTCATCTTCTGCGCCTTCTTGCCCGACACACGTCCCAATCGCACATTCTCCTCTTCGGGCTTCAACTCCACCCCCAGAAGATTGCGCCAAGTAGGCTCCAGGGTATCACAAAAATAGGTCTCCCCGTTCAGCAAACCGTGGTCGAAGGTACTTGTGAACCAACGCTTCAGATGCGGGTTCATCATGGCACAGTTCACCTTTCTCGTCACCTCCCCATCCTTCAGGATATACAGATGCCCAATGGTATAGGCATCCTTCCTGGCAATACGCTTCAATATGATTTCCATAAAAAAAACTATAAACTATAAATTGTAAACTATAAACTATAAATTGTAAACTATAAATCGTGTCTATACTTAAGCTTTCTAAAACTGTCACAACTGTAACTGTCACGCCCATCCTCGCCCTGCGGCTTGATTCGCTCGATATACTGTCGGTGAACCCACTGGCGGATGATGCCCTTGGTGCCCTTCTGCTCCAATCCATGTTCCAATCGGAGAGCCTCCAACTGCGACAGGGTGAACACATCGGGCAAAAGCTGCAGCAGATTCTCCGGTCCACGCTTCGAACTTCTCTCGGCACTGTTCATTTCCTTCGCAATCATATCACCAAAGAAACGCATCTTGCACCACAGGTCGTAACGCTCGCTCCAGCGGATAAAGTCATCAATCTCAGGCTCCCACTTGAAACCATTCGCCACATAGAGCACGCATGCCTTGAGATAGGCTATCACGTTGGCACGAAAACTGAAATTCTCGTAGATGCGGTTCTGGGAGGTGCGGGCAAACTCGGCATTCTCGTTCTTCAGCACCGTGGCAAGCTGGAAGGCTTCCGGACAATCTACAAGTCCCGTGGCCATGCAGAGGTTCTCGATGTAAGGCTTCAAAGCCGTGCGATATGCCTCGTCGTAGGTGCCGTAAACAGGAATGTCCTCGCCTATCTCCCTTTCAGGGATGGTGCAGAAATTGATGCGGCTCAGCGGTCCGTCTATCAGCACCTTCGAGAAATAGCGCTGACCTTTGTCGATGGTGGAAGACGCATTCCAGTTGAATCGGATGGTAACTCTTTCCGTAACACTCTGAACACCAACGCGCTGCTGACCGAAGGTATTTCCTGGGTCAAAGGCGAGACACATGATGCGAAACTGCTGGTTTCCCATTCCCCTGAGGGCGTCAAACTGGTCGAGCTCGTTCATGGAAGTATAAAGAAAGTGCTCCTGCGCCTCGGCAGTACGCATCACGAAAGCCGGATTGGTCATATCGGCATCAATCTCCTGGATGATAAGGTTTTCCGGACGTTTGCGTTTGTCCTTATTGGCACCTTTTCGCACCATTTCATCCTTCCATTCCTTTTCACGGCGCATGTTTTCCTTATCACGCTTGCGGATATCCTCCATGATATAGTTGATGGGCATCTGCACGCACGATTTTCCGGCACCGGTACCGGCAAGCAGGCACACGGAAAGCGTAGCTTCATGCTCCACGTTGTCAATATATCTGAAGCGTGTTCGCCAGAGATGCGTGGCGAGTGGCGGAAAGATGGCGCAAGCCACGGCTGGCTTGTAGATATCCGGAGTCTTGGATACCAGGAGTTCTACGAGCTTGGGCAGCTTCTCGGGCATGGGTGGCGGAGCAGGATATTCATCATCTTCACTTTGAACGTCGGAATTAAAGCCCGCCAGGCGCCCCGGGGATTTGCAATCCCCGGCAAGCAAGCTGTACCCAGCATCCCCCATAATAGAACCCCCAACCAAGCCGCTTGCCGCCTTCTCAGCCGTGGCATTGATACGAATCACATCACGCGAAAAAGGCTTGGAGCTGTCTCCATATTTCGCATAGAAATCATGGATCAGCTGATGGCAGTCACGCTCCTCGTAATAGCTAGGCATCTTCTTCGCCACCACCTTCATCAGCTCGTCCTCGCCCATTACTCTAGATGCTCCTGCGCTCATGATGGCGAGCAGGGAAGAATGTCTCGAACCTACGGTATCAATATCCATTCCGCTCAATCCCACCGCCTCCTTGAAGAGTTCGAAAGCTATGAGATTCTTCTCACTTGCGGAATTTTCATTCATCGGATTTCCATTCATCGGATTTTCTTCATCATTTTTCTTCATCGGATTACACGGAGGAATCGGAACATTCTTGCTTCCCGGATTACGCACGGAATTTAAACGGATTTGGCCTTGCGGCCATTGGCTAGCGCCTTGAGTTCCGGTATCAGCCGAGCAGCCATCCGCATCAGCAGAGCCACTCCCCCCACCTAAGGCGGCTAAGGTTCCGTTTAAATTCTGCGGCGAATAGCCTTCCGATAAAGCGGCTAAGGTTCCGTTTTTTCCGCGTAATTCCGATGAAGAAAAACCAGATGAAGAAAAACCAGATGAAGAAGAACCAGATGAAGAAAAACCAGATGAAGAAGCTCTTCCGTCAATCGTCAGCCCCCTCTTCACGAAGGCCTCTCTTCTCAACGAAATCTCCTCTGCGGGCAGCACCCCATACCACTCTTTAGAACGATAAATCTCGGAATCCTTATCCGTAATAAAAATCATTCTCTCAGGCGATATGCAGCTCTCATCATAAGGCACACCCAGCGCCTCGCAATACGCACGCTGCGTCTCCTCGATGGTCATCCCCACCGGCATGCGGATATCGATATGCAGCTTCTTTCGGGCGGAATACTCCAGATGCAGCAGCTTGCCTTTCCAGATGGTGTCGCTGCAGTTCAGCACCCTCGCCTTCTCTATCGCCAAATCCACATACTCTTTGTCATCCACATCCACGGTAGTCTGAAAGAGAAAAGCCGTAGGATCCGCATTATTCTGCGCCCTTCGATTCTTCAGAAAACGATAGTAATGCGCACAACGGAAAGGCAACTGCCCCTTGATTCTCTGTTGCGCCTTGGCGATCTTGGCCTCATCAACCCTGTCCACGCTGCGAATGGACTTCTCGCCACGAATCTGCAGCACCATCTCGTGCAGCCAGGGCAGCGAGATGGTCTTGTCATACTCCGAGAGCGGCTGGCAGCAAGCGCTGCCCTTGTTGCCCCCTCGGAACCCATTGAATGCAATCAGATGTTGCATCGTTTCATTTTGTACACTCATAATTTTTTAATTTTCTTCATCGGATTACGCGGAGTTAACGGAACATTCTAGCTTCACGGATTACGCACGGAATTTAAACGGATTTGGCCTTGCGGCCATTGGGCTAGCGCCGTATAGGCTAGCTTGCGATTGCCCAGTAATGGCTAGTTTTTTCTGCTGTAGGGGGTATCGCCACGACCGTCAGGTCGAGTTTCCGTTTAAAATCCGTGAGTAATCCGAGGAGCAAGAATGTTCCGTTTCTTCCGTGAAATCCGATGAATAATAAATGATTAATAATTTATATCCGATGAATAATAAATGATTAATAATTTACCCCAGATTCTTCACCTCATACATTTCAGCGAGTTCCCAGTAACGCTTCACCAGGTCGTGGATAAACTTTCTGCCCTTCTCGGTCCATACCAAGTAAGTGCTCGTCACCACTCTACCCACCTTACGCTTCGTTCCGTCGCCCGCAGGCGCCATAAAGGCACGATACTTGGTTCGGCTCTTCGCCAACCCCATGTGCGCATACTCCGCATAGAGCATATACTGTCCGCTCTGGTAATACTGCACATGCAGGGAACAGAGCGAGCGGTTCAGCTCCTGCGCCGTGATGCCCAGCTCCTTCGCCACCTGGGTGGTGGTGAAGCACGAAACGGAATCCAGCACATTATCCGAATACATCGCCTTCGGCAGAAGTCCGTCCACCTGACGCTCCAGGGCCACAACATTCTGTCCCTGAATAGCCATGCGGACCATCTGGTCGTTCACCTCCTCGTTGAGTCGATGAATCTCCTCATCCTGCTCGCCGATGAGTTTCTTGTCGAGTCCCATCTGCACTTCCTGCTGATGCAGTTTTGATTTCTGCTCCTCCATCAGCTTCTTCTGTTTCTCCAGCAGCGCCTCCTTTTCCTTCAGGGTAGCACGGAGAATCTGTTCGGCATTGCGAATCATCTCCTCCTCGCTCTCCCCCTCATTCACCGGAATATAACCGCCCGTCTTGCGAATCTGAGGCAGCACCACCGAGGTAACCCAATCCTTAAACATCAGAGCCGATGGCAGCTTGGACCCCAGCACCAGGGCATAGAAGCCGCTCTCGTTAACGAAGATCATCTGCACAATCTGCATTTTACCCTCGCAAACACCAAAGCGATTTTTGGCAGGTCTAGCAACATAGCGTTTTACGATATCGCTAGACCTAACATGCTGACTTACAGCACTTGACGAATTTTTATATCCCAGTGCATCACACAAATCCTTAGCACAGAACCAAGGTTCGCCCTTCTCATCAGTAGCCATGCGAACCATTCCGAACTCCGGATTTTCAAACACACGCACCGGTGCCGCCTTTTTCTTATTCTTAGAAGACTGCGCACCACACTTGGCAGAGCCAGCAGCCTTGCTGCCCTCCACCTTCTGACTTTTTGAATTTGTCATTGTTGTAAAAATAATTAAAGTTTCGCAAGTGGTTCAAGTACGGGCTGAAGGCCCAAAAGCTCCTAGCCCAGGGCAGCGCCCTGGGTATAATAGCAATCAACAAGGCGCCCTGTAAGGGCAAAAGCTTTGTAAATTGCCTGATTCTTTTGAAGCTTTTGCCCTTACAGGGCGACAAACTTGCGTCCATGATTACCCAGGGCGCTGCCCTGGGCTAGGAGCTTCTGCCCTTTCAGGGCGTGTGGAGCTCACTTGCGAAACTTGAGAAAATAAAAAATGAATGATTAAACAAAATAGAAATATTGAACTTACTCCAGTAAGCCCCAAACCTTAGAACATATCATAAAGTTCAAACCTCAAAGTTCAATGTAACAAAAAAAATTGTATCAGCCTTGTCAAAGAACGATGGGCTGATACGCTGCGCCAGCTACAACCTGGCGCGAAATCCATGCCAGCACCCTGGCAATAGAAAACGGAAAAGCCCCGAATCCCAGAACACGGCTCGTTCTGAAATCCGGGGCAAAAGTACTGCGATTTTTGGAAATAAAAATAGTACGAACTAGTACACCATACTAGTACTAGTACTTGTTAATCTCCTTGTTATATTTCTTGGTTTGCTTGGTATTCTGACCATTCACAAACCCCATTCTCAACCTCTCTCTATTGATATTCCACAACTGGGAAAAGTCCACCCAGCAGGAAGAAAGATTCAGCTCAAACTGAGCCTTCATAACGATGCAACCCATCTGAGCAACAGTCAGTTGAGGATCTGGCTGATAATTCTCATCCAACACTCCTGCATCCTGCATTTTATGAAGCCAGGCAATTCCTTGGGGTGTAGAAAGCTCCTTGGGAATGGCCGTAACCTTAGCGACCTCCTCCTTCGCAACCTCCTCTTTCGCAACCTCCTTCACCTTTTCTTCAGCGTCAGAATCCTCATCATCCACCACCTCGAAATCAGCCTCACAGACATCATCCTGAGAAGCCTGATTTTGAGCCAGATGAATAAACTCATTGAAATTATCAACATGGTCTATACGAACCAGTTTAGACTGGTCATAGAAATTATAAGTATCATTTGTCTCCATCTTTCTCCTTCTTTTTATCGTTCAATATTTTAAAACGGTTATTATCACCTGGAATCTGCACGAGGATACTATGATCGCGCATATTCACGTTAACTACTACGACGATTAATCTCATCTGGGCAAGCTTAATCAGCACTTTAAAAATTAATTTAGCCATGATCTTTTTCTTTTGGATTGTTTGTTTGTAATGACTAAACTACTTGCCTCACTTTTTGGGGAGGAGGGGAGCCCTTACGTGTTTCGCAAGGTGACGGATGCTATAGGGGGCATGATACGGCATGTATGCTCAGACATACCCCCAAAGACATAATGAATGTTCCATCGTTTTTGATTTGTTGTTAATTGATATTTAAAAAAACTCATGTCGCTCATAGCTAGTATTAGTCGACATTTTTCTTGCTACTTATACAAATCACTATTTCAGTACTATCTGACGCAAGTCTTCTCCTTTATTAATCAGGTCGAAACATTTATCAGCTTTATAACCGAAGATACGCTTGTATTTCTCGATATTGTCATCAATGCCCTTCATCTTTTTCTTATAATCCGAAACGGTATCATTTCCCTTAAGATCCTTTTTATATTTCATCAGATAATAAGCTATGACATAAGGCATTTTTCCCAAAGTAGAAATCGAAATCTTAGGATCAGTCTTTCTCAATTTTGTTATTGTTTTCTGACTTATCTTAAAATCTGCTTCCACATGAGAAGGAACGATGATTTTAGCAACTACCAAGCTATCCAGGAAGTCTCCTATGCACTTGATACCTGCATCCTTCATCACGATTACATGATAATGATATTTATTTTCTATTTTACTTTCTGCACTCATGTTTAGAATTTTAATGTTGAGTGCAAATTAAGTAAAATATTTGATAAGTTCCAAATCGTGTACGACATATAGAAATTACCTATTTATTGAAATATTTAACGTTTTTATATTTTTATAACCATTAAAAGAGAAATTCAAGCAAAAAGAGAGAAAGTAAACATCGTTAACGAGTTACTTTCTCTCTCCATACTTTTATGGATGGGCAGGTTATATCATGAGCTGCATTCTGCTCACTTCATGCATTATTTAATTAAGACCTTGATGGTATCCATGCCGATTTAACGCCTCTGCTTGAAGCCATCAGATTTTTTATCAAGGAGATAAGCGAACAAGGTGCTCAGTACAAAAACTAAAAAGAGGGGAAACTACCTAGTAGGCGTTACGTTACAGATGTGACAGTTTTATCCGGAGGGGTAAACCTATTTTTTTGAACTTTCAATCTGTAAGTAATATAAATTAACTTATATATATAATATATATAAGTTACTTCTATAAACTGGCTATAAGGGGGTTGCGATAAAAACTGTCACATCTGTAACGTAACGCTTTTTGGCAGGATGATGAATCCCTGCACCCCGAGTTGCTTACAGAAACTCATAGCTTTCGGAAGATCATCTCGTAGATTTCTCACAAAAGAATCTATGAGTTTTTTTATTTAACGGGAAACGGTGCAAATGTTAATTCCGTTTAACACAACTGTGCAGGGTAATTTTTGGCGGTATCAGATAAAAGCCGTACCTTTGCACCCGTCATTCAGAGAAACCACCCACCCTGGTTTCTCGGGATGGCAAGAGTGAATCAATAATCAATAATCAATAATCAATAATCACTAAAAAGCTTATGGGACAGGGAAATATTAAGTATCGCAAAGTGAAGCGCACTCCCCAGACGGGCGAGAACGCAGGTAAGGAACTCTGGTATGCCACCGTGGTGACCGACCGAGAGATGAACTTCGAGGAGTTCGTGGACCACATTTCATCTCACAACTCGCCTTACAGTCGAGGCACCGTGCATGGTGTGATGATGGATATGCTCGACTGCCTGAAGGAGCTGATTCTCGATGGCAAGAGTGTTCGTCTGGGCGACCTGGGTCTCTTCTCCATCGGCATGAGTTCTCATGGCGAGGTGAGCCGCGACAAGGTTTCAGCAGCCAGCGTTGAGGGCATCCATTTGTTGGTAAAAAATACCAAAACTTGGAGTAATAACGAGCTGAAGAAGCTCTGCAAGATTACTGCCTACGACAGCTACGGAGCCGATGAGACTGATGGCGGCGGAACCAATCCGGGCGGCGGTTCGGGCGACACCAGCCAGGGCGGCAGCGGCACCCAGGGCGGCGGAACCTCTGGCGGAACCGGCAGTGAGAACACGGGTCAGGGCGGCGGCTCCGACTCAGGCACGACTGGCGGCGGAAGTGACGCCACCGGCGGCAACGAGCACATCACGTTGTAGAGTTAGCCCCCTAGCGGGGCTTCTCTTCTATCCTATCACATCGCATCACTAAAAGTTAATCATTAATCACTAAAAAATAATCACTAATAAACCATCACTAAAAAGACAATGAAGAAAGAAACTTGGAAAACCGTGATTCAGATTATAATCAGCATTCTCACTGCCATTGGCACTACGCTGGGCGTAACGAGCTGCATGAGTTAAGAAAATAAGGGCTGCAATGAGTTAAGAAATAAGGGCTGCAAACGGCATGATGCCGTCTGCGGCCCTTTCTCATTATGTATATAATCCGAATCCTCAGATACAAATTTATTTAATCCGAATCCTCAGATTACAATCCCAAGACCGAGCAGGTCTGAAATCTGCGGGATTATCCTCCCATACCTCTTCTTTTTCTTCTTTTAAAAAGAAAATCCCAGAATTTCTTGGCAGTTTCAATAAAAAAGTGTATCTTCGCAGCAGAAATGCAATATTGCGTCCACGACCATATAAAACGTAAGAAAATGGCAAGATTTATAGATCCGCGTGTCGATTGGGCTTTCAAGCGAATCTTTGGAAGCGAGGACACGAAAGAATGCCTGATAACATTCCTCAACGGATTGTTTGAAGACGAGTTGGTAATCAAGGACGTGACGTTTGCCAAGACCGAAAAACTTGGCTTGCGCCCCGATGACCGCGGTGTGGTCTTCGATGTCTATTGCATCACAAACGAGGACAAGCATATCATCGTCGAGATGCAGAAGAAAGAACAGGAATACTTTGCCGACAGGGCATTGTATTACACGGCACGTGCCATTGTGCAGCAAGGCGTTCGTGGAATCTGGGACTATCACTTGGCTCCAGTCTATACGGTATGTTTCATGGATTTCGTGTCGTCGAGTCCGATATTAAAGAAGTTTCGCACCGACTTGGTGCTTACCGATTTGCAGACACGCCAGCTAGTGTCCGACAGGATGCGTATTGTGTACCTCCAACTGCCATTGTTCGACAAGCATACGGAGGCAGAGTGTATGGATATATTTGATTGTTGGATTTATATAATGAAGAATATGAACATGTTTGAGCAGATGCCATTCAGCGAGAAGTATCCAGTCTTCCGCAAGTTGGCAGAGATAGGCGACCTCCGCAAGCTTTCCCGCGAAGAGCTTGAGCTTTATGACGAGGACATCAAGAATATGCGTGATATTTATGCCACCAGAAAGTTCGATGAGAAGAGAGGAATGGAAAAAGGAATGGCGAAAGGTCGAGCAGAAGGTAAAGCAGAAGGTAAAGCGGAAGTAGCCCGTAACTTGTTGGCAATGGGTATGTCTTGGACTCAAATCATACAAGCTACAGGATTAACAGAAGACCAGCTGAAGCAACTTCAGTCGTAGTGTATGTACATTATCTACTAGTCGTTTCTATTAGCATAAGTTACCCGTCAGGTGTTTCTCTGGCTTTTAAATTGCCGGAGCGCCTGACGGGTAAAATCTTTATACCGGAGTTGTGTTTCAACCTCAAGACCGAGCAGGTCTAAAATCTGCGTAATCTGCGAATCAGCGTGATTATCCTCCCATACCTCTTCTTTTTCTTCTTTTAAAAAGAAAATCCCATAATTTCTTGGCAGTTTCAATAAAAAAGTGTATCTTCGCAGCAGAAATGCAATATTGCGTCCACGACCTTATAAAACGTAAGAAGATGGCAAGATTTATAGATCCGCGTGTCGATTGGGCTTTCAAGCGAATCTTTGGAAGCGAAGACACTAAAGAATGCCTGATAACATTCCTCAACGGATTGTTTGAAGACGAGTTGGTAATCAAGGACGTGACGTTTGCCAAGACCGAAAAACTTGGCTTGCGCCCCGATGACCGTGGTGTGGTCTTCGATGTCTATTGCATCACAAACGAGGACAAGCATATCATCGTCGAGATGCAGAAGAAAGAACAGGAATACTTTGCCGACAGGGCATTGTATTACACGGCACGTGCCATTGTGCAGCAAGGCGTTCGTGGAATCTGGGACTATCACTTGGCTCCAGTCTATACGGTATGTTTCATGGATTTCGTGTCGTCGAGTCCGATATTAAAGAAGTTTCGCACCGACTTGGTGCTTACCGATTTGCAGACACGCCAGCTAGTGTCCGACAGGATGCGTATTGTATACCTCCAGTTGCCATTGTTCGACAAGCATACGGAGGCAGAGTGTATGGATATATTTGATTGTTGGATTTATATAATGAAGAATATGAACATGTTTGAGCAGATGCCATTCAGCGAGAAGTATCCAGTCTTCCGCAAGTTGGCAGAGATAGGCGACCTCCGCAAGCTTTCCCGCGAGGAACTTGAGCTTTATGACGAGGACATCAAGAATATGCGTGATATATATGCCACCAGAAAGTTTGATGAGAAGAGAGGAATGGAAAAAGGAATGGCGAAAGGTAAAGCGGAAGGTAAAGCAGAAGTAGCCCGTAACTTGTTGGCAATGGGTATGTCTTGGACTCAAATCATACAGGCTACTGGATTAACAGAAGACCAGCTGAAGCAACTTCAGTCGTAGTGTATGTACATTATCTACTAGTCGTTTCTATTAGCATAAGTTACCCGTCAGGTGTTTCTCTGGCTTTTAAATTGCCGGAGCGCCTGACGAGTAAAATCTTTCTACCGGAGTTGTGTTTCAACCTCAAGACCGAATAGGTTAATAATCTGTGTGTATCTGTGAAATCTGTGGGAAATAGAAAAATCAGCGAAGAAGATTTGCGAAATTCAAGACCGAGCAGGTCTAAAATCTGCGTAATCTGCGAATCTGCGTGATTATCCTCCCATACCTCTTCTTTTTCTTCTTTTAAAAAGAAAATCCCATAATCTCTTGGCAGTTTCAATAAAAAAGTGTATCTTCGCAGCAGATTTGCAGACACGCCAGCTAGTGTCCGACAGGATGCGTATTGTATACCTCCAGTTGCCGCTATTCGACAAGCATACGGAGGCAGAGTGTATGGATATATTTGATTGTTGGATTTATATAATGAAGAATATGAACATGTTTGAGCAGATGCCATTCAGCGAGAAGTATCCAGTCTTCCGCAAGTTGGCAGAGATAGGCGACCTCCGCAAGCTTTCCCGCGAGGAACTTGAGCTTTATGACGAGGACATCAAGAATATGCGTGATATTTATGCCACCAGAAAGTTTGATGAGAAGAGAGGAATGGAAAAAGGTAAAGCGGAAGGTAAAGCGGAAGTAGCCCGTAACTTGTTGGCAATGGGTATGTCTTGGACTCAAATCATACAGGCTACTGGATTAACAGAAGACCAGCTGAAGCAACTTCAGTCGTAGTGTATGTACATTATCTACTAGTCGTTTCTCTTAGTATAAGTTACCCGTCAGGTGTTTCTCTGGCTTTTAAATTGCCGGAGCGCCTGACGGGTAAAATCTTTCTACCGGAGTTGTGATTCAGCCTCAAGACCGAATAGGTTAACAATCTGTGTGTATCTGTGAAATCTGTGGGAAATAGAAAAATCAGTGAAGAAGATTTGCGAAATCCAAGACCGAGCAGGTCAAAATCTGCGTAATCTGCGAATCTGCGTGATTATCCTCCCATACCTCTTCTTTTTCTTCTTTTAAAAAGAAAATCCCATAATTTCTTGGCAATTTCAATAAAAAAGTGTATCTTCGCAGCAGATTTGCAGACACGCCAGCGAGTGTCCGACAGGATGCGTATTGTATACCTCCAACTGCCCTTGTTCGACAAGCATACGGAGGCAGAGTGTATGGATATATTTGATTGTTGGATTTATATAATGAAGAATATGAATATGTTTGAGCAGATGCCATTCAGCGAGAAGTATCCAGTCTTCCGCAAGTTGGCAGAAATAGGCGATCTCCGCAAGCTTTCCCGCGAAGAGCTTGAGCTTTATGACGAGGACATCAAGAATATGCGTGATATATATGCCACCAGAAAGTTTGATGAGAAGAGAGGAATGGCGAAAGGTAAAGCGGAAGTAGCCCGTAACTTGTTGGCAATGGGTATGTCTTGGACTCAAATCATACAAGCTACTGGATTAACAGAAGACCAGCTGAAGCAACTTCAGTCGTAGTGTATGTACATTATCCACTAGTCGTTTTTCTTAGTATAAGTGACTATGCCAGGGCGGGCAGAAAAAATCTTCTGCCATAAAAACAATAAGGGCTGCAAACGGCATGATGCCGTCTGCAGCCCTTTCTCATTATTTATAAAATCCGAATCCTCAGATTACAAATTTATTTAATCCGAATCATCCAATTACAATCCCTGACCTGGATATCTCGGATCATTAGTTCCATAACCCGGTCCCCACTCCTCGTAGTCATCCTTTGGATTTTCTGCACTCGCCTGCATGATGCAGCAGGAATGCTCCATCTCGATTACCTGAATCGATGGTGCAAAATACTCTTTCTTCTTCATGAATTCTTTCATCATTTCTTTCATAATTCCTTTATCGTTTAATTATTTAACAATAAATTTCTTTCCATTCTTAATATAGATGCCCTTACGAGGTGTGCCATTTACGCGCTGACCCTCTAAGGTATAGATGGCTGCTGACTTGACAGATGAACCTGCCTGCATACCATCCGCCATATTGATGATGCGGATGCCGGTGGTAGAACTGTCGTCTGGCATTCCGATGCTGAACATCATGGCACGGGAAGGAGCCGACTGTGATGTCTGAATGTTCAGATATACACGATAAGGAGACAATTCGCCTTCGTGAATACCGAATTTACCACCTTCACGCAAACTGTAGCTTCCTGGTTCCAGAGTTGTAGCTGTATAGACACCGCCTATTGTGGCACTCGCCAAGTCATGACAGATAGGCATCATACCCGACTTGCCATCCCAGTCTCTCAGAGTCAGCGACTTGGCTGCTGGAGCTGCAAAGAAGTTGGCGTTATACTCTACATTCTGTGCCGTTGCAACCAATTTCTGAGCTGCGTTCTCTGCTGCAAGCTTAACAATCATCGGTGTGCCAGCCTTGATGTCTGACTGCTCATCGAGCATAAGAACGAACTTCAATACACTTGCATCATCTGTAGGCATGTGAATCATCATATCTCCTACAGGATAGCACTTCTCTGCGCCAGCAACATCAGCTGCTTTGATATCGAAAGGAAGGCAGAGTGTTACATAACCCTTCTGTCCCTCATTGAGCTGACGGCTATACTGAAGTTTCTTCACCGTGAACTGAGCCTTGGTATTGATGGCTGTAGAAGCATCGGTAAGGTTCAGTTCCTCGACATAGAACTTGCCATCTGTTGCCTCTGTTGCCTCCAGTGTTCCATCTGCATCTGCTACATACTTATGAAGAGTGCAGCTCTCGTTGCGGCAGCCCTTCTGGTAAATGTGCTTGTCGGCATCAAACTCTACTCCTTCAATGTCAAGATGGTATGTGGTAGACTTCAGAGTAGGATCATTGCCATACTTGATAGACTTATCATCTTTGTAACAATAATCATAAGCTGCAAAGTATACAGTATTGCCCTCCGCAGCAACAAGCACAGGATAAGCATCTGCATCAGTTTCAGAGAGTTTCTGATACCAAGCCAGTTTGCCTTCTGATGTACTTCCGTTGAGCAGGTAAGCCACCTCGCCGCTCTTCAACTGCTCTGCGGTGAATGCCTTGACCACGTCAGCTTCATTCTTACCGTCAGGATAGGTCAATGAGCCTTTTCCGATAGCCTTGACAGCTTCACCTGTCTGCTCAGCTCCATTGATGGTAAGCTTCGCGCTGCCGTTGTATGCCAAGATGCCAGAAGCGGTGATGGAGCCTTTGCTTATTCCAACAAGGAGACCGGCATAACCTGTATCAGAAGTAGCAGTAACATTACCAATGCCAAGCACATTGTTCAGGTTGCAGTTATTAGCAAATCCTATCAAATTTCCGACATGATAAGTTCCCGTTACATCGCCATAGTTGGCACTGTTCTGAATGGTTCCTGAGCCAAATTGTCCAACCATGCCGCCAACGCCTTCCGCACTTCCTGTTACGACACCATAATTGGCGCATAAAGTGATGGATTTGTTGACACCCTCATAGCTACCAACAACACCTCCTACATAGGATGTTCCCTTCACCATTGCTTGGTTTTCGCAGTTGATGATGTTGTCAATTGTACATCCTGCTATTCCGCCAACTTTATCTTTTCCTTCTACCGAACAGTTAGCCAAGGTCTTGATATTTTCAATAAAACAATACTCTTCGTATCCTGCCAAAATTCCAGTACATTCAGCAGTACTCTTCACTTTCGCATTGTCGAAAGTGATGTTCTTGATGCTGCCTTTACCTGCATAGCCGAAGAAACCGGCATAATTACCAGAGGTGGCATTGATGTAGAGATTACTGATGGTCTTCCTGTTGCCATCGAATGTACCTTGATACTTATTATCAGAGTTACCAATAGGAGTCCAGCTGAGTTCTGCTACCTGTGCATCAGCCTTATGGCATACAGTGCTCATATCAATTTCTTTCACATCATCGGCAATCTTTGCACAGGCGCTAGGGTGACCTTCATTCACGTAGTCACGGAACCACACCAGATGATCTGCCGTCTTCAGCACAAATGGTTCAGCCTCGGTTCCTTTACCAATCATGCCTGCTGGTAATTTCCAAACGGTCAGTTTTACATTGAGCTTGACTTCGCCTTCGATGGCATTGCCAGAGTATTCTCTTGCACCGATATAATAAGTGGTTCCTTTCGTTACATCGTAGGTGATTTTGAAGTCACGGTCATAGTCATCATCATTATAAGTCAAGTAAGATGCAGCCGTACGGCTCTCCCACAGGGTGCCATAGGTATCATGGCCGTTGCTGTTTGCCGTCACCTCTAATGTGCCATCTTCTGGAGCTGTATATTTATAAAGATTGTAACCGCTGATTTCATCCATCTCGCCAAATACCTTTCCAATTGTTATGTTATTGTCGCCGTTTGTCAAGAAAGGAATTTCCTGCTGGCACTTCGTGCACTTGTCGTTCTTATCATATTGGTGCCCAGTTGCTGATACTACAAGATTGCTCACCTCTTGTGTCAACAGCTCATCCGAGAAAGACTTATGGCAAAGATTACATTCCCAATATTCTATTGTGCCATCTACGGTGCAGGCAGCATCCACGGATTTGTGATGTGTGGGACTATCGCCATGCTTAATCGTAAATGTGCCCTCTTGTGCAGGCTTGGTATTGGTAAATGTACCTGTACTTTCCAACTCACCAGAACATTTCATTATCACAGGACTATCCGAATACACCTTATTCGCAGAACCAAGTAAAGGATAATCGTCGGTGTTCAGATTTTGCCCCCATTTTGCACTTCCTGAGACATTTTCCTGAAGTATAAAAGCAACCAATCCGCTCTTCAACTGTTCTGCAGAAAATGCCTTTATCTTTTCAGCAGATGTCAATGACCCAACTCCGATAGCCTTGACAGCTTCACCTGTCTGCTCAGCTCCATTGATGGTAAGCTTCGCGCTGCTGTTGTATGCCAAGATGCCAGAAGCGGTGCTGGAGGAATTTCTTACGTTTCCAACAAGGAGACCGGCAGGATCACTAGAAGTAGCAGTTACGTTACCAGTGCCAAGCACATTGTTCAGATTGCATTCATCAGCAAATCCTATCAAGTTTCCGACATTATCAGTTCCCGTTACATCACCATAGTTGGCACAATTCTGAATGGTTCCTGAGTCAAAATATCCAACCATGCCGCCAGCGCTCCCTCCCGAGCCTGTTACGACACCATAATTGGCGCATGAAGTGATGGATTTGGATTTGTCGTAACCTTTATACCTACCAACAATACCTCCTACACTTGCCATACTATTCACCCTTGCATGGTTTTCGCATTTGATGATGTTGCCCATTGCAGATCCTGCTATTCCGCCAACGGTATTAACTCCATCTACCGAACAGCTTTCTAAGGTCTTGATATTTTCGATAAAATTATTACTTGCTTGTCCTATCAATATTCCTGTAGATCTAGATTTAACAGTACTCTTTACCTTCGCATTGTCGAAAGTGATGTTCTTGATGCAGCCAGCATCAACAACGCCGAAGAAACCGACAAAAAAACCAGAGGTGGCATTGATGTAGAGATTTCTGATAGTCTTCCCGTTGCCATCAAATGTACCTAGATACCAATTGATAGGAATCCAGCTGAGCTCATCTGTATACGTGGTGCCATCAGCCGCATGGCAGAACTCTGCCAAGTCAATATCTTCAGTCAGCGTGGCTGAAATACTATTATTACCACTATTCACCTGGTCACGGAACCACGCCAGTTCAGCAGCTGTGGATATCTTATAAGGGTTGTCTGCTGAGCCATCACCACTGGAAGGCTGCGTTTGTGCCCATGCCCCCCCATAAGGCATGAGGATAGCCATCACGAGCAGCAGCATCGTGACGAGCCAATTCGGTTTGTGTAATTGTTTCTTTTTCATATTCAATAATTTAAATTAAATAATTGATGTAAAATTTTTATTTTGTATATTCACCTATTGACAGATAAATAAGTATCTGATTCACTCTGCAAATATACCAAAATTATTTGGAATAAGATGTATCTTTTCTCTGTTCATGTGTCACCTTCCTCTGTTCAAGGTGTCGCATTGGTGCAATGCGACGGGTAAATTTTGTTATTTAGGTGGTAAATTCTGTTTTTTCCGTTTTTCCCTCCCATTTTCTGAAAAACCATATCAGGAACGCCCCCGAGAGCCTAAAAAACCGAAAATGTAAAGATTCCGTCTTTTTTCAAAGAAAAACGAGGGGTTGTGAGCCCTAATCCAGCAACAGCATTCTTGCTTGCTGCGGATTGCAAATCCGCAAAGCCCAAATAGGTCAGGACATTTTTTGAAGGCGGATTACAAATCCGCCTGGACGCCTGGCGGGTTCGCCCCCATGAGCACCCACAGGCAACCTCCGGTCTCCGAAATGACCGAATAGGTCAAAAATAGGTGTGCATCTGTGAAATCTGTGGGAACTAGAAAAAACAGTGAAGAAGATTTGCGAAATTCAAGACCGAACAGGTCAAAATTTGCGAAATCCAAGACCGAGCAGGTCAAAATCTGCGTAATCTGCGAAATCTGCGTGACTTATACCCCTATACCCCTCTTCTTTTCCTTCTTTTTGAAAGAAAATCCCAGAAATTTTAGGAAGTTTCAATAAAAAAGTGTATCTTTGCGACAGAAATGCAATATTGCGTCCACGACCTTATAAAACGTAAGAAGATGGCAAGATTTATAGATCCACGTGTCGATTGGGCTTTCAAGCGAATCTTTGGAAGCGAAGACACTAAAGAATGCCTGATAACATTCCTCAACGGACTGTTTGAAGACGAGTTGGTAATCAAGGACGTGACGTTTGCCAAGACCGAAAAGCTTGGCTTGCGCCCCGATGACCGTGGTGTGGTCTTCGATGTCTATTGCATCACAAACGAGGACAAGCATATCATCGTCGAGATGCAAAAGAAAGAACAGGAATACTTTGCCGACAGGGCATTGTATTACACGGCACGTGCCATTGTGCAGCAAGGCGTTCGTGGAATCTGGGACTATCACTTGGCTCCAGTCTATACGGTATGTTTCATGGATTTCGTGTCGTCGAGTCCGATATTAAAGAAGTTTCGCACCGACTTGGTGCTTACCGATTTGCAGACACGCCAGCTAGTGTCCGACAGGATGCGTATTGTGTACCTCCAACTGCCCTTGTTCGACAAGCACACGGAGGCAGAGTGTATGGATATATTTGATTGTTGGATTTATATAATGAAGAATATGAACATGTTTGAGCAGATGCCATTCAGCGAGAAGTATCCAGTCTTCCGCAAGTTGGCAGAGATAGGCGACCTCCGCAAGCTTTCCCGCGAGGAACTTGAGCTTTATGACGAGGACATCAAGAATATGCGTGATATATATGCCACCAGAAAGTTTGATGAGAAGAGAGGAATGGAAAAAGGAATGGCGAAAGGTAAAGCGGAAGGTAAAGCGGAAGTAGCCCGTAACTTGTTGGCAATGGGTATGTCTTGGACTCAAATCATACAGGCTACTGGATTAACAGAAGACCAGCTGAAGCAACTTCAGTCGTAGTGTATGTACATTATCCACTAGTCGTTTTTCTTAGTATAAGTGACTATGCCAGGGCGGGCAGAAAAAATCTTCTGCCATAAAAACAATAAGGGCTGCAAACGGCATGATGCCGTCTGCAGCCCTTTCTCATTATTTATAAAATCCGAATCCTCAGATTACAAAATTATTTAATCCGAATCCTCAGATTACAATCCCTGACCTGGATATCTTGGATCATTAGTTCCATAACCCGGTCCCCAATCCTCGTAATCATCCTTTGGATTTTCTACTCCACTCGTCTGCATGATGCTGCAGGAATGCTCCATCTCGATTACCTGAATCGATGGTGCAAAATACTCTTTCTTCTTCATGAATTCTTTCATCATTTCTTTCATAATTCCTTTATCGTTTAATTATTTAACAATAAATTTCTTTCCATTCTTAATATAGATGCCCTTGCCAGGGGTGCCATTTACGCGCTGACCCTCTAAGGTATAGATGGCTGCTGACTTGACGGATGAACCCGCCTGCATGCCATCCGCCATATTGATGATGCGGATGCCGGTGGTAGAACTGTCATCTGGCATGCCGATGCTGAACATCATGGCACGTGAAGGAGCCGACTGTGATGTCTGAATGTTCAGATATACACGATAAGGTGACAATTCGCCTTCGTGAACACCGAATTTACCACCTTCACGCAAACTGTAGCTTCCTGTTCCCAGAGTTGTAGCTGTATAGACACCGCCTATTGTGGCACTCGCCAAGTCATGACAGATAGGCATCATACCCGACTTGCCATCCCAGTCTCTCAGAGTCAGCGACTTGATTGCTGGAGCTGCAAAGAAGTTGGCGTTATACTCTACATTCTGTGCCGTTGCAACCAATTTCTGAGCTGCGTTCTCTGCTGCAAGCTTAACAATCATCGGTGTGCCTGCCGTGATGTCAGACTGCTCATCGAGCATAAGAACGAATTTCAATACACTTGCATCATTTGTAGGCATGTGGATCATCATATCTCCCAATGGATAGCATTTCTCTGCACCAACAACTTCTGCTGCCTTAATATCGAAAGGAAGGCAGAGTGTTACATAACCCGTCTGTTCCTCAGTGAGCTGACGGCTATACTGAAGGTTCTTCACCGTGAACTGAGCCTGGGTGTTGATGGCTGTAGAAGGATCATCGGTAAGGTTCAGATCCTTGACATAGAACTTGCCATCTTCTGCCTTAGCCTCCAGTGTTCCATCTGCATCAGCGAAATACTTATGAAGAGTACAGCCCTCGTTGCGACAGCCCATGTGATAGATGAGCTTGGCTGAGTCGAACTCAGGACTGGTTAAAGTGGCAGATGCTACGTGAATCAATTCACTATCAGAAGAACTGTTGCTATATGAGGAAGTCGTTCCATCGCAGTAACGGAATGAACCATGATATACTGTATTGCCCTCAGCAGCTGTCAGCACAGGATAAGCATCTGCATCAGTTCCAGAGAGTTTCTGATACCATGTCAAGGTGCTTCCTTCGGTAGGAATAGATGTGGAACCATTCAGCAGCCATGCCACCTCACCGCTCTTTATCTGCTGTTTGGTGAATGCCTTGACCACGTCAGCTTCTACCTTTCCGTCTTCGAAAGTCAGACTTCGCTCACCAACTATTTTGATGTTCTCAGATGAATTATTCAGCAATGCCTCCTTGTTATAAGCTACAATACCCTTTGCGGTTAGTGTACCTGTACCACCTACATAACCTATAATGATTCCTGGATTGTTATGATTATTCGTCACATCTCCATAACTGAACACATTCTGGATACTGCTGTTACGATTCGTTTGTCCTGCTATGCCACCGGCATTCCAACCTGTGCTTATAATCTTGCCATAGTTGGCGCAATCTTCGATACTTATTCCATAAGCATCGCCTATGATTCCACCAATACGGCCATCATCGTTTTCAACGGTTCCGTAATTGGTGCAGCACTTGATGTTTCTATCAAGGCATTCACCTGCAATTCCGCCAACATTTCCTGTACCCTTCACGCTGGAGCGATTCTCGCAGTTTTCGAGATTTATTTTGGCCCATCCAACGATACCGCCAGTATCTTTTTGTCCTATAACAGTACAATTGTTTGTGGTTTTAATGCCCTTTATAGGTGCTGGAGGATATCCGTATGCTTTTCCTGCCAAGATACCAGTGTAATCTGTCTTCGTGCCTGTTGTGTTCACATTCTCCACCTTGGCATAGTCAAAGATAAGGTCTTGGATAGTCGCACCGTCAATATCGCCGAAAAGCCCCACATAGTTTTGTGCTGTCTTGATATAGAGATTGGAGATGGTATGTGCCTGACCGTCCATCTTTCCCTTCCAATGATTATCGTCATTGCCTATTGGAAGCCAACTCAAGAGTTCCTTGCCGTCTTCAGCCGCATGGCAATAGTTCTTGAGATCGATATCCGCAGTCAGCTTGGCTGATGCCGAAGGGTGAGTAGTTCCAGCTGCTTCGCCTTCGTCCACGATAGTTCCGTTCACATAGTCGCGGAACCAAGCCAAGTGGCAAGGTTTAGCTATCAGGTACACCCCATTTTCCTGTGAAGGCTTCACAGCCACATAATGCTGGCAACGGTCGCAATAGCCATCGTCATTGTTGTCGTGTCCAAGGGCAGGCTGATCTGCGTCCGTTACATCAGTCAATTCCTCGGTCAATTGGCTGTCGGAATATATCCTTTGTCAGTCTTGGCATTGCCAATATTCCTTGGTTGCCGCCTCTGTGCAAGTAGCGTCTGTAGCAACGTGGTGATTTGTCGTTCCGTGTTGATACTTGATTGCGGAACTGGTAGGATTGTTGGTGAAACTTCCCCTCACCACCTCATAGGTTTTGCAATTTACAAGCAAATCTTCAGTAGCATAAACCTGATGCTCCGAACCAATGACAGGATAGATGTCTCCATCATTAGCCAGATTTTGTCCCCATTTCGCTTCGCTCGAAGCGTTTTGCTGGAGCTGATAGGCAACAACACCGCTCTTCAGCTGTGCTTCTGTAAATCCTGTTGCGTTATCTTCTGAAGGCTTGCCATTTCCGAAGGCTTTAATCGTAATCTCTTGGCCGTTTGCATTCAGCTTTGCGCCACTATAGTATGCCACCATGCCCTCAGTGGTCCCATTGTCAGAATTGCCAAAAGCCATGCCTATATCTTGTGTTCTGTTAGTGGCAGAAACATTGCCATAGCTGAACACGTTCTGTATCTTGCCTTCGTTTACATAACCTGCCATGCCAGCAACATGCTCTGTACCTTTTACATCTCCATAGTTGGCGCAGTCTTGAATCGTTCCACTGATGAAATAGCCAACCAAGCCACCTGCATCCGTACCTGTTGCCGTTACATTTCCATAGTTGGCACAGGTGGTTATGGAACTATATTTTGCAGTACAGTAGCCCAAAAGACCGCCGACTCTTTCTTTTCCTTGTACCGTGGCGTAGTTCACGCAGTTGTAGGCGTTACCCCAAAAATCACCTGCAATACCACCAGTTTCTTTACCTCCTTTTATCTGGCAAGTATTTGATATTTTGATATTTTGAAGGTTGCTATTATTTGCATAACCAACCAAAATTCCTGTGTAAGTTTTCGTATTCGTCACATTTGCATATTCAAAGGTTAGGTTCTTGATTGTACCTTCCATGGTATAACCGAAAAGCCCCACATTATTCTGGCTTGCATTGATATAAAGGTTAGTGATGGTCTTTCTATTTCCATCGAAAGTACCCCTGTATTGGTATCCGTAATCATTCTTTCCAATAGGCTTCCAACTCAGTTCTTCTAAGTTTTGAGACTCATCAGCCGCATGGCATACTGTACTCATGTCAATGACCTCAACATCATCTGATATCTTTGCGCAGATAAAATTGTTTCCGCTATTCACCTGATCGCGGAACCACGCCAATTCCTCAGCTTTTGTGATGATGTAAGGATTGCCTGTTTTTCCGTCACCCTCTGACGGTTGACTAGCAGTTTGTGCCCATACCCCCCCCATAAGGCATGAGAATAGCCATCACGAGCAGCAGCATCATGACGAGCCAATTCGATTTGTGTACTTGTTTCTGTTTCATATTCAATAATTTAAATTAAATAATTGATGTAAAATTTTTATTTTGTATATTCACCTATTGACAGATAAATAAATATCTGATTCTCACTGCAAATATACAAAAATTATTTGGAATAAGATGCATCTTTTCCCTGTTCATGTGTCTACTTCCTATGTTCAAGGTGTAGCTTTGCTGCAATGCGACGGGTAAATTTTGTGATTTAGGTGGTAAATTCTGTTTTTTCCGTTTTTCCCTCCCATTTTCAGAAAAACCATATCAGGAACGCCTCCGAAAGCCTAAAAAGACAAAAATGTAAAGATTCCGTCTTTTCTCAAAGAAAAACGAGGGGTTGTGAGCCCTAATCCAGCAACAGCATTCTTGCTTGCTGCGGATTGCAAATCCGCAAATCCCAAATAGGTTAGGACATTTTTTTGAAGGCGGATTGCAAATCCGCCTGGACGCCTGGCGGGTTCGCCCCCATGAGCACCCACAGGCAACCTCCGGTCTCCGAAATGACCGAATAGGTCAAGAATAGGTCAAAAATCGGTGTGCATCTGTGAAATCTGTGGGAACTAGAAAAAACAGTGAAGAAGATTTGCGAAATTCAAGACCGAACAGGTCAAAATTTGCGAAATCCAAGACCGAACAGGTCAAAATTTGCGTAATCTGCGAAATCTGCGTGACTTATACCCCTATACCCCTCTTCTTTTCCTTCTTTTTGAAAGAAAATCCCAGAAATTTTAGGAAGTTTCAATAAAAAAGTGTATCTTTGCGACAGAAATGCAATATTGCGTCCACGACCATATAAAACGTAAGAAAATGGCAAGATTTATAGACCCACGTGTCGATTGGGCTTTCAAGCGAATCTTTGGAAGCGAGGACACTAAAGAATGCCTGATAACATTCCTTAACGGATTGTTTGAAGACGAGTTGGTAATCAAGGACGTGACGTTTGCCAAGACCGAAAAGCTTGGCTTGCGCCCCGATGACCGTGGTGTGGTCTTCGATGTCTATTGCATCACAAACGAGGACAAGCATATCATCGTCGAGATGCAGAAGAAAGAACAGGAATACTTTGCCGACAGGGCATTGTATTACACGGCACGTGCCATTGTGCAGCAAGGCGTTCGTGGAATCTGGGACTATCACTTGGCTCCAGTCTATACGGTATGTTTCATGGATTTCGTGTCGTCGAGTCCGATATTAAAGAAGTTTCGCACCGACTTGGTGCTTACCGATTTGCAGACACGCCAGCTAGTGTCCGACAGGATGCGTATTGTGTACCTCCAACTGCCCTTGTTCGACAAGCATACGGAGGCAGAGTGTATGGATATATTTGATTGTTGGATTTATATAATGAAGAATATGAACATGTTTGAGCAGATGCCATTCAGCGAGAAGTATCCAGTCTTCCGCAAGTTGGCAGAAATAGGCGACCTCCGCAAGCTTTCCCGCGAAGAACTTGAGCTTTATGACGAGGACATCAAGAATATGCGTGATATATATGCCACCAGAAAGTTTGATGAGAAGAGAGGAATGGAAAAAGGAATGGCGAAAGGTCGAGCAGAAGGTCTTGCAGAAGGTCGAGCAGAAGGTCGAGCAGAAGGTGAATTATCTAAAGGTTTGACTGTAGCCCGTAACTTGTTGGCAATGGGTATGTCTTGGACTCAAATCATACAGGCTACTGGATTAACAGAAGACCAGCTGAAGCAACTTCAGTCGTAGTGTATGTACATTATCGTGTATCTGTGAACCCTCACGCTTCCTACCCCAGAAGCGTTACATGACAGTTGTGACAGTTTTATTTCGCAGGGGGTATTACAATACCTTATAAAAATAAATAGGTCTAGCAACACCGCGTTTTGCGGGGTCGCTAGACCTATCTTATTATCTATCAAGAACTTTTCTTCTTATCTTTTTTATCTTCTTATCTTACTCCGCATCAGCAAACTCATCCAATGTATATGCACTGCTGCCATCAAAGCAATGGGTGCATACCTGGCACTTAGGAAGACCGATAGCCTCAACAAGCTGCTCGATGGTGTTGAACTTCAATGTGGTCAAGCCCAACTGGCGGGCTATCTCATCCACCATCTTCTGATACTGAGGAGAACCCGTGGTGGCATACTTATCCAAATCCTTGTTGGCATCACCCTCAAACTTCTCGATGATGCGGCGCGTAATCAGCTCCATATCACTCTTGGAAGAAGTGAAGTTGATGAACGGACATCCATATACCAATGGAGGACACGCAATGCGCATGTGGCACTCCTTGAGGCCAGCCTGGTCGAAAAGCACCTTCACGTTGTCGCGAAGCTGGGTGCCACGAACGATACTGTCGTCGCAGAACAATACTCGCTTGCCCTTCAGCATCGCCTTGTTAGGAATCAGCTTCATCTTGGCCACCAGCGAACGCATGCTCTGGTTGCTAGGAGTAAAGCTGCGAGGCCATGTAGGCGTATACTTGGCAATGCAGCGCTGGTAAGGCACACCCTTGCCGGCAGCATAACCCATCGCCATGCCCGTGCCCGAATCAGGAATACCACTGCAGCAATCCACCTCCACATCATCCGTCTTGGCAAGATTGAAGCCGTTGGTGAAACGCGCCTCCTCCACATTCTTGCCCTCGTAGGTAGATGTAGGGAATCCGTAGTAAACCCAGAGGAAAGAGCAAACCTGCATCTTCTTGTTGGCAGGACGAATCTGCTCCATGCCATCAGCAGTAATCTTCACGATTTCGCCCGGTCCCACCTCGTGTACGGTCTCGAAGTCGAGATTAGGGAAGGATGTACTCTCGCTGCTCACGGCGTAGGCATCCGCCTTCTTGCCGATGATGAGAGGCGTACGTCCCCAACTGTCGCGCGCACAGATGATGCCATCCTCGGTGAGGATTGTCATGGTGCAGGAACCCTTGATGTGGTGGAATACGTTCTCGATGCCCTCGCGGAAGGTTTTGCCCTGAATGATGAGCAAAGCCACCAGCTCGGTGGGGTTGGTACTGCCTGAAGACATTTCTGCAAAGTGCATGTTCTTGTCTAGCAGGTGCTGAGTAAGTTCTTCCTTGTTTACAATCTTGGCTACGGTGCAGATGGCGAAACGGCCCAGGTGTGAGTTCATGATCAATGGCTGCGCATCTGTATCGCTAATCACTCCGATACCCGATGTGGCACCCTCAAACTTGTCGAGGGTTGGTTCAAACTTAGTTCTGAAATAAGAGCTTTCGAGGTTGTGGATAGAGCGCACGAAGCCCTTCTCACTACTGTAGGTTGCCAAACCGCCTCGACGGGTGCCGAGATGTGAGTTGTAGTCGGTGCCGTAGAAAAGATCTGCGACACAGCTTTTCTTGGAAATAGTTCCGAAAATGCCTCCCATAAGAGTATAATTCTATGTTTTATGTTTGAAATATGGGTGCAAAGTTAATATAAATTCAGAAAATATGCAAAACTTTTTGCGATTTTTCTGCAAAAAGATGAAAATGATTAACGCTTGCACCCATATTTTATACATTATTATGTTTCTAGAACTGATATTGCAATCCCAGACTCAGGTCGAATGTCTTGCTCCTGACATCGTCGTGATAGGAGTAATGCGTATCGCGCCAATAGTTCGACACGTTGAAATCGAGCTTCAGGCGATTCGACAGGGCGAGCCCGAAGCGGGCATTCACCACGAGCAGCGAGGCATTGCCCTTGTCGCCCTGGGCGTTGAGATAGAGCGGGTCGGTGGTAGCCAGGTCCTTGCCCTCGTAGCCCTTCCAGGTGAAGATGCGGTAGTAGTCGGCTCCTATCTGGAAGCTCGCCACCTTGCCGAACTCCATCAGGCTGATGGCCTTCACGCTGTAGCCGCTGCCCATGTTGTAGTCGCGGTCTATCACATTATAATAATCGGTGAGACTGCCGCCCAGCAGGATGCCATCCACGAAGATGCGCTGCTCCAGTTTGGTGAGATTGCCCACCTGAGGGAAGCGGTAGATGATGCCGGGACCCACCGACGCTGCCTCGGAGATGCGATATGGCACAAGACTGGTGCCATCCTTCACCGGCTGCGAATCGTAGTAGTTGAAGTGCTGGAAGATGCCGAACTCCATCTCCGTGCCCTTGGTCACCTCCACCGGCACGCTCCACAGGCGGCCCAGCAGATGCAATCCCGTGATGAACGGCTGGTTGCTGCTCAATCCGAAGGTGGCATCCAGCGTGAAGTAATCGTATGGCTTGGTGGTGGCACCATCGAACGGGTCGCCATAAACCAGATTGAATCGCACGTAGGGATTTCCCTCGCCACGGAACAGCGTATTGTTATCGGCAAGATAGCGATAACCCGCTGATGCTGAGAAGCTGACAGGACTGCGACCATAGTCGTGATACTTGTAATATCTGCCACGCACGCGCCAGGCATCGCCGCTCAATATTCGGTTCAAGCCCTTGATAGGACAGATGATGGTGCCCAGGAACTCTCGCCAGAAGCGTGGGAATCCGCGCAGCCGGTCGTCGTAAACCAGGTCGCTGATGCGATAGGTTACTTCGCCTAGGCACACGCCGCCAATGGTGGTAGCCATCAGGTCGTTGATGGCTGGCGGTTCTATCTCGCAGGTAGTCTCCCACATCAGGCTTCCGCAGAAGGAGTAAGGCACTGATTCCCAGAAGTTCATGCCGTGGGTTCGGGCGGCGTTGAAATAGAGTCCGCCGTGGTAAGGATGGGCGAAAAGATTGGTGGAGAACTGGTCGTTATCCCACACGAATCCGTTCTGGATATTGTGCTTGATGCTGTGGAAGGAGATCTTGGCGAACTCCTCGTTCATCACAAACTGGTCGAAGCACTGCACGCCCACGTTGATGGCGAATGCCTCCACTGCCGCCTTCCAAGGGTGCTTCTTCTGCCGATCGGGGTCATCGAAGGCAAAGATACTCCCCTCTTTCCAGGCCTCCATATCGAAATCTGACAAGGCAGAAGAGGAGGATTTTCCTGAAGATAATTTTTCAGAAGATGATTTTTCAGAAGATGATTTTTCAGAAGAACCTGGGGCATAGAACGCCTGGTTGCGTTGCAGCTGGAACGCCAATCCCGCCTCCAGGATGGCACGACTGCGATATCTGCCGCCATGATAATAGCGGGTGTCGCCATAGCCCACGGAGGCGAAGGCGCTGGTGTATTTGCCCAACTGGTAGTCGGCATTGATGCGAGCCTGCAGGGAGTAGAGTCGTTCGGGCTTATCCTGCGAATTCTCCTGGAAGGATTCCACGTGATAGAAGCCCAAGTCGCCACTGATTGAAAACTTTGGCGAGAGCTGGAAATACTGTCCGATGCGATAGAACAGGCTGCCCGAGAATTTCTCGTCCAAGCCGAAGTAATGGGTGCCGATGCCTAATATATTATAGGTAGAGCGGTTGCGGAAGCGCACGGCGAAGTTGGTCTTGGTGGCTGAACCGCCATAGAGCATGTAATCGATGCGGGTATGGGGGTTCACGTTGACGAGACCTATCTTGTGCGCCACGGTATCGCGGCTATAGTTGATGACGCCTATCTGCACACCTCGCGGATGGCTCACGCAGACATTGAGGATGCCTATCTGCGAACCGTTGAGGGTATCGGCATAGTTGTATCCGCCCACCTGCAAGCCGCGCATATACGAGGAACTTACGTTGGCGGAAGCAATCTGCAGTCCCCTCTTCATGCCCATGGAGACATTAGAGAGTGCGCTGAGCTGCACGCCACGGAATGGCGAGGAGGATACATTATTGAATAAGGACAGCTGTACGCCGTTGCCACCCTTCACCACATTGGATACGCCCGAAATCTGAACGCCCCTCATATCACCGCCCACGGAGTTGATGACGCCAGCCAGGCTGAGTCCCCTCATCTGCTTGTAAACCACACTGGAGAAGGCGCCCAGCTGAGCCCCTCGCAGCGTATCGGGCGAGCAGAACAGCCCCACGTTTCCGCAGCTATAGCCCTGGGCATAGCCGGCAGAAGGTGCAAGCAGGAGCAAGAGCCCCAAACTGATGATCTTCTTTCTTTTCCTATTCATGAACTAAAATTTTATAAATCAAAATGGCGAGAGGTCAGGATGACCCCTCGCCGAAAAAATGCGCATTATCATGTCCCCTAATAATGCACAAAAAAATCTTTTAATCCAGCTTCAAGCTCTTCTTGATAGCCTCAATCTTATCCATCGCAGCAGCTGTGCAGCGGTTGTAGCAGCCAGCGCACTTGAATGAAGGATCCTTTACTTCAATATAGAACTTAATCTTAGGCTCTGTACCTGATGGACGGACACTCACCTTGGTGTTGTCATCGCAGAACCACTGGAGCACGTTGCTTGTAGCAGGCATATCGAGCTTCTCTACGCTGCCGTCAGCATGCTTAGTCTCCAGGCTCTGGTAGTCCTTCCAGGTAACCACCTTGCTGCCACCCAACTCCTGTGGAGGGTTGGCACGGAAATCTGCCATCATCTGCTTGATCTCGTCTGCACCAGTCTTACCAGGGCGAACCACGTTAACAGTGAACTCCTTGCTGAAGCCATACTCTGCGTAAATCTGCATCAAGAGGTCGTAGAGAGTCTTGCCCTGATCCTTAGCCCAGGCTGCAATCTCGCAAATCAGGCAGATAGAAGCAGGAGCATCCTTATCGCGTACCTTATCGTATGGCAAGAAACCGAAACTCTCCTCACCACCACCGATGTACTGCTGCTTGCCCTCAGAGATGGCTATCTCGCGTGCAATCCACTTGAAACCAGTGTAGCAGTCGCGCAACTCTACGTTGTTCTTCTTGGCAATCTCGGCGATAACCTCTGTAGTTACGATGGTCTTAACGAGGAAGTCTGTTGGCTTCAACTTGCCCAACTTCTTCTTGTTCTCGATGATGTAGTAGCAGAACATCATGGCTGTCTGGTTACCATTGATGATCATCCACTCACCCTTGTCGTCGCGGCAAACGATGGCAAGACGGTCAGCGTCTGGGTCGGTAGCTACCACGAGGTCAGCGTTCAGCTTGGTACCGAGCTTCATACCGAGGGTCATAGCCTCAGCATTCTCCGGGTTAGGAGAAACCACTGTTGGGAAGTTGCCATCTACAACCATCTGCTCAGGCACTACATTGATGTTCTGGAAGCCCCAAGAACGAAGGCAGAGAGGCACGATGACGCGACCTGTGCCGTGCATGGCAGAGTAAACGATGTTGAGGTCCTTCTGGCGGTTGATAACATCCTGGTCGATCATTGCCGAGTGAACGGCTGTCATGTAGTCGTAATCCATCTCACCACCGATAATCTTGATCAAATCCCAGTTAGCCTCGAACTTCACCTGGTCGATAGTCACCTTGTTCACCTCCTCGATGATACCAGTGTCGTGTGGAGCCAAAACCTGAGCACCATCGCTCCAGTAAGCCTTGTAACCATTGTACTCCTTAGGGTTATGAGAAGCAGTTACGTTGACACCAGCCTTGGCACCGAGCTCACGGATGGCGAAAGAGATCTCTGGTGTAGGACGGAGGCTCTCGAAGAGATAAGCCTTGATGCCATTGGCAGAGAAGATGGCAGCTACGGTCTCAGCGAAGAGACGGGAGTTGTTACGGCAGTCGTGACCTACCACTACAGAAAGGTTCTCCTCGCCTGGGAAAGCCTTGAGGATGTAGTTAGCGAAGCCCTGAGTAGCCATACCAACAATATACTTGTTCATGCGGTTGGTACCTGCGCCCATGATGCCGCGCAAGCCACCAGTACCGAACTCCAAGTTCTGATAGAAGGCATCAACGAGTGCTGACTTATCCTCAGCCTCGAGCATTGCCTTAACTTCTTTACGAGTTTCTTCGTCGAATGCAGGTGTGAGCCACTGCTGTGCTCTTTCTTCACACTGCTTAATCAATTCTGCGTTATTAGCCATAGTTGATTCTATTTTGTTATTAATTATAGTTCAATCAGAGGGTTGTGCCCGAAAACAGCACAATATTTCTCTTTTTGCGTACAAAGATAAATAAAATATTTGAGAAACCAAACAAGATTGGAGTTTTTTTTGTATTTTTGCACATTGAAAAAGAAATGAAATAAAATAAAGCTTATGGAATTATATTATACTGGCGTGATCATCGCCGTTTCCACCTTTTTAATAATAGGAATCTTCCATCCTATCGTTATCAAGGTTGAGTATCATACGGGCACCCGCTTTTGGTGGGTGTTTCTGGTGTGCGGCATCATCAGTGTGGGTGCCGCCTTCCTGGTTGCCAACGTGCTCTGCTCGGCACTGCTGGGCGTGCTGGGAGCATCGTGTCTATGGAGCATCGGCGAGCTTTTCGAGCAGAAACAGCGCTGCGAGAAAGGCTGGTTCCCGAAGAATCCGAAACTGGAAAAGAAAGGATACTATAAGAGTTAAGAGCTTAGAGTTTAGAGTTTAGAGCTTAGAAGTCATAGCTTACTGAACTTTCGCATGTGGTTCAAGTACGGGCTGAAGGCCCAAAAGCTCCTAGCCCAGGGCATCGCCCTGGGTATGATGGCAATCAGCAAGACGCCCTGTAAGGGCAAAAGCTTTATGTTTTGTCTGGAGTTTTAAAGCTTTTGCCCTTACAGGGCGACAGGTTTGCGTCCGTAATTACCCAGGGCGATGCCCTGGGCTAGGGGCTTCTGCCCTTTCAGGGCGTGTGGGACAAAACTTGCGAAAGTTCAGTAGCTTAGAGCTTAGAGTTTAGAGTTTAGAGCTTAGAAGTTATAGTTTATAGTTTACTGTTAAGGAAATGAAGACAGAATTGATATTGGTCGGAAAGACCGTGAACAAGCATTTCGTGGCGGGCATCAAGGATTATGCCGAGCGCATCACCCACTACATGCCCTTCAACATCACCACCATCCCGGAGCTCAAAAATACCAAGAGCCTCAGCGAACAGCAGCAGAAGGAACGGGAGGGTGAACTGATTCTGAAGCAGATTCAGCCTTCGGATACCGTGGTGCTGATGGATGAGCACGGACAGGAGTTCCGCAGCATCGAGTTTGCCAAGTGGATAGAGCGCAAGCAGGCCACTGCCCGAAGACTCGTATTCGTGATTGGCGGCCCCTACGGCTTCTCGCAGGCAGTGTACGACCGCGCCAACGAAAAAATCTCGCTCTCGAAGATGACATTCTCCCACCAGATGGTGAGGCTCATCTTCACCGAGGCCCTCTATCGCGCTTGCACCATTATAAAAGGAGAACCCTATCACCACGAGTAAAGGTACCTTCGCCGAGGGAGTGTCATTATTCATCGGATTACGCGGAATAAACGGAACCTTAACCGCCTTCACCGGATTACTCACGGATTTTAAACGGAAACTCGACCTGACGGTCGTGGCGATACCCCCTAAAGCGGGAGTGCTACGGCGCTAGCCCAATGGCCGAAAGGCCAAATCCGTTTAAATTCCGTGCGTAATCCGTGGAGCAAGAATGTTCTGTTAACTCCGCGTAATCCGATGAAAAAAGAATGATAAAGAAGAAAAAAGAAAATGCCAAAAGATAAATATATAGAAATAAAAGGGGCGAGAGCCAACAACCTGAAGAATATCGACGTGAAGATTCCACAGGGCAAATTCGTGGCCATTACGGGAGTCTCAGGGTCGGGAAAATCTTCTCTGGCTTTCGATACCCTATACGCCGAGGGCCAGCGCCGCTACGTGGAGTCGCTGTCGTCCTACGCCCGTCAGTTCCTGGGAAGAATGACCAAGCCTGAGTGTGATTTCATCAAGGGATTGCCGCCAGCCATCGCCATCGAACAGAAGGTGATAGCCCGCAACCCACGCTCCACCGTGGGCACCAGCACAGAGATTTACGAATACCTGCGACTGCTCTTCGCCCGCATCGGAAAAACCTATTCGCCTATCAGCGGACAGGAGGTGAAACGGCATACCACGGAGGATATCCTTGCCTGCACCCGACAGTATTCCAAGGGCACCAAGTTCGTAATCCTCGCCCCAATCCATGTCATCGAAGACCGCACCCTCAGAGAGCAGTTGGAGATGTACATGCAGGAGGGTTATGCCCGCATCATGCAGAAGGGTGAATTCATCAGAATAGAGGATTTTCTGGAAACTGGCGATGAGAATTCCGAAAGCAAGGAGCTTCTGGATGCGAGCGGTGAAGAACTCATCCAGATGCTGAAAGAGCAGAACCGGGAAATCTATCTCGTTATCGACCGCGCATCGGTAAGCGACGAGAAGGATGACATCAGCCGACTCTTCGACTCTGCCGAAACCGCCTTCTACGAGGGCGACGGCGCCTGCCGACTCGTCTTCCCACCAAGCAACATCTGCTACGACTTCTCCACCCGATTCGAAGCCGACGGCATGAAATTCGAGGAACCCACCGACAATATGTTTGCCTTCAATTCGCCGCTGGGCGCCTGCCCTACCTGCGAGGGATTCGGAAGCGTCATCGGCATCGACGAGAAACTCGTGATTCCGAACACTTCGCTGAGCCTCTACGACGGTTGCGTGGTGTGCTGGCGTGGCGAGAAGATGGGCATGTGGCTCAAGGAATTCATCCGCCGGGCAGAACCTTACAAATTCCCTATCTTCAAGCCGTACTACGAGCTGACGCAGCAGGAGAAAGACTGGCTCTGGCACGGACTGCCATCTGAAAAAGACCGTGATCCGCACGACCGTGTGAGCATCGACGAGTTCTTCAGAATGGTGAAGGAAAACCAGTATAAGATTCAATACCGCGTGATGCTGAGCCGATTCAGAGGCAAGACCGTGTGCCCCGACTGCCACGGAACCCGACTCAGAAAGGAGGCGAACTACGTGAAGATTGGCGGCAAGAGCATCACCGAACTGGTGGATATGTCAATCGTGAACCTCAGCGCCTGGTTCAGAAACCTGGAACTATCGGATAACGAAAAGGAGATAGCCAAGCGCCTGCTCACCGAGATTACCCATCGCCTGCAATTCCTGCTGGATGTGGGACTGGGCTATCTTACGCTCAACCGACTGTCGAATACCCTTTCCGGAGGTGAAAGCCAGCGCATCAACCTGACCACCAACCTGGGGTCTTCGCTGGTGGGAAGCGTGTATATCCTGGATGAGCCGAGCATCGGACTCCATAGCCGTGACACCGCCCGACTGATCAAGGTGTTGCGAGAGTTGCAGGAACTGGGCAACACCGTGGTAGTGGTGGAGCACGACGAGGAGATTATGCGGGCAGCCGACTATCTGATAGACATCGGTCCGGATGCCGGACGCCTGGGCGGCAGACTGGTATATGCCGGTCCGCATTCAGAATATTCCACCACCGATCCTGCCGAGCAGCAGGCGTTGCTGGAGAAATATCCCGAGAGTCACACCATCCAGTATCTCACGCACCACGAAACCATCGACCGCCCATCGAGCCATCGCATCTGGAACCGATTCATCGAAATCAAGGGCGCCCGGATGAACAATCTGCGTGGCATCGACGTGAAGATTCCACTCAACGTATTCACCGTGGTAACAGGCGTATCAGGATCGGGAAAGAGTTCGCTCATCAAGGGCATCCTCTACCCAGCCATGCGCAGAAAGCTGGACCTGGTGGCTGATGCTCCGGGCGAATATACATCGATGGAGGGCGACGTGGACGCCATCAAGCACGTGGAGTTCGTAGACCAGAATCCTATCGGCAAGAGCACCCGCAGCAACCCTACCACCTATCTGAAGGCATACGATGCCATCAGAAGCCTCTTTGCCAACCAGCCGCTCGCCAAGCAGATGGGCTTCACGCCGCAGTACTTCTCCTTCAACACCGAGGGCGGAAGATGCGAGGAATGCAAGGGTGCAGGATACGTAACCATCGAGATGCAGTTTATGGCCGACCTGACGCTGACATGCGAGGCATGCAAGGGCAAGCGATTCAAGCACGACATCCTGGAGGTGCACGTGGCAGGAAAGAACATCAACGATGTGCTCAACATGACCGTGAACGAGGCCATCGAGTTCTTCAGCGACGAGAAGAACCAGCTCCATGAGGGCGACTTCGACTTCTGCCGCACCATCGTGAGCCGACTGAAGCCGCTGCAGGATGTGGGACTGGGATATATCAAACTGGGACAGAGTTCTAGCACGCTTTCGGGCGGTGAGAACCAGCGCGTGAAACTGGCTTATTTCATCAGCAAGGAGGAGCAGGCACCAACGCTCTTCATCTTCGACGAGCCAACCACGGGTCTCCACTTCCACGACATCAAGCGCCTGCTGAACGCCTTCAATGCCCTGATAGAAAGGGGTCATTCGCTGGTGGTCATCGAGCACAATCTTGATGTAATCAAATGTGCCGACTACATCATCGACCTGGGCCCTGAGGGCGGCGACAAGGGCGGCAACCTGGTGGTGGAGGGAACTCCTGAGGAAGTGGTAGCCTGCCGAGAGAGTTTGACGGGACAGTTCCTTGCCAAGCTCTAAAATTCGTTGCTAATTAATAAATATCGCCACTTATTTTATAAATAATGTAAAAAAGTGGCGATATACTAAACTTTATATGTAATTTTGCATCCAAATAGATAAAAGAAATCTAAAGATAAGAAAGGATATAAAATGAAAAGAATCATATTGGCTCTGACCATGCTTGTAGCCATGGTAACAAGCGCCTCTGCCCAGGCAGAGATCAAGTTTGAGAAGGTGGTACACAACTTCGGCACCTTTGAGGAGACTTCGCCAGTTCAGAAGGCTACATTCACCTTCACCAACGTGGGCAACAAGCCTCTCGTTATTAATCAGGCCATCGCCAGCTGCGGTTGCACGGTGCCTTCTTACACCAAGCAGCCTATCGCTCCTGGTCAGAAGGGGCAGATCAGCGTTACTTACAATGGCAAGGGCATGTTCCCTGGCCACTTCAAGAAGAGTATCACCATTCGCACCAATGGCAATGTGGAGATGTCACGCATCTACATCGAGGGTGTGATGAATGAAAAGAAATAAGCATGATATTTTATTTCTCAGGAACAGGAAATACAAAGTGGGCGGCGTCAAAACTGGCGTCGGCTACTCATGAAGACTTGATTTCCATCGCTCCCTACATGAGGGCTGATGATTCAAGCCATACCCTAGACGAGCCGTTTATTCTGAAAGAGAATGAACGGCTCGGATTCGTTTTCCCCGTACACGGCTGGAGGGTTCCCAAGCTGGTAAGGGAGTTTATCGGAAAGATGAAGGTTCAGAGGGCAGAACCGGATGCTGAAAGAAATTCGGTCTCAGCAGAAAGCAAGACTTCATCGGATGCTGAAAGAAATTCGGCCTCAGCCAGAAATCAGCCTTTCGCCTATTGCGTTTGTACGGCGGGCGACAGCATCGGCCTCACCATCGAAAACCTGAACGAAGTTATCTCTCAGAATCCGTCGCTTCAAACCCTGGGCATCACGAAGGTATCTTCCTCCTACTCCCTCATTATGCCGGAATCCTACGTGGGTCTTCCCTTTATGGATGTAGACCCTAAGGAGAAGGAAATCTGGAAGAAATCGAAATCGGCTCAGGAACTTGCCGTGATTTGCGAGGAGATTTTCGACCGGAAAGAAGGTGTCAATCGATTGGTAAAAGGACCTATCCCATGGTTCTTCACCAAGGTAGTGGGCGGTTTCTTCGAGAACGTGCTCATCACCGACAAGCGATTCCATGTGGAGAAAGACAAGTGCGTGAAGTGTGGCATCTGCGCCAACGTCTGTCCCGTGGGCGATATCAAGGGCGGTCATGGCGAATATCCCGAGTGGCTTCACCACAAGGATTGCCTCACCTGCTTCACCTGCTATCACCATTGTCCGCATCACGCCATCGAATTCGGAAAGCAGACTCAGAAGAAGGGACAATATTATTTTAAATAAAACAACTTGAATAAAAAAGATTCAAACTCAAGTTTCGTAAGTGAGCTCCACACGCCCTGAAAGGGCAGAAGCTCCTAGCCCAGGGCAGCGCCCTGGGTAATCATGGACGCAAGTTTGTCGCCCTGTAAGGGCAAAAGCTTCAAATAAAACAACTTGAATAAACAAAAAAATCAATGAAAAGAACAATACTAAGCTTAGCTTTTGCCTTGCTGTCAGCCACTTCCATGTTCGCGGCAAAGGCACAACCAGGCATCTGCCAGGTTCAACTCGCCGACGGCAGCATCGTCTCAGCTTCACGCTTTGGCGATGAAAACTTCTGCTATTACATCACCACCGATGGAACTCCGCTGAAACTCAACGCCAGCGGAAAATACGAAAAAACCACCATCCAGGAACTCGAGGCACAATACTCCGCAGCGATGCAGGCACGACAAATCAAAGCCAATCTGGTTAACCAGGCTTATCAGGCAAATCAAGCCAGCAGAGCCAGCGGCATCAACGCCCAAAACAGATACTTCCCTCATACGGGCAGTCCTAAGGCCCTGGTCATCCTCGTTGAATTCCCTGATTTGAAATTCAAGAGCAGCGACCCAGTGGCTACCTTCAACCACTATCTCAATGCCGAGATGGGCGAAGCAGCTCCGGAGGCCGATGCAGCCGTATATTCCCAGAAATCCAAACACACCAACTATGGATCCGTAAGAGAATACTTCAAGTTCTGCAGCGAAGGAAAGTTCACCCCTCAGTTTGATGTGGTGGGCCCTGTCACCATGAGCGAAAGCTACGCCTATTACGGAAAAAACAGAAACAGCAGCGACATCGACCAGGGCAACGATCAGATGCTCAGCGAGGCATGCGCCAAGATAGACAGCCAGGTGGATTTCTCGAAATATGATTCTGACGGCGATGGCGTCGTAGACCTGGTATACATCATCTACGCCGGCTATTCCGAGAGCATTTCGGGCAATGACGCCAATTGTCTCTGGCCGAAATCGGGAACCACCACTTTCTACCGATACGACGAATACGGCAAGAAGAAGGGCATATTGATGTGCGATGGCAAGAATTTCTCACGCTACGGCATCAACAATGAACTAAACGGCAAGCCATCAGATACAAAGAATGGCCTCTACCAGATTAACGGTATCGGACTTTTCTGCCACGAGTTCTCGCACACCCTGGGCTTGCCAGACCATTATCCAACCCAATTCCCAGCCAATACATCCGACAACCAGAGTCCGGAATTCTGGGATCTGATGGATGCGGGCGAATACACCTACAATGGCTATCGCCCTACCCCATACACCCCTTGGGAGAAGATGCTGATGGGATGGGTGGACCCTATCACGCTGAGTGCATCGGAAGCCGAACAGCTGACCCTGGAACCATACGATGTGGCATCGAAGGCCTATAAGATTGATGCCGACGTGAACGATGAAAACTTCTCCATCAACCCGAACTACACAACGGGCTATGTGAGCGACCAGACCAAAAAAAATCTGAAGGAGAGAGCCCAGGGCGAATTCCTGCTGCTCCAGAACATCCGCAACGAGGGCTGGTACAAGTATCTCACGGGATATGGCATGCTGGTATGGCGCATCGACTATGCCGACAAAAACACTGTAAGTCTGGGCGATTTTCCTAACGACGAAAAGGGCATGCCAAGAGTAATGGTGGTGCCTGCCGATGGTCTCGTTATCAACCAGGCAAACTGTGGCGACAACAATACCTACAAGTATACCTGGGATGAATATACCCTGAGTCTTCAGAACGACCCGTTCCCAGCCTATAACGCAGGCGAAGACGGCAAGGACATCAACAGCCTCACCCAGGTGAAGTTCAACTGGAGCACCCTGACCACCCGTCCTCTCTACAACATCAAGAAGGATGAAGCCACTGGCATGGTAACCTTCGACTACCTGAAGGATTTCGCTGCCGATGCCGCCGTCAAGGGCATCACGATGGATGAAGACAACCAGCCAACGAAATACTTTGACCTGGAAGGTCGCAGCGTGCAGACCCCGAAGAAGGGTCATCTGTATATCACAAACAAAGGAAAGAAAGTGGTTTTCTAAAGAAAGTAGTTTTCTAAAGAAAGTAATTTTCTAAAAACAGATAAAACTTCTATCCGCCAGTAGCAGATAGAAGTTTTATCAAAATCATTATCTAAATCGTAATCTAGATCTTTATCTGAATCTTAATATACCCTAGGTCCGAAGATGGTGGTACCCACACGAACCATCGTGCTGCCGTGCTTTACGGCAATGTGATAGTCGTGACTCATGCCCCAGCTGCGCTCGCAGAAGGCAGGAGAATCGGCGAAATACTTCTGTTTCACCTCATCAAAGAACCGGGCGGCAGCATCAAACTCGCGGGCTATCTGCTGCTCATCATCCGTATTCGATGCCATCATCATCAAACCGCAAATCTGAACATGAGGCAACTCGCGCCACTCGCCAGCTTCCAGAAGCTCGCGGCAGGCATCCAGTGACAATCCCGACTTCGTATCCTCCTCGGCAATATGAAGCTCCAGAAGAATCTTCACCACGCGGTCGTGCTTCGCCGCCTGCTTGTTAATCTCCTTCATCAGTTTCAAGCTATCCACCGACTCAATCATGGAGATATAAGGGGCGATGTACTTCACCTTGTTGGTCTGAAGATGACCTATGAAATGCCACTCTATATCCTTAGGCAGGGTCTCCACCTTCTTGGAAAGCTCCTGCTCATGGCTCTCGCCGAAGATGCGCTGACCTTCGGCGTAAGCAGCCTCAATATACTCGTTGGGATGAAACTTGCTGATGGCCACCAGACGGACACCGGCAGGCAAACAGCCCAACACCTCATGAAGATTTCCTTTTACATCATACATAGTTCAATTAATAATTGATAATTAATAATTAATTTACAATTTATAATTAATAATTAATAAATGATTCCTTAGCCATTTGCTCTTGCCGGAAGTATGACTTCAGGATATCTGTTTACTCGGCTTTGCCCTGCTCGTATTCTGGAACGTCGTTCTTCTCCTCCTTCTTCTCGCCAGGAGCGTGGTGCTCGAATACATCCATCAGCTTGGTCTCGTTGAGACCCACGATGTCGTAATCAATCATGGTCTTGCCCATCACCTCGTCGATATAGCGCAGTGCACGGGCCAATGACTTAGCCTGAACCAGGTAAGTAACGTTAGAACGCTTCTCCTTCTCACTCTTCTCATCGATGGTGATAAACTGCAGCTTAGCCTTGTACCACTTGTCGTCATCATCCAGGTCGCTGAAGAAAATCTCGCCATAGCAAGCCTTGCCGATGCCGCTCACCTTCAACTCGCCACTCACGTAAACAGACATCTCGTCGATGATGGCACTCTCAGCCTCGGTGAAACTCAAGGCATCCACAACGTAAGCCTCAGATACAACCTTCTCTGAACCATCTTCCATGGTCTTCTGATATTTAACTTTAGTCTCAAACCAAGTGCTTGTTCTACTTCTCATAATTTCTTTTCCTTTTCTTATTTATTTTAATTTTCGTTTATTTTCTACTCTTGTCCTCCCTTACCTTATTATATAAGGTAGCCCGGAAAAGGCGCAATTGTGATGCAAAGTTATAAAAAAGAATGCAGAAGAACAACAGAATAAAGAGTTTTTTACTAAAAAATGATTTTTTAACCCAATCTATTACGATTTTTCAATGAAATTGCTTACCTTTGCAAGCGAATTGCGAAAAGTTGGGATTTCGATTTAATCGATTCCGCAACCCTCGCTATGGATAATTAACAGATAGAAATTTTAAAAGATGCCTGAAATATCAGTACGCGGCCTCGAAATGCCTGAGTCACCTATCAGAAAGCTGGCTCCTCTGGCTGCCGCAGCAAAGAAACGTGGAGTTAAGGTCTATCACCTCAATATCGGTCAGCCAGACCTCCCTACTCCTCAATGTGGTCTCGATGCGCTCAAGCACATCGACCGCACCATCCTGGAGTATTCTCCAAGCCAGGGCTATCTCAGTTATCGTGAGAAGCTGGTAGATTATTACAAGAAATTCAATATCAATGTTACTGCCGATGACATCATCATCACATCGGGAGGTTCAGAGGCCGTGCTCTTCTCGTTCATGAGCTGTCTGAACCCGGGAGATGAAATCATCGTGCCAGAACCTGCATACGCCAACTATATGGCGTTCGCCATCTCGGCGGGTGCCAAGATCCGCACCATCGCCACGACCATCGAGGAGGGTTTCTCGCTGCCTAAGGTGGAGAAGTTTGAGGAGCTGATCAATGAGCACACCCGTGCCATCCTGATCTGCAACCCTAACAACCCTACGGGCTATCTCTACACACGCAGAGAGATGAACCAGATTCGCGACCTGGTGAAGAAGTACGACCTCTACCTCTTCTCTGACGAGGTTTACCGTGAGTACATCTACACCGGCAGCCCATACATCAGTGCGATGCACCTGGAAGGCATCGAGCAGAACACCGTGCTCATCGACTCCGTGTCTAAGCGATACAGCGAGTGCGGTATCCGTGTGGGTGCCCTGATTACCAAGAATGCCGAGATTCGCAAGGCGGTGATGAAGTTCTGCCAGGCACGTCTCTCTCCTCCACTCATCGGTCAGATTGTAGCCGAGGCTTCGCTCGATGCGCCTGAGGAGTACTATCGCGATGTATACGATGAGTATGTGGAGCGCCGTAAGTGCCTGATTGACGGACTCAACCGTATTCCTGGCGTATACTCCCCAATTCCAATGGGTGCCTTCTATACCGTGGCAAAACTGCCTATCGACGATTCAGAAAAGTTCTGCCGCTGGTGCCTGGAAGAGTTTGATTACGAGGGCGAAACCGTGATGATGGCGCCAGCCTCCGGTTTCTACACCACTCCTGGAGCCGGAAGAAACCAGGTGCGTATGGCATACGTGTTGAAGAAGGACGACCTGAACAGAGCATTGATAGTGCTTGCCAAGGCACTTGAGGCTTATCCGGGAAGAGTTGAAGACGAAGGACTGTAAGATATGAACTTTCCTCTATTTATAGCAAAGAAATTGTATAGCGACCAGGGCGACAAACGTAAAGTTTCTCGCCCTGCTATTCATATAGCCACCGCTGGCGTTGCCATCGGACTTGCCATCATGATCATGTCGGTATGCGTGGTGCTGGGATTCAAGCATACCATCCGCGACAAGGTGGTGGGATTCGGAAGCCACATACAGGTGGCGGATTTCATGACCCTGCAGCAGCAGAACCAGTATCCCGTGGTGATGAACGACTCCATGATGGGCGTGCTCCGCAAGATTCCGGGCGTGAAACACGTGCAGCGATTCGCCATGAAGGAAGGAATCCTCAAGACCGACAGCGACTTCCTGGGTGTTGCCTTCAAGGGCGTGGGACCGGAGTTTGACTCCACCTTCATCCACCAGAACATGGTGGAGGGAAGCATACCGAAATTTGACGACAAGGCAAGTCACAACAAAATCCTGATTTCCAAGCTGATGGCCGACAAGCTGAAGCTGAAGAACGGAGAAAGAATCTTCGCCTATTTCATCGACGACAACGGAGTGAGAATGCGACGCTTCACCATCCAGGGCATCTATCAGACTAATCTGAAGAAATACGACGAGACGATGGTCTACACCGACCTCTATACCGCCGTGAAACTGAACGGATGGATGGACGACCAGACCAGCGGAGCCGAACTGACGGTGAACGATTTCGACAAACTCAACGAGACGGAAGACTATATTATAAATAAGGTGAACCGCACCGTGGACCATTATGGCGAAACCTACAGCAGTGCCACCATCAAGGACTTGAATCCGAACATCTTCCAGTGGCTCGGCCTGATGGACCTCAACGTGTGGATCATCCTCGCCCTGATGCTCATCGTGGCAGGCGTAACCATGATCAGCGGACTGCTCATCATCATCCTGGAACGCACCTCGATGATTGGCGTGCTCAAGGCCTTGGGCGCCCGCAACCGTACCATCCGCCACACCTTCCTCTGGTTTGCCGTATTCATCATCGGCAAGGGAATGCTACTGGGCAACATCATCGCCCTGGCAATTCTAGCAGTGCAGTATTTCACAGGGGTGCTAAAACTCGATGCGCAGACTTACTACGTAAGTACGGTGCCCGTAGAGTTCAACTGGCTCTTCATCGTGGCGCTGAATGTAGCCACCCTGCTCATCAGCGTGTTCATGCTCGTAGCCCCAAGCTACCTCATCTCGCATATCCATCCAGCCAAATCGATGAGATATGAATAGAAATCATCCCATTATTGCCAACTTCAAATGGTAATAATGGGATGAAACTTATCCTTTTTTCCTAGTTTTGCAAATAATTTGCCATTACACTCAAAATAACGCACATATTTTTTTGTAGTGTGCAGTATTTTCCGTATCTTTGCACAAAATTTTGTAAATTGTGCAATGAATTCAATACCAAGTTTTAACTCGTATATTGAGAGAAGCATCATCAAGAACTGGAATCTGGATGCGCTCACCGATTACAAGGGAGCCACCCTGCAATACCACGATGTTGCTAGAAAGATTGAAAAGCTGCACATCCTGTTTGAAAACAGCGATGTGAAGAAGGGCGACAAGATTGCCGTCTGCGGAAGAAATAGTAGCCAGTGGGCAGTAGCCTTCCTGGCCATTATTACTTACGGTGCCATCGTCGTACCTATACAGAACGAATTTAAGCCTGAGCAGATTCACAACATCGTGAACCACAGCGAGAGCAAACTGCTCTTCGTGGGCGATGTGGTGGCTACGGAAATCAATCCCGAAGAGATGCCTACTCTGGAAGGCATCATCTATCTGCCCGACAATTCGCTCGTCATCTCCCGTTCAGAAAAACTGACCTACGCACGTGAGAACCTCAACGCCATATTCGGCCACAAATACCCAAAGTATTTCCGGGCAGAGCACGTAAAGTATCACGTGGATGATCCGGAAGAACTGGCGATGATCAACTACACCAGCGGAACCACAGGGTTCTCGAAGGGTGTGATGCTGCCCTACAGGGCACTCTGGGGCAATCTCGACTATCTCATCGACTCCGTGAGCAAGAAGATAGGAAAGAACTGCAACATCCTCTCTACCCTGCCGATGGCACACATGTACGGACTGATGACTGAGTTCCTCTTCAACATCGTGATGGGTAACCACATCTTCTTCCTCACCCGCCTGCCGAGCCCAACGCTCATCTCTGAGGCACTGGCTGAGATTCAGCCCGACATCCTCTTCGCCGTACCGCTCGTGGTAGACAAGATTGTGAGAAAGGAAGTGTTCCCACATATCCAGACCAACCGTGCCCGACTCCTGATGAACATGCCTGTCATCAACAAGCGCATCAAGGAGAAGGTTCGCGAGTTCGTGCTCCGCAAGTTTGGCAATCGCCCTTACGAGGTGGTTGTGGGTGGCGCACCACTCAACAAGGAGATTGAGAACTTCTTTATCAGCGTGGGCTTCCCTATCGCCATGGGCTACGGAACCACCGAAACCGCTCCACTCATCACCTTCGCCCATCAGGACAACTATGTGGCAGGAAGCTGCGGCGTTGCCGTGAAGCACATGGAGGTGAAGGTATTGAGCGATGACCCTGAAAACGTGGCCGGCGAACTGGTTTGCCGTGGCATCAACGTGATGAAGGGCTACTACAAGAACCAGGAGGCTACGGATGCCGTAATCGATGAAGACGGATGGTTCCACACGGGCGACCTGGCTACGATGGACGCCGAAGGCCACTTCTTCGTAAGAGGAAGAAGCAAGAACATGCTGCTGGGCCCTAACGGACAGAACATCTATCCGGAGGAGATTGAAGACAAGCTCAACTCCATGCCGATGGTGAACGAGAGCATCGTACTCCAGAAGGACGACAAGCTCGTGGCACTGGTGCATCCGGAAATGGACGAAAGCCAGGAGATGGGATTCAGTCAGGAAGACCTCGTCAACATCATGGAGCAGAACCGAAAGGACCTGAACCTGCAGATGCCAAGCTTCGCAAAAATCTCGCGCATCCAATTGCACGACACTGAATTTGAAAAGACGGCAAAGAAGTCAATCAAGCGCTACCTCTATCAGGACGCTATATAAAGAATAAAACGAGAAATGAATAAGAATATGGAAATTCCTAGCTTTAACGCACTTATACAGAAGAGCATCATAGACCATTGGGATATGGATGCCCTGACCGACTACAAGGGAGCCACCTTGCAGTATCACGATGTGGCACGCAAGATTGAAAAACTGCACATCATGTTTGAGAACTCCGGCGTAGTGAAGGGCGACAAGATTGCCCTCTGCGGTCGTAACAGTGCTAATTGGGCGGTGGCATTCCTCGCTACCTTGACCTATGGTGCCATCGCGGTGCCTATCCTGCATGAGTTCATGCCTGAACAGATTCACAACATCGTGAACCACAGCGACGCCAAGTTACTCTTCGTGGGTGATGTGGTGGCTACTCAGGTGGACGCAACCAAGATGCCAGGGCTGGAGGGAATCATCTACATTCCAGACTACTCGCTCGTGGTTTCACGCACCGATAAGCTGACATACGCCCGCGAGCACCTCAACGAAATGTTCGGCATCAAGTATCCTAAGTACTTCCGCAAGAACCATGTAAGCTACTACATCGATCAGGACCCAGACGAACTGGCGATGATCAACTATACCAGTGGTACCACCGGTTTCTCCAAGGGTGTGATGGTTCCTTACCGTGCCCTCTGGAGCAATGCCGATTTTGCCGAGAATGTACTGGGCAAGAAGATCAAGGCAGGTGATTCAATAATCAGCATCCTGCCGATGGCCCACATGTATGGCATGGCATTCGAGTTTATCTTCGAATTCCTCAAGGGCTGCCACGTCTTCTATCTCACCCGCATCCCTAGCCCAGCCATCATTGCTGAGGCATTCGGCCGCATCAAGCCAGCCGTTATCATCGCTGTGCCTCTGGTCATCGAGAAGATCATCCGCAAGAAGGTGTTCCCTAAGATTCAGAACAACCGCATGCGCATGCTGCTCCACATGCCAGTAATCAGCAAGAAGGTGAAGGAGAAGATCTGCGACCAGGTGAGCAATGCCTTCGGTGGCAACTTCTACGAAGTGATTATCGGCGGTGCTGCGTTCAACCGAGAGGTGGAGAATTTCCTGCACAGCGTAGGTTTCAGATATACAGTGGGTTATGGTGCCACAGAGTGTGCGCCTATCATCTGCTACGAGGATTACAAGAACTTCGTACCAGGTTCTTGCGGTAAGGCAGCGCTCCACATGATGGTTCGCATCGACAGTCCAGACCCAGAGAATGTACCGGGCGAAATCCTTGCCAAGGGTCCTAACGTGATGCTGGGTTACTACAAGAATGAGGAGGCTACCAAGCAGACCATCGATGAGAATGGCTGGTATCACACCGGCGACCTAGGCACAATGGATGGCGACGGCAATGTATTCATCAAGGGCCGCAGCAAGAACATGCTCCTGGGTGCATCGGGCCAGAACATCTATCCTGAGGAAATTGAGGACAAGCTCAACTCCCTAGCCCTCGTTGCCGAGAGCGTGGTGGTTCAGAAGGGCGAAAAGCTCGTAGGTTTGGTTTATCCGGATTTCGACGAGGCGCAATCGCTGAACCTTGGCAGAAAGGAACTGGAGGATATCATGGAGCAGAACCGCCAGGAACTCAACACGATGGTTCCAGGCTACAGCAAGCTGAGCGAAATCCGCATCCACGACGAAGAGTTCGAAAAGACGCCAAAGAAGAGTATCAAGCGATACCTCTATACGGCGGAGTAATATCCAATAAACAAATGAGGGTGTGTCATTATTTTATGACACACCCTCATTTGTTATAAATTATAATAATGTATTCGATCTGATTCTCGACAACGTTTCAGGCGTCATCTGCAGATAACTGGCGATATACGTAAGTGGCGCACGGAGCACCACCTGCGGATTCAGTTCGCACAGACGCTTATACTTATTCGGTGCCGTCTCGAATCTCATCAGGTCGGCATGCACCTGCGACTGAATCAGACTCTCCTCCAATATCTTACGATAGAGCATCTGGATATTCACGTTACGCATGGCGGCAGCCTCCAGCTTCGCCTTCGGCAAGGCATATACAAGTGTAGGCTCAAGCGCCTCCACCTGCAATTTCGTAGGCTCTTCCTTGAAGAGACTTTCTATGCACATGAAGATGGAATGATCCACACCCAAATGTTCCGTCACTTCCTTGTCGTTCTTGAAGTAATACTGGCGGATCAATCCCTTCTCAATATACGAGATGTTCTTGCACACCTCGCCTTCAACCAGGATTTTCTCTCCCTTTCCATACTTAATCGGTTCCAGAATTGACTCCAGCACGTCCAACTCGCTATGAGTCATCGTACTGTACTTACGTGCAAGCTCTCGGGCTATGTCGCGCGTTGGGGTGATTACTTTAAATGCATTCATATTCATGTTCCTCCCATTATAAATTTCGGTTTAGTTCATATTAGTCTAATTTCAATACCGCAAGGAATGCCTTCTGTGGCACCTCTACGTTACCAATCTGCTTCATACGCTTCTTTCCCTTCTTCTGCTTCTCAAGCAACTTGCGCTTACGGCTCACGTCACCACCATAACACTTGGCGGTCACGTCCTTGCGCACCTGCTTCACAGTCTCACGGGCCACAATCTTGGCTCCGATGGCTGCCTGGATAGCAATGTCAAACTGCTGACGAGGAATCAAGTCCTTCAACTTCTCGCACATGCGGCGGCCGAAGCTCACGGCATTGTCGCGATGAGTCAAGGTACTCAGCGCATCCACAGGTTCTCCATTCAGGAGAATATCCAGTTTCACCAGGTCGGAATGGCGGAACGAATCGATGTGATAGTCGAAGGAAGCATATCCCTTGGAAATACTCTTCAGCTTATCGTAGAAATCGATTACAATCTCGCCCAGCGGCAGCATGAAGTGCAACTCCACACGGTTACCGCTCACGTATTCCTGGTTAATCAATTCGCCACGCTTATCCAGACAAAGCTTCATAATCGGACCGATATAATCGGCTGCGGTGATGATGGTGGCACGGATATATGGCTCCTCGATATGGTCAATCATCGTTGGGTCTGGCAATCCCGAAGGGTTGTGAACCTCCTTCTCGCCACCCTGCTTGTCGTATACCATATAAGATACGTTAGGCACGGTGGTGATAACATCCATGTTGAACTCGCGGTCCAGACGCTCCTGCACAATCTCCATGTGGAGCAGACCGAGGAATCCGCAGCGGAAACCGAAGCCCAATGCCACGGAACTCTCTGGCGAGAAAGTAAGCGAAGCATCGTTGAGCTGCAGCTTCTCCAATGAGGCACGCAGATTCTCGTAATCGCTAGGATCGATAGGATAAACGCCAGCGAAGACCATCGGCTTCACTTCCTGGAAACCGGCAATCGCCTTCTCGCATGGACGGGCGATGTGCGTAATGGTATCACCCACCTTTACCTCGGTGGCATTCTTGATACCCGAGATGATGTAGCCCACCTCTCCGGCACCCAGTTCCTTGCGAGGAATCATATCCATCTTGAGCACACCGATTTCATCGGCATCATATTCCATGCCGGTGTTAAAGAACTTCACCTTGTCGCCCTTGCGGATAACACCGTTCTCTATCTTGAAATAAGCGATGATACCACGGAAGGAATTGAACACGGAGTCGAAGATGAGTGCCTGCAATGGCGCCTTGTCGTCGCCCTTAGGAGCTGGCACACGGTTTACCACCGCCTCCAGTACATCCTCAACGCCCTCGCCGGTCTTACCGGAAGCGCGGAGGACATCCTCATGCTTGCATCCGATGAGGTCAACGATTTCGTCTTCCACTTCCTCCGGCATAGCCGAAGGCATATCTATCTTGTTGATCACTGGAATGATTTCCAGGTCGTGCTCAATAGCCATATAGAGGTTAGAGATGGTCTGCGCCTGGACACCCTGAGTGGCATCCACGACCAAGAGCGCTCCCTCGCAGGCTGCGATGGAACGGGAAACCTCGTAAGAGAAGTCTACGTGTCCCGGAGTATCGATGAGGTTGAGGATGTAAGTCTGTCCATCCTTTGCCTTGTACTCCATCTGGATGGCGTGGCTCTTGATGGTGATACCACGTTCCCTCTCCAGGTCCATGTCGTCAAGCATCTGTCCCTCAGTAATCTTGATGGTCTGGGTCTTCTCCAACAAACGGTCTGCCAGGGTACTTTTACCATGGTCGATATGTGCAATAATGCAGAAATTTCTTATTTTATTTATATTCTCCATATAATTTTCTCTCTTTAGACTGCAAAGATACTTATTTTTTTTGTATCTTTGCACAAAAGATTGAAAATAATAGAGTTTTTTAGATAAAAAAAGGAAAAATCATGAAGAAAAAGTTGATTTACATCGGTATTTTCGCTTCTTTGCTGGTTTCTTGCACCGAAAGTCTGGAAGATAAGGCGGCGAGAGAGGCGAAGGAATATACGGAAAAGTACTGCCCTACTCCCTACGTGAACGACAGCCGTACGGATAGTGCCACCTTCGATAAGACTACCAAGGTTTACACCTATTATGTAACCTTGAGAAACAAGGCAGACAACAAGCAGGCGATTGATGCCAACAGGGAGAAGCTGCATAAATTGCAGAAGGAGGCGCTGGATAACAACCCGGGCTTGAAGAAATACAAGGAGGCGCATTTCTCCTTCCGTTTCATCTATCATTCAGAGAAAGATCCGAAGCAGGTATTGCTGGATGATAGTTTTAAGTATTAGAAAAGGCACGGATTACGAGTATAAGAAAAGAGGGTGTGTCATTATTCATCGGATTGCGCGGAATAAACGGAACCTTAACCGCCTTCCTCGGATTACGCACGGATTTTAAACGGAAACTCGACCTGACGGTCGTGGCGATACCCCCTAAAGCTGGAAAAAGCCAGCCTATACGGCGCTAGCCCAATGGCCGTAAGGCCAAATCCGTTTAAATTCCGTGCGTAATCCGTGAAGCAAGAATGTTCCGTTAACTCAGCGTAATCCGATGAAGAAAATCGATAAAGAAACGAAAAAGAGGGTGTGTCATGGACTTATGACACACCCTCTAAAAACTCTTAATATCCCATTTCCTGCAAGGCTGTGGCCAGCTGGTCTGGACAGCTTGTAGGCTTGTTACCACAAGTGATACCCTTCAGTCGGGCGATGACTTCCTTAGCCTTCATGCCCTGAATCAAGGCACAAACGCCCTTGGTGTTGCCATCGCAGCCACCGATGAACTGGGCATCCTGCACAGTTCCATCTTCATCAACACTGATGCAGATGTATTTTGAGCAGGTGCCATGAGTCTGATAAGTTACCTTGGTCAACTTATCCTGTTTCTCTTGCTGCAACATAAGGCTTATTCTGCGTCTGCAGGAATCTCTGGCTTCATGTTGGTGTAAACAGTCTGAACATCGTCAAACTCCTCCAACTTCTCAACCATCTTGTCGATAGTCTCGCGCTCCTCAGCAGTAACATCCTTCAAATCGTTAGGAATGTAGGTGAACTCAGCACCAGTTACCTCGAAGCCCTCAGCCTCCAGGTGCTTCTGAATCTCGCCGAAGCTTGTAGGAGCACCGTAGATAGTGATTTCGCCTGTCTCCTCGTCCTCATCGAACTCATCCTCTACACCGTAGTCAATCAGGTCGAGAATCATCTCGTCCATATCCAGACCATCCTTCTTCTTGAATGTGAACACAGCCTTGTGGTCGAAGAGGAAAGACAAAGAACCTGTTGTACCCAAGTTACCGCTGAACTTGTTGAAGATAGAACGAACGTCAGCCACTGTACGGGTTGTGTTATCTGTCAATGTATCAACGAACACTGCAACTCCGTGAGGGCCATATCCCTCGTATGTTACCTCCTTGTAATCGCTGGTATCCTTGCCACAAGCGTTCTTGATGGCACGAGCGATATTGTCCTTAGGCATGTTCTCACGCTTACAGTTAGCGATGATAGCACGCAATGTTGGGTTGTTCTCTGGCTCTGGACCGCCTGCCTTCACTGCAATAGCAATCTGCTTACCCAACTTAGTAAATGTCTTGGCCATGTGGCCCCATCTTTTCAGCTTTGTAGCTTTACGATATTCAAATGCTCTTCCCATTGGAATAAAATTTTAAATGTTTATCGTTTTTTAAATATAATATTATCTTAATTCTGCATTGAGCACCTTCTGCATTATCTCAATTCTGCGTTGAGCTTGCCTGTGAGGTTGGCAATGAGCTTCTTCATGATAGCATCAATCTGCTTGTCATTCAATGTCTTCTCCTCATCCTGCAGGATGAAGTTCACGGCATAGCTCTTCTTGCCCTCTGGCAGGTTCTTACCCTCATATACGTCGAAGAGTACCACGCTCTTCAAGAGCTTCTTCTCTGTCTGATGGGCAATCTGCTCAATCTGTGCAAACTCTACGTTCTTGTCAACGAGCAGTGCAAGGTCGCGGCTCACAGATGGATACTTGCTGATATCTGTGTAAGTAAGGTTCACCTTCTTTACGGTCTTCACCACGTTATCCCAGTGAACATCAGCATAGAATACATCCTGCTCTATGTCGAATGCCTTCTTCAACTTGTTGCTCAGGATACCCATCTCTACCAATACCTTGCCGGCACGGGTCTCGTAGTTCACGCCCTTGGCAAAGATGTTGTTGTCGCTGTGCTTGATAACCAGGTTGTTCTGTGGCATACCCACACGGCGGAGGATATTCTCTACCACTGCCTTCAGCTCGTAGATGCTGCTCTGCTCATCTGCATGAGCCCAACTGCCCTCTACGCGCTTACCGGTGATGAAGAGTGACATGTGAGCCTCCTGAGAGTAAGCCTTGATAGGACTCTCCTCGCTCCACTTCTCCTTATTATATATATAGGTGTTACCCACCTCGAAGAACTTCAGGTTCTGGCTCTTGTGGTTGATGTTGCGGGCTATGCTCTCCAAACCGCCGAAGAGCATGGTCTGGCGCATCACGCCGAGATCTGCACTCAATGGGTTCATCACCTTCACCACGTTCTCCATTGGATACTTGTTCAGCTCCAGGTCTGTGTAGTAGCTAATCTTGGTCAGAGAGTTGTTGAGAATCTCCATGAAGCCCTCGCCTACCAACTGCTCTGCCACGAGGTTCTGGCTGTGATAAGCCTTGTCCTCATCACCCTGAACAGTCAGGGAGCTCTTCAACTGGGTTGGAATCTCCACATTATTATATCCGTAGATACGGAGGATATCCTCTACCACGTCGCAAGGACGCTGAACATCCACACGATAAGCAGGAACCAGAAGGTCGATACCCTCAGCATCCTCCTTCACGATCTTCATCTCCAGAGATGTGGCGATATTCTTGATGGTCTCAGCACCAATTTCCTTACCGATGAGGCGATGTGCATACTCATAGTTCAGGCGAACTGGGAAATCCTGCATTGGCTCTGGATATACATCCTTGATCTGCATGGAAATCTTGCCGCCAGCCAACTGCTTGCAGAGGATAGCTGCCTGCTTCAATGCATAAATCTGTCCGTTTGGATCTACGCCACGCTCAAAACGGTAGCTGGCATCTGTACTCAAGCCATGACGGCGAGCGCTCTTGCGGATCCATGTTGGGTGGAAGTAAGCACTCTCCAGAACCACGCTCTTGGTGGTCTCGTAAGTACCGGAACCCTTACCTCCGAAGATACCTGCGATACACATTGGCTCCTCAGCATTGCAGATGCTCAGGTCGTGCTCACCCAGGGTGTGCTCCTCGCCATCCAGGGTCACGAACTTGGTACCCTCTGGCTGGGTGCGGACTACAATCTTATGACCGGTAACCATGTCGGCATCGAAGCAGTGCAATGGCTGGCCGTATGCCATCATGATGTAGTTGGTGATATCCACGATATTGTTGATTGGTCTGAGACCGATGATGTTCAGCTTATCCTGCAACCACTTAGGGCTTTCCTTCACCTCGCAGTCGGTGATGCTAACGCAGGCATAGCGCTTGCAAGCCTCGGTGTTCTCAATTTCTACATCGATAGGAAGATCCTCGTTGTCTACTACGAATTCATCGCAAGATGGGCGATGCAGACTGGTCTCATAACCATTCTGCTTCAACCAGGCATAGAGGTCGCGAGCCACACCCCAATGGCCGAGTGCATCGGCACGGTTGGCAGTGATATCAATCTCGATGAGCCAGTCGCTCTCCAGGTGATAGTACTCGGCAGCAGGCTGACCTACAGGTGCATCCTCAGGGAGCACGATGATACCGTCGTGAGAAGTACCCACGCCAATCTCATCCTCAGCACAAATCATACCCAAGCTCTCTACACCGCGGAGCTTGCTCTTCTTGATGGTAAAACTCTGGTCGCCGTCGTAGAGCACACAGCCCAGGTCGGCAACGATTACCTTCTGACCGGCAGCCACGTTAGGCGCACCGCAGACAATCTGCTGTGGCTCGCCCTTGCCCAGGTCAACGGTTGTAACGTGCAGGTGGTCGCTGTTAGGATGCGCCTCGCATGTCAACACTTTACCTACGTAAAGACCTTTCAGTCCACCCTTGATAGACTGAACTTCCTCCAAAGCGTCCACTTCGAGTCCGCAAGAGGTCAGCGCATCGGCAGTCTCCTGTGGTGTCAGGTCGAAATCGACGTATTCTTTAAGCCATTTGTATGAAACGTTCATTATAATGTTTTTTTATTATTTTCTCATTGTCAGATGCCAGGGCTTGCAGCCAGCATTCATGCCCGCAGCGCACTATTGCCCTAAAACTTTGCAAAAATACAAAAAATATTGCAGATAAACAAAAAACATCCGCCATTTTTGCACTATTTAAAAGAAATAGAGGCAAAAACGGCGGATAGCCTTTTTTATGATGCCTTGGGGAATACCCCCAAGCCTTTTATTCAAATACTTCGTCGATGGCATCCACCTTCTCGAAGGTGTCTTGCTCGCCGCCGCTGCCCGCATGATAGCATGGGTTGTAATCGGCTGGCATATCGAACTTCACGGTAGGACTGTAGCCCAGCGATGGGTCGGCATAAACCTTCTTCATGAAGATAGCCCAGATAGGCAATGCCATGGTGGCACCCTGACCCATACTCATCGAATCGAAGTGGATATCACGCTCCTCGCCGCCTACCCAGCAACCGCTCACCAGCTGCGGCGTAAAGGCGATGAACCAACCGTCACTGTTGTTGTTGGTGGTACCCGTCTTGGCACCAATCTGTCCCTCCAGTTTATATCTGTAGCGCAGACGGCCTGCCGTACCGTTATCCACCACGCCCATCATCATGTAGAGCATCTTCATGGCGTTGTCGGCACTGATCACCTCGTTCATTCTCGGCTGGAAGGTGGCGATGGTGTTACCCTCGTTGTCCTCAATGCGACTCACGAACATCGGAGCAGTACGGATGCCGTGGTTGGCAAAGGCGGTATAGGCACTCACCATCTCGCTCACGCTCACCTCGCACGGACCCAGACACAAGCTCATAGAAGCGTGAATATCAGGGTTGTTGATACCGTAGTCGTGCAAGAGCTGGACAAACTGCGACGGGTTCAGCTTACTCATCAGATAAGCACTTATCCAGTTGTTACTCTGTGCCAATCCCCAGCTCAGCGGCACCATCTGGCCGTATCTCGAATGGTTGGCATTTCTAGGCGTCCATGGTCTGCCAGCCACCATGTAAGTCTGCTGGCGATTAGGAGCCATATCACAAGGTGAGAATCCGTTAGACATCGCCAGACTGTAGAGGAATGGCTTGATGGTAGAACCCACCTGTCTTCTTCCCAGACTCACCATGTCGTACATGAAGTGAGTATAGTCCAATCCTCCCACATACGCCTTCACGGCACCCGTCTTAGGGTCCATGCTCATGAAACCGCTGCGCAGGAAAGTCTTGTAATAGCGGATGGAATCCAGCGGACTCATCACCGTGTCGATATCTCCGTGATAGGTGAACACGGTCATCGGAATCTTCTTCCTGAAGGCTGCATGGATTTCGTCAGCCGAGAATCCATCCTCCTTCATCTGGCGATAGCGCTCGCTCTGGGTCACGCTGCGGTTCAATATCACCTTAATCTGCTTCGGTGTCAGCTTGTCGCTGTATGGCGAACTAGGCTTGCGTGCCACCTCCTTGCTGAAGGCTGGCTGCAGATAGCGTGCCACATGCTGATACACGGCCTCTTCGGCATATCGCTGCATGCGGCTGTCGATGGTGGTAAACACCTTCAATCCGTCGCTGTAGATATTGTATGGCGAACCATCCTTCTTATAGTTCTTGTTGCACCAGCCAAACAATGGGTCGGTGTTCCAGAGGATGGAATCGGTTACAAACTGCGCATAGTTCCACGATGCATAATCCTTTCTCTCAGGGCGGGTAGCCATCATATATTTGCGCAGATATTCACGCAGATAAGTGGCAGAACCGTCCTTGTGGTCGGTGCGGTGGAAATTGAGCGTGAGCGGTTCAGCCGCATACTGGTTGTATTCGCTGCTGCTCAGATAGCCCGCCTTCTCCATCTGCGAGAGCACCACGTTTCTTCTGTCGCGGGCACGCTCCGGATAGCGCACCGGGTTGAAGAGCGACGGATTCTTGCAGAGTCCGATGAGCGTAGCAGCCTCGGTGAGGGTCAGGTCTTTCGGCTCCTTATTAAAATAGGTGTTCGCCGCCGTCTTGATGCCCACGGCATTGTGCAGGAAGTCGAAGTAGTTGAGATAGAGAGCCAGGATTTCCTCCTTGGTATAGTACCGTTCCAGTTTCACGGCGATGACCCACTCTATCGGTTTCTGCAGCAGTCGCTCCAGCGTGCTCGATGCCTTTTCGGAATAGAGCTGCTTGGCAAGCTGCTGCGTAATGGTACTTCCACCTCCGGCATTGGTCTGACCCAGGATACCGCGCTTCACGATGGCACGCCCCAGCGCACGGAAGTCGATGCCCGAATGCTCGTAGAATCGTTCATCCTCCGTGGCAACGAGTGCCTTTATTAAATAAGGTGACATCTTCTTGTAAGGAATCACGATACGGTTTTCCTTGTTCAGGTTCCATGTACCAAGCACCTTCCCATCGGCAGAGTACACCTGCGTGGCGAATCTGCTGATAGGATTCTGCAAATCCTCGATGTCGGGCATGTAGCCAATCCAGCCAAACCAGACGGCCATGAAGGCAAGTGCCACACTCACGATTCCGGCGGCAAAAATGCCCCATAACGTATAGATAAAATGTCTTCTCATTGTCTATTTTTTCGTCTATTTCTTCAAATACATTGTCTATTTCTTCTAATATTTGTGCAAAAATACATAAAACTTTTGAAATATCGCACATAAATCAGAAATTATATGTAACTTTGGGGGCGATTTTAGAACATTCAATCAAAATTCAAATGGAAAAACATAATTTTGTGACAATTGCAGACCTCTCGAAGGAGAAAATCATGTACCTCCTCGAAATGGCGCAGGAGTTTGAAAAGCATCCTAACAGGGAGCTGTTGAAGGGAAAGGTCGTTGCGACCCTTTTCTTCGAGCCTTCTACTCGTACACAGCTCAGTTTCCAAACCGCAGCCAACCGCCTCGGTGCCCGTGTCATCGGCTTCTCTGATGCCAAGACTTCCAGCACCACCAAGGGCGAGACGCTCAAGGATACCATCCTCATGGTGAGCAACTATGCCGATGTTATCGCCATGCGCCACTTCATCGAAGGCGCAGCACAGTATGCCAGCGAGGTGGCTCCAGTGCCTATCGTCAATGCAGGCGACGGTGCACACATGCATCCATCACAGTGCTTGCTCGACCTCTACTCTATCTTCAAGACCCAGGGTACCCTGGAGAACTTGAACATTTATCTTGTGGGTGACCTCAAGTATGGCCGCACCGTTCACTCACTTATCACCGCCATGCGCCACTTCAACCCTACCTTCCACTTCATTGCACCAAAGGAACTTGCCATGCCTGAGGAGTATAAACTCTACTGCAAGGAGCATAACATCAAGTACGTGGAGCATGAGGATTTCAACGAAGACGTGATTGCCGACGCCGACATTCTCTACATGACCCGTGTGCAGAAGGAGCGTTTCTCCGACCTGATGGAATACGAGCGCGTCAAGAACGTGTATATCCTGAAGCGCGACATGCTCTGCAAGGCGAAGGAGAACATGAAGATCATGCATCCGCTGCCACGTGTGAACGAGATTGCATACGATGTGGATGACGATCCACACGCATACTACATCCAGCAGGCACAGAACGGTCTCTACGCCCGTGAGGCTATCTTCTGCCACTGCCTCGGCATCACACTGGAGGATGTGAAGAACGATAAGACCATTATTGAGTAGTGTTTAGTGATTATTTATTAGTGATTAATTATTAGTGATTAATTATGGGAAACAATAAAAGTCAATTAGTGGTTGCGGCTATCGAGAACGGTACCGTAATCGACCATATACCAGCCGAAAAGACCTATCAGGTAGTGAATCTGCTCCAGTTGGAGAAGATGGATACTCCTGTCACCATCGGCTACAACCTGCCTTCCAAGAAGATTGGCAAGAAGGGTATCATCAAGGTGGCAAACAAGTACTTCACCGACGAGGAAATCAACCGCCTCTCTGTGGTGGCTCCTAACATCGGACTGAGTATCATCAAGGACTACGAAATCGTGGAGAAGAAGACCGTGAAGACTCCAGACACACTGAAGGGCATCGTAAAGTGCAACAACCCTAAGTGCATCACCAACAACGAGCCTATGCAGACCCTCTTCCACACCGTAGACAAGGTGCAGGGCATCGTGCGCTGCCACTACTGCGACAAGGAGCAGAAACTGGGCAAAGTGGAGCTTTGCAAGTAGTTTTTCAATAGAAATATAACAAAAAGTAAGCAATATCACTCAAAATACTTCAATTTATTTGGTAGTTTGAGAGATATTGCTTATTTTTGTACCCGAATTCATTAATATCAACCATAAAAAGTATAAAGAATGGTAAAAGATCAAGAGATTTTCGACTTAATCGAAAGAGAACATCAGCGTCAGCTGAAGGGTATGGAGCTGATTGCTTCTGAGAATTTCGTAAGTGACGAGGTGATGAACGCTATGGGTTCTTACCTTACCAACAAGTATGCCGAGGGTCTGCCTGGCAAACGCTACTATGGTGGCTGCCAGGTGGTGGATATCGTAGAGAACCTCGCCATCGAACGCGTCAAGAAACTCTTCGGCGCTGAGTATGCCAACGTGCAGCCTCACTCGGGCGCACAGGCCAATGCTGCCGTTCTGCTCGCCGTTTTGAAGCCGGGCGATACTTTTATGGGACTGAACCTCGACCATGGTGGCCACCTCTCTCATGGTAGCCACGTCAACACTTCGGGCATCCTCTACAACCCTATCGGCTACAACCTGAACAAGGAGACCGGCCGCGTGGATTACGACGAGATGGAGAAGCTGGCGCTGGAGCACAAGCCTAAGCTGATTATCGGTGGCGGTAGCGCCTACAGCCGTGAGTGGGATTACGCCCGCATGCGCAAGATTGCCGACGAGGTGGGTGCTCTCCTGATGATTGATATGGCTCACCCAGCCGGACTCATTGCAGCCGGACTGCTCGACAACCCATTGAAGTATGCACACATCGTTACTTCTACCACCCACAAGACCCTGCGTGGTCCTCGTGGCGGTATCATCCTCATGGGTAAGGACTTCGAGAATCCTTGGGGCTTGACTACCAAGAAGGGCGAGGTGAAGAAGATGAGCATGCTCCTCAATTCAGCTGTATTCCCTGGCCAGCAGGGCGGTCCGCTGGAGCACGTCATCGCAGCCAAGGCAGTAGCCTTCAATGAGAACCTGCAGCCTTCATGGAAGGAGTATGCAGCTCAGGTGAAGAAGAACGCAGCCGTGCTGGCTGACGACCTGATTGGTCGCGGTTTCGGCATCGTGAGCGGTGGTACAGACAACCACTCCATGCTCGTTGACCTGCGTTCAAAATATCCAGATCTTACAGGTAAGGTAGCCGAGAATGCTCTCGTTGCTGCCGATATCACAGTAAACAAGAATATGGTTCCGTTCGACTCACGTTCAGCCTTCCAGACCTCAGGAATCCGTCTCGGAACAGCGGCTATGACAACCCGTGGTGCCAAGGAAGACATGATGCACCTCATCGCAGAACTCATCGAGGAAGTGCTCAATGCTCCTGAAGACGAGAAGGTGATTGCCCGTGTTCGCGAGAAGGTGAACGAAACCATGAAGGATTATCCTCTATTCGCCTATTAGGCGACATTTTTTTCAATTAGGTTGGAGAGGCTGTGGATGTGATATCCGTGGCCTCTTTTTTGATTTTCAAGATATCATTTAAACAACATTTTAATATTTAAAGAAAAAGATTTATGAAAAAGCTGAAAAGCCTGGTTCTCATGGCATTGGCATTGCTTCCTACAAGCAAGGCATTAGCCCAGACCAACGCTCAGGTGCTCTATGATTTCGGCACCGACCGCAAGTATGTAACTTTGACATTGGAGATGTTCAAGCAGGACAAATGGGGAAGCACGTATTTCTTCGTAGACCACGACTTCAACTACGACAAAATGGACCCCAACAGCGACAATGTTTCCCTGGGCGGAACCTACACCGAGATTTCGCGTGCGCTGAATTTCTGGAAGGATTCAAGCCTGAAAAACTGGAGTCTGCATGCTGAGTACAATGGCGGTATCACCAAGAACTACCCTATCAACAACGCATGGCTCTTTGGTGTGGAGTATCTCATTCACGATGCCACCTACAAGAACACCCTGAACCTGGATGTGCTCTACAAGACCATCCGCAAGAAAGACCAGAATGTTCCGATGCAGCTGACAGCCGTATGGACCTGCAACGACCTCTTCGGCGTAAAGGGTTTGAAGTTTGACGGCTTCGCTGATTTCTGGTGGGAGACCCACGCCACATTCGATGGCGACGGACAGGCAAAGACCCGCCACACGGTATTCATCACCGAGCCACAGCTCTGGTACAATGTAGGTCAGCACTTCGGCTGCGAGAACCTGAGTCTGGGTGGCGAGGTAGAGATTACGAATAATTTCGGCAGCACCGACGGAGCCAAGGTTCGCCCTTGCCTGGGTATGAAGTGGGACTTCTAAGGAATGCTGATAGCTTGACGAGAATTGCTTGAAATAAGCATTTTTTACTTCTCTAGAACAACTTTTGCTCAAATTCGAGCAAGTTAGCTTCCGCTAGAATATATTATATAATATATATAAAAGAAAAATATATAAAAGAAAATATATAACTATACTAGCGGAAGCTAACTTGCTCGTTTGTTTTTTTGAAAGTCAGATTATCTTCCGACTTTCAGTCTTCCTTATCTTCCAACTTTCAGTCCTCCGTCAGAGATGCTTCCCACGCCATCCTTGTGACGGGTATATTTGCCGGTAACACCGCTCAGATGCACGCCGCCTACTCCATCCAGATCCACGTTCAGAACCTGGCAATCCACCTTGGCGCTAACCTTGCCCACGCCATCATTGTTGATCTTCAGATTTCCGCCCTTAAAGAAATCGAGCGTCACGGAGCCAACACCCTCGTTATCCACCTTCAGGTCGCCCATAGCCACACGGCCCACTTTAACGGAGCCTACGCCTTCGTTATCAATCTTCATCACATCGCCCTTGGCTTCATCGATGGTGACGGAGCCAACGCCTTCGTTGGTAACCTCCAGTTTGTTGGCGAGAATCTTGTTGATGTTAACAGAGCCTACGCCCTCGTTATCGATTTCCAGTCGGTCGCTGTTGATGGTCTTGGCATAGAACGAGCCCACGCCTTCCTGTGTAATCTTCACCAGGTCGGGGCTGGTGATATAAATCTTGAGCCTATTCTTTTCAGAGCTGCACATGGCAGGCACCTTGAGTCTTCCGGTGAGACCGATCTTCACCTCGCCGTCACGATAAACCACTTTGAGTTTCTCCTTGAGTTTCTCTGCGAACTCAGCATCCTTGATGGCAGAGTAATCCAGTCGAACGCTGCATTCATCACCATTGTTCTGGGTATAATAAACACTGGCAACCACATCCACGTCGATTGCCTTGAAAGGTTTCTCTCTCAAATCATCCTGCACATAGTCCAGTCCTCCCTTCATTTCAGAAGTAGTAGTAGACCCCATGCTGCAGGAACAGAAGCCCATAGGGGCAAGTAACAAGGCGGCAGCCACCGCCCAAAAACCAAATTTCTTCATATCTTTCCAATTTTACGTTTCAAAATTCTGATGGTTAGACGAAAGAAGTTGCAGGAAAGTTGCAGGGAAAAGAAGAAATTTAAAGAAAAAAAACGAAGTAAGTTTCGTTAGCGATTGAAACAAGCTTCATTGGCGGTTGAAATAAGCTTCATTCCGAATCGAAGTAAACCTCATTCCAAGTTGGTTTGAGCCTCATTCAACCTTTACGTGAGTCTCAGTTAACCTTTACTTGAGCCTCATTCCAGCTTCAAGTAAGCCCCATCTCTGTGACTAACAGAGAATCCTCAGTGAATAAGATAGAATCATTAACAAAGCCCCGATGCATCTCGCACCAGGGCTTCCGAGTTCATTTACTTGTTTATATATGATGCAGTAATCTTTGATTAGAAAGAGACTGCTTTTAAATCTTCTTTCACCTTCTTCCACAGATGTTTTAAATTAACTGTTTATAAACTGGGATACGAATCTTATCTAATTGCTCTGTAGTCAGGGCTTTGACATTATCGTTAACCGTAAAATACACAGTAGGATATCGGTACTTCCCATTCGGCATAAGCACCTTGGTTACCTGCTTGATAATCTCAACACCATCAAGCGTAACTATCTTAGTCTCCGTTTTATCTACTATCTTTCCCATAAGCAGAATTTTTATCAATTGATTCATTTACAATGCAAACAATGGTTCTTTTCGCTATCTATAACTTTCCAATGACCGCATAACAGTTTTATACACTGTCTTAGGAGACTGCTTATAATGCATAACAGCTGTAATTATTATAAAATCACCTTTCACTACATAATAAAGCACATTAGGAAACAGCTGCAAATGCCTAACTGTGAATTGAGAATCCGACAAATCTGAATCTAATATACCGCGATTCGGATTTCTCTGTAAGCTACATACATTAGCATCAAACTTATCTAAGACTTTTTTTGCTGTCATAGAACCATATTCTGCTTCTACAAAATCCAAAATCTCGTCCATTTGTCTTGAAGCTAGCAATGACCATTCTATTTCCATCCTCTTTCCTCTTTGATGCGATTCATAAAACCAGAATGGGAAATGACATTACCACTTTCATGATCCTTCAATGCCATCTCAACACTAGCAGCCAAGACTTCACGAGGTATCTCATTCACAAAAGCATCAACTTTTTCTGACTCTGGAACGACATAAGGATTTACCTTATTCATCGTTGTATAAAGCAACGTGATAAGGGCACTCTTTTCATCGTCACTCCAGTTTTTCACTTCATTCCAAACTGGAGTTGATTCTATATTGCTATAATCTAAAAGTCTCATAATCATCACTGTTTAAAAACATTTTTGCAAAGATACGCTGCTTTTTCGTAACCACCAAATTTTTCGAGAAGAAAACAACATAAAACACAGAATTTTCCGATTTCGGGCTGCATTCGTATCATTTCACAAGTGGTTGAAAGTTCTGTCCGTGACTAACAGAGAATCTTCAGTGACTAACAGAGAATCTTCAGTGACTAACAGAAATTTCTCAGTGACTAACAGAGAAACCCCAACAAGCCATTGGCGAAATTGACTCAAAACAGAGGCCAAAACAAGGCGAAAATGGTGAAGGCAGGGTGTGATGTGAACCCTACTCCCTAAAAAAACTATATTATTTCATATAAAAACCTATATCTAAAACCCTGATATTCATTTCCTTTACCTTTAATAACACGCTGTATATACAAAGTTCGGAAGCATAGGGTTCACATCACAGGCAAAAACGGGGGTACCCAACCAACACCCCAACCCATAAAAAACCTGTTTTTCTCGAAAAATTACGCTAAAATCAGCCGAATAGCTAAAAATGAACTATTTATGAGTTTTTCACCTCAACAGAGGTAATGATTTAGCAACAGTTCTAAATTCTGCAATCTGCATACGTTTGCTGCCTAACAACTCTTTTCGGCTGCAAAAATACAAAAAAATAATGAATCTAAGAATTTTATTAAACAAAAAATATCAAACAGAGAAATATGTTGCAAAAAGCACTGTCTTACTAGTGGTCTGTAAAGTCTAAAAGTTGAGTAAAACGTCGTTCGTCACATACTGATGATTGATGAAATATCACACGTGCCTTACTAAACTTTTAGACTTTACAATCTACTAGTTGTTTATTTTGCGAAATACGTATTTACAACATTTGTTGTTGTATTTTGCAATTTTAGCAACTTGTCGGTAAATTCTAAAACTTTAAACTTAACAGAGAAAGTTTTTGTACCCTTTCCTTCTGATGGAAAAATAACATAAAATGTTTCTACGTTTTCCTGCTGTATTAAGTATGGCTTCTCTATAGTATGAGTCTGTCCATTAAAGGAGAAACTAGTTGTGTATGTCGTATCTTTGAATATAAGACTCGAAGTATAAGACTTTCCTTTTGGCAATTGCAACTCCCATTTTTTACCTTTTAAGCTGTCGATTTTAAATGATTGTGCATGAACTAATTGCCCATTTAGGAACAATAGAGAAATAAAAAAATATTTAAAAATCAACTTCATATTTATTTAATTACTTTATACCTGTTAATACTATATTATAATCTTGTAAAAAATACCCAGCATTAACTGAGTACATACAAGCAAGCTCAGGGTCCATATAAATAGCAGCACCCGTATTGGAGTTATATCCTACACATAACACATTATGGGCAGAGCTTTCTATTTGGCTATTTACATCAGTCATGACGGGATGCTTGGCATCTATTGCAGACTTATAATTTGTAAATGTTTGAGTTTTAAAGAAATGTGTTACAAAAGGCTCGATATAATCCAAAGAAACACCATCAATCAAAGGATTTGAATTATATGTCTGTGTATAATATAGAATATACGCTCCCTCATTTACTGTTCCACCAAAAACTTTATTGTTTGCATACTCCATAATTGATGTTACGCAGGCATTAGGTATTTGCTTTGCCATTGTTGTTGGCAAACTGCTTTTGACAAAGACATCACCTTTTTGTTTTGAATATTTTGTCGGGTTATAAATTATTTGAGTGGAAATCTGTTCTTTCGACACATTGTCTGGCTCGATTAAATCAGTCCCTTCACATGCGACCAAAAAAGTCACAGGAATAAAAAATAACAAATGTTTTATCTTCATATACATTTTCCTTTCCAAATGGTTTCGTCATTCAATTCTTGCACTTGTAGCAACCATCTTTAAATCTACAAGATTCTATATTTTTTTGCAAATTTACAAAAAAAATATTTTAAGTGTTGAAAAATCAAAATTATTTATCCTTTTTAACAATATATCTTTGTTTGCCTAGAAATATCTTTTTAAATTTTGACGCTACAAAGATAGCGTGATTTTTCTGACATATCCAAATCCTGAGCAACTTTTTGTTGCTCAGGTCTTTAGATTTTTTCTTCTTTATTTATCTTCGGATTTAAGGTTCTTCTATCTTTTGAGATATTCCATTGCTCCTTGAACCATTCAACAATAGGCTGTCTATTGATACACAGAAACAATTGGTTCGGTTTGGTAGAATCAGAGAACACCTTGATTTCTGCATTCTCCACATTGAACTTTCTTCTGTGCTTCTCGGAATAGAGTGAACCGCTAAAGTTGAGTGCCTTTCCAGCAAGGAGCACACTAATTTGTTCAGCCGTGAAGCCTATCCTCTTGCACAAACTTTCTATTTGCAAGTATGCCTCCAACATCGGGAACCAACGCTTGGCTTTGCGGATGATGTTGTTGAGCATCGTTACCTCCGTGGAGTGCTTGCTTTTCAAATCAACGACCTCTGCTTGGTGTTTCTGTTGCATCTCGCCGAGTTGTTGGGTGTGGCTGTCCTCCATTCGCTGCATTTTCCCATGGAGTTCGTCAATGTATTGCTCTCTGTCTGTCACAAGCTCGCACAACTTTTGGTTGTGCTGCTCCACCTCCTTCAATTTTCCACTACCTAAAAGAGAACAAATCTTCGACACAAAGGCAGTCTTGGCTTCCGTCTTAGCAGCCTGTAGTTTCTCCGTGTTGATTTCGCTCTTGGTCTGTTTGAGCAGTCGCTCTGCTTCCTCCACATCGGATTGCAGCAGTTTCATGCAGTTTTGAAGTCTCTCCGTCTCTCGCTTGATGTTACGGTAATACTGTGCCGTGGAGGTATGCCTCGCATCCGACCCACGGACACCTCGCTTCAAGCCATACTTGCCCATGGCTTCAGCATAGCTGTCGTGATAGCCAACCATCTTGTCACGGTTGAGCACATCATCGGCACACAACCTCACGACATTGGCTTTCTTGCGGTATGTCCGCTTGCCCTCTTCCGTTGTCTTGTTCTTCGCCTTTCTCCGTTCGCCAGTCACTATCGGAACGATGGAGGCGTGGAGATGTGGCGTGTGCTCGTCCATGTGGAGAACCACCGACACGACATTCTCCTTGCCGAACGTGTCCTGCAACCACTTCAAGCTGTCGTTGCACCAATCGTCAAGCTGATCATTGGCTGCGATGTTCATCATGTCCTCGTGCGTTCCAGACAGCACGGTTCTAATCACCCTCACCTGGTCATTGGTTATCTTGCGCTTGATGCCTGCCGTCTTGATGCGGTGGGCGATGGCTTCGTCACGACCATACACACCGCTCGGCATCTTGACAAGCTCACGGTTGAGGTGAGTTCTCGTAGGGTCAGCGTTGTCGGGTATCACCTTGCGCTCTATGTGGTCTGACTCCCTTGCGTCAGAGCTGCCCTTTGCCTTCTTGAAATCCAAACTGAAATGTCCCATAATAAACTTGTTTTTGAGTTGTACAAATCCGCTTGCCGCATTGCGTCCTGCGCATGGCTCACGGGGTTTCAAAAGGGGATGCCCCTTTGCTCAAATGGGTGTTTTTAGCGGTGGCGTGCCACTGCGTCAAGAAAACGCCCTATTGAGCTATGGCTTTTCCGTTCAGAATAGCTATTGGAGCAGGAACCGCCTACATACCTAAGGCTGCGCCTTTCTTCCGAGGTGGAGCAGTCCGCTTAACAGGCTGTACTTGGTGTACCGACTGTTTGGATTTCACTCCGCACAGATAGTCGTTCAAGTCGTTGTACTCGCTGTACAAGTGGGATGCATCCCTCACACGGTAGCTGAGGGCGTTCTCGATGGCAAGCGTTGCCTTCCGCCCTGCCTCGTCGTTGTCGAGCAGACAACTGATGCGCTCGTAGCCGTGGAGTGCGTCAACAGCCTTGTCCACATTGCTTGTGGAGTTGAGTATCACGTAGTCCTGCGCTTCCAATGACGGACAAGACGGAAACTTCTCCATGCGTAACGAGAGAAAGGAAAGATAGTCCATCATGCCCTCGAAAACATAGCAAGAGTATCTTGGCTCGCCTTGCTGTCGGATATGTGTGATGTCCTTGGGGGACATGCAACCCTTGAAGAATCGGTTACGAACCTCGTAACCGCCCGACTTGTTCTTGAAGCCGATGACGAAGTAGTTCTTGCCATTATGCGAGAAGTGGAGTTCCACACATTCCTTTCGGGCTATGCACAGGTCAATATTCCGCTCGCTCAGATAGCGCAGGAGTGCAGGGTGGTTGAGCTCCCTAACCTCCAATCTCTCAAAACTCGGCTCGGAAGCTTGCTGAGGGAAAGAAAAGTCGGTCGGGCGTACATGGGGCGCTTGCTTCTCCATCTTGTCCAAGAGATATGGCAAGTTGTCTGATGCGTAAAGGTATGACGCAAGGGTGATGATGTTGCCGCCCTTGCCCATTCCGAAATCGAACCAACTGTTCATCGTGGTGTTCACCTTGAAAGATGGCTCGCTCTCGTTTCTCAGCGGTGACTTGTACCAAAGGTTTGCACCCTGCTGTTTGACAGGGTGGTGTCCCAAACTTAGCAGATAATCTGCAATCTTGATTTGCTTTGCTTCTTGAATATTCATGTCTTACTGTGGATTAAGTGGTGTATGTATTTCTGATGAATTGTTGAAAATAGTATGTATTGGTATGATAACCAAAGGCTTATCTTCTCAACAAACTCTCAACAAATGGTTCTTTTCAACAAAATCACTGGGCAAAAGAGAAAGACAGGCATTAGCGGTCATGTTTTCTCTTTTCAACAGTCTCTTTCTTTTGTTGAGAGATTTGTTGAGAAAATGTTGAGCCTTAAATACTTGATATCCAACACTTCTTTCGTCATATTCAACAATTCAACAAAATTATATGCTATTTAGCTTGTCCCTCGTTACAGTGTAGAACCTGCCCACACGTTTTGTTGGCGAGTAGTGACCGCTGCTGTTGTAGTTGTACTCGTATGAGGTGTAGGTGAGGGCGTTCTCTGAAGGTTGCAGCTTCCAACAGTCCTGCACTATCTTTCGCACAAGGTGCTTCTCCGCTTTCACGTGGTTGCATTGCAACAAGGCGATTGCATCATTGAGGCAGAATTGCAAACTGTCGGTTTGGGTGTTCTCCATGACCTCAAGGAACAGCTCCGACATTTCCACCTCAAGTCGGTTGCGGTTGCAGCGTATGATTCTCCTCAGAGCATCGGTCGCTATCTGTTCGGGGGCGAACCACATACGGCTCTTCCGCTCTGTGGACAGCGTTCTGCCTTGCAGATGGAACAGAAAAGCGGGTATCTCCGCCTTCAGTTTCTCCAAGAAGTCGGTATCGTCAGATTGCAACGATAAAATCTTCCTCACCCAATATCGGGTCTCGCCCTCGTCAATGATGACAGGGAGTGATTCGTTGTTGGAGCACAGCACGAACTTGGCAAAGAAGGAAATCTCGTTCCTGTCCTTGCCCTTGGCTTCCACCTTGTACGAGAGTGTGGTGCTGAGGTTCTTCAACCGCTCGGAATCCTCCCTGCGGCTGAGCAATACCTCGTCCACGACTATGAGCAGTTTGCCAGCCCAATCGGAGTTGAACTGACTGCGGAAGTCCTCGTTGGTGTTGAATGTCACGTTGTCCTGGAACAATGCCTTCAGAAAGTTCAAGAACGTGGTCTTGCCTGTGTTTCTTTCCTCTGATACAAGCAATAGAATAGGCAGCTTCTGCACTGGTCTGAGATAAAGAAGTTGCAGGTAGTCCATGCCAAGCTCATATTGCTCACCGAAGATGTGACTAACCAACTTCTTGATATTTGGGAAGCCCCCTTGCATCGGCTTATGTCCTATCGGCTCGTATAGGTTGAGGAAACCGTCTATCACCGTGCGGTGGTTCACATGTTCGGGAACAGTACAGAAGCCGTCATACTTGTGAACGTACTTGATGAACTCCTTGCCGTAGTCCTGACGCAAGGTCTCCATGTTCCATGGGATGCGCTTTCTTACCTTTCCTCCATTGATGGTAGGTTGGTCAACCACCTTGTACAAGGTTGTGCCAACACGGATGAACACCTCGTTTGTCGGAGGTGCAGCCTGTGGCTTTGCATTTGCCACGCCTACAAGCTGATTGTTGTCGTTTGTCTTGCTCATAATCTAACCTTTGTGAGTTGATAAATTAAAGTTGCAAAGGTAAGGGCGGAAAATCAAAACGCAAAACACAAACTTGCGCAGAATGGAGAAGTTTGCACCGACAATGTTAAAAGATTGGAAATCAATGTGCTTGATGTAGCCTTTCGGGATAAGATAAAACGAAAAATCCCGAAGAGAGGCTTCCTTGCAAACCTTTCCTCGGGATGAACAAAAATGTATTCCTGCATGTCATACGTTTTATATGTCATACGATAAAACTGTAAAACGTTTGACATCAGCAGTTCTTCGTTCTTCACAGAAATGCTTGATACGACAGTGAATCAGTACGTAGGCAAGTCAATACGACAGTGAATAATAGAAGCGTCAAAGATACAACCAATCTCAGCTAATGGCATTTGTCCCTCCGTAGAGTTGTAGGACAATGGCTGCTTTCTCTTTTGCTCCGTACAGCCTCTTGAAGATGGCATTACGAAGTTGCATAGCCCCATTAGAGGTGAGACGGAAGCAAATGGCAACAACCATAGGGAATCCATACAATGTTTGCCAAATACCCTTGGAAGTTTCTTGTCTTTGTTGGACTTCCGACATAGACAACATGCCTTCTTTATATATGACTTGTATCACAGAGTTGAGTTTTGGGGCGGTAACATGAAGCATATTGACCAATTCTCCCTCACTCATCCACAAGTTCTCCAAGTTGGACGGAATGGAAAGTATTCCATTTCCGTCCACGGTGATTACAGTCCTTTTCATACCATTCCTCCCATAACAGGCAAGTGCCCCTTGATTCGACTTTCAAAGACTGCTATGTCATGGTCAAGTTTGTTGCTTGTCACCTTGGCGTATATCTGCGTCGTGGTGATGTTTGTATGGCCAAGAATCTTGCTCACGCTCTCTATCGGCATACCATATTCCAAGGCTAAAACAGCCCAAGAGTGGCGAGACACGTGAAATGAAACCCGCTTCTTGATGCCACACATTGCAGCAACTTTCTTGATGCGCTTGTTGATGTTGCTAAGATTGCCGATATTGAATACGTGGCTTCCTTTTCTGAAAGACTTGTATCTCTCAATAATCTGCATGGGAATATCCATCAACTTGATTTGAAAAGGTACACCAGTCTTCTGACGCTTGGACACAATCCAAGGAGCACCGTTTATCATGCTGATGTTATCTTCCGTCAAGTTCTTGATGTCGATGAAAGAGATACCTGTCCAACAACCAAAGAGAAAGAGGTCTCTCGCAAATGCCATATTCGGGTCTTCCAACTTCATCTCTGTCATGGCGGTAAGCTCGTCCAAGGTCAAGAACTCACGTTCCTTGTGATCTGGGTCAACGTGGTACATGGCAAACGGATTTCTTGGTATCTTGCCGTTGTAGTGAGCTGCCGTTACGATATGTTTCAGTGGTATGGAGTAAATCCAAATAGAGGACTGCGCAAGTCCTACAACATTCTTCAAGTACAGACAATAGTCACGAATGAACTCCTCTGTAAGCTCATTCATGGACATATCGCTGCGCTTGTACTGATACTTGATGAACTCGGCAACATACTTTCTTACCGTCAGATACTTGCGGTAGGTGTTCTTGGCTCTGTCCTTGCCTACACGCTTGGCAAAGGCTGCGTTCTCCTTGTCAAAGGCTCTGAGCAAGGTCTCGTACTCTGTGCCTATGCCTTGGTAGGCATTTCTCACCATCTCAGCTGTAACGAACGCCTCACGGTCGGAAAGGCGTTGGTAATGCTTGGCGATTTGAGCCTTGATGTTGTCAAGCGCAAAGTTCACCTCCTTGGCTTCCTTGCTCTTGCCAATGGCTCTGTTGCCCTTGGCATCCCAGATAGCCTTGGTCACGCTCTGCTTGCAACTGAACTGTGCGATAGTTCCGTTGATTGTCACTCGTCCCATGATAGGGACAATTCCGTTTCTCTCCTTGCTTCCATTTATATAGAAGACTGTCTTGAAAGTGCATCTCATAATTCTTACTTTTTTGTTCGGTGCAAAATTAAACTATGAGAGCTGCATGACAAAACCAAAACTTACGCAGAATGGGGAAATATGAACCGTCACCGTTAAAAATGCTTATTAGGGCGTTTCTGCGAGGTAATGATTTGAAAGCGTTTCTATTTCATCAATCTGCGTTTTCCGCATTTCCTTGTCTGTGCCACTTAAAGCCAACGGCTGCCACAACCACTTGAAACTCAAAATAAAAGCATCATTCTGCTATTTTTTGCTTTTTTAGGCGTTATTTTCTAGCAAAAAACCGCTTTTCCTTGTAGGTTTCACAAAATAATCGTATATTTGCAGCGGTTTTTAAAACGAAGAGAATTATGACAGCATTAGAGTTACAGTCAGAATACCAATCACTCGTCAGCAGAATAGCCAACGAGGATTACGAGACGATAAGTAAGGCAGTCAAAGCACTGAAGAAAATATTGTCTCCCAACAAGGCTGTGTCTATCAACAAGTCAAAGACTAAGAAAATAACCAGGGCAGACTTAGTTATAGACCCAAGAATTGCAGCCATGACTAAAGGCATCAACTCACCAGAGTCGTTCGACTACAAAAATGAATAGAATTATGATTTCAGAAAAAGAACTAAATAGCTATCGCTTGACAAGCATGGAAGAGCCAACAGACGAAATGCTGGCCCAGATTATGCATGAGGCTGCGGACTTATATCGGAAAGAAAACGAAGACGCAAGCAGAAGAGTAATCGACATGATCAAAGAAGCTTCCAACGAAGCAATAACACAATATCAAACCCGATATGGCAGACAACATGCATAAACCCGTCCTAACACAGCATGATTTTCGAGACAGAATTGCGGAATAGCATCGCAATACGCCGACCGCACCTACGTCTACGATAATTCTACAGACGGCGTAGAGGCTCAGCTCCTCTTCCGAATGACCGACGGCAAGGTGTTCAAGGAGTACGTAACAGAAATACCGGAATGGGCACAGGGCATCTCTGGCAAGTAAATACTCCCTCGTTATCGTGCACAACAAGTCAACATGGTGGCAATCAGCACAAAACATGAAGAATTAAGCTTATTTAACGCAGAAAATTGACTAGTTTTGGAATATTTACATTAAATTTGCACCCGATAAGAGCAGGTATGAGTAAAATAGCGTAGCAACTAAATACACTATCAAGCCCATAATCTACTGGGTGTTAAACCAAAAACAAGTTACTGAACGTAAAAGATAATAAATTCGTAAGTACAATTTAAACTTATAATAGATATGAAAGTAATCAATTCTAAGCTTGCTGCCATCGGTTTGGCAGCATTCGTTTTCGCATCATGTAGCGACAGCAACAGCGATCCAACCAATTCTGGTTCTACACCAGCCAAGGTTGACGCGACTACTATTGACCTCACCAGCAATAGCGGCGAGTCATTGATGTCTAACGTCATCAACTACAAGAACACTACTGCTAATGCACGTAAGTTCTTTGGTACTAGAGCAGCTAATGACGCAAATTTCGCAACTACATTCAACATGCCTGTGCAGAAGAATACCGATACCCAGGTTTATGGCAAGTGCAACCTGGATGGCGGCAGATACTATCTGAAGAAATCTGCAGGCGAATGTGACTTTACTAAGAACACCATCAAGAATGCAACTATCTTTGTAAATGGAGATGCCAAATTGCACTACTCTGCTACAACTTTCGAGAACACAACAATCGTTGTTGAGCAGGGCGGTTCTTTGATTTTTGAAGGCGAAGGCTCTATGATTAAGCCAGGCGTTACCGTCTATAACGAATTGGGTTATATCAAGACTAAAGAATCAACACAAGACATCGTCATCGAGGGTAACCTCTATTCTTCTTGGAGAGGTTTAAAAACCGGAAAAGACGAGAATGGCAACGATGTAACTATCAAGGAACTCAAATCTGGTTTAGGACAGCTCAAAACAGACAAGACGGCTCCAGCACAGAAGATTACCTTCAAGAACGGATCTAACGTTTGCATCATCGGTTCTATCCGTGGTACAGAAGTAAACGTTGAGGAAGGTGCCAATGTATATGCATCAGCTCACGTTTGGAACGCTACTGATGTTAACATCGATGGTAACTTGCAGATAGGTGGTTTCCTTACAGCAGCAACCCTCAACCTCAACAACAAGGGTTACTTGCAGTGTGGCGACAACAGTACCATCAAGGTTACCAAGGCTTTGACTATGAATGCAGGTTCTCAGATTGATGCAGACTACATCAATGTAACCAACAACGAGAAAGATGAGCACAACAAGGTTACCAAGGTAGGTGAAGCTCAGCTCAACCTCAATGGTGCCTGCAAGATCAACCTCGACAACAAGGGCGTTATCAATGTGAACAAGCTGGTTACCGACAACGCAGCATTGGGTCAGATTTCTCTGGATAAGACTAATGGTGTGGCTGTCATCAAGGCAGACGAGTTCCATTACAGCGGTGATGAGGCTATCCAGGCATTCGCTACTCCAGCTGAAGGTGCTACATTCCTCTTCCAGTTCACCAAGTGCTTCCAGGGTACAACCCAGCTTAATTCTGCCGAGGATCTTGACATCTCTGCTTCATACCTTGACTACGACAAGGCTACCACTGGTGATTTAGTTAAGCTGAAAGATGCCAAAAACGAGCAGTATGGTTATGAGTTGACAGTAAAGGCTGAAGACTTGATTAAAAAGCCAAAGCTCGATTTGTTCTCTGCTACAGGTGTTAAGCAGAACACCCTCTCTGCCACATCTATCCAGGCAGCCAACGACAAGTTGTATGTTACATACCACACCCAGGGCAATGATAAGAGTCATATGGGAGGCGGATTGGAAGTTGCTCATATTGACGGCAAGAAGCTTATTCTCGATCAGGCTGTTTCAGCTCAGGGAGGATTGGATGTAAACTATGGCATGATTGACGGCAACCGCTTCTATGTTGCTGCTACATCTTACAAGGAAGGTGCTTTCCTGGGTTATGCTAATCTGTCAAATGGTCAGTTGAGCGACACCAAGCTTGTTACCTACCCTATCGACAAGACAAATCCAGACAATAAGATTGATGCCAACTGCGTAGCTAAGTACAACGACAACTTCGTTTTGGCAACCAACAAGGGTTATCAGGTTTACAACTCTACATTCACCCAGCGTACTCCACACCTTACAGCAAACGACGTGAAGTTCGTTGCCGTTGGCGGTGACAAGCTCTATGGCTTGGAGGCAAATGGTACAACTACTGGTACAGTCAACATCTTCGACAACACAAGCCTGGATGCTCCTCAGAGCTATACCACTGTAGGTAAGGTGGGTGTTCCTGATGGAAAGAACACCATCGCTGTAGACGGCACAGACCTTTATGTATGCCAGGGTGACGGCGGTCTTGTACGTTACGATGCACAAGGTAACGGTACCGTTCTGTTCGATGCCCCAGTAGGCGAAAAGAACAAGATTATCGGTCGCGTTAATGGTGTTGCAGTAGATAACAACTATATCTATGTAGCATGTGGCGGTTACGGCCTCGTTGTATTGGACAAGACCTTGGCTAAGGGTAAAAATGTAGTTGCTCGTCGCCGTGCATTCTTTGATGGCAAGGAGAGCTACAACTCAGCTAACTACGTAACCCTGTATAAGGATTACATCTGTGTAGCTTATGGTCGCAGCCGTGTCCAGATCTTCAAGTTGGTAAATACGATAAAGTAATCAACTAAAATATTCTTTTCTCCCACACTCACCAAAAGAGTGTGGGAGAATTAAAACTTTTAGAGCTAGGATATAGCCCGAAAAGCCCCAACCAAATTATACATAAAACTATAAAAGAAAGATTAACATGAAACATTATTTTTCAAGACTTGTTACTTTCTCTTTTGCAGCAATGCTTCTGGCATCTTGTAGCGATTCAAATGACACGCCAATAGATCAGAATCCTGGTAATGCCATAAAAAATGTGGTAGGTGAAGAAGTAATTTCCATCACCGACCCTCAGGAGTTGGCTGGTAGCGTTATCAATTACAAGGCGAAAGCAGCAACAAGAGCTGCCGGCGCAACAGAGGCTAATCTGAGCGACGTCTACGGAATGCCTAGCCTGCCTAGCCATGACGGAGCTATCGAAATCAAGAATAACGATGGATGTAAGGGACTGGATGGTTCCAAGACCTACATCATCAAGAAAGGCACAAAAATAAGCAGTGGACTCAATCTGAACGGAGCCACTCTGTTTATCGAAGGCGAACTGACTACACAAAATATATGGGGATGTTCAGCCTGGATAAACAATGCCGCACAAAAAGGAAAAATCTACATCCTCGAAGGAGGAACATTACATATAGACAACAATAACACTGCACTTTTCCAGAATTCAGGAATATATTGCTACAATTATGGTGGAACTCTGAAAAAAGAGGGCAGCAACATGTATCTGGAAAGTAATGATGCCTATTTTACTACCGGAAACATTGAAGTAAAAAATGAACTGAAAGTTCAAGGATTGCTTTATGTGGGCGGCGATGCCAACGTAGGCAAGCTGTCAACTGAGTCTAATGCCAAGATCAATATTCAAGGCAATCTTCTTGGTACAGAAAATCAGGATTTGTCCGTAGATGGATGCATCCTGAACATCAACGGAAAAGCAAAAGTCAACAAGCTGACAATTCAAGGTTCTGCTCCAAAACTTTATGCTTGTTCATTTGAAGTGACAGACAAGACGGTTCTCAATTCAAATGGCGCTGAAGCGCACATCAATAATCTGAAGACAGGAGCTATCGACCAGTGTGCAGGAAGTACCATTTATCTGGTTAACAACAGCGTCATCGACTGTAAGGGTACTTACAAGAATGACAACAATGGCAACGACAGTAGAGTCATTCTTCAAGGAGACAATGCAAATGCCATCTTCAGAGCAGCAGAGGTGAAATACAACGGAAATAATGATGCCGGCAATATTCTTATTGCTCCGGGAACCTACGAATATTTCTCAACCTGCTATATCTTCCGAGCTAGCGGAAGCGGAGGCGTTATCTATATGGACTGCGATAAGTTTACCAATAATGGTCATTCGGCAACTTATACTTATGCTCCAGGTCTTTCAGACAATACAAAGAGATATGATATGTATAATGACCCTGTTGTCCCAACATCATGTGACGGTACGACACCAGACCCCACACCAACTCCAAACCCTGAACCAGGCAAGAAGATTGATGTGATTTCCGTGATTGATTATACAAATCATACACACGACATCTCTGCTACATGTATTCAGCCACACAATGGCAAACTATACATGTCGTACCACACCAACGAAGAGAACCAGACAGATCCAAACAAGAAGACGGGTGGTTGTATAGAAGTGTTTGAAACAAAGAACGACCAGACAACCATGTTGCAGTATCTGCAGGACAAGAAAGAAATCTACGACTTCAACCACCTCATGGTGGACGGCAAGGATGCTACGAAGTACGTATATATTGCTGGTCACTCAACCAACGGTGGTATGATGGGTAGAATCGCTTTGGATAGCAACGGACTTCTTGACACAGACATCAAGGATATCGATGATTCTACAAAACTGAACCCTCTCACCATCGTAGATTGGGAACATACAGGTTTGGCAAAATCAGACGAGAACTGCATCGTAAGAGACGGAAACAATCTGATGGTGGCAACAACCAAAGGATACGGAGTATATGATGCCAACACGCTGGATTTAATCGGCAAAAAGGAAACACCAGGCAAGGCTAAACACATCGCATTGGACAACCAACACATCGTTACCCTCCACTACAACAACCCAGTAGAGAAAGATAAGGAGGAAGTAAGTGGTACACTGCAAGTCTTCCCATTAGGTGCAGACATTCTTACAGCCACACCAGCAAAGACCATCAACGTAAGCAGCATTGCTCCTAACGACGGTAAGAATACAATAGCTATCGACGGCAATCATATCTACGTTTGCCGAAGTGCTAAGGGATTGTCTTGCTACGACCTTACCACTGGCGAAGAGGTATGGAACTGGGGAGCTCCGCTCACTGCCAACACCAAGGTACCGCAGGGATATGCAAACGGTGTAACTTTCGATGCTAATTACATCTACCTGGCTTGCGGAAGCTACGGTCTGGTAGTTCTCGACAAGAACAAGATGGAAGACGGCAAACCTGTAAAGGTTGTGAAGAAAAGAGCAGAAGCCGGCATGTCTGCCAACTATGTCACACTGGATGGAGGCTACATCTATGTGGCATACGGCAAGAGCCGACTCCGCGTAATGAAACTCATAGATGGAGCTAACTAATGCCCAATAGCAACTAGGAAAACTCCATAGAAAACATAGAATTCAAAAGACACTAGTTGAATGCAGCTGCAACAGCTTGCGGCTGCATTCATAGTGTTTAAACCAAAAAAACAATGAAGCAAAATTTGATACTATATACGACTACTGCTCTCCTCATCACACTCGGAGGACAAAGCACTATGGCTCAGGCTCAAAGGCAGCAACAGCTGAAGAAAAAGAGCTTTAGCCCTAAAATGCTCGTATATGAAAATCTGAAAAACAACAACGTGCTCAGACACTTCAAACAACGCTTCGCACAACTCGACACCCTACTCAATAACCCAATATGGGTAAAATCACCGGTCATTGACCTGGGACTCAACAAACAACATACAGCGGATATCAAAAAAACTGATTCCCTGTACTGGGCGAAGACGGCACACGAACAACTCGCCGTCAACCGACACAACGGACTGGAAGTAACCGGACAGGTTTATGCCCGGCCAGACGCCTACTTTGACTCAGAAAACGACGACGCCGAACAGGTATCAAAATATAAGGCTAAGGTTCAAGCCGAACTGGGATGGAACATCATCAACAGCAAGTTCTACCAGGGAAAAGAAAAAAGAACCAAGGTGGCTCTAGCCAACGAACTCTCAAGACTGCAAGGCAAGAAGAGACAGACGGCTGACATCTACGAAAAAGCTGCCGATGACCTCACCGAACAGTATAACTTCTACATCGGCACAGTGATAGCCCACCGGCTGGACAACCTCGACATCATGAACGAGGCATACCAGTACATGCTGGAGAAAGACCGAATCAGCAACGACAAGATGCTGAAAGTGATGAACGAAAAACTGGAAGCAGAATACGACATCTCTATCCTCTGCTCCGACCGTGACATCTCCAACAAGCCTATCTACAGAATGAAGCCATCAAAAGTGCTCGTAGATACGGCGGCCCTCTGGCGACACATAGACGAGGAAAGCATCGACGCACGAATCGTGATGGTGAAGGAACAGATAGCCGACAACGACAGCAAGCTCTCGAACTATCTGGGAACAACAAGAATCACACCCTTCGCCAGATGGTCAAGCTACTGGCAAAGCAACAACAAGATAAGCAACAACGGCGACGTGGGCGTAAGATTCACCTTCCCTATCTATAACGAGAATCCCCGAAAGCGCAAGGCACTGGAAACGGAGAAGGAAATCATCAGAAGCAGCCGCAACACCGACGTGAAGGAAATCAAGCAGTCGGTAAACATCCTGCTCAAGAGAATAGAAAATCTGAACCAGGCCATCGCCACCGAAGCTTACCACATCAACCAGACCAGCAAATACATCGACATGCGAAGATTTGCCTACAAGAACCAGAAGCAGGGGTACAACTACCTGATGCGAATGGACGAATATACGGGACTCCTGGAAAGCATGGAGAGAATGTATAAGCTGATGTTAAACCGCGGACTCGCCATCATCAACATTGAGAAGGCAGTAAGCATCTACGACAACAACAATATATTCAAGGAAATAGAACTATGAATGAGTTTCAATATAATAATACGCCACAAGAACAGGCTATGGCCGACTTGCTGAAGTCGCAGAGCCACCGACTGGCCAGGCAGCAGATTATCTTCGCGCTGATCTTCCTGCTGGTCATCGTACTGGCGGCATATTATATCATCACCCGAATGATATGGGTTATCTACGACGGGTATATCACCATCGACGAAAACCATATCTCAGCCGTAGATGACATCTACATATTGAAGGTGAACAAGGAAATAGGCGAAGTGGTACACAAGGGAGACACACTCTACTCCTACGTGCTGCTGGGAAACATCGTAAACCAGTATGACCCCAACATCCTGCCTACTGCTGTGAAGGAAACCCACGACATGGAGGTGCAGGCACAGCTGGCTAGAGAAGAAATTCCCGTGCTCAGAACCCGACTCGCCGAACTGAAGAAGCAGAAAGCCTCTGAAACATCAGACATCTACTACGGACTCACCGACAACAGCAAGCGAAACGCCCTGGATGCGGAAATTGCCGAAGTGGAAGAAGAGCTGAGAAAACAGGCCAACAAGGTGGAAATCTACGCACGCGCCAAGAACACCACCTATAACTTCATGGCAAAGAGAGGTGCCAACATGCAGAGCGCATCGATGCCTTACTCCAAAACCAGCATCTACAACGAGGGACTGATACACTACTGCTGCGCACCAGCCGACGCCTACATCGCCAAGATTAACGTGAGCGACAAGACGCTGGTGTTCAAGAGCGAAGAGGTGATGACCATTCAGCACACCGACTATGCAGCATGCCACCTGGGAGTAATTACCTACGTGCCCAACTCGAAGGTGAAGTACATGGAGAGTCCTGACGATGCAGACATCATCATCAACAACGACCTGGAACTGAAGGCGAAGCTGCAGATGGTGGGTCTGAGAGTGGAGGAAATCCCCAAGCACCTGCAGAGCAACTTCTCGCACGATGCCAACGCCGTGGTTGCCATGTTCACCTTCCGCCCCAACCAGCGAGTTCCGGCATGGGTGATGAGCAACCGACTGCCAGTGAGAGTGAGAATCAACAAGTTGAGTGCCATGCTCGACCCAAGACCGCTGCCGATGTACACCATCCCAGTGGATAGAAACCAGAACGTAGTGAGAAGCTCGAAGCTGATCTCTACAGAAAATAAAGAAAAAGACAACACAGAGAAGAAATGATTGGACTCAGAAGAAACAAGCGTGGAGACATGGTGCTGACCATCGACAGCTTCATAGATGTTGACTCAACACCAGATATCCAGTCCGACTACTTCGATTGCATATACATCAATACGACGAGTGAGCGTGCGTTCCATGCAATCATGTTTGGAGCCAGCCCTATCCTATCGTATAAATGCAGCTACAAACCGTTATTCGCCAACACGGCCTTATCGGGAAAGGAACAGATGATTGACTACATCGTGGATGCTTACGTGAGCGACATGAGCAACGAGAAGGTGTACGAGATTATCGACAAGATTAAGAAAGCCAAGGAGAAATATGGCATCAAGCAGGAGTTAGCACGACCTACGCAGCCCAACCAGCTGTTCTCCAACATCCTGAGATACCTGCTATCCAGAGACCAGAGAGTGCTGGGCCACCGACTGATGGAGAAATCGTCGCTGGGTTACATCAACCCTATCTTCGAGCACTACCACAGCATGAGCCTCTTTCATCTTGCCGAAATGTTTACCTTCAAGGACAGTATGGTGGAATGCGGAGCACTGCGCAAGAGTCACTACCTCATCAAGGAGCACCTCTGCCCTAAGTGCAACCACAGCCATCTGCTCTACACGGAGTGCTGCCCCAACTGCGGCAGCTCTAACCTGAAGATTCAGAACATCATCCACCACTTCTCCTGCGCCAACGTGGCTCCGGAAAGTGCCTACAATGTGGGTGGTATGCTCATCTGCCCGAAGTGTCACAAGAAGCTGCGCCACATTGGTGTGGACTACGACCGTCCGGCGGTGATTTACTCCTGCAACGACTGCGAGAATTCGTTCACCACCCCACTGACCAAGGCCACCTGCTGCTACTGCCAGAGCACCTATCCGGTGAATGCACTGGTGCCGCGAGATGTGGTAGACTATGAGATAACGGAAGAAGGAATCCGTATGTTGACAAAAACTGGACTCATGTTCAGCAACATGTCGAACACATACGATAACTATATGGAATACTCGCTGCTGATCAGCCGCCTGCGCCGCCAGTTGCTGGAGACATACCGCAAGGACGAGCTGACCGTGATGGTGGGCAAGATATGGATACTCGACAAGAACCAGGAGACGGTGAGAATCAAAGAGTCTATCCAGGCTCAGTTCTGCCGCCTCTTCAACAGTCACAAGGTATCCTACAACAACAACATCTTCTACGTCACCTTCATGGCGTTCGACGACATGAGCGTGGAAGCGGCACAGCAACAGCTGAGCCAGGAGATGTCGAAGGCCATCCGCAAGATAGCTACCGACATAGAACCGGAACAGATAGTATGCTGCGTGCTGAGCACGAAGAGAGCACTGACCAGCGGACAATATGAAGACTTCTTCAACCAGATGAGCTTCATAGAGCTGACGCCGGATGACTACTGCGGCTACGCAGAATCGCCAATATCGGAAGAAGAGGAAGTGAAACCACAACAGGAAACACTCGACCTCACGCCGAAGGAAGACGACAAGATCATGAAGCGCGTGAAACTCTACAAGCAGCTGGTAGCCGTGCTCATCCTCATCGCCGGCGTACTGATACTGCTTTCCATCCTGACGCTCACCGTGCTGAGATAAGTAAACAGAAGAAAGGGAACTACGCCTATGTTTAACATTGCAGAAAACTTGAACCACTTCTGGGACTGGATATCGACACTCTCGCTGTCGAGCATCGTGAGCACCTACTGGTTTCTCTTCTACATCGAGATGCCTAGATACTACATCCTGGAATACCTGGTGATCTTCTGGCGACTGATGGACAGGAACAAGAGAGAAAAGGAAAATGAGATTGCCAAGTTCTATCTCTACCGCGAGAATCCCCTCATCAGCATCCTGGTGCCGGGAAAGAACGAAGGCAAGAACATCTATAAGATGGTGAAGTCGCTGAACGAGCAGACCTACCGGAACTACGAAATCATCGTGGTGGACGACGGTAGCGACGACGACACCAAACTGATATGCACCGACCTGTATCGTGCGAAACTCATTACGCACTATCTGCGACTGGAAACCCGTGGCGGAAAGGCAGCAGCCAGCAACTACGGAGCCTACATGGCAAGGGGCAAATACATCGTGAGCCTCGACGCCGACTCCTCGCTCGACCGCGACGCCCTGGAGAAAGTGCTCATCCCATTCTATCTGGATGGAGAGGTGAAAGCCGTGGGTGGATGCATTGAGGTGAGAAACTACAAGGCAAGCATCTGCTCGTCGCTGCAGGCTTTTGAATACCTGAAGCGAATACAGGTGGGACGCATCGTGACCAGCGAACTGGGCATCTACCATATCATTTCGGGAGCCTTCGGCGCTTTCGAGACGCAGACGCTCAAGGAGGTGGGATACTGGGACATAGGACCGGGACTCGACGGCGACCTGACGCAGAAGATAAGAAAGGCAGGCTACAAGGTGAAATTCGTGGAGGATGCCATCTGCATGACCAACGTGCCTACCAAATGGTACAAGCTCTATCACCAGAGAATAAGATGGTCGCGATCGCTCGTGAGATTCCGCCTGCGCAAGCACATCGACATCCTGCTGCCTACCAAGAACTGGAGCATCCTGAACTGGATATCCAACATGGAGAGCGTGATGTTCGACTGCTTCCTCAACTTCCTGTGGCTGTGGTATATCATCAACCTGGCGATTACCTTCAACACACACATCGTGGAGGTGCTGGCTCTGGGCTACTTTATCCGAGTATGCTTCTCGCAGTTTGCCTTCCTGCTGGTGCTTCTGGTAACGGAAAGAAAGAAGACGGCACTGTTCCTCTACAGGTTCACGCCGCTGATGTCGCCATACACAGGTTACTTCCTGCGCTTTGCCCGACTCTCGGCACATCTGCAGGAGCTGTTCTTCAGAACATCCTACAAGGATGCCTGGAATCCGAAAAAGACCTCCCGCTATGCTCAGCTGGAAGGTATCTAAGGTTTACTGACCTGGGAAACAGATGACAGGGAAACGGAGGCCTGGGAAACGGACGCCTGGGCAATGAAAATCAAAATAGAAATAAACAATTAATAAAACGATATTATATGATAAACAAATCTTTTGAGTTTAAGATAGGAGTGATAGGATTGGGTTATGTGGGTACCCCCCTTGCCTGCTTATTCTCAAAGAAATATGAGACATGGGGTTACGACATCAATGCCGCCAAGGTGGATAAACTCGCCAACAGGCAGATGTCTGACAACAAGCAACTGTCGAAGGCTTTGGCTCACGGGCTGAAGTTGACGAGCGATATAGAAAACCTCAGAACCTGCAATGTGTATATCATCGCAGTGCCAACGCCCGTCAACAAGTCGAACAAGCCAGACATCAGTTGCGTAAGAAATGCCACACGCTCCGTGGGCAGCATTCTGAAGGAAGGCGATATCGTGGTATACGAATCAACCGTATATCCGGGACTCACCGAAGAAGTATGCGCCCCACTGCTTGAGGCAACCTCAGGACTAAAACTTAACCAGAGTTTCTACGTTGGTTTCTCACCAGAGCGCATCAATCCGGGCGACACGGTGCACACCATCGAGAACATTGTGAAGGTAACCAGCGGTTCTACCCCTGAGGCAGCCGCGATTATCGACAGTCTCTATGCTTCGGTACTTACCCACGGCACCCACAAGGCGCCAAGTATCAGGGTGGCAGAGGCCTGCAAACTGATGGAAAACTGCCAGCGCGACGTGCAGATAGCCTTCTTCAACGAGATGGAGAAAATCTTCGACAAGATGGGCATCAGCATTGAGGACGTAACGGCAGCGGCAAAGACCAAATGGAACTTCGTTCCTGCCACACCGGGACTGGTGGGCGGCCATTGCATCGCCGTGGATCCTTACTACCTCATCAACAAGGCACAGGAGGTGGATGTGGTTCCGTCACTCCTCTCTACGGCACGCGAGGTGAACGAGCAGATGGCGGTTTGGATGGCGGGTAAGATCAAGAGTGCCTGCGAGAACAGAAAGTTCGTGGCTCCCGAGACCAACGTGCTGATTCTGGGCTTCTCTTTCAAGCCCGACAGCGACGACATCCGCAACACCAAGGTGGCTGACCTCTACATCAACCTGGTGGGAGCCGGCTACAAGACGACCCTCTACGACCCATTGGTAGACAGAGACGAAGTAAAAGAAGAATACGGAATTAAAGTAACCGGCGACGAGACGGTGCTCAACAAGCAGTATCAGATTGTCGTAATCGGAACGAACCATAAGATATTTAATAACATAGACATGAGTAAGATTCTCACAGACAAGGGTTTCATTTGCGACATCTATGGAATTCATAAAGCGAGAACTTAGGCATGCCCTAAAAAACGAGAACTAAAATAGCATGAGTATGAGTAAGTGTAGAGTTTTAATAGTAGATGACATTGCTGAAAACATAGCACAAATGGTGAATATGCTCAGCAATCTGGACATCGAAATCAAGAAAGCCTACGGTGGCAAGGAAGCCATCCAGCTGGTAGAAACCTTCAGACCTAACATCATCTTGCTCGACTTGATGATGCCAGAAGTTAATGGTTGGGATGTAATTGAGCATGTAAGAGCCCGTTACGACAAGAATGAAATGATTATCATCATCACCTCCCTGCTCAACAACAAGGACAACATTGATGAGTGTTACGAAATGGGTGTGAACGACTATGTGGAAAAGCCTATCATTCCGGGCCGCATCATCAGCTCAGTAGAGACCCAAATGCGAAATGTGAAGTTTGCAGAGTATGAGCCTAAGGCTGAGCAGCATCAGCTGAAGACACCGCCTGCATCAGTAGTAGAAATGGATCCAGCCAAGCATATTGGCTGAATCCATTGAAATTATTTTTGAAGTATCGCATTAGCATGATCAATGCGATCCTTTGAAGGAGACTCTATCCCTTGCAAAGGGTAAGGGATACCGAGTTTCTCGTACTTATATACACCCAGTGTATGATAAGGCAGGATATCTATGCGCTCGATGTTGGTGAGCGTATCCAGGAAGCTGCGCAGCTGCTGCAGATATTCATCCTTATCCGTGATGCCTGGAATCAGGACATGACGAATCCATACCGGCTTGTGTATATCGCTGAGATAGCGGGCACAATCGAGTATGTTCTTATTGCTATGAAGCGTCAGCTTGCGATGCTCTTCATCATTGATATGCTTGATATCAAGAAGAACGGTATCGGTAACGGCCATCAGACGCTCGAATTTCTCAAACATCTCCCCTTCTTTCCTAAAGGGTTGCGCCGAGGTATCAAGACAGGTGTTGATGCCACGCTGATGGGCTTTCTCGAAAAGTTCGATGAGAAAGTCTATCTGCATCAGGGCTTCTCCGCCGCTCACGGTGATGCCGCCCTTGTCTCCCCAATAACTCTTGAATCGCTCTGCCTTATCCAGCAAGTCATCGGCACTCCACTCTTCTCCTACCCCCGTCTTCCAGGAATCCGGGTTGTGGCAGAACTGGCAGCGCATGGGACAACCTTGCAGAAAGATCAAAAATCGGATGCCTGGTCCATCTACTGAACCAAAGCTCTCTATGCTGTGAACAAAACCTTTAGTCATTATAATCAAGCCTGCATTTTACGATAATCATTATAAGCCCATAAGGTAAATATACCTGCTAGCAAAGCAAAAAAGCCCATAAATATCAATAGTTCCATAACTTATTTTCCTTTCTTTTGAGACTAGAATGTTAAGCTAAATTGCCCGCTAAATATCCTCGGAAAGAAAATCTAGCGGGCAATCTATATGTTACAAAGAGACAAGAGAATTCTTCACTCTTCCCTCTTCATTCTTCACTTCCTTAGAGTCTCTCGTGAGCCTGACGAGCGATTACGTCGAGCTGCTGCTCACGTGTCAAGTCGATGAACTTAACAGCGTAACCACTTACACGGATGGTGAAGTTCTGGTACTCTTCCTTCTCTGGGTGCTCCATCGCATCCTTGAGCTTGTCGATACCGAATACGTTCACGTTCAGGTGGTGAGAACCCTGGTTGAAGTAACCATCCAATACACCTACCAATGTCTGGGCACGCTCCTCATCGTTGTGACCGAGAGCACCTGGACTGATGGTCTGAGTATTAGAGATACCATCGAGAGCATACTCGTATGGCAACTTAGCTACTGAGTTCAATGAAGCCAAAAGACCGTTCTTCTCTGCACCGTAAGATGGGTTAGCACCTGGAGCCAAAGGAGCACCGGCTGGACGACCATCAGGCATATTGCTGGTGTACTTACCGTATACTACATTTGATGTGATAGTCAAGATAGATGTAGTAGGCTCAGAATTGCGGTATGTATGATGCTTCTTGATCATGTTCATGAAGGTCTTGAGCAACCATACTGCAATCTCATCAGCACGCTCATCATCGTTACCGTAACGTGGGAAGTCGCCCTCGGTCTTGAAGCTGAGAGGGAAACCGGTCTCATCACGGATGATGTTTACCTTGGCATACTTGATAGCTGAGATAGAGTCAACCACGTGGCTGAAACCAGCGATACCTGTAGCGAAAGTACGACGAACATCTGTATCGATGAGCGCCAACTCTGCTGCCTCGTAGAAGTACTTATCGTGCATGTAGTGGATGAGGTTCAATGTCTTCACATAAACGCCAGCCAACCAGTCCATCATATCCATGAAACGTGGCATGAACTCCTCGTATGTCAATACATCACCCTCAACGGCGCGATACTTAGGACCGCACTGCTCGCGTGTCTTTGAGTCAACACCGCCAGAAACAGCGTAGGTCAAGCACTTTGCCAAGTTGGCACGTGCACCGAAGAACTGCATCTCCTTACCTGTCTGTGTAGCAGATACACAGCAGCAGATGCTATAGTCGTCACCCCAAACTGGGCGCATTACATCGTCGTTCTCATACTGGATAGAGCTTGTCTTTACAGAAATCAGAGAAGCGTAGTGCTTGAATGACTTTGGCAAGCGAGAGCTATAGAGTACAGTCAAGTTTGGCTCTGGTGAAGGACCCATGTTCTCCAATGTGTGGAGGAAACGGAAGTCGTTCTTGGTAACCATTGAGCGGCCATCCTGACCCATACCACCTACCTCGAGAGTAGCCCAAACTGGGTCGCCAGTGAAGAGCTCGTTGTATGAAGGGATACGAGCGAACTTAACCATACGGAACTTCATAACCAAGTGGTCGATGAGCTCCTGAGCCTCATCCTCGGTAAGAGTACCCTCGTTCAAGTCGCGCTGGATATAGATGTCGAGGAATGTAGAGATACGACCTACAGACATCGCAGCACCATTCTGAGTCTTCACAGCTCCGAGGTAACCGAAGTACAACCACTGAACAGCCTCGCGAGCGTTCTTAGCAGGCTGGCTGATATCGTAGCCATACAACTGAGCCATCTCCTTCAAGCCCTTGAGAGCCTTGATCTGCATAGCAACCTCTTCACGAAGACGGATAACGTCGTCGATCATCTCACGGTCGCCCATGTTAGCGAGGTCGTTCTTCTTCTCCTCGATGAGGAAGTCGATACCATAGAGAGCTACACGACGGTAGTCACCTACGATACGTCCACGACCGTATGTATCAGGAAGACCAGTAAGAATATGGTTATGACGCACGAGTTTCATCTCTGGAGTGTAAGCATCAAACACGCCGTCGTTGTGAGTTTTGCAATACTTGTGGAAAATCTCATGCAGTTTCTCTGATGGCTGGTAGCCGTATGTAGTACAAGCCTGCTCTGCCATCTTGATACCGCCGTATGGCATGAAGGCACGCTTCAAAGGCTTGTCGGTCTGCAGACCAACCACCTTCTCCAACTCCTTAGTACCCTCGCCGATGTAAGCAGCACCATAAGCTGTCAATCCTGAAACCACCTCGGTCTCCATATCGAGCACACCACCCTTGGCACGCTCTTCCTTCTGGAGCTCCTTCAACATACCCCAAAGGGTATTGGTAGCCTGAGTAGGTTCTGCCAGGAACGACTCGTCGCCATCGTAGCTTGTATAGTTGTGCTGGATGAAATCGCGAAGATTCACCTCACTCTGCCACAAGTTTCCCTTGAAACCTCTCCATTCTGTTTTCATCATTTTGATATCCTTATTTTATAAGTTAATAATATATTTATTTTGTACACACTATTCCTTTGTCATCAGCGGAATCTATATACCTTTTATAGATTATAAAATTCTGCTATCGTAATTTTCGATGCAAAGGTACTACAAAAAAACGAAAACAGAGAAGAAAACCCGATTATTTTCTCCTTTGCCCCCTAAAATCATCATTTATAAGTACACTTTCTGCACAAAAGAAATTCAATGTGCAATGTAGATATGCCACAAATCGGTCATGTGATTGCTTTTTTAACGAAAAGTACTCTTATTTGAACGATATTTCAACGTCGATAAGAGATTTTTTCAGTAATTTTGCAACCACATTCGAATCATATAAGAAGCAATTCAGAAATTAAAAGTAATTTAAGATATATGACTTTATCAACTACAATCAAGACACTCGCCTTTGCCTCTATGCTGGCTATGGCTCCATCACAGATGATGGCAGCACAGAAAGGCGGTACTTTCACTACAGGCGACAAGACTTTCCTACTCAATGGCAAGCCTTTCGTGGTGAAGGCTGCCGAGTTACACTACCCACGTATTCCTCGTGCCTACTGGGAGCATCGCATCAAGATGTGCAAGGCTCTTGGCATGAATACCGTCTGTCTCTATGTGTTCTGGAATATCCATGAGCAGGAGGAAGGCAAGTTCGACTTTACAGGTAATAACGATGTGGCAGCTTTCTGCCGACTGGTTCAGAAGAACGGCATGTATGTCATCGTTCGTCCGGGTCCATACGTTTGCGCAGAATGGGAAATGGGCGGTCTGCCTTGGTGGCTTTTAAAGAAGAAGGACATCCGCCTTCGTGAGCAGGATCCCTACTTCATGCAGCGTGTTGAAATCTTTGAGAAGGAAGTGGGCAAGCAGCTGGCTCCACTCACCATCCAGAATGGTGGTCCTATCATCATGGTACAGGTGGAGAACGAATATGGTTCTTACGGCAAGGACAAGCCATACGTGAGTGCCATCCGCGACATCGTTCACAAATCAGGCTTCGACAAGGTGAGCCTCTTCCAGTGCGACTGGTCATCCAACTTCCTGAACAATGGTCTCGACGACCTTACCTGGACCATGAACTTCGGTACAGGTGCCAACATCGACCAGCAGTTTAAGCGTCTCGGCGAGGTTCGTCCGAATGCTCCTAAGATGTGTTCTGAGTTCTGGAGCGGTTGGTTCGACAAGTGGGGAGCCCGCCACGAGACCCGTCCTGCCAAGGATATGGTAGAAGGAATGGACGAGATGCTGAGCAAAGGCATCAGCTTCTCTCTCTATATGACCCACGGCGGAACCAGCTTCGGCCATTGGGCAGGTGCCAACTCTCCTGGTTTCCAGCCAGACGTAACCAGCTACGATTACGATGCCCCTATCAACGAATGGGGATTGGCTACTCCTAAGTTCTACGAACTGCAGAAGATGATGGCGAAATACAACGACGGCAAGAAGTTGCCAGCCGTGCCTAAGGCTCCAATGCAGATCATCAAGGTGCCTGAGTTCAAGTTCACCGAGTACAAGCCTCTGAGCTATGGCATCGGAAAGGAGAAGGAAAGCAATGCTCCTCAGAGTTTCGAGGATATGAACATGGGATGGGGAACGATGGTTTACGAGACCCAGGTTCCTGCCATCGAAGGCATATCAACCCTCACCGGTGAGTTCCACGATTTTGCCCAGGTATATGTGAATGGTAAGTATGTTGGCAAGATAGACCGTGTGAAGAACGAGAAATCACTCGAATTGCCAGCCATACCACAAGGTGCTCAGCTCACCATCGTGGTAGAAGGTATGGGACGAATCAACTTCGGCCGTGCCATCAAGGACTACAAGGGTATCATCGGCAACGTAACCCTCACCACTCAGAAGGAGGATTGCGAACTTGCCCTCACCCCTACCCGATGGAACAACAGTACCATCGCTGATGATTATCAGACAGCAGTGAATGCACTCGCCATGCCAACCAACAAGATGCGTGGTCTGCAAAGCAAGGCAGGTTACTATTGCGGCTACTTCAACCTGAAGAAGGTGGGCGATACCTTTATTAATATGGAGGCATTCGGCAAGGGACAGGTTTATGTAAACGGACATGCCCTCGGCCGCTTCTGGCAGATTGGTCCTCAGCAGACCCTCTATCTCCCAGGTTGCTGGTTGAAGAAGGGCAAGAACGAGGTGATTGTTCTCGATGTAGTAGGTCCTAAGGGCGAAGCAGGCAAGCCAGGTTCTACCGTGGCTCCTACTGCTTTCTGCCAGGATCATCCGGAGCTCGACAAGCTGAATCTCGAAAAGAGCAACAAGCACAACGAGCCAGGTCATCGCATGGATCTCAATTCTGCGACTCCAGTATTGAAGGGTGAGTTCAAGGCTGGCAACGGCTGGCAGACCATCAAGCTCGACAAGCCTGTAACCGGTCGCTACTTTGCCATCCAGGCAGAAAGCAGCCAGAGCGGCGACAGCCAGATTGCCATCGCCGAGGTTTATCTTCAGGATGCCAACGGCAACCGCATCGACCGCAACAACTGGGTAGCCTTCTATGCCGACAGCGAGAAGGGCAATTCAACACTCGACAAGATGTTTGACCTTCAGGAGAGTACCTACTGGCAGACCGAAAAGGGAGCCAACTTCCCACACCTCGGCATCGTGGATATGGGCAAGGAGGTTACCATCTCAGCCTTCGAGTATTTGCCACGTGCCGAGCAGGGTGCTCCAGGCAGCGTGAAGGCATTCAAGCTCTATGTAAAGAAATAATAGTTTTATCATAAGTTAGTAGAGAATATATTGCGAAAGTTAGTTAGAATGATAAAGAGGCGAGTCGTGAGACCCGCCTCTTTTAAAACAACTTGTCAATATCTACAGATAATCCTACCTGAAGATTCACGCCATCGGTGATAGGACTGTTCAGATAATAATACTTCGGCTTATATCCGAAGAGATTATCCAGCGCCGCAGTCACCTTCACCGCCTTGCCGATGCGCTGCACCAGCGAAAGCTTCCAGATGGTGTAGGCAGGATAGCTCACCGTAAGGGTGCCCTCGCTTACATTATAATAGTTCTTATACTCCACATTCTCTACGCCCGAAAGATAGCGGCCGCTCAATCCGATGTTCAGACCATAGTTCTTGGTAAACTGATGGTCGTAATCCATGCGGGCATTGAAGGCATGCTCACGAGCCGGAATATACTGGTTGTTGATGGTGTTGCCATCCTTATCCTTCGCCAACTGCTCCTTGGTATAGGCATAGGTGAAGCGGGCAGAAAATCCGTTGTTCCATCGTGCCTGCACGCCTACCTCTCCTCCACACACGCTGTAGGAATCCAGATTGGTATAAGGCAGATAAGGCAACTTATCCTCTACACTCTTGAAATAAGGAGCCGATGTAGACAGCTTGTTCTTCACCTTATTATAATAGAGGGATGCCGTATAGTTGTAATGTCCCTTGGTGTATTCGGCAGAGAGATTGAAGTTGTGGCTCACTTCCGCCTTCAGATGCTCGTTGCCTTCCACAATCCAGATGCCGCTCATATCGAAGTTGTAGTATTTCTCCTTCAGCGATGGGGCACGGAAGCCCATACCGTAACCTGCTCTCAGCGAGAGATTGCGTATCGGGGTATAACGGAGATTCAGCTTCGGGGTAACATGAGAATCCTTACCATCCGAGAAATAGTCGTAGCGCAAGGCGCCCACCATCTCCCATTTTTCAGAGATGCGCCAGTCATACTGCGCAAAAACATCGAAGGTATCCTGCTTGCGGGTGCCATTGCTCAGATTGGTATTCATCAGATAGTCGTGCATATAGTCTGAACCGATGGTCAGCACGTCGCCGCCCTCGAATGCGTGGTTATAGAGCAGGCGGAACGTGTTCTGCACATTGCTGTAGTCACGGATATCCAGATGGCGAATCTTCTGATAATCAGACTTATCATACTGATCGAAGGCATAGTTCAACTGCAAGGCATCATCCGTAGTGATATCCCAATTCATCTTCAAGCCACCCGAGAAATCACGATAACGCTCAGGTAAATCGGCTGTTCTCACGGTTTCACGAAAGAAATAGCCGGCACGACCGGTGAGACTGAAGTTCTGGGTTGGACTCCATACCAGCTGGTTCTTGAAGTTGGCGGTCTTGTCGCCATAAACGGTGGCAATGACGCGGGTCACGGGATTCTCGGCGCTATGCACATCGTAATTATCCAGACGGTTGAAATTTGCCGTAAACATATTGTTCCAATGCTTGCTGTTCAGTCCGAAGGAAGCGCCATATCGCTGCTCGTTGTGCTTGGCAATTCTGCCGTTCACATTCAGCGTCCAGGGTTTCTTGCCCTTCTTGGTGATGATATTGATGACGCCGCCCGTGGCATTGCTGCCGTAAAGGGCAGAAGCCGCACCCTTCACAATCTCGATGCGCTCCACATTATCCATGTTCAATCGGGTGAAATCCACATCGTCCATCGTCTCTCCTGCCAGTCGCTCGCCATCTACCAGAAAGAGAACGCCCTGTCCGCCGAATCCGGAAAAGTTGAGATGGGTCTGCTGGTTCATCGCATAAGAGAACTCCACACCCGGCAATTCCTGCTGAAGCAAATCCTGCACATTGGTGGCATCGAGCTTGGCGATATCCTTGGAGCCAATCACTCGGGTCTGGATAGGTGTATCCTTCAGGAACTTAGGGGTGCGGGTGCCCGTAACCACCACCTCGGTGAGGTCAAACTGGCGACTGATGGAATCGAGATAAGCCTCGTAAGCCAGGGAGTCACGGATGCTCTTCTGGTCTACGCCCGGCACATTGTCATGGGTAGGCACATTGTCGGCGCTGGCAGAAAGAGCAGCGCCAGCCGGAAGAACCGCCATATTGGCTAATAATATCGAGTATAACAGATATTTCTTCTTCATTGTTTTCGTAAGGATACAATTAATATGGATACTTATAATTAATATGGATATTTATAATTGATGGTCATCCAGCACTTTACGCCTTTTGGCGAGAGATAGTTTTCAAGCTGGATAGCGGCGTATGTTCCATCCTTCAGTCGGAGGATGAACACGTGGTTGTTGAGCGAGAACGATGGCGGCATCGGTGGAATCTCCATCGAGAGCCAGGAAGACAACACCTTGTTTATGGCGATGCCCTGCGATGGCACGGAACCCAGAAGCATCTGCTCCTGACTATCCCAAACCTCATTCTCCGACCATTCATCTTCGGTAAACTGCTTGTTATGGAAGGCTTCGCTGGTTTCAGGCAACTGGTCCATGGAAGTATAGCTGGTTTCCAGAACGGCTCCGCCATTGGTACGCACATTGTTGCGATGAATGGCAAGGGTCCATTCGCTTGGTGCCCCCTGCTCGGCAGTAGGCACGAAATAAGTAAAGGTATTCTTCCTGATGCCTTCGCCGAAGACATCAAACCAATACATATATTGTCCAGCCTTTCTGCCCGCAGTGGCAGCAGCATGCCCGGCTTCCGATTCATCCTTCTCGCCCGTGGCAGTCATCGGGATGGGATAAGCCTCAAACTCGGTCTGCGCCTTCAGCAGGGCAGCCTCATCACCAGCCTCCGTCAGTTTCTGCAACTTTGGTAAATCCACGTAATACCAATCCGTCCAACTGGTGGCATTCATCACAATCTGTCCCTTAGCCGGCACAATCTCTTCCGGCTCATCATATATATCATCAAAAATACCGTTGCAGGCAGTAAGCATCAGCATGCCCAAGCCTGCAACGGTCATTTTCAGATGATTCATTTTTATCCAATTCGTCATCTATTCTTATTTGTATGATAATTGATACTCTATTTCCTGCGAAATATCGCTTTTTTGAAATCTTTCAGTTTTATTTCTTGAAATATTTCTTGCCGTTTACGATGACTACACCCTTGTAGCTCTCGCTGACAACCTGACCGTTGAGGTTGTACATCTTGCCATCGTTCTTCTTCTGAACATCGTTCTTGACAGAAGAGATGCCGGTAGCCGCGCTGTTGAAGCTTGAAACGATGCCGAAAGGCATGGCACCCATCTGGAAGGTGTTCACGATGTCGGTAATTTTGCTGCCGTTATACTTCACGAGGATGTTATTATCCTTCTGTGCATTGAACTCATAGTCGCCATCCATGGTCTTGTTGCCATTCTGCTCTGCTGTGAAGTGGAAGCTCAAGCCATCCTCCTTATAATCACGGTAGAAGCCACCCTTCTCCTCATCGTAGGTCAAGCCCTTCACGGTGTAAGTACCCAGAGTCAGGTTGCCCATCAGGGTGTTATCCAGTGTATAGGTAGGAACCTCAACATCCACCTTCTGCACATCGCCATCCATATACTTGCGTACATTGTAGGTTACGCCCTCGTTGGCATAAGGGAACATGCCGCCTACATTCACGTTGATAGCGCTGGTAACAGCCTTAACATAATAAGACTTGATGTTGTAAGTCATGGCAAAAGGCATGGCACCATACTGGAAGACAGCCTTCAAAGTAAGCGAATTGTCTGCCATGTTGTAAGTGCCAGAGATAGATGAACCTGTGATGTTCTTCTCTACGCCATCCACGGTAACCTTAGAAGTAAAAGCCTGGTCAGCCATAGTGATTACATGATTCTCGCCCATGGTGAAAGCCACGTTCTTGATGGTGAAGGAAGGAATGGTACCCATGCCCTTCATGGCAGGAAACGTGATGTTGCCAGCACTCATGCTAGCCATTTCAAACTTCACTGTATCACTGGCATTCTCAATATTCATAGTGGAAACATTAACAGATGAAGCACCTGCAAAAGTCAAGGCACCATGCATCTGTGCCATCATATTACCTGCCAACATTGTGGCGAAGACGAGAGTAAAGAATTTCTTCATATCTATTCTATTTTCTATTATTTGTTTATTAAAATTATTATATCTATTTTGTTTCACTTATCGTTTTGGGGGTGCAAAGGTACGGAGTTTCCTCCATACCTGCAATACCCATAAATAAGGATTCTCATCAATACCTACTTTTAGGTATCCAATGAAAGAAGCAACTCGAAAGAAGCTTCTTACTCCTTTATTTCAATCTCTCCCCCGTTATCCTTGGCGTTGTAAAACCAGAAACCGAGAATCAATCCTACAAAGACCAGCAGGATGCCTACCATCTCTGCAACATGGTTGCCCGGATCCACCCAAATCTCCTTGAAGAATCCGTTGCGGGCTGCAATCTCCACAGCCGTCCACAATACGATGACGTTGGCAAGCGACATGCGCAGGTTTCTACCCCAATGACCGATGTACAACTGCTTCTTGAAGATCATGCCCGAACCGATGAGACAGAGAATGCCGATGGCATAAGTCACAGGATGAGTGGTGCCGAGGAACACCGGGTCGTAGCAGAACATTAATAATAGGTATAAGCCCCACATCATGATGTTCCACTCCATAAAGGTAACGATGCTGGCATGATGAGCCATCGGACGAAGCTCTACATTGTTCTTCACGCCGCAATGATTCTGAATCCAACGGATGAAATTACAACCCGTCTTGGTGCAGAATATATACATCACCAGGAACATCATCCACATGCCGAAAGTGGCAGGCATAATGAGATATTCAGGACGAGAACCACGGATTTCCTTCAGTTCCGCACGGCCGAATTCCTCCAGCGGAGTGCCGTTGATGGTGTAAGTATGATGCACGCCGATGCCATTCACATATTCCGTGGCAGTCTCTACCACGCCATTGCCTACCAGGTCGCAATGCACACCATAGCGCTGGGCATAATAAGCCAGCAGGAACTCCACCCAGCCAGTCCAGAACAGCAGGGCACCCGCCATACCGAACACGGTCTGTTTGGTATCACCCTTCACGAACACACCCCAGATAGTAATCACCAGTCCCACGAAACCCATGGCAAAGGCAGAATAATGCAAGGTAGTAGGCTGCATGGTATGCTCCATGATAATCATCAGCGCATGGCCCAAAGGCATCAACAACAAGATAATCAATATAGACCCTATGGTCATTCCCAAGTTTTTTGTCTTCATCATGTTTTATTTCTATTTATTACTACTTATTACTATTTATACTGTTCATTATTATTTCAAATTGGGTTGCAAAGATACAACTATTTAGACTTTTTCGCAATACCTAGAAATAATGATTTGATTTCGCTCGGTTTATCACCATAAATGATGATTCAAATTCATCAGCCTCATTACGGGTAAGCTCCCCATAATTGATGATATAGCCTGATATTCCGCCCGTTTTGTTTTTTTTATACTTTCTTATGCCGCAATCTGAATACTTTTGCGTATCTTTGCACCACAAATACAAATTCATTATTTATGTTGACAGATATTGAAATAGCTAAATCAGTTAAACTGCGCCCTATCAATGAGGTAGCAGCAGAACTAGGAATTCATGAAGACCAGGTTGAAAACTATGGCCGCTACATTGCCAAGATTACTACTGGCGACATCGATCCTAACAAGTTCAAGAATCATCACCTTATCCTCGTTACCGCTATCAGTCCTACCAAGGCAGGTAATGGCAAGACCACCGTATCTGTAGGTCTCGCCCTGGGTATGCAGAAGATTGGCAAGAAGGCCGTTGTGGCTCTTCGCGAACCATCTCTGGGTCCTTGCTTCGGCATGAAGGGTGGTGCTGCAGGTGGCGGTTACGCCCAGGTTTTGCCTATGGATAAGATCAATCTCCATTTCACTGGCGATTTCCATGCCATCACTGAGGCTAACAACATGATTGCTGCCCTCCTGGATAACTACCGTTTCCAGCACGAGGCAGAGGGATTCAAGCTGAAGAAGATTCTCTGGCGCCGCGTGATGGACGTAAACGACCGTGGCCTCCGCCGCATCATCACCGGTATCGGCGATAAGAACGGCATCGAGACAGAGGCAGGCTTCGATATCACTCCTGCTTCTGAAATCATGGCTATCATGTGTTTCGCAACTAGCGTTGACGACCTGCGTCGCCGCATCGACAATATTCTCCTCGGTATCACTGAGGATGACAAACCATTCACCGTCAAGGATATGGGTGTAGGCGGAAGTATCGTGGCCCTGCTCCTCGATGCCCTGAAGCCAAACCTGGTTCAGACCACAGAGGGCACTCCTGCCTTCGTTCACTGCGGTCCGTTTGCCAACATCGCCCATGGCTGTAACTCCGTGATGGCTACTGCTGCCGCTCTGGAGTATGGCGACTATGCCATTACAGAGGCTGGATTCGGTGCCGACCTCGGTGCAGAGAAGTTCTACAACATCAAGTGCCGCAAGACCGGTCTGCAGCCAGACCTCACTGTGCTCGTGGTAACACTCCAGGCATTGAAGATGCATGGTGGCGTATCTCTGGAAGATATCAAGAAGCCAAACGTAGCTGGCATGGAGGCTGGTTACTGGAATCTCGACAAGCACGTGAAGAACCTGCAGAGCTTTGGTCAGACCGTGGTTATCGCCTTCAACAAGTTTGCTACCGATACCGACGAAGAGATTGATGTATTGCGCAAGCATTGCGAGGAGATGGGTTGCGGATTCGCCGTGAACAGTGCCTTCGCCGAGGGTGGCAAGGGTGCGATGGAATTGGCAGAGCTGGTAGTGAAGACCATCGATGAGCATCCATCTGCTCCTCTCTACTTCACCTACGATGACGATGAGCCAGTGGAGAAGAAGATTGAGGATGTAGCCTTCAACCTCTATGGTGCCGGCAGCGTTACCCTGAGCGATTCTGCCAAGGCTATGATTGAAGAAATCAAGAAGTTGGGTGCAGAGAAGTTCCCTATCTGTATCGCCAAGACCCAGTACAGTTTCTCTACCGATGCCAAGGCATACGGCCCTACAGATGGATTCGAGCTCCACGTTCGCGACATCACTGTGAACATGGGTGCCGAAATGATTGTAGTCATCGCTGGTCCTATCATGCGAATGCCAGGTTTGCCAAAGAGCCCACAGGCAGAGCGCATCGATGTGGTAAATGGCGAGATTACAGGTCTTTCTTAAGTCCCACAGATTTCACAGATTCACACAGATTTTTATATAAAACAGATCGCCCTGAAAGAGCAAAAGCTTTCGATAGACAATGCTTTTGCCTTTCAGGGCGATTTCTTATCTCATGCTGAATTCACAACCGCAATATAGCTGGTTGTAGAAATCATTCTCTTTCAATAATTCTCCTCGGCGATTCTGCAAACCGCCTTTTCTCCAGTTCATATCCCACCACTCTACATCTGGGCATCCCTCAACGGCGATATGTCCGGCAGCATCAATCTGCTTGATGTTCTTCCATCTCGAAGAAGCCAGCGTTGTGGTAAGTAGATGGAAACCATGCTCCTGCGCATACTTGGCCGCATGCTTCAGGCGATAGAGGAAACAAGCCGAGCAGCGGCTTCCCCTTTCCGGTTCATTCTCCAAACCCTTGATGTTGGAAAGCCATTCCTCATGGTCGTACTCATCCTCCACGTATGGCACGCCCTGCGCCTCCAGGAATCGCATCAACTCGTGCTTGCGAATCTCAAACTCCTGCTGCGGATAGATATTACTGTTGCTGAAATACACCGTAGGCTTCATACCATTACGAAGCATACACTCCACGATGGCAGACGAACAAGGGGCGCAACAGGCATGCAGCAATACGGCATGACCATCGGCCTTGCTTCCATCAGGGAGAGAAAGTTTCACGAATTTATATTGTTCTTCTACTGGAATCTTCATTTTTATTTTGAACTTTAAACTTTGAACTTTTTACTAAAAAAAACAAATGGAGTACAATCTCTCGACACCCCCCATTTGCCCAAATATATGCGAAAACTAGTGCAAAGTTACGATTATTTTCCGAATCACCAAATTTTTAAGCGATGATTTTTCAAATTAATCTGTTTTTCTCGCCTTTTTTACCAAGGCTTAACACTTTGCGCCAGTTTTTAACTATCGTAGCTCTCGCTTCAGGGTAATCACGGTCATTTCAGGCCATGCTCCCAAACGGAACGGGAAGGTACCGCCCAGGCCTGCAGATACATAAAGCAACTGCCTGCCCTGCCAGTATTCGCCGCCCCACTCCTTGAAAGCCATCTTGGCAGGAGTCAGATTGCCTATCTTCAACTGTCCGGCATGAGTATGACCAGCCAGTGTCAGGTGGGCACCCGTCTTCTGCACCTCTCTGCGCCAATGATGCGGGTCGTGGGTCAGCACAATCTTAAAGGCATCCTTCTCTACCCCCTTCATCGCCTTCTTCAGATTACTGCGGTTGGTAAACGGCGGCTGTCCCGCATTCTCCACACCGATAATCTCTATCGAAGCCATGCCATGCGATATGGTGAAATGCTCGTTCATCAGCTGGTGCCATCCCATCTGCTCCTGCAGACTGAACAGCAGTCGTCTGTTCTTTTTCAAATCCCTGATGCCATGATGCGTATTGTATTCGCAATAGTCGTGGTTTCCCCACACCGAGAAGATGCCATCGGGCGCATGCAGTTTCTTCAAATCATCCACATAAGCCTCCACCTCGCTGGCATCATTGTTCACCAGGTCGCCGGTAAAGAGCATCATCTCCACCCCCTCGGCATTGGCACGTTCTACCACCTGCTTCACGAAGTCAGAACCCTTAGGGAAGGTACCCAGATGGAAATCGCTGAAATGCAGAATCTTGTATCCGTCGAAATAAGGAGGAAGATCGGGCGATGAATAAGTAACATATTTCACCTCCAGCCGCTTCCAGCCCGCCACGAAGCCAAAGAGGAACCACCCCATCACAGCCAGCGCCGGCAAGATGGCGAAGAACCAAGGCATGATGAAATCGAAGAGGATGAACACCACCTTCGGCATCACGGAGAAGAGAATCAGCGTGAAGAGCACCCTCACTGACTCCCGATGAAACTTGCCCAGCTGCAGTCCCATCTCGGCAAGGAGGATGAGCAGCGTGGGAACCCACCAGAGGATGGCAAGCGGCAGGGGCCATTCGCTCACTCCGATATGCCAGAGCCACATATCGGGAACCATCGAAAACGCCACGACGCCCACGACATACAATATCGATCGAAATATCTTTTTTATAATCTTATTCATATACCTATTATTATAGATAGCAGCATCTGGTTTATTACAGATTGCTACATCTTGCTGCAAAGGTACTGCAAAACGGAGACACTACAAAATAAATCCCCATTTTTTTATCCTACAAGGCATAATATTCCATTTATAATGCAAGCCCATAAAACCCACTTCTCCTTATTTAACTTTCTTTTGCTAAATCTCACGCAAGTTTTTCCTTCTTTCTTCATTTTAAAGACAGAAAACAATATCAAGCATGCTGATATTATTTCTAAGCTAGGGGATAACGAAAGGGCGAAAAGGAAACAAGCAAGCCATTCCCCACACGCCCTGAAAGGGCAGAAGCACCTAGCCCAGGGTAACACCCTGGGTAAAGACAAATTTCCCCTGGCGCCCTGAAAGGGCAAAAGCTTTAAAAACAAGTAAGAATTAATAAAGAAAAGAAAGGAAAAGAATAAGTATGAGAAAAATAGATTTCAAGAAGGCGTGGCTGGCAGTGGCACTGCTCCTGTCAGCCCTCACCTTCCAATCGTGCAACAACGACGATGACACCGATTGGGATCGTATTTTACCAAACGCATTGGTAACAGTAAAACAGAATGGCGATGCCTGCTATTTGCAGCTCGACGACAACACTACGCTGCTCGCCAAGAACCTCAACAAGCCATTCGGCGACAAAGAGGTGCGTGCACTCGTCAACTACTCCGTCACCAATGAGATGAACGACAAGTACAACCAGGTGGTTCATGTAAACTGGATAGACAGCATTCTGACCAAGAAGCCAGTACCATCTCTGGGTTCCGACGAAGCAAACAGCGAGAAATATGGCAACAACCAGGTAGATATCGTTCGCGACTGGGTAACCGTAGCCGAGGATGGCTATCTCACCCTCCGCTTCCGTGCTCTCTGGGGAGGTCAGAAGCCTCATTACATCAATCTCGTAACAGGAGTAAACCCAGAGAATCCATACGAGGTAGAACTTCGTCATAACGTAAATGGCGACCCTCAGAACTACTGGCGTGATGCCCTGGTAGCCTTCAATCTCAACGAAGCCCTGCCAGATACCAAGGGCAAGACGGTGAAGCTCACCATCCGCTGGCGTTCAAGCCAAGGCTACAAGAAGGTAGATTTCGACTACTGCTCCCGCAAGTCCATCACCAGCACCAGGATGCTGGAAGGCTATAGCGAAGCTGGCGAAAGCATCAGATAAAAGAAAGATCTGAAAAGGAAAAGGATATATGGAATAAAAGGAAATAAGGAAACAAAGAATCCCCTGATGACAACTCCCCCATCGGAGTTCATCAGGGGATTTTTGTATTTATTAGTAGTTACTAATCCCGATGCCTTGGTTTAGGCTCCGCTACCATTGCCGGTTTTTCTTCCGGCAATTCATACCTCCTAATATGATGATCTTCCAGGAAGATATGGTTCAGGGTAAAAGCCAGCGACTCCAGAGTCTTCTCTCTGACAGCCGGTTTCAGTTCGCATTCCCAGATAACGATGGTATGCCATCCCATTTCAGCCAACCGATGCAGCACCTCATGGTCCCGTTCCCGGTTCCTCCTGATTTTATCCTGCCAGAACTGGGTATTCGATTTCGGCATCACATAATACCTGCACCCTTCATGTCCATGCCAGAAGCATCCATTCACCAGAATGCAGGTACGATACTTCCTGAGCACAATATCCGGTTTTCCCGGCAACCGTGGATGATTGAGCCGATACCTGAATCCTCTAGCCCACAGGAACTTCCTTACAAGAATCTCCGGTTTGGTATCCTTGCCCTTGATTGCCGCCATGTTGTTGTGGCGCTGTTCTATGGTCATTTTATCTGGCATACGCTTTATTTATTAAAACATCTTTTTTCTAATCCAATCACGCCATTCGATACAAAATTAATCTTTTCTCACGAAAACACAAAAGAAAAAGGCCAAAAACTTGCATAAAAGAGAAATATTTCTTATTTTTGCAGCAGATTTAAAACATAAAAAGATGGAAATATATAAGTATCAAGCAGAAATAGACGCATTGATACAACAAGGACTAAAGTGACTAACAACGATAGCAACATTACTACACCTGCTAGTAACGGGCATTATAACTTGTTTGAATTCCCATCATGTGACTTATCCAAAACATTTAAACTAGAGGAGGGAAAATTATGAAAACAATAAAAGGTATTTGCATCAAGAAGCGCAATTTCGATAAATTCAAGAAGGTGGCCGATCTGATATATTTCGATGGACCATTGTTGTCACACTACGTAACCAACAAAGGTGATAACTATCTCTTCTATTGGATAGACCAAGACGATACTGCCAACCGCTGGATGTTCATCAGAACCGATTACGATAATATACAAAAGTATACGAATAAAAAGCAAACATTGCGTAACGTATTAAGTTCGCCATTAGACGACATTGTATATACAGTCGATATTGATGAAGAAGGCAATCATCACAACTTCCAGGCCCACTCCATAGAAGATCTTCCAGAGGATTATCTCCCTACAGAGGATTCTTATTATGAATTTGAGCCAGAAGATGTAAACAAGGAGAACTTATCCATAGCAGAAATGAGCGGCAAGAAACTCGACTGGTTCCGCAAGGTCTGTGCTGCTATGCTATAGTCACCTTTCCCCCCACACGCCCTGAAAGGGCAGAAGCTCCTAGCCCAGGGTAACACCCTGGGTATAAGCGCAGTCTGCCTTGCGCCCTGTAAGGGCAAAAGCATGATGGCACAGCTCTAAAAACAAACTATTTTTTTCTATATCCCATCAGCTTTTCTGCCGTCGTAAACATCGGTTCACCAGGAACATAACTATCAAACTCCTTCAGATGCGCAGCCTTTAAATCAAGAAACAGCCTTCTGATATCAATCTTTCCGATATTCACCTCCTCGTCAAAACGATAGAAGAAGTAATTACGTTTCGTCTCACTATCCATCCCTTCGGCAGCCTCCATCGGATACCAAGTCTTGCGCATTCTCTCCTCAGTCACCTTGCTCGCAGTATCCTTTACATGAAACACCCTATATTCACCGGTTTCTTCTACTCCATCAGTATAGAGTATCACAAAATGCACATTCTTCTTTTCATAGAAATATGCAGTATGAGCACCATCACGAGCCTCATCTTCCTTAAGTTTCAAACGCACATTATAAACCAGACTTCCCTTGTCATTATTGCCAAGAATCCACCGCAGGTGTTCTTCCGACTTGTAATAACCCACCAGGATACCACGGTTCAAATCACGCTCCAGATAATGCACAGTAAGCCATGGTGGTGAAGCCAATGGCAATCCAAGCTCATGCTCCAGTGCCGGCCTCAACACTTTTTCTGGGTCCTTACCCATATTACACTCATCAATGATGAAGTCTTCCTTCAACTCATAAAACTGCCCCTCTGTCTCTTTCCATTTATTCAAAGGACGAGCATACGCAAAATACACTTCCCTGTCATCACCATAAGGCTTAAACACCCTACCATTCAACTCATAGAAATGCTTCTGCATATACAGCTCACCATCTACACCAAGCTTTGCTCTCATGGCATAGATGCGATAATTTTTCTGAATCACCTCCCTAATCTCGTTACGGAAGATGTCTCTCACCTTTCTCTTCCACTGCGTCTTTTCGTTGGCCTTGTTTCGAGCATAAAGGAAAAGCACATACAGAAAGTTAACATCATATTGTGACAGGAAGAGCGTATCACGGTCAAAGAGTCTGTCAGGGAACTGATACGATACCGTGGTGCAATGCTCACCCTTACCATTACAATGCTTGCGGATATTCTTCTCGCCTGCATTATATCGGTGGTCATCATACACAAAACCACTGATAAAGAAGTTAGGTATCACATCATAACCCTCGGTAGCTTCAGCATCCTGCAGATGGATATCTTTGTATTTCTCCTTGTCTTTCGTCCTGTTTTTCCTATCTTCATCATCAAAGGCAGTATCATCCGAGAGGAACAGGTTGATGTTCCACTGTATCACGTTTCTAGCATAAGTATATTGCTTATAGATAGATTCCGATGTCAATGGATGCCCATTCTTATAGTACTTGCTGTCACCGATGTAATACACCTCACGGCTAGCCTGTGCGTCATTAGATGTCAAAGCCAAATCCGTATAAAGATGATCCACCCGCTTTCCATCTTTCTGGTCGGCAAGTCCCTTTGGAATATCGGTATGCGGCGTACCTATCAAATCATCTATCATTGCTTCGAAAATGATATTGAAATTCTTGGCAAGAATATATTCCTGGGCATGCGCATTGATTGCTATACGGTAAGAGTTCTCGAAGAAGGCATAGCACATATCCCAAAGTTGCAGCGCCTTGTCCGAGAAATACTTATATTTTATCTGCATGAGCCTCATCTTACCCATACCCTTCAGATATTCCTTGAATTGCTTACCGGTAATCAATTCATACTGAATATTGATAGGTGTCTGAAATCCATACTCTTCGTTCAGATAGTTCAGAATACTATAGTAGATAACAAACAGTTCCTCCTCATAGTTCACGATACGTTTCTTATTGACAAGTTTCAGATATACAGGCGCTCCATTCTCCTGCATAAAGGCAGAAGAATGACTGATGGTCTTCGTCCAGTTAATCTTATTATTACCCCGATGCAGGTTCTTGACGGTGAAAAGCACGAAGTTACGATTCTCCTGATTAAACCTGATCAGCGAAAGAACGATGTCGAGATAAGTATTCGTATGCTGTCGCTTACCTTTTCCTGTTCGGGTAATGTGCTTATACAGGATGGCCTTGCTGTTGGGGTTTGCCTTGTAGAATACACTCAGCGCACGATATACCCAAACAGAGAATTCGTAGATAAACTTACGATATTCACGGCTCAGTTTTTTCTGCTTTTCAGGAGTCATTACCTGCTCTGGGCTTACAGTTTCTCCATTTTCCAAAGTCACCCCAGCCAGCACTTCCTGTTTCTTTTGAGGATCATCTCTCAAGAGCACCTTTGGCAGAATAAAGACACAATCTCTGAGCTGTGGATTATAGAAATAACCCACATACTGCACGCTCACCTTCTTATCCACATCCTGCAGCACATAGATGTCCTTCAGGATTTTCTCTACAGTAGAGCTTTCATACTGATGTTCCTCAAATAGAATATACATTATTCGTTCTCCGTATTATTATTTTGCCATTTCATTATTTTCTTCAGGAAGTCAACCAGTCTCACTGTATTGACCTGCTCTCCTTCCTCATCATAGAAATCAGCGAAGGCAAGGTCTTTATCCATTTTCTTGCCATCCTTCTCCTCCTGATAGGTAAAGAGCGAAGCATCTTCGAAGCCATAATCTTTAAATACATCGTTCCAGAGATAGAATATCACCTTACCCACCAGCGTATCAGCCGTAATGATGGTAGGTTTCTCGTCTGTCTCGTTAGCCTTCTTAGATGGCTTGCAGAAGAAATACCCCAACTGCTTATCGGCACTGGAGGTCATGGAAGCGATGATTTCATTCACCTTCTGGATAAAATCCCACCAAGGGAGCTTTGTTTCCTCTTTTATAATCTTTACAGGTTCACCATTCACACCCTCTATCTGGATGTTCCAATCTAACTTCTTGCCGTCCTTATCCTTACCAGGCTTAATCTTGATGTACTTCCAGTCCCAGCGACGCTTAAAGGCAGAATCGATTGGGAAAAGACTCTGGTCGCTGGTGTTCATGGTAGCAAGAATACTCATGTTAGTGGGCAGAGCCATGAAGCCAAACCAATCCCTATCAGGGTATCTATCGTTACCCTCCTTATCCAAGCCAAATCTCTTGTTCATAGTCGCAGCATACCCAGGGATACGAAGTTCTTTCAGATGTTCTGCAATATCCGTATCAGCCTTGATAGGATAAGTACTCCATCCGTCTCCACTTCTATCCAAGAGCTGGAAGATATCACCAAACACCTGGGCACAGTTACCACGATTAATCTCCTCGATAACCAGGGCGATTTCCTCCTTTGGATTCATCCAGGCTTGCTTGTAAGCCTCCAGGAAAGCCTGCTCCACAAACTCATAAGTCAAATCGTTGGTACCTTTTATCTTATGTGGCTTGTAGCATCCCACAAAAGTAGCATAGTCGCTATCAGGGTGGAAGGTGGTACGGATGCAAGTAATCTTACCTTCATCCTCTTCCTTCTTGATGGTATGCGATTTACCTGTACCAGGAGCACCATAGAAGATGATTTGACGAGGGGTGAAATCACCAAATTCCAGGGGACCGTCCTCGGGTTCTTCCAATGGCATAGTTGAATCATTTTTCAACAATTCAACAAATGCATCATAGAACTTGCGGAGATTCTCATTTGGTTCCTGTCCGTCATATAAGCCAAGGTCATCCAAAGACACAACATCTTTAGTAATTCTTTCTTTAGAAGGTTCAAGATATTCTACTAGTTTCAAAGAAATGATAGTATCACCATTCCAGTTGGCAAGCACATTATGCCCAGTACTATCCCAATGTAGATAAGCGGCATTTCCTTTAGGTCCCTGTCCATGTACAGCGATACAAATTCTACCAGCAGAATATTGCTCCCATGGCTCTATCTGCTTTTGAATATTACCCCCATTGTAACCTTGCCCTGACTTTCTAAAAGAATCATTCTCTACAAATGGCTTCAAATACTCCTCGTAGCCTTTAACTGTCTCATCACCAGTAACAACATATTGAAGATGGGCACAGAAATACTCTAGGAGATGCTTGAACTTAACGTAGTCAGAAGTTTCTTCACCATTTACATTTTGTATGATCTCAAAACTTTCTGGATTATTAATCTCCCACATTTCATGAGTTCCTTGAGCATTACGATACACATACTTTTTGCCAAAGCAATCAGATACAAACTTGACAAAATCAGGAACCATTAACTGGGTATCTTTTCCTTTAGAATCTTTTCCCGGAAACCAATCCACATAAAGATACAATTCCCTCCCATCTACATAGAATGGATCTGTGTACCATCTTCTTCCATTATTTGTCGAATTACGAGTATTTATTTCCGTTATGTCGGCAAACATAAACATATTCTGCAACTTATATGCATCATCTTTTTTAATAGAGACTGGCACATTAGATTCTTTTGTATTAAAATAGGGGAGCATTTTGTCCAACTCACCCATCATACGAAAATAATCCAAACATAAATGTACAAAAGTTCTATGTTCTTTAGATATTGCAATAAGTCTATTCTCGTGTGAAGTATCATACGTTGAATCTATTATAGCAAGCAATTTTTTGAAAGAACGAATTTTAGTTAGCAATCTAAAATATTCTTCCTTTGATGCTGTATATACAGATAAAGATTGACTATTTCCAAAAATATCCTCCAAACCCGAATAATCCTCAGATTTATTGTTTAAAAGCCAAAATACAGGGGTTTGATTTTCCAATGCAAACCACACAAGATACCAGTCAACTTTATCATTAGATGCAATATTTCTAATTTGCTTTACTACTGACTTTACAGGTGTATTTGTTTGAGAATCAACCTTAGTACTTCTCTTATTACCAATCTTACTAAACGCACACTCCACAAACGAACATGACTGATTTACAACAAGAATACCATCCTGCTGCACCGGAGTATTTGGCAGATAGGTTAAAACCTTCTCAGAAAGTCCTATGTGAGTTTGACCACTAGGAGAGTTCTCTCTATTCAACTCTGCATCAGAGAGTTTCTTTACGCCGATAGAATATTCTTTATATAATGTTATCATATCTCTTATTGTTAAATGTAAAACGGTATCAATCTCAATTCAAAGCAATCATCTCCCATTTCGAAATCTAATGCAGAAGAAAATTCGACCAGGAAATCACGAATCGTGAACCCTTTTTGCTTCAAGTTTTTTAAATAAATTCTTCCATCCTTTCTTCGATACAAAGTAACAGTATACTCCTTAAAATCATTATTGCCAAAGAAACTATCTATGGCACATAAGAGTTTCTCAAAGATAGGATTCCCTACTTTTATTTTTATACTTTCTCTAGATGTACTTCTATACAGAGGAAGCTGAGACTCAATAAAACTTAAAGCATCAACATAGTCCTTCTTATAAATGCGAAAAGTTATTCCACATTCTTCACCAGAATCTACCATGCCATAGGAAAGATAGTCGAATATTTCACTACTCAAATTAATACTCGTCTCCCCAGAACATCCAGCGGTTTGCTTCCACCCACTGTCTTGACGCCGAATTTTCTTTACCATTCCCATAATTACATTTTCATTATGTTATTATCAATCAAAAAAGATAAAACTGCATAGATAGTATTAACACTAACCGCATTACCAGCTTGCTTATATAAAGCACCATCAGCCACACCTGCCTTGCTAGCATCAGAGGCAAATGAAGCAGGAAAACCTTGTAGCATAAAAGCTTCTTGCGGTGTTAATCTTCTTATTGATATCTTTGCCAGTTCTTCCTTTGACATCCATGTAGAAGGTCTAACTTCTCCTTTACTGTCGATGAACATATCACTATAATAATTATCTTGACATGCACGATGCATTTTATGCATAGAAGCCGTAAGGGTTCTTGCTACAAGCTTATCAATTTCAGAATTCGATTTAAACTTACCGCTACCATCACTAAGAATGGTTGGTTTTATCCTCTCTGACAAATAGTACTTCTCTGAAACGTTCTTCGCCAACACATCTATTGTATTGTTATAGAAACTGAGAGAACAATCATTCCGTTCTAACGAATTGAAATGTTGAGACACCAACTCATTTGTAAACTCAAACTCTCCGTATTTTGAACTTCGTGCAAAAATTAGTGTTCTATTTCTCACTTGTGGAAGTCCATAATTTACAGAATTGAAAACATCATGATGAACAATATATCCTTCCGCTGACAATTCTTGCAATATTCTACGAATTGTTTTACCACTATCATGAGTCATTAAATTTTTCACATTCTCCAACAAAATATACTTAGGATGTTTGAGCTTTACTATATCCATTATCCGGAAGAACATCTGACCTCTATCTTCCTTGAAACCAGCCATCGCCCCCATCACACTAAAAGTCTGACAAGGAAAACCACCAGTTAACAATTCAAAATCTGGCAGTCCAACAACATTATGCTCATCAGAAGTAAATTCAACTATATCTCCCAATTCTATTTCACCGTTTGTATTATAATTGGTCTTATAGGTTAAGACGGCTTTAGATTCGATTTCAGAGAATCCAATACATGTTACAGGTACATGATAATCCTGTCCAACCAAATCTATGGCTCGACGAAATCCTCCAATACCAGCAAATAATTCTAAATGTCTCATGCCTCTATAAATTTCATAATACCCATACCTATAGCCTTAGCTAGCTTTACAGGAACAGCATTTCCTACTTGAGCATACCACAAATTCTGGGCTCCAGTCAGCACATAGTCATCTGGAAAGGTCTGAATCCTGGCAGCTTCACGTGGACTTAGCCCTCGTGCCTCCCAGGGATGGATATACATATTACAATCAAACTTCATATGAGATGTTATAGTCTTACATATCTGAGTTTCATCCAATTTATAATACTTATCCTTGAAGATGCCGTTTCTTCTCGAATATGGCATAATATCAGCTATTGAATCATGCAAAGAATTAGCCCCTTGAGGTAAGCGACGATAAATTTCAATATCTCGAGGGTTATTGTACCTATTCTTATGATTATATAACTTATCAATATGTCTATATCCATTGATGAAATGGTAGAATTCTGTTTCTGGATACACAAACTGTCGTTCAGTAAATCCAGACCGTTCATTCTCTTCATTTTTCCCAATTCTTTTTCTAGACTCAAGATGAGGCAACCCCTCAAGAGCATCCTTCAAAACGAACGGAGAACGTCCCTGTTTGAAAATTTCTTCAAAAATATCATTAGGATTTACTCCAACACGATTGCCTATCATTATGAAGCGTTCCCTGTTTTGAGGTACGCCAAAATCTTGAGCTTTCAAGAGTCTATAATCAAACTGATACTCCTCACCTAGATATTTAGCAAAATCATCCTTTATCTCTCCTATTTTTTTAGACATCCCTTTAACGTTCTCCATTATAAAGAACTTTGGACGTACTTGACTTAAGAAATAAAGATAAGCTTTATACAACTGATTACGTGGATCATCCAGAATTCTCTGGCGATTTGCCATAGAAAATCCTTGGCAAGGAGGTCCACCACATACCAGCGTTATATCTTCCAGATATTCTTTATAGTCATCCAGATTTTCATTTAAATCATTAATGTCACCGACAAAATAATGATCTTCATCCAGATTATGATTTTTTTTGTATGTATTACAAAACGTTTCGACAATTTCATTCACGAACCATGGAGTAAAGCCTGCTTGTTCCAAGCCACAGCTCAAGCCACCACATCCGGCAAACAAATCGACTATCTTGTATATTTTCTTAGACATTACTCAGTAATCCTTTCTAATTTTCCATTAATATAATATTCCTCACTGTCTGCAGTATTCTGCACCACAGCTCTATCATTGATAAACGGTCCGATATTATAGTACTTCGGCTTAACCTTAACCGTTCCATTTGCAAGCAAGATACCCCATTTTCCATTTTGCTTAAACGGAATATATCCTTTATGGTAAGGGCGCATCTCTTCATAGATGGGTGGAACTATCACCCTGTTGTTATGATTGCAAACACCATACAAACCATTCTTTCTAAATACATTGTACTCCGAAAGACTTGCTGCCTGATTAGCAGCATCAGGCCTTATCTGAGCATTACCTTCTGCATGTTCTACAACAACCATTTCTTCATCATCCTCAGAATAATCAGGCTCATACTCCGAATCAGAATCAAGAATCAAGTCACGTTTGATACCTGAACCATCATTATAGCCTTCCTCATTATCAGTACCAAGGAAATGATACCGCCAATGACGGTTTGCCATCGGAGTACCGAAACGATTATAAAGTCCTACGTTGTCCAATATAACCGTAGTCTCCTTGCCTTCCGATATTCGAAGACCTCTACCCACCTGCTGGAGATAAAGCGAAAGCGACTTGGTTGGTCGAGCCAACTGTATAAACTCTATATCCGGACAGTCAAAACCTTCTGAGAAGATATTGACATTCACGATAACCTCTATACTTCCATTGGCAAAGTCTGCTATCTTTTGCTCACGCTCAGCGGTTGGAGTTGTACCATCTATCATACAGACACTAACGCCCTTTGTAGCATATAACTCACAGATATGATTGGCATGCTTGCGGTCGATGGCATAGATAATACCCTTTTTTCCTTTGGCATATTTCTCGTAGCTTTTATATAAACCGGCACGTATCTTATCCTTGTCTATCACAGCACTCAACTCAGAATCCAGATAATCGCCATCAGCCCCCATTCGGTCGATTCCATTAATGGCATGCTGAACTTCCGAGGTTGGCTTGATACTGATGTAATCATAATTGGCCAGATAGCCCTGATTAACAAACCATTCGATACTCTTTGCCAATACAATATCACCAAACAAAGCCGTAAAACCACAGTGGCTCATACGCCACGGAGTAGCCGTAACACCCAGTTTTTTACTATTGGGGAACATCTCCCAAAGCTTCTGGTATCCTGGCGCCATGCAATGATGAGCCTCATCTATGATGATAAAGTCAAATTGCTCACGGCGCATCATCTCATAATGCCTACGACTCATGAAGGTTTGGATAGAAGCTACCTGTATAGACTGGTCCAAATCCAGTTTCTCTCCGCTTACGATCACTCCATGAGGGATATCCCCCAGCTTCTTGCTTGCTTGCCTTATCAATTCCCTACGATGGGCTACAATCAATATCTTAGATTCATGACTATGAAGGTTGCACCATCTCAAGATATCCTTAACAACAGAAGTAAAGACAATTGTCTTGCCTGTACCAGTAGGCATCTGAAGCATCACATTGTCTATCTTATCCCAAAGGCCATAAACATTGTGTTTCATTTCCGCCTGGTAAGGACGCAAGCCCACATCATCCGACTCAATATGAGAGAATCGGATGGCAGGGCGTTCGAAGGGTTCCACCTTCTCCACTTCCTCGTCAAGATATATGTCTTTATCTGTTATCATTTTAATTCTTTATTTTTCGTTCCAACCAGCATCCACGGCTTTCTCGTAAATGTCGAGAGCCCATTTAGATTGCTTGTATGTCAATGCACGTCCCCGTTTTGAAGAGAAAGCCACCTGACCTATGAATGCCTGCTCCTTTGGAGTCAGTTCACCAGGATTATCTTTTGACCATTTATTCAAGGCAAACCATTTATCCGTCTCCACTTCCTTAGCCTCATCCATCTTTTTCTTCTGGCCTTCGGTTATCTCTTCATCAACATCACCTACACCGCCCAAGAGTTCTGCTGGTATATTGTATTTATCGCCTTCTTGTGAAAGCTTTGTTTTGAGAGCATCCCAGCAAAGAGTAGCCTTTGTCCACTCATTGATATTCTTACCCTCATCTACATCTATCAAATGCTTATAAACAAATGGTTCTATATCTTTTACATAAAGCAGAACCTTGTAGAGCATTGTTGCCTTTAAGCGTTCAATATCCTCTTGTGGAATTTCCTTTGGTACATAACGATTTTTACGTCTGCCATTACCATCCGTATATGATTCCTTAATCTTGTATGTAATATGCTCTGCACCACAAAGGAGTTTGGCATAAACATTATAAATATCCAATGTCAACTCGTTGTAAACCGAAGGACTGATTACACACTGCTCATTCCAAATAGCATCAAGATTCAATGCTCTACCTGAATTCAGCGACAGCAAAGACATCGTATAAGCTACCATGTTCGACTTATATCCAGGCAATGCCAATCCATCTTTACCATACAAAGCATCTATGCCCTTGAAGAGGATAGCCTTTGCTATTGTACGCTGGTAACGAGTCTTATCGAAATGAGCACCATTACGTTTCATCTTGTCAAAGAACTTAGTATAGTTATTCTCGCCACCCTTACAAACACTGGCAGGATCCTGCTCCCAGCTCATCACAAATTTAGAGAGCGTAGTTTTGTCAAACATCTGATTCTTTGGATATTCTGCATAGAACTCTTTTTCTGCCTTGCTGGAGTTTTGACGTTTTGCCTTATCCAAGTACTGCCCACGAGTTCGTTCAAAGAACCATTTGCTCACAGGTTTACCACTGATATTCAGAACCCATGTTTCACGAGATTGCTGCTCTAATTCTACGAGGAATCCTTCATTGATGTTAAAGTCAGACTTCTTGACAGCGGATTGCGTATTGGCAAATCTCGAGATCTTCGGAACTATCGCAGACAGATTATCCTTATCCTTGACAACAGAGATTTTCATAGCCACATAGACAGAAGCCAATTGTGAATAATCAACGTCTTTCATGCCCATAACAGCACTGATAGCCGCTGTAGTCTGACCACCATTAACTATCTGCCAAGATTTAATCTTGGTTATAGCAGAGCCTTCTTCATTCAGTTTTACATCAGAAGCCGTGGCAGAGATACCATTGTTATAGGCAAAGAACATATCAGGTTCAGGCAAGGTATCCTCCATACCTTTTTTGCGTTCAACAGCTGTTGCCGTATGCCCTATCAATGTATCACGGATGCCTTTGTTTGAAGCTCCCTTAAATTGAAGGAATGTACGAACATTCATCTCCAGTATCTGCTGGTGGTATTTATGGTAAACTTGCGAAAGCACCATACCTGGAATAATACAGAGATAACACATAACATGGTCAGACACGTCTGGCATCTTGACACATGGCAATGTGCAATTGTAATCACCTTCGAAATCAACAACGATAGGCTTTCTACCAGATATGATATTATCTTGCTGCATAATGCGCTTGGCATCCCAGACATAGAACTCGCAGGATGTACCATCCGCAATCTCTATGTTATCTTTTTCATAACTGACAGGTGCTATTGCATTGGTAAGGATAAACAATCTGATTCGGTCTATCTTGTTTGTACTATGAATAAGATCAGCTACCTGATAGAGGTCACTCTTAGTATCATCCATAAATTTGCCCAACATTGCACCACTTACCGACTGATCGTAAAAGCGCTGCAGCCAGTTGAATTGGCGATCTAAATCATTAGCCGAAATATTAGAACCATTGTTTGGATCCTCATATATGGTCAAGAAGAGATCTATCGTTGTAAGGTCTTCATCACCATTAAAGCCCCATCCATCAAGTGCTACTCCATTTTTTGATTTGTAAGAGCAGATATTTACCTGATTCACATCTCCACATCCTTGAATATACCCTACGATAATTTGAGTCAAATTGTCTTTAGGATTATCAGACATCAAGAGCTGATCATCAAATTCTTCCTTGAACAACTCCACTTCCGACAACTCTCGTTCTATCACGTTACCGATTGTCTCATTGACAAAAGCAGCTTGCTCTTCAGCTGGTTTGAAATCATCAAAGATTTCGTTATTATCGAATTGTTCCATATTATTCGGCTATTTTGTTAGTTTTCTTATCATGTTCCATTTTTCTTGCTTCGATTTTCTCAACTTGAGGTATAATCTCAGTCTCAACTTCCTGCATGAAATCGACAACAGACATTCCCAACAAGTTACAAATGGTGCGGAGCTCTATAAAATCCATCCTGCGCTCACAAGTTTCAATCTTGCTCACATAAGATTGCGGAAGACCGAGCATCCCAGCCAACTGTTTCTGGGTAAGACCTCGCTCTTCTCGCTTGGTTCGTAACCGAGCTATCACCTTTTGGTAAAGTATTGTATGTACACTTTTATCTATTGCCATTTTATCAAAGTCATTTATTATTTTAATTTTAATAAGCAAAATTACCCTTTTTCCAATGAAAACCCAAACAGGGTTTTCCCTATAATAACCGAAAATACCTAACTATAGTTAGGTTTCATATCACGCTTTTCCTACATTTAACCCAAATTAACAACAAGACATAGCAAAATACAAAATAACATAGCATTATTTTCATTAATCTTTGCAAGATTCAAGATTTAATTATATCTTTGCGGTAGAAACAAATAAAATGCAAATTATGGAGTCAAGAGAACATTATATAACGCAGATTTCATCTCATTCCGAAGAGCTAAAAAAGAACTTCGGAGTTAAGTCGCTGTGCCTTTTCGGTTCGGTTTCAAGAAACGAGCAGAAAGAAGATAGTGACGTGGATATATGTGTAGAAATGGAACCTAAGGCATTCCTTGTTGTTAGACTAAAGCGTTATCTAGAAAACCTACTTGAAAGTCCCGTAGATTTAGTAAGAAAGCATAAGCACATCAACCCATACCTTCTTCGAGAAATAGAACAGGATGGAATATATGTTATCAAATAGAGCTGGCAGCGATAGCTGGGTATGGTACCGATTACTGCTACGCTTGGCACCAATACATCGCTATCGCTACTAAAGTACATTACTCATAAAAGTTTATGAGTCAAAATGCATCTCTTTAAAATCAAAATAGACAGAATTCTTAAAATCTGCTTTCTTAAACTCTTCGAGAAACTTTTTATATTCATTAAGCTTAGCTGATTGAATATTTAAACCATTTACAAATTTATAGTATTCATCCCAACCTTGCCATATATGAGAAACGACATTACTTATATAATATTGTCGATCAGTATTTGGTCGCAAAAACGAAATGGTATTCTCTGCGAATTCTTCTATGTGATTTATCGCATAATCCTTCATCGCTTTGCGTGATATATCAGAATGTTTTATTTCTTTATGTCTATACCCATCACTATGAGAAATCCAAACTTCATGTGAAGTATCTCGCCAGCAATATAATACATCAATCATTGGATGTTTTTCTTTTAAATATTGCAAAAAGATCTTTTGTTGAATCGCAATAACCTCATCTTCAGATAGAATAAAATCATCCACAAATGAACCATTGCAAAACAATTCACACAAAAAATCTAGCATAAAACTATTGATACCATTTTCATCTAAGCATTTTAAGAATTCATCTTTATCTTCTGTAAGGTAGTTATGTGGTTCTGCATTCAGGTCCTTCAACTTTTTAATTCGTTCTACCATCACCCGAGATTCGGGTTTATACTTATTCCCTATAGAGCCCAGATAAAACAACATATGAAGTTGCTTATAAGCATCTGCTTTATTTTGGGCATCTATCTCTTCAACTTTTTTCACCAAAGAGTATGACTTATTAACCATCCATTCCTGCAATGTCGGTTTCATTACTTCAAAAGGTAATTTCATCATTTTTTCAAATTGCACATCAGAAACGTCAGAATCCAATATAGAAGTATGCAAATACCTTTGGGTATATTCAGGTACATTAATTCCCTTACTACTTTGTGTTCTATATTCACCCCAAAGAGCATCCAGTAACTTCTTCAAACTATCAATCTTAGCTTTAGGCACAGATAGTGCTTCACTATTTTTCTCTATGTATTCTAAGATATTAAAACCCTTAAAGGGATACATTTTAGAAAGAATATCATCCTTTTCTTCAGGACCATTTTTTCCATTAAAATAAACATATTTTCCACTATTATTACACAACAAAATATCATCCTTTCTATCAACAATAAGTTCTAGGACAAAAGGATACTGCTGTCTTAAAATTTCCATTATAACATAATCACAGATATCGATTTCACCATGAAGTTTTTTAAGATGTAAAAGTAAAGCATTTGCAAGGCGTTTTATGTCCCTTATATTTCCTAGATAATTAAACACATTAATTGAATTAAACAATTCTCTGTTAAGCAGTTTGTCTACCTGTTCCATTTCTTCTGTATTCAAAAAAACAGATAATTTTTCCCGCAGAACAACTTTCAACTCATTATTTTTGATAATAGGAAGGAAAAACTCTTCTTGTAGTATCTTTTGAGAATAACTTAGGCTATGGGATGGAAAGACACTATTAAGACTATCCACAACATACTTTTTATCATAAGCCATAACAAAATACATAAAAGGCAAGTTTGATGTATTTCGTACTAATCTAAACAACTCCTCTATTTCATTTGGCCCTAAACGATCTATATCATCAATAAAGACAACTATTTTTCTCTGTATATTGCTGATATTCTTCTTCAAATCCTCATACTGTTCTTCAACTGTTTGAGAGGCAAAACACCCCAATATACTTCCAAGAAATTTCGTCGTAGAATTCTCAATACTAGACACAGTACGAGCATAACGAATTATATCATAAGAAAAAGAAGTACTATATGGCGCTAAAGATTTACTTAATTCTTCAAAGAACAAATATGTTAAATTAGATGACTTTCCATATTTCCATGGATGAAATGAAATGGTAACTACATCACCAGCCCAATTATTATCTATATGCTCTTTCAACATATACAAAAAAGAGGTCTTACCATTTCCCCAAGGGGCAACAACACCAAATGTAAAGGCATTTTTTTCTGTATTTGTTGCCAACAACTTTTCAGCAGCATCATGGGCATATATTTTTCTACCCAACAAATCATCCTCACTACGTGTTATTGGCTCATCTGCCAAAAATCCATCAGAAGAGATTTCGCCTTTCATTGAGACACTACGAAATAACCGCAAGATGAGATATTTTCCTGTGAGAACTGGAATAAAATCGACATAACAAAGAAAAGGAATATATGATATATAAGCTGAATCTGCACCAAGACGATACTTTCCCCAAAGAAATAGCATAAACAACCAGAAGCCTACAGTTTGATTACTTACGAGTATTCTTTTTTGATACTTCCTAAAAAAATCAGCAATAATACAGACCAATAGTATTACCAACACAACTGTCGACATCATACTAACAGTAAAGCCCTTCATTATTGGTAACAAATATGCAGCAAATAATGATTCCAATGTCTTATCAAAGCACAAATAAGCACCAATACAACATACCAACAATTTATTATCAAAAATAAATGTACGCAGATTATCCCAACCTCGATTAATCAATTTACAATTTATAATTATTTTCATATAAAAAAAGAGATTATACTTAACTTAAACAATACAACAATTCAACTACAAGACACTTTAAATTCAATTATGCAGTATTTATACTTAGTGCCCTCCTCATCAAATCGAAACCGACACAATAAATCTCGACATTTGATTTTTCGCACACATTGAAAGATTCTTCCTTTGGCTCCACGTTCTACAGCTGCCTTGATATCTTTAGACAAGAGTACCAGACTGGCTTTCTTGATAAAGCTGACCGAGAAGTTAAATGCCTTGCAACGACGCAAGTTCATCTGAATGGTTGACAAGAAGGTTGTCTCTGTATAATTGGTTAAGAACCTTGATTTCATAAGCCTTATTTTTTATTTCAAATGCAAAAGTACAAAAAAGATTCCACTTACGGTACTTTTCTCATATTTTTTTTCAAAATATTGGCTATACACAGCTATTAGGAATGCTAACATATAGTAATAGGAGGCCAAAATAAAAACTGTCACAACTGTAATGTAACGCTTTTAGTACGAGTAAACCCTAAGCGATTAAAAGTATATATTACTGGTTGTCAATACTTTAAGTCTAGCGACCCTGCGTTTCACAGGGTCGCTAGAATAGGTAGGTCTGGCTAATTTACTGTATCTACCAGTTGGCTGTCTCTACCCATACGCAGCATTTCGCTGCATCATGTGTATTAACACTCTGGTTTACAGCTATATACTCTTTTTAGTCCTATGCATCAAATGCTTGATTGTACTTGTCACGATTAGCTGTGTCTTGAGAATAATGATAGCAGCGAAAAAACAAAAAAAAGTCAGGTCTAGCGACGCTGCGAAACGCAGCATTGCTAGACCTAACCTAACTCTTTTGCTTGCTTTCATTACTTTTCCTTAACTCACATGCAGCTCATTACTCCGAGCAGTGTACCAATGGCTGTAGTCATACAAAAGTTACTTACCTGCGTTCCTACCATTTCGTGGAGTGCACTTTACTTTACGATACTTAATGTTCCCTGTCCATTTTTTTAGTGATTAGTGTGTAGTGTTTAGTGAGTAGCGAGCAATGAAGGAATGGTAAGTAACTCTTGGCTTTCTAAAAAATCAGAGGGGGACGATTTCTCTGAATGACGGTGCAAAGGTACTACTTTTCTCTGATACCACCAAAAAACACCCTGCACAGTTCTGTTAAACGGAATTAACATTTGTGGCGGATTCAGTTAAAAATAAAAACTCATAGATCTTTGGGTGAGAAAACTATGAGTTGATATCAGGAACTCTATGAGATAATACCAGGAACTCTATGAGATGATATCTAGAAAAGCTTAGTGCGTTTTTGCTCTCATTTAGCTCAAAAACGTTACAGTTACAGTTGTGACAGTTTTTTTCCGAAGGGGGTACCCCGTTTTTTGCAAGTTTCAATCTGTAAGTAGTATATAATAACTTATATATATAATATATATAAGTTCCTTCTATATAACGAAAGAAAGAGGGGTGCGAGAAAAACTGTCACAACCGTAACGTAACGCTTTTGCCTCACCAAGCGTTCATCAAGAAACCGCACAGAGGGCTACAGAATGTCTATTTATTTCACACAAAGATAGTCGTACAACTAAGTGGTATACAGTCGTACAACCAAAAGGTATACACTCATACGACTAAAGGGTATATGGTCGTACGACTAAGAGGTGTATACTCGTACGACAATTCAGGTTGTAGTTGTACGCTTTAAAGGTGTTGCGACTAGGCTCAGCAGACGTGCTGACTGCAGTCTGCAGACCTGCCGACTAGGCTCAGCAGGTCTGCTGAGCCTAGTCGCAACAGTCAAGAAGATACCTTCTCGAACCCCGAAAGATACCTTCTCGAACCCCGAAAGAGGCATACTTAACCCCCGAAAGAGATATTCTTGAACCCAAAAAGAAACATCCTTTAAATTAATATCCATAATCGTGGAATAAAATGCTATTTTCGAAACCGCTGTTTCCGAAATGGCGGTTTCGAACCCAACATTAACAAAACAAGCTGAATATCAGCTTGTTTGTTTGCTTATTTAAACTTTTTTAATTGTTTGAATATTGTTGATGTTTCCGAAATAGAGGTTCCGAACATAACGCTTTATCAAGGAAAAACCAACTCATAATTGGTGCTTCTGCCACCCTCTCCTGTGGGTCTCAATATGCCCTTGGCTATCAAATCCTTGATATCACGATTGGCCGTGTCCTGAGAACAATGATTTATCTTATACCATTTGGAGGAATTCAACTTGCCTTCAAAACCATCAAAAAGCATGTTGAGAACCTTACGCTGACGCTCGTTGATGGAAACCGTGCGATGCGCATCCCAAAACCTGGACTTGCGCAATACTCCTTCTGTTTTCGCAAAAGCAGCTTCCAGCGCTAACTTCAATGTCTGCAAAAACCACTGAATCCAAGGCGTCACGTCAAGACGCTAAGCACCCGAAATACAATTATCTCACATCACCAACAATTTTGAGAAGATTATTTGGAGTTCTCATAAAAAAGCTGTAACTTTGCCGATTCAAAGATGAAAGAGAAATCATAATCAATAATAATAGCATTAATAGTAAAATAAACAACCAAGTAATGAAGACTCATACGACATCAATAACAAGCCACAATAAACATCACTACCGGGAACTGCTTTCCATCGGTATTCCTATCATCATCGGACAGTTGGGTACCATCATCCTGGGATTCGCCGACACGCTGATGATCGGTCATCACAGTACGCCCGAACTGGCGGCTGCCGGACTGGTGAACAATATCTTCGGTCTCGTATTCGTATCCTACATGGGATTCACCTACGGACTCACCCCTATCATCGGCAGGCTTTACGGAGAGGAACGCACAGACTGCATCGGACAAAAGGTGCGCAACTCCTTCTTTGCCAACATGATTACGGGCATCCTCTTCACCCTGGTCCTCATCCTGCTCTATTTCAACCTGGGGCGCATCGGACAGCCGGAGGAACTGCTCACACTCATCCGCCCCTACTTTCTGGTGAACCTGGCATCGGTGCTCTTCATGGGCATCTTCTTCACGATGAAGCAATTCCTGGATGGTATCGGACAGACCAAGGTGGCGATGTGGGCGATGATTGGCGGAAACGTGGTCAACATCCTGGGCAACTGGGTTTTGATTTACGGTGTTGCGGGATTCCCGGAGCTGGGTTTGCTCGGAGCGGGCATCTCTACCCTGGTAAGCCGCATCCTCATGGCTACGGCGATGGTGGGCATGGTGATGGTGTGCAGGAAATTTGCTGATTACAGACACAATATCATTCATAGTGAAATCAACAAGGTGGATTTCAAGGAGATGAACCGGTTGGGATGGCCTGTGGCATTGCAATTGGGTATGGAATCGGCTGCCTTTACGCTGAGTTGCGTGATGGTGGGCTGGCTGGGCACCATTCCGCTGGCGGCTCACCAGGTGATGATTACCATTTCACAGTTGTTCTATCTGGTACTTTCGGGTATGGCGGCAGCGATGGCTATCCGCGTGAGCCACTTTATGGGACAGAAGGACTATGTTGCGGTGCGCCGCAATGCCTACGACGGATTCCGACTGAACCTGCTCTTCTCGCTGTGCATGGGTTTGCCGGTGCTCTTGCTCCGCCATCAGATAGGCGGTTGGTTTAACGACAATGCTGAGGTTCAGGCTTATGTGGCAGTATTGATTATCCTGATGATGGTATATCAATTTGGCGACGGCCTGCAGTATACCTTTGCCAATGCGCTGCGAGGCATCGCCTGCGTAAAACCGATGGTGCTCTATGCCTTCATCGCCTACTTCGTCATTTCATTGCCTTTGGGATATACCCTCGGTTTTCCATGCGGCATGGGCTTGCTGGGCATCTGGATAGCCTTCCCGTTTGGCTTGACCATAGCGGGCGAAATGTATCGAAGAAGATTTGAGAAGGAATTGAAAAAGATTGAAAAGAAATAAAGAATTAGAGGGTGTGTCAAAAGTTCAAGACACACCCTCTTTTTTGTTGCTTCATCGTTTTTCTTCATCGGATTACGCTGAGTTAACGGAACATTCTTGCTTCACGGATTACGCACGGAATTTAAACGGATTTGGCCTTACGGCCATTGGGCTAGCGCATTCGCATTCCAGCTTTAGGGGGTATCGCCACGACCGTTAGGTCGAGTTTCCGTTTAAAATCCGTGAGTAATCCGAGGAAGGCGGTTAAGGTTCCGTTTATTCCGCGTAATCCGATGAATAATGACACACCCTCCTAAAAAATCTGACGGGATTTACTCAGCAACCTGCTCAGCACGATCATCTACGTTCTCACCCTCTGTTGGAGCGAGAGTAGCCTTGAAATCGGTGATGCCGTACTTAGCGAGGATGTTGTACCACTGGAGGAGCTTCTTGATATCGCTGTCGTGTACACGGTCGCGGTCGTAGTTAGGAAGAACCTCTGCGAAGTAATCGTGGAGCTCAGCAGCTGGAGCCTTCTTGTAGTTGAAGGTGCTAGGCTTGCCCTCTTCCTTCTTGCTTACGCTGTCGAGAACCTCCCACAATGGAACCTCGTCTGCATCAGTATACATAGCGATGTCGCCAAGACTTGTAACGCGGTCTGTTGCGAAAGCTGGCACACGCTTGTGAGTCTCGTCGAGAGTCTCAACGATAAGAGTTCTGTTACCTCTTGAAACCAGTTTATAAAGGCCTGGCTTGCCTGCAATTGAAAGGATTGTTTCCATTTTCTTTATTCTTCTATTTTTTATATGATTTCTTTTATTTCAAATGAATTCCCGGATGATTCAAGCCATCCAAATAATTCAGCAGATTCACTACCTGCTCTTCCACATTCCTCACCCCATCATTCACGATTTCAAAATCAGAACGGGCTTTGAGTTCTTCCTGCGGCATCACGGCATCTATCCATTGCTGCGCCTTCTGCTGCGAGATATGATCACGCTGCATGATGCGTTCGATACGCACGGGGATGGGAGCTGTGACGCAGACCACGAAGTCGAAGTGGGTGCGACGATAGAAACCGCTATCAAATAGGATGGCACTCTCCAACCAGCTGCAATCGCTCTTTTCGAAATCGCGCGCCACGGCTGGATGCACCACATCATTCACTGCCTGCTTGTTTGCCTCGCCGGTGAGGATAAACTGGGCAAGCACGGGCTTCTGCAAGATGCCATCGGCACTATACACCTGCTCGCCTACCAACTTCTTCAAGCCGGTCTGCAAGTCAACATCCTGCCTCATCAACCGCTTAGCCCCGGCATCGCAGTCGTAAACCCTGATGCCGTGCTTCTCCAAGATTCTGCACACATAGCTCTTTCCGCTACCTATGCCCCCCGTTATAGCTATCTTCATCATAGTAGAAAAACTATCAACTATAAACTATCAATTATCAACTATAAACCATCACTGCTGTTCCAGCAGATAATCCACCCTATCTATTTCGAGCGAAGCCTTGCTCACGGAGCGTGGCACACTGCGAAGCTGCAAGGTGCATTTATCCGACGGATTGGCTGCCAACTCTTCGTAATCTACCACCACCTTAAACAGGTTTGGCTTGATGGTACGGAAGAGACTGGCTCCGATGGTAAACCTCACTGTCACCTTGGAAGGGAAGGTTCTGAGCACCATGCCCGGAGGCATATTGATGGCAGTAATCGGCACTTCGATAGCTTCTTCGGTCAGCACATCAGGATATACCGACAATCTAACCGTAGACGGAACGATTTTAACGCCACGAATCTTCCTGATCTTCACCGCCTGGCGGATGGTATCCTGAAGATTGCGGTAATTGAAAGGTTCTATCTCTACCGTCTGAAGCTTGTCAAGCTGCTGCTTGTTGGCATACACGGTGACCATAGACGGATAGAATTCCGTATGAGCCAGATAATAACTCTTGCTGGTCGTAATCTTACCCCTGAACACCACCGGCACCTTCTTGGAAGTTCCATAGGTGAAATAGAAGTCGAATGCACCCGGTTTTACCTGCAGCAGTTTACTGGAACCATACATCTGCGAGAGTACCTGCTTCTGCACATCCGTCAGCGGTATCACTCCCTTGCCTTCATCCTCATCAGCATAGTTGCTGAATCGGAAGACGAGAGGACGGAAATCGTAGGTAACGAGCGTGAATCCCTTATCTCTCACCGTAACGCGCACGGTATCAGGCAGTTCACCCGTTATCACGGCATTTCTAGGCACGCCGGTCAAGCGCATAGGAATCTTGAATTCTCTCTCCATGGTCTCATTGAGCGTCATCAACAACCAGAAGGCGCCGCTGAGAGCGAGAAAGAACAAAAAAATCAGAAACTCCTTATTCAGGCCACTGAACAGGAAGTTTCTGACAGCTTTCAATATGTTCCGAACACTACGCATGAGAGTTCCTAGTGAATCCTATTTATGCGTTAGGAGTCTGGCTGGCAGCATCGGCAAATACATAGCCCTTGGCTACAGTGATGACCACGCCACGTGCAATCTCCACATCTACAGTGTTCTGCTCAAGGTTTACATGCTTTACGGTGCCATAAACACCACCACCAGTAACCACCTTAGATCCCTCGGCGAGAGAGTTCTGGAACTTGCGTATCTCTTTCTGCTTCTTCTGCTGAGGACGAATCATGAAGAACCACATGATAGCGAAGATGGCTACCATCATAATGAGGAAACTCATGCTGCCACCACCAGCAGCTGCTTGCAATACTAAATTTGTCATGTCTTGATGTTATTATTTTGTTGAATTATCTATTTATCTATCTATTCACTCTATCATACCCTACATCATTCAATATATCATACACACTATATAATGTACGCGCGTACATTATAATATATACTACTTATCGTAATGTGGGTTATTTGGTTGATTTGGACGATTAGGATGATTTGTATGATTAGGATGCTGACCGCCTCTGTTATTCTTGCGCTCTGGCATATCCTTCTGGATGAGACCGCGAGAGTTGAGGAAACGGGCGATGTTATCGAGCATACCATTCACATAACCACCGCTGCGAGGAGTGCTGTATGCCTTGGCAAGATCCACATACTCGTTGATAGTAACGATGGCTGGGATGCCAGGGAAAGTCATCATCTCGGCGATGGCAATCTGCATAACTACCACATCCATGTAAGCCAGGCGTCCGAAATCCCAGTTGCGGCAGGCATCGCTGATGTAGCGCTGGTAGGATTCGCAATTGAGCAGGGTGGCACGGAAGAGCTTGCGGGCAAAGTCGCGGTCTTCTGCATCCTTATACTCTGGGAGCAACTCCTGGTTTGCCTTGTTGGCTGGGTCGAAGCGCTTGATGGTCTTCAGCACGAAGGTATCTACGATGTCCTTATCGTCGTTCCAATAGAGGCTCTTCTCTTCGAGCATGGCATCGAGGTCATCGCTGTTCATGATAAAAGCCTTGTAGGCACGGCGCCAGAACTCACGGTCGTATGCATAGTCATCGAGTTCTCCCTCCTCGTGGTCCTTTGTCATGGTACCATCAATATAGCTGGTATAGAGATCGCTAGAGACGATGGCAGTATAGAGCTTGCGGACCACCTCGATATCCTCTTCCCACGAAGACTTCTTGATATCAATCCATTCTACGAGCATCTTGTTCTCCTCCAACTGCGTAGCGAAGCGGTTGAAAGCCATTCTTGAAGAAGGCTCTGGTGTACCCTCACGCTGAGCTCGTGCCACCTCTACGTCATAACGCTTGCGAGCCTCCTGGGTGATAGCCACCATGAGCTGCAACATGTAGTTGTACAAATCATACGACTTTGAGAGAGCAAACATAAGCTCCTTTTCAGCATTATCAATATTATGATTGCTGTTCTGATAGTATGCATAGGTTAACTGCACAATCTTACGTCTTATCAAATCCCTATTAATCATTCTCTAATAATTTAAAAGATTTATTTATATATTTACCTAAAACACTGCAAATTTACATATTTAATATATAATATGCAAGAAAACGGGTAATCTTTTCTATTTTTTTAAGGTTAGAAGAGCGTTTTTAAATATTTAACGCATCATGAGTGAGAAAAATCGGGCTAAAATTTGCGTAATTCAAATAAAAGTAGTAATTTTGCACCCGCTTTGCGAGAAAACCTCGCGGGGCATGCTTAAAACAAAGCTAATCCGTGTGATGGCGAGTTAAGGCAAAATTATTATTCACAACTTAATTTAGAGTAACACAAATGAAAGAGATTAATGTAACAGGTCAGAAGCGTACAGACCTTGGCAAGAAAGCTTCTAAGGCATTGCGTAAGGAAGGTTTTATCCCATGTAACCTTTATGGTGAGAAGAAGGATGCTAACGGTGCTCCTGAGGCTTTGTCATTCGCAGTTCCATTCACAGAGTTGCGTAAGATTATCTACACTCCTCATGTATACGTTATCAACCTCATCATCGATGGTGAGAGCCGTACTGCTATCATGAAGGAGATTCAGTTCCACCCAACAACAGACGCTCCTCTGCACGTTGACTTCTACGAGGTGAACGACCAGAAGCCTATCACTATCGGTATTCCAGTGAAGTTGGTAGGTCTTGCACAGGGTGTACGTGATGGTGGTCGTATGAACCTCTCTATCCGTAAGATCAACGTTACTGCTCCATACCAGCAGATTCCTGAGCACCTCGATGTAGATGTTACAGAGTTGAAGATTGGTAAGAGCATCAAGGTAGGTGACCTCTCATTCGAGGGTCTCGAGTTGGCTACAAGCAAGGCTGTTGTAGTTTGCTCTATCAAGATGACACGTAACGCTCAGCTCGCTGCACAGGCTGCTGCTGAGGAGGCTTAATCGATAGTCATCAAAGATTTTACGAACCTGAGTAAAGCATTATCAAACATTGGATAAATATTTGATTTGTGGGCTTGGTAATCCTGGCGACGAATACGCTGATACCAGGCACAACACAGGATTTATGGTATTGGACGCTTTTGCTAAAGCGTCCAATATTCATTTTGAGGATAAGCGATATGGCTTCATTGCCGAGACTACGCTCAAGGGAAGAAAGATTATCCTGCTGAAGCCTACCACCTTCATGAACCTGAGTGGTAATGCCGTGAGATATTGGCTGAATCAGGAAAAGATTGACCAGAGCCGACTCCTGGTAATCAGCGATGAGCTCGCCCTGCCTCTCGGCGCTTTCCGCCTGAAGGCGAACGGAAGCAACGGTGGTCACAACGGACTGGGTCATATACAGCAGCTTATCGGTCAGAACTACGCCCGCCTGCGCATGGGTATCGGCAACGATTATCCACGTGGCGGACAGATAGACTGGGTGCTGGGTAAATACACTGAGGAAGACATGAAGCAGCTTCAGCCTGCCATCGACCTGGGTGTGGAAATTATCAAGAGCTTCGTATTGGCTGGTATCGACATCACCATGAACCAATACAATAAGCTAGGAAAGAAATAATCATGAAAGAATCAGCACGAATAGACAAGTGGCTTTGGGCTGCCCGCATTTACAAGACCCGCAGCATTGCTGCCGATGCCTGTAAGAATGGCCGCGTCATGGTGGGAGGCGTAACGAGAAAGCCTTCTTTCATCATCAAGCGTGGCGATGTGGTGAGCGTAAAGAAAGCCCCTATCACCTACTCTTTCGAGGTGCTTGATTGCATAGAGCAGCGTGTAGGAGCCAAAATGCTCTTCGGAGTCTATAAGAACGTGACCGATCCTAAGCAATATGAATTGCTGGAGATGAGTCGCATCAGCGGATTCGTAGATAGAGCTAGAGGCACTGGTCGCCCAACCAAGAAGGAACGCCGAGCCCTTGACGCCTTCGTAGATCCAGCCATGTTTGGATTTGACGAAGAAGGCTGGGACGAGGATGAAGAATAAAAAAGAGGATTGAATTAACTCGTTGAAGTTAATTCAATCCTCTTTTTCTTTATTTTCTGAACTTTCGTATGCGGTTTATGAACGGGCTGAAGGCCCAAAAGCTCCTAGCCCAGGGCAACGCCCTGGGTACATTAGCAGCAACAAGACGCCCTGTAAGGGCAAAAGCTTTGTAAATTGCCTGGTTCTTTTGAAGTTTTTGCCCTTACAGGGCGACAGGTTTGCGCCCGTAATAACCCAGGGCGTTGCCCTGGGCTAGGAGCTTCTGCCCTTTCAGGGCGTATGGAGCTTATTTGCGAAAAACAGTTTATTTATCTTAAGCCGAAAGGCTTTTTTCTTTCTTTTGCTTCTTTGTATCATAGATACCTATTCCTAATCCTACCAAACAAAGTAAGAAAAGGGTTCCTAATATAAGCCAAGTATTAAGTTCATGAGCATCCATATTTATTTTCCTTTCTTTTTTACTTTGCAAAGATACTACTTTTTATCAAACAATGCAAGAAAACGGGGATAAAAAAAATCTAAAAATATTCTATATGGTAACAATTTCGTATTTTTTCGCCCGATTTAAGCAAATAATCATTAATTTGTTTGGACTCTATTGTGAAAAATTATATCTTTGCACCCGAGAGATGATGGTAAGGCATGATAAATGGCTACCTCATTTCAGCTTTATAGTAACATACTATTTCAAAAGCTACGTGAATATTAACAGTTTTAAATTTATAATTTGAAAGAGTTATGAAGAAATTATTTGTTATGGCAGCTATGGCGCTGTCTTCAGTAGGTGCTTTCGCACAGCAGGCTGCAGGTACAACAACTCTCCAGCCTAAGGTAGGTTTGAACGTTGCTACAATCGGTGATAACGACTGGAAGGCTGGTTTCGCAGCTGGTGCTGAATTGCAGTATCAGGCATCAAGTAACTTAGGTGTTGCTGTAGGTGCTCTCTATTCTGTGCAGGGCTTCAAGGCCAAGGATGTAAAAGTTGCAGGTATGACTTTTGAAGGTGGTAAATGGAACCCAGGCTATATCAATGTGCCTATCACTTTGAACTACTATCCTGTATCTGGTCTCGCTCTCAAGGCAGGTTTGCAGCCAGGTTTCTTGGTTAATAAGGATGATGCTGAAGGCGTAAAGACTGTAGATCTCTCTATCCCAGTAGGTCTCTCTTACGAGTATCAGGGCATCGTATTCGATGCTCGTTACAACATCGGTGTAACTAAGGTTGCAGACAACTGGGATCACTACAACAACGTAATCCAGATTACTGTAGGTTACAAGTTCGCTCTCTAATCAATGAACTTTTAGTAATCCCAAATAAAACAATCCCCGTTCTTCATTACGAAGAGCGGGGATTTCTTTTTTCTCGTCATACCTATTTGAAATAAGCCTCGCATAAACATTGAGTGAGGCTTACTATCGTTTTAAATGAAGCTTACTTCATTTTCTTTTTAGAACATTCTTCCGAATGGACGACCACCACCGAATGGACGACCACCGAAGTTAGGACGACCACCAGGTCCACCAGGTCCGCCAGGTCCATCAGGTCCATCCCTGCGAGCCTGCTTGCCTCCGAAGAGATTCAAGCGATATACCACATGAAGCATCGCATAGCTGTTGATGGCATTATACTCCGTATCCGTACGGGATGTAGCAGAAATGGCACGGGAGAAAGTGCTCTGCTGACGAAGAATATCGTAGAACTGGAGCATGATGGTCAATGGCTTGCCCTTCAGGAAACTCTGGGAGAGCTGCGCATTCCATACATACTCATCAGTGTTCATGCTGCTGTCATTATATCCACGACGACTGCTGATAGAGAGGCTTGAGTTCAAGCTGGTTCCCCAAGGAGCTGTAAGCGTCATGCTAGGACCATAAGAGAACTGCCAGGTATCGAGGTTGCTGTTAGGCTGCAACTTGTTCTTGGCATGGTTATAATTCAATGTTCCATCAAGCGAAAGCTCCAACCAGTCGTTGCGATAACTGAATGAGAGGCGCTCTCTCCAAGTAGTACTCCTGGTGGTATTCTTCTGGGAATCAGACTGCTTGTCGAGACTCAGATAGCTCACGTAGTTGTTGTAACCCAAGTTGGTATCGGTATTCACGTTCCATACACCAGCACTGTCGATAGAGCAGTTGAACATGAAGGCTCCCATCACATTCCAATTACCATTGATATTCTCCGGACGGGTGATTCTTCCACCAGTCGTCTCATCGTAGGTCACCTTGTTGCTGATGCTATTGTTGGTGGTAGAGAAGTTGATGAAGGTCATGACACCCTTGTTGTGGTTCTGCACGAAGTTGTTGTAGAACAATCGGAAGTTCTGGGTGAACGATGGCTTCAAGCCAGGGTTACCCTTCGAGATATTCAGCGGGTCGCTGTTATCTGTGATATCAAGCAACTGCGAGATGCTTGGCTGAGATGTGGTACCACGATAGTTCACACGCAGGTTGCTCATCTTTGAGAAGCGATAACGGAAATCGAGGGTTGGACTGATATTCGTTACGTTGCGAACGGTATCTACATGCACTCCCTGATAATCCTGGATATACTTCGACTGCTGTGGCTGAACCATCACACCGAAGTTCAGATTATACTTCTTACGGATGAATCGCATCATCACCTGGATATCATGGTTATAGTTGCGATACTCAGAGAAACGGCTCAACTCATTATCCCTATAGTCATTGAGTTGACCGGCAAACGGATTCAGATAACTATCCCAACCACGATACTCATGATCTCCTGTCATCGCATTCTTGCTGAAATCGTAGGTGTTGCGGTCGCTCTTGGAGTAGCTGTAAGTAAACTTATAGCTGAACTGCAGGAAGGTGGCCTTCCAGAGTGGCTCACTATAGGTCAACTGTCCCGCATAACTGTAATCCTTTGAAGGAGTCAGGTTGTAGCGGTTGGTCTGATAGGTAGAATCCTTACCCTCCGCTGTCTGCACAAGATAGAGCTTGGCATTGTTGAGCGAGATGCTCTTGCTGTCCTTATCCGTATATTTGGCATCCATACGCAAGGTGATGTTGCGTCCCTTGTTGCCCAACTTGCGGTTTACCTGCAACATGCCACGGATATTGTTGTTATCAGAATAGCTGATTCCCTGAGAAAGCTGTCTGTTCACCATAGCCTCAGCCTTGTCCAACTCCTCAATACCTTCCTCAGAAAGAGGGTCTTTGGTGGTGATGGTGTAAGGATCCTTGTTGTAAGATGCCGACTGGCTGCCGCTTAAACCATCGCTGGTGCTCCAGGAGATGGAAGGACGGAAGAGGATATTGGTCATCGTATCAGGCATCCATTCCAATCGGATGTTACCATTCCAACTGTTGCTGCGGGAGAAACTCTGGCTCAGACTATTGCTGAAAGAGCTGCTGCTACCCATGAAGTTCTCGCTGGAACGACTGCTCCATACATCGCCATCGCTGTGGTTCCAGCGGAGGGAAGTATTGAACTTGAACTTGTTCTTCAACTCATAGTTATAGTTGGCAGCTATCATCTTGCTGGCATTCAAGCCATTGGCACCGCCCCAGAATCCTCTGCCAGGACCACCGCCGAATCCACGGTCGCTGGTATTGTTGGCATTGGCAAAGAGCATGAATCGGTTGTTATCATTGAAATAAGCGCCCATGCCACGCATATTGTAGCGGCTCTTGTTGCCCACACCCAGGTCGATATTGGAAATCATACCCTTGTTCATACCCTTCTTCACACCGAAGTCGAGCACGGTCTGCTCCTCGCCATCATCAATACCGGTTACCTTAGAAAGATCACTCTTCTCATCGTAGGCCTTGATCTTGTCGATGATGCTGGTAGGCAGGTTCTTCAGGGCTGTCTTGGTATCGCCCGTCATAAACTCCTTGCCATCCACGAGAATCTTCTTCACTTCCTTACCATTGATCTTGATGGTACCGTCGTCGCTAACCTCAGCACCCGGCAGGCGCTTCACCAGCTCCTCAACCACCGAACCTTCCGGTGTGCGGTAAGCCGCCGAGTTATAGACGAAGGTATCCTCCTTCAGGTTCACCTTCTGCGCCATGGCAGTAACCACGGCACCCTTCAGCATGATGGCATCTGCACCGAGAACCACATTGCCCATTGCCAGATTCTTATCATCGGCAATCTGCACACGCTTCACGGTAGTCTTGTAACCCACACTCGAAATCTTTAGTAAATACTTGCCATTGGCAGGTGCATTGAGATGGAAGAGTCCCTTCTCGTTGCTAATGGCACCCGACACATAGGTGCTGTCGGCCTTAAGTAGCTGAATCGTTACTTGCTCCACGGGATCCTTAGTATCGCGGTCGATAATCGCACCGCTTATCAGGCGTTCCTGAGCAAAGGATGCCATGGCGAAGATAGCCAGGAGCATCGTCAGAATTGTTCGTTTCATCATTTATTTAATGTTATTATTTATTCTATGCATTTTATAACTGCCTATTTTGACGCACGAAATATAACAAGGTTTAAACTTTTATCATTAAAAAGTGCTTTTTTATTTTGTTTTGTCTCTTATTTAACGTACCTTTGCAACATAATTTCAGATGAGCCAGCCAAAGATGGCTCATAAATAATGACCTTTAAAATGTTTATATGTTATGAATCAAAGAGTTATCATATCAACCCATCTAGAAGGCGAACTGGTGAGCGCCCTTGCCGAATGTGAGCACGACAAGCTGTTTGTTCTTACTGATACCACTACCCAGAAAGAGTGCCTCCCGCTGCTGAAGAAATTCTACTGCATGAAGGAAGCACAGGTGATTACGATTCCGGCAACCGACAGCCACAAGGACATCGAGAGCCTCATGATGGTTTGGAAAGGATTGCAGGAGGGTGGCGCTTCCCGTCACTCTTGCATGATTAACCTGGGAGGCGGCATGGTGACCGACCTGGGAGGTTTCGCTGCCAGCACCTTTAAGCGTGGCATCAACTTCATCAATATCCCAACCACCCTGCTTGCCATGGTGGATGCTTCGGTGGGCGGAAAGACCGGTATCAACTTCGGCGGACTGAAGAACGAAGTGGGCGTTTTCAACGACTCCAAGTTCGTGATTCTCGACACCGAGTTCCTGAAGACCCTGGATGCCGAGAACATCTGTTCGGGCTATGCCGAGATGCTGAAGCACGGTTTGATTTCTACCGAGGCGATGTGGGAAGAACTGGTGAGCTTCGACCTTGCCAACCCCGACCTGAAGCAGTTGCAGCGTATGGTGGGCGACAGCGTGAAGGTGAAGGAGCGCATCGTGGAACAGGACCCTCACGAGAAGGGCATCCGCAAGGCACTGAACCTGGGTCACACCTTCGGTCATGCCTTCGAGAGTTGGGCATTGAAGCGCAAGCCTATCCTCCATGGCTACGCCGTGGCATTCGGTTTGATTCCAGAACTTTACCTCAGTGTCATCAAAACGGGATTCCCTACCGAGAAGATGCGACAGACCGTGAACTTCATCAAGGAGAACTACGGTACGCTGAACATCACCTGCGATGACTACGACGAGCTGATTGAGCTGATGCATCACGACAAGAAGAACCAGAATGGTATCATCAACTTCACCATGATGGGAGGCATCGGAGATATCCGCATCAACCAGACGGCTACCGTTGAGGAAATCAAGGAAGCACTCGACTTCTTCAGAGAAGGATAGATCGCTTTTTTCATCGGATTACGCGGAATAAACGGAACCTTAACCGCCTTTCTCGGATTACGCACGGATTTTAAACGGAAACTCGACCTGACGGTCGTGGCGATACCCCCTAAAGCTGGAAAAAGCCAGCCTATACTGGGCAATCGCAAGCCTGCCTATACGGCGCTAGCCCAATGGCCGCAAGGCCAAATCCGTTTAAATTCCGTGCGTAATCCGTAGAGCTAGAATGTTCCGTTAACTCAGCGTAATCCGATGAAAGAAAGACAGCAGCGCTTCGGCTTTCCGGTTTCGGTAAGCGGAAGATGCTCTACATATCGGAATTCCCTTGGAATCCAATATTTATGGTCTGATAAGAGGCGGCGGATAGTCGCCTCTACTTTTTTTATATCCTCATCTTCTGTCAGGAGAACGGCGATTTCTCCAAACTTCTCATCTTTCTTCTTGGCTATCATGAAAGGCTTTTCAAGATGAGGCTTCAAGAGAGCCTCCACTTCTTCTATCTGAATCTTGATACCTCCGCTGCAGATTACATTATCCTTTCTGCCCTTGATTCGGAAACGAAGTTTTTCCACCTTATTATGATTTTCCACCTTATTATATATATAAGGCTCTATTTCCACGATATCATTCGTTACCAGGGTTTCGGCACAAACCAGAGGAGCATCGATGACGAGACAGCCTTCATCAGTCTGACTGATTTTCACGCTATCGAAAGGCTGATACCATTCGCTAGCCTCATCGCCATTGATTCTTCGCAAGGCGATATGAGATAAGGTTTCGGTCATGCCGTAAGTGCTCCAGATGGCAATATTGCCAGGAAGCGAACGGAGTTCTTTTTCTAAAGATGCATCGATGGCTCCACCTCCGATAATCAGATGGCGTACGTGAGTAAGTCGCTCCCGCTCCTCGGGAACCTGCAGGGTGTTATACACCTGCATCGGAACCATGGCAGCAAAAGTAATCTCCCCGTTTACATCTTTTCCATTTGCATCTTTCAAATTGATATCCTTCAGCGGATGGCCACTGGGAGAAACAGAAATAAGATGGAGATGGCGCTCGATACTGCGCACCACCACCATCTTACCTGCAATATAATCAAGCGACATACAGAGCAGAGCACTGTCACCCGGCTTCAAACCCAGGAAATCACAAGTAATGCGGGCGGAGTTGAGCATTCGCTTCTTCTCTACCATCATCGGCTTGGGCTTTCCCGTGGAGCCACTGGTATGCACCAGCACCCGGTCGCTATCGTTATTCCATTCAGAAAAGAAATCTTCTAAAGTCATTTTACAACAAATAATTTATCACCACGGATTTCCAATGGCATCGGGATGTTATCAGTAAAGAGCTGACCAGTGCCCAACCCCTGCGGCATCTCGACATTCGGACCATATACCTTGGCAGCATAATGAGCGATGGCATGAAGACCGATGTTGCTCTCCAATGCCGAGGTAATCCAACTGCCGATGCCTCGCTGGCTGGCCAACTGAATCCACTCGTTGCAACCATAGATACCCCCATGGAGCGAAGGCTTCAAGATGATATATTGTGGACGAATGGTATCGAGCAGAGCCTCTTTCATGCTTCTCACATTCACACCAATCAACTCCTCATCCAGGGCGATAGGGAGCGGAGTTTCCCTACAGAGCTGAGCCATCTTAGGCCACTGATGCTGCTTGATAGGCTGCTCAATGGAATGGATATCATACTTGGCCAAAGCCTCCAACTGGCTCATGGCATTCTCTGGCAGAAAACCACCATTGGCATCCACTCTCAGTTCTACCTGTTCCTGGGTATAGACATCACGAATGCGCTTGATGAGGTCGAGTTCCTTGAAGAAATCGATGGCACCAATCTTCAGTTTCACACAATGGAAACCCGCCTGGAGCTTCTCCTCCAGTCGTGCCAGCATTTCCTCGTAAGTACCCATCCACACCAGTCCGTTGATGGTGATGCCCTCTTCTCCCCTACCGAAAGGAGAGTCAAAGAGATCTGTCAGATTCTCCATTCCGGCTGGAACAGAAACACTTAAGTTCTGCTTCTTAGCCGCATCGAAGAACGAGGCAAAGGCTGTTTCCAAACCGAAGGTAATGCTAGGGTAAGCACGAATCATATCGTATGGGATGCGTCCCATCTGCTCCACCATCTGGCACACCTGCCGAAGGGTGACAGCATATTCCGGTTTGGCATCGCAACTGAGATCTGGGAGCGTAGCACACTCACCCACTCCCTCTACTCCCGGCAATTCATCCGATGTAAGGGTGAGATAATAACTGTGTCTCGTGGTATATACGCCACGAGACGTGCCTGCCGGCTGCTTGAAGTGGAGCGTGCGCTCCGAGATGTCTATCTTATACATTATTTATATCTATATATCAATACAATTGAATTCTTCACTCTTCGTTCTTCACTCTTCACTAAAAGAAAGTGCTCTTCACTTAACTTACTTCTTCTGCTTCAAGTCATAAAGATCCTTGCGGCGATCGCGAAGATTTCTTACAGCACCATAGGTATGAAGCTCGTTTAGAAGGTTCAAATCTACATCTGAAACGAGAATCATCTCGGTATTCGGTGTTGCCTCCGAACGCTTACCGTCGTTAGGGAAGGCGAAGTCGCAAGGGGTGAATACGGCACTCTGGGCATACTGGATATCCATGTTGTGAACACGAGGCAAGTTGCCCACACTACCCGCAATGGCTACATAGCACTCATTCTCGATGGCACGCGCCTGGGCACAGACTCTTACTCGGGAGTAAGCATTCTGTGTATCGGTCATGAACGGAACGAAGAGAATCTGCATGCCATCCTCCGCCATTAATCTTGACAACTCAGGGAACTCCACATCATAGCAGATTACGATACCAATCTTACCGCAATCGGTGTCGAAAGTCTGGATATGGCTACCGCCGCTCAATCCCCAGCACTTCTGCTCATCTGGCGTTACGTGAATCTTCTCATACATATCCACGCTACCATCTCTACGGCACAGGAAGCCCACGTTATAGAGGGAGTCATCCTTGAGATAAGGCATACTACCCGTGATGATGTTGATGTTGTAACTGATGGCCAACTCGCGGAATCGGTCACGAATTTCATCTGTATATTGAGCCATCATGCGGATGCTCTGTGCCTCACCCAAATCGTTGAATCTTGCCATCAATGGCGCATTGAAATACTCTGGGAAGAGGATGAAATCGCTCTTGTAATCGCTCACGGAATCCACGAAGAACTCTACCTGCTCAAAGAGGTCGTCCACCGAAGCGTATGGACGCATCTGCCACTGTACCAGACCGATTCGCACGGTTGGCTTTCTATCTACATAGGAATCCGTAGGTGGCTGATAGTAGATGTTATCCCACTGCAGCAGGGTGGCGCAGTGTTCGCTCTCCTCATCACTAGGAAGATAGTTGCGGATGACGCGGCGCACATGGAAATCGTTAGAGAGCTGGAAGGTAAGAACCGGGTCATAAATTTCACGGTTTCTTACGTGCTCGATATACTCCTTAGGGCGCATCTTGTCGGCATACTTATGATAGTTTGGAATACGACCTCCAAACATGATAGCCTTCAGGTTGAGCTTCTCGCAGAGTTCCTTTCGATACTCATACATACGGCGCGCCAATCGCAATCCACGATAGTCTGGGTGGATAAACACCTCGATGCCGTAAAGGATGTTTCCATGAGGATTGTGGGTATTGAAGGTTTCATTACCCGTTACCTGAGCATAGGTATGGTCGCCTTTCACCATATCATAGTTAACGATGATAGAGAGGGCACAGCCCACAATCTTATCATCCACGATGATAACCACCTGTCCCTCAGGGAAGATAGTAATGAGTTTCTTAATCTGTTCTTTTGTCCAGAATACATCTGAGTCAGCGTAAATACGCTTAAACGACTTGGCGAGCTGGTCGTAATCCTCCATGCGGAGGTTGCGCATACCCACCTTTTCTATTTTTCGAGTTGGTTCCATAACAACTGTATTTTTATTATTATCTAAATCCGGGTGCAAAGATACAGCAAATTATAGATACGACAAAGAGTTTTCGCAAATAATTGATATTTACGAAAACTCTTTTCATGAATTTTACATCAGGAAAGCCTTTTGGCTTAGAATTTAACGCAAAAACTTGGCATCTTCCTGTGGTATAGCCTCATCATGATCATCGAGATAGAGCAACTTTACCGGATGATATTTACCACTTGCCACCGAGTATTCATCCTGGCGATAACGGGTCTGAATGCCACCGATGCCCAGCATGGTATGAAAAGCCGAAAGACTACTCTGCACCTGTTTTGACCGATTTTCTCCCAATGCCTTCAATATATCCGGATATTGTTTACTGAATCCATCAGAAGTCCAAATGATGAAAGGCACATGCAGTTCGTAATCCGAAGCCTTCGGTGCTGCATGAAGGAAGAGACAGCGCTCATCATCGAAAATATTCTCTCCATGATCGCTGGTATAGAGCATCGCTGATGTAGGCTGGCAATATACCCCATCCGTCTTTGCCTGAAGCTTTGCCTGAGTCTTAGCTAGAGCCTTAGCTTGAAGCTTCTCCCATTTCTGCAGACGTTCTACGATACCATGCAGGATATAATCGGTATATCGGATGGTATTATCGTAGGCATTCAGCAAATCCTGTCGGTTTTCCGGCTTCGCTTCACTCCTGCTATCGGGCTTGAAGTAAGCAAAACTCCTAGGATAGCGCTCCTGATAATTGAAGTGCGAACCATAGGTATGAAGCACCACGAAGAGCTTGCGATAGCGGTAATGGGAAGAGGAGGAAGCATCAGCCAATGGCAATATCTCATCCAGTTTCTTCAGCAAATCCGCATCGTAATGATCCCCTGCATCATAATGATTTCCCTTAGAAGCATCCTCTGTCTTCAGAAAATAATGCTCATCAGCCTGTTCTCCCAGAAAATCGATAAACGAATGGTTGGGCTGTTGGTTACTGATAAACACGGTATGGAATCCGGCTTCCTTAAAGGCTGCCAAGATGCCTTTCTCATGAAAGAGCCGCTCAAAATCCTCTGCCGATGCTGCCGAAAGAAGCATCGGTACACTCTTGTGGGTAGTGTTACTCTGCGTCATGGCATCAGGAAAGGCGATGATACCCGGTGTCTTTGAAAGCAACGGGTTGGTATCCCGCGGATAGCCATAGAGACTGAAGTTATGGGCACGAGCCGTCTCTCCCACCACCATCACATACACCTCAGGAGCCTCAGCATCGTGCTCGCTCCTGGCATCAAACTTGAAGTCCCTGCTTGCCTCCCTGTAATTTTCCGATGCCGCATTGCGCTCGAAAGCCAGATAGAGATTGTAGCAGACGTTGACAGGATAGAGCTGGTTGCGCATGCAGTAATCATCCACTACCACATAGCATGCCAGCAGACAGAAGAGGCCGATACCTCCCACCTCCATCACCCATTTTCGAACGTGATGCTGAAATGCAGCTGATATCTGATGTTTCTTCCTGATATGGATAATACCCAGAACCAGCAGTGGCAGATAGATGACGAAGACACCCACCACGGCAGGAGCCAGATTATCCAGGAGTTCCATCGCTTCACCCGCATTGGTGGTTACGAGATTCAGAAACATATCCACCGCTATCACTCCCGTTCCGAAGAGATAGAGCAACACCAGCTGGAAGGCTGCGAAAAAGATGAAGATGAACGCCCACCATACCATCCTTCCCGGACATCTGGCGATGGAAAAGAACCACATATACAGTGCCAAAGGCAGCAGCACGTTGACACCACAAGCCCAGAAAGATAATCTTTCGGTAAAGCACAGGGCTATATTAGGCAGCAGCAGCGCCACCACCGCATAACCATAAAGAAAGGCTCCCGAAGACACCTTATTATATATAGTATTACATATCGTTTTACATATAGAATTATTCATAGCCTACACCTTATTATATATAGAGCATATCATGAAAGCATCGTGAATGCATCATGAAAAAGCCTCATCAAAATGCTTCGTTGATATTGAAGAGGAAACCGGATTGTCCCGACTTTCCAAAACCATAATCCAATCTTACATTCACATCCTTCTTGAATTCCCAGCGATAGCCCACACCGGCATTCGGCAGAATCTGCCGGCTTCTCATGGCAGAGAACTTAGGAAAAACGGTGCCGGCTCCTGCCCAGACCACAATGCCGTTGCGCTTCCACACATGCTGGCGCAGCTCCACCGTAGCCTCCAGAGAATGCTTGTCACGATAGCGACCTTCGTAGTATCCACGCATCGAACTGGTTCCGCCCAACTCCGCCATCATGCCCCACGAAGGATTTCCGAAATTAAGATTCGCTCCAAAATCCTCGGCAAGTATCGTTCCCTTACCCAGCCGCTGATAAGCATCAAAGCGGAATTTCGTACTGCTGAAGGCATAGTCATTGCCCATGAACTTAGGCCGGAACATCTGCTTGATATTCAGATAGATGCCCCGATGCGGATTCGTCAGATTATCGCGATTATCATAAACCAGCGATACACCCGCTCCCACATTCCAGGTATGCTTATCCATGCCCTGCAACAGTTCTGGCCGTTCTATCTGCTTTCCGATTACATAATCATAAGCCGCCATCGGTCCTAGATAGAAGTTATCAGCCACCTTGATGAGGAAGCTTGCCTCCACCTGAGCCTGCCATCGCTTCATATCGCTCTTGTTGTCGTCGTTATCGCCCATCTCAAAGCCCATTCCCCAGAAATCAGAAGGGAATGAATAGAAATAAAGGTGATAGTCTATGCGATAGCGCCCCTGGGGTGCGAGGTGGTTACCCCTAACACCCAACATATAGAACCCCACCGTGCTCACATCGCCAAAGAGCGATACATTGGAAGGAGGAAGAATGCTGTCGTTCACATCTGTACGATAGAGACCCGCCGCCACCATGCCCAAGCCAAACTTGGTATCGGATGCATAGTGCGGACCACCTATCACACTGAAGTCAAAACGCTTATGCTTCTTGTTCTTATTGGCATCATTGAAGTAATCAAGAAAACGAGTCATCCACGATTTCTTGGCTTCATGAATTGAATCAGCCTGCACGATAGTGCTGCTAGCCTTTTCTGAAAAGACACTATCTGCAGAAAATGGCTCCGAGGCATAGCTGCCCAATGCCAACATCGCAACAAGTATTGTCAGGATATGCTTCATAAAGTCAATATTTAAAAGTCAATATTTAAATGATTAATACACCATTGCCACATTATCAATCCACAGGGTATTGCCCGGCGTACCGATATAGGCTCCGCCATGCGAAGAGGAGAACTGCAGGATGAGATGGCTCGGCGTATCGCCAGCACTCGCCCATCCCACTTCCTTCACAGGCACACGCTTTCCCTTGCTGTTGCGGGCGTAATCGGTAGAACGGAGACCCATCGTGGCTGCATCGTAACCGGCCATGTGGCGGATGTCACCATAATGAATGGTATAGGTGGCATTCTCCACCCATCCATTGGTGCTCTTGCCATACTTCACCACCATCGTTCCCACACGCTTGGCCGTGATGTTGCCCTGGGCATCCTCATGACGCTTTTGCAGATAGAGCACGGCGATGGCATAGTCGCGACCCGCCACGGTGGATGCACTGCTGAATCCGGTCTGCTTGATGCGATGAGCCACATTCGGCATGTAGGTCTTGTAGTCGAACCTCACAGCCTTAGGACGTGCCGTAAACGGGATGCCCCAGTTGATAGCCTTCGGACCATCCTTGGTACTGGTAATCGGTTCGCGCACATCGCCCAGAAAGAGGGAACCGGCAGCCAGCACCTTGATGTTGATGAGTCCGAGCACCTTCACCTTTTCTATATGGGTAACCAGTTTGGCACAATATCCCCCCTCGTGTTTGTCGCGATACACCGAGTTGTTGGTTTTATAGATGCCCGACACATGTGCCAGCACATTGGATGATCCCCATGGCGAACCGCCCTTGTTGGTATAAGGCGTATTTCCATTGATGGTCATATTCGGTCCCACGGCATAGATGGTTTTCTGATTACCGCCGATGATAGCCGATTCCTTGATATTTCTTACTACCCAGTGGTCCATATTTCCATATTTCAATGGAACCACCTTTTCCTGTCCCTTTATAGGGAGGCACCACAAGGCGGCAACCGCCATTGCTATGCCAAATTCATTATGCTTCTTCATCTCAATACCTTTTATTATTCCTTAATTCATTCTAGGATATTCTTGTTACTATTCTATGATATTCCTTATCATTATCTAACTTGAAACTGCAAAGATAGAAAAATATTTTCTACTTTTGAGTTTTCCTTGAAACAAACATGAAAATATTAAGAAATTATAATAGATTTATAGGTTTTTAATCGATGAAAAGCAAAAAAGCCCTGCATTTGCGCTAACAAATGCAGGGCTTCTATATGATAGGATGTACTACTATCGGTTAGAATACATGTTGTCGTAGTACTTCTGGTAATCACCAGAGGTTACGTTGTCCATCCATTCCTGGTTATCGAGATACCATTTTACGGTTTCCTCGATACCCTCCTCAAACTGGAGAGATGGCTCCCAACCGAGTTCCTTCTGAAGCTTGCGAGAGTCGATGGCGTAACGCATATCATGACCCTTTCTGTCGGTTACATAAGTGATGAGATCCATATCCTCGCCTTCCTTTCTGCCGAGCAATCTATCCACGGTCTTGATGACTACCTTGATGATGTCAATGTTCTTCCACTCGTTGAAACCACCGATGTTGTAAGTCTCGGCAATCTTGCCCTTATGGAAAATCATATCGATGGCACGGGCATGATCCACTACATACAACCAGTCGCGCACGTTCTCACCCTTACCATATACTGGCAATGGCTTGCGATGACGGATGTTGTTGATGAACAGCGGAATCAACTTCTCTGGGAACTGGTATGGACCGTAGTTGTTAGAGCAGTTGGTCACGATGGTAGGCATACCGTATGTATCGTGGAAAGCACGAACGAAATGGTCTGAGCTAGCCTTAGATGCCGAGTATGGAGAATGAGGATTGTACTTGGTTGTCTCTACGAAAAACTCCTCGCCGTAAGCCTCGTGGTTCTTACCGCTGGATGCCTTGGTAGTGAAAGGAGCAGGAACGCCCTCAGGGTGAGTCATCTGCAATGCACCGTAAACCTCATCAGTAGAGATGTGGTAGAAACGCTTGCCCTCGTAACCCTCTGGAAGACTCTCCCAGTAGATCTTTGCCGCCTGGAGCAGAGACAGGGTACCCATCACGTTGGTATGAGCGAAAGTGAATGGATCCTTGATACTTCTATCTACATGGCTCTCGGCAGCGAGATGGATGATGCCATCCACCTTGTAGTCCTGCATCAGCTTCAACATCAGGTCGAAATCGCAGATATCGCCCTTAACGAAAGTATAGTTAGGCTTGTCCTCAATGTCCTTGAGGTTAGCCAGGTTGCCTGCGTATGTCAACTTATCGAGGTTGATGATGTGATACTCAGGATATTTGTTCACGAAAAGCCTTACTACGTGTGAGCCGATGAAACCAGCACCGCCCGTGATAATGATATTCTTCATTTCAATTAATAATTTACAATTAATAATTAATAATTATTTAGCTTCTGCCAATTCGGCGATGCACTTCTTCAAACTCTCTGTCCAGTATGGCACCTTGAAACCGAAGGTCTGCTTCAGCTTGCTCTTGTCGAGCACTGAGAAGTGAGGACGCTTCACTGGGCTTGGGAACTCCTCGCTGTAGCAAGGCTGGATATCACAGGTGTTGCCGCTGAGTTCGCAGATAATCTTGGCAAAATCAAACCAGGAGCATACACCCTCGTTAGAGAAGTGGTAGATACCGGTCTTGTCGAGCTGGTTGGTCTCGATGATGTGAGAGATGACGGCAGCCAGGTCGCCAGCGTAAGTAGGAGTACCCACCTGGTCGAATACCACCTTCAGGGTGTCGTGACTAGCCGTGAGGCTCTGCATCGTCTTCACGAAGTTCTTACCCCACTGCGAGTAGAGCCATGCAGTGCGGATGATGATGTGCTTGCAGCCTGTAGCTTCGATGCTCTTTTCTCCTGCGAGCTTGGTCTTGCCGTATACACCGAGCGGATTGGTTTCCCAGTCTTCCTTGCAAGGGATGTTCTTGTCGCCCTGGAACACATAGTCTGTGCTCACATGAATCAGGGTTCCATCCACTTCCTTCATCGCCTGCGCCAGGTTGCCTGCCGCCGTATTGTTGAGCAGGTTGGCGAGGTCGAAGTCGCTCTCTGCCTTATCCACGTTGGTATAGGCAGCGCAGTTAACGATAACCTGGATATCATTTTCCTTCACCTTTTCGCGTATAGCGTCGAGGTTGGTGATGTCCAATTTCTCATAGCCTTCAGCCACATCGGTGAAGACAAACTTGTGATTGCTGTTTTTGGCGCAAATCTGCATTTCATGGCCGAGCTGACCATTAGCGCCTGTTACTAATATATTCATTGGATTATATTTATTCTATATTCATTTATAACTAAGATTAAAAACTAAAGTTCACTAGCCCATTTTTTCCCTCGTTCCGTATGAAGGAAAATTGCCAGGCCCCATCCAGCAATAGCAAAGATTGCAAAAACAAAAGTCAATAATTCCATAATAGTTTATTTTTTTGTTTGAATTCTCAGCAAAGAATTTGCTCAGTTTCGATACATCATACAGGTAGGTGGCGAGTATCGTGCGCCTATCGTATTCCTTTTCAGTATTCGACTTATTGCCCATTTCAATGCTCTTTAATATATTATATATAAATATGTGGCAAAGGTACGTAATAAATCTGATATACGCAAGTTTTCGGTGAACAAAGTGAGGATAAAGAGGGAGATAGTAACAAAAATTAAAGTTTAGGCTTTGAAAGTATAGAGCATAGATATGAAAGTTTAGGGCATAAAAAAGCCCACCACCTTCTTTCACAAGAAAATGATGGGTCTTTCCTAAACATAATAGAAAAGCATTTCTGCTTTTTTGAAAGCAATACTGATTCAATCAAGCAGGCTTCCTATTCAATCAATCCTTTTCCCTAAAAAACTAATACTGTCCTTATTTAAATCAACATACTAAATCAACAAAAGGAATATTTTATACCTTTAAAACTAACTTTTAAGAAGACTTGAAGTGGTAATAAAACCTTTGTCTTAATTATACTGCTTTTTTGAATTCCGATGCAAAGGTAGGCATAATTTCTCAAAGTTGTATACCCTTGTAGGAACTTAGTAAACTTTTAAAAAGCAAAAACTCCATAACCGCCTGATAATCAATATAGGTTAAATCTTAACTATTTTTATCAAAGTAAATGATATTATATGAAAAGAAATTTGTATCTTTGCACCACAAAATCGACAAAAGACTATTTTGTCACCCTTTGGAGACTATTTTGTCCCATTTGGAGACAATTTTATCATTAACAAATTACTAATAAAAGATGAAGCAATTGTTATTTTTACTTCTTATGCTTATGATGCCACTGCTCACCCAAGGCAAAACCGATGAGAAGAAGCTTCTGGAGCGTATAGATTACATGATTGATAACGACCAGTATTATCAAGATATCAAGGAAAAAGAGCTGAAACAGCTGAAACTGCAAGCCATTGAGGCAGAAGACAGCAAGACCCGACTGCTTTTCCTTGACAGCATATACCATGCCTACAGTGCCTACCGCTACGACTCGGCTTACGCCTACATGCAGCGTGGACTGGAGTTGGCACAGAAGGTCAACGACACCTATTATATAACACTCAACCAGATCAACCAAGCGTCCATACTCTCGGTTAGGGGATTCTATGGCATGGCCAAAAACAAGCTCGAATCGCTCAACCCCGACGAGATGCCCCACAAGCAGAAGCTGTACTACTACTTCACGTATGCCTGGTTGTATAATTACTTGGAATCCTACGCCAAGGGATCTAATTACGCCGAGGAATTCCGCAGCCAGAAGAAGCATTACATGAACCTCCTGATTCTGAATTTTAACGAAGAGGACAAACATAGTGCGTACTATCATTATCTCATGGGCGAATACATCTATCTCGACAATCCTACCAGTAAGGAAGGACTCAACCATTACCAGAAGGCACTGAAAATGTCTCCAGCCAAATCACGCATCCATGCCATGTCGGCATACGCTGTCGCCAGATATTACAAGCTTACAGGCAACTTCGATCTATACGAGGAATATCTCGTGGAAGCATCCGTGAGCGACGGCCTATGCCAGCTCAAGGAAACGGTAGCCCTGCAGAAACTTGCCTACTTCCTCTTTAAAAAGGATGAAAACAACAGCAAGAGAGCGGCTAAATACATCCAGCACACCATGGAAGATGCCCAGTTCTTCAACAACCGACTGCGCATGATGGAGATTTCAAACATCCTGCCAGTCATCGCAGCTGCCAACCAGCAGGCTGCCGAGCGTTCACGTGCCCGCATCCTTACGGGCTTCATCACCGTAAGCGCAGCACTGATCATCATCATCATCCTTGCCTTCGTGAACAACAGGCAGAAGAACAAACTGAAGAAAAACAAGCAGAAGATTGAAGAGCAGAACAAGAAACAGATAGAGATGAACGGCCAGCTTTCAGAGATGAACAATCAGCTCACCGAACTGAACCAGCAGCTCATAGAAACCAACATCAAGCGCGAAACATACTTGCGCCTCTTTATGGACATCAGCGCTGCATACATCAGTAAGCTCGCTGATTATCGCAAACTGGTAAGCCGAAAAATCAAGGCAAACCAGGCTGCCGACCTGCTGAAGAGTCTCAACACCCACAAGTTGGAAGAGGAAGAGACACAGATGTTCTACAACCGTTTCGACAAGGCGTTCATGGAACTGTATCCAGGTTTCGTTACGGAGTTGAACAAGCTCCTGCTGCCAGAAAGCCAGCTGGAGGCGCCAACTACCCACACGCTGACCACGGAAATCCGCATCTATGCCTTGATGCGACTAGGCGTAACCGACAGTCAGGAAATAGCCACCCTGCTGCATTACTCCACCCAGACCATCTACAACTACAAGTCGGGCATGAGAGCAAAGGCGATCAACCGCGATACGTTCGAATCGGATGTCAATCGCCTCTGCCACATTATTGCATAGTATTATATAGTTAAAAGTTTATAGTTGATAGTTGATAGCAAGATTGCCTATCAACTATCAACTATAAACTATAAACTAGTCTCTGTGTATCACGGTTCCGTTGGCCTGATGCGTAGCCAAAACCAGAACTTCGGCTATCTGCACATGCTCTGGGGCACTGGCAGCATAGAAGGCTACGTCTGCCACATCATCACCATTCAATGGTTCGATGCCACGATACACATTGTCGGCACGGCGGGCATCGCCATGGAAACGCACGTTAGAGAAGTTGGTCTCCACCAATCCCGGCTTCACGTTGGTAACACGCACCTTGGTGTGAGCCACGTCAATACGCAGTCCATCAGAGATGGCCTTCACAGCCGCCTTGGTAGCACAATACACGTTGCCACCCGCATAGGCAGCATCGCCAGCCACACTACCGATGTTGATGACATGACCATGGTTTCTTCTCACCATCCCCGGCACGATGAGACGGGTCATGGTGAGAAGGCCCTTGATATTGGTATCAATCATCTGATCCCAATCATCAAAATCTCCCTCATACTCAGGTTCCAGACCACGAGCCAATCCGGCATTGTTGATGAGTACATCAATCTTTCGCCAATCCAGCGGAATGTAATCCACCGCCTTCTTGGCAGCATCACGGTTGCGCACATCGAAGGCAAGTGCCAGCACCTGGATGCCAGTACCTTCCAACTGTTTCTTCAAGATTTCCAACTTACCGGTGTTTCTACCCGTAAGAATCAGATTGTAGCCGCCTTGAGCAAAGCGACGTGCGCAAGCCTCGCCTATTCCGCTGGTTGCGCCAGTAATAAGAGCAATTTTATTCATGTATTTTGTTATTTAAAGAATCAGAACTCTCACTTCTGCATTCGCCATTTTTTCTATCTGGTTCATCGGGCGCTTGTAGTAAACACTCTGAATCGCCTTGTTGATGATGCCATGTCCCACGGCAAGAATCGTCTTATCGGGATACGCCACCTTGAGCCAGGTAAGGAAGTTCTGGGCTCTCGACTTCATCTTTTCCAATCCCTCGATGTTATCAGGCCAATCCTTCGGGTCCTTGGGAAGCGAAGGGATGAATTTACCCGTGAAATCTCCCCAGTCACGCTCACGAATCAGAGGAGTCGTCACGATATGCTGAAGAATTTCGTCTTCAGACAAAACATGGCGAGAGCCTGCAGGTTCACATTCCAGATGAGGACGGGCGATGATGGCACAGGTCTGCATGCTGCGGTAAAGGTCGCTCGAAACGAAGACATCGATGTGGTCGTTTGCCATCTTCCGGGCTACTTCCTCAGCCTGCTCAATACCCCTTTCATTCAGTCTGCCAGGCGTTTGTCCCTGCATAATTTGTGCGGCATTGTCAACGGTCTCTCCGTGACGCACCAGATATAATGTTGTCATATTTTGTTTTTGCTTACAAAATTACTGATATTTATTGAGAATAAGGAATAAATTGCGTTAAATAAGATATAAAAGGTGTAGAAAACACGGGTTATATGAAATTTCTTTTGTATTTTTGCAGTAGGAAATATATCCTGAAACGAGATATAAGATGACGGATATGACAAAAGGAAGAAAATAAGATTGCAAACGAATAAAATATTAACAAAAAAATGAAAGTGATACATAGTTCATTATTCCGCGCCGTTTGCGCTATCATCGTGGGCGGACTGCTCATTCAATACCGCGAGCAGACCGTAACCTGGATTACCATAGCCATCGGCATACTGTTTTTCCTCTCGGGTGTCATCTCGCTGCTCACCTACCTGAGTGCCAAGCGAAATTCCGAGAAGATGAAGGGACAGTATCTATATGATGCCCAGGGTAACCACATCGTGGGCATGCGTCCCAACTTCCCGCTGGTGGGAATGGGTTCGCTGATTCTGGGACTGATCCTGGCGCTGATGCCAAACGTATTTATCTCCTGGCTGATGTTCATCCTTTCGGCATTGCTGATAATGGGAGCGCTCAGTCAGATGGCGAATCTGGTGGCAGCTGCCAAGATGGGAAGAGTGGGAATCGTGTATTGGCTGATGCCTACGGCACTCCTCCTGCTCGGTCTCCTTGCCCTCTTCCGTCCTAGCTCCATCGCCTCTGCCCCACTTCTGGTCATAGGATGGGCGATGCTGGTATATGGAGTGGTAGAAGCCATGAATGCCTTCAAGGTTTCCAACAACCGCAGAAAATGGAAGAAGATGCAGGAAATCAAGACCACCGCCTCCTCTTCTGATAAGGTTTTCGAGGATGCCACATTCATTGAAGAGAAATAAAAGAAGAAAGAGGGTGTGTCATTATTCATCGGATTACGCAGAATAAACGGAACCTTAACCGCCTTCCTCGGATTACTCACGGATTTTAAACGGAAACTCGACCTGGCGGTCGTGGCGATACCCCCATAGCTGGAAAAAGTCTGCCATTACTGTGCAATCGCAAGCCAGCCTATATACGGCGCTAGCCCAATGGCCGTAAGGCCAAATCCGTTTAAATTCCGTGCGTAATCCGTGAAGCAAGAATGTTCCGTTAACTCAGCGTAATCCGATGAAGAAAAACGATGAAGAAACAAAAAAGAGGGTGTGTCTTGGACTTTTGACACACCCTCTTCTACGATTAATCCACCAGGCCCTCTACATATTTACATAGAATACCGATGCCGGTGGCATTCTCGCCGCCTTGCGGGATGATGATGTCGGCATAGCGCTTGGTTGGCTCGATAAACTGCTCGTGCATAGGCTTGAGCACCTTGAGATAGCGGTCTACCACCATCGAAACCGTTCTTCCACGGTCGATGGTATCACGCTGGATATTGCGGATCAGGCGCTCATCGGCATCCGTATCCACGAAAACCTTCAGATCCATCAGGTCGCGCAAGCGTTTGTCTACCAGCGTCATGATACCCTCGATGATAACCACAGGCTTCGGATCCACATGCACCGTTTCCTTCTCACGGTTGCATTTGATGTAGCTATAGGTAGGCTGCTCGATGGCATGGCCCGCTCTCAGATCCGCCAACTGCTCGTGCAGCAGTTTCCAGTCGAAAGCATCAGGATGATCGAAGTTGATCTGATGACGCTCCTCCTCGGTCATCTCCGAGGTATCATTGTAATAGGAATCCAATGGCACCACAGCCACGAAATGAGGCGGCAAAGCCTCTACCAGTCGCTTCACCACCGTGGTCTTGCCAGAGCCCGTTCCGCCGGCAATACCAATCACAGTTACTTTATCTAGATTTTCCATTTATTCTATTTTTCTATAAGATATATTTTACTATAACTCAAGTTTCGCATGTAAGCTCCACACGCCCTGAAAGGGCAGAAGCCCCTAGCCCAGGGCATCGCCCTGGGTTATTACGGACGCAAACCTGTCGCCCTGAAAGGGCAAAAGCTTTAAAACTCCAGGCAAAACATAAGGCTTTTGCCCTTACAGGGCGTCTTGCTGATTGCCATCATACCCAGGGCGCTGCCCTGGGCTAGGAGCTTTTGGGCCTTCAGCCCGTTCTTGAACCACATGCGAAAGTTCAGTTTTTTACTATAAAATTTCCTTAAACATCTTATTCCTATAAGAGTTCCACAAATTATTCCTATAAGATTTCCTCAAGCATCTTGCGATAGTACTCTGCCTTCTTCTCCACCGCCATCGGATACGCCCTCGAACTCGATGGCATGCGATAGAGACGAAGCTTGCGGGAAGATGAACCCGAAGAAGAACCAGCAGATGCTCCTTCCTGGTCTTCAAACTCAAACTCCACGAATCCTCCCATTTCCGGTTTTTCCTTGATTCCGAAATGTTCAGAAAAGATTTTGGTGGCTAGCTGACCGGCAGTCAGCACCGCCCTACATTCGGGCAGCTGCCTCAGCATGCCATCCAAGTCAGAAGGCTGCACAATCTGCAGGTCCTTATCCGATGCCGTGTTCTTGGTACGGATCACCTGCTGGGCAGTATCATATATCGCCACGCCCTTCTCCTTCAGGAACTCCTTGATGGCATCCAGGCGATACGTCTTGTTCTCCACATCCACAAAGTGCAGCTTATCCGCGAAGTAAATGATGCCGAAGATTCGCCACATATCATTCTGAAAGTTAGGATAATACCAAGGCATGCACCATCGCTTCTCCGAAGGTGGAAACGTGCCGAGCATCAGCAACTTGGCATTGCCCGGCAACCAAGGCTCAAAAGGATGATTCTCAACCATTAAACTTTGAACTTTGAACTTTATGATTAGCTTAGCTATAGATTTTAGAACTTAACAAAGTCCTATAAACTATTAACTATCAACTCTTAACTATCAACTAAATCATTTCTTTTCCTTCACCAGATACAATACCACTGGCAGGTGGTCGCTGTAGCCATTGAGCCATCTGCCACCAGCCTTGGTTCTCAGAGGCGAACCCTTATACTGGCCCTCCTGCTGGATGAGGTAGTCTCTGCGGAACACGTGGTTCTTCCAGAACTTCAGGCTCGAATAGTCCTTCTTCTTCGCATCCTTGTTCAGCAGGTTAGGAGTCATCACAATCTGGTCGAAGAGGTTCCAGCTGCCATTGTAGAACAAGGTACCCTTGCCCTCCTTTGCCAGAATATTATACCAAGGATTATACATGTCGCCCTCGCCCACCTGCGAAATCTCAGGCTTCGCACGGAGCACCTCATGCATACTCTTATCCGTAGGGTCATCGTTCATATCACCCATCACGAAAACCTTCATATCCGGATTCACTCTGAGCAGACTGTCCTTCACCACCTTGGTCTGGCGCGCACCGCTCTCACGATAGAACGAACCCGAGAAACGGCTTGGCCAGTGGCACACAATCACAGCCACGTCTTCGCCCGCCATCTCGCCACGCACCGTCAGGAAACCACGGGTCTTGAAGGCAGAATCCTTCGCCAGTTCCTGCACGTAAGGCACCAGCTTCACGTTCTTCACCCTGAAGAGCGCAGGGTTGTAGAGCAGCGCACAGTCGATGCCGCGCTTATCCGGACCCTCGATGTGGCAGAACTGCATGTTGCGCGCCTTCAGCGGAGGCTGAGCCGTAAGATCCTTCAGCACATTGGCATTCTCCACCTCGGCAAGACCGATGAAGGCACAGCCCACGTTAGGGAGCACATCCGTACCCATATCAGCCAGGGCACGCGACATGTTCTTCAGCTTACTCGTATATTTCATTCCGTTCCAGCCCTTGGCAGGCAGATACTCATAGTCCTTCTTACCCGCATCGTGGCAAGTATCGAAAAGATTCTCCTGATTATAAAAACCCACTGCATACACCTGAAACTGTTTCCCTCCGGCTGCAGCCGTCTTTTTCTTCTGAGCGGAAGCACCCAAGCCAATAATCATCAGCAGGGCAGCCAAAAACCATACTTGTCTTCTCATAATCCTTTATTCGTTATTCTTTCTCGTTTTACATGTATTTAATCTTTTATAACCGCAAAGATAGCATAAATATCGCAAAAAACGCTGCAAAAATGGAGAAAAATTCATTTTTAGCAAATTTTTAACTAAAATGTCTTTCTATATTCAAAAAAAATGTGTTACTTTGCACTTGTACATTTTATTATTAACTTATACAGACTATGCAAAAGAAAATAAAATTAGCGACGTTCGCACTCTGCTCCAGCGCTCTGGCCCTCAATTCCATGCAGGCCATGGCAGCGCAGGCGATGACAGCCGCTCCAGATAACGGAGCCAAGGCCGCTCATGCCGACATGCTCAGCGTGCAGCAGAACAAGAGCATCAAGGGCGTAGTGGTCGACAAGGATGGCACTCCTATCATCGGAGCCAATATCCAGGCAGTCGGCAACGGAGCCACTCAGAGCACAGTTACCGATATGGAAGGCAATTTCATCATCGATGTAAAGCCTGGAACAAATCTCAGAATCAGTTATATCGGATTCATATCCGCAACGGTCAAGGCAAAGAATAAGATGCAGGTCAAACTCCAGAATGACCGCAGCTTCGACAACAGTCTGATGGCTGGCTCCCTCGACGAGAATGCCTTCACCTTCTCCGAGGCACAGTTGGGCGAGGACGATGACATGTCATCCAATGTCACCATCCTCAACTCTTCATCCAACGTATATGCCAAGGATGCAGGTTACCTCTTCTCGCCTGTAAGATTCCGCTATCGTGCCTTCAACCAGAAATATAACGACGTGTATATCAATGGTGCGGCAATGAACGATATGGAGACCGGACAGTTCAGATTCTCCAACATCGGAGGATTGAACCGATTCTCACGCAACGTGGATTTCGCGCTGCCGTTCGAGGCCAACGGCTATTCCATGACCGGAATGGCGGGTTCCAACAACTATGATTTCCGTGCCGGAAGCATGCAGGAAGGCCAGTATGCCAGCGTGGCTGCTGCCAACCGCAACTACACCCTGCGCGGACTCTACACCTACTCCAGCGGATTCAACGCCAAGGGATGGGCCATCACAGCCGGACTCACCTACCGATGGGCCAACCGCGGATACGTGGAGGGCACCTACTACAACGCCCTCTCCTATTTCTTCGGCGTGCAGAAGAAGTGGATGAACGGCCATTCCCTGAGCCTCTCCACCTGGGGAAACCCTACCGAGCGAAGCACCCAGGGAGCTTCTACCGACGAGGCCTACTGGCTTGCCAACGACTACTACTACAACCCATACTGGGGATACCAGAACGGACACAAGCGTAACTCGAGAGTAGTGAACGACTTCGCCCCTTCTGCCATCGCTACATGGGACTGGGACATCAACGAAGGCATGAAGCTCACCACTTCACTCTTCGGAAAATACTCCATGTACAAGAGCACCAAGCTCAACTACAACAACGCAGAGAATCCGCAGCCAGACTACTGGAAGAACATGCCATCTGCCAACTACTACGTGTGGGGCGACTTCCAGAACGGAAACAACATCTACAACTGGGATAGCTGGAACAACGCCGTGAACTACTGGCAGGCTAGCAAGCAGAACCGCCAGATAGACTGGGACCGCCTCTACTACTCCAACCAGCAGGCTGCCAAGAACGGACAGGAGACCATGTACTACTTGCAGGCTAAGCACAACGACAACCTCAACCTCGTGCTCTCCTCAACCCTCAACACCAAGCTCACCAACAAGTCGAGCCTGACATCGGGCTTCATGCTCGGCGTAAACCAGAACCGCCATTACCAGACCATGGAGGATATGCTGGGAGGAAAAATCTTCCACAACATCAACTCCTACGCCATCGGCGAATACTCCATCTCCGACCCACGCGTGCAGTACGACCTGAACACCGCCGGACCTAACAATACCGGCAAACTGGTGTACGAGGGCGACAAGTTCGGCTATGACTACCGCATCGACGTGCAGAAGGCAGGCGCCTGGAGCACCTACAAGACCCAGATTTCACGCTTCGAAGCCATGGTGAGCGGCCGCATCGGCTACACCGGCATGAAGCGCAAGGGATACATGCGCAACGGTATGGCTGCCGACAACAGCTTTGGCAACAGCGGCACAGCCCACTTCCTCGACGGCGGTGGCAAGCTGAGCGTGAACTATGATGCAGGCCGCGGTCATGCCTTCCGCATCGGAGCCGGCTACGAGTGGCGTGCGCCTATGGCAAACACCGCCTTCATCGCCCCTGAAATCAACAACGATTTCGTTACCAACCTCAAGAACGAGCGCATCTTCAGCTCAGAGGTAAGCTACCAGTATCAGAACGCATGGATGCATGCCAACCTGAGCGGTTACTACAGCCGAATGGAGAATGTAACCGAGTGGCAGAACTTCTACAACGACGACGAGAACTCGTTCACCTACGTGAGCATGACGGGATTGAAGAAGGAATACTACGGCCTGGAGGCTGGCTTGAAGTTCAAGCTCACTTCATGGCTCGACTTCAAGACCCTGGGCACCATCAGCGAGGCTAAGAACATCAACAACGTCACTGCCAACTACATGCTCTCAAAGAGTGCCGAGGTATATACCGACAAGGCATACGTGATAGATATGCGTGAGAGCGGTACGCCGCTCACCGTGGGAAGCATCGGTCTCGACCTCCATACCAACGGATGGTTCGTGAATCTGAATGCCAACTACTACGACCGCATCTACCTCTCCTATTCTCCAAGCTATCGCTACGAGAAAGTGCTCAAGAACCGCCAGAGTGCCCACCAGAAGTATCCGGAGATCTTCCCATCTGTGGTTACAGAAGATGGAAACAGCTGGCTGCCTGAGGCTGTGGCACAGGCGAAGGGTCACGGAGGATGGATGGTTGACATGAGCATCGGCAAGAGCATCCGATTGAAGAAGGGTTCGCTCAACTTCAACCTGATGATTACCAACCTGCTGAACAACCAGAAGCTGGTAACGGGCGGATATGAGCAGAACTCACGTTCGGGCTACACCCTCACCACAGGCGGCGAGGTGAACAATGTACGCGTTTATCAGTTCTCAAAGAATCCAAAGAAGTATTACGCATTCGGCACCAACGGCATGTTCCAGATTGGCTACCGATTCTAAAACGATGTATCATCGATTCTAGAATGACATAAAATAGATTCTAAAACGACACGACAATGAAAAAGATAAAATTCATAGCAATGGCCATGATGGCGATGGCGGGAATGATGCTGGCATCATGCATGGGCGACAGTTATGCCGACCCGGAGATGGTAGAGACCATCCCTGCTCCTCCTTACGGCAACAACCTGCTCAGAGAGAAGAACGTGGTTACCATTGCACAGCTCAAGAGCGACTACAAGACCACCATCACCGGTGGCGGATACAAGCTCATCGACAAGCCGATGATGATCAAGGGTTACATCACGGGCAATGACATCAGCGGCAACCTCTATCAGCAGGTGGCGCTGCAGGATGCCACAGGTGCTATCCTCGTTGATATCAACGGCGGCGGATTGTACGGCTATCTGCCAGTAGGTCAGGAGATTCTCATCGACCTCAACGGCCTCTACATCGGCGGTTACGGCAAGCAGGCACAGATAGGCGGCATCTACACCAACCTGAAGAAGGGAACCACATCCGTGGGAAAGATGGACCGAACTGTCTGGCAGAAGCACTTCAAGCTTCTTGACGAGGCAGATGCCAGCAACGTAGAGGCAGAAGAGTTCGACCTGAGCAAGGCTGCCGATGCCAACTATCTGGAAGAGAATGCAGGCAAACTGATGACCATCAGGAAAGTGAAGTTCAACAGCGCCAACGGCAAAAACGTATGGGCAGCCAACGATGAGACTACCAACCAGAGTCTGAAGGATGCCGTTACCGGTCAATGGATCAGCAGCAACACCGTGGTAGTGAGAACATCGGGCTATGCCCGCTTTGCCAATGCCATCCTGCCAGACGGAGCCTACGACATCACGGGTATCTTTACAAGATATAATAATGTATGGCAGATCATCATCCGCAACACCGACGACCTTTCTCCTTCTGTGCTCTCCATCTTCAAGGAGGCTTTCAATGAAAGCCAGGGTGAATTCACTACAGAAAACATCAAACTTGCAGAAGGCGTAAGCTATGCCTGGAAATGGGCTTCGGCTGCATACGGCATGAAGGCTTCAGGCTATGTGAACGGTACCAACGTTGAACTCCAGTCACGACTCAAGTCACCTGCCATCAACCTCTCATCCGTCAAGAGTGCCACCCTCAAGTTCGACCAGGCCATCAATTTCTCTTCCGACATGACCAAGGAATGCAAGGTTCAGATTTCTACTGACGGAAAGACATGGACTGATTTGAAAGTTGCGGGTTATCCAACAAAGAATGGTTGGGATTTCGTTACCTCTACTGCCGATTTAACCAAGTATTGTGGCAAGACCATATACATCGGTTTCCTCTATAGCAGTTCCACATCAGCGGCCCCAACATGGGAAGTCAAGAACTTCGTGATAGATTAACAGAAATCACTTCTATACATTATTATATATAGTAACATCAATAAAAAAGACAACAATATGAAAAAGTATATATTTTCAGTTTTGATGGCGGCAATGGCTGCCTTCACATTCAGCAGCTGCGAGGATGTGCCAGAACCATACACACTGCCTACCAAGCCTGAAGCCGGTGGCACCACTCAGGGCGAGCCAAAGGGTACAGGTACTGCTGCCGACCCATTCAACAGCATTGCAGCTATCAACTATTGCAAGACCCTGGAGGCAGGCGTGGAGTCTGACAAGGAGGTCTATATCAAGGGAAAGGTAGTGAGCATCAAGGAGCAGTTCTCTACCAGCTTCGGCAACGGTTCGTTCTACATCGCCGATGACGAGACCAGCGAGAAGTTCTACATCTTCCGTTCCCTCTATCTGGGCAACAAGAAGTGGACTGCCAGCGACCCTGAGCTGAAGGAAGGCGACGAGGTGGTAGTTTGCGCCAAGGTGATGAACTACATGGGCAACACCCCAGAGACCGTGGCCAACAAGACCTATCTGGTTTCCCTGAACGGCAAGACAGCCGGTGGCTCAGGCAGTGGCGATGTCACTGGCACGGCAAAGGGCGATGGTTCTGCAGCCAACCCATTCAACAGTGTGGCAGCGCAGAAGTACACCGCAGCCCTGGCATCGGGCGCCGTATCAGACAAGGAGTTCTACATCAAGGGTAAGGTACAGAGCATCAAGGAGCAGTTCTCAGCATCCTTCGGCAACGGATCATTCTATATTGCCGATGATGCCAACAGCACCCAGTTCTACATCTTCCGCATCTACTACTTCGGTGGCGAGAAGTGGAAGGAAGGCGATATGACGCTGAAGGAAGGCGATGAGATCGTGGTTTGCGCCAAGCTCATCAACTACATGGGCAACACTCCAGAGACCAACCAGGGCGGTAAGCTCATCTCCGTGAACGGCAAGACCAGCGGCGAAGGCGGCGGCACAGTAACTCCAGACCCTGAACCAAAGCCAAACCCAGGCGAGGTAGCAACAGGCGAGAATGGCGGCTTCGAGAACTGGACAGACAGCAAGCCAACCAACTGGAACACCAACTCTGCCGGCAACGCAAGCCTCACCAAGAGCGAGGATGCCCACAGCGGCAAGTACTCAGTGCAGGTAGCTGGAACTAACAGCGCCAACAAGCGTCTCGGCTACAAGGCGATGAGTCTGAAGGCAGGTAAATATACTATCAAGTTCTACGCCAAGGCAGCCACAGCCACAGGTGCATCCGTATGCCCAGGTCATGTAGCCGTTAATGATGGCACCGTAGATTCACAGAACTACAATTATACCAAGCAGTATGTGAATGTAACCAACACAGAGTGGACTTTGGTAGAGCAGGAAATGACCATAGAGAAAGATGGCACCTACAGCATCGTTATCATGAATGCCAAGAAGCCAGGTGCAGCCGTTCTCATCGACGACTTCACATTCTTATTGGGCAGCACAGCCATTATCAAGTAAATTCTGAAGCAGATATTGTGTATTAGAAAAAACACTGATCCCCATCGTCCTCTGCACAAACAGAGGCGATGGGGATTTTTTCTCATCCATATTGTTAAATATCAAATATTTATCCCCCATTCCTTGCGTAATTCAGAAAAGATTCTTATCTTTGCAGCAGAATTATAAAATAAACTCATAAACAGATAAAATTATGGCAACACCAATCAGAGTCATTCCTACGCTTCACGGCGAGGAAGCAAGAAAATTCATCGAAAGAGCTGAATGGGTGGAAGCTCATCCAGGGCAGACAAAAATGGATCCAGAATACATCAAAAAAATGAAAGCCTTTTTGCGTGAAATGAATTTGAGTTAAAATGACAAGATTCTAATTAGTAAATTAAAAATATTAATCATAAAATTAAGGAGGAATAAATATGGCAAGACCAATAAAAGAGACTCCAATCCTCTATGGAGAAGAGGCTCGTAAATTTGAAATGAGGATGCTAAATCCAACCCCAGTTTCTCAAGAAAGAAAAGAACAAATCATGCGCGACTACGAATTTCTTCGTGGTAAAGGCGTAAATTGCAGTTTCTAAAAAATGGCATTAGACAAAAACAACATCATATACAGAAGACTTGATGAGCATGATGACATCAAGTGTTTTGATTGCGGAGATGAGGACTTGAACGACTTCATCAAAAATGACGCACCCTTGTATTATAAATCACGACTCTCCACAAGCTACATTCTAGAAGATAAAACTACAGGAGAAGTCATTGGTTACTTCAGTCTTGCCCATGATAGGATTTCATTAACCGATTTTCCAAGCAACTCTTCATACAATCGATTTAGAAAGAAGTTTTTTGCACAAGGGAAAATGTTTAAAAGTTACCCTGCCATCAAAATCTGCCGCTTGGCAACAAGTCTCAACTATCGAGGAGAAGGAATCGGTTCCATGATCATCAACATGATTATTGCCTCATACCAACAAGACAACAAAGCTGGATGCAGATTTGTTACAGTAGACGCTTATGCCAGCGCATTACCCTTCTACTACAACCAAGGCTTCATGCCTTTGTCGAAAGAAGATGAAGGCGCAGATACCCGACTGCTTTACTTCGATTTAAAACAGCTCTAAATAATAGCCAAACAAGGGTTCAACCACCTAATTCTCAAATATTTCTTAAAAAGAAGAGGAAAAATTTGGTGGTTTCAGGAAAAAAGCGTAACTTTGCACCCTGAAATTGTTAACAGGCTATAATGGGCATGCCCCGATGAGGGACATGAAATGAGGCGAAAGCTTCCCCATGACGTCTATTTTTTAATCATCAAATAATAAATAAAAGAAAAAATGAAAAAAGGTATTCATCCAGAGAACTATCGTCCTGTAGTATTTAAGGATATGTCTAACGGCGATATGTTCCTCACTCAGTCAACATGCAAGACTAACGACACTGTAGAGTTCGAGGGCGAGACTTATCCAGTAGTTAAGATTGAAATCTCTAGCACATCTCACCCATTCTACACAGGTAAGAGCAAGCTCGTTGATACTGCTGGTCGCGTTGACCGCTTCATGAACCGTTACGGCAAGTTGAAGAAGTAATATACCTTTTTAATTAAAGATATATTATCAGCGAAAGATAGGAAGTGTGTTCCGTCGTAGTTGCATATACGTCGGAATGCACTTTTTTTCTTTTATAAGTTAAAACATTAACAAGAATTACGAGAATTATGAAATATACCAAACTACTCATCCTCACGCTTTTGACAGCCATGACGTTCTCTGCCTGCGGCACCGACGACTCACTGCAGTTCAGATTCCCTGACCAGGAAAACAAGGGTGACAATACCGGGGGCGGCACCGGAGAATCAACCGATAAGACCAATTCCAACAAGAATGTGGCTACAGCCAATATGCCTGCCGTGGTGAAGAACGCCATCAACGGTCTGGAGTTCCCGAAGCTCAAGAACAACGGCAGCAGCTACGCCATCGTGCACATGGATAACACCACGGGCATGGTGAACTTCTCTACCGAATGGGACGACGACATGAAGAGCCAGCGATGGAGTTGCTATACCTTCCACACCGGAAACACGGCATCTAACGTAGATAGATGGAAACCTGCTCAGGGCGAGCGCCAGTATCCATGGGATACCGACCTGCAGGAACAGTGGGGCATCACCGATTTCACCGAAGACCCTACCCCAACCAAGCAGGGATTCGACCACGGTCATATCTGTCCTTCTGCCGACCGCAAGCTGAACCTTACCCAGCAGAAGCAGACTTTCTTCATGACCAATATGCAGCCACAGTACAGCAACTTCAACCAGCGTGGCACCTGGTATAAGATGGAGGATGAGCTGCGCAAGCTGGCTCCGAAGATTGACACCGATACCCTCTTCATCGTGAAGGGCGGTACCATCGACCCGGTGGGCAGCGAGAGCAACATCCTGGGATGGAAGAAGCAGGGTGCATCGAGCGACGTGAAGAAGCCTGGCTACATCCCTGTGCCAAAGTATTTCTTCGTTGCCGTGCTGAAGAAGGAGTATAACCAGAAGACCAAGCAGTATAGCTACAGTGCCTTCGGCTACTGGTTCCTGCACGAGAACAAGGCGTTCGACAAGAGCGACCTGCTGGGCAACTACGTGGTAAACATCAAGACGCTGGAAGACAAGACCGGCATCGACTTCTTCTGCAATCTGCCAGATGATATCGAGAAGAAGGTAGAAACCCAGGATGTGGAGGCCATCAAGAACCTCTGGGGATTCAAGTCATCGAAATAACAGCATAAGAAAAAAAGGGTGTGTCTTGTACTTCATGACACACCCTCTTTTTTAATACTTCATCGCATCATGCGGGAGCTAGTGTGACTTTGCCTGGTTGATCTCCAAGAGGTTTGCGTTCACGCTGCGCATTACGATGCTGTAGTTAATCATACTCGTTTTGTGTTTAATGAGTTCTTGTAAATCACAACTACCCAGAAAGCCCGTTTCCTGTGCTTTTTCTGGTCTTCATTGATGACCGGCGCCTGCCATCATTTAAGACCAGCTGCGGTCTTCTATGATGACCGCCCTGAGGCACAAAAGGCTATTCTTTCGATTGCCGGTGCAAAGATACGAAGATTTTGGGTATCCGACAAATTTAGGCATGTGATAAGGAGCGATTTTCAGCAAAACACTTACGATTTGAAACTTCGTTAAAAAACGGACTCTATTTCCTATGGGGCGCATCTCTATGTTTTTGCGGTGTCGAAAACTATGTTTTACCATATAAATCAGTATATTACAAAAGTAATAGCCGGTTACGGGAAACTTATTCAGTATTCAGTATTCAGTTTTTTTCGCTGTTGTTTCCATCCGCTCTATAGATAGTATATTATATATATATATTAATATATAATAATTACTTATAATTTGTAACCACAGAAAGGGTAACTATCGCGAAAAAAACTGAATACTGAATACTGAACACCCTTTTAGGCACCATAAGCCCTGGTTATAATGGCAATCATTAAGGCGCCCTTACATGGCGACTGGGTCGCGTCCAAAAATAACTTTTTTAAATAAAATCCCGAAATCCTTGGCAGTTTCAAAGAAAAAGCGTAACTTTGCAATATAATATAAACAATTATAAAAATAGGAGGTATAACATGATGCTAGGAATGAATGCACCAAAGGCTGTAGCCAAAGGTGAATACGCAAAAGCTATCCGCAAAGCCGTCCATGACTCTATCGAAGCTATCAAGAACGGAAAGGTTCCTGAGAAAAAAATCAAAAGTTCAATTTTGAGTGGAGGGTATAGCGGCAAAACAATCCATAGATTAGAGAGATTTAATTGAAATTTAACACATTATTTGTTGACCCTATCGCTTTTTTTTGTATCTTTGCAGCAGAAATGACTAAGAAATCATTCTATAACATTATTAACAATTAAAAAATTAGCTTATGAAAAAGTTACTACGCTATTCATTAACACTGGTTTTCGCGCTCGTAGCGAGCGTGGGGTTCGCACAAACCACATTTGACTTCGACAATGACTACAAGACTTTGTTCCCAGGTCTGCCAGGTGTTTCATCTATGGAATCTAACGAAGGAGATTTCAACGAGGCTACCACTTGCACAGTAGATGGCATCGCAGTTACTGTTTCTGCAAAGGAAGAAGGAATTACCAACGCCAACAGAATCTGGACCAGCTCTGCACGTTTGAGAATGTACTCAGGAACTCTCACCGTACAGGCTCCAGAAGGAAAGCAGATCTCTAAGATTGAGATTGCGCAGAAGAAATGGAATGCAAACAACAAAGTAGATAACGGTACCCTCGACACTAAGGGTAATTGGACTGGTTCTGCCAACAAGGTGGTTTACAGCATCGCTGGTAATACTCAGATTAAGACCATGACCGTTACTCTCGACAATGGCGGCACTACTCCAGAGCCACCAGTAGTAATCACCTACACCGACGTGGCAAGCGTGAAGGATCTCTTGGCTAACTACAAAGAGGATACCAAGAACCTCAACCTTACTCTTACCAACGCTAAGGTTACTTTCGTTAACGAGTACAAGGGAACCATCAATACTTATGTTCGCGAGGGCGATACAGCCATTGAGCTTCGTACCCTGGGCTTCAACATGCCAGTGAACAGCATCCTTACAGGTAAGGTAAAGGTAGATTTGAAGTACAACTATGACGTTCCTTACCTCACAGCCAATGCAGGTACAGACGATGAGAGCATCACCGTTACCGAGAGCGAAGAAGCTGCTCAGCCTATCGAGGCTACCATCGCCGACCTCATCGCCAACAAGTACTTGAACGACCTCGTTACCATCAAGAACTTCACATTCAGCAAGGAAGAATACCAGGCTGGCAAGTTCAACTACTACGCTAACGACGGCGAGCAGAAGATTATGATTTACGACAAGTTCAACAAGGTGGGCGGCGTTGCAGAACTCACAGAGGGTGAAACTTACACCGCAACTGGTCTCTATGGCGCTATCTTCAAGGGTACTCCAGAGATTCTCCCTACCCAGAAAGTTACTGCTGGCACTTCTACCGGCATCAACAACATCACAACATCTGCTGCTGACAATGCTCCTATCTTCAACCTCGCAGGTCAGAAGGTTGGCAAGGGCTACAAGGGTGTAGTGATCAAGGCTGGCAAGAAGATGATTCAGTAAGATTACAGATGATTCAGTAAGATTACAAATGATTCAGTAATGTTCTGAATATAAAACATAAAAAATCCGCTTCCACGACTTTCATGCCGTGAAAGCGGATTTCTTTTTTGCTTGCTGCGGAATAACCAATAAAAAAGAGGGTGTGTCATTATTCATCGGATTACGCGGAATAAACGGAACCTTAGCCGCCTTCCTCGGATTACTCACGGATTTTAAACGGAAACTCGACCTGGCGGTCGTGGCGATACCCCCTAAAGCTGGAATGCGAATGCGCTTGCCCAATGGCCGTAAGGCCAAATCCGTTTAAATTCCGTGCGTAATCCGTGAAGCAAGAATGTTCCGTTAACTCAGCGTAATCCGATGAAGAAAAACGATGAAGAAACAAAAAAGAGGGTGTATCTTGGACTTTTGACACACCCTCTTCTTTTTATCTTGATTTATCTATTCTATGCTGCACTTATCTTCTATCATTCAATCTCTTTTCAGCACCCGGAAGCTTCTTGATGCCTGTAGCCTTGCCGAAGGTATTCACTGATGCTGCTGCCGCAGAAGCTCTAGTAGCCTTCTTTGAAAATCCCGTAGGCTGCTCCTCGAAATTGAAGGTGATGACGTCGCCCTTGGCTGAACCCACGCCTATCATATAACCATAGAAGGTGTAGCGGTCTCTGCCCTGCTCTGCGCCCAGATGGAAACCAGTCTGGCTGGCACCGGCATCCAATACGAAGGTGGCTCCACTCTTGGCATACCTTATATAGATATCACCATTGTTGTCGATATACCAGGTGAACTCCAAGGTCTGCGAATCCTCTACCTCGCCCTTCCCATCATACACATCGTCAATCTCAACACCACTTCCGCTCAGCGCATTCTTCCTGTTGCCACTCTGGTAGAATATCATGGTGGCATAGAATTCATCCTTGCCGCGGGATACGCCATCATCGTTGATGTAACTGTAGGTCACCGGACCATACCATTTACCCACCAGCGTCTGGGCCTCTTCTATGAGCTGGCTGTTCTGCGAACCGCCGGAACCCTGGTTCCAGTCGCCCTGGTTCCATCCCCAGCCACCCTGGTTGTAATCCTCGTACCAGCCATAGTCGTCGTGCCAATAATGACCATCATCCCATGGGTCATCGTCGCAACTTGTAAATGTGAATGATGCCGCAGCTATCGCCATCAGCATCAGCAGAGATTTCATCTTCTTCATATCTTATATCCTTTCTTATATACTTATTTATACTTATCTATATTTATATGTTCTTTCTTGAATTCTGATGCAAAGATATACCAAAATTTACACCCTGCAAAGGGAAAAGTGGAATATTTTAAGGGAAAATCCCTATTTTCAAACAGTTTTTCCCTATCAACGCTTGTTTTTCTCAAAAAAATACACTACCTTTGCACGTAAGATAGACTGTTTTCCTACTCCCGGATGGCGCTATCCCTATCAAGATTTCGCGATTAATTAGATTATTAAGTATGAATAAAAGATATATTATCCCCCTGCTCCTGGCATTCATGGCCCACTTCACGGTCATGGCTGTGCCTTACTGCGACATCAGAAAATTCTCCATCACAGATGGACTCGCCGCTAACACCATATCAGACATCAAGCAGTCGCCCGACAAACTGATATGGTTTGCCACCTGGAACGGACTCTCCTACTACGACGGATACTCCTTCCATACCTTCCGAGATGAAGCCGACGATGTAGACCTGCTCTCCACCAACCGCATCATCTCCATCTACCCTACTTCAACAAACGATATCTGGTGTGTTACATCAGATAAGAGACTCTATTTGTACTGCACCCAAAAGTGTACATTCCTCAACAGCGGAAAGATGAACGAGCAATTCGGTATCAACCTGAAGGTGAAAAATATCTATCCTTTACATAAAGGCATCACCTGGATTACCAGCCAAGACGGAAACTACATCATAAGAACCGTCAAGAAGAGTGATCAGGAGCCGGAACGAGACATCCTCAGGGTGGGACAGCACGGACTGAGAAGCGGAAGAGTATGGCATATATGGGCCGACAAGAAAGGCCGAGAGTGGATCCTCACCGAAAAGGGAACCCTCATCTACAACCATCAATTCAGCACCCCTATGCCATTCAAATGGATCAGAGAGGTGCACGACAACATCTTCCTGGCTACGCCAAACGGCAAACTCGCCGTGTATGACGAGAAAGACAAGCTGGTGATGATTCCGATGCCTGCCGGCGTTACCCGAATCAACCAGCTGAAAAACACCGGATACCAGCTGCTCATAGCCACCAACATAGGTCTGGTGGTATACAATCCGCGCACCTTCAAGACCGAGGTGATCAACGTGCAGAGCCCGAGCCAGCCAATGGCAGAGGTGAAGAACATCTATACCGACGACTACGGCATGGTATGGGTGTTCACCGACGGCATGGGCGTAACCATGGTGAACCCGAAGACGGGACAGAAGACATGGCTCTTTGCCGACCAGCCCGACCCAGCCGACCGCACCACGAGCGACAAATACTTCATCACCCAGGACGAAAACAAGACGCTGTGGCTCATCCCCAACGGCGGCACCTTCAGCTATTTCGACCGAAGGGCAGGCAAACTGGTGCCTTATCTGCTGCGCAGCAACTCATCGGGCAACTTCCGTGTACCCAACATCAAGAAATTCTGCCTCTCAGACCAGGGCATCCTCTGGATAAGCGGCATGCACGACCTTACGCAGGTGACATTCAAAAAACATCAATACCACCTTACCCAGCTTGACGAAGGCGAATCGCCGGCGTACGCCATCTGCAACACCCCCGAGGGATACCACTGGACGGGCTACTACAACGGCGTAATCAAGATTACGGACAGCCGATACGAGAAGGTGGGCTATCTTGCCCCAAACGGACAGGTGGTTCCGCAGCAGGTGGCATTCTGCCCATCCGCCATCTTCTCCATCTTCTACGATACGGAGGGAAAGATATGGATAGGTACCCGGGAGCACGGACTCTTCGTGAGAACCAGGGAGGGAATGACCCAATTCATGCACAACCCAGCCGACAAATATTCGCTGCCATATAATAAGGTATACGACATCGTGGCCGACCGCCACGGCAGAATATGGATAGGCACCTATGGAGGCGGACTCACCCTGGTGCAGCCTTCCACCACGGGAAAGCTGAACTTCATCAGCCGCCAGAACATCCTGCCATGGCCCAAGAAGGGATTCAACAAGGTGAGACGCATCTTCTGCACCCCTACGGGAGAAATCCTGGCGGGCACCACCGACGGACTGGTTACCTTCAGCGACAACGTGAGCAACCCGGCGAAGATTCATTTCTATACCACCACCTACGTGGAAGGCGACACCACAAGGCTGGCGGCAAACGACGTGAACTTCATCATGCAGCACAGCAACGGCAAGACCTACGTATCACAGCTGGGCGGCATCCTGCAGAACGTGACAAGCAAGAATCTGCTGCAGAACAACATCCAGCTTTCGTACAACAAGAAAGTGAACTATGATGAGGGAACCGTGCAGAGCATGCTGGAAGACAACTCGGGCAACATCTGGGTGGTGCGCGAATCGAGCATCGACAAGTATAACCTGAAGACGGGAAAGATGGAGGTATTCGGCCCGAACGACTTCGACTTCAACATGTCGTTTACCGAAGCACGCCCTGCCCACGACCCAGCCACCGACGACATCACGGTGGGCACACCAACGGGCAGCCTTACCTTCAACCCTGCGAAGATGAAGAAGAGCCCTTACCAGGCACACATCATCTTCACCGCGCTGCACTATATGGGCGAAAAAGAAACGGAACCTATTCTGCACAAGGAAAAAGTGGTGATTCCTGCCAACAAGCGCAACCTGACCATCAGCTTTGCCGCCCTCGACTACTCAAGAAAATACAATCAGAAATACCGCTATCGCCTGGACGGCTTTACCCCTGAAGGCCAGTGGATAGAACTGGGAAAGAGCCACGACATCGGCTTCAACCGCATCGCCAGCGGCAACTACGTGCTCAAGGTAATGGGTACCAACTCTCACGGCGTATGGAGCAAATACGTAGCCGAGCTGCCTATCGAGGTAAGACCTACCTTCTGGGAGAGCATCTGGGGAAAAATTCTGATGGTAATCCTGCTGATGTGCGTGGTGGGCAGCATCTTCTACATCTACAACCGCAACCAGCGCGAGAAGATGAGCCACGAGATGAGCCTGATGAAGAACGACTTCTTCAGCGACGCCAGCCACAAGCTGCGCACGCCGCTCACCCTGATAGGAGGTCCGCTGAAGGAGGTGCTCGACACGGAACACGGTATCACCCGAAAGGGAAGGGAAATGCTTACCATCGCCCTGAAGAATTCGTACGAGATGCTCGACATGCTCAACAAGATTCTGAGATACGACAACTCTACCCTGATGAACAGGGACGGAAGTCTGACAAGCGGCAACGACACCCTGGTGAACACCGGCGGCGTAAGCTACATGGACTCTACCGAGAATGAAGAGGACGAGGTTCCAGGACAGATCAGCGACGAGAACGTGGCAAGATACCTGGCTGAAGCCGAAAAGGCTGAGAAGGAACTGGAAGAGAACATGACCGAAGAGGAAAAAATGGCAAGGGAAGAGCAGCGCAAGGAGCACACCGTATTGGTGGTGGAAGACAACCACGACCTGCGCAAGTACCTCTACACCATCCTCTCTGAACACTACAACGTGCTGCTTGCCGAAAACGGAAAGGCGGGACTGCTGATGACGCGCACCGAACTGCCAGACTTCATCATCACCGACGTAACCATGCCGGTGATGGACGGCATCACCATGGTTAGCGAAATCAAGCAGGATCACGAACTCTCGCAGATTCCTATCATCATCCTCTCGGCAAAGGCGAGCGTGCAAGACCGACTCAAGGGATTCGAGATGGGTGTGGATGCCTACATGACCAAGCCGTTCTCTACAGAATACCTGCTGGGTAGAATCAGCGCCGTGCTCAAGCAGCGCCACAACCTGCAGAAGGAAATGATCCAGAAACTGGAGCATACGGGCAATCTGATAGACAAAGCCATGAGCGGCGGCATCAGCAGCGGTATAAACGGCAGCAAGAACAATGCCCTGAACAATGGTTTGAACAATGCCCTGAACAATGGTTTGAACAATGCTCTGAACGATGGTCAGAACGGCGGCTTGATAGCTTCTTCTGCCAATGAACCGGAGAAGACGCTGAGCCAGATAACCAAAGAAATCACGGAGAAGGAACGTGAGAAGGAGGAGAAGGCAAGGCTGAAGCGCGAACAGAGCGACTTCGCCTTCATGGCAAGTCAGATTAACGATGCTACGACGGCAAGGATTCTGAAGTACGTGACGGAGCATATAGACACGCCAGACATGAAGATTGATGACATCGCCGATGCGATGGGCATGAGCCGAAGCGTGCTCTACACCAAGATTAAGCAGCAGTTGGGCATGACGCCTATCGATTTCGTAAGGCATGTGAGAATCATGAGAGCCTGCGAGCTGCTGAAGAATACCGACGAGTCGCTCTCGACTGTGGCATTCGCCGTGGGCTTCAGCGATCCGAAGTACTTCTCCAAGGTGTTCAAGAGGGAAACGGGCATCGTTCCTACGGAATATCGTGAACGTACCAGATAAAACGGATAAGGAAGTCAAGTTTCGCAAGTGAGCTCCACACGCCCTGAAAGGGCAGAAGCTCCTAGCCCAGGGCAGCGCCCTGGGTAATCATGGACGCAAGTTTGTCGCCCTGTAAGGGCAAAAGCTTCAAAAGAATCAGGCAATTTACAAAGCTTTTGCCCTTACAGGGCGCCTTGTTGATTGCTATTATACCCAGGGCGATGCCCTGGGCTAGGAGCTTTTGGGCCTTCAGCCCGTACTTGAACCACTTGCTAAACTTCAATAAGGAATATTGAAGAGAGGGTGTGGCAAAGTTTTGCCACACCCTTTCTTTGTGTTTATGTGGACGCAAACAGGGTTTAAACGGTTTGAAATCGGGATTAGAAATACGAAAAAAGGGTATAAAAGAGCCTGAAAAGGGCCTAAAGTGCATACAAAAAGGGTAATTAAGGCTTTTTAACTACGATTTTTGAAAAATTTATGTTGTAAATGATACATTATTCAAAAAAAAGTTTGTACCTTTGCATCAAGTTCTTAGAAAAGTTAAATGATAGATTAATCGTAACTTCCCCTATCGTTCTTTTTTTGTAGGGGAAGGGAAGGGCTCCGGGGATTGTGAAATTACCGGAGCCTTTTTTGTTTCTTTTTTTTAGAAATTTTATACCAATGTATGATGATTTCTGAAAGAAAAGTAGTACCTTTGCACTTAGTTAGTAAAACTACCCTGCAAATGGGCTTTAAGAAGTAACATAAAATTAGATATATAAATAAGAAATGAGAACCGTTTACGAATTCTCCGTTAAGGACAGAAAGGGAAAGGATGTTTCCCTGAAAGAGTACGCCAACGAAGTGCTGCTCATCGTTAACACAGCTACCAAGTGTGGCTTCACCCCTCAGTATGAGGAGTTGGAAAAGCTCTATGAGACATACCACCAGCAGGGTTTCGAGATTCTCGACTTCCCTTGCAACCAGTTTGGACAGCAGGCGCCAGGTACTGACGAAAGCATTCATCAGTTCTGCAAGCTTACATACGGCACGGAGTTCCAGCGCTACAAGAAGATTAAGGTGAATGGCGACGACGCAGCTCCCCTCTTCAAGTTCCTCAAAGAATGCAAAGGTTTCGCTGGATGGGACGAGAGCCATCCGCTCTACCCTGTGCTCGACAAGATGCTCTCTGAAGAAGACCCTAACTATAAGGAGAGCGCTGACATTAAGTGGAACTTCACCAAGTTCCTGGTCAACAAGAAGGGTCAGGTTGTAGCCCGCTTCGAGCCAACAACCAGTTTCGACGTAATTGCCAAGGCCATCGAAGAGTGGCTGAATGCATAAAAGTATTATACATTGCTTAAAAGGTTTTTATATTTTTAGATAACAAGAAGAGGGTGTGTCATAAGCCACACCCCATACGCCCTGAAAGGGCAGAAGCTCCTAGCCCAGGGCAACGCCCTGGGTAATGTTGGCAAAAAACAAAGTCGCCCTGAAAGGGCAAAAGCTTTGAAATTGAAAGCTTTTGCCCTTTCAGGGCGACTTTATTGTATTTATTCTAAAACCCAGGGCGTTGCCCTGGGCTAGGAGCTTCTGCCCTTTCAGGGCGTATGGGGTGTGGCTTATGACACAGGGCGTCCTCGGCTGCCATTATTTAGACTTATGACACACCCTCTTTTTGTTATCTAATCTACCTGAGGAACATTCTTGAGATATTTCTCAATCTCCTCGTCACTAACCTTGTAATTCTGCAAATCTCCATTGAGATAGCTCTCGTAGGATGGCATATCAATCAAGCCATGACCTGAGAGACAGAACAGGAGAACCGGAGCGGTTCCCTCCTCCTTCGCCTTCTTCGCCTCGCGGATGGTAGCTGCGATGGCATGGCAACTCTCTGGAGCCGGAATGATGCCCTCGGCACGAGAGAAAAGCATACCTGCCTCGAACGCCTCAATCTGAGGGATATCTACACCATGCATGTAGCCATCCTTGATAAGCTGCGAAATGATCATGCCCGCACCATGATAGCGCAAACCGCCGGCATGGATGTTGGCTGGCTTGAAGTCATGACCCAGGGTAAACATAGGCAGCAATGGAGTATATCCCGCTTCATCTCCGAAATCATACTCAAACTTACCACGTGTCAGCTTAGGACAGCTCTCCGGTTCGGCAGCGATAAACTCGGTGTGCTTCTTGCCATTCAAGTTATGACGCATGAATGGGAAAGCCAATCCGCCAAAGTTACTACCTCCACCGAAGCAGGCAATCACCTTATCAGGATATTCGCCAGCCATCGCCATCTGCTTCTCTGCCTCCAATCCGATGATGGTCTGGTGCAAAGCCACATGGTTCAGAACGGAACCCAGGGTGTACTTACAGCCCGGAGTGGTAGTAGCCAGCTCCACTGCCTCGGAAATGGCAGTACCCAGTGAACCTGGATGGTGTGGGTCGCGGGTGATGATGTTCTTGCCCGCACGGGTACTCATGGATGGAGAACCCTCGACGGTGGCTCCGAAGGTGCGCATGATGCTGGAGCGGTATGGCTTCTGCTGCATGGTAATCTTCACCTGGTAAACGGCTGCCTCCAAACCGTAGAGCTTGGCTGCGTAAGAAAGAGCACAGCCCCACTGTCCGGCACCGGTCTCGGTGGTAACGTTGGTATCACCCTCCTGCTTGCAGTAGTAGCACTGAGGCAGTGCCGAATTGATTTTATGTGAACCTAATGGGGTAGCACTCTCGTTCTTGAAGTAGATGTGTGCCGAGGTACCCAGCGCCTCTTCCAGTCCGTAGGCACGAACCAGCGGTGTGGAACGGTAGTAGGCATACTTCTCTCGCACATCCTCTGGGATGTCGATCCATGCATGCTCTGTATCGAGCTCCTGCTTGGAGCACTCTTTATTAAAGATCTGTGACAAGTCGTCGGCTGTGAGCGGCTTGTGGGTCTGTGGATTCAAAGGTGGCAATGGCTTGTTAGGCATGTCAGCTTGAATGTTGTACCACTGAGTAGGAAGTTCCTGCTCCTGAAGGATAAACTTTTTCTGTCTCATGATTGTTATTATTTGATATATTTCTATAATTCTACCTACATTCGTTTACAGATTGCACGGATTTACGAAAGATTCCCTTTCAATCTGTCAGAACTTGGGCGCAAAGATACAAAGAATTTTCCACATAGGCAAATGAAATGCTGATTTTATTTATAAAATATTTTAGAAAGTACTCCAAAGGGGTGGACAATGGGTGAAAATTATCCTACTCGGTGTTATTTTAGTCCAAAAACCACAAATAAAACAATTTTTACTCCTATAAACAACAAAATTTACCCCATCATTTACAGAAAACTTCGTATCTTTGCAACAGTTAAAACAAACGGCGTTGGGAAACGCTAAATCATCATCTTTTACTTATACAAATAAACAAGCAATGGTTTCGATAAGAGTATCGAAACCATTGCTATTTTTATATATATCCAACTAAAAGCTATCTTTAGTCCACCTGGTTTTATGATGAGAAAACCTGATGGCACTTATTCATCCACCTGAATCCCGGATATCATATCCAGCAGACTCCTTGCCTGCTCCACGCTCTTTACATGACTGATGCGGAGGATACGCTTGTTGTTCTTCTCCTTCAGGGCACAATCCTGAATATGACTGGTGGCATAGGCTATCACCCGCGAGAACATCTGGCTGCGATAGAACGGACTATCCACATTGCTCACAAACTGCAGCTGCATGGCTCCACCCTTGAGCAGAATCTTCTCGCAACCCAGCAGCTTGCCCACACGGCGAAGACCTACCACATGAATCAGTTCATCACCTTCCTGAGGTATCGGACCAAAGCGGTCGATCATGCGCTGGCGGAATGCCTCCACTTCCTCATCCCTATCCAGATGGTCAAGTTCACGATAGAGCAGCATTCGCTCGGCACTGCCGGGAACATAGGAATCAGGGAAATACATCTCCAGGTCGCTGTCTACGGCGCAATCGTCTACGAAGTCATCGCCCGTAAGCTGCTCGCCCTCTTTCATCTCCTCCTGATAGAGGTCGTTGAACTCCTCGTTCTTCAGTTCGGTTACTGCCTGCGAGAGAATCTTCTGGTAGGTTTCGTAACCCAGGTCTTCCATGAATCCGCTCTGTTCGGAACCCAGCAGGTTGCCGGCACCACGGATATCCAGGTCTTGCATGGCGAGGTTGAAACCGCTGCCCAGGTCGCTGAAGGTTTCCAGGGCTTCCAGTCGGCGGCGCGCGTCGAAGGTGAGTGCAGCCTTAGGCGGAGCTATCAGATAGCAGAATGCCTTCTTGTTGCTACGCCCCACTCTGCCTCGCATCTGGTGCAGGTCGCTCAATCCGAAGTGGTGGGCATCCATCACGATGATGGTGTTGGCATTGGAGATGTCGATTCCGTTCTCCACGATGGTGGTGGAGAGCAGCACGTCGAAGTCGTAGTTGATGAATCCCATGATGATCTTTTCCAGTTCCTCGGGCTTCATCTGTCCATGTCCGATGGCTACGCGGCAATCGGGCACCTTCTTCTCTATCAGCATCTTCAGTTCGGGGAGCTTGGCTATCCTGTCGCACACGAAATACACCTGTCCGTTGCGGCTCATCTCGAAGTTGATGGCATCGGATATGGTTTCCGCATTGAAGGTGACCACCTCTGTATGAATAGGAAAGCGGTTTGGCGGCGGGGTGCGCATGATACTCATGTCGCGGGCGCCCATCAGCGAAAACTGCAGGGTGCGCGGGATAGGCGTGGCACTCATGGTGAGGGTATCCACGTTCACCTTCAGCTGGCGCAGCTTCTCCTTGGTGGAAACGCCGAACTTCTGCTCCTCGTCGATGATGAGCAGACCCAGGTCGTGCCAATGCACGGTTTTGGAAATGAGCTTGTGGGTTCCGATGAGGATATCTATCTTGCCTTCTTCCAGGCTCTGCAGAATCTGTCGGGTGTCCTTGGCAGAACGGGCACGGCTCAGATAATCCACGGTGACGGGCAACTGCTCCAGGCGATGCATGAAGGTTTGGTAGTGCTGGTAGGCGAGCACCGTGGTAGGCACGAGCACTGCCACCTGCTTGCCGTCGCACGCCGCCTTGAAGGCTGCACGGATGGCCACCTCGGTCTTGCCGAAGCCCACGTCGCCACACACCAGTCGGTCCATCGGACGCTTGCTCTCCATATCCTTCTTCACATCGGCTGTGGCCTTGCTCTGGTCGGGGGTATCCTCGTAGAGGAACGATGCCTCCAGCTCGTGTTGCAGATAACTGTCTGAACTGTAGGCGAATCCCTTCTCCTTGCGACGCTTGGCATAGAGTTTGATAAGGTCGCGGGCTATATCCTTGATGCGCTTCTTGGCCTTGTTTTTCAGCTTATCCCAGGCTCCCGAACCCAGGATGGAGAGGCGTGGCGGTTCGCCGGTATCGCCACGGCGATACTTGCTGATTTTATACAGCGAGTGGATGGATACGTCTACGATGTCGTGGTTGGCATAGAAGATGCGGATCATCTCCTGGTAACTGTCGCCCGTAGGCACACGTACCAGTCCGCCAAATCTTCCGATACCGAAATCCACATGTACGATGAAATCGCCCGGTGCCATCTCCTGCAACTCCTTCATGGTGAGTGCCATCTTGCCCGCACGGGCAGAGTCGGAACGCAGGTTGTACTTGTGGAAACGGTCGAAAATCTGATGGTCGGTGAAGAAACATGCCTTCTTCTCGTGGTCAACGAATCCCTCGTGGATGGTCTTGTCTACGGGCTTGAACTGTATCTTATATTTCTCCAGTTCCTCGCTGGCGAAGATGTCCTTGAGTCGCTGCTGCTGCTTCTGGCTGTCGGCTAATATATATAAGGTGTAGCCCTTGAGCTGGTAATCCTCCAGGGTCTGTGCCAGAAGCTGGAAGTTTTTGTGGAAGAGCGGCTGCGGTGCCATATCGAAACTGATCACGGCATTGGAGTGGCCCTTGGCCTCGGCAAGCTGATCCTGCTTGCGGGCTATTGCGCCATCTGACATCTTGCCGAATTCCACGCGCACGTGTTCGCACAGGGCATGCTGGAAGTCGGTGGCACTCACCAGGTTGAGTTCCTTCTTCATCTCCTGGCGAATGCGTTCTGCCTCCATCTCGGTGGCTCCTTCCAGCTGCTCGGTAAGGCTCTGGGTGGAGAAGCCGTCGTTGTAGATTTTCTCGATGCAGTCGTGCAGATAGGTGTAATCCTTCATCACCACGAGCGCAGAAGGTTCGAGGAATTGGAGGAAACACTGCTTCACGGTCTGCCCGGTGGCGAGTTCCGGCACCACCTCGATGCTCTCGCGCTTGTCCTTGGAGAGCTGGTCTTCGATGTTGAAGGTGCGGATGGTATCGATTTCATCACCGAAGAAATCGATGCGGAACGGAAATTCGCAACTGTAGGAATAGACATCGATGATGCTTCCACGCACGGCAAACTGGCCAGGCTCGTAGACATAGTCCACCTCCTGGAGCTTGAAATCGCGCAACTGATGCACCACATCTACCTGTGGAATCTGCTGACCGACAGAAAGTTTCAGAATCTTCTCATCCAGATGCTGTTTAGACACCACGAGTTCGGCAAGGGCATCGGGATAAGAAACGATAAAAATGGGGTTGCCTGCCGACAATCGGGCAAGCACTTCGGTTCGGAGTATCTCGTTGGCGGCATCGCGCTGGCCATACTTCACGGCACGTCGATAGCTGGAGGGGAAGAAGAAGACGCTCTCCTGCCCCAGCATCTGCGTGAGGTCGTGGTAGAAATATCCCGCCTCGTCGGCATCATCGAGCACGAAAAGCACCGACCGCTTCAACCTCGTCTTCATCGAACCGAAAAACATGGAGGCTGAAGAGCACACCAATCCCTGGAGAAAAAGTGAATGCACCGACTTCTTCTTCAGTAAATCAACGAGGGCATTCGCCTGGGGCGAACGCCCGTAAAGTTTTGCTATATCCTGTAATGTCACTTCTTATCCCTAATTTAAGTTTCGCAAGTAGGCTCCACACGCCCTGAAAGGGCAGAAGCTCCTAGCCCAGGGCAACGCCCTGGGTATAAAAGTAATCAGCAAGGCGCCCTGAAAGGGCAAAAGCTTTGTATATTGCTTGGTACTTGAAAGCTTTTGCCCTTACAGGGCGACAGGCTTGCGTCCGTAATTACCCAGGGCGTTGCCCTGGGCTAGGAGCTTCTGCCCTTTCAGGGCGTGTGGGGTCTTCCCATCTGTCCTTTCAGGGCGTGTGGGGAAGTCACATGCGAAAGTTTAGTCCCTAACTTATTTTTGGATATTTCCTGAACCAGCCATCGAGTCGCAATCTCATCACTCCGAAGAATGCTTCGCCAAAGATACCGCCACTCATCTTGCTGGTTCCCTCGCGGCGATTCACGAAGATAACCGGCACTTCCTTGATCTTGAAACCTATCTTATAAGAGGTGTACTTCATCTCTATCTGGAAACCGTAGCCCTTGAAGCGGATGGCATCCAAATCGATGGTTTCCAGTACCTTGCGACGGTAGCACACGAATCCGGCTGTGGTATCGTGTACCTGGAAGCCCGTGACGATGCGCACGTACTTGGAAGCGAAATAGCTCATCAGCACGCGACCGATAGGCCAGTTGACCACGTTGACTCCCGATACATAGCGGGAACCTACGGCTACATCGTAACCCTCGTCGTGGGTGGCAGCGTAGAGGCGTGGCAGATCGTTAGGGTCATGACTGAAGTCGGCATCCATCTCGAAGATGAAGTCGTAGCCATGCTCCAATGACCACTTGAAGCCCTTGATGTAGGCGGTGCCGAGGCCCAGCTTTCCCTTACGCTCCAGGATGTGGAGGCGATTGGCAAACTCGCCGGCGATGAGTTTCTTGACGATGGCAGCCGTGCCATCCGGACTTCCGTCGTCGATGACAAGGATGTCGAATTCCTTCTCCAGGCCGAAGACGGCACGGATGATTTTCTCGATGTTTTCCTTCTCGTTGTATGTAGGAATGATTACAATGCTATCACTCATATTCTTTTGTTTTATAGTTACAAGTGCAAAAGTACAACTTTTATCTGAAATAAGCGAATTTATTGGTCGGGATTTTCAACAAAGCCCTGATATTCCTTATCAAGTCCCTGCATGATGGCGTCGTAGCTCTTGGTCATCTGGTTCTTGATGTTCTCCGGTCCCTTGCCTATCGGCTGGATTGGCTCGTGGATAGTGAGCCTGATAGGATGCCAGAACACCCAGTAGATGTCCTTCATGCGTGGCTTGACATCGAAACTGCCGTTGATGGTAAGCGGACAAACCGGCAACTGCAACTCGTCGGCAAGCATGAAGGCTCCACGGCGGAACACGCCCATGTGGCCGGTGAAGGTGCGGGCACCCTCAGGGAACACCACGAGCGACATGCCTTCCTTCAACACTTCGCGCGCCTTATCGTAAGAGGCACGAATCTTGGAAGGACCGCTCTTGTCCACGAAGATGTGGTGAGCATAGACGCAGGCGAGACCCACGAGCGGGATGTTGCGGATGCCTTTCTTCATCATCCACTTGAAGTTACGGCCCAGGAAGCCATAGATGAGGAAGATGTCGAAGGCGCCCTGATGATTCGCCACGAACACGTAGCTCTGGCCTTTCTTCAGGTGCTCCCTACCCTCTACCTTGACGGGCAGGAAGAGGATTCTGATCCACAACTGTGACCACAACTTGCCTGGATAATATCCCCAGAAGTGGCCATTGCCCAGCATACAGCCTACTACCGTTACCAGGCTGGTAAGGATGCTTGCCACAATGAGGATGGGCAAGCAAATGACTAATTGGTATAATCTATATATGTACTTCATCTTGTTTATTTCCTCTTTAAAGTTATAACTGCGATTTCCGGGGTGGCTCCGATGCGGATAGGCACGGTGCCGCCAAGTCCGGCTGTGGTATAGAGCTGACAGCCCTCACGCTCGTAGAGTCCGTAATCGAACGGGGCGAACATGGACGGACGGAGACCGAGCACGGAAACCTGTCCGGCATGGGTGTGACCGCTGAGGGTGAACTGCGGAGCCACGAGCACTGAGTCTCGGGAGCCGTGCATCTCGTTGATGGTAGACGGCAGCATCTCCTCCCACTGCGTTGGGATGTGCTGGAGCATCAGCACAAACTGTCCCGGCTTGATGCCATAGAGTGCCTGCGCCACCTGCGTGCGCTTAGGCTTGTCGTAGTTTTCCGTGCCTGCCACATAGATGGAATCCTTGCCCCGATGCAGCACGATGTGCTCATTCATCAGCAGTCGCCATCCGCAGGATCGCTCGAAGTTCTGCACCCTGAGCTCCATCTCCTTCTTGGCAAGCTGGTCGTCGTCATCGATGTGCATATAATAGGTGTAATCGTGGTTTCCCAACACGCTCACCACGCCATCCTTGGCATTCAGCGAACTGAGAAGTTCTTGATAAGGCGTTAATTCTGAAGGCTTTACATTCTGAATATCGCCCGTAAAGCAGATGAGATCGGCACGCTGGGCGTTGATGCTGTCGATGTCGCGCTGCGGCAAATCGCGTCGCCATCCGTAGAAGGACCCCAAGTGGATATCGCTGAAATGTACGATGCGGTAGCCATCAAACTCCTTCGGCAGATCTGGAACATAGACGGTGAGATGCTTGACCTCAAACCGCCTGATGCCCTTGGTGAAGCCATAGATGAAGCTGAAGAATGCCACGACGGCAAGCACGCCACCCACCAGTTTGCCCCAGTTGCGTGAAGCATGACGGCTTGGCGTATTGCGGTGGTGCTTGAATCGGCGTGAAAGGCGCATGCACTCCCAGCCCACGAAGCTGCAGAGGGCGAAGACAAACTGCGGCACGGCAAGCACCGCCATCATTCCGAACCAGATGTCGATGAGCATCGGGTCGTCGGGCATGAAGTCGGCACCCAGTGCCAGATAGGAACTGTATCCTATCACGATGGCTACAGGCAACCAATATAAAATCTTTCTCCATCCCTTGCGCACGTGCAGATACTGCCTGTCTATCCAGAGATATGGCAATACAGAGAACAGCACGATGGGAATTAGAATTCTTGCTATCATATCATTATGATTATATTATTATATCTTATCGTATTATCGTTTAATATGCCCAGCTATAAACTATAAATTATAAACTATAAACTGCCAAAAACCTTCTCATCAGTTCTACGGGCACGCCACGGCGGCGGGCGTAATCGCGAAGCTGGTCATCGCCTATCTTTCCCAATTCGAAGTAGTGCGACTTGGGATGTGCGAACATGAATCCCGAGACGCTGGCATGAGGCGTCATCATTCCCGTTTCGGTGAGTCGGATGCCTGCCTGCTTCATGTCGATGAGCTGGTCGATGAGGAAGTTGGCACTGGTATCGGGCAGCGACGGATAGCCGATGGCTGGCCGGATGCCCTGGTATTCCTCGCGATGCTGCTGCTCGATGGTGAGGTTTTCATCGGGTGCATAGCCCCAATACGCTCTATCTCTTCTCACCTCTTCGTGGAGTTTCTCTGCCGTAGCCTCAGCGAGTCGGTCGGACAGGGTTTGTGCCATCATGTTGAGATAGTCGTCATGGCTATACTCGTCGATGATGGTTCCATCCACCGAAGTGCAGAACACTCCTACCTGGTCTCTAATGCCCTGGGAAAGAGGACGGATGAAGTCGGCAAGGCAGAGATTGGGTTCGCCTGGTGCCGAAGGATGCTGCTGGCGAAGCATCGGGAATCGGAGTTTTTTATCGGATAGGAAGAAAATTAAATCATCCCCTTCGCTGCAGACTTCAAAGAGCCGGAAGATGGCATGGGTATGGTATTTCTCCTCCCAGGAGGCAAGCATCTGCAATGCCTCTTGCTTCATCTTCTCCTTGTCTTCCCTTGGCTTTCCGCTCAGTCCCCAGGCATGATAGAAATAGAGCCAGTTGATGAACGGAGTCAATTCTGATATGCTATAAGTCTTATTCATTAACTTCTGAAATTCAATTCCTCGCCACGATAGTCGGCATCAAAGGCTCCCTTATTATATATAAGGTGGCCGTTGCAGAAGGTCTGCTCCACCTGCCACTGATATTCGTGTCCCTCCATCGGGCTCCACTGGCACTTGCTCTGAATCACCTCCTTGGTCACCTTCCATGGCGACTGCGGTCTGACGATGACGATATCTGCCTGGTATCCCTTGCGAAGGAATCCTCGCTGACTTACCTGGAAGAGCTGGGCTGGCTGATGTGCCATCAACTCTACCATTCTTTCGATGGTGAGCACGCCTTCGTCCACCAGTTGGAGCATGGAAACGAGGGAGAACTGAACCATCGGCATGCCTGATGCTGCCTTGGCACACCCACCCTGCTTATCCTTCAACTCATGTGGAGCATGGTCGGTGCCGATGGTGGCTATGCGCCCGTCGTTCAGGGCACGGCGAAGGGCATCACGGTCGGCAAGCGTCTTGATGGCAGGATTGCACTTGATGAGCGCCTTCTTTGTAGCGTAATCGGCATCGGAGAAGACGAGATGGGCTATCACGGCTTCGCCGGTTATCTGAGGAAGATTCACTGAATCCGTGTTCTGAAGATTCTCTTTCGGAAGATTCTCTTCCTGATTATCAAAGAGTTCCAGTTCCTTGGCGGTGGTAACGTGGGCGATGTGAAGGCGGGTACCAAACTGCTTGGCGAGTTCTACCGCCAGTTTGCTGCTCTCGTAGCATGCCTCCACGCTGCGAATCTCGGGATGGTGCTCCACAGCTGGGTCTTCACCATACTTCGCCTTTGCCTCCGCCATATTGCGGTTGATGATGTCGGTATCCTCGCAATGGGTCATTACGGGCAGATCGAGCTGCTGGGCTGTGCTGAACACACGCTGCAGCGACTCCATCTTATCTACCAGCATATTGCCGGTGCTGGAACCCATGAAGAGCTTGATGCCCGGAACGTGATGCACATCGAGCTGGGCAAAGGAATCCACATTGTCGTTGGTGGCTCCATAGAAGAAACTGTAGTTTACATGACTCTTCTGTGCACCCAGCTTTCGCTTCTCCTGCCACGCCTCAAGGGTGGTAGTCTGCGGCACCGTGTTCGGCATCTCAAAATAAGAGGTGACGCCACCATAGGCAGCCGCACGGCTCTCGCTTTCGATGTCCGCCTTGCGGGTTAATCCCGGCTCACGGAAGTGGACATGGTCATCTATCACTCCAGGCAAAACAAAACACCCCGAAGCATCCACTACTTCGTCGTAGATGCCACGGGGTGCCATGCCTTCATATATCTCTGAAATAACTTCACCATCAACAAGAAGATCGCCCTTGAAGGAGCGACCCTCGTTGACTATAGTTCCGTTTTGAATTAATACTTTAGACATAATATAATGTTATCTTTTATTTTGCAGCCGGAATAGTTGGCTTTGCTAAATCATTAGGGGTTGGAGTCGCTGCTGGGGCTGTCGCCGCACTAGGGTCGCCCTGAGGTGCTGCCATCTGCTCCATTTCCGGAGTCACGCCGCCTGTAGATTCATGCGTACCATTCATGATGGCCTGGTTTTCCTGCGCCTTCTGATAGTAATCCTTCACGTAGGCATCGTTCTTGAAATGGTCGGTGGCCTTACTCATGATGTCCTCAATCCATGGTGAAAGCATCGGATACTGATTGCCCATGGTGACGAGGAAGAAGACGCCCGGACCCAGCACGTTATCGAAATTATCGGTGACGAAGGATGTGATCAGCTTATCCTCCTGGTCAGAGAGTCGCATCGCCTCCTCGTTGAGCTTCGCCGTAACCACCTGCATATCGCTACCGTTCATGATAGCCTGGTCGTGCTTATGAACCAACTCACGCTGCTGATTCTGCAACTGCTGGTATTTCTTGAAGAACCCGAAGAGCTTGTCGTTGAGCGGCGTGCCACTCACCACCTGCTGGGTATCATCAAGCTTCACCGTGATGCATCCGCTCTCCAGAACGAGTGGCAGCACGGGTTCATCATCCATGAAGATGTTAGCCATCTTGGCAGAATCCACACTTCCCTGGAAGTGGAACTGCCCATGGACTACATCACATGAATCAATTTTCTTAAATTCATTGTCTTTCAAGATTTGAAGATACAGCATACGACCATCTAAGGTGCTTACGTTAGAAGTACCTGAGATATCGTAACTGGCGGCGCATGATGTAAGCGCCATTAAGGTGATCAGTGCGTAAAATATCTTATTCATAAGCTTTGTAATTCACAATTCAGTGAACAAAAGTACAATCAATTATTGAAGTAGCGAAATAAATTCAAGCAATTTAATTGAATATTACATGTATTTATGTTTTATTTGCATTTTAGCTCGTGCGAAATGCGATGCGTGGTGTAGAGTTCAAGCAAGGCTGCAATGAGCAGGAACACCACCCACTTGTTGTAGAAATACATGATGTAGGTCTCCTGATTGGCGAACCAATGGCGGAAGAAGGCGTACACTGTATCTACCATCGAAATGCCCGACAGCACGAAGAAGATGTCGGCAATATACTGCATGCGCTTCAGACGGTGGATGACCTGCGAATCGCCCTCGTAGAACTGCATCGCCTGCACCAGGGAGAAAAGCACGGTGCCCAACAGGAACACCCAGCAGGTGTAAAGCAACATGTTAGGATAAATAAAACCAAATGCAAAGCAGCCCGCACCGACAACCATCAATACGCCACCAAGCAGAAAAATAGCACTCTGTATCTTACTTAACTGTTTCATCGTTATGATATAAATAGGGTTTAACAATATTACTCAACACTCTCAGCCTGCGATTCGGCAGCATCATCCGACGGCACCTCCTCATCCGGCAGATCGGTGCTCAGCACGAAGATGTCTTCATCGTCCGACTTCATGAAGTAACGCTCACGGGCAATCTTGCCAAAGACATCGGGTCCCTGGCGCATCTCCTTGAGCTGACGGGAGTCTTTTTCATACTGTTCACGGTATTTTCCGATCTCTTCACGCAAAGTTGCAATCTGCAACTGATACTTGATGTGCTGGCGGATGCTGTTATCATCAACAACGCCCACAATCAAAACACCCGCTATAATGACTATAAGATACTTATAGTGAGCGAGATAGTTCCATATAATACTTAGTTTCTGACTCATTAATTTCTATAATTTGACTTTATTTGTCTGAATTTGTTTGCAAAGATAATATTTTTTTGTTATCTTTGCATCACAATTAAGAAAAAATAATGCAAGACAACAAAGTTTCAAGCAAAAAGTAATGGAAGAATACATCGTTTCTGCAAGAAAATACCGTCCGATGACCTTCGATTCGGTTGTTGGACAGAGTGCATTGACCACCACTCTGAAGAACGCGGTGAAGAGCGGCAAGCTGGCGCACGCCTACCTCTTCTGCGGTCCTCGAGGCGTGGGCAAGACCACTTGTGCCCGCATCTTTGCCAAGGCAATCAACTGCGAGCATCCCCGCGAAGACGGCGAGGCATGCAACGAGTGCGAGAGCTGCAAGGCTTTCAACGAACAGCGTTCGTACAACATCTTTGAGCTGGACGCCGCCAGCAACAATGGCGTTGACCAGATCAAGACCCTGATGGAGCAGACCCGCATCCCGCCTCAGGTGGGTAAATACAAGGTGTTCATCATCGACGAGGTGCACATGCTGAGTGCCGCTGCCTTCAATGCCTTCCTCAAGACGCTGGAGGAGCCGCCATCGCACGTGATCTTCATCCTCGCCACCACCGAGAAGCACAAGATCCTGCCTACCATCCTGAGCCGATGCCAGATTTACGACTTCGAGCGCATGACCGTGGCCAATACCATCGCCCACCTGAAGATGGTAGCTGAGAAGGAAGGCGTGAAATACGAGGATCAGGCACTCGCTGTCATCGCCGAGAAAGCAGACGGCGGTATGCGCGATGCCCTCTCCATCTTCGACCAGGCGGCAAGCTTCTGCCAGGGCGACATTACCTATCAGAAGGTGATAGAAGACCTGAACGTGCTCGACAGCGACAACTACTTCAAGCTGGTAGACCTCGCCATAGAGAACAAGATAAGCCAGATGATGGTGGTGCTCGACGGCATCCTGAACAAGGGATTCGACGGCGGCAACATGATTCAGGGACTCGCCAAGCACGTGAGAAACGTGATGATGGCAAAAGACCCTCAGACCCTGCCCCTGCTGGAAGTAAGCGACGAGCAGAAGGCAAAGTATGCCGAACAGGCTAAGAAGGCACCTACACCTTTCTTATATAAGGCACTGAAACTGATGAACGAATGCGATGTGCACTATCGCCAGAGTTCGAACAAGCGCCTGCTGGTAGAGCTTACCCTGATACAGATAGGACAGATTACACAACCGGAAGACCAGGACGTGCCTAGTGCGGGGCGTACGCCCCATAGACTAAAATCCCTGTTTCAGAAAATCATTGCCCAGCTTAAGCCTGCTGCTCAGGGTGCAGGTGCCGGGCAAGAGAGCGGAAGCACAGCCTCATCCCCAGAGGGAGAAGCTGCGACTGTCGCTGCGGCTACTGCTGCGCCAAAAGCAGCTACAAAAGCAGCTCCTGCGAAGAAGAAGATAAGCCAGGTGAAACTGAGCGGCATAGGCATGAGTTTTGCCAACCTGAAGAAAACAGAAGAGGCTAGCCGACGCACGTATAATCCTATCGACCAGTTGAAGGACGACCCGAACGCCCAGGCTGCCCATACAGATACGGCTACGGATATCGAATTTACCCAGGAACAGGTGGAAGGACAATGGATAGGCATGTGTCTGAGAATGCAGAACGTGAAGGATTTCATTGGTCTTGCCAACCGCATGAAAGCGGTGGTTCCGAAGATTACCCAATACCCGAACATAGAAGTGGTGGTAGACAACCAGCTGCTGCTCAACGACATTCAGAGCATCAAGGGAAGAATACTGCAAACCTTCAAGATAGGACTGGGCAACCAATCTGTAACCATCGACTACCGACTGGCAGAAGCCAACGAGGTGACCAAGATTCTCTCGAAACGGGAATTGCTGGACAACCTGATGAAGGAGAACCCAGCCATCGCCAAACTCACCCAGGAGCTGAAGCTAGTCATGGCATAAACCTATATTTTAAAGAAAACAATGGCAAGAAGATTAAGAAAGAAACGCATCGCTATCATACTGATTACGTTCACCGCTATCATAGGATGGACTACGCACAGCTGCGTATCCCGCTGTTCATCATCTGACGAGAAGGCTAAAGCGGATACCCTGCCCAAGGCGCACATCAACGACTCCATCTCGAACGCCCTGACTGAGGGAAAGGAATACCACGAGATTGACTCCGTGGTAGAGAGATACCTGAAACGATGGGAAATCAACGGTGCCCAGCTCGTCATCACCCGCAACGACTCCCTGCTCTACGCCCGCGGATTCGGATGGGCTGACAAGGAAAAGGGCATCAAGATGGAGCCTAACATGCTGATGCGATTTGCCTCGGTATCGAAGCTCATCACGGCTGTGGGCATCATGAAACTGCAGGAGATGAAGAAACTGAAGCTGAACGAGAAGGTGTTCGGACCGAAGGGAATCCTGAACGATACCACCTATAACAATGGCATCAAGGACCAGCGATACTACGACATCACCGTGGAGCAGCTGCTTCGCCATCAGGCGGGTTTCAACAACTACGCCGGCGACCCGGTATCCTCCACCCGATACATCATGATGCAAAACCGCCTCACTACGCCTCCCGACCACAAGACGCTGCTCAGGATTCTGCTGAAGCGCCATCTGGGTTATACGCCGGGTCAGGGCAAATGCTACAGCAACCTGGGCTACATGATTCTTTCGATGGTGATTGAGAAGAAGAGTGGCATGAAATACGAGAACTTCATGCAGAAGTATGTGCTCCAGCCTGCCGGATGCTACGACATGCACATCGCCGGCACTTACTTAAAGAACCGTCGCCCCAACGAGACGAAGTACTACATGCACCAGGGCAGCATCCCTGTGTATGAATACAACAACAGTGGACGACTGGTGGAGAAATGCTATGGTGACACCGACCTTCCACGCTTGTCGGGTGCAGGAGCCTGGTGTGGTTCGGCTGCCGAGCTGAGCCGTTTCATCGCCAGCATCGACGGAATGCCTCATGTGAAGGATATCCTGAGCAAGAAGAGCATCCAGTTTATGACCACCGAGCAGCCCGACCATCAGTATTCCATCGGCTGGAACTACACGCCGAAGAGCAATCGCCCATGGATTCGCACGGGTTCACTGGCCGGCACATCGGCTCTGGTTCTGAAGTATCCCGACGGTCAGTGCTGGATTCTCATCACAAACACATCCACCTGGAAGGGTCACGGTTTCTCAAACGACAGCATGGCTTTCTTTGAAAAACTGAGACAGAAATACATGCCGGGCATGCCAAAGAAGGATTTGTTTATCTAAGGGGAAGCTGATTCCTCATAAAGGATAGATTTATATAGCCTGAAGAGGAAATATAATTAGCCTTAAGGAGAAATATATTTAGCCTTAAGGGAAAATATAATTAGCCTTAAGGGAAAATATTTTTTGCCTTAAGGATAGATATTTTTAGCTTTGAAGATAGATAGACATTGATGAATAGAAACAAAATAAAAGTCCCTGGAGAATGGAAACATCTCCAGGGACTTTTATTTTACTTGATTATCTTATCTGTTTTTACTTCAAAATGAAATATGCTTTTTTAGAAAGTATACTTCAAACCAATCTGACCACGCCAGCGGCTGTAGTAATCGCTATAGCTCTTGTAAGCATAAGCACCGGTGAATCGGTAAACACCACCTCCCTGATATTCAACAGGAGAATAGTAGGTGCCAAAGCCATCACCATAGGTATGACCCCAATCCTTGTTCAGCAGGTTGCCCACGTTGAGGATATCGAAGGTCAACTCGATGGAGTTAATCTGACCAGCTACCTTGAAGCTGTACTTCTGACCGAAGTGAACATCGAAATGATGCTCGAATGGCAGGTTATCAGCATAACGCTCGTAGTACTCACCACGGTGCTTGCTGAGGTAAGAATCCTCTGCAATCCACTTCTTCAACATCTCACGCTGCATCTCCTCGGTGAGCTTATCGCCATGGTTATCGCCAAACATGCGCTTGGTGAAGGTATTGTTGTTATACTTGGTTTCCTCGAAACGCATCTTGTCAATCTGTGCATCGGTTGGGATGAAGAACAGGTCATTACCCTTGGAACCATCCTCGTTCACATCACCATAATAATAATAGGTGTAAGGTGAACCGCTCTTAGCCTGGTAGATGACACCCAGGGTTGTCTTCCACTGCTTCTGATGACCATAGTCAATGTGGTAGTAAGCAGATGCCTGGATGCGGTGAGGCACGTTGTAGGCAGAGTTACCCACCTCCAAGTCGTTGCAGTCGCGATGAGTATACTGGTAAGTCCATGAACTCTTAGCCACAGAAGAACCGCCATTGGCAGCACTGCGAGAGCGGGTCCAGGTATAACTTGCCATCAGGTCGAGACCGAAGTCGAAATGCTTCTCTGCCTTCAGAGAGAGGTTGATGGTATGACCCTTCGATGTATTGCCCAGGGCATAGACACCTGCGATAGGAGTACCCTTCACTACGCTCTGATAGAGCGGACGGTTGTCCCACTCGTAACCATACTTCTGAGAGAAGGTTTCACCACTCTGCTCCTGAGCCAGGTTCTTATAGAGAATATCATTCAATGTCTTTGAGTAGATGGCCTCAGCGGTCCAGTCGATGCCCAACAGTTCAAAGTCGAAACCGAGGTTAAGACGGAGGTTCTGAGCAAACTTAAAGTTCTTGCTGCAAACGGCAACATCCTGGTTACCGGCGCTCACCTTCATCTTATCGGCATTGACATTCTGCTTGCTTGGGTCGAGGATGAGCTCCAAGCCCTTGGTAGAAGAGTTGTTGCTATCGTATGAAGAAAGCTGCAGACCTGTGCCTGAGAAGTTGTTGCTTACCCAAACGAATGGGATGCGACCGGTGAAGACGCCTGCACCACCACGGAGGATGAACTTACGGTCGTTGTTGATGTCCCAACGGAATCCCACACGAGGAGAGAACATTGGAGAGAAGTTGAGCTTATCATTGGTCTTCATGCCCCAACCCATCTTCTCAGACAAGGCGTTGAACTCGGCATTCTCCATCGGAGTATCAAAGAACACCGGAATATCCAGACGGAGACCATAGGTAAGAGTGAAATTGTTGCTGGCATTCCACTTATCCTGCGCATAGAAACCGAACTGGCCAGATGAGAATTCTGACGCCCAGTTAGGGTCGCCGGTTACGCTTGTGTTAGCCTGTCCATATCGATACTGGTTCATGTAAGCCTTGTTAGGATCCAATGTTCCAGCCATGTAATCATCGTAATAAGCCTTGAAGTTGTCATAACCCTTGAAGGTATAAGAACCGAACTTATCAGAGATGAACATGTTCTTGAAATGGTAAAACTCGTTGTGGGTACCGAAGATGAAGGTATGGTTGCCACGGAGCCAAGTCAGGTTGTCCTCAATGGTCCAGATGTCCTGGTTCAGGTAGTTAGCCTGAGAGTTACGCTCTGTACCGATGTTCACCGTACCGCTACCCACACCTGTGATGGAAATCATAGGGAGGTTGGCCTTGATATCACGGCTATCGCGTACTCTTACGAAGCTGACACGGGCCTCATTGCTCACGTTTGGAGAGATACGGCTCTGAAGCTCAGCGATGAAAGAGTTGGTATTGCTCTTGAAAGGATAGCTGTAGGCATAGGTGTTCAGGCTGGAAGCACTGCCGCCGCCACTCAACTGCTCTGCCTTGACCAGACTCCAGCGGATGGCAAATTTGTTGAACTCGTTGATGTTCCAGTCGAGTTTCAAGCCCGCCTTATCGCTCTTGGTGTAGATATCCTGGTTGCTGAAGTAGTCATTGAATGCTACGCCCTGCTTCTCAGCCATCTTCTGCAACATATTCATGATGTCCTTAGCCTGCTCGGTATTCACCTTCGAGTTACCGGAATCCACGCCATAGAGGTTAGGATACTCCTTGTTGGTACGCTCGTAGTTGGCGAAGAAGAAGAGTTTGTTCTTGATGATAGGTCCACCCAGGGTGACACCCATGTTGTACTGAGTCTGCTTCTGATACTTAGGTGCATAACCCGTTCCATCCAGATAAGGATACTTGGTACCGATGAGGTCCTGGTTGTAGCCATAGTAATAGGCAGAACCGTGGAACTTGTTGGTACCGCTCTTGGTGATGGCATTGATGGCACCACCGGTGAAACCGCTCTGTCGCACATCGAAAGGAGCTACAGACACCTGAATCTGCTCGATGGTCTCCATAGATACAGGCTGAGTACCCGCCTGACCGCCGTTGTTACCGCTGGAAGCCAGACCGAACACGTCGTTGTTGGCCGCACCATCAATCATGAAGTTGTTGTATCGGTTGTTGGTACCGGCAAACGACATGTTACCCGAATTGGTAACCGTGAGCTGAGGGTTCAATCGAGCCACATCGGCAATACCGTGGGTGATACTAGGCATATTGTTGATCTGCTCGGCATTCATACTGGTGGCAGCACCTGTACGTGAAGCAGCGAGACCCGCCTTGCCAGCTACCACCACTTCCTGGAGCTGATGCGCATCCTCCTTCAAGGAGAAGGTGAGGTTGGTAGTTTCACCCAAGCTCAGGTTTACATTATTGACACTCTTGTCCTTGTATCCGATGTAAGATACTTCAACCTTGTATGGTCCACCCGGACGCATACCCTGGATGGTGTAACGGCCATCGATATTCGTCACGGCACGATACACCGTACCTGAAGGCTGGTGAATGGCAGTAACGGTAGCACCGATGACACTCTCATTGTCGGATGTTACCTTACCGCTGATGCCTGATGTGGTAATCTGCGCCATTGCCGTAGAGACAACAAAGGCTAGCAAAACCACTAATAAATGCAATCTTTTCTGCATAGAATTTCAGATAAATTGGTTAATAATAACAGGATCTTATCTTCCTAGAAGACTTACTTAATCCTTTTTATACTTCTTAGCTGCAAATTTAAACAAAATTTTTGAAATAACAAGTTTTTAGAGGAAGAAAATTCGATTAAAATTGGAAAAAGACCCCGAAATGGGTGTTTTGGGATATAAACAGCTGACTATAACTGCCAAACACGCAGACAAAAAAAAGATGCACTCCCCTATTACTAGAGAAGTGCATCCTATATTTTATGGCTTATCTATTCTGACTCAAATCTATCTATTCAGACTTGAATCTTATCTATTCTTCCCAAGAACCTTATCCATTAGTTGAAGATGTAACGGATAGAGAACTGGATAGAATAGGTTGAGTTGAAGCTTGTCAAATTAGTGTAAGTCTTGCTCAATACATTCTTACCATCCTTTTGGAAATTGAAATGAGCAGGAGTTACAACACCCGTCTTCTTATCCTTCTTCTCAGCAGACCACTTCAAGGCAGCAGTATTCTTAACACTCTTGTAGAGTCCCCAGCTACTATTGAGCAAGTTGGCCAAATTCTTGATATCTACACCAAACTGAAGCGTATTCTTCTGACCACCCACATTGAGATAGAAGTTCTGGTTGAACTTGAAGTCCAACTGATGATGCCAAGGCATAACTGCACCACCACGCTCAGCATATTGTCCCTTGCGGTTCTTCAAGTAAGAATCCTGGTTGATATAATTCCAGAAATCATCACGCTGTGCATCTGCAGTATATGTAACCTCACCTGTCTTGGAATTAGTAACATCCATGAATTTCCAGTCATTGAGAGCCTCACGAGACTCTGGCACATACATCAGGGCATTAGAACCATAATCATTAACAACATTTGTACCCAAGTTATAAGAATAGCGTGTGCAGCTGTAACCATCAGCATAACCGATGTTCATGCCTTCATAAATCAAACCTACCTCAGAACCGAAATGCTTTGCATAATCCTTCTTGTAGGAAGCAGAGATAAGCAAACGGTTAGGAGCCACGTATGTACCATAACCCAACTCCATCTCGTTGTTACCATTTACAGAGTAACGGTTGTTATAGTATGCTGAGTTAACCTGATCGCCCACACCATCACTATAAGATCTAGCCTTTGAATAGGTATAAGATGCAGAGAGGTTCAAACCGAAGGCAAACTTCTTAGCCAAAGATGCAGTAATTGAGTAATAGTATGCTTTATGACCAGCATTGGTAATCATATAAGCATTCTGATACTCATTATCCTTATTGCCACTTGCACTCAATGAGTAGTAGCGACGAGTGTCACCAGGGGCAAGCTCAATGGTTTTTCCGCCTTCATAACAGTAACCCTTGTTGACTACGATAGCAGGATTAAACTCACGGCTATAGATACCCTCCAACGAGAAATCGATGTCGTAAGGTAACTTTACGTCAATTGCCAAAGAGCTCTTCCACGTAGCGTTCATCTTCAAGTCTTTGTCGATAATTGTTGGGGCAGAAGGAGCAGCTGCAGTCTCACGTGATGCAGACAAGCCTTGGTCGGTAAGTTCCTTCACCTGACCATCGCGATCAGCATGGAAGTGCTTCATCGTATAAAGGGTCTTGTCTGTAATATTATTATAAAAATAAGTATACTGACCACAACCTGAGTTACCCACAGCAGACACAAGCCATACGAATGGCAAACGACCAATGAAGTAACCAGTACCTCCACGGAGAACCAGTTTGTGATTACCGAAAACATCCCAGTTGAAACCTACACGAGGCGAAACTGTCAATGGAGCATCAGGCAGCTGATCGGTAGCATAGCTCTGCAGAGAGCCATCGTTCTGCTTGAATTTGATGGCAGCAAATGCATTGTTATAGTTATTTTTGAGTTCAGGATAGATAGGTAATTCAAAGCGTAAGCCACCTGTCAGGCGAAAACGATCTGAAAAGTTTACCTGATCCTGAATGTAAGCAGAGAACTGATTGTATTTCATCTTAGCCTTGAACTGGTCGCTACCATCCATTGGGAAAGTTACACCATATGCAACAGGAGCTCCACCAGCCATGAAAGCCTCAGGTGAATCATACACATAGTAACCAGCAGATGCTGCACCGAAACCATTCACTGCTTCATTGCTCTCATACTGAACACCTGCAGTGAAATTCTGAATGCCCATTGCCCATGAAGCCTCGTCTGTAACAACGAAAGTCTTCACCTGTCGCAAGTTACCCTGGGTGAATGGGTCAGGACCGAAGCCCATATAATAAGCACCTTCCTTCAAGATGTCCACTGTTGGGAACACACCACCAAGATAGGTACGAGGCTCATCCTGATAAGAATAAGTACCACGGAGTACATTATTCAAGATTCCCCACTTTGAGTTCCACTCTGCTGCCAAAGAGGTAAAGTTCTTCTCCTGATAATAACGGGAACTCTCAAAATACAAACCAGAATTAGCTGTACGACCCGACTGAGACTTACCTCCGGAGATGGTAACGCCATCAGATTTTCCACCAGGATAGATTACAGTATCCTTGAATGGAGTGGTTGAGCTAGATGGATTTGAAGAATCCTTGTCGTGACTCTTAGAGAAACGGATGTTCAACTTGTTGTTCTCGTTGATGTTCCAGTCGATACGAGCCAGGAACTTGTATGATGGAGTATCAAGAGAATATCCCTGATAACGACCTGGGTTGTAACCATAGGTCTTGTTGAGGAAGCTGAGCATATTGTCCATATCGCTCTGCAATGGGCGGTGAACAGTACCTGATGATGGAGACCACTCATCAGAAGCATTTACACGAGCTGTACCAGAAGGACCAGCAGAGATGTTGCTCTGATATTCACCGTTGGCGAAGAAGAACAACTTATCCTTGATGATAGGACCACCGAAGCTGGCACCCCATGTAGTAGAATGAGACTGGAGACGATTCAACTCGTAATCGCTCACCTTGTTACCACGCAAGTGAGAGTTGGTAGTGTACATATATGCAGTACCCTTGAAATCATTGGTACCGCTCTTGGTTACGGCACTGATAGCACCACCTGTAAATCCACTCAAACGAACATCGTATGGAGATGAAGATACTGAAATCTGATCCAATGCATCAAGAGAAATTGGTGATCCGTTACCTGGCAGGTTACCACCAATACCGAAGGCGTTGTTGAACGCAGCACCATCCACAGTAACATAAGACTGACGGTAGTTACCACCACCTACAGAGAAACCGCTACCTACGTTGGCACCCTGAGGAGTCAACTTCAAGAGGTCGTTCATGCTACGAGATACGGTAGGAACAGCCTCAATCTGGTCGGCATTAATACTTGTTGTAGCACCAGCACGGTCGGTGCGCATGTTGTTGTTGCGATCAGCCACAACCACTACGTCTTCCAACTGAGCAGCATCCTCAGCCAAAGTCTCGTTCAAGACTGTGTTCTGACCAAGAGAAAGAGAAATGCCCTTTACCTGCTTGTTCTTGTAACCCACGTAGGTTACTTCCAGAACATAAGGTCCACCCGGGCGCATACCCTGAATAGAATAACGACCATCCATGTTGGTCACTGCACGATAGACTGTACCAGAAGGTTGGTGAACAGCCTTGATTGTTGCGCCAATGACATCTTCGCCATTAGCTGTGATCTTTCCACTAACGCTAGATGTTGTTATCTGCGCCATTGCTGTGGTTACCATAAAGGCCAGCAAAGCCACTAATAAATGCAATCTTTTCTGCATACCTTTTATTATAAAAATTTAATTAATTGTTTGGGAAATATTCCCTCTTATATCGTTATCGAGTGCAAAATTAAACAAAAAATCCAATATAAGTGTTACAAAAGGGTGAATTTTATGCTTTTAAACATAAAAAAAAATCTGCGTTAAGCAAATAACGCAGATTTTCTTTAAATTATTATTTATTTATGGATTTTGCTTATAATATTTTTCACTCCTTTCTCTGCCAGATGCTCATCACCTTGCGGCGGATGGCAACGATGTTTAGGATGGAGACTATCAGGAACAGAACCAAGCCCAGGCAGATGGCAGGGAGCATCGTTCCCTCGTCGAGATCAGGGAAGATGGCTTCGATGAAGTCCATGTAGTAGCCACGAACGAAGAAAAGAATGACCCATGCAATGATGAGAACCACTACATTCAGCGAGATGGTGAGCACCTGGTATGGTTTCGCCACATCGTTAGGACTATAACCTATCAGCAGCAGATTCTCCAACTTGGATGAGTTCTTCTGTACCAGCAGATAGATGCTGAGCATCAGAATATAGAAGCTCAGGATAGAAATCACCAGTCCGATTACCATCACCAGCGACACCATCATGCGCAGGAAATAGGTGGTCTTCTCGGCATCCAACTTATCGGTCTCCACCTCGTAGCCGTTGTCATCCAAATATTTGGTGATGCTCTCGTCGCCCGGATTTCCTACTTCCACAATCAGGCGGTTAGGGTCGCTCTTCTGGTTAGGTGCGAACTCCTGGTTGCTCCAATCCATGAACGCCTGTGGCACGAGGATGGTATTGAGGCGGGAAGAGAAACCGATTACCTTTCCCTTGAACATCTCCTTCTTGCCGCCAGCCTGAATCTGGATGTTGAAATCTATCATTCCCATCAGTCCATCGCTTATCTTTGGCAGCGAGTGGCTCTGGGCGAATCCGAAGTTATACATATTAATATAGGTACGCGGAAGGATGATAGGCACTTCCTTGGAACCTGGAGTATATTTCCAGTCCTTGAGCGGCACATCCACGAAACCATCGGGAACACTCTCGAAGAAGAGTTCGCTGTTGAGTACATTCACGCCGTTTACGCCCATCTGGGCATCTACCTTGTATTCGGTGGAGGTAAACTTGCCCACCTTCTTCACGAACTTCTGATCACTTACATCATCTATCTCGGCACCCGAGAAGGTATTTGAGCGACCGCTGATGGTATTTCCCATACCTATCTTCTTGCTCATGATGAGATAGTCGGCTTTCATAAAACTGTCTTCCTGGGTGAAGACAGGCAGCACGTCCTTATAAAACTGGAAGCCGAAAAGGACGATGAGCATACCGAAGAGATTGGCAAAGGCAAAGCCGGCAAACTGAGGTATACTGATATGCTGACGAAGTAATTTCCAAACTAAATTCATTTATTATTAACTTTACTAAAGTTTAAACACGTGCTCGTAAGGCAAATCCATGTGCTTGCCGATGCTGGTTACGATGACGCCAGCTCCCTGCTCCTTCGCCTCTGCCATCATGATTTCGCCCATGATGCGGGAGTTGTTGTCGTCAAGGTGACTGATTGGTTCATCGGCGAGGATGAAGTCGAAAGGCTGACAGAGGGCGCGCATCATGGCTACTCGCTGCTGCTGTCCGAACGACATTCTGCCAATCTTTGCATCCACCTTATCGGCAATGCCGAGCATATCAAACCACTTGAGAATCTGCTCACGGGTCTTGAAGCCCGTAAGCTTATTCTTGATTTCCACGTTCTCCATCGCCGTAAGCTCAGGGAAGAGACGGAGTTCCTGAAAGAGATGACTGATGTGACGCTTTCGCATCTCTACCCAATCAGAAACCTTATAGTTGGCGGTAACATCATGATCAAACATCACGCTTCCGCTGTAGTCGTGACGATAGCCGAGCACATAGCTGCAGAAAGTACTCTTTCCGCTGCCACTCTCCGCTTCTACAAGATAAAGATGTCCCTTCTCGAAGGTAACATCCTGCTTCCATATCTCCGAGTTCAGGTCGTCACGCTGGGCGAAGACCTGCGGGAGAACGGAATGAAGCTGAATCTTTTCCACCTTATTATTTAATGAATGTATAATTAATAATGTATAATGTTTATTTACCCTTTTACCTTTAAAGTATAGACCACGGAAGTGAGATTTCCGAAGATTGGGGTGAGCAGACCGGTTACGGTAGAGATAGCATCGTCCTTTCCAGAGCCATCACCATTGGAACTCTTGGCTAGATTGATGACCATCGCCAGTTTCTGCCCCACGATGAGCTTCTGGATCTTCGCATCTATCGGATGATTGCTTGGCTTCACGGCATATTGGGCAGAGAGTTCATCGCTACCGCTGAAGAACTGCTTGTCGTCGGTTACTCCGAAGTAGAAAGAAGTCTTGCCATCGGTATAGAAATAGGCATTCTTGCCCCAGTTGGCAATCTTGGCACCCGGAGGACAGGAAGTCTTCCAGTAATCCACATCACCCAACCATTTGCTATGCGCCAACTTAGCAGCCATCATCATCTTCATGCTTGCATCGCCCAGGGTTGGCATCATGATAGCCATGTCGCCATCCACACTACGCATGATATTATCCATATCCACCGCCTGGTTGATGCCCATCAGGAGAGTCTGCAGACTGCGGTTGCTCTGCATCATCGGCAGGAACTGTTCACCCTTCACATTCATGAAGATACCCGCCAAGGCATCAGCAGGCATCGACTTCACGTAATTGCCCTTGATGGGGCGATAGTTCTGAAGAGCCTTCTGAAGAGCCTCATCGATAGACTTATTAAAGGAGAAAGTCTCGCCCTGAATCTGCAGGATGCCCTCCTTCACGTTCATCTCGGCAGCAATAACCACCTGTGAAGGATCGGTATCCTTAGGAGCACCCAGAGTGAATGGAGCCACAAACTTTTCCGGCAGAGCCTGCGCCTGCGCCACCATCGCCATCGGAGACGAAATACCCGAAAGACGATCGAACATAGGAGAAGCCGTAATGCCATCCTCTTCATCAGCCTTGAGATATTTCACCATCTGCTGCTGCAGCTGAGCCTGGGCATCAGCCACCACAGGACCCATCACGAGGAGAGCCTCATCAGAATATCCTACGAGCCAGGAATTCTTCAACACCGAGAAATGGAAGCCTTTTCGTTCCGTTACTTCGGTGGCAATATGCTTTTTGGCGAGAGTTGCGAGCCAATCAGAAACACCATCCTCGCTACTCACCTTGGCACAGAGTCCCAGGTTGCCATCGGCCGTTTCGAAGAGATACAACTTCTCGCTTACATCGATGCCGCAATTATCTACGTCATCTACATGGAGCAAAGTTTTCAGCATGCCCGCCTTATCCTCGTCGCTTTTATCAGCAGTCATCTGCTTCATGTCCACAGAGATAAGGGCAGTACTTTTCTTAGGAATGGCATTGAGATAATCACTGCCAGAACAGGAGCTTAGCAATAAGAAAGTTATTGCTAAGCCCATAAAAACTAAGTTCTTATACAATCTTTTCATCACAAAAACTAACACTTATGTATTTTTTCTTATATCATCTTTGTTATAGTCTTCTTGCGATATGCGCCATGTGAACCGCCACCAAGCCCGCCGTTTCCGTGCGAAGTCGGCTGGTTCCCAAGGATACGCTCTCGTAACCATTCTCCAGGGCAAGACGAACCTCATCGATGGAGAAATCGCCTTCCGGCCCTACCAATACCGTAATATCAGCAGAGGATGCATCGTTGCCTTCAGCACTATCAGAGAATGACGAGATTTCCTGGAAGAAGTCTTTCTTCTCTATCTCCTCGTAGCAATGGCAGATGAATTTTCTGCCTGGGCGAGGCGTCTGGATGAACTCCTTGAAGCTCTCCAGTTCGTTGACCACCGGTTTCCAAGCCTTATGACTCTGCTTCACGGCAGATATCACAATCTTGTCGATTCTTGGCGTCTTCACCACCTTACGCTCAGAAAACTGACAGTTGAGGAAAGAAAGCTCATCAAAACCGATTTCCGTAGCCTTCTCCGCCATCCACTCGATGCGCTCCATCATCTTGGTAGGAGCAATCGCCAGATGGATATGGCCCTTCCAGGCACGCTCTTGCGGCATCGTTTCCTTGATTTCATAGAGACAGCGCTTGCTGGAAGCCGCCGTCACCTCGGCACGATAGAACGAACCTTCCCCATCCATAAGGAAAATCTCGTCACCGCCCTTCAATCTCAGCACACGGAGCGCATGAGTAGCCTCCTCGGCAGGCAATTCCACCTGGGTTGCTGCCTCAGGCACATAGAAATATCTAACCTCTTTCATAGAAATATCAAATCTCTTTCTTTGAAATATCTTATTTCTTTCTTGAAATATCTAATTTCTTTATGTTACTTCTTGTTTTTTTCCTCACGGCGCTTCATCTCATCACGGATGAAGGAAGCACCCTCGTAGTTTTCTTCCTCCACGGCCTTATCCAACGCCTTCTGCAACAGAGAATCAGGCAAACTCATGATTGGAAGAGCCACACTCATCACTTCCTTATTAAAAGGTGTAGAGAACTTCTGGAGCACCTCCAGAGGGGCGCACATCTCATAACCACTTGTCAACGAAAGCAGCACAGCTGTTTCCGGAAGAAGTTCATAGCCCTTGCCGGTTATCGTATTTACCAGTTTTGCCTTGAAACCACGATCTTGAATACCCTCGAACTCAATGCGGTAATGGGTTATTTCCTCATCTTTCAGCACCTGTGTAAACACATCAACCAGATGATTTCGGGTTTCTTCAGCCTTATGCTCATGCCGTTTGATTTCGCTCGCCATCTCCTTAGCCAACACAATAGAGAGCGCACGGGTCTCCGCCATGTCGGTAAGCGTGATTACGCAGGCATCATCTGCCTCTGGAATAGAAAAAGTCCCTTTATAAATTAATTTATACATCATTGTTTTGTCTCCTTCTTTGGTCTGAACAATACGGCGAAGGCAACTCCGACCACAAGAGCATAACCTGCGAAGATAAACCAGCAAGTCTGCCAATCGCCCATCAAATATCCATTTTCCCAGTGACAGTAATGGTTAATCACCTGTCCTGCAAGAATTGTGCCAATAGATGCACCCAAGCCATTGGTCATCAGCATGAACAAACCCTGGGCAGATGCTCTGATCTTAGGCTCGCACATCTGGTCTACGAACAGACCACCCGACACGTTGAAGAAGTCGAAAGCCACACCATAGACGATGCAGGAGAGCACGAAGAGAATGACACCAGGGAATGCAGGATTACCCAAACCGAAGAATCCGAATCGGAATACCCATGCAAACATGGCGATAAGCATCACTACCTTGATGCCATAACGCTTCAGGAAGTATGGAATCAGGAGGATGCAGAGTGCCTCTGCCACCTGGGAAATTGACACCAGAAGAGTGGCATTGTTGGCTGCAAATGTATCTAACATACTAGGATCACCCTTGAAACTGGTGATAAATGGAGTAGCATAACCATTGGTTACCTGCAAACTCATTCCGAGCATACATGAGAAGATGAAGAACAGCGCCATCTCACGACTCTTGAAGAGCTTGAAGGAATCGAAGCCCCAGGTCTCCACCCAACTGCGAGCTTCCTTCTTGACCAGCGGACACTGAGGCAGAGTGAAGCAATAGAGGAAGAGCACGATGCTCAACGCACCAGAAACGAGGAACTGGAGGTGGGTATACTGGAACTTATAAGCATTTTCCGAAAAGAGGAACATGAACGAGCCATGATCCCAGGTAGCACAGTTGACAATCCACATGGTGGCAATGAAGCCCACGGTGCCGAAGACTCGGATAGGCGGGAAGTCCTTGATGGTATCCAGCCCATGATTTTTCAGGATAGTGAACGCCGAAGTATTCGACAGTGCCAGCGTAGGCATATAGAAAGCGACGCTGAAGGTATAAACCGCCATGAAGAGAGCCTCATCAGGCATGGCACTCGCCTCTCCCATCAGGAACAGCCCTATCATCGAGAGACCCGCCAGCAGATGGCAATAGCCCAGGAGTCTCTGCGGCTGGATATACTTATCCGCCACAATACCCATCAAGGTAGGCATGAAGATAGATACTATACCCTGAATGGTATAGAACCAGGAGATTTCTGCACCCATTCCGGCCTTGCCGAGATAGTTGCCCATAGAAGTGAGATAGGCTCCCCAAACAGCGAACTCCAGGAAGTTCATCACTGCCAAACGTACTTTTAGATTCATATCCTTAAATTCTTTTTCTTTGGTTTAAATTTATTTTTCTGCAGATTGCATCCTTTCGCTTTTACGGGATTGCATCCTTTCGTTATTAACAGGATTGCTTTGCAGATTATATCTTGCAAAGATACACAAATTATCTTAAAGAACACAGATTTTTGAAGATTTTCCTTCTGAAAGCTAGCTTATTTAACAAATAATATGTAATTTTGCACCCGAAATCAAAATATAAAAGAGATAATGTTAGTAAAGTTTTTCCTTACGTGTAACAAGATTGGTGCCTTTACCCTGGGTGGAGGCTACGCTATGATTCCCATCATGGAACAAGAATTCGTGGATAAGAACAAATGGATGGACAAACAGGAATTCATGGACATCATGGTGGTGGCTCAAACCACTCCAGGCATCTTTGCTATCGATATGGCTAGCCACATCGGTTACAAGCTGAAGGGGGTATGGGGCGGCATCGTGGGTGCCATCGGCATTGCCCTTCCTTCCATCATCGCCATCCTCATCATTGCCATGTTCTTCCAGCAGTTCAAGGACAATTATTGGGTGGGCAAGTTCTTTGCGGGCGTTCGTCCTGCCGTGGTAGCGCTGATTGCAGCTCCCTGCTTCAAGATGGCAAAGACGGCAAACATCAACCGCTACAACATCTGGATACCAGTAGTTTGCTGCCTGCTGATTGCCGCATTCGGCATTTCTCCTATCTATATTATCATTGCAGCCGGCGTGCTGGGATGGCTTTATGGAAAGTTTATAGTTAAAAGTTAATAGTTTATAGTTTTATAGTTAGAAAATGCTATTTTTAAAGTTATTCCTGATATTTACCAAGATTGGTACATTTAATTTCGGTGGTGGATATGCGATGCTTTCGCTCATCCACAACGAAACCGTAGTGAAGAACCACTGGCTCACCAATGCCGAGTTTACGGATATTGTGGCTATCAGCCAGTCAACTCCGGGGCCTATCGGCATCAACTGTGCCACCTACGTGGGCTATACAGCCTGTCTTCATGCCGGTTATCCTACCTGGGCAGCCTGGGCGGGTTCCTTCCTTGCCTCTCTCTCCATCATGTGGTTGCCCTTCATCATCATGATTCTCATCAGCCGCTATCTGATGACCCATAAGGATTCCAAGATTGTGAAGGATATCTTTGCCGGACTCCGTCCTGCCATCATCGGACTGATAGCTGCTGCTGCCATACTTCTGATGAATAAAGAGAATTTCGGATCGCCAACCGACAATCCATTTGCTTTCGGAGCCAGCGTAGCCCTCTTTCTGGGTGCATTCTATTTCACCAAAGCCAAGAAAGCAAATCCGATTTTGCTGCTTTTCATCTGTGGAATCATTGGGTTGTTTATCTTCTAAACAACCCAAACACCTTCAAATAGGCAAAAAAAAAAAATTGATTGTCTCACGACAACCAATCTTTTATTAACCTTAATAATCTAATACCATGAAAAACACGATGCAAAGTTACAAATAATCTCGTAACCTGCAATAATTTATTGTAAAAAACTTCAAGTATTTAACTCTCCTTAAAGCTTTTACCATTCCAATTAAACTTTCTTTGCAATTTTATGACATTTACCGCCTTTTTGTCATCTGCCGAAAGCAATGGCGAAGCCAATCGAACCACCAGTGCATTCTCGTTCTGCAAGAGCAAAGCACTCACCATCTTAGGCTCAATCATCGCCTTTAAATCAGCAAAGCGACTTTCGCTCATCGTATCGGGTTTCTGAACGAGCGTTTCCGCCAAGTCTTCCATGCGCTTGCCACCCAAGAAACGGCTTGCATCAAGCACTTTCCATTCTTGATTAAAGAAATAGAGTTCACTCTCCTTCTCTGGTCCGGCGAACGATTTGACCACACAGAGCACCGAGTCGCCATTTTCCATTGGCAACTTCTTCATCTGCAAAGTAGAAACCTTGCTCATGCGTACCTGCACGAAGTCCTGGGTCAGCGTATCCATCACGCTCACCTCCCCTAGCAGGTTCTTCACCTCAGCCTTCACGCCCATCTCCTGCAACTCGGCAAATTCCAGTCGCATATTGCTGTTGAGTGTAGGCATCATCTCATCCGGCATCGATACCAGCAAGTCTTTCATCGACTTGGCTTCCATGCCCAGGCTTGCAGTCAGCAAGCAAGCCAACATTATATATTTTATCTTCTTCATCACTACAATTCCTTAGACCACTTCTTTCCCCAAGGAGTAAAGAGCCAAATCAAAAATGCCGTAGCCGGAACTAAGCATATTGCGAAAGTTAAAGCCAATGTATTCATTTTTGAAGTCTTTAAATTATTTACTAAATTTCGCAAGTAAGCCCCATACGCCCTGAAAGGGCAGAAGCTCCTAGCCCAGGGCAACACCCTGGGGATAATATAGAGATGGTAATTACGCCCTGTAAGGGCAAAAGCTTCCATACTGCAGCTATATTTTTAAAGCTTTTGCCCTTACAGGGCGCGGAGCGACAACAACTATTACCCAGGGCGCTGCCCTGGGCTAGGAGCTTCTGCCCTTTCAGGGCGTGCCGGGAAATCGTCGCATAAATCATTACCAATCCTTCCATATTTCTCTATTTTCCGACAAAAGTACAGAAAATAATTGTAATCTGCAAGTTTTTTCGTGTTTTTCTATCCAACAATCGCTAAAAAAGCGAAAAAGAGGAAAGTGTTCTCTCATGGAAACACTTTCCTCTCAAATTATCTAATTCATTAATCGTACTATCTTAACGATAGAGGGATTTACTCCTCTACAGCAGCCTGCGCCGCAGCCAAACGTGCGATAGGCACGCGGAATGGAGAGCATGAAGCGTAGTTCATGCCAACCTTAGCGCAGAACTTAACTGATGAAGGCTCACCACCATGCTCACCGCAGATACCTGTGCGGAGGTTAGGACGGGTAGCACGACCATTCTCTACTGCCATTTTGATGAGCTGACCAACACCCTCCTGGTCGAGAACCTGGAATGGGTCAACCTTCAAGATCTTCTTCTCCATGTATGCAGGGAGGAATGAAGCGATGTCGTCACGAGAGTAACCGAAGGTCATCTGTGTCAAGTCGTTAGTACCGAATGAGAAGTACTGAGCCTCCTCTGCAATCTGACCTGCAGTAAGGGCCGCACGAGGAATCTCAATCATGGTACCAATCTCGAACTCAACCTCTACGCCGTACTCGATGAATATTTCCTTAGAAGTAGCGAGGATGATAGCCTTCTGCTGCTTGAGCTCCTGAACAGTACCGATGAGCGGAACCATGATCTCTGGACATGGGTTGAAACCTTCCTTCTTCAACTCGCAAGCTGCACCGAGAATGGCGCGAGTCTGCATAGCTGTAATCTCAGGGAATGTAATACCGAGACGGCAACCACGGTGACCGAGCATTGGGTTGTTCTCTGCCAGAGAGTTCACACGCTTCTTGATTTCCTCAACGCTTACACCCATCTCCTTAGCCATAGTCTCCTGACCAGCCAAATCGTGTGGTACGAACTCGTGGAGAGGTGGGTCGAGCAAACGGATGTTCACGTGGCAGCCATCCATAGCCTTCAAGATTCCGTAGAAGTCAGCCTTCTGATATGGGAGGAGCTTGGCAAGAGCCTTCTCACGACCCTCAACAGAGTCAGCCAGAATCATCTCACGCATGGCAACAATCTTCTGATCATCGAAGAACATGTGCTCTGTACGTGTCAAACCGATACCCTTGGCACCGAATGCACGAGCTACCTCAGCATCGTGTGGAGTATCTGCATTGGTACGGATCTCCATCTTTGTATATTTGTCGCAGAGATCCATCAGCTCCTTGAAGTCGCCAGAAAGCTCTGCAGCCTTTGTCTCAATCTGTCCTGCATAAACCTGACCTGTAGTACCGTTCAGAGAGATGTAATCACCCTCCTTGTAAACTACGCCCTCAATCTCAACAGTCTTAGTCTTGTAGTCAACGTTGATAGAGCCAGCACCCGATACGCAGCACTTACCCATACCACGAGCCACAACGGCAGCGTGAGAAGTCATACCACCACGAGCGGTAAGGATACCCTCGGCAGCAGACATACCTGCGAGGTCTTCAGGAGAAGTCTCGATACGAACCATGATGACCTTCTTGCCATCCTCGTGCCACACCTGAGCATCGTCAGCGTGGAATACAATCTGACCGCAAGCAGCACCTGGAGAAGCAGGGAGACCCTGAGTGATGACCTTAGCTCTAGAGAGGGCCAACTTATCGAATACTGGGTGCAAAAGCTCATCGAGCTTCTGAGGCTCACAGCGGAGGATAGCAGTCTTCTCGTCGATCATACCTTCGTGGAGAAGGTCCATAGCAATCTTCACCATAGCGGTACCTGTACGCTTACCATTACGTGTCTGGAGGAACCAGAGCTTACCTTCCTGTACGGTGAACTCCATGTCCTGCATATCGTGATAGTGGTGCTCCAGCTTATCCTGGAGAGCGTCGAGCTCCTTGTAAAGTTCAGGCATAGCCTCTTCCATAGAAGGATACTTAGCAACGCGCTCCTCCTCAGAAATACCAGCACGCTCAGCCCAGCGCTGAGAACCAATCTTTGTAATCTGCTGTGGTGTACGGATACCAGCTACAACGTCCTCACCCTGTGCATTGATCAGGTACTCACCATTGAAAAGGTTTTCACCATTACCAGCATCACGAGAGAAGCAAACACCTGTAGCAGAAGTCTCGCCCATGTTACCGAATACCATCGCCATCACTGAAACGGCAGTACCCCACTCATCAGGAATACCTTCCATCTTGCGATAGAGGATAGCACGCTCGTTCATCCATGAACGGAACACGGCGCAGATAGCACCCCAAAGCTGCTCGATTGGGTTGGTAGGGAAATCCTGGCCAGTCTGCTCCTTGATAGCTGCCTTGAAGAGCTCAACGAGTTTCTTGAGTGACTCAACAGAGAGGTCCTTATCGAGAACCACACCCTGCTCTTCCTTCACCTTTTCTATGATGGCCTCGAATGGGTCGATATCTTCCTTGTTCACAGGCTTCAGTCCCATAACGACGTCACCGTACATCTGTACGAAACGGCGATATGAGTCGTAAACGAAGTGAGGATTGCCGGTCTTCTTAACCAAGCCCTCAGCCACTTCATCATTCAAACCGAGGTTGAGGATAGTATCCATCATACCTGGCATAGAAGCACGTGCTCCTGAACGAACAGATACGAGAAGAGGATTCTCTACAGAACCGAACTTGCTGTTCATCAAAGCCTCCGTATGAGCCACTGCAGCCATTACCTCGTCCTGAAGGAGTTCCTTGATTTTCTCCTCACCCACCTCATAATACTCGTTACAGGTATCAGTTGTGATGGTGAAACCTGGAGGAACAGGAACACCAATAAGGTTCATCTCGGCGAGGTTTGCACCCTTACCGCCAAGTTCTTCACGCATCTTCGCATTTCCTTCGGCTTTTCCATTGCCGAACGTATAAACTCTTTTTTCGTTCATATTTTATAGGTTCAAAAATATTATATTATTTTGCTTATTACCAATTCTTAGTTGATGATGCAAATATACAATATTATTTTGAAACCACCAAACTTTTATACTCTTTTTTGCTATCCCGAGATTACATTTTAAACTGTTGTCGCACACATGCGGATATTTTTAACAATCCCCAAGAAAAAAGTGAGAAATGTAAGAAATTTAAAAGCGGGCAAAGTTGGCGATTCCCAAAAACATCATGTAGCAGAGGCGCAGGTCACACCACCAGACAGTCCATATTATCCCAAGCAACCAATATAACACAGCCCATACTATCCCAAGCAATCAATATAATAATGTACGCGCGTAAAAGGTACCAGATTAAAAATAATCGGGGCAAATCTTTCATTTCTCGCAAAAATGTAGTAACTTTGCAGCCATAAAGAAATACAAAACATTATTATGGCAAGAAAACGTAAACCATTACCGCTTTTGGAGAACATCACCATTGAGGCAGTAGCTGCCGAGGGTAAGTGCATCACTCGCGTAGATGACCAGGTCATCTTCGTGCCTTTCTGCGTACCTGGCGATGTGGTAGATTTGCAGGTAGTTAAGAAAAAACATAAGTATTGCGAGGCGAAGGTGGTTCGCTTCATCAAGAAGAGCGACGTAAGACAGGAGCCTATGTGCGAGCACTTCGGCATCTGTGGCGGTTGCAAGTGGCAGAATCTTCCTTACGAGGAGCAGATCAAGGCGAAGCAGAAGCAGGTGGAAGACCAGCTCACCCGCATCGGCAAGATTGAGCTTCCTGAGTTCCGCCCTATCATGGGCAGCGTGAAAACCCAGGAGTATAGAAACAAAATTGAGTTCGGATGCAGCAACAAGCGCTGGTTCACCGCCGAGGAGCTGGCCCAGCTGCCTCAGAAAGAAGAAGAAACCATCACTTCCCTCAAGGAGCGCCACGCCCAGAACGCCATCGGCTTCCATATCACCGGTGCCTTCGATAAGATTTACCCTATCAAGAAGTGCTGGCTGATGGACGACCTCTGCAACGAAATCCGCAACTTCGTTTTCGAATACGCTGATTCTCACGACTACACCTTCTACGACCTGCGTGAGCAGCATGGATTGCTCCGCAACATGATGATTCGTAATTCAAACACTGGCGAGTGGATGCTCGTGTTCCAGTTCCATTATGATGAGGAGGGTGATGAGCAGAGAGCATTGGAGCTGATGCAGCAGGTGGCTGACAAGTTCCCTCAGATTTCATCGCTCATGTACGTGGACAACCAGAAGGGAAACGACACCATCAACGACCTGGATCTCATCCTCTTCAAGGGCAACGACCACATCTTCGAGCTGATGGAGGATTTGAAGTTCAAGGTGGGTCCAAAGAGTTTCTATCAGACTAACACCGAGCAGGCTTACCACCTTTATTGCGTGGCTCGCGAGTTTGCCAACCTCACCGGAAACGAGTTGGTCTACGACCTCTACACCGGCACGGGAACCATCGCCAACTTCGTGGCTCACAAGGCAAAGAAGGTAATCGGTATCGAGTACGTACCAGAGGCCATAGAGGACGCAAAGGTGAATTCTCAGGTGAACAACATCGAGAATACCCTCTTCTATGCAGGCGACATGAAGGATATTCTGACCAACGAATTCATCGCCCAGCACGGTCGCCCAGACGTCATCATCACCGACCCTCCACGTGCCGGAATGCATCCTGATGTAGTGAACGTAATCCTGAATGCGGCTCCTAACCGCATTGTGTATGTAAGTTGCAACCCTGCTACCCAGGCTCGCGACCTGCAGTTGATGGACGACCACTACAAGGTGGCTGCCGTTCAGCCGGTAGATATGTTCCCTCATACTCCTCACGTAGAGAACGTCGTTTTGCTCGAGAAGCGCAGCGATGCTGAAATCAAGCAGAAGAAGAAGGAGCGCAAAGAGCGTGAGAAGGCGATAGCTGAAGCCAAGGCGGCAAAGGAAGCAGAAAAGCTTGCATTGGAAGCTGCTAAAGCGGAAGACTTGACTGCAGAGGAACTTGCGGCAAAGAAATAAACCTAAAAACAAAATAGAAATAAGATGAAAAAAGGTATCATCCTGGCGCTCATGGCTTTGACCACGGTCTCAGCCAGTGCACAAAAAAAGCAGACCATCGAATTGCCTTCGTGGTTGAGCAACGTAAAACTGTCGGGTTATGGAATGACCCAGTATCAGTACAGCGGACAGAAGAACGCTGAGTCCAACTCATTCAACATCCGAATGGGCCGTATCGCCTTGGAGGGTCGCATTGCAGACGACTTCTACTGGAAGACTCAGATTCAGTTTAACGGCAACACCTCCAACCTGGGTTCAAGCCCAAGAATGGTGGATCTGTTTGCTGAATGGCAGAAGTACGAGTACTTCAAGGTGAAGGTGGGTCAGTTCAAGAACCCATTCACTTTCGAGAATCCGATGCACCCTATCGACCAAGGCTTCATGGGTTATTCCCAGAACGTGAGCAAGTTGGCAGGTTTCAGCGACCGTGCCGGAGAGCACGCTTCCAATGGCCGTGACATCGGTTTGCAGTTGCAGGGTGATTTCCTCAAGAATGCCAACGGCCGCAACCTGCTGCACTATCAGATTGGTGTGTTCAACGGTCAGGGAATCAACACCAAGGACGTTGATAATCAGAAGAATGTGATTGGTGGCGTATGGGTAATGCCAGTGAGCGGCATGCGTATCGGTGCCTTCGGATGGACAGGTTCTTATGCAAGAAAAGGAGAGTGGACGGAAATAGTAACAGTACCATCTGGAGCGAATTTCTACGAAGTTAGAAAGATTACTCATCCCGACTATCGCAAGCTTGCCCAAAACCGCTACGCCTTCTCTTTCGAATATAAGAAAGACGGATGGACTGTTCGTTCTGAGTACATCCACTCTACGGGCAAGGCTTTTGCCAAGAGCATTACCAACTTCAACGATGCCAACGCCAAGGATTGCAGCATCAACGAGAAGATTGGCGATAAGGCACAGGGTGTTTACGGACTCGTCATTGCTCCATTGGCTCAGCTGCCTAAGAACAGCCGAATCGACATCAAGGCACGTTACGACATGTATCAGCCTAACGGCAAGAGCAACATGCAGAAAACCCAGTATGAGGCTGGCTTGAACTTCCACATCGGCAAGCGAATCACCATCCTCACCGAGTATGCGCTGGTCAACGACAAGACCCTTGCCAAGCACAATTACTCCATGGCAGATGCTGAGTTCTGCTTCCGCTTCTAACAGATACAGCAAGAGGGTGTGTCATAAGCCACATCCCATACGCCCTGAAAGGGCAGAAGCTCTTAGCCCAGGGTAACACCCTGGGTATTATGGACATATACAATACCGCCCTGTAAGGGCAAAAGCTTTCTTATATTTTTAAAGCTTTTGCCCTTACAGGGCGGCATTGTTGATTGCGGCTTTTAACCCAGGGTGTTGCCCTGGGCTGGGAGCTTCTGCCCTTTCAGGGCGTATGGGGCAAATCGTCACAGGGCGTGCGGGGCGAATTTTTCTAGAAAGAGTAAGAGAATCCGATAGACATGAATTCCTTAAACTGCCAATAACTATCACCATCCTTACGCTTCGCACCATCGTCGAAACGAGGATAGAGGAAGATATTCGATGAAATATAGCGGTTGAACTGGAAGGTGAGCGTGTTCTCCCACTCTATCTCAGCGCGCTTATAAGTAGTATATCCCCAAAGACGGGTCTTCCACTTCAAATTATCCATCACCTGCCAGGTCAGGTCGAAGGTACACTCCGAACCATAATCGGTCATTCCGTGCTCACCCTCCTTCAAACCATATCTTGTAGCAAGCTGCTCACGGCCCACATACTTCCAGTTGAGAGCCAGAGGAGCCAGATGGGCACTACCCTTCAACCTGTGGTTGAGCCAATCCACCGAATAATCCATACCGACAGAGAGGTTCAGATTGAATGGCGAGAAGAAATCGGAATAAACAAACTTATCATTGCTCTTGTAGCCATGGGCAAACTGCGTCTGCGCCACCATCTGAATGGTATAATACCATTTGCGGGAAGCCTGGAGTCCCAACTTGCTGGTGTATCGGATCAAGTCGTCGGAAGTCTTCAGGCTGTGCACGGAATCTCCTTTGGAAGTCTGATAGCCCAATCTCATCTCCAGCTTGTTCTCCCACTTCACTTTCTGCTTGTTGTTATAGTTGGCCTGCATGGTAAGTCGACCCAGCAGCGAATAGTTGCTCTCGCCACCCTTGTACCAGTTGTCCGACACGTAGTTCTGGAGGAACTGCAGATAGTAATCGCCTGCGAAAGTCCAGAAGTTAGGTCGGAAGATGACGATGTCCATCGGTGCCGCATCCGGTTCAATTGCCTTCGGTGCCACATCCTCAATGATGTCGCGCTTCTGCTTCTTGTTTCTGTTGTCAGCCACGATAGGTGCGCCCACCTCTTCCAGATGGCGCTGGGTCACCTTCACCAGATCGGGGCGTCGCAGATAGATATCCAGCAAGGCAGCATCCAGCTCCACGTCCAGCGAATCCCCCACTCCAGCCTGAGGCTTCAATCGCAGGAATCGATTGGCAGGCGAGCGATAGAACGTGAGCGGAGTAAAGAGCTTGGCAAACCTGGAATCATCAGAATCCATCCTGACGGGCTGGATGGAATCGATACGGGCACGCAGAGCCGACAGAGAATCAGCATAACTCTCTGCCAGGGTTGGCTCCATCACTTTCACAGTATCTTTTTTCACCACTGTGCGCTTGTGCAGGCGTTGTGCTTCTACCGAAACAGCCCCTGCAATAATCGTCAAAACGAGTAGTCCTAATCTTATTTTCATACCTTATTTTATCTATTCGGGCACAAAGGTAATAAATAATTCATAAATCCAAGGGCTTTATCCCAAATAATTTTGGTATTTCGCAAAAATATCGTAACTTTGCACCCAAAATTATTCTAATTTAAATTATATATATCGTGGCTGAAACAAAGTACATCTTCGTCACCGGTGGTGTGGTTTCTTCTTTGGGTAAGGGAATCATCTCATCATCCATCGGTAAACTTCTTCAAGCAAGAGGCTACAACATTACTATCCAAAAGTTTGACCCATACATCAACATCGACCCGGGTACACTGAACCCGTATGAGCATGGTGAGTGCTATGTAACGGTAGATGGTATGGAGACCGACCTCGACCTCGGACACTACGAGCGATTCACCGGCATTCAGACTACAAAAGCGAATTCTCTCACCACTGGTCGTATCTACAAGGCAGTGATTGACAAGGAACGCCGTGGCGACTATCTCGGCAAAACCATCCAGGTGGTGCCTCACATCACCGACGAGATCAAGCGCAACGTGAAGCTGCTCGGCAAGAAGTATCACTATGACTTCGTGATTACCGAGATTGGCGGAACCATCGGCGACATCGAGAGTGCCCCTTACATGGAAGCTATCCGACAGCTGAAATGGGAACTGGGCAAGAACGCCGTCAATGTTCACCTCACCTATGTGCCTTACCTCAAGGCAGCAGGCGAGTTGAAGACAAAGCCTACCCAGCACTCCGTGAAGGAACTGCAGAGCGTAGGTATTCAGCCAGATGTTCTGATTCTCCGCACCGAGAAGCATCTCGAAGAGGGAATCCTGAAGAAGGTGGCTAGCTTCTGCAACGTAGATTTAGACTGCGTAATCCAGAGCGAAGACCTTCCTAGCATCTACGAGGTGCCTGTAAACATGCAGAACCAGGGCCTCGACACCGCCATTCTCCGCAAGATGGGCGAACCTATCGGCGAGAAGCCTGCGCTGGGTCCTTGGAGAACTTTCCTCGACCGCAGAAACAAGGCTACCGAGACGGTGAACATCGGTCTCGTAGGAAAATACGACCTGCAGGATGCCTACAAGAGCATCCGCGAGAGTCTCTCGCATGCCGGCACCTACAACGACCACAAGGTGAAGATTACATTCATCAACTCAGAATATCTCACAGAAGAGAACGTGGCTGAGCAGCTGAAGGGTCAGGATGGCGTAGTCATCTGTCCTGGATTCGGCCAGCGAGGCATCGAGGGCAAGATCATCGCTGCCCACTACACCCGCACCCACGACATCCCTACCTTCGGCATCTGCCTGGGTATGCAGATGATGGTGATTGAGTTCGCCCGCAACGTGCTGGGCTACAAGGATGCCAACTCGCGCGAGATGGATGAGAAGACTCCGCATAATGTCATCGACATCATGGAGGAGCAGAAGAACATATCAAACATGGGTGGAACCATGCGACTCGGCGCCTACGAGTGCCTGCTGAAGCAGGGCAGTCGCGTGTTCAACATCTATAAGAAGGAGCATATCCAGGAGCGCCACCGCCACCGCTATGAGTTCAACAACGAATTCCTGAAGGAATACGAGAAGCATGGCATGATGTGCGTGGGCCGCAACCCAGAGAGCGACCTGGTAGAAATCGTGGAGATTCCGGGCTTGAAGTGGTACATAGGAACACAGTATCACCCAGAATACCAGAGCACGGTTTTGAAACCACACCCACTGTTTGTTGACTTTGTAAAGACCGCCATCGCTAACAAGAAATAGCAGGAAAAGAGCTAAGATTCTGCTGCATTCATCATGAAAAAGCGGATGGCTGTCTCTTCAGACAGCAGAAAGGCATAGAGTTTGCTGTCTCTTCAGAGAAAATAAAACAATAAAAATAAGAATGAATAAAAACAACATTTTCGGTTTCCTCCTGATTGCCGTAGTGCTGATAGGTTTCAGCTGGTACAACCAGCCATCAGCCGAAGAACAGAGAACGGCATTCGTTCAGGACTCCATCGCCAAGGCTAAGCATGCCGAGATGGAAAAAGCAAGCAAGGCTGCCGCTGATAAGCGCCAGGCTGATGCAAAAGCAAAAATCGAGGCAGACTCTACCGCCCTCTTCTACTCGGCTTTGAAGGGACAGGCTAAGACTGTAACGCTCGAAAACGAGAAAGTGGCGCTTACTCTCAACACCAAGGGTGGCACTGTAGAGAAAGCTGTAATCAAGGGGTATGTGGGTCACAACCTCGAGGTGAAAGATGGTTCTGCCGACCAGAAGGACGTTACGCTCTTCGACGGCAAAGACCAGTGCCTCAAGTTCATGCTCGAGGCAAAGGAAGCAAACATCATTACCAGCGACCTCTACTTCACTCCATCCAACGTTACCAAGAACTCTGTAACCATGACTGCTGTGGCTGCCCCTGGCAAGACCCTCAGCATGACTTACACCCTGGGCAAGGGCTACATGCTCCACATGAGCCTGCAGGCTGAAGGAATGTCTGGTCTGTTCTCACCAAACTGCAACAAGATGAGCATCGACTGGAGCGACAAGGCGCGCCAGCAGGAGCGTGGCTTTATGTTCGAGAACCGCTACACCACCCTCACCTATCATGAGGCAGAGGGCGGCACCGACCACCTGAACGAGGGCAGCGAGAAAATCGACGAGAAGATTGAAGAGACTATCGACTGGGTATCTTTCAAGAACCAGTTCTTCTCTGCCATCATGGTGGCTAAGGACAACTTCGACAAGGATGCCTTCATGACTTCTATTCCTCAGGAAAAGGGTACTGGCTACCTGAAGCAGTTCCAGGCTAAGATGAAGACTTCCTTCGACCCAACCGGCAAGAAGGCGTCTGAGTTTGAGTTCTACTTCGGTCCTAACGACTTCCAGATTCTGAAGAATACAGAGAAGGAGAGCACCTTCGGCAAGGACCTGGAGTTCCAGAAGCTCGTTTATCTGGGATGGCCTATCATCCGCTGGATCAACCGTTTCTTCACACTCTACGTGTTCGACTGGCTGAGCAATGTATTCCCAATGGGTATCGTATTGATTCTCATCACCTTGCTTCTGAAGCTCATCACCTACCCTATGGTGAAGAAGAGCTACATGAGTTCTGCCAAGATGCGTGTGTTGAAGCCAAAGCTAGAGGCAGCTACCGCTCAGTTCAACAAGCCAGAGGATCAGATGCAGAAGCAGCAGGCGATGATGGCAGAGTATGCTAAGTATGGTGTAAGCCCACTGTCAGGCTGTTTGCCAATGCTGATTCAGATGCCGGTTTGGGTTGCGATGTTCAACTTCGTTCCTAACGCCATCCAGCTTCGTGGAGAGAAGTTCTTGTGGATGAACGACTTGAGCACCTTCGACCCAATCTTCGAGTGGCACACCAACATCTGGTTGATTGGCGACCACTTAAGTTTGACCTGTATTCTCTTCTGCGTAGCCAACCTGTTGTATTCATGGATGACGATGCGCCAGCAGCGTGATCAGATGGTAGGTCAACAGGCAGAGCAGATGAAGATGATGCAATGGATGATGTATCTCATGCCATTGATGTTCTTCTTCATGTTCAACGACTACTCAGCAGGTTTGAACTTCTACTATTTCATCTCATTGTTCTTCAGTGCCGCAATCATGTGGACCTTGCGCAAGACCACCAACGACGAGAAGCTCCTCGCCATCCTGGAGAAGCGCTATCAGGAGAACAAGAACAACCCTAAGAAGGCAAGCGGCCTTATGGCAAGAATGCAGGCCCTCCAGGAATTGCAGCGCCAGCAGCAGGAAGAGATGATGCGTAAGCAGGCTGAACTGAACGAGAAAAAGAATAATCTCGGAAAAGAATAATCTCGGGGAAATAATAATCTCGGGAAAGATTACCCCTGGGGAAAGATTACCCCCGAAAAGGTATAATTTGTTAAATGATATTATAAATTATACCTTTTCGGGGGTATTTTCATTTTTTATTCGTATATTTGCCACCGAAAGGGTATAATATAGTATTACCAATAACATAATTTTACCCGAAAGGGTATAAAAGAAATTAAATATGAGCAATACATTATCATCATACGTCAAGGAAATGCGCAAGCAATTCGGATTGACCCAAGTAGATCTGGCAGCGAAATCGGGCGTAGGTCTCCGATTCGTAAGAGAACTGGAGCAGGGAAAGGAAACATTGCGACTCGATAAAGTAAATCAGGTTCTCCTCCTCTTCGGCCAGGAAATCGGCCCCGTTCCTATCAAAAAAGAATAAAAATAGAATTTTATGAAACAAGGAAAGATTTATCTCTACAACCAATACGTAGGCCTGCTGACGGAAGATGAAACGGGCTTCACCTTCGCCTATGATGCAGATTACCTGGCATCAAGTCAAGCCGAAGCCGTGAGCCTCACACTCCCGTTATCCAACGAACCCTACCACGATACCGTACTGTTTCCCTTCTTCGATGGGTTAATCCCAGAAGGATGGCTGCTGAACATCGCAGAAAGCAGTTGGAAAATCAACCAGCGGGATAGAATGTCACTCCTCCTCGCCTGCTGCAAGGATTGCATCGGAGCCGTCAGCGTCATCCCAGTAGATGACTCCCCTGCAGAAGGAACAAATGCTTCACCCCAAAACTAGAAAGGAGAAAGAAATATGGAAAAATGTCTATATTGCTATAAACCGCTCAAGCCAGGCCTGGTAGATTACCACCCTGCTTGTGCCAAGAAACTCTTCGGCACCAAGGAAGCCCCTGTTCTACCCTATGTAAGAAAGGAAATCGGCGACCTGGCAAAGCAAGTAGTGCGTGCCCAAACCACCCTCACGGGTGTGCAGGCAAAGCTCTCGCTCGATGTCAACCCAGGCGGAAAGAACGAACCATCCCGCTTCACCATCGTAGGCCTCTGGGGAAAATACATCCTCAAGCCCCAAACCGATCGCTATCGCTGTCTTCCCGAAATAGAAGACCTCACGATGCACCTCGCAGAAGCCGCCAAAATCGCCGTGGTTCCCCATGGCTTGATTCGCTTTGCCGATGGCGAACTCTGCTACATCACCCGGAGAATAGACCGCCAGGACGATGGAACAAAAATACCGATGGAGGATATGTGCCAGCTGTCCGAGCGTCTCACCGAATACAAATACAAAGGATCCTACGAGCAGGTAGCCAAACTCATCAAAAAGTATTCCTCCTTCTCGCAGCTCGACCTCGTGAACTATTGGGAGTTAGCCATCTTCTCGTGGATTACCGGCAACGCCGACATGCACCTCAAGAACTTCTCGCTCTACAACAACCGCAAGTTGGGCTATGGCTTAACCCCTGCCTACGACCTTCTCTGCACCAAGATTGTAATGCCGGAAGATACAGAAGAACTCGCCCTGACGCTCAATGGCAGAAAGCGAAAGATTCAGAAAGCAGATTTCATCAAGGTAATGACCGCATCAGGACTCAGCGAAAAGGTAATCAACAACATCGCCAAGAAGTTCCGCCGCTCCATCGTGAAATGGCTCGACCTCATAGAAGCCTCTTTCCTGCCGGATAGCATGAAGAAGGAATACAAAAAGCTGATTCTCAGCAGAGTCATGGCTTTGAGATAATTTCTTTCCGCAATTATTTCTGCAATTCTTTCCGCCAAGCAGAACAAACGAGAATAAAAAAAACAAAAAATAAGAATAGTATAAACAAAAAAAAGAAATGAAGAAAATACTCTTATCACTTTTAGCAGCTGTTGGCTTATCAACCACCGGCTGCTCAGCACAGGCTGGCCAATCATCAAAATCAGCCCCATCCGACGGCATCATCGTATTGGCTCCACAAGCCTTCATCAACCAGGCAAAGGCGGATACCACCAGCTTCCTCCTCGATGTACGCACCCCAAAGGAATATGCAGAAGGTCATCTGGCTGGCGCCCACCAATTGGATTACCTCAACCCCGAAGCATTCGATGCCGGCATCAGTAAGCTTGATAAATCCCGCACCTACTACATCTATTGCAGAAGCGGAAAGCGAAGCCATGGTGCCTGCCAGAAAATGAAGAAGCAAGGCTTCAAGGTATATGATATGGAAGGCGGAATCCTAAACTGGACCAAGCTCGGAATGCCGATTGAAAGATAAAGAATTACCCCCGAAAAGGTATAATTAATCAAACTTCACGATTAACTATACCCCTTCGGGGGTATTTTATTTTATCCGAATTTATTTCTTCAAGAGAATCCAAGCCGAATCTACTTCTTCAGCAGATTCCAAGCCGAATCTACTTCTTCAATACCGGCTCGCAGGTGATGCTGACACCAAGCTTCTTGAAAATCTTCTGATCCACATCACTCAGCATCACGGTGCAATGAGCCTGACAGCCACGGAGCTTTGGCAACTGCTCCAATGCCTTCCGGCAATTCTCATCATTCTCTGAAAGAACAGAAAGAGCTACCAAAACCTCATCCGTATGAAGACGAGGATTATGACCGCCCAGATAGTTCACCTTCGTATGCTGAATAGGCTCAATCATCGACTGAGGTATCAGCTTCAGCTCATGGTCGATGCCCGCCAGATGCTTGGTTACATTCAGCAGCAATGCCGCACTGCAACCCAGCAACTCACTGCTGTGACCGCAGATAATCGTGCCATCCTCCAACTCTATCGCAGCAGAAGTATGACCCGTCGCCTTCTTGTGATCCTTAGCCGCTACAGTCACCTTGCGATAAGCCGTGGTAATATTAGCCTGCTTGAAAAGCATCTGAATCTTGCTGATCTCCGCCTCGTTGCACGCACCGGCAGCCAACTTGTTGGTAGCCGCATAATAACGGCGGATAATCTCGTTCTTCGAAGCCTCGCAGCAAGCCTCATCATCCGAAATGCAGAAACCCACCATGTTTACACCCATATCCGTAGGCGACTTGTATGGATTGCTTCCGTAAATACCCTCAAACAAAGCGTTGAGCACAGGATAAATCTCCACGTCGCGGTTGTAGTTGATGGCAATCTTGTTGTATGCTTCCAGATGGAATGGGTCAATCATGTTCACATCATTGAGGTCGGCAGTTGCAGCCTCATAGGCGATGTTTACCGGATGCTTCAACGGGAGATTCCATACAGGGAAAGTCTCAAACTTGGCGTAACCCGCACGCACCCCACGCTTGTTCTCGTTATAAAGCTGACTCAGGCAGACAGCCATCTTGCCGCTACCAGGACCCGGAGCAGTGACAATCACCAGCGGACGCTCGGTCTCCACATAATCATTCTTGCCGAAGCCCTCGTCAGAAGCGATGAGGTCTACATCATGAGGATAGCCCTCGATGAGATAATGGCAGAAAGTCTTGATGCCCTCACGCTCCAGGCGCTGCTTGAAGGCGATGGCTGCAGGCTGACCGTTATAATGGGTGATGACAACAGAGCCCACCATGAAGCCACGGTTCTGGAACTCGCCACGAAGGCGCAGCACGTCCTCATCGTAAGTAATGCCCAGGTCGGCACGCTTCTTGTTCTTCTCGATGTCGGCGGCACTGATTACGATAACAATCTCGATGCTATCGCTGATTTTCTGGAACATGCGCAGTTTGCTATCAGGCTGGAAACCCGGCAAAACGCGACTGGCGTGGTGGTCATCGAAAAGCTTGCCTCCCAATTCCAGGTAAAGCTTTCCGTCAAACTTAGAGATTCTTTCCTTGATGTGCTCGGATTGAATCTTCAAATACTTCTCGTTGTCAAATCCTAACTTCATATTGTGTTATCTTTCTTTGAGTTGAATTCTATATCCTTATCGTTAAAAAAACAAATCGCCTGCAAAATTACAAAAAACTATTGAATTACGAGACAAATATGAAGATAAAGTTTCTAAAAAGTGACAGATAAGCCACAAGAAAGAGAAATAAACTCGCAATCCTTTCGCCAAATCGAATTTTTGCAGTAACTTTGCACCGAATATTCAATAAAATCACAAAAATATGATTAAAGCAATGATCCTGGCTGCAGTAGCACTCACCATGAGCGCAACTTCAGCCGATGCACAGACTATGATTGAAAAGAACAACATCAAGGTGGAAAACCACCTGATGACCCCAGAGGCTCTTTGGGCGATGGGAAGAATTGGTGGCGCCGAAGCTTCGCCTAACGGCAAGCAGGTGGTTTACCAGGTAGGTTACTACAGCGTGAAGGAAAACAAGAGCCATCAGATGCTCTTCATCATGGATGCCAACGGCAAGAACCAGAAGGCACTGACCACTGATGCCAAGAGCGAGACCGATGCGGCATGGATTCAGGGCGGAGAGAAGATTGCCTTCATCCGCGGAGGCCAGCTCTGGAGCATGAACCCAGACGGCACCGGCCGCAAGCAGCTCACCAACGACAAGTTGGGCATCCAGGGCTTCCGCTTCTCCCCAGACGGCAAGAAGGTAATCCTCATCAAGGAACTCCCTTACCACGGAACCATCAAGGAGAATCCTTCCGATCTGCCTCTCGCCACAGGTCGCCTCGTCACCGATATGAACTATCGCCACTGGGACCACTACGTAGAGAGCCTTCTCCACCCGTTCGTGGCTGATGTTGCTGCCGACGGCACCATCAATGCAGGCGAGGATATCCTGAAGGATGAGCCTTTCGAGTGCCCGATGGCACCATTCGGAGGCATCGAGCAGCTGGCATGGAGCCCTGATTCCAAGACCATCGCCTACACCTGCCGCAAGAAGGAGGGCGTTCAGTATGCCATCTCTACCGACTCTGACATCTTCCTTTATAATATAGGTACGCGCGAGACCAAGAACCTCTGCAAGGAGGCTGGCTATGTGGAGCCTAAGATTGATGCTACCAAGAGCATGAAGAACCAGGCCGTGAATGCGCCTGAGAATCTGAAGAACAATCCGGGTTACGACGTGAACCCTCAGTTCTCTGCTGATGGCAAGTACATCGCTTGGCAGAGCATGGCTCGCAATGGCTACGAGAGCGACCGCAACCGCCTCTGCGTATACGATCTCGCCACAGGCAAGAAGAACTATGTATCAGACAAGTTTGATTCAAACGTAGAAGGCTTCGTATGGAACAAGGACAGCAAGAGCCTCAGCTTCATCGGCGTTTGGCACGGAACCCTAAACCTCTATCAGGCCAACTTCAAGGGCGAAGTGAAGCAGATTACCAATGAGTGGGCTGACTACGGAAGCATCTCGCTTGCCAACAGCGGCAACAAGCTTCTCGCTACCAAGGCAAGCATGAGCCACCCTACAGATATCTACATCGTTACCCCTGGTAAGAATGCCAAGAGCACCAAGGTAGAACAGATTACCCACGAGAACGACCACATTCTGAGCCAGTTGAACCTGGGCAAGTGTGAGCAGCGATGGGTGAAGACCACCGACGGCAAGGACATGCTGGTATGGGTGATGTTGCCATCTAATTTCGATGAAACCAAGAAGTACCCTACCCTTCTCTTCTGCGAGGGCGGTCCTCAGAGTCCGGTGAGCCAGTTCTGGAGCTACCGCTGGAACATCCAGATTATGGCAGCCAACGGTTACGTCATCGTATTGCCTAACCGCCGTGGTCTCCCTGGTTTCGGCAGTGCCTGGAACGAGGAGGTTTCAGGCGACTGGACGGGTCAGTGCATGAACGATTATCTTTCTGCCATCGATGATGCTACCAAGAATCTGCCTTACGTAGATAAGGATCGTCTGGGATGTGTGGGAGCCAGCTTCGGCGGTTTCTCAGTATATTATCTCGCCGGTCACCACAACAAGCGTTTCAAGGCATTCCTCGCCCACGACGGAGCTTTCAATCTGGAGAGCATGTACACCGATACCGAGGAGGCTTGGTTCAGCAACTGGGAGTATGAGGATGCTTACTGGAACAAGGATAAGAGTGCCAACGCCAAGAAGACTTACGAGAACAGTCCTCATAAGTTTGTAGACAAGTGGGATACTCCTATTCTTTGTATCCATGGCGAGAAGGACTACCGCATCAACGCCAACCAGGGCATGGGTGCCTTCAATGCAGCCCGCATGCGCGGTATCCCAGCCGAACTCCTCATCTATCCTGATGAGAACCACTGGGTATTGAAGCCACAGAATGGCGTGCTCTGGCAGCGTACCTTCTTCGGATGGCTGGATAAATGGTTGAAGAAGTAAAACATAAAAAACGAAAAAAACGAGGTAACAGGTTACGCCTGATACCTCGTTTTTCCTTAAAGACTTTTAAGCCATTTTTTACCAGCTTTGGTACTTAACCAAATATTTAATACCAAAGCTACTATTCCAGTACCAGCCAATGTCATAATTAATGCTTCCATATCTTTACATTTTAGAAATTCTGTACCCAAACATAGACAACAAACTTGTTGTAACTAAACCAGTAACAAAGAGCCAAACAGCAGTAGTTGTTACATCTTCTTTTAAAAACATAGTTACTACATCTCCCACAACCATAGCTGTGAAAGTAGCCTTAGCCAAATCATAGAAGAATTTACTTAAGTTCTCGCGGCTAGACCTTAACTTTTCTCTATCTTCCCGTGCTGTCATACGCTTTTATTTTAAAACACTGCAAAAATACAACTTTCTTTTCAAACTAGCAAAGAAAAAGATGTTTTTTTTCTGGAAATATGATAAAAAAAGCTTGCTTCGAAAAATGAAGCAAGCCTTTTTTATATATTATAATTCAAAGATTTAGCTTACACGATTCAACTTCTTGATGATAGAGAAGATGAAGAGAGCAGATACAAGGCAGATGCCGGCAAGAACACCCCAGATGGTGATGAGGTTGAAGTTCTGCCCCCACATGATGCCAGGTACCATGACCAGCTGGTTACCGATGGCTGTGGCACCGAACCAGAGACCCATCATCAAACCTGCATACTTTGGAGGAGCTACCTTCGATACAAACGAAATACCGATTGGAGAAAGCAGAAGCTCGGCAAATGTAAGGATAAGATAGGTAGAGATGAGGAGGTTGGCACTGACACGTGTACCCTCTGTAGCAGGATCACCCTGCGCCAAAGGAAGCTCCAAGCCCATTGAACCTACTGCCATCCATACGAAACCGAGAGCGGCTACGAGCATACCCAAACCAATCTTCTCAGGCGATGTTGGCTCCTTGCCAATCTTGTTGAGCCAAGAGAACAAGGCTACACTCACTGGTGTCAATGCCACTACGTAGCATGGGTTGAACTGCTGGAAGATAGGAGCCTCAACTTCTACCGCACCCTCAAGGTTGCTATACTTATAGAAGAGGAACGCGATGGCTGCAACGATTACGCCGAACGAAATGCCCTTACCCTTGCCAGTCTTGCTCTGTGCCAATCCGAAGCATCCGTAAACCACGAAGATGCAGGCCACGAGGTTGGTAACATCGAATGCCATTGACTGCAGACCCTCTGAAGTCTTCTGAGTATAGTCGCGGGCAAAGAGTGTCAATGTATTACCATTCTGATGGAAAGCCATCCAGAAGAAGATAACCACGGCGAATACGAGACAGAGGCAGATGATGCGCTCCTTGGTCTCTGCCTTGGAAAGCTCGTTGGTCTCCTTGGCAGGAGTCTTATCGTCCTTGCTCTTGTTCTCAGAAGCAAGCACGTGCTTGTAGGTGGAGCTGAAGGCATAGTAGATGGCGATGCTGATGATGAGCGAAGCACAAGCCACGGCGAATGCGAAGTGGTATGAATCCGCCACTGATACGCTCAGACTATCCTGCGCCCACTTCATGATCTTGATGGCTGCAGTAGGAGCAAACATGGCGCCGATGTTGATAGCCATGTAGAAAAGCGAGAAGCCTGAATCACGGTTGCTGGCATACTGTGGCTCGTCGTAGAGGCGGCCTACCATCACCTGCAGATTACCCTTGAACAATCCGGTGCCCAGGGCGATGAGGATAAGCGAAACGCCCATGGCGGCTACGGCAACGGTGTCCTTGCCAAGAGGAAGAGAGAGGACCAGATAGCCGATGAACATGATGAAGATACCCGTGGTAACCATACGTCCGAAGCCAAACTTGTCGGCTGCAATACCACCGATGATAGGCAGGAAGTAAACCATCATCAGGAATGTGGAGTAGATAGTACTTGCCAATCCGGTTTCAAAGCCGAAGTTGGCCTGCAAATAGAGCAAGAACACAGCAAGCATGGTGTAATAGCCGAAACGCTCACCCGTGTTTGCCAAAGCTAAGGCCCATAGACCTTTTGGTTGATTCTCAAACATAATTTTTTATTTTTTTCTATTATTTATTATTTAGTTATTCTTTTCTCGCAATTTTCGTGCAAAGATACACATTTTTTTCGATATTTCAAACTTGTTGCATCAAAAACCTAACATAAAATACCATTTTTATATTCAAAAACGGCTAAATTTCTAAAATACAGACAAATCTTGCAAAAGTTTTCCATTTCTATTACAACAAGATTGCGTTTTTTTTTGTATCTTTGCAGCCCGAAACCGTAAAGGTGGATTCCGACAGTATTATAAGATAAAAAACAAAATAGAAAGGTAAAAGGATATTTATGAGACAACTTAAGATTAGCAAGAGTATAACCAACCGTTCCAGCGAAGCACTTGACAAGTACTTGGTGGAGATTGGTCGAGAACCTATGGTCTCTATCGACGAGGAGATTGAGCTGGCCCAGAAGATTCGCAAAGGCGGACGCGAGGGTGAGCGTGCCAAGGAGAAACTGGTTAAGGCAAACCTCCGATTCGTGGTGTCTGTTGCTAAGCAGTACCAGCACCAGGGTTTGGGTCTTACCGACCTGATTGACGAGGGTAACATCGGTTTGGTGAAGGCTGCCGAGAAATTTGATGAGACTCGTGGTTTTAAGTTCATCTCATACGCAGTGTGGTGGATTCGCCAGAGCATTCTCCAGGCCATCGCTGAGCAGAGCCGTATCGTTCGCTTGCCTTTGAACCAGGTGGGTGCGTTGAGCAAGATCAGCGCAGAGATCAGCAAGTTTGAGCAGGAGAACCAGCGCAAGCCTTCTGTTGCCGAGCTAGCACAGATTACCAAGATGGAGGAAAGCAAGATTGACCAGACCATCAAGGCTGACAATCACCACATGAGTATTGACGCTCCATTTGGCAGCGATGACGATGACAATGCCATGGTCGACGTGATGGCTTCGGGCGATGACAGCCGTACCGACAAGGGTGTGGATTTCGAGTCTATGGCAAGTGAGCTGCAGCGTGTGTTGGCTACGGTATTGAAAGAGCGTGAGCGCAAGATTCTCTGCTACTGCTATGGCATCGGTTGCCACGAGAAGGGTTTGGAGGAAATCGGCAGCGAGTTCAACCTCACCCGCGAGCGTGTGCGCCAGATTCGTGAAAAGAGCATCATCAAGCTCCGTGAAAGCGGAAAGATCAAGATCTTGATGAAATACTTGGGATAAGTTATAATTTATAGTTTATAGTTTATAATTTATAGTTTATTCGGATAGAAGACGAGAGAAAATTAGATAAAAACTAAGTTGCTCATAGCAACGAAGGAAAAAGGGCAATCAGTTGGTTCATCCCAACCTGATTGCCCTTTCTCTATTAACTATAAACTGTTAACTATTAACTATTCACAAAGTTTCCATTCTTATCTATCAAGCCGCTTATTCCGTCTCTCACTGCCTCGAAATAAGGATACTCATCTCTGAGACAAATCTCATCATAAAGGAAATCGGCTACGATGGTGTCCTTGCCGTCTGGCATGACCAATCCCATCTTGCCATTCTTCTCGGCTATTACCGGCATGATGCTCAGGTCATCATTGTAGATGTAGCACGTGCGGAGAAAATCATACACGGGCTGAAGCATCACGTTGCCCTGATGGTCTTTCATGCCAAACTTGCCGTTCTCCTCGAACACCTCGTGATAACGGATGTACTTCTCCTTCAGGCGATGATAGTAGAATACCATCTTGCGCTTGTCGTTCACGAAGTCCAGCATATACTGGAACGTATCGCAATAGTTAGCCACCGAACGAACCAAAATCATCTTCAAGTCCAAACCGTCCAATGCCTTTCGGTTCAAATCGATATACTTGGCAATGGCCTTCTCCTTCTCCGGAACAGAGAGGCTTGCCAATCTTTCCTCAAACTTGAGCATAGCTTGTTTAGTTCCCGACATTCCTTTAATGTATCGGTGAATCTGTCTGCCCATTTCCGAACAGATAAACTTGTCTATCTCCTGCTGCTCTATAGGGTCAGCATAGTCCTTAATCAATGATTCAGCTGTAGGGTTCATGGTTATTCCTTTCTTTTATAGAATTATACTATCAATGATTCTGAAGGACGAAGAGCAAACGAATTCTTCACTCTTCGTTCTTCACTCTTCACTTCATTTATTTCTTCACATTAGGCTGCTGCAGGCCATAGCCCTTGCGCTTGTCTTCCAGGAGGAGGAGGAAGGAGATGACGATGGCAATCACGCCGAAGGCTGCAAAGATGGTCATCGTCTCAGTATAGTCGATTACACCATCAGCACCCGTATTTGCCTGGTTCACCTTACCAATCCATACCGGAATAAGAGCCAGTCCGATATTCTGAATATAGAAGATAAGTGCGTATGCAGTTCCTAAGAGTTTCATTGGGATGATCTTTGGCACGGATGGCCACATGGCTGAAGGCACCAATCCGAAGGCAATGCCCAGGATGAGCATCATCACGATGGCAAGCACCCATGAGTTGAGTGGCAGGGCAAAGACTACGTGTACCAGAGTAAGGAGGCAACTGCCGATAATCATCAGCGTGGCACCCTTGCCATACTTGTCGTATACGCTGCCGAAGAGCGGAGTGAGGAAGATGGTACCGAATGGCAACATCGCAGGAATCAGACCTGCCATATTAGCATCAACACCATACTTGAAAATCATCAGCTTGGTGGCAAACTTCAGGAATGGGAATACACCTGCATAGAACATCAGGCAAAGGAATGCTACATACCAGAAACCTGTTGTCTTGAAAAGTCCACCCAGGTCGGAGAACTTGAATCCTTCTTCCGGTTCAGTAGCCGCAGCAGCTGCTGAAGCATCCTCCTTCTTATCCATCGCGCAATAAACCAGATAGACCAGCACACCGGCACAAAGCAAGGCTGCACCCAAGCCAATAGAAGCAGATACGCCGCCCATTGCCTTGGCAAAAGGAAGAGAAGCACCCAGGGCAGCGGCTGTTCCCAAACGAGCCGTAGCCACCTGCACGCCCATTGCCAGAGCCAGCTCATGACCCGTAAACCATTTCACGATGACCTTGCTCACGGTAATACCGCATATCTCACAGCCCACGCCATAGATGGCGAAGCCAAGAGCAGCGATGACTACCTGTGTACTATAAGTACCAAAGAATGGCACTGTCATTGATCCGGCAAACTCATGCCCCACTGCGTACCACTTCAACAAGGCTCCACCAAACATCAGGATGGTAGAGAGGATACCCGTAAAACGGATGCCGAACTTATCGAGAATGAGTCCACCGAAGAAGAGGAGCAGGAGGAACACATTAAAGTATCCGTAGGCTCCAGAGAAGAAGCCGTATTCATCCGAACTCCATCCGAGTCCGAGGCCATTCTCTGCCCCCTTGGCTGCTGTCAAGAGTGGCTCCAGCGGAGACATTACATCTGTAAAAAAGTAACCGAACATCATCGTGACGCTCACAATGAAGAGGGCGGTCCAGCGAGCTGACTTCGAGTCGCTCAATTTCATCTGAATTTTTTCTGTTGTACTCATCGTTTCAAAACATAAATGATAATTTCATTATCACTAATTTCTATTTTCTATTAATTATTAACTATAAACTATTAACTATAAACTATTAACTGTAAACTACTTTCTCCTAACGTTCTTCGTTCTTGTAATATCGAAGAGATAAGAGAGTTTCAATACTATCTGTCCGTAGTTACTCTTTCCGAAGTAATCACGCTTCGACGCACCGTAGATATTGCCCAATCCGTAGTAGTAGCGCGCCTCGGCAAGGAAGTGTCCCACCTTCGGGATGCTGTATTCAGCACCCAAGCCCAGGGCAATGCCGTAGTCCAACTTGTTCTTGATGGCCATGGTATCCTGCGCCACCACGGGACTTACGCGGTCGTTATCCGTCTTCGGCATGTTCTTCACGTCGAAGTTGGTATCTTTCGAATCGCTCAGATAGAATCCGAATTGCGGACCAGCATTCACGAAGATGTTCAATCCCCTCTCCTCTCTACCCCATGCCAGATGGGCAAACACTGGCACCTGGATATAGTTGATGGTGCGGCTGTAGGCCATTGCCTGCTTCGTATCCGTGATAATCACGGGCTGGTTGTCGAGATCGAGGATATCCTCCTTCCATCCCACCTGGGCGTAGTTCACCTCGGCGTAGATGGAGCAGATGGTCTTGAAGTATTTCTCGCAGGTATATTTCAGCGAGAGTCCTCCCGTGATTCCCCCGTGCTGTTTCTGCTGCACATCCGGTTCGAAGCCCACCGAACTCATCACGTATCCGCCGTTGAATCCGATGCTGAAGTCATTGCGATGTTCTCCTATCTGTGCCGAAACCGGGATTCCGAAGATCAGCAACAGGAAAAACAGTATATATTTTCTTATCAAACACATATCATAAAGTTCAATGTTCAAATCTCAAAGTTCAAAGTACTAATACTTAATCGCCTCTATCTGATGATTGAAGGTATAGTGAATCAGCTGGAAGCTCTTGTTCCTGTATCCGCCCCTGCTGGTCTTCACGAAATGCAGAGGAGTCTGAACAGGCTGATAATTCACCTGCTGACCATCCCCGTTGAAGTTGGCACCCTGCTTCTTCAATCCCTGGATAAAGAACATGCCGTGGTCGTAGCCCGTGATGGCGAAACGTGGCTGGGCTATCATCATCGGCTGATGGAACCAGGCTGCATAATTCTTCTCCAAGCTCTGCGTCTTTGCCGAGCTGGCATTATAATAGAAGGTGGAAGGGATATAAGTATCATACTTATAGAATCGCTCCAAGTTGTACTTGGCGTACATCAGCCATTCGGTGTAACCGAAAAGCGAGATGGCTGCACCCGGATACTTGCTGTCGAATTCATCCAGCTTGTTGAGCACCGCCGTCAACTGTGGTGAGCGGCCCGTGTTTAGGATAACCACATTCTGCTTGCTAGGCAGGAAAGCCTTGGCAAACTGGTCGATGCTTGAGTTCACGTTGGTGATGCTATAATTGATGTTTCTCTTCTCCAGCTCCTTACGGAGTCCGTAGGTGAAGACACCCTTTCTCGATGTAGAGTCGTTGCAATCTACGAAGATAGGATGCACATTGGTGAATCGCTTCAGGAAAGCCTGGATGGTGGATTCGTTCAGCGTCTCCTGACTCTGGTAAACCTGGAAGATTTCCTTGTTGCGCTCCACGTCATCCCCATTGATGGAGAAAGGAATCACCAGTTTGATGCCGTAGGTCTTGCAGAAGCCCGTCAGCGGAGCCACCTGCTTGGTATAGAGCGGACCGAAGATGATGTCGCACTTGTCGGCACCTTCCTGCAGCAGGGTGGTACGGATATCCGCATCTATCGGCACGTTCCAGGCATGGACATCGGTAGAGATTCCCTTCTGCTTCAACTCGTCGCAAGCCATCAGCAGTCCGCGGTAGTACTCCACCATTCTCTTTCCGTCGCCATCTACATCGTGCAAAGGCAACATCACGCCAATCTTCACGGCGTTGCTCACCACGGCAGGCGCAGCAGCACTCTTGGCAGGCGCTAAAGTCCCCGTGCCCGCAGTTGCGGCAGCAGCCGAAGCGCCGGCAGCATTCCCCGCCTTCTCCTGGTTCTTCTTCAAATCCTTCTCATAAGGAATAAACAGGGTGGCACCCTTCTGCAAGACGTAGCCCTCCTGTTTCATCTCCGGATTCGCCTCCATCAGTTCCGGCAAAGACAGTCCGTACTTGTTGGCAATGCCAAACACCGTATCCTTCTTCTTCACCGTATAAATGTCACGCCATTTGGTGGTCTGGGCGAAAACACCCATACTCAAAGTCAATCCCACAATCATCAAGAAATATCTCATACTTCTTCTCATAATCGTTCCAAATTTAATGTTAATATCTTCAGAAATCATGCCTTTCACGGCAATAATTCAACTTTTCACCTGCAAAAATACAAAAAATCTCGCATCTAGCCCAAAATCTCTAAGCTTTTTATTATCTTTGCACAAATTATTTGTAAAATGAGACTAAAAATAACGATACTTTGCATCATGTTGCTCGTTTTTGGGCACATTCATGCCGATGATGTTTATCCATCGGCAACGCCTACCGCTGCCTTCACGGGGCCTGACGGCGAAACCACCACCGACGAATCCTACAGCGGTTCGGCGCCAGTTCATGCCACCTTTGAAGCGCACCCTGCCGACTATGCGGGATGGGACGCCTACTACGAATGGAGGTTCTACAAAGACACGGCCCAGGAGCCATATATAATAAGGTATGAGGAGAACACCGACATCGACTTCACCGAGTCGGGAAGCATCCGCGTGGTGCTCTACGCCAAGTTTACCCAAGGCGAACTGGAGATAGAGACCACCAACGAGGAGAGTCCCTTCACCCTCTCCATCTCAGAGAGCGTGCTGCTCATGCCGAATGCCTTCAGTCCCAACGGCGACGGCATCAACGACATCTACAAGGCGAAGGACGGCTACCAGAGCATCACCGACTTTCATGGCTACATCTTCAACCGATGGGGACAGAAACTCTTCGAGTGGACCCATCCTGCCGAAGGATGGGACGGCACCTACAAGGGCAAGCCGGTGAAGGATGGCGTCTATTTCTGCCTCGTCAAGGCAAAGGGAGCCGACGGCAAGACGTACAACATCAAGAAAGATGTGAACCTGCTGCGCGGATTCACAGAAACACAAAACAATTCAGGACAATGATTTGATTTCAGCAATGAAGTTTCATTTCAGAAGAAAGATAAGAGCATGATTTCAGAAGAAAAAATAAATGTATGGGGCGCACGAGTTCACAATCTCAAGAACATTGATGTAGAGATTCCGCGCGACTCCCTCACCGTGATAACCGGTCTCTCTGGATCGGGCAAGTCTTCGCTGGCTTTCGACACCATCTTCGCCGAAGGTCAGCGCAGATACATCGAAACCTTTTCGGCCTACGCCCGCAATTTTCTGGGCAACATGGAGCGCCCTGACGTGGATAAGATTACAGGCTTGAGTCCTGTGATCAGCATCGAGCAGAAGACCACCAACAAGAACCCGCGCTCCACCGTGGGCACCACCACCGAGATTTACGATTACCTGCGCCTGCTCTTCGCACGTGCCGGAACGGCCTACAGCTACCAGAGCGGCAAGGAGATGGTGAAATATACGGAAGAGCAGGTCATCGACCTTATCCTCGATGAATACGAGGGCAAGGCCATCTTCCTCCTCGCCCCACTCGTGCGCATGCGCAAGGGTCACTATCGTGAACTCTTCGAGGGATTGCGCCGCAAGGGCTATCTCTACGTGCGCATCGACGGCGAAATCAGGGAGATAGAAAGAGGTATGAAAATCGACCGATACAAAAACCACAACATCGAGGCGGTGGTTGACAAGCTCGTGGTGAAGGAAAACGACGAGGAACGCATCCGCAAGAGTGTGGCTACGGCGATGAAACTGGGCGACGGAATGGTGATGGTTATCGAAAAAGGCGCTACAGAGGGCAAAAACTTCTCCAAGCGACTGATGGACCCCGTTACCGGAATCGCCTATCAGGACCCGGCGCCAAACATGTTTTCCTTCAACTCCCCAGAAGGAGCCTGTCCGCATTGCAAGGGACTGGGAAAGGTGGGCGAAATCGACCTCAAGAAGGTGATTCCGGATGATGAACTCAGCATCTACGAAGGCGGTATCGTGCCATTGGGAAAATACAAGAACCAGATGATTTTCTGGCAGATTGAGGCACTGCTGGCGAAATACGACCTGAAACTGAAGACGCCTATCTGCGAGATTCCGGAAGATGCCATGCAGGAAATTCTATATGGCTGTCTGGAAAACGTGAAGATTGCCAAGGAAAAGGTGGATACTTCTTCGGATTATTTCTGCGCCTACGACGGCGTGGTGGATTACCTGCAGAAGGTGATGGAAGACGATGAGAGCTCCGCCGGAAAGAAATGGGCCGACCAGTTTGTCTCTACCGTAGACTGCCCGGAATGCCACGGTCTGCGACTCAAGAAGGAGTCGCTTGCCTTCCGCATCTGGGACAAGAATATCTCTGAGGTGGCAAGCCTCGACATCACCGAACTCCGCTCGTGGCTCGAACAGGTGGAAGAGCATCTGCCTGCCATGAAGGCGAAGGTGGCGCACGAAATCATCAAGGAACTGCGCACCCGTGTCAACTTCCTTCTCGACGTGGGATTGGATTATCTCTCGCTCAACCGCCAGTCGGCTTCGCTCTCGGGCGGTGAGAGTCAGCGCATCCGTCTCGCTACTCAGATTGGCAGTCAGCTGGTCAATGTGCTCTACATCCTCGACGAGCCTAGCATCGGCTTGCACCAGCGCGACAACGAGCGACTTCTGAAAAGCCTCAAGGAACTTCGCGACATGGGCAACACGGTGATTGTGGTAGAACACGACGAAGACATGATGCGTGCCGCCGACTGGATTATCGACATCGGTCCGAAGGCAGGCAGAAAGGGAGGCGAGGTTGTTTTCCAGGGAACTCCGGCAGAAATGCTGAAGACCAACACCATCACCGCCCAGTATCTGAACGGCAAGATGGCGATAAAGGTTCCGGAAAAGCGACGCGAAGGCAACGGCAAGAGCATCACCATCCACGGTGCCAGGGGTAACAACCTGAAGAATGTGGATGTGGAATTCCCATTGGGCAAGCTCATCGTGGTAACAGGTGTGAGCGGTTCGGGAAAATCAACCCTGGTCAATGAGACCCTGCAGCCGATTCTCTCGCAGCATTTCTATCGCAGCTTGAAGAAGCCGATGCCATACGACAGCATCGAGGGCATCGACCTGATAGACAAGGTGGTGAATGTTGACCAGAGTCCGATAGGCAGAACGCCGAGAAGCAATCCTGCCACCTACACTGGAGTCTTCGCCGATATCCGAACCCTCTTCGTAGGACTTCCTGAGGCGAAGATTCGAGGCTACAAGCCGGCACGCTTCTCCTTTAACGTAAAGGGTGGAAGATGCGACGAATGCAAGGGCAACGGCTACAAGACCATCGAAATGAATTTCCTGCCGAATGTATATGTGCCTTGCGAGGTTTGCCACGGCAAGCGTTACAACCGTGAAACCCTGGAGGTGAGATATAAGGGAAAGAGCATTGCCGACGTGCTGGATATGACCATCAACCAGGCTGTGGAGTTCTTCGAGAACGTGCCTCAGATTCTCAACAAGATCAAGGCTTTGCAGAGTGTGGGCTTGGGATATATAAAACTAGGTCAGAGTTCCACTACCCTTTCGGGCGGAGAGAGCCAAAGAGTAAAACTCGCCACCGAGCTTTCGAAGCGAGATACGGGTCAGACGCTCTATATCCTGGATGAGCCAACCACCGGACTGCATTTCGAAGATATCCGCATGCTGATGGATGTGCTTCAGAAGTTAGTAGATAGAGGCAACACGGTCATCATCATCGAGCACAACCTGGATGTGATCAAACTTGCCGACTGGCTGATTGATATGGGTCCGGAAGGCGGACGAGGCGGCGGAAAGCTCCTCTTTGCCGGCACACCGGAAGACATGGTGAAGAGCGGTGTAGGCTACACCAGCAAGTTCCTGGCTCAGGTGCTGAAGAAATAAAGAAAAAGACAGAGATAAAAAAAACTCCGTTCCAATTCCGTGTAATTTCAAGATATTCATACACGGAATTGAAACGGAGTTTTTTATCTATGAAAGTCTATAGTCATTATTCAATAATCAATAATCTATACTCCATGCTCCTTCTTGGCTTTGTACTTAATCTGATCAAAACCCTCGCCATAAACACCAATCACGGCACTCTGACTGACAAAGGCATGTGGATCAATCTCGCTGATAAGGCGGAAAATGGCTGGAGCCTGGCGCTGCTTGGCAAGCACGAAGAGCATCTTCACATCCTGACCGGAATAGAAACCGCTGGCGTTAACCACCGTTACTCCTCTATCAGCATCCACGTTGATGCGCTTGCCTATCTCCTCATACTTCTGCGAAATGATGAAGAACTGTACACTTCTACGGCGACTGTTCACCACCTGGTCGATGCAGAATGCCTGAACGCAAAGAACCACATAACCATATAACACTTTTTCCCAATCGTGAACCACCAGATAGCTGGAACTGATGATGAAAATGTCGCATATCATAATCACTCTACCTAAGGAAATGTCGCGATACTTGTTGACAATGGCTGCAATGATATCCGTACCACCCGTACTTCCACCAACAGAGAAACCGAGTCCGATTCCGCAGCCACAGAAAACGGCACCCAGGAAAGCAGCCCATAAAGGTTGGTTTTCCAAGAGATGAATATCGCCTAAACGGCTGGAGAAGAAGGAGGTCAAGGCGGTTACCACGATGACGGCATAAACGGTCTTGACGCAGAACTTAGCTCCCAAAATCTTGAACGCACATATTAATAAGGTGGCGTTGGCGATGAAATACGGGATTTGCACAGGGCAACCGGTTGCCCAATAGATGATACTGGAAATACCTGGCAATCCGCTTGCCGTCACATTGGTAGGCAAGAGGAATACGTTCCATCCAATGGCGTAGGAAATCATTCCTATCGCAATCATTACATAGTCTTGTACAGACTTCCACAAGGGTCGAGGAGGATTCATACTTTATTGATAGTTTATAATTTATATTTTTTTAAAAGCTTTTGCCCTTACAGGGCGTTTTTAAATGCAATTACATTTACCCAGGGCGTTACCCTGGGCTAGGAGCTTCTGCCCTTTCAGGGCGTGCTGACTATACTTTTCTGGCGTGTGGGTTTTACCAAAATTTCTTCTGCTGCTCTGACCACTCAAAGCCTTGGGTAGCCATTTTGGCTTCTAATGCCGCACGGTTCACGTTAAAGTGATTACAGATTTCATCGAGTGTATCAAACTCGTGGTCACGAAGCAGGAAGTTGATGGCGCTTACGAGCATCGGAACATCATTCATTGGTAACTTATCCATTTTAAATTTATAATTTATAATTTACAATTAATAATTCATAGAGGAGGCACTATGCCTACTCGGGTGCAAAGTTACTGCAAATTTTAGATAAAACAAAAAAAAATCCCAGCAATCTTTTACCGATTACTGGGATTTTTCTAATTTATTGAATCTTTACGCATTCACTGCCACTGAAATCCAGTCGAAGACGAATGAGCAAATACCGAATGCTACGATACCTACGGTGCAGATAGCAAGCGCCAACTTGGTTGAGCATGCACTCTGGAAAGTAGGAAGCGGATTATCGCTGTGCTTGATGAACATAGCCTTCACGATGAGCAGGTAGTAGTACAAGCTGATAACTGTGTTTACCAATGCGATGAATACTACACCGTAAGCCCAGGCACCCAATGTGGTGTGGATATCGTGTGTACCAACTGCTGCCATGAACACGAAGAACTTCGAGAACATTCCGGCAAATGGAGGAATACCACCCAATGAGAACAATGCCAATGTCATCAGGAACGCCAAACGTGGGTTGGTCTTGTACAACCCATTGTAGCTGTCCATCTGAACTGTACCGTTGTTGTGCTCCTCAATAGATGAGATGATGGTGAAGACGCTCAGGTTGGCTACTACGTAAATCAATACATAATAAGTCAAGGCGCTCACGCTCATCGCTGAGTTACCTACCACAGCCAACATAATGTAACCTGCCTGAGAGATAGAAGAGAATGCCATGAAACGCTTCAGGTCGCTCTGACGAATGGCAAACAGGTTGGCGATAGTGATAGAAAGTACAATCACGATGTAGAGCAACACGGTCCAGTACTCTACCATTGGCTGGAACACCTTCATCAGGATGGCGCAGAGTGTGAACGCTGCAGCACCCTTAGAAACTACTGACAGATAACCTGTAACAGTAGTTGGTGCACCCTGGTATGAATCGGCTGTCCAGAAGTGGAATGGAACCAAGGAAATCTTGAAGCCCAGACCACTGAAGAAGAACACCATACCGGCGATGGTCAATGGTGATGCTGAAATCACATGAGCCATATCGTTGAAGTACAAGGTTCCACAAGCTGCATAGAGCAGAGAAATACCATAGATCATCACACCACTAGAGAAAGTAGCGGTCAAAACGAACTTAGCACCTGCCTCAGCAGAATTGTGACGGTACTTATCGAAGGCTACCAAGCAGGCCATTGGCACAGAAGCCATTTCGAGACCGAGGAAGAACAGGAGGAAGTGGTTGGCACTTACCATCATGTTCATACCCAGCAAGGTAGAGATAATCAACATATAGAACTCACCCTCCTTGAAGGCTGTGTCCTTACGGCTCAACCACTCCTTAGCCTGTACCATCACGATGAGGGTACCCAAAGCCAGGATAGTCTTCAAGACACCGGCAGCAGGACCAGTGGTGTACATGCCGCCAAATGCCTCTGAGGCTTCTGTAGGGAAGATGTTGAAGGCGATGTGAGCCACCATCAAGAGACATACCAGAGGATTGAACCACTTACGGTCTGCGCTCTTGGAACTGCAGAAGTCAGCAATGAAAGTGATCAACAGAACTATCATCAAGGTAGCTTCTGGAATCATATTTAAAAATTGACTGTAATTCATTTCTTCTGATATTTATTACATGATTACACTAAAGATAGGACCTACGGCGTCCATGATAATCTCCTCTGCCCAGAGTGGGAACATACCGAGACCTGCAACGCAGGCAATCAGACCTGCTACAGCGATACGCTCGTCCCAGGTAGCATCGTGAAGCTTCTCCAACTTTGGATTAGGAACCTTCTGATAAAGGATCTTACCAACACAACGCAGAATGTAAACCGCTGTAACTACGATTGAGGTACATGCGATGATGGTACATACACGATGGAATGTATCTGCATTCTGGAATGAACCTACGAAGATGGTCATCTCGGCTACGAAACCAGAGAAACCTGGCAAACCGAGGTTAGCCAAACCAGCTACAGCATAACCTACAGAGAGGAATGGAATAATCTTCATCAAACCACCCAGGTAACGTACGTCACGTGTACCAGCCTGATGGTAAATCATACCGATAACGGCGAAGAAGAGGGCGGTCATCAAACCGTGAGACAACATCTGGAGGATTGCACCAGTAGCAGCTGTCTCAGTCATCATACAGAGAGCGAAGAGCACCATACCACAGTGAGATACTGATGAGTAAGCGTTGATGTACTTCAAGTCGGTCTGTACACATGCTGACAAAGCACCATATACGATAGAGATGGTAGTCAGCACGAGGAACACCTTGATCCAGAATCCGTGAGTAGCAGCTGGCAAGAGGAACATGGCGATGCGGAAGCAACCGTAACCACCAAGCTTCATCAATACACCGGCGTGCAACATAGATACGGCTGTTGGCGCACTGGCGTGACCATCAGGAGACCATGTGTGGAATGGGAACAGGGCACCGAGAATACCGAAACCAATGAAGAGCAATGGGAAGAACACGTTCTGCACGCTCTCAGGAATCGCATGAGCACCATTGGTATGGTGAGCGATATCGAGGATTTCGAAGGTCTGAGCACCACTGTAGAAGTAGATTCCCAGGATACCGATAACCAAAAGGGCTGAACCACCCATCAACATCAAAGTCAACTTCATGGCTGAATACTCCTTTGCACCACTACCCCATACACCGATGAGGAGGTACATTGGAATCAGCGCTACCTCGTAGAACATGAACATGGTGAACATGTCGATTGAGATGAAGAAGCCATATACACCGATGCTCAAGAGGGTGAACCAGAGGAAGTATTCCTTCTTCATTGGCTCCATCTGCCAAGAGGCAAATGTTCCGGTGAACACGATGATGGATGTCAAGAGAATCATCACCACTGAAATACCATCCACACCGAGTGAATAGTTGATGTGCAATGGCTCAAACCAAGGCACACAGTAGGTGAAGAGCATCGGAGCTTGGTCGGCTGGCATTGTCTCACGAGCTTCGAGAAATGCAAACACCAAATAGATGGAGAGTGCGAGCAGTACGCTGGCACCGGCTACCATCACACCACGAACCTGCTTGTCGTTGCGTGCCAACCAGAGGCCGAGCAACATCAGGAGTGGTACTATGACGAATATACTTAAATTCATTTCTTTTCTATTTACTTAATTGTGAGACTTTCATTAAAGAAGTGCGAGCAGGCACAATGTCAATGCCACGGTACCGGTGAGGAACCAGATAGCATAGCTGCGAACATCACCACTCTGCCATGGACGGATGGTCTCGCCTGCCTCCTGTGTACCCCAAGCCATGAAGTTGAAGGTACCATCGATAACGTGACGGTCGAACCATGCGATTGGCTTTGAGAAGCAACCGAAGACAATCTTGTGGGTGAAGAACTGCCAAGCATCGTCGATATAGAAACGGTTCAACGCTGCCTTGTGCAACTTAGGCATCTTCTTAGCCAAAGCGTCTGCCAATGGAGTCTTCTTAGGAGCATACATGTAAGTAGCCAGACCGATACCGATGATTGCAACAATCACAGATGTAGTTGCCACGCTCATGTCGATATGGATATCGTAGCTCTGACCTGTAGCAGATACGAAGTGACCGAATGGAATCAAACCGCAGAGGCAAGAGATGATGGCGAGGAATACCAATGGACCCCACATCACGAAAGGAACCTCCTGTGGCTTGCGACGGTTCTCTGGATCCAGCTCATAGTAGCTCTGTCCCCAAAAGATTACGTAGTAGAGACGGAACATGTAGAATGCGGTCATACCGGCTACCACTGTCATGAACCAGCCCATGAATGGAGAGAACTGGAAGCATGCTGAGATAATCTCATCCTTTGACCAGAAACCTGCGAATGGAGGAATACCTGCAATCGCCAAGCAACCGATGAGGAAGCAGATGTTGGTAATAGGCATGTACTTGTGCAAACCGCCCATGTAATCCTTGAAGTTGCTGCCGATGATGACGATGATGGCACCAGAGCAGAGGAAGAGCAATGCCTTGAACATAGCGTGGGTAAACAGGTGGAAGATACCAGCCATGTAACCCAAACCACCGTGGTGGTTATCTACTGCGAAGCAGACACCGAGAGCTACGAGCATGTAGGCAATCTGAGAAATAGTAGAGAAAGCCAGACCACGCTTGATATCACGCTGGCAGCAAGCTACAGCTGCTGCATAGAATGCGGTGAAGGCTGCGATGTAAGCCACATAGTGCAATGTCTCAGGAGCATACTGTACCCAGATTGGGAAGAGGCTGGCTACCTGATAAACACCGGCTACAACCATGGTAGCAGCGTGGATCAACGCAGAAACAGGTGTTGGACCCTCCATCGCATCTGGCAACCAAATGTGCAATGGGAACATCGCACTCTTACCGGCACCACCGATGAACATGAGGAACAATGCTGTTGGCATTACCCAAGCAGCACCTGCCAAAGCAGAGTTGAGCTCTGGCTGAGCATTCAAGTCGTAGTTGAAGGTTCCTACGTAGAAGCTGTAGAACAGGATACCGATGAGGAAGAAGAGGTCAGCGAAACGAGTAACGATGAACGCCTTCTTGCTGGCATGAACTGCAGCATGCTTTGGATAGTAGAAACCGATGAGCAGGTATGAGCAAACACCTACCAACTCCCAGAAAAGATACATCTGGAAGATGTTGGTAGCTACTACCAAGCCCAACATTGACATGGTGAAGAGGCTCAGGTAAGCGTAGAAACGCTGCATACCCTTCTCATATTCCTCAACCTTGTAGTTCTCATCACGCTCTGCCATATAGCCGAAGCTGTAGATGTGAACCATGAAGCTGACGGTGGTAATCACGATGAGCATCAATACGGAGATTGGGCTCAGGCGGAAACCGATGTTGAAGGTGAGCAACTCAGTAAACTTCAACCATGTGAAATTAAATACGGTAACAGTTGGGTACATACCTGTTGAGGCATCGCGACCCACTGCAAAGAAGTACTCGTATGCTGTATAGACAGACATCGCGAATACACAGCCCATCAATACGGTACCGATGAGTGCTGCTACCGGTCTTTTCATCTTCATACCCACAAGTCCCAGAACCAGGAAGCTCAGGAATGGCAGAAGAAGTATCAAAAATGCATAATTGTATTCCATTGTCTTTTAGAATTTCATGTTTTCAATACTGTTCACCTGGTCACTGTGATAGTTGCGGTAAACGTTGATAATAATAGCGAGCGCTACGGCTGTCTCGGCTGCTGCTACTCCGATAGAGAACAATGTGAAGAAGAAACCTTCCAACTGTCCTGGGAAGAGGATGCGGTTGAACACAGCGAAGTTCAGGTCGGCTGCATTCAATACAAGCTCGATGGAGATGAGCATGGCTACGAGGTTACGGCGTGTACAGAAGCCATAGACTCCGATGAAGAACAAGAGTGCTGAGAGCACGAAGAAATATTGTACTGGAATCATTTCTTATCCTCCTTTCTTGCGATTAAGATACCACCGATGATACATGCCAACAGGAATACGGAGATGAACTCGAATGGCAATACATAGCCATACTTGTCAGCACCTACCAGTGCAGAACCTACCTGATCCATTGGCACCTCGGTGTCGGCTACAGATGCAGCCATATCAATAAAGTGATTCTTCAACACGATGACTGCCAGGGTTACGAAACCTACGAGGCAGACGAGTGCGCGACCAATAGCCTTGCTACCCTTCATGTGCTCCAGAAGTCCCTGGAGGGTACGCTTAGATACCAACTGGATGGCGAAGACGTAGAGGATGGTAATACCGCCCGCATATACGGAAATCTGAGCAGCACCCAGATAGGTATAGTCGAGCAGGAAGAACATACCTGCAATACCGAAGAGCACGAACAACAGGAAGGTTGCCGCACGCATGATACGCTTGGTAGCTACGCACATGATGGCTGAGCCAAGGATGACTACTGCCAAGATGACGAACATGAATAAATTTGCTGTTATCATTGTCTAAAGTCCTCCTTACTTAGTCTTGGTGTTAAACTTACCGATTTCCAATGGGGCACCACCCTCGATGAGGTTTGGAAGGCTGCCGCCCTTATAAACCTCCTTGTCAAGGTGCATCACCAACTTGTTGCGGTCGAAGACTGCATTCTCGAAATCGTTGACAAACTTGATTGCACCGAAGTTACATGCGTTGACACAGAGTTCGCAGAACATGCAGTCGCCCAAGTCGTACTGGTAATCCACCAACTTGCGCTTCTTCTTGCCTGTCTCTGGGTCCTCCACCATCTCGGTTACGATCTTGATGGTGTCGTTAGGGCATGACTTCTCACACAATGTACAACCCACACACTTGTAAGCCTCGTTCTCATCACGAACGAACACCAGGCGTCCACGGAAACGTGGAGAGATGTGGAGTGTAGTCTTGCGGTTCTCAGGATACTGCTCTGTGCTCTTTGGTGTGAAGTACTCCTTCATGGTTACCTTCATACCAGTAGCGAGGGTCTTCAAACCCGCTGCAATACCGCCGAAATATGAATTGTTAGACATACTTTCTTATTATTATAATAATGTGTATTAAAGATTATCCGTGGAATCCGAATGCTACGCATACTGTCATCAAGATCAGGATGACCAGTGACAATGGCATCAGATACTTCCACTCCAACTTCAGGATCTGGTCGATACGCAGACGTGGGAATGTCCAACGTACCCACATCAGGAGCCATACCACGGCGAAGGTCTTACCGAAGAACCAGATGAAACCTGGGATGAGGTTCATCAGATTGTCGAAGCCCTCGATACCGATGTTCAATGGTGCCCAACCACCGAGGAATACGGTAGAAGCAATACCAGAAATCACGAAGAGGTTAAGGTACTCAGCCAGGTAGTAGAAACCGAAGCCCATACCTGAATACTCAGTGTGGTAACCTGCGGTCAACTCACTCTCAGCCTCAGCCAAGTCGAAAGGACCACGGTTAGCCTCAGCATTACCTGCTACGAGGAATACGAGGAAAGCCAGGATTGCTGGCACATGACCCTTGATAATCAGCCAGTTCCAAGCACCAGTCTGAGCCTCAACAATACCGCTTACCTGCATGGTTCCGGTGAGGATTACTGCAGAAATCAGACAGAGACCGAGAGACATCTCGTAAGAAATCATCTGTACGGCACCACGCATGGCAGAAACCACAGAGTACTTGTTGTTAGATGCCCAACCAGCGAGGAACACACCCAAAACGCCGATAGAACTTACGGCTGTGATGAGGAATACACCTACGTTGAAATCAAGAATATGTGCTCCCTTGTTCCATGGAAGGAATGAGAAAGTACCTACAGAGGCAATGATCACGAGGAATGGTGCCATGTAGTAGAGCAGCTTGTCGGCTCTATCCACGGCGAAGATTTCCTTGATCAACATCTTGAGCACGTCGGCGAATACCTGGAAGATACCCCAAGGACCTACACGCATAGGGCCAAGACGGCACTGGAAGTAGGCACACACCTTACGCTCCATGAAGATAAGTACGATAGCAATGAGGGCGTATGCTGTCAAAATGCAGATACCCACGAGCACGCACTCAATCAGAATCGACAGGAAGTCGCCCAGACCCAAGGTCTGGCGAAGCAGATTGTCGATGAATGTTGTTACTATACTAAAATCAAACATAATTATCTATCAATATCAGGGATTACGAAATCGATTGCTGCACCTGTAGTGATGAGGTCGGCGATCTTCTGTCCACGAAGCATTGGGTCGAGCGCACCTGTCAAAGACAAGCCCATCGGACGCATCTTCATACGGTATGGACTCTTGTCACCCTTTGAGTCGAGATATACACCAAACTCGCCGCTGGCACCCTCTACAGAGAAGTACCACTGTCCCTCTGGAACCTTGATGATTGGCTTCTGCTTGATGTAGTACTCACCTTCTGGAATGTTGTCGATCAACTGCTCGATGATGTCCAAGCTCTGATACAACTCCTGGATGTGTACATAGTAACGATCCATTGAATCGCAACCGGTAAGGGTAATTTCCTTCCACTCTACCTTGTCGTACATATCGTATGGATGACGCTTGCGGGTATCGTTCTTCCAACCTGATGCTCTGCCGGCAGGACCGGTTACGGCATAGTTGATACAATCCTCAAGATTCATTGGTCCTACGCCTTCGAGACGGTTGTGAGTAATCACGTTGTCGCCGAATACGTCGAGGTACTCCTGAATCATCGGACGGAGATACTTGCAGAGGGTCTTCACGTTCTGAACGAAGTTAGGGTCGATATCTGCCTGAAGGCCACCGATACGGTAGTAGTTCTGGATCAGACGGCCACCAGTGGTCTCCTCCATGACGTTCAATACGTGCTCACGGTCGCGCATGCAGTAGAGGAATGCGGTCAAGGCACCCAAGTCCTGTGCGGTACAGCCAAGATAGAGCAAGTGAGAGTCGATACGCTGCAACTCGTCCATGATGGTACGGATGTAGCGGATGCGGTCTGAGAGTTCGATACCCATCGCCTCTTCGATAACGCCAACCAAAGCGTGGCGGTGCATCATCGCAGAAAGATAGTTCAGACGGTCGGTCAAAGCCAATGTCTGTGGATAGGTCATGCTCTCCCACATCTTCTCGATACCACGGTGAATATAACCGAGGTGTGGATAGATGCGCTTCACGGTCTCGCCATCGATAACGGTCTGCAGTCGGAGCACACCATGGGTAGATGGGTGGTTAGGACCGATGTTGACAACATAGTCATCCTCGTCGAAGCGGCGCTTCTCTGTAGCAACGAGATGGCCATCTTCGCTCAAGGAATACTCCATGGTGAAGTCATCCTCTGGCTCATCAGTACAAGGGAACTTGTTTGCCTCAGGACTCATATCGAAGTCCTTGCGCAATGGATAGCCCTGGAAATCTGTGCGGAGGAAAAGACGGCGCATATCTGGGTGACCCAAGAACTTGATGCCCACGAAATCGAAGACTTCACGCTCCAGGAGGTCAGCCACCTTCCAAAGATTAATAACTGTAGGAATCACATCACTGCCATCCACCTTCTTGGCGATGGTCTTTACCGAGCAGCGCTCGCTGGTCTGAGTATTCTCGAGAATATAGATACATCCGAGACCTTCCTCACCGAAGTCTTCACCGATGATGGTAACAAGGTAGTCGAAATGCTTCTCGTTCTTCAACTTCGCCATTTCTGAGGCGAAATTATCAAAACTCAATTCAATATTATTCAGTTTCATGTTCTTATACCTTATTATATTAATCAGTTAGACCTTTCTGAGGGTCGAAATCCTCAGGTACTTCTGTTACGATGATAGGCTCCTTGTTGCCGAGCTTCTCGCTGTCAGAGAGGTTCTCGTTGCTCAAGCCGCGGAGACCGCCCTTGCTCATAGAGAGATCCTTCTCATCCTGAGTCATCTTGTGGTTAGCACCACCGAAGAATTTCTCAACCTTTACCTTACGCTGCAACTGCATCATACCGTAAAGAATTGCCTCAGGGCGTGGAGGACAGCCAGGGATGTAAACATCCACAGGAACCAACTCGCTGATACCACGAACCACATTGTAGCTCTTCTTGAACGGACCGCCAGAGATGGCGCATCCACCCACAGCCACAACATACTTAGGCTCAGCCATTTCATCATACAAACGCTTGAACACTGGTGCCATCTTATTGGTAATAGTACCAGCACACATGATCAAGTCAGCCTGACGTGGAGAGTTACGGGTAACCTCGAAACCGAAACGGGAGAAGTCGTAGCGTGCACAACCTACAGCCATGAACTCGATACCACAGCAAGAAGTACCGAAGGTCAGTGACCAGAGTGAGTTACTACGTCCCCAGTTGATGGCAGCATCAAGGGAACCGACTACCACGTTAGCACCACCCTCATTGAGCTCCTGCGCAATCTTTTCGAGGGTATCATTGTCCTTAAACTCGTCGTAAGGAATACTCTTGATAGAGGCTCTTTTGTTTACTTCCATTCCAATGCTCCTTTCCGCCAAGCGTATGCAAGGCCAAATACCAATACCAACAAGAAGAACCCGATGCTCACGAGAGCCATTGGTCCAAACTGCTTAACTACGACTGCCCATGGGTAAAGCAATACTGTCTCGATGTCAAACATCAGGAAAAGGATGGCGAAGAGATAGTAGCCGATGTGTGATGGCAACCAGGAGCTGCCACGTGTCGGAATACCACACTCAAAAGGTTCACCCTTTACCGGATTGTATGAACGAGGACCGATCAACTTCGCAATGACATAAGCAGCCACCACCAAGGTTACAGCCGTCAGCAAAACGGTGATAAATAGTGTAAAGTTCATAAAAATTGTTATAACGTTATTTTGTTTAATGCTTCTAAGCGGTTGCAAAGGTAGCAATTATTTCTGAAAGAATATAATTTTTAATGTTAAATGTTAAATAATGGGCAAAAAAAGCCCATTATTTACCCAACTACTTGTCAGATTACTTACTTTACTACTTGCTTCCTCCTTGCTCTATTCCTTGAAGAAGCCAAATAATTCTGCATCTATCAGGTCGGTAATCTTGCGGAAGTCTTCGGGATTATCGGCAAATTCCAGGTTGTCGCCATCTACGATAATGAGGCGGCCCTTGTAGCTCTTAATCCACTCTTCGTAACGGTTGTTCAGGCCTTGCAGGTAGTCGATGCGGATGCTTTTCTCAAAATCTCTTCCGCGCTTCTCGATGTGCTTCACGAGGGTTGGGATGCTGCTTTTGATATAGATCATCAGGTCGGGGAGTTTCACCAGACTGATCATCAGGTCGAAGAGGTCGGTGTAGTTGGCGAAATCCCGGTCGCTCATCATACCGATGTCGTGAAGGTTGGGAGCGAAGATGCGGGCATCCTCGAAGATGGTACGGTCCTGTACGATGGTCTGTTCGGAGCGTGAGATTTCCACCACGTCGTGGAATCGCTTGTTCAAGAAATAAATTTGAAGATTAAACGACCATCGAGCCATATCCTTGTAGTAATCGGCAAGGTATGGGTTATTATCCACGGGTTCGAAGTTTGCCTTCCAACCATATCGCTTGGCAAGCATCTTGGTCAGTGTTGTCTTGCCACTACCTATATTTCCAGCTATTGCTATATGCATTTTCTTACTTTGAATTTTGAACTTTGAACTTTATGATTAGTAAATATGATTCTCTTAAGAAGATTATTCTTCCTTGGAAAAGAGGCCGAAGAGTTTGGCATCAATCTTATCTACGATGTCGCCAAACTGCTTGGGATTGTGCTCGAAGTCGAGGTCATCCACTTCTACCACCAGCACCCTACCCTTATACTTATTCATGATGAAATCATCATAAAGGCGGTTGATGCCTTCCAGGTAGTCGATAGGCATGCGCTGCTCATAGTCTCTGCCTCGTTTCTGAATATTCTTCACCAGGTGGGGAACCGAAGATCGGAGATAGATCATGAGTTCGGGCATCTTCACCACCTCCATCATCGACTCGAAGAGTTCCATGTAGGTTTCGTAGTCACGCTCATCCATGTGTCCCATCGCCCTGTTGTTGGCGGCAAAGACATACACGCCCTCGAAGATAGTGCGGTCCTGAATAACGGTTTCCTTACTGTGCTGAATCTCGAGCAGATTTTTGAATCGCTGCTTGAGGTAGAACACCTCCATGTTGAGTGCCCATCGGGAGATATCCTTGTAATAGTCGTCGATATATGGGTTTTCGGCAACGGGTTCCAGATACTGTTTCCAACCATAATGTTTGGAAAGCATTTTGGTGAGCGTTGTCTTGCCACTACCGATATTTCCTGCTACTGCTATATACATTATTTATATTGAATAATTTACATTTTAAATTCTATCTTGAGGCGTTCCTCAGACTAACTTATTTTCAATGGCTGCAAAAATACAATATTTATTCGGAATAACCAAAGAAAATGGCGAAGAAGATTCAAAAAAGAACAAGAGAAGCTTTTATATTTACCCTTAAGGCAAAAAATATTTTTCCTTAAGGGTAATTATATTTAGCCTTAAGGGTAAATATATTCCCGATTCAGTTATTGATGTGATGAACATAAAGAATCTGGCATGGCAGCAGAAATGACAGGTATTTTTAAGTAAAAGCCCCCAGCCTACTTTTTCAAGCAGGCTGGGGGCTTATGGATGATAGTAAGGTTATCAATAATCTCTTTCTATGAGTTCAAGACACATACGACTGTTGTGATAAGGACATTTCCAGAAACCAGCCTTATCATCTTCCTTATTCACCGAACCATCCTCCAGGATAGCCCAATGCCACTCGCCGTTCTTGGCATCCAACAGATGCTTCGCCACATAATTCCAACAGGTGATGGCTATCAGCAGATTCTCCTCGGTGCGGAAATGCTGATAGAGATCGATGTGACCGATGATGTTCTCACACTGTACCCACCACTGGCGCTGGAGATCATACTTATCCCCATCCTTCCAATGCTCATACACCATACTTCCATCCGGGCGCAATCCCTCGTCGGCAGCATCGGCTATTCTGCGGATGATGCGCTCTATCTTGCGCAGCAGTTCCTTATCGCCCAAGACCAGTGCCGTTTCATGAAGCAGCCAGGAAGCCTCAATGTCATGACCATAACTTTCGATATTTCTTTTTCCCTGCCACTCATCATTGAAGAACAGGTCAAGATGATAGGTCTCCTTGTTCAGAAGCTTATCGGTGAAGATATTGAGCAGGTTGCGGATACTTTTTTCCAATTCATCAGTCTTCCATACACGATAGAGATTGGTATAGGGTTCGATGATATGGAGATGGGTATTCATCGTGCGGGATCCGTTCTCATCCTTATCAGAAAGACGCATATCGGCTATAGGCTCCCACTCACGGGTCAACGCCTCGATATATCCGTTGTTCTTGACATCAAAGGCATGCTTCTCGATGTCGTGATATAGGGAAATCGCAATATCGAGCGCCTCCTTATCGCCCGTGGCACGAGCATACTCAGAAAACCCATAGATGGCGAAGCCGATGGCATAGGTCTGCTTCTTGGTATCAAGCGGATTTCCCTTGTAATCCACGCTCCAGTAGATGCCGCCATATTCCTTGTCGAGGAAATGGTCGCGCACATAGTTCTTGGCGCGGGTAGCAGCCTCCAGATACTCTGGTTTCTGGAGTACACGATAGGCAGCCGAGAATGCCCACAGGATGCGGGCATTCATCACGGCGCCCTTTTCGGCTTCAGGATGAACCTGGTCGTTGCCATCTACTCGTCCGTAGAAGCCACCATTCTCATCATCAGTTACTTTTTCTATCCAATAGTTGAGGATGTTGTTTTCCAACACATCCTTCATGGTTTCCTTCATATTTTCCATATTCGTTCTATAGTGATTATCAGTTAAATATCAATATTTACTTCCCGAGATACTTATTCCCGGGCACTGCCTACTTTCTGATAGGGAACTTCCAGGAGAGCACCATCAGCAGGAAGGCGATGACTGCCGGGAAGATAGAGAACAAGGACCATACCATGGTGAGCACAGAATCTGTGACACTGGCTGGGTCTATCATCGTATTTCCCATCTTATCCGTAATCATGTTGGCACCTGCCCAACCCAGGAAGAGGGCGATGAGCGAACCGGAAATGGCAGTACCAAACTTCTGACTCATGGTTCCTGAAGAGAAAATCAGTCCGGTGGCAGAGGTTCCGAAATGCTCTGTGTGATAGTCGGCTACATCCGCATACATAGACCACATCAATGGTGAATAGATGCCGATACCCATGGAAGTAAGGACAACGATAACAATCATCACCCAGATATAAGACGGATCCATCGGGATGAAGAAGAAGATGACCGAGAGGACCAGACAGAGTGCTGCTGCCCAGAAGAACGCCATTCGCTTGCTGCCCACCAATCGGGTGAACCATGGCGATACGCCGCCGAAAATCATACAGGTTACCTCACCAAACGCCATGAAGACGGTATAGTTGATAATCAATCCCTCGATAGTTACATTGCCATGCAGACAGTAATCGAACATATAGCCGGCTACAGCATAACGGAAACCATTGAAGAAATTGGTACACACGGCGATGGCTGTCATATAGAGCCATGCCTTGTTATGAACGAGGTCGGAAAACTGATGGAAAGAGAATTTCTCGGCACGCTTCGGCTTGAGGCGTTCCTTGGTAAGGAGACCGCAAACCAAGGTCATCACGGCTGCCGCAATACCAAGGATAGCACCGATAACAGCATACTGATGAGCAGCTGTACCGCCTACCATTTCTTGAAGATACGGAAAAGAAAGCAAGGTGATGAAACCCATCGCATAAGCTCCCACCATGCGGAAGGAAGAGAACTGATTCTTCTCGTCATCATCCTCGGTCATCACACCGAGCAGCGAACCATAAGGCACATTCACCATGGTATAAACCGCCATCATCAGCAGATAGAGGGCGTAGGCATAGATGCGCTTGCCCACAGGTCCAAAATCCGGGGTATAGAGCAGGAGCGCGAAAATCAATCCGAAAGGAATGGCACCATAGATGAGCCAAGGGCGATAGGTGCCGAAACGACTCTGGGTACGGTCGGCAAGGGTACCCATCAGCGGGTCGGTAACCACATCAAACATACGAGCCACCAGCATCAATACGGCAGCATCGGCAAACGAGAGTCCGAAGACATTGGTAAAGAAGAGCGGAAAGGCGATAGACATCACCTTCCATACTATGCCGCCCGCAGCGGCATCACCCAGCGCATAAGCAATTTTTTCTTTTATACTAGCCATTGTTTTACTTTGAACTATAAACTTTTAACTATAAACTTTTAACTATAAACTTTTAACTATAAACTTTAAAAAAGGGATTCATCCCTCGTACATATATAATACGTACGAGAGTCATGAATCCCTACAATCTTTATACCTATAAAAAATTATTTGCCTAATGTCTGTCTGTTCTTTGCTACCAAAGCCTTGATCTTCTCCACAGAGAACTGAGTGCGATAGTCATCCTTTGGTGTGTTCATGCAGTAGTCTACCAGACGGTCGATGGTTGAGGTAGCTACGTGCATACGTGTATCAGAAGAAGCATAGTAGATAAATACCTTGCCATCCTCATCTGCAATCCAACCGTTGGCAAACACTACGTTCATCACATCACCAATATACTCAGGACCCTCTGGTACGAGGAGGTATCCACCTGGTTCTGCGATGACCTCTGTAGGATCTTCAAGAGAAGTCATGTACATATAGAGCACATAGCGGAGACCGCTGGCACAGCCACGAACACCGTGAGCCAGGTGCAACCAACCCTTATCTGTCTTGATTGGGTGAGGTCCCTCACCATTCTTCACCTCCTGGATGGTGTGGTAATGACGGGCATTGATAATCTTCTCTTCCTTGATTTCGGCATGAGTGATGTCATCAACGAGTGCCCAACCGATACCACCGCCAGAACCTGTGTCAATGAAGCCATCCTGTGGACGGGTATAGAAAGCATACATTCCATCTACGAACTCTGGGTGGAGAACCACATTGCGCTGCTGGCTGTTGGTCTTCAAGTCTGGCAGGCGTTCCCAGTTAACCAAATCCTTGGTGCGGGCGATTGCCGCAGTAGCAGTAGCAGCACTCAGGTCGCCTGGCTGCTCATCATCGTGACGCTCAGCACAGAACACGCCATAAATGTAGCCATCCTCATGAGCGGTGAGTCGCATATCATAGATGTTGGTAGCAGGAATCAAATCCTCAGGCATGGTGATAGGCTCCTCCCAGAAACGGAAGTTGTCGATACCGTTAGGGCTCTCAGCCACTGCGAAGAAGCTCTTACGGTCGGCTCCCTCCACACGTACCACAAGCAGATACTTGCCGTTCCACTTGATGGCACCCGAGTTCAGTGTAGCATTCATCATGATGCGCTGCATCAGATATGGGTTGCTCTTCTCATCGAAGTCGTAACGCCACTCCAATGGAGTATGTTCTGCGGTGAGGATTGGGTTCTTATATTTCTCGTAGATGCCGTTTCCCCACTCTACTGGTTCATTCTTGCGGCTCAGCAATTCCTCATGATGAGCGCGAAGTGCTTTCACTTTGTCTTGAAATGTTGTCATAATATTTTTTACTTTGAACTTTAAACTTTGAACTTTGAACTTTGAACTTTATGATTAGTAAAGACTATTGAATTCTTCACTCTTCGTTCTTCACTTAACTTTCTTGATGTCTTTGGCAAAGAAGACTTTCTTTTCCTTCTTGAATGCCTTGAAGTCCTCAACGATGGCTCCATCGCCTACACCTGGGAGATAGGCTTCCTCCTGCGGCTTGTCCCATGCATTTCGCCAGAAGAGAACGTAGCTCAACTGATACTTCTGAAGTACCGGCCAGAGAGCCTGTGTGAACCAGTTCTGCTTCTGCGAAATACCACGGCATCCTGTCTCGGTGAGTGCAGGAATCCTGTTGATTTTCTTGTTGGCTTCCATCATTACATCCAGGGTATTCTTCAGATTGGTCTGATAGTTGGCATCATCGTTGTCAAACTCATAAACATCCACGCCTACCATATCCACGAAGTCATTGCCCGGATAACGCTCCAGGAAAGCCTCAACGGTTTTCTCGCTTCCGAGGTTAGGCGACCAAGCCCAAACGATATTTGTACATCCATTTTTAGTAAGTGTGCGATAGGTTTTTGCGTAAAGCTGGTTATATTGTGCAGGTGTACAACTGTTGGCTCCCCACCAGAACCATCCGCCATTCATTTCATGCCATGGACGGAAGATGACGGGAACGAGATTTTCTTTTTTATCTTTCAGCGAGAGGATGAAGTCTGATACTTTCTTGAGCCAGGCATCGAACTTCTTCTGCTGTGCTCCCCCATCGAGTACGGCAGCCACAGCATCTCCCTTCGGATCCCAGGCATTCTCGCCTGTTGCCGGATTCCAAGGATGCCAGCTCAGGGTAACGATACCTCCTCGCTTGTTCTGGGCGATAATCTCCTGGCGCATTCTATCAAAAGGAACCCCATCGAGGTTCTCCTTACTGTCCAGCTCTATCTTGCCGAGGTCAAAGCCCATCACGGCAGGATAATCGCCTGTGGTGAGAAGCACATCACTCTTTCCCTGATCCCATTTCCAAGTAGTACCATACACCGGATCATCCTGATGCCCCAACATAATACCCTTGTTTAATAATTTCTGCAGACGAATTATCTGTTGCTCAGCTGGTGTTTTGCAGCAAACCTTTTTGTCTTTACTGCAAGATGTACCTGCAGCCTGAACAGAAGCACCAGTGGTACCATCCACCTGTGCCATAGCTCCCTGCATCGCCAGCAGACAAACAGCACTGATCAATATTCTTTTTCCGAACATAATTTTATTTAGTTAATTGTTGAACAATCCAAGCCTGCCATTCATCCCACTGCTCCTGATACCAGAAATGACCGGTCATCTGGTAAAGACTCAGTGTCTTTGGCGCTTTCACACTATTATATAATCCGTAAGAAGAAGTAGGAGGAACCACCTCATCGTTATATCCGAAACTATACCAGCCTGGACAGGTGATGCGACGGGCGAAATTGGCGCCATCATAATAGCGGGCACCTTCCAATCGCATTTTCTCTAACTCCATGAGTTTCCGCTCTTTCCATGCAGCTCCCTGAGCCTGATTTTCCTTATAGAAATAGTGAGGCCAACCGCCTGCAACTCCGTGAATTTCAGCCTCGTAATCGCACATGGCATCATGTACGGGAGCCAGGAAGGTGATGCGCTTATCGAGTGCTGCCACAGCAAGGGAGAGGAATCCACCCTGGGATGAACCCGTTACGCCGATGGTCTTACCATTCCACTGAGGGAGAGAGGCGATGAAATCAACTGCACGAACGGCCCCTGTTACTACTCTCTTATAAGAGTTACGGTTAGGATTTTCGAGATTGGTATCCCAATAACCATTCAGTTCACCGTTGGCAAGATCATCATACACCTTCTGCTCCATGGTAACAGGCACTCCGTGGATACCGATTTCGAGGACAATGCACTCGGAAGGTGCAGTGTAAGTGTCGCCCGAATAAGGACGAACACCTGCACCCGGAACTCGAAGCAAGGCTGGATACTTGCCTTCTTTCACCGGTACGCTCAAGATGCCGTACATCTTAGAGCCCCAGCGATTGTTGTTATAACTGATTTCAAAAACTCTCTTGTCTTTGGTGCAACGCTCAGGCAGGAGAACCATCGTAGGATTAAGGTCGTTCTGGCGAGCCTCATCAAGTGCCTTCTTCCAAAAGGCATCGAAATCCTTCGGTTCCTGTGCGAAAGGAAGAATCTTCTCAGGTGAAAAACCTGCAGTGCAGAGTCCTTCGTAGTTTCTTCCATCCACATGAGCGATGACCTTGAAACGATAGAAGCCTGGCTGCTTCAGCGCCCCACTCCATTTCATCGTTCCATCCTTGAGGATGGTACTTTTCTTCACATCTGGAAACATCACCGGACCAGCCTCGTAATCAATATTTACATTATCTAATAGTGTTCCACTCTTGCGGACATTCACCGTGAAGGTTGCCTTCTCGCCTACCCGATAATTCCAATCCTGGTGGTCAGGTATCACCGTTACTACGATGTTATTTCCTTTGATTTGTGCACTCAGGTCTAACGACCCGAGCAAACTCATCACAACAACTATCATTATAAACCTAAAAACATGCTGCTTCATTGTTCAATCGTTATTAATTTATTGCTAATTGTTTATTTTCTGTTTTACGGCTGCAAAGATACTGCAAATTTTCGAACTTCTCATGTATTTTTTTGCTCAATAAACATACTTTTCTGCAAAGATGAAAAAAAGTGCTTATTTTTAAAATCCAATGATACTAATATCATATAAGGATGCTAAGTAATATAAGGTACGCGAACATTATATATAATATATCACCCCAACGGAATCTATTGATTCCAAACTTCTTTCCCGAGAAAAGAATAAATGAAAAGCATCCCAAGTCTACAAACATCAAAAAATCATTTTTTTGCAAGAAATTTGCTATAAAGTAAAAAAGTATCAGCAATTAGCAAAATAAGTATATTGTTTTTCATAAAAAAGCAGTAATTTTGCAGCGGAAATAGGAAAAAAGGCTTAACCCTCTCCTAAAACCATTCAAACTAACAAAACAAGGAATTTATGAACAATAAAAGTAGAGAAAAGTTGCTTGCTGGTGTAGCAGCCCTGAGTCTTCTCGGCATCTCTCCTCAGCAAACTTTTGCAGCCAGAATCACAACGAGTCAAGCTGTACAACAAACTAAAAAAATCACTGGTAACGTTTCTGACCCAATGGGACCTATCATTGGCGCTACAGTGAAAGTGAAAGGTACTAAAAATGCCGCAGTAACCGACATGGATGGTAACTACATCCTGAATGTGTCTGCCGGACAGATCGTGGAAGTATCTTACGTAGGTTACATCACCAAATCATTCAAGGTGGGCGGTCAGAACAAGTACGACATTACTTTGACCGAAGACAACAACAGTCTTCAGGAAGTAGTGGTTGTAGGTTATGGTACCATGAAGAAGAGCGACCTCGCCGGTGCTTCCGCTTCTATGGACGAAAAGACATTGAAGCAAACTCCTATCACCAACGTTGACCAGGCTTTCCAGGGAAAGATTTCCGGTGTAAACGCTGTCCAGACATCCGGTCAGCCAGGTTCTGCCGTAGCCGTTAGCGTGCGTGGTATCGCTACTATCAATGCCAATTCTGAGCCATTATACGTTGTAGATGGTGTCATCTTCAACTCTCAGAGCAACAGCGGTTCATCACTCGGTTTGGGTGATAAGCTCGGTAACGGTTCTCACTCAGCCGTATCTCCTCTCTCTTTGATCAACCCTAGCGATATCGTGAGCATGGAGGTATTGAAGGATGCTTCTGCTACTGCTATCTATGGTGCTCAGGGTGCCAATGGTGTCGTTTTGATTACTACCAAGAAGGGTAAGGCAGGCGAAGCTAAGTTTACCTATACCGGTAGCGTAGCTGCAAGTCGACAGAACAAGCGCCTGGATATCATGAACTTGCGCGAGTTTGCAGAATATTACAACGATTTGGCTAACCAGGGCGAAATCTCCAAGCCAGACCCTGTATATAGCGACCCATCTATCCTTGGTATCGGTACCAACTGGCAGGATGCTATCTTCCAGACAGCATGGCAGCAGTCTCACCAAATCGCAGCAGAAGGTGGTACTGATAAGGTAAACTACTATATCTCAGGCAACTGGACAGACCAGGACGGTACTATCATCGGATCAGAATTCCAGCGCTATTCTATGCGTGTGAACCTTTCAGCACAGTTGAAGAAATGGTTCAAGCTCGGCTTGAACGCAACTTATTCAAAGACAGCAGAGAGTTTGAAGCTGGCAGATGGTGAAGAAGGTTTGATCAACTACTCTTTGACAACACCTCCAGATATCCAGATTTACAATATTGATGGCGGATACTCAAGCGTATCTAAGGAAGGATTCACCAATCCTAACCCTATCGCCATGGCTATGGAAGATGATATTCTGCTCGACCGTCAGAGTCTTAATGGTAGTGTCTTTGCAGATATCACCCTGATGAAGGGCTTAACCTGGCATAGCCAGTTGGGTTTCGATATCGGTGCATCCAAGGCTGAGACCTACAACCCGATGATTGACCTCGGAACCTGGAAGCGTCAGAGTAACCAGAGCCGCCTGCAGAAGAACAGCAATAACTTCTGGTCGTTGAACAACTATCTGCAATATTCTACAACTATCGGCAAACATAGTATCACAGCTATGCTCGGACAGGAGTGCTGGGAATCAAAATATGACTATGTATCAGCATTCAACACCAATCTTCCTAACGATGTAGTTCACAACCCTGCATTGGGTCAGGGCGACCCACAGATAGGTGCCGGTTGGGGAAGTTCTTCCATGGCTTCCTTCTTCACCCGTGAGACTTACAACTACGATGACCGTTATCTCGCCACCTATACCTATCGTTATGATGGCAGTTCCAACTTCGGTCCAAACAACCGTTGGGCAGGTTTCCATTCATTGGCTTTGGGTTGGCGTTTCACCAACGAGCAGTTCATGAAGAACATCAAGTGGCTGAGCAATGGTAAGTTACGTATCGGTTGGGGTCAGACAGGTAACTCCAACATCGGTGGTTACAAGTGGGGTTCTGCGATGAGCACCATGGATACAGCCCTGGGTACCAGCTTCCGCCCTGCCAACCTGAAGAACCTCGATATCAAGTGGGAGACTCAGGAGCAGTGGAACGTAGGTCTCGACCTCGGATTCTTAAACAACCGCATAAATCTGACCGTAGATTGGTATAAGAAGATGAGTAAGGACATGCTGATGCAGCTCAACCTGCCTTCCATCATGGGTACCAGCGGTAATGCATCTTCAGCCCTCGCTGCACCATACGGAAACTATGGTGATATCGAGAACACCGGTCTTGAGATTGCACTCAACACCCACCCTATCGTTACCAAGGATTTCGATTGGAGTTCAGACGTCACCATATCTATCAACAAGAACAAACTGAAGAGTCTTTCGGGCAGTACTGCCTTGCTCGGCAAGGGACAGTGGAGCGATGTTGTGTCACGTTCCGTACCAGGCGAATCACTCTACGGCTTCTACGGTTACGTAGTAGAGGGAGTATATAAGGATCTCGAAGATATCCTCAGCTCTCCTGTTCAGACTCTCCAGAAGAACAACTACAACGAGACCACCGATGCCAACGGCACCAAGCATTACTCTTGGAAGGATGCCAGCAAGCTGAATCGTACCAACACCACCTACGTAGGCGACTTGAAATACAAGGACATCAACAATGATGGCAAGATTGACGAGAATGATAAGACCAACATCGGTTCTCCACTGCCAAAGTGGACCTTCGGATGGAACAATACCTTCCGCTACAAGAACTTCGACCTGAATATCTTCATCAATGGTTCTGTAGGCGCCAAGGTAGCCAACTATCTGAACATGAAGATGACTCACATGAACTCTCCATGGAGCAACCAGTTGAAAGATGTCAACAAGCGAGTTCACCTCGTAGCCAAGGATGGTAACCAGACTGGTAACTGGTATGACAACATCTCTAATCTGACCGTTGACAATCCAAACTCGATGTACCCACGTGCATCCATCAACGACCCTAACGATAACGACGCATTCAGCGACCGTTATATTGAGGATGGTTCATACCTCCGCTTGAAGAGCATGGCTCTGGGATACACATTCGACCAGAAGCTCATCCAGAAGATTGGTCTGACCAATCTCCGACTGACTCTCACAGCATCTAACCTCTTCACCATCACCGGTTACAGCGGTTACGACCCAGAGGTAGGTCTCTCTACTCAGAGTGCGAATGTATATGGTCTGGACTTCGGTCGCTACCCTTCTCCAACCACCGTTACATTTGGTTTGAACTTATCATTCTAATATCCAAAACGAACAGTTATGAAATTTAAGAACATTAAATATACAGCATTTGTAATGCTCCTCGGTATGGGAATGACCTCTTGCGGAGACTTCCTTGACAAACCTGTAGAGGACAATTACAACACAGAGAACTATTACAACGGTGATGCTTCCTGCATCTCTGGCGTAAACTATCTCTACAACTCACCTTGGTATGACTTCCAGCGTGGTTTCATCAAGATTGGTGAGGTTATGTCAGGTAATATGTACTGGGGATCAAGTCCTTACATGAACTTCAGTACCAACGGTACCGATGAGGACCTGGTGAACATGTCTTACTCTCTCTGGGCTGAGATTGGTCACTGCAGTACCGTTTACGAATCATTGAAGAACGCCATCAACACCTCAGAAAAGGTAAAAAACCAGTGCATGGGCGAGTGTCTTGCCTGGAAGGCGATGGCATACTTCTACCTGGTACGTACCTTCGGTGATGTGCCTATCATCCACAGCAACTCAGAGACGCTTGGCAAGGGTGACTACAACCAGTTGAGCAAGGTAGAAAAGGCTGATGTATATGAGTATATCATCATGACCCTGGAAAAAGCGATGGAACTTCTTCCTAAGGAAAAGAGCACTACAGGCCGTATCGACTACTATAGTGCAGAAGGTTTGCTCAGTAAGGTTTATCTGACCAAGGCTGGTGTTTCAGGCACCCTGAACCAGGAAGATTTGAAGAAAGCTGCCGAATATTCAAAGGATGTCATCGAGAACTCAGGCAGAGGATTGATGGAGCACTACGAAGATATCTTCCGTGGCTCAAACCAGTTCTGCGACGAGATTTTGATAGCATGGCGCTGGACAGTAGGTTCTAAGTGGACTTCTCAGAATACCCTCCAGAGCGACCTGGCTCCAGAAGGTTTCGACGAGAATGGTGACTGCTGGGGCGGTTGGCGCGGTCCATCCGTTGACTTAATGGAAGCCTTCGGTGTATCTCCTAAGGATGATCCTAGCAGTCGTATAGATCCTGACCACCGCCGCAAGGCAACTATCATGATGCCAGGCGATGTATATTCATACTTCTGGAGAGACCACGATCTTCCAGCCAAAGCACAGAAGGATGGTTTGAAGAAGGGATTCTCTTATCTGGATTTCTGGTATAACAAGGATTACAATACAGCAGCTACCGGTCAGTGCCAGGGTCTTTGCGGAGGTAACAACGTAAAGCATCTCTTCGGTGACAACGCAGACCACAAGGCTGAGTTGGGCATCACGCCAGGCCGTATGTCAAATGCTCTCCCTACTCCGCTCCTCCGCCTTTCAGACATCTATCTGATCTATGCAGAGGCACAGGTACAGATGGGTAACAATACCGATGCACTTGCCCTGGATTGCTTCAACAAGGTTCGCGGCCGTGCATACGAGTGGCAGGGCTTCGTAAGAAAGACCTCTCTTACATTCGATGACATCTGGAAGGAGCGCCGCCTGGAGTTTGCTGGTGAGGGTGACCGCTGGTACGACTACGTGCGCCGTGCATACTATGATGTAGACAGCTGCATCAAGGAATTGAAGGCACAGCACCGCAACCAGATGTGGAACTGTGATGAAGTTTACAAGGCATACTACAACAGTGGTACATGGGACAGCTCTAAGATGCAGTATGATGAGAATACAGCAGCTCCTAATGTAACAGCCAGCAGCTTTACATTGCCATTCCCAACAGAGGACGTAGCCCTGAACCCTAACCTGGGTAGCAACGCAACTCCAGTACACGTAGATGTACGTAATACATTCAGTTATTAATACCTATAGTTATTAATCAATAAAGAGAATTTCATTATGAATATCAAGAATATAAATGGGGCTTTATTCGCCGTGGCACTTGCAGCAGTCAGCGCGGGATTCACTTCTTGCGAGGACGAGCCAGACAAGTATGAAGTTGCAGGCGGAACCCCTACCATCGATTATGTTCGCCCTGTGGATGCTGCCAGCAAGGACTCACTGCTTACTGGTGCATCTCTCAACAATACCATCTGTATTGTGGGTAGAAACCTGAGAAGTGTGACCAAGATCAACTTCAACGACCAGGCTGCCGTACTGAACACCAGTTACATGACGGACAACACCATCATCGTAACGGTACCAAAGACCATTCCAGGCAAGGTGACTGACAAGATTTACTTCATCACCAACAACAATGACACTTTGGACTACAGCTTCAAGACCGTGGTTCCTGCTCCAACCATCAATAGCATGAGTAACGAGTGGGCGGCTCCAGGCGAAGAAGTAACCATCAAGGGCGACTACTTCCTGGATTACGACGACAGTCATCTGACTATCAAGGTGGGTGATAACTACACCATCCCTTACGAGGACTTGAAGATCAGCCTGAACAGCATCCGCTTCAATATGCCGGAGGATATGCCTAAGCATGAGCCTATCACCATCACCACCATCAATGGTACAACCAAGGCAGGCTTCCGCTACATGGACAACCGCGGTATGCTCTTCGACTTTGATACTCCTTGGAAGGAAGGTGGAGAAGTGTTGGGCAACAATGGTTGGCACAATCGCGACATCAAGAGCGATGCTACCTCATTAAGCGGCAACTTCCTCGTGATGGGCGATGCCGACATGGATACAAACGGTGCCTGGAACGACGGTAACTTCTCGTTCGAGTACTGGCCAGGAAGCTGGCAGGATCCGGAAACTTACTCTAGCCGTCCACGTATGCAGGATCTCGCCAACTTCAGCGACTGGAAGAACATGAGTCTGAAGTTCGAGATGTACATCGACAAGGACAACGCCTGGTCTGCTGCCCCTATGCAGATTTACTTCGGCAGCAGCAGCCTCGTCTCAAATGGTGCGGCAGGTGTGAAGGATATCTATGGCAACACATTGGCTGGAGCCAACAACACCTTCTTCCATGAGAAGGGTCAATTGGCACGTGCCCTCTACATGCCATGGCAGAACAACGATGACAAGCTCTATCACACAGATGGAAAATGGGTAACCGTTACCCTTCCTTTGGCCAACTTCGTTTACGACTATGATGGAAACAAGGGACTGAAATACAGCGGCGTGGGCGACTTCGACGCTTTCAACATCTTCATTGTCAAGGGTGCCTACAACGACGCATCAGTATTGCCTACAGGTGTGAAGTGTCACCCAATCATCAAGATTGACAACATCCGTGTGGTTCCAAATAAATAAACTTATAATCTGAATTGATATGAAAAAGATAAGCAAAATATTCGCCATGTTGGTGGTAGCCCTCGTAGGGCTATCGCTGACTGCGTGCAACGACGGAGATGATCTCTCTACCGACCAGTATGGCAACGACATCTCTCTCCAGTCATTCGGTCCATGCCCAGTGCTCCGTGGCGGTACCTTATATTTCTATGGTACCAATCTGGACCAGATTGAGTCTGTCAACCTTCCAGGTGCAGACCCTATCACCGCATACGAGATTCTCCAGAGCGGCTACAACAGCAAGATTTCCATCCAGGTTCCTGCAGAAAAATGCGAGCCGGGTCAGATTGTCCTGAAGACCAAGAAGGGTGGTGAGATTACATCCGTATCTCCTATCACCTATCGCGAGGACATCGAAATCACCAAGTTCTTCGTAGGTAACGAAGGTACTATAGTAGGTAATGTAGGCGACGTAGTGACCATCAAGGGTGATTACCTCAACCTGATGCACGGCGTTATCTTCGCCGGTAGCGATACCATCAAGGAGGCAGAGTTCGTAGGTCACGACCGCTATACCATCCAAGTAAAGATTCCTGTAGAGGCTAGAACAGGTGTCATAACACTGACTGATACGCTGAAAGACGGAACTTCTCTGGAGACCAAGGAAGAGTTGACCATCAACACTCCTGAGGCTACTCCTATCGAGAACCGCAACATCAAGGCTGGCGAAATATTGAGCATCAAGGGTTCTGCCTTCGACCAGATTGCCAGCGTGAAGTTTGAGGGTGCTACTGTTGATGCTGCCGACTTCAAGTCACAAAGCGCTACAGAGATTACCGTTGCTGTTCCTGTCAAGGCTACCGACGGTACCTTCTACGTAGTAACCAAGAGCGGTGTAGAAGTTCCTGTAGGCAACATCATCACCGTGGTTCCTACCCAGCTTGTTGCAACACCTAATCCAGTGAAGAATGGTGCTGAAATCACCATCACCGGTAAGGATATGGATCTGATTACAGGTATTGCATTCCCTAACGCCAAGGAATCTAAGCTTAACAAGGTTGAGACAACAAAGGTTACTTCTACAGTACCAGAGGATGCACAGAAAGGCGACATCACTTTGAGTCTTGATAATGGCAAGACCGTTGTAGTAGCCTATACCCTGGTGGAGCCAACCGTAGCTTCCTGCACACCAGCAGCCATCACAGCTGGCGAGAAGACCGTCATCAAGGGTACAGATCTCGACCTCGTGAAGAGCATCACCTTCCCTGGCGATGTAGAGCAGACCGTTGACAAATTTGCAGCACAGAATGCCCAAGCCATCGCAGTGACAGTTCCTGCAGCCTGCGCCGGTTCAGGCTTCAAGCTCAACCTGAAGAATGGTATCACTATCAACATCGATGGTCAATTGAGCATCAAGGCTGCTACTGATCCAGCAATTGCATCCGTAACACCAGGCGAGGCTATCGCAGGTTCAACCATCACCATCACAGGTAAGAACTTCCAGAACATCCAGAACCTCTATATCGGTTCTTACAAGGTAAATCGCTATACATCACGCAGCAACACCGAGATTGTCTGCCAGGTTCCTGCCACAGCAGAAGTAGGTACATACAAGATTGTAATGGAAGATCTTGATGGCAACAAGATTGAAGGTCCTGAGTTCAAGGTGGTTCCTGCCGAAAAGGATATCGCAGAACTTGTAACGAATATGGATAATGGGAAAATAACATATCCATTTGATTTCTCATGGTCAAGTGGCAGTGGAAAATTCTATTTGACCAAAGACGTATTTGAGAAAGTAAAGGTAAAAGTTGGTTCTAAACTGATTGTTTACAAAGACCCTACCGTCAAGGGACAAGTACAGATCAATAAGAATGAAGATGGTTGGCCAAATATAACAACTATTGCAGATTGGAATCCTTCAGAAAGTAAACTTGAATATGTTTTTGATGAAACAGCTGTAGAAGTTGCACACTCATGTGGCTTTGCTATTCAGGGCGACTTGACAGGAGTAACCAAGATTACTATCCTCCCATGAGATAGATATATTTAACATAAAAAACGCATTTATGTGAAATATAATTCGTAAATTTGTGGCGTAGTTTTATCAACTGCGCCACATTTTTAATTTTAACCAATTCATTTAATTAAAACATAAACCCGATATGAAGAAAATAGCATTATCCCTACTGGTAGCCCTGAGCTGCATCTCAGCCAAAGCTGCCGACGGCAAGTCGCTGTTTGTTTCATTCAACGATGGAAGCAGGATAGAGTTTGCACTGAGCACTCTACCGGAAGTAACCTTCGGAAATGACAAGATGACTGTAACATCTACAGCTACTACTGCCAGTTACGAACTGTGGAAGGTTTCCACCTTCACCTATGGCACCACTACGGGCATCCAGCAAATTGAAGCCAACAGTAAGTTTGCCTTCGAAGGAGACCGCATCATCGTGGACGGAACCCACAACCAGGTGAGCGCCTTCGCCCTCGACGGAAAGGCTGTAAGCCTCTCCCCTATCCTCGCCGGAGACAAGACCATCATCCCGCTGGATGAGCTGACCCACGGCGTATACATCATCAAAATCAATAACAAATCCATCAAAGTAGCAAGACAATGAAAAAGATATTACTCTCACTTCTGGCAGTAATGATTTCATTCACTGCCTTGGCACAAACTGATGGTGACAAGATTACCATCAACAATTCGGAAGGAAAGCAAGCTGAATGGAATCTGACAGGCGAAAGCAATACCGTCAGCAGCATGAAGCATAATGCTAACAACCAACTGGAAATTTATCTGAAAGGTCTGGAGGACTTCGGAGCATGGGAAACATACGACATCAACAAGATTAACAATGTCGTTTTCTCTATCTATCACGAAAGCGAAGTGGGCAATGTGAATCTCGCTGACCCAGCCGCAACAGAGAAGACCAAGCGTCTCTACAAATATCTGCAGCTGAATTATGGAAGCAAGACCATCTCTTCGGTCATCGCCAACGTTAACTGGAACACCCAGGAAGCAGATAAGATTTATAAAGCAACAGGCAAATATCCTGCCATGAACTGCTATGATTTCATCCATATCTATGTACCTAAGCAGGGTTCCAACGGATGGATCAACTACAACGACATCACGCCTGTTACCAACTGGGCAGACCAAGGCGGACTGGTATCGCTGATGTGGCACTTCAACGTGCCTAAGACCGAGAGCACCGTTCCGGGAACAGATGGAAGCGGTGTGACCTGCACCCCATCTGAAACCACCTTCAAGGCAGCCAACGTATTGACAGCCGGCACTTGGGAGAACAAGTGGTTCTATCAGGAAATGGATAAGGTGGTGGAAGTCTTGCAGAAGTTGCAGGATGCAGGCGTTGTTGCCGTTTGGCGTCCTTTCCACGAGGCAGCCGGCAATGCCTGTCTGAAATCAGGTGACAGCTGGGGCAAGTCCTGGTTCTGGTGGGGATATGATGGTGCCGAGACCTACAAGAAGCTTTGGCAGACCATGTTTGATTACTTCCAGAGCAAGGGAATACACAACCTGATTTGGGCTTGGACCACACAGAATTACAATGGCGATGCTAATACCTATGACAATGATGCCGACTGGTATCCCGGCGACAAGTATGTAGATATCATCGGTCGCGACCTCTACGGTTATGATGCTGCCAAGCAGGCACAGGAGTTCAAGGAGATTCAGGCACGCTATCCTGGCAAGCTCGTAGCCCTGGCAGAATGCGGAACTGATGCCAACAGCAACACAGCTACAGCCGGCATCGATGAGGCTTGGAATGCCGGTGCAAAATGGAGTTTCTTCATGCCTTGGTATGGAAGCAACATGCCATCCAACGACTGGTGGAAAGCGGCTATGAACAGCAAGAACGTGATTACCCGCGATCAGGTAAACCTGAACGCAAACTATGTAGAGGAAAGTGCTGTGGATGCAGTAAAGAACATGGGCATCGGTACCAATTTCGGCAACTGCACAGATGTGGTAGCCATGTGGATGAACATGAACAGCAATTCTGTTACTGATTTCGAGAAAGCATGGGGACAGGTTCCTACCACCAAACCGATGGTAGATTTCCTGAAGAAGAATGGTTTTAATTCTGTCCGCATCCCAGTTACCTGGTTCCAGCACATGAAGGAAGACGGAACCGTGGATGAAGCCTGGATGAACAGAATACAGGAAATCGTTGATTACGTGATTGACAACGGTATGTACTGCATCCTGAATGTTCACCATGATACAGGTGCTGATAGTGATGATGTGAAACACTGGATCAAGGCTGATGAAGCCAACTACAAGGAGAACAAGGAGAAGTTCGAGTATCTCTGGACTCAGATTGCCACCCGTTTCAAGAACTACGACCATCACCTGGTGTTCGAAGGTTACAACGAGATGCTTGATGCCGACAACACCTGGAATGCACCAAAGAGCGCAAGCAGCTATAAGGGTTTGAACGGATATGCCCAGAGTTTTGTGAATGCAGTACGTGCCACAGGTGGCAACAACGAGACCCGCAACCTCATCATCAATACCTATGCTGCAGCTAATGGTGACGACGTATTGAACAACCTCGCCATCCCTACCGACAAGGTGGATGGCCATATCGCAGTAGAAGTACACACCTACTCACCTTGGGACTGGTTTGCCAAAGGCAAATGGGATGCTTCCTGCAGCAAGGAAATCGCTGATATGTTCACCCGCCTGAACAATAAATTCATCAGCAAGGGCATCCCTTGCATCATCGGCGAATACGGTACACACGGAAGCAAGAGCGTCAGCAAGAACAGTTCTGCCAGCGAAATTCAGGCTGCTGCCGACCAGGCTGCCGACATTGTGAAGCAGGCAAAGGCATACGGCGTAGCCACCTTCTACTGGATGAGCATCTTCGACGGTACAGACAGAAGTGTACCACAGTGGACCTTGCCTACCGTGGTAGAAGCCATGAAGAAGGCATATAACGAATAAAAGACATGAGAATCAGATATTTCATATTGATTTTTGCAGCACTCGTGGCTTTCGCATCCTGCGGTGAAAAGAAAAAGAAATCGTACGATGAGATTGCCATGAGCGGTCTTACTACCCGCACGGAGAATCTGAAGACCAACCTCAAGGCTTTCGCCAACAAGGGAACCCTCATCGGACAGATGTACGGCACCCTGAGCGGAATGGGCTGGAACAGATGGGAATGCGATAGCGACCGCTGCGACATGAAGGCACTCTGCGGTTACCGTCCGGCAGCCAATGGATATGAACTTGCCGGCATCGAGAGCGGAAAGCAGCAGAATGCAGATGGAGTTCCTTTCAAGGCCATCCGGGAAGATGTGCTCAACCACTTCCGCAAGGGAGGATTACTCATCATGAACTGGACGATGCCGAATTACAACGGCAACGCAGATTTGCTGGAGGAATACACCAAACAAGTGGCCAAGTATCTCGACACCCTGCAAGACGGTTATGGTATCAAGGCACCCGTGGTGCTCAATCTTCTTCCTATCGACGGAAAAGCCTGGTATTGCCAGTTGAGCAAAGACGAATACATCGAACTTTACAAGAAATTGCAGGACCTGTTAGGGGATAATGACGTAACCAATGTAGTTTACGGCTATTCAGAGACCTACAAGCCTGGAAAGAAGCTGATGGAACGATATCCAGACCATCAGATTGATGTCATCAACGTCACCTATCTGCAACCCAGGAATGCCATCCGTCTTCCCCTCTATCAGCAGAGCATGAAGGAAATCATCACCCAGGCATTGCCTTTTGCACAGGAGCATAACAATGCTTTCGGCATGACAACAGGCATCGAATCGATTGGCGATTCCAGCATCTTCTCGGAAGTCCTTCTTCCTGAATTGAAGCAGCATCACATTGCCTACCTGATGTTTGGAAGAAACCAGGGAGAACCAATCAATGAACATTATTACACTCCTTATCCTGGAGTAGCCAACAGTAAGACCCATGGATTTATGGAGTTGGTGAATGATGATGTGAGTGTTTTCCTGGAAAAGTTGAACGGACTCTATTTAGAGCACTAAAAGCGAAAGGGCTAGATTGCAACCAGCAACCTAGCCCTTTTCTTGATAAATACTAATAAAACTAAACCATCTGAGTTTCAAACCCACGATTATTGAACAAACTTCTTGCCATTCTTGATTACAACACCCTTATAAGATGCACCCACCTGCTGACCTGCAAGATTGAATGTCTTGGAATCCTTGGCAGGAGTAACCACAAATGCATTGCTTATGCCAGTAGAAGGTTCCTTGACAGCCTGAATCAGATTAACAGCTGTAACAATATTGAAATGTCCATTGACGAACAAACCTGTTTCCTTCAATCTAGCAATATCCTCTGCATTCAAGACAATCTTATATGAAGTACTGCCACTTGCTACAGTAGCACAACCATACTCATTCAAGTCTGCCTTATTAGAAGTCAACACATCTTCTGTACCAGCAAAGATGGTCTTAAACTGCCACCACTTCTCTGTAGTCTCAGTATCAGTAGTATAAACAAACTCCAAGACATCACCAGCAGAAGCATTAGCAAACTTCTCAGCAGGAACGCTGAAACCATCAGCCCAATTGCCGAATGCGCATTCACCACTCCAAAGCTGAGTAGACGTTGTAGCAACAGCACTCTCCAACTCAATCTTAGAAACAACAACGCACATGCCTTGAACGAAGAAACTTGAGGCTTTTTTAAACTGCTCCAGAGACTCATTGGTAATTTCAAACTTCGCCTCACCTGGTTCCAGGAATACTACCTCAGAAGTACCTGCCATGTCTTCCCAAGCACCATTGGCACCGCTATTGACTTTCAGGAACACCTTAGAGCCCCACTCCCAGGATGCATTAATGGAAGCATCTACCTTAGAGGTAGTAACAACTATGTTATCGCCAGCCTTAGCAGTTGCCAAGTTGCTGAGTTCCACACCCACATTAGGCCATGAGCCATCCATTACCTGCTCACCTTCCCACAATGTTGTTCTACTTTGTGCAAAAGCACTAACTGCAGCAAAAGCTGCTACCATAATAGTAAAAAACTTTTTCATAAGCTTTGCTTAATTAAATTAGGTTTATATTTATTGTTATTTCTTATATATAGCATTTTTTCAGTTGCAAAGATACAACTAAATATCGAGAATATATGGTATTATCTTGCTGATTACTGATACTATTTTACTTATCTTTGTTTTTTTATTTCTTTGATACCATTTTCCTTTCACACCTAACCTATTCATCTACAAATCAATAAGATAAATGTGAAAGGAGAAAACAACAATATAAATAAAAACAGAAACAACTGAATTGGCAATAAAAGCAAAAGGAAAAGAAAAACAAGTAAGCCTCACTTGAAGTTGGATTGAGCCTTAAACGAACGTTACGTAAGGCTTACTCCAACTCCAAATGAGGCTCATTCCAACCTCAAGTGAGGCTTTATTAAAAATTTATTTTGCAGGCCAAGAAGCTGTCTTCACAGCCTCCTGGATGCTCTCCAGAATATGGGCATTGCTAACGGTGGTATTTGCACGATTGAAAATTGTCATGCTAGGAAGACCGCTATTCGTATCCCAAGCCACAGGCACACAACCATTATTGATGGCACTGGTAACAACAGCCTTGTAGTAATCCTTCACGGATGCATCATGAAGCGCATCCTTACCGATAGCCAGACGCTGGTTGGCACCAAACTCACCAATCAACACTGGATAACCCTTGTCGAAGAAATGAGTCTTCATCTTCTCCATCTGAGCCTCTACATAATCCTCATTGTATTTGGCATCAGCAGTGCGGTCGGCATCACCACCCTGGTTGTTCTTACCCCAATAGAGATAGTACTTGCCCCAATCCTTGTCTTCACTCAAATCAGTAAACTGATATGGATCGTAGAAGTGAACCTCTACCATCAATCGGTCTGTTGCAGAATCATGGATTTTATCCATATAATTATGAGCTACGGTATTGTCGATATTGGTATTAGGACCCTGAACCACCAGAACTCGCTTGGCATTGTTGCCACCTGTGGCACGCACTGCCTCAATGAAAGTCTGCTCATACTCTGCAATCCTATTGGCCAAATCCGCAGTGCCCAGCAATGCATTGGCATCACCGCCGCCCACACCAGGCTCATTCATACCGGCAAAGATAAGACGCTCGTCATAATCCTTGAAACTATTGGCTATCTGAGTCCAGATCTTGGTGAGTTTTGCCTTGGTAGCATCCACATCAGTAGCAGCAGTCAAACCATCATGCTCAATCCATCCACCATCCCAATGCTGGTTGATGATGACATAGAGATCGTTCTTGATGCAGTAATCTACCACCTCGTGAACACGGGCCAGCCAATCGGCATCGATGGTGCAAGCCTCAGCATCTGTGATGTGCCCCATTACCCAAGAACAAGGAATACGGACGCTCTTGAAACCAGAAACTTTCACCAGGTCGATGAACTGCTGGGTAGTCTTTGCCGACTGCCATGAAGTTTCAGAACCGATACTGGTATTCTTCCAGTTATTGGCAGCATTTCCTGCCTCCATCGTATTACCCAGGTTCCAGCCAGGATACATCAAGGCTGCAATATCCATAGCCGTCTTACTCATATCACCAGTAGTAGTACCCTGCTCCTGGTTGATGGTAACAGCTTCGGTGATGGAAGTACTGTCGTTTACCACCATGGTATAGCTGATGGTTGCCGAACGGGCATTGCTGATGTTGGCAGCCACCGAATAGTTGCGGGTGTATTCCACCATGTTGGCACGAGCAGTAATCTCACTCACCCATTCATTGCTGATGACCTGAGAATAACTTGCATTTGCCTTCAGGGTAACAGTAACCTGACCACCGGCAGCCCCTACATTTACATTTTTACTAGATGTGATGAGCAGTCCCTCGGTAGAGTTCTGGCTCACGGTAATAGTTTTGGTATCAGAACCAGCCGCTACGGTGATAGTTGCCGAACGGTCATCATTGGCTGTATTTGCCTCTGCCTTGATGAGGAAATGATGGGTAATACTAGAAGAGCCAGCCACTGGAGTTACAGCCAACCAAGCCGCTTCGGTAGAAACCGTTGGTACCTGAGCCGCCTTGACATATAAATCTGTCTCACCGCCATTCTTCGTAAACGCCATATCAGAACGGGAAACCACGAAATCCTTAGAGAGGCCTTCACCGCCTCCGATGGTATCCTCATTAGAACAGGCTGAGAAACTGACCATGGCAAAAGCCATGATCAGAAACGATAAAATTGTTATTTTCTTCATATTCATAGAATATCAAAATAATACGTATGATTACTTACCTGGAGTCAAGACATGATTAATCTTGACCTTAACCTGAGTAGGATCAACCAGGTCTTTCCACAAATCGTAGAGTTCGATGGTCCAAACCACTGCACCCGAGCATTTATCTGCCAAAGAAGCGGAAACCTCGTAGGTGCCATCGCCCTTCACATAAGTGCGACCGAATTCAGAACCGCCCCAGTAGCTAGGATACCAGCTAGATGTGGCATAAGAAAGTTCTGTCTTGTAGTTCTTGGAAGCAGAATCCTTCAGGTTGCCGTCGATACCCGAGATGGTGAAGTTGACAATCAGATTACCTGCGAATGACAAGGCTGAAGCATCCACTCCATTTGCCTTGGTATTACCATACTCATTGAAGATCTCAATACGACCGTCTGTGCCGTTGCCATCCTTGTTGTTGAACTCTGTCTTTGAGAAATCCATTGAGAATTCAGGATCCACATCAAACTTGATGCTCACAATCTCTGCAGTAATCTTGGATGCATCGATGGCATCAGCTGCCAGATTGTTGATATCCACACAGAATACCGCTGCACCTTCTGCCTCGGCACCACCTGTCTCCATCCAAACCGTATAGAGACCATCGCCAGTAACATTGGCATCATACTTGGAATTATCAAAGGCTGACCAGCGACTTGGATCCCAAGAAGCATCAGCATACTCCAAACCAGCCACATGACTGCCCGCACCTTCCTTCATGTTATCTGTCAAACCTGAAAGACGGAAAGTAACCACCATATTCTTGGTAAACTTAATCTGAGCCTGGTTGATGCCAGGATTGCTACCCGTAGAACCATACTGGTTGAAAATCTCGATACGGATTCTGCCGTTATTCTCAAGGTCGCCGACAACCAACTTGGAATTATCCACCTTCAACTCCGGTGACATGCGAACAGGACGAATCGCCAAACCCAGGTTGCGGGCCGAAACACCAGATGAAGCAGTACCATTGGTCAGATTGAGCGTCTGGCTATAATCCGTAGCGATGCTATAGTTATTACCGCTCCAATACAAGCCCTGGTTGCCCTCGCCTACCTTGGCAGTGCCGTTGCGGTAACCGGTGTAAGGCATAAAGATGCTGTTGCCATTGGCTGCAGTAAATCTGATACCCTTCACGCCCTTCACCTCAACTTCTGTCTGAGTGGTATTGGCAATCAACTCACTCATCTGATCGGCTGTAGGAGTAGAACTGCGCATCAAGGCACCTGCATCCACATTCACCTTCTTCAAGATGTCCTTATCCGTACCGGCGATATCCTCCACAGTATTGTAATCGATGAGATAAGTACTCTGATTCACACCTGTCAGATCACCATAGCCCAGAAGGGCACCTGTTTCTTCCTCTGATTCTGCACCCAGGTTGCACTTAGCCCAAAGGATGCTCAAACCCAAATCAACATATTCCATTGTCTGAGCAGGAGTGGTAAAGCTCTTGGTCTCACCATAGACAAAACCATCGCCCAACTCAAAATATGATGTATAATAGTAAGTAGTTCCAGGAAGCAAACCTTCCACACGTTGACTGATGGTCTTGGCACTGGCAGAGATAGGATAATTGATACCGTTCTCTACATCCGCCTCAGAGGTTGAAATCTTGAAACCGTAGTTCATCTGGGTCTCTCCCTCTATCAGGATACCTTCCAAGCCATTGGCTGTAGCACTCAGGGTGGCCTTGGTTGCCGTAACATCCGTGGCTCCGGCTGTAGCAATCTGGGCATCGGTTGCCACGAAGCTCTTCACCTCACCAAACTTGGTTACTATGCCCTGCAACTGTACGTAAGTGGCATAATAATAGGTATTGCCCTTGGTCAATCCCGAGAGAGTGGCGGTTACATTACCTTCGGCATCAATCACGCCTGGCTGCTTGGTGCCGGCTGTGGTAGGATCGGGGTTGGTACCGTAAACAACACCCACCGCATAGGCACCTGCATCCTGCTTGCTCAAGTCCAAGACCTTACCGCTGACTACTGCCGAAATAGCAGTAACAGAAGCATCACCCGTCTCAATGGTGCTAATCACATTTCCTGTGGCTGCAGAGTAGTCATCATCATCGCTACAGGAAGAGAGCGAGCAAAGACCGGCCATCAGCAGCATCACACCTGCTAAATATTTCATTTTCATAATCTAATCCACATTAAAGTTTCTAATCTTATTTACCCTCTGAAGGTGTCACTACAGGAGCACCTGTATCCATCTTCACGGTGATAACCACTTCGATGCTTGAAGAACACTTGAAGTCGGTAAACTCGTTATTGCCGGAATCAAACTTGAAGCATGCGGCTGGTCCCCATGGGTTCAATACATAACGACGGAAGGAGTTGGTACTTGAGTCGTCATCTGTATATCCTCTTGGAATGAGTGTATCATCAAAATCAACACTCTTGCCATCTACCTTGATGCTCTTGATGGTGATATCGCAGTTTGGATTGTCCTTCAGAATCTTGTTGACGTCGATGTAGAGAAGATATGGATTGCTCTCTGCACCCTCAAACTTCAAGGAATAGTCGCCATCGCCTGTGATGAACACATTGGTGCTCATATAGTTGGCGATATCGCCATCGTGCTTCCAGCCCCAACCGGAGTTGTTGAAGAAGAGGTTTGCCTTATACTTAGGACCTGATGCTGAACTTGCGCTCTGGGCTACCCAGTGGTATGCCTGATACTGATAGAGATTGCCCTGGTCATCAAGACACTGGCTACCGAGCCACAAATCCTTCAGATGTCCGGTATAATCATCCTTGCTGACTTTCAGGATGCGCAGGGTGTTGTCCGCATTGGCATGCATGTTGTAATTGCCCGTTGCAGAAAGCTGGGTATTACCGAAGCCCTTGTCGAAAGTGAATACGCCTTCATCAGTCAAGGTATATTTACCGGAAACCTGACTTCCATCAGGAGCGGTGTAGATATAGCTCTTTGACTCGCTGTTCATCACGAGGGTTGCATCCTCGATACCATTGGCTGCTGTAAGCTGAATGCCCTTGGCACTACCGTCGAGGTTGCAATAGTCAAACTGCCGTCCCTCTTCATTATCAGGGTTAGCCAACTTGTAGGTGATTTCCTTATTGGTCTTCTGCTCTACCCAGTCGCGCCAGTCGGTCATCAGCGTTGGCTTCACATGGGTGTTCTCTGCCACGGTAGGAGTCCAATTGTTCCAGTATTCCTCTGAAACGAAGTTGTAGCAAAGCAAGCACTTGCCCTCATCTGAATTGTCTCGAACTGTTGCTATCTGCAAACGGTCGTCGGCAAGTCCCATCAGCTTCAGTCCGCTACGCCAGTTGGTAGCAACCTTGTCATGTCCCGAATTGTGGAGCAGCTCCGCATCCGAGAAGGTGATGGTATGATTGTCTGTATCCAGCATGTAAGTACCCTTAAAGGTCTCACCTGTCTCAGCATTATATACGGTGACATGGGCACCACCAATCAGGTCGAACTCCATATAACCATAGTCGATAGCCGACATCACCCAGGAGTTACCTGGGATATCAGGAGTCCAGTTCCAATGGTCGCCGGCAGCAGCGGTCTGTCCCATCATGCAGGTACTCCAGTCATCATCCATACCCCAGAATCCGAGCGGACCTGCCCAAAGGTCTGAATGCTTGGTGATGGTATTGGCATCGATATCCAACTTCCATCGCTTCGATTTGCCTACGCCGCCACTCAGATAGGTCCACAGAGGATCGGTAACGAATTCGGCACAGAAATCATCTACCTTGAACTCGGCGTAAGGTCCCCAGAGGAAACCGCCGCGGGTTTCAACACCGACACGTGCCTGATAGGTACCATTGAAAGGAATCTTCAGGCTCACCTCATCCTGCTGGAAACGTCCCTGAGGCGTATCAAAGACCACCGAATAGCTCGATGGCAACAGACTCTTGAACTTGACGATATTAGGATTGCTTTCGTCGTGAGTAATCGTGAAGGCGATGTTCTCTGCCAAATCCTCAGAAGACAAGTTCTTATCGCCCAGACCAAACTCGTCTGGAGAGCAGCTCGCCATGAAGAGAATCATGACAGCTGCCAAAAGCGAATATATTTTATTTATAATCTTCATAAAACCAATACTTTAAAAAGTTAGAATTACCAACCTGGATTCTGCTTCAGGAGACCATGAGAAAGTCCGATCTCGGTGATAGGAATCTGAATCAAGCCACGTTTCTTGATGATATTCTCGGCACTGATGGATACGGTGGTTTTCTCGCCGCCATCCTTCACTTCCCAGGAACCGGCAATCTCCTTGGCTGCCTGCTCCACGCCCTGACGGAGCTGATCCCAATAGCGGATTCCCTCGAAGGCAAACTCAAGCTTGCGCTCTTTCAGGATGTTCTCCTTGGTAGCTGTCTGCTGAGAATAGTTGCCACTCAGGGTGGTGCCATCATCCTCGGTATAAGCACGCTTGCGAACCTGGTCGAAGTAAGACTGGGCATTAGGACTGCCCAACTCTGCTGCCATCAACAGGACATCGGCGTAACGGACGAGTACCCAATCCTGGAACTGACTGATTTGGAAATCGCCTGCACCCACTGTTTCCGTGTAATGCTGCAACTTGCCATCACCAGCAGTTTCGTGCTTAGACAAAGGGGTATATTTCTTCACGAAATATCCGGTGTATTCACGCTGGTCGGCAAGATAGGTGTTCTCGTAATCCTTCAACTGTGAAGCATCAATGATAGAGGCTGAACGGCGGGTATCACCCGTAGCATAGGCTGAAGCAATGGATGGTGTAACGGTGCATGCACCCCAACCCTGGCCATAGCCTTCGTAAACCAGACTACCGGTACGCATTCCTACCATCACCTGGAAACGGTTACCATCATTGTTGCCATTATAGTCGGCTGTGTAGTTGAACTTCATCGAGAGTATGGTCTCTGAGTTTCCAGGACCAGCCCAGGAAGAGTTCTCATGTGCCCAAAGTCCTACGTGGTCACCGCTCTTGTCATCAGCAGAAGCTGGCCACAAATCTCTGAATCGAGGTACCAGACTGAACTCGCCACTGGCGATGATATCCTCACAGGCTGCCAGTGCATCCGCCTTGGTCAAGCCCAACTGATCAGGCTCCTTGCCATAATAGCCACTATAGAAGAGGTACGCGCGAGCCAGAATTGCCTCGGCACCATACTTGGTGATATGTCCATCGTTGGTAGCCGCATCCTTCTTAGGATAGGCATTGGCAGGAATATGCTCAATGGCATACTTCAAATCTCTGAATACCAGACTATATACGGAGTCAGGAGCAGCCTGAGGAACCACATCGCTGGTGGCATGTTCCAGCAACGGGATGTTCTCCCAAAGGCGAAGCATATCGAAATAGCACAAGGCACGAAGGGCATGAGCCTCACCCAGATAAGTGTTCTTTGCATTCTCATCATCCCAGGTAATGCCTTCACCCTTATCGATAAACTCATTGCAGCGGAAGATGGCTGCATAATAGCTCTTCCACAAGGTTTCGTGCATATCGGTATAAGATGGTGCCTGATTCATGTCGAAACGGTCGAGAATCTGGGTGTTGCGGCCATCGGTGTTACCCGTACCGCCAAAGCACTCGTCACTCATCGTCTCGGTCAACTGATAAACGGTGAACGAAGGACCGTCTGAAACTGTACGCTGCCAACCGTCGTAGCAGGCATAGAGCGAGCGAAGTCCATCCTCCTGACTCTTATAGTAATTGCCGGAATTTGATTCTGTCTTGGAAGCCACATCCAGCCAACTGTCGCTGCAAGATGCCAGACCTCCCATAGCCAAAATACCCAAAGCGGCTATCTTTATTTTATTTGTCTTCATAATGATATCTCCTTTAAATTAGAACTTAAGATTCAAACCTACCATGAAGGTACGTGGACGTGGATAGTAACCCAAATCTACGCCTGATGCCCAACTGTTGACACCATAACCGATTTCTGGGTCCATGCCGTCATACTTGGTAAAGGTAAACGCATTCTGAACCTGGAAGTACAAACGGGCCTGAGATACGAACTTCTGATGCAGAAGCTTGGCAAAATCATAACCTAAGGTGATGTTGCTGATTCTCAGGAAGTCACCATCCTGGATAAAGAGGTCGGAGAACTGATAGTTCACATTGGTCTCTGTCACACGTGGATATTTGTTGGATGTTCCCTCACCAGTCCAGCGCTGCAGGATGGCTGAAGTGTAGTTGGCTGTCTTGGCACCTACATTGCGGTAGCTCTGAACGATGTCGTTGCCTACTGAACCGTTGGCGGTTACAGAGAAGTCGAGTCCCTTGTAGTCGAAACCGAGTGAAAAACCATAGGTAAAGTCTGGCATACCATTGCCCAGGTTTACCTTGTCGGCATCATTGATGGTACCATCGTGGTTGACATCGTAATACTTCACATCGCCTGGTTTTACAGAAGATCCCTGAAGTACGCCATTGCCTGCCGCTACCCACTCGTCGATTTCTTTCTGGTTCTGGAAGATACCAGCGGTCTTGTAACCCCAGAAATAACCGATTGGTTCGCCATTGCTGCAACGGTAGAACTCGGTAGAGTTATCATAGAGCTGACCATTACCATCGGTACCATGAATGATACCATCGGATGTAGGGATGCTTCCCACCTTATTCTTATTATAGGCACCGTTGACATTCACATAGTAGTTGAAATCTCTACCTATGTTGTCGTTCCAGCCCAAACCGATTTCTATACCGGTATTCTCTACGTCACCTCCATTGAAATAAGGGGCTCCCGTACCGGCTGTGCCTGGGATAGGCTTAACCAGCAACCAGTCTTTGGTGGTCTTCTTATACCAGTCGATGTTGACATTCAACTCGCCCAGGAGGCGCAGATCCAAACCGAAGTCCAACTGCTCTGAAGTTTCCCACTTCACATTCTCGTTAGACAGACGGCTTTCATAAGCACCATAGTAATTTGACTGTCCGTCAGCACCCAAAGCCGTACCGAAGTTATAGTAAGCACCCGATGTTGAGATAGGAGAAATAAACATCAGGTCGCCAATATTCTGGTTACCAACCTGTCCCCAGCTTGCACGCACCTTGGCATAATCAAGCACCTTGAGCAGAGGCTTCACCCATTTTTCATTGGTTACAATCCAACCGGCAGAAACAGAAGGGAAGTAGCCCCAGCGGTTGCCACGGGCAAACTTAGAAGAAGCATCGGCACGCAGGGTAGCTGTTGCCATATAGGTTTCCTTCCAGTTCCAGCTTACACGACCAAAGTAGCTCACCATGCGCTGTGACAGAGAAGGAGCACCGCTGGCACCCAGACCATCGGTAGCGGTGGCAGCGGTACCATTGCTTACATAAGCATGGTTCCAGTCGGCAAAACCACTCTTCAGGGTGGCATTGGATGCACTTACGCCTACGCCATCAAAGCGCCAGGATTCCATACCTGCCAAGGCTGTGAAGCTATGCTCCTTCACCTTGAAGTCGTAAGACAGGGTGTTGGTCCAGGTCAACTGCCAGTTATGTCCCATATTCTGGTTCACACTGGTACGGTTGGCTGTGTTGTAGCTATAAATGGAGAACTGATAGAGAGGAGTAAACGAACGGTAATCGCTTGCATAATATTCGTAACCTACTACGGTGCGATACTTCAAGTTCTTGATAGGCTCAATCTCCGCATACACATTACCGGTGAAACGGGCTGCATTCGTCTGATTGTTATTGTTCGTCATCATCAAGCCGTATGGGTTGCCATCGGCATTATACCAGTCGCTATTGCTGGTATCATTAAAAGGAGAATCATACTTGTTGTTGTCGCTATAGACTGGCGACAATGGAGAGGTATTGAAGGCACTGCGCAGAGAGTTGTTGTAAGCATTACCCACACCGATACCCGTATTCTGGGTATAGATGAAACTGATCTGCTCACCCACCTTCAACCAGTCCTTCACCTTCCAGTCGGAATTGACACGGAAGTTGTAACGTTCATAATTGCTGACGTCCTTGCCGCCAACAATACCCTCCTGGTTCATATAACCCAGCGTCATGGCATAATTGGCAGTCTTGCTACCGCCATTTACACCTATATTATAAGAAGAAGTCTTGGCATTCTTCACAAACATCTGATCTACCCAGTCGGTATCAATCAAATCGCCATTGGCATCATAGATACTCTTGTATTTACTCCAGTCGTAGGCGTTCTTACCCGAGTTGATGGCAGCCTCATCCAGAATAGTCATATACTCCCTGGCATTGAGCATATCAATGCTGCGTGGCTTGTTCTGCCAACCCACATAGCCGTCGAAGCTAACCACGGCACGGCCTTCCTTACCACCCTTGGTGGTAATCAGAACCACACCATTGGCCGACTGCGAACCATAGATGGCAGCCGATGCCGCATCCTTCAGCACATCAATGCTTTCGATATCGGCAGGATTCAGAGAAGCGATGTCACCACGTACACCATCAATGATGTAAAGCGGATCAGAACCACTCACGGTACCCATACCACGGATGTTTACCTTCAAACCGGAACCCGGCTGACCGGATGTTGAGATGATGCTCATACCAGGAGTCTGTCCCTGGAGCGCCTGAAGCGGATTGGAAGTGTTCAACTTGGCGATGTCATCACCCTTCACGTTGATGTTGGCACCCGTCACCAGCTTTTTCTTCTGAACACCATAACCCACGACGACAACCTCATCAAGAGATTGCTTGTCCTCATTCAAGGTTACGTTGATTACAGAACCTGTAACTTTCACCTTTTGGGTGATAAAGCCCAGGTAAGAAACTTCGAGCGTCTGTCCATTCTTTGCTGAGATGGTAAAGTTACCATCCAAGTCGGTTACTGCACCGTTTCTCGTTCCCTCAACCATGACACTTGCACCAATCAGTGGTTCATTGTCACTGCCAGAGATAACAGTACCCTTAACCGTCTGAGCATTTAGGACACCTGCTCCGATTCCTAGCATTGCCTGGATTGCCAACATGAGGGCTACCAGCGCAACCTTACAGAGCATTCGGCTCTGCGAGAATTTCTGAGATGTTTTTCTCATAATTACGTTAGGTTTAAATTAATAATTGTTCATTTTTGGTTTAATATTGTTCCTATCATTGGGTAGGTTCATATTGCCATTATAAATAAGGTGGAGCCGCTCCGAAGAGCGCCATGCCTTGATTTATCGTTGTGAAATTTGTTTTTGATGGGGCAAAGATAAGGAAAAAACAAATACGCATGGGGGCATTATTGTTAAAAGGATACGTATAAAATGTTGCATTATCCTCCTTTCTTAACAAAAAAAGCACCAAAACAGAGCATTTTATCTGTTTTGGTGCAGTATTTTCTTAAATTCTGATACTTTTCATAAAAAAAGCTAAACCTGTTTTTGGGGCTGGGAATGATACTGAATCAGTCCCGGCATAGGTGCCTGCATTACCTTCTTGATGGTGAGATGATGCTCATCGCACATCACATTCCTCAATGGCGACTCGAAGTAATGGGCGATGCTTCCCACAAAGCCCACCGCTGGCACATCTTCGCCCAAAGACAAATCCCATGCCTTTACACCAGACTCCAACTGAGAGATGTCTTCGGCGCTCGCCTTCACATATTTGATATAAGGCAGGAGATTCTTCTCGTAGAAATCATTGAAGTTGCCAAGCACCACCCGATAGAGCGCCATCGCCTCGTTCAGTTCGTCGGTACCATTCTCATGCTTCTCTCCCTCGGCTATCTGCTGCGAGATGAAAGGACAGATGGATGCCAGAAACCGGTTGGCAAGCGGTTCGCGATACACCTTATTTATAATAGTAGAATAATCCAAGCCCGACCAATCCAAGAACTTCTTCTGGATGGCAGAAGATAAGGTGCCCTTGAAGATGCCGTTCAGGAAGAGCTTACCCAGAACGGCACCACTACCCTCATCGCCCAGGATGTAACCCAGCGGTGGCGTATTCATCACCATGCGATGACCGTCGTAGAGACAACTGTTGGCTCCCGTTCCCAAGATGCAGGCGATGCCTGGCTTGTTGCCGAAGAGGGCTCTTGCCGCTCCAATCATGTCTCCCTCGGCTTCCACCTTGGCTCCAGGAAAGGCCTGCTGCAGGAGTGAGGCCATCCGGGGCTTCATCGCCTCGGTCACACCGCTGCCATAGAAATATACTTCCTGTGGTGATTCCGGCAAGATGAGTTCCGACTTCAGAATCTGAAGCACCTCGTCATCCTGCATGTGAATAGGATTGATGCCCTGTGTCTTGCAAGTCATCACTACATTGCCCTGCCCGTCGGTCAACGACCAATCGGTCTTGGTACTGCCGCTGTCTGCTATGAGTATGTTCATTGTTTTATCTTTTTAAATACACTGCAAAAGTACGGAATTTCGATGAAATATCGCAAAGATATGGGTAAAAAGATGCTTCATCTAGCTGATTATCTTAAAAAACGCATCTTATTCTTTGATTATTCACGAATTATTAATAACTTTGCAGACAAATAGACTTAAAATGAAAAAGAAACTATATATTCTCATCTTGCTGATGGTGGCTTTCGTGCTGCCAAGCAATGCTGTGCTCAAGGAAGCCAACCTGGATACAACGCTCTATATGCTGCGCACCGAGTTGACCAACTACCACATCGACCTGGAAAAGCAGAACAAGGTGGCCAAGGCACAGCAGCAGCAGGTTATCGCCGAACTGATCAGCATCGTAAGACAAGCTGACCAGAACTCCATCATGCTCTATTCCCAGAGAAACGGATATGTGTTCGATATGACCTACGCCTGCCATGAAGCTACAGAACAGTTCAGAAAGTTCAAGTCGAAGGCAGTGCCGTTCAGGCAGATGATCAAGGAAACCAATATGGAAGTGGCGCGATACGACTCCCTCATCAATTATCTCTACGGCATGAACAGCATGTTCCTGAGCGACGAGGCACAGGTAAACCGCAACGTAGACCTGACCCTTGCCGTGAACATCCGCCGACAACTGGTAGAAAAACAGGAACAGTTGCAACTATACGTGATGGCATACGACAGGACCGACAAGAAACTGAAGGCTCTCAACGATTATGCCAACAAGCGATACAGCGATATCCAGAACAGCATCTTCAACAATGGAGGCGACAACTATCTGCATATCCTATGCAATATCGGCATGAACTACAACGAGGCAAAGACCTCTGTAGCAGAGAAATACAAGCGGGCACCAGGCATGATGTCGCAATGGGATGTACGCATCATCTTCATCCTCTTCGGCATCATTGCATTCTATGGTCTCATCTCCGTCTTCCTCAATCTCTTTGCCATCCGCATCGTGCTCACCCAACTGATGAAGCACGGCATGTTCCAGAACAGAAAGGAGAGTTTCATGGCGAAGCGCCCTTGCCTCATCATGGCGATGACCGTGGTTACCTTTGCAGCCATCCTAGGCATCGTACGCATGACGGTTACCCAGAACTTCGTGGTGATGGCAAGCCAGTTGCTGGTGGAGTTTGCATGGCTGATTGGCGTCATTCTGGTATCAATCCTGCTACGTGTGGATAATGACAAGATTAAGAACACCTTCCGCATCTATTCTCCACTGATGCTGATAGGCTTCATCGTCATCGTTTTCCGTATCATCCTGATACCAAACGATTTGGTGAACTTCATCTTCCCTCCTATCCTTCTATTCTGCTCCCTGTGGCAGTGGAATGTGATAGCCAGAAAGCGCAATCAGGTGCTGCGTACCGACAAGACATACGCCTATATCTCGCTTGCCGTCTTTGCGGTAACTACCGTCAGTGCTTGGGTAGGTTTCACCCTGCTCGCCGTACAGATTATTATCTGGTGGACCATGCAGCTCACCTGCGTGCTCACCATCACCTGCTGCAAGGGATGGCTCAGCGTATATGCCAAGCGCAGAAACCTACGCAGCTTGGCTATCACCGAGAAATGGGGCTATCGCTTCGTATATAAGGTGTTGCTGCCTATCTCGGGCGTGCTCTCCTTCATCGTCTCCATCTATTGGGCAGCAGATGTGTTCAACATGAGCGACACCACCTGGGAAATCTTCAACAAGAACTATATCCATACCACCAACTTCACGGCTTCGCTCTATAGCGTTTCGTGGGTGGCTTGCCTCTACTTCCTGTTTAACTATATCAATATCACCACGGTAGATTTGATGCGCCATCATTTCGAGAAGACTGATCCGGCATCGGCAGCTTCCAAGATTGTGATGTTCAAGAATGTGTTGCAGGTCATCGTATGGGGTATCTGGCTGATGATTGCCCTGAGCGTATTCGAGGTAGGAAAGTCATGGCTGCTTGCCATCTTTGCCGGTTTGTCAACCGGTCTGGGTTTTGCATCCAAGGATATTCTCGAGAACATCTACTACGGCGTATCCCTGATGATGGGCCGTGTGAAGGTGGGTGACTATATCATCTGCGACGGCACCCGTGGTAAGGTGAGCAGTATCAGCTACACCTCTACCATGCTGGAGGCTATCGACGGTTCAGTCATCGCCTTCCAGAACTCGCAGCTGTTCTCCAAGAACTATAAGAACATGACCAAGAATCATGGTTACGAGCTGGATGCGCTGGAAGTAGGCGTGGCATACGGAAGCAACATCAAGGAGGTGAAGCAGATTCTCATCAAGGAACTGCTGAAGCTCGACTGCATCAATAAGGAAAAGGGCGTAAAGGTATTGCTCAAGAGTTTCGACGACAGCTGCATCACCCTCAAGATTGTGGTGTGGGTCAATGTGCTTACCCAAGCCATGGACGACGCTACCATCATGGAGTGCATCTACGATACACTGAACGAGCACAATATCGAGATTCCATTCCCACAGCGTGAGATTACAATTAAACAAGTTAATAATTAACAGTTTATAGTTTATAGTTGATAGCGGGATAGCCCCCTATTAACTATAAACTATAAACTATAAACTAAAAAAAATATGGCAACATTTATAGCAGGACCATGCGTCATCGAGTCGATGGAGCTGTTGGATACAGTGGCTCAGGAACTCGTGCGCATCAACCATAAATTAGGGACAGACATCATATTCAAGGCTTCTTTCGACAAGGCCAACCGTACCAGCATCCACTCTTTCCGTGGTCCAGGCCTGGAAAAGGGACTCCAGATGCTCAGCGACATCAAGTCAAAGTATGGTCTTCGCATCACTACTGATATTCATGAGAGTTATCAGGCTGAGGCTGCGGGCGAAGTGTGCGATATACTCCAGATTCCAGCCTTCCTCTGCCGCCAGACCGACTTGCTCGTATCTGCCGCCAAGACAGGCAAGATTGTCAATATCAAGAAGGCACAGTTCCTGAGTGGAAGAGACATGAAGTATCCTGTGGAGAAAGCATTGGAAAGCGGAGCCAAGGAAGTTTGGCTCACCGAACGTGGCAACTGTTTCGGTTACAACAACCTGGTGGTTGATTTCCGCAACATCCCTGACATGAAGGAGATTGTACCTAATGTAATTATGGACTGCACCCACAGCGTGCAGCGCCCTAGTGCCGGCGACGGCAAGACCGTGGGCGACCGCAAGTTCGTACCAGCGATGGCATTGGCAGCCAAGGCATTCGGTGCTACGGGTTACTTCTTCGAGGTACATCCTGACCCAGACCAGGGATTATCAGATGCAGCCAACATGCTGGAATTAGACAAATTAGAATCTCTTATCCAGGAACTTTTATAAGTGAAGAGGAAAAGTAAAGAACTAAGAATTCAAATGTTATAGAAATGACCGATAAGAATAATAAGATAGATGACAAGGTGGTACGTGGCTATGGCGAACAGGCCCTGAGAGATGAGGCGCAGGCCATCCTCGACCAGATACCTTATCTGGATGACAATTTTGAAAAGGCAGTGGATATGATGTACCATTGCCAAGGCAAGATTATCGTTACCGGTGTGGGCAAGAGTGGACACGTGGGTGCCAAGATTGCCGCTACCCTAGCCTCAACAGGTACGCCTGCTTTCTATATCAATCCGCTGGATGTATATCATGGCGACCTCGGTGTGATGACCGATAAGGATGTGGTGCTGGCACTGAGCAACAGCGGTCAGACCGATGAACTGCTCCGTTTCATCCCGATGGTGCTTCACATGAACATACCGATTATTTCGATTACGGGAAATCCGGATTCCCTGCTGGCGAAATATTCCAACCATCATATCACCGTAAAGGTGAAGAAGGAGGCTTGTCCGCTGAACCTCGCCCCTACCAGCAGTACCACTGCGGCACTGGCGATGGGCGATGCCCTGGCAATAGCCCTGATGCAGGTACGCCACTTCAAGCCTCGCGACTTTGCCCAGTTCCATCCGGGCGGCGAATTGGGTAAGCGACTCCTTACCACCGCCGAAGATGTGATGCGCAGCGACGATATGCCTATCATTCCTAAGGATATGCACCTGGGTGAGGCTATCATCCACGTGAGCAAGGGCAAACTGGGACTGGGAATCTCGCTTGATGAAGACCAGCGTGTCATCGGCTTGATTACCGATGGCGATATCCGTCGTGCCATGGAGAAATGGCAGGCTGAGTTCTTCAACAAGACCGTTAGCGACATCATGACCACCACCCCAAAGATGGTTACTCCGAAGACCAAGATTTCGGAGATTCAGCGCATTATGCACAAATACAAGGTGCATACGGTGCTCGTAGTAGATAAGGATAATCATTTGAAAGGCATTGTAGATCACTATGCCTGCATGGTGTGATTTTTATTTATAATTTATAATTAATAATTTATAGCAAATAGATTATTAGGAGTTGACATGAGACTCAGAGAGATAATAACAACGATAACACTGATGCTGGTCAGTTCGCTGTGCAGCGCACAGACCAGCGATTCATTAATAGTCAACCAGCTTCGTGGGAAAGGCATCAGTTTTTCCCACGATAACTCTGTTACGCTCCTGATGAGCGGACAGGAGAAGTTCGACGACATGTTTCAGGCGATTCGCCAAGCCAAGCACAGCGTTCACTTGGAATATTTCAACTTCCGCAACGACAGCATCGCCTCCCTCCTCTTCGACCTTCTTGCCCAGAAGGTGAAGGAAGGCGTCAAGGTAAGGGCATTGTATGACGGATTCGGAAACTCATCCAACAACAAACCTTTGAGAAAACGACATCTCAAGGAAATCCGTGCCAACGGTATCGAGATTTATGAATACAAACCCCTGAAGTTTCCTTGGGTGCATGCCGTTTTCAACCGTGACCACCGGAAAATCGTAGTCATCGACGGACAGATTGCCTATACAGGCGGCATGAACGTAGCCGACTATTATATTAAAGGTACGAAGGTGGTGGGCGAATGGCACGATATGCACTGCCGCATCGACGGAAGCGAGGTGAATACCCTGCAGAAAATATTCCTCAAGATGTGGAACAAGGTAAGCGGACAGCACATTGATGGTGAAGAATACTATCGCAAGGAGAAGAAGGACTATCTGGTAGAGAATCTCAAACCCGATACCACCGCTACGGCTTATCGCAAGACGGTGGGTATCATCAACCGAGAGCCACATATCTCGAAGGATATCATCCGCTATTTCTACGTGAACGCCATCAACGACGCACAGGATAGCATCAAAATCATCAGTCCCTACTTCACCCTGAGCCACAAGCTGAAGAAGGCACTGAAGAATGCAGCAAAAAGGGGCGTAAAGGTGGAGATCATGCTCTCTACCCGAAGCGATATTCCTTTGACACCAGATTGCGGCTTCTATAATGCCCACAAACTGATGAAGGCGGGATGCGATGTATGGATGTACACGCCAGGCTTCCACCACACCAAGATTATCATGGTAGATGGCAAGTTCTGCACCGTGGGCAGCGCCAACCTCAATGCCCGAAGTCTGAGATGGGACTACGAGGAGAATGCGGTGATTGTGGATTCGTGCACCACCGACCAGCTGGACCAGCTCTTCAACAAAGAGAAGAAAGACAGTTTTCTGCTCAACGAGAAAAACTGGCGGGAGTGGCGCACGGGCTGGCAAAGATTCAAGGGCTGGTTTGCGGCAACATTCCTCACCCCATTCCTATAATACGGCAGAATCTGAAGGGTTCCACACCCCATTACTGTAAATAATTAAAAAGAGAGACAAGATATGAATGAAGAAATGAAGAAGGCGATGGCAGGAAAGGCGATGCCAGAACTTGCCATTGTAGATAACAACACGCTGGCAGCACTAGGACTCAAGGGGTTGCTCGAAAGTGCCATCCCCATGGTAAGAATCCAGATTTTTGGTACATTCGGTGAATTTGAATCGAATGCACCCGATCGGTTCATGCACTATTTCGTGTCGATGCATGTGCTTCTTGCCCACCGCAATTTCTTCATCGAGAACCGCCATCGTCCTCATACCATCGTGCTCACCCCCTGCAATGACCTCAACTCCCAACTGCAGGGTTTTCACTGCATCTGCACCAATGTTCCGGAAACACAGCTCATCAAGCAACTGATGAGCCTGCAGCGTTCGGGACATCCTCATGGAGAACATCTCCCAATGATGAACTCAGCTGATTCCAAGGAGAAAGCCCTGTCGGATAGAGAAATCGAGGTACTTTCGCTGGTGGCACAAGGCAAAATCAACAAAGAAATTGCCGACCAGCTCTGCATCGGACTCACCACGGTAATCACTCATCGCAAGAATATCCAGGAAAAATTAGGAATTAAAAGCGTTTCTTCACTCACTATCTATGCCGTGATGCATGGATATGTGGATATCAACAGGATATAAAGGCATCTGAGTATCCCCCTAAATGGTGATACCCGGTTTTCAGATACCTACATATAATGATAATGCCTTCCCCGCAAACAGCAGGGAAGGCATTATCATTTTATAAAAAATAACATTTCAATGATGACTGTTCCTAAGGAAAAACTAGAGTTTCACCGTGGAAATGTCAACCAGATTGTTCACGATGGCATAAATTGTCAAGCCCGCAGGAGAATGAATCTGAAGCTTTCGGGCGATGTTTCTGCGGTGGGTAATCACCGTGTTGATGGAGATATAAAGGTGATCGGCAATCTCCTTGTTGGTCATTCCCTGAACCAAAGCCACTATCACATCTTTCTCTCTATCGCTCAACTGTTCGTCGCTCATCGGGGTCTGGTTAATCATGCTCGAAATCTTGGCACTCACATCATTCTGCCTCAGTTTCATTTCTGCATTTCTTACCGCTGGAATAAAGATTTCTTCCTCTACTTCTGAGTGATGCTTGAGCCATTCCTCATTGTTGTAGATATCATAGAGAGTAGCACTGAGCTGGTTGTTATGCAGTCCATCCGAAGGCAGATACTTGATAATGATGCTCTTTAACTCTTTCAACTTCATATCCACCTGAACATGATGCTTCGAGAAGGTTTCAATGTCAAATTTCGCACTGGCATTACCATCGATAAGTGCCTGAACATAAGGAAATACCATCTTTTCCTCATACTTCATGTGATTGGTGATGCTATGGGCATAATCATCATAAAGCTTCAGGATAAGACGTGCCAGATTATCCTTTTCATCCAACGCTTCAACCAGTTCCTTGCGGATAAACGGCAACTGGAAATCTATGTAATAGGCATGCGATGCCTTGAGATAATGCAATAGGGTCGGCAGCGACAAACGGTCGGCATTGTCATACTCCTTGTAACCATTAATCGTCAAGTTTACCACGGACAGGAAAGTATAAGTATCCACCTTCTGCTCGTCGCAAACCTCACGCACAGTCTTGTCGCCAAAGCCCAGGTTGATGCCGAAGCTGCCCAGGCTCTGCAAGATGTTGTAATTGTCTCTAATGATGCTGATCATCTTGTCGTCAGCTTCATACATCTTCTGATTTTTCATCTTCTTTTATCCTTAAATGAAAATATCCTTGTATCAAGAACATTCATAATGTTTCTATTTCGGGTGCAAATATACAAAAAAGTTTTGAAACTCGCAATACCTAGAAATGGGGATGCCGCAGTTTACCGATTTTTAGGTATTGCAAGATATTTTAAAACTCCGTACCTTTGCACCCGAAATCGAGAAAGAGCGCGGTGATGATTGCCACTCCCGAGCGGCAGAGCTGCGTAATTCCTTATCATGCCTCATGGCTTTAAGGAGATACTAGGCCTCTAAAGTGTCGAGACCGCAAGCAGACATCCGCGCTCTTTTCTTTATTATATTAAGGATAATACGATAACAATAAATTCAAAATAATAAAGATGAACAGTTTAAGAATTGGATTGATGTCCGCTGCCCTGGTTGCCGGTTTGGCAACGGCAAGTGCACAAACTGTGGCTGCTGACAGCGTGATGCAGCACGTGAATGGCAAGCGCCTCAGCATAGGTGGTTATGGCGAGGTTGCCATGAGCCGCAACTTCTACAGCGACGCTGGAAAGCGCTACTCTAACGCCACTGCTTACAAGAATGCTCCTGACCACGGACGCTTCGACATTCCTCATGCAGTAATCTACCTGGGTTACGACTTCGGAAAGGGATGGACCATGGGTACTGAGATTGAGTTTGAACACGGAGGTACCGGACAGTCTATCGAATACGAGGCTGAGGAAGCTATCGAGTACGAGCAGGAAGTGGAGAAAGGTGGAGAGGTAGAACTGGAACAGTTCTGGATTCAGAAGTCTTTCGGCAGAGCTGCCAACATCAAGATGGGTCACATCGTAGTACCTGTGGGTCTGACCAATGCCTATCATGAGCCATTAAACTTCTTTACTGTTTATCGTCCAGAAGGCGAAAACACTATCCTTCCTTGCACCTGGCACCAGACCGGTATCAGTTTCTGGGGAAAGAGCGGAAAATTCCGTTACGAAGCACAGTTCCTGGCAGGCTTGAACGCCTTCCGTTTCAGTCGCAGCAACTGGATTCAGGGCGGTGCCAAGAGTCCATACGAGTTTGAGGTAGCCAACAAATATGCCGTGGCAGCCCGTGTAGATAACTACAGTATTCCTGGACTGCGCATCGGATTGAGCGGCTACTATGGCAAGGCGATAGGCAACACGACTCCTCATGATGTCAAGTACAAGAATATCAAGGGAAATGTATATGTGGGTGCCTTCGACTTCACCTACAACAAGTACAACTGGAAGATTAGAGGCAATGTGGATTATGGCTATGTAAGCGATGCCACTGCCATCACCAGCCTCGTATATCCTGGTACGCAGCAAGTGAAGCCTAACGAATCGGGCAGCGGAAAATACTTCGGCAGTCATGCCATCGCATCTATGGTAGAAGCTGGCTACGATGTCTTCTCTCAGATTTCCAAGCTCCGCGAAGACAAGCAGAAGCTGTATGTGTTCGGTCATTTTGAGTATTACGATTCATCCGTACACAATACTACCGCCAAGTGGACCAACCGCAAGATTGTGGCAGCAGGTATCAACTACTTCCCTCTCCCACAGATTTGTGTGAAGGCAGAGTACAACCAGCGCATCTTCCACTCTAAGTACAACAATGAGCCAGCCGTGAACATCGGCATCGCTTATCAGGGCTTCTTCCTCTAATACAGGGGAAGCTGCTGTTTCATAGATTATAATTATCATATTTAAACATAAAAAACAAAGAAAAATGAAAAAGATTTTCCAGAAGGCATTTTTGTTCGTTGCAACAATGACTTTATCTTTGGGTTTCGCTTCTTGTAGCGATGATGATGACCCAGTAACAGAGGGTGACGTAGTTCCAGCAACAGAATTATCGGCTGTTGCCAACACTTATGTAAACGATGTCATCTATCCTACCTACGGGGATTTGAGGAACAATGCCAAGGTTTTGAAGGATGCATGCGACAAGGCATACGCCAATGCCAAGGCTGGCAACTTGAGTGATGCTGATATCAAGGCAGCCTGCGAGGCTTTCAAGAACGCACGCCGTGAGTGGGAGCGCAGCGAGGCTTTCCTCTATGGTGCAGCCGCCAACAACGAGATTGACCCACACATCGACTCATGGCCACTCGACCACGACCAGATGGTATCAGCACTTAACAATCAGGACATCATCGCCGGTATCAATGGTGAAAACCCATCTAAGTTCATCTATACAGAGAACAAGCACTTCGACTCAGTGATTGGTTTCCACGGATTGGAGTTCGTACTCTTCCGTGAAGGTAAAGAACGTACTGCTGCTATGCTGAATGCCAACGAGACAGAAAAAGGCATGACATCAGTGAAGGGTATCGATGAATTGGCATTTGCTGCCGCTGTAGCTGGTGATATCTACAACATGACTTCACTCCTCCAGTATGGTTGGAATGGTGATGCTACCCTCGGTTCTTGGTTGACAAGCAACTGCAAGTGGGTGGTTGACGGTCTTGCTGGTTTGAAGGAGAGTGCTGGTGCTCTTTCTTCTGCAGGTATCGGTTACGGTCAGTTCTTCCTCAATGCCACAGGCGAGAAGGCTTGGTTCCCTACATGGCAGGAGACCTTGGAGAATGTATTTGTAGGTGGTTGCTCAAGCATCTGTCAGGAGGTTTACACCCAGAAGTTGGGTCAGGCTTACCGTGTAGCTACCGGTCAGGGCGGTACAACAGAGGATGGCGAAGCTGAGTCTAAAGACTACATCGAGTCTCCATACAGCAAGCGTTCATTCATCGACTACCAGGACAACATCTACTCTATCAAGAACTCCCTCTATGGTACACGTGATGTAAATGCCACCACTCCTGAGGCTAATTCTTTGATGACCATCATGAAGAAGTACAACTACAGTGGCTACAGCGCATTGAACACAGCGCTTGACGAGGCAATTGCTTCATTGGAGTCTGCCAAGAAGAGCGGCACCGCCTTCGTTGATAATCCTGCTCACGCTCAGGTAAAGACTTGCATCGACAAGATCAACACCCTGGATGACGAGTTGAACAATGCAGGTAAGTGGTTCCGCAATTTGAAGGTTTCTAAGTAATCTATCCATTACAGCAGAAACAACAAGAATAAAGGAAAACGTAGCTTTGCTTTCTTCAATAGAAGCGAAGCTACGTCATTTGGGTTAAAATATAATATATTACAAAGAAAATACATTATGAATAAGAATTTTAAGAATTACGCCTACATGTCGTTCGCCATGGCTCTGGCGATGACAATGGCCAGCTGTTCTGATGACGACAACAAAGTAGAGATTCAGGAAACTGATGCCGCTTACGTAGGCAAGGAAGTGGGTAACTTTACTGCGGATGAGTGGTATCCAGGTGGTAAGCTGGGTACAACAGATAACACGAATTCCAACTGCTACTCAGACCAGACACCAGCCGTTGACAACGACCCAGAACTCTTCAAGCAGTTCTTTATCGGCGAGCAGATGTTCGAGCGCCAGTATACCTGGAACACGGGTGCCTTCAAGGGCTTAGGTCCTGCTTCTGTCCGCTCTTCCTGCATCGACTGTCACCCAGAGTATGGCCATGGCAAGCGCAAGGCACAGTATGAAACCCGCTATGGTAATGGTAACGGCTATCTGCTCGTAATCTATCATCCTAAAGCTGATAGTCCTAACGATGGTGGCTATATCACCGAGGTAACCGGTATGCCTCAGACTCAGGCTCAGTCTCCATTCCTCCCTCCTGTCGATGAGAGCAAGATCAATATGAGCTGGCTGCACATTGCCAAGATGGAGACCGATGAGATTCCTGCCATGCAGTTCCCTGATGGCGAGAAGTTTGATCTGATTTATCCAGAGATTACTATTCCTCAGTCGGCATTCAGAACCGATCCTGTTCCTAGCAACTATGCTGTTCGCCTGGAATCTACCATCGGTATCGGCGGTACGGGTCTCATCGATGCCATCCCTAGCGAGGACATCGTAGCTCAATATAAGTCGGAGGCTTCTTATTTCAAGAAAGAAGGCAAGGATGTAAGCGAATACATCAACCCAAGTATGTTTGATGCCAACACTATGGAGATGACTGCCGGTGCCTATTATACCAGCTTCGGCAGAGACAGTAAGTATGCTACGGGTGGTGTGCATGCAGATGGCACAGCATTCGATCCTAACACCACCGACGGCAACAAGAAGCTCATCAAGCGCTTCACTTATGCCCTGACCCGTGGTAGCTTGCAGGATGGACCTGGTGCCAACGCCATCTGGAACATCACCAATGTAACCCGCAAGGACCGTCCTTGTCTCTACACCACCACTCCTTGGGCTAAGGCGATGTCAGAGAATGCGGACGTGATTGCAGCCATCAAGAAGGATCCTACTTCTCCTTATTATGCTGATGGTACCGACAAGGGCATCAAGGAAGCAGTGGCAAACCTGTTGGATCCAAAGACCAACCAGTTTGACAACAAGTACTACATCTTCAAGCCAGAGCAGAGCATGGACGATTTCTATGCCTTCATGGTATGGCACCGTGGTCTTGCCGTGCCTCGTGCCCGCAACCTGAACGATCCTCAGGTACAGGAGGGTAAGAAGCTCTTCATGAGTTGGGGATGCGCCAACTGTCACAAGCCAACATGGAAGACTGGCGATGACAACTACGTAACATCCAAGTATCTCGCAGACAAGAAGTTGCCTCGTTATCAGAACCAGACCATCCATCCATATTCTGACTTCGTTCAGCACAAGCTCTATATGATGAACGACATCCACGGATCATGGTGCCGCACCACTCCACTCTGGGGTCGTGGCTTGAGCTATCTGAACACAGGTGCAGAAGACCGCTTGCACGACTGTCGTGCCCGCAACGAGGTGGAAGCAATCATGTGGCACTGCTACAGCAAGAAGAGTCATGCCTATAGTTCAGCCATGAACTTCTACAAAGCATCGAAGAGCGATCGTGATGCAGTGGTTAAGTTCCTGCGTTCTATCTAATCATAAGATATTACAAGAAGAAACAAAAATAAGAAAAGCTGCCAGGCTATCAAAAGCATTTGGCAGCTTTTTTTATCAGAACCTCTAAATATACGTATAAAATCTTGCTCGTCTCCGAATAATATCGTAATTTTGCAGCGGAAATTCTATCAAGATTCCAACTAAGTATGGTTAAAAAGATTATATTCATTCTTTACATCCTTGTGCTCGTATGCATGGCAGCCGCCACCATCGTGGAGAAAAGCCAGGGCACGGATTATGCCCATGCCCACTACTATGGAGCATGGTGGTTCATTCTAATCTGGGCAGTACTCGCTGCCCTCGGTGCTTTCTACATCATCAAAAGAAAAGTGAAGTGCGCTTCTACGCTGGCACTCCATCTCTCCTTCATCATCATCCTTGCCGGGGCATTGCTCACACATATATCGGCTAAACGGGGCATGATTCATCTGCGCATCGGTCAGCCTACAGATACTTATATGGCTCAAGATGAAGAGCAGTGCATGAAGGAAGAGAAACTGCCTTTCTCGCTCTGCCTGAAGAAGTTTGAAGCGAAGATGCATGATGGTACCAACGCCGTGGCTGACTATTCTTCAAAATTCACCGTAATAGACGGAGATGATAAGAGTGAAGGCGAAGTTTCGATGAACAACATCTATTCCCACCGGTCTTACCGTCTTTATCAGTCATCTTACGATGAAGACGGCAAAGGAAGCGTGCTCGCTATCAATGCCGATCCATACGGCATACCAGTCACCTATACTGGCTATGCGCTGCTCTTCATCTCCCTCGTATGGATGCTCTTCGACCCTAAGGGCGGTTATCGCAAACTACTGAAGAGTCCTTTGCTCAAGAAGGGAGCCTTGATGACAGCCCTCATCCTCAGCATGGGCAATATACAGACACTGCATGCAGAACCTGCAACAGGCAATCTCCAAAATGCTGTATTGCCAAAGGAAACTGCAGAGAAGTTTGGCGAGCTTCATATTCTCTACAACGACCGCATCTGTCCGGTACAGACCTTTGCCCTCGATTTCTGCAAGAAGATATATGGAGCCAGGAGCTATCAGGGATTGACTGCAGAACAGGTACTCTCTGGTTGGGTATTCTATGGAAATACTTGGGCTAGCGAGCCTTTCATCAAGATCAAGAGCGGAGAAATGAAAACAGCGATGAATCTGCCTGACTATGCTTCGCTCAATACTTTCTTCAATCGTGAAATGGGTGGCTATACCATCGGACAGTATGTTCAGGAATACTACAATGGGCAGCAGGACAAGTTCCATCAGCAAGCCGCCGATATCGATGGCAAGATACAGATAATCATGGAGTTGCGAGAAGGTATCTCATTGAAAGTTCTTCCCTACACCTTCACCAAGAATGTGAAGGCTACCAAGGATCATTCATTCATCAAGGCTGGCACTACCACGTGGTTTTCACCTGTAGATAAGTTGCCACAGGCCGTGGAGCACCAGCATGCGCTCTATATCAGGAATGTATTCTCTCTGCTGAATGGTGATGTAAAGGCAGGCAATACGAGCCGTGTAAACGAGTTCTTCGTCAAGATGAAGAAATATCAGGAGGTTAGTAGCGGTAATTCGCTGCCAACAGCAACACAGTATAAGGCAGAACGCATCAATAATGCCTTTCCTTTTGCAACCATTCTCTTCATGGCAAACCTCACATTGGGCTTCATTGCCCTCTTCTACACCATCTATCGCATGACGAAGAAGAGAGAAATCAAGGCACTGAACATCGCTTTGCCTATCTTGCTTGGCGTATCCTTCCTTGCATTAACCTTCGGATTGGCATTGAGATGGATTATCAGCGGCAACATACCTATGTCTAACGGATATGAAAGTATGCTGACTGTTGCCTGGTTCGTGATGCTTATCAGCATTTTGATGCAGTTGCGCATCCGCATCGTGATGGTATTCGGCTTCCTGATTTCAGGATTCTTCCTTCTGGTAAGCCATATCAACCAGATGGATCCTGCTATCGGACAGATGATGCCGGTATTGAACAGTCCGTTACTCAGTATCCATGTCAGCATCATCATGATGAGCTACGCCCTCCTATCGCTCACCTTTATCTGTGGCATCATGGGTATCAGCCTTCGCTCTCATGGCGAAGAGCTTCAGGCACTGAGCCGCATCTTCCTATACCCTGCCCTCACCACGATGGGATTCGGAATCTTCATCGGAGCCATCTGGGCTAACGTGAGCTGGGGTAATTACTGGAGTTGGGATAGCAAGGAGACGTGGGCGCTCATCACCTTTATGATATATGCCGTAGTAGTGCATACGCAGAGCCTGCCGGTTTTCCGCAAGCCGCAGGTGTATCACATCTACATTACCCTAGCCTTCCTGAGTATCGCCATGACCTACTTCGGTGTGAACTATTTCCTCACGGGCATGCACTCTTATGCATAGCCCATCAGAAGCCAGAATATATTTAGTCTTAAGGCAAAATTTATTTTCCCTTAAGGCTAATTTTATTTTCCCTTAAGGATAAATATATGATGGTGTTGACATCAATCTAATCATCATGCTCTTCAAGAAGGGAGAAATCCGTTCCCCCACACTCTTTTTATGTTTTTTTAATATCCTACGGTCACAATTGTTACCGTAGGATTATTTTTAAAGCCGTAATTTTGCAGCCGGAAACCAGGAATGGCAGATTGCCGCCTGGAAGGAAACATTAAAATAACTCATTAATTTATAGCAATATGACAGAAAACAAGATGTTCTGTTTCCAGTGTCAGGAAACAGCTAAGGGTACAGGCTGTACCATCAAGGGTGTTTGCGGTAAGGAGGCAACAACTTCCAAGTGGCAGGATCTGCTGCTCAGCGTGGTTCGTGGCATAGGAACCATACAGCATAGCATAGGCAAAGAGCCGACACCAGAGGTAACCCGTTTCCTCACGGATGCACTCTTCACCACCATTACCAACGCCAACTTCAACGACCAGGATATCCTGCAAAAGGTAGATAAGGGCATCGTACTGAAGAAACAGCTGCTGCAAAAGGCAGCAAGCATGAATATCCACCTCCCTGCCTATCAGGAGGTAACCTGGGGTGGCGAGAAGACAGACTATGAGGCAGAGGGCACCCGTGAATCCGTGCTCCGCCACGAGAATGCAGATATCCGCTCGCTCAAGGAACTCATCATGCTTGGTCTGAAGGGTATGGCGGCATACTACGAGCACGCAGCCCATCTGGGAGAAGAGAACAGCGAGATTATCAGCTTCATCTGCCGTGCTCTCGCCACCATCAGCAACCCTGATGCTGATATGAACACGCTGCTGGGCATGGTGCTCGAAACAGGAAAGTACGGCGTGGATGTGATGGCACTCCTCGACAAGGCCAACACCCAGGCATACGGTAATCCAGAACTCACCAGAGTGAACATCGGCACAGGCAGCAATCCGGGCATCCTCATCTCCGGTCACGACCTGAAGGATATCGAAGATCTCCTCATCCAGACCGAAGGCACGGGCATCGACGTCTATACCCATGGCGAGATGCTTCCTGCCCACTACTATCCGCAGCTCAAGAAGTACAAGCATCTGGTGGGCAACTACGGCAATGCGTGGTGGAAACAGAAGGAGGAATTCGAGAGCTTCAACGGTCCTGTAGTCTTCACCACCAACTGCATCGTTCCGCCATCGCCATCGGCAGGCTACAGGAACCGCGTCTTCACCACCAACTCTACCGGTTTCCCTGGCTGGAAGCATATCCAGGCGGGTGCCGACGGCCACAAGGACTTCTCCGAGGTGATTGCGCTTGCCAAGACCTGCCAGCCACCTAGGGAGATAGAGACAGGCGAGATCATCGGCGGTTTTGCGCATGCCCAGGTCTTTGCCCTGGCAGACAAGATAGTAGAGGCTGTGAAGAGCGGAGCCATCCGCAAGTTTGTGGTGATGAGTGGCTGCGATGGAAGAATGAAGAGCCGCAACTACTACGAGGAGTTTGCCAAGGCGCTGCCTCAGGATGTAGTGATACTCACCAGCGGCTGTGCCAAGTTCAAGTACAACAAGCTCAATCTGGGCGACATCAACGGCATTCCTCGTGTGCTGGATGCAGGTCAGTGCAACGACTCCTATTCCTGGGCGGTTGTGGCATTGAAGCTGAAGGAGATCTTTGGAGCCAGCGACATCAACGAACTTCCTATCTTCTTCAATATTGCCTGGTACGAGCAGAAGGCTGTCATCGTACTTCTTGCCCTGCTGCATCTGGGCGTAAAGAACATCCATCTGGGTCCTACGCTCCCAGCCTTCTGTTCACCAGCCGTACTGAAGATTCTGGTAGATACCTTTGGCATTGCCGGAAACGGAACGGTAGAAGAGGACATCAAAAAATATATAGGATAAGAACAGCAGCTACTGAGTTAAGGGAGAATCTGCAGCCGTTAGACAACGTCCATGCCGAGCATACAACAATAAAGGGAGATTTCTTGGCGAAATCTCCCTTTATCTATTGCAAAAAGCAGCTATAATTTCTTGATTTCATCTAATGACAACTGGGTTGCTGCTGCCACTTGCTCGGCAGACAAGCCCATTGCAAGAAGACGACGGGCTGTGGCCTTCTTCTCATCTTTGGCTCCTTCGGCACGACCTTCTTCTCGTCCTTCTTCTCGTCCTTCAGCACGACCTTCTTCTCGACCATCGGCAAGACCTTTCTGCCAGCCATCATCATAACCCGTCTTGATAACGCTGCGCTGATAGCGCAGATTCTCCATGTGACGGACATAATCATTCTTTTCCGCTACGGTCAACTTATCTATATCCAGGCATTTGCGGGCATCTGCCAAACCTGGGGCCTGGGCTGCCTCGCTGATCTCGCCGGTCTTGAGAAACTCGATCCATTCATCCAGATTGTTCACCGCCAGCTTATCAAAGTTGTTCACGCAGAGCAGATAATACTCCGGGAATATATCTCCGGCTTCGCGATTAGTCTTGCGTCCCTGAGGGATTTCATCACCGAAGAAGAGTTCACTCTGTCGGTTGGAGAGTTTCAGGATATCATTCGGCTGATGCAGTCCCTGGAACATCGTCTTGCCATGATATACATAATCCTTAGCCTGTCCCAATGTGAAATACACGATATTGATGGAATATACCTTGCGCACTTTGTCGTAATCATCGCCCAGACTGATATTGTCTGTGATGACCTTGGAAACTCCATAGAGCATACGGTGGAAATAGGTATGTTCCCGGGTATTCTGTATCTCGAAGATGATGAATTCTCCCTTCTCATTTTCTGCCAGGATATCCACTCTGTTGAATTTATCATTCTCGGTCTGCTGATTGCTCTCACTATCCAGGAATCTGTTGATCTTGAATTTCTCGTTCAACAGCGAACACATAAAGCCTTCCAGCACGGCATAGTTTGCCTTGTTACGAAGCAGGCGCTTCATCGCCCAGTCAAATCTGATATAATTTGCCATATTCTTCCTCCATTTATTAATTTTCAGCTGCAAAGTTACGACTTTATTTTAAGACACCAAAGTTTTTTCGTATTTTTCTTGCTTATTACCAGAACTTTAGCTAGTAAGATTCCACTCTTATAGGGCGTGCGGAGATTCTGCCTTCAAGATTCTAAATGGAGCAAACAATAAATCGGAGGAAAATGCGTTATTGGATATAAAACTTAAATGTATGAAAGAATCAATATTCGTTACCTTGCAGAAATGCACGGTATTTGAGGGATTTACCCCTGAGGAAATCAGAGAGGCGCTATCGATGGTAAGCTACCGGATGGTGGAGCTTGCTGCCAGGGAAACCTATGTGCTGGCAGGAATGCCCTGCAGATATGCCGACATCATCGTCGAGGGGGAGATGATAGCCCGCATGTCGGGATTGTCGGGCAAGCAGGCCCAAATAGAGCGGCTGGGAGAATCGATGCTGATAGCCCCTGCCTATATCTTCGCACATAATAACGAGATGCCCGTAAGCGTGGAGACAAGCAAGAAGACTACCCTCCTGCGCATGAGGCCTTCGGAACTGAAACTGCTGATAGATACCAACGAGCGCATACGCTGGAACTTCATCCAGCACCTGTCAAGGATAGATATCTTCCTTTCGCAGAAAATGCGCATGCTCTCCCTTTTCTCCGTCAAGGAGAAGGTGGCGCAATACCTCATCAAGATGGCTACCGAACAGCAGAGCAGAACCATCCGACTGGATGTCAGCCGCCAGGAAATGGCGGATATCTTCGGTATCCAGAAGTTCTCGCTCCTCCGCTGCCTCTCCGAATTCGAGGAGAAGGGTGCCATCAGGATTGAGGGCAAGACCATCACCATACTCAACTCGGATGAAATGAAATAAGGAGCAGGAATGAATGTTCAATCATTTTTTTAACAGTTTATTAAGAGTTTTTTGGGAAAAAAATACATTTTCCATCAATTTTTCTAAAAAAAATTTTCTCACACGCGTTTACGTATAGTATAAAAAGTATAATAAAGTATATATATTACTATATATGGTATAGTATAAGGGCCATTTTCTTAAATCTATCCACCTAACTATCATGCACTTAGCATTCAACCTCTCGCTGAGAGTGTAGCTTCAGCCAGCCCATCGATATGCTGATCCGGCGCTACGGACTAGACGAAATATCCTTCTAAATATTTGGAATTTTGAATTATTTTCAGTATCTTTGCAAGCAAATGTTTTAATGAAATAGTAAATGATTATACAGTAAAAACCCAAAATGAAGAAACAGAAAAAACATCGAAAGATTCCGGCTCTGGCAGCTAGTACTACGCTCGTGGCGGCGATGACCCTGATGGCATCCTGCTCCACAAACTACGAAGACAAGATTGTGTACAACGACATCCAGCAGCCATTCCAGCAGGACTTCAAGAAAGACACCGTGGTTTTCGACAAGCTGCCGGCTGAGTTCGCCAAGCACATTCTGAATCTATCCGACCCTTCAACGGAAATCGTAGACAAGGCAGACTACACCTTCCAGACCAACAACCTGATCAGCGTGAAGAAATCGGCAGTGGGCGATTCGCTCGTCATCACCAGCTGGAGTGCGAAACCCGTCTCCAACGTCACCCTCGAGATGTATATCCCGGAGGCTGACGAGTATATCCCGGTGGCTTTTTTCGAAACCATTCCTGCTTTCTCCCGTTTCTCCTTCAAGCCATCCTTCATTGGCAGAAGAAACGTATGGAAGAAGGAAGGCGGAAATTTCGTGAGCTTCCTTTGTCCATATCTCGATATGAACCAGATGAAGGCACGACTCACCAGCGACGACGAGCACTTCAAGATGCTCCAGAAGATTGACGCCCAGTGGAACTGCAGCTTCTCCAACTTCGGATGGACTCCTACCGTAGGCGAATCGCACAACTTCCGCGAGATGAGACCTATCTATGCCCGCGAATGGGTGGTGATACTCACCAACTATGCCTATATGATGACCACCCCAGAGTACAAGTACGTGTTGGCGAACTTCAAGAAGGTGATGGGCGGCGACCTCTACGACAACGAAAAGGTACCATTCACAGCCGAAAAGTATCAGAGCGAGATGGAGAGATTCAAGGCTAAGAAGAACTTCGTGCTCGGACAGACCTCACCTGCCTATGGCGGCCTGGGCGGCGGTGCCACCTGGGGCATTACCGACTGGAACTTCTACGGCCATTATGCATCCTTCAGCGGATGGGAGTCGATCACCCACGAGTTCATGCACTGCATGGATTACGGTCACAACAGTAACATGACCTATGCGGCAAAGACTCCAGAAGGCGTGAACGTAGGTTGGACAGAGTTCATCTGGCAGCTGCACATGTGGTTGAGCAAGAAGGGCGACCTGCCATATACCGACCGCAACCTGCTGGGTTTCCACAAACCGGAGAATGCGCAGTATCGTGACTGCGCCATCATGGAGATTTTCCAGGATGATGCCGTATTGCAGAAGAACATCGATAATTTTTACAAGAAGAGCCGACTCGTGAAGTACTTCACCGAGAACCCACTCAAGGACAACAAAAAGTAAGGAGGAAAGAGAAAATGAGAAAAGACGTAATGATGATAAGCGCAGGACTGATGATGATGGCAATGGCATCCTGCGACCAGACAGAATATAGAGAGATTACAGAAGACCGTGTAGTGTCGCAGCCGGTGGATACCATCAAGGTGGCAGACCACTTCTACCTGGACGGCTATCTCTCGTGCACATCCGAGGACATCGGAGGCCGACAGCTGAATGCCGTAAATCTCTTCAGCGATGGCGAAGAGCTGTATGTAGCCAACTTTGCCGGCAAATGCATCGACGTATTAGATGCCGAAACCCTGGGTCTGAAGCGCAGCATGAGCAATGGCGACCGCACCCTGGCTAGGGATGTATATGCCGAGGGCGACCACCTCTTCGTGGCAGCCAGCGACAGCCGCGAGGTGCAGATCTTCGAGAAGAAGACGGGCAAGTATCTCAGCCGTCTGGGCACCGGCTCCTGGCCAGCCAGCAATGTTTCCTGGGCAGGATGCGTCTGCGCTACCCCTCGCCTGGTGTTCGTAAGAGACTCTAAGGAGACCAATATCAGAGTCTTCGACCGTGAGGCGCTGGATATGAATGCTGCCAACAACAACAATGTCTATGCCAAGCTAGCTACAGACAGCTATTTCATCGGCAGCAAGTTTGAGCCGCAGTCAGAATCCTATGATATGGAAGCGATAGGCGATTCGCTCTACAGTTTCATCCCTCGTACAGGTACCATCTATGCCTGGAAGGTACAGGACATCATCGAGAAGAAGAACGATGCGCCAGCCAAGATTACCCAGAATGCAACAGAGAAAATCCGTTCCATCTCGAAGACCGACGACAAGGAGAAATTCTTCGTATCGATGGAGAAGGACGGCAAGATGCAGCTGGCAGAATACACTCTGGCTGATATCCAGAAGCGAGACTTCTCTCAGCCAATCCGCAGCTTTGCGAGCGACAGCCGTGTGAGCCTGCCATCCCAGACCATCATAACCTACCAGAAGGAGAAGCTGATCCTGACCAACGGCACCAAGCTCGACCGCTGGGAGATCCGCAACAATCCATCCTATGAGATCCAGCCTCGCCAGAAGTAAGCGAAGCATTCTCAAAATACAGAAATCAGCTAGAATCATATATTCTTCTGAAAACATTTTCCCACAGATTTCACAGATAACACAGATACATACCTGTTTCACGGATTAAATCACCAGTAATCACTTATTCATCATCGCCCGCCAAAGACTGTATCTCGCCTCGGGATTCAGCTGTTCCAGCTGCTGGAAGATTTGCTGCATATCCGAACGGCGGGTAGTCTCTTCGTAAGGACACAACGCCTTCTGCTTAGTGAAATGCAACTCTTCTGCCACCTGACGGATATCCGCCTCATGCACCAGACAAAGGGGACGGATGATGGTGAGCGGATAATGTTTTAAAGGAAGACTGGGCTGCATGGTGGAATGAGAACCCTCGAAGGTGATATTCATCAGCAGGGTAACGAGGATATCATCCATGTGATGGCCCAAGGCTATCTTGTTAAAACCATTATTTACCGCAAACTCAAAGAGCGTCTTGCGGCGGTTCCAGGCACAGAGGAAACAACGGGTCTTGCGGGGATCGGTGGATTCATCAAAAGAACTGTGCAGGATATGGAGCCGGATGCCATTCTCTGCACAGAAATCCTGCAGATAAGAACGGTCGGTCTCATAAGGAATGTTATCCATGATGATATGCGCCGCCTCCACCTCGATATGCGGCTTATAGATGCGGGCACGCTGAGCCAAGAGGCGCACCAGTTCCAGAGAATCCTTTCCGCCGCTCAAGGCAATGAGAATCCGGTCACCATCCTCCAAAAGGTGATAATCCACGCATCCTTTATTGAATCGCTTTAAAATCTTCTGTTCTGCTTTCATCACATTATATTATATAAAGAATTTGCTGTACATGATATTATACAAAGAAGCCGTGTACATGATATCAAGAAATTGCCGTATATAAAATAGAAAAAGCCGCTGTCCCCTAGAGAACAGCGACTTTATCAAATACATTCCTCATCCTATGAAGGAGAGAAACGACAATTTAAACTTCGAATATATGAAAAACGCGTTTTATCGCTTGATTCCTTCTTACTTAGCGTAAGCTACACTGCGAGTCTCACGAATCACGGTGATCTTCACCTGACCAGGATAGGTCATCTCGTTCTGAATCTTGGTAGCAATCTCGTCAGAGAGCTTGATGCTCTGCTCATCATTCATCTTGTCGGCACCTACGATGACGCGGAGCTCACGACCTGCCTGGATAGCATAGGTCTTGGTTACGCCAGGATAGCTCATGGCAATAGCCTCAAGGTCGTTCAAACGCTTGATGTATGCCTCCACAATCTCACGGCGGGCACCCGGACGGGCACCAGAGATGGCATCACATACCTGAACGATAGGAGCCAACAGGGTGTTCATCTCCATCTCGTCGTGGTGAGCACCGATGGCATTGCAGATATCTGGCTTCTCCTTGTATTTCTCGGCAATCTTGGCGCCATACAATGCGTGTGGCAACTCGCTCTCCTCATCAGGCACCTTACCGATATCATGCAACAAGCCGGCACGCTTTGCCTTCTTTGGGTTCAAGCCCAACTCTGAAGCCATCACCGCACAGAGATTAGCGGTTTCACGAGCATGCTGCAGCAGGTTCTGACCATAAGAAGAACGATACTTCATCTTACCAATGATGCGAACCAACTCAGGGTGCAAGCCATGGATACCAAGGTCGATGGCTGTACGCTTACCGGTCTCGATAATCTCGTTGTCCAACTGCTTCTTCACCTTGGCTACCACCTCCTCGATGCGGGCTGGGTGAATACGTCCATCGGCTACAAGCTGATGGAGAGCCAGGCGGCAAACCTCACGACGCACAGGGTCGAAGGCAGAGATAACGATAGCCTCAGGAGTATCATCTACCACGATTTCAACACCGGTAGCAGCCTCCAGGGCACGGATGTTACGACCTTCACGACCGATGATGCGACCCTTCACCTCATCATTATCAATGTGGAACACACTGACAGAGTTCTCGATGGCTGTTTCTGTAGCCACACGCTGGATAGTCTGGATAACGATCTTCTTAGCCTGCTGGTTAGCATTCATCTTGGCATCATCCATAATCTCGTTGATGTAGCTTGCCGCATCCAGGCGAGCCTGGTCTTTCAAGCTCTCTACGAGACGGTTCTTTGCCTCTTCAGCGCTCAAGCCAGAGAGTTCCTCCAACTTGGCCTGCTCCTGCTTCTGCATTTTTTCCAGATCCTGCTGCTTTACGGCAAGGAGTTTCTTCTCGTTGTCGATGCGCTGCTGGTTCTGGTCGAGTTCCATCTTGCGGCGTCCCAGGTCTTCCTGACGCTGGTTCAGGGAGATTTCACGCTGCTTCAGCTTGTTCTCACTCTGCTGAATGCGTGAGTTTCGCTGCTGCACCTCCTTCTCCAGTTCAGCTTTTTTATTGAGGAACTTCTCTTTTACTTCGAGAAGTTTTTTCTCTTTAACTACTTCTGCCTCTTTATTGGCAGCATCAATCATTTCATTATATTTTCCCTTAATGACATAACGGAAAATGAAATACCCTGCAAGCCCACCCAGTACGAGGGTGACGAGGGCCACTATTATTGTTACCATATATATATTATAATTATTAATATTCTTAACGGAGTAATCTTACTTTGCTTACTTTGCCAAGGTATCTTCTATCTCTGCAGTCAGTTTGTTCAGAATATCATTATATGGTTGGGTATCATTTTTATCTGATTCCTTCTCGTATCTCAGAGCCACGTCGATGAGCGCCATATAGAGAATCTCCTTATCGCTTTTTCTTCCCTTGAAGATTTTTGAATAGGAGTTCACGATTTCGTCGATCAACTTAGCCGATTTACGATAATACTCTTCATCCTCTCTCGGTATTCTTACCGTGAGGTCGGTATCATATACATGTAATCTGATTTGCAATTTATCTTCCATCTGATCTGCCATAGTTTCGAATTTTATTACTGATCACTCAGTAGCGTAATACACTTATTGACATCCCGAATCAGCTTGGCGATTCGTTTCTGTGTAGCCTCCATGTCGGAGTCAGAAATCGTCATCATCTTCGCCATCTTCAAGCTGTCATAATCATGCTTTGCCTGAGTCAACTTCTCCTCCAATTCCTTAATCTTGGCATCTCGCTCGTCCACCATGGCATATAGCTCTGCATTCTCATGCTTGACGTCTTCAAACTTGAGAATCATCTGCCTAACCCTTGTGGCAAACGTATTGATTGTTTTCTCACTAGCACTCATGATATTTTCTTTTTGGCTACAAATTTAAGAGAATAATTTGAATAAAACAAATATTCTGCAAGTTTTTTTATATTTTTGGGGTATTATTGGCTACTTTCCCATCTTTTGCTTCGCCTTTTCCACCTGTTCGTCGGATGGACGTGGTTCTTTCTTGGCCAACATCATCACCTGGAAAGCGAAGTCTGCAACCCACTGCTGGCTGAACTTGAGGTGGCTGTTGAGCTGTCGGAGCGTTACCACGGTCTTCAGGGCACTGGCATCAGAGAAGTCGTTCTTATTGAAGATATCGTCCACGGTCTGAGCAGTCATCTTATACAAGGTGTTCTTCATGAAGCTAGGCAGACGGAGCTTGAACTTCATCAGGTTGCCGATGAGCATCATGAGATCCTGGCTGAAGGCCTGGAACTGCTTGAGATAAACATTCACATCCTGCAGCTTCTGGCAGTTCTTGCGGATGCTGGAATCAATCTCCTTGAACCAGCTCTCGTCGGTGCCGTAGATGTCGCGCATCATCTTTCTTACGTGCGCCTTCTCTCCGATGCCCAGACGGTTGTTGACGGTTGGCACATGGAAACTCGTCTTGAAGACACGCAACTCCGGCAGCATGGCCAGGTTGGTGATACCTAATTGTGAAGCTAATGCAGCCTGGAAATATACACTGACCAGAGTCATGTAGTCTTCCATGCCGCCCACTTTCTTATCGTCGGCTTTGCTGCCGAACAGTTTTGCAAATATACCCATTCTTTTTTCTTATTTTTCTTTAAAGTTCTAAAATGTTCTGCAAAAATACAACAAAATCGCAAAATACGCAAATTCGAGGCTTGTTTTTTTGCCTAAAGCCACATTTTTTCTATATAAAATGAAGATTTTAGGTTTTTCCTTTTCCTCTTTCATATTTTTTTCGTAACTTTGCCCCGATTTAGTAACAGAAAAAGGATTCCAATATAAAAGATATAGAGAATTTCAAAATGAACGACATTTACAGAGGAAACAATTTGGTGAGACAGTTGGTGGTGATTGCCGACTTCATCATCCTGAACAGTGTACTAGGAGGCTTCTATCTTCTGGACTCAGAATTTATGCCCGAATTTTTCGACAAGGCTACGAAAATCACCTTCTTTGTAGCCAATGCTTCGCTCATCGTCAGTGAGTATTTCTACTCCACGGTGATTCACATAAGAAAGGTGAAGCTGAGATGGGTATTCAAAAGAACTCTTTATCTTTCCCTACTCACCACATTGGTACTTTTTGTATCCCTCAGGCTTCTGAACAACAATGGCAAGATGTTTGCCTTCAGCATCATCTTCGGTATAGCCTTCTATCTTGTATTGATTCTTTCCAGATTCCTGGAATTAAGCATTCTGAAGCACTACCGAGCTAAAGGTTACAACAGCCGTACGGCTATCTTCGTGGGCAATGACCCTGCCATTGTGGAGATGTTCAAGACAATGACAGAAGACCCATCAACAGGTTACTATATCAGAGGTTACTACGCAGATGCAGATATCACCAATGCACCTGACGATTTGAAAAGACTGGGAACTCTGGAGGATTTAGACAAGATTATGAGCGACTCGATGAATAATACCATCAACGGCTTACCGGTCAACATAGAAGACCTGTTCTGCTGTCTGTCGCACAAAGACTCTACAGAAATCATCAAGATTATGCATTTCTGCGATAAGAATGTGATTCACTTCTACTATCTGCCACGACAATTTGGCGAATACAGATTGCACCTTGATGCACAAAGCTTTATGGGCAAGACGGTTTACTCCAACCGCATTGAACCATTAGACAGTCCGTCTAACCGTGCCATCAAGCGATCTTTCGACATTTTCGTGAGCGGCATCATCTGTCTGTGTCTCTTGCCTATCATCCCAATCATCGCTCTCTGCATCAAGATTCAGAGTCCGGGCCCAATCTTCTTCAAGCAGGCAAGAACGGGTTTGAATGGCGACATCTTCTACTGTCTGAAGTTCCGTTCCATGCACGTGAACAAAGATGCCGACAAGGCGCAGGCTACCAAGAACGACCCACGCAAGTTTGCCTTTGGCAACTTTATGCGCAAGACCAATATCGACGAGTTTCCACAGTTCCTCAACGTACTGAAGGGCGACATGAGCATCGTGGGTCCACGCCCACACATGCTTCACCATACCGAGGTATATGGTTCACTCATCGACAAGTATATGGTTCGCCATTTCTGTAAGCCAGGAATCACGGGTTGGGCTCAGGTGACAGGCTACCGCGGCGAGACAAAAGAGATCTGGCAGATGGAAGAGCGCGTGAGACGCGACATCTGGTACATCGAGAACTGGTCGTTCTGGCTTGACATCCGCATCATGCTGATGACTGCCAAGAGCATTCTTTTCCCAGATAAGAATGCTTATTGATAGTATGTTTATTATATATTAAGGTATAAGAACTTTAACGATATATATAAAATAAGAACTTAAAAAAAAATTAAAGAAGACATGAAAGGAATCGTATTAGCAGGTGGTTCCGGAACAAGATTGTATCCGATAACCAAGGGCATCAGCAAACAGCTGATTCCTATCTTCGACAAGCCGATGATATACTATCCGGTATCAGTATTGATGCTGGCTGGCATCAAGGACATTCTGATTATCTCAACCCCATTCGACTTGCCAGGCTTCAAGCGCCTGCTGGGCGACGGAAGTGAGTTGGGCGTACATTTTGAGTATGCCGAGCAGCCTTCACCAGACGGACTGGCACAGGCATTCATTATCGGAGAAAAGTTCATTGGCGATGACAATGTATGCCTTGTATTGGGCGACAACATCTTCTACGGAGCAGGCTTCACCGGTTTGCTCAAGGAGAGCGTGAAAGCTACAGAGGAAGGCAACGCCAGCGTATTCGGTTACTACGTAAACGACCCGGAGCGTTATGGCGTGGCAGAATTCGACAAGGACGGCAACTGCCTGAGCATCGAAGAGAAGCCTGCACAGCCTAAGAGTAACTACGCAGTGGTAGGTCTCTACTTCTACCCTAACAGCGTGGTAGAGGTAGCTAAGCATATCAAGCCAAGCGCTAGAGGCGAGCTGGAAATTACCACCGTAAACCAGCATTACCTGGCAGAGAAGACATTAAAGGTAAGAACCCTTCAGCGTGGATTCGCATGGCTTGACACCGGTACCCACGACAGTCTTTCGGAAGCCAGCACCTTCATCGAGTGCATTGAGAAGCGCCAGGGACTGAAAGTGGCTTGTCTTGAAGAAATCGCATACAAGCAGGGATGGATTGGCAAGGAGCAATTGAAGGAATTGGCCAAGCCTATGCTTAAGAACGGATACGGAAAGTATCTGATGGATTTGGTGGAAGGCAAATAAGGAAAGACTATTATCATTTGTCAGCAACACATATTTAGAAAAAAACAACATTTATTATAATGGAAGAAAACAGAAACTTAGAATTGGGAAGTGTGCAGGAAGAAGAAAAGTCTGCTATCGACTTTCAGTTGATTTATTCCACACTGATTCTGAATTGGAAATGGTTTGTCCTGTCCATCATCGTTTGCTTAGGACTGGGATACCTCTACCTGAAGTGTGCGAAGCCTGTATTCCAGACCACTACAAAGGTGCTCATCAAGGATGACCAGCAAAACAAGCGTGGAAACGGAATGAACAGCATGATTCAGAATGCTACTAACTTGGGTTTTATGACAAACTCAAACGGTATCGACAACGAGATTGAGATTCTGTCGGCTAACGACATGGCTCTCCAGACCGTAATCGACATGAAGCTCTACGTGAACTACTATCACAAGGGAACATTCCGTTCTTCGCTGGTTTACAAGGATCAGGAAATCAATGTCGACATGGACATGAAGAACCTGAAGAAGCTCAACTCTCCAGTGAAGCTGAACATCGAGAAGGATGGCAACAAGTATATCGTAAAGGGTAGCTACTATGTTCCTATCGATGCATTTTCAGTAGAGAAGGACCCTGTAAAGATAGAGAAGACCATCGACCGTCTCCCTGCTACCATCAATACCCGCGTGGGTAATATCTCCTTGACTGCTAACAAGAGATTCAAGATGGAGGATGGCGATGTATTGAAGGCGATTATCGTATCACCAGAAATGGCAGCCAAAAGCTATGTGAAGAATCTGAGCGTTAGCCAGACTTCAAAGACTACCACCATCGCTGAAATCGTATTCAACGACGAGAACCCACAGCGCGGTCTCGACTATCTGCATAGCCTCGTGAAGGTTTACAACCGCCAGGCTAACCTCGACAAGAACGAGATTGCCTTCCGCACAGAGCAGTTTATCAACAGCCGATTGGAGAAAATCAACTCAGAGTTGGGCAGCACCGAAGGCCAGTTGGAGAGCTACAAGAAGCGCAACAAGGTGATTGAAATGAAGCTGAACGCTACAGCTGCCATTGCCAATGCCGATACTTATACCCAGAAGCTCCAGGAGGCTAACACCCAGGTGGAATTGCTCAAGGAACTTGGCAAGTACATGAACGAGTCTGGCAACAGATATCAGCCTATCCCATCTAACGTAGGTTTGACCGATGAGAGTTCTACAGCCCTCATCAACGAGTACAACAGGATTGCCTTGAAACGTAACGAGTTGTTGCACGCTGCAAGCGAGAGCTCTCCTACAGTTACTCCATTGACAGCCCAGTTGGATGACCTCACCAATTCCATCAAGAGAGCGATGCGCCAGGCTAAGCTCGGTATGGAGATTCAGCGCAATAGCATTGCTGCACAGGCAGGACAGTACAACAATCAGCTTGGCAACTCACCTGAGCAAGAAAGAGTGCTGACACAGATCGGCCGTCAGCAGGAAGTGAAGTCTGGTCTTTACCTGATGCTCCTGGAGAAGCGTGAGGAGAACTCAATCTCTCTGGCTGCTACAGCAGACAAGGGTAAGATTATCGATGCACCATCACTTGTAGGTCAGACAAGCCCTAAGAAGCCTATCATCATGCTCATCGCATTGGTACTCGGTTTGGCTATCCCTGCAGGTATCCTCTTCCTGATTGAGTTCTTCAAGTATAAGATTGAAGGTCATGAGGACGTTATCAAGCTGACTCAGGTTCCAGTAATCGCCGATATTCCTGTGGCTAGCGACGCTGCCAAGAAGGAAGGAAAGGCAGATATCGTGGTTCACCAGAACGTGAACAACCTGATGGAGGAAATCTTCCGCGGTCTGCGTACCAACATCCAGTTTATGCTGAAGGAAGGCGAGAAGGTGATGATGTTCACCTCGTCTACTTCGGGTGAAGGAAAGACATTCGTGGCTTCCAATATCGGTATCTCCCTCGCCCTGCTGGGCAAGAAGGTAGTGATGGTAGGCCTGGATATCCGTAAGCCTCGTCTGGCTGAGCTGTTCCAGATTGATAATCACCACAATGGTATCACCAACCTGATTGTTCACGACCATAACTCATGGGTAGATATCCAGAAGCAGATTCTTCCATCGGGTGTCAACAAGAACCTCGACCTCTTGATGGCGGGTCCTGTTCCTCCTAACCCAGGTGAGTTGGTAACAAGAGCTAGTCTTGACGACATCATCAACCAGTTGAGAGCAAATTACGACTACGTAATCCTCGATACAGCTCCTGTAGGTCTGGTAAATGATAGTTTGCAACTCGGTCGTCTGGCAGACCTCTGTGTATATGTTTGCCGTGCCGACTATACTCCAAAGGCAAGCTTCGGCATGATCAACGGCTTGAACGCAGAGAAGAAATTGCCTAACATGTGCCTCGTACTCAACGGCGTTGACCTCTCTAAGAAGAAGCACAGCTTCTATTACGGAGTGGGCAAATACGGCAAGTATGGCAGATATGGCAACTATGGAAGCTATGGTTCATACGGCAAGTATGGCAAGTACGGTAAGTATGGCTCTTACGGACAGTATGGTAGCTATGGCAACTATAGCAACAGCCATTACGGCAACGCAGACGATACAAGTATCAAGAAGTAAATACAGACAAATATTCAAATAAAAAAGAGAGTCTTTCTATTTATATAGGAAGACTCTTTTAGATTAAATCAATATATATAAATAAAGAAACAAGAAATGGCAACAATAGCAGTAGATTTCGATGGTACTATCGTTACCCACGAGTACCCAAAGATTGGTACAGAGCTACCATTCGCCACAGAGACCTTAAAAATGTTGATTAAAGACCACCACAAGCTGATTCTCTGGAGCGTACGCGAAGGCAAGCTTCTGGATGAGGCAGTGGAATGGTGCAGAGAGCGCGGAGTAGAGTTCTGGGCAGTAAACAAGGATTATCCGGAGGAAAGTCTGGAGAACAACAACCACTTCTCACGTAAGCTGAAAGCCGACTGGTTTATCGATGACCGCGGCATCGGAGGATTACCTGACTGGGGAGAGATTTACCAGATTATCAGCCACCACACCAGCTATCGCCGAATACTGAAGCAGAAATATGGTGAGGTACAGGAAGCTCCTAAGAAGAAACACTGGTGGAGCCGCGGATAAAGCTATTTCTCCAAAAGATATCCTATAACAGATACGACAAAAGATATCCCCATAAAAAAAGGTGTATTGCTCAATGGCAATACACCTTTTTTATTGTGTTTAATTTGAATATTCTGATTAGAAGAACAGGTAGCGGTTGTCCACTACGTGAGCCTTCTGATAAAGCTCGTTCATGAAGTTACCAGCATACTGCATAGCCTTCTGACGGCACTTCTGCTCGTAAGCCTTCTCATCGAACTTAACAGGACGATTGGTCTTGTTAGTAACCTGGAAGAGATAAACACCAGCGTTACCCTTTACTGCGTGAGCAGCGAAGGCACCCTTCTTGGTAGCAGAAACTGCACCAGAGAGAGCAGGCTCGCTGGCACCAGTAGCAGCGATGAATGTAGGAGCAGCAAAAGTAATCTGGTTTACAGAAGAAACCTTACCACCCTTAGCCTTAGCTGCAGCGATGCTCTTCACACCAGACAGCTTAGCCATAATCTGCTCAGCCTTCTTATCCTTGATAACCTCTGCCTTGACCATCTCCTTTACCTGAGGATCGCTCAAGTCGCGGAAGCCGATGCGGTTAATCTTATTCAATACAACTACCAACAGGTGGTTGTTGTCGCCACACTCGTACATTGGAGAAATCTCACCTTCCTTGGTATCGAAGATCCACTTCAAAGCCTCACGGGTAGAATGGATGTTAGCAACATAATGAGTAGCTGTAGTTACATCCTTCAACTCCTGTACACGATAACCATTCTTCTCTGCATTCTTCAAGAGATCCTCTGCCTTAGGATTAGCACTTACGAAGCTAGAGAACTTGTTGTAAGCTGTGCGGTAGGTATCGTTAGAGAACTGAATCTCCTTCTTGATAACTGCAGCCACATACTTATCAACCATAGCCTTGCGGTCGCAAACCTGGAGGATTACATAACCCTGACCCAACTGAATCTGGTTCAATGCATTCACAGAAGCAGTATTCAATGTGTTGATGAAGGTCTTGTTGTCCTTATCCATGGTCTGAGCATACTCATACTGCTTGGTTGTCATCCAAGCCTTCTCACCTGTCTGACCATACTTCTTAGCGATAGCCTCGAAGTCTGCACCAGCAGCGAGAGCACCATGGATAGAGTCTGCCTTTGTCTTAGCCTCAGCCTGTGAAGCGGCAGCCACCTGGATTACACGATACTGGATAGAGTCTGGCAACTGCTGCTTGCTGATCAACTTCACGATATTCAAAGTATTGTCAGCAGCATTTACCTTCACTGCAGAAGTAGCACCAACAGCCAAAGAATCGATGTCGGCAGCGATGTCACGTGGAAAAGCATCCTTGCTAACTGGGATACCCAAGTAAGCTACAGAAGAAGCTGACTTGCGAACGAGCTCTGAAGGGTCAGCAGCCTCAGCAAGCTGAGTCTTGTAACCGGCGAACTCCTTGTTGATGGCAGCACGGTCTGCCTGAGAAGCCTTCACCTCGATATCCACATACTTGATGTCGCGGCTCTCAACAGGCTGCTTGAAACGAGGCTTGAGCTCTTCATACTTAGCCTTCAAGTCACTCTCCTCTACCTTCACCTTGTCGTCCTGGATATCAGAGTAAGGGAAAGCAGCCAACTGAATCTGGCTCTCCTCGTTCTCCTCCTTGAATGCCATCTTAGCCTCTACTGGGTTAGAGATGAAGCAATGAGCCAAGAGAGACTGATACTTCTGAGCCAATGTCTGCTGACGAAGAGTCTTCTCGATGAATGACCAGTAGTTGAAAATCTTGTTATACTGATCCAACATCTGAGGGTTAGCAGATGGGTTAGCCTTCTGGGCCTTGTAGTCTGCCAGGAACTTCTGCAATGCAGAAGCATCGAAGCGGCCAGTCTGCTGGTTTACGAAAGGAGTCTGCTGAAGCATTGGGTTAGTACCTGTCTTCAAGATATCCTGAAGTTCTGCGTCAGTAACTGTAAGCCCCAACTTGCCAGCTTCCTCAGCGATGATGGCGTTCTGCACGTATGAGTTCCATACCATGTCTTTCACCTGATTCATCTGCTCCTCAGGAAGATTCTCCTGACCTTGTTGCATTTTAATAACCTCTGTGTACTCATCAACGAGCTTCTGGAAATCCTGCACGCTGATTTTCTCGCCATAAACTTCACCGATCTGCTGGCGCTCATTGTTCTTTGCAGAATCGCAAGAGCGGAAAGCTTCCTCGGCAATGAAGGCGAAAAGGCCGAAACTGATGATACATACCAGTATCACGCCTCTTTTTCTAATTGTTCCTAATGCTGCCATTACGTTTTAATTATTATTATTATTTTATTTTTTCCATGTTTGAATATAGCTACTTTTGCAGCGAGTAGCCAATTGACTGCAAAAATACAAAAATAATACGAGAAAAGGGAATTTTTCCGTATCTTTTTTGGCTATAAGCCTAAAAAAGTCGAAAAATTCCCTTTTCTCATTCAACTATTTGATGATGTGGAGTTTCACAAGCTCTATCTTACGCGATGTTGACTTAATTATCTTGAACTCAAAGTTGTTAATTTTAATCACTTCATTGAGCTTTGGGAAACTCTGATATTCATGCAGAATCAAGCCACCCAAAGTCATATACTCATCGCTCTCAGGAAGATCCAGATCAAACATATCGTTTATCTTATCTATCTCTAATCGGGCCGACAAGAGGTAATCACCATCATCGGTCTTCTTTGCCACATACTTAGCCGAATCGTGCTCGTCCTCGATGTCGCCAAAGATCTCTTCCACAATATCTTCGAGACTTACCAAACCGCTGGTTCCGCCAAACTCATCCACCACGACACCCAGCGACTTCTTCTGCTGCAGGAAGGTCTGCATCAGTTTTTGTGCCTGCATGGTTTCCGGCACGAAAGGCATGGTGCGGATATGATCCTGCCATCGCTTGGGATTATGGAAAAGTTCAGAACTGTGGATGTATCCCACGATGTGGTCGATATCTTCCTCATAAACGATAATCTTGGAATTACCGCTCTCGATGAATTTCTGGCGCAGTTCCTCCAAGGATGTCTCCATCTCAACTGCCTGTATCTCGGTTCTAGGAACCATACAGTCGCGCACCTTGGTATCTGAGAAATCCAAGGCATTCTGGAAAATCTTCACCTCATCATTAATCTCGTCATCATTGGTAGCATTGTCGATGCTCGACTGCACCAGATAATCCAAATCCACCTTCGAGAATCCTTCATCTCCCTCTTCACTCTCCATCTTCATACCTAGCAGACGGAGCAGACACTTGCTCAGAAAAGTACTGAACTTGCTGATAGGCCACAAGATGACATAGCACAGATACGCTATCGGACTGAAGATGGTCAATAGGCGGTTAGGGTTCGCCTTGAACAGCGTCTTAGGCAAGAACTCGCCGGTGAACAACACGACAAGCGTAGACAGGATGGTATCGGCAGTCACCCTACCCCCATCATCCAACCCCGCAAAAAGGGTATTATCAAACAAACGGGCAAAGAGGATACCATATACTACGAGGGCGATGTTGTTGCCCACCAGCATGGTACTCACGAATCCGTTCGGATGATTATAAAACCGCGACAAGAGTCGCTGGCAAAGTCCGTTCTTCTCCTTATCCATCTCCGCCAACATACGGTTGGAGGAAACGAAGGCTATTTCCATTCCGCTGAAGAATGCAGAAAACACCATCGTGACCAGGATGCCGACAATCAGACTTATATCAACTTCTTCCATGATAATTAATCAATTAGAACTCAGAATATTATCTATAAACAAACAGACGACCACCCCTATCAGTGCATGACAGGGATAGTCGTATTAGCTCTTTGAGGAGTAGCCTGCTGACGGATTGGCGCAGCCGTAGAATCAGAAGAAGATGCAGAAGATGTACCACCCTCGCTACTGCCACCACCAAAGTCTTCCTTCACGAAACTACCCTTGGTATTACTTACAAAATAACGGGTCATCTTCTCGTCACTCCAGAAATGTGAACCCTGAAGGGTACGCTCTGGTGTAACAAGTTTACTGAACACGTTGCTGGAAAGTTCGTGCTTGTTCTCATCCCAAGTAAGCTGTTCGCTGGTGAAGCGAAGGCCATCCTTGGTCAGAATGCGCACGCGTCCATACAACTTCCAAACCCGCTGCTGGTCAAAGTAATAGGCTGTATCACACTGGATATAGCTATTGATATGAAACTTCTCGTCAAACTGTTCGAGCAACATACCCTTATCGAAAATCCATCTGGACGGATTGCGGTTGGTATTCACCTCCCAGCGTTCCGTCACGATGCGATATTTAATGACTCCCGAATCGCTGATGAGCGTGTTCACACCATAGGAAGTCATCATAGCCACCGAGTCCTTGGCATAAATAGCAGGCGCAGTATGCTCTACCTGATCCTGGCAAGCCGCCAAGACCAAGGACAGAAATGCGCCTATTACTATGAAATTTTTAATCTTATACATTATTATATATATAGGAGACTGCAGAATCCTCTCTATTTGGAGAGAAAGATTACTGCATCTTCCACTTCTTAAACCAATCCTCGTTGAATGTGAAACCAATGTTGATGCGGAAAGAATTCTCCTTGATGAGATCCTTGGCAGAACTCTTCACCCACTGGCCACTGATGTTGAGCTGCGAACGGTTGTTGTAGCCATTCATGATAGGAATACCAAAACCGGCACTCACAGAAATCTCCTTCGGTCCATCCACGCCATTCACCTTATAATAAGGAGTAGCATAGCTTACACCGGCACGATAGTGAACACGCTTCAGGAAAGAAGCGCGGCCATTCTCGGCATAGCAATACTGGAAACCGAGGTTGAACTTGCTGCGGTCCATATAAATGCCATCGCGCAAAGCCCAAGGCTCATTGTTCTTGGCATCGTAGGTAGGATAACCCAGGCTACCCCACTTCTGCAAGGTATAGTCAAAGCCCACCTTCCACTGGTGATTGTGATTCCACATCAAACCGGCACCCATCATGGTTGGCAACTCATACGCATTGTTGATGCTGAATGCCAAGGTATCAGAAGTACTGGTCTGCGCATTGGAAGAGATGATGTTCATGTCGGCATCGGCATGCAGATTATGACCAGGCGTATAAGTCAAGCCCAGGGTCAACTCATCCTTCTTTGAAATCTTCTGGGTATACTGAACACCCAAGTCGAGCTTGTAGTTATGAACACTGGTGCCATAAGTGCGATAGAGCGACTTATAATAGCTGTTACTATAAGCGTTCTGCACCGTCTTGTTGATGCTACCCCAGAGATAACCGATGTTGGCACCCACAGCCAAGCCCTTGACAGGCGACCAGCCCGCACCCAGATAAACCTGGTGCAAGCCACCCTCTCCGCTATAAGTATTGCTATAGGTTACATCCTTATCTTCCTTGTTCACATAACCACTGGTAGAATAATCATAGCCCACATTGGTAAAAGGGATGATTCCGAAACTCATACCCACATGACGCAGCAGGCGGAATCCACCTACCACATACTCAAGATTAGAGTTATTGGCATTCTTCTTCACACCATTCTCGTTGAAGTTGGTAACCTGACCCGAAATGCCCGCATCCAGGATGAACGTCATGGAGTCGATGGCAGAGTAGGAAGCAGGGTTGAGGTAGTTCACCTGGTTGTGCTCATGAAAACCAAGACCAACACCATTCATACCACGGTTGAAGCCCGAAGTTTGGTCAGACAACACGCCTAAACCATACTGGCTGTATGGAGAATTAGTACCACTTTGGGCATTAACCATAAGAGTCGAACCCAACATAAGGGCTGCTAAGATAATCTTTCTCATTTATATATAAATCAGTAAAAAATACATTCAGAGTGCAAAAGTATTAAAAAAAATCTAGAAAAAAGAAGGATAATTGAAAATAATAAGTTATTTTTGCATCGTGAAACGTTTTAAGCATATATTTCGGGTCATTTTAGCAGTTATTTTAACCAATTTAACTACTATTGTGACAGCACAGGATTTTTCAGGCTACAATGCTCCTGATATTTCTGTGCAGAACAGTCGTGTCAATGAGGAAGCCACCGCATGGCTCGACTCTGTGGATATTTCGCTCCTCACCTGCGGACCAGGTGAGGAGGTGTGGTCGTACTATGGGCATTCGGCTCTGCGCATCCAGGACAAGGCGCATGGCAGCGACGTGGCCGTGAACTGGGGCATGTTCAGCTTCAGGCAAGGCTATTTCATCCTCCGCTTCGTCTTCGGACTCACCGATTACCAGATCGGCATCTATCCGATGACCGATTTCATGGCAGAGTACAGTGCCGAGGGAAGATGGGTGCGCCAGCAGCGTCTCCATCTGTCGAGAGAGGAGAAACTGAAGGTGCTACATGCCATCGAAGAGAATGCACAGCCGGAAAACCGTACCTACCGCTACAATTTCTTCTTCGACAACTGTACCACCCGTGCCCGCGAAATGGTGATTACCAACATCGGTTACTGCAACACCAACTTCAAGGACACCGATGCACAGTCAACTTACCGCGAGGAAATCCATAAGCTCAACGGCAACCACCGCTGGGCAAGATTCGGCAACGACCTGCTGCTGGGCTACCTGTCAGACAGAGACCTCACCCAGCGCGAATGGGAGTTCCTGCCAGATAATCTGAGCAAAGACTTCGCCACCGAAGGAAGAAAAGACTTCATCAACGACACGGCGGGCAATGCAGAGGTGAACCACCTCATCAGAAAAGACGGATACCTCATGCTGGTGGATTCCACCTGCTATCTGATACCTCCTACCCAGAAAGTGGCAGAAGCAGAAGCCATCACCCCTACCCTAGTATTCATCACGCTGGCGGTCATCATCATCGCACTCAGCGTTTTCGAATGGAAAAGGAAGAAGAATTTCTGGGTGCTGGATGCCTTCCTGCTCATCCTCACCGGATTGCCTGGACTCATCCTCTTCGCCATGCTGTTCTCTCAGCACCCTACCGTGCAGGTGAACTTTCAGATGCTGATATTGAACCCATTCAACCTCATCTTCGTATGGAAGACCATCCAGAAGATGCGCCAGGGCAAGCTCTATTGGTATTATGAAGTATGGGGAATCTGCCTTGTCGTGTCACTTTTCATGCAGATATGGCAGACCTACGCAGAGGGCATGGTAACTTTGGCACTCTCTTTGCTCGTAAGATACGCGTTCAAGTCAACCATGTTGGACTTAAGTGCCAATAACTTGAAGATACAGCATCGTATCATCACGAAATTCAGAAAGAAGAAAAAGAATCAAGAATAAGATAAATAAATAAAGAATAAGATAATGTTAGTAAACAGATATATCACAGCCCTTTTGGTTGTCCTGGCGGCAACCGGCATGGAGGCGCAGACTTATCAGCAGGCGCTGAAGTTTGCGCTCACGGATATATCCTACGATGAATTCATCCAGCAACCGGAGGCGAAGGCATTGGAGGAGGACATCCTCTATGTTCTGAAGGTAATCAAACAAGCCGCCGAGGATGAAAGCATCGCAGAGCGCTACCATTATCTCCAGTCGGCTACCCTTCCAGCCGTTCAGGCTGACATTCTGACAGAATCACATCCACATATTTGTTTTTATCCCGTGGTGGCGCATAAGTACAAGGCACCATACGGGAGCATTGTTATTCGAGGTCCTAACTGCTGATTATATGCTTTCTGACAGCAAAACTAGCAAGAAATGCAGCCAGAAAGGGCAATAATTGGTAAAATATTGCAGATTTACAGATATTTTTTGTATTTTTGCAAACTAGTAAACAAACAATAGGAAAAAGCAGAAGAGGAAAAAGGACTGACAGCCCACATTTGTCTTAGCTCCTTTAACTCCTTAACTCCTTTAACTCCTATATCATACATCGAATAATAATAAAAAATAAATATAACAATGAACTTCAACAAAATTCTTCAGTCATTGTTTGGCAACAAGTCAACTCGCGATATGAAGTTGATCCAGCCAATCGTAGAGAAAGTCAAGGCAGAATATCCTAAGATGAATGCCTTGAGCAATGACGAACTCCGTGCAAAAACAAAGGAAATCCAGAAGTACGTACAAGAGTACGCTAAAGAGGAAAAGGCTAAGATTGCCGAACTCAAGGCTAAGATCGAGGACACTCCTATCGATGAGCGTGAAGGTATCTTCAACCAGATTGACAAGTTGGAGCAGGAAGCTCTCGACAAGTATGAAATCGCCCTCAACGAGGTGTTGCCTCAGGTGTTCGCTATCGTTAAGGATACAGCCCGCCGTTTCGCTGAGAACGAGGAGACTGTAGTTACAGCCACCGACTTCGACCGCGAGTTGGCTTCTGATCCAAAGAACGATTTCGTTACCATCGATGGCGACAAGGCTATCTATCACAATCACTGGACAGCCGGCGGCAACGATATGAAGTGGGAAATGATCCACTACGACGTCCAGCTCTTCGGTGGTGTCGTTCTGCATCAGGGTAAGATTGCCGAGATGGCTACCGGTGAGGGTAAGACCCTCGTAGGTACAACTCCTATCTTCCTGAACGCACTGACTGGCAATGGTGTTCACGTAGTAACCGTGAACGACTATCTGGCAAAGCGTGACTCAGAGTGGATGGGTCCTCTCTACATGTTCCACGGTCTCTCAGTAGATTGCATCGACAAGCATCGTCCTAACTCTGATGCACGTCGCAAGGCATACATGGCAGATATCACCTTCGGTACCAACAACGAGTTCGGTTTCGACTACCTGCGTGACAACATGGCTACCAACCCTAGCGATTTGGTACAGCGCCAGCACAACTACGCCATCGTCGATGAGGTTGACTCCGTGTTGATTGATGATGCCCGTACACCATTGATTATCTCTGGTCCTATTCCAAAGGGCGACGACCAGATGTTCGAGCAGTACCAGCCATTGGTAGAGAAGCTTTACGAGGTACAGCGCAAGCAGGCCACCGAGTTGCTCGCCGAGGCTAAGCAGAAGATTACTGAGGGAACAAAGAACAAGAACCAGCAGATGCTTGAGGAAGGTTTCCTCTCTCTCTACCGTTCATACAAGGCGCTGCCTAAGAACAAGCCATTGATCAAGTACCTCTCTGAGGAAGGTATCAAGGCTGGTCTGTTGAAGACCGAGGAGTTCTACATGGCAAACAACAACCGTGAGATGCCTAAGGCAGTGGAGCCTCTTTACTTCGTAGTAGATGAGAAGTTGAACTCAGCCGACCTGACCGATAAGGGTACAGAGTGGTTGGCTAAGCAGGTGAACGATAAGAAACTCTTCGTGTTGCCTGATATCACAACAGAAATGAGTGCCCTGGAGGCTCGCACCGATATCACAGACCAGGAGCGTCTGGATATGAAGGACGAGATGATGGCTTACTATGGCGTACAGAGCGAGCGTGTTCACACCTTGCAGCAGCTCTTGAAGGCTTACACCATGTTTAATAAGGACGACGAGTATGTTGTCATGGACGGTCAGGTGAAGATCGTGGATGAGCAGACTGGTCGTATCATGGAGGGTCGCCGCTGGAGCGATGGCTTGCACCAGGCTGTTGAGGCTAAGGAGCATGTAAAGGTGGAGGCTGCTACCCAGACCTTCGCTACCATCACACTTCAGAACTACTTCCGTATGTATCACAAGCTCGCCGGTATGACCGGTACAGCTAGCACAGAGGCAGGTGAGTTCTGGGACATCTACAAACTGGATGTAGTGGAGATTCCTACCAACCGTCCTATCCTGCGTAAGGACTTGGATGACCGTGTATATAAGACAGCCCGCGAGAAGTATCGTGCCGTTATCGACGAAATCGAGGAGACACGTAATGCAGGCCGCCCAGTATTGGTAGGTACCACATCTGTGGAGATTTCTGAGTTGTTGAGCAAGATGTTGAAGATGCGCAACATTCCTCATAACGTATTGAACGCCAAGTTGCACCAGCAGGAGGCTCAGATTGTAGCCGAGGCAGGTCGCTCAGTAAATGGCAAGGGTGCCGTAACCATCGCTACCAACATGGCAGGTCGTGGTACCGATATCAAGCTGACTCCTGAGGTAAAGGCAGCAGGTGGTCTCGCCATCATCGGTACAGAGCGTCATGAGAGCCGTCGTGTTGACCGTCAGCTCCGTGGTCGTGCCGGTCGTCAGGGTGACCCGGGTTCTTCAGTATTCTACGTATCATTGGAGGATAAGCTGATGCGTCTGTTCGCTTCAGAGCGTATCGCCAAGGTAATGGACCGTCTCGGTTTCGAGGATGGTGAGCGTATCGAAAGCCCAATGATCAGCAAGAGCATCGAGCGTGCCCAGCGCAAGGTAGAAGAGAACAACTTCGGTATCCGTAAGCACCTCTTGGAGTATGATGACGTGATGAACCGTCAGCGTACCGTTATCTACGAGAAGCGTCGCCACGCCCTGATGGGTGAGCGTATCGGCATGGATATCGCCAACATCATCTGGGACCGCGTATTGAATATCGTCAACAACAACGACTTCACAGGTGCCAAGGAAGAGTTCCTGAAGGTGCTCGCCATGGAGATTCCATTCAACGAGGATGAGTACGAGAACGGCAGACGTGAGGATTTGGCTGAGCGTGCCTTCCAGGAGGCGATGGCTGCCTTCAAGCGCAAGACCGACCGCATCCAGGCCACAGCCATGCCTATCATCAAGCAGGTATATGAGAACCAGGGTGCTATGTACGAGCGCATCATGGTGCCTATCACCGACGGCAAGCGCATGTACAACATTGCATGCAACCTGAAGGAGGCTTACGATAGCGAGGCTAAGAGCGTAGTAAAGGAATTCGAGAAGAACGTTGTTCTCCAGATGATCGATGACGACTGGAAGGAGAACCTCCGCAAGCTCGACGAACTTCGTCACTCTGTACAGAACGCCAGCTACGAGCAGAAGGATCCATTGCTGATCTTCAAGCTGGAGAGTGCCAAGATCTGGGATGGCATGATCAACGACATGTACGACCGTATCGCCAGCATCCTGATGCGTGGCCAGATTCCAGTAATGGAGCAGGAGCAGCCTGTACAGGAGGCAGCACCAGAGCAGCACACCCAGCAGAACTACGTAGAGAGCAAAGTTGACCTTGATGCCGAGCGTGCAGCTCAGGAGGCAGCAGCCAACCAGGATACCCGCGAAAACGCCGAGGTAAACCGCACTCCATACCGCGCCGAGCGCATGCCTCGTCCTAACGATCCATGTCCATGCGGCAGCGGCAAGAAGTTCAAGAACTGCCACGGCAGAAACTTGCAGGCATAAAAGATGACTCACTATAAATAATGATAAGAATACCTAGATTTGATGATACTCTCATCATTTCTAGGTATTTTTTTTATAAATAACATCATTGCTACCGAGTTGCAAAAAATTATTCGTAATTTTGCAGTTGAAAAGATCAAGAAAGAAAGATCAAGAAGGAAAGATTAAGAAGGAAAGATTAAGAAGGAAAGATTAAGAAAGATAAAAAGATAAAGAGGAAAGATATATGAAATTATCAGAACTTAAAACAGGTGAAAGTGGAGTCATCGTCAAGGTATCCGGTCACGGTGGATTCCGCAAGAGAGTCATCGAGATGGGATTCATCAAGGGCAAGAAGGTAGATGTGCTCCTGAACGCCCCACTCCAGGACCCAGTGAAATACAAGATTATGGGTTACGAGGTGTCACTCCGACACAGCGAAGCTGACCATATCGAGGTGGTTTCCATTGATGAGGCCAAGCATGATGCAAAACTCTGCAAGGCGGAAGAAGAAGACCGCCAGCAGGTAATTGACTCTAAAGTAGTAGATTCCAGCGATAGCAACGAGCAGGCGCTCGGCGACAAGATGCTCGTGGCTGAAAGAAAAGACTCTGCCAGCAACGAAGCCTTGGCAGAACAGGAAGCAGAAAGACTCCACCGCGTCATCAACGTGGCACTGGTGGGAAATCCAAACTGCGGAAAGACTTCATTGTTCAACTTCGCATCGGGTGCTCACGAACGTGTGGGCAACTACAGCGGCGTAACCGTGGATGCCAAGGTGGGCGAAGCCGAATACAACGGCTATCACTTCAACCTGGTAGATTTGCCGGGCACCTATTCCCTTTCTGCCTACTCTCCGGAAGAGCTTTATGTGCGCAAGCAGCTCATTGAGCATACGCCGGATATCGTCATCAACGTCATCGACACCAGCAACCTGGAGCGCAACCTCTATCTCACCACCCAGTTGATAGACATGCACATCCGCATGGTCTGTGCCCTCAACATGTTTGATGAAACCGAAAAACGTGGCGATAACATCGACTACGACAAGCTGGGCGAACTCTTCGGTATCTCGATGATTCCTACCGTCTTCACCAATGGTCGAGGCGTGGATAAGCTCTTCGAGACCATCATCGAACTCTACGAAGGCAAGGAAGATTCCAGCGCTCACTATCGCCATATCCACATCAACCACGGACATGAGATAGAGCACGGCATCGAACATATCCAGAAATATCTGAAGGCAGATGATTCCATCCGCCAGCGCTACTCCACCCGTTACCTCTCTATCAAGCTGTTGGAGAATGATAAGCACGCCGAGGAATACGTAAGTCAACTGAAATCGGCCAAGGAAATCTTTGCAGCCCGTGACGAGGCAGCCAAGCGTGTAAAGGAAGAGACACTGGAAGATAGCGAAACCGCCATCATGGATGCCAAATACGGTTTCATTCATGGTGCATTGCAGGAAGCAGGCTATGAACCGGGCAAGGCAAAGGATACCTATCAGGTAACCCACCTCATCGACAGCATCCTGACCAATAAATATGTAGGCTTCCCTATCTTCGTCCTCCTGCTGTTCATCATGTTCTCAGCCACCTTCGTTCTGGGCGAGATTCCTAAGGGATGGATTGAGGACGGCGTGGCATGGCTGGGCGAGTTCATCAGCAATACGATGCCAGACGGACCCGTAAAGGATATGCTGGTAGATGGTGTGATTGGTGGTGTAGGCGCCGTGATTGTGTTCCTACCACAGATTCTCATTCTGTATTTCTTCATCTCTTACATGGAGGATTCGGGATATATGGCTCGTGCCGCCTTCATCATGGATAAGCTGATGCACAAGATGGGGCTGCATGGCAAGTCATTCATCCCGCTGATTATGGGATTCGGATGTAACGTACCTGCGGTAATGGCAACGAGAACCATCGAGAGTCACCGTTCCCGTCTGATTACGATGCTGATATTGCCATTGATGAGCTGTTCGGCTCGTCTGCCAATCTACATCATGGTCATCGGAACGTTCTTTGCCATCCAATACCGTTCACTCATCATGGTATCGCTCTATCTCATCGGCATCTTCCTTGCCGTGATATTGAGCCGCATCTTTGCCAGTTTCGTGGTGAAGGGCGAAGATACCCCATTCGTGATGGAGCTGCCTCCTTACCGCTTCCCTACCTGGAAGGCGATAGGCCGCCATACCTGGGAAAAGGGTAAGCAGTATCTGAAGAAGATGGGTGGCATCATCCTCGTGGCAAGTATCATCGTCTGGGCTTTGGGCTACTTCCCTCACAATGAGGAACTTGACAACCAGGCTCAGCAGGAGCAGAGCTATATCGGCAGAATCGGTAAGACCATCGAGCCTATCTTTACCCCACAGGGTTTCGACTGGAAACTGGATGTGGGCTTGGTATCCGGTGTGGGTGCCAAGGAGATTGTAGCCTCAACGATGGGTGTACTCTACAGCAACAACGACAGTTTCTCTGACGATCAGGATTACAACGATGAAGACGGAAAATACGAGGTTTTGAAGAAGCAGATGACTTCTGATTTGAAGAAGACCTACGGTTACAGCGATGCCGAGGCAGCATCCAAGGCAACGCTCACCGCCTATTGCTTCCTCCTCTTCGTATTGCTCTACTTCCCTTGCATCGCCACGATAGCAGCCATCAAGGGCGAGACGGGCAGTTGGAAATGGGCAGGCTTTGCCGCAGGCTACACCACGCTATTGGCATGGGTAGTATCAGCCCTGGTCTTCCAAATAGGAAGTTTGTTCATCTAAAACATCAGGAACATATATCAAATAAAAAAAGAATATCCTGTATGCCTTTTCTTGGCACACAGGATATTCTTTTTTTTATTTGAACTTTAGCTTCAACTCATTTTTTATTTAAGTTTCGGCTTTAACTCATCTGGAGAATCCTTGGTAAACATATTCACGGCTGGCGCCGATTTCGTGAAGAGATTTTCAATCACCTGCTTATCCACCTCCATTGCCGGTTGAAAATCCTCGCTCATCATATACTTCAGGATGGCATAACGCATCTGGTTTGCCACCAGGCGATGTTCCAAGTCGCTGGTTACATCCATCGTAGTCATAAGAAGCTTGCCTCTACCCACCTTGGCTTCAACCATCATACCGAGTTTTCGGCTCACGTGCCAGGTATCTATCGGCTGGATGGCCGGCTGATAATCCTTCGGGAAGTCACGGAGATTCATCACCTGCGCCTTGTTCAGCAGTTCCCACCAGTTCAGGTTTGCCCAGTCATCCGTAGGGAAATTGCTGAAGAGCGGATGAGCCTTGTCGATGGTAGCACCCGTGGTATGAGGCGGACGCATCTTAAACCAACTGGTATTCCAGAACACCGGCAGATAGGTTTGCTTCACATCTTCGCCCATCTTCACCTTTCCGGCAGCCAGAAGCAGCACCTTGCCACCCTTCTGCAACACCTTCTGCGCCTTGGCATCCAGACTATCAGCAATATAGATATCCTTAAGCGCCTTGGTATTCGGCATCTCTATCTGAGATGGATACACCCAGAAATCCCAATGGTTACGGGCTACAGGAGCATTGGAAGACTTCACCTGAATCTCCAAGACCATTTGCGATGGAGACGGAATATGGAGATGAGGGAAATCCAGGGATACATTGCCTAAACCGATGTTCTTACCCACAGGAAGCGAATTCTGATTATCAGCAAGCGAATTACCTGGAAGCGAAGACTTTCCTAATTTTCCGGAAGCCAAAACCTGCTGATTTTCGTCCTTCACCTCGTATGTAACCTCCGCATTCTGCAACGGCTCATGATAGGCATTATAGAGTTCCACAGGAACCTGCACCTTGTTTTCTGAAGAGAAAACGAATCTCGGGAACTTAGCCAGAGGAACGATTGGCGAACAGAACTCCGTCCAATCCTTGGCATCACAATATCCCTTTTCCTTCCAATGCACATTCAATACGCCCACAAGAGCAGTACCCTGTCCGCTATAATCATTCAAGCCCAGCAACTGGAAGCCCGCATAATCCTTGGTTCGCAGGTTGCGCTCCAAATCATACTTATATGCCAGGGTCTGCAACTTGCCGCTGGCATGAAGGAACTTCTCTGCCTGGCTCGCCATTCCGTTATCTCTCAGCAAATCAGAAAAGATCTCGAAGTTGCGGGCCTTATAGGCTCCCGTGTATTGCGAAATCTCCTTGAAATCTGGGAAGGCGCACCACTGTCCCATCTCGTGGGTCACTCTAGGCTCGTTCACATCAAAGGTAATCGGCGTTCTTCCCTTCTGAACCACACGAACCATATCCCCATCGAAGTTGTCTTCCGATTGCGGAGCCTTCTTGTCCCAATCCAATCCGCGCGCACCACCCTTTACATGATACTCGCTCTTCGGGTCCCAAGCCCAACCGCCACCAACGGATGCACCACAATATACACGTCGTTTATCGCCTGTTTTCTTCCATTCTTCCACAAAGTTGCCAACCCATTTCACCCAGTTTCCCGCAGGTTCATTGCCCGCAGCAAGCATACAGAAGCTAGGATGATTGCCATATTTCTCAACCATTCGCTGGGTTTCCTGCATCAAATAATGGTCGATGGTCATGCCATTGCCCAACTTTACACCATGATTTGGCCAAGATGGACCTTCGGGCTGAAGATAGATTCCCACCTGATCAGCTGCCGAGAAAGCTGCCTCGGGAGGACAATAGGAATGGAATCGCATCATATTGAGTCCATACTCCTTGCATTTTCTGAAGATACGGAGCCACGAAGCCTCATCGGTTGGCGGATAACCGGTTTCCGGGAAACAGCAGTTGCCCACCGTTCCTCGCATCCAAATCTTCTTGCCGTTCATATAAAACTGTCGGCCTTCGATGGAGATCTCGCTCATACCAAAGGTGGTACTGATAGATTCCTTGCCCATCGTAGCAGTCAGGGTATAAAGATTCGGATGGAATTCATCCCAAAGCCTGATATCCTCGCCCATCGGAATAATGACGGAGAATTTTCCATCACTTTCTCTCTTTATTTTAGAAAACGAATGCTTGACGCCACTTACATCAAACTGGAAATCAGCCTTCCGGGCATCCCCCGTCACATCCATCACCACCTTAATCTGCTTTCCCTTTACATCAGGATAAACCTGCAGGTTGCGGATATACTGCTGCTGATGCGCCTGCAATTCCATTTTGCCGATGATACCATTCCAGTTGCCCTGGGTCTGGTCGGTTACGCTATGCGAATCCTGACCCACGCATACATTTTCTATGCCATTATACACCTTGATGCTGATTTCATTATCCTTGCCATATATAATATAAGGTGTAACATCAAACTCATGAGGCACACTCAGCGAAGAATCCCTGCCCGCCAACTTGCCGTTGATATAAACCGAAGTCTCTATATGAGGACGTTCCAGATAGAGGATAATGCGCTGCTTCTTCCACTCCTTAGGCACAAACACCGATTTGCGATACCACGCATTGCCGATGTAATGCTTCTCTGGGGTGAGGAAGAAAGGAAACTTCATGGTTCCCTTGATGCGATGCTTCCCATTTGCCAGCACTTCCTCCTGGCGATATTTCTCCATATAAGGATTGAAATAGAAGGAAGAATCATAAAGACTTCCTGTCCATTGCGTATGGGTACAGACATCATTACCCTTGCCGTTGGTGAGCATCGATCCCGGCAACTTAACTACATCCTCATAGGTAGGCGCATCTCCCTGCGAGAATCGCCATTGCCCCGAGAGGTCTATTCTGTTATTAGAGCTGATGCTCTGTGCCTGCAAGGAAGTACAAGCCATCAAGCCCATTATCAATACAATATTTCTCATTGATGGTTGAATCATTTATTGTTAAATCATTTATTATTGAATAATATTGAATAATACGTCGCATTTATAATGCGTCGTTGATGATTTCCAATTTCACAAGTTCTTCTCCCTCCTTCGCCACATCTGCTTCGCGAGGGAAATAAACCGGCATATCCTTCTGCAAAGGAAGAATGCGGAGTTCCAACTTCTGGCAATCGGCAGGCAGGCGCCACAATCCCATCAGGAACGGACGGCCATTATAGAAATTATCAGACACCAGTTTGCCATTGCAATAAAGTCGGGCACAATCGCCACGATATTGGATTTTCAGGAGATTTCGTCCCTGCAGCATTTCAGGCGAAAGATTTAGCTGATAAACCGCAGCCTTCTTGAAGTCGGCATCAGACGGTTCTTCTGCCACTTTCTGCACACCCATAGTTATCTTGCGAACGCCCTCTGCCTCCTTGATTTTCTTGAAAGAAGGAGCCAGTAACATCATTGATTTTCCTTCCTCCTGCAGGAACAGATGTTCCGCCGTCTTGGAATCTACAAGATAGATGTTCTTATAAACCGGCTTGGCGATACCCTTCGCCTTCACATTCTTCAGCACCTTTCCATTTACAGCAATCTCGGTAGGAATACCCTTGATCTGTTCCAGATAAATCTTTCCATCCCGCTTGGCTATCAACTGTGCCGTAGCGTATCGGATGCCATCGATATTTACCGGGAAGATGCACATCGCACCGGCAGGAACTGTCATCGGACGCTGAGGAAACTTCATTCCGCAGACATCAAACTGCACATTCTTCTTGGCAGACAACTGCTGCAATCGTTCATAGTTATTAATGAAAACAAAACCGCTCTTATCTTTAGAACGAAGCGACCAGCGAAGATGCGAATCATCGCCCTTCTCTATATCCTGACTGCATGGGAAGCTAGACTCCATCGGAGCCAGTACTTCTGCATAATCATGCATAAAGAGATGCAGTTTGCGGAGCATGAAATAATGAGGATTCTTCTGTCCGAATTCACCCAATGGAGCCTGGAAATCATACGTCTTTACCGGCATATCATTATAATTGGTAGCCTGAGTACGCTGATTTTCATTCAGATAAACCGCACTACCATCGTCCAGATTACCCGGCATCATCGCAGTAGGATTGGTTCCGCCATGATACATATAATATCCAAGAAGATTGCTTCCGCTACCCAACTTGATGATAGCCAGAGAATACGCATCTTCAGGATAAATATACGGACGGCGATGATAGGAAGTCATCATACCTCCACCCAGTTCGCAGGTGAAATAAGGATAGGCTTCATCCCCCTTGTTGATCTTCGCCTCTTGTTTGCCAAGCTGTTCGGTAGCGATTGCCGTACTACTTCGGAAAGCCTTGAAGTTGAAAGCCTTGTAGTAATTACCAGCAGTCTCCTTCAGGCTGCGCTCCCAGAAACCATCGGCATAGTCGCCATAAAGCGGAAGCATCTCGCCGAAAGGCACCGGCGTTTTCAGTTCAGGCCATCCAGTACGGGTATAGAAAGGCAAATCGAAACCTATCTGCTGGGCTATCTTCTTCAGCGCCATCAGATAACTACCCCTGCCACGATATTCATTATCAAACTGTGCCGCAACTACCGGACCACCATCTTTCCATTGTAACCCCTGCATCTGCGAATAAATCTGACGATAAAGTTCGGTTGCATATTTCAGGAAAGTGGTATTCTCCTCTCTCATCTTGCATCCCTTGGTAAACATCCAGTCTGGTATGCCACCATTGCGAACCTCGCCATGGCAGAAAGGGCCCAGTCGGAGAACCACCGGCATCTCTTCCTGTTTACATACCTCAAGGAAACCACGAAGATTGCGCTGTCCACTCCAGTTGAACACACCTTCTACTTCCTCCACATGGTTCCAGAACACATAGGCAGCAATCATGGTAACGCCACCCTCCTTCATCTTTCTCACTTCCTCTCTCCACTCATTCTGAGGGATTCGGGAATAATGCACCTCACCCATCACCGGCACCACTCGCTTACCATCGAAGATGAGGCTATGCTTATCCCATCGGATAGATTGCTGCGGAATCTGTGCCTGGGCAACCATCGAGCAAATTGTCAGGAACGACATCGCTGCAAATAATGTTTTAGTCTTCATTTCCATTTATAGTGTTTTTGTTATTTTATAGAGTTTTTGTTATTTGTGGGCAAAATTACAAATTTTAAAGCAATATTTACCTATAATTTTGTACAATAAACATAGATATTCTTCTTATTCATTGTTTTTCGTTGTTTTTTCGGTCACAATAGAATCCATACCAATTATTATCAGCAATATTCCTTGCTTATTTTATTGATAACAAAAAACCGTGGATGCATGGAGCATCCACGGTTTTTTGTATTTTATTCAGATATTCATCTTGTTTTCAAGATATTCATCTCATTCAAGATATTCTCTTTCCAACCTTTGCGGCAACAAACGCAATCATCAAGCCCAGGCAGGCGGCAATGCTGATGGCTTTGCGGAGACCGGTGGCTTCAGCAAGCCATCCGATAACCGGTGGGCCTACCAGGAAACCGAAGAAACTGATGCTCGAAACGATGGTGATGGCAATGCTAGCCTTGATGGTTCCGAGTTTTCCGGCGATACTGTAACAGATAGGAACCGATGAAGAGATGCCGAAACCTACCAGCAGGAAGCCCAAGGTGGCAGGAATCAGATAAGGCAAGGCAGCTGCCAGCCACAAACCACCCACAATCAAACCACCACAAACCTTCAACACCTTGGATGGTCCGTATTTCGTTACGAAACCATCGGCCATGAATCTGCCCAGAGTCATCGCTCCCATGCCAGCCACATAGCCCGCACGGATAAAAGCCTCATCGGGTTTTACTACAGATGAGAAATACACACCACTCCAATCGTAAACAGTTCCTTCACAGAACATGCCGGCAAATCCCATCAATCCCAGGAGAAAAAGAATCGGGTCGATGGTCTTGAAAGAGAACTTCGGCACATCCTCCTCTTCTGCCTTCGCCGTAGCATCATCTACAAGAAAACGGAATCCGATGGCGATGATAAGAAGACTCATCGCCAGGATGGCTCCAAAGTGAACCTCTATCGGAAGCAGGGTATTGGCAAAGACGGCTCCGATGATACCGCCCGAGAATCCGCCCAAACTCCACAAGCCATGAAATGAAGACATGATGTTGCGCCCATACATCTTTTCCACCAGGCAAGCCTGAGTATTGGTAGCAATGTTCATCAGATTCGCCATCATTCCGAAAGCCATCAGACTCAATATCAGATTGAAAACCGTAGTGCTGCTTCCTATGCAGAAGAGCACCAATGCATAGAGAATTTCAGATAAGGCAAGCATCCTCTTGCTGCCAAACCTGCTCACCAAGACACCCGAGAAAGCCATCATCAGAAGCTGACCGATAGGAATGGCGAAAAGCACCGATCCCAACTGTCCGTTGCTCAAGTGCAACATCTGCTTTACATCCGGAATGCGGCTTGCCCAACTGGCAAACACCACGCCCGGCACAAAATAATAAGCTGCAACAGCCACTCGCTTACGGGTTAAATCTCCCAAATTGCTCAAACTATTCATATTACTCAAACTTACAGTCATCCTTCTTAATACCTTATTTTATATACCTTAATTTATATGCCTTTTAATATGCCTATTTATGTACTTATTTATATTTGCGGCTGCAAAATTACAAAAAAATGCAGAAAAACACCGATATTTGAACAAAAAATGTAGCTTTGTTTAAGAAATTAGCCGTAACTTTGCACTTATAAAAAGAATTCAAAACAAACTAGCAATGAAGAAACAGACAATGATTACTCTGGCACTCGCCTTGACCTTGGCGATGCCAACCATGCCAGCCTTCGCCCAGAAGGCAATGAGCAAGAAAGAAATCGCCGAAAAGGAAAAGGCTTTCAAGAACCTTCAGCATCCCTGGAAAGGAAAGAAGGTGGCTTACTTCGGCGACTCCATCACCGATCCAAGAATCAAGGCATCGAAGGTGAAATACTGGGGATTCCTGCAGGATTGGCTCGGCATTACCCCCTACGTTTATGGTGTAAGCGGCAGACAGTGGAACGATATTCCCCGACAGGCTGATCTACTTCAGAAAGAGCATGGTGATGATTTCGATGCAATTCTCATCTTTATGGGTACGAACGATTACAACAACGGTGTGCCTATCGGCGAATGGTACACGGAGACTTTCGACAGCGTAAGAGTAGCCCTTCACAAGCCAAGCGAAATGGTTCAGCGTCGCCACCGTCATTTTGCCATGGATGGGAACACCTTGAAAGGTCGCATCAACATAGCCATGTCGAAGTTGAAGCAGATGTATCCTACCAAGCAAATTGTGGTGATGACTCCTATCCATCGTGCTTACTTTGGAAGCAGCGACAAGAACATTCAGCCAGATGAGATGTTTGAGAACGTTCGTGGCATCTTCTTCGATGAATACGTGAAGGCTATCAAGGAGGCAGGCAATGTATGGGCAGTACCAGTCATCGACCTCAACTCCCTTTCCGGTCTCTTCCCTCTTTACGATGCTGGTGCCCAGATGTTCAACAAGCCAGCCACCGACCGTCTTCATCCTAATGATGCCGGCCACTCCCGTATGGCAAAGACCATCATGCAGCAGCTCTCCGCCCTGCCTTGCGACTTCTAGAGAAGGGGCAGCTGATATAGAAAAGTGTGTTATTTCACCCCTATTTTATATTGAAAAGTGTAGTTTTCCGCAGGAGTTTGCCTATATTTTAGGCAAATTTCTGCGTTTGTTGCCTATGCTTTAGGAAAGTTTTATTTATATTATGCCTATACTTTAGGAAGATTTTCATATCAGTTGCCTATGTTTTAGGAAAATTTCACTATATTTTTACCTATGTTTTAGGAAAGTTTCACTATATTTTTGCCTATGTTTTGGGAAAAAAGAGTAACTTTGCAGCATAACTTAAAGAGAAGAAAACGTTATGATATATAGACAATTAACAGAAGAACTCCAGAAATGGAGTGAAAGAGACAACAGGAAGCCATTGGTTTTACGAGGCGCAAGACAAGTTGGAAAGACAACATTGGTCAATGAATTGGGTAAGAAATACGATGTATATATCAAACTGAATCTAGAACGAAGCTCAGATGCAGAAATCTTTACCAAATCAGACAATGTAAAAGAGATATATCAATACATCTGCCTCAAGAAGAAAATCGAGGTAGATGAACGTAAGCGTACTCTACTTTTTATTGATGAGATACAAAACGAACCAAAAGCAGTTGGTCTGCTGAGATACTTCTATGAAGAGATGCCCTGGTTGCACATCATAGCAGCAGGTTCCAGACTTCAAACCCTCATCAAGCAGCGCATCTCTTTCCCAGTGGGAAGAGTGGATTATCTATCCCTCCGTCCATGCTCCTTCCTGGAATATCTCGATGCTATAGGTGAAGACCAATTGGCACAAATGGTGAAAGAAGTCAGCGTATCACCTTTATATCACGAGATGTTACTGAACCATTTCAACCATTACACCTTGATAGGTGGTATGCCTGAAGCCCTAGTGGAATATGCTAAGACTCATAACCTGACCAAGTTAGCCCCTATCTACCGTTCACTGCTTGATGGCTACAATGAAGATGTAGAAAAATATGCTCGTAATGAAAACCAAGTAAAGGTTATCCGCCATCTGCTTACACATGGCTGGGCAGAGGCAGGACAAACTATTACCTTCGCTCGATTTGGAGGCAGCAACTACACAAGCAAGGAGGTACATGAGGCTTTGGAAGTGATGCAGAAAGCATTCCTGCTCAATTTGGACTATCCCGTCACATCAGTGAAAGCCCCAGCTGTACCAGCCATAGCAAGACAACCCAAGCTAGTATGGGTAGATACGGGCATCATGAATTTCTCCGTTGACATTCAGACAGAATATCTGCAAGGCAATTCCCTCTTGGATGTATGGAAGGGGCATGCTGCGGAACAAATCGTAGCCCAAGAGCTGCGTATTGTTTTGGATCGCAACTTCCGCAACGAGCAATACTTTTGGGTAAGAGACAAAAAGGGATCTTCAGCAGAGGTAGATTTCGTTTGGCAACATCACTCACAGATTCTCCCGATAGAAGTGAAGTCTGGCACAAATGCCCATCTTCGCTCCCTCCACTCCTTCATGTCTCAGCCTGATGCCCCAAGCATTGCCATCCGCATTTGGCCAGGTGAATATAGCATAGACGAAGTGGTATCTCCTACAGGTCATCCCTTCCGCCTCATCAATCTTCCCTTCTATTATGTGGGGATACTGGATAAGATATTGGAAATGGTATAATCCAGTAATCCGAAAAAGTAGGAAGCCCCATCGAGGGGCTCCCTACTTTACCAAAAGAGCAAGTCTGGGTTCGGTAAGTCCAGTGGAAGAGTAGTGACTACAAAAATAGTACGATTCTTTTTATTGTGTCTATAAAAATAGGAACAAAAAATAAGGAGTGTCTACTATTTCATTTTTATAAAAATGAAAGTGTCTACCTTTCTAGTTTATAAAGTAAAAAAGTGTCGACTGAAATCAGGAAAAGTCAAGAGAAGCATCACAAATATTTGCCCGTCGCTACGGGTAAACATGTGTCTTTTTATAAATATGGTTGACTCCTAAAGTTTCAATTACATGAAAGAATCATTAGAAGCAACATTGAAAGATGTCGAACTTACCAAGGAAGTGTACCGTCTGTACACCCTTGAGCACCTAACACAACAAGAGATTTCTGTTAAATTGTGTATAGGTCGCTCTACAGTTTGGCGTAAAATTCGTACCTTTGAAGCCGAAAATCCAGAATTGGCAGAAAAGATGAAGAAGCAAGGTAAGGAAATCACTCCATCAGACTACAAAGATTTGGTCAAGGAGATAGCAGAATTGAAGAAGCAGCTTAAGACAGAGCGTCTTCGTGCGGACTTCTATGAGGAAATGGTCGCTTTTGGCAAGGAAGTATATGGTATAGACTTAAAAAAAGCTGGCACCAAGTAGCAAATAGGCTTCACGCTAGGGACAACAGAAAGTATCCTGTTGCCCCTATGTGTCGTTTACTTGGTGTTACAAAGCAGGCCTATTACAAGCATGGAGATAGTGATATGGTAAAAATAGCCCAGGAAGCCTTTGTAGTGGAGTTCATAAAAGATATTCGCAAGAAAGATCCGGGGATTGGCGGCAACAAACTTTGGATTATGTATCAGAAGCAATTTGGGGCATCAAGAAGTGTTGGCTACAACCGCTTTTACGACATAGTCGAAAAATACAATTTGAAGGTTAGAAAGGTAAAGCGTAGGGTGAAGACAACAGACTCCACCCATGACCTTCCTTTGTATCCAAACATCGTCAAAGACTTACTGCCAACACGTCCTTGTCAGCTGGTTGTCAGCGATATAACTTATATTCCATACTTCCTCGATCCAGAGAGTGGAGAATATAAGTTCTGCTACCTTGCCCTTATTACCGATTACTACACAAAGGAAATCGTTGGCTATAGTGTGGCTCCAACATTGGAGGCTATCTATGCCATCGAGGCACTTAAAATGGCACTAAAGCATTATGATGGACATGATCTTAGCCAACTAATTCATCACTCTGACCGTGGTGTCCAGTATGCTAGCTTTGCTTATACGGATTTGCTTAAAAAGTATGACATCAAAATCAGCATGACGGAAAGCGGAAATCCTAAGGACAACGCTGTAGCAGAAAGAGTGAACAGTACCATCAAGAATGAGTTACTGAAAGGCATGTCGTTTGCAAGTATTAGTGAAGTTCAAAAAGCTGTGATTCTTGCTATAAACTTCTACAATGAAGAGCGTCCTCATATGAGCCTTGATGGACTAACTCCACGTGAAGCAGCTAAAAAGATGGGTGAAATCAACAAAAAATGGGTAAGCTATAGAGAAAAAGCAATAAAAGCTAAGGTAAAATAAAAGAAAATTAGTATCTTTGCACCCACCAAGGAACTACGTGATGGTTTAAGCCACCAACGTATAAAGTTTGAGTTGGGCATCGAGCCCAACCCAAACTTACCAAGGAAGCTACGCTCAGGATTATCCCCCAACATGTTTTTGCATGAAACATGAGTGGCAACAAAAAATATGACTAAGAGAAAAACTAGTCAACAAAAAATATGACTAAGTTTTAACTAGTCAACTGGTTTTATAAATAAGTATTAACCGAGTCAACTCGTCTTATAAATAAGATAAAAAGTGGTCAACCAAAATCGTTAAACCACAATGCCCATAAGTACGAGGAAACATGCCCGTAATTACGAGGAAATATAACCAAAGCCAGCGGTCAAAAGTGCCCAACACCTCGGGCACAATTGGGCAATGTATCGGGGCACATTCCTCTAGCTTTGGGAACAGGATCAAAATAGAAGCGGATTGACCTTCTTCCTTTTGCATCAAAATCAGCAAACCGAGATAAAATATTGATTTATGAGAGAAAAACTATGGTTTTAGGCATGTTTCGGGGCCTGGATACTATACAATTAAGCCAAAACAGCTTTTGAACATCATAGAAAAAGATATACCTGTTTTATTACCACAAATCAGACAACTACTTGATTCTATGCTAATTACAGAAGAATAAGCAAAAACAAGGCGTGGCAATAAGTGGCAACACGTGGCAATAAAAACACGTCTTATTGCCACGCGTTACTTACTATATATCAACCACTTATACTTCAGCGTGGTAGAAATGGCATTAAATTAGAAAAACTTTTTCTATACATGCAATGAAACATAGCCATCAATAACACCCGATTATCCACTTCCATAACGGTGCAAAATATCCTTAACGGAGAAGATTTTGCTGATCTCTTCCAATTCCATAAATCTAAACTATTTTACCATATTTCAACTCATCTTTCAGCAATTATACTAAGAAATATCGAAATAAATTCATTTTTCTAAAAGAAATATTTGGTGTATTGAAAGATTAATCGTATTTTTGCGGTGAAAGAACGTAAAATTATACAAATATGATTAACGACAGAAGACAACTGGCTGATGTATATCAGCAAACCATAGATATCGTGCAGGAGGGAAACTATACTTCTGTGAATGGGGAGGAAGTGGAACTCTTGGACAATGAACCCATGCTCAAGGGTAGTAGATTCTATACCAAGGCTTTAGATGCCACAAGCATACCTACCATAGAGGGAGGAACAAAGATCATTGTAGAGAATGATGACAGCATACATTGCGGACATCAATTACAGCAAGAAGGTTACAATCCGGTGGTGCTCAACCTTGCCAGCCGTCGCAACCCTGGCGGTGGTGTATTGAATGGCAGCAGGGCTCAGGAGGAAAGTCTCTTCCGCTGCACCAACCTCTTCCTTTCCATGTACCGCTATGCCTCTTATGCAGAAGAATATGGACTAGAGAAAAGCAAATACCAGTATCCGATCGCCATTCCTTTTGGTGGCATCTATGTTCCTAAAGCCACTGTATTCAGAGCTGGAGCCAAGCACGATTTCGCTCTGCTCGACAATCCTTATTATATGTCGTTCGTAGCCGTGCCAGCCATCAATCACCCACTACAGGATGAAAATGGAAACATGGGCAAAAGAGATGCCGAGATTACTAAGAATAAGATGCGAACGATATTGAGAATTGGATTGCTGCATGGTCATGACAGCATCGTACTTGGAGCCTTTGGCTGTGGAGCTTTCCGCAATCCTCCTCGCAGCATCGCCCAATTATTCCATGAAGTGATAGATGAGACGGAATTCAAAAACAAATATAAGCTCATTGCTTTTGCCATCCTCGAAGACCATAATTCACCAAAAGGAGGAAACCTCCAACCTTTCGTTGACGAATTCAAGTAATAAAGATTCCGTTTAATCGTATTTGATAAAATGCAGCAAATAAACATCCAATATTACAACTCGCCCTGCGGAGAGTTAATTCTGGCATCTGTGGGTGATGATTTGTGTCTTTGTGATTGGAATGAAATGCCATGTGCAGGGCGCAATAAGCTTCGGGTTTCGCGGTATATGAAGGCTGAGTTCAAGATTGAAACATCCCCTATCCTGGAACTGGCCAAGAAGCAGCTGAATGAATATTTCACCGGCAACCGCAAGACATTCGATATTCCGTTGCATCCTATAGGAACCGATTTTCAGAAAAAAGTATGGAGTGCATTGCTCGATATACCTTACGGAGAAACAAGAAGCTATAAGGAAATAGCCATAAGTATGGGTAACTCCAATGGCACAAGAGCCGTGGCAAGCGCCATCGGAGCTAATGGCATCAGCATTTTCATTCCCTGCCATCGCGTTATCGGCAGTAATCGTTCCTTGACTGGCTTTGCTGGAGGACTGGAAGCTAAGAGAATATTGCTGGAGCTGGAGACAGAATAATCATAAAAGACTGTTTGACGAAGTCATCTACGAGAAGGAATTCAAGTCATAAGCTCCCACAGATTTCACAGATTTACACAGATTTACTCGGATGGGGCTTAATTCATATCGAGAAGAATTCATTGTTTCTCAGATTTCACAAATCTATCCTACAAAACGGAAAGATTTGTGAAATCCGAAAATCTGTGAAATCTGTGTAAATCTGTGAAATCAGTGGGAAACATTTCCTTACTTCCAGCAGTAATCAAAGTCTCGCTTCTCGCACTCACCTCGCAGGGCGGCGAGGAAGTAACTGCGCTCGCTGCCCCAACCACGAACCTTGCGCTCGTGATCCACGGTCTGCTTCAAACGCTCATCGCTGTATGCGGCAAAACGGGCTGCATACTCTGAAATTCTTGACTCGGCATAGCCTGCATCAACAGTTGAAGACTCGGCATAAACTGCCTTAATTATTGAAGACTCGGCATTAGCTGCCATTACACTCTCATTGTTCTTTTTGTTCTTTAAATCTGAATTTGGATTCATAAAGATAATTATTTTAAGTTGTTAAACACTTACACATTCTTTTACCACCGTGGTTATCTCTATGCGAAACTCGGTTGGTGTGCCGCAACTGGGCAACTCATAATGCTTGATTTCGGGTGCAAAAGTACATCATTATTTTGAAACCACCAAATTTTTTCGGGATTATTTTTCCTGTATTTTTCCTTCTTCTAAAGAAGAAGATTTTTCGGGGTAGCAAATAGCAAGGAAATACCCGACTTGATTAGAAGAGATATTATCGACTTGATTGAAGGAGATACCCTTAAATGGTTAAACTTTCCTATATTTGCATTATAATAGTATCATAATAATAAAATTATAATTATCTTTGCACAATGATTATCAGAAAGATATAAGACTATTCAAAGACAATAAAGAAGATAATAAAGAAGATAATATAAAATGATAGAGAATCCGTTTATTCTGCGAGGATACATATCCGACGCTTACTTCTGTGATAGAGAAAAGGAAACCATCGACTTGATAAGAGAAATCAAGAATGGCAATAATATCACCCTGATTGCACCTAGAAGAATCGGCAAGACAGGGTTGGTGCAACACGTCTATGCCCAAGAAGAAATCAAGGATAAATACTATACATTTCTTGTAGATATTTATGCCACGAAAACCCTAGCCGATTTCATTCAGGAACTAGGCAGAAGTATTCTGCAAAGTCTGAAACCTAAAGGCACCAAAGTAGTGGAACATTTTCTTAACTGCCTCCACTCACTCCGTTCGTCCATCAGCTTCGACATGAATGGCGTGCCTTCGTGGGGAGTAGATTTGGGAGAAATCACCAGTCCAACCACAACGCTCGATGAAATTTTCCATTATCTGGAGAGCGCTGATAAGCCTTGCATCGTGGCCATTGATGAATTTCAAACTATCAGCAGCTATAGAGAAGCGAATGTGGAAGCCATACTGCGCACCTACATCCAGCACTGCCATAATGCCAGTTTCATCTTTGCCGGATCCCAACGCAACATGATGTCGGAAATGTTCTTGAGTCATGCCCGTCCTTTCTATCTGAGCACCTCTATCAAAACGCTGAAAGCTATTGATAGAGAGGTATATGCAGACTTCGCTACTCGACTTTTCGAGGAAAGACAGAAGTTTATCAAACGAGAAACCATTTATCAGATATACGACCGTTTTGATGGCATCACCTGGTATCTGCAAAGAATGCTCAATAAGATTTTCTCGCTCACAGAAAAGGCTGATGACAAGATGATGGAACTGGCTGATGATAAAATGATGGAACTGGCGCTCAACTCGATTATAGACGAGAGTGCTTTTGCATACGAAGCACTTCTCTTTCAGTTGCCAGCTAAGCAAAAGGAACTTCTCATTGCCATCTGCAACGCTGGCAAGGCTCAAAACATCATGTCATCGGCATTCATCAAGAAACACAATCTTCCTTCCGCCAGTTTTGTACAAGGTGGTATCAAGGGATTATTGGAGAAAGATTTTGTTACAGAGACGGATGGAACTTACGAACTGTACGATAAGTTCTTCGGTGAATGGCTGAAAAAGGAATTATAAAGTATAAAGATAGAAGTATAAAGATAGAAGTATAAAGTATAAGAATATAAACAAAAAGAAGAATATGATACAGCAAGTAGAATTTTCATTGCGCCCGCTTCCTCGCGGGTTTCACCTCGTAACCAATGAGGTGATGAGGAACTTGCCGGAGCTGCCTAAGACGGGGATTCTGAACCTCTTCGTAAGACATACCAGTTGCGGATTGTCGCTGAACGAGAACTTCGACCCTGATGTGAGACATGATTTGAAGGGTATCTTCGAAAGACTGGTTCCGGATGGCGACCCAAGATACCTGCACCAGGATGAAGGACCTACGGATATGTCGGCGCATGCCAAATCGAGTATGGTAGGTGTATCGCTCACCATTCCTATTACCAATGGCAGATTGAACCTTGGTACATGGCAGGGGATTTACCTCTGCGAATTCAGAGAGGGAGGCGGAAGCCGACACCTCATCGCAACGATTATCGGGGAATAATTACTTTAACAATAAAAGGTCGTTGGAACAATACCCAACGACCTTTTCTCAGATTTTCACCTATCTATATATAGATTTACTATTCAATCTATTCTATCACTTCCATTTCTTCCTCTTCTATTTCCTCCTTGATCTCCTTCTCCTTCTTTCCGAACTCCGGATCTATTTTCAGGAAGGCAGTAACCAGGAAGGTGATGGCGCAGCATGCCATCACGATGATGAAGAACAAGCGATAGCCTACCATATCTTTCAGATAGCCAGAAACCATGCCTGGCAACATTAAACCCAGATAGGAGATGCCCGTGCAGATGGAATAATGGGATGTCTTGAACTTGCCCTGGCTATAGAACAGCATATAAAGGGTAAGAACCGTGAAGCCGAGACCATAGCCAAACTGCTCTACGAAAAGACAGCTCGATACCACGATAATATCGCTGTTCAGCGAATAACTCAGATAGATGTAAACCACATCCGGCAGGGTGATGGCGCAAACCATCGGCCAGAGCCATTTCTTCATACCGTCGCGGCTCACCAGAATACCGCCGATGATGCCACCCAGCAGCAAGCCTATCAGTCCCACAGTACCATTGGCAAAACCATATTCCTGCGGCGACAAGCCCAGTCCGCCCTGCGAATTAGGACGAAGGATAAAGGTCTTGGTCATCGTATTCAGGAGTGCTTCCGGGAAGCGATAGAGCAGCAGGAAGAGCATCACGCAGATGGTTTCCCCCACCCTGAACTTCACGAAGAAGGTACGGAACATGTTCGTCAGTTCGTGCGCCACTTCACCCACCGTTCTATCCGTCTGCACATCCTCCTTAGGACGCGGCATAAACCGGCTGTGATAGAGCCACAGTCCGATGAAGATGCCCGCCAATCCGTAGAAGATAAGCGCCCACGAGAAGCGTATCTGGTTGCGGAACATCACCTGGAGCACACCTGCCAGCATCACCAGGAAACCATTCACAAAGATGATGGCGAGGCGATAGAAGGTGTTTCGCAGTCCCACAAACTTGGTCTGCGTATGCTCATCCAATTCTATCATATAAAAACCATCCGCCGAAATATCGTGGGTGGCGCTGCAGAAGGCGATGAGGAAGAAGAAGCACATCGTTGCCTGGAACCAGAAGGCAGTAGGCAGCGAGAAGGCGATGCCGGCAAGGGCGGCTCCAATGAGTGCCTGCATGGTGAGCACCCACCAGCGCTTGGTCTTCAGCAGGTCGATGAACGGGCTCCACAGGGGCTTGATTACCCAAGGCAGGGCAAGCCATCCTGTATAGAGACCCACCTCGGCATCGGTGAGACCCAACTGCATATACATCACCACAGAGAGGGCGGTCACAATGACGTTGGGCAGTCCTTCTGCAAAATAGAGGGTCGGAATCCAAGCCCATGGATTCCTACTATTTTTCTTTGTTACCATCTTACTACATTATTGATAAAGTTTCTTGATTTCTGCTCCCTGATAGTAGTGCAGCAGGATGGCATCATAGAGATAGCCCTCCTCGCCCATCACGGCAGCACCAATCTGGCAGAGTCCTACTCCGTGTCCCCATCCGGCGCCAATCAGTTCGAAGCGCTGCGGAACACCGTTTTCATCTGCATCATATTTATCTACCACGAAGGCAGAGCTCAGAAGATGAGAGTCGCTCAGGGCACGGCGGATTTCCAGTTCCTTACCGATGGTGAAGGTCTTCTCGGTTCCGATAATCTGCAGCTTGCTGATACGGCCGCTCGTTCCTCTTTCCACCGCCTTCATGTCGAGGATGGCACCGAAGTCCATCTTCAGCTTGTCGGCGATGAGCTGCTGCAGCTTCTCCTGGGTCAGGGTCACCTTCCAGCGATAGAAATCCACGGTCTCCTGGTCGTAATCGTTCAGCACCTCCGAGAGGATTTTCTTATCCTGCGTGTTGCAGAAAGCAGGCGGATTGAAGCGGATCCACTTCTCTGCCTCATCCTCATTGGTAAGATTAGGAAGAGGGGCCTTTTCTGTTCCCGATATTCCCAAGGCGATGTCTCTCACTGCCGTGAGATAGTTCTTCGGCGTATTCTCCCAGCAGTATTGGAATTCCTCAGTTACTCCGCCGCAGCATTTCGAGAATCGGGCATCGCAAATCTCGCCGCCATCCAGCAACACCTGGCCACGGGTCAGTCTGATAGCCTCGGCAACATGTGGCGAGGTTTCCTTCGTGATGCCCTGGTAGCGCTGGCAGTGGTCATCGGCACAAACGTCAAAGAGAGTGTGGTCCTCACGGTCGTACCAGCGAATCAGCATATCCTCCTTCTTGGTGAACGAGAAGAAATTGTTGCCGCTCTCAGCCACCTCTCTGCGCTTCTGCATCTGCGCCAGCAGCCACGAACGTGAAATCACGGCATGTGCCTTCAGCAGTTCTAGGCTCGATGTGGCACTCATCTCACTGCTGATTACACTCTCCAGATAACGCTCCACCGGCAGTTCGTTGATGGCATAGATTTTATCCGATTCCACCACGAAGCGGAGGGCACCCAGGAAGGTCTGCGTCTCCTTGCGCTCCCAGTGGAAGTTCACGCCGATGGTCACGTCGCTGATAGAGAACGAGGCATCGTCGCTCTGCGGATGGAAGGTGAGCTTACTGTAAAGATTGCCGTTCCACATGATACCTCCCTCGAAGAACTCCACCTCCTGCTCGCCAATCACGATTTCACCCTTCGCCAGATAAGGCTTGTTCAGCGAGAAATGCACCTTCTGGGCACTCACGATGCCCACGGTAACCTCTGGTTCCTCCTCATTATTATATAGGGCAGATGTAGCCAGAATGGAATCCTCTGCCTCCTTTGCCGCCTTCAGTTTGCTTACGATACTGTTCATCTTCTCCTGGCTCACTCCGCATTCCTGCAGCAATGCCTCGGCACGCTCATCGGTCAGTTTTCTGAAATCCTCCTCTCTTGGGGTGATGATGAGTCCCGACATATCCAGGGCTCCAGGCGAAACCATCAGTTGGGCATCGCCATCGGCAAAGTAAGCCTCCGGACGATGCTTCTCTCTCGGAATCACCACCGAGATGAATTCATCGCCCTTTCTCCAAGCCACGATGTTCATCATCGGTTCCGTTTCTCCCCCACGCAGCGGCATGGCTTTGTAAAGACGGTGGAAAAGCATCTCGTCGCTCTCCTCACTCTTCGAGATGATGACGAAGGCAGGAACCACGAAGTCGTGAACCACGGCTATCTTCTCTTCATCGTTCAGAGAGATGATGTCGGTAAGATTGCGCGAAAGGCGCTGCCAGTTGGCCTGCAACGGCAGGATGCCGCTCGTACCCGCCTGGAAATGAAGATGATCTGGGGCAGAGGCACCACACTTCGGACCATTATAGAACACCATCAGTTCGCTATGCAGCGAGAGGAAGCGATGCATCTCGCCATAGTTCTGATAGATGGCCTGATACTGATGCTTGCGGGCCGGAATGGTGAAATGCACCGGAAGGATTGGGAACGGATTCACCAGCAGATGGAAGTTTTCATCTATCTGCTGCGACATCTGCTCCTTTGGTCGGTTGCGGTCGCAAAGGAAACAAGGGCGCTCGCCCAGGGTCTTCCTGTCTATCTTGGCTCCCGTGCTCACGATGCGGGCAGGGTTCCACTGCAGCTTGATTAACTCCGAGAGCTGGCGGGTTTCCACATGCTTCAGGTCGCGGAAGCGATGGCGGGCATCAGCCCATTTCTCCAACTGTCGGTTGAAGAATCTGGAGATGCTGCTGTCTTCCATGATATCCGCCTTGCCCTGCATCATCTGCTTGCGGGCCATCAGCTCCATGGTGCGCAGACGGTCTTTATAGAGATTGTTGGCATTCACCCTGTCGATGCTCAGGGCGGCATCCGAATTGCCTCCCCAGCGACGGCAGAGATACAGCTCGTCGTAGATTCTGCCGATGCGATAGCGGCGAGAGAAAGCCAGTCCCAGGGCATAATCCTCACCATAGCTGGTGTTAGGGAACTGCATCTGTCGTACCAACGGGGTAAAGAAGGCACGTGGCGCTCCCAAGCCGTTGATACGCAAGGCGTTGTTGCAACCGTTATTCTCGGTCCATTCCTTGTGGTCGATGAGTCCCGGAGGCAGGATATTCAGGTCGAAATCGCACATGCGGTAGGCGCCAATCATCATCGCCGCCTTCTGCTCGTAGAAGGCATCCACTATCTTCTGAAGGGTTTCAGGAGATGAATACAGGTCGTCGCTATCCAGCTGCACGGCGAATTTTCCGCAATAGTCGCTGTTGATAGCTACATTCCAGCAGCCGCCGATACCCAGGTCCTTTCTATCAGGAACTATCTGAATCAAACGGTCATCTGCTATTTCATCTAGAATCTCTCCGGTTTTATCCGTAGAATGATTGTTCACCACAATCACGTTAAACTTGAAATCCGTTTTCTGCGCCAAAGCACTCTTCACGGCATCGGCGATGGTCTTCTCTCGGTTAAACACCGGAATCACCACCGAAGCCTCGTATTCAAACTCCTGTTCGTCGAAATCAGGCAGACGGTAGTAGCTGGTATCTACCAGGGCACCCACCTTGTTAAGATGCTGGGTACAAGCCTTTTCCATCTCTATCTGTACCTCACGGTTTCTAGGGTTCACATAGTCAAACTGCTTTTCGCCACTCTTTCTGTTATCCAGTTCGTTCTCGGTATAGAGGAACTCATTCAGATGGAAAATCTCTCCCACACGGCTCAGATAGAGACGCAGGTCGTAGAGACCGGCAAACTGATATTCCTGTCTATCCTGCTGGGCGATATAGTTGCGCAGCGCCTGCGCCTTGACGAGCCAGAGGCTTCCGAAATCGAAGTCATCTCGCAAACTACCCTGCTGATAATCAATCACAGGATGCTTTTCCAGTTTACTAGATACTTTTTCCGAATCAGATACATCCACTTCGGAAGATGCTTTTTCTGAAGATGCATCATCCTTCACCAGCGAATAGTGGTCGGAGTAAACCATCACCGCCGCGGTATCATCCGCCGTGCGCAGGAATCGCTCCAAGGCATAGAGGCCCCATCTGATAGGGGTGGTCTTGGTGCAGATCATCACGAAGTCGGCATCGGCATTTTCGGCGATGCTCTCCACGGTGTTGCTACTCTCCAGTCGGTCGATAACCACGAAGGTACAGCCGTCTGGCACCTGGTGGTGGGCAGCGAAATCGGCGCTCACCATCAGGTTGATATGCTGAACAGTCTTGTTGTCATGAAGTTCTCCGAGTGCTTCTTGGGCCACCTCCAGGTCTTCACATGGCAAGAAAAGGTCTATTTTTTCTCTCATTTCTTTATTACTTATTTTCTGTTTTTCGCCCCTTTTGGGAGCTCGAAACCATGATTTTTATCTTTATTTCAACTTATTATCTTAAAATATGTGGCAAAGATAACACTTTTTCGGCAAAAAACACTATCTTTGCAGTATGAATAATGAAAAAAAATATCTTTTGGGCCTTACACTTGCCGAATTGAAGCAGGTGGCTAAGGATCTCGGCATGCCTGCCTTCACCGGCGGACAGATGGCGAAGTGGCTCTATGAGCAGCATGTGAAGAGCATTGATGAGATGACCAACATCTCGAAGGCCAACCGTGCGAAACTCGCTGCCGAATACGAAATAGGATGCGCAGAATATTCTGACGCACAACATTCTGTGGATGGTACCATCAAGTATCTCTTCCCTACCCGAAGCGGAAAGTTCGTGGAAACGGTGTATATTCCTGATAAGGACCGCGCCACGCTCTGCGTCTCTTCGCAGGTGGGCTGCAAGATGAACTGCCTCTTCTGCCAGACCGGAAAGCAGGGATTCGAGGGGAGTTTGCCTGCCGGTGACATCCTGAACCAGATTTACTCGCTGCCTGAGGTGGATAAGCTCACCAACATCGTGTTCATGGGACAGGGCGAGCCGATGGATAATCTCGACAATGTGCTTCGTGCCACCGAGATTCTCACCGCCGATTACGGTTGGGCGTGGAGTCCGAAGCGCATCACGGTAAGTTCTGTGGGCGTGAAGAACAAGTTGAAGCGATTCCTGGAAGAGAGCGAGTGCCATGTAGCGATTTCGATGCACGACCCTATTCCATCGGAGCGTGCCGAACTGATGCCTGCCGAAAGGGGCATGAGTATCGAGCAGGTGGTGGAGCTGTTGAAGAACTACGATTTCTCCCATCAGCGCCGCCTGAGTTTCGAGTACATCGTGTTCAAGGGAGTGAACGACAGCATGCAGCATGCCAAGGCCATCATCAAGCTGGTGAAGGGTCTGGATTGCCGTTTCAATCTCATCCGTTTCCATCAGATTCCCGACATCCCGTTGCAGGGTGTGAACGATGAAAAGATGGAGCAGTTCCGTGATTACCTCACCCAGCATGGTGTTTTCACCACCATCCGTGCCAGCCGCGGCCAGGACATCTACGCCGCCTGCGGCTTGCTCAGCACCTCGAAGAAGATTGGAGAAATCCGACAGCACGAGGATGAGGAACAGAAGCATGGCAAGGGATAAGAAAGGAGGTGAATATGGATACATTCACATTTACATTAATGGTTTTTGCCATTGCCGCCGTTTCCCTCGTCAGTTGGCTATATACAAAATCTGGAAAAAAGTGGTTAGAAAAGCAATAAGATTTACCAAGATATGGAATACTTAGCGTTGACAATGACTGGTTACTTAGTAATTGCAGTTAGCTTTCTGGCTTGGCTTTATACAAAACCAGGAAAGAAATGGTTAGAGAATCTTTAAAGACTCTTCTTGCTGGCTGCCTCCTGTTATTCTTCCTGGCAAGCTGCAGCACAGGAGGACGAAATGGGAAACTGCCCAAAAGCACGGGAATGCCTTACGAGGTGGTGCTTGAGGGAGATACCGACAGCATCGTGACCAAGATGCTGACGGAGGATGTGACAGGACTGCCCCAACCCGAACCACTCTGCCGACTGATTCAGGTGAAAAAGGGCAAGACCCGGGGGAACTATCTGCTCGTAAGAACCCGAATCGTCGTGAATATCGGAGAACGGGATTTCTCCGTCACACTTCACCACGACGAGAATGCAGCGCCACAGAATATCATTCGCATAACCGCCCAATCGGCACAGCAGTTGCGGGAAAGGCTTAATGGCGAGAAACTCCGCCACATCGTGGATGAAGTGGAACTGAAACATCTGGCAGATATCATCTCCGGTAACCCCAGCAAACAAAACAGGGAGATGCAAGACGAAATCAAAAAGATGTTCGGAATCGACATGAAGATTCCTGCAGCGATGAACGCCAGCAAAAAGGCGAAAGACTTCATCTGGATCTCGAACAACGCCAGTTCGGGCATGCAGAACCTGCTCGTAATGAAAGTGAAGAGTGAAGAACGAAGAGCAGGAAAAGGGAAAGTGAAGAGTGAAGAACGAAGAATGAAGAATTCAAATGCTTTTCATGTAAATGACAAGGCTTTGATTGATAGCATTCTCCGAACCAATATGCCGGGTGAAACCGACAGCATGTATATGGTGATTCCTCATCTCTCAGAAAGAGGACTCTGGGAGATGAAAGGGGATGCCATGGGAGGCCCTTATGTGATGCGTCGCATTCATAATAACCTCTACATCATCGCCTTTGTCTATGCACCCGAAATGAAAAAGAAAATATTAATCAAGCAGCTCGAAGCTGCGATTTCTACTATAAAATAAAATTTCATGGACAACAAAAGAATCAAAGTGGCTATCACCCACGGCGATACCAACGGTATCGGATATGAACTCATTTTTAAGGCATTCAACGAACCGGAGATGCTGGAGTATTGCACCCCTATCATCTACGGCTCGCCAAAAGTGGCAGCCTACTATCGCAAGGCGATGAACCTGCCAGCCCAGTTCTCCATCATCCAGAAAGCTGAAGATGCTGAGGATGGAAGAATCAACCTCCTCGCTGCCGTAGAAGAGGAAGTGAAGGTGGATATGGGTATGCCTACTCCGGAATCAGGAGCAGCAGCAGTCAAGGCACTCGACCGTGCCATGACCGACTATCGCGACGGTCTCTACGATGTGCTCGTCACAGCCCCGGTAAGCAGTCAGAACATCAAGATTGAAGGCTACACCTTCGTGGATCACAAAGACTACATCGAAACCTGTCTGGGCGACGGCAGCCATGCCCTGAGCCTGCTCGTAGGCGACGACCTGCGCATTGCCTCCGTCACCGGCAAGACACCACTCACCCAGGTGGCCAAGTCAATCACCCAGGAAAGCATCGTGGAGAAAACCACCCTGCTCTGGCACACCCTGAAGCGCGACTTCCTCCTCACCAACCCACGCATCGCTGTGCTCGCCCTCAACCCAAGCATCAACGAGGAACAGAGCTGCGGCACCGAGGAGCGCAACATCATCATCCCAGCCATCGATGCACTCGCCGAGAAGGGCATCCAGGCATTCGGTCCTTACCCAGCCGACGATTTCTTCGGCAACGGATACTACAACGAGTTCGATGGCGTCATGGCGATGTACCACGACCAGGCAGCCGTACCATTCCACTCCCTCTTCAACGAGGATGGCGTGCTCTATACCGCTGGTCTCCCTATCATCCATACAGCAGCCAACACCACCCCATGCTACTATATGGCAGGCTACAACGAGGCAGATGCCATCTCGTTCCGCCACGCCATCTTCCTGGCACTCGATGCCTTCCGCCATCGCGAAACCTGCGAAGAGACTTACCAGAACCCGTTGCCAAAGCTCTACCACGAGAAGCGTGACGAGAGCGAGAAGGTTCGCTTCTCCATCCCAAAGAAGCACGTTCCTTCCCCATTTCCTCCAAAGGGCGGAAACAAGCAGAACGGCACCAAGGGAAACAACGAGCAGAATGCCCCTAAGGGAAACAACGGCAATAACAATGGTGGCAACAATGGTAATGCCAACAACAACGCCCCTCAGCCTGCCCAGCAGACTGACAAAAAGTTGACACAGCAGCCTAATCCTGCCGAAAAGCAGGCGCAGCCAGCTCCCCAGAAGCCAGCAGAACAGCCTGCTCCACAACCAGCAGAATAGGCTCGAAATACGTAGAGAATAGGCGAAATATCACATTTTCGCCTATTTTCTACCTTATTATACCCACTTTTTGGGCAAAAAAGGCAGTTAATTCAAAAAAAATGTGTAATTTTGGCAGCTAAATGGATAATTCTGAACTACAGAAAATAAAACAACGCTACAATATCGTCGGAAATAGCGACGGATTGAACCGTGCTCTCGATGTCGCCCTGCAGGTGGCACCGACCGACCTTTCCGTGCTTATCATCGGAGAGAGCGGTGTGGGTAAGGAAATCATCCCACGAGTCATTCACGATAACTCGCCGAGAAGACGCGAAAGATATTTCGCCATCAACTGCGGCAGTATCCCAGAGGGAACTATCGACAGCGAACTCTTCGGTCATGAGAAAGGTTCCTTCACCGGAGCCATCGGCGAAAGCGAAGGATATTTCGGCATCGCCAACAAGGGTACCATCTTCCTCGACGAGGTGGGTGAACTGCCGATACAGACGCAAGCCCGACTGCTGCGTGTGCTCGAAACGGGTGAATACATCCGTGTGGGCGGCACCGAAATCAGAAAGACTGATGTGAGAATTGTGGCAGCCACCAACGTAAACATGCGCAAGGCAGTGAGCGAGGGAAAATTCCGCGAAGACCTCTACTATCGCTTGAATACCATCCCTATCCAGATGCCTCCGCTGCGTGAACGTGGCAACGACATCCTCCTGCTCTTCCGTCTCTTTGCAATGCAGATGGCTGAGAAATATCGATTGCCTAAGATTTCACTCACCGAGGATGCCAAGGCGCTCATGCTGAAATATAAGTGGCCAGGCAACGTGCGACAGCTCAAGAACATCACCGAACAGATGTCAGTGCTGAGCCGGGAAAGGGAAATCAATCTCGAAACCCTCTCGCAGTTCATCCCAAGAGATGAGGAAACTACCCAGCTCGCCACCATTCCGCAAGCCGGAAACGAGCAGCATAGCTACGAAAGCGAGCGCGAGATGCTCTACAAGATTCTCTACGAACTCAGGGGCAACGTGAGCGACCTGCGAAGAGAGATGAAATCGCTGCGCGACCAGCTAGATGAAGCTCGGGGACTCAGCGGAGCCAATGGCTTCAGCCATCCGAAAAACATCTCAGGAATGCCTCCAGCCACGGTTTCAGGCGTACCATCGGTTTCAGGAATGCCAGCATCGGTTTCGGAAATCACATCCCCATCGGTTTCAGGAATGCCAACACCGGTTTCGGGAATCACATCCCCATCGGTTTCGGGAATGCCTGAACCTCACTACCCTTCCGATTTCGGCAATCTGCAGGAAGGCAGAATCTATGCCGAACCAAGACGGGATGCCGAGGATATCGAGGCAGAGGAAATCAAGGACATGGAGAATGAGAATGAGAGCGAGAACGAATCGCTCAACCTCAATGAACTGAGCCGACAGATGATAGAGCGCGCCCTGGAACGCAACAATGGCAACCGCAAGAAGGCGGCCGAGGAACTGGGCATCTCCGACAGAACGCTCTACAGAAGAATTAAAAAATACAATTTATGAAGCATCTACGCGCGTACATATATATAATAGGCATCGTCCTGGTGATGGGTGTCACAGCAGCCTGCTCCGTGAGCTACAAGTTCAACGGTGCCAGCATCAACTACACCACGACCAAGACCATCCAGTTGGCCGACTTCCCTATCCGCAGCTCCTATGTATGGGGTCCGATGGGTCCGATGTTCAACAACGAACTGAAGGATAAGTTTGCCAGCAACACCCAGCTCCGCCAGGTGAGCCGCAATGGCGACCTGAAGATAGAGGGCGAGATTACCCAATACTCACAGCGCAACAAGTCGGTGAGTGCCGAGGGATATTCAGCCCAGACCGAGCTGAGCATCACGGTGAACGTACGCTTCACCAACACCAAGAACCACAACGAGGATTTCGAGCGCCAGTTCACCTCTGCCAAGACCTACGATACCACCCAGAGCCTCGCCTCTGTGCAGGAAGAGTTGGTAACGCAGATGGTAAAAGACCTGGTTGACCAGATCTTCAACGCCACAGTGGCAAACTGGTAGTAGAATTTCGAGTTAATAGTTTATAGTTTAAAGTTAATAATATCGTGGAACTAAACAGATTGATACAACATCCTGAGGAAATGAACCGGGAGACGCTCTATGATTTGCGCGCCCTCCTGGCCCTCTATCCGTACTATCAGACGGCTCGCCTTCTGATGTTGCAGAACCTGTACCTGCTCCACGACCCGAACTTCGACGAGGAACTGCGCCGTGCCGCCATCTACATCTCCGACCGCAAGGTCATCTTCCAGATGGTAGAGGCAGCCCACTATCAGCTCAAGAGCCAGAACACAAACCGCCACGAAGCAGTGGAAGGCAAGCCGAAGAGCGACCGCACCAGCAGTCTCATCGACCACTTCCTCCACTCCATCCCTACCGAAGCAGAGGAAAGGGAGAAGGAACCGGAAGAGAAGCGCAAGCCTACCCCTGCCGATGCCGCCGTTGACTACGTGGCCTATCTGATGGAGACAGAGACGGAAACCGAGCACGAGCAGCCATCAAGAACCATCGCCCTCATCGATGACTTCATAGAAGAAGGCGGATTCAAGCTCCACAAGGATAAGGAGGAGGAGGATCAGGAGAGCGAGATGATGGAGAAGAAGGAAGAAAAGGAGGAAAAGGAAGAGATGGAGGAGAAGAAGGAAACTGCAGAAGCAGACTCTTCCGAAACCCAAGCTGCCTCTGAAAACGGTGGTGTCTTTACGGAGACCCTTGCCCGAATCTACATCAAGCAGGGCAAGTACGAGCGGGCCTATCAGATTATTGACCGCCTGTACAAGCAGCATCCACAGAAGAGTGCGTTCTATGTAGACCAGCTCCGCTTCCTGGAAAAACTGATGCTCAATGAGAAAAAGAAGAAATAGAACTTGCATTCAGTAATCTGAAAAAGAAAAGAAAATAAATAATAATAATAAAACTAGTTTTAAAAAAATGATTTACACATTATTTGTAGTATTGATCGTCCTGGTATCCATCTTGATGGTACTCATCGTTCTGATCCAGGAGTCAAAGGGAGGTGGATTGGCATCTAACTTCTCTTCAACTAACTCTATCATGGGTGTTCGCAAGACCACCGATGTAGTAGAAAAGATTACATGGACCCTTGCCGGTCTGATGGTAGTAATCAGCGTAGCTTGCGCTTACGTAGCTCCACAGGCTGTGGGCGAGAGCAGCGTAATGGAGGGTGCTACCCAGGAGCAGACCGCTCTTCCTGCTATGCCAGGTGCCAGCAAGGATGCAGCAGCCGGTGCTCAGAAGGCAGCTCCAGCAGCAGCCGGTGCAGAGAAAGCAGCCCCTGCAGCAGCAGAAAAAGCAGCTCCTGTAGTTCCAAGCAGCCCTGCAAAATAAAAAAAATGTAAAAAAGTACGGAAATATTTGGTGGAACCAAATTTTTTCCGTACCTTTGCACTCGCTTAAAAAATGGTGGACGTAGTTCAGTTGGTTAGAGCGTCAGATTGTGGTTCTGAATGTCGTGGGTTCGAGTCCCACCTTCCACCCACATTTCTTTAAGCAAACATAAAAAATCAAATGGTGGACGTAGTTCAGTTGGTTAGAGCGTCAGATTGTGGTTCTGAATGTCGTGGGTTCGAGTCCCACCTTCCACCCTGAACATTTAAAAAGAGGAAAGCAGAATTGCTTTCCTCTTTTTTGCGTTTATTTCCGCCGAGCGCCTAACGGGTGTTGGCGATGTATCCACGTGAGTACTCACTTCTATAAGGGTGCAAAGTAGTTACACATACAAGTTTACTAAAAAAGCCATATATTTGCAAACGAAAATGTAATAACAAACCTAAATATATAATATATACCCAGATTCATTGACCAATCAGAACTACGAGTTCGTTCACAACATGGTTACCGGCAAGTATCAGGTGATGAGCCGCATGGTGAAGGATGCCAAGTACCGGAAGTATACCGATGTGAGCGACGACATCCTGCACTCCATCTGGATGAAGATGGACCTGAAGGGCATCCATACCAGTGTGCAGAAGCTATGGGTGAATCCTCACTACGTGAACCAGTCGATGCTGATTCTGGTGGGCAAGGGCGGCATCTACAAGACCACCATTCTGGGCCATCGCGATTTGCCTGGTGTCAAGAAGGAGTGTCCTTGCTTTGATACCAAGGCATGGCTCAAGGAAATTGATTTCCATCTGTAGAAGATAGCATCATTATAGGTTAAAAAATTGAGGTGCATTGCAAGAGAAAGACTTGCGACGCACCTCTTTTTTTATATCCGCCTGGCGGAACCTTATCTAATTACTTTCACTTCACCATTCTTCGCAATCTTTACGATGCTGGATGGCTGGTGAGGCTTGTGCTCCTGGCGACGGGTCCAGCATACGTAATCCACGGCATTCAGAATCTCTTCGGAAATGTCACGGTAGTTCTGGGCTGCCGGCTCGCCACTTACATTGGCACTCGTGCTCACGATAGGCTTCTGGAAACGGTAGCAGAGCTGCTTGCTGAACTCCTCGTAAGTTACTCGCATCGCCAGACTGCCATCCTCGGCTACCAGGTTATGAGCCACACCATTGGCATCATCCAGGATGATGGTGGTAGGCTTCACCGGCATCGCTGCATCAATGAAATCCCACGCCACCTGAGGCACGTTGCGGAAATAACGCGCCATGCGGTCAGCTGAATCAATGAGACAAATCAGCGCCTTGGAATCATCACGCTTCTTAATCTCGTACACCTTCTTCACAGCCTCCGGATTGGTGGCATCACAGCCGATGCCCCATACGGTATCTGTAGGATAGAGAATCACTCCACCCTTTCGCATGCATTCCACTGCATTCTTAATATCTTCTTCTCTGGTCATATTACTATGATTACTATGAATTAAAAATTATCTTCCTGGCTCTTCTGGCACTCGTAATAGGCGATGTCCTTCATGCCGTTGAGGAAGGCGGCGGCATCCATGCGCTTCTTGCCCGAAAGCTGCAGCTCCTGGATGTTGAGCCAATTATCAAGACACGCTACCTGTAACTTCTTCTCGAAGATTCTCAAAGAACCTACTGGTGCTGCGCCACGAGGTTCTTCAGACTGCTGGGTCTTGAAAATCTTCAACACCTGAACCTTCTCCACACTCTTCTTCTGCGCAGGATGAGACGTAGCCTCTGGCATCTCGCCATCCGTATCCTCAAAGATAACCACTGGTGCCTTCTTCTTGATCTCCGTCCAGGCTCCAGGATATGGCGAAAGACCACGCACGAAATCGTGAACCTGCTTGGCTGGCTTGTGGAAATCAATGCGACAGGTGTCCTTGAAAATCTTTGGGGCTGATTTCAGCTCCACGCCCTCGCCCATCAGTTCTTCCTGGGCAATGGATGCAATGTTGCCGTCGGCTGCTATCAGGGCATCGATGGTTTCCAGTGCCAGTTCGGCACCCAGATGCATCAGGCCATCATATACATACTCCACATTGGCTTCTTCCGGAATAGGGAATTGCTTCTGCATGATGATGCGACCGGTATCGATGTCGTGGTCTAGGAAGAAGGTGGTGACACCCGTCTCCTTCTCGCCGTTGATCACTGCCCAGTTGATTGGGGCTGCACCACGATACTGTGGAAGCAGGGCGGCATGCACATTGAAGGTGCCATACTTAGGCATCGCCCATACCACCTCCGGCAGCATGCGGAAGGCTACTACTACCTGCAAATCGGCCTGATAGCTGCGCAACTGTTCCACAAATTCAGGGTCTTTCATCTTCACCGGCTGCAACACTGGCAGGCCCTGCGAAAGCGCATACTGCTTGACCTGAGATGGCTGCAGCGTGTCCTGATGTCTGCCCACAGGCTTATCGGGCTGGGTAACCACAGCCACCACGTTATATCCGCCCTCTACCAGGCGCTTGAGGGATTCCACCGCAAACTCCGGGGTTCCCATGAATATGATTCTTAAATCTTTCTTCTCCATTTTTTCAAAATTTTATTCAGCCGACATATCCGCCACAATCTTGCGATATACCTCGTAAATCTTGGTGCGGCTGATATAGCCCTTCAGCACGCCGTTGACATCTACCACTGGCAGCTGTGCGGCATCGGTTTTATCGAACTTATCCATCACTTCGTCCATGCGCTCGTTCTCGCCCAGGGTTGCCGACGGCTGAATCATCAACTGGCTCACCTTGAAGTGATTATACAGTTCCGTGCGGAAGATGATGTGGCGCAGACGGGTGATATCTATCACGCCCTTCAGCACACCGGCATCATCCAACACCGGAACAAAGTTGTTGTTACTTCTTGAAATCTCGCTCACCAGCTTGCTCATCGGCAGATCGGGACTGATAGGATGGTAATCCTTCTCAACCATGCTCTGCATGCTCATCAGCGTAAGCGCCGAACGGTCTACATGGTGGGTGAGCAACTTGCCCTCTCTGGCCAATCGAAGGGCGTAGATGCTGTGGCTCTCAAAAATGCTGATGGTGAGCAGCGAAGAGATGCACACAATCATCAGCGGCATGAAGAGCTGATAGCCGCCCGTGAGTTCGGCGATGAGGAAGATGCCCGTTAGCGGCGCATGCATCACGCCCGTAATCAAGCCCGCCATGCCCATGAGTGCAAAATTCTGCTCCGGTACATACACGCCTACCTGATAGACATTCCACAGGCGGGCAAAGAGGAAGCCTGCAAAACCGCCGATAAACAGCGAAGGCGCAAAGGTTCCACCGCAACCGCCACTACCATTGGTTGCCGAAGTGGCAAATACCTTGGTAAAGGTGACAAACGCTATGTAGAAGATGAGCAGATTATCCTGACCCGAAAACAGCGAACGGTTCATCACCTGCCCCCACTCTGCCTCGTTGCTGCCCTTGAGCAGGATATTGACGGCAGAATAGCCCTCGCCATAAAGCGACGGGAAGAAGAAGATGAGCGTGCTGAGGATGAGTCCTCCAAACAGCAGTTTGGCGTATGGATACTGACCCAGTTTGCCGAAAAAGCCCTCGCAGATAGACATGGTGCGCATGAAATACAGACTCACCAGTCCGCAGAATACACCCAGCAGAATGCACGCCGGGGTGCGATCCAGCTCCCATGGGTTGGTGAGCGTGAATTCGAACAGCGAACTGTCGCCATCGAATATATAGGTGAAACAGGTGGCTGTGACACACGAAATCAAGATAGGCAAGAGCGATGCCATGCTCAGATCTACCATCAGCACCTCGAGGGTGAACACCAGTCCGGCTATCGGCGCCTTGAACACGCCTGCAATGGCGGCACTGGCTCCACATCCCACCAGCAGCATCATGGTCTTCTTATCCATGCGGAAAATCTGTCCCAGATTGGAACCGATGGCTGAACCGGTGAGCACGATAGGTGCCTCGGCTCCCACGGAACCACCGAAACCGATGGTGATGCCTGATGCCACCACCGACGACCAGCAGTTGTGCCCCTTGAGTCGGGAGTTTTTGGTGGAGATGGCATAAAGTACCCTTGTGATACCATGCGAGATATTGTCGCGCACCACATACTTGATGAACAGCGACGTGAGGTAGATGCCCACGATAGGGAAGAGCAGGAAGAGCAGATTATAGGTACCCTTCTCGAATCCCGAAGTGAGCAGATACTGTATCTCGTGTACGATGGCATGCAAGAAGAAGCCTGCCACCGAAGCGAGCAGACCGATGAGGAAGGCGAGAATCAGAGTCATCTGCTTGTCAGAGATGTGTTTCTTCTGCCAGGCAACCAGCTTCGCCGTCCTGCTTTGTTTGTATCCTGTTAACTCTTCATCCATTACCATGCTGAAATTTTAGAATTCTGATGTAAAGTGGAACTTGATGTGCTCAAAATCCTGCTGAGCCATGCTCAACACGTAGCCTGAATCGGCGAGGAACACATCGCGGCCCTCGATATCCTTGGCCATATACTGGTACTTGCGCTTCTTGAAGTTCTCCAGCTCCTTCTCGTCGTCGGCCTCAATCCAGCATGCCTTGTGCAGGTGAACAGGCTCCCAGCGGCACTTGGCGTTGTACTCGTTCTCCAGGCGATACTGGATAACCTCGAACTGAAGCTGGCCCACGGTACCCACGATGCGGCGACCGTTGAACTGGTTGATGAACAACTGAGCCACACCCTCGTTCATGAGCTGCTCCAATCCCTTCTGGAACTGCTTGCTCTTCATAGGGTCATCGTTCTCGATATACTTGAAGAGAAGTGGTGAGAACGATGGCAATCCACGGAAATGAATCTTCTCGCCCTCGGTAAGGGTATCGCCAATCTTGAAGATGCCGTTGTCTGGCAAACCTACGATGTCGCCTGGATAGGCCTCGTCGATGGTGCTCTTGCGCTGCGCCATAAACTGGGTTGGCGAAGAGAAACGCACAGTCTTGTCGAGACGCACGTGGTAGTAAGGCTGATTGCGCACAAACTTGCCAGAGCAGATCTTGCAGAAGGCGATGCAGGAACGGTGGTTAGGGTCGATATTGGCGGTAATCTTGAAGATGAAACCGGTGAACTTAGGCTCCTCAGGTTCCACCATGCGTTCCTCTGCCTGGGTTGGCTTTGGAGATGGGGCTATCTGCACGAAGCAATCGAGAAGCTCCTGCACACCGAAGTTGTTCAACGCTGATCCGAAGAACACTGGGGCTACTTCGGCAGAGCGATAGGTTTCTACGTCAAACTCAGGATAAACGCCATCAACCAGTTCCAGTTCCTCGCGCAACTGGCTTGCCTCACGCTCGCCTACTCGCTCATCGAGTTCCTTTGACAGGATATCCACCTCTACCTTCTCTGTGACACGCTGCTTGTTAGGTGTGAAAAGGTTGAGCTGATGCTCATAGATATTGTAAACACCCTTGAAACGGGCGCCCTGACCGATAGGCCAAGACAATGGGCGAACGGAAATCTTCAATTCTTCTTCCAACTCATCGAGAACATCGAATGGGTCACGTCCCTCACGGTCCATCTTGTTGATGAAGATGATAACCGGAGTATTGCGCATGCGGCACACCTCCATCAGTTTGCGGGTCTGTGCCTCCACACCCTTGGCAGAATCCACCACGATGATGGCTGAATCCACGGCGGTGAGGGTACGGTAGGTATCCTCGCAGAAGTCCTGGTGACCTGGAGTATCGAGGATATTCACCTTGTAAGGTTCTCCGGTCTGTCCATCTGGCAGGTAATCGAACTCCATCACGGAAGTGGAAACCGAGATACCACGCTGTTTCTCGATATCCATCCAGTCGGAAGTGGCAGTTTTACGAATCTTATTATTTTTAACGGCACCAGCCACCTGAATCTGTCCACCGAAGAGCAGGAACTTCTCGGTCAAAGTTGTCTTACCGGCATCAGGGTGCGAAATGATGGCAAATGTTCTTCTTCTTTCAATCTCTTTCATCTGTTATATATCGTTATATATATATTATAATAATGTATATACTAAAAATTTAATCACTGAAAAGTAATCACTAATCACTGAAAAGTAATCACTAATCACTAAAAACTAATCACTAATCACTAAAAACTAATCACTACGCGTCGTCGTCTTCGAACTTCAAGCCTTCGGTGCGGTCCTTGATATAGTAATCGCTCAAGAGGCCGATGAAGACGGTGATTTCCTTGATGGCACGCTCAGTTTCGGGAGTAATCTCCTTTTTCTGCAGGCGGAGCATCATCACGCCATAGAGGGCATCGAGGCAGGTTTCAATCTCGTTGAGTTCTTTGTCGCCACGGTTGCGCAGTTCTACGATGAACGGCAACACCTTGTAGTATTCTGCGTTGTAGATAGGAAACTTGCTGCTCTGGAGCAATCGGGCATGAAGGTCGATGACATCCTGCAGGAGCACGCGGTTGATATCGAGATGACCATACTCACGCTTTCCCTCCTCGTTCATCATGCGGATGAGGTTGCCGAACCAGTCGAGCTCCTCATCTTTCTGCTCGGGAGTAAAATTGAATCTTTCGATGTAATTCTTCTTGATGACAGGCAGCGAGCATCCGTAGGCACGGATGATATCCTCTATCTGCCACATATATAAGAGGTATTCTGCAATACTCGTCTTTCTTAATTCTTGTGCTACAAACATTTTTACTTTGAAGTTTGAACTATAAACTTTTAACTATCAACTTTTAACTCTAAGATTAAAAGCCTGGCAAGTGGTACAGATTGAAAACTGTGCCGAAGAGGGCGATGACAGAGAAGATGATGACCACGCTTCCTATCACCTTATTAATAATAAGGATGCCGTTGGTATCAAACTTTCCCCTCACCTTGTCGATGAGCCAGGTGAGACCGAACCACCAGAGCAGGGCTCCGAAGACGATGCTGAGATAGCCCACACCCATTTCGATCGGCATATCAGGCACCACGAAGGCAAACTGGGCAAAGGTGGCCATGAAGAGGAAGACGATGAGCGGATTGCTCAGCGTTACCAGGAAAGCCGTAATGGCATTGTGGGTAAGGGTACCCTGCTTGTTGCTGCTCTGGTGCATGTTCTTGGTAGGATTGCTCCTGAAGCAATAGATGCCAAAGATGAGGAGCATCACGCTGCCGAGAATCTGGAGGATGAACTTGTTCTGAGAATTGTTCACGAAATCCATCACGAAGCTCATACCCAAGCCCGTGAAAAGCGCATAGACGATGTCGCTGCAAGCTGCACCGACACCCGTTACGAAACCATACCATCGCCCCTTGTTCAAGGTTCGCTGAATACAAAGGATGCCCACCGGACCCATCGGAGCCGAGGCAATCACACCGATAAGAATTCCCTTGAATACAAAGTCAAGGATGTTAAACTCTATTGGAAATGCTAAATTCATTTTCTCTATACCATTTTGCCAGTATCCCAACCGGCTAAAAATACAAAATCTAATAACAGCGGGCAAAGTTACAAAAAATCGGGCACATCTAGTAATTTTTTGGGTTAAACTTTCATTTTAGACCCTCTTTTTTTCGGAAGAAGTAAGTTTTATTTGATTTCGGTTAAAAAAAAAGAAGAAATTATACTTTTTTATATAACAAATAGCCACTATTTCAAAACTATTTCTTATCTTTGCAGAGAATTACAATTAAAAAGCTTTCACAAGTGGTTCAAGTACGGGCTGAAGGCCCAAAAGCTCCTAGCCCAGGGCATCGCCCTGGGTATAATAGCAATCAACAAGGCGCCCTGTAAGGGCAAAAGCTTTGTAAATTGCCTGATTCTTTTGAAGCTTTTGCCCTTACAGGGCGACAAACTTGCGTCCATGATTACCCAGGGCGCTGCCCTGGGCTAGGAGCTTCTGCCCTTTCAGGGCGTGTGGAGCTCACTTGCGAAACTTGAATAATTAAAAACAATTCTAACTAATTTAAAATAAAGACATGACAGAAAATGCAATGAAGCCATACGTAATTGGCTTGGACCTTGGCGGTACTAATTCAGTGTTCGGCATCGTAGATGCACGCGGTGACATTAAGGCTACAACAGCCATCAAGACTGGTGGCTACAAGACAGTGGATGAATATGTAAAAGCTTCTGTAGAGGCTTTGCAGCCTGTGCTTGATACCATCGGCGGCATCGAGAAGATCAAGGGTATGGGTATCGGTGCTCCTAACGGTAACTACTATACAGGTACCATCGAGTTCGCTCCTAACCTTCCTTGGGCTCACGATGGCGTAGTGCCATTGGCTGATCTCTTCAGCAAGGCTTTGGGTATTCCTGTGGCTTTGACTAACGATGCGAATGCGGCTGCCTTGGGCGAGATGACTTACGGTGTGGCTCGTGGTATGAAGAACTTTATCGACATTACTTTGGGTACTGGTGTAGGTTCTGGTATCGTTATCAACGGTCAGATGGTTTACGGTAGCGATGGTTTCGCTGGTGAGTTGGGTCACGTAATCGTGGTTCCTGGCGAGGCTGGCCGCGTATGCGGTTGCGGCAGAAGAGGTTGTCTGGAGACTTACTGCTCTGCTACAGGTGTGGCTCGCACAGCACGCGAGTTTCTGGAGACAAGCGACGAGCCTTCTTTGCTCCGCGAGATGAAGCCAGAGGATATCACTTCTTACGACGTGAGTGTGGCTGCCGGCAAGGGCGATGCCTTGGCTAAGCGCATCTACGACTTCACTGGTAAGATGCTGGGTGAGGCCTGCGCTAACTTTGCAGCCTTCTCTGCACCAGAGGCATTCGTATTCTTCGGCGGTTTGACCAAGGCTGGTGACTTGCTGATGGAGCCTTTGAAGAAGGCATACGATGAGAATGTACTGAAGATTTTCAAGGGCAAGGCTAAGTTCCTGGTATCAACTCTTGATGGCAGTTCTGCTGCCGTTCTCGGCGCCAGCGCCGTGGGTTGGGACTTGTAATCTCATCTGATAATCAGATAAAAATATAAAAAATCCCAGGTGATGGTGAATCGCCTGGGATTTTTTTATATCTCCTATCCTCTTTACAACTCCAGGAAGTTCTTGACGATGGTCTTGCCTTCCGGCGTCAACACGCTTTCGGGATGAAACTGGATGCCATGGATATCGTAGTTCTTGTGCTTCAAACCCATGATGCAACCGTCGTCGCTCACGGCGGTGACATCCAGGCACTCAGGGAAATTCGTTCTATCTACTACCCACGAATGATATCTTCCTATCTCGATTCGCTTCTCCATGCCCTGGAATATCGGGTCGATGCCAAACTGGGTGCACGGGGTGGCTACACCATGATACACCTCCTTGAGGTTGGTGAGTTTGGCACCAAACGCCTCGCCTATCGCCTGATGACCCAGACATACGCCCAACATCGGCTTGATGCCTGCATACTTTCTGATGACATCCATCAACAACCCCGCCTCGGATGGGATTCCCGGACCCGGACTCAATATGATCTTATCAAATGGCTCCAACTCGCGGAGCTGAAACTGGTCGTTGCGATATACCGTAACGTCCACGCCCAACTCCTTCACCAAATGTGCCAGATTATAGGTGAAGGAATCGTAATTATCTATGATTACTACTTTCATCTTATCAATGATTATTTACAGTTCTTCTGCAATATGAATCGCCTTGGTGAGGGCGCCCAACTTGTTATTGCACTCTTCCAACTCATACTGGTCGTTGCTCTTCGCCACGACTCCACTTCCTGCCTGGAACCAGAGTTCACCATTGCGGCTGATGAAGGTTCGGATAACAATCGCCTGGTTCAAATCGCCATTCAAGCCGATGAATCCGATGCAACCGCCGTAGGCTCCACGATTATGAGGCTCCAGTTCGGAGATAATCTGCATCGCTCTCACCTTTGGCGCACCGCTCAGGGTGCCGGCTGGGAAGGTATCGATGAACTCCTTGATGTGGTCGGCATCCTGATCGAGGGTTCCGCTCACACGGCTCACCAGGTGGATGACGTGGCTATAAAACTGCATATCCTTATAGAAATCTACCTTCACACCATGGCAGTTGCGGCTCAAGTCGTTGCGCGCCAAATCTACCAGCATCACGTGCTCGGCATTCTCCTTCGGGTCATTGCGGAGGAACTCGGCAGCCTTTCTATCCTGCTCCATATCGCCTGTGCGACGGGTGGTTCCGGCTATCGGGTCAATAAATGCCTTGTCGCCCACGATGCGGTTGTGGGTTTCAGGAGAAGAGCCGAAGATGCGGAATCCGCCGAAATCGAAATAGAAGAGATATGGCGATGGGTTGATGCTGCGCAGGGCACGATAGAGTTTGAAGTCATCGCCCTCGTACTTCTGGACGAAGCGGCGGCTGACAACAATCTGGAAGACATCGCCCCGCAGACAGTGCTGGATGCACTTGCGGATGTTTGCCTTGTGCTCCTCGTCGGTAAGGGTAGAAAAGGTATCGCCCACCGGATGGAAATCATAAGGCTTCACATTCGCCTTGTTCACGGCCTTGAGCAGGGCATCGAGCTCAGGAAGTGAAGAGTGAGATTCTTCACTCTTCACTCTTCGTTCTTCACTCTCTTGAAGCGCAATCAGCTCCATTGTATTATTGAAGTGATCGAACACGATGATGTCCTTATACATGATATAATAGATATCCGGCGCATCGTTCTTCTCCATGGTGGTATCCTTTACGGGGATATTCTCGAAATATCTCACGGCGTTGAAGGTGGTGAAGCCATAGAGTCCGCAGAAATCCTTGCCCTCTCCTTCTACATGGAAGCTCTGGATGAAATCGTTGATGGCCTTGGAGATGGCGAGCTTGCACTGGTCGCCCTTGCCCTCGCCGAAAGCCGGGAGAACTTCCTTCTCCACGCTGCCATCAGGATAGGTCTTGATGACCTTGCCATGACTCACGGCGATGCTTGCCAGCGGATGAACGCCGATGAAGGATCGGGAGTTCTCGGAACCATGATAGTCGGAACTCTCCATCAGAGCCGACTGGGGATAAATATCTCTCAATCGCATATAGACTCCCACCGGCGTATAAAGGTCGGCAAGAATCTTGCGGGTTACTGTATGATAACTAAACTTTGCCATTTTAATGAAATCTTTGCTATTAAAAGTTGCCGTATTCTCCTGCCATTTCCTTATGGCTCAAATACGTCTCCACATCCTTGTCGCCACGGCCTGAAACGGTCAGGACAACCACATCATCCTTCTTGAACTTCATCTTCTTCAAGGCGGCTACGGCATGGGCACTCTCGATGGCAGGGATGATGCCCTCCATGCGGGTCAACTCATAACCGGCATAGATGGCCTCATCGTCCTTGATGGCAAGCACATGACTTCTGCCACGGGTGGCAAGGTCGGCATGCATTGGTCCGATGCCTGGGTAATCCAAACCGGCACTGATGGTGAAGGCTTCTTCTATCTGACCATCTTCTGTCTGCATCACCAGGGTGCGGGCGCCGTGGATGATTCCCTCTGTACCGCAATGCATGGTGGCAGCGGTATAGTTGGTGTCTATGCCATGACCGGCAGCCTCAGCCAGATAAATCTGAACACGATCGTCGTCGATGTAATGATAGATGGTACCTGCTGCATTGCTTCCGCCACCCACACAGGCGATGAGATAATCAGGATAATCGCGACCGATTTTCTCCTCCAACTGCCATTTCAGTTCCTCGCTGATGACGCTCTGCATCTTTGCCACGATATCAGGGTAAGGATGCGGACCCATGGTGGAACCTACGATATAGAAGGTATCCTGCGGGTGACAGCACCAGTCGCGGATGGCCTCAGAGCAGGCATCGCTCAGAGTCATATTGCCTGTGCGAACCGGGTTCACCTTGGCGCCCAACATCTTCATACGTTCTACGTTGGTATGCTGGCGCTCCACATCGGTGGCACCCATGAAGATTTCGCACTTCATATCCATCAGGGCGCAGACGGTGGCAGTGGCAACGCCATGCTGTCCGGCACCTGTTTCGGCGATGATACGGGTCTTTCCCATCTTCTTTGCCATCAGAATCTGTCCGATGGTGTTATTGATTTTGTGTGCACCGGTATGGTTCAGGTCCTCACGCTTCAGATAGAGCTGGCAGCCATACTTCTCGCTCATGCGCTTGGCATAATAGAGAGGTGAAGGACGGCCCACGTAATCTTTCAAAAGGGCATAGTATTCTTTCTTGAACTCTTCGCTCTCGATGATAGGCTTGTAAGCCTGCTGGAGTTCAGTTACACACTTATATAATATTTCAGGAACGTAAGCTCCTCCGAATTTTCCAAAAAATCCTTTATCGTCAACTTGATACATAATACTTTGAACTTTTGTACATTGAACTTTAATGTTTGAGTGCCTCGAAGAGTTCATCCAGTGCATGGTCTGGATTCATGGTTTCATTGAGCAATGTCACGAACTTACTGCCGATGATGGCACCGGCGGCGTTATCCTGCGCACTGGTAAGGGTCTGCTTGTTGCTGATGCCGAAGCCAATCATGCGTGGGTTGCGGAGGTTCATGCTGTTGATATGGTTGAAGTAAGCGAGCTTGGCATCGCCGAAGCTGCTCTGTGCGCCGGTGATGCTGGCGGAGCTGACCATATAGATGAAGCCATCGGTATGCTCATCGATGAAGCGGATGCGCTCCTCGCTGGTTTCCGGAGTAATCATCATGATGACGCGGATATCGTACTTATCGGCGATAGGCTTAACTACCTTGAGATAGTCATCGAAAGGAAGGTCGGGGATGATGGTTCCGCTGACTCCGCTCTCTACGCAGCTCTTGAAGAACTCCTCGATGCCATAGTGCATGATGGGGTTGAGATAGCCCATGAGAACGAGAGGGAGGCTGACTTCATCCTTGATGGCTTTGAGCTGACCGAAGAGGGTCTTGACGGTCATGCCGTTTTTCAGCGCCTTGGTACCTGCGCTCTGGATAACGGGTCCATCTGCCAAAGGGTCGCTGAAGGGGATACCTACTTCTATCATATCGATGCCCTTGCGTTCCATCGCCTTGATTACATCGCCGGTACCTTCTAAGGTTGGGCATCCGGCGCAGAAATACAAGCTCAAAAGCTTGCGGTCTTTGTTGTTTGCAAATAATGCATTTATCTTGTTCATCCTGTGTTGTATTTTAAAATCGTTTTGTGTTACAAATGAGGCTTAACCCAAAATCTTTATTGAAATCTCTCTTTATTGAAATCTCTCTTTATTGAAATCTCTCTTTATTGCATTTCTCTTTATTGCATCGCATTCAAGAACCCCTTGAGCTTCTCTACATCCTTCACTCCCGGCTCTATCTCGAAACGGGAGTTGAGGTCGATGCCGATGCATTTGGGATGATGGAAGGCATGGAGGCGGGATGCATCTTCCGGTCCGATGCCGCCACTCAAGAGGAATGGGATTTCGCCATCGTATTGCTCCAGAACCTGCCAATCAAACTGCTGGCCACTTCCACCCACCGTCTTGCATTTGGTGTCGAAAAGGAAGAGGTCAACAGCGCCTACATACTCCTTATATTTTTGAATGTCTGAGGCATCAGATACACTGATTGCCTTGATGATTTTGATGTCTGGTCGGATATCGGGATCGAGGGTTAATCTCAGATTCTCGCACATCTCCCGTGGTTCATTGCCATGCAGTTGGACGTAATCCAAATGATAATTCAGCACTCGTGTCACGATGTTCTGAACCATATCATCTACAAATACGCCTACTCGGGCTGGAGATTTTGCAGATTTTATATTAATATCCTCTTTTGCGTAATCAGGAATGATGCCAGCGTGACTGCTCTGCATCTCCACGTAGCGAGGCGATTTCGGATAGAAGACCATTCCTATCATATCAACGCCCAACTGGCTCACTTCGCGAATATTCTGGGCATCGCGCATGCCACAAACCTTTATTACCATTATTATTGTTATCTATTATTCTATTATTCTATCATTGAACTATGAATGCAACTAGCTTAATTGAGCGATGAATTCCGATAGTGCCTGACCAGGATTCTCCTGCTTCATAAACTGCTCTCCCATCAGGAAACCACGGAAGGAGGCCTCATCACGGAGCCTTTTTACTATCATGGGATCAGAAATACCACTCTCACTCACACGGCATACATCCTTCGGAAGTTTCTCTGCCAAGCGGAAGCTATTCTTTACATCCGTAACGAAAGTACCCAGATTGCGATTGTTGATGCCATACATATCCGGTTCCAGTTCCGCATACTCGAAATCTCTTTCGTTATGCATCTCCAACAATACCTCCATGCCCAACTGGTGAGCCATGTTCATCAGCCCCTTGCATTCCTCTTTACTGAGGCATGCCGCAATGAGCAGCACGGCAGAGGCGCCGCAATATCTCGCCTGCAACAGCTGATACTCCTCTATCACGAAGTTCTTATATAATATAGGTATAGAAACCCCCACATGTCTTGCTTCCTGGATATACTCATCATATCCGCCGAAGTAATCTATATCCGTCAGGATGCTCAGAGCCGAAGCCCCGTTCTGCTGGTAGCTCAGCGGGATGATGCTTGCCTTTCCCGCCTCCTTGATCCAGCCCTTGCTAGGCGACTTTCGCTTGAACTCGGCGATGATACCCGTATCAGAGCCCATCAGTGCCTGCTTCATGCTTCCTCCCATCACCTTTCCCCCATCCTCCTGCATCTTCTGCTCGGTGAGGGTTATCATCTGTCGTGGCTGGATAAAGCGCTTTCGCTGCTCTATCTCCATCTTCTTATGAGCCACTATCTCTTCTAATATATCAGCCATTTTTTACGTTTTTACCTTTTTACCTTTAAAAGCCCTTTTACCTTTATCTATTCAGCTCCACGAATTTCTTGAATGTGGCCAGAGCCTTGCCCGAGTCGATGCTCTCTCTTGCTATCTCCACGCATTCCTCGATGCTCTTCTTTCCCTTCTCCATCACTTGGATTCCGAAGGCGGCATTGGCGAGAACGATGTTCTTCTGGGCTGGGAGGGCGCGGTTTTCAAGCACGGCATCGAAGATTTCCTTCGCCTCTTCCTCGGTGGCACCACCCTTAATCTCTTCTGGCTTGGCAATCTCGAAGCCCAGATCCTGAGGCTTGAAGATGCGCTCGTAATTATTGGTGGTTACCTTGAAATCGCCTGTAAGCGAAATCTCATCATAACCATCGATGCTGTTCACGATGCCATAGTCGATGCCCAACTTCTGATATACTTGATTATAAAGGCGCATCTGGTCGAGATTGGCTACACCCAGCAACTGGCACGTTGGCTGACTCGGATTCACCAGAGGACCCAGGAGATTGAACACCGTAGGGAACTGGAGTGCCTTGCGGATAGGGCCCACAAACTTCATTGCCTTGGCAAACAACTGGGCATGGAGATAAACGATGCCCGCCTCGTTGATGCTGCGGTTCAGGCGGTCGATATCATCCGTGAACTCCACGCCGTGGTTCTTGATGACATTAGATGCACCGCTCACCGATGTGGCTGCGTAGTTGCCATGCTTAGCCACCTTATAGCCGGCACCGGCGATGACGAAGCAGGATGTGGTAGAAATATTGAAGGTGTTCTTGCGGTCGCCGCCCGTACCCACTACATCGATGTAGCGGTCGCAGTCGAGGATGGCAGGAACGCCGGTGGCAAGGATGCCATCACGGAAGCCCAACAGCTCATCTACGGTGACGCCTCTCATCTGCAAACCTGTGAGCAGGGCCGTGATCTGCTCCTCTGGGAACTCACTCTGGGTGATGCCGATGATAATCTCCTTGGTTTCCTCGCGAGAAAGTTCCTCGTGGTTCAACATTCTGTTTAAGATGTCCTTCATTTCCATAATCTTAATCTCCTATCTTTTATATCTTTATTTTTTTGTTTTTTTGTTTATACTCCCATTTGCTTCAATCATACAAGAACCGCCTAGGGGATGGCAATCAAAATATGAAAAAGGGCCTGTCGTAAGTTACGGCAGGCCCTTAGTATATCAGTTTCATATCTATACACGGCTTCTCGACTCACGACTTTTTGAATCTTGAGTTACGCCACCACCATGCTGTAGATACGAATATTGTCATCATATTGAATTAACTTTATTTGTTATTAATCTTGTTATTGAATTTATTCAGTTGCAAAAGTACACTTTTTCTTTTAAACTACAAACTTTTTTATGAGAAATTTATCATTTCAACAGAAAAAAGTTATTTTTTGCCCCATATTATAGACAAAGATTAAGTCTACACCTTATTATATATAGAAGATATTTGGGAAAAACAAAAAAGAAATGAAGAAAATTAGGGTAAAATGTAATAAAGGAAACTTCCCGACGTTATGATAATAGAGAAAGGATTTCAATATTAACAATTTAAAAGATATACGCCTATGAAGCATTTGTTTACTTCAGAAGAAATGAGACCGTCGGCAAAGACCATCTTTTTCATTAAGCAGTTGGCATACACCTACCGTGCCTTCAAGAAGAATGAATCTTGCAAGGCGTATTGGGTCAACTAGGGTCTAGGACCCTGACAAACAAAAAACAGAAAACAGATAAAGATGAAGACGATAGTTTCACCTTCACTCCTCTCAGCCAATTTCATTGACCTGAAGAGCGATGTAGAAATGATTAACAAGAGTGAAGCCGACTGGCTCCACATGGATATTATGGACGGCGTGTTCGTGCCTAATATCTCCTTCGGCTTCCCAGTGTTAGAAGCCGTAGCGAAAGCATGCACCAAACCGCTGGACGTGCACTTCATGATTCAGCACCCGGAACAGTATATTGAGCAGACAGCCAAGACGGGCGCCATGATGATGAACGTTCACTACGAAGCATGCACCCACCTGCACCGCACCATACAGCAGATACATGCAGCAGGCATGAAGGCAGGCGTTACCCTGAACCCTTCTACCCCAGTGAGCGTTCTGGAAGACATCATCTGCGATGTAGACATGGTGCTGCTGATGAGCGTAAACCCAGGATTCGGCGGACAGAAGTTCATCGAAAACACCATCCAGAAGACAGCACGACTGCGCAAACTCATCAAAGAGAGCGGCAGCAAGGCACTCATAGAGGTGGATGGCGGCGTGCAGGGAGAGACCGCCCCACGACTGGTAAAGGCCGGGGTAAACGTATTGGTGAGCGGAAGCTATGTATTCAAGAGCAAAGACCCTCTGGCTACCATCCATTCACTGAAGGAACTGGAGCAGATTGAGGATTAACACTTCAGAATCTTTCCATAGGATTTTCAAGTTCCTAGAATCATCTTCTGTTCTCAGAAAAAGAATCTTCTGTTCTTAGAAAAAGCAACAGGCAGCTTGCAGCTGGAAACATTTAGTCCAGCTGCAAACTGATATGATGCTCCTTAGCCATTCTGCGAAGGTTGAGGATTGCATAGCGCATACGGCCCAGACTGGTATTGATGCTTACATTGGTGGTCTCGGCGATTTCCTTGAACGACATGTCCTGGTAATATCGCATGTAAACCACTTCACGCTGGTTGGCAGGCAAGAACATCATGAGCTTCTTCACGTCGCCCATAATCTGCTCACGCACCAGCTCGCGCTCCACGTAGCTATCTATCACGCCGTCTCCCTTCAGACCCGACAGGTCGTTGTTGTTCTTCTGGTCAACGATGCGCTGATGCTTCTGGTCACGGTATCCATCAATGATGACGTTGTGCGCAATGCGCATGAGCCATGCACCAAACTTACCATTAGGTGAGTAGGCACCATTCTGGAGCTTGACGATGGCTTTGACGAAAGTCTCCTGAAAGATATCATTCGCCACTTCCTCATCGTGTACTACAAACATGATATAGGAAAAGAGCTTCACTTCGTTGTGAGCCAACAAAAGGTCAAAAGCCTTATTGTTGCCCTCGACGTAAGCCAAGGCCAATTCCTCATCTGTCATTTCATTCAGATTTCTCATTTCTTAAATATTTATTAGTATATTAAGTAAATGTCTAATCGATAGGCGAACAGTTTAATTATTGTATGATTGATGTTAAATTTCGCTACAAAGGTACACTTTTTTATTAAAACCACCAAATTTTTACGGATAAAAAAGCGGCTTCTTGCATTTTTAACATTTCAAAGTCCCCTTATTCTAAATAAATTCATTATCTTTGCATCGGTGTATCTTCTTATCAGATAAGGACATAGAACCAACCTATTTAAAAACATATTTAGATAAACAGAACAATGAAAAAAATCTTTAAATTGTTGCTCATCGCCCTGCTGATTCCTGCCTGGATGAACGCCGCAGGATGGGACGAGGCGGAGTACAAGCGGATTGAACAGAGCATTCAACTGCCTGATTTGCCGCAGTCGGCAAAAGTGTATGACATCTCCAAGTATGGTGCCAAACTGTCGAATCCGGCAGCACAGAACCAGAAAGCCATCAACAAGCTCATCGCCCTGGTTTCGAAAAAGGGAGGCGGATGCGTGGTGATTCCTAAGGGTACCTGGAAGACGGGTGCCATAGAGATGAAGAGCCGCGTGAAACTGGAGGTGCAGAAGGATGCTATCCTGCAGTTTGTTTTCGACACCAAGCTCTATCCACTGGTACGCACCTCATGGGAAGGTCTTGCCTGCTGGAACTACTCGCCTTGCATCTATGCCTACAAGGCTACCGACATCGCCATCACCGGCGAAGGTACCATCGACGGAGGCGGAAACATGGAAACATGGTGGCCAATGTGCGGACACAAGAGATTCAACTACAAGGAGGGCATCACCAAGGAAGCACAGTGCCTGGGTTCGCGTGCCAAACTGCTGAAGCAGGCTGAAGACGGCGTGGATTTCGACCAGCGCAAGTTTGGACTGGGACAGGGATTGCGCCCTCAGCTCATCAACTTCGTACGCAGCGAGCGCATCCTCATCCAGAGTGTCAAACTGCTCAACTCGCCTTTCTGGGTAATCCATCCACTGCTCTGCAAGAACATCACAGTGAAGGGCGTAACCATCTGGAACGAAGGTCCTAACGGCGACGGATGCGACCCTGAGGCGTGCGAGAACGTGCTCATCGAGGACTGTATCTTCCACACCGGTGACGACTGCATTGCCATCAAGAGCGGAAGAAACAACGACGGCCGACTCTGGAACCAGCCATCACGCAACATCATCATCCGCAACTGCGAGATGCAGGATGGACACGGAGGCGTGGTAATCGGTTCGGAAATCTCGGGCGGTTGCGAGAATGTGTATGCAGAAAACTGCCGCATGGACTCGCCTAACCTGGAGCGCATCCTCCGCATCAAGACCAACAACTGCCGTGGCGGACTGATTCAGAACATCAACATGCGCAAGGTGACCGTGGGTCAGTGTAAGGAAGCCGTGCTGAAAATCAACCTCGACTACGAGCGCAAGGAAATCTGCTACCGCGGTTTCGAGCCTACCGTGAGAAACGTGAGCATGGAAGACGTAACCTGCCAGAAGAGCAACTATGGTGTGCTCATCATCGGCAGAAACGAGGTAGAGAACGTTTACGACATCAACGTGAAGAACTGTACCTTCAACGGCGTGGTGAAGAAGCCTGTGCAGATGACCGGCAAGACCCGCAACGTGAAGTTTGAAAACCTGATGATCAACGGTTCGCTGATTCTCAGCAAGGCAGAACAGCCTTACCAGAACTATTCAGAGTGGCTCACCCACAGCGAGATGCATCGCACTCCACACCCATACAACCTCGACTTCAGTCCGAAGAAACCACGCTGGAGCTACGTGATGGGCATCGAGATGGAAGGCATGCTCGACACCTATTTATATTATAAGGACAAGAGCACCTTCAACGCCAAGAATGCCTTCAAGGGCACAGAGAGCACTGCCGACCACGAGAGCATCATCGAATATCTGAAGGAATATCCGGCGAAGATGATTGACGAGAAGGGAAACATCACCGGCTATAAATACGAGGATTTCAACCTCGACAACGTGCGCACGGCGAAGTTTATACTCCGCATGCAGAACCTCTTCCCTAGCAAGGGAAACGAACTGGCACTGAAGACCCTGTTCAAGCAGCTTCAGAACCAGCCTCGCACCAAGGAAGGCGTTTACTGGCACAAGGCTATCTATGCCAACCAGGTTTGGCTGGACGGTATCTTCATGGGCCTGCCTTTCTACTGCAACTATGCCGTGCAGAACCTGAAGCCTAAGAAGGCGAAGAAGATTCTGGACGATGCCGTAGACCAGATGATCAAGACTGATTACCGTACATACGACGAGAAGACCCAGCTGTGGAAGCATGCCTGGGACGAGACTCACGAGCAGTTCTGGGCTGACAAGGAGAACGGTAAGAGCCAGCATACCTGGGCGAGAGCCTTGGGATGGTATGTGATGGCGATGACCGAGTGCCTGGAGGCGATGCCTGAGGACTATGACCGCCGTGGCGAGGTAATCGCCCTGCTGAACAAGGCGATGGAGAGCGTAGTGAAATATCAGGATAAGAAGACGGGCGTATGGTATGACGTGATGGACGTGAAGGACCCACGCAACTATCTGGAGAGCACAGCATCAAGCATGTTTGCCTACGTATTGCTGAAGGGTTACCGCAAGGGTTATCTCAGCGAGAAGTTCCGCGATGCCGGTGTGAAGGCTTACAAGGGTATCATCGACCAGTTTATCCAGGTAAACCCAGACAAGACCATCAGTCTTACCAAGTGCTGTTCTGTAAGCGGCTTGGGTCCTGGTCCCGGTCCATACGTCAAGAAGCCAAACTTCAAGCGTGACGGCAGCTTTGAGTATTACATGAGCGAGCCAATCCGTGACAACGATGCCAAGGGCGTTGGTCCTTTCCTCTGGGCTAGCCTGGAGATGGAAATGCAGGGATTGAACAAGTAATTGCAGAGTTTTGAATACACCAATCAAGTAATTGCAGAGTATTGAATACATCAATATCAAATGAATAACAAGAAGATATTAACAAGCATGGCAGCAGCACTCATGAGTGCTGCTGCTTTGGCACAAGTCCCTGCCTTTCCGGGCGCAGAAGGTCACGGAAGATACGTAACGGGCGGAAGAGGTGGAAAAGTAATCCACGTAACGAATCTCAACGACAAGGGTACCGGATCGTTCCGTGCCGCAGTAACGGGCAACAGTAAGAAGATCATCGTCTTTGATGTGGCAGGCGTCATTCCGCTGGCTTCCGACCTCAACATCGGAGCCAACACTACCATCTTAGGGCAGACTGCTCCTTCTCCGGGCATCACTCTGAGATACTACACGGTTCGTCCGGAAGACAACTGCATCATCCGCTTCATCCGTCTGCGCCGCGGACAGGAAAAGGATATCAATGATGGTGCTGATGCTACCTGGCAGCGCAACAAGACGGGCATCATCTTCGACCACTGTTCCTTCAGCTGGAGTATCGATGAGGTGGCTTCCTTCTACGACAACAACAATTTCACCATGCAGTGGTGTACCGTTGCCGAGAGTCTCACCAATCCGGGGCACTCCAAGGGAGCACATGGCTACGGAGGCATCTGGGGCGGCAAGCTCGCCAGCTTCCACCACAACTTCGTAGGACATCTCATGAACCGAGGTCCACGCTTCAATGGTGCCAGATACGGATGGACAGGCTATACCAGCAACAAGGATTACGATACCTATAAGTGGGAGAACCCCGTACAGGCAGAAAACGTTGACTTCCGCAACTGCGTGATGTATAATGCGCAAGGTACCTGCTACGGTGGTCCTGGCGGCGGACAGATTAACATCGTGAACAACTACTACAAGGCAGGACCTAGCCATAGCTTGAAGAGTAAAACCCTGAATGGCATCAAGGTAAGCGTAAGCTCCGGAAAGGAACGTGGCAGTCAGGACCGAATCACGCAAGTCACCGTATCCAGCAGCGGAAATTCCGACAAGAAGCATCCTGAGTACTACGAGATGACCAGCCGTTATTTCATCAGCGGCAACACCACCGAAACCACCAAGGGAACAGTTACCAAGAACCAGGACTGGAAGGGCGTGGAATACGACAAAGGTACTTACACTTATAATGGCGAGAGATATTCTGCTGATAAAAAGAATTTCTACGGAGATGCTGTAGCCCACCAAACCATTGACGGTGTTTCGTGCGTGAAGATCAAGATGGATAATCCTGCTCCTACGGGAGAGGTTACCACCCACTCTGCAGCCGAAGCCTTCAGCAAGGTACTGGCATACGGCGGAGCCTCGCTCTACCGCGACGAGATTGATGCACGCTACATGGAAGAGGCTAAGACGGGAACGGCACAGTATAAGGGAAGCATCACTCAGTCGCCAGGTATCATCGATAAGGTATCAGACGTAAACGGCTACACCGAATCTACTTTCGGCACCGCTTCCCGTCCTGCCGACTTCGATACGGATAAGGACGGAATTCCTGATGCATGGGAGCTTGCCAACGGTTTGAATCCAAACGATGACAGCGATGCCCTCACCTACTCGCTCGACGGCAAGGGTTACTACACCAACCTGGAGGTATATGCCAATTCGCTGGTTGAGGACATCATGAAGCAAGGCAATGCTGATGCAGAAAATAAGGTGGATGAATACTACCCGGAATGCAAGAATCCCACCGGTATCTCGCAAGTGATATCCTCCTATCCTGGAGGAATAGCCAAAGTAACGTATTACAGCCTCAACGGCACTCTTCTTTCTGCTCCTCAAAAAGGAATCAACATCCGCAAGATGTTGTTTCAGAACGGAAAGACCATAGTGTATAAGGTTATAAAGGAATAAAAGAGAAAGAGGACGCAACCATCGGAATGATGGAGCGTCCTCTTTTTTATTGCAATATGATTAAACCTGAAAAGTCTAACTATTGATTAATTTTGGTATGAAGTCTAACTATTGATTAATTCTGGTATAATCAGATTACTTCACGAACTTCTTGCCGTTCTTGATTACCAAGCCCTTGAAAGAGCCAGAAACCTGCTGACCAGCCATGTTGTATGTCTTACCATCGTTCTTGGCAGCAGCCTCGATAGAAGAGATGCCTGTTGATGTGCCAGTCTCATACTTGAAGCCGAAGAAACCCATCTTAGTACCAGCAGCGAGAACATAGTATGTACCACCCTCAGCAACGCTGAATGTTACAGTACCATTAGACTTTTCTGCAATGATGTTCTCGCCCTTCCCGTTCTGTGTAAACTCCTGAGAAGCACCATCCTTGGCAGCAGGCAAATTATAAGAAGCAGGAGCTACCTCAGCAAAGTCAGCATCAAGGATATGGAAGCCCTTGTTACCACTCAACTGAACAGCAACAGTTACAGAACCAGCCTTTGCTGTCTCGAACTTATAACCACAACCAGTTGGCGCTGCATCTGACACCAACTTACCACTGTTCTTGCCACAAACGTAAGCACCGAAATCAGCATCAGCCCAGTTAGTAGTCTTCTTACCTGCCGCAAACTCAACACCATCATTCTCCATATAAGTAAGAGTGATGTTCTCTACAGATGAAATCTGATCGCCAGCCTTTACATTGTCACCAATCTGCACTGCATAAGTGCCCTGAGCGTTCATACTTGCTGCCATAGCGACAGCTGCAATAAGAGTAAAAAATTTCTTCATAATTTTTAAAGTTTAAGTCGTTTATATTGTTTTATTTGTTTATATGTAATATCTATATATAAAATAGGTATGAATATCTAAATTAAAAATAGGTATGTACGTTTAAGTATTAATTTGTAATTGTTTACGGCAGCAAAAGTAATCAATTATTCGCCACTAACCAAGAAAATGAACTGAAAATCTCCGAGATTTTGCGAAAACGTTTACGTGAAAGTATCACCACCCAACTCTTGTTTATCCCAAATAATATGTGTACTTTTGCCACCGAATAAACAAGTTCACAACTTAACAAACAAGTTCACAACTTATAAACAAGATTTTTTAATAGACCTAAAAGAATATAACAGATGAAAAGAAATCTACTAAGATTCGGGCTTCTATGCCTGATGATGGTCTTTGCTTTCATAGCTGAAGCACAAGACGTTACGGCAGAATGGAACTTCAAAGCCAATTTGCCGGAAGGTATCCAAAGTATCCAGGTGGAAAAGAGCGTTAGTGCTATCGCTTCTACCGTGGAAGGTATCGAAATGACCGTGGATGCAACCAACGGCAAGTTGAAGGGCCGCTCTGCCGATGCCCAGATCAACAAGGGAACCATCCTGAAGGTTCCGGTGAAATCATCCAGAGACATCGTTACCATCATGAACTATGGCAACGAGAAGTATCGTGCTACCTTCACCATCGGTGAAACAACTTCTGCTGACGAAAACATTGAGCACAATGCTACTGTAGATGAAGCTACTCAGGGCTATGTGCAGATAGAAGTAGCAGAGAACGGTTACTTCTACGGCATCAAGCTCGTTCAGGCAAGTGCCTTGCAGGAGAAGACACTCTACTCTACAGATTTCACCAACTGGGAGGCCATCGATCGTGCCAAGGCTACCGACGAGGTGGTAAAGGTGAAGACCCTCTACAGTAAGGAGGAACTCAGCTTTACATTCAATGGTGTGGGTGTTTATCCTGCAGGTACCAATGCTAAGTTCCCAGAGATTACCGGTTTCATGCAGACTGCCAAATACACTGGCGAATACAAGGCTGCAGAACCTAGCGTAGTAACATCTCCATTGGCTAGCATCACTAAGATTACCCTGCACCAGGCTGCTACAGGTGGCAAGCGTGGTATCAAGGTATCAGTAAAGGGCGACGGCGATGCAGACTGGGTAGCAATCCACAATGTAGCTATCGCAAATGCGAAGGGCGAGGACCTGACACTCGAGGTAAACCGCACCAACTGTCAGATTAAGTTCGAGAACTTTGCTCTCGGTCAAAACGCTTACGTTACCGACCTCGCTATCTATGGCAACGTAGATATGAGCAAATCGCCTATGCTCGGCAGCTTCCTCCTGAACGGTGAGAAGTATCATGCAGCCGACCTCTTTGCAGAGGGTGCAGATGGCAAGCAGATGGCTACCGTGCTCATCTCAAAGAAGGCGAATCTCATTTCAGAGACCAACCCGCTGACAGAAATCACCGCAGACAACGGCAACATCAAGAGCATTACTTATGCTACTACTGGCGAAGGCGCTGAGCAGAAGACCGTGGCTACCATCGTGGTAGAGGCAAACGGCGACGAGGCTACCTACGAACTCACCGTAGGTTTCAAGCCAGACTTCACCCTTACCTATTATGATGTAGATGGCAAGACTGTTCTCGGCACACAGGCTGTGGAGCAGGATGCAGAAATAGAGAAGTTCCTGGATGGTACAACCGAGAAGGTAACCGTAGCCGACGGTAAGAAGTTCCGTGGCTGGGCTAGCGACCAGAAGAAGGACAGCCAGAAGTTTACAACATCTTCTGTCATCACAGAGAACGCAGCCCTCTACGCTCTGGTAACAGATATCGAGACAGCCAGCGGCACAGCCCGTTATGACTACGACCTGCAGAAGGAAGGTTTCGACATCAACGACCACGAGGCTATCGAGGTAGAAGGCGGCAAGTGGCACGACGCTACTCACGGCTGGACCTTCAATGCCGACAGCAAGGTGAAGGTATTGATGGGCGGCAAGGGTTACATCAAAATGGCCCTCTGCCAGTATTCAGGCTCAGGCAAGATCATCCTCTCAGACCCTCAGGGCAATGAGGTAGCAAGCATCGACGCCAAGGCTAGCAAGGATGGCAACTCTGGCATTCTCCAGAACCCATCAACAGAGAGCGGCATCTACACCCTCTCATTCGAAGGCACAGCTTATCTGCACAACCTCAGCATCGTGAACATGACTGAGCCTGCCTTCGCACAGAACGGCAACTGGTACACCGTGAAGGCTGGCGACGCACAGAGCTTCATCACCACACTGGAGGTAGTAAACGGTGCCAACGCTGCTGCCGATGCAGCCCGCTCGTTCATCTTCCTGCCTAACGGCACATACAATCTGGGCGACCAGTGTCTCACCAACATCAGCGGAAACAACATTTCCATCATCGGTGAGAGCATGGACAAGACCATCATCGTAAACAAGCCTGCTATCGAGAACGAGGGCATCGGTACCACCGCTACCCTTCTCAACACAGGTAACAACCTCTATATGCAGGACATCACCCTGCAGAATGCACTGGAATATTACAAGAGCGGTTCAGCCGGTCGTGCTGTCTGCCTCCAGGATAAGGGTACCCAGACCATCTGCAAGAACGTGAAGATGCTCTCTTACCAGGACACCTATTATAGTAATGAGCCAAACGGCAAGGGACAGTTCTACTTTGAGGATTCAGAGATTCACGGCACCGTGGACTACGTTTGTGGTGGCGGCGACGTATATTTCAACCGTGTACTCTTCGTAAACGAGAGTCGCAAGGAAGGCGAAAAGAACGGTGAGGATGTGATTGCAGCTCCTAACAGCAAGAGCGAATGGGGTTACATCTTCAAGGATTGCACCATCGAGAACAAGGCAAAGGCATTCAGCCTGGGCCGCTCATGGAACAACATCACCCGCCTTACCTGGCTCAACACCACCGTAAACCAGAAGGATGAAATTCTGAACGACGACAAGAAGTTTGCTTACTTCACCATCAACGCAATGGGCGATGCGATGGCAGACAAGTTCCGCCTCGACGTATTGAAGGATGCAGAAGGCAACGTATTCTCTCCTGCAGAGAAGAAGGTAGTGTTCAAGGCATCAGACGGCAAGGTTTTGAAGGACGAGGAGAACATCATCCTCACAGCCGACGAAGCAGCAGCTTACACCCTGGAGAATGTATTCGGCGAGTGGGAACCTGCTAAGTTGGCAGCCCAGCAGACCGCAGGTGCAGCAACTGAAGTTGACGGCAAACTTTCATGGACAGGTGATGCACAGATGTACATCGTATTGAAGAACGGCGAGTTCTTCGCTCTGACCAGCGAAAAGAGCCTCGACCTCGAGGGTGCAACAGGAACATTCACTGTTCGTGCTGCCAACGAGATGGGTGGCTTCGGCGAGGTGACATCTGTAGCTACAGGCATCAAAGACATCCACGCTGCCACAGAAAACGGTGCAGCCGTAAAGACTGCCATCTTCGCAGTAAGCGGCACACAGCAGAGCCGTCTTCAGAAAGGCATCAACATCGTAGTAAAGACCCTGACAGACGGCAGCAAGGAGACAACCAAAATGATTGTGAAATAATCGCATCATGAAGTCGGAAAGCTGAAAGAAAGAAGTAGAAATCTCAGGTAAAATCCTGAAAACTTCATCCCCTAAAGAATAGCTCCAAAAAGGCATTCTTTAGGGGATTTTATGTTAAAACACACATTTTAGCAAACGTTTACGTAATGTTTTCGCAGATTTATACAACGTAATTCATTTTTTTTATCTAAATTTGCACACGGAAATAATAACCCGTGCATGAATCGATGCCACAAAGGCAGACATTTTTTGCATAGTAGTTTTAATCTACTTAAATGTATAAATCGAGATTAAGAAACAAATTTTTAATAAGTATAATCTAACCTTATAAGTGTATGTCTGGTAATTATAACAGAAAAAAGATTGCGCTTGCAGGTGCGCTCATGTTCATGGTAACAAGCGTCTCAGCGCAAACGGTAAAGGGAGTTGTTACTGACAATACGGGCGAGCCAATCATCGGCGCATCTGTCATGGAGGTAGGTGTAGCAGGCAATGGTGGCGTGACCGACATTGACGGTAACTTCACAGTAAACTTAAAAGGCAAAAGCAAGAAACTGAAGATTTCATACATTGGTATGAAAGCGAAGGAAGTAAGCGTTGCTGGTAAAGAAACGATTGACATCAAGCTCGAGGATGACAATACCACCCTCAATGATGTGGTTGTAATCGGTTATGGTACGATGAAGAAGAAGGACCTTACTGGTTCTGTGGCTTCCATCGGTTCCAAGGAGCTTGCAGACATCCCTGTCTCAAGTGTAGGCGAAGCCATGACAGGTAAGCTTGCCGGTGTAAACATCACAACTACAGAAGGTTCGCCTGATGCAGACATCAAGATCCGCGTGCGCGGTGGTGGTTCTCTTTCACAGGATAACTCTCCCCTCTACATCGTTGACGGATTCCCTGTAAGTTCTATTAGCGATATCGCTCCAAGCGAAATCGAGACTATCGACGTATTGAAGGATGCTTCTTCAACAGCTATCTATGGTGCACGTGGTGCCAATGGTGTTATCATCGTTACTACTAAGAGTGGTAAGGAGGGTAAGACTCAGGTAAGCTTTGGTGCATCTTTAGGTTTCAAGAAGATAGCTAAGGAGACCAAGGTCATGGATCCTTACAACTACGCTCTCTATCAGTATGAAGTAGGTAACACAGAGTATGGTGACTACGATGATATGGAGATTTGGAAGTCTGTAAAGGGTAATAACTGGCAGGACGACCTCTTCGGCCGCACTGGCTTGCAGCAGATTTACAACGTAGCAGTAAACGGTGGTACCAAGGAGACTAAGTACAACATCAGCTATGCCCGTACTGACGACAAGAGCATCATGAAGTCATCTGACTATACCAAGGACAATATCAACGCTAAGCTCAACAGCAAGTTGAACAAGTGGTTGACATTGGACTTCAATGCCCGATTGGCTTATACCAAGATTAACGGTTTGGGTTCTGGTGCTGACACCAACGAGAGCAATGCCTCTAACTCTATTGTAGCCAAGACTGTTACATTCCGCCCAGTAGATCCTCTGTTCATCAGCGGCGATGACGATGATGAAAGCTCAAACAGCACAGAAGCTAGTCCTACACAGCGTATGGATGACACCTACAAGCAGCAGCGCCGTTTCCGTCAGAACTACAATGCCGGCTTGAACTGGAAGCCATTCAAGGGCATCACCTTCCGTTCTGAATTCGGTTACTCCTGGAGCTATGAGAAGACAGACCAGGCTTGGGGTACATACGCATCACGCAACTCTAAGTTCGGTTACTCTGGTCAGCCACAGACTCAGATTATCCGCAAGGACAACAAGAACTGGCGTAATGCCAATACCTTGACATACGACACAAAAAATGCCCTGCTGAGGGGTGACAAGCTCAACGTACTCGTAGGTCAGGAGTGGTCGTCATCTCAGGACGAGAGCTACACATCAACAACCGTAGCCTTCCCTACTACATTCGGTATCAAGGAAGCTTTGGCTAACCAGGCTGCTGGTACAGCTCTCCCTAACGATAATACCATCAGCCGTAAAGACAACCTCTTGTCTTACTTCGGCCGTATCAACTACTCTTACGCAGAGAAGTATCTCTTCACTGCTACACTCCGTGCCGATGCATCTTCTAAGTTTGCTGCAGGCAACCGTTGGGGTTACTTCCCATCAGCAGCCTTCGCATGGCGTGTAAGCGAGGAGGAGTTCATGAAGAGTACAGCCAGCTGGTTGTCAAACTTGAAGTTCCGTCTCTCTTATGGTACTGCTGGCAACAACCGTATCAAGAGCGGTTTGATTGATGCAACTTACTCATTGTCTGATGCTACAGCAAAGGTGCCATTCTTCGATGGTAAATTCACTACCATGCTGGAGCACAAGACTTTGTCTAATCCAAACCTGAAGTGGGAGACAACCATCACCCGTGACCTCGGTCTCGATTTCGGCTTCTTCAACAGCCGTATCAATGGTACCATCGACTTCTATTGGAATACAACCAAGGACTTGCTGATGCAGACCAACATCCCATCTATTTCGGGATATGCTTACCAGTATCAGAACTTCGGTCAGACATCCAACAAGGGTTTCGAGTTCACCATCAATGCTGATATCATCAACAAGAAGGACTTCACACTCGGTTTCACTGGCAACATCTCTTACAACCGCAACAAGATTGACAAGCTGAACAGCCAGGCTGAGTTCCAGGAGTATAAGTGGGCAGGTTCTCTCTGCAATGACAACCAGAACTTCCGACTCGTAGAAGGTGGCCGACTCGGTGAGGTTTGGGGTTACAAGATGAACGGTTTCTATACTGTTTATAACCCTGAGACCGGCACAGGCGACCTGAAGTGGAACGGTACTGCATGGGAGTTGGCAGATGCCAGCATCGCAAATACCGTAGGTACTATCGGTGGAACATTGGCTCCAGGTGCCATCAAGTTGGAGGCAGACGAGAACGGCAAGGCTATCAAGCAGCGCTTGGGTAACACCATCGCACCTTGGACAGGTGGTTTCGGTTTCAACGCAACCTTCCATGGCTTCGATGCATCTGTATTCTGCAACTACTCATTCGGCAACAAGATTGTGAATGGTACCAAGCTGGCATCTAGCTTCTACCAGGGTTCTCGCAAGGGCTACAACCTGAACAACGACTTTATCAACCGCTATACATGCGTTGATCCAGCCACAGGTGTCAATCTGACAAAGCCTTCTTCAACTGTCATTGCTCAATATGGCAGCATCGAGAATATCTACAACACCCTGAATGCCATCAATGCTAACGCAAGCGTATTCAACCCTTGTGTAACAGGTACCATGTCAATCACAGACTATGCTGTAGAGGATGGTTCATTCCTCCGTTTGCAGACATTGACATTGGGTTATACCTTGCCAAAGTACCTTATCAAGAAGGTAAACTTGAGCAACGTACGTTTCTACGCAACAGCCTATAACCTGTTAACCATTACAGGCTACTCAGGTTCAGATCCAGAGACAGATACAAGTTCAAAGAAGAATCCAATGTGCCCAGGTATCGACTATGCAGCTTATCCAAAGAGCCGCTCATTCGTATTTGGTATGAACGTTTCATTCTAATTCAAGGGAGGATATAACAATGAAGAATAAGAATATTTTTAAAGCATTATTGATAAGCGGATTGTTGCTCGGTACAACAACATCATGTAGTGACTTCCTCGATCAGCAGTCACCTTCGGAGCACACTCCTGATGCGGTAGCAACTTCACCTTACTATACTAGTCTTGTATTGAACAAGGCATACGGTGAACTGACAGAAGAGGGTATCTACGGACAGTTGATGGGTATCACCCTCGGTACCAACTCAGATATTGAGCTGATAGATGGTCAGGACGCATCTACCACTTCACAGACCAACAGTGAGCGTGGTGCCTGCAACTTCAACATGGTAGCTGGTAGCTGGTCTAAGATTCAGACCAGCTGGGACAAGCTTTACGAGGGTATCGAATACAGCAACAATGTAATCGAGCTCGTAAACAACTTCGACACACAGAGTGGCAATGAAACCAAGAGCAACATCAAACTGATGCATCGCTACCGTGCTGAGGCTATCACAGTAAGAGCACTCCTCTACTTCAACCTGGTAAGAAACTTCGGTGACGTGCCAATGAAGTTGGAAGGAACTAAGACAGACTTGAGCAACATCTACGTAGGCAAGACCGACCGTGATGAAATCATGGACAGCATGATCGTAGAGTTGGAGCGAGCTATCCCAGACCTTTGCTGGGTAGGCGAGAACTCATATACCACAGAGCGCATCACCAAGGGCTATGCTCATGGCTTGCTCGCACAGATTGCCTTGCAGCGTGCTGGATGGGCTATCCGCGAAAGTCAGAAAGACGGATATGAGACTGCTACAGAGAACAGCGACCCTACCTATCCTACACAGCGTCCAGGTGCAGCTGAGCGTACCAAGTATTATAAGTTGGCACAGACTCATCTCAATGAAATCATCAGTAAGGGCATTCACCAGTTGAACCCAAGCTATGAGAACGAGTGGTATCTCATCAACCAGAACAAGCTTGATGACAAGTACTACGAGAATCTCTTCGAAGTAGCACTGGGCGTTAACAGAAGTGGTGAGTTAGGCTATACCATCGGTGTTCGCATTAATGGTTCTTCTTCACGCTATGGTAAGAAGGGTAACTCATCTGGTAAGGTTAAGATGACAGCTCCTCTCTTCTGGTCATACGACCACAAAGATCAGCGTCGTGACATAACCTGTGTTCCTTACACCCTGAAGGAGACAGATGGTGTGATGAAAGAGTCATTCGACAAGAACGCACCATTCGGTATCTACTGCGGTAAGTGGGATATCCGTAAGATGAGTGAGGAATGGCGTCAGGCTGCCTTGGGAAGTACAGAAAAGGTATGTACAGGTATCAACTTCATTACCCTGCGCTACTCTCAGATTCTTCTGATGTATGCTGAAGTAATGAATGAGCTTAACGGCAATCCTGACGCTACTACAGGTGGCGTAAACGGATTAAGTGCCCGTGACGCTCTCGGCATGGTACACGAGCGTGCTTTCGCTGATGCCAACAAGGCTGATGCCAAGGCATACGTAGCTGGAATTTCTTCTGACAAGGATGCATTCTTCAATGCCATTGTTGACGAGAATGCCTGGGAGTTTGCAGGTGAGTGTGTACGTAAATATGAGTTGGAGCGCTGGAACCTCCTGAGCAAGAAGATAGACCAGTTTAAGGCTGACTATGAGGCTCAGATCAATGAGTATCCTGCTAAGCTCTATTACAAGACCATCAAGACTGCTACAGATGAAAAGATTGATATGAATTCTGTATGCTGGTATGAAGTTCCTGAGAATACAGCCGGCTACGAGAGTGTAACCTGGTGGGGTGCAGAGGTAACCGATAAGGACCAGAAGAACCTTAAAGGCAAACTGCCATTCATCAGTTCATATCTCAATACAACTGTAAAGAATCGCTACCTACTCCCTATCGCTACATCAAGTATCGCCGATTCACAGGGCAAGTTGAGTAATTCTTATGGGTATTAATAAGCGATTGCTATAAAACAGCAATTCATCAACCATTCTAATAAAAGATAAAATTTGAATAATAATGAATTTATCTAAAATTAATAAAAGCGCAATCTCCGGAGCACTCATGCTCCTGGGATTTGCTTCATTGACATCTTGTACCGATGACAATGACTGGAGTGTTGACGCTAGCTACGACCGCTTGTTCCACTCTATCGAACTTTCGGTTACTCCTCTGGACGACCGCGCTGAGGTGAGCTTCAAGAAGATGCCAAACACCGACTATTACATCATTGAGTACAGCACAGACTCTCTGAGCAACGATATTCCTATGGGCGGCACTGATCATAGCGTTGTTGACTCAACAATTGTAGATACTCCTGACAGCATCTACAATCTGGATGGAAACACAGAGTACTACATCCGTATCAAGGGTCGCAGCTTAGACGGAAAGTCTTCTAACTGGAAATACTTGGATAAGTTTAAGTTTAAGACCAAGGCTGAACAGATTATCACAGGTGTTGATGTTACATCAAGCACAGCTACCGTAAGCTTCATTGCAGGTAAGACCATCGATGCTGTTTACTATTACAAGAGTTCAGAAGATTCTACCAAGGTTGACTTCACTGCCGAGGACGTTGCAGCAGGTAAGCTGACCATTACTGGCTTGAAGGCTAACTCTTCATACAAGGTGAAGTTGTGGAACAAGGAGAATCTGAGAGGTACTTATTCATTCAAGACTACCGAAGCTTACCCTGAAGGCTTTGATGTCATGACTCTTGCCGAGGGCGAGGACCTGGGTACCATCTTGAAGGAAGCAACATCAGACAAGGTTGTCATTGTTATGCCTAAGAATGCAACTTACCAGATGACAAGTTCTGATACTGGCGAACAGAAGGGACTCACTATCCCAGCCAACATCAAGAGCATCTACTTCTGGGGAGCATCTGGTGCCGTTTCTACATGGAAGGTGAAGGAAATCAAGATTGAGGGCGAAAAAGATCTCATCCGTTTCTACAACCTCAACTTGGAGAATAAGGACAACAGCGCAGACTACATCCTCAACTTGAACACGGACGATAACATCGGTTCTATTCAGTTCGATAAGTGTAATATCAAGAATACCCGTGGTATTATCCGTCTGCAGAAGAAAATTAAACCTGCCATCGGTAGCATCAACTTCAACAACTGCTTAATCAATAAGATCGGTTCTTATGGTGTGTTGGCAGCAGGTAAAGATGCTCCAGAGGCACAGTTGGAAACAGTAAACCTCACCAACTCTACCATCACTAATCTCTCAGCAGGTTCTATGATTGCTGTAGCCAACAGCATGACAAAGGTAAATGTAGATCACTGTACATTGTATGACGCAGTTGTGGGCAGTAAGTATCTCATCGATACCAACAAGAACAACAATATTGTTCCTAACTTTAGCAACACCCTCATCGGTCAGAGTGCAGCGTTGGCAGATGCAACTGCAACAAGTTACAAGAACGCTCCATTCGTTGATGTATATTATACCAATGAATACACTTGGAAGTCAAAGTTGCATATTGGAGATCCTGCAGATATTTCATCTACAGAACTTTGGGTATCACCTTCAACAGGTGATTTCACTATCCAAGACAAATACCAGAGTAAGTATGGTAACTTCGGCGACCCACGCTGGATTGTACAGTAATAGTACTTACATCTGATAAATAATATGATTAAAGGTGCAATGTCCTCATCAAAAGTCGGGCATTGCACTTTTTTTTATTTTCTCTTATTCTCTATCTCATTTTTACAATTATTTTCTTGGAAGTTACGAAGAAAAAGCGTATCTTTGCAACGTGAACATAACATCGCAAAGATATGGCAAGATACATCAACCCATTCACAGACTGGTCGTTCAAACGAATCTTCGGCCAGGAATACAGCAAGGACTTGCTGATAGAATTCTTAAACCAGCTTCTCCTGGGAGAACAGCACATCAAGGATGTGAAGTTTAAGGACAAAGAGATGTTGCCAGAAACAAAAGACCAGCGAGGAATCATCTACGACGTCTTTTGCGAAACTGACACAGGTGAGCACATTATTGTTGAGATGCAAAACAAGAGTCAGCCCTACTTCATAGACCGTTCTCTTTACTATGCATCAAAAACGATAGTAGATCAAGGCGTAAAAGGACGATGGGATTATCATCTCACGCCTGTTTATGTAATCTGCTTCATGAACTTTAATGTAGATGAAAATACGCCAAAGAAGTTCAGAACAGATGTTGTGCTTGCAGATAAGGAAAGCGGAGAGGTTTATTCAAACAAAATCCGTTTTATCTACTTAGTGATGCCTCTTTTTAAAAAGAAAGAAGCAGAATGTACTACGTTTTTTGATTGTTGGATTTATAATTTAAAGCATATGGAGACTTTAGAACTAATGCCTTTTGAGGCTCAGCACAAGATATTCAAGAGATTGGCAGAAATCGCTGACTCCAAGACCCTGACAAAAGAAGAACAGGAGAAATATGATAACAGCATGATGGTCATGTGGGACAATTATGCAGCACTTGAGCATGCCGTTAACAAAGGCATAAAAGAGGGTATGGAGAAAGGTATGGAGAAAGGCATGGAGAAAGGCATGAAAGAAGGAGAAAAAAAGAAAAGCCTGGAAATTGCCAAGAAGCTTCTGACCTATAACACCCCTTTGGATATCATAGCTAATTCTACAGGCCTATCTATTGAAGAAATCAAGAAATTGAAATCATAAGAAATCTAGTGCAATGCTTATTTACTTGGAGCATTGCACTTTTTTGTTTCCTATTATAGTTCATAAAGATAAGGCTGATAAATTGCGTAATCGTTTTCGTGTTTTTTCTATACTGATTGCATCAGTAATCGAAAGAAAAGTAGTAACTTTGCCAAAAAGAAATTAAACCTAAAAAATATGAATAGAAAAATGATTAAAACCATCGTGCTCGCTGCACTCATGGCTGTGCCTTTCTTTGCCAAGGCACAAACTTTTGCCGGCATCACTGCTGAGCAGAACGCACAGAACACCCCTGCGGGTTGGACTGCAGTCAACTTACCTCAGTTGCCTGCTATCACTTCGGCAAATACGTTTAACATCAAGGATTATGGTGCCTCTACATCTGCTGCAGATAACACCAAGGCTATCCAGAAAGCTCTTGATGCGGTTCCTTCTACTGGCGGTATGGTCGTAATACCTGCAGGTACCTGGATGTTTGGAAGCACAGACCAGATGACCAGCAAGACCGAGGTGCTCAGCATCAAGGCGAAGACCATCCTCCACCTCTGCGCAGGTGCCACCCTGAAACTCGTGGAATATGGCAAGGCACCTAATACCAAGACTGTCTTCATCGGCGGAAAGAACAAGGGCAAGAACGTTACCGACGTTGTTATCGAGGGTGAGGGTGAAACTTCAGTCATCGACGGTCAGGGTGCACGTTGGTGGCTCGCTAGAGAGAATGGCGAAACCTTTAACCCAGGTGCGATGATTCGCTTCGAACAGGGCAAGCGCTTCCTGCTCCGCAACTTCAAGATTCAGAATACTCCGGGTGTAAACATCACCATCAGCAACAGCGGTAAGGCTAGCCATGCTACCATCCATGATGTAACCATCAGTGAACCTTCATCTGAAGCTGGCAAGGGAAAGGCATCTCATAATACAGATGGTATCTCTATCTGGGGTCCATACGTTAATATCTACAACTGTAACATCAGCAACGGAGATGACAACGTAGTTTGCGACAACGATGCACAGTATATCCATGTATGGAACTGCTATTTCGGAACGGGTCACGGAGCTTCTATCGGCAGCTTCACCGAAAACATCAAGCATGTATGGTTTGATCAAATCACCATGAACGGTACTACAGCGGGCATTCGCATGAAGACTGGTCAAGATGTAGATAAAACAACCAACAAGGTAACTCTGCGTGGCGGTGGTGAGGAAGACTGGAAGTTCACTAACTTCACCATGACCAACGTGAAGAATCCATTCTCTATCGACTGCTTCTACGACAAGAACTACAACAGCGATCCTGCCGTAGATAAGGCAAATGCAAGAGCTTTGGATAGCACTACCCCAACCTACACCGACATTCTGCTTCAGAACGTGAAGACTACAGATGTTTGCGATGGCAATGCCATCTTCCTGGTAGGTCGCCCTGAGAGCCACATCAAGAACGTGACACTCGACAACGTGCAGATTTCAGCCAAGAAAGGCATCGATATCCGCTTTGTAGATAATCTCGTATTCAAGAACAACTCTAAGATTACCGTAAGCAGCGGTTCTATCTGGCTCAAGAAGTTTGATTCTACATGGGATGACCAGTGTGGTGCTACATCTACAGGTTCTACCGTAACAGACACAAAGGGTCCTTTCACTTTGAACTCAAAGACTTTGACTGATAAGAAAGCCGGTTCATTCAGCAATGGCTTCGCTATCAGCAACGAGAAGGGAAAGTCATACGATGTCGGTTCAGGTACTACTTATATCAAGTTTAGCGCCAACCAATACACCATCATCATTCCTGATGGAGTAAAGATAACCAAGATGGATATTGAGGGTCGCAACAACTATTCTGATGCAGATGCCTATATCGGCGAGATTAATGGTACAAGCTATGATGCAACAGCCTATGCCTTCCCAAAGGACAAGAGCGTGAAGAACTATACAGTAGAGTTTAATTCACCAGTAGAACACACGCTTACTTTCACTCCAAAGGTAAAGCAGTGCATCTTGCAGTTCACGCTCTATACAGAAACATCTACAGGCATCAAGAATATAACAGCCATCACCCAGCCAGCCAACAACAACGTTTACGACTTAAGCGGCAGAGTGGTAAAGAGCAATGCTAAGGCTGATGATTTGAAGAGCCTCAACAAAGGTATCTACGTTTTCAACAACAAGAAATACGTAACTAAATAAGTTACTTAAAAATAGGTAACGGAATAGTTTACTTAAAAATTATCGGTAACAATGAAAATAAAATCTCATTCACTCCTGTGCGTTCTCGCAACCATCGCTCTGAGCTCTCCACTCACAGCGATGGGAGTCAACGCACAGAAGGCTGCTTCACATACATGGAATCCGAACGTGAAGAACGGAATGTATCGCAACCCGGTGATTGACGCCGACTACTCTGACCCGGATGTTTGTCGTGTGGGCAATGACTACTACATGACTTCCTCTTCCTTCCAGTGTTTCCCAGGCTTGCAGATTCTGCACAGCACCGACTTGGTAAACTGGGAGATTATCGGTGCTGCCCTACTCGATGACTATCCTGTATTGCCAGAGTATCAGGGCACAGACTTAGACTGGCGCAAGAAAGTTCAGCATGGCAACTATGTGTGGGCACCCTCTATCCGCTATCACGACGGATGGTTCTACATCTATTGCGGAGATCCAGACCAGGGTCTCTTCATGACCAAGACACAAGATCCTCGTGGTCCATGGGAACCTATCACCTGGGTGATGAAGGGAAAAGGTCTTATCGACTGCTGCCCACTGTGGGATGAAGACGGAAAGGCTTATCTTTCGCATGGTTGTGCCGGTTCTAGAGCCGGCATCAAATCGGTACTCTTCGTGGCTCCTATGTCACCAGACGGCACCAAGGTGATTGGTCCTTCACGCATTGTATATGATGGACATGAAGACCAACCTACCATCGAGGGTACCAAGTTCTACAAGCGCAACGGCTACTATTACATCATGAGTCCTGCGGGCGGCGTGAAGTATGGATGGCAGGTGGAACTGCGTTCCAAGAATCCATACGGTCCTTACGAGGAGTATGTGGGCATGGCACAGGGAAAGAACAAGAAGGTGAACGGCCCTCACCAGGGTGCTTGGGTAGATACTCAGAACGGCGAGGACTGGTTCCTCCACTTCCAGGATAAGCATGCCTACGGACGTGTGGTTCATCTGCAACCAGCCAAATGGGTGAACGACTGGCTCGTTATCGGTGACGACAAGGATGGCGACGGCTGCGGCGACCCTGTTCAGCAATGGAAGAAGCCAAACTTGCCATCAAGCGGAAACTTCCAGCCTAAGGAATCGGATGATTTCAACAGCATAGATCTCGGTCTGCAATGGCAGTGGAATGGTCCTTACAGTCAGTACTGGTACTTCTGCGATGCCAAGAACTCCAAGCTGCGCCTCTATGGCGTGCAGCAGGCAGAAGATGTGAAGAACCTGTATGATTTGCCAAACCTGTTGCTCCAGAAGCTCCCTACAGAGAACTTCACTGCCACAGCCAAGGTGAAGTTCATTCCTAACCGCACAGAGGCTTACAAGGAGAAAGATAAGGTACTGGGCGAAAGCGCAGGAATGATTATGCAGGGCATGGACTATGCTGCACTCAAATTTGTTGATACCAAGGACGAAGGCGTTGTTTTGCAATATGTAACTTGTGAGAAGGCAGAAAATGGAAAGGCAGAGAAAGTAGTGAAGCAAGTAGCCATCAAGACTAGCAAGCAACCACAGCCTTACACTGTGAAATATGCTGTAGATGACATCCCGTCATCCCGCATCACCACACAGGACGTATGGCTCCGTGTAAAGGTACACAGCAAGGGCATTGCCAACCAGATACAGGCCATCGCAGAATGGAGCTACAGCCTGGATGGCAAGAAGTTCATCAAGATAGGCAATCCGTTTACTGTGCGTGAAGGCAAGTGGATTGGAGCGAAACTCGGTTTCTTCAACACCCGCACAGCCAAGAAGAACGATGCAGCCTTCTTCGATATCGACTGGATTCACTTTGAAAAATAACGCTTCCTTCCGGATTCGTTATGATCAATGTACATATTTTTGGGAAATAAAAAATCCCCCTCACCGCAAATCAATGCAGCGAGGGGGATTAATAGTTATGAGTAATCTAAAATCTAATCCTTCTTTTCTTCTGTAGGCTCAGCCTTTGCTGTCTTCTTGGCTGGAGCCTTCTTGGCAGCAGGCTTTGCTGCAGGCTTCTTAGCTGAAGCCTTAGTCGCCTTCTCTCCACGGAGCTTAGCTACCTCTGCCTCAATCTTCTCAATCTTAGCCTGGAGACGGGTAATCTCCTTATCCTGCATCTCGATTTCCTGATCCTGGTTGGTAATGGTAGTCAGAAGTCCCTCCAACTGCTCATTATCCACCTCAGTAGGATAAAGGTTGTTTACCCGGGAGATGAAGTCACCAAGGATATTCATATAGTTGGTGAATGCATCGAATGGGCTAGAATAGATGCCACGATCCAAACCGACGTTGCTTGGCTTGGTGGTCATGAAGCGGAAGTTATTGCTTGCCTGCAGATAATCCCAGTCCTGATTGATTCGTGGGTCATTGGCAATGCGAACACGGTCGGCTACGCTATAGAGCTTGTTGAAAGCCTCACGCTGCATTGGGTTACCGAGCCAAGAGCTTACATCGCGTTCCTCATCTACCCAACTCAATGTATCAGGTACGTTGATCTCGCCAACAGACTTCATTTTCTGGCAAATCTCTGTAGGAGTAGAGAATGTGATGCCACGATCCTTAGCACACTGAGGCAAAGCCTTCATAAACTCGAGGATATTGCTTGACAGAGGCTGAGCGATGCCCAAAGCAGACAACTCCATGAAGATATTGATAACCTGCTCCTCCTGTGGTGTGGCGGCAATTTCGTTCATATAGTTATCAGCGAAGAGTGGATAGCCCTCCCAATCGCTGTTAGAGAAGCGGAGAGAGATATCGTCGCTCAAACGGATATCACGGAGCAAGAGCTTGAGTTTTGGATTCATCGCACAATGATAAACATAGTGAGGTGACTTCCAACCCAACACGTGCTTGGCACCCTCGGTAAGCATACCGATGAAGCCCATATCAGCTACCTCGGCACCAATCTCATCGCTATAGATGAGAGAAGAGTTACGGAGCACAGTAGGCTTCTTGCCGAAATATTCCTCAATTTTGGTGCACTGGCGCTCTACCTCTGACTTGAAGCTCATCTCGTTGACCAAGGAAGCAAGACCATGAGAATAAGGTTCTGCGAGGAACTCCACGCAACCAGTCTTATTCAATTCCTGCAACTTCTCCAATACCTGAGGCGCATGGAGTTCCAACTGCTCCATACCCACACCAGAAAGAGAGAAGGCAACCTTGAAGTACTGGCCGTTCTTCTCTATCATTTCCTGAATGGCATTCAAGGCAGGCATATAGGAACGCTCCGCAATCTCATTGATACTACGATCATTCTCATAATCATCATAGTAATAATGATCTGTACCGATATCGAAGAAGCGGTAGCGTTTCAGATGGGTAATCTGATGTATCTCGAAATATAAACAAATTGTTTTCATAATTATTAATTATTAATTTTTAATTATTAATTGCCCACTACTTCCATCCCAAAGTCTTGAGATAGAGATTCTTGATGCGAGCTCCCACTTTCTCCCAGGTAATCTGGTCTACCTCTTTTCTGCCTTCCTCCGAGAGATAGTCAAACAGGCTCTCGTTGTGGCAGATGCTGTAGATGGCATCAGCCAAGGCATGGATATCCCAGTAATCCACCTTGATACAGTTGGTAAGGATTTCTCCACAACCGCTCTGCTTAGAGATAATGGTAGGTGTGCCACACTGCATCGCCTCCAGAGGAGAGATACCGAAAGGCTCACTCACGGATGGCATCACATATACATCGCTATCCTTCAGGCACTCATATACCTGCTTACCACGCATGAAGCCCGGGAAGTGGAAACGGTCGGCAATGCCTCTTTCGGCTGCGAGATAAATCATCTGGTCCATCATATCGCCCGAACCTGCCATGCAGAAACGCACGTTGCGGGTACGATGCAATACCATATTAGCAGCCTCAACGAAATACTCAGGACCCTTCTGCATGGTGAGACGTCCCAGGAAGGTTACCACCTTCTCCTTACCCTTATGGTCTGGACGTGGGATATCCTGCCACTCCTGCTTCAATGGATACACTGCATTGTGCATGGCGAAGCACTTGCGTGGATCCTGGTGATACTGGTTAATCACGGTCTGGCGGGTCAACTCAGATACACACATGATGCAGTCGGCATTGTCCATACCATCCTTCTCTATAGAATACACGGTTGGGTTCACCTTACCACGGCTGCGGTCGAAATCAGTAGCATGCACGTGGATGCACAGAGGCTTGCCGCTCACTCTCTTGGCATGGATGCCGGCAGGGAATGTCAGCCAGTCGTGGGCATGTATAATATCAAATTCTTCGCTACGGGCTACAACGCCAGCAATGATGCTGTAGTTGTTGATCTCGTCGTGGAGATTAGATGGATAACCACCGGCAAAGTCCATACAGCCGAGGTCATTCACATTCATATAGTTAAAGTCGGCATAGATGTGGTCACGATAGCGGAAATAGTCATCAGGATTCATGATGTTGCCCACACGCTGCTGCACATAGTCACGATTGACGTCGCGCCAGGCGATAGGCACACTGTTCATAGCCACAAATTTACATGCACTGCGGTCCTCATCACCGAAAGGATGAGGCAGGCACAGTGTAATATCAACATCACCCTGGGCATGCAAGCCCTGAGTGATACCAAAGTTGGCAGTAGCCAAGCCACCAAATACATGAGGAGGATACTCCCAGCCAAACATTAAAACTTTCATATAGCGTCCTCCTTATATTAATATTGATACTTTTCTAGTAATTCGAGTGCACGGAGTATCTCTGCTACGTTCATAGCAAAAGATATGGCACCACGACCAGAGAATGGTGGATTGCCATCGAAGAGCTCGCTGATGGTACCGAGGCAGTGATAAGACATCTCATCCTCATAACCCACCATCTGACGCTCTACGAAGCTCAAGCGAGTACGCTTGTACAGCTTCAAACTTGCCTCCATGTAGAAACCGCCGAGCCATGGCCATGCCGTACCCTGATGGTAAGCATAGTCGCGCTGAGTCTGAGGACCTACATAAATAGGATTGTAGCCACCGCTCTTAGGAGAGAGTGAACGCAATCCCTTAGGAGTCAGGAGTTCACGTGTACAGATATCAAGTACCTTCTTCTTCTGGTCTTGCGACAAAGGAGAATAATCAAATGCTACAGGGAAGATCATGTTTGGTCTAACACTCCAATCCATCATATTGCCATCCACGTAATCGTAGAGATAGCCATACTCATTGAGGAATGTATCAACGAACGACTTCTTGGTAACCTCTGCGCTAGCCAGCAATTCCTGCTGTGCAGCCTCTTCGCCAACGGCTCCTGCCAGAGAAGCACAGAAGCACAAGGCATTATACCACAGAGCATTAAACTCTACGATATAACCTGTACGAGGTACCACAGGGCGGCCATTGGCAGTGGAGTTCATCCAAGTCACAGCCTTGTCTTTACCATTGGTATAAAGCAGACCGTTCTCCATCAGCTCCAGGTTAGGATGCTTGTTGTCCTGGATGAAATGAATCACGTCCTTGATAAACTGGCCATACTTCTTGTAACACTCCTCCTTAGAGGTCTCCTTAGCATACTGCTGCAGAGCCCAGATAGCCCAAAGAGGAACGTCAGGCATCTCGATTTCCGAGATATGAGCAGTAAGAGGCTTGCCCTCCATAAACTCATAGTAACCACGCATGGCAGTCTTCATCACCAACTCAAAGTAGTCGTTCTCCTCGATAGAGAGGGTAAGACCCGGCAGAGAGATGAATGTATCACGGGCACGACACTTGAACCAAGGATAGCCCGCCAAGATGTATCGGTCGTCGTTCTTTTCACGACGATGGAACTGATGCGCCGCATTCACCAGGCAATGGAAGAAATTATCACGTGGCGAACGCTCATCCACTTCTTCATCAAAGAGCTTCTTCAAGCTACTGGTCTTGATTTCAGAAGTAGAGGCAGCAAAGACGATAGTCTCACCCTTCTTGATACCCATCTCGAAATATCCTGGCACATAGAGGTCTTCGTTAGAAGCATAACCTCTCTCCTGCTCCTTAGGATATTCCACACCACGATACCAATCTGGGCAGAATTTAAACTCGTTCTTCTTAGAGAACTGCATATAGAGATCTGGATAGCCAGCATACATGCAAGTCTTGATTCCGTTGTCTACTCCAGAATAGTCACGAGATGCTGTGGCATTCTCATGTGTAAACTGGCGAACGCTACGGAAGGCCAAGAATGGACGGAAACGAAGTGTAGTGGCAGAATGACCATCAACCAGCGTATAGCGAATCAGGATTCTGTTCTCATAATGCTGGAAAACTACCTCTTTCTTGAGGACTACACCACCCACGCGGTAAAGTGTTGTAGGCACCTTATCGCAATCAAACTCACGAATGTACTTATGACCCATCGGACTGTAGTTGTTGCCTTGATACTTGTGCAATCCGAGATTGAACTCAGCGCCATGCTGAATCACTGTAACGTCGAGCGAACTTAAGAGCACATGATTGTCATCGTCCAGTTCTGGAACTGGAACGACAAGCAGTCCGTGATACTTTCGTGTATTACAGTCTACAATCGTTGAGCACGAATAAGCACCCGAGCGGTTTGTACGTAACAACTCTTTTGGCAATGACTCTTGTAAATTAGTCATCAGGGCCTTTTCGAATTTTAGATAACTCATAGATCTATATTAAGGTTTTGAATTTTTGTTGACCATATTAATTGCATTCAAAGATACAACTTTTTTGCGTTATGACAAAAGAAAAGTCAATACTTTTTGGAAAAAAATGAGTTTTGTATGTTATAAAACATATTTTTACCCCTTTTTAGGAACGTATTTAATTTTTTTTGTGTAATTTTGCATCCGGAAATCCAAAATTGAACAAGTAAACATACTAGGATAATGGCCAAGAAGAAAGAAAGCAACAAGGAAAAAGCGGCTAAAGCAATAGCCAAACTATGGGGCGGTATCGAGGACGAACAGTTCGACTTACTGCTTGAGCATATCGAACTCAAAAAGTTCAAGAAGGGGGAACTCATCTATCAAAACGAGCAGCAGCCCACAGAAGCCATGTGCCTGCTCACGGGAAAGGTGAAGATCTTCAAGGATGGCATATCTGGCAAAAACCAGATTATCCGTGTCATCAAACCACTCGAGTTTTTCGGATTCAGAGCTTACTTCGCTGACGAAATCTACAAGACCGCAGCTATGTCATTAGACAATTGCGTGGTGGCTTCCTTCCCCATCGCTGTATTGATGAAGTTGTTGCAGAAAAGCTTCAACATTGGTCATTACTTCATCAAATACCTGAGCATAGAAATAGGAAAGTCGGATGATCGCACAGTGAACCTCACCCAAAAGCACATCCGTGCCCGCCTTGCCGAAGCCCTTCTCTTTCTGCTCGACTCCTACGGGTTGGCAAAAGACGACAGCACCCTGGATTGCAGCCTGAGCCGAGAAGACCTGGCAAACATTGCGAACATGACAACAAGCAACTGCATCCGAACCCTTTCGGCATTCGTCAGCGAGGGCCTCATCGAGACGAACGTCAGAAAAATCAAGATTCTCAACGAAGAAGAGTTGAAGAAGATTGCAGATATGGGATAAAGAGATAGGAGATAAATACAAAACAGCAATGTGCCATAAGTCATTATTAGCATGACTGATGGCACATTATCATATTATACCCTTAATCTTATACCGGTATCAGAAAGTTAATGACTTCCTGGATAGCAGTCACCTTATAAGGTCCCACTGGCGTATTCATCAATCTTCCATCAATGCCTATCAAGGCATGCGGATCAGCCTGCACCTCCACTTCGCGGGTACGATAAGGATGCACGCTCTTATGATTGAGGAACTTTCCCTTCACAAAGAGATAGATGCCTTCAAAGAGCTGCGTCATCTGCGGATGATAAACCACAGATACATCAAGCAGTCCATTATACGGCACGGCATTTGGCGTCTGCCCATAGCCCGATGCATTACCGATACACATGGTCATCACCCTGCGCTTAATCACATCCGTATTGATATGGATGTTCATCTTGTAATCCAGACGCTGGAAAATCATCAGGATGAACGAAAGGATGAACGACAAGGTTCTGGAGCCGAAAGCATGATGAGTCTTGCGTCGCAAGTTCATGATATTGGCAATGAAGCCCACATTGATACAGTTCAGGAAATAGCGGATACACTTATCCCCCTTCTTGTTGGTATATCGGATGCAACCCAAGTCTATCTTTCTGATGCGGCGCTTCTTGAGCCAACCCACAGTCTGCTCGATATTACTGTCGTCGAATCCCCAGAAATGAGCGAAGTCGTTCATCAAGCCGTTAGGTATCACTCCCAAAGCCACCTGATCACGCTCTTCCTCGTTCATCTGCATCAGGCAATTCACGGCATCATTGAGCGCAGAATCTCCGCCAACAATCACTATCGTCTTATAGCCATTGTTAACAAACATCTTCACCAGACGCTCCACGCTTTTCTGGTTCTCGCTCTGCACAAAGTCGTAATCCACGCCTTGCTGCCTGAGCACCTTTTCTATCTTTTCCCAGCGCTTGTTGCTGCGCCAACCGCCTCGGGGACAGTAAAGAAGTCCCCATTTATTCTCATTAGCTGCCATGCTTTTTACTTTGAATTTTTAACTAATTCCATCACTTGATCCACTTTCTGTTCCATCGGCTGCAAAGCATCTATCCAATGGATAGTGAAGCCCCTTCGCTCCATGCCTCTAAACCAAGTCATCTGGCGCTTGGCAAACTGATGGATGGCTATCTCAAGACTCCGGAACATTTCCTCGTATGTAGTCTTGCCTATCACGTATTCCGTAACAAACTTATATTCCAGCCCATAATAGAGAAGATTTTCCGCAGGAATACCTTTATCTAACAGTGTGACTATTTCATCTACCATTCCTTCCTGGAGGCGCTGCTTCAATCTGCGGGTAATCTTCTCACGGCGCGCATCACGGTCGATACTCACACCAATGATGAGTGAATCTACAGCGGGGAGTTCACGCTCCGGCATCGGATGTTCCAGATTATGCGTCTCTATCTCGATGGCACGGATAGCACGCTGAGCAGTATCCACGTCTGTGCGATTGTGCATATTCGATCCCGTTTTGGCCTTCAACTCTTGCAATATCACGGTGAGTTCCTCCAAGGATTTACCTGCCAATCTATCTCTAAGTTCCTGATTCTGAGGAACAGGAGAAAGACGGTATCCCTTGAGCACCGATTCTATATAAAGTCCGGTACCTCCACAAAGAATCGGCAGCACTCCTCTCTTCTGAATATCAAGATAAGCATCATAGAAGTCTTGCTGATATTCAAAGAGATTGTATTTCGTACCCGGTTCACAGATATCTATCAGATGATAAGGTATCTGCTTTCCATCAATGGTATAATCTTCCAAGTCCTTTCCTGTACCAATGTCCATACCACGATACACCTGGCGACTATCAGCACTGATAATCTCCGCACCCTGCGTGTTGCCACCCCACGACGCAGCATCCAAGCTGTTAATCCTGGCAGCAAGTGCAGCGGCAAGACTCGTCTTTCCGCTCGCAGTAGGACCCAATATGGTTATCATAGAATGTTTCATGCCGCAAAGATAAGGGAAATTATTGAGAAAACAAAATAAAACGAGAGGAATTTCTCACTTTATAACGTTATGAGCAGTCATTTGCGCGTTTTAGCACACAAGCACAAACCTGCATAGGCATAAAAACAAAAAGCCGCCCAGCATTAAAAATGCTAGGCGGCAATATCTTCTTAATCGTTAAGAGGCAACGAATTAACCGTTGTGCTTCTTCATGATCTTGATCAACTCAACAACCTTGTGTGAGTAACCAATCTCGTTGTCATACCAAGAAACAACCTTAACGAAGTTGTCTGTCAAGTAAACACCTGCGTTAGCGTCGAAGATAGATGTCAAAGCGCAACCCAAGAAGTCAGAAGAAACAACAGCATCCTCTGTGTAACCGAGTACACCCTTCAACTCACCCTCAGAAGCAGCCTTCATAGCAGCGCAGATAGCCTCCTTAGAAGCAGCCTTCTTCAAGTTAACTGTCAAGTCAACAACAGATACGTCCAAAGTAGGAACACGCATAGAGATACCTGTCAACTTACCGTTCAACTCAGGGATAACCTTACCTACAGCCTTAGCAGCACCTGTAGAAGAAGGGATGATGTTGCCAGCAGCTGCACGGCCACCACGCCAGTCCTTCATAGATGGACCGTCAACAGTCTTCTGTGTAGCAGTTGTAGAGTGAACAGTTGTCATCAAACCTGTCTCGATACCGAAGTTATCGTTCAATACCTTAGCGATAGGAGCCAAGCAGTTAGTTGTACAAGAAGCGTTAGAAACGATCTTCTGGCCATTGTACTTGTCAGTGTTTACACCGCAAACGAACATATCAGCCTGGTTACCGTTAGCGTCAGCCTTAGAAGGAGCAGAAAGTACTACGTACTTAGCACCAGCCTTCAAGTGCTTCTCAGCCTTGTCGTAAGCGAGGAAGAGACCTGTAGACTCAACTACGTACTCAGCACCAACCTCATCCCACTTCAAGTTCTCAGGATCACGCTCAGCAGTAACACGGATGTGGTTACCGTTTACGATCAACTCGTTCTTCTCAACGTCAGCCTCGATAGTACCGTCGAACTGACCGTGCATTGTATCATACTTCAACATGTAAGCCATGTAATCAACTGGGCACAAGTCATTGATAGCTACTACCTGTACTTCCTTTGCGTTCTCAGCCTCAACTGTAGAACGGAATACGAAACGACCGATACGGCCAAATCCGTTAATACCAATCTTAATCATTGTTCTTAATATTTAAATTAATGGTTTAAAAATATTACTATTTTGTTTCAAAGAACGCCATCAAGCGAATCCGAAGGAGCTGATAACACCTTTTTTCATCCCTATCAAGCTTTTTTCTTCTTTTCGAGCGCAAAGTTACAAAATTTTTTCTAACTTTGCAACCGGAACGAGTATTAAATAAGTTAAAAAAGAATGGTAATACTATAATATCACCTCATTTTTTACACTTATTATGACATAGTGCTAACTCCATATTGCAAAAAAGAAGTATTAATAAAAAAAACGATTGAGATTATGGGCAAATTTTTAAATGATTTCAAGCAGTTCGCCATGCGAGGAAACGTGCTCGACATGGCTGTCGGTGTCATCATTGGTGGCGCATTCGGCAAAATTGTAAGTTCTGTAGTAGATGACATCATCATGCCGCCTATTGGTTGGCTCATCGGTGGAGTGAACTTCTCTGATTTGAAATTCACACTTCCAACGGTAGAAGTAATAGGTGGCGAGAAGCTAGAAGCTGCTACCATTAATTATGGTAACTTCATCCAAACCACCCTCGACTTCCTCATCGTGGCATTCTGCGTTTTCATGCTGATAAAAGTGGTGAACAAGCTTACCGCAAAGAAGAAGGCAGAGGAGACCAAGCCTGCCGAGACGCCTAAGGCTCCGGAACCTAGCAATGAGGAGAAACTCCTGATGGAAATCCGCGACTTGCTAAAAGACAAGAAGGCATAAGAAAACATGCTGGCATAAGAAGACATACTGGCGTAAGAAGATATACTGGCGTAAGGGATGGAACAGGCATAACAAAAGAAACAAGTCGCCCTGAAAAGGCTAAAGCATCAAATTGACACGAGATGCCTTTACCTTTTCAGGGCGACTTACTATATTTTGCATTTTATCCACGGCGTTCATACCTTATCTGCCCTGCCGTCCTCCGTTTCCATCTTTTTTCTGATGCCATCGCTTGGCAAAATGCTGCATATCCTGGCGTTCCAGGTCGTATACCCGCTGAATCTGCTTTGGTGTGAGGAATTTCGAATAAGCATAATAATACTTCTCGCGGATATCGAGCATCTTTCTGCCGTGCTTGAAATCTGCCTTGATAGCCTTATCCACTTCCGCATCGGTCATCTCTGATCTTTTTTTATGCGGATGACCTTTCATCGTTGCCGCCATCTCCTTGCGGCAATTGTAGAAAGTCTGGATAAACCTCTTACTCTTCTCACCATCCAGGTTCAACGATTGGGCAATGCGGGTAGCCTGCGACTTCACGAATTGTTCCATGTTAGGGCGTGGTCGCTTTCCGTCTCTAGGCTGTTCGCCATCGGCGGGGTTCTGCTGCACCAGCGCCATACAGGCAGTAGCCACCATGAGGAAGCATGCTACCATCATATACTTCAACTTCTTTATCATACCTTTATAATTTTAGCATCAATCTTTTTCTTCAAGCCTTTCTGTACGATGTTACTCCATGCCGAGGAGCACATCGTTGGCATAGGTGGCATACACTTCCTGCTGTTCTTCCGCACTCAACTGGTCGTACGCCTTATCCACAGGAGCCATACTTGCCACTGGCTTCACCTCCTGAGAAGAATCATTGTCCCCAACAGCATTACCTATTAAGAGTAGCATGGAAACGGAAGCCGCAACACTTGCAGCAGCCAGCCAGATTCGCCTCATCATCGCCTTGCGAGGATGCTTCTTCTTTTTCTGCTCCTCCAACGCCACTTGGGCTAGTACATTCGCCTGCACCTTGCCGAAGAAATCTTCCGGCATGGTAAAAGGCATCTTCTTGCCTACTCTATCCAAGTTGTATTCTCTATCCATATCTGTCTTCTTTTTAAATGTTCTTTTTAATGTTCAAATTGTATTTTCACAGAATGAGAAATCTTTCATATCCCGACTCTCATTCTATTGCGTCACGAATCGCTTCATCTGCTCTATAATCTTGGCTTTGGCAAAATGATAGTTGGCCTTGGCAGAACTTTCCGTTGTTTCATTGGCATCTGCGATTTCCCTGAAGCTCATCTCATCGTAATAACGCATATTGAAAACCGCCTGCTGCTTGGGTGGCAGAGAATGGATGGCTTTCTGCAAAGCCACGGTCTCCTCATCACCAAACTCGAAATAGCGGTCAGACTCCACACCTCGAACTCCATCCAAAGGACAAGATTCCAGCTTCTGTACCCGAAGACTACTTAGCGTAACATTGGTTGCCACCCGATAGAGCCAGGAGAACAACGAACTGTTGCCTTTGAAACTTGAGAACGAGCGATACACTTTCAGAAACGTTTCCTGCAGCAAATCCTGTGCGTCATCATGCGACACCACCAGACGCCGGATATGCCAGTAAAGCCTTTCCTGATATGTATCCATCAGCAATTTCATCCCCACGTTGGGATTCGTTTGCATCTTCTCTATGATTTCCTGATCAGTACTATTCATTGTTCTCATTTTATTAGTTAGACTACATAAATGCCAAAAGGTTAAATGGATAGGAATCTTTTCTTTTATTTTTCTTCAACAATAAAGTCTAACTTTACACTTGAGTGCCATCATCGGTGGTGCCAACTTCTCCGACTCAAAACTACTGTTTTTTCATTGCAAAATAAAAAAAGAAGACAGGAATGAGAGGAAATGAATACCACTATCAAGACTTGAGAAGCATTCTATCCGTGCCATTCCTGCCCATCCTTAAAGCAAAATATATTTTCCCTTAAGGGTTTTTATTTTTTTCCTTAAGGGAAAATATATTTTGCTTTAAGGGGGAAAATACTATATATAATTTAAGGTATAAAAGAAAAAGAGCCACAATACCTTCCCTACTTTTGAAAAAACACACATATTTTTTACATTTATTAGAAACAAAAAGTACTGAGTACATCATTCCAAAAAGTACTCAGCACTCATCAATAAAAAAAAGACCAACATCTGAGTTGAACATCAAACTCAAACGGTGGTCTTTTTATATATCATTTCCACTCTTAAACGTGGAATTTATTCCCACTCAATTGTCGAAGGTGGTTTTGAAGAGATGTCATAGCAAACGCGGTTAACACCCTTCACCTTATTGATAATCTCGTTACTTACCTTAGCCATGAAGTCGTATGGGAGATGTGCCCAGTCGGCTGTCATCGCATCAGTACTTGTTACGGCACGCAATGCAACTGGATGCTCGTATGTACGCTCATCACCCATCACACCTACTGAACGGACTGTAGAAAGCAATACGGTACCAGCCTGCCAGATCTGATCGTAGAGAGACACCTCAATCTCACCATTCTGCATGTCAGCAGGAACACCGGCAGCCAGGACGCGGCGAGCTTCCTCACCACTCAACTTCACCTTGTACTCACGCAAGCCACGGATATAGATATCATCAGCATCCTGAAGGATACGTACCTTCTCTGGAGTAATATCACCCAAGATACGGACAGCCAAACCAGGACCAGGGAATGGATGACGGGTAATCAAGTGCTCAGGCATACCCATAGAGCGACCTACTCGACGAACCTCGTCCTTGAACAACCACTTCAATGGCTCACACAACTGAAGGTTCATCTCCTTAGGAAGACCACCTACGTTATGATGGCTCTTGATTACCTTACCAGTGATATTCAAGCTCTCGATACGGTCTGGATAGATAGTACCCTGAGCCAACCACTTGGCACCTGTCTGCTTCTTAGCCTCAGCATTGAAAACCTCAACGAAGTCACGGCCGATAATCTTACGCTTCTTCTCTGGATCTGTAACACCAGCCAAGTCTGCAAAGAATTTCTCTGATGCATCAACACCGATAACATTCAGACCCAAACACTTGTAATCCTCCATCACATCACGGAACTCATTCTTGCGGAGCATACCATGATCAACGAAGATACAGGTAAGATTCTTACCGATAGCCTTGTTCAGGAGAACAGCTGCTACGCTGGAATCAACACCACCAGAAAGACCAAGGATGACCTTGTCATCACCCAACTGTGCCTTCAACTCAGCCACAGTAGTCTCAACGAAAGAGTCAGCGCTCCAATCCTGCTTGCTACCGCAGATATCTACTACGAAGTTCTTCAGCAACTGTGTACCCTGCAAAGAGTGGAACACCTCTGGGTGGAACTGAACTGCCCATACAGGCTGCTTGGTAGAAGCATAAGCAGCATAGTTCACATTGGCAGTAGAAGCGATGCACTTATAATCCTCAGGGATGGCAGTGATGGTATCACCATGGCTCATCCATACCTGCGAGTTTTCAACAAAGCCCTTGAACAAAGGATTCTCTACATCGAAGTGTTCCAAGTTGGCACGACCATACTCACGGCTGTCAGCAGCCTCTACCTTTCCGCCCTGGGCATAAGAGAGGTACTGAGCACCATAGCAGATGCCGAGCACAGGAATACGACCGATGAACTGGCTCAAATCAACCTTGAAAGCTTCCGGATCATGAACGGAGTATGGGCTACCGCTCAAGATAACACCAATTACAGATGGGTCATCCTTTGGAAACTTGTTGTAAGGCATAATCTCGCAGAAGGTATCAAGCTCACGAACACGACGGCCAATCAGCTGTGTGGTCTGTGAACCGAAATCCAAAATAATAATCTTCTGTTGCATATTGTCTAATTTATAATTTATAATTTACAATTTATAATTCTTTCAGGAATGCTTCCGCCTCTTTCAGCGTCTCCTGCTTTCCCACATCCATCAGCTTGAGGTCGTTCTTTACGTATCCCTCTATGCGCACCTTGTCGCAATGCTTCAGATAGAAGTCCATGATGGGGAACTTATCCGGTTCCTCCTCCATCAGCGGGAAGAGCGATGGGGCTACCATGTGAATGCCCGAGAAAGCATACATCTTATAATCTTTGGGATTGAGATTCGGATAAGGACTCTTCACCTCGCCCGTCTCAATATTCGTCCATCCCACCAGTCGCATACTGTCATCGAAGAGGAGATAACGCTTGGTCTTGCGCTCACTAACCATCAGTCGGGCAGCTATCATATCCTGGCTCTCCATCTGGTAGAACTTCTTCAGGTCCACATTACTTAATATATCAACATTGTGGATGAGGATAGGCTCCGAAGATTCAAAGAGCGGCCATGCCTTCCTGATTCCTCCACCCGTTTCGAGAAGCTTGTCGCTTTCGTCGCTGATGCGGATGTCCATGCCGAAGTTATCGTTCTCTCGAAGATAGTCGATGATTTGCTGGGAGAAATGATGCACGTTCACTACAATGCGAGTGAAACCTGCATCCTTCAACTGAAAGATGACACGTTTGAGCAAAGGTTCTCCTCCGACACTTACCAAAGCCTTCGGAATGCGGTCGGTAAGTGGCTTAAGGCGAGTGCCCAAACCTGCTGCGAATATCATTGCTTGCATCATTGCTAAATAGCTATTTTAAAATGTGCGTGCAAATTTACTAACTTTTTGCGAGATAGCCAAATTTGCACGCTAAATATTATTGTTTTGCAGGCAAAACCTGCTCAATCTCTTGCTCACGGTGGCAAATTCGCACTTCCACGCCAAACTTTTCGTGAATGTGCTCTGCCAGATGCTGGGCTGAATAGACACTGCGATGCTGACCGCCGGTGCAACCGAAACAGAACATCAGCGAGGTGAATCCGCGCTGGATATATCGGTTTACATGATGATCAGCCAACGCATAGACATGTTCCAGGAACTGTAGTATCTCGCCATCATCCTCCAGGAATCGGATGACAGGTTCATCCAAACCGGTCAACTTCTTATAAGGCTCATACCTTCCAGGATTGTGGGTGCTTCTGCAATCAAACACATAACCACCTCCATTTCCTGATGGATCCTCCGGAATTCCCTTCTTGAAAGAGAAACTGAACACTCGCACCACCAGAGGGCCCTTGCCGTCATACTTGGAATAAGTGGCAGGACCATCCTGCGGATGAGCCCGGTAGATGTTGTTATCCGTAATCTTGTAACCATCAGCACGGGTAACAGCCACGCTCTCAATACGCTTGAACTGCGGCAACTCGGTGAGTCGGCGCAGCATATCCATCATATAAGGATATGGGAACACCTTCTCGCCCATCTTCAGCAAATCGCGCAGGTTCTGAATGGCAGCCGGAATACTTTCCAGGAAATGCTTCTTGCGCTCAAAATAGCCACGGAATCCGTAGGCACCCAACACTTGCAGGGTACGGAAGAGCACAAACAGACTCAACCGATTCACGAAATGGCGGATAGATGGCACCTCTGTATAGTTTTTCAAAGACTGATAGTACTCCCAAACCAGCTCACGGCGCAACTTGAACGGATACTTTGCCGAAGCCTGCCAGAGGAAAGAAGCCAGGTCATAGTAGAACGGTCCCTTTCTGCCTCCCTGGAAATCGATGAAGAACGGATTGCCATCAGCATCGAGCATCACATTGCGTGCCTGGAAGTCGCGATAGAGGAAGCAGTCCATCTTTTCGGATGTCAGGTCCTTCGCAAACAGACGGAAGTTTGCCTCCAGTTTCAGTTCGTGGAAATCCAGATCGGTAGGCTTCAGAAAACAATACTTGAAGTAGTTGAGATCGAAGAGTACACTATCCACATCGAACTCCGGCTGCGGATAACAGTTTTCCCACTCCAGGCCACGAGCGCCACGCAATTGGATGTCAGGCAACTCACGAATGGTTTTCTTCAGGAGTTCCTTCTCCTTCTGGTTATATCTGCCACCAGCTTCCCGTCCACCTTTGATGGCATCAAAGAGGGATGTACCGCCCAGATCGGTCTGGATATAGCAGAGCTGATCCTCACTCACCGCCAAAACCTTAGGCACCGGCAACTGACGAAGATTGAAATGATTAGCCAGATAAATGAACGCATGATCCTCATCACGGCTCGTTCCGATGACACCTATCACGGTATCACCATCCTGCTTGATGATGCGGAAATACTGGCGGTTGCTTCCCTGCCCAGCCAATCTGATGACTTCGATAGGTTCCTCACCAGCCCATTGCTTATAAAGATTAATCAGCTTTTCCATCCTTATTCAATTTACGACGTTTTCTGTCATCATCTATTTTCTGTGCAAAGTTGTCACCGATAAATAGAATCAACAGCACACCTAGCGTAGTTAAGAATGAGTTTGTATTAGTCATTCCCAACTCAGCCTTTGTTATATAAATCAGTCCTCCTATAACTATCAGAAAGACCAAAGCTTTTTTCCAATCAATATTATTCATGCTATAAAAATGCTATTGTGGTGCAAAGATACAATAAAATTCTGATTTAGTGGAAAGAAAGAGAATTTATTTTAGCAGGAAAACGATGTATTCGCAAATCCTTAACTCCCTTTAACGCAGGATGCCTATAAACACAAAAAAATCGGATGTCTCACGACAACCGATTTTCAAAAACAAACTACTTAAAAACTAATCTACTAAAACAAATCAAAAAAAATATCTTTATCGACCTTGCGGTCGCATTTATCAGTACTATTTCTATTACGATTGCAAAGGTACAAAAAAAGCCCAATACCTCCAAACAATTTTGCTTTTTTTTGCAGCTTATAAACAAATTAAACACAAAAATAGGGATAATTCGTTGAGAATCACCCCTATTTGTTATTTATAGTTTGCAAAACCGCACCTTTACAATATGCTTTGTTTGCACGAATCTGTAGAATTATCTACCATATTCTGCAAGATTACATCATGCCGCCCATGCCTGGAGCAGCAGCTGGTGCTGCAGGAGCTGGCTCTGGTTTGTCAACCAATACGCACTCTGTAGTCAGGAACAAACCAGCAATAGAAGCAGCGTTCTCCAAAGCTACACGCTCTACCTTGGCAGGGTCTACGATACCAGCCTGGCGCATATCCTCGTAAACATCCTTGCGGGCATTATAACCGAAGTCACCCTCGCCCTCGCGTACCTTATTAACAACTACAGATCCCTCGCCACCGGCATTGGCAACAATCTGGCGCAAAGGCTCCTCGATGGCACGCTCTACAATGCGGATACCTGTTGTCTCATCAGCGTTGTCACCCTTCATATCCTTCAATGCCTCGAGAGCACGGATATAAGTGGTACCACCACCAGCTACGATACCTTCCTCGATAGCTGCACGGGTAGCGCAGAGAGCATCGTCAACACGATCCTTCTTCTCCTTCATCTCAACCTCAGAGTTGGCACCTACATAGAGGACAGCTACGCCACCGGCAAGCTTAGCCAAACGCTCCTGAAGTTTCTCCTTGTCGTAAGAAGACTTGGTATTCTCAATCTCGTTCTTAATCTGGGCTACACGATCCTGAATGTTAGCCTTCTCGCCATGACCGTTAACGATAGTTGTATTGTCCTTGGTAACAGTTACCTTGTCTGCAGAACCCAGCATATCCAAAGTAGCCTGCTCCAACTTCAAGCCCTTCTCCTCAGAGATAACAACACCGCCAGTCAACACTGCGATATCCTCCAGCATAGCCTTGCGACGGTCGCCGAAGCCAGGAGCCTTCACGGCACAGATCTTCAAACCGCCACGCAAACGGTTAACTACCAATGTAGTCAATGCCTCTGAATCAACGTCCTCAGCGATAACCAACAATGGACGACCGCTCTCGGCAGCTGGCTGAAGGATTGGCAAGAACTCCTTCAGGTTAGAAATCTTCTTATCGTAAAGAAGGATATATGGATTATCCATTACACACTCCATCTTGTCTGCGTCTGTCATGAAGTAACCGCTCAAGTAACCACGATCAAACTGCATACCCTCAACAACACCGATGTTGGTGTCACGGCTCTTGCTCTCCTCGATAGTGATCACACCATCCTTGGAAACCTTACGCATAGCGTCAGCCAAGAGTTTACCAATCTCTGCATCGTTGTTGGCAGAAACTGTAGCCACCTGCTCAATCTTATCGTAGTTGTCATCTACCTGCTCAGCATGATCCTTGATGAAGGCAACGACAGCAGCTACAGCCTTGTCGATACCACGCTTCAAATCCATTGGGTTAGCACCTGCAGTAACGTTCTTCAAGCCCTCTGTTACGATAGCCTGAGTCAGGATAGTAGCAGTTGTTGTACCATCACCGGCATCATCACCAGTTTTGCTGGCAACGCTCTTTACAAGCTGAGCACCAGTATTCTCAAACTTATTCTCCAACTCTACTTCCTTAGCTACGGTAACACCATCCTTAGTAATCTGAGGAGCACCAAACTTCTTTTCGATTACCACGTTACGGCCCTTAGGACCGAGAGTTACCTTTACTGCATTTGCCAACTGATCAACACCCTTCTTCAAGAGGTCGCGGGCATCCATATTATATTTAATATCCTTAGCCATTTTCTTATTCTATTAACTATTAACTGTTAACTATTAATTATCAATTACTCCTCCACTACAGCGAGTACGTCGCTCTGACGCATCATCATATACTTAGTACCATCAAACTCAAGTTCAGTACCAGCATACTTACCGTAGAGAACAGTATCACCTTCCTTGAGAATCATCTCCTCATCCTTGGTACCCTTGCCGGTAGCAACTACCTTACCGCGCTGTGGCTTCTCCTTGGCTGTATCAGGGATAATGATTCCACCTACTTTTTCTTCAGCTGGTGCAGGAAGTACCAGCACTCTGTCTGCTAATGGTTTAATGTTCATGATTCTATATTTTTAAAATGTTATTATTCTTATCTTTTGTCTCTAGCGTAGCCAATGGTGGCATGCACTCTCAACACCCACGCCCTATACGAAAAACGTGCCAAAGCATCAAGACTGACACTTTGGCACGTATTTATACTGACAACCTTGTCAAGATTACTTTTTCTTAGCACTCTTTTTCTTGGCAGACTTCTTGGCTGCCGCCTTCAACTCCTTCTCCGGAGTAGTCAATGCCGTGTAGATAATATCTGCAATCTTACCGGCACCCTTGGCTGTAGGATGAATGCCATCACGCTGCATCATGTCTGCAAAAGTGAAAGCAGTGTGCAAATCCACGAAACTGCACTTATTCTTTTTGGCAAGTTTCTGTATAACAGGCATTTCACCATTCACAATGATACTGTCATTGATGGTCCAGGAATCCTTCAAGGCAGGAATCGGAGAACAGAGATAGATCTTAGGCTTGCTTGGCAACGCCTTCAAGGTATCAATCATCGCCTGCATGCTCTGCTTATATTCCTCTGCTCCCTTCGCCCAGTTATGGGTCTTGGTATCGTTGGTTCCCAACTTGACGACTACTACGTTAGGGTTGAAAGCCTTGGCATCTCTCCAAGCCAACTCGTTCATATAAGGCAGATCGCCCTTGTTCATCATTGTACGGGCAGAAACACCGAAGTTCTTCACCTCATAGTTATCACCCAACTTTTTCTGCAACTGAGCAGGATATCCTTTAACCGGAGCCATTCCTATGCCAAAGCCATCAGTGATGGAATTACCAATGCAAGCCACACGGATGGCATCCTCCTTTGGAGCCTTGAAACCGTTGAGCCAACAGGTAAGGTCGTTCAGCATCTGCTCATGATAAGGAAATCCATGGGCAGCATCACGGAAGCCCCAGCCATGACCGCAGGTTGGATAAACATGCATGGTACACTCGTTGCCCTCGTTTCTCATCGCAGAATAATAAGCCACACCATTGGTTACCGGTGGAACCACCTCATCATCACTCGACATCAGGATGATGGCACGAGGAGTGAGATGGCGACGGACAGCCTTGTCGTTAGACCATTCCTTCACCAGCTGAGGATTGGTCTTGCGTTCCTCACCCAGGAAGTTGACGCAGGAGCCCTTGTGGGTAATGCGCTCATCCATCGAAATCACAGGATAGAAGAGGATGGAGAAGTTAGGACGTACATCATATTCAGCATGGGTACTTACCGAAGAAGCCAGATGGCCGCCAGCCGAGAAGCCCATGATACCCACATCCTCCTTATTAATATGCCATACGGCAGCACTGTCTCTCACGGTACGCATCGCCTGGTAGGCATCACCGAGCGGGATATTGCGGTCGCCCTTCGGCATGCGATACTTCAGAACGAAGTAGGCGATGCCCTGCTTGTTGAAATACTCAGCCCACTGATGTCCCTCATGTTCCATAGCGAGATGAGAATATCCGCCTCCAGGACAGTCTACCACAGCACGACCACTAGGGTTCTGTGGCAGATAGCAGGTGAGTTCACTCTTACCATCCGCACTATTCTTAAGTACGAACTTGCGCGCTGTTGATTGCGCAAACATCGTCAAGGAGGCACAAGCCACCAATGACAAAGCTAAAAATCTTTTCATTACGTATTTAATTTTTAAGTTACGAGTGCAAAGTTACGCATTTTTTCGTTAATACAATGTTATATTTTCGCCAATTTTCGGTTATTTTGTTCAAAACCCTTTGCAGTTTGCTTCTTTTTTACTAAATTTGCAGAAAAATACAAAACTATTAGAATTATGAAGCAGTTTTTCAAAAACGTAGCAGCTACCATCATTGGTATTTTCGCCTCAGGAATCATCATGATGATCCTAGGATTCATCTGTCTGATGGGCATGGTGCTCAATGGCAGCAGCAAGCCTTCATTGGCTGACAACTCTGTGATGGTACTGAAACTGCAAGGTCAAATCGACGATAGAGCAGAAGACAACTGGTTGGGACAACTTACAGGCGACGACAAGTTCAACAACCTAGGTATGAACAATATTCTCTCAGCCATCAAAAAGGCTAAGAACGAAGATAAGATCAAGGGCATCTACCTGGAAACAGGTGATCTTGCCACTGATTACGCCACTCTACAGGAGATACGTGAAGCATTGGCCGACTTCAAGAAAAGCGGCAAGTGGATCATCGCCTATGGAGACAGCTACTCACAGGGTGCCTACTACCTCGCTTCCATCGCCAGCAAGGTGTATGTAAACCCAGAGGGACATATCGACTGGCATGGCATCGCTTCACAGTCACAATATATAAAAGATGTGGCAGCCAAGTTTGGCGTTCACTTCACCGTGGTAAAGGTGGGCAAATACAAGAGCTTCACAGAAACATATACCGAGGATAAGATGAGCGACGCCAACCGTGAGCAGGTAACCCGATACATCAGCGGACTCTGGAAGAAAGTACTCGCCGATGTAAGCCAGAGCCGTGGCATCGACAAGGATTCCCTGAATCACTATGCCGACGGACTGATGGTGTTTGACGATACCAGACAGCTGAAATCACGCAAGATGGTGGATGGATTCTGCTATTATGACGAGATTAAAAATGTGGTGAAGAAACAGCTCGGACTGAAAGAAGACGAGAAGATTCGCCAGGCATCTATGAATGATGTGAACGCAGCTATCGACGACAGCAGTCTGATGGGCGACCAGGTTGCCGTTTATTACTGCCAGGGAAGCATCGTAAGCACAGCTATTCCTAGCATCTACGGCAACGAACAGCAGATTGTGAGCACCGATGTCATCAAAGACCTGGAGGATTTGGGTAATGACAAGAGCGTGAAGGCAGTGGTTCTCCGCATCAATTCGGGTGGTGGAGATGCTTATGCTTCCGAACAGATTTGGCGTGCCGTAAGTCAGCTCAACAAGAAAAAGCCAGTTGTTGTTTCCATGGGAGGCATGGCTGCATCAGGCGCTTACTATATGAGCATGGGTGCCAGCTACATCATGGCACAGCCTACCACCCTGACGGGAAGCATCGGTATCTTTGGTGCCCTGCCAGACTTCAGCGAACTGATGACCAAGAAGTTGGGCTTCAAGTACGACGAAGTAAAGACCAACCGCAACAGCGGCTATACAGGAGCCGGATATTCCCGTCCTTGGAGTGCCGACGAGCTTGCCAACCTGCAAGCCTATGTGAACCGTGGCTATGCCCTCTTCCGCCAGCGTGTGGCTGATGGCAGAAAGATGAAGGTGGACGAAGTGGAGAAGATTGCGCAGGGACGCGTCTGGCTGGGAACAGATGCCAAGAACATCAAGCTGATTGATGGCTTCGGCAGCCTGAACGACGCCGTAGCCAAGGCAGCCCAACTAGCCAAGGTATCAGACTATGGCATGGTGGAATATCCTTTACCTGAAGATTGGACCACCCTTTTGCTGAAAGAAGTATCAGACAATAGCGGCAACTATCTCGACGAGCAGTTGCGCCTTACATTGGGCGACCTCTACAAACCATTCATGCTGATTCGCAACATGAAGGAAAAGGAACCAGTACAGGCAGCCATGCCATTCGTACTGAACATCCAATAGTGTGTGTGTGTATATATATAATAAGGTATAAGAAATAAAGGAGAGAGTGAAATGAGAACAGAAGGCGATCTTATCAAGATCAACGATTGGCTGCTACCACTCAGTTGGATATATGGTGGCATCGTGAGATTCCGCAACTGGCTCTTCGATATCGGATTGAAGAAAAGCCGGGCTTTCTCTATCCCCGTCATCTCGGTGGGCAATATCACCGTGGGCGGATCAGGAAAGACTCCGCATGTGGAGTATCTCATCAGATTATTACACGACAAGGGAAAAATTGCCGTGCTTTCTCGTGGCTACAAACGCAAGAGCCACGGCTATGTACTTGCCGACGAAAATACGGAAATGCCTGAGATTGGCGACGAGCCATTCCAAATGCACCAGAAATTCCCCGACATCTATGTGGCAGTAGATGCAAAAAGAGTAAGAGGTATCAACAACCTGCAGTGTGATGAAGCTACCAAAGACGTTGATGTGGTATTGCTCGATGATGCGTTCCAGCATCGCTACGTAAAACCGGGCATCAACATCCTGCTGGTAGATTACCACCGACTCATCATCTACGACAAGATGCTCCCGGCAGGAAGACTGCGCGAACCTCTGAGCGGAAAGAACCGAGCCGACATCGTCATCATCACGAAATGTCCAAAGGATCTGAAGCCGATGGAATTCCGCGTGCTCACCAAGGCAATGAACCTCTACCCTTTCCAGAAACTCTACTTCACGTGCATCGACTACGATACACCTAAGGGAGTTTTTACGGGAGAGCTGCTGCCTACCCAGAAAATCGAGACTACAGAAGAGGAAGAAATCATCGACCCAAATCTGGCAGGATTGAAAGATTATCACGTACTTCTCCTGACGGGCATTGCATCGCCTAAGCAGATGGAGCACGATCTCAAGCCGATGGTCAAGGATATGCAGTCACTATCCTTCGGCGATCACCATCACTTCAAGAGCAAGGACATCGATCGCATCAACGAAACCTTCGAGGCGATGCCTCAACCTCGCATCATCATCACTACAGAAAAGGATGCCGTGAGACTGAGAGACTCAGAAGGACTCTACGAGAGTGTGAAAAAGAGCATGTACGAACTGCCTATCAAGGTAAGCTTCATGCTTGATCAACAAAATAACTTTAACGAAAAAATTATTAGCTATGTACGAAAAAATTCAAGAAACAGCATCCTGGCTAAAAGAAAGGATGACCACAAGTCCGAAGACTGCCATCATTCTGGGAACAGGCCTAGGACAATTAGCTTCAGAAATAACTGATAGTTACGAGTTTCCATATAGTGAGATACCAAACTTCCCAGTTTCCACAGTAGAAGGTCATGCCGGCAAGCTGATTTTCGGCAAGTTGGGTGGCAAGGATATCATGGCCATGGAAGGCCGCTTCCATTTCTACGAGGGATACAGCATGAAGGAGGTTACCTTCCCAGAACGTGTAATGTACGAGTTGGGCATCGAGACCCTCTTCGTAAGCAACGCTTCTGGCGGAATGAACCCGGATTTCGAGATTGGCGACCTGATGGTCATCGACGACCACATCAATTTCTTCCCAGAGCATCCATTGCGTGGCAAGAACTTCCCTACCGGTCCTCGCTTCCCAGACATGCACGAGGCATACGACAAGCAGCTCCGCAATCTCGCCGATGAGATTGCCAAGGAGAAAGGTATCAATGTCAAGCATGGTGTATATGTAGGAGTACAGGGTCCAACCTTCGAGACTCCTGCCGAATATCGCATGTATCGCATCCTCGGTGGCGACGCCGTAGGTATGAGCACTGTGCCAGAGGTTATCGTGGCCCGCCACTGCGGCATCAAGGTATTCGGCATCAGCATCATCACCGACCTCGGTGGCTTCGACGTACCAGTTGAGGTAAGCCATGAGGAAGTGCAGATTGCAGCCAATGCTGCCCAGCCAAAGATGACGGAGATTATGCGAGAGATGATTCGCAGATCATAATTGTCAACTATAAACTATAAACTATAAATTATAAATTATCTTGGATATAGCTAAGTTAGGTGAATTCGGTCTCATCGACCATCTCACCAAGGGATATGAAAACAAAAATGCCTCTACCGTCTATGGTGTGGGCGACGACTGTGCGGTGATGCACTATCCAGACAAGGAAGTGCTCATGACCACCGACATGCTCATGGAAGGTGTACACTTCGACCTTACCTATATCGACATGCAGCACTTGGGCTACAAGAGTGCCATGGTCAACATCAGCGACATCTTCGCAATGAACGGAACACCACGCCAGATGGTGGTAAGCATTGCCCTGAGCAAGCGCTTCAAGGTGGAAGACCTCGACGATTTCTACAAGGGTTTGCGTATGGCATGCGATAAATGGGGAGTTGACATCGTAGGTGGCGACACCACTTCTTCGCTCACCGGTCTTGCCATCAGCATCACCTGCATCGGTGAGGCTGCCAAGGAAGATATCGTGTATCGAAGCGGAGCCAGGGAAACCGACCTCATCTGCGTATCCGGCGACCTGGGTGGAGCCTACATGGGTCTGCAGCTCCTGGAGCGCGAAAAGGCTGTGTATTACGGACAGGTGGAAGACATCCGCAAGAAGATGGCTGAGGCTAAGGCTAGCGGCGATAGCCAGAAGCTTGCCGCTCTCAACAAGGACTTGCAGGAGATGCGCAATTTCCAGCCCGACTTTGCCGGAAAGGAATACCTGTTGCAGCGCCAGCTCCAGCCAGAAGCACGTGGCGACATCATGGCTCAGTTGAGAGAAGCCGGTATCCGCCCAACAGCCATGATGGATATCAGCGACGGCCTCAGCAGCGAACTGATGCACATCTGCGAGCAGAGCCATTGCGGTTGCCGTGTATATGAGAAGAATATTCCTATCGACTACCAGACAGCCGTACAGGCAGAGGAATTCAACATGAACCTCACCACCTGTGCGATGAATGGCGGCGAAGATTACGAACTTCTCTTCACGGTTCCTATCGGCGACCACGAGAAAATCGAGGCGATGGAAGGAGTGAAGCAGATTGGTTACATCACCAAGGAAAGCCTTGGCAAGTTCCTCATCACCCGCGATGGCCAGGAATTCGAGCTCAAGGCACAGGGATGGAATCCTTTGAAAGATTAGCTTAGCGCAACAGAAGCCCTTCAAGGAATCCATCGAAAGACTGATTCACCCCATTTCGGGGGCGTTTTTAGTTAAAATACATTAAGCAAGAGAAAATATTTAGTTTTCTCTTGCTCAATTTAAAAAATTATTGTACCTTTGCAACCGCAAAAGAAAATGGTGCCATAGCTCAGTTGGTAGAGCAAAGGACTGAAAATCCTTGTGTCCCCGGTTCGATTCCTGGTGGTACCACTCCTCCTTTCATTTAGGCGGTTTCTAACTTCGGTTAGAGCCGCCTTTTTGGTATTTATAAACCGAGGAAACAAGTATTACAATCTCTAAATAGTATTATAATAAACAAACTAAACTTAAAAAGCTTATGAAGAAGATTTTAGTTTCTCTATTGGCATTCTTCGCCGTGACTACGGCTTTTGCCAACGATTACAGCAAGTATTATCAGAATTTGCCTGTGGCCATGCCGCAGCCTACCCTGCCAACCATCCCGAACAACCAGGTCAGCATTCTCGACTTCGGTGGAAATGGCGACGGACAGACCCTGAACACCCAGGCTTTCAGCAAGGCTATCAGCAAGCTCAGCAAGATGGGCGGCGGTCACCTCAATGTTCCTGCCGGCATCTATCTCACCGGTCTGATTTCCCTGAAAGATAACATCGATCTTCATCTGGAGAAGAATGCCATCATCGTATTCTCTGAAGATAAGAACGACCTGATCAAAATAGACGAGAAGACAGGACAGAAGGAAGATCGCGCCACTGCAGCCATCAACGCCAGCAAGCGAAAGAACATTTCCATTACCGGAGAAGGAACCATCGATGGCAATGGTGAATGGTGGCGCCCTGTGAAGCGCAGCAAGGTGAGCGACGTGGAATGGAACCGATTCAAGCAGATGGGTGGAACTCTGAACGAGAAGGGTGACATCTGGTATCCGCTCAACCTGAAGCATACACCTAATGTAGTAGACAATATCGATGCACAGGAGAAGGTACGCAACCACATGATCCGATTCACCGATTGCGAGAACGTGCTCGTTCAGGGTGTTACCCTGCTCAACAGTCCTCGTTTCCACCTCATCCCTACCCGATGCAAGAATGTTGTCATCGACGGCATCACCGTGAAATGTCCTTGGAATGCACAGAATGGCGACGCTATCGACATCTCCAGCTGCAAGGACGTACTTATCGTCAACAACATCGTTGATGCCGGTGATGACGGTATCTGCATGAAGGGTGGTGCAGGAGCAGCAGGTGTCAAGGCCGGTCCTTGCGAGAACATCAACATCCAGGACAACACCGTTTATCACGCTCATGGAGGTTTCGTCATCGGCAGTGAATTCAGTGGCGGCATGAAGAATATCCTGGTTCGCAACAACACCTTCCAGGGCACAGATGCCGGTCTGCGATTCAAGAGTGCCGTAAAGCGAGGCGGAACATCAGAGAATATCTATATCGACCATATCTACATGACCGATATTACAGGTGATGCCATCACCTTCGAAACCACCTATTGGGACAACCACGTGGGAGCCAAGCAGCAGACCCAGCCAGTAAAGCAGGAATACTTGCCAAACTTCCAGGACATCCACATCAGCGATGTTTATGTCCGTGGCTGCAAGAATGGCATCGTAGCCCACGGCGCAGAAGGTATGATTCACGATATAACCATCAAGAATACATACATCTTCTACGACAAGAAGGCACAGGACATCGACGCAACCTGCAAGATCAAGCTCGACAATGTCCACTTCGCCACTTTCAACAAGTAAGCCAGCGAAGACTATTATAGTAATTACTTCACCACGGTAAGCGTATAATCGCTCACAGAAAAGTGAATATCCATACCCTCATAAGGCATTCCATATACCTTATGAGGGTCTTTTTGATAATGAGGGCGAGGATCCTGAGCCAGAACCTCCTTCAAAATTTCAATCTTACCATCCGTCAATCCTTGTTCTTTCAGATATTCCTTCATTTCTTCCGATATCTCCACATCAAGTTTCGCCCATTTTCTATCATCCACGAATCCACTGCGGGCATCAGGATGACAATCGGCATAAACCACATAAGGCTTGATATCATAGATAGGTGTGCCATCCATCAGATCGGCTCCCTTCACATGAACCACCGGTCCCTTGCCGGTCTCCCACTCTATCCGGGAGATTCTCACGGAAGACAAGCCGATGTTGTTCGGGCGAAACGGACTGCGGGTAGCGAATACTCCCACTTTTTCATTGCCGCCCAAAACAGGAGGGCGAACCACCGGACTATTCGCCTTGTGCCTGTTTGCCGAAAACTCCCATATCAGCCACAAGAAGTCGAATCCCTCCATTCCTCTCAGGAAATCAGGATTTCGATATTCCGGTTCAAAAACTATCTGTCCTTCCAACTCAGCCACCAGTCCAGCCTGCTTGGGAATACCAAACTTGCTGCTGAATGGCGATCGAAATCTTGCTATCGGTTTTATTTCCATTCTATATACCTTATTTATATATTAACTTATTATAAGTACGCAAAAACTAGTTAATTATTTTGCCGTCTGCATAAAATAATGTACCTTTGCAGCCAAATTAGTAAAACAATACAATGAAAATAGAAAGACCAGAATATGAGATATGGCTCCAGAATCCTGGAGAACTCGGTATCTATCAGCAGATAGAACGTGCCGGAAGAGTATGCTACAAGAGCGAAAATAACACCACAGAAGACTCTGCCAAGCCTTTTGTGGAGCGCATGATTCAGAGCGAGCACTTTGCCATGCTGGAGCATGGCACCATCTATCTCGTCTGCAACCATGGCGAACTCCCTCTCTACATCCACAACAAGTTCTCCCGTTGCAACACCATCGACGGCAAGGATTACATCACCACCAATCTCCGTGTATTGGCAGAGAACAAGGCAATGGACGACCTGAAGTATATCAGCGATTACGAAGAGGGAAAGCACGAGCTCCGCATCACCGTGCACTTCACCACTCAGATTGCCATCACCCGAGAGTACAACCGCCATCGCGCCAATTCGATGGCAGAGCAGAGCACCCGCTACTGCAACTACTCAAAGAACAAGTTCGACAACGAGATTACCATCAACCTCCCAACCTGGGCAGAGGAAGCAGGGTTCGACGGTTCTCAGGATCCAGGCGATTACCGCCTGGAAGATATGTGTGCCGACATAGCAGAAGGCAGAGCGCAGGAGTGGAGCAAGCTCGACACCTGGATATTTGCCAACCAGGCAGCCGAGTATGCCTACATGAAACTGATTGAAGCAGGCTGCAAGCCACAGGAGGCACGTGCCATCCTGCCATTAGATTGCAACACCGAGCTGGTACATACTGCCTTTATCAGCGACTGGAAGCATTTCTTCGACCTGCGTGCCTTAGGCACCACTGGTGCTCCTCATCCCGATGCCAAGGTTCTCGCCTTGCCATTGATGGAGGAATTCAAGAAGAAAGGTTATCTGAAATCATAAGGATAACATTTAAAAAAAGTAAAAAATAGCAGTAGAAATGCAGATTTTCTGTTTTTTATACAAGACGAATGGATATATTTTGTATTTTTGCACTGTGTTTTTCATAGTATTAGATTTAAGGTTATCAAGGTTGGGGCTACGGCGGTAGCCCTTTTTTTATGCCTTTATCCGAGAATTTACAGCTATTTTCAAGCATTCTACTGAGTTTACGCCATGAAAATCATCAAAAATCAACCATTTTCCGAAAAAACTTCCTTAAAAATTTGGTGGAATCAAAAAATAGTTGTACCTTTGCACCCGCTTAAGAAAACCAAGCTATAGTCATCTGACCGAATTTGGAGAGATGGTAGAGTGGTCGATTACAACGGTCTTGAAAACCGTCGTACCGAGAGGTACCGGGGGTTCGAATCCCTCTCTCTCCGCAAGAGCCTTCTGAAAGAAATTTCAGAAGGCTTTTTCTTTTATCCCCCCTTCGTGATTATTTATCATAAAAAAGCAAAAACTAAAATTTTCCGAAAAAAAATCCCTAAAAATTTGGTGGAATCAAAAAATAGTCGTACCTTTGCACCCGCTTAAGAAAACCAAGCTATAGTCATCCGACCGAATTTGGAGAGATGGTAGAGTGGTCGATTACAACGGTCTTGAAAACCGTCGTACCGAGAGGTACCGGGGGTTCGAATCCCTCTCTCTCCGCAAGAGCCTTCTGAAAGAAATTTCAGAAGGCTTTTTCATTTATACAGCCGCCATTAGTATCAATCCATTCTTCTTTATTTATCCATCCGTCTTTATTTATCCATCCTTCCTTCTTAATTGTTTATCCATTCTTGTTTTTCTCTCCTTCTTACAACTTTTAATCATTTCATTTGGTCAATTCGAATAAAAATTGTAACTTTGCAGCTATAAAAGCCGAATTATCGGCAAATTATACATTAATCATTTATAAAACATAATGAAAAAACTAATGACCATTATTGTCGCCATCTTCTGCATGGCGCAATTGTATGCAACAAACCCTGTTAAGCAATGGGGACAGCTGCAAGTAAAAGGTGCACAATTGTGCGACCAAAGTGGAAATCCTGTAGTATTGAGAGGCGTAAGCCTGGGATGGCACAACATCTGGCCACGATTTTACAACAAGCAAGCCGTGAAGTGGCTCGCTAACGATTGGCATGCCAACATTATTCGTGCAGCCATGGGCATTCAGATAGAAGACAACTATCTGGAGAATCCTGATTTTGCCATGAAATGCATCACCCAGGTAGTTGATGCAGCCATCAAGAACGACACTTACGTTATCATCGACTGGCATGCCCACAAGATGCACACCGAGGAAGCCAAGGCTTTCTTTGGAAAGATGGCACAGAAATACGGCAAGTATCCTAACGTTCTCTACGAACTCTACAACGAACCTATTGAGGACAAATGGGAAGATCTCAAGGTCTATGCCAAGACCATTATCTCAGAAATCAGAAAGTATGATCCCGACAACATCATCCTGATGGGCTGTCCTCATTGGGATCAGGACATAGACATCGTGGCGCAGAGTCCGATAGAGGGAGTAAGCAATGTAATGTACACTCTTCATTTCTATGCTGCCACCCACAAGGATTATTTGCGCGACAAGTTGGAAGCAGCCGTCAAGAGCGGTCTTCCTGTATTTGTATCGGAGTGTGCTGGCATGGAGGCATCTGGCAATGGTCCTCTGGCTCCTGAAGAATATCAGAAATGGCTTGATGTGATGGAGAAGTATAAGGTGAGCTGGGTAAACTGGTCGGTAAGCGACAAAGACGAAACCTGCTCCATGCTCCTTCCTCGCGCCAAAGCCACCGGTAATTGGACTCCTGACCTTATCAAGCCATGGGGCAAAATGGTGAAGGAAGCGCTGACAAGATACAATCAATAGAAATTATCATGCAGCGTGAATGTCTAAACATCACGCACGATAGTTCTATACACGTAACTTTATTTTTTGAGAAAAAACTCTCAAAGTCTCATTTTTGGTCAATAAAATCGCTATATAATACTGATATACAAAATATTACCATTAATGAGACTTCTCTTTAAAACACGAAAAATGTATCATAGAAGTATCATAAAAGTCTCATAAATGCATCAGGAAAAGTCAAAATAACAAATGAATAACCAATGACCAAAACCTGAGCACTCTGTGAACAAGGTGTGTGCACTCAGTGAACAAAGCCTGGGCATCGAGAGACCAAAGCCTGGGCATCGAGAGACCAGGCTTCGGGCACATAGTGCCCATTTTACGGGCAACGAGTGCCCAAAATAAACTAAACGAATTGGGCAATATCACTACACGAATTGAAGAGCATGAATATGAAACATGCAAACTGCAGTAGAAATAATGAATCTATATGCATCTTATCTTAGAATTATACCAGCCTTTCTTAAAAATACTCCTGCAAAAGTACAATAAAATTTTAAAATAAGAGTGAAAAACAATCAAAAAAGTTACGGAAACCTCATAAAAAACGGGATTTTTACCCAATTGCAACTACTCGGCACCCAATTATTTGGAGTTTACAAAAAAAACAACGTATCTTTGCCAACAGATTTTAGATGAATCAAGGAATAGAAGAATAATCAAAGATAAATAAGTAAATCAAGGATAAAAAGGATAAAGATAAAGAAGATATGAAATACTATACAGCATTGACTATTGCCGGATCCGACAGTTGCGGAGGAGCCGGCATTCAGGCAGACATCAAGACGATGTCGGCCTTGGGCGTTTATGCCAGTTCGGCCATCACAGCCATCACCGTGCAGAACACCAAGGGAGTATATGGCATACAGAATGTAGAGCCGGAAATCGTGAAGGGCCAGATTGAAGCAGTGATGGATGACATACATCCCGATGCCATCAAGATAGGAATGGTGAACGACTGCGATACCATCCGTGCCATCACCGAAACCCTCAAGAAATACGAAGACCAGTTCCAGCATCTCGTTATCGACCCCGTGATGGTATCTACCAGCGGATGCCGACTGATGCAGGAGGATGCCCTCGATGTCTTCATCCACAACCTGCTGCCGCTTGCCACCCTGCTCACCCCCAACATTCCGGAAGCAGAGATTCTTGCCGGCATCAAGATTCAGAATGTGGAAGATATCAAGAACGCAGCTTCAGCCATCAGTAAGCTGGGATGCAAATACGTACTCATCAAGGGCGGACACTTCGAAGGAAACGAAAAGATTGACTATCTCTTCGGAGACGGAAAGCTAATCACCAGCTATCGCGGCATGAACATTGATACCCGAAACACTCACGGCACCGGCTGCACCCTATCCTCGGCAATCACCTCTTACCTGACCCGAGAAATGGATATGAATACAGCCATTGCCATGGCTAAGACCTATCTTTCGGGCGCCATCCTTGCCGGAAAAGACGTAAAGATTGGAGAAGGACACGGACCCGTGAACCATTTCTACGACCCGAAGGCCCTGTTCTTTAAATCATAAAGCCCTATTCTTTGAATAATCATGAAATGGATTGTTATTACCATGCCCGATTTCATAGAGAATGAGGCAAACTACATCAACCAACTCTTCGAGGCAGGACTCGACTTGCTGCATCTGCGCAAGCCTGATTCCTGCATCGCAGACTGCGAACGACTGCTGCAGGAAATCAACCCGAAATGGTATCCGGGAATCGTGGTTCACGACCACTTTTCGCTCTGCGGGAAATATCATCTCCACGGCATCCATCTGAATCGCCGAAACCATCAAGTACCAGATGGCTTCCAGGGAAGTCTGTCCCGCTCCTGCCACAGTTTCGAGGAGGTAACAGAGGCACAGAAAGAAGCTGTTTTCAGCTACGTTTTTCTCAGTCCTATCTTCGATAGCATCTCCAAAAAAGGCTACAAGCATTGCTTTTCAAACAAGGATTTGGAGGATGCCGGCAACAACGGCATCATCAACGAAAAGGTGATTGCCCTAGGTGGCGTTATTCCGCAATTCATCCCACAACTGCGAGTCTGGAACTTCGGCGGCGCAGCCTTCCTGGGCGACATCTGGAACCGCCGACAGGATGCCGACTGGGCAGAATATCTTACCAACGTAAGAAAATGCCTATCGCATGCTACGCGAAAAAATACACTTAAAGGCTCAAATGTTTGGTAGTTAGCCAAAATAGTTGTAATTTTGCACCCATGATTTATCCAGATAATTTTGAAAACAAGATAGGATTCAACGAAATCCGAAAAATGCTGCGCGAAAGATGCCTATCGCCACTCGGCAAGGAACAGGTGGACAAGATGGCTTTCAGCAGCGACGCAGAACAGGTGAACGAGTGGCTCATGCAGGTGCGTGAGTTCCGACGACTGATGGAGGAAGTGGAAGACTTCCCCCTGCAATATTTCTATGACGTAAGAGAGAGCATCCTCCGTATCCGTGTGGAAAATACCCACCTGGAAGAGGACGAACTGTTTGACCTGAGACGGTCGCTCGCCACCATCGCCGGCATGGTGAAGATTCTGAACCACAGCGACGAAGACGATGCACACGCCGAACAGGAAGACGGATGGCGCAGAGAAAAGAAATATCCCTATCCTGCCCTCCACCGTCTTTCAAAAGACGTGATGACTTTCCCGCAACTGATTCAGCGCATCGACCAGATTCTCGACAAATTCGGTAAGATACGAGACAATGCTACCCCCGAACTCCTCCAGATTCGACGAGAACTGGCGAAGACCGAAGGAAGCATTTCACGCACCCTATACAGCATATTGCGAGCTGCCCAGAGCGAGGGCGTGGTAGAGAAAGACGTAACCCCTACCCTGCGCGACGGCCGACTGGTTATCCCAGTAATCCCTACCCTGAAGCGAAGAATCAAGGGTATCGTTCACGACGAGAGTGCCACCGGTAAGACCGTGTTCATAGAACCAACCGAGGTGGTGGAAGCCAACAACCGGGTGCGCGAGCTGGAAGGCGAGGAAAGAAAGGAGATTATCCGCATCCTCACCGATTTCACCAACAAGGTGCGCCCATTCTCCAAGGAAATCCTGGAGAGCTACCGCTTCCTCGCCATCATCGACCTGATTCAGGCGAAGCAGAAAATTGCCGATGTGTTCAAGGCGATAGAGCCGGAAGTGGCCGACCATCCACACGTAGACTGGATCCGTGCCATCCACCCACTGCTCCAGCAATCCCTGCAGAAGAAAAACGAAAAAGTAGTGCCGCTTGATATCACCCTGACGCAAGACAAGCGCATCCTCATCATCTCGGGTCCTAACGCCGGTGGTAAGTCGGTGTGCCTCAAGACTGTAGGTTTGCTGCAGTATATGCTACAATGCGGATTGAGTATCCCGGTGAGCGAGCGTTCGAAGACGGGTGTCTTCCAGAACATCATGATTGATATCGGCGACGAGCAGAGTCTGGAAAACGACCTGAGTACCTACTCTTCCCATCTTCTGAACATGAAGAACATGATGAAGGCAGCCAATGGCGACACCATCATACTGATAGATGAGTTTGGTACCGGTACCGAACCGGGCATCGGTGGAGCCATCGCCGAGGCCGTGCTCGACAAGTTCTGCAAGCAGCAGGCTTACGGCGTCATCACCACCCACTATCAGAACTTGAAGCATTTTGCTGATAGTCACGAGGGCGTGGTAAACGGCGCGATGCTTTACGACCGCCACGAGATGAAGGCACTCTTCCAGCTTGCCATCGGCAGACCAGGCTCTTCCTTCGCCATCGAAATTGCGAGAAAGATCGGTTTGCCGGAAGAGGTAATCAAGGAGGCTTCGGATATAGTGGGTTCAGAATACATCCAGAGCGACAAGTATCTGCAAGACATCGTCCGTGACAAGCGATACTGGGAGAACAAGCGCCAGAATATCCATCAGCGCGAGAAGGATATGGAAAAAACCATCTCCAAGTATGAGAGCGACATCGAGGACATCGAGCGAAGCAGAAAGGCTATCCTCAAGAAGGCGAAGGAGGAGGCTGCCGAACTCTTGAAGGAGAGCAACAAGAAGATAGAGAATGCCATCCGAGAGATTCGAGAAAGTCAGGCGGAGAAGGAGGAAACCCGCCGCATCCGTCAGGAGCTTGATGCCTTCAAGCAGGAGGTTCAGGAGATTGACACCAAGGAATCGGATGACAAGATAGCCAAGAAGATAGCCCAGATTCAGCAGCGCAAGGAGCGCCATGCCAAGCGACAGGCTGAGAAGAAGGAGAACCAGGAGAAGGCTGCGGCTGCCCTGCGCAATGCCCAGAACAAGGTGCAGGCTGACAGCAAGCGCGAGATTCAGGTGGGCGATACCGTGCGCATCAAGGGCCTGACCACCATCGGAAAGGTGGAGAGCATCAGTGGCGATACAGCCACAGCCGTTTTCGGAGGCATGAGAACCAAGATGCGACTCAACCGACTGGAGCACGCCACGGCTACCGTGGAGAATGTGGATAAGACCGAGGAGCGCAAGGAGAATCTGGCATCTTACGGCATCAGCAAGGAGACCCGCAAGACCATCGATGCCCACAAGACCAACTTCCATCAGGATCTGGACGTAAGAGGCATGCGTGGTGACGAGGCTCTGAATGCCGTGCAGTATTTCATTGACGATGCCATCCTGGTGGGTATGCCACGAGTCAGAATTCTGCATGGAAAGGGCAATGGTATTCTTCGCCAGTTAATCCGCCAGTATCTTAGCAGCGTTCCGAATGTTACGCATTATGCCGATGAGCATGTGCAGTTTGGCGGTGCAGGAATCACGGTTGTGGACTTTTAAGTGAAAAACGAAGAGTGAAGAGTGAAGAATTCATTTGCTTCTTCCCCTATATAATAAGGTGAAACAGGAAAAAGGAGGCAGATTTCCGTCTCCTTTTTCTAAATAAACGTTAACTTTCAAAACTTTTTCGGCAAAAGATTTGGCAGGTTCAGAAAAAAGCAGTACTTTTGCACTCGCTTAAAAGTACTAACCGCTTTCAAGTATATGAGACGGACAAGTCTCATACGACCAGCTCCCTCGGAATCCCCCAGGATGGGAACATAGCAAGGGTACTTGGTTGTAGCGGTGCGATATGAATCGCTTGTCCACCCGCCTCTTTAGCTCAGTTGGCCAGAGCACGTGATTTGTAATCTCGGGGTCGTTGGTTCGAATCCGACAAGAGGCTCAAAAAGGAATCTTCTTTCAGAAGGTTCCTTTTTTGTTTTTCATCCCTTTACATCCTCGTCACAGCAAGGCGTTGAATCTCCCTGCAAGGAGCAGAATCTCACCCCAAGACATAATAAACAAAAATATTTCTGTCATTCAGGGCGTTCTATCTTTAATTATATATAAATATTCTCCCCCTTTACACCTTATATAATAAAAAAGTTGTATTTTTGCAAATTGAATATTAGATTAGTAGAAAATACAAATAAAAATATGAATACAGATAATAAAGAGAATCAAGAAGAAAAGAAGATGAACGGACAGGAGCAGAAGCCGAAGATCTACGTCATCGATACTGGCAAGATTAAACAGACCAAAGCTTTTGCCCGTCAAGATGGTACCATCCTCGGCACCGTATGGGTCATCAGTTTTGTTTGCACCATGCTGGCTGTGGAGCCCAAATACCACATCCTGGGCTTGCTTTCCAACCTGCTCATCGTTGCCACCCCTTTCATCGTGGCCAAGCGATTGAGAATCTTCCGCGACCAGGTGAGAGGCGGGCACATCTCCTTCCGCCACGGACTGTACTATTGCATCCAGACATTCTTCTATGCCACCCTCTTGCTCACCATCACGCAATACCTGTGGTTCCGCTTCATGGACACCGGCATGTTCATGAGCCAGCTCCAGGAAAACTATCAGACATTGGCACAGGTCTACCAGCTGACGGCTGATGAATCAAAGATGCTCCTCGATGCCATCTCGATGATGAAGCCAATTGCGTGGGCATCCATGTTCATGATCACCGACCTGGTGACAGGAGCCGTACTGAGCCCTATCATCGCAGGTCTCATGGCAAAGAAGCTGAAGACTGCAAAACAGCAATCGCATTAACATCAAATAAGAAAATATCAATAACATCAATATAAGAAAATGGATATTTCAGTTATCGTTCCTCTTTTCAACGAGGAAGAATCGTTGCCAGAACTCTTCGCCTGGATCAAGCGAGTGATGAACGCCAACGATTTCACATACGAGGTTATCTTCGTGAACGACGGTTCTACCGACCGTTCATGGGACGTTATAGAAGAACTTGCCGAGAAGAACGAGCAGGTGAAGGGTATCAAGTTCCGCAGAAACTACGGCAAGAGCCCGGCACTCTACTGCGGATTCAAGGAGGCACAGGGCGACGTGGTCATCACCATGGACGCCGACCTGCAGGATTCACCGGATGAAATTCCGGGACTCTACCAGATGATTACCAAGGAAGGTTACGACCTGGTATCAGGCTACAAGCAGAACCGCAAGCAGGGTGACCCGCTGAGCAAGACCATCCCTACCAAGCTCTTCAATGCCACGGCACGCAAGGTGAGCGGCATTCACAACCTGCACGACTTCAACTGCGGACTGAAGGCCTATCGACGCGACGTGGTGAAGAACATCGAGGTATATGGCGAGATGCACCGCTACATTCCATATCTTGCCAAGAACGCAGGATTCGCCAAGATTGGCGAAAAACCGGTACACCACCAGGCACGCAAGTTCGGCACCTCCAAGTTCATGGGCTGGAACCGCTTCGTTAACGGCTATCTCGACCTGATGACCCTCTGGTTCCTCAGCAACTTCGGCAAGAAACCAATGCACGTATTCGGATTCCTGGGCAGCGTGGTGTTCTTCATCGCCTTCCTCTCGCTCATCGGACTCGGCATCGACAAGATCATCGACCTGCACAACGGCATATACGGTCATCTCATCACCGACTCGCCTTACTTCTTCATCGCCCTCATTGCGATGGTACTGGGCAGTCAGTTCTTCCTGGCGGGATTCCTGGGCGACCTCATCAGCCGCCAGAATCCAAACCGTAACGATTATCAAATAGAAAAGGAAATAAGATGCGGAAAATAATACCAATGGTTCTCGTCATGATGGCGATGATGATTGTGGCTGGATGCTCATCCATCGACTGCCCGCTCAACAACACCACTTATACGAAATATAAGCTGATGGGCAACGTCACCACACTCGCCGACACCATGACCATCTCAACCACCAAGACCGAAGGCCAGGACAGCGTACTCATCAACAGGGATGTGAACGTAGACAGTTTCATCCTGCCCATGAGCTACCAGCAGCCCGAGGACGTGTTCTACTTCGAAATCAGAAACCGCGACCACAAGGTATGGAAAGATACCGTGACCGTGAAGAAGGAGAACTTTTCGCATTTCGAATCGGTGGATTGCAGTCCGTCGTTCTTCCACACCATCACCGGTGTGCAGACCACGCGCAATTTCATCGACTCGATAGTCATCAACAAAAAAGAGGTAAATTATGATGCATCCAAAGCGCATTTCTATATCTATTTCGGCAACCGCCACTAAGGTTCTCGCAGCAGTGATATTCCTGCTGCTGATGGGTGGGGTTACTGCCCATGCCCAGAATCAGCAGAAGAAGATGGATGCTGTAACCGAAGATACCATCCCTCTGTTTCGCGGCATGACAGTAGGCGTAGATATCATCGGTCCGGTGCAGTTGATGGTGAGCGACTATGGTCAGTATGAGGCATCGCTGCGCGTCAACCTGAAGGATAAGTACTACCCTATCTTCGAGTTGGGTTACGGCAAGGCAGATGCCAGCGACGAAAGTACCAGGATTAATTACAAGACCAGTGCCCCATACTTTCGTATCGGTGTGGACTGGAACCTGCTCAAGAACAAGCACGATGACTACCGTCTCTTCGGAGGATTCCGATATGGCTTCACATCGTTTAAATATGACGTGAGTGCACCACCGGTAAATGATCCCGTCTGGGGCGGCAAAGCTCCTTATGGTGCAGAAGATGTATCAGCCAACTTCCAATGGCTGGAAGGCGTGTTCGGAGTGGATGCCAAGATATGGGGACCTGTCCGCATGGGCTGGAGTTTCCGCTACAAGCGCAAGCTGACCCAGAAGAAGGGTAATATCGGCAACAGTTACTATGTGCCAGGCTTCGGCAAGCAGGGAGGCACCCGACTCGGCGGCACCTTCAACGTTACCCTGGAGATATAAGTCACCTATTATATATAAGTCACCTATCATATATAAGTCACCTTATTATATAGAGAAAGATAGAGAAAGAAATGAAAAATAAGAAACTGATATGGCAGATACCCTTTCTGCTGATTCTGATATTGGGCAGCATCTACGTGATACGCCAGCAGCACAACACCCCTTATCAAAAGGATGAGGGCATGGTGTTCGGCACCATCTATCACATCACGTACCAGAGCGACACGGATTATCAGAAGGAGATTGAGGAGGAGTTGCAGAAGGTAGATAACTCTCTTTCACCCTTCAACAAGACCTCTATCATCTCCCGCGTCAACCGCAACGAGAAGGTGAAGGTTAACGAGATGTTCACGGAAGTGTTCCAACTTGCCGAAAAGATTTCAGGCGAGACCAACGGAGCCTTCGACATCACCGTTGCCCCGATGGTCAACGCCTGGGGATTCGGATTCAAGACAGGCAATCCACCTACCAAGCAGTCCATCGACAGTCTTCGTGCCATCGTAGGCTTCCACAAGGTTGCCCTGAAGGATGGCTTCGTGAGCAAGGAGAATCCCAAGACCATGCTCGACTGCTCTGCCATTGCCAAAGGTTACGGCACCGACGTGGTGGCAAAATTCCTGAAGAAGAAAGGCATCCAGAACTTCATGGTGGAGATTGGTGGCGAAATCGTGGTGAGCGGCAACAGCGAGAAGCAGGTGCCTTGGCGCATCGGCATCAACAAGCCAACCGACGACTCGCTCAATACCAACCAGGAATTGCAGGAAGTGGTTAACGTGAGCGACATCGCCATGGCTACCAGCGGCAACTATCGCAACTTCTACTATAAGAACGGCAAGAAATATGCGCACACCATCGATCCGAAGACGGGTTATCCTGTGCAGCACAACATCCTGTCGGCCACAGTTCTTGCCAAAGACTGTGCCACAGCCGATGCCTATGCCACTTCTTTCATGGTAATGGGATTGGACGGGGCGAAGAAGGTGCTGGAGAAACATCCGGAAATCTGCGCTTATCTGATTTATGCAGACCACAAAGGCAATAACAGAATCTGGTATTCGCCATCCCTGAAGAAAATATTAGAACCTCAAAATTCAAAATAAGGATATGCCGGAAAAGAGATTATACGACAGTCTTTTGGGACTTCCCCTATTCCTGGGAATGACCCGTTGCGACCTTCTTGAGATTGCAGGCACGACCAAGTTCTACTTTCAAAAGTTGAAAAAAGGTCATGTCATCGCCCAGGAAGGCGAACCCTGTCTGCACATAATTTTCCTGATTAAGGGTGAAATCAAAGTCATTACAGAGGCTGACGACCACGGTTATCAGATAGAGGAGACCATCAAGGCACCCGAGGTGCTTCAGGTGGAACGTTTCTTCGGATTCAACCAGCACTATACACATACCTATATTGCCGGTGAGGACTGCAACATCATGAGTTTCAGCAGAAAGGAATTGATGAAGCTATCCGATAATTACGAAATATTCCGCATCAACCAGCTCAACATCCTCACCACGCAGACACAAAAGAGCGAGCGACGACTCTTCAGAGTACCTCCCAAGACATTGGAAGAACGCATCATCCGCTTCTTCGAAAGTCACTGTCTCCGACCAGCCGGCGAAAAGACCTTCCGTATCAAGATGACCAGACTCGCCGAAGAAATGAACGTGAAGCGAATCTATGTATCGAATACGCTCAACGAGATGGAAGAAAAAGGACTCATCAAACTCTATCGAGGCATCATCGTCATCCCATCATTGGAAAATCTCATTGTTAAAAATTAAAAGTTGAAAGTAACAAGTTCAAAGTAATAAAATGCAAGATACAACCATAAACGAGAAAAAAATTGAGAAGAGAGAGAATCCTTTCTTCCTGCCATACGGCACCCCGCACAATACAGCCCCATTCGACCGCATTCAGCTCGGCGACTATGAGGAGGCTTTCATGGAAGGTATCCGCCGCGACGACGAGGCAACCGACAAGATTGTAAACGACCCGGCAGAGCCAACCTTCGAAAACACCATCGCCCGTGTTGATACAGAAAAGGGCGAACACTATTACGACCTCTTGAGCAGAGTGTCTAACGTATTCTCTTGCATGATGAGTGCCGAGACCTGCGACGAGATGGAGGAACTGGCACAGAAGATGAGCCCTATCCTCACCAAGCATGCCAACGACATCACATTGAACAAGAAGCTCTTCGAGCGCATCAAGTTTGTTCACGACCATCCTAACCGTGAACTAAATGCTGAAGAGAAGATGCTGCTCGAAACCAGCTACGACGGATTCGTACGCAGCGGTGCCCTCCTCGACGAGGAAGGCAAGGAGAAACTGCGCAAGCTCACCGAGGATGCAAGCATGCTCACCCTCCAGTTCTCGCAGAACCTGCTGAAGGAGAACAAGGCATTCACTCTTCACATCACAGACAAGGCGCAGCTCGAAGGTCTGCCAGAAACAGCCATCGCTGCAGCTGAACATACAGCCAAGGAAAAGAATGAGGAAGGCTGGATTTTCACACTCGACTATCCTAGCTATTCTCCATTCATGACCTACTCTACCCAGCGCGAACTGCGCAAACAGATGTACATGGCCCGTAACACAGTCTGCACCCACGACAACGAGCAGAACAACCTGGAAATATGCAAGAAGCTGGTGAATCTGCGCCGTGAACTGGCTCAACTCCTGGGCTTCGAGACCTACGCCGACTACGTGCTCCGCCACCGCATGGCAAGCAAAACGGAGAATGTGTATAAACTGCTGAACGACCTCATCGATGCCTACAAGCCAACAGCCATCGAAGAGACAGAAGAGGTGAAGGCACTTGCCAAGAAACTGGAAGGCGATGACTTCGAGATGGAGCCATGGGATTTCGGATACTATTCTCACAAGTTGCAGATGGAGAAGTATAACCTGGATGCAGAGATGCTCCGCCCATACTTCCAACTCGACAAGGTGATAGACGGCGTATTCGGTCTTGCCAACAAGCTCTACGGCATCACCTTCAAGGAAAACAAGGATATTCCGGTATACCATCCAGACGTGAAGGCATACGAGGTATTCGACAAGGACGGCAGCTATCTCGCCGTATTCTATGCCGACTTCTTCCCTCGCAAGGGCAAGCAGGGCGGTGCCTGGATGACAGAATTCCAGGGACAATGGATTGACCATAAGGGCGTTAACGTTCGTCCACACGTAAGCGTGGTGATGAACTTCACCAAGCCAACAGCCGAGAAGCCAGCCCTCCTCACCCTGGGCGAGGTAGAGACCTTCCTGCACGAGTTTGGCCATAGCCTTCACGGCATGTTTGCCAACACCCGTTTCGAGAGCCTCTCAGGCACCAACGTATGGTGGGATTTCGTAGAGTTGCCATCTCAGTTTATGGAGAACTATGCGGTAGAGAAAGACTTTCTCCGCACCTTTGCCTTCCATCACGAGACCGGCGAGCCATTGCCTGACGAGCTCATTGAGCGCATCGTGAAGAGCCGCAACTTCATGGCAGCCTATGCCTGCCTGCGCCAGGTAAGTTTCGGTTTGCTCGACATGGCATACTACACCAAGAAAGATGAATTCACCGCCGACATCATCCCATTCGAGAAGAAGGCATGGGAGAAGGCGATGGTTCTGCCACAGAGACAGGATACCTGTATGACCGTACAGTTCTCCCACATCATGGCAGGAGGATATGCAGCTGGCTACTACAGCTACAAATGGGCAGAGGTGCTCGATGCCGATGCCTTCAGCGTATTCAAGAAGAATGGTATCTTTGACCAGGCAACCGCCCAGAGTTTCCGCGACAACATCCTCTCGAAGGGTGGTACAGAGCATCCGATGACGCTCTACAAGCGATTCCGCGGACAGGAGCCAACCATCGACGCCCTGCTCGAACGCAACGAAATCAAGAAGAATTAATTATAAATTATAAATTATAAAAAAGTGATGGCAAACGAACTTTCCAAACAGCAGAAGCTTGACCTGCGATACCTTCGTATGGCGCGCATCTGGGCAGAAAACAGCTACTGCAAGCGCCGACAGGTGGGAGCACTGGTAGTGAAAGACAAGATGATTATCAGCGATGGCTACAACGGTACACCCAGCGGATTCGAGAATGTATGCGAGGACAACAACGTAACCAAGCCATACGTTCTCCATGCCGAGGCCAATGCCATCACCAAACTGGCCCGCAGCAGCAACAACAGTGAGGGAAGTACACTCTATGTCACAGCCTCTCCTTGCATCGAATGCTCCAAGCTGATTATCCAGTCGGGCATCAAGCGAGTGGTCTATGCCGAAAAGTACCGTCTCACGGATGGCATAGACCTGCTCAAAAGGGCTGGGGTTAAAGTGGAATACATGAATCCGGATGAAATGGGAGATTCCGTGGATAAGCTGGATTCATCTTCCGAACAATAAGAGAGAAAGAAACGTTAGTATATTAAAAGTTAGTAAGTTATGAACATGAATAAGAATAAGAGCAACCGATTCATGCCCTTCATCATGGCGCTCTGCGTAGTGATTGGCATCATCATCGGTACATTCTTTTCGAATCATTTCGCCGGCAACCGACTCAACGTCATCAATAGTGGCAGCAACCGACTCAACAACCTGCTCCACCTCATCGACGACCAGTATGTGGATGCCGTGAACATTGATTCCTTGGTGGATAAGGCGATACCTCAGATTCTTGCTGAGCTGGACCCTCACTCCGTATATATCAGTGCAAAGGATGCGGCTCAGGCTAACGACGACCTCAAAGGCTCCTTCTCGGGAGTGGGAATCGAGTTCGTCATCCGCCAAGACACCATCCATGTGCAGAATGTGATCCAGAACGGACCTGCCGAGAAAGCAGGACTTCTGGCTGGCGACAAGATTGTGGCCGTGGATGGCAAGCCATTCGTGGGCAAGATTGTTACCAACCAGGAAGCCATGCGCCGACTGAAGGGTCCGAAGGATACGAAAGTGAAGATTGGCGTGGTTCGCTATGGAAGCAAGAAGGTGCAGACCTTCACCGTGACACGTGGCGAGATTCCTACCAAGAGTGTGACTGCGGCCTATATGCTCGATGACCAAACGGGCTATATCCGCATCAAGAACTTCGGCGAGAACACCTATCCCGAGATGCTCATCGCCCTGGCAAAGCTCTCGCAGCAGGGATTCTCTAATCTCTGCATCGACCTGCGCGATAACTCGGGCGGTTATCTTACTGCCGCTGTCAACATGGCAAACGAGTTCCTGCCAGCCAAGAAGCTGATTCTCTATACCGAAGGCAGAAAGTCGCCTCGCCAGGAATATCCGAGCGACGGCAAGGGTGCTTATCAGAAGATTCCACTGGTGGTGCTCATCAACGAGGGTTCTGCATCTTCTGCCGAAATCTTCGCCGGTGCCATGCAGGACAACGACCGTGCTACCATCATCGGTCGCCGATCGTTTGGTAAGGGTCTGGTTCAGCAGCAGATTGAGTTCCCTGACCACAGCCTCATCCGCCTCACCATCGCCCGCTACTATACGCCATCGGGCAGATGCATCCAGAAGCCATACACCCTGGGTGATGACAAGGATTACGAGCAAGACCTCCTCACCCGCTATCAGCACGGCGAGTTCTTCTCGCAGGATAGCATCAAGCATACCGGTCCGGCTTACCATACAGGCATCGGTCGCGTGGTTTATGGTGGCGGTGGTATCACTCCTGATATCTTCGTACCGGAGGATACCCTCGGCATGACTTCTTACTTCAAGGAGGCCAGCATGAGCGGACTCATCCTTCAGTTTGCGTTCACCTATACCGACGACAACCGTCCGAAGTTGAACAACTTCAAGGAGATGATGCAGCTTTCCGACTATCTTGACAGTCAGAACATGGTAGAGCAATTTGCCAACTATGCCGACAAGCGCGGCTTGAAGCGCAGAAACCTGCTCATCAGAAAGTCACACAAGCTTCTGGATAGAGTCATCGACAGCCGAATCATCTACAACATGCTGGATGAACAGGCCTGGACCCAATACATCAACCAGGACGACCCAGTGATTATGAAGACCCTGGAAGTGTTCGAGAAGCACGAGGCATTCCCAAAGAAGCCTGTGCCTGCAGCCAAGCCAAAGGCCAAAAAGCCCATTGCAAAAAAGCAGAAATAATGGATAAAAAAGAATTAAGACAATTCATAAGAAACGAAAAGCGACAGTATTCCTCAAGTCAACTTGAGGAACTGTCGCTTTCTGTTTTATCCCGACTCAACGGGAATGAGCATCTGCAAAGAGCAGAAACGATATTGATGTACTATTCCCTGCCCGACGAGGTAAACACCCATGCATACATCGACCAACTACTGACAGAAGGCAAGAAGATTCTCCTGCCTGAGGTGATAGACGGAGAGAACATGGTGATTCGGGAATATACGGGAAAGCACGACCTGAAGGAAGGAGCCTTCCATATCATGGAACCCATCGGAAGCCTATTCCCCGAAGAGAGGTATCAGGAAATAAATCTCGCCATCATCCCCGGCATGGCATTCGACGGGAACCACAACCGCCTGGGCAGAGGCAAGGGATATTACGACAGATTCCTCCAGAAGATTCCCCAGGTATACAAGATAGGAATCTGCTTTCCTTTCCAACTGGTGGATGAGATTCCAACGGAGGAAACAGATATAAAAATGGATGCAATCATGGGATAAAGCTTCAGTTTTCTCCCGCATTTTCCCCGAAAAAAACAAAAAAAGCTAGTTTTTTAGTGGAAAATACAATATCTTGCATCAGAAATCGTTAATAAAATAAAAACAAAGCGTTTTTAAGAGATTTCCATTAAACCTTTCGGGGTTTTAGGGGTCTAAGATTATGATTAGAATTCATAAACTGAACTTTTATTATATCGTGTAAGATTCAATAGGAAATTTATTAGTTAGTATTTAGGTATCCGAAGGCACTGGCTTGTGAAAGTCGATGCCTCTTTTTTTTGTCCATACGAAAGCAAGTTTGATAGAAAAAGACAAGGGCTTTCGGATGTTTTTTTGTTTTTTAACGGGCATCTATCCCAAATCTTGTTTTTTTTTACTAATTTTGTAGCATCAAAACAAGAATAGCAATGAAACGAATCAATTACATATTCATGGCAATAGCGGCAGCCGGACTGATGGCATCCTGTGCCGAAAAGAAAAAGAGCAATATCATCATTGCTCCTAAACCTGCAGCCAAGGTATCCAACAAGGCAATTCAGAAGATGAGCGACTATGAGCAGGCAAGAGACATAGAATGGCTTGGCACCACCTACAAGATTGTGGTTAAAAGAGCTTCTGACAGCGAATTGCCTATCATCAAGCTTGATGAAACCACCAAGTATTACGACAACAAGATTACCGTTAGAATCCTCAGAAAAGACGGTACGGAGTTCTTCAACCGCACCTTTACCAAGAGTGATTTCGAGCGTTATCTTGACAAGCACACCAAGGAGACAGGTGCCCTGCTGGGCATCGTCTATGTGAAGGCAGAAGGCAACAACCTCTGTTTTGCCGCAAGCGTGGGTTCTCCTGATATCACCAGCGATGAGTATGTTCCGATGGTACTGAAGATTTCCAACCTGGGAGCCGTCAACATCTCTAAAGACCAGATTCTTGATACGGAATCTGGCAGCAACGGTGCTTCCAGCAACAAGAACAAAGGTGCTGCAGAAGAAGATGACGACGAAGAAGGGGTATAAATCCTTTCTCTCCACAAGAAAATGTCTATCCGCCACTGCCGGATAGACATCCAGCAGTGGCGGATACATATACGGCAATGGCGAATACACGTCCGCCATTGCCGTATACATTTTATATGAGTACACCCAAATGTTTCTATCACCTGCGTAAAAACACCAGAATTCCTCTTAATAAAACCTAATGTCAGCGATGACCTGTGCTCCTACCTGCTCGTTGAGCCGGCGAACCAGGATAGATCGGTTCATTGTTAAATCGGCACGAAGTGCTGGGTTCTGCAACTTCACAAACAGGGTTTGGTTCTTGATGAACTTTTCACCACAATAAGCTGCGATGGGAGCACCCACCACTGCATCCCAACTATCAATCAGGCGCTTTTGCAGCAAAGGGGTTTCCAACCCCTCGTTTCGCAGAAACTCCGGCAGCAATTCACCTATCGAACGAACTTTCTTTCTAAACACAATAATATCTATTTATATCTATTATACACGTTAACTCCTCACATTCATCTCTCCATTCTCTACGGCGAAAATCTTGTAGTCACCATCCAGACGATGGAGTATCTGGTCGAGATGATCACGATTGGTATCCGTGATGAATATCTGACCGAAATTATCATTTGAAACCAGTTGCACGATTGCCTCAACACGCTGGGCATCAAGCTTATCAAAGATATCATCGAGCAGGAGAAGAGGCTTGGTATTAGAGCAGGTTCGCTTCAGGAAACTAAACTGAGCCAGCTTCAGGGCAATGACAAAACTCTTGTTCTGTCCCTGGCTTCCCTCACGCTTCATCTGATAATCGCCTATCGTAAACTCCAGGTCATCGCGATGAACACCATGAAGCGAATAGCCCACAGCCCTATCCTTGAATCTATCGCGCTGAATCACCTCCAGCAAAGGTCCTCGCTGGCAATGCGAGATGTAATGCAAGCCCACCTGCTCCTTGTCGCCCGAAATATGCTGGTAAATCTGCTGAAACAGAGGCACCAGTTCGTTGACGAATGCCTGGCGGCGCACGAATAGTTGCTCCCCGTTGATCGCCATCTGCTGCTCCCAAAGTTCCATCAGCGTAGCATCCGGCTCCGTCTCCATCTTCAGCAAAGCATTGCGCTGCTGCAACGCCTTGTTGTAGTTGGAGAGATATTCTATGTAAGTATGGTCATACTGCGAGATGACCACATCCATCAGTTTTCTCCGTTCCTCGCTTCCCCCCTCGATGAGCGAAACATCCGAAGGCGATACGAAGATGAGCGGAATCAGTCCGATGTGCTGCGACAGTCGCTTGTACTCCTTCTTGTTGCGCTTGAAGTGCTTCTTGGTGCCTCGCTTCATACCGCAGTAGATGTTTTCCGAATCCCCACTATCATTCTCGTAATTACCCTCAAGCATGAAGAAAGCCTCATCGTGAGTGATGATCTGTGAGTCTATCGGATTGCTCGCACTCCGGCAAAACGAAAGATAGTAGATGGCATCGAGAAAGTTGGTCTTACCCATGCCGTTATGGCCGATAAGACAGTTAATTTTTGGCGACAACTCCATATTGGCGCTCTTGATGTTTTTATAATTAATAATGGAAATATTCTTTAAAATCATACACACTTTACTGATTATTGCCTGCAAAGTTAGTAGAAAAAGCGCAAAAAACGAAAAAAGTGGGCTAGAAATTTCAATAATTGAATAAAATTGCGTATTTTTGCAACCTAAACTGTAGAAATAATAAAAAAATAAAAAATAAAAAATGGCAAACAACAACTTACAGGCTCAGGAAATCGAGAGCCTCAACATGAAGGAAGCCTTCTTCATGAAGAACAAGAAGGCTATTATTATCGCTGTGGTAGCACTGGTTGTTATCATCGCAGGTGTGTTCGGTTACTTCTCTCAGATTGCCGGTCCTCGTGAGGACAAGGCAAGCACATTGCTCGGCAAGGGACAGACTTACTTCCAGAACGAGATGTTCGAGCAGGCACTCAACGGTGATGGCGCAGGTTACGTAGGTTTCGCAAAGATTGCTAGCGAGTACAGCAGCACAAAGGCAGGTAACCTGGCTAACCTCTATGCAGGTCTCTGCTACGCGAACCTCGGCAAGTGGGCTGAGGCAGAAAAGAGCCTCGACGCTTTCTCTTCTAAGGACGACCAGATGATCAGTCCAGCAGCTCAGGCAGCTCTCGGCGATGTTTATGCTCACCTCAAGAAGAACGACCAGGCTGTTGACGCTTTCAAGAAGGCTGCTTCCATGGCAGACAGCAAGGCAGAGGATGATGCCAACAACTCTCTTTCTCCTGCATTCCTCATCAAGGCTGGTGAAATTCTGGAGAGCGACGGCAAGAAGGCAGACGCCTTGAGCCTCTATCAGGACATCAAGAAGAAGTATGTGAACTCTATGCTCGTTCAGAGCGGTGAGATTGACAAGTACATCGAGCGTGCTTCCAACTAATCTTCTTCCCGGAAAGCAGATATTCAAAAACAGAAAGAAAGGAAGAAAAAGATATGGCTACAGCACTTCATAATTTGTCGGACTACGATTTCTCCAAGGTACCTGATGCCAGCAACATGTGCTTCGGCATTGTAGTGGCAGAATGGAACCCAGAAATCACCGGTGCTTTGCTCGACGGAGCCGTTAAGACCCTCGAAAAGCATGGCGCACTGCCAGAGAACATCCACGTGAAGACGGTTCCTGGAAGCTTCGAGCTGATTTACGGCGCTCATCAGATGGTTCTCAATGGCGGATACGACGCTGTCATCATCCTGGGTAGCGTGATTCGTGGTGAGACTCCTCACTTCGATTACATCTGCGAGGGTGTTACCTATGGCATCGCACGCCTCAATGCAACACAGGAGATTCCTGTTATCTATGGTCTCCTCACCACCAACGACCTGCAGCAGGCCAAGGACCGCAGCGGTGGCAAGTTGGGCAACAAGGGTGACGAGTGCGCTATCGACGCTATCAAGATGGCGAAGTTCTAATAGAGAAAAGGATTTTTGTATCATATATATAAATAAGGTATCATATGAAACTCTATCAGTTATTTCAGTCATTTGAGTTTGAGGAGATATTCCCAACGCTCAATGCGATGTTTCCTAATGCTCAAGTGCATCGCGATGTGTTCGAGAAGGCATTCAATATGCTTTGCGACATCCAGCCTATCAGTTCCAAGAAGGTAATCCGCTTCGAACTGATAGAAGATCCAAACTCCAGCGATATGTTTGTGGGAGCCAACGACAGTTGCTTCTTTTGCAACTGGGATGTATGTCTGGGTAAGGAGATCAAGAAAGGAAAGGGAGCTGACCTCAATGATGTTGAGATAGCTGCCAACTGCCTCCTGAACATCCTCTTCACCGGTCGCCATCCACAGGGATTTGACAAGGAATACAGGAAACTCTTGAAATAAAATGAGACACCAAAAGCTCTTGAAGTTACTTTTTAGCTTCAAGAGCTTTTATTTTTTACCTTTTTCTTTGGTTTTTCAAACAAATTGTCGTATCTTTGCAACGATTTTAAAACATTTTGTATGAAGAAGTTATTAAATATCATATTATCTGCCATGATTCTCGCCTTTTCAGCCTGCTCGCAGAAGCAGCCAACGGAAGAAAAAGCAAACGTCATCGACACCATTCCGGTGATGGTGATGCAGATACAGAAGTGCAGTCGTCTCTACACAGCCGAAGCGCATGTTCACAAAATCATCACCCATGATGATCAGCTGAACCTGAAAGGTTCTTTCATGAAGAAGGATTTCAACATCCATATTCCGGGATCCAACCGCAAGGTAGCCATCCCAATGGATGCCACCATCAAGGCGTATGTGGATTTCGAGGGATTCTCGCAGAAGAACGTATCCCGAAAGGGCGACAAGATTGAAATCATCCTGCCCGACCCGAAACTGGTGCTCACCAGCAGCAAGATAGACCACAAGGCAGTGAAGCAATACGTTTCGCTGACACGAAGCAACTTCACCGATGCCGAACTGACGAAGCTGGAACAGCAGGGCCGCCAGAGCATCATCAACGATATTCCGAATATCGACCTGATGGAGCAGGCACAATTCAGTGCTGCCAACACACTCATCCCGATGCTCATCGACATGGGATTCAAGGAAGAGAACATCAAGATCAGTTTCCGCAAGAAGTTTACCCTGCAGGATCTGAAGGGATTCATCTCCAACGGACTGAGCGACAAGACAACCATAGAAAAGAAGAACGCCCCTGACCAGGCTTCAAAATAGGAGGACTCAGACATGAAGAAATATGGAATTATGCTTATCGTGCTCCTTGCCGTGGTGATAGGCGGAGCATTATACTGGCTCAATAAAGACAATACGGTGGAGGTGGCTACAGAAGAAAAGACCACCCTCTCGCCTACCCAGGTGGAGAGTATCGAGGCGATAGGACAATGGGAATTTCTCGCCATCAACGACGAGGAACTCGTTGACACCGTGCGCCGCGGCTTCTTTGGCGACGACCAGCTGGTACGTATCTACTACGGAACCCTCAGGCTGGGCATCGACATGAAAGACGTGAAGGAAGGATGGATGAAAGTGGATGAAGAAAAAAACTCCATCACCTGCACCCTGCCCCCAATCCGCCTTCTCGACAACAACTTCATCGACGAAGCCCGCACCAAAAGCTTCTTTGAAGAAGGAAAGTGGACCGGAGCCGACCGCCAGGCGATGTACGACCGTGCCTACACCATGATGAAGAAGCGCTGCATCACCCCCGTGAATATCCAGACGGCACAGAGAAATGCCAAGCAACAGTTCAGGGAAATGCTCAAAGCCATGGGTTTCAACAATGTAAAGATTGAATTCGAGAAATAAAGATTGGATTCAAGATATATCAAGATTGAATTCGAGGAATAAAAAAACAATAAACATTTAAAGAGAGAAAGAAAGATGGAGACTATCAACGATTTTTTCACCGCATTCAGTTCATTCCTCTGGGGATGGCCAATGATTATCCTTCTGTTAGGAACCCACATTTTCCTGACCATTCGCCTGCGCTTTCCACAGCGCAAGATATTCAAGGCGATAGCGCTGTCAATAAAGAAAGACAAGAATGCCACGGGAGATGTTTCACAGTTTGGTGCCTTGGCTACTGCCCTTGCTGCAACCATTGGTACAGGTAACATCATCGGTGTGGCCACCGCCATTGCCCTTGGAGGTCCAGGTGCCGTGCTCTGGTGCTGGCTTACGGGTGTATTCGGTATTTCAACCAAATATGCCGAGGGCTTGCTTGCCGTGAAATATCGTGTGAAGACCAAGCGTGGACGGATGCTTGGCGGTCCGATGTATGCCCTGGAGAAAGGTTTGGGATGGAAGTGGCTAGCCATCCTCTTCGCTGTCTTTGCCGCTCTCGCCTCTTTCGGCATCGGAAGCACCGTACAGGCTAATGCCATCTCTACCCTGGTAGAGAACCAGTATGGCATTTCTCCTTATATCACGGGAGCTATCGTCACAGCACTCGGAGCTGCCGTTATCATCGGTGGCGTAAAGACCATTTCTAAGGTATGCGGCATGCTCGTGCCATTCATGGCACTCTTCTATGTGCTGGGCTGCATCTACATCCTCATCGTCAACCATGCCTATCTCATGCCAGCCATCAAGGTCATCCTTGAATCGGCATTCACCACCAAGGCAGCGGGTGGCGGTTTTGCGGGCAGCACCCTGATGATGGCAGCCCGCTATGGTATCGCCCGTGGTCTGTTCTCCAACGAGAGCGGTTTGGGTTCTGCCCCTATCGTTGCTGCAGCGGCACAGACCCGCAACCCTGTACGCCAGGCGTTGGTTTCATCCACCGGTACCTTCTGGGATACCGTGATTATCTGTGCCCTCACCGGACTGGTCATCACATCGAGCATCATCGCTTATCCTGATATCGACTATCACAACGGTGCTGCGCTTACCAAGGCAGCGTTCAGCAAGATTCCATATATCGGTGCCCCATTGCTTACCTTCGGTTTGAGCACCTTTGCCTTCAGCACCACCCTGGGCTGGAGTTATTACGGCGAGCGCTGCGTGGAATATCTCAAGGGAAAGAAATGGATGCTCTGCTATCGAATGCTCTACATCATCAGTATTTTCATCGGTAGCGTCATCAGCCTGGGATTGGTATGGAACATCGCCGACTGCATGAATGCCCTCATGGCTATCCCTAACCTCGTTTCCCTGCTCTGTCTCAGCGGCATCATCGTCCACGAAACGAGAAAGTATCTCTGGAGAGACCGACTCGACCGAGATATGGACGAGAGTGAGATTGAGGAATTGGAATAATATACAACATTGTGCAAACGTTTACTCTGAAAAAAAGAAGATATTGCAGCAAAAATAATGAAATATCAAACAATATACGTATCTTTGCAACGAAATTAAGATAAAAGACATTTCATACGCAAGGTTATATAGGTTTAATAATATTTTATTAGTTTTTGTTGATTAGTGATAAAAGCCCGGCCCGCAGTGATGCGATGCCGGGCTTTTGTATATGTGACAAACGAGCCAATCGTTTATTTCTTCATCCTTATCGCCATTTTCAGATGGTGTATTGCAGGTGTCTCATGCCGTGACCTCCCCATACCGTATCGTTGACATATTCAAAACCAACTTTGGTATAGAGTTTCTCCGCTCTCGGATTACCTTTGTCTACAAGCAGCCCCACCTTAGGGATACCCAACTCTCTGGCTTTCTCGATGGCAGCAGCCAGGAGCTGCTTGGCGATGCCCTTACCACGGAAACTGCTGGAAACGGCTAAACTGTCGAGATAAAACTCGCCAGCTTCTGTCTCTGCATCCATTGCCGAATAGTCGATGCCGAAGCTTACGATAGCCTCCTTGATAAACTGTCTGCGCAGTTCCTTCAATCGGGCACCATCGTATGCCACAAGGATACCGGTGATGATACCCTCGCTGTTGCTAGCCACCAGCGTGTTAAGATAGCTGTACTGGCTATCTTCCATCTTTACCAGACGCTCCATCATCTGATGGAAATCCACCAAAGTATGATGCGGACCAGCGAAGTTCTGGCAGCAGTCTGTGTTCATCGCTTCCATGATGAGCGATGCAATATGTGATGCCTTATCAGGCGTACCTTGCTCTATATGTACTTTCATTTTCCCTTTTAGTTATTTATGAAACAAGCGGAAACAACCCGAAAGTCGAATCCGCTTGCAAAGATAGTAAAAACAAACGAGAAAAACGAATTTTTATTGATTTTTAAAGACTCAATGTTGCATCTTTCAAATCAACAGCCTCCGCTTTCAGGGAGCCTTTACCTTTCAAAACTACTACACATTTACCAAAGAATGCCTTGCGATGAGGGTCGGTGAAGCGCTCCAGCGAGGTTTGGCAACCATTATCGGTGCCAAGAATCTTGAGTTCTGCCTTATTATCAAACCCTTTCGAAGTTTCCATTCCGTCTTTCTTTCCTTCTACTGAGAAGAATATCTGATTACTGGCATTCGGACAGAGATTTCCATCCTTATCCACTACATTCACCTCTACGAAAGTGGTTGGTTCTGAGGCGCCAAAAGCCAGATTACCCTGATAGGTTTTCTTCAATACGAGATGATGAGGGGCGCCAGCCGTTCTGATGGTCTGTTCTGCTACCTGCTTGCCATTCTTTCTTGCCACTACCTTCACCTCTCCCGGTTCGAAGTTTACACGCCACATCACGTGATACTCCGTACTCTTCTGGAAAGCCTCGCCTTCGTTCTTCGCACCATAAACGGTCTTCTTGCGAACGCCCTGGCTCTTGCCATTCACAAAGAGTTCCACCTCGTCGGCATGGTTGTAATAGCACCACATATCGATGGTCTGACCTGGGAGCCAGTTCCAGTGAGGGAAGAGATGGAGCACATCCTTGCTGGTCCACTCACTCTGATACATGTAATAACTGTCCTTCGGAAGACCCGCCAGGTCGATGATGCCGAAATAACTGCTGCGTGCCGGATAAGCGTAAGGCGTAGGTTCTCCGATGTAATCGAAACCGGTCCAGATAAACTGGCCACCCACAAAGTCGTTGTGCTTCACCACATCCCAGGTTTCCTCATGGGTACTGCTCCACGAAGCATGCATGTTGTCGTATGCCGAACACATGAAGGATGGGTCGGTATAAGGCAGCCACCATTCCTTCGGTGCCGTATAGATATGGTCGCTCGGCATCATGTAATAGCCACGGGTCTGCAGGGCAGAAACACTTTCCGAAAGGATGAACGGCTTGTTAGGGAAGTTCTTGGGCACATCCTTTACCCACTGATGATGGTAGTTGAAACCGATGACATCGATGGCACCGCTCTTGAAGAGATGGTTCTTAGGGTCAGGTTCGTTGCAACCAGCCGTAACCGGACGGGTGCCCCAAGGGTCGTTCTCCTTCACCAGCTTGGCAAGAAGCTGCGTCAGGAGCGAGTTTACGCTCAGTTCATCGCTATGCGCCAAGGTAGAAGCATCGTGACCGGCATTCAATATCAGATTCGCCTGCTCCAGCGAAAGCGTATCGGCAGCGGCATCCGACCACTGCTCCAGCACCTCGTTGCCAATGCTCCACATGATGATGCTCGGATGGTTTCTATCCCGTTTTATCAAATCAGAAAGATCGCGCTTATGCCATTCATCAAAGAAGCGGGCATAGTCGCCATTCGATTTCTTGCGGCGCCACATATCGAAACTCTCGTCCATCACGAGGAGGCCCATCGAATCGCACATGTTCAAGAGTTCGGGAGCCGGAGGATTATGACTGCTTCGGATGGCATTCACACCCATATTGCGGAGGATGGTGAGTTTGCGATGCATCGCATCCTCGTTTACGGCTGCACCCAGACAGCCGAAGTCGTGGTGCTCGCAGACACCATTGATCTTGATGTTCCTGCCATTGAGGAAGAAACCCTTCTGTGCATCAAACTTCACATCCCTGAAGCCTGTGGTGGTAGTAGCGGTATCCACAACCTTTCCATTCACCACCAATTCACTCTTCACGGTATAGAGATAGCCTTTTGCGATATCCCAGAGCTGCGGATTCTTTACCTTAAGCTGCTGCACCTCATTGCCCTGGCTCTTTGCCACCACCTTGCCTTTCGCATCGTAGATGGTGTTGCGGATGGAAAGTTTCATCTTGCTGCCCTGGGCAAGGAAATCCACCTTCACCTTCACATCACCCTGCGGCGTGGTAGATACATACTGTCCCCACTGAGGGATGTACGCATTCTTCATGGTCTTGGTGAGCCATACATGGCGATAGATGCCGCAGCCCGAATACCAGCGGCTGTTGGGCTGGTCGCTGTTATCCACCTTCACGGCGATGACATTATCGCCCTTCCTATTGATATAAGGTGTAAGGTCGTACTCAAAGGTGCTGTATCCATAAGGGCGCGTGCCTAATTTGTGGCCGTTGATATAAACGGTAGAGTTCATATACACGCCATCGAAGGTGATGGTAAAGCGGTCGTACTTCTCCTTCGGATTCACGGAAAAATGCTTGCGATACCAGCCGATGCCTCCAGGAAGAGCGCCACCGCTGGCTCCCGAAGGATTGGATGGAGCGAAATCGCCCTCTATCGCCCAATCGTGAGGGAGATTCAAGCGGCGCCAATGTCCGTCAGCATACTCCGATTTCTGCATACCGGCACTATCGGCTAAAACGAAAAGCCAGTCTTTATCAAAAGACTGATGTTCGCGGGCGTTCAACGGATGAGCTAAAAGCCCACTCATAAAAACTACACCCAATAATGTTTTCTTGTTCATTCCTATCATATAAGAAATCCCACAGATAGCACAGATTTACACAGATTCATCTTTTCTGAGAATATAAAAAAATCTGTGAAATCTGTGTCATCTGTGGGAGATTAGACTACTTCAATTTTACAGTAACAACCTGGCCTGCATACTTCACCTTCTTGCCCTTAGGCGCCTTGGCGAGGCTGATGCCCTGCTGGTTATCTCCACTAACCAATACCACGTTGAAGCGGCGCTTCTGAAGCATGCCATCAAAACTACCCTTGCGGGCACCGATGGTCAGGGTCTTCTGAGCATCATCATACAGGAAATCGATGGTAGCATACTTGCCCTTCTCGTAGTTATAGTTGGTGCCCTCATCCTCATAAAGCGTATAAGAACCGTCCTTGCCGGCATATACATAGAGGTCGATAAGCTCAGGCTTCTTCTGGTCGCTCCACTCCATTTCCGGACCGACAGGAAGGATGGATCCTTCTGGAACGAAGACTGGAATCTTCTCGTATGGCGCATCGGCTACGATGGTCTGACCACCGGCATAATGCTTGCCTGTATAGAAATCATACCAACCCTTCTGCTTAGGAAGATAAACATTGCGGCTGTACTTCTGATACTCGCCCACCGGACAAGCCATCAGGGCAGAACCGAACATCCACTGGTCCTTGATATTGTAGATATTGTCATCACCATTGAAATCCATCACCAATCCACGCATCATGGTGTAGTCCTTGAAGTGAACCATACCAGCCATGCTGTAAAGGTAAGGCATCAGGCGATAGCGGAGCTTGTCGTAGAACACGATGCTCTTGAAAGCCGGATGATCGGCTGGCGCGATGTTCCAAACCTCGCGGGTAGGCCACTGACCATGGGTGCGATAGAGCGGAACGAAGCAGCCGAACTCATTCCAGCGAGCCTGCAGCTCACGCCACTCCTTCAGGTCGGCATTTTCCTTACCGGTCTTGTCAAACTCCTGCTGGGCAGCCACATAGCGATTCTCCACGCAGAAACCTCCCTGGTCCATGCCCCAGAAAGGAAGACCAGCCATCGAATAGTTCAAACCGGCTGTCATCTGGGCACGCATATCCTCCCAGCGGGTAGCAATATCGCCCGACCAGGTGGCGGTGCTGTAGCGCTGCTCTCCTGCAAAACCGGAACGGGTCAGGAGGAAGACACGCTGGTTAGGGTTCACGCTGCGCTGACCATTATAGATGGCATCGGCATTCACGATGCTGTAGGCATTGAAATACTCGGTAGATGTACCCAGGGCAGTAGGACCCGAAAGTGCCTTACGATACCACATCGGAGTACAGTCGCGAACGTTTGGCTCTGATGCATCCATCCACCAGGCATCGATTCCGAACTTGTACTTGGAATAGAGATTCTCATCCATCTGTCGCCAGAACATCTTTCTTGCTCCGTCAGAATAAGCATCATAGAAAGAACCACGGAAGCCGAGCCAGTCGTGGATATCATCCTTGATAGCCTGATGATACATCCAGCCCTTGGCATCAAGCTCCTTATAGTTCTTCACGGTGTCGTAGAACTTAGGCCATACGGAAATCATGAATCTTCCGTTCATGGCATGAACGCTATCGAGCATCGCCTGCGGGTTCGGATAGCGTGCCGCCTCAAACTCATGGCTTCCCCAGGAATCTAGCTTCCAGTAGTTCCAGTCTTGCACGATGTTATCGACAGGAATCTTCAGGTCGCGGAACTTCTTCAGATTGTCCTCGATGTCTTTGCTGCTCTGATAGCGCTCACGGCTCTGCCAGAAACCGAGTGCCCACTTTGGATAAACCGAAGCCTTACCGGTAAGAGTGCGATAGCCCGAAATCACCTCGTCGAGGTTCTTGCCTGCAATGAAGTAGTAATCCATATCCGGCGACATCTCACTCCAGATGCTCAACTGGTTCTTTTCTGCCTCTGAACGGGGAGCAGCCACGCGGAGGCCACAATAGGAAACGTCGCCATCTGGCTGCCATTCGATGCGGATAGGAGTCTTTACCCCCTTCTTGATGGCTGCATCAAACTTATAGGAGTTCGGATTCCAGGCTGTACGCCAGCGCTCAGGTACCACCAGTTTGCCGTCGATATAAATCTTCGTGTAGCCGGCATAGTAGAGGATAAACTGATAGAAGCTGTTGGTTGGCGCCTCCACGTAACCCTCGTAAACCACCTTGGAACCATTCAGGGCAAAGCCCTTTGGCAGGTTCTGTATACCGCCCTTATCTGTCTTGTTGCAGATTTCGGAAGTCTCAGGCATCGCATACTCAAAGTAGATGCTGTCTTCGCCGCGAACTATCTTCTGTCCGTTCTTATCCACGTAAGTACCGGTGAGCTGTCCTTCCTTGCCATCCTTATCATAGAGTTTGAAGGCACGGTTCAGCTGCAGATAATCGTCAGGATTGCCCCAGCGGCAATAAGAGTAAGAATCCCAGAGGATACCATAGTTCTTGTTGGAAACGACAAAAGGCACACTCACCTTGGTGTTATACTGGAAGAGGTCTTCGTTCTTGCCCTTCATGTTGAGTTCCTCACTCTGATGCTGACCGAGACCATAGAAAGCCTCGTTGTCGGGAGAGTCGAAGAGGGCACGCCATGACCAGCCGTGCTTCTGCGCCTCAGGCACCTTGGCGATATCAACGCCAATCTCACGGTCAGGCACGGTGAAAGGCTTGAAGGTCTTTCCACCCTGCGCCACCTCGTTGAGGAGAACATTATCTTTCAAATCATAGAAAGTAATCTGACCGGTAGCCTCGTTCAAAACGGCACGCATGGCAGCTGTGGTGATGATGAGCTTGTCGCCCTGCTCCTCCACCTTGTAGTTTGCCTTGCTGTTCTGAGGCACGATAATCAGGCTCTGCTTGTTGCGGAAACTCTGCTCGGCAGTGGCCTGCACACGGATTATCTGATCGTTTACAACCTGTAAGCGAATCTGACTTGGACCATAATTCTGGTGCTCTTTCAACTGAACGGTAAGATAATTACCCTTCTGGATAAATCCTGCTGCCTGGAGGCCTGTGGCGCTCATCAGCAGCACTGCTGAAATGAATAAAGTCTTAGTTATTCTCATTCTATATTATTTAGAGGATTGTTTGTTGTATTACTTAAATCTGTTGCAAAGATACGAAATTATTCCGATTCCATGGTGTGCAAATGTTTAGGATGAGGGTACAAAATGTTAACCCGAAACAAAAAATCCCCGAAGCAGGTAAACGAGACAACATTTTAGCAGTCTTGTTTACTTGCTTCGGGGATGAAAGGATGTTATTCCTGAGCCTCCAGGTTCTTCTTGTATTGCGAAGGAGTAACGCCATACGCCTCCTGGAAATACTTGGAGAAGTAGCGAGGATTGTTGAATCCCACCTTGTAGGCTATCTCGCTGATGTTATACTCATTGGAGTGGAGCAGATGCTCGGCATACTTGATTCTCTTGGCACGAAGATACTCCGAAGGCGTGATGCCCATGAGCGAAATCATGCGCTTATATAACTGTACGCGCGAGATGCAGAGATGAGCACTCATCGATTCCACGGATGTATCAGGGTTGCTCAGGTTGTCGCGGATATAGTTGTCGATATCCTCAATCAACTTCTGGTCGGCTGCTCCCAGCACGAAGTGACCGTTGTTGAGCTGCTTCTCCTTGACCACTTCGCCCGTAGGCTTCGCCACCGTTCCCGTGCGCTTCACGAGATTCAGGAGATTCTTGAGTCGCAGGTTGAGCATGTCGATATTGAATGGCTTGGTGATATACTCATCCGCACCGCTCATCAGTCCCTCCTTGCGATGCTCATCGGCAAGACGAGCCGTCAGCATCACGAATGGAATGGAAGCAGTCTCGTCGTTCTCCTTCACCTGGCGGCAGAGTTCGTTGCCATCCATCACAGGCATCATCACATCGCTGAGGATGATATCCGGACGATGGTCGATGATCTTGTTCCAGGCATCCTGACCATTCACGGCCTCAACCACGGTATAATCGGAAAGCAGGTCGTGCATGAACTCGCGGAAGTCGTCGCTATCATCCACCAGCAGCAAGGTTGGCTTGTGTGCAGATGAATCTCCCGCAGCAGGCTGCACCTTTTTGCGGGCCATGCCATAGAGGGAAGCCGATGCATCATCTATCAGCTCCGGAACATCATTCTCCACAGCCTTATGTACCGTGGTGATGACTGGAGCCGAACGCAAGGTACCCAGATGGGCATTCACCTTGGCAGAACCATCGTCTGCGATAGGCAATTCTACCACGAATATCGAACCGCCTGCTTCGTTGTCACTCACAGAAACCATTCCACCATGCAGCTCGGCATATTTCTTCACCAGGTTGAGTCCGATGCCACTGCCTCCGGCAGGCTGCATCTCGGTGCCGTTCACCTGATAGAAGCGGTCGAAAACATTCTTCTTCTCTTCATCGCTGATACCCTTGCCGGTGTCAATCACATAGATGCAAAGCATATCGTGCTCACCGCCCTTCATCTCGAAACGGGTCTTGGCACGCAGCGAAACTACAATCTTGCCGCCATCAGGGGTAAACTTATAGGCATTGCTCAAGAGGTTGTTCACTATCTTGCCCACCTTATCCACATCCACCGTCATGTTCAGCTTAGGGAATTCCGATTCGAACTCCAGCGTCACCTTGTTGTTGGCAAGGATACGGAAGGAAGCACAGATATTATCCACGAAACTCACTATTTCCGTTTGCGAAAGATTCAGCTTCTCCTTGTTCTGGTCGAACTTGCGGAAGTCGAGAATCTGGTTCACCAGATTGAGCAGACGGGTGGCGTTGCGATGAATCAGCTCCAGCTTTCTGCGCTTGGCAGGGTCGGCTTCTTCTCTTATCATCGTCACCAGAGGCGAGATGATGAGGGTGAGCGGAGTGCGGAGCTCATGGCTCACGTTGGTGAAGAAGTTCAGCTTCAGCTCGTTCAGTTCCTTGGTCTTCTTCATACTATCTTCCATGCTCTTGCGCTCAAACTGATTACGCTGGCGTTCTATCATTCTGCGACGGTAGAGGAAGAAGGCTGCGGCTATCAGGGCGATATATACCAGGAATGCCCAGATAGAGAAATAGAAAGGTGGAGCCACATTGATTTCCAGCTCGCTGATCTCGTCGTTCACGGTTCCGTCGCCGTTCACCACCTTCACCTGCAGGATATAGCTGCCCGAAGAGAGATTGGTGAAGGTTACCTCCGGACGGTCGGCTGGTGTGAGCAGCCACTTGTCGGTGACTCCCTTCATGCGATAGAGGAAGCGGTTGCGCGATGGCACCGTCACTTCGCTGGAAGCCAGCTGGATGGTGAAGGCATTGTCCTTATAGCTCAAATCAAGACGATGGCTGGCATCGAGCGACTCCTCTAGAATCACCCTGCCTTCATACTCCTCGCCTGCCGTCAGGGCATGATCGAAGAGAACCACGCCGCTGAAGAGTGCACGCACATGGTTCTTGGCATTCTGTGCCGAACGGGGACTGATGATATTCACACCATCCTGTCCGCCGATGGCGATGTCGCCATTGCGCATCAGGCATGCCGAGCGATAGTTAAACTGGCGCTCCTGCAAGCCATCCAGCGAATTATAGTTGGTTATCTTCAGGTACCATTTGCCTTCTTCATCCTTATCTACCTTCACATGGGTAACCACAAACTCTGAAACCAGCCACATCGTATGGTTCTTGTCCTCGATGATGGAGCAGCCCACAGCTCCCGGCGTACCGTTCAGATTGTTGATGTTCTCCACCTGGTTCGACTTCAGATCATACATGGCGATGCCCGAAGGAGTAGCTATCCAGAGGAGACCGCGACTGTCTATCATCGAATAGTTAATAGATGGACTCAAGAAAGCCTTTCCGTTCGACAGCTTGCTCAAATCCGTAATCTTCCGGTCATGGAAGTCGAAGACCGACATGTTCTGCGAATGTCCCAACAGCAGCTGGTTGGCATTCTGCATGAAGAGTGAGTTGATGAAGTTGCTCGTAAGCTTGGAATTGCTGATATTGTAGGTTTCAAATTTTTCCGTATTCGGGTCGAAAATCTGGAAACCGCCGCCCAGGGTTCCTATCAGAAGCCGATGGTCGGGAGCCTCGGCAAGACACCAAACGCTGTTGTTTGCCAGTCCGCTGGTTCCGGCATGATAGGATTTCCACACGCCATGCGACAAGCGCGCCAATCCGCCATTGAAGGTTCCGAAATACAAGGTTCCATCCTTCATGGTGGTACTGCTCACCACCACTTCAGACCCCAGTCCGGTTTTGGCTCCATAGAAACGAGACGACTGGCCCGTTGTCGGATTGTATGCCACGATGCCCGCATCGTTGGTACCGCACCAGAGATTGCCGTTCAGATCCTGCGTAATGGTACATACATCGCCCAGCGGAATGGTATAGAATTTGGTGGAAGATGCAGAATAATAGTTTACTCCGTTCTTGTAGGTACCCACCCAGAGAGCATCGTTGTCATCCACGTACAACTCAGGAAGCGAGTTGTCGGAGATAGACCCCTTATCATTAGGATTGTACATAAACTGGCGGCAGATTTTCTTGGCATAGTCCAGATAAATCAAGCCATTATGGTCGGTTGCAATCCACATGTGTCCCTGCTTGTCTCTTGCCATATCACGGATAATGACTTTGCGCCCCGGATAAGCCGGCACATCAAAGCCGAAGGTGGCCAGATAGCCCTTCGCCCCGACAAACCATTTCTTCAGATTCTTGTGATACACATAGATGCCCAGATTGGTATTCACCCAATAGTTGTTCTTGCTGTCTACGAAGGTGAAGACCGAATGGTCGGTAGAGAGTCGGTTGTTAAGGATAAAACGGTCCATCCACACCACTTGCTGGGCATAGCCATCCAGTCTGCAGATCACACCATTGACGAAGGTTACCACCGCCTGTCCGTTGTCCTCGCGGATACAGCTCACCTGATAATCAGGCAGCGAACTGCGTGATTTCGTCTTGGAAAAAGGGAAGAGAAAAGCTGTCATGTTCTTGACATCCACAAAATAGATGCCCTGACCATACACACTCATCCACATGTTTTTCTTCGAGTCGATGAGCAGTTTGTAAGGAGGTCCATCCACGCCGATGGTCTTGAGCCATTCCTCTGGCTTGCGGTCGAATCGCTCCTTGTCATACTGGTAGATGCAATATCCCACCCCGGTATGAATCCACAGCGATCCGTTGATGGCCTGCTGAATTTCATCCACCGAATTGTTGGGAATGGAATTGGGATTGCCATCATCGTAGAGGAATGCCTTCATACGAAATCCGTCGAAACGGTCGAGTCCCGACTGGGTGCCAAACCATACATAGCCCTTCTGGTCTTTGAATATGGCATTCACCTGACTGTTGCTCAATCCATTTCTGTTGGTCAGACGATTAAAATCCACTGCCCCATAAGCACCGATGGCATTACAGGGCAGCGACTTCATCGCCAGCAAAAGCATCACCAGGATGCCTTTCAGAAATAGTTTTAGTTCTTGTTTCATTTTAGTTTGTTATATTTATAGGTTTATATTTTCTGATTGATATTCATCTTTCTTCCTCGTTCTTTTCCGAGCTTTCTCTGATTTTGAGAATCATCGGCACCACCTCTTTATATATCTTCTCATCGCCGTTGATGCTTCTCATCAACAGTTCGCATGCCTTGGATCCCTGCTCGTGTGCCTTATCCATGATGGCGGTGAGTCTTGGAGTAACGAAGGCAGCAGTATCCCCATCGGTAAAACCGATGATGGCCACATCCTGCGGAATGCGCAGTCCCTTTGCCTTGATGGCATCGAAGGCGGCATAGGTGATGATATCGTTGAAGGCGAGGATGGCATCAGGCGGATTCTCCCCTTCCAGCAGTCGGAGCGTAGCATTGCGTGCCACATCGAAATCGATTTTATCGCAAACCACCAGCGAGCGGTCGATAGGAATCCTGTTCTCGCGGAGAGCCTCCAGATAGCCATGCTTGCGGCGGCGCACCATGTCGAGATGGTTAGGACCACCGATGAAGGCAATGCGGCGGGAACCGGTCTCTATCATGTGCTGGGTGGCCTCCTGTGCTGCCACGTCGCCATTGCCCACCACCTGCGAGAACTTGTCTTCCAGGCAGCAGCGGGCAAAGAACACCAGCGGTATGCCCATATCATGAAGCTGCTCGAAGTGCGAATAGTCGGTGGTATCCTGCGCCAGACAGGCGATGATGCCTTCCACATGCATGTTGAGAAAGTTGTCCAGCGCCTTCGCCTCGCGCTCATGGTTCTCATGACTGTTGGCGCTGATGACTGAATAGCCCAACTTCGACGCATAATCCTCTATGCCGTCGAGCACGGCGGCATAATAATGGGTCACCAGGTTAGGTACTATCACGCCAATCACTCTCGGAGCCTCCTTTCGAAGACTCTGAGCAAAAGGATTAGGCCGGTAATTAAGCTCCTTGGCAAGTTGCTTCACCTTCTGGGTCATTTCCTCACCCACCTCGTGGCTATTGCGCAAAGCACGCGATACCGTGGCTATGCTCACACCTAGTTTATCAGCCAGGTCTTTAAGTGATGTTCTACGCTGTTTCATGAATCTCGTTCTCGATACTAGTGTATCATTTTTCTATAAGTTAACCATCTATTTATGCATCTCTTGATAAGACACAATGCAAAGATAATGCAAACGAGCGCAATGGAAGCTTGCTTTCAAATTGCCGAGTGCAGCTTATCTTATGCAAAGATAGTGATTTTATCCGAAATTGCAAACGTTTACGTGTGTTTTTTCATGGAAAAACATCATTTTTTCAATAAAAACTTGTAATTTTGCAGCCGAAAGTAATGAATAGTTGATAATAAGTTAGTTAGAAACAAAAAGCTTCAGAATGTCGGGAGGACAATCTGAAGCTATTTTTTATATATCATACTTATATTGAATTTACTTTAGACACAATACTGAATCTTCTTTAGATATAATACTCTGCCGAATCTACCAGGCCGGCTCTTAGTGCATACTTGGTTGCTTCATGCACATTGTTCACGCCCAGCTTTCGGAAGATATTCTTGCGGTGGGTGTTCACGGTATGGAAACTGGAGAATCGCTTTTCGGCTATTTCCTTGGTGGTCATACCAAGAGCGATGTCCTTCAGAATTTCGGTCTCGGTCTTGGTAAGGTTCACCTTCTCTTCCGGCTCCTGCTGCACGGGCGCCAGAAGCACCTCCATCATGCGCTGGCAGACAAAGCGGTTGCTTGCCACACAGAAACGGATGGCCTCCTTAATCTCCATCATCGGACTCTCCTTAAGAAGAACACTAAACATGCTGCTGCTGGCAATGAGCACCTTCACGAAGTCGGTACTCAAATCTTCACTGAACAAAAGCCATCGGGTATAGGGAAAACGCTGGTTGAGGATGAGGAGCTCGGCGGCATCATTGATGTCGAAGAGCGTGTAGTCTAATATCACTACCGTATTCTCGTTCTCTTTCAAGGCGAGCATCAGCTCCGTCTTGTCTTCCACGTACTTAGTCTCAAACCCTTCCATTTTCTCTATCACATAGGTCAGTCCGGCGCGCGTGATGTCCTGCTTGTCTGCTAACAGAATTTTCATGATTCAATTCTCCTATTCTTTTATGTTGTTATACTCTCTTCTATCTCTTATATGACCTGTTTTTATAAAAAGTTTGCCATGGCAGAAACGCCACAGCAAACTTATCTGTTTCTAGATACCTAGCAAAACGCTAGGTATCAACATCGTCTTTTTTTAGAATGTCATGAGGAATCCGAAGCGGATACCCCACTTATCCACGTTGGCGTGGTCTAAGTAGTTCAAGCGGCGCACATAATCGATTCCAAAGAACTTGAAGATGTTGTGCACACCTGCCACAAATTCCCAATATGGCGTATTGCCGAAGGTATAGGAATTGTTAGGGAACTGGAAGATGACGTCATCCGTAGGATTCTTCACCGGATTGTTCTTGTCAGTCAACTGTCCCCAGACTCCCTTCACTGCCACGTATTCACGCCACTTCAACTTCTTGATCAGCGGAATGCGGTTCAGGAGCTTGCCGTTCATATCCCAGGCCACCGACCAGAACACCTGGCGGTCGCTGAGGAACTCCCAGTCTTTCATCATACTGATGGTTGCCTCCTGCTCAAAGTAAGAGAGGTTGACTGGTGGCTGGACGAGCATAGTGAATGGCACCTTGTTCCACTGCATCTTGCCCACGATATTGAAATCCACATAGCCAAAGCTTCCCAGCCACTGGCGCTTGTAGATGCCCAGGCGGGTGATGTTGCTCTGATACTGACCGCCCATGAAGCCATCCAGTCCCATGGTGTGCGAGAGCATCAGTTCCGGACTATCCAGGTTGATAGGCAATCGCTGCTGCTTGGTGTTCACATAGGTGACACCCGGGTTGTAGTCAATGCCCACGGTGGCCTCCGTGGTGCGGATCTTCTTCACTTCCGTGCCGTCGAGCTTGAAATAATGAAGATGGCCCACAGGGCGGTTGCTCTGCCACTTGATGCTCGTGTCGAAGCGGAAGCCCCAATCGGTCTCGTAGGTGAAACCCAGCTTCTGGCGCTGATACAGATACATCTGGTCTTGCGTGGTGGCACGGATGGTCATAAACAGGTTGTCCTTGTTGTGCAGCAGGTTATCATCCGAAGGCGAGGTGATATCATGACCCACCTCGAAGGTGAACTTGCGCATCGGGAACTCAAACGGACTGTTCTTCTTCTTATTCAGCGAATAGGTGAAAATGTGACCGTAATACCATTCATGACTCTTCGTACCGTATGCCCCGTAACCATCCCAGAAGAAATGAGGATTCAAGGCAGCCATCGTACGTCCGGCGAGGCGCAGGCGCAAGCCATCCACGAAGTTATTGGAAATGAAGGTGTTCACCGGACCCAAGTCGAAGATGCTTCGCTTGTCGTCCTTCTGGTTCTTATGAGCCACCTCCACATAGTTCTCCATCAGCGCACGGATGCCGAAGATGATATATTTAAAGCCCTTGGAGTTCTCCATGCGATGGATAAAGCTGTCCATCGACGATTCACTCTTGGTCAGGTCCACCTGTCGGTATTTGTTCCAATAAGCCTCATCTCGGTTCATGGCATCCATATCGTGCCTTACCTTCGCCTTACCCTTGAAGAGCATCTTAGGCAGCGGGTCGAAGGCATAGTCGGTGAGTCGCGTATTGCGCACCACCAGCAGGTCCTGCAGCAGCTTGTTCATGTGCATCTCTGCTATCATATCGTCCTTGGTGAGCACCCATTCGCCATTGTCGAGCTTGGTATATTCCTGCTCTATCTTCATATCCTTCACCCAGTTCACGTCGGAATTGTGAGGCATATAGAGATTACATTTCTTCACGTGCAGACTGCTGTCGGCAAGCACATAGAGCTCGCCACGGAAGCCGAAATCCTGACTGTTGGCTGGGATAAACTGCAGGTGATAGCACAGGTCGCGCTCCACATACACCGTGTCTTCTATATAATAATGGTAGAAGCTGATGGCAGTCTTGCCGATAGGTGATGGGAACGGATACTGCAGCAGGCGCACATAGTCGTCGTAGATATCCACGTCGGTGAACACTTCCTTCAGGGCTGTGTTCAGGATCTCTCCAGTTTGGATTACCTGTCCGATACCATTGCTCTGCTGACCCTTGATGATATCCTTCTCAGTCTTCGGATCCTTGCGGTAGATGTGCTGCGAAACGGTCTCGTCGATGCTTACAGGCAGGGTGAGCTTGCCGTTGTAAGGCGAAGTCTCCACCTGGTCGAGCAGATACTGTCGCTTGCTGAAGAACTTGCTCTCCAGCTGTTCCTTGCTCAGGTCGTTGAGGGCGAGGGTGATTTTCTGATATTTATCATATTGATAATAATCATGGTTGCTCAGGTCGCTCTTCTTCTTGGCAGCGATGACACGGCGCATGAGTTCCACGGCAGGATTATCCTTGCGCTTGTATCTGCCTTTCTTCGATTTCACGACCACTTCGCCCAGTTTATGGGTATCATCCTTGAGTTTCACCTCGATGAAGTTGGTCTTCTCGTCAATCTTCACGGTCTGGGTTTTGTAGCTCAGCGCGCTCACGGTGAGCACCCATGCAGGATGCTTCTCGATGGTGAACTTACCTTCTCCATCACTAGACACGCCGATCTTGTGGCCCTTGTACTGCACACTTGCATAAGGCACCGCAAAGCCATCATCATCGATGACCCTTCCCGTTATCTTCTGCTGCGCCATCATCTGCAGGGTAGAAACCATGAAGAGGATGAGCATGAAATACAATTTTTTAATACCTTTCATTACCTTTATTATATATAGGGGCTTGCAGCCCGTTATTAATTCATACTGGTTTTCGGGCTGCAAAGTTATAAATAATCTCTGAATTTCGATGAAAAACCGATTATATATTTCAGTTTTTTATGAGATTTTCAGAAATTCCTCCATTTCTGATAGTTTTCGGATGATTCCATCGGGGATGGATTCGTCCACCTGCTTCTCCTCCCACTGCAATCCCTTGATCCAAAGGGTATGGCAACCCAGCTTGTGGGCAGGGATGATATCCTTGCCGTAGGTATCGCCCACCACCAATACCTGAGAGGCTGGCAAATCCAAGGCACACACGCCCAGGGCGAAGATGGCAGGGTTCGGTTTGCGGACGCCCACCACGGCGGATTCTATCACATCCTTGAAATACCCGTCAATCTCCGCATCCTTCAACACCTGGTTGATATTGCCGTAGAAATTGGAAACGAGCACCATCGGATAACCCGCCTGCTTCAGATGCTCCAATACCTGCTTGTTCTCGTGCAATAAATCCAAGGTCTTGGCATTAATGTAATGCGCCATATCCACTGCAATCTGATGGATTTCTGAATCGGAAAGGGAGAGCAAAAGACTTTCTGAAGATGCATCTGAATCATTTCCAAGCTTCGCCTGCTTCTCTGCATCATCCTTTCCTGTCTCCAGCAACTCCTTTCCTGCCAGGAAATTCAATTCCAGAATCAGTTTTTCTCTGAGAATATCCTCGAAATGGAAATCTGGTGTCACGATAGGGTTCACCGCCAGGGCTCTCTCGCCATACACGTAGGCATCACGGAAAGCCTGCTTGTGGATACTCACTCCTGGCTCCACCTCTTCATCAGCAGCCACGCCGATGCCAAAGTGCTCGTAGCCCTGCCACAGCACTTCCGACCAGTGGTCGCCCCTGGTATCGAGCGTACCGCCATAGTCAAAGATAATTCCTTTTATATCTAGTTTCTTCATTTTTTCCTTTATTAATTGGTTTTCTGCTTGCGCTTCTGCTCTTCCTCGTATTCCGCCTGAATCTGCTTCAGGTCCTTGTTTCCTACCTTGATGAGCAGGATGCCGATGGCTATCCATACCAGCTCACGGATACGGGTGATAAGACCCGTGTATACGCCCAGGGCTCCCGTAAGATGCAGACCATCCACCGCCAAGGCAAGACCGCCTTCTCGGGCGCCCAACTGCATCGGAGAGAAGAAGATAAGGTTGCTGAAGAGCGATGAAAAGGCGAGAATCAGAATACTGTCTGCTATGCTGATATCTGCAGCAAACGCCTTCAGAATCAGATAAATTTCCAAGCTCTGCAACACCCTTGCCATCACCTCAAAGGAAAGAGAGGCATAGAACGTGCGCTTGTGCTGACCATGCAGTAAGGCTATCTGCGAATCAATCTGCTCCAAGGTATCCTGTTTTTCCTGCTCAAATCTCCTTGCCCAGTTCTTCACAAAAGGAATATGGGTAAGAAGGCGGATGCCCTTCTGTGCCATTCCCGTCTTGTAACCTCTTACGAAGAAATAGATGGCAAGCATGCAGAAGGCTGCGATAACGCCCAGCATAATGCCCATCGATACCCCTACGGGATACAAGGCGATATAAAGAAATACCGACAAGAACCAGAACCAGAAATGCGAGAAGATGTGCATCATCACGTAGAGAATCACCGATGATGTTGCCTTGCTCACACCCGTAAACGGCTTCAGCTCCATGATGCGGTAAGGCTCGCCGCCCATCAGTCCGCAAGGCGTGGTATAGTTCAGGGCGAATCCGCTCACGGTGAGCTTATACACTCGCCAGAACGACAGCCCCTTCACCCTGCCCTCGTCGTTGATGATAAGCCACCAGGAACAGGTGTTCACCCAATAGATCACGAGCCACAAACCGAGAATCAGCGGGAAATAGATGCCCGCCTGCTTCAGATAGCGCCAGATATCGGTATAGTCCATATCCATCGTGCAGAGCATGATGATAATGGCGATGATTCCGAACGCCATAAATATATTTCTGAACTTGTTATTCATAAATGAACTTGTTATTCACAAAAGTATTTGTTATCACAAAATAAGATGTTTATGCCCCGTACTCTCCCTTCAGAACCTTCTGGTTGAGCTTCAAGCAAAGACGCTCGTGGGTTCCTCGCATATAGAAGAAAATCAGGCTGAACACGGTAATCTCGATAGCTGGATAAAGCCATGGAAGACCTATCAGGATAGAGATGAACAGCGTGATGCTGCGCCAGTTGAAGGTAAGGATGTTGGCAAATTTCATCAATGGAAGACTACCTGCACGGAAGTCGGCACGCAACTGCTCAGGCAACTGCTGCGGATATCTTTCGCGCAGATTTCTCTTGAATATCTGGAAGATAGGAGTATCTCGCTCCTGACCCAAAGTATAATTCTTGTAAAAGAACTGGAAGAGTTTCTGTACAGGCTCCTTCTTCCATTTCATCTGCTTCCACAGTTCCACCTGCTTGCTGGCATCATCCAGTTCGCTGCCCTCCTTGCCTTTCAGGAAGAAGAGGTGAATCTGACGGTAGTAATCGGCAAGACGGCTCTGAATGGCATGGCAACCGAAACCGGCAACGATGCAGAGTGCCCAGATTTTCCAGCCCCATTCCGGCATCAGGCGGAAAGAGATAGCGAAGTAGATGCTGACAAACCAGAAGTCGCCAGCAGCACCATCCAGGATTCTGCCCAGGGCACTCTTCTGGTTGGTAAGACGTGCCAACTGTCCGTCGCAACTGTCATAAACATTTGCCCAGATGAGCAAGAAGATGCCCAAGATATTGATTGCCAAATCGTCGAAATAGAAGCAGATGCCCGCTCCTACGCCGAGGAAGATGGATAGAATGGTCACCACATTTGGGGTGACGTGAAGCATGCGGAAGAATCGTGCCCACTGGTAACCGATGGGACGATAGAAATAAATATCAATGTGCTCCTCGGTATCCGCTGATTTCAGAGAAGCCTTAAATTCCTGATTCATCTTTTTTATTTTTAATTCCTATTTTTTCCTATATCTTTATTTTGTTATTCCTATATCTTTATTTTGTTATTCCTGTATCATTTTTGTGGCGATATAGAACGCAGCCTCATCACGGCATGGCGCAAAGCTAGGCCAGTCGTTGAAGTCGATAATCTTCACGCTGCCATCCTCGCCTACCACGCAGTCGCCGCCATATACTGGCACACTTAGCATATCAGCAGCCTTGTCAGCCTCAGCCTTCAAGGCATCGGCATCGAAGGCGATGCCCTGCGCATCACCATTGATCACCTCCAAACCGAACTTGGAACGATGACCGCATTTCGAAGGATAGAACCAATAGAAGAAATCGGTGCCCGATACGCCATAGAACTTGATGAGGTCGCCCTTCAGATGCTCGTTCACCACCACCGAAGTAATGCCGCGCAGCCAGAAATTCTTCAGCAGCGCCTCAGCCTCCTGCTCGTTCTGCACATAGCAGGTATCCTCCTTCTGCTGCGCACAGCCGTCGCCACGCTTCAGCCAGCAAGGATAGTGGATATCCTTCACCATCTCCCCGTTTCTGCCGATGATGCGGCTCTCGGGAGTAGCGATGCCTCCGGCGATGAAACGCTCGGTCATGATGCGGCGGATGCAGCGGTTCACGCCCAGACTGGAGTTCACCACCAACACACCTTCTTCCTCAATTCTGCCCAGCACATCCAATGCCTGCTTGCTGCGTGCCATCGAGAAGAAGCCGTCCACGCCCACGGCCACACGGCAGCGAGGCCATCCGTAGGCTCTCTCCAGCACGGCTGCCTTGCGGCAGAACTCCTTCTCACACATCAGCATCACCTGCGCTCCCAGCGCCTCTAGCTGCTCTTTCACAGCGTTCATGATGGCAGCATCGTTATCCACGCAATTAGGCGAAAACTCGTTGCCACGACACACGCCCACCAGGGTCTTACCCTCCAGAGGATGGATAAAGGCCTCAGCCTTAGCGATGTCTTCCTTGTGGTCTACATCCAGGATTTTATTGATAGGATAAGCCTCCAGCTTCAATCCTTCCACCACTAGCTGGCGCTGGAAGTTGCGCATGCGGCTCATGCCCTGCTCCATGCAATGGTCGAGCACATCCAGCGCCTTGTCGCCCAGGCAGTAGATGCCACCCGAAATCAGATGGTCGTCGCCCTCCTGCTTGTCGTGGAAGCCCGTAATGCGAGGCTTCTTGTGGGAACCCTGCTTGTCGAGCAGACTGGCACCCTCGGCATCCGCCTGCTTCTCCACGCCTACCCACAGCGGTTTTTCATCGTCCACGTATGGGGTAACTGCCATGCAACCGTCAATCTCCTTCGCCTCCTGGAAATAACGGATATACTTTTTGAACTCCTCCTCACGGAAGATGGTATCCACGGTGGTGAGACAGAAACGCTCGCCCCTGAGATAAGGCGAGAGGGCATGCAGACTGTGCATGGAACTAGGAGTGGTCTTCACCACCAGGCGCAAAGGCACTGGCAACTGCATCTGCTCCAGATGTTCACGCACCGCTGTGCTCCATTCGTTGACAATCACAACAATTTCCGTGGCACCGCAATCTACGAAGATGCGCAAAAGGCGCTCTATCATGGGTTCGCCACACAATGGCACCAATGGTTTAGGCTGTTCCACGCCCTCCTGTGCCAGTCGGCTTCCCTCGCCTGCGGCAATAACTGCAAATCTCATTCTATTTTTTTCTTTTATATTCAAGTATGGCATGTTTTTGGAACATGCTTTATTCAAGTATGGCATGTTTCTAACACATGCTGAAGTTCAGTTTATAATTTCTGTTTGTAGCAGCGGCGGCGGCGATGCTGCACGCTCTCCAGATACTGCCACTGGCTCTGTACGCCCTTGTTGGTTTCCATCTGCGGCATCGCCTCGGCCCACTTGAAGCCGTAGCGGTGATATTGCTCGATGAGGTCGGCAAAAATCAGGGCATTGGCACCCTTGCTGCGATATTCCGGCAGCACGCCGATGAGAACCAGGTCTACGGTGTCGGTCTTGTGCAGCTTCAGCGCCTTCACTATCTGCCACCAGCCCCAAGGCATCAGCTTGCCGTTGCCTATTTTCTGCAGGGCATCGGTGAGCGACGGGAAGGATACGCCGAAGCCTATCAGGCGGTTGTTATCGTTGCCATCCACCACACCGGTGATAAGGTTCGTATCGGCTATCTTGATGTAGGAATCCACATAACCATCAATCTGATTCTCGGTGAGCTGCTGGAAGTCGTAAAGGTCCTTGTAGGTCTCGTTCACGATGTGGAACACCTCTCTGCCCATGCCCTGCTTCACCAGTTCGTTCTTGGTAAACTTACGCACGTGCAGGTTGTATCGCTTCTCTATCATTTCGGCAGTCTTGGCGAATTTCGGCGGTGTCACCTCAGGCACCTTGATGCGATATTCCAGCCAGTCGTTGTCTTTTTTCAGGAGATTGAAGCCTTCGATATGCTGCGGATAGTAAGGGTAATTGTAGTTCACGTACATGGTCGATTTCTCGTGAAAGCCCTCAATCAGCATGCCCTCTCTATCCATATCGGTGAATCCGAGCGGTCCCACCATCTCTTCCATCTTGTGTTCTCTTCCCCAATCAGCAACGGCATCCAGCAACTTGCCCGATACCTCCATATCGTCGATGAAGTCGAGCCAGCCGAAGCGCACCTGCTTCTTGTTCCACTGCTCGTTGGCACGGTGGTTGATGATGGCAGCCACTCTGCCCACCACCTTCGGCACACTGTAGTCGATGGCCAGGAAATACTGAGCATCGCAGAATTCGAAAGCCGGATTCTTGTCCTTGCTCAGCGTATTCCATTCGTCAAGCCGCAGGAAGGGCACAGCAAATTTATTCCCCTTATAGAGGTCGTAATAGAACTGGATGAAAGCCCTCAACCCCTTCTTGGTGGTAACCGGTACGATTTTTATATCACTCATTTAACTATCTATTTTTCTTTTTCTATTTCTTTAAAACGGCATTTATCTCTTATCAATTAATAGAGTTCATCTCTTTTTAATTAATGTATAAGAGAAAACCGCTGCAAAATTACGAGTTTTTTTCTACTCTGCCAACTAATAGCAGATTTTTTTTCAAATAGATAGTTAAAATGCCCGAATATTTAGTTCAAAAGAAAATAAAACAGTATCTTTGCACACTGAATTTGGCAATTCTGACAGAAAAAGTAGTTTCGGAAAATATGAAGAAAACGAGAGATAATTATACTTTCCTCACCCATGCCCCCGTGCACAGGGTGGTTTTCACGATGGCGATTCCAACCATCATCAGCATGTTGTCGACGAGTATGTACAACCTCGCCGACACCTATTTCGTGGGCAGCATCAACACCCAGAGCGTGGCTGCCGTGGGCGTATCGTTTGCCATGATGGCGGTGATTCAGGCTGTGGGTTTCTTCTATGGTCACGGATCAGGAAACTACATCTCGCGAATGCTGGGCGCCAAAGAGGAAGAGAAGGCGAAGAAAATGGCTGCTACGGGCTTCGTACTGAGTTTTCTTACGGGTTTCGTTATTGCCGTTCTAGGACAAATATTCCTTACACCGCTCTGCATTCTTTTGGGTTCAACACCTACCATCCAACCCTATACAGAGCGCTATCTGGGCATCATTCTGCTGGGTGCTCCTTTTATGACTACATCATTAACGCTCAACAACTTAATGCGTTTTCAAGGCAACGCAATGTATGCCATGAAGGGCATCATGTCGGGCGTATTGCTCAATCTGATTCTTGCCCCGCTGCTCATCATTTATTTTGCCTTAGGCATCACAGGAGCCGCCATCGCCACCCTCATCAGCCAGTGCTTCGGTTGCGCCATGCTTTTCTGGATGTCGCACAAGGGTCAGAACATCCGAATCCAGCTTCGCAACTTCACACCAACCAAGGCATACGCCAAGGAAATCATCTTTGGCGGCACCCCATCCTTGTCAAGACAGGGCTTGGGAAGCATCGCCACCCTGGTGCTGAATGTGGCGGCAGGAGCCTATGGAGACGCAGCCATTGCGGGCATGAGTATTGTAACAAGAATTTCCTTCTTCACCTATGCCGTGGTCATTGGTCTGGGACAGGGATTCCAGCCCCTCTGCGGTTTCTGCTATGGTGCCAAACTGTACTCCCGAGTGAAGGAAGCCTACTATTTTTGCGTCAAATGCGGCACGGTGTTCCTGGCTGCATGTGCCGTCATCGGCTTCATCTTCTCAGAGCAGATCATCGAACTTTTCCGTGATGACCCTCATGTGGTAGCCGTGGGTTCCGTAGCCCTGAAGTGGCAGGTAATCAGTTTTCCGCTGGTAGCCACCATCGTTCTCACCAACATGCTGATGCAAACCATCCGCAAGCCTATTCGTGCCAATATCGTAGCGGCAGCCCGAAGCGGACTCTTCTTCATTCCGCTCATCTTCATCCTCCCTCATTTCTTCGGATTGCTGGGTGTAGAGATGTGCCAGGCGTGGGCAGATGTCTGCTCCTTCCTCGTGGCGGTTCCGATAGCTTGGAGTGCATTCAGGGATATGTCAAGATAGTTTTTCATTTTAACGCTTATCTCCACCCCCACTTTTTCCACTCCATCTTTCCATTTCTACAAAAAAAATCCAAAAAAGCTCCTTTATTTCTTTGCAGTTCAAGAAATTAATCGTATCTTTGCACTCGAATTTTATTGATACATTAAGAACATGAGTAAAGATACATTAACTCATCAGCTGACAGAGACTATCGATGAGCTTTCTAGCGCCGAATCATTGAAGGGTCTCTTCCATCAGCATCGAGACGGAAATCCTCTTCCTTCGGGCAAGGCGCTCGAAGACATCATCAATCTGTCTCGTTCTATCCTCTTTCCGGGATATTTCGGAAACTCTTCCGTCAATATCTCAACCATCAAATATCATATCGGAGTAAGAGTAGAAAAACTCTACGAGATGCTCGCTGAACAGATTCTCGCCGGACTCTGCTTCGCCAACGACTGCGAAACGGAAACCCAGGCTGAGCTGCAGCACCAACGCGCCAAGGCAGGCGTCATCGCCGCCAAAGCCATCATGGAATTTCCTAACCTCCGCAAGATTCTCGCCACCGACGTGGAGGCTGCCTACAACGGCGACCCGGCAGCGATGAGCCACGGAGAAATCATCTCGTGCTATCCCGTAATCAAGGCGATAACCAACTATCGCATCGCCCATGTTCTGCACAAGCTCGGCGTGCCACTCATCCCAAGAATGATGACGGAGCTGGCACACTCGGAGACGGGTATCGATATCAATCCGGAGGCTACCATCGGCCACCATTTCACCATCGACCACGGCACGGGTGTGGTTATCGGTGCCACCTGCATCATCGGCAACAACGTGAAACTCTATCAGGGTGTCACCCTGGGAGCCAAGAGTTTCCCGCTGGACAAGGACGGCAACCCTATCAAGGGAATCCCTCGCCACCCTATCCTGGAAGACGATGTCATCGTGTATGCCAACGCCACCATCCTGGGCAGAATCACCATCGGCGAAGGCTGCATCGTTGGTGCCAACGTATGGGTGACCAAGGATATGAAGCCGAAAACAAAAAAATATAGAAAAGAAAAACAAAGTTTATTAGATATAGAATTCAATAATGGAACAGGAATTTGAACTCATTGCCAAGACCTTTATGGGTCTGGAGCCAGTCTTGGCTGAGGAGCTCACCCAACTGGGTGCTAACAATGTACAAATAGGTCGCCGCATGGTATCTTTCACAGGCGACAAGGAAATGATGTATCGTGCTAACTTCCAGTTGCACACAGCCATCCGTATCTTGAAACCTATCAAGCACTTCAAGGCACGTTCTGCCGAGGAGGTGTACGACGAGATTCAGAAGATTAAGTGGGATGACATCTTAGACGTGAAGAAGACTTTCTCGGTAGATTCTGTAGTCTATTCAGAGGAGTTCCGCAACTCACGCTTCGTGACTTACAAGGTAAAGGATGCCATCGTGGACTGGTTCCGCGAGAAGCAGGGCACACGTCCTAACATCAGCGTTTCTAACCCTGACATCCGCCTCAACATCCATATTGCTGAGGATAAGGCTACGCTGAGTCTCGACTCAAGTGGCGAGAGTCTGCACCGCCGTGGCTACCGTCAGGAGCAGGTGGAGGCACCATTGAACGAGGTGCTGGCTGCCGGTATGATCCTGATGACCGGCTGGAAGGGCGAATGCGACTTCATCGACCCTATGTGCGGTTCGGGAACCATCGCCATCGAGGCTGCACTCATCGCCCGCAACATCTCTCCAGGTGTATTCCGCAAGGAGTTTGCCTTCGAGAAATGGAACGATTTTGACCAGGATCTCTTCGACATGATCTATAACGATGACTCTCAGGAGCGTGAGTTCGAGCACCACATCTACGGATATGATGTAGATATGAAGGCGGTGAACACAGCCAACCTCAACGTGCGTGCTGCCGGACTGAGCAAGGATATCACCATCGCCCAGCAGGACTTCAAGGACTTCACCCAGCCTGCCGAGAAGAGCATCATCGTGATGAACCCTCCTTATGGCGAGCGTATCTCTACGCCTAACCTGCTGAATACCTACAAGATGATTGGCGAGCGCTTCAAGCGTGCCTTCGCCGGCAACGAGGCTTGGGTATTGAGCTACCGCGAGGAGTGCTTCGAGCAGATTGGTTTGAAGCCATCTATCAAGATTCCGGTATATAACGGAAGTCTGGAGTGCGAGTTCCGCAAGTACGTGATGTTCGACGGCAAGATGAAGGAGTTCCGCTCTGAGGGCGGTATCGTGAAGACTGAGCGCGAGAAGAGCGAGATGGCGCAGAAGCACCGCTTCAAGAAGGAGCGTGAGTTCAAGAAGCGCGTGAGCGAGGAGACTGAGAACGAGGATGCAGATATCCGCAGCTTCCAGTTCCACAGCCATCGCTTGGAGGACTTCGAGAAACGCCGCAATGAGATTCGCCGTGGCGGACGCCCACGTGTGGGTGCCGGAAGACGCAACGATGAGGATGATGACCGCAAAGGCGGCCGCAGCTTCGGAGGAAAGCGCAGCGGCGACCGTGACGACCGTGACAACAAGCGTGGCGGATTCAAGGGCGACCGCAAGGGTGGCAGAGACTTCGGAGGCAAGCGTGACGGCAAGCGTTTCGAGAAGGGCGACAAGCGCGGTGGCTTCAAGGGCGACCGCCGTGGTGGCAAGGACTTCGGAGGAAAGCGTGGCAGCCAACCAAGCTTCGACACCGACTTTGATGACGAGGATTAAGAATTTCTAGTGACATCGTAAAACGCGATGTCACTAAAGATAAAATCTTAGTTATCAGATAGATAAGTCTAGCGGCATCGTAAAACACGGGGTCGCTAGAAATAAAAAAACAAGAAAAACAATGATGAATCTGAAGAATTCAATTTATAAATTATCTTTCGCTGCAATGATTTCCATGATGGCTATGAATGCAACCGAGATGCAGGCGCAGGGCGTTGTTCCGGCGCAGAAGGGCAAGAAAACCTTCACCTTGGAGGATTTGAACTTCGGCGGCAACAACTATCGCAACATGGTGGCAAAGAACCGCTGGTGCACCTGGTGGGGAAATGAACTCATCCGCCAGGACGTGGAGGCTTGCTATCTCGTGAACAAGACTACCGGCAAAGAGACCAAACTCTTCGGCATCAACGATATCAACCAGTGGATTGCTCCTACCAAGGACATCAAGGTAAGAGCCCTCTACAACGCTCAGTTCCCTTTTGCAGGAAAGAGCATCGTGATGGTGAACAACGGCAGCAAGACCTACACCATCGACTTCAAAAAGCATAAGCTGGTGAGCGAGATGGATTTTGAAGACGGCGAAAACCTGCTGGAGGCGAACGCCCAACAGAATGCATTCGCCTACCTGAAGGGCAGCAACCTCTACGTGCGCACCTTCGACGTGACCAACAATGCCATGACCCGAGAGAAGAAATCGCACGATTTCCAGATTTCAAAGGATGGCAGCCGAGAAATCGTCTATGGTCAGAGTGTTCACCGCGATGAGTTCGGTATCAGCAAGGGTACCTTCTGGAGCCCTAACGGCGAACTGCTCGCCTTCTATCGCATGGACCAGAGCATGGTGACAGATTATCCGCAGGTGGATATCCCGGAGATTGATTACTTCAATCATCCTGAAACCCAGACCTGCTGCGCCAAACCAGCACCAGACAAGTATCCGATGACGGGCGAAACATCGCACAAGGTAACCGTGGGCGTGTTCGACTGCATGACAGGCAAGACCATCTATCTGAAGGCGGGCGACCCTACAGACCGCTACTTCACCAACATCGCATGGAGCCCAGACAGCAAGACCATCTATATGTTTGAGCTGAACCGCGACCAGAACGACTGTCGCCTTACTGCCTACAGCGCAGAGACTGGCGAGAAGACTGGCGAACTGTATCGTGAGACCGACGAGAAATACGTGGAGCCTTGCCACCCAATCCTGTTCCTGCCGTGGGACAGCAACAGCTTTATCATGCAGAGCCGCAAGGATGGCTACAACCACCTCTATCTCTGCACCCTGGGCAAGCACGGAAGCCGCATGGCAAGCAACACAGAATCACTCGAAATCAAGCAGTTGACATCGGGCAAATGGGAGGTGATGGAAGTGCTCGGCTTCAACGCCAAGCGCAAGAGCATCATTATCGCATCAAACGAAAGCTCTCCTATCCAGCGAAACATCTTCGTGGTGGATACCAAGACCGGCAAGCGTGCCATGATGGACGATTGCGGCAAGGGATGGCACAACGCTACCCTGAGCGAGAACGGACAGTTTATCTATGATAACTACTCTACTCCAACCGTGCCTCGCAAGATAGCCATCGTGAACACCGAAAACGGCAAGCGTACCGCTTACTTCACAGCCGAGAACCCATGGAAGGGATACAACGTTCCTGAGTACAGCTGCGGTACCATCAAGGCTGATGACGGCGAGACCGACCTCTACTGGAGAATGGTGAAGCCGGTGAACTTCGACCCTAACAAGAAGTATCCTACCATTATATATGTATATGGCGGACCTCACGCCCACAATGTGGATGCCCGCTGGAACTACAGCAGCCGTGGCTGGGAAACCTACATGGCAGAAAAGGGCTATCTGCTCTTCATTCTCGACAACCGTGGCAGCGAGAACCGTGGCAAGGCTTTCGAGCAGGCTACCTTCCGCCAGTTGGGTCAGGTGGAGATGAAGGACCAGATGAAGGGTGTGGAGTATCTGAAGACCCTGCCTTACGTAGATGCCGACAAGATTGGCGTACACGGCTGGAGCTTCGGCGGATTCATGACCATCTCATTGATGACCAACTATCCTGATGTGTTCAAGGTAGGCGTGGCCGGTGGTCCGGTGATCGACTGGCACTGGTACGAGGTGATGTATGGCGAGCGCTATATGGATACCCCACAGACCAACCCAGAGGGTTACAAGAAGACATCCCTGCTCTATCAGGCCAAGAACCTGAAGGGTAAGTTGCAGATTATCCAGGGCCTGAACGATGTGACCGTGGTGCCACAGCACTGCCTCACCTTCCTGAAGGCATGTATCGCAGCCGGTACCCAGCCCGACTTCTTCGTCTATCCTGGCGAGCCTCACAACATGAGAGGCCATCAGAGCACTCATCTGCATGAGCGCATCAGCAACTATTTCTTCGATTATTTGAAATAACAAACAATAACTTACAGCAAATGAAAATTTTATTGTTAGGAGGCGGTGGCCGCGAGCACGCCTTAGCATGGAAAATCGCTCAGAGCGAAAAGTGTGAGAAACTCTTTATCGCTCCTGGTAATGCCGGTACACAGAATGTCGGCGAGAACGTTGATATCAAGGCCGATGACTTTGAGGCTCTGAAGAACTTCACAGTGGAGAATGGCGTTGATATGGTGGTAGTTGGTCCTGAAGACCCATTGGTAAAGGGTGTTTACGATGACTTCAAGAACGATCCTCGCACCCAGAACATCCCTGTAATCGGTCCATCAAAGGCTGGCGCCGTACTGGAAGGCAGCAAGGACTTCGCCAAGCAGTTTATGAAGCGTCACAACATCCCTACTGCCCAGTATGAGACTTTCGACGGCGAGCACGTAGAGGAAGGCTTGAAGTTCCTGGAGACTCTGAAGGCTCCTTACGTACTGAAGGCAGACGGTTTGTGCGCCGGTAAGGGCGTTCTCATCCTCCCTACCCTGGAAGAGGCCAAGAAGGAGTTCAAGGAGATGCTGGGCGGTATGTTCGGCAACGCTTCTGCACGCGTGGTGATTGAGGAGTTCCTGAGCGGCATCGAGTGCTCTGTATTCGTATTGACCGACGGCAAGAACTACAAGATTCTGCCAGAGGCTAAGGATTACAAGCGCATCGGCGAGCACGATACCGGTTTGAACACCGGCGGTATGGGTAGTGTTACCCCTGTGCCATTCGCTACCAAGGAGTGGATGCAGAAGGTGGATGAGCGCATCATCCGTCCTACCGTTGAGGGTCTTGCCGAGGAGAACATCGACTACAAGGGCTTCATCTTCTTCGGCTTGATTAACGTGGAAGGCGAGCCAATGGTGATTGAGTACAACTGCCGTATGGGTGACCCAGAGACAGAGAGCGTGATGCTCCGCCTGAAGAGCGACATCGTGGATCTCTTCGAGGGTGTAGCTGCCGGCGATTTGGACAAGCGCAGCATCGAGTTTGACGAGCGTGCTGCAGTCTGCGTAATGCTCGTAAGCGGCGGTTATCCAGAGGCTTACAAGAAGGGTTATCCTATCAAGGGTATCAACGACGTGGAAGGCTCAGTGGTATTCCACTCGGGCACAGCGATGAAGGATGGCGAGGTAGTAACCAATGGTGGTCGTGTCATCTGCGTAAGCAGCTACGGCAAGGACAAGGAAGAAGCCTTGAAGAAGAGCTTTGCCGAGGCACAGAAGATTCAGTTCACCGACAAGTACTTCCGTTCTGATATCGGACAGGATCTTTAAGATGAGTTAATAGTTAATAGTTTATAATTAATAGACATTCATGCATTCTTCGATTATTAATTGATTATTTTTAGGTATGCAAGTCCATTTATAACGGCGCAAGCCTCTATAAACTATTAACTATAAACTATAAACTAAATATAGATGTTAAGAAAGAAAACTTTTCAAAATAAAGTAGCGTCAAGCCGCTACGCTTTACCTATCACAGCAACCCTTGCCGCCTTGGTATGGGTTGCTGTAGGTTTTTTGGTATCCAATATCTGGGTACAGTTTGCCTTTACCATCATCTCTACCCTGCTGATGGTAGAGCTCAACAACCATAATTCCCTGATGCGCACCTACAGCCGCATGGTTTCGTGCAGTTTCCTGGTATTCATCACCATGACCAGTCTGCCTGCGCCATCGTTCAAGGCAAGCATCGTGACGATGTGCTTCATCGCCTTCTATCTCATCATCTGGAACGGCTATCAGGACAAGCAGTCGTCGGGCTGGACTTTCTATGCCTTCTTCTGCATCGGTCTCGCCTCGATGGTCTTCATCCAGATAGGCTATTTCCTGCCTGTACTCTGGCTGATGATGATGGTATTTACCAATTCATTCAGCATCCGCAACTTCTTTTCATCTATCATCGGTGTGGTGATGCCCTACTGGTTCTCAGCGGGTTACTATGCCTACACCGACAATATGCAGGGTCTGGCAAACCATTTCATGGAGTTCATCAACTACAAGGAACTGTTCGACTATTCGCAGGTTACCGACCATGAGGTAGTGAACCTGGTGTTCCTCACCATCCTGGGCGTCATCGGTTCCATCCACTTCCTGCACACGTCATACGCCGACAAGATTCGCACGAGAATGATCTACGACACCTTCACCATGGTGAACTTCGTGAGTCTGGCATTCATCATACTGCAGCCTCAGCATATCAAGGAGCTCGGCGGCATCATGATTGTGAATACAGCGCCACTCGTGGCTCACTTCATCACCTTCACCCGTGGTAAGATTACGAACATCATGTTTATCTCAATGCTGGTTATCGTGGTACTGATTTTATTATATAATATTTTCATCCCTGAAACGATACTGATGCAGGCGATGAACATATAAATAATATTCAATGAGTTACATTATAGACTTTTTAATCAACTGGGGCTATTGGGGCATGTTTGCGTCCGCTTTTCTTGCCGGCAGTTTCTTCCCCTTCAGCAGTGAGGTGGTGATGTCGGGCTTGCAGGCGGCAGGATTGGACCCGATACCGCTGGTGATATATGGCAGCATTGGAAACGTGCTGGGCTCACTGTTTAATTATGGCGTGGGAAGACTCGGAAAGATGGAGTGGATAGAGAAATATCTGCACGTAAAGAAAGAGAAACTCGACCAGGCTGAAAGATTCATGGCGGGGCGTGGTGCCTGGATGGGCTTCTTCGCCTTCATCCCGATATTGGGAAGTGCCATCACCATCGTATTGGGGCTAACCAGAGCCAACATCATCATCTCTACCATCAGCATCACCATCGGAAAAGTGCTGAGATATGTTTTGCTGGTATATGGCCTGAGTTTCATCGTTTAAAACATAAAGAGATTTGAATATATGAAGAGATTTGAATATATGAAGAGGTTTCTATACCTTATTATATTAGGGGGAATATTTGGGGGATGTCTTGCCGGCTGCAAGGGCACGCCTCAGAAACAGGCTGAATCGGGGAAGACATCTGGTTCAGAGAAGCCTATGGTTACCGTGACCATCCCGCCCTACAAGTATTTCGTGGATAAGATTGCCGAAAACAAGGTGGATGTCAACGTGATGGTATCCAACGGCAACAACCCGGAGACTTACGAGCCATACGCCGAACAGATGATGGAACTTACGAAGAGTGCCCTCTATCTGAAGGTGGGCAGCATCGGTTTTGAACAGACCTGGATGAAGAAGCTGCAGGACAATGCTCCGGATATGAAGGTGATAGATACCTCTGTAGGCATCAAGCCTGCCAAGACACCAGGCGGCAACATCGACCCGCATGTCTGGATGAGTTGCCAGAATGCCCGCATCATCGCGAGCAACATCCTCAAGGCACTCTGTAATCTGGAACCGAAGAACAAGGCGTTCTTTGAGAAGAACTATCTGTCGCTGCAGAAGATCATCGACAAGCGAGACAGCACCATCAGAAAGGGTTTCAAGGATCATCCTGAGCTGGTTCGCAAGTTTGTAATCTATCACCCTATCCTCACCTACTTCGCCCGTGATTACCAGTTGGAGCAGTTGACCATTGAGGAGGAAGGCAGGGAGCCGAGTGCTGCCCAGCTGAAGAGCCTCATAGAGAGAGCAAGAAAAGAAAAGATAAAATATTGCCTCATTCAGGCTGAATTTGCCAACCGCAACACCAATACTTTCATCAAGGAAAGCCAGACCAAGCCAATGAATATCAACCCATTGCAGGGAGAATGGAACTGGGCGATGCAGGAAGCGGCAGCCGCAGTACAAGGCAAGGAAATTGTGGTTGGGAAGTAGGCTCGCCAATATTTTATAAAAAGTATAAAGAACAATAACTAATCATAAAGTTCAATGTTCAAAGTTCAAGGTTCAAAGTTAATCGAAATCGAGCACCTATCCGCCGGATACGACGGCAAGCAGGTACTCAATGACACCAATCTCACCGTCTATCAGGACGATTATCTTGGCATCATCGGACCAAACGGTGGTGGCAAGACTACCCTCATGCGCCTCATACTGAGACTCATGAAACCCACGGAAGGCAATATCCGATATTATAAAGATGGGAAGGAAGTAAAGGAAATTTCGATGGGCTATCTCCCACAATACAACTCCCTCGACAAGCAATTCCCCATCTCCGTATACGAAGTAGTGCTCTCCGGCCTCAGCAAGACCAAGAGCCTCTTTTCCAGATATAGCCAAGCGCAGCACCAGCAGGTGCTCGACACCCTGGAACGCATGCAGCTGATGGAATTCAAAGACCGCCACATCGCCGCCCTGAGCGGCGGACAGCTGCAGCGAGTGCTCCTGGCACGCGCCATCGTATCCAAGCCCGATGTGGTAATCCTCGATGAGCCCAACACCTACATCGACCGCCGATTCCAGAAGCAGATGTACGAGATGCTGGAACAAATCAACAAGGAATGCGCCATCATCATCGTGAGCCACGATGTAGCCGAAGTGCTCAACAACGTGAAGCACATCGCCTGCGTAAACCATCACCTGCATTATCACGATACGGCGGATATGCCAAGAGAAAAACTGGAAGAACATTTCCTGAATGTTTAGAAGCTTATTTCCTAAATGTTTAGATAGATAATATAATAATGCCTAAAAAACAAGAAAGAACTTCTAGATTATCTCATCTTTTTAGTATCTTTGCAACGATTTATACACTGGAAATAAAGAAATATAATACATTAAAGTTAAAACAATAATGAAACAGTACAAATTGGTGGACAATATCTTCGGATGGGTCGCATTCATCATTGCGGCTTTCGTTTATTGTTCCACGATTGAGCCGACAGCCAGTTTCTGGGACTGTCCTGAGTTTATCACTACTGCTTATAAGCAGGAAATAGGTCACCCACCGGGGGCACCTTTCTTCATGCTCATGGGCAATTTCTTCACACACTTCGCCAGCGACACCACTCAGGTGGCCAAGATGGTGAACACGATGAGCGCACTCCTCAGTGCCGTCTGCATCATGTTCCTCTTCTGGACAATTACCCACCTGGCTCGCAAGCTCATCATCGGCGACTGGAAGGAAATGACCACCAGCAAGCTGATTGCCATAGAGGCATCAGGTATGGTGGGCGCACTCATCTACACCTTCAGCGATACCTTCTGGTTCTCGGCTGTAGAGGGTGAGGTTTACGCCTTCTCTTCTGCCTTCACCGCCGTGGTATTCTGGCTGATATTGAAGTGGGAAGACCACGCCGACGAACCTCATAGCGACCGATGGCTCGTGCTCATCGCCTATATGACCGGTTTGAGTATCGGTGTGCACTTGCTCAACCTGCTCTGTATCCCAGCCATCGTATTGGTTTACTATTACAAAAAGGTGCCTCATGCCAACCTGAAGGGCTCGCTTCTGGCGTTGGTTCTCTCGTTCCTGGTAGTGGTAGCCGTATTGTATGGTGTGGTTCCAGGTATCATCACCGTAGGCGGATGGTTCGAGCTGTTCTTCGTCAACGTACTCGGTTGTCCATTCAACACCGGTGAAATCGTATATATCATCTGCCTCGTTGCCTCTGTTATCTGGGGCATCTACGAGACTTACAATGCTTCAGAAAAGAACGAGAAGAAGCAGAACATCGCCTTCGTTCTCGGTTTCGGCATGCTCGGTATTCCATTCTATGGATATGGCTGGACAGCCGTAGTCTGCGGCATCATCGTCCTCGCCGTTCTCTGGCTTGCCCTTACCTACAAGCGCAAGAAGGAGGTGGTAACAGGCGTTGACGAGGTGACTGGCATCGCCAAGAAGAAGATGCAGCGCGTGCCGCTGGTTACAGCCCGCATCAAGAACACAGCCTTGCTCTGCATGCTGATGCTCATGATCGGTTACTCAAGCTATGCGCTCATCGTAATCCGTTCATCTGCCAACCCTCCTATGGACCAGAACTCTCCTGAGGATATCTTTACCCTGGGCAGTTATCTGAGCCGTGACCAGTATGGCGACCGCCCACTGCTCTATGGTCAGGCATACACCTCTCAGGTTGCCCTCGAAGTGGATGGCAACATGTGCAAGCCTGTGATGCAGGAAGGTGCACCGGTTTACCAGCGCAAGGAGAAGGCTTCTGCCGACGAGAAGGACTCTTACTTCGTGGTAAGCCACAAGAACAAGTATATCTATGCACAGAATATGCTCTTCCCTCGTATGTACAGTTCGGCTCATGCCCAGGCATACGAAGACTGGATGGGCGGCGTGGATGGCACCGAGGTGCCTTACGACCGCTGCGGAGAGAATATCATGGTGAAGATGCCTTCACAGATTGACAACATCCGCTTCTTCCTCTCCTATCAGTGCAACTTCATGTACTGGCGCTACTTTATGTGGAACTTTGCCGGACGTCAGAACGATATCCAGGGCAATGGTGAGCCAGAGCATGGCAACTGGATTTCCGGTTTCTCATTCATTGATGACCAGCTCTATGGCGACCAGAGCAAGTTGCCAGATGATCTGAAGGAGAACAAGGGTCACAACGTGTTCTACTGCATGCCGCTGATTCTCGGCTTGATCGGTCTCTTCTGGCAGGCTTGGTACACCCGCAAGCGCAAGGTAGTAAAGAACGGCGTGGAAACAGAGGAGGTTCTCCCTGTAGGTATCCAGCAGTTCTGGGTGGTATTCTTCCTGTTCTTCATGACGGGTCTTGCCATCGTTATCTATCTGAACCAGACTCCAATGCAGCCACGTGAGCGTGACTATGCCTACGCCGGTTCATTCTATGCATACGCTATCTGGTGCGGTCTTGGCGTAGTAGCCATCCTCGACATCCTGAAGCAGAAGATGAAGCTCAGCGGTACAGCTATTTCAGCCATCGTTGCCGTTATCACCCTCCTCGTGCCTATCCAGATGGCATCGCAGACCTGGGATGACCACGACCGCTCTGGCCGCTACACCTGCCGTGACTTCGGTCAGAACTATCTGATGTCACTTCAGGAGAAGAGCCATCCTATCATCTTTACCAATGGTGATAACGATACCTTCCCACTCTGGTACAACCAGGAGGTAGAGGGCGTAGGAACCGATGCACGTGTATGTAACCTGAGCTATCTGCAGACCGACTGGTACATCGACCAGATGATGCGTCCTGCCTACGACTCCCCATCCGTGCCTATCACCTGGCCACGTCTCGACTTCTGTTCAGGCACCAACGAGTATGTATCTGTTCAGCCTGAGGCTAAGCAGCAGATTCTGGAATTCTACAAGCAGGACCCAGAGAATGCCAAGAAGCAGTTTGGCAATGAGCCATTCGAGCTGAAGAACATTCTTAAATACTGGGTACGCAGCAAGAACCCAGATATGCACGTTATCCCAACAGATACCCTCTACATCACCATCGACAAGGAGGCTGTGAAGAAGAGCGGCATGATGATGGCTTCGGATTCCATCCCTGACAAGATGGTGATCTCGCTTGCCGGCAAGAGTGCTCTCTACAAGAACGACCTGATGATGCTCGAAATGCTGGCTCAGAGCAACTGGACCCGTCCACTCTACGTGGCTTTGACAGTGGGTCAGGAGAACTACATGAACCTTGGCGACAACTTCGTTCAGGAGGGTCTCGTCAACCGTATCACTCCGTTCACCACCAACAAGCCGGGAGCCAAGAACTTCGACACAGAGAAGACCTATCATAACATCATGACCCGATTCAAGTTCGGCAACCTGAAGCAGAAGGGCCTCTACATCGACGAGACCACCATGCGCATGTGCTATACACATCGCCGTCTGCTCGCCCAGACAGCCCTGCAGCTCATCGCCGAAGGCAAGAAGCAGAAGGCTATCAACATCCTGAAGAAGGCTGATGTGGAGATTCCTGCATACAATGTGACGCTCGACTACATGAGCGGCGCTCTGGATATGGCTCGCGGCTGGCTGATGACCGGTCAAAAGGCTAAGGGTAAGGAGTATGTGGAGGCAGTTTGGAAGAACGCTTCACAGTATCTCAACTATTACCTGTCGTTGTCTAACGACCACTTCCTGCAGAGTCAGAACGACTGCATCCGTCAGATCATGATCATGCAGAGCACCTGCGATGTGGCAGGCATGGTAAGTCCTCAGTTGGAACAGAAGTATCAGAAGCAACTCAACAACCTCTATACCCTGTACCACGGCAGAGGCGGCAGAATGCCAGAAGGCAATCAGTAATCAGAATACAAGAGATGGCCTCGCGTTTTTGCGAGGTCATCTTTTCATTATTTCATAAAAATCAATATTTCCCATGTTCATAGAGCAACCAGCCAAGTGGCTTAGATGGCTATATCCAAAGGCAATATGGCGAATGGACAAGAATGACCATTCGGTGTATCTCACGTTCGATGATGGTCCGATACCCGAATCCACCCCATTCATCCTGGAAACCTTGAGAAAGTACAACATCAAGGCCACCTTCTTCATGGTGGGCGAAAACGTGCTGCGCAACCACGACCTCTACAACCAGATTGTGGCAGAGGGTCATCAGATTGGCAACCACACCTTCAACCACATCGGTGCCTTCAAGCACCGTGTCATCTCCTACGTGCTCAACACCAACAAGGCGAACGAGTTGATCCACGCCCATCTCTTCCGTCCACCCCATGGATGGATGCGACAGAGTGAGTACTGGTGGCTGCATCGCACCTACAAGGTGATTATGTGGGATGTGGTGACCCGAGATTATTCCAAGTGGATGACGGCAGAAGACGTGGTGAACAACGTGAAGAAGTATGCCCGCAACGGCAGCATCATCACCTTCCACGACTCGCTGAAGAGCATCGACAAGCTGAAGACGGCGCTCCCACAATCCATAGAATGGCTGATGGAACAGGGATATGAATTCAAGATTTTTGATTAAATCATTCTTTGATTAAATCTTTGATTAATTCATTTTTTTGATTAATTCATTTTGATAAACAATGAGCAAAAGAATCAATAGTTACCAAGCTGTGGCTTCGTTTGTAAGAGCTTTCTTTGAGGCGTATGCCCGTGGCATCATGGATGCGGCTATCGGCGGCGACGACTTCAAGAAGAAGAACGACCCGAAGGAAATCAAGCAGATGATGCTGGAGCATTATGGCGAGGTGAACCAATATTTCTTCGACATCATGTTCTCTACCCTCGTGCGTCTCAACTACAAGAGTGCGGATGAGGCGAACGACCGCATGAAGAAGAATTTCGAGAGCATGAAGAAGGCGGATCCTTCCTTTGAGCCTACAATGCTCGATTATCTGCGCATAGCCTGCAAGTCGAATCCGCTTTACAATGCGATGGAGGCTGAATACAAGCGCAACTTCACCTGGCTGCTGCAGGGTAAGTTTACCACCATTGAGGAGCATCTGCGCGATTACACCCACGGCATCCTCATCAGTCTTGCCGATGAGCCGATGGCTATCCATCTGCTGGTGCGCATCATCGTAAAGGCGTATGCCTCCGGCTTGAAGTGTGGCAGCAAGGAGGGCACTCAGTCTCAGCTCCACATGCCTACTCTGCACGGCATGCTGCTGAACAATGTAAATATCCTTCTCAACGAGGCTCCGCTGAAGGGTGACCCGGAAGACCCCGTAGCTTTGTTCAAGGAAGCCTGCAAGAACGAAGAAGAAAACATCAATGTTTTGTTCAATACACTGAACGATGCCATGAAGGAACTGGCAGAGGAATAAAAAGAAGCTTATCTCATAGCAGCTGATGTATACACAACAGCTGACAGACTATCGCCCAACAGCTGATGTGCAAGCGCACACCACCTGTTGGGCGATTTTATATGATAATACAGCCAACTGAGGAAACGAAATACGGCCAACTGAGGAAACGAAATTCAGCCAACTGAGGAAATAAAATACGGCCAACTGAGGAAATATCGAAAAAAAGTTGTATCTTTGCATGCAAAAATCAAATAATAGAAAATATGGAATACAAACATAGAATTGCAGACCAAATGCTGTCAAAGAAACTGGCAAGCAAGGGGGCTATATTGATAGAAGGCCCAAAATGGTGTGGAAAAACTACCACCGCCGAACAACAGGCAAACAGTATCCTGTATATGGATAATCCTGCCTCATTGGATACCAATCTGCAGATGGCAGAGATAGATGCTTCAGTCTTGCTGGATGGCGAAACACCAAGACTTATTGATGAATGGCAGCTAGCTCCTAAACTTTGGGATGCCATCAGATTTGAGATCGACCATAGACGTGACGTGGGACAGTTTATCTTGACTGGCTCCGCTGTTCCTGCAGATGAAAAAGATATACATCATTCAGGAACAGGGCGGTTCAGCTGGCTAACAATGCGACCAATGAGTCTCTACGAGTCAGGTGAATCAAACGGAAAGATAAGTTTGGCACATTTATTTGAAACACCAGAAAAGATAGTTGCCATTAACAAACTGAAAATAGAAGACTTGGCATATCTGATTTGCCGCGGTGGTTGGCCTTTTGCTTGTGGATTAAAAGATGAAGCAGCGTTGGACCAGGCATTCGACTATGTGGATGCGGTCATCAAGAAAGATATTTCGCGAGTAGATGGAGTAAATCGCAATGCAACGACTACAAGATTGCTATTACGTTCATATGCAAGAAACCAAGGTTCGCAAGCAACCATCGGAACGATTGTGGCAGATATGATGACAAATGACGAAAATGAAATTAGCGTGAAGACAGCAGGAAGCTATCTGGAAACATTACGCAAAATATTTGTCATAGAGGATTCCGAAGCATGGAATCCTAATCTACGTTCCAAAACGGCTATCCGTACAGCAAATACCCGTTACTTTATAGATCCGTCTATTGGAACGGCAGTATTGGGACTGGGTCCTAAAGACCTCATTAACGACCTCAATACAATGGGACTCTTTTTTGAAACCCTTTGTATTCGTGATTTGCGAGTCTTTGCAGATGTGCTGGACGGAGAAGTGTACCATTATCGCGACAAAAACGGGTTGGAATGTGATGCAGTAGTGCATCTGCGCAATGGAAAATATGGACTTATCGAAATAAAGTTAGGTGGCGAGAAACTCATCAACGAAGGTGCAGCCAACCTGCTATCACTTGCAGACAAAATAAATACTGAAAAAATGAATTATCCCTCTTTCATGATGGTACTTACGGGAACAGGCGATTTTGCTTATCGAAGAAAAGACGGTGTTTTTGTAGTTCCTATCGGATGCTTGAAAGATTAAAAGTGGCTTAGGAACCAAGCAGGAGACAGACAATCTTGCTTAAGAATAACGAATATTAATTGTCAACCTTCACCAGGAATAAGACACGCCCTGAAAGGGCAGAAGCCCCTAGCCCAGGGCATCGCCCTGGGTAATTACGGACGCAAACCTGTCGCCCTGTAAGGGCAAAAGCTTTAAAACTCCAGGCAAAACATAAAGCTTTTGCCCTTACAGGGCGTCTTGCTGATTGCCATCATACCCAGGGCGATGCCCTGGGCTAGGAGCTTTTGAACCTTCAGTCCGTACTTAAACCACATGCGAAAGTTGAGTAAATGACAATAAAAGACAATGTAAGAACGAAAATACCCCATGGCATGAGTGCCATGGGGTATCATTATTATTAAAGGTGAGACTTTTTAGTCTGCCCAAATGCTGCCACTTGCATCGCGATAGTTACTAACCGACTCTTCGCTATAATCCTCTTCTGCCGCTTTCTGGATAACAGAGCCGGCAAGGATGGCTGTGGTTTCCATTTCCATGACGCTAACCACTGGCTTGATATATCTTTTCTTTTTCATAATTCTCAGTTTTTTTTATTTGATGATAACTTTCATTGTCTTGCCGCCACGCTTCACAATGTTGATGCCCTTCTGAGGAGCGTTGAGGCGATTGCCCTGCAGGTCATAATATACAGCCTTGTCGTCTGCAATGGTGTTGAGGCTGTCGATGGCTGTTGTGCCGCCACCGATGGCGATGCTGAACATCTTGGCGCCAGCAGCAGGAGCAGTAGTATTGTCTACCATGTAAGCACGGAAAGGCTTGCTACCCACCTGTGTTGTGCTTGAGTTCTCCAACAGCTTGGCAGGGTTCATCAGCTTGTTGCCCTTCACGATGTAGCAGTTGTTATCAGCATCCTTGTCGAACACCTTTTGGGTATAGATACCCTGGAGCTGATAGTTGCCATTAGCAGTTTCTGAGGCCTGAACATCTTTTGCTATTGCCTTGTCGGCTTCAGAGATGCTGAGCGAATTTGCTCCATCCTTCATCTTGATGATAACAGGAGTACCAGCAGCAATGCTTGTCTCTATCTCTTCGAGTTCTACAGTTTCAGCTACATCATCAGCCGAAAGGAGCTTGAAGGCACGGAAGTTCTGATTTTCGAGCGATACCTCGAATGGCAAGCAGAGCGTAGCCCAGGTTGTGCCAGGATTAATAGTGCGGTTGTAAGATGCAGCCTTGGCTGCGAACGGCTCGTAAGCCACGAAATCCTTGCCGTCGTCAAGAACAAGATTCTCCGTAGTAAGAGCATCTCCCGTTGCACCTATCTTCTTCTCACCATTCTTACCTACCAGCTTGGTGAAGTAGCCAGTCTTATAGTTAGCGTATTTGTTATTGTCCTTGCCTGAGTCACTGATATAATCTATAAAACCTTTAAGATTCTCGCAACCAATGAACATATCATCACCCCCAAAAACCTGGTCCGTAACAAACTTATCGCTGGCGAAAATAGTTTGGAGAGTTGAGCAACCAGAGAACATAGAGGACATATTCTCCACGCGCTCTGTATTGAAATTAGAGAGGTCGAGCAAAGAGAGTCCTTCACAGCCCAGAAACATATCTGTCATATCTTCCACGTTCTGAGTATTGAAGTTAGAGACGTCGAGCGAGGTAAGCGCATAGCAGCAAGTGAACATCCAGCTCATGTCCGTCACATTCTGGGTATTCAGATTCTCAATACCTTCAATTTCGGTCAGATAAAAGCAATCTGCGAACCACCGACAACAGCTCGTTGGTCTTGCATTGGCAAACGAAGCATCGAAGACCACCTTCTTGATATTTGCACTTTGGGCATTCCACCCCGGATCGTTAGATTCCACATTAAGGTCATAAGCTCCTGCAGGCTTGGAAAGGCTGCGTCTGAATGTAAGCGTTCCAGTAGCATTGTCAAACTCGGCATAATCAAATACAGGAGTAAAATAACCAGTCGTACCGCAGTTGGCATAGGTGTGGTCGGTCTTGCTATCGCTATAATCTTTGAGACTTTTGCAACCAGTGAACATATCAGAACCGTTACTAACATTGTCCGTTACAAACTTGTTGCTGACGTAGATGGTTGTGAGAGCGGAGCAGCCTTCGAACATATTGTTCATATACGTCACCTTCGCTGTGTTGAAGTTAGTGAGGTCGAGAGATTTGAGAGCGGAGCAGCCATAGAACATATGGATCATATACGTCACCTTCGCTGTGTTGAAGTTAGTGAGGTCGAGAGATTTGAGAGCGGAGCAGCCATAGAACATCCAGCTCATGTCCGTCACATTCTCGGTGTTGAAGTTAGTGAGGTTAAGAGATTCGAGAGCGGAGCAGCCTTTGAACATACAGCTCATATACGTCACCTTCGCTGTGTTGAAGTTAGTGAGGTCGAGAGATTTGAGAGCGGAGCAGCCTTCGAACATATTGTCCATAAACTCCACATTCGCTGTGTTGAAGTTAGTGAGGTCAAGAGAGGTGAGAGCGGAGCAGCCATGGAACATTTTGCCAATATCCGTCACCTTCGCTGTATTCAAATATTCAAGGTCTGAAATTGTTTCCAAGGTTTCGCAGCCTTTAAAGAATTCTCTCAACGATGTAGGAGCGTAAGTCTTGAAACTCTCATCGAAAACGATATTCTTGATACTACTGTAATTAGTGCACACATCTTGCACCCCATCGATGTTATCTACCATAGCCAAACGGCTTAAATCAAGACCTTCCAGATTGTCTGAAGTGATTTTTTTGAAAGTCAATGTAGAGTTCGTAGCAACGTAGTCTGCAACATATTCAGAAAAAGTGGTTGCTGTTTTCAGATCATATATGCATGTGCGGTCGGCATATTCATTACCTGAGCCATCTTTTGTGTAAGACAACTTCAAAGAATGCTCGCCAACAGATAATAATGCTTTAATCTCTATTTGCTTTTTATCGCTAATCGTCCAAGGCTCTTTGTTATCTAAAGTAATAGTGGCTTTATCAAAATTATATTCAGAAGAAACGAGATACTTAAATGTCAATAACATAGGCTTTTCTACTGTGAAATTGACTACAGTCTCTGAAGAACTTCCGTCCACATTATAATTACTTGACATCAGTCCTTTGCTTCCTTCTGGAATTGTGAAGCCAAGATTTGTCATTCCCTCTGCGTTCAAGTCCAGCTCCTGCCAAGGATAACTGCCATTGTCAGTAATGGTAACATCGGTTATACCCTCCAAGCCTTTGAACAAAACATAGCGAGGGTCTTCTGTTGTGGTCTCCGCCACCATACGTGTAGGCACAAACAACAACATCAACAACATCAATGGGAACAGGGCAAATCTATAGAACTTTGCCCCCCCCATAGTTCATACGGTCGACATGCGACACATTGAATTGATTGGTAATTTTTTTCATAATTTAATATTATATTTGTTATTAATATTTGTCTGCTTATTGCCGAAATTCACTCCAGTAAATACAGGAGGTTTAACAGCATGATGAATATCGATGCCAGAAATAGAAAGATATGCGAAGATAATACCTAACATGAGTGCAGCCACCCCGATGATAATCAGGGCGAGTTCTATCCTTGGCATGGTTTCTAATATTTCATTCATGGTGCAAATATAGTGTTTTTTTCGGAAAAAGGGGTTCACTTTTTACACTTAGGTGTCCATTTGGTGGGGCAAATGGACACTTTTTTAACGTATGTTTTCATTTCGTGATGTGCTTTCCTGGTTATTTCGCGAAAAAATGGTTAGTCCTGTTTTATCCTCTGGGGCTATATCTTCAGCCATTTTCTCCCATCATTCGGTAGGGTACAGCCTCCCTTTAACTTGAAAATGCGGTACAGATAGGTGCGGGCAGAGAAGCCACAAAACGTACCTCGGCAAGCCGGAGGCGGAAGGTGGAGTTTAGGAATGAAGTGAAGTAGCGTGTATCCCCCGCCGGCGCACCAGGCTTCCAGCTTCTCTCACTTCTCTTTCCTGAGTCTTTCAGAAAGTTTCGAATGTAAAGTCTTTTCCTTAGCAGTAAGGAAGAAAATAGTAAAAGTCCCCGAAGCGTATAGCACCGTGGGCTTCCTGTATTATGGAATGAAAATTGAGGCGAGTTAAGTTAAAGGCATGCATAACAGTCTGCAGCCTCCTCTCGTGCTCTAGCAAAGTCTATTTGAGCCTTTGCTTCCATTTCTTTTTTACGTCTAACCATATCTCGTAATACAGCAATTGCTTCTTCACGAGTTTTAATTTTTAAAGCCATACTTATTCATTTTAAAGTTCTACTTCTTGTTGGTTGCAAAGATAAGCTTTTATTTTGAAAGTGCAAAGAAAACGGGAGAACAGTTTCGGGAAAATTTGGATTCCCGTATTTTAAAAGATAAAAGATAGCCATTCCATGCCACAAATCAAGTGTCTATACGCCACCTGTTCATCGTGGCATATAGACACTTGTCCTGTCATATAAAAAAACGCAATCTCTTACTTTTTCTGTAACTTTTCACAGAATTCTCTTGCGGGTTTGAAAATAAAGTCGTAACTTTGCGGCATGGATTTTTAATACAGATGATTATGAAGCAGGTAGAAGAAAGATATATCAGCTTGCTGACCGACTTCGGTTTCAAGCGAATTTTCGGAACAGCAATGAACAAGGATTTGCTCATTTGCTTCCTCAACAGCTTGTTTAATGGCAAACAGGTTGTGAAGGACGTATCGTATCTGAAGCCAGAGCACGTAGGAGATATCTATACCGACCGCAGAGCCATCTTTGATGTATATTGCGAAGGCGAAAACGGCGAGAAGTTCATCGTAGAAATGCAGAACGCTTATCAGACGTATTTCAAGGATCGCGCCCTTTTCTACTCCACTTTCCCGATTCGCGAACAGGCACCTAAGGGAAGTGAATGGGATTTCAAACTCAATCATGTCTATACCGTAGCCCTGCTCAACTTCAGCATGAACGAGGACGCCTTCGACAAGGAGAAAATCCGCCATCATGTGCAGTTGTGCGACACAGCTACCCACAAAGTATTTTACGACAAACTCGAATATATTTATGTAGAGATTGCCAAGTTCAATAAGACATTAGGAGAACTGGATACGCTCTACGAGAAGTGGCTCTATGCACTGAAGAACCTCTATAAGCTTACCCAGCGCCCTAAAGAACTGTGCGACAAGGTTTTCGACCGCCTCTTCGAGGAAGCCGAGATAGCCAAGTTCACTCCGCAGGAGATGAGGGAGTACGAGACCAGCAAGATGGCATATCGCGACATCAAGAATTCCGTAGACACAGCCAAGCGTGAAGGTCTTGCGGAGGGTATTGAAATCGGTATGAATCAGAAAGCTCAGGATATAGCAAAGAATATGCTGGCAATGGGACTTTCTGCCGAACAGGTTGCCAAAGCTACCCAGCTTTCTTTGGAAATCATTAAGAATCTGAGCAATTCATAAAAAACAGGAAGCGGAGATGTAGATTACGAATATCACCATATAATCAAGGGTCTATACGCCACCTTTTCATCGTGGCATATAGACCCTTGTCGTTTCCCGTGAAGTGCGGGGGATATGTTTGCTGGGCAACTTATACTCCTGCCCAGTTTAGGAGTAAAACAATCAGCTTTATTATTTAACTTTACACTTTTAGACACATAAAACCGTCAGATCATTACACTTTTCGACACATGATAATATCGAAAGCTTACACTTTCTGACACATAATATCAATGCAAAGTTACACTTTTCGACACACACGACCAAATAAACATTGAGCATAAAGTGGGATATTAAGATATTTTAAAACAATAGGTACTTCAAACCATGAAAACAGGCAGCACGAAACCACCATACAGCCATATTATCCACCGAACGGGAACTAGAACACGACGAAGGGTCTATACGCCCACCTATCATCGTGGCATATAGACTTACTGCTCCCCACTTTGTCCAGAGCTATTGTCTATACGCCACCTTTTCATCGTGGCATATAGACCCTTGTCCTGTCACATAAAAAAACGCAATCTCTTACTTTTTCTGTAACTTTTCACAGAAAACTCTTGCAGGTTTGAAAATAAAGTCGTAACTTTGCGCTAGAGAATTTTAAAACAGATGGTTATGAAGTACTTAGATCCTAAGGCAGACCTCACGTTCAAGAAGATATTCGGCAATCACCCTAAAAGACTGATCAGCCTTCTGAACGCACTCCTGCCACTCAGCGAAGAAGAGCAGATACACGAGATAAAGTATCTGCCTACAGAACTAGTGCCCCAGCTCGAAGGGGGCAAAAACACCATTGTGGATGTACTCTGCACCGACGTCAGAGGCAGGAAGTTCTGCGTGGAAATGCAGATGGAATGGTCTGATGCATTCCAGCAGCGAGTACTTTTCAATGCATCCAAGCTCTATGTGAGTCAGGCTAAAAAGGGCGGAAAATACAGCGAACTGCAACCAGTGTATTCTCTCAACCTGATAAATGATATCTTTGCGCATGATACTCCCGATTTCATCCACAACTACCGCATCGTGCACGATAAGGACAGCAATAAGGTCATCGAAGGCTTGCATTTCACCTTCATAGAACTCCCTAAGTTCACTCCTCATTCCATTGCCGACAAGTGCATGATGGTATTGTGGCTCCGTTTCCTCACAGAAATTAATTCCAATACGAAGGATATTCCTGCCGATTTGCTTAATGATCCGGAGATAGGAAAAGCCGTAGAGGAGCTGGAGATTTCCGGTTTCTCGGATGCCGAACTCAGAGCCTACGACAAGTTTTGGGATTCCGTAAGCGTTGAAAGAACCCTCATAGATGACAGCTACCAGAAAGGTAAGGAAAAAGGAATTGCTGAAGGTATGGAGAAAGGTAGAGCAGAAGGCAAACATGAGGCCAACACAGAAACAGCACAACGATTGCTGGCAATGGGACTTTCTGCCGAACAGGTTGCCAAAGCTACCCAGCTGTCTTTGGAAATCATTAAGAATCTGAGCAATTCATAAAAAACAGAAAGCGGAGATGTAGATTACGAATATCACCATATAATCAAGGGTCTATACGCCACCTGTTCATCGTGGCATATAGACCCTTGTCGTTTTCCCGCGATAGTGCCCAAAAACAGTCCCAAACGTTGGGCACTCTATGCCCATGGTGTGGGCAACCAGTGCCCAGCACATGGTCTTTCGATGCCCAGTACATGGTCTCTAAGTGCCCATGTAACGGGCATCAAGAGACCATGCCCATGGACCTTATTTAACTGAAATAGTAGACACTTCTCTACTTTTATTCCTGCTTTTCTAGACATAAATTCCCCGAATGGGTAGTTTATGATACTTCCATGAGACTTTAATGATACTTCTTGTAAAAGAATCAGAAAAGTCTCATTTTTATATCTTACTATCAATCAAATAATTACATCATTACCAACTCTCAAAAATGAGACTTTGAGACTTTTTCTCACAAAAAACTTTTTTAACCTGTACGGTTAAAACGGGCTGAAAGCCCAAAAGCTAATGTGATTACGAATATCACCATATAATCAAGGGTCTATACGCCACCTGTTCATCGTGGCATATAGACCCTTGTCGTTTCCCGTGAAAAACGGGAGATTATATATGTATCTTACTGCATATCATAAACCACCTGCATGAGCTTCTTGCCCAGCTCATCAGCCTGCTCCATGGTAGAAGCCTCGCTGTATACGCGGATGATTGGCTCGGTGTTACTCTTGCGCAAGTGAACCCACTTATCAGGGAAGTCGAGCTTCACACCGTCGATATCGGTAACGGTGACATCCTTCTCCTTACCATACATCTCCTTCACCTTGACGAGGATAGCATCTACATCGGTAGAAGCAGTCAGGTCGATGCGGTTCTTGGCGATGAAGTAGTTAGGGAAGCTGGCACGAAGTTCGCTCACCTTGCAGCCCTTGTGAGCCAGACTACTCAGGAAGAGAGCGATACCAACGAGGGCATCACGACCATAGTGGCTCTCTGGATAGATAACTCCACCATTGCCTTCGCCACCAATCACAGCGTGAACATCCTTCATCTTGGTAGTTACATTCACCTCGCCTACGGCTGAAGCGCAATATGAACCACCATGCTTCTCGGTTACATCACGGAGCGCACGGGTTGATGAAAGGTTGCTTACGGTGTTACCTGGAGTCTTGCTCAATACATAATCAGCTACACTTACCAGGGTATATTCCTCGCCAAACATCTTACCATCCTCGCAGATGAATGCCAGGCGGTCAACATCAGGGTCAACAACGATACCCATATCATAACCACCCTTCTTCAACTCGTCCATGATACCACCGAGGTTCTTCTCCAATGGCTCTGGATTGTGAGCGAAATCACCAGTTGGCTCCCCATTCAGGAATGTATATTCTACGCCAAGTGCATTGAGCAACTCAGGGAGAATGACACCACCCACAGAGTTGATGGCATCAACGCAAACCTTGAAGTGAGCGTTCTTGATAGCCTCAACATCTACGAGTTTCAATGCAAGCACTGAGTCGATGTGACGCTTGTTGAAGGTATTATCCTCTGTATATTTACCAAGGTTGTCAACATCAGCATACTCGAAGTCTTCCTTCTCTGCGATGCTCAACACCTCATTACCGTTAGCTGCTGTAAGGAACTCACCCTTCTCGTTGAGAAGCTTGAGGGCGTTCCACTGGCGTGGGTTGTGAGAAGCAGTGATGATGATACCACCAGCCGCACCACTCATGGTAACAGCCAACTCGGTGGTAGGAGTAGTAGCCAAGCCGATGTTCAACACATCGTAGCCCATACCCATCAAGGTGCCACAAACCACATTCTTCACCATCTCGCCAGAGATACGTGCATCACGACCTACTACGATGGTGTTGCTCTTAGAAGCACCGCTACGACGGATGAAGGTAGCGTATGCAGAAGTAAACTTGACAATGTCGAGCGGATTCAATGTATCGCCCGCTGGACCGCCGATTGTTCCACGGATACCAGAAATTGACTTAATCAGTGTCATAAATATATCTTTTAAAGTTAATAGTCACACTATATTATCTGCCTCGCTGCAAGGTCATGTCGTAGAGGCAGGCATAAACGCTTCCAGAAGCGGCTGTGGTGCCGTATGAATGAGGAACCAGGATACGCACATGGGCTACATGCTCGCTATCTGTCTTAGGACGACCAATCTTCACCCAGCTGAACGGAATCAACCAGCCGCTTGGCACGGTACCACTGGTACCATAATAAGTGCTGCTGTTATATGTGGCAGCCATCAGACTGTTGGATGTATCGAAAGAGCCTGTGAAGGTTCCCGAGTTGTTGGTTACGCTCATCTTGTCGAGCATATAGGAATAAACCACGGTATTGTTAGTCAACTGCAATGACTCATTGCAGATGGCAGCCTTAAGACCCAAGTTGTACTCATAGAAACGGACGAGCACATCGGTGGTTTCACCCTTCTGGATATAATCGCCGCAGCCCATGTCCAACACCTGCATGTAGATACCATTACTGTTGAAGAGTACATACTCGTTGTTGTTCTTGGAAGTATCAGTAAGAACCACGCTATTGTCCTTCTGCTTCTTTTCCCAACGACTCTTGAACTCTTCCTCAGAAATCACCTTCACATTCTCGTGGCGCAGGAAAGAGCTGATAGAGTCCAACTCGCGGTCACGCTGCTCCTTATAAGTCTCCGTATCATTACATGCGGCAAGCGAGAAAAGAGCCGCAAAAGCCATTATAGCAAATAAAAATTTCTTCATTATTATTATAAAAATCTGATTTATTCGGCAAAGGTACAAAAAAGAAAAGACAACACCGAGAGGAAGAGGACGATTTTATTATTATTTATCACTTATTATCATCCTGACACCCCTTTCAGCGTTGTTTTCTTATTTTTTAAGCTATTTCTAACGAAAAAACAAAAGCATTCCTACTTCAATAAATCAGCAAAAGCCAGAATGGCTTTCTGTGCTATCTTCTCTGCCTCCTCGATGCTGCAAAGCAACTTGCCACCCGAAGCATTGCGATGGCCACCGCCATTGAAGAACTGCTCTGCCATCTTGTTGCATGGGAAATCATCCACCGAACGGAGACTTACCAACACGCGGTTGTCAATATCCGTATCCTCACGAAGAGAGATGGAAAGCTTGTGGCCCTTGATGGTAAGCGGCACATTCACCAGACCCTCCAGGTCGCCCTTGATGAAATCATACTGCTTCAGTTCCTTGCGGGTTACCGTATAGTAACTGGCATGGAGCGACTCGATGACCTGCAGTTTCTCGTTCATCAGATGACCACGGAATCTTACTGCAGATACACGGGCATTGTTGAAGACATTGCGATAGATCTTATCCTTGTCGATGCCCTTGGTAAGGAGCTGGCAGATGATATAGTAGATATCCGGATTAGAGGAATTATAGGTGAATCCACCCGTATCCGTCATCATACCGCAGTAAACGCAGGTAGCCCAGGTCTTATCCAACTCAGGGAAACCGCCCAACTGCCATATTACCCGGAATACCAACTCGCTGGCACTGCTGGCATGCGGATCAGAAATCTTCAGATCCACCTCCAGGTTAGGAGCCAGATGATGGTCTATCACCACTTTCCGGGCCTTGCATCCCATCAGCACAGGGTCCATCTCGTCGAGACGACCCACACTTCCGAAATCAAGACAGCACACGAGGTCGGCCTCATCAAAGACCTTCTGCACCTGCTCTGGACGCTTGTCATAGCGCAGAATATCACCACATCCCGGCATCCAGGAAAGGGCATCAGGAATCATATCAGGCACACAGATGACAGGAGCCTTGCCCAGAGAACGCAAATAATAGGCCCATCCCAGGGACGAACCGATGGCATCACCATCCGGCGACTTATGGGCGCAGATGACAATATGCTGAGAAGCCGCTATCATCTCACGGAGAATAGCGGCTTCCTGATCTGTTATCTTATTTAAATTGATATCCATCTACTTGAATTAGAAGAGCTTGTTTGGATATACACCCTCGTCGATGAGGCTCTGGATCTTGTCAACCACGCTCTGACGGTCAGCAGCGTAAGTTACACCAAACCACTTGCTTGTTGTATCGAGCACCTTCACGGTAGATGTACCCTCGTTGATGAGCTTGTTAACCATCAATGGGATAAAGAACTCAGCCTTCTTGTTCTCCATGTTCTTAGGATCGCTCAAGAACTCCTTGAAGTAAGCCTCGCTGTGATCGAAGTAGTCTGGAGTGAAGCCCCATACATTCATGGAAACAGGAGTATTGTCGCCGATGGCAACCCACTTGCCTTCCTCGTCCTTGTAAGAAACCTCACCGTTGATACGCATAATCTCGGTGCGCTCTACACAAGTAGTCAGGTTCTCGTTCTCATCCTTAGAGCAGATACCACGAGCCACGGTACCATTCTCGCTCAGGGTGTTACCTACGCGGAAACCTACCATAGCATACTTGTTGGTGCTACCCTCTGGAAGCTCAGAGAGGAACTTACCGATAACCATGAAGCAGTCACGGTTGTAGAAGTCATCACAGTTGATAACGCAGAATGGCTCCTTGATGATGTCCTTAGCCATCAACACTGCATGGTTTGTACCCCATGGCTTCTCACGACCTTCTGGTACGCTGAATCCTTCTGGCAGATCGTCCAATGCCTGGAAGCAAAGCTCTGCAGGGATATGACCCTCGTACTTAGAGAGGATTTTCTCACGGAACTGATCCTCGAAATCCTTGCGGATAACGAAAACAATCTTTCCAAAACCAGCCTGAATAGCATCGTAGATGCTGTAGTCCATGATTGTCTCACCATTTGGGCCCAGACCATCGAGCTGTTTCAAACCACCATAACGGCTACCCATTCCAGCAGCCAAAAGCAATAATGTAGGTTTCATATAATCTTTTTTTATTTAATAGTTGATAGTTTATATCTTAAACACTGCAAAAGTAATAAAAAAAACGCACCTAACGACAAGTTTTCCTACTTTTTTTTGATTTATACCAACATTTAAATGTTTTGTGGAGATTTACACGCTAAAATTGGAGGCTTTTGCCCTTTCAGGGCGCATTATTATTGGCCTTCAAGACCCAGGGCGATGCCCTGGGCTAGGTGCTTCTGCCCTTTCAGGGCGTGTGGGGCAAACTTGCTTTAGAATGGATAACCCACGGCAAGATGAAGACTCTGGTTCTTCTTGAAGCTTGGGATATTGTAGAATCCGCTCTTGCCGGTATCATACGGCAGATGCAAACCGATACCCCAATCCACACGCACCACAAACATGCCCATGTCGTAACGGATACCCAGACCCGTGCCCACGGCAAGCTGCTTATAGAACCTGTTGAACTTGAATGCCTCATACTCCGAGAAATCGGCATCCTTCATCCATACGTTTCCGGCATCCAGGAACAAGGCGCCATAAAGGTCGCCCCAGATTTTAGGACGATACTCCAGGTTTGCCTGCAACTTGATGTCGCCCGTGCGAAGGATGTTGGCATACTTGTTTCCTACGGCACTGTAGTTCTGCTCTCCCGGACCAACGCCACGCACATTGAAGGCACGGATGCTGTTGGCACCGCCCACATAGAACATCTCGGTATAAGGAGCCGTATCGGAATTGCCATAACTCCAGATAACGCCGCCGTTCAAATGTCCCACCAACGTAGAGTTCTCGTTGATACGCCAGTATTTCACGAAATCTGTCTCCACCTTGAAGAACTGGGAATACTCGTTCTTAAAGAGCGTCTTGCCCTCCTTGTTCCATTTCCTGCCACTGGCAAGATAACCCAGCGACAGGATGTTACCCGCCTCACTCACCGTGGTAGACCATACGATAGGACTGCGGTATTTCTGCGCACTGCGATAGGTATAGGTGTAACTCATCTTAGGCACAAAGCGGTCGGCCATCGTAGTTGCGATATACGTATTGTTTGCCAGGATACTGTCAAACTTTGCCGAAGAGGAGTTCATATACTCATACGAGAGAATCAGCGGACTGAACGAATGGCGATGCTGATAGGAAGTGGCCCAATCGTAGGTCAACTCGCCTCCAGCCACATGTCTGCGGAAATAGCCGGCACGGTTCAATACGTTCATGGATGCCTTCACCGTGGTGGTTGGAGTACCGTAATATCTGCGTGGGATGTGTCCCCTGCGAAACCTGCGCTCGTTCTGCGCCATGGTGCGGAAGGCATTCCAAGGCGTGATGATGCTTGGGAAGGATACGGAGACATCTGAACCGAACTCATAGGAATTGATCTTGTTAGAACTGCCGCCCTGTCCGGTGATGGTCTGCCACTCGTGCGCTCCATGAAAGTTGATATCCAGTTTCTCTCCTCCACGGAAGGCATTGCGCTTGGTTAAACCCACCACGAGCTCCGGTCCTACTCTACCCGTGGTCTTGCCCTTGGCATTCGCCTCGATATAGAAATCGTATGGCTTGTCGAACACCAGGTCGATGTTGGCATCCAGGGTATCGCAATATTGCACATTTCCCAAACTATCCAAGGTCTGGGTAGATCGGGGCACAAACTGCAGGTTGGTATAACTGAAGAGTCCCATCGACTGCAATCCTGCCTTCGCCGTGGTCTCATCATCCACCATATAGAGCTTGCGTGGTCGCAGCTTCAGCTCGCGGAGCACCACACCTGCACGAATCGGCATCTTCTTGCCTGCATACCGGAAGCTCAGATATCGACGCACGAAGGAATCGGTCATCTCCTCCATAAACTGTTTCTTGAAGTTGATGTTGATGTTGCCGATATACCACTGTCGCTTGGCTTCCGGTTCGATGCTGTCAACCATCGAGAGTCGCACATTCACCTTGCCCGGCACATTCACCGTATCGGCAAGATAGGAAGCATAACTGTTCTGATAGAAATAATAGCCATGATTACGGAAAAGTCGGGTCAGTCGCTGGCGCTCCTGCTCCAGTTTCGAGACATTGAAAGGACTACCCTTTCTGATAAGCGCCTGCGACATGGTGGAATCGATGAGTTGCCTGCCATGCTCCGGGAAATTGAGATAAGCTACGGAATCCAGGCGCCAGAGATGGCCCATATCAACCTTATAAGCCACCTTTGCCTCCTTCGGATTGCTCTGGGTCTGCACCTCATAATCCACCTTTCCATTGAAATAGCCGTATTTATCTAACTGGTGCTCAGCCACCTGCGCACGCAACTGCGGATTCACATTCTCCATCAGCTTAGGCTTGGATCCGAACACCTTGGTTATCCATCGGGAAAGTCCATTATCCGATGGCGAGAAAGCATTCCATATCCACAGACGCACCGGGAATGGGGTGCGGTAATAGCTGCTACCCATAAAGGCACCCGTAGGAGCGGATGCCAGGGCATACTCCATCTCCTCCTTCACAGAGTCGGCATAGCTGTTCTCCTCGTAGTTGGTATATTCGATAGGCTTCAATCCCGCAAAAAGCTGCTCGCCTTCCTTCAGGGCACTCGTAGAGGAGCACCCCGTAAAGAGGAGGGATGACAGCATCGTGGATGCTGCCATATATATAATAAGGTGAAGTCTATTCTCTTTTCTCATGATTACTTGTTTTTAATTGAATCTTTACTGACGGAATCCCTCTTCATTCTTGAATTCGGCATGAGTTCGGAATCCTGCTTGTCTGCCTTCAAACGGAAGATATCCGTGAACTTCGAGAGCTTTCTGCGCCAGGTGAAACCGGCACCATATTCGCCAATCTGTCCTTCCAGCCAATCGTAGGTGTTTGCGTTGTAGAAGGCACGCACATACATGCTGGCACCTTCGTTCAGACGATACTGCACCTCGACATTGTTGAAGAACGATTCGTTCTTGTTGTAATTCGCATTATCCAACTCGGCTCCCGTAGAAACCTGTCCGCCCACTGTGAAGCTCAGACGATTGTTGAAGAATCGCTTGGCAAACTTGAAGTTGTAGTCGGTATGCACGGAACCCGCCGCATTGGTCTGGTTATCTACCGTCATGCCCACATCGAGTCCGATGCTTCGCATGGCTGTACCTGCGATATTGTTGATTTCCGAATTGAGGAAGGAAGTCAGGGCACTATTCATCGAGAACGAACTCGTTGAACCACTCGCCAGATACATGCCGGATGCCAACATCGTGATGGCTATCTTGCCCCGCTCCTCAACGCTCATCGAATTCAACTCATCCTGCACGGTCTGGTCGTTCGACGCGGAGATGATAAACTGGATGCCCGGCTTTTCCAGAGTCTGACTCAGTTTCACACCACAGATGAAATCCACTGATCGTCCACTGCCCTCACCTTCATTCACGGTGGTCTTGATGTTCTCCGTAGCCGTGATGCTCAAGGTAGGATTGAATGGATCGCCGGTAAACTGGATGTAACTTCCATCCTGGATATCAAAGGTCTTCAGCGGAATGATAGGCAGCGAGTATTTCATCTCGCCATCACTCAGGGTGTATCTACCCGTCAGACGGATGCCATCCACCGTATTATATCTCATCTGCAAGTCGCCACCACCCAACAAATCCACATAGTTGGTCTTCTCTGCATTCAGAGCACACAGGATATGGGCAGACTCATCGATGGAGATGCTCATCAGCATATCGAAACCCTCCAGGGTTGGCTTGGCTACCACCACCTGCTTACCACTCTTGAAATCGGTGAACTTCACCAGTTCTTCCAATTGGGTATCGGTGGTCAACTCCGACTCACGCAGTACGTAGGTCATATCGGTCTTGCCCAACACATCTATCTTACCCATCATCTTCAGATTGTTCAAGGCTCCCTGCATACTGCCATAGAAGTTGACATACGCCTTTCCGAAAGCCTCCGAACGGGCATTCTCCTTGGCATCGATGAGCAGGAAGTTCTGGGCACGCATGCGCACATTGAGTTTCATGTTCTCCACATTCGTGAAATCCAAGTCGCCCTGAATATTCAGCGGACTCTCGTTGTTGGCATACATCATGAAGTTCTCGAAGAGCAGCTTACTGTCGATGATGCGCACTGGGTCATTTGCAAATCGCATGGAGATGCCGTATGGCACACTCACCAGATAAGCAGAATCCAGATATACCTCGCCATCCATATCCAGGTTGCTCAACGCTCCCTTCATGGTCAGCTTGCCTTCTCCATATCCCTTCAGACCCATCAGCTGGTCGGGAATAAAACCGTTGATAAAGTGCAGAGGCAGTCGCTCCAAACCGACTTCGGCATCGAGCTCGCCTGCGCCTCCTGACTTGTAGGTACCCGTAACCGTGGCTACTTCCTCGCCATTATAGGTCAGGATACCATCCACATAGTGCGATCCGTCGCTCTTTGGCATATAGGTGAATTCAGAACCCACATTGCCCATCGGACATTTCTCGTATACCATGTTGTCTATCTTCAGGTTAGAAGATACCGACAACTCATCCTTGGTCTGTATCACGTGGAAGTCACCATCCATGATACCCGAAATATCCGGCATATAAGGAATCACACTCAGCACCTTGTCGAGATTAAACTGGCTCATGCTGACAGTGATATCCTGCAATGCATCTTCGTTCTCATCGTTGGAATAAACACGCATACCCATGCCACCCGACCCTCTCAACACCAGGTTGGCAGATACACGGCCATCGTCAGCCAACATCAGATAGTTATCCTCATTGGCTGTAAATTTCTTGTATCCCAACACCGGATGCGGGTCAATAAGGGTAAGCTTCACACCGTTAGGCTGCAACATGGCAGCCAGACCCACGTCCACTCCCAGGCGGTTATTGGCATCATAGATACGTGCCTTCAGGTTGGAACCCAAATCCTGCACCTCTCCATCCAGCAGGGCACGGAACACATACTGCGGATTATTCCTGTTGTTCTGTATGCGAGCCGAATAGCGGATGGTGTCCGACTGGGTATGAACCGTGGCACGGATGGTATCTATCTGCATGCCGCTGGCCACCAGCGAATCGATGTTGAGATAACCCTCAAGTCCGGCTACAGGAGAAGAATTGAAATCCATCTCCGCCGACTTGAAGTTGTATCCCATATACTGGATGAAGCGCGAGATGAAGTTATTCTTTCCCGTAGTGAGATAGATATGACCAAGCGGGAAACTGTTTCGAATCTTCACCTGGTCAATATGATGGTTCTTGAATTGGGAAACCAGTTCTTTCTTCAATCCCATCACCTGGTCCAGAAGCTTCTCATAGCCACCATGTGCATCCATGTTCAGACGGAAATCGCCACATGCGGCAATGGCATGGGTAGTATCCCTGCTGGTCTTGATATCTACATTCATACCGCCCGGACGATAGATACTGTCTGGCGTACGTATCGTGATATCATCCATCAAAGCCCAAACCTGATGACTGTCCTTCAAGTCAGAATGCATATCAATATGCCCGCAAAGCGATGCTGAAACCGGCTTCTTGGTAACCTGCAACTCATACATATCAGCATGGCGCACGTCGGCTACCAAAGTAGCCTGCAATTTCTTGGTACTAGCCAGGGCATCTACCGAAATCACGCCATCCAGCAGTTCGTTCTTGCTATCCAGCTTGGCGTGAATCTTACCATTGGCTATCTGTGCGCCTGCCAATACATGATGGAGGTTATACTTGCCATAATGCAACTGGCTTGCCTTCGCCTTTGCCACCAATCGGGTTCTTGGCGAGAGGAAGTCGGTGCCCATACCCCTGGCCTCCACATCTCCGGTAAAGGTATAGAGTTCCTGTTTTGGCAGGAAATGCTGCGCATGGATATTGCGCGCATGGATTCTAGCCTGATAAGCCAGGCGATTCATGTCGATACTTCCATCCTTGCGGGTCTTGGCATCGACGGTAGCATCTACCTTCATGCTTCCCCCACCCTCGGTAAGCGCCAGCTTGGCTCCATATTTTGTACCGTCCATCTTCAGATTGCCCTGGATGCCGATGCCGTTTGGTATGCGGATTTCCTGCATCAGCGACGGGTCGAGCATGGCGGTAACCATACCTAAATTATAGGTCTTCGCCTTCAGGTTGATGTTTGCCTTGAAGCGATCCATATCGTGCATATTGGCGATGACGCCATCAGAGGTCAACTGGAAGACGGTTGGCAAATCTATCTTCACTCCCGAGAAAGCGGCACGCTGCATGTTGCCCTTGAAGGTGCCTTCCAGTTTCATCGGATAGTAAGGCCAACGGTTCTTCATTGGTTTCGGCAACGCATCGCCCACGAAGAGGAAGAGGTCTGAACGACCCAGGGATCCCTTCACCTGGGCCATCAGCTTTCCTGGCGCTTTCTCGTCAAAGGCATTCAAATCCATATCTACGGAAGCCTGCAGGTTGGAAACCGGCGTGCGAAGTGCCATATCCAGCAGCTGCATCTTCAACGAATCCATCACAAAGCGGCCAGCAAGCTGGTCTATCTTCAAGCCGCACTTCTCTTTCAGTTTGGCTTCCTTAATCTTGATATCAAGCCTGGAATCACAGAAATAGAAGGAGTCAGCCTTCAATGCCATATCCGAGAAGGCAAGATGGTTGAAGTCCATTCCCGAAACAGGACGCACGTAATTCTGATCGTAGTTCACCCTGCCGTTCTTCCAATCCAGATGTCTTATCTGGTAGAGACCTTTATACAGGTCGAGATAGGTGGTGCGAGCCAACGCATCACCCATGTAAGCATTCACCTGGAGGGTATCTCCAGGCATGTGTAAGGTAAAGTCGGTGTTCTTTAGTTTCAGCTGCTGTATGCTGATTTTCCAGTAGTTGCTGCTTGGCGTGGTATCTGGCGGAACGGTATCGCTGAGTTCCACCGATAGTCTGGCATCTGCTATAAGCGCATGGTTCACGTTCACACGCTCCTTGCCCAGGTCTATGCCATGTGCCTTCAACTGGAGTTTGCCCACATCGCCCTTGATACGGGCCTCGTGGATGAAATTGGTGGTATTCACCTTCATCTTCGTGAAGTTCAGTTCGTCTACCATTACCTGATTACTGAAGAGTGGTAGCAATTGCACATCTACCACCATCTTCTGGATGTCGGCTACGGTATCTTTTCTGTTTCTTAAAGTTAAGTTAGGGCTGTTCCTGAGCGAATCGACTGGTTGCAAAACCTTTACACCTTCCACTCCCAGCTTAAGAGGGAAGACAAGCTTTACTTCCTTTACAGAAATATCCATGCCCGTCGATTCAGAAGCATAAGAAGCTACTTGCTTCACCGCCCAATTCTGTACAGGAGGCAAGTAAAGCAACACAGCCAACAATATGATAAGCAGGAATGGAATCAGAAGTGCCACACCCACCCACTTCGCATACTTCTTCATAAGCATGTTATTTTACTAAAAATATTCAGAACGAATCAACAAGTTAGTATTTGGAGTATGATGAATTCCTAGGGATTCCATCATCTCTGTGAGAATCATGAGAAACTAACTCCCCCCGACATTCATCAAGGGGCGATAGCTCTCCATAAGTTGTCATCTGGCAGAGGAGCCTCCACCACGATGGTTTCCTTCGATACGGGATGCACAAACTCTACCCTGTGCGAAAGAAGCGAGATACTGCCGTCAGCATTGCTGCGAGGGGAACCGTATTTCAGGTCGCCCTTGATAGGGCATCCCATCTTAGCCAACTGACATCTGATCTGATGATGTCTTCCCGTCATCAGGTTCACTTCCAGAAGTGTATAATGATCGGTATGACCTATCACCTTATACTTCAATATCGCCTTCTTCGAGTTCTTCACCTCATGGTCGTAAGCGTAGCTCTTGTTCTGCTTCTCGTTTCTTACAATCCAATGGGTCAATGTCGCCTCGGTCTCCTTCGGCATGTTCTTCACAATCGCCCAATAGGTCTTGTGAACCTCGCCATCCCTGAACATGGTGTTCAGTCGGCTCAGTGCCTTCGAAGTCTTGGCAAACACCACGAGTCCCGAAACCGGACGGTCAAGTCGATGCACCACACCCAGGAATACATTACCCGGTTTCTGGTATTTCTCCTTGATATACTGTTTTACCGTCTCTGAGAGAGGCTCATCGCCGGTCTTGTCGCCCTGCACGATTTCACCACTTCTCTTAGAGACGATAATTATATGGTTGTCTTCGTAAACTACCTGCATGTTGTTGTTAAAACAGATGCCAATAGATTACATGTTCATACCACCGTCGATCTGAATAACCTGACCACTTACGTAGCTAGACATATCAGAAGCGAGGAAGAGACAAACGTTAGCGATATCCTCTGTCTGACCACCACGGCGCAAAGGAATCTTCTTCATCCAGTCCTTACGGATTTCCTCTGGCAACTGAGCTGTCATGGCTGTCTCGATGAAGCCAGGAGCTACAGCGTTGGCACGAACACCCTTAGGACCCAACTCCTGAGCGATAGACTTAGCCAAAGCAATCATACCAGCCTTAGAAGCTGCATAGTTGCACTGACCTGCGTTACCATGAACACCTACCACAGAAGCCATGTTGATGATAGAACCGCTGCGCTGACGGAGCATGATAGGAGAGCAAGCGTGGATAAAGTTGAAAGCAGACTTCAAGTTTACGTTCAATACAGCATCCCACTGAGCCTCAGACATACGGAGCATCAAGCCATCCTTAGTGATACCAGCGTTGTTAACGAGAATATCGATAGAACCGAAATCAGCATGAATCTGCTTCACAGTCTTCTCTGTCTCCTCGAAGTCAGCAGCGTTACCAGCGTACGCACGGCATGTTACGCCGAGAGCCTCAATCTCCTTGCGTGTAGCCTCCAAGCCAGCAGCCATATCATCATTGAGTACGAGGTCTGTGAATGCGATGTTAGCACCCTCAGAAGCAAATTTCATTGCGACAGCCTTACCGATGCCGCGAGCAGCACCTGTTACAAGGGCTGTCTTACCTGTTAATAATCCCATTTCTTTTTGTATTTATTAAATTAATGATCTATTTGAATAATCAATGAATGATCAAATTGTTTTTCTTATGAACGATTGCACAATCGGGAAACATCTATCAACCTTGAACGATTGCGATTACAGTTTCAATCCCGATTTACCCAAGGCGCCATAAACCACCTTGGCAACCAACGGCTTGCTTGCCTCCACATTCATGCCATGTCCCAAACGGCCATAGATGAAAGGTACTTCCAAGCCCTTGATACAATAATGAGTAATGTCGGCAACCAGATCTACATTGTCGATATCAAACTCACATGCATCTTTTCCCTCACGATAGATACGACGGAGGATTTCGATTTCATCCTCATCAAAGTTCTTTCTCACCTTCTCCACCATCCAGATGTTGCGGAAGAATTCA